>NZ_JBBOYK010000001.1:0-2215000 GCF_038008045.1 Paenibacillus sp. FSL P2-0173
AATAAAAGTATGACCTCTACATAAAAAACCGCGATTATCGCGGTTTTTTTGTTTCCAAAAAGATGTGCTTGTCAAAAATGAAGTATGAATCCCATAAGTAAAGACAAGTAAGACAAGAGTAAACCAGTTTTGTTTTTGAAAAAAACATGTTAAACTTTTCTCATAAAAATAAATGTACTTTCTGAGGTGAGTTGAAGTGTTGGAACGTCCTATGGAGAATACAAGGGAATTACACAAAGGAAAGGGAGTGATTTAAAAAAGAAAAGGAGATTATAAATGAGCACTTATCAACAGTTATTAGTGATGGATTTGAGCTGAAATATGCTATAACAGGTAACGGAAGGCCGATATTGGTGATCGGCAGTAGTGTATATTATCCTCGCTTATTTTCAGACCATTTATATAAAAAGTTTCAGTTTATTTTTCTGGATCATAGAGGGTTTGCAAAACCGACTCGAGCTTTAAAACTAGAAGACTATACTTTGGATAAAGTTATTAATGATATAGAAACAGCAAGACAATGCCTTCATCTAAACGAATTTATCATATTAGGACATTCCGGGCATGCCTTTATGGCTTTGGAATATGCTAAACAATACCCGGACTATGTTCAAAAAGTGGTGCTTTTAAATTCAGCACCTACGAACAGCCAGGAAAGACAGCGGCAAAGCGCTTCATTCTTTTATGAAACGGCCAGTCCAGAAAGAAAGGAACGTTTTGAAAAGGACATTGTTTTATTAGAGGAAGATATCAAAAGAGACCCTGATGGAAGATTTGTTCACATGTGTATACGAATGGGAGCCCAAAGCTTTTATGATTATGCCTATGATGCGGCTTACACGTGGAATGATGTGTACACGAACATGCCTATCATTGATTATTTATGGGGAGAAGCTTTCGGTAACATGAATTTGATACAATCCCTGGCGGATATCCATAAACCCGTATTTATTGGTTTGGGAAGGTATGATTATTTGGTTGCACCTGTTTCATTATGGGATAGGGTCGATGACACCTACGAGAACGTGAAAAAAGTGATTTTTGAATATAGTGGGCATAACCCGATGTTTGAAGAACCTCATTGTTTTGATCAAACATTAGCCAAATGGATTAATGAAGATCACTAGGATTTTAAACGGTCGATTCCTATTTAATAAGGAGTCGACTTTTTTGATGTTAACAAAGATCATAACTGAGCTTAGGAAAGGCGTATAACATGGAGTTGACGAAACTTGTAATTACGTTTAATAAGGTCATTAGCAATTGACTTCATGCTGCGCCCAAACAGAGCTTATATCGAGTGTTTTCTTCGGATGTCACTGCCATGTTCGGTGAGTTTGTTTGACAGAGAATAAAATTAGTAATACTGTGAATTCTAAATGACACTCCGTCTGTCATTTCTATGACTTAAATTTAATAAGTAAGTTTAAAGAAAGAGGGATAAGATTGTTTTCAAAACGGCAAAAAGAAATACTCTTATACTTAATTAGTTCTAATCATCCTGTTACTGCTGCATGGATTTCTAAAGAATTAAATGTTAGTGATCGAACCATACGTAATGATTTGAAATATATACAAATTAAGTCTGCTCCAATGGGTCTAAATTTAGAATTGATTAGGGGAAAAGGATACGACATAAAAATTACCGATAAAGATTTGTTTAATCAAAATTTCAATGACTTAACTAATGATAAACTCAGTCATTCTACAATTGACTTTTCTGAACAAGATAACCGAGTTATTTATTTGTTGAGCCGTTTCTTGTTAGAAAATAGCTATATAAAATTAGTGACTATTGAAGAAGAAATGTTTGTATCTAAATCTACAATACAAAACGATTTAAAAGAAGTGCGAAAAATACTGGAAAAGTACAACCTGAATTTAGTAAATCGCCCCCACTACGGCTTGTATATAGAGGGTGATGAATTTATGAAACGAACATGTTTATCAAATTATTTATACAAAAGAGAAGAAAACTTCGATCAATCTCATGAGGACTTTCCTTTATTTGGTAAAAAGGAATACAAGAAAATTAAAGAAGTAATAATCGAAAAAGTAAACAAATACAAAATTGAAATATCAGATATTTCTTTAGAAAACCTTGCTATTCATTTAATTATTGCTTGTAAGAGAATCGAAGAGGGATTTTTAATTGATAATCCGTCGGTATATTTACAAAAAGACTACCCTTTCGAAGAAATAGTGGCCCATGAAATTGTCAAAGAAATAGAAGACATTACAGGATTGCTATTTCCTGATTCGGAGATCAATTATGTTATTACCCATTTGGTGGGTACTAAATTGCTTCCAAAAGAAAGTTTGTCAGAGTACAGTAAGTTGGATGAAGTCGGATCCATTGTGAGTTGTATTCTGAATAAATTACAGAAAGAATTAAATTGGGATTTCAATCATGACGTTGAATTCATTCAAGCACTCACACTTCACATTAGGCCTGCAATGAACAGACTTAGGTACAAAATGAATATTAGAAACCCCTTATTAAATGAAATTAAAGTAAATTATCCAGCGGCATTTGAAGGAGCTCTTATAGCCAGCAAGTGTATTAATAATTTTTTGAATTTAGAAGTTGGAGAACATGAGGTAGCTTTTATAGCTTTACACATTGGAGTTGCTTTAGAAAGAATGAAAAATAAAAACAACAAGATAAAAAAAGTGATTATTGTATGTGCTTCAGGTGTCGGAAGCGCAAAATTACTGTATTATCGATTAATTAATTCATTTGAAAATAAGTTACAAATTGTAAATACAATCAGTTATTATAAATTAGCAGAAGCCGATTTATCCTCTATAGATTTTATAATCAGTACAGTTCCGATCAAAGAGGATATAGGGATACCCGTCTATGTAGTAAATACCTTTTTAGATGATAAGGATCTAAATCGAATCAGGAACCTCTTATCCTCTTCAGAACAGCAAAGAGAAGCTCATACTTATCTTGATCCATCCCGGGTGTTTGTGAAAAAAGAATTAACAACAAAGGAAAGCGTTATTCATTTTTTAAGTAGTAAGTTGGTTAAACAAGGTCTTGTACCTGATGATTATGTATCTTTAGTATTAGAAAGGGAGGCATTGGCTCCAACAAGTTTTGGTAATCTAGTAGCCATTCCACATCCGACTCTTCCCGTTACGACAGAAACTTTCTGGACCATATGTACGTTAAAACGCCCAATTCGATGGAACGATAAGCAAATGGTACAGTTGATTTGTTTGTTAAACATTAAAGAAGGAAACAATGTCGATTTAGAAAACATGTATAAGAAACTCGGTTCGCTTATAGAAAATAAGGAGATCGTCCAACGAATTCTTGCCAAAGACTCCGTGGAAGAAATCATGCAGTTACTAAACTGAAACAACAAGGAGCCGTTTATTACACCACAAACGTTTCCTATTGTTTTTGGAAAAAGGTTCGGTTAAAAAGAAAGCGATTTAATTGTAAACTTAAGTTGTTCAGTAAATGAAGGAATTTAAGGGGGAAAAGATTATGAATACAATTATGTTAGTATGTGCAGCAGGAATGAGTACAAGTTTATTAGTAACGAAAATGCAAAAAACAGCTGAGGAAAAAGGCATAAAAGTAGATATTTTTGCCAAATCGGCTTCTGAAATTGAATTTACTTTGAAAGAGAGAAATGTAGACGTCATATTATTAGGGCCTCAGGTGAAATATTTGAAAAAGCAATTAGAAACTAAATTGGCAGATAAAAATATTTTTATTGAAGCTATTAATATGCAACATTACGGTATGATGAACGGTGAAAAAGTGTTAGAAGATGCATTACAGTTAATAAAAAGCAAATAACAAAGGATTTGAATTAAGAATTTGTTACTAAACAATAAAAGATAAGAGGGGAGAAGTTATGGTAAAAGAAGAATACTATACGGTGGCGTTTAACATTATTAGTAACGTAGGTACAGCTAAAAGCTTAGTAATTGAGGCACTTTATGCGGCAAAAGAAGGAGAATTTCAATTAGCAGAAGGAAAGTTAGAAGAGTCAAAGCAATTTTTTAGAGAAGGACATAGAGCGCATTCTTCATTAGTAAAAAGAGAAGCAAATGGAGAGCAACTTGATTTCTCACTGATATTAATGCATGCAGAAGACCAACTCATGAGTGTAGAAACCATTTCACTGCTTGTTACAGAAATGATCGAGCTATATAAGCGTTCAAAATAGAGATTGTTCAAGCCAAATAGAAGTGGCATCGCTACAAGAAATTACATCTTCGGGAGAGGACACGATGTTATGGGTAAAATAACTGAGTTTTTAGAAGAAAAGGTAATGCCAATTGCAGGCAAAATTGCTGGTCAACGGCATTTACAAGTACTTCGCGATGCAATGGTTCTAACAATCCCATTTATTATTATCGGTTCCGTGTTTCTAATCTTAGCAAATCTGCCAATTCCAGCTTATATAAACTTCTTAAAAGCTCATCCAGATATCAAAGCAACCTTACTTTATCCTTACAATGGTACATTTAATCTGGTCGCATTAATTGCTACCTTTGCTGTCGGATATAGGCTAGCTGAGAGTTATAAAGTGGACCCACTTGCTTCAGGGGCTGTAGCATTATGTTCGTATTTTGTTGTCACGCCTAATACAACTTTTACGGTAGATAAAGTGGTCACAACAGCAATGAATGTTAATTACTTTTCGAGTCAAGGCTTATTCGTAGGATTGCTTATTGCAATATTCTCGACAGAAATTTACCGTAGGGTCGTTCAAAAGAATATTGTTATCAAAATGCCAGATGGAGTTCCGCCCACTGTTGCAAAATCCTTTACAGCAATTATTCCAGGTTTTATTGTCATCGTGAGTGTATGGGTTATACGTTTACTTGTTGAAAACTTTACTCATTTTGAAAACGTTCACACTATCGTCGCAAAACTTCTACAACAACCTTTAACCAATGTTGGTACAAGCCTAGTTGGTACAATCTTTGTATTCTTATTAATCAATTTGTTATGGGCGATTGGGTTACATGGTTCTACAATTGTAGGTTCTGTCATGTTACCTATCTGGTTACAGTTGACATCAGAGAACGCAGCTGCCTACGCAGCAGGATTACCCGTCGATAATATTGTTACGGCAGAATTTAGATATCTTATCTTTATCGGTGGATCCGGTGCAACACTTGGTCTTGTGCTCGCAATGTTTTTCTTTTCTAAGAGTAAACAATTGAAGCAAATGGGACGACTAGCCATTGGACCCGGACTATTTAATATCAATGAACCGTTAATCTTCGGTATGCCAATCGTATTAAACCCAATCATTTTGATTCCGTTTCTTATAACACCAGTTATTAGCGTGTTGATAACCTATCTATCTATGTATTATGGATGGGTAGCGAGCCCCATTGGTGTGTTGCCTCCTGGGACAATGCCAATACTTATAGGCGGATATCTGATGACTGGTAGTGTCTCGGGGATCGTCTTACAGCTTATTTTGTTTGCTGTATCCTTTGTTATTTACTTCCCGTTCTTTAAGATCATGGACAATCAGAAATATAAAGAAGAACAGAAGGCGCTTGCAAGCTAAGATGAGATCATCAATTAAAGCCTGTTAGAGTTTCTTAATGCATTTCTGTTCATAAAAATAATAGTTTGTTGACATAGGATCTATGTACTAATAGGAGGGTTATCATGTTTCAAATGAAAACAAAATTTCCAGAAGATTTTTTGTGGGGTGGAGCAACGGCTGCAAATCAACTAGAAGGAGCAAGTGATGTTGGCGGCAAGGGACTTTCTCTGGCTGATGTATATACGTTTGATGAAAAGATGCCGAAAGAGCAATGGTCAGATCAGTGGCATTTAATGACTCATAAGCAAATAGAAGAAGCTCAAGATCCTGCAAGTAAAAAATATTATCCCAAAAGACATGGGATAGACTTTTATCATCATTATAAAGAAGATATCGCATTATTTGCAGAAATGGGCTTTAAAGCTTATCGCATGTCAATTGCTTGGACTCGTATTTTTCCGAATGGTGATGAGTTAGTACCCAATGAGGAAGGATTGTCGTTTTATGATCGTGTTTTTGATGAACTGAATAAGTATGGAATAGAGCCTGTTGTTTCCTTATCTCATTATGAAATGCCACTACATCTTTCAACAAAGTATGGTGGCTGGGTGAATCGTAAACTAATAGATTTCTTTGTTCGTTTTGCTTCAACTGTATTTGACAGATATAAAAACAAAGTGAAATATTGGATGACTTTTAATGAAATTAACTGTGTGACCCATCACCCATATGTAAGTCTAGGGGTTATTGAGGAAAATCACCCTAATATTGAACAAGCAAAATTTCAAGGCGCTCATCATCAATTTGTAGCAAGTGCTCTTGCAACCAAAGCATGCAAAGAGAGTAATCCTAAAGCAATGGTAGGATGCATGGTTAGTTATCAGTTACTTGTTCCTTATAGCTGTGATCCAGATGATGTTCAAGCTACAGTAGATAAACAGCGTACCTCATTGTTCTTTACAGATGTTCAGGCGAGAGGCTATTATCCTGCTTACACAGCTAAAATGCTTGCAGAAAAGAATGTAGTACTGGAAACAGAACCCGAAGATGAACAAATTATGAGAGATTATCCGGTTGATTACGTGTCCTTTAGCTACTATATGTCTAGCGCAGTCAGCGCACATCCAGAAAGAATCGAAGGGGCGGTAGGAAATCTACTTACAGGAGGAGTTAAAAATCCTTATTTGCCAACAAGTGATTGGGGATGGCAGGTTGACCCTAAAGGTCTACGAACTGCTTTAAACCAATTGTATGATCTTTATCAAAAACCATTATTTGTTGCTGAAAATGGATATGGCGCTTTAGATGTATTAGAGGAGGGCGATAAAATTGAGGATGATTATCGTATTTCTTATTTAAAAGAACATATTAAACAAGTAAAAGAAGCAATTGCAGATGGTGTAGATATATTTGGCTACACGAGCTGGGGCTGTATCGATATGATTAGCGCCGGAACTAATCAAATGTCAAAACGCTATGGATATATTTATGTAGATCAGGACGATATGGGCAGAGGTACAAAACGTCGCATAAAGAAAAAATCATTTTATTGGTATAAAAATGTTATTGCTACGAATGGAGAACAATTAGACTAAATTTTTAAAAGGAGAATGGTTACCTATAGGCTTGTCTCATCAGGGGCAGCTTGAGGAAGCATTCTCCTCTTTTTATAAATCGATATGTCAGCGGCTTGGCAAAACGCATGCGCTTCTCACTAGCTCAAATCGTCAATCAGTTCATGTTCGTCACCAATATCCAACTTTAGCGAAATATTGTTATCATAGGTTCCAACGGTAATCTTTTAATTTCAATTAGGACAGCCAGAAAATCAAAAACATATAGAAGATGATAAACAATAAACAAGATTGACAAAATATTAGAAGAAAGATACGATCTCGATTTATCTGATAAAACAAACAAAGTAAATAAACTGTTGGGTAATATTACTTCATCCTGGTTGTCGTGACTTGACGGCTTAACTAGGATCTGTATAATAACCGGGAGATCATGTTACATTGATAGTTTAATTCCCGTTTTTTATGCCCTATCAGAAAACAATTCTAAGACTCATAGAACTGAACAATTTAGTAAAGCAATGATATGGAGGTCGTTATGAAATACGAAATTATTTTATTTGATGTCGATGATACGCTGTTTGATTTTAAAAAGGCAGAGAGTCATGCGCTACATAATACGTTTACCCAATTTGGATTGCCACTAGGGGCCACTGAGTATAAAGCTAGTTATGATGAAATCAACAGTGCGTTGTGGCGAGAAGCAGAGGAAGGACACATTACCTCAGCGCAACTGCGTGTGGAACGGTTTAAGCGATTATTTACTATTCATGATCTAGATTTCAATCCAGACGCCTTTAGTGCAGCATATTTACGTTATTTGGGTGAAGGTGCTTTTTTGATGCACGGAGCGGTTGAATTATGTGATATGCTGTCTGATTGTCGTTTGGCGATCATTACGAATGGAATCAAAGAGGTGCAAACCTCCAGAATTCAGCTTTCACCGCTGCGTGATGTATTTGAGCAGGTAATTATTTCAGAGGAAGTGGGTTGCCAAAAGCCACAAGCTGGTATTTTCGATTATGCATTTACTAAGCTAGCCATTTCAGATAAAAGTAAGGTTCTCATGGTCGGTGATTCTTTGACCTCGGATATTCAAGGAGGGAACCAATACGGAATCGATACCTGCTGGTTCAACCCTGCTGGGAAAACAAACGTGTCTGGCATTCAACCCACTTATGAAATAAAAAGCCTGATGGAGTTATCGAATCGTGTGCTTTCAAAGCGTCTCGTACTGAATCGTACATCGGCTGAAATTAGATGAATAATGTCGAAATCAGAAGGCCAGAAATTAAGGACATCGAAAAGATAAATGAATTGTTTAGAATTGTGATTATAGACACGTTTGCTAAAGAAGGCATTGGTCATATGCTGGAAGACATAGATGAGGAAATTGAGACTAAGAGGGTATATTTGGAACGTGACTTTGAGAGTCACGGTGAACAACGATACTTCTTAATCGCTGTAGATGGGAATCATATAATAGGTTCTATTGAATATGGACCAGTAAGTGAACTAATAAGTAAATCTACCAATGCTACATTTAAAAATTTGTGCGAGGTAGGAACTGTACTTGTTCACCCTGACTACAGATAGTGGATATCGTATTGCGCAGAAAATATGGAAAAAGAAATTTGGAACTCCTGATTATTTATTAAAAGATTATTGGGGAGCAGGCTCTGATCATATGATATGGAGAATCAAAGTCAAGGATGCTATTAAATGATCAATTGCTTGGCAATCTCTTGTGTGTCTTTAATCTACAAGGACCAAAGTTATAAAACAAGGCAGGCCGGAAAATCGGCCTGCCTTGTTTAAATTTTTTTATCGTCACTGGCTGGTCCATGATTAGCAGGAGACAGCTTTAAGGCGGAAGGTAGAGCTGGCGAAATCTCCAGTGAGATCGGAGACCACAAGCCCAATTCTCATTAGGCGGTCACCTCCGAAAATTTCTCCATCAAATGCTACGCGGAAGGGGGAACCGCCATCTTCCACTAAGGTATTACCCGTATGGACTGCAGAGTTGCCCGTCGCCCCGTGTTCGATTATATACTTTTTATTTGGATCAAGTCCTTTTAGAGTTAGTCGCCGGATGGGGCCATTTGGTTCAGCTAGTACACGGAAGTAAGCGGCAAAAGCTTCGGACTGGTCCTCGCTAACGAACATCCAGGCCGTGTCGCCTCGGCCCTCAAATGGACTAAGGAGTCGATACATATCTCCTTGCTGTACAAGGGAACGAATTTCCTTATACTGGGCGATTTGTTTGGCAGCGAGCTCCTTTTCTTCATTTGTAAAGGCAGTTAGGTCAAGTTCGTAGCCAAAATTCCCGCTCATTGCCACGTTGCCGCGTATAGCGAGGGAGGTGATTCGCCCCACCTGGTGATTCGGTACATTCGATACGTGTGCGCCCATGGTACTGGCCGGATACACGATGCTTGTGCCATACTGGATAGCCAATCTTTCAATGGCATCAGTATCGTCACTGGTCCATGTCTGCGGCATATAGTAGAGCATTCCGGGATCGAATCGTCCACCGCCTCCGGAACAGCTTTCGAACAAGATGTCCGGGAACTGGGAAGTCAGACGTTCCAGAAGATCGTAAAGTCCGAGCATATAACGGTGCGCAGTTTCCTTTTGTCGCTCGCTAGGAGCTGTAGCCGAAGCAATCTCCGTCATATTACGGTTCATGTCCCACTTGACATAAGTAATCGGAGCGATCGAGAATACGGAGCTAAGCGTCTCGTACAAGTAGTCGCATACTTCCTTGCGGGAGAGATCGAGCACCAGTTGGGATCGGCCTTCCGTCCGCCGCCGACCTTCCGCATGCAGGCACCAGTCGGGATGGTTACGATACAATTCACTATCAGGTGATACCATTTCCGGCTCAACCCACAAGCCAAACTGTAATCCTTGTTCATTAACCCGTTTGGCCAGGTCGGCAAGGCCGCCAGGCAGCTTTCGGCGATCTTCAAACCAGTCCCCAAGCGAATTGTCGTCGTTGTCGCGCTTACCAAACCAACCATCATCTAGAACAAAGAGCTCAATTCCAAGGGGGCCTGCTTCATTGGCAATTGCTTCGATTTTATCGGCGTCGAAGTCGAAATACGTGGCTTCCCAATTGTTCACGAGAATAGGACGCTCTTTGTCACGGTAAGTCCCCCGGCACAGGCGTGTGCGATAGAGTCGGTGATAGGTGCGTGACATGCCCCCAAGACCTTCTTCGGAAAAGACCAATACGGCTTCAGGAGTCTGGAATGACTGACCCGGCTCAAGCCGCCAGGAGAAGTCAAAGGGATTGATTCCGATACTTACACGAGTCTGATTGAACTGCTCTACTTCCGCCTGTGCGACGAAGTTGCTGCTGTAGATTAGACTGAAACCGTACACATCCCCACGGTCTTCAGTCGCATCAGGACGAAGCAATGCCAGAAATGGATTCATTTGGTGACTGCTGGAACCCCTTCGGCTCTCGAGTCGAATGGAACCAGGTCCGAGATCGCGTCGTTGGATATGTCTTTCCCGAACCCAGGCTCCAGGTAAGTAGAGAGCTTGGTAGTTGGAATCGGCGAAGTCGACTGAGGCGCTCATGGCGTGTTCAATATTCATGGTAGCGCTTCCCTTTTGTTCAAAAAGAGTAGACCTCGCAATGGCACTGTGATTCGCAAATACAGTATAGAGCAGTGTAGTCTTAAGCCCAGAGTATGGATCTTCAAGGATCAAAAAGAGGGTTGTGGCTTCATCATCCGATTCGGTATAGACGGAAGGAAGTCCCTCGAGCTTTGGTTTACCCGGTTCAATACGGTAACCACTATATTTCAGCTCCGTAGTCCGAGTCCCGTCCGCAAGTGCAACCTGGTAAGCTGGTTGACGAAAGTCGCTTGTTCCATACTGGGGGTATTCCTGTGGAAGCGTGTCCAAAGAAATTGTACGGCTGGAAGAAACGGGAGTGGGAGAGAAGGAGCAACGCTCCCTAAGCTCCAATATACTTGCGAGACTTTGGTCATGATGAAGTTGAGCTCCCCAATAGACATGTGCGGGATATCCTTCTACAAGCTGGATAATATAGCTGCAATCCTTGGACTGCAAATGAAACAAACCAAGCGCCTCGTTAACATGAATGTTCATGATATTCACTCCTTAGGGGGTTATCATTATTGTTTTACGTAAGGATACTGATCAATGACAATAAGGCTCTCAAGTACTGATTTTAGCCTTTTTTGCATGAGCTCTCCCGAATGACAAGCTTAGTCCCGATCACGCTATACGCAGGTGGTTCACGCCCCTCAAACCGTTCAGAGAGCAGTTGCACGGCAGCCTTTCCCATCTGTTCAGGATAGGCACGGACGGTGGTTAGCGGAGGCTGCACGAAGGCTGCCATCTCAATGTCGTCGAAGCCGACAACAGCCATATCCTCTGGTACCTTGACTCCATGTCCATGAAGGGCGCGGAGGGCACCAATAGCGAGCGGATCGCTTGCAGCGAAGCAGGCCGTCGGTCGTTCCTGTTGGGTTAGAAGCTCGTTCATCATGAGATAACCATCCGCGGTACTCCAGGCACCTATACGGACGAATTGAGGATTGTACAACCCCTGTTCCCGCATGAATCGTTCAAAATAATGCGCTCTTCGCTCACCGTCGCTCTTACCGCCGATAAATCCGATTTGTCGGTGGCCAAGCTCAAGTAGATGTCCGAGTGCCTGATCAACAGCTTGCCGGAAATGAAGTCGTACAGAATCATACTCCAGCTGTTCATGGTACTGGTCGACAAGGACAATGGTGTTCTTGTCAGGATGAAGTTTGAATACCTCTTCAGGATCAACGCCGCCCACAACAATCAGACCGTCCGCCTTCTGCAGGGTGCCGATGGATGAGCGGCCTCGCAAGGTCTGGCCCAACGTCAGTCCAAGCTCTTCACAGCGCAGTTCGATTCCACGGCGGATCGAGGCGTAATACGGATCGTCTCTTTCCTCCTCAATAGAACACCACAGCAGGAGGGAGACCGTTTTCCCAGCACGTTCCGTATTCTGCTTTAATTGCCTTAGCCGGGTAGGCTTATACCCGAGTTGCTCGGCAACCAAAAAAATTCTGCTTTTGGTGTCTGGGCTTACGGACAGTGACAGATCGTTATTTAAAACCCTTGAAACGGTTGCGGCAGACACACCCGCTTCGCGGGCAATGTCTTTAATGGTTGCCAAAAGAGCTCACACCTTTTTAGTTAATAATTTTACTAAAAATCGACTTTATCCTAACACATCTTTAAAGCACTTTCAAGATGGACGATTGAATTTTTTTAACATTATTTTTGATCTACTACTGTAGAGATTGTTTGTGTTAACATGATGAATATTCTCTTGATGACGGAGGGGTCCTAGTTGAATATTCTGTCACTAGCTCGTAAGTGGTTTGGTCGACTTCGCTTTAAAAGCAAGGTTATAACGGTATTTCTTCCGCTAATTATTGTTTCTCTGCTTACTCTTGGACTGTTGTCCAACCAGCTTTTCAGCCGTTCTTTGATAGACCGAACCACCAGCAACGTGGTCGATGAGTCTCAGCTTATCTTGTCTCGGACCGATTACATATTCAGCAGTGTGGAAACAGCGGCCAATATTATGGTGACGAATATTAACCGGATGTATGATTCATACGGTGCCAAACCTGGTACTGCGATGGAGTCTATTCAGTTTGGAAACTTGATGCAGAGCCGCCTATCCATTGATTTGTCAATCTTTCGTGAGGTGGATGCCGCTGTATTTATTGATAATGAAGGGACAATTTTCGCCTCTTATACCGAAAGCGGGGATGATCGCAAGATCTATAGCATGCTTAAGCGGGTAAGGGAATCCGAAAGTTATGGACAGGCACTCTGGTTTGATATGGAGAAGAGGGATTTCCTAACACCAGATCCGAACTCTCCGGTTTTGACGTTGGGGAAGACGGTCATTAATATAGACACGGGCGAACCCTACGGAACCCTTTTTCTGTTAGTGAAGGAAGAAGGTTTGTCCGATTACTTCCGTTCCAGCGATCCGGATGCGCCCAAATCTTATTATTTTTTAGATAACGGAATGCGCGTGGCGGTGGCAGAAGACAATGAGATGCTGATGAATCCGGTGAATCCACAGCTAGGTGAGGCCATCCAACGTTGTGCGCCTAATGCATCCCAAGGAACGTGCTCATTCGAGGATGAGGGCAATCTGGTAACGGTCACTGATTATACCCGGATGGATTGGAAGTTGGTCAATATCGTATCTCTTAGCCTGCTTACGGCTGATGTCCGGCAAAATGTTAGATTGTCGCTCTTAATCGGCATATTGTGCCTTGTTTTTTCCTGGCTGGGCGCTAGCTTTCTATCCAAAATGGTCGTTAGCCCTCTCGAACATCTGACTAGGGCCATGCGAAAAGTAGTAACTGGTGACCTGCAAGCGGTTACGACAGTCCGCACAGAGGATGAGATCGGTACGATTGCTGAAGCGTTTAACTTTATGGTAAGAAGAGTTTGGGAGCTGCTGGATGAGGTAAGGCAGGAACAGAACCGTAAGCGTGAATATGAGCTCGCACTGATAAGCGCCCAAATTAAACCGCATTTTCTGTACAACACTTTGGATACCATTTATGCACTCAATGAGTTAGATCGTAATGATGAGGCTAGAGATACTACAAAAGCGCTGGCAGATTTTTATCGAATGGTGCTGAACAAGGGACGGGAATTAATTACTTTAGAAAAGGAAGCTCAGATTACTGATGATTACCTGACGATTTTGCAAATCCGTTATCCCGATGTGTTTCGCTATGAAGTGGATATCCCTGCCGAGCTTGCAGGTACACCTATCCCGAAGCTCTCGCTTCAGCCGCTTGTCGAGAATTCGATTTACCATGGTCTTAAGAAGAAAGGAACAAAAGGTTTTATCCGTATTTTTGCCTTTAAACAGGGTGATAAGGTGATCGTTCGGGTGGAGGACAACGGTGTGGGGATGGATGAATTCCAAGTTCAGACTATTATGTCCAGACATTTACCGAAAGAAGGAATACGATCAATCGGTACCTACAGTGTTCAGCAACGACTGAGTCTGTATTTTGGCGAGGAGTATGGGATATCCGTTCAAAGTATTCTCGCGGAGGGAACAACTGTTGACCTGTCGTTGCCGATGCTGCCAAAGGGGAGTGAACACCAAGATGTATAAAGTGATGATTGTCGATGATGAGCCGCTGTTCCGAGACTTTCTGCGTATAAAGATAGATTGGGAAAGTCATGGCTTTCGGGTTTGCTGCGAAGCAAGGAACGGACAGGAAGCACTTCAAGAAGCCGAACGGTATCAGCCGCATCTCGCCCTCGTAGATATCAATATGCCCTTCATTGATGGAATTGAATTAGCCGAGAGGTTGAAAGTCAAGTTCGAACGCATCGTTATTGTATTCATATCTGGACATAACGAATTTGAATACCTACAGAAGGCGGTTCGAACCGGAGTGCAGGATTATTTGTTGAAGCCGTTCAATGCAGAAGAAATGCTCTCGATGTTGGAACGTATTAAGCCGAAACTACCGGTGTTTCTGCAGGAGAGCGAAAGTACCGAGTGGGGTCATGGTAGCGAAGCGTTGCACGGCAGAGCAAGTATGCCTGATTTGGGCCATCTGCGTGATGCAGTCGTGCTAGACCTTCGATTGAAAGACAGTGAAACGTTAGAGGAAGTCCGTAAGGCAATCCAGCAGCTTAGTATATATAAGTGGGGGGATGAATACGCGGACGCGATGCTTATGGGAATCGTATCTCTAGCACTTTCCTTTGCAAGTGAACGCGGCATTCCTTATGATCGGCTATGGGATGAAGGTTTGAACAAGTCTCCTTACGACCGGCTCCGGGAGTTAGATTCCTGGGAGGCTGCTGAAGGATGGATGCTCGCTTTGTACCGCAGGCTGATCCAATTGATGGAGAATATGCACTCTACGAAGGCTTCCAATCTTTTTGCTGCGGCGATCACCTATATCGAGGAGCATTATGCAGACACAGAGTTGTCTGCTGAGCAGGTTTCGTGCGGGGTTTTCGTCGATGCCAGCTATCTGCGGCGCGTCTTCCGTAAGGAGTCCGGCTTCTCCATAGTGGATCATATTACACACATTCGGATGAAGAAGGCTAAGGAGCTCTTACTGAACAGAAATCGGAAGTTGGCGGAAATCGCTGAAAGTGTTGGATACAGTGACCCCAATTATTTCAGCAAATGCTTCAAGAAACGCTTTGGCATGACACCGACTGAATATGAGCAACTCCAAAAAAGGTAGCTCTTGACCTGCGAGGCAGAACAACATCGATTTAAGCCTGGCGGTTTTCCTATACGGAGAACCGCTGCTCTATTTGTCCCGTTTTTTACTGATTATGCCCGTTTTATTCCTTAATCAAGAAAAGAAGCGGGAGTATACTGTAGTCATGCAAATGAAAGCGCAAACATAAAACACACTGCATAAGGGGGATTAAACAAATGAAAAGAACTTACAGAAGTTGGGGTGCAGCTTTGCTAGTGCTCACCATGTCTATTGGATTGGTCGCTTGTGGTGGAGATAAATCAGCTTCCTCCCAGGGCGGGACGGGAGACACAACGATCAAATTGAAGGTATATGCGCAGCATTTTGACGCCGATACCACCAAGCCGTTCGATTATGCGGTGGAAGAACTCAAAAAGGACATGCCAAACGTTGAGATTGAACTGGATCCTGCCGTTCAGGACGGATATCAGAAGCTGAAGACTTATGCAGCGACAGGAAACATGCCGGACATTTATTTCACGGATTGGCCAACTCTGCAAACTTTAGCAAAATCGAAAAATGTCGAGGTGCTGGACAACTATGAGACAACGGCTAAATTCAAGGAGAATCTTAATCCGGGTGTTGAATCTCGTTTAGTAGCTCCAGATAATCATATGTATGCTTATCCGGATACAGGCATTGAATTCCAGCTTATCTATTACAACAAGTCGATTTTTGAGAAGGCGGGGATCGAAACGCCGATTAAGACGATTGATCAGATGGGCGAAGCAGCTAAAAAGTTGAAAGCTGCAGGTTATGTGCCCATGTCGATCTTTGCCAAGGAAAAGTGGATTACGACTGCTTTTTATAATGGGCTGGTCACAAGAGAGCAGCCGCAAGGATTCGGAGCACTTGATCAGAAAGGTGTAAAAGCATTGCCAGAAGCGTTTGTAACGGCAGCACAGCAGATGAAGCAATTGCAGCAAGCCGGATTGTTCGACGCAAATGCCACGAACACCAATTATGATCAGGCATCGTCCCTGTTCTATCAGGGAAAGGCTGCCATGTTTGTGAACGGACAATGGGAAATTTACAGTTCACAGGAAAAGCTGGGCGACCAGGTCGACTGGATGTACTGGCCAGCAAAGGATGAAGCAACCTACGAGAAGTCCAAATATTTTATCGACGGTGCAGGCTCGCCACAGGGTTACGCAGTATCGTCGAGTAGCGAGAACAAGGAAACTGCCGTAAAGGTAGCAGCATTCCTTGCGACAAAGTCAGCCGAGTACAAATATACCCAACTCGGAAGTCCTATCGTTTCGCCGAAAGTGGATAAGCAAATCGCCTCCAATGTTCCAGCAATGATGCAGCGAGTCGCCAAAGAGTTGCTGCCAAACGCCAAGGAATATGCTCAGCTTCTGAGCAATACCAAAATTCAGAACACAATCAATGACAATACCCAGAATCTGATGGTGGACAACTTTTTGGTAGAGGGTTTTGTGAACAATCTGAACAGTACATTGGAGAAAGAAAACTGATAATCCAGGGACAAGCAACCTCTGGCGACATAAGTCGCTGGGGGGGAGCCGTCCCGAAAATAAGGGGTGGAAGCAACACATGAATAAATATTTGGGGAACAAACCGGCGCTGGCACTGTTTCTGCTCCCTGCTTTGATCCTGTACAGTGTGATCCTGATTTATCCTGTTCTGCAGACCGTTCTTCGTAGCTTTTATGAATGGGATGGCCTTAGTACGCCGATCTTTTCGGGATTGAGTAATTACCGGGAGCTCTTTTCCGATCCTTTACTTTCCACTTCGCTTAAGAACGGATTGATATTTGCAATTGTACTGGTGGTCTTTCAGATTGGACTGGGAACGCTATTGGCGCTGATTTGTGCAGACCCGCGTATACGCGGGCGGAAAATACTGAAAACGGCTTATTTTATTCCGGTTGTTCTGTCGGTAACTGTGGTGTGCCAGCTGTGGATCGCCATTTACGACCCGACCAACGGACTGATCAACCGGCTGTTCGATCTTTTGAATATCCCGTATCAGCAAAATTGGCTGAGCTCCCCGACAGCATCAATTATTGCCATCGCCTTCGTTAATGCCTGGCAGTTTATGGGGTATCAATTCGCGCTGCTATATGCAGGGGTTAAGTCAGTACCTGAGGACTATTTTGAAGCCGCCACGATTGACGGTTGCAGCAAATGGAGAGCGCATCTGCATGTTACACTTCCTCTGATGAGGGAAACGTACAAATTCTGCTTTATTATCGCGATTACCTCTGGGATAGGCGCCTTTGTGCAGATGCTGATTATGACTAACGGGGGACCTGGTACTACAAATTATACAATGACATTCATGATTTACCGCTATGCTTTTATGGAGAGCAACTATGGCTATGCGTGTGCTGTATCTGTGCTGCTTGTACTGATCTCGCTGCTGGCAACTTTAGTTATCAATAAGCTGTTCGATCGCGGACAAACCGCCTGATGAGGTGCGTATTGAAAAGGAGAACGAAATGAGTAAAACCGCTGTGAGCAAGTTCAGACAAGCTGTCCTGCAGATACCGCTGTGGTTGTATGTGATTGTTTCGATCTATCCGTTGTTCTGGATGGTTTCCTACTCGTTGAAGAACAATGATGAGATCTTTGTTACCAACCCATTCGGACTACCAACGCATTTTCGCTACGAAAATTACATCAATGCCTGGACGCAATTTAATATTCCTCGTTACTTTCTGAACAGTTTGGTCGTATCAACGATTTCGACTCTGTTCATCCTTTTACTGGCACTGATGTTTGCCTTTGCAGTGGCTCGCATGAGATGGAGGTTTCGGTCTGCTGTCCGAACTTATATGATCATAGGAATGTTTATGCCGCTACAGGTTATTATGATACCGCTGGCGATTCTGGTTCGCGATTTTCATCTTACGAATACGTATGGAGCTCTTATTCTTCCCTATATCGCAATTGGCCTTCCTTTCTCGTCAATGATTTTCTATGGGTTCCTGGCAGGAATTCCTAAGGAGATTGAAGAGGCGGCATGTATGGATGGAGCTAATATTTATAGACTGTTCCTGAAAATCATTATGCCGCTTGCAATGCCTGCAATTGCAACTGTAGCCATTTTTCAGTTCTTGAACAACTGGAATGAGTTCACTTTGGCCTATATTCTGATTTCTGATGAGAATATGAAGACCTTGCCGCTAGGCTTGCTTTTCTTCCAGGGCTCCTACAGCACGGATTGGGGGGCCATGGGAGCTGTTATGACTATCGCTTCCCTACCAATGGTACTAGTCTATCTGTTCTTGAGTGAACAAGTGGAGCGGGCAATGACGGTGGGTTCCGCTGTAAAAGGATAGAGAGGATAAACTGCCCGGGCTTGAGAATCAGAAAAAAGATTCTCTAGCCGGGCATTTTTGTTATGTACATACGCTAGTTTAATCTGACGATGGTTTGTGGCTAATCAGAAACCTTACAACAAAATAAAGGTTTTTGTAAGTTTCAACTGTTGTTCATTATGTAGAAGCTGTTATGCTGGTAAACAGCTAGGCAAGGAAAGAAGTGAGAAGATTTTGAAAGATCCAAAGCAAAGTTTCAATGAAACATTAAAAATTCCTAAAAGAACCATTATAACAGTCACCGTTATCGTTATTATAATTATATTGTTAATCACTCTGGTGCTCGGCACCATGCATATTATTCGGGATTCAAT
Organism: Paenibacillus sp. FSL P2-0173; assembly: GCF_038008045.1. Taxonomy (NCBI): domain Bacteria; kingdom Bacillati; phylum Bacillota; class Bacilli; order Caryophanales; family Paenibacillaceae; genus Paenibacillus; species Paenibacillus sp. FSL P2-0173. The sequence goes on from NZ_JBBOYK010000001.1 coordinate 19,069, forward strand.
ATACACCACCATGAAAACCTCCTAAATCTACAACCAAGGGGGTTAGATTGTTGTTATTGCTTGAACGATCGAATAAAGGCATTATATAGAGAAATCAGTTGTTAAAAATTCAAGCACTAAGAAGGTAGAAAACACGATGCAAAAGATATTAATAGTAGAGGATGATCCTCAAATCAGTTCCTTGCTCCAATCTTATCTTGAGAAATATGGTTATCAAGGGATTAACGTTTCAAATTTTGATCAAGTTCTAGCTATCTTTCAAGAGGTAAAGCCTGATTTGGTACTACTTGATGTGAATCTACCTCGCTTTGATGGATTTTATTGGTGCAGGCAAATACGGACTCAGTCTACATGTCCCATCCTTTTTGTGTCTGCACGCGATGATAAAATGGATCAGGTCATTGCTTTGCAAAACGGAGCAGATGATTACATTACGAAACCATTTTATCCCGAAGTACTGTTAGCCAAAGTAGAAAGCAATCTGCGACGTGCCTATGGCTCTTATGCTGTTGCCCCAAAATCACGTTCCTTAAAAGTGGCAGATTTGACGCTATATCCCGATATTATGGAACTTGTATTCCATGACAAGCAGGTAGAAATTAGCCAGAAGGAAGCAGCACTGCTAGAGCTATTGATGACGTATCCTAAGCAGGTTGTGGGTAGAGTTCATCTCTTAGAGGCTTTATGGGATGATCACCAATATGTGGGCGAAAACACACTGAATGTTTATGTCACTCGGGTCCGCAAAAAGCTGAGTGAGCTGGGACTAGGGGATATCATAGAGACGGTTAGAGGGGCTGGCTATCGGCTTCACTTGAGTGAGGAGGAAGAACGGTGAAGCTTTTTTGGCGTGACCATTTTTCGCTGGTGATTTTTAATATCATCCAACTTTTTCTTGTGTTAAGTATCTATTGGATGGATGGTTACCGCAACTGGTCGACGGCCCTGTATTCCGTCTTTTTTGGGGCCTCCATATTGCTGGTTTATTTGCTCTTCCGGTATGTCATGTACTCTGGTTTATATCTCATATTATCCACTGCAAACATTAGAGATTTAGATGAGCTTATTCAGATGAAGGTACTTAATCCGTTAGCCTCTTCTTTGCAACATTTGCTTTTACAATATTACCGATTGTATCAGTCCCGAATTCATCAGTTAGAGCATCAGCAGCGCGATCATATTACGTTTATCAATCAGTGGGTTCACCAGATGAAAACTCCTCTTTCTGTTATTCATTTAATCCTTAAAGGAAAAATAGATCCCGAATCGGATCAGATTCACGATGAGATTGATCGAATGGGAAAAGGACTGGACATGATTTTGTATATGTCACGATTGGAATCCTTTGAACCTGACTTTCATGTGGAGCCTGTTGTATTACGAAAACTGGTTAGTGATGTGATTTATGATAACAAAAGATTATTGATTCGCAACGAAATTTATCCTTCCAATGAAGTGGACGAGCAGTTGAGTGTGATTACCGATGCCAAGTGGCTAAGATTCATAATTAACCAATTGGTGACCAATGCGGTGAAGTACTCTTCAGGTCATGCCCACAGTCTGAAACTAATGTCTGACGTAAGAGAGCATGTCATTGTGTTGGAAGTACAGGATGAGGGGATTGGTATCCCTAAAAAAGACGTAGAACGGGTATTTGAGGCTTATTATACAGGTGAAAATGGGCGGAAGTATCGTGAATCAACCGGGATGGGACTCTATTTGGTGTCTGAAATCTGCAAAAGACTGAATCATGATATTCAACTGAAATCGACGGTTGGTGAAGGGACGACGGTTCAAATCCTGTTTTCAATTCACAAATGAGAAACCTTACAACACATTTAAGGTTTTTGTAATGTTAATCGATCGCTTCACTTGTCTGGATGGATTATGATCATAACATAGGAAAAGGAAAGGAATGAATTATGGAGATTGTACGAATGGATCAAGTCACCAAAATATACTATGGCAAGGTTCCCTACCGAGCCCTTAACAACATCCATTTAACGATCAAACAAGGTGAGTTTGTTGGTATTATGGGGCCGTCTGGTAGTGGGAAGACCACATTATTAAACATGATTTCGACCATTGATATGCCGACTTCTGGCGAGGTTTGCATTAAAGGTGAAAATTTAAATCAGCTCAAGAAGGATAAGCTGGCTTTATTTCGTCGCAAAGAGCTGGGACTTGTATTTCAGGACTATAATTTGCTGGAAACCCTCACTTTGGGAGAGAACATACTGTTTCCTCTGATGCTGAATAAAAAAGGATTAAAGGAAATGGAGCTTAAACTGGAAGAGGTAGCGAAGAAACTGGATATTTTTGATGTTTTGGATAAACGGCCTTATGAGGTGTCAGGGGGACAAAAGCAACGGGCAGCCATTGGTAGGGCTATTATTCACTCTCCTTCACTCCTGCTCGCAGATGAACCCACTGGAAATCTCGATTCCAAGTCTTCACGTGTTGTGATGGAAATGCTGGGACTTATCCACCGTGTAGATTATTCCACAATCGTGCTGGTAACACACGGTGCAATGGAAGCCAGTTATTGTGATCGGGTAATTTTTATAAAAGATGGTGAGTTATATAATGAAATCCACCGTAGTCATAGTCAGCAAATATTTTTTCAGGAAATCATAGATATGCTCTCCTTTTTGGGGGGAAGTAGACATGCACATGAGCTTTCGTCTGTTAGCATGGAATAATCTCAAACGCAATGTACGTGCTTATGTACCTTATTATTTAAGCAGCTCATTGATGATTTCGATTTTTTTCGTATATGCGATATTTATTTTTCACCCGGATGTCTCAAATGCAATCACAGCAGCTAATGTAAAAAAAGGATTACAAGTTGCTGATCTGTTGATTTTTGTATTTTCCTTTTTTTTCGTATTATACACAAACCATATCTTTGTTGCTGCACGTAAGAAAGAATTGGGTATACTGACCATTTTAGGGACACATCACAGACAAATTTATTTTTTGGTGGCATATGAAAATCTAATTATAGGTTTTTTATCCTTGGTTACTGGGATTATCGGAGGATTTATTTCAGCGAAATTCTTTCTGCTTTTGGGCTCCAATGTCATAGGAATGTATTTAACGTTTTATTTTCCTTGGAAAGCACTGGCTTTCACAGGAATTGGCTTTATGTTTTTGTTTATATTGATCTCACTTGTGTCTGTTTTCTTCATACGCCATTTTAAATTACAGCAGCTTTTTAACAAGGTTCCACAGCTCAAAAAGGAATTAAAAGCTTCATGGAGTCTTTCCTTTCTTGCGATAGCGTTAATAGGAGCGGCTGTATATTTAATGAAGCTTGATTTTCCACCATACATTTATCTGGCACCGTATCGTTTAGGGACTCTTTCTTTTTATATATTGCACTATTCGGTTGGAGACACATTTAAATACACAATTGTAATGGGGTTTATTGGTACTTACTTATTTTATACTCAATTATGTGTACTATTCATTCAACTGCTTAGAGCTAACAGGAAATGGTCTTGGAGCGGAACACGTTTGTTATGGTTATCTGAGATCACATACAAAATTAGGAATAATGCTGGATTATTTTCATTGATTACCTTAATTTCTATCATTTCCTGTGTAGGAGCAGCGTCAACTTTTGACTCCATGCAGCAGCAAAAAAGATTTCTAAGGGAGCAATCTTATTCATTTGCACTTTCTTCTGATGTAGTAAGTTCTAGAGAGCTTGAAAAAGAGATTGACCAAAATCTTTATACGGCTGGGGTAGATTATTCGAAAAGTGAAATACTGATCTTTCCCTTTCGTGAACAGTTCGCACCTGTGATGAAACAATCCAACTATGAAGCTCTTACTTCCAGGTTTAAGGAACTAAAACAGACAGCCGCACTTCGGGATCATCAAGGCTTTTTCATTTTTGATTCTAATGGAATGTCTTTAGAAGAACAGAAAACCTTTTTTGAAAAAAAGCTAACTTACAATCAAGGAAAATCTCAGATTATGAATATTCAGATTATGGATACTCAGAAGATAGACCACAGCATAAAGTTTGTTGAAAACATCATCTCTGAACTAGGAAGGTTACTTGTTGTTTCAGATCGAACTTACGACCATTTAGTTGAACAACGGTACTTCAATGTTCCATTAGCATACAAATCTGTTTATTATTTTGTGCCAAAATGGAAGAATGGTCAACTTTCATTAGAAACTTCTGAAACTCAACAGGAGATATGGTTGTATTCCGTGTTGGCCAACAAGGTGAACAAAGGGGTACTTAACTCTAGAGCAGTGGATTATTTGACATCGGAGATGGATCTGAATATTAGTGAATTTATTGGCGGATTTATCGCCATTATTATGTTGGCAAGCACTGTAAGTCTGTTGTATTTCAGATTGTATGTAGATCTTCAACGGGATGAGGAAATATACCGAGCTTTATCGAAAATCGGATTAAACTCAAGGGAAATGAGACGAGCTGCATCCAGACAAATTGCTTTCCTATTTCTTCTGCCATTAGTCGTATCATCCGTAGGAGTAGTGCTTTGTTTATTTATGTCAGAACCATCTGGAATAAATGTAGCACCCTTTCATCTTACGCTTATTCAGATTATGCTTTGCTTTTGGGCAATCCAATTCTTTTCCTTTCTTATTGTACGTTTCCTGTACCTTCGTCAATTGGATTTAAAGATGCTGTAAAGAGCGATAAGCCGTGTGTGAAAGAATAGCAGGAGGGCAGGATTATACCTCCCTTCTGGAATCTGCACGGATGATAGAAGATGCAGTTCTCAATTCACGACATCCTTGATGGGGAGTTGTGCAAAGAAATTGTAATGAAGAGGAAGAATTAAAATTCATATAACAACGTATTTATTATACTTGATGAAACTTAGAAAGAGGGGGGTTCTATGAAAAAACGTATGTTCATTTTATTGTTGTTGGCCTTATCGGCCAGTTCTTTTTCAGAGTCCTTTGTTCATGCAGAGCAGCAGCAGGTTTCCAATGCAAGTGTGAAAATAACACTGAGTCAAGCACAGCAATGGGCACGATCTAATAGCTTTAGCTTGAAGGAGGCTCAGCAAGCGATAGATCGTAACCGGATTAACCTAAAAAATGCAGGTAAGAATTTGGATTTCATCCCAGCAGGTGCAGGCAACGGTGAAGAGGATGCGGCTAGTAGTTCAGCTTGGAAAGGGTATGCCTCATCGACGGTTTCTTATCTGGAATCCAAGAAGCAAATCGAGCTTGCCCAAGATCAGACAGACTACATTACAATGAAAAACTATTATGATGTACTTCTGGCTGATAACAAAGTGAAGAGCAGTGAGGATGCACTTTCGCTCGCACTACTGGAAGAAAAAGCTGCTGAGGCGAAAGCCAAACGCGGGAAAATTTCTCCAGGTGATCAAAGTACGATTATTCAGACTCGTATAGAAGCACAAAAGAATGTGGAGATTGCAAAAGCAGCGCTGCGAAAAGCAATCGATTCACTAAATACACAAATGGGCCAACCTCAAGGTACGGTCTATGAACTGGTGGATCGACCTGTTTACCGGAAGATGGATAACACGAATTTAGATACGCTTGTGACGCGTGCCATCTCGGCGAGTCCTTCGGTATGGAGACAGGAGGAGGCAGTCAAGCTGGCAAAGATGGAAATTAAATATTACACGTGGAACTCGGGAACTGACGATTATGAAATTAAACAGATTGATGTAGACTCAGCGGAAGGCGGATTGGAAAATACCAAGGATCAATTAGCAGAAACACTGAAGAATATGTACTTTAACTTACAGCAGAGTTATGAACAATACGAACAAATGCAAAGTAATCTACAGAACGCCAATAAAGTATTAGATATATCTCGTAAAAAAAAGGAACGAGGATTTGCTACAGGTACGGAGGTAGCCACGAATCAGTTAAAAGTGAAGCAAATTGAACGGAATAAGGATGAACTAATTGTTCAAATAACGCTGCTGCAACATGCTTTAAACAAACCGTGGAGCGTATAGGGTTTAGAAAAAATACATTTTAAGGGGATATAACATTGTCGGAAACAGAAAAGAAAGATGCATTGCAAGTGTTAAGAAGGAAAAAAAGATTGAAAGGGATTATAGGTATTCTTGTCTTGATCATTATAGCGGGAATTGGAAGTTTTGTTTATATGAAAAAGGGGCAGGAAAAGCCCGTGGAGAGTCCTGCGAACCAGATTGTACAGGTACAGAAAACAAACATGACGGATTCGCTTAAAGTGACTGGGACCGTTCAGGCTTCCAAGGAAGTAAATATTAATTTTACAAATGTCGAGGGTGCCAAGCTCATCGCTGTCAATATCAAAGCAGGAGATAGTGTCAAAGCAGGTCAGGTTCTAGCACGATTAGATGATTCGGATGCCAGGCTGCAAATTAAGGATGCCGAATCCAATGTCGCGATTGCAAGGGCCAAGCTGGAGGAAGCCAAGCGCGGACCCAAAACCAATGATATCGAGCTCCAGAAAACCAATGTCTTAAAGGCACAAATGGCGATTAAAACAGCCAAGAACGATATGGAGTTAGAGGAAGCCGCTGCACAAAAGGTGGCAGTCAAGGTGACTTTGGATAAGGCCCAGAAGGATTATGATGACCAGGCTTATCTGGTTCAGAATGATGCGGCAGCAGAAAGTGACCTGGCGACAGCCAAGCAAAATCTGGATAAGGCAAAACTGGATATGAGCAATGCGGAGCTGCAGTACAAGAAGGCACAGACCAAACAGACTGAGGCAATTGAGGAGGCAGAAATGGGCTTTAAAACAGCTTTAATACAATTAAAGGCTGCACAGTCCCCGCCTGAAGCTTCCAACATCCAATCTGCACAGGCTTCTTTACAGCAGGCTGAAACGGCATTAGAGCAGAAGAAAAGTGTCCTGAGCAAATTACAGGTTACGGCACCGTGGGACGGGATCATTTTGAAGGTCAACGGCGATGTGGGTACTAGTCCTACTGCACCTTTTATTGTAATGAATAACTCCAATACAGGCGTTATGAAGGTTCTTGCCAAGGTTAACGAAAGTGATATTGCTAAATTGAAGACCGGACTTCAGGCTACAATGCACTCGAATTCATTCCCGGACAAACAATTTAAAGGCGAAGTACGCTTCGTTTCTCCAGAGCCGGTGACGGAATCGAATGTGACTACATACAAAATTGAATTGTCTTTGGATAGCCAAAAAATAAGGCTGCAACCGGGGATGAACATGGATGTATCACTCCTCTTGGCTGAACGTAAAGACGCGCTGTCCGTTCCATTGTTTGCATTGAGATCCGAAGGTGGAGTGGACGGAGTATATGTAGCGAAGAACCCAGCAAACCCTGCAGATTATGAATTCAGACCTGTGAAGCTGGGTGTTTATACAGCGGATCAAGCCGAAATCAAGTCAGGTGTTAAGGAAGGCGAGACCATTATTATTCCGCCTCAGGACGGTGCTGGTTCGAATGGCAGTCAAGAGGGCCAGGACCCTGATGGGGGTCAGGCACAATGAACGAAGTCCAATTAAATAAAAACGTTATTGAAATTAAAGCATTAAAAAAAATATATGAGGTAGGCGGGCAGGAGATTCAGGCTCTACGTGGTGTGAATTTATCTATTAGCGAAGGTGAGTTTGTTGCCATAATGGGTCCCTCTGGTTCGGGTAAGTCCACCATGATGAATGTCATTGGTTGCCTCGATCATCCTGATACCGGGAAGTATTATCTGGATGGGTATTCCATATTGGATGCTCGTGAGAACGAGCTTTCCGAGATTCGAAATCAGAAACTGGGTTTTGTGTTTCAAAAATTCTATCTACTTTCCCGAACTACAGCATTAGCAAATGTAGAGCTACCTATGATGTATGCAGGTATACCTGCCAAGGAACGCCGGGAACGAGCAGTGGAGGCGCTTCGAAGTGTAGGCCTTGCAGAACGGATGTACAACAAACCTAACGAGCTTTCTGGCGGTCAGCAGCAACGTGTCTCTATTGCGCGTGCGTTGGTGAATAATCCTGTTATTCTGCTGGCGGATGAGCCAACGGGGGCACTGGATACGAAGACGAGCGTCGAGATTATGGAGCTATTTCAGGGTTTGAATGAGCAGGGGAAAACCATCGTCTTGGTTACTCATGAGCTGGAAATCGCTGAATATGCCAAGCGGTTGATCAGCTTTCGGGATGGAGATATTGAGCGTGATGAAAGCATTACCAATAGAAGAATTTCATCAAGGATGGCGAGCCTATGAATTTGATGGAAACGATCCGTGTATCAATTAATAGTTTAACGACCAATAAGCTGCGCTCCTTTTTAACGATTCTCGGTATTATTATCGGGGTGGCAGCGGTTATTGCCATTATGGCGATCGGAAACGGCTCTACAGCCCGCATAAAAGCAGAAATTAATAAATTAGGGAATAACGTATTGATGGTTGCTCCAGCTATGACAATGGTCGATGGTGAAATAGATTTGGACAACACGCCCTCGTTTACTTGGGCTGATGTCGAGGCGTTGGAACAAAAGAATTCTATAGATGCATTGATGCCAAATATATCGAGCAATTCAAAAGCTGCGTGGGGGCGATATAACTATAACGCTACTATTGTAGGGACTTCCACTTCATTCTATAAGGTCAAAAAGTTTTCCTTTGCTGAGGGCAGAACATTTACCAACGATGAGATGGATAAACGCATGAATGTCGCCATTCTTGAAAGCCAAGCGGTTCAACGTCTTTTTGGTGGAGATACCCAAAATGTATTGGGACGAACGTTTCAAATTAAACAGATTCCTTTCAAGGTGATCGGAGTATTGAATACTCAGCCAGTTACGAACTTAAGCTATAGTACTAATGAACAAATTTACATCCCTGCTACAACCATGATGAACCGTCTGGGTGAGAAAAACATTACGGGATTGGACGTGTCTGCCAAGTCACCAGCTTTGATGGATCAGGCTCGTCTAGACATATTGGAAAGCTTGCGTGTGACGCATCAGCTAAAACCCTCGGAACCGGATCAATTTCAAATTATGAGTCAGTCAGAGGCAGCAGGTGCAGCTTCCGGTGTAGATAATATCATGACCAGCTTACTGGGTGGTGTAGCCGCGATATCGCTCGTGGTAGGGGGAATCGGAATTATGAATATTATGATGGTTTCGGTTATAGAGCGTACAAGAGAAATCGGTATTCGGAAAGCCATTGGTGCTAAGCCGAGAGATATTATGATTCAATTTCTATCTGAAGCGGTCATCTTTGGTCTGTTAGGAGGTACAATCGGAGTTGTAACAGGCATAGGAGCGTCCAAAATAATCGAAGCAACGACACATATGACCATTGAATTTACGATCTCGCCTATTATATATTCGTTTCTTAGCTCTGCGGGCACAGGCATCCTATTTGGAGTATACCCGGCTTATAAAGCAGCAAGTTTAAAGCCTATAGATGCATTGAGATACGAATAATTTCAATTGGCACATGGTCGCAAAATGAAACGTAAACAGCTTCTAGATTTTTGGAGGAACATATACTAATGGAAAAAAGCTATACGCATAATAGAACCAGAGCTCATCGGATGAAGAGAAATAGAAGAAGACTACTGTTTATTATTATCATTTGTATTGTTCTAATTATTTTAAAACTCTTTGATATCTTTAGTAGTAAACAACAGCCGGTATTAAATAACGAATCCAAAGGGAGCGAATCACCTCTAAAAAATGTTTCGGGTGTTGAAGATGCAGCATTTGTTGAAAAATACTTGAATCAGCAAATGCAAGGACATCGGCCTGAGGGGATAGACGGTAAAAAAGTAGTCTATTTATCTTTTGATGATGGCCCATCGGTCACCGTAACGCCTAAGATATTGGATGTTCTTAAAGAAGAAAATGTGAAAGCAACGTTTTTTGTGGTAGGAAAGGCAGTAGAAGAAAATGAAGTGGCTAAAAAAATAACAAAAAGAGTAGTTAAAGAAGGACATGCTATCGGAAATCATACCTACTCACATGACTACAGTTATTTATATCCTAATCAAACTGTGAATTCGAGCATTTTTATGAAGGATATTGAAAAAACAAATCAAGTTTTAAAGCAAATATTGGGGCAGAATTTCTCCACAAGAGTAATTCGTTTTCCAGGTGGCCATATGACATGGCAGAGAAATGATCCCAATGGTATGGAAGTGCTGGACAAAGCTCTACATGATAAGGATTACCATCAGATTGACTGGAATGTGTTACCTAAAGATGCAGAAGGTGCACCTAAGAATGCTGAACAATTAATTCGCGAATTCATAAGGAACATGGGGACTAGAGAAAAAGCAGTTGTACTCATGCATGACACTTATGGGAAAGAAGAAACTGCCAAAGCCTTGCCTGAAATCATAACATATTTAAAAAAGCAGGGATATGAATTTAAGACTATAAAGTGACTTACCGATTCCAATCAAAACAGAAGGGACAAGCAGTAATATGGATATTAAAGATGTGGAGGATCAATATTTATCTTGCAAATCAGATCTCTTTGGCTATCTATTAAGGATATTGCATAACAAACAGGATGCCGAAGATTTGTTGCATGAGTGCTTTATTCGGTTTATAAGAGCTTCACCTGACTTGCCTCAAGATCGTATTCGGTTTTACCTTTTGAGAATTGCCAAAAATTTAGCTATAGATTTAATCAGAAAACGAAAAAAGATGGATGAATACAACTTACGCAAGGAACTGCTTTATTATCACTGGGATATCCTCGATTTTGAAATTCAGGAGGAGGTCAATCGAATTCTTTTGATGGCAAGTAATACCGAGCAAAGGACGGTACTTGAATTGCGTTTAGTCCGAGGATACTCCATAAAAGAAACGGCTAGAATCTTAAACAAGAGTGAAAATTCAGTAAAGTCTTCGCTGCACAGAGCTTCAAAACGCATTAAATTAAGATATATTTCCTGAACTGATTTGGACGACAGCAGACAATCTTTTATTCAGCAAATCGAAAGTACTAAATCTAAGAAAAAGAATAATTTCCGAAAGAGGAGTAGACATAGAGTCTGCTCCTCTTTCGTTCGATACAGAGATAAAGCAATAAGATCGATATTTTCCACCATAATAGATAATAAATATCCCCTTTTTTTGGATTGTTTCTATTTATAATGAAAACGCACCCATAACAATCAAAGGAGCTGATTTGTTTTGACACGTAACAAACGCTTAAGAAGATTGTCCACCGCCATGTTAACGGTGCCTATGCTCACGATGTTCGCTTCAGGTGCAATGGCAGAGCAGGAAATGAACGGACATAAGCCTCCGGTTTCTACTGGAAGCGGCGTATTTTATGAAATTTATATCAATTCTTTTTATGATTCGAATGGAGACGGACACGGTGATTTGAAAGGAATCACACAAAAACTTGATTACTTAAACGATGGCAAACCCCATTCGGGTAAGGATTTGCAGGTCAGCGGCCTCTGGCTTATGCCCCTTAATCCATCTCCAAGCTACCATAAATATGATGTAACTGATTACTATCAGGTGGACCCGCAGTATGGGAGTCTAAATGATTTCCGCACCTTGATGAAAGAAGCGGACCGAAAGGGCGTCAAGGTGATCATGGACCTTGTTATCAATCATTCGAGCAGCGAGCACCCATGGTTTAAGGAGGCCAGTGCCAACCCACAAAGCAAATACCACGACTATTACGTATGGGCGGATGAGAACACAGATCTGGAAGAAAAGGGCTCGTGGGGTCAGCAGGTATGGCATAAGAACCCGAATGGCGAAGGGTATTTCTACAGTACATTCTGGTCGGGCATGCCGGATCTGAACTTTGACAATCCCGAAGTCCGCAAAGAAATGATCAAAGTCGGCAAGTATTGGCTGCAGCAGGGTGCAGACGGGTTCCGGCTTGACGCGGCGATGCATATTTTTAGAGGACAGACGAAGGATGGTGCGGATAAGAACATCGCATGGTGGAATGAATTCCGTTCCGAGATGGAGAAGGTAAATCCAAATGTATATCTGGCAGGAGAGGTATGGGACAAACCGGAGACCATAGCTCCTTATTACGGACCGCTCCATTCCCTGTTTAATTTTGACCTGGGTGGAACGATTTTGAACTCCGTGAAAAACGGCCGAGATCAGGGTATCGCGGCATTCGCCGAGAAAACGCTGCAACTGTACAAATCGTATAATAAGGCGGCACTCGATGCTCCGTTCCTGAGCAACCATGACCAGACCCGTGTCATAAGCGAAGTGGGCGGAGATGTGCGAAAAGCCAAGCTGGCTGCTTCCATTCTTTTGACGCTTCCGGGTCAGCCGTTCCTCTATTATGGGGAAGAAATCGGCATGAAGGGAGAGAAGCCTGATGAGTATCTTCGTGAGCCTATGCGCTGGTACAAGGGAGATGGCCCTGGTCAAACGACGTGGGAGAAACCCAAATACAACACAGGCGAGGTATCAGTGGAAGCGCAGCTGAGGGACGATGATTCCCTGCTGGAAAGCTATCGCACACTCATCCGTCTGAGGGAAGAACATGAAGCTTTACGCAGCGACAGTCTGCAACCTATACAAGCAGGTTCTGCCAGCGTGACCGCATTTAAACGTACTTCAGGCAAAGAAACACTATATGTATATCATAACCTGTCTGGAGAGCCGGTTACCCTGCAGATGAAAGATTTCGATAAGGGTAAATGGAAAGTGGTCTTCTCCACCTCAAAGAATGTAAAGGTGAAGAAAGGAACAGTTACAATTCCGGCTTACAGTTCTCTAATTACCGAAGAAGACAGAAAGAGCTGAATATACGGCAAAATTACCGTTCAGATGAAGCAGGATATATATCGATGAATCTAGTTTGGGGTGTTAACAGCACCCCATTTTACTATATAAGTTTTGCTGCATACGAATAGAGGATTTAAAACCGTCAGGAGATCAGTTATATGTCAAAAAGACAGTTTTTACGACGGTTGTGTGTCGAACCGAGAAAATTACTCGTTTCAACTAGACCACTTCGATGTAAAGCACGCCCCTTAGAGTACACACAGGGAAGGATAAATGCATTCTCCAGTGTATATTCCAAGGGGCATTATTTAATACCCTCAATCATAGTAAAGATTGGACGATTCCATATGATTATAAAGGGGGTATGCCTTCCGGTACATTTCGGCTCTTGCTCTTAGCAAGCAACTTCTCATCGAACGGCAGATTCTCTTTGATCGCCCACAGGTCGTCATAGCTGAGAATCCAGCGATCGGCTCTGGACAGATCCTGCCGGCCGGAGCCGGGGTTGTGGAAGCCGATGCAGTGCATTCCTGCGCTTTTGGCTGCCTGGACACCGTTCTGTGAATCCTCAATAACGATGCAATGGGCCGGTGCAATGCCTAGCTGTTCGGCGGCGTATAAGAAAATGTCCGGTGCCGGCTTACCCTGCAATACCTCTTCACCGGTGATTCGAATGTCGAAGTAACGGCCAAGTCCTGTCTTTTCCATAATGAGATCAATTAGCGCTCGTGGAGAGGAAGAGGCTACCGCGACCGGAATCCCTTTCTCTTGCAGCCAGTCCAGCCACCGTTCCAGTCCGTCGATCGCCAAAAGGCCCTCGTGTGCAATCATCGTCTGCATCACATTTTTTCGGTGATAGGTCAGGGCCTCTTCCACCGTATTGGTGAGCTGATGTCTGTCCAGTACCTGACGCCACATAGATTCGAGTGTCACTCCAACATAGGTATGGTGCTCTTCTTCCGTCATGGACGCACCGAAATGGGCAAAGGAGCTGCGTTCAACTTCAAAATAAATCGGTTCGCTGTCTACCAACACCCCGTCCATGTCGAAGATGACCGCTTTGACTGGAACGGACGCTGATGGGTCTCCTGTGCATTCATGATTCGTCGGTGTAACATGATGAATGCTCGTCATGTCCATTCTCCCCCTTGTTAGTAGCTAAATTTAGTTGCCCGAGCCATTCGATTGCAGCACAATCTTGATCGCCTGAGACGAAGGCTGAAGTGTCCGCTCGCTGATATTGCATCCAAGTGTCTTAAAGGCTTCATGGTAGTCATCAAGCGGATACGAGTGGGTAATGATTTTTTTGGCGGGAATGATCTGCTGCTCAATCAGGTAATGCGCCGTGGAGAACGTGCCCAGAGAATCAATCGAGCCGATGATTTTAAGGCTACGGTCAACGACCTCTTTCGGATTAAACGAGCTTATCCCATCTCTCAGCCCCACCAGCATCAAATACCCGCCGCTCGCAAGCTGGCTTAATACCTCAGTGCCGACCACTCCTGTGGTATCCACAATCATGTCCACCTGATTCTTTAACGGAGCTAGCTCATGAATGGCCGACTCCAGTGTGGCGTGCGCGGACCATCGCTCAGGGGCAATGGAATCCGCTATGGCGAGCCGCTCCTCCGAGATGTCAACGAGGCAACCAGTTACACCTTTCGAAGCAAGAGCATAGCTGTACAGAATCCCGATCGGACCTGCGCCTAGAATAACGGTTGTGAAGTTCGGCAGCAGGTTAATCTGGTTGATCCCGGTTAGCATACAGCTCAGCGGTTCGGTCAGCGTCGCTTCTTCGTAGCTGATATGATCCTTCAGCTTGTACAAAAAACGGTCCTCAGTCACATAATAATCGGTGAACGTACCGTCGGCGCTGACTCCGGTCTCTGTTACGGCTTTATGTGTGCAATGATTCTGTCTTCCTGTCCGGCACATTTCGCATTGACCGCAGTAATATGTTGGATCAATCACCACACGGTCCCCAGGCTGCAGTGAACTGACGGCTGATCCTACAGCGATCACATCCCCCGCTGATTCGTGGCCCAGGATAGTGGACGGCACGGCATGATATTTGCCACTGATGATGCCTAAATCCGTACCGCATACGCCTGTCGCCCGGATCCGGACGAGTACATCGTTATCTTTTTTAATCTCCGGGACAGGTCTTTCCTCAAGTGCGACATCCCAAGCTGATTTGTATACCAGTGCAAGCATAAATAGTCCTCCTTTTGCCTGTTAGGCAGATGGTTAGTGTAGGGTGGTCAGAACAGTGTCAAGCCGCTTAACAATTTCGACAATCTCATCTTCCGTAGCCGTGAGGGAAGGTCTCACTTTGACCACATTGCCATAACCGTAACGGGAGCCTCTGAGAATTAGCTGCTGTTCGGCAAAAGCGCGGTCGATAATCGCATTGCTCTTAACTGCATCTGGGGCATTATCCTCGTCGACAATTTCCAGTCCCCACATCAATCCGACGCCGCGAGCCTCACCGATGATGCAATCGTGCTTGTCGGCCATCTCCGTCAGCAGGGTTCCGAGCAGGCTTCCTTTGGACCGAACGGCTTCCAGAAAACCAGGCTCAGATACAACCTCCAGCGTGGCTTTGGCTGCCGTAACCGAGATTAGATTGCTGCCTGAGGTGAAGGAGTGCTCGTGCTTCTCCAAGACATTAAGACGAGACTGCATTAATACCGCTGCTACCGGTACACCAATGCCGCCGAGACCCTTGGCGAGAGTAATGATATCTGGCTGGATATCCAACAACTCACTTGCGAACATGTAGCCTGTCCGCCCAATCCCGGTCTGCACCTCATCAGCGATCAGGATCAGCCCATACTCGTTGCACAGCTGACGGAGCCGCTTAAAATATCCTGCAGGTGGGATGATATTGCCTCCGTTGCCCAAGATGGGTTCAATAATCATGCAGGCCACAGAGCCTGAGCTTGCATACTCAATGGCATCCGATATGGCTTCGACGCATTGATAACCACACTTGTCAGGCGAAGAATTAAACGGGCAGCGATAGCAGTAGGGAGCAGGTACATGCAGGGAATTTGCTGCAGCCGAGTTGGGAAATTTCCTCCGCCGGAAGGCGTTGCCGGATATGCCTGTTGCGAACTGGGTCTGCCCATGATGGGATAAATACAGGCTGATTATATCGAGCGCTCCTGTATATTTCTGGGCTAGCTTCACAGCGCATTCGTTCGCCGTGGAGCCGGTAATATCTCTCATCCATCCCGCGTCGATGCCGTTCGGCGTATACTGGATCAGATGATCCAGGACTTCCTCGACGTAAGGCTCGGTAAAGGATGAGGACATGTGGGCAAGATTGGCGACTTGTTCCTGTACCTTGGTGACGACATGAGGGTGATTATAACCGAGCGATAGATTGAAGGTGCCAGACACGCCATCCAAATATTCCTTACCGGAATCGTCAATCAGAGTAATGCCTTTTCCGTATCTGAAGCGTTCTTTGGTTAAGGTATGCACGATGTTTCCCTCCATATCAGAATATACATTCTCATTAAGTACATTCTTTAAAAAGTGTACTGCCCTGCTACAACATAACGCGGCGGGCCTCACCTCCCTCAAGAATAAAGAATCTCATCCTTCCTTGCCCTGATGGACAAGGGAGTCAACTACCCGTCTGCTCCTGCCATTCCACAGATGCGAGAGAATGACTGCCAGCAGTAAAATTAGGCTGAAAGCCGCCAAAATCCAAAGGGTAGTCGTCACCGACCATTCGCTCATGCTCCAGCCTGTTACATATTGAAGAACTGCTCCGCCAATTCCGCCTGACGCAATCAGAATGCTGGTCGTTCTCTCGGTCATTCCCGGAATCAGCAGGTTCGCATAGACGAGGGCAATACAGAAGAGACCGGACATGAATAACCCTGCACCAAAAATCAGAAGGTATGTAGCCCACTGACTGGATACAAACGCCATTGCAACCAGAAAGCAGAAAGTTCCGATTCCGCTCCACAGTAGGAAAGGAATATATCCTGCTGACTCAGCAATCTTCCCTGAGAACATGCGGCCGATGATCATCGCAATCCAGAGTATGCTAACACCCAACGAGGCTACGGATTCCCGAATCTGCAGGGTCTCGATCAGAATAGAGGGCAGGAAGTTCATGAGCCCCAGTTCAAGCCCCATGTAAACAAAGAAGAATACAATGAATATTCCCAGTAACACACGGTGCTGTACCGAGTACCGGGCTTGTTCGACCGATCGCTCAGAGGTTTGGAGATCTGCTTGGATAAGGTGGGAAGAGGAGGAAGCAGGCATGGTAATCCAGAACAGTCCCAGAATAAACGTCAGAAGGGAGATGGTGTAGAAGGTCAGATACCACATTCCAAGCCAGATATACAGGCTTACCACTGCGGGAATGAGCAGTGCACCAAGTGCAAAATAGACATCCAGCTTGGACATGGCTACGGCTTTCTGCTCTTCGGTGAACTCAATCGTGAACGCTCCGATGGACGACTCAATGATGCCTGAGCCGAAGCCAACCCAGATGGTCATCACGATAACCCAGGTCCATGAGGGGAGTACACCCAAGAAGGCATACCCTGCCACGATACTAACCAGAGCAATGGACAGCATAGACTTGCGACCGATGTGTAGAGCCATGAAGGGGGAGAACAGAACGCCGACAAGAAATCCGAAAAACTGAAGGAACAACAATAATCCGCCATCGCTGTACCCCCGTCCATAGTAAGGCAGTAGAACCGGCAGTAATGCTCCAAGCACCACACTAGTAATGCCGATTAGCAGATAGAAAGCACAACTTAAAGCGAATAGTCTCTTCAAGGTCCGTCCCTCCATAAGTCTATATTTTTTATATGGATTCTGTTGCTTTACTAGATTATACCTTTTTATTGGAAATGTATATATCTCTTTATATAAAAAATGTAAAAATAATCGTTCGACAATTTTACACGTATTTGCTTAATCTAGTTAAGGCGAAACTTGGTTATCTGAAGAAACTGCAAGCGGAAGGGAGAAATAAGATCAGCCCAAATTGTTTTCGGGCGCCAAACCGCTCATAATTGAGGCATAACTTTGTGTTTGCAAAATTAGGTTAGTAAGGATACCTAACAGTGGTTTTACTTAATACAACTATGATTGATAGGGTAGGAAAAAGAATGTTAAACGCTTACAATTCAAAAGGGAGAGGGAATTTTATTCGAAAGTTGAGAAGGAGAAAAATGAAGAGGAGAAGAAGGAATGCAGTGCAGCATCATTATCAATAGTCATGTGTACGGCTTTTTTGAACTTTACAACAAAAGGAGTCTACCAAAATGAATTTTTATTTGGAAATCCCGGAGCTTGACCGACATTTTCCTTTCCGGAGCTTTATTAATAAAGGTGACGTGCTTTGCTATCCTCATTGGCATAAAGAAATTGAAATTATTTATGTGACTCAGGGAACCTTGGATCTGGGAATTAACGATATTTCGATACGGATGAAAAAAGGTGAAGTTCAGTTTATAAATGGGGGTGATGTTCATTATTTTTTGGCTTCTCCCGACAGCGAACGGGTGGTTATTCAATTTGATCTGAGCTTTTTTCAAGAGGTTTCCACATTAAGTGATCAGAAACGCCCTCTTAGATATATATTTACGGAGATGGAGCAATCAAGCTGGAACTGGCCAGAAGAAACAGCAGCTAAAATGCTTCCTCTGATTCAAAGCATTTATGATGAGAACGTCAACCACCACGAAGGTCATGCTTATATGATCAAAGCCAAGCTGTTTGAGATGTTGACTCTTATTATGCGTGAAGTGCCGAGAAGCATGACGCCAAGGCTTTCTGAAATCTCTGAAAGAACCTTAACACAATCAAAGGACACCCTTTATAAACTGGAACGTATTTTTGAGTATGTGGAATGCCATTATCATGAAACCATCTCGCTGAAGAATGTCGCTGATTATATGGGTTTCAGTCCCTATTATTTCGCCAGACTGTTTAAGAAGAATACGGGGATGACCTTTGTAGCATTTTTGAATGATTACAGACTGAATAAGGCAAAATGGATTTTGTTGAATGAAAACAATCCGATCACTGAGGTCGCAGAGGCAGCAGGATTCAGTAGTGTAAAGACGTTTCATCATCTCTTTAAGGAAGCGACAGGAACATCACCATTGAAATACCGCAGGACAATATTCGGGAATAATACAGCAAGAAATGAGGAGGAAAGCTTTTCATGAGATTTGTATGATAGAGCTATCCGACGAAGTGAAGGGAGAGTTACGAGGACATTAAAATTTATGGATCCATGGGTAACCGCTTGATATGCGGTAGGCTTAAATCAGAAGTGGAGGAAGATGAAAATGGGCAATCGTATATACAATGTAGTCATTATCGGTTATGGAGGCATGGGAAGCTACCATGTTCAATTGATCGAATCTAATCAGCAACTTGCCGTTGGCGGTGTATATGATATTGTTGATTACCGAATGGAACTGGCTGCGGCTGCTGGCTATAAAACCTACGCAAGCCTGGATGCCGTTCTGGCCGATCAGGCCGTGGATATTGTTTTGATAGCAACACCTAATGATGTTCATAAGGAAATCGCGATCCAGGCGCTACAAGCTGGAAAACATGTCATTTGCGAAAAACCAGTTACGATAACGAGCGCGGATTTCTTGGATATTGTTGAGGTGGCGAAGAAAGAAAATCGTGTGTTTACGGTACATCAAAACCGTCGATGGGATGAAGACTTCCGAATTATCAAAGATATAATTGGCAATAAGACCGTAGGCGAGCTTTTCCAGCTGGAATCGCGAGTTCAGGGGGCTAATGGGATTCCAGGTGACTGGCGGCAACTAAAGGCGTATGGAGGAGGAATGCTGCTGGATTGGGGAGTACATCTATTGGACCAGCTGCTTCAGATTACGGACAGCAAAATAGAAAGCGTAGCTGCTACCCTAAGCTATATTTTGGGGACTGAAGTGGATGACGGCTTTACCAGCTTTATTGAGTTCAAGGACGGCCTGACAGCAGTCATTGAAGTGGGTACAACCAATTACGTAAAGCTGCCGCGCTGGTATATTAAAGGAACCGAAGGAACCGCAGTGATTAGGGATTGGGATTTGAGCGGAGAGATCGTCACCCGAAATCCAGATGTCGCTCACGTGGAACCCAAGCCGATTCAAGCAGGTCAAGGATTGACGAAAACGATGGCGCCGCCATCTGAGGAATCCACCCTTAAGTTCCCGATTGAGAAAATACCTGCTGCTGCAGAAAGCTTTTATGAAAATTTTGTCTCCACCATCGAAGGAAAAGCGGAGATTGCAATCAAAAGCGAAGAAGTACACCGTGTATTGGTGCTGATTGAGACGATTTTTGAGGCGGGGGCAACCAAAAGCGTGATTCGAAGAACTATTTAGATCTGCTGCTTTATTTTCGATCCGTCATAAGAGAGATATATAGGAGCCTGGAGAGAACCAAACAGATTTATTTAATGAAATTTTGGGATGCATTTAAGTAATCAGAAACCTTTGAAATGGTGAGCAAAATAATTTTGCCCACCATAAAACACAAGCGGGTATCGCTCCACAACCGAATTCTATTGCTTGATCATTTTTAAGTTGCTGAGATTTTGAATAGGTTTAATTTACACGAAAAAGAAAAAGATGTTTTACATAAAATCCGTTATTTCCTCCTTATAAATCAACATATTCCACTCTAAATTCTTCCATAAAAACATAAAATAATCCATGAAAGTGCTAGCATAATCATTTGTATGAGAAAGAGGAAGGGAGAGATCGTTTATTGTACTGTGCGACCAGAAGAATATAGATGAAGGGACGTAGAGAATGAGGAGTTATAAACGAAGATCTTGGAAACGCTTATTTTTACTCATGATCACGGGGATACTTGTATTAACATCAGTAAGTGTTGTTACGCCGATCAATGCTGATGAATCGCCTAAAAACGTTACAAGTACATCAGTAAAACTTTCATGGAAAGCCTCCGAAGACATCTCCAATGGTAGTAGAGTATCAGATTACGATCTCTATCGCAACGGTTCTCTCATCAAGCAGAATATCTCCGATGCAACATATGCCAATCTGCCGAAGAACCTTGATTTGACAGCCCTTCCAGACAACCAAGCAATAGTTTACTATTTTAAGAAAAGCCGTGGCTGGAGCGATGTAAATATCCACTATGCTCCCGATGGTTCATCCTGGACATCCCCGCCGGGTATCAGCATGAATGAAAACGCTTGCTTGGATTGGGCCAAAAAAACTATTGATCTTGGCTCCAAAACATCGATGAAAGCAGCATTTAACAACGGCTCTGTCTGGGATAATAATAAAGGCGCTGATTATCATTTAGCTGCTGGTTTAAGTACCGTCAAAGACGGTATCGTCACAACAACCGGAGCTAAGAATCCGTGTAACCCTCCGGTTATTGATTTAGAAGCACCTTCTATACCTCAATTATTGATAGCCAATGCCGATGGACTACGAATCCAATTAGAATGGGATCCTTCTGTTGATAATGTTGGTGGAAGTGGAATCGGCGGGTATGAGATCACTCGCACAGGAGGAACTAAAGGCAAAAAGGTCTATACGACGACCCGTACTACCTTCCAAGATTCATTATTGGAGGCGAAAACGACATATACGTATACAGTTAAGGCATACGATAAAGCAGAACCAGCCAACAATTCGGAAAGTAGTATTGAGGTGAGTGCAACAACAGGAACTTCATCACCTCCTGCTTCAAAGGGAAGTCCGATCGGAACAGATATGCGTGAAGATTCAATTTACTTTGTGATGACTGCCAGATTCTATGATGGGGACCCTTCGAACAACCGAGGTGGTGCGAATCATGTTTCAAGCGGCAATGCAGCCAACAGTGATCCAATGTTTAGGGGCGATTTTCAAGGGTTAATCAATAAACTGGATTATATCAAGGCTCTTGGCTTCTCAGCGATTTGGATTACACCGGTTGTATTGAATCGATCTGACTATGACTTTCACGGCTATCATGGTTACGATTTTTTTCGAGTGGATCCCAGGTTAGAGTCACCAGGTGCAACATACCAGGATTTGATTAATGCTGCACACGACAAAGATATTAAAATTATACAGGATGTTGTGTACAATCACTCTAGCCGCTGGGGTGCAAAAGGTCTATTCACGCCAAAAGTATTCGGTATTCGAGATAATCAGTGGACCTGGTACTATGACGAACCTCAAGAAGGAATCGAGTACGATGGCCTTCAGCAGAATGACGCAGGCAAGCCGTATAACGGTGACCTATGGTCAACGAAGGAACCGGAGGGCAACACCTGCCGGAATTGGGGAATCCCAATGAACTCAAAAACCTACAATTGCCAATGGCCCAACCCCACCTCTGGCATGTTTCCTTCACAGTACTATCACAGTTGCTGGATCGGCAATTGGGAAGGGGAAGATTCACGGAGTTGTTGGCTGCATGAGGATCTGGCTGACTTTAATACAGAGTCGAAGCCTGTCCAAGATTATTTAATTGAAGCGTACAATCGATTTATAGATATGGGTGTAGACGGGTTTAGGATAGACACCGCTGTGCACATTCCACGCGTTACCTGGAACCGTCATTTTCTTCCTGCAGCGCAGGAGCGGGCGATTGAGAAGTTTGGTGAAAAAGGACGTAATTTCTATATGTTCGGTGAAGTAGGTGCTTTCGTTAACGATAAATGGAACCGAGGTTCTGTGAATCATTCGGCTCAATTCTTCACTTGGAAGGAGCGCAAAGAGTACAGCACCAATGATGAAGTAGCTGCGTTGGAACAATATCAACACGAAAATAATCTTGGTACAGCCAATCAGCCTTTATCTGATAATGCATTCCTCAAAGGGAATTTGTATCATGAACCGGACCATTCGCAATCCTCCGGGATGAATGTAATTGATATGAGGATGCATATGAATTTTAGTGATGCGAATAACGCATTTTGGAATGGCAAGGATTCGGATGACAGTTATAACGATGCGACCTATAACGTAGTGTATGTAGATAGCCATGATTATGGACCTAACAAATCATCGACCCGGTATACGGGGGGCACGGCTGCATGGGCTGAGAATATGAGTTTAATGTGGACTTTCCGTGGAATTCCAACATTGTATTACGGCTCAGAAATCGAATTTCAGGCAGGCAAGCCAATCGACTGTGGTCCAACGTGTCCATTAGCAACCACAGGACGTGCTTACTATGGAGATCATATTGAAGGTACAGTAGTAGCCTCCGATTTCGGACAGGTAGCTTCTGCTTCAGGTTCGGTTGCTCAAACCCTGCAGCACCCACTTGTAAAGCACATTCAGCGACTGAATCAAATTCGAAGAAGTATTCCTGCCTTGCAGAAAGGACAGTATTCTACAAAGGATGTAAGCGGACAAATGGCGTACAAGCGACGTTATACGGATTCATCAAAAGGCATAGACAGTTATGCTTTAGTTACTGTTAGTGAATCAGCTGTTTTTCGGAATATTCCTAACGGCACTTATAAAGATGCTATTACCGGAGACGTCAAAGAGGTCACGAATGGGACGCTCAATCTGGCAGTTTCGGGCAAAGGAAACTTAAGGGTATATGTACTTGATCTCCCGGGTAATCCTGCTCCTGGTAAGATCGGTGAAAACGGGCCTTTCTTGAAGCCTTAATTTTTAAATATAAGAAGCATGGAGGGAATGACATTCCTAGGAGTGTCGGTGGTTTGAGGTTTTAAAAACACACTCATAAACATATGGGTGTGTTTTTTTGGTGTTAAAGTAGCACAGATACCAAGAAGATGTAACATTTGCCGCAGCTTATTACGTTAATGTAGACACCTTAACGTACTTAAGAGTATTCTTATGTGTACTTAAGAGGGACCCCATTGCAACCAAAACTAATGAATATGTAAGTATATAAAGGAGGCCCATATGTATGAAGTCTCATACCTCTGACCGTATTAATATCCCGCCAGGATTGTGGGCAGGATTATGTCAATTAGGGTTTGGCGCTCACGACGTCGCTCGCAAAGCACGATTGCCGATCACCATTGTTACTGAACCAGTAGTCACCACCGCCCAATATTTCGCGATCTGGCAGGCATATTCTGATCTCATTGGTGACACTGCCCAAGGAATCATCAAGCTTGCGACCGTCTTTGATACAGCGAAGTACCCACCGACCGTCTTAGCGACTTACCACGCTCGGGACTACCGCGACGCTCTAAACCGAATGGCTCGGTACAAACAACTGTGTCCCCCTGAAAGCCTACATATCACTGAGGAGGGCGAGCACTGCACAATTGATCTGGAATGGCTATCTCCCGAGCAATCTGGTCCGCCGATGCTGGTTGGTATCACGCTGGCTTGTCTTCTGGAGATTGGACGCCGGGGCACAGGTCAACCTTTGACCGCGCAGCTTGTTGAATTTTCGCACTCCATGGGCGATGTACAGGCGCTTGAAGCTTACTTCGGCTGTCGTATCCGGATTGGTGCAAAACGTAACCGATTGACGCTGCATCGAAGAGATCTGGACCGCCCCTTTGTCTCGTACAACGAAGAGTTGCTGGAAATCCTGACTCCTGTTCTGGACCGATCGTTGGATGAACAGCAGCGCAACCGCTCAATTACCGAGATGGTCAAATGGATCATGAAACGTAGCCTTACAGGAGGGCGCCCCGACATTCAGGCTGTGGCGAAGGAGCTCGGTATGAGCGATCGTACCTTGCAGCGCCGGCTTACTGACGAAAACACGAGCTTCAAGCTTCTGTTGACACAAGCTAGACATGAGCAGGCACGAAAGTACTTGGTAGACCCCTCGCTTGATATTAAAGAGGTGGCATTCTTGATTGGATATGAAGACCAGAACTCGTTTTACCGCGCCTTCCGCCTATGGGAGGGTGATACACCTTCAAATTGGCGGACTGAACATCTAGGTACAAACTCGATATCAGGAGCACGCTAGGACTGCCGACTATTCATTGATTCAATTCCTAATGAGTTTTGTCATTTGGCGTGTTAAACAAGAACTTTGGCGCATTATACTAGTTACTGGACAATCCAGACAAGATAATATAATCACTATCCGGAGCACAAGACTGTTTTAAAAAGGAGAAGTGTATTATGGATATGGGATTAAACCATAAAACAGCTTTAGTTACAGGATCAACGAAAGGTATAGGTAAAGCAATTGCCATTGAACTAGCCAAAGAAGGTGTTAATGTACTAATTAATGGACGAAATTATGAAGAGGTAGAACGAACTGTAAATGAAATTAAGTCAGATTTCCCAGCTACCTCTCCTCAAAATGCCACAGCCGATATTGTGGATATTGGACAAAGAGATGCTTTATTCGAAAAATACCCCAATATTGATATTTTAGTTAACAATACGGGTATTTATGAAATTATGCAATATGAGGACGTAGACGATGAAGTATGGGAAAAATACTTCCGCACTAACGTTCTTGCTGCAAATGGATTATCAAAATTTTATTTACCTAAAATGTTGAAAAATGATTATGGCCGCATTATTTTTATTGCGAGTGAAGAAGCAATTATGCCTTCAGGACAAATGCCTCAGTATTGTATGACAAAATCTATGTTGTTATCATTGTCAAAAAGCTTATCTAAATTAACAATAGGAACAGAAGTTACAGTCAATACGATCATGCCAGGACCAACACTCTCGGAGAATGTGCACCAAATCATTGAGAGTATGTATCCTCATGAAGATATGACTTTTTTAGAAAAAGAGAAGGATTTTATGGTTACCAACCTGCCTCAATCTGAAATACAGCGATTTATCAAGCCTATTGAAATAGGTAGACTAGCTACATTTGTATGTAGTCCTTATGCATCTGCATTTAAAGGTTCTCCAATCCGTATGGATGGGGGAATGGTACCGACTATTTTTTAGCGCTTGTGGAGAAGCTTGCTGAAATTAGCGCTGACATTGCGGAACATTATGATAAGATGAAGTCAAACATTACTCGAGGGTAGGATGAGGATCATGAACCATTTTGCTATGTATGGAAAGTTGACGGCACGTCCAGGGCAAAGGGACGCTCTTGCAGACATCTTGCTAGAAGCGGCCGATCTGTTGAAGTCGAATAATGACTGCTATTTGTATATAGTCAATGTGTCAGACGACGACCCGAATGCGGTGTATGTGACCGAACTGTGGAAAGATGCAGATGCCCATGCAGCCAGTCTTAAGAACGAAGAGGTACTGGCGTCGATACAACGCGGCCGACCGTTGATTATCGGAGCGGAGCCCATTAAACTGCGTGCTATAGGGGGAAAAGGCCTGTAGGGTCATGATGCAATTGCTGCTACCACAGCAGCCGATCACTCGGTTGCTTTTAAGCTAACCAGCAGGATAGTCCTAATGAAACGCTTTTGTAACATGTGAAAGGTTGGCAGATAAAATTGGCCCTGGTATAATAAGGGTAATTCACTAAGGAGAGATTTTTTTGTCTGGAGCTGTTCTTTACTAATCCAATTCCATAAAAAGAGGTTTTCATGCACCTACTATTCGTCTGCCCAATTTTTGTATTACGGGTGGGATTTGAAAGCTTCGGAATTAGTTAAGAACAACGGATATTACCAGATCCTTAGGGATACCTGTTATAATGAGTCCAATCCGTGCTGGTTCAGCGCGGATTTTTTTTATGGCTCAAATAGCAGGTGATATGAGGGTAGGAATGACGTATGTTCATTCCTGCCCTTTTCTAATTTTTAGCAAAGGGGGATAGAAGGGAATTACTCCAATTTGGTCAAATACATCCAGACTTCTTGAATGAAAGATTCAATCTAAGTAAATAGAAAGGTGGACAATACATGAAACTTCAAACGAATCGGCTTATATTAAAAACACTTGATCTTAATTTAATCGAAGCAGCAGCCCAACGTGATATAGGTGCTATTGAAGCTTTGGGTTATAAAACCAGTGATGAATGGCCGGGTCCTGATTTCTTTGAAGCTTTACCTTATTTTCGAGAACTTTTGATAAAAAATAATGGCACTAGAGGTTTTGACTCTTGGATCATTGTGGAGAAGGATACCCAAGAAATTGTTGGAGGGATTGGTTTTTTAGGAGATCCTGATCAGAACGGTATGATTGAGATCGGTTTTGCAACGAATGAAAGCCATCGCCGCAAAGGCTATTGCTATGAAGCCGCTCAAAAATTAATAGAGTGGTCCTTAAATCATGAAGAGGTCCAAATCGTAACGGCAAGATGCGTACCTGACAATATCAGCTCTAAGAATTTGTTATTGAAGTTAGGATTTCAAATTGATCACAAAGATGAAGAATTGCTTTATTGGAAATATGAAATGAAGAAAGTAGGAGGGGGTCAGCAGAAATGATCCGTCGAGATCTAGATGACATAGATTTCATAAGAGCAAATTTAATGGGGCCTAGTTCGATTATCATGCTCGAGGAGCTATCGAAAAATTTGCCTTTGCAGAAAGGAATGCGAGTGCTGGATTTGGGCTGTGGGACCGGACTTACTTCTATCTATTTGGCGCAAAAGTTTGGCATAACCGTGTTTGCTGTCGATTTATGGATTAGTGCAACTGAAAACTATAGAAGATTCAGAGAGTTTAGTTTGGAAAGCCAAATTATCCCCATCCATGCAGATGCCTGCCACTTGCCTTTTGCGGAACAATACTTTGATGCAGTTATAAGTGTAGATGCGTATCAATATTTTGGAGCGAATGAGCAGTACTTAGATGACCATCTTGCGCCGCTAGTTAAAGAAGGAGGTAAATTGGCTATAGCAATGCCAGGGGTAAAGATGGAGTTTGATGGGGTTATACCCGTGGAACTGCAGCCGTTCTTGTCACTTAGTGAGGTTGATAATCAGTGGCATACATGCGATTGGTGGCGGAAATTATGGGAACAGTCGCCAAATGTTTACGTTGAATCGGTAAGAGAAATGAGATGCTTCTCGAAAGCTTGGTATGAATGGCTTCAGTGTAACAACGATTATGCACGTGCTAATTAAAAACGATAGTTCAACGCTATCAAAAACAGCCGAGCGCTCGGCTGTTTTTTTAACTAGTGGGCAGATTACATGAAGTGGTTAATCGATGCCAGGGTCGAACTTACAGGCTTAGGTCGGAAGAGTAATACAGGAGAAATCGGCCCATTAAGGCCTCCACAAGCTTTCTCAATTCCCGACGGGCTACCCGAATATGAAGAAGCTTTAGAACTTGTATCCATGGCATTTTTCAAACACTGATTGTCGATATTCCAAAATACTGTTTAACAGTACTTTTTTTCTCTCTAATATCATCATTTTCTTTTGAAATGCCGATATAAAATTGAGTCTAGAGAACTATTTTATACATAAATTTTACCTAAAGGAAGTGGAAAGAGATGTTGAAAAAGAAATGGCTTATCACCCCGTTGGTTGCGACGACACTGTTTTTCGGTCAATCTGCATTCGCGGCAAACACGTTTTCAGATGTGGAAGGAACAAAATATGAATGGGCTGCCGAATCGATTCGTTCCATGGTCGACAAGGGCGTTGTCAAGGGCTATGCAGATGGGACCTTCAAGCCAAGCAAAACTATAACGAAAGCGGAATTTGTACATATGTTTCACAAGCTTTTTCCAGAAATCGATCATTCTTCCGGCAAATCTTCCGACTTTGTGGATGCGCGTAAACACTGGGCGAATAAAGATTTTGCCGCAATATTCAACGGGGACTATGTTTGGCCGTATGCTGAAAGTGTTGGGGGGAAATATCCAAACTATCAATTCTATGTCAAGCCTGACAAACCATTGACCCGCTGGGATGTGATGATGATTGCCTCTCTTCGGACGGATTATACCAATCAGACGCTTCATCCTGAGATTGAGGAAGTGATTTCCGCAGCTGCGCAGTACAAGGATATGAAAGTTCGTCAGGCCAATTACAATGACAATTTCTCGGCCTACTATCCGGTGCTGTACATCGACAAGACTGGAGAAGAGTACTCCTATGATGGCGATTCCCAGGATCAAAAGGCAGAAGCATTCTACACCCTAACCAAGATGGGGGTCCTTACCGCTAATGAAGGATACCTTCGCCCCAAAGCGCAAGTCACACGGGCTGAAGCTGTTACCCTTTTACAGCGTTTGTACGAAGCCACAACCAAGTCAGTGGAGAATCGACACTAGCCGCTTGCACATTGTAGCCATCAAGGAAACTGCATAAGGAGATAAAGCGCTTTGGAGTTTTCTACTTATTTAGTAACGTATCTATGACGACGCCTAACCGTCGATTACTGTCGAAGGACAACAACTATGTATAATAAGTCGCCAAATTGGCGGCTTTTTTTGTTTTAACGATAGATGCGAGTCAATAGTTTAGAATACGAAATTTTCATGTAAATTCATTAAAAAGCTGAAAACAATTCCTTTTTTTAAACAAAAGAGGATATTCTTTTGGTTTATAAAATATATGTAGTATATATCACTGTACTTTAATTCATTTTAATGTTTATAATAAATTAATAGCCTTAATCTATTTCTTACACTCATCTATGATGCTGAAGTTTCTAAGTATCAACTCTGAACTTCCAGCACACTCCATTTTTTTACACTTCCAAGTCTACTTACACACTTTTATTTCTGATTACATCATGAAACTCAAAAACGATTTACTTTAACATGTCGATTACTGTTTGTTTGTGGCAAGACAATTTGTTGTTTTTGCTGTATCTATCTTAAATACATAGGAATGTGAACATCTGAATCCCATAAAACATTTGTTTTACCGCTTTTTTATGGTGAGGAAAGGGGTTGGACATGAATCGCATGACTTTGCTTTTTTCGGGACAAGGATCTCAGTATGTCGGGATGGGAGCGGCATGGCATGACGGTTTTTCAGAGGCAGGTCACATTTTTGAAGAGGCTGCTGATATTTTGGGGTATGATTTGAAAACTTTATGTATGAAAGGACCCATCTCCCAATTATCCAGAACATCCTACACCCAGCCTGCACTACTCACAATTAGTGTAATCGCATTCAGACGTTACATGCACGATGTTGGGATTATTCCCGAATTTTCTGCAGGGCATAGTTTGGGTGAGTATTCTGCATTGGTAAGCAGCGGAGTCTTATCGTTTGGCGATGCTTTGCGGGTGGTACAAGAACGGGGACGCTTTATGGAAGAAGCTTCAGAGGCCGGAGTGGGTTGCATGATTGCTGTTCGAGGGGCTGATTTAAATCTGCTAGAAGAGCTGTGCGATCACTATGACGTAACCAGTCAGCCTATTTCCATCGCTTGTTATAACTCCTCCTATCAATACGTCGTTTCTGGTCATCATGCCTCTGTTGCTGCGGTGGCGGGACAATTAGAGCAACGTGGGTTCCAAATTACCCGTTTGCAGGTAAGCGGCCCTTTTCACAGCCCGCTTATGCAGCATGCTGCTGACCGATTAGCATTGGAATTGCAAAAATATACGTTTCATGAACCGCTGTGGCCTGTCATTTCTAATGTTACAGCACTGCCATATACGGATGCCAACAGCATTCGTCAAGGTTTGCATTTGCAAATGATCCATCCAGTGCGGTGGATACAAACGATGCAGTATATGGAGAAACATGGGGTGAAGCAGGGAATTGAATTAGGACCGCGAACGGTGCTGAAAAACTTGGCAAAGGAAACAAACATCGCTTTTGAGGTGCTTTCCTTGGACAGAGACTTGGATCGGATTGAGCTGGAACGTCGTTTTTCGATCCGTGATTGGTTGGTCAAACCGTTGGCGCTGGCGGTGTCTACACCCAATGCCAATTGGAATGAGGATGAGTATCAAAAGGGGGTTATTTTACCTATTCACAGGTTGGAGGAGTTACTCAAAAGCATAGAATCGGGCAAATCTTCTTCTGCTTATGAACTAAGACGCGAAGCGCTGGAGTGTATTCGCCTGATATTGCAAACCAAACAAGTATCTGCAGGAGAGCAGGAGGAAGTTTTAGACCTTTTGAGGAGGGATCAGGATGGAGCAGTTTCAAACTTTAATTGAAATCATTCAGGACCGAGCCAGTAGAGCTGAAAATGGAATTATTTTCATTTCGGGTGATACACAGGAGGAGTATGTAAGCTACAGTCAGCTTCTGGAGCAAGCACTGCAGGTACTTCATCAATTGCAGGAAAAAGGAGTACAGCCTGGCAATAAGCTAATTATGCAAATTGAAGACAATCATACCTTTGTGAATGTGTTTTGGGGCTGTCTGCTCGGCGGAATCGTCCCCGTACCTGTAAGTATCGGGAATAATGATGAACATAAAATGAAGCTATTTAAAATCTGGAGTACCCTTACTTGCCCTTACATGATTGCGGATCATAAAGTATTAGAGCAGTTAGAAAAGTATTCTCATCAGCATGAGATGCTGGATTTCTTTGATTCTGTGAAAGAAGCGACCTTTTCTAGCCATGATTTTGATTATTCCGATCAGAACAAAGGGACCATTCATCAATCCAGACCGGAGGATTTGGCGTTTATTCAATTTTCCTCTGGTTCGACAGGTGATCCCAAGGGAGTCATGCTGACGCATGAGAATCTCGTATACAATATTCGGGATATCGCCAGTCAAACGGGAATGACTTCAAGTGATGCGTATCTGGGCTGGATGCCACTCACACATGATTTGGGATTGATCGCTTTTCATTTAACCTGTATCATCGCCCATGCCAAGCAGCTCATTATGCCAACAGCTCTTTTTATAAGACGTCCTTCATTATGGCTAAAAAAGGTGTCGGAGCATAAGGTGACTCAAATCTGTTCTCCTAACTTCGGTTATAAATTTTTCCTTGATCAATATAAATCCAAAACAGCGGATAACTGGGATTTGTCAAGTGTTCGCATGATTTTAAATGGGGCTGAGCCCATATCGGTGGAGCTTTGCCATGTATTTATGGAAGCCATGAGTGTACATGGATTAAAAAAAAATATCATGTATCCTGTATACGGCTTGGCAGAGGCCAGCGTAGGTGTCTCCACTCCACCTTTGGATAAAGATAATTTTGTTACTATTCATTTAAATCGGCAGCAGCTACATGTAGGTGAACCTATAGAAGAAGTAGATTCATCCGATAAGCGTTGTCTTACGTTTGCGGATTTGGGCTACCCCATGGCCAGCACCTCTGTTCGCATTTGTGATGAGCAAAATCAGGTACTAAAGGACGATGTAATCGGATACACCCAAATTTGCGGCAAAAATGTGACTGCCGGGTACTATAACAATCCTGAGGCTACCACAAAGGTCAAGACAGAGGATGGCTGGCTCATTACCGGAGATTTGGGTTTTATGAGAAACGGACGACTGGTGATTACAGGCAGAGCCAAGGATATTATTTTCGTGAACGGCCAGAACATTTATCCGCATGATATCGAAAGGATTGCAGAGGAACTGGACGGGGTGGATCTGGGGAAAGTAGCTGTCTGCGGTGTACATGATGCACAAACTAGACAGGATCGTATTGTTGTTTTTGTGATGCACACGAAAAAAATAGAGTTATTTTTGCCAACAGTCCAAAGGCTGAAAAGCCATTTGAATTATCGGGGAGGCTGGCATATTCAAGATGTAGTTCCAATTCGCCGTATTCCCAAAACTACTAGTGGAAAGGTTCAGCGCTACAAGCTGGCTCAGAGCTACGAGCAGGGAGAATTTGATGTAGTTTTGGCATCCCTAACCGAGGCCGCTCGAAATATACAGGAAGCGAACGATGCCCCTGTACCTCAAGGTGAGATCGAGCAAAAACTGATTGGGATTTGCCAAGCTATTTTAAATGTACAGTCAATTGGGACGGAAGACAGCTACTTTGATATCGGCGTAACTTCCTTACAACTCGTTCAGATCGTGGACCAATTAGAGGAACAGCTCGGGATTCATATTGAGGTAACGGACTTTTTCTCTTATCCGACTATCGCCAAGCTAGCTGGATATATATCCAGTCAGGGCTTAGGTCATAAGGTGAACACAGCACCGCAATTGGAATCCAAAGAGGAGGTAGAGGACCTGGATATTGCTATCATTGGCATGTCCGGTAAGTTTCCTCATGCGGATACACTGGAGCAGTTTTGGGCGAATGTAGCTTCCGGTACAGATCATATCAGTCCATATAGCGATGAAAGAAAAAAGGATGCCGAAGCTTTTATTTCCCGTCTGAATATGGAAGGCCGAAACATGCAAATCGCCGAAGGTGGCTATCTGGACGAAGTGGACAAATTTGACTACACCTTCTTCAAGCTGACTCCACGGGAAGCTTCTCTGATGGACCCGAATCAACGTTTATTTCTGCAAACTGCTTGGAGCACGATTGAGGATGCAGGCTATGGAGGAAAACAGCTGTCGGGGAAAAAGGTAGGGGTGTATGTTGGATTCTCCAAAACCAGCTTTGAATATGAACGATTGTTGTCCGAAGTGGAGCCAGGAGCGCTTCCAAACTTTGGCATAGGCAATCTTCCGTCCGTTATCTCCAGTCGGATTGCGTATTTGCTTGATTTAAAAGGCCCAGCACTGACCATTGATACGGCATGCTCCTCGTCACTCGTAGCGGTACATCTGGCGTGTAAGTCGATTTTGAATGGAGACTGTGAGATGGCTTTGGCCGGTGGAGTGAAGACCATTTTGCTGCCGTTGAAAGCTGGCATTGGCATGGAATCCTCCGATGACCGGGCACGAGCATTCGACGATCAGTCGGACGGTACAGGCTGGGGCGAAGGCGTTGGAGCCGTTCTCTTAAAGCCGCTCCGCCAAGCGGAAAAAGACGGAGATCACATTCTGGGTGTGATTAAAGGAAGCGCGATTAATCAGGACGGCAGTACGATTGGAATTTCCGCGCCCAATGCGCTGGCTCAATCAGAAGTCATTTCGCAGGCGTGGCGTGATGCACGGATCGATCCCGAGACGGTAAGCTATATTGAAGCCCATGGTACTGGCACCAAGTTGGGTGACCCCGTTGAAATTAAGGGCATTACCCAGGCATTCCGTAGATTTACACAGCGCAAGCAGTTTGTGGCGATAAGCACGGTCAAAACGAATATTGGGCATTTATACGAAGCTGCTGGGATTGCGGGATTGATCAAATGCGTGCTGTCGATGAAGCATCAACAGATTGCACCGCTCGTTCATTTTCGCACACCCAACCGGAACATCCATTTTGAAGAATCTCCGCTGTATGCCAACACTAGACTGAGGGAATGGAAGACAGACGGATTTCCGAGAAGATGCGGGGTGAGTTCCTTTGGCTTCAGCGGGACAAACTGCCACGTGGTGCTGGAAGAATATATAGCGAAAAAGAGTGCGGACCAAGAAACCACCGACCGAAAAAATGGATCATCGCCATTGCTACTGACACTGTCGGCGCGAACTGAAGGAGCTTTAAGTGAGTTGATTGCACGGTACGTGGATCGCTTTGAACGTGAGGAAGAATTGCCGATGGAGGATGTCTGCTATACGGCTAACACGGGCAGAAGCCACTTAACATACCGAGTGGCTGTGATAGCCGAAGGAGCGGAGGCTCTGAAAGCGAAATTACTTCAGCTTTATGAGCAGGGCAAGGCCATTGAAGGTGTATACATTGGAAAAGTAGATAGCAGTAGTGGTACAGAAACAGCCGTCGGAAGCTCGGACACTTTGCAAGCACTAGAGCAAGTAGCAGTGAAGTACGTACAGGGCGCACAAATAGATTGGGACACGCTATACGCAGGTCACCCGTACAAAAGGATTTCTCTGCCTACGTATCCGTTTGAAAGGAAAAGGTGCTGGATTCATGTTCCAGAACAGGTTCGAGCGGAGCAGACTGCACCCGTTTATAAAAATACAATAGTAAGGGAGTTTGAAACTATGGGGAATGAGTATTCGACGTCAGCGTCGTTTACTGAACAGTATAAATCTTCCATTGGAAAAAAATTAGCGAAAATGATCGGTAATGTGTCACAACTTAGTCTTGAGGAACTGGAACCGCAAACACATTTTCTAGAACTAGGGCTGGACTCCATTAATTTGTCCCAGGTCCGCCACAGCATCAAGGATACATTCGACCTGGATGTCCCAATGAATGAATTTTTTGAATCGCTGACCACGCTCGAACTGTTGACTAGCTACGTCGCAGAACAGGTGAGTATTTCCGTTTCTGACGAGGCAGCAGTTGGTGCTGTGGAAATCCAACCGAAAATACCCCTTAATCGAGTAGATGCTACTACAGTATCAACCTGGACAGGGCAGGATTCCAGCGCAATTGGTACATCGCCTCATGGAATAGTCACGTCCGGGCAAGACCCATTTCAAAGCACATCAGTTATAGCGACTTCTGCTGGTATCGAGCAGATTTTGCAGCAGCAGCTGCACGTGATGTCACAGCAGCTTGATGTGCTCCAAACTCAACCGACTCCTCCGACATCCGTTTCCCAATCATTTCAACCGGAAAGGGATTTGTCGTCAGCAAATAGAGGAAGCGCAGAGAGCTTTGAAACCAAACAGGAAGTTGCAACTGCATTAGCGACTGTTCCACCTGTACTAGCTGTTCCGAAGAAGGCAGGCCATGAAGCAAAACCGTTTACACCTTATAAAAAGCTGGAGGTCAAAGCTCATGAATTGCTTTCACACCGCCAAGAACAACATCTGCAAGAGCTGATTGAGCGCTATACTGCTCGGACGCGAAGCACCAAGCAGTACACTCAGCAGTATCGGTCTGTCTACGCGAATAACCGTAATGTAGCCGGATTCCGGCCTATTTTGAAGGAAATGGTCTATCAAATTGTTTCTCAACGTGCAGACGGGTCCAAAATTTGGGATTTGGATGGGAATGAATATGTAGATTTGACCATGGGCTTTGGTGTTAATCTGTTTGGACACAATCCAGCCTTTATTCGTGAAAAAATTGAGGCAGAGCTAAAGAACGGCATGTGTGTCGGACCTATGTCCAACATGGCAGGACAAGTCGCCGAGAAGATTTGCAAGCTGACCGGTGTAGAACGGATCGCTTTGTACAATTCCGGCACCGAGGCGGTTATGGTTGCCCTCCGTTTGGCGCGTGCTGCCACTGGACGAGCCAAAGTAGCCATTTTTGCTGGCTCCTATCACGGTACGTATGATGGTGTGCTTGCGTTGGGTAGTGCAGGCAATAATAAGGAGCATTCCACACCTCTGGCGCCTGGTATCTTGCAGCACATGGTGGATGATATCGTTGTACTCAATTATGGAACAGACGAATCGTTGGATTATATACGTACACATGGGCAGGAGCTGGCTGCTGTGCTAGTGGAACCAGTGCAAAGCCGTCGTCCCGATTTTCAGCCGAAGGCCTTTTTGCAGGAGGTTCGTCAAATCACGGAGCAATCCGGTACAGCTTTTATTTTTGATGAAGTGATTACAGGCTTCCGAATTCAACCGGGAGGCGCTCAAGCGTGGTTTGGTGTACAGGCTGACCTTGTGACCTACGGTAAAATTATTGGCGGCGGGATGCCGATCGGTATCGTAGCAGGGAAAGCCGCCTTTATGGATGGGATTGACGGAGGCACCTGGAGCTTCGGAGATAATTCCTATCCTCAGAATGAGCATCGGCGAACCTTTGTAGCCGGTACGTTCTGTCATCATCCGCTGGCGATGGCGGCATCCCTAGCAGTGTTGAATTATTTGGAAAACCACGGCGAGCAGCTGCAAAATCAGTTGAACAGCCGTACTTCAGCGTTGGCAGCAGAGTTAAATAGTTACTTTACCCATGAGCAGATACCCATGAAGATTGTTCACTTTGGTTCACTATTTCGCTTCGTACTCAAGGGTGATCTGGAGCTTTTCTTCTATCACATGCTGGAAAAGGGTATTTACATCTGGGAAGGGCGGAACTGCTTCTTGTCGACCGCTCATACAGAGGAAGATATTGCGCGGATCATACAAGCTGTCAAGGACAGTGTAGATGAGCTGCGTAAAGGGGGATTCTTGCCTGATCTGACCCCGAACGGGAAAGGCCCAGGTCCAGGTAAGCAAAGTGTGTCTATAGCCGACCCTTCAGAAGTATCGACAGTGGACGTGGATGAAACGGTCATCCCACTAACCCCGGATCAAAGGCAGTTCTGGTTCGCTTAATGTCAAGAAACGAAGTGACTTCCATCTTGATACGCGAACGTATATTAATGAGAGAAGTTAAGTGAACTGTCCAATCCCGTATTGATGTTGCCGGAAAATTGAGTAAAGTGCACTTCGGCGTCTTTACCCTCCAAATTTGATAAAATGTCAGGTTCTATTTTTAGGACTTGGCATTTTTAGTAGTGTGGGTATCAGTTATGAAAAAGCCAGTCGGAGAGGAAGAAAATCGAAAGTGGGCCGTGAGGCTGCGTTGAATCGACAGGTGTCAACAAAGGTCATATTTTGCAAGTGGTTGTAATTGCTCGTAAAGGGCAGAGCAACCGTATTCAAGCTTACTAGCGCAGACATAACTTTATTCGTCATCGTGAATTCTTACAATGCGTATAGCTTCATCGAATTAAATTGTCATAAATTAGATGATGAATTCTAACATTTACTTTTAAATTGTGTCTTTAATTTAAGCTTTGAGTATCATAACTTTTAAACTTTATGAGGACGCATGTCAGCGAGTAAAAGAAAATATTTGAGTTTTTAAGAATCAATACTGGAAAAAAACTATATCCTGCATAATAAGTTGAATAAAAGAATTTAGCCATTAATGGTTTAATAAAACAAATTAGATCCTCGTTTTACCAGATGGATAATTATATTTTATTAGTATAAGGATGGTTCCTTATACAGTGGACCGTTCATATTTACCTTCCTATGAGAACTTTATCTTGTACCCCTAGCTAGGTTATATCGTGCTTTTTAGGCTAGCGTCACAGTTGGAAAGGATAAAATTAATTCCTTGAATACCCCATAGTAAAGGAGTCTGAAAAGATGGTGAATGAGTATTTTTCGACGGAATCTGCTTCCAATCCCCAAAAATCTACGATTACTAATAAACTGTCAAAAATAATCGAAAGTGTATCCCAACTCAGTCCAGACGAATTAGAGCCGCAAAAACATTTTTTAGAACTTGGTTTAGACTCTATTCTTCTGTCTCAGGTTAGACACAGCATTAAAAGTACGTTTGGCTTGGATATCCCGATGAACGAGTTTTTTGAATCACTGACTACGCTGGAGTTGCTGACAAACTATATTGCTGATAGGATAGCCTCGACCTCTGAAGAATTGTTCCAGAATTCGGAGGAGCATCAGCTGGCTGTGTCGTCTAGTATCACTTCTTCGGTACCTTCCGTTTTGTCGGGCTGGAGTCAAAAATCTACTATCCCTATAGAAGGCCCCGCACCACAAGAAAGCAAGCTATCAAATAAGGATGTATTTGCGGGGAGAGAACGAATTTTAGAAATGCAACTTCAACTCATGTCGCAGCAGATGGAAATACTGTGTCAATCTCGGCTTGCACCAGTGGCAATGCCTGAATCGCTTTCACTACAAACTGCTGTCGAACCTCAGACATCCGCGATGAAGGAGGTAGCTGCCACAGTTACTTCTGTTTCCCCCGTACAGGCTTCCGTGTCAGCTGTTTTGCCAGACAGAAAAAAATCGAAAGCATTTGTTCCCTATCAAAAAATAAATGTACAAGCCCATAATTCACTTTCACTTAGGCAGGAAAAGCATCTGCAAAAGTTGATTGAACATTACACGATGCGCACACGAAAGACCAAAGAGTATACTCAGCAATACAGGTCTGTATACGCCAATAACCGGAATGTGGCCGGATTTAGGCTTGCTCACAAGGAAATGGTGTATCAGATTATATCCCAGCGTGCAGAGGGTTCTAAAATTTGGGATCTGGATGGTAATGAATATATTGATTTGACGATGGGGTTTGGGGTCAATTTGTTTGGTCACAACCCATCCTTTATTCGTGAATCGATAGAAAAGGAAATACATAACGGAATGTGCCTTGGACCGATGTCCAATATGGCCGGGCAGATTGCCGAAAAAATTTGCCAAATGACAGGCATGGAACGAATTGCGCTATATAACTCGGGGACAGAGGCGATTATGGTTGCCCTTCGGTTAGCACGGGCTGCCACCGGGCGGGAAAAAGTGGTGATTTTTTCTGGTTCCTATCACGGTACCTTTGACGGAGTATTGGCATTGGGCGGAACAACGGATGGCAGGGAACAACATTCCACTCCTCTCGCACCTGGTGTACTACAGCACATGGTGGACGATGTCGTTGTGCTCAGCTATGGAACGGACGAGTCACTCCAATATATCCGCTCCAATGCCCATGAACTGGCTGCTATTCTCATAGAGCCAGTGCAGAGTCGTCGCCCTGATTTCCAGCCCGCAGCTTTTCTGAAGGAAGTACGCCAGATTACGGAGCAATCCGGGGCCGCGTTCATTTTTGATGAGGTAATTACGGGCTTCCGTATTCAGCCGGGGGGTGCGCAGGCGTGGTACGGCATTGAAGCCGACCTTGTAACTTACGGTAAAATCATTGGCGGCGGTCTTCCCATCGGTATCGTGGCAGGGAAAGCATCGTTCATGGATGGAATTGATGGAGGAATGTGGAACTTCGGAGATGACTCTTATCCACCGCATGAGCAACAGCGGACGTTTGTAGCGGGAACTTTTTGCCATCACCCCCTGGCTATGGCAGCTTCCCTAGCCGTACTAGAGCAGTTGGAGAAGGACAGGGGGCAATTGCATAACGAGCTAAATAGTCGTACGAAGGCGTTCGCAGCAGAACTGAATCACTATTTTACGGAGGAACAGATACCTATAAAGGTCGTTTACTTCGGTTCCTTGTTCCGTTTCGTCCTTAAAGGTGACTTGGAACTATTCTTCTATCACATGCTGGATAAAGGAATTTATATATGGGAAGGCCGGAACTGTTTTTTGTCAACGGCTCATACTTCGGAAGATATAGAGCGGATTGTACAGGCAATTAAAGAGAGCGTTAATGAGCTGCGCAAAGGAGGATTTCTGCCGGATCTGCACCCTCATGAGAACGATCTAAATAAGGCTTTTTTTCCTGAAACTGCAACTGCAAACCTTAAGGAATCGACGATTAAGCTGACTCCGGATCAGAAGCAATTATGGTTCGCCTCAGTCTCGGATTCAAAGGAATCGCAGTCGCTTCATGAGACTGTTTTACTGCGTTTCCGGGGTCCGCTACATGTTAAGGAATTTAATGAGGCTGTCCATTGCATCGTTAAACGCCACGAAGCCTTACGCACCTTTATGGGGGAGGACGGAGAAACGCAGATCATCGCCTCGGCAATGGCTGTCAGCATTCCGCTACATGATATCAGCAGTCTTTCTGTAGAGGAACAGAAACATGATATCCGTGCTTGGATGGATAAGGACAGGGAGACCGTATTCCCAATAAGTGCGGGGGAACCTTTATTCCGTATCCAGCTTTTAAAAACGTCGAATGAGAAGCACATCGCTGCATTTACATTTCATCATCTGATTGCAGATGGCTGGTCCATAGGTGTGTTTTTCCATGAATTGGAACGATTTTATTCCGCTTGTGTACGGGGGGAACACTGCACGCTTCCCGATCCTGTTCCGTTCCGAGATTTCGCAGCATGGCAGCAAAACCAGTTAGAGGCAGGTGGAGCGGCTGCCCTTGCTTTTTGGTCAGATGTACTTGCGAAGCCATTGCCCGCCCTTGACTTGCCGTCTATCCAACGCAACATCAGTTCTCCTTCTTCGCGCGGAGCACGGCACACCATTGTGGTGGATGCGCCTCTGGTGAAGCAACTGAAATCAGTCAGTATTCGGCTTGGCAACAGCTTATTTGTGACTTTATTGTCTGTTTTTCAGCTTTTCTTGCACAGACTGACAGGCCAAAATCAAATAATGGTAGGTATTCCAACCGCAGGGCAATCTCATATGGGTGTGTCCCCGCTAATTGGCAACTGCGTTAACTTGCTTCCAGTGATTTGTGAGGTAGACTCTGGAGCAACGTTCACGGAATTCACACAGACGGTCAAGCGAGTAATGCATACGCTGGATGCTTATCAGAAATACAGCTTTGCCGGACTTGCCCAGATAGGATTAAGCCATTTGCCCGTCCTTAAAGTATTGTTCAATATGGATAGGCCCATTCCAGAGTTTCACTATTACGGACTGGAAACAGAATTGTTGGAGCATGAAATATTGTCCTGTCAATATGAGTTGTTTCTGAATGTTACGGAGTCTGGTCAGCAGTTGCGGCTTGATTTTGACTATGCTGCGAGTCTTTTTCAACAAGACACTATGGAAGTATGGGCGCAATACTTTTTACATCTGCTGAGCTCGATTGTGCAGGAAGACGGAATGCGTGTATCTGCGCTGTCTTTGCTTCGAAGTACGGAAAGGAAGCGGCTTCTGGAAGTGTGGGCGACATACGCGGATTCTAAAGGGAATTATCCTTGTGTCCTGGACAAATATAAACATCCGTCTCCTACGGGTACCATCGGACAAGTATATTTGGCCACATCCGCTGGTTTACTGGGAACGACGTTGGAATGGGCTTATATCGAGGTTGGAGGGAGAATTAGACATATCGGTGCAGCCGACCGAGATGTTCTTATTCGCGGGCATCACGTGAATCTTGAGCAGATAGAGAAACATCTTTTGCAAGCACTGGATTTGGATGCCTGTGTTTTGACGGCACGAAAAGACGGTGAGAGCAGTAACTCTTCGTATCTAGTGGCTTATATAGTGGACAATAATTCTAATTCGTGGGATATAGCGAAGCTGCAAGAGAGTGTTAGCTCAATACTTCCTGATTATGGGCAACCTCGCTTTTGGGTTCTGATGGATAGCATCCCTCTTTTGGCTGATGGGAAGCCGGATTTTCAATTATTGCCGAAACCAGAAGATATCAAGATAGAGGACTCGCAGAAGCAGGTTTCTGACGGCAATATGAC
This sequence comes from Paenibacillus sp. FSL P2-0173, assembly GCF_038008045.1. NCBI lineage: Bacteria > Bacillati > Bacillota > Bacilli > Caryophanales > Paenibacillaceae > Paenibacillus > Paenibacillus sp. FSL P2-0173. Next base: position 60,719 of record NZ_JBBOYK010000001.1, read on the forward strand.
TGAGGACAAACTGATATCTATATGTAAGGAAGTTTTAAATGTATCTGATATCCGATACAACGATAATTTTTTTCAAATGGGTGGAGACTCTTTAAAAGCGACTGTTCTTCTAAGCAGAATTAACAAGGAATTCGAAGTATATATTCCGCTGGTACAAATTTTACATTTGCAAACGATTGCACAACTGGCTGCACATGTAAAAGGAGGACAAAAGCGAAAGTTTGAGCCGCTTGTTCGGGCAGATTTACAGCCCTTTTATCCGGTATCTCCCGCTCAAAAAAGAATGTATGTGCTGGATCAACTGGGTGGAGGTGCAGCGTATCATGTATCAGGTCAACTGCATATAGAGGGAGAGTTACACGTTTCCAGGTTCATTGATGCAGTGAAGGAGGTTTTTTCACGGCATGAATCCTTTCGGACGTATTTTGAGATAGTAGACGGGGAAACCGTGCAGAAGGTACAGGATATGCTTTCACTGGACATTCCTGTTACTCCAATTTCCGAAGAGGATGCTAATCACGCCCGTGAACTGTTTATTCAGCCTTTTGACCTGAGTAAGGCTCCTTTAATTCGTGCTGAGCTGTTCGCAATCCATCGTGACCAGTTTATGTTGCTGATCGATATGCACCATATCATTTCAGACGGCTTCTCGATGGCAGTATTAATGGATGAGATCAGCACGCGGTATCAGGGTGTGCCACTTGCCCCCGTTGACGTGCACTACAAAGACTATGTCGTTTGGCAAAAACAACATTATGTCGGAGACAGCCAAGCAAAGGATGAAGCATTTTGGTTAGACACGTTGGATGGCGAGCTCCCTGTATTGGACCTGCCAACTGACTTTGCTCGTCCGTCAAGTCAGAGCTTCGCAGGGGACAGCCTTACCTTCATTGTGCAATCCAAGCTGACGGATAGACTTAATCAATTGACAAGAGACACGGGAGCAACGCTCTTTATGGTGCTTTTGGCAGCTTATAATGTGCTGTTAAGCAAATACTCCGGGCAAGAGGACTTCCTCGTAGGTACACCGGCAGCGGGTAGAGGGCATGCGGATACGGAAGCAATGATCGGCATATTTGTGAATACTTTAGTTCTCCGTAATCGACCGCTGGCATCCCAGCCATTCAGTGCTTTTCTGGAGGACGTCAAACATAACACTCTGCTTGCGTTGGAGCACCAGGAATATCCATTTGACCAACTGGTCGACAAACTGGATCGAGTACGCGATGTAAGCCGCAATCCCATCTTTGATACGATGTTCAGTCTGCAAAATAAGGGAACAGAGGTCATTGAACTCGGCGGACTTCGTTTGCAACCGAATGAGTTTAATTTAGGTGTATCGAAGTTCGATCTTTCATTACATGTAACGGAAACTCAAGACCAGTTAACTTTAACCTGGGAGTATGCGACCAGCCTATTTAAGTTGGAGACGATTGAGCGATTTGCCCTCCATTATATAAAAGTGTTGGAAATCGTAACTCAAGATGTCGGAATTCGCTTGGCTGACATGGATATGCTGACAGAAGAAGATAAGCACTTATTACTATATGAGTTCAACAACACCTCTGCCTATTTTCCGCGGGATGCAACGATTCACGGAAGGTTTGAGCAGCAGGTTAGCAGGACTCCAGATGACATGGCAATCATATTTGGAGATAAGTGTATGACTTACCAAGAGTTAAATGAGCTGGCGAATCGTTTAGCGCGAACGCTGCGGGCGGATGGAGTGGGACCGGATCAGCCGGTGGGGATTATCGCTCAGCGTTCACCTGAGATGATGATTGGCATCTATGCAATTCTAAAAGCAGGTGGAGCTTATGTACCCATTGATCCGGGATACCCACAGGAAAGAATTCAATATATGCTTGAAGATTCGAGAACACAACTGGTGCTGACACAACCACAGTTTGCAGAACAGCTGAAGCAATATGCGGACTGCAAGGTAATGGTGTTGGATTATGCTCCCACGATCATGGTTTCTCAAACGTCCAGATCGACGGAGCCTACGACCGACTGCATGAGTAGCTGGCATGAAGATGCCTCCAACCTTGCGCCTGTAGCAGAACCAAACCATGCGGCCTATATCATCTACACATCCGGTTCCACAGGGAAACCGAAAGGGGTTATTGTTGAGCACCGCTCAGTCGTGAATCGGCTCTGCTGGATGCACAATAGATATGGGCTGAGCGAAGAAGATACGATTTTGCAAAAAACTGCCTTTACTTTTGACGTATCCGTATGGGAGTTGTTCTGGTGGTCGATGGTGGGCTCAAAAGTAAGCTTGTTGCCAATCGGTGGAGAAAAGTCTCCCGAACAGATCCTGAACACGATTAATGAAGACAAGGTGAGCACCCTTCATTTTGTACCCGCGATGCTGCATATTTTTCTGGAATATCTGGAGCAGCAACCAAGGGAAACGGTGCAAGCACAATTGAAAACGTTAAAACATGTATTTGCCAGCGGTGAAGCATTGCCTCCTCAGCAGGTGGCGCGTTTCTATCGAATTATGTCAGGGATTGGAAGCGCAAAACTAATTAACTTGTATGGTCCAACAGAAGCTACTGTAGACGTTTCATTCTTTGAATGCGAGCCTGTGGAAGAGCACTCGGTGATCCCGATCGGTAAACCGATTGATAATATTCAATTGTATGTTGTACAGGAAGGTACGGAGCGATTGCAGCCGATTGGAGTGGTGGGAGAACTTTGTATCAGTGGTATAGGAGTAGCCCGTGGCTATCTTAATAGACCGGAATTGACCAAGGAGAAGTTCGCTGCCAATCCGTTTAACAGCGGAGCGGAGGATTATGAGCGGATGTACCGCACAGGAGATTTGGCGCGTTGGATGCCTGATGGCAACATTGAGTATCTGGGTCGGATCGATCAACAGGTAAAAGTGAGAGGATATCGTATTGAACTGGGCGAGATCGAAGCGCAGTTGCTGTCTATAGACGGAATCCAATCAGCAGTAGTCGTAGCGCGGGAGAACAAAGACGGCTACAAGGATTTGTGTGCATACTTTGTGGCTTCTGAGCCATTAAGTCCGCTGGACGTGCAGAATGCGCTCAAGCAAAAGCTACCGTTTTATATGATTCCAGCATATGTGGTGCCAATGCAGCAGCTTCCTCTTACATCCAATGGAAAAACGGACCGAAAAGCGTTACCTGAGCCGGACCGACATGACTCTTTGCAAACGGATTATGTTGCTCCGAGAAATGATGTGGAAAAGGCGTTGGTTATGGTATGGCAAGACGTTTTGGGAAGTGATCATATAGGCGTTCGAGATCATTTTTTTCTGCTTGGCGGCGATTCTATTAAGGCTGTTCAGGTGGCCTCACGCCTGCGTCAGCATGGTTATTCCCTTGACATTTCTCTTTTGATGGAGCACCCGTTCATTGAGGATCTCAGCAAGCTTGTGACAACTTTGTTCCGCTACACAGACCAGAATTCGATACATGGAGAGATTCCAATAACATCGATTCAGCGGCAGTTGAATGAACTGGGCACATTTTACACCTTGCGGACGGCAACATCCATGCTATTTGCAGGCAACCCGGACTTCGATGAGGATCTGTTACGGTCTGTGCTGCAAACATTAACTACTCATCACGAGGGATTACGGCTTGGTCAGGCGTCGATCGACGAACCGTCAATCCTTGTATACCGAGATGAAAATGAAGAATTGTTCACACTTGATGTGTTCTCTCTAGTAGATGATGACCATGAAGCTAGCAAGCAATTACAGAGCGAATGCTTCCAGATTCAAAATAGTTATGGAATGTTTGAGGGACCCAGAGTACGCGCAGGCTTATTCCGGATGTCGGGCTCCGACCAGTTCTTCCTTTCTGTAGATCCGCTAGTGGCTGATCCCACATCTTGGCGTATCCTGCTTGAGGATTTCACAACTGCCTATGAACAAGCTCTCAACGGGGAACCGATAGTGCTTCCTGACAAAACAGATTCTTACCGCTCCTGGATGCGGTGGCTAGAAGACTATGCAGACAGCAAAAAGCTGGCCAAAGAGAAACTCTACTGGCTGGATAAGGTTAATTTTGATGGAGAATTTATACCGAAGGACCATAAGACATCTGCACATTCCGAAACACTTCGTCCAGTAGAACATTGCATCATACAGCTTTCGGACGAGGAAACAAGCCAACTGTTGACACGGGCTAACCAAACCTATAATACAGTGACCGCTGAGTTACTGCTTGCTGCATTGGGACTGACTATAGTGGAATGGTCCGGACAGTCTAAGATTTCCATTGGATTTGAACATTATGATCGGGAGCAACAAACTGTGACTTCGGACAAACCGGACCTTTCAAGAACCGTAGGTCAATTCGGTTCCATATATCCGCTTGTTTTGGACATGGAGCCTGGGGAAGACAGTTCTCTTTTGCTCAGAAACGTAAAGGAGACGGTCCGGCAAGTGCCCAACCAGGGTTTAGGATATGGATTACTAAAATATGGTTCTGCAACCTCCGGCAGATCGGAATTTAATGCTAAGTATTACCCGGAAATTGGCTTCCGCTTGATTCATTCTGAATCGGTCAGTTCCTCTCACTTTCATACATCGCCTATGGATGTTGAATTAGGGTCCAGCCAGAATTGTAGCATTTCAGATTTAGCCTATCCCCTCTATCTGGATGGGCGGCTGAAAGACGGTAAGCTTTCCATCTGCATGCTTTATAACCATCACGCGTATGAAGCAGATACTATCCGAATGCTTCTGTTGCGTTTTGAACATCATTTGTCGGGCATTATTCAGCATTGTCTGGACCAATCCGAACGGCAACTAACACCATCAGATGTGGGAGCACGTGGTTTGGATCTGGATGAGTTTGAAGACATGAGGCAGTTTTATGAGAATCTATAACGATTCGTACGAGGAGGATATCCATGATCAAAGGACTTGAAATTGAAAAAGTGGTCAACTTGACTCCCTTACAGGAAGGAATGCTCGTTCATGCGCTGATGGAACCAGAATCACAGGCTTATTACGAGCAATTACGTATTTCTATTCGGGGAGATTTGGATTGGAATGCCCTGCAAAAAAGCTTTCAGCTACTGGTTCAGCGTCATGAAACGCTGCGCTCGAACATTTATCATAAATCCGCTTCTCGTTCGCGGCTGATTGTCTTTAAAAAGCGAAACACGGCGATTACTTACGAAAATATGACAGAGCTGACCGGAAAGGAGCAAGCCGACGCTATTCGTAGATTTATGGATGTGGACCGTAACACCCATTACGATTTGAGCAGGGATATGCTCATCCGGATGGCTGTACTCCAAACGGATAAAGATGCTTATACGTTGCTTTTAAGTTTTCACCATATTATTATGGACGGCTGGTGTCTTGGCATCATAATGGACGAGTTGTTAACGGCCTATGAGGCCTATCGTACAGGCCGTTCCGTTCAATTGCCTGAACCACGACCTTACACCGGGTATGCCGACTGGCTTGAAGAACAGGATCAGGAGGCGGCCAAGGACTACTGGAGTTCTGTATTACAAGGTTACGAACAAACGGCTGGACTTCCGATGCTAAAAACTTCAGCTACAACTCCTGAAAAAGGCGGCTATCTGCTGCAGGAATATAGAACGACGCTGACGGAAAAAGAGACCAGCACTTTGCGTGCGATTGCTGAATGCAATGGGACCACGCTCAGCAGTCTTTTTCTGGCCGCCTGGGGAATTGTACTTGGCCGTTACAACGGAAGCAAGGACGTAGTTTTTGGCACGGTGGTATCTGGCCGCCCGTCGGAATTGGATGAAGTAGAGCGAATTGTGGGATTGTTCATTAACACTATTCCATTACGAATTAGATTAAATGAAGAAAAGAGTTTTGTTGAATTGTTGCGCGATGTCCAGAGAGCCTCTGTCCAAGGAAGGATGAACGGATACTGTTCACTTGCTGAAATCCAGTCGCAATCTGCACTCAAGCAACGCTTGCTTGATCATATCGTTGTATTCGAGAACTATCCGCTGGAAAACATGATCGGGAGACGGGACTGGCAAGACAAACTTGGATTCATTATTGAGGACGCCCGGTTATTCGAAGAAATACCGTATGACTTTAATATTGAAGTTGAAGACAAGAAGGCAATGAGTTTCATATTGTCCTATAACGGCAAGGTATACAACAGTGAAGCGATGAAGCATCTGGCCCATCATTTGAAGCATGTCTTCCTCCAAGTTGCCAGCAATGCAGATGTTTGCCTCCGTGACGTTCGGCTGTTAACAACCGAAGAAGAGGCTAATTTGACGAAAATATGGAGCGGACCCGCTGTCCAGTTTCCTGCACTTACTTTTCACGGGCTATTCGAAGCGCAGACGGAGCGTACACCAGAACTAGCAGCCGTCATATATGAAGATACGATGCTCACTTACAGACAACTCAATGATAGAGCGGACGCTCTTGCCCATTTTTTGCAGAAGCGTGGAATTACACGGGAGAGTCTGGTCGCTGTCATGGTTGACAGGTCTGTTGAGATGATAGTGGCGGTGCTGGGAATTATGAAAGCCGGAGCTGCCTATGTGCCAGTAGATCCCGTGTATCCAGAAGAGCGTATTGAATATATGCTGCGTGACTGTGGAACGACGATTGTGCTTACGCAATCTCACCTGACGGGCTGGCTGAAAACAATGGATTTTATGGGCGAGGTAGTCGATCTCGCTACCTTGCCACTCCAGCCCGAGATGGATTCGAACAAGCAGTATATCTCCACATATGAGCCCAGCTCTTTGGCGTATGTCATTTATACATCGGGTACCACAGGTAAGCCCAAAGGCGTTATGGTTGAACATCAACAATATGTCAACACCGCACTCGGTTACAGACACAGCCAAGGATTTAAAGATTTCCCTGTTAAGCTACTGCAAATTGCCAGCATGTCGTTTGATGTGTTTGCATGCGATTTGGCCAAGGCATTTGTCAATGGAGGTACCTTGGTCATTTGTCCTGAAAACGTGAGAAATGATCCAGCTACCCTGGCTACACTGTTGGAGCAGCAGGAGATTACTACGTTTGAGACGCCTCCTGTGCTTTTATCTCTACTATTGAATTACATCTATGAGCATGGTACAAATATCAGTTCCCTAAAGCTGCTTACTACTGGAGCAGATAGCTTGGCTGTTGCAGATTACCGTAAGATGTTGACCCGTTTTGGCAGCAAGATGCGGATTATTAATACGTATGGAGTTACCGAAGCCGCAATCGAATCTAGCTTTTATGAGGACGAGCTGGAAAAATTGCCTCTGTCCGGTATTGTCCCTATCGGCAGAGCTCTACCGAATCATAAGTTATATATTGTTGATGACAAGATGCGTCCGGTCCCTGTCGGTGTAACGGGCGAGCTGTGTATTGGTGGAGCTTCTGTAGCGCGGGGATATCTGAACAGACCGGAGCTTTCGGCGGAGAAGTTCGTGTCTGATCCGTTCTCGCCCGGTGGACGCTTGTATCGTACGGGGGATCTGGCGCGCTGGCAGCCAGATGGGAATATTGATTTTATCGGGCGAGCTGACTACCAATATAAAATTCGCGGATACCGGATTGAGCCTGGAGAAATCGAATCTATTTTGCTCGAAACGGAAGGAGTACGCCAGGCGGTTGTAGTTGATCGACTGGACACGGCGGGACAAAAGTACTTATGCGCCTATGTTGCAGGTGCAGCTGAGAAAGACATGCTGCGAGATAAACTGGCTCAGCAGTTACCAGTCTACATGGTTCCAGCCCAAATCATTGTATTGGAACAGTTGCCATTGACCCATAACGGGAAAATAGACCGATCCAATCTGCCCGAACCAGATGAAATAGCACCGTTGGATAGCGTATATGAGGCACCACAGGATGAATTGGAAAAAACAATTGCTTTGATCTGGGAAGAAGTGATCGGTGTTAAACCAATTGGATTACACAACAACTTTTTCGAGCTTGGCGGGGACTCGATTAAAGCATTGCAAATTGCAATACGCTTAAATGCCAAAGGCCTAAAAATGGAAGTAAAGGACTTATTCCGTTACCCTGAAATTCACTTGATAGCACCGTTTATAAAAAAAATCACCCGTATCATTCCCCAGGGGATTGTAGAGGGTGAGGTAGAATTGACACCCATTCAACTCGATTTTTTTCAGCATCATCGGAGAGATCGTCACCATTATAATCAGGCGGTCATGCTGCAAAATGATAGAGGATGGAATGAATTATGGCTGAAAAACGCTATGGACAAGCTGGTAGCCCATCACGATGCATTACGCATCATCTTTGTGGAAGAGGAAAAGGGAGCCTCCGCCTATAACAGGGGAGTGAACGAAGGTGAGTTCTTTACATTAACGAGCTATGATTTGACACAATCAAGCCAGCCTGAAGAAGAAATCCGACACATTGGCGATGAGCTGCAAAGCAGTTTGGATCTGCAACGAGGTCCTCTCATATGTTTGGCTTTATTCCATTTGTCCGGTGAAGATCATCTGATGATCGTTATCCACCATCTTATTGTAGACGGTGTGTCTTGGAGAATTTTGCTGGAAGATTTGGGCACCGCCTATGATCAGGTAGCTCGCGGTGAGATGCCGAATCTGCCTGCCAAGACGGATACTTACAAAGAGTGGGCTTCAGGACTGACTACTTACGCCGAAAGTGTACAGGTACGCCAAGAAATCAGCTACTGGAACAATGTAGATTCACGCAGGATGCGTCGATTGCCAAGGGATCATGAAATCGCGGTTAGCCTGATACAGGATCGACGCCTAGCGGAGGTGGTACTCGGCAGGGATGAGACGGAAAAGCTGTTGAAGCATGTACATCATGCCTATCATACGGAAATGAATGATCTGTTACTTACAGCCTTGGGTCTGGCTTTTTATGATTGGAGCGGCTATAACGAAATCCCGATTTTGCTGGAGGGGCACGGCAGGGAGGAGATCATTAAAGATTTGGACATCTCTCGTACAGTCGGCTGGTTTACCTCCCTGTATCCTTTTGTAATCGAGGTCAACAGACCCGAAAATTTGGCCTATCAGATCAAAATGGTTAAAGATAAGCTGCGGCGGGTGCCTAATAAGGGCATCGGTTATGGTATTTTACGTTATTTGACCAAAGACCAGACTAAATCCGCTTCTCTAGTCGCAGCACCATTCCCGGAAATTAGCTTCAATTATTTGGGACAATTCGACGAAGAAAACAGCGCAGACATGCCTTGGCGTATTTCTCGATTAGCAGACTTAGCCAATGGTGAGAGAAGCCCGCGTGCGGAAAAGACGAATACATTTGACATTAACGGCATGATAACGAACGGAATCCTTCGGTTTGAATTTGAATATAACGGGCTTGAATATGGTGCAGCGACGGTAGAGCGATTAACGATCGGCTTTAAAAAACATCTATTGAATATTATCCATCATTGTTGCACTAAGGATCAGGCGGAGCGCAGCCCTACGGATTTTACATATAATCAATTGTCTATGGGGCAATTTGAACAAATATCAAGCCGATTATCGGATAAGCTGGGAAATCTGTTGAAATAAAGGATATCCGCAAGTTGAAACTCAAATTCTGCATGGATAAAGGAAAGGTGAATGATTTGGCACAGGTAAATATTAAAGATATCTATCCGCTATCCCCGATGCAGGAGGGAATGTTGTTTCATTCCATCCTCGACGCAAAATCAGAAGCTTACTTTGAGCAGACCGTTATTACCTTTAATGAAGTGCTAGATGTTCATTTGGTTCAGCAAAGCTTGCAGCAGCTCATGAATCGATATGATATATTCCGTACCATTTTTATGTATAAAGAAACAGAACGTCCGCTTCAAATTGTCTTGGAAGAACGTGAAGCGATGCCGGTTCATTTCGAAAATATCAGTGTTTTTCCTGAAGCTGAGAAAAGAGAGCATTTTACTGACTTTTTAAAGGTAGAGCGTCAAGCGGGTTTTGACTTGGAAAAAGATGTTCCGATTCGGCTTGCCCTGTTTGAATGGAGTGATGAGTCTTCCAGACTTGTCTGGAGTGTTCATCACATTATAATGGATGGTTGGTGCATGGGAACGGTAGCCCAGGAATTTTTTACTATGTATACTTCCCTTCGGTCCGGAGTGCCTGCACAATTGGATACGGTATATCCGTACAGCAGTTTTATTCAGTGGCTGGAGCAACAGGACAAGGAAGAAGCGACAGCCTATTGGCAGGGGTATTTAAATGGGCTTGAAAATGAAACGATTTTACCGGGCTATAACCGTCCATTGAATCCAATCTTCGAAGCAGACCGTTACACATGCAAGCTGGGGAAAGAATTGACTCAAGGAATGGAGAGAATAGCTAAACACTACCACACGACAGTCAGCACTGTATTTCAGACGGTATGGGGATTATTGCTTCAAATGTACAACCACAGCCGGGATGTTGTGTTCGGGTCCGTAGTATCCGGCAGACCAGATGAAGTTCCGGGAATTGAAAATATGGTGGGATTGTTCATTAACACAATACCAACACGCATAACCAGTGATGTGGACCAGAGATTTTCGGATCTGCTTATATCTGTGCAAAACTCCAACATCGAGTCTACTCAGTACTCTTATTCTTCCTTGGCAGATATTCAGAATCACACGGATTTGAAACAAAATTTAGTCCGTCATATTGTTGTTTTTGAGAACTATCCTTATTCAGAGGAGCTTATTCATGCGGAAAAAGGGCCTGATACACTTCAGGTCACCGACGTGGAGGATATTGTACAGACCAACTATGATTTTAATGTGATTGTCGTTCCTGGATCACAGTATGAAGTTACTTTTAGTTACAATCGGCTGGTTTACGATGAAAATTGGATTAGGCTAATTGCAGCTCATCTTAAACGGGGACTGGAACAGATTGTTCAACAGCCGGATCTACTGATTTCCGATTTGGAATTTCTGACGACGGAAGAGAAAAGTCAGGTTTTATCCCAATTTAGCGGAGTACAGATTTCATATCCTTCTAGTGATACCATCCATCTTTGTTTTGAAAAACAAGCAGAAAAGACACCGAAGACAACAGCAGTTGTCTGTGAGAACTCCAGTCTGACTTATGCTGAGCTGAATGAACGTGCTAACCGATTGGCTCGTACCCTGCGTAGTTACGGCACCACAACTGATCGGCTGGTTGGGCTCATGACTGATCGTTCTATAGATATGGTGGTCGGCATCCTCGCTATTCTTAAAGCAGGAGGGGCATATGTACCCATCGATCCGTCATATCCAGAGGAACGTATCCGTTATATATTTGACGATTCCGGTGCAGACCTGCTTTTGACGCAAAGCCATCTTGTGGAAAAGGTCAAAGAGGCCGCTTTTGGAGGAAAAGTCCTAGTATTGGATGAAGATCCAACTATATATCACATGGAAGGGTCAAATCTGGAGGCTGTATCAGGAGCAAACGATCTAGCCTATGTCATATACACTTCAGGTACTACAGGACTGCCTAAAGGTGTAATGCTGGAGCACCATGGATTGTGTAACCTGAAAACGTATTTTGATGAAACATTGCAGATAAGTCCGTCAGATCGTGCCCTACTGTTTGCGAGCTACGCATTTGATGCTGCCTGCTGGGAAATATTCCAGGCGCTATTTTGTGGCGCGACACTTTACGTGCCTACTTCGGAAATCATACTGAACTACAACCAGTTTGAACAGTACATGGCGGATCATAAAATTACGGTGGCAGCATTACCTCCTACCTACGCCGTGTATCTAAACCCAGAACGAATGCCGGATCTGCGTATTCTGTTCACCGCTGGTTCCGCTTCCTCGATGGAGCTCGTAACCAAGTGGAAGGATCAGGTCTCCTATTTTAATGGTTACGGACCGACAGAAAACTCGGTAGCAACGTCCATTTGGCCGGTGTCGGAGCACCCCGGAGCAATCGATACCATTTCCATAGGACGTCCCGTACCCAACCACCGGGTGTACATGATCGATGCTCTTGGTCATCTTTTACCTGCTGGAATAGCAGGGGAGTTGTGTGTATCCGGCCCAGGACTGGCACGCGGTTACCTGCACCGTCCGGAATTAACGGCTGAACAATTTGTGACCAATCCGTTTGCAGGTGGGGAAGCGGGCTATGAACGCATGTATCGGACAGGCGACCTGGCAAGATGGTTGCCTGACGGCAACATTGAGTACCTGGGCCGGATTGACCATCAGGTCAAAATTCGCGGTTACCGGATTGAACTGGGCGAAGTTGAGACGGCTATGCTGAAGGCAGATCGCATGCAAGAGGTCATCGTACTGGCACATGCTAACAGCCAAAACCAACACGAACTGGTTGCCTACTACGTGGCGGAACGCGAAGTGACGGGGAGCGAGCTTCGCAAGCAGTTAAGTGAAGAACTCCCGAATTATATGGTTCCCTCGCACTTTGTTCAGATGGAGCAAATGCCGCTCACACCCAACGGCAAAATCGACCGCAAGGCATTGCCGGCACCGGAACAGATTTCCCGTTCCACGCAGGAATATAGGGCTCCGCGGACAGCAGAGGAGCAGGCTCTGGCTCATGTGTGGGAGGCTGTACTGGGCGGCGGTCCGGTCGGATTGACGGATCAATTTTTTGATCGGGGCGGGGACTCGATCAAGGCGATTCAGGTATCCTCACGCCTGCTGCAGGCAGGGTACAAGCTGGATATCAAAGACTTGTTTAAGTACCCTGAGGTTGCTGAGCTAGCTACGCACCTACGTGTGTCGGATACCCAATTAGCTGATCAGGAAGAGGTCAGCGGAGCAGTGGTGCTGACACCGATTCAGCAGTGGTTTGTGGAACAAGAGCAGCCTGTACCAGACCACTTTAATCAGGCGGTTATGCTTCACCGGGAGCAAGGATTCGAGGAAGAGCCGCTACGCCAGGCACTGACGCAGTTGGTGGTGCACCATGACGCGTTGCGGATGGTGTTCCGCAAGGCAGAGCAAGGCTGGGAAGCGTGGAACCGCGGAGTGAAGGAAGGAAAGCTGTATGATCTGGAAGTGGCCGATTTCAAAGACGTGCCGATCGGTCCCACATTGGGTCAAGCTATAGAAGCCTGGGCCAGCACTATTCAGAGTAACATCCGACTGGATGAAGGACCTCTGTTGAAAGTGGGCCTGTTCCACTGCGCTGATGGGGACCATCTGCTACTGGCTATTCATCATATGGTGGTAGACGGCGTATCGTGGCGGATACTGTTGGAGGATTTGTCGAATGCCTATGAGCAGGCTGTACGTGGAGAAACCATACAGCTCCCGACGAAAACAGACTCCTTCCGGGTCTGGTCGGAGCGGTTGTCAGCCTATGCCGACAGCCCTGAGATGGAAAGTGAGCACGTATACTGGGAGCAATTGAATGAATTGACGGCATACGAGTCTTTAAAACTTTCAGAATTGCTGGATTATAATAAAAAACCATTGACCATAAATAACACAGCTACTTTGAGCTTGAAATTCACGAAAGAAGAGACTGATCAACTGCTAAAGCAGGCCCATCGCGCGTACAACACAGAAGTGAACGATCTGTTGCTGACGGCACTCGGCAAGACGTTAAGCACTTGGTCTGGCAGTGAGCAGGTTGCAATTCTTCTGGAAGGCCATGGCCGGGAAGAAATCATGAAGGATACGGATATATCACGAACGGTCGGCTGGTTTACAAGTCAATACCCAGTGCTGCTGCGGATTAACCGGGAAGATGATATCTCCGGGCACATCAAACGGATGAAGGAGATGCTGCGCAGCATTCCACATAAAGGGATTGGATACGGCATCTGGAGATATCTCAGCCAGAACGGACCGTCCGAGGCAACATACGCCGAGCCACAGATCAGCTTTAATTATTTGGGCGAATTTGATCAAACGCTACAGCACAGCGAAACGCGCATGTCACCGTACTCCAGTGGAGCAGATGTTAACGAACAGACCCGTATGCCGTGTTCCCTGGATGTGGGGGGCATTGTAACAGATGAAATGCTTGAACTGGATATTCGTTATAACACAAAAGTATTACAGGAAGATAATGTAGTAAAACTAGCCAGGGAGCTCAAGCAGAACGTGTTGGAAGTGATTCGCCACTGTGTATCACGGGAGCGTTCTGAATTGACGCCGAGTGATGTGCTGCTTCCGGGTATAAGCCTGGAAGCATTGGACCGGATGGTGGAACAGATTCAGCCTGACGGAGAGCTTGAGAATATATACCCCATGACGCCGATGCAAAAAGGCATGCTGTTCCACAACATGCTGGATTCCCGGTCCAGTGCGTATGTGGAGCAGTCCATCTTTGAACTGAAGGGAACGCTGGATCTCGTAGCGTTTGCTGCCAGTCTGGACTTGCTGGTGCAGCGTCATTCAACACTGCGGACTAACTTCCGGAGCGATTTGCAGGATGAGCCCTTGCAAGTGGTATACCGGAGTAAACGCGGAGATTTGTACGTGGAGGATATACGTGAGAAGGAGAAGGCGGCGCAGGAGCAGTATATCGAGGAGTTCGCGCGTCGGGATCAGCAGAAGGGGTTTGATCTGGCAAAGGATACGCTGATGAGGGTATCCATCTTCCGTACATCAGACGATTCATACCATTTTGTATGGAGCTTCCATCACATCATAATGGACGGCTGGTGCTTGTCACTGGTCACCAATGAGGTCTTTGGAGGATATACCACCCTTACAGAAGGAAAGCCACCGCAATTCCCTGTGGTAACACCATACAGTCGATACATCGAATGGCTGGAGGAGCAGAACCGTCAGGAAGCAGCGGAGTATTGGAGTAGTTATCTGCAGGGCCATGAGGAGACGACGGTCTTGCCTCAGGCCAAAACAGGGAAGGCGAAGGGATATGAGGCTGAATATCTGGAATTTGATTTAGGTATAGACCTGACGGCGGAACTTCAGAAGCTGGCAAAGCAAGAACAGGTGACGATAAATACGCTGATGCAAACAGCCTGGGGTGTTTTGCTGCAAAAATATAACCGCACAGAGGATGTCGTTTTCGGTAGTGTGGTATCGGGACGTCCAGCGGACATTGCGGGAGTAGAGCAAATGATCGGACTTTTCATTAATACCATACCAGTCCGTATTCAAGGTGGACCGGCAACTGCATTTGCTGAGTTAATGAAGCAAACTCAGAGGCAGGCGCTTTCTGCCAATGCCTATGACACTTTCCCGCTATATGAAATTCAGGCACTGACCGAGCAGAAGCAGGATTTAATCAAGCACATTATGGTATTCGAAAATTATCCGGTGGAACAGCAGGTAGAACAGCTGGGAAGTGATGGGCAGGAACCATTCACGATTTCGAACGTGGTGGTCACAGAACAAACCAACTACGATTTGAATGTTGTCGTGATGCCGGGAGAAGGCATCAAGATTCGTTTTATGTATAACGCATTGAG
The DNA here is from genome assembly GCF_038008045.1 of Paenibacillus sp. FSL P2-0173. Classification (NCBI taxonomy): domain Bacteria; kingdom Bacillati; phylum Bacillota; class Bacilli; order Caryophanales; family Paenibacillaceae; genus Paenibacillus; species Paenibacillus sp. FSL P2-0173. Next base: position 76,095 of record NZ_JBBOYK010000001.1, read on the forward strand.
CTTTGATCAAACCAGGCTTGAGCGTCTGTATGGACATTTTGCCCGTCTGCTGGAGCAAATTTCGTTCAACCCGTATATTCGCGTTGAAGAACTGGAAATGGTGACAACGACGGAAAGACAACAGATTACAGGCGAGTTTAACGACACGGCTTCTGTATATCCGCGCAATCAGACAATCCAAAAGCTGTTTGAGGAGCAGGCTGAACGTACGCCAGATCACGTGGCCGTCACTTTGGATCATCAATCGTTGACCTATCGGGAACTCAATGAGAAGGCTAACCGATTAGCGCATACGCTACAGACTGCTGGAGTGAAGGCCGATGAGCCTGTCGGCATTCTAACGGAGCGTTCGTTGGATATGATTATCGGAACGTTGGCTATTTTGAAGGTTGGAGGCGCGTATGTGCCGATAGATCCTCAATATCCCGAAGATCGTATTCGCTATATGCTGGAGGATTCGGGAGCCAAACTGCTGCTGACTCAACAAGATTTACTGGATCGTTGCTATTTTGATGGACAGATTGTCAATCTGAATGATGATACGTCCTACAGTTCGGATGCTTCCAATTTGGGGATAGATGGAGCGGGCGAACATGCTGCTTATGTCATCTATACCTCGGGATCAACTGGCAAGCCTAAGGGCGTCGTTGTTGAGCATCAAAGTGTCGTGCGATTGGTACGTAATACGGATTATGTGCCGTTCGATGAATCAATTCGAATGTTGCAGACTTGCGCATTTGTATTTGATGTGTCTACGTTTGAAATTTGGGGGGCGCTACTGAACGGTGGTCAGCTTGTACTCGTGCATAAGGATGATCTTTTGGACGCAGCTAAGCTCAAGGAGACCATACGGGATCATCGCATCACCATGATGTGGCTGACTACACCGCTATTTAATCAGCTTTCGCAGCAGGACAGTAAATTGTTCGGAGATGTGAAGTATTTGCTGGTCGGAGGCGACGTGCTGTCTGCGCCGCATATTAACCGGGTGTTACGGGATAATCCGAACATGAATATCATTAACGGCTATGGACCAACGGAAAATACTACTTTTTCGACGGCTTATCATATTAAGGAAGAACAGCTTGATTCTGTGCCGATCGGGCGTCCTATCCGCAATTCGACGGCGTATGTGGTCGATTCGGCGTTTAACCTGCAGCCGATTGGAGCATGGGGTGAGCTGGTTGTTGGCGGAGACGGAGTCGCACGCGGTTACTTGAACCGTCCTGAATTGACGGCTGAGAGATTTCTTGCTAATCCGTGGGTGGACGGAGATCGCCTATACTGCACGGGAGACCTTGTTCGCTGGCGTGAAGATGGTACATTGGAATACGCTGGACGGATGGATCAACAAGTTAAAATTCGCGGCTACCGAATTGAGCTGGGCGAGGTCGAGTCGGCTATGCTGAAAATAGGTCGTATCCAAGAGGTCAGCGTGCTAGCCCATGCGACAAGCCAAAACCAACACGAACTGGTTGCCTACTACGTGGCGGAACGCGAAGTGACGGGGAGTGAGCTTCGCAAGCAGCTGAGTGAAGAACTCCCGAATTATATGGTTCCCTCGCACTTTGTTCAGATGGAGCAAATGCCGCTCACACCCAACGGCAAAATCGACCGTAAGGCATTGCCGGCACCAGAACAGATTTCCCGTTCTACGCAGGAATATAGGGCTCCACGGACGGCAGAGGAGCAGGTTCTGGCTCGTGTGTGGGAGGCTGTACTGGGCGGCGGTCCGGTCGGATTGACGGATCAATTTTTTGATCGGGGCGGGGATTCGATCAAGGCGATTCAGGTGTCCTCACGCCTGCTGCAGGCAGGGTACAAGCTGGATATCAAAGACTTGTTTAAGTACCCTGAGGTTGCTGAGCTAGCTACGCACCTGCGTGTGTCGGATACCCAATTAGCTGATCAGGAAGAGGTCAGCGGAGCTGTGCTGCTGACACCGATTCAGCAGTGGTTTGTGGAACAAGAGCAGCCTGTGCCGGACCACTTTAATCAGGCGGTTATGCTTCACCGGGAGCAGGGATTCGAGGAAGAGCCGCTACGCCAGGCACTGACGCAGTTGGCGGTGCACCATGATGCGTTGCGGATGGTGTTCCGCAAGGCAGAGCAAGGCTGGGAAGCGTGGAACCGCGGAGTGAAGGAAGGAAAGCTGTATGATCTGGAAGTGGCCGATTTCAAAGACGTGCCGATCGGTCCCACATTGGGTCAAGCTATAGAATCCTGGGCCAGCACTATTCAGAGTAACATCCGACTGGATGAAGGACCTCTGCTGAAAGTGGGCCTGTTCCACTGCGCTGATGGGGACCATCTGCTACTGGCTATTCATCATATGGTGATAGACGGCGTATCGTGGCGGATACTGTTGGAGGATTTGTCGAATGCCTATGAGCAGGCTGTACGTGGAGAAGCCATACAGCTCCCGACGAAAACAGACTCCTTCCGGGTCTGGTCGGAGCGGTTGTCAGCCTATGCCGACAGCCTTGAGATGGAAAGTGAGCACGCATACTGGGAGCAATTGAATGAACTGGCGGCATCCGAGTCGCCCCAACTTCCAGTGTCCCAAGAGCATAGCGATAAGTTTACGCAGCAAGACATGGGTATCGTAAATGTGAGGCTTACGAAGGAAGAGACTGATCAACTACTGAAGCAAGCCCACCGCGCGTACAACACAGAAGTGAATGATTTGTTGTTGACGGCACTCGGCAAGACGCTAAGCGCTTGGACTGGCAGTGAAAAGGTTGCGATTCTTCTCGAAGGCCATGGCCGGGAAGAAATCATAAAAGATACGGATATATCACGGACGATTGGCTGGTTTACGAGTCAATACCCGGTACTGCTGCGGATTAACCGGGAAGATGATATCTCCGGGCACATCAAACGGATGAAGGAGATGCTGCGCAGCATTCCACATAAAGGAATTGGGTATGGCATCTGGAGATATCTCAGCCAGAATGGACCGTCCGGGGCAACATACGCCGAGCCACAGATCAGCTTTAATTATTTGGGCGAATTTGATCAGACACTGCAGCATAGCGGCATGCATTTTTCTCCATATTCCAGCGGAGCTAATACTCATGAATTGACCCAAATGTCCTGTGTTATGGACGTGGGAGGACTCGTTACAGATGGCATGCTGGAACTAAGTATTCAATACAACATTAAGGCACTCCAACAAAATGCTGCTGAGCAACTAGCAGAGCAATTCAAGCAGAACGTGCTGGAAGTGGTTCAGCATTGTGCATCTCGGGAGCACTCCGAATTGACACCAAGTGATGTGCTGCTTTCGGACTTAAGCCTTGAAGAACTGGACCAGATGGTGGAGCAGATTCAGCCTGACGGAGAGCTTGAGAATATGTACCCCATGACGCCGATGCAAAAAGGCATGCTGTTTCACAACATGCTGGATTCCCAGTCGATCGCCTATGTGGAGCAGTCCACCTTTGAATTGAAGGGAGCGCTGGATCTCGCTGCATTCGCCGCCAGTCTGGACTTGTTGGTACAGCGTCATTCAGCTCTGCGGACCAACTTCCGGAGCGATTTGCAGGACCAGCCGCTGCAAGTGGTGTACCGGAATAAACGCGGAAAACTGTACGTAGAGGATATACGTGAGAAGGAGAAGTCGGCGCAAGAGCAGTATATCGAGGAGTTCACGCGTCGAGATCAGCAGAGGGGCTTTGATCTGGCAAAGGATGCACTGATGCGTGTATCTATCTTGCGTACATCAGATGATTCATACCATTTTGTATGGAGCTTCCACCACATCATAATGGATGGCTGGTGTTTGTCGCTGGTTACCAACGAAGTCTTTGGAGGATATACCGCCCTAGCAGAAGGGAAGCAACCGCAATTGCCTGTGGTAACACCCTACAGCCGATACATCGAATGGCTGGAGGGACAGAACCGTCAGGAAGCAGCGGAGTATTGGAGCGGTTACCTGCGAGGCTATGAGGAGACGGCGGTTTTGCCGCAGGCCAAAACAGGGAAGACCCAGGGATATGAGGCCGAATATCTGGAATTTGATTTGGGTATAGACCTGACAACGGCCCTACTGCAATTGGCAAAGCAAGAACAGGTAACGATAAATACGCTGATGCAAACGGCCTGGGGTGTTTTGTTGCAAAAGTATAATCGCACAGAGGATGTCGTTTTCGGGAGCGTGGTATCTGGACGTCCAGCGGACATTGCCGGAGTAGAGCAGATGATTGGACTATTCATTAACACGGTCCCCGTCCGTATTCAAGGCGGACAAGCAACTGCATTTACAGAGCTGATGAAGCAAACTCAGCGGCAGGCGCTTGCTTCGGGATCATACGAAACGTTCCCACTCTATGAGATTCAGGCACAGGCAGAGCAAAAAGTGGAACTGATTAATCATATTATGGTATTTGAGAACTATCCGGTGGATGAACAAATTGAGCAATTAGGTGAAAGGGAGGAAGCTGATTTTAAAATAACCGGAGCAGGAGCGGTTGAGCAGACGAATTATGATTTTAACATCGTGGTGTTACCGGGAGAGACGCTACGAGTTCATTTTGGTTACAATGCCCAGGTATATGATTATGAAAGGGTAGAGCAGATCCAGGGGCATTTGCTGCAACTGCTGGAGCAAATCAAGATCAATCCAGCTGGCCGGATTTGCGAGCTGGATATATTAACCGCGCAGGAACGCGAGCAAATGCTGGATGCTTGGTGTGACACGACAGCAGCATATCCACGTGAGCAGACGATTCACGGGTTGTTTGAGGAGCAGGTCTTGCGAACACCGGAGCAGGTAGCTGTATATTTTGAAGGAGCGCAAGTGACCTACCGTGAATTAAATGAGCGAGCGAACCGTCTGGCGCGTACTTTACGCAGTAACGGTGTGATGGCAGACGGCCTAGTCGGCCTGATGACAGAGCGATCGATTGACATGATTGTCGGCATCTTGGGTATTTTGAAAGCAGGGGGCGCCTACATTCCGATCGATCCGACTTATCCGGAGAACCGCATCCGTTATATGCTGGACGATTCAGGTACGGAACTGCTGTTAACGCAGCAGCATTTGGTTGAAAAAGTGGAATTTAGGGACAAGGTACTGCTGTTGGATGCAGAAATGGGCGAAGGCAGTGCGGATGCAAGTACGGCTGAGGCAAAAGGAAAAGCTATATCCGCATATCACAGGGATGGTCCGAATTTGGAAGCCACATCCGGTCCTCATAACCTAGCGTATGTAATCTATACGTCTGGAACGACAGGCCAGCCTAAGGGAGTCATGCTCGAGCATCGTGGACTCTGCAATCTGCATACGTATTTCAGGGAGACATTGCGAATCAGCAGTTCCGACCGTGTTGTATCGTTCGCCAGCTTTTCCTTTGATGCGGCATGCTGGGAAATGCTTCAGGCGCTCTTCAACGGGGCCACTTTATGTATCCCGACATCAGAAACCATTCTCAGCTATGACAAGTTTGAGCAGTATATGGCGGATCATCACATTACAATTGCAACGCTGCCCCCAACCTATGCCATATATTTGAGCCCAGAACGAATGCCGGAACTACGCATCCTGTTCACGGCCGGATCGGCGACCAGCACTGAGCTGGTTACTAAATGGAGAGACGGTGTGACCTATGTTAACGCCTACGGTCCAACGGAAAATTCCATAGCAACGTCTGTCTGGCCTGTACCAAGAGGTCCCGAAGCAGGGGGGGCTATATCAATCGGACGTCCTGTACCGAATCACCGCGTGTACATGGTCGATGCACATGGACAGCTTTCACCATCTGGAATCCCCGGTGAACTGTGCGTATCCGGCCCAGGACTGGCACGCGGTTACCTGCACCGTCCGGAATTAACGGCTGAACAATTTGTGACCAATCCGTTTGTAGGTGGGGAAGCGGGCTATGAACGCATGTATCGGACAGGTGACCTGGCAAGATGGTTGCCTGACGGCAACATTGAGTACCTGGGCCGGATTGACCATCAGGTCAAAATTCGCGGTTACCGGATTGAACTGGGTGAAGTTGAGGCGGCTATGCTGAAGGCAGATCGCATGCAAGAGGTCATCGTACTGGCACATGCAAACAGCCAAAACCAACACGAACTGGTTGCCTACTACGTGGCGGAACGGGAAGTGACGGGGAGCGAGCTTCGCAAGATGCTAAATGAAGAACTCCCGAATTATATGGTCCCTTCACACTTCATTCAATTGCAGAACGTACCTCTTACGCCAAACGGTAAAATTGATCGAAAGGCACTGCCGATACCAGAAGATCGTTTGGCCGACCATGTTGCACCCCGAACGTGGATGGAAATAAAATTGGTAGACATCTGGCAGGATGTACTGGGTCTACCGCAAGTAGGCATCAACGAAAATTTCTTTGAAATTGGTGGTCATTCGCTACGGGCGACGACACTGACTTCTAGAGTTCGCAAAGATTTAAATAAACCGATGGAATTGCAAAACATATTTGAGGCACCGACGATCGAGCAATTGGCGGCCTTGCTTGAAGAACAGGATCAAATCACATATGCATCCATTCCGGTGGCTGAAAAACGCGACACTTACCCGCTTTCTTTCGCACAGACACGGATGTATGTGCTTCACCAGCTGGATCCGGATGGAATAAGCTATAACACCACATCAGCACTGAGAGTAATCGGTCCGATAGATATGAAACAGGTGGAAGAGGTATTCCATCAATTAATTTCACGTCATGCGGCCCTACGGACAAGCTTTGAACTGGTGAATGGTGTGCCGATGCAGCGGGTGCACGATACGATTCACTTTGAGTTGGAATATGCCACAATATCAGAACTGCGGACAGAATCCAATGAACTTATGCTTGAGAATTTAGCAAAAGAACATACCCGTTCCTTTGTGCGCCCATTTGACTTGAGGATCGCTCCGTTGCTACGTGTAAAGCTGGTCAAATGGGGATTGGACGAAGAAGGACAGGAGCCGCAGCACTTATTGATGCTTGATATGCACCACATCGTTTCAGACGGGGTATCCATTGAAATATTAGCTGGTGATTTTGCCCGCTTATATAGCGGTGAAGTATTATCTCCGCTGCGTATTCAATATACGGACTATGCTGTGTGGCAGCATAGCAAAACTCAGCAGGAGCGAATAAAGAGTGAGGGAGAGTACTGGCTGAATAGATTTAGTGGTGATTTGCCTCAACTGGATTTGCCAACTGATTTTGAGCGTCCGGCAACACGATGTACGAAAGGTGACGCTGTTGAATTTGAAATGGGACAGGAATTGACCCAGTCTTTAAAAGAACTGGCGGTGCACACGGATTCTACGCTGTACATGGTACTTATGGCTGCATACACAGCATTGTTGCATTATTACACAGGGCAGGAAGACATCATTGTCGGTACTCCGATTGCAGGTAGACCGCATGCTGACCTGGAGTCTATGCTCGGTATGTTTGTCGGCACGCTCGCATTACGTAATCATCCTCACGCTGAACAGACGTTTTATAACTGCATTGAGGACGCCAAGACATGTGCACTGCAAGCATATGCGCATCAGGATTATCCGTTTGAGGAGCTGGTGGAAAAGCTCGACCTGAAACGAGATATGAGCCGTAATCCGTTGTTCGACACGATGTTTGTATTGCAGAATGTGGAGAAAAAAGAAGTGAAGTTGGACAAGTTGTTCTTCCGCTCTTTTGGCATAGAGCAGGTTTCTGCGAAATTCGACCTGACGCTTGAAGTCAGTGAGGAGGAAGCATCTATCCAGCTCCAATTTCTGTACGCTACATCTTTGTTTAAACGGGAAACGATAGAAAGTATGGCAAGGCATTTTGTACAGTTGGTCAAAACCGTTGTAGCCGATCCCAATACTAAGCTGGGCGAATTGGCGCTGATTTCGGAAGAAGACAAAGGGATTCTAAAAAAACATAGGGACACCCTAAAGGCTTCTCGCTACTGGAGTACTCTGCTCGAAGGCTATGAAGAAGCACCTCAATTGCCATATGCCAATCTGATGGGGCGCAGTCCATATCAGACAGAGCATCTGGAGATTAATTTGAATGTTGAACGAACGGTGGCGCTGCAGCGAATTGCACTGAATGAGCAGGTGAAGACAAATACGTTGCTGCAGACAGCCTGGGGAATTTTATTGCAAAAGTATAGCGGTACAGATGATGTGGTGTTCGCTTGCTCCATATCAAGTCCCTTGACAGATATATTGGAATCGAAGCATTTAATTGGACTGGGTAACCACACCTTACCAGTCCGCATTCGAACCAAAGCAGGAGCGAACTTTATCGGGTTGATGAGAAAAGTGCAGCAGCAAACCGATGAATCTGCGGTATATGAACATTTACCAATGTCTGAAATGGTTACAACGAAAGTGCAACAACTGGCACTCTTTGGCCATAGAATGGTGTTTGAGACTACTTTGGAAGAGGCCAATACTGAGCAAGAAAGCTATGATTTAAGCATCATAGTATTTCAGGGAGATACGCTACGGATTGATTTTACCTATAATGCCCAGGTATATGATCATCAGAGTGTGTCGCAGATTCAAGGACATCTACTGCAGTTGCTGGATCAAATTATAGCGAATCCGGATAGTTTAATTGAGGAAATGGATCTGTTGACTATGCAGGAGCGGGAGCACATCATCCAGGTGTGGGGAAATACCACGGCAGAGTATCCGCGTGAACAAACAATTCACGGACTGTTCGAGGAACAGGTTTTGCAGACTTCGGATCAGACAGCGGTATATTTTGAAGGTCAACAATTGACCTACCATGAATTGAACGAGCGCGCTAACCGGTTGGCCCGTACTTTACGCAGCTATGGCGTGAAAGCCGATAGTCTGGTTAGTCTGATGACAGAGCGTTCCGTAGATATGATTGTGGGCATATTGGCAATTTTGAAGGCGGGGGGAGCATATATCCCGATAGACCCAACCTATCCGGAGGAACGCATCCGCTACATGTTAGACGACTCAGGTACCGAACTGTTGTTAACGCAACAGCACCTGACGGAAAAGGTGCTGTTTGGAGGCAAGGTGTTGGTGCTTGACGGTGAACAGGACGGAGTTGCTTCCGATACAAGAAAAGCGGATGTACGCGGGGAAATGCTGTCCGTATATCATCAAAACGGTTCGAATCTGGAGGCTGTATCGGGTCCAAACGATCTAGCATATGTCATCTATACGTCCGGGACGACGGGTCAACCTAAGGGAGTCATGCTTGAGCATCACGGTCTTAGTAATCTTAAAACCTACTTCGAGCAAAAGTTGAGTATTGGCTTGTCCGATCGGGTTGTCATGTTTGCCAGTTATTCGTTTGATACGTCATGCTCGGAAATAATCCAGTCTTTACTATGCGGAGCGACATTGTATATACCTTCCTCCGAGACTATTTTGAATTATGAACGTTTCGAGCAGTACATGGCTGCCTGCAAAATTACAATTGCAACGCTGCCGCCAAACTATGCTGTATACCTGAACCCGGATCGCATGCCTGATTTGCGTGTTTTGCTTACAGCAGGATCGGCCTCTACCGCAGAACTGGTGTCCAAATGGAAGGACCGGGTGGCTTATTACAATGCGTATGGTCCTACCGAAAATTCCGTTGCAACGTCTCTTTGGCCGGTATCGGAAGAAAATTCTGAGTTAGGTGGAATCATATCCATCGGGCGGCCTGTATCTAATCACCGCGTGTATATGATGGATATACACGGAAATCTTTCACCTGCAGGAGTCCCTGGTGAGCTGTGTGTATCCGGTCCGGGGCTGGCACGCGGCTATCTACACCGTCCAGAGCTGACAAAAGAAAAATTTGTAGCCAATCTGTTTGCAGCAGAGGAAGTTGGCTATGAGCGAATGTACCGTACAGGTGACTTGGCACGATGGTTGCCAGATGGGAACATTGAATATTTGGGTAGGATTGACCATCAGGTCAAAATCCGCGGGTATCGGATTGAGCTCGGTGAGATTGAAGCGCAAATTATTAAGGTGGACGGTGTTAAAGAATCTATTGTCATGGCTCGTGCAGATCAGCAGGGAGACTATCATTTGGCTGCTTACTACGTAGCTGAAAAAGAAATCAGCGGCAGTATGATGTTGAATTTGCTGAATGAAAAATTGCCGAACTATATGGTACCGTCGTATTTTATACAACTGCAGAACATGCCGCTGACACCGAACGGGAAAATTGATCGCAAGGCACTGCCGGCATTCGAGGAACATGCTGATTTGACTGCAGAATATGCAGCGCCGCGCACTGCCATGGAAGTGAAGTTAGCACAAATTTGGAGAGAGGTACTCGACATTCCGTCCGTCGGAATTCATCATAATTTCTTTGCCATTGGCGGACATTCACTTCGTGCGACAGCGTTGGCCGCAAAAATTCACAAAGAACTGAATATCGAGTTACCGCTGCGTTATGTATTTGACTTTCCAACAATTGAGCAAATGGCGCAGGCTGTTTATGAATTGTCTCCAAATCCATTTGCAGCGATTCCTGTTGCCGAATTGAGAGACAGTTATCCAGCATCTATAACTCAAAATAGACTATACGTTTTGAGCAGCATGAATAACTACAATATGTCTGCCATGCTTTTGATGGAAGGGGAACTGAATTTTTTAAGATTAGAAAGAGCGCTTAAGCAATTAGTTCAGCGTCATGATACATTGCGAACCTCTTTTGAATTCGTAGATGATAAACTGGTACAACGGATTCACGACCATATCGATTTCACTTTGGAGGTTATGCAGGGACACGGCGAGAACGAAGCAAGAGCAATGATGAGACAATTTATCAGACCTTTTGATCTTGGGAAGGCACCGTTACTTCGAGCTGCTCTTTTGCAAGAATCTCCACAGCGTCATTGGTTTATGTTTGACATGCATCATGTGATTTCAGATGGTGTATCCATGAGTATATTGCTGAACGAGCTGCCCGCACTGTATGAAGAAAAAACGTTGCCCGCCTTGCGAATTCAATACAAGGATTATGCGGTATGGCAGCAAGGAGATATTGGTAGCTCATGGATGGAAAAACAAGAAGAATACTGGCTCAAGCAAATGAGCGGCGATATTCCGATTTTGGGTATCCCAGTCGACTTTGAAAGACTTGCAACACGTAGCACTTCGGGCAGTACTGTTTCCTTTGCCATTTCACCTCAGGACGTGGACCGTTTGAAAGAAATCAGTTTGCAGGCGGGAGCTACTTTATTTATGGTATTACTGGCAGCCTACAAGACTCTATTGTTCAAGTACAGCGGTCAGGAGGATATTGTTGTTGGAACACCTATTGCAGGTAGACAGCATCATGATTTGCAGCCGGTCATCGGTATGTTTGTCAACACGCTTGCATTGCGGAGCTTTCCTGAAGGGGACAAGTCATTTTATGAATATGTTCAGGAAGTAAAGGACCAGGTGCTTGACGCCTTTGAGCATCAGGATTATCCGTTTGAATTGCTGGTGGAGAAGCTGAATGTACAGAGGGACCTGAGCCGAAATCCGCTGTTCGATACTCTTTTTGAGCTAGATAACATGGACTCTGGTACGACGGAATTCCAAGACTTACAGGTTACTCTGTGCCCAGGCGAACAGAATATGGCAAAATTCGATTTGACACTTACGGCCATGGAAAGCTCTGAAGGTTTGGTTTTCAGCTTCACATATGCCGATAGCCTGTACAAGAGAAGCACGATTAAACGAATGGCCGATCACTTCATCCAGTTGATTAAAGCTGTTGTAGATGAACCACAGACAAAGCTTTCTGAAATTGAGATCATTACGCCGCAGGAAATCGAAATGATATTGGATGTCTGGGGAAATACCGCGGTGAAATACCCATGTGAAAAAACCATTCATCAATTATTCGAAGAACAGGTAGAGAAGACTCCAGATCAAGTAGCTGTAGTTTTTGGAGATAGCCAGATCACATATAACGAATTAAATGTGCGTGCAAACCAACTGGCTCGCGTGCTAAGAGCAGAAGGAGTCCAGGCGGATCAATTGGTCGGAATGATTATGGAGCGCTCTATCGAAATGATTGTGGGGATTTTTGGTATTTTAAAAGCTGGTGGGGGATATGTACCTATCGACCCTGAGTTTCCGGAGGAACGTATGCTCTATATGTTACAAGACAGCCATATTAGGCTTATGGTTGCCAAGCCAGAAATGGCCGCGAAGGTACCGTCGGATGTGCTGGTCATTTCACCTGATAGTCACAGGCTATCCGCAGAAGACTGTTCCAACTTGGCTGAAGTATGTGACCCTGGCCATTTGGCTTATGTGATGTATACCTCAGGTACAACGGGCAAACCCAAAGGAGTGATGATTCAACACTCTAATGTCGTTAATATGACAACCGCATTTAGACAACAAGTATATAAGAAATACAAATCGCCAATGCGGATGGCATGGCTATCGCCGTATGTATTTGATGCATCAGTGAAACAAATTTTCCCATGTCTGCTTCTCGGGCATGCGCTTCACGTGGTGCCGAGAGAGATTAGCACCAATGGTCATCGTTTGGCTGATTATTTCAGATCCCAACGGATTGATTTTACTGATGGTACACCGGCACACATGCATATGCTGACGGAAATGCAAGACTCCGTTGCAGATCTGAATGTACAGCATTTTATTTTTGGAGCAGAGGCGCTGCCCGGTCATCTCGTTAAAACATTTTTGAGCACCCGGCCCGGATATCGTCCGCAAATAACTAATGTTTATGGTCCTACCGAGTGCTGCGTAGACACAACTGCGTACGACATTGACGGGGAGACGATGACAGCTTGGACACATACGGTGCCGATTGGCAAGCCAATGGCTAACCAGCACGTATATATTATGGATATGAATCGGAAGTTGGTTCCGATAGGAATTGCAGGTGAAATCTACATCGGTGGTGATGGAGTAGGGCGAGGTTATATGGGAAATCGTGAGCTGACAGATGAGAAATTTATAGCAGACCCCTTCAAACCAGGAAAACGTATGTACCGCACAGGAGATTTGGCGCGATGGATGGCAGATGGAAATATTGAATATTTAGGCAGGATGGATCATCAGGTGAAAATTCGGGGTTACCGAATTGAACTTGGAGAAGTGGAAGCGCAAATAATGAACCTGCCTGCGATCCGTAAAGCGGTGGTTATTGCTCGTGAGAATGAATCAGGACAAAAAGATTTATGTGCTTATTTTGTGGCTGATAGGGATCTGACCATTCAGGAACTTAAAGCAGCGTTGGTTCCCAATCTTCCGATGTACATGCTGCCAAGCTATTTTGTTCAATTGGAGAAGATGCCGTTGACCACTAACGGAAAAATTGATCGTAAATTGCTTCCTGTGCCAGAAGGAGACATTCAAACAGGTGTTGAATATGCAGCCCCGCGAAACGACATGGAACGGCATATGGTAGATATTTGGAAACAGAATCTGGGTGTCAGTATTGTTGGCATTGATGATAACTATTTTGATTTAGGCGGACACTCCCTAAAAGCCATTCAATTGGTTTCACAGGCTGAGGCTGTTGGCATTGAAATAGGGATTAATCAGGTGTTTCAATATCAGACTATTCGCCAAATGTCAGAGTATATGCGAGCAGACACTTCGATGCCGGATATGTTAATACGTGATATTGCCGAGGCAATCGACATCATCGAAAAGGCTTATGACGTATATGCTCATTTCCAATCAACAACTGTTGAAGGGCGAGATCAATTAACTTTGCACATAGATCCTTTCGATTCTATACAAGCAGAGGCCCTGAAGAAAGTCATTTTGTCACGCCTTCATCCTGATCTTCATCCACATCATTTGCTTCCTTTTGAAGCAGCTGCTCAAGTACCTGACTGTGAAAAGCTGTACACAGATATGATGGTAGACGATGAGGCTGCAAAGCGGCATGCTGAGGAATGGCTGGAATATCTGCTGCGGATGAATGACCAATGGAACAGCACGATGCTGGCAGGAGAGCCTTTACAACGCTATGCGCTTGCTCCCGCTCAACATTATCATTTGGAGCATCCGCAATCCTCAGGAGGTGTCATTCCTTTTGATAGTTACCTGCTGGATGTAGAACGGTTATCTGCAATCATGCAACGCCTGATAGAGCGCCATGAACTCTTTAGAAGTGTGTTGGTCCAAACGGATGTCGGATGGGAATGGGAAATGTTGTCCATGAAGGAGCGCATGGACATTCCAATGATAGATTTATCGAACTACGGTGCAGAGATGCAAAATCGTATACTCTCACATATATTGCCTGCATTCTTTATGAACCCTTATGAAACAACCGGAAACTTATTATATCGCATTGCGCTTGTCCGCCTCAATTTAAGGGATCATTTGCTGCTGCTCCCTTGTTCACATCTCATCTATGATGGCATGAGCGGAGAGGTCGTTAAGAGTGAGTTGTACCGTGCATATGAAGATATGAGCAATGTAAAAGGGCAACTAGCAGGAAGCTACCGTGATTATGTGAGTCAGGTCCGGAAAGGACCTCAGGGCATGGGCGATCAAGAGATTGTTGACAAATTTCACTTGTCCGCATTTGCTGCTGCTTCGGATGCTGTAGTCCTCGCAATTGATGAGCGCAACCATACAACGGGCACAGATGTGACAGTAGAACTTGCAGATTGGAATGATTCTGACGCAATCGGACACATGTGGGACTTGGCTATACGCCTAGCTAACCGCTTTTTCCGCAGATATTTGCAAGTGGACGAGATTCCTATTCTTCTCACCAATTATGGACGGGCATACGAGGACAAGCAGTATTTTGATATTATAGGTGAATTTATAGACCAAATCCCTGTACTGCTTACAGATGCGGATGAACATGGGCATGAGATCAGAAACAGTATGCAGTTGGCCGTATCGCGTAACCTGAATTTTCTAAATCTCATATACAATGATGAAATGGCTTCGTTGTATCCGCAGTCTAACAGGTATCTGAAGCATAGCCTGAATAAGCTACCTATTGTCTTCAATTACCTTGGCGAAGCGTCAGATAAATATCAGCTGTTTAAAAATATCGAGCCAGAAGAGAGGGACATCTATCGGGATCCAATCATTTTCTTTACTGTTCAGCATGTGGAAAATGTATTGCAAATCTCACTGGAACTTCCTTTTGAAGAAAATCCAGAAACCGTTAAAGCGTTGTTGGAAACAGAGCTAGCGAATTTACTAGTAACAGACGAAAATGGAATAATGTCCACCTAATTTTCACTCAAGGCATTAAAAACAAGCTCCGAGTTCAAAATAGGGAAACTGGGCCCCAAAGCTTTCAAATGGCTTTGGGGCAATCTAAACAAACCACAAAAGCCGCAAGTCTCCAATAACCCCGGAGATTTACGGCTTTTGTGGTTTGAATGTAGCGAAGTTTTATGTAGCAATGTCGCTGAATTAAAACTTGTTGTAGTAGATCTTTACGCCAAATAAATGACATTTGGTGTATGCTGATGGGTGCCGCGCAATGGTTTGAGATATGAACTTAGTGAACCTACGACTCATGCAATTGCGCTGACTCCCGGTGCCGCCGACTCATGAATACCAAAGACAATGCAATTACCGTAAGGATGATCCCAAGCATTTGAAATCCCTTGAAGCTAAACGTACCTCCCATTACGATAGCTATCAATAATGAAGAGATAATGGTTCCCAGATATCTGGATGTGTTAAATAATCCGGATGCTACACCGATTATTTCTTTTGGAGAACTTTGGAACAGGGCTGCTTGCATACCTACATTGTTCAAACCGTTGCTAATTCCGAATGCAGCTAAAGCCAAACACACGCTGATAACCGGTGAAGTTGGATTCAATGTCACGAGCCACACTGACCCCAATGTCATCAGAATTGCGGACACCAGCAATGCCGGTCTGGGTCCTGATTTATCGATCCATTGTCCTGCAATTGGAGAAGTAATTAGCGAGCACAAGCCTAAGCTTAGCATGAGAATGCCTGTTTGGAACTCGCTGACATGACGTACCATTTGCAAGTAGGACGGAAGCCCGAAAAAGAGCGAGTAATATTGTACATTAACGAGCATGAATTCAACATTCACCCAAGTCATTGCAGGGTACTTGGCGAATGTGCGTAAAGGGATAAAGGGTGATGTCGCTTTTAACTCATGTCGTACGAATATCCCCAGCGCAACGAGACCTATCAGCCCGACAATGACATTTCCTAATGAGATATGTCCAAATGATTGTGCTGAGAGTAATCCAACGAGTAGGGTAACCAAAGCCACTGTGAAGAGCAGAATCCCTGATGCATCAATCAATTCAAACCATTTACGAAAGGACATGTTGCGTGCTAAGGATGTTGGCAGTTCATCCTTAGGAATATTCCTCCAAGCCAATACAAAGCTGGCCACCACAAACGGAATATTGATGAAAAAGATAGCAGGCCAATTCCACCAATGAATCAAGACTCCGCCAATAAAGGGGCCAATTGCTGCTGCTCCAGATAGGAATATGGACAAAATAGACAACGCAGTTGCTTGTTTTTCTGTAATATGAATTCGAACAATAGCCATTCCAACCCCAACCATCATGCTTGTTCCGATGGATTGCACAATGCGGAACACGATGAGCCACCCGAAATTTGGTGATAATGGAGCCAATAATGATGCAATGAAGGCTACAACAAGCCCGGTAAGAAATATCTTTCTACGACCGAATAAATCGCTGGCTTTTCCCATGACAGGTTGAGCGATGCTACTTGCAATGTAGAAAGAAAAAATAATCCAGGAAACACCTGTAAAGTCAAGTTGGAACACTTTTTGCAGACTTGGAATAGCAACAGAAACCATCGAAGAATTTAATGGGTTCAATAGTATCCCTAGACCAACTGAAATCATTAACCACCAGCTGCGAATGCTCATTTCTGGTCCCCCCATAGCGAATTAATGTCATCGTACTTGAAACCGATTATTTATTCCAACGCATTTGATGTTATAATCTCATTGACTTGGGGGAATGAATGGGGGATCATAATGGAACTTCTTCAACTGCAATATTTTCTGACGGTAGCTCGTTTGGAACATGTGACCGAAGCTGCACGGAGTCTGCATGTTACTCAATCGTCGCTGAGCAAAACGATTCAGCGCCTGGAGGAAGATCTGGGGGTTCCTCTATTCGATCGAACAGGGAGGAAACTGCGATTGAATGAGTTCGGAAGCAGATTCCTTCACCGTGCAGAGAGGGCTTTATTTGAATTGGAGCAGGGGAAGCAGGAGCTTAGTGATTTATCCAGCCCGGAACATGGCACTCTCGAATTGGCGGTGACCACCGCTAGCACATTACCCAATATCCTTCGAGAGTTTCGGAAAAAGCGACCCTATATTCAATTTCATGTGCAAATGCTGACTACGCAGGAAATGGTAACGCTTCTTCATAGAGGCGAGGTCGATTTTTGCTTGTCCTCACCTCCAATAGAGGGAGATGACATCGAATGCCAAATCGTGTTTATCGACCCAATCCTTGTAGCTGTTCCAAAGGGACATCGGCTGGCAGATCGAAGCAGTGTAACGTTGACAGATCTAAAGGATGAATGGTTTGTCGGTGTAAAGAGAGGCTACGGTACTCGCGATTTAGTGGACTCTATATGCAAATCGGAAGGATTTGTACCTAAATATGTGTATGAGGGGGATGAACCTGCAAGGCTTAGTACGCTTGTGGAAGCTGGAATTGGCATAGCCTTCATACCAAGCACGGCAAGGAATTCACGGGAACATCTTAAGTATCTCCAAGTAGAAAATCACGAATTGGTACGGGAGATCGCTTTATTATGGCACAGGAGTCGGTATATTTCGCGGGCTGCTCTGGAATTCCGTGAGGTAGTTGTAGAATATTTCGGAGCGATATCCAAACAGACAAATTAATCCCAAATATAAGCGAAATAAAAAACATTAACAAAAGCGGTAGCGTAGGACATGTTAACCAAACGTCCTAAGCGGCCGCTTATTCTTTTATTCAACTGCATAATTTGTAATTTCGATTTGTACGCTGCCATACACACACGCCCAGCTATTGAAGGAGTTTTTGGATTGTACTAACCCATCCTTCTCAGCTGGCGGAACTGCTCCGGCGTGATGCCTGTATGCTCCCGAAATCTCTTGATAAAATAGCTGCTTTGATGAAAGCCGGTTTCCAGTGCAATCTGCTTTACAGTGAGTGCCGTAGATACAAGCAAATGTTTGGCCAGCGTTATTCGGCATTGGAGCAAATATTGAGCTGGAGTACTACCCATGATCTGATGGAAGAGTCGGCTAAAATGAAAGGAGCTATAACCTGACGTTGCAGCCATTGTCTTCAAATCGAGCATGTTTCGACAATGCATACGAATATATTCCGCCGTATGACGAATCCTCTCATGGACGGTGCCGCCGGGAGAGGTGCCGAAAATTTGGTGGGAATGATGGACGATCTCCAGAAGGACTTCATAAAGCAGGGAAGAGATCTGTACATCATAGTCGTGACGGTAAGTTTGGGCAAGTTGCAACATTTCTTCCATCAGCGGTTTTAAACGTTCTGGCCGGTGGAGCGAGAACAGATACGGTTCGTGCATGCTTCGACCTTGTAATAGCGAATCTACATCCTGCCCGTCAAAATGAATCCATCGGACATCCCAGGGATCCTCGGGTTTAGTTCGATATTGCTGCGTCGTATGCTTGCCGAAAAGAAAGCCCATGCCAGGGGTAAGCTCGATTTCCTTCCCATCATGCACAATAGCGCCTTTGCCTGCAAAAATGATATGTAAATTGTAATCTTTCAGTAATCCTGCATTCCTTCGCTCCCCATGATTGGGGAAGTTCTTGTAATGCCCTAACGATTCGGGAAACAGTATACCTTTTAGAATGGGTGAAGGAAGATAACAATCTATTTTAATCATGTATCCATCTCCTTGAGTAAGTTAGCAAAAAAGTAATTCAATTAGCAAAATCGAGTTATTCTAATCCTTTTATTCTTATATTACAATAGATACGATTATCAGAGAATCACATTTTTGTACTATCACTTCTACTGAAGGAGAATTGGAGCATGCCGAAATCCTTATCTTTAGATCGCTTTCATTTAGGAGCTTGTTATTATCCTGAACACTGGGACGAATCGTTGTGGTCGGACGATCTCATAAGAATGAAGGAACTGGGCTTCAGCATCATTCGGATTGGAGAATTTGCTTGGTCGATCTTCGAGCCGGAGGAAGGAAAGTTCGAATTCACGCTGTTTGACCGTTTCTTGGAGCAGGCAGACGCGAACGGGATTCAAGTGATCATGGGCACACCAACAGCTACGCCACCGGCATGGCTTACTTATAAGTATCCCGAGGTGCTGAACGTATCCATGGAAGGGGTCACGTTCCAACACGGTCAGCGTCGGCATTATAACTACAGCAGTCCCGTTTATTTGGAGCTTTGCGCACGTATTACAAGAGAGATGGCACAACATTACAAAGATCATCCGGCCATCATTGGGTGGCAAATTGATAATGAGCTGAACTGCGAGATAAACGTCTTCTATGCCGAGGCAGATCATCAGGCTTTCCGGCGCTGGCTAGAGGCAAAATACGGTACGTTGGAGCAACTCAACAAGGCCTGGGGGGCTGTATTTTGGAATCAAACTTACGACAGCTGGAATCAGGTCCATCTAACTCGTCCGACCGTATCCGGGTCAACGAATCCTCATCAGGCTTTGGACGAGAAGCGATTTATATCCGATAACACCATTTCGTTTGCCAAGCTACAAGTGGACATAATTCGGTCAGTGGCGCCTAATCAGTGGGTGACAACCAACGGTGTATTCGGGCATTTGGATAGCCATAAAATGACGGATCAACTGCTTGATTTTTTCTCGTACGATTCTTACCCTCAATTCAGTACCATTTATCCGGACCAAGGGGAGAAGCCATTGCTGGATCGCAAGTGGGGGCTTACTTTAAGTAACGTCAGAGGGATGTCACCAAATTTCTGCGTGATGGAGCAGCAATCCGGTCCAGGAGGATGGGTGAACAGGATGGAGATGCCATCTCCGCGCCCGGGGCAGATGCGATTGTGGACCTACCAAAGCATTGCTCACGGGGCAGACATGATTTTGTATTTCCGCTGGAGAACGGCAACGTTTGGTACGGAAATGTACTGGCATGGAATTAATGATTATCACAATCAGCCGAATCGTCGGGTCGCAGAAGCAGGCCGCGTCGGAAAGGAGCTGCAAAAGGTTGGAGGGCGGATTCTTGGCAAACGTTACGTGGCAGAGGTTGCTCTACTTCGTGACTATGATAACGAGTGGGATGGCGAGTTGGATAAATGGTATGGTCCCTTGACAAAGCAAAGTGAGCTCGGCTGGTACAAGGCACTGCAGTATGGACATATACCTTCGGATATGGTTACAATCCGTCCGGGTATGGAATCAGAACAGCTGCGGGAACTGGCCAATTACAAGGTGCTGGTATACACGCATCCGGCGATCCTACGAGACAGTACGGCAGCTATGTTACAGAAATATGTAGAGGATGGGGGCATCCTGATCTTCGGCTGCCGCACCGGTTATAAGAACGAGTTCGGTCACTGCCGCATGCAGCCACTCCCAGGCCCTGCAGCCGCAATGAGCGGCGTCCACGTAGAGGACTTTACGATGATAAATGGGACGGCATCACCTGTATCGGTGCGATTTAAGGATCAAGCTCTTGATTTTTGGGCTCCAGGCTTCAACGATATATTGAATGTTCATGCTGATACGGTAGAAGTACTCGCAGAGTACGCATCAAGCTACTATGAAGGGAAACCGGCCTTGACCCTCAACCGTGTCGGCAAGGGACTGGTCTACTATTGGGGTGCAGCTTTTGACCTAGCATTAGCGGCTGAGCTCCTAAGACAGCTGCCGGTGACATCTCCGCTTGCGGGGTGGTGCAAAGCTCCTTCGACGGTAGAAGTCGCTATTCGTGCGGATGTACAAGAAGAGCTGGTATTTCTACTGAATTACAGCGGAGAAACGGCTCAGGTTAAACTGAGTGTTGAGACGGAGGAACTCCTTTCCGGTAGGAGGCTTACTGGTACCGTACCATTGGAACCGTATGGAGTATGGGTATTAAAGAAAGTTTAAAATGAAGAGAGCATCAGCCGCTGATCTTAATCCGAAGATCAGCGGCTTTTTATTGCATAAAGCAAAGGAATAACGTGTTGCATTTGTATACAGGGTTCCGCTCAAAAATCGCTGTCTTTCCTATGGGTTCTTGAACCAGAGAAATCGGACATGATCGGTATTTAATACAAAATTAATAATTTAATACAATATTATTGACTGTTTCAAAGCATACAAGTAAACTTATTGTAATATAATCACAGTAAATTGAGATGGGTGATGCAATGCTTGAGCTTAGTTTTGATGATCCGGACAAGCTGGTAACGGTTACGCATGCTTTATCCACCCGTTCCCGAGTTGATATTCTCCGCCTCTTGATTTCTAAAAACCTTAATATTGTAGAAATAGCGGAAGCTCTTCAACTTCCGGTGTCTACGGTAGCCAACAATATCAAGGTTCTGGAGGCTGCTAGACTGATTAATACAGAGCTGCTGCCTGCCTCTCGCGGCGCGATGAAGATGTGCAGCCGCAATTATGATGACATTCATATTGCGCTAAATCTTGAAAAAGCAGTACCCAAAGGGGATGTACAGATCTACGAAGTGGACATGCCGATCGGTCATTATAGCGATTGTGAGGTTTCACCGACGTGCGGTATGGCCAATGCAGACGGGATGATCATACGCGAGGACGAACCGGCGAGTTTTTTCCACCCGAAGCATATCGGAGCCCAGATGATATGGTTCCGCAAGGGCTATGTCGAGTATTTAATGCCGCTCGAAATACCGGCAGGAGCGCGAATAGAATCGCTTGAGCTATCGATGGAAATGTGTTCTGAAGCACCAAACTATGACAACAATTGGCCTTCTGATATTTCCTTGTGGGTTAATGGCGTGGAGATTGGCATGTGGACGTGTCCCGGTGATTTTGGAGACAGGCGCGGCAAGCTGAATCCTGCCTGGTGGTATGAGTGGTCTACCCAGTATGGGTTGCTCAAGACCTGGCGAGTAGATAAAGAGAAGACTGCGCTGGATATGGAGAAGGTTTCCTCGGTTACACTGGATCAGCTCAACCTGCAAAACAGCCACAAATTGCGTTTGCGGATCGGAATTAAGCCAGATGCGGTGCATCAAGGTGGGCTCAACCTGTTCGGAAAGCAATTTGGAGATTATGATCAGAATATCAAAATGACTGTGAATTATGTCATGGATTGAGATATTGGTGAAATGGATAGGCTTTAGTTGCAGGTGCTCTGTAGCTAAAGCCTTATTCAGTTTATTAGTTACATAAAATTAACTTGAAAGCGTTGACATTAAAAATGCATCACTATATAATCCCCTAAAGATACAATAATAGTGTAACAAATCGATTTTATTGTTTGTATTTCGAAGCGGAGGTAAAGGATGACGATCGGACCTACAGATGATAGCAATGCACTGTAAAGTCATCAGGCTAAGGTGACTAATTATATATCAAAGGATAGGTGGAAACTGTATGACTACAAACGCTTATATCAAAAATTATCCAAGGCCGCAATTTGTACGTAAAGAGTGGCTGGATTTGAATGGGGTGTGGGATTTCGCCTTCGACGACGGCAAAGTGGGTGAAAGCGAGCAATGGTATCATCATTTTCCGAAGGGAGCCAAAATCCTCGTACCTTTTACTTATGAAACCAAGGCAAGCGGGATCGGAGTCGAGACCTTCCATCCGGTGATCTGGTACTGCAGGAGCGTGAAGGTCCCGCAGGAGGCAATAGCGAAAAGAACAATTCTACATTTTCAGGGTGTAGATTATAAAGCGAAATGCTGGGTGAACGGATTTATGGCTGGTGAGCATGAAGGAGGTTATGCTGCGTTTTCTTTCGACATCACACCCTATATCACTTACGACTCGGAGAATAGCATCGTGCTTAAAGTGGAGGATAGTCAGAGCTGCACGCAGCCCCGGGGAAAGCAGCGTTGGGTGGATCAAAACTTTGAATGCTTTTATGTACAGAGCACCGGAATCTGGAAAAGTGTGTGGATTGAATATGTGAATGAGGTAAGAATCAATGAGGTCAAGATAACACCGGATATCGACCGTCATATGATCCGCTTTGACTTTCAGCTCATGGGTATCGAGGGTAAAGATAATTTACGCCTAGAGACACGGATTACGTTGAAAGGACAGCATGTGAAAAAGGTCAGCCTATCTGCCGACAGGCCCTGGATAACGGTAGAGGTCCATGTATTTCATGAAGCCGGTGGTCCATGGAAGCAGTGCTTGTGGTCACCGGAATCGCCAAACTTGTTCGATGTAGAGTTTATTCTGTATGAGGATGAGAAAGAGTGCGACAGGGTGTATTCTTATTTTGGCATGCGGAAAATATCGATTGAAAACGGACAGGTTCTATTGAATAATGGTCCTCTTTACCAGCGGCTGATTCTGGATCAGGGCTACTGGCCGGAAACACATCTGACTCCGCCGTCTGAAGAAGCTCTTATCGAAGATATCGATAAAATAGCCGCGATGGGATATAACGGGGTTCGTAAACATATGAAGTTGGAAGACCCTCGCTTTTTATATTGGTGTGATGTGAAAGGCATGCTCGTCTGGTCGGAAATGGCGGCGACCTTTGAGTTCAATGATCAGGCGGTTAGCCGCTTTACGAAGGAATGGCTGGAAATCGTGCCGCAGCAGTACAATCATCCGAGCATCATAACTTGGGTCCCGTTCAATGAATCGTGGGGCATATCGACCATTGGACATGATGTAAGGCAGCAGCAGTTCACGCAAACCATCTATCATCTGACGAAGACGATTGATCCGTATCGTCCGGTGATTACCAATGACGGATGGGAGCATACAGTCTCGGATATTTTAACCCTTCATGATTATGTGGAGACGGGCGAAGAGTTTTTGGAGCGATATCAGGACAAGGAAAGCATTGTAAACAACAGCATCTCCTTTAACAATTGGAAATATGCCTTTGCAGAAGGATATGCCTACCGGGGACAACCAATTATCATAAGCGAATTCGGCGGCATTGCCTTCCAGACGGACATGGGCTGGGGATACGGAAACCAGGTGAATTCAGTCGAAGCTTTTATCGAACGTTTCCGTGCAGTCACCGGAGCAATTAAAGCGACCCCCTATCTCTCGGGCTATTGCTATACACAGGTAACCGATGTACAGCAGGAAGTCAACGGATTGTTGACGGAAGACCGAAAACCGAAGGTTCCGCTTGAAGTGATTCGGGAGATAAATCTGGCTTGAAGCGATAATTAAGATAATAGAATTTCTAGAACGGCTGCATGCTGATGTCCAGTCATTGCTGCATTCACCTGTCGTACAAGGTTTTTGTTACACACAGCTGACGGACGTGGAACAGGGAATCAACGTTCTGCTGACGCACGATAGACACCCGAAGATGCCGACCGAATAAATCAGAGCCATTATGGAAGGCCGCCTTTCCTCTTCGGTTGGAGAATAAGAGGAAGTATATGAATACAGCATCTTCAGCATTTAGAGCTAAATAAACAAAGTGTCACTGCTGTTAACCATAGAGTTTAACTTGGGATAGCAGTGTTGGAAAACAGGACAATTTTTCGCATACAGGATTTTTAGTAGAAAACTGGATTTAATTATTTTGGTTTTTTGTTCCCCACTCACATAACCCTTCCAAAACAGGTAATAGCGTTTCTGCTTTATCTGTGAGACTGTACTCGACTTTAGGGGGGACTTGAGGATATTCTTTTCGATTCACCAGACCATCCGCTTCCAATTCTTTTAGTTGTGAACTCAATGTTTTATAAGTAATAGCCCCTATCTGTCTTTTCAGATCATTAAAGCGAACTGTTCGGTTTTCGGCTAGGAGATAAATAATAACCATTTTCCATTTACCACCAATCAATGAAACTGTATAACCAAAAGGTGTATCTTGAATATTTTTAACTTTACCTTTAAATTCAGCCATACTCATGTTTACACTATCCTTTCGGGTAGTACCTATCAAAATAGTGCGTACTACGTTTTTATTTGTGTTCAGTTTATACTAACCTTACTTTTGAAGTAAAGGAGAGAAAAACATGACTAAAAAAACAATACGCCTGTTAATGCCACAATGGCAAGGGGGAAACAATCCTAATTACTCTTTTGGAGCCGAACTGCTTGCTTGGCTAGCTCCGGATAATGAACAACCTCTTATTCATGTTCCAGTTCAAGCTTATAAGGGTACTCCGCTTGAAAAAGAAAACGGTATGAATGGGAGAAAACAGCTACTTGAACAGTTAGAGGCTGCTCAGCATATCATTGATGCTCATAAGCCAGATCGCATTGTAATGTTTGGTGGTGACTGCTTAGTGGAACAAGCTCCATTTGCCTATTTGAACGAACGATACGGTGGGGAATTAGGTTTAATTTGGATCGATGCTCACAGTGATTTAGTTAGATATGTGGGCTATGATAACGGTCATACATTACCGCTCGGAAATCTTTTGGGAGAAGGAGATGAGGAGTTCACAAAACATGTGAAAATCCCACTAAAACCTGAAAATGTCTTTATCGCAGGATTAGCGGCTCCTACAGAACAAGAATCAGAAGTCATTTCAGAAGCGTTTCAAAGACTAGGTATAGCTCCTGTAGAATCAGACACAGAAGTGATTCAAAGACTAGGAATTAAAACTGCAGGAACCAAAGAGTTAACGAATAGTACTGAATCTATAAGAGAGTGGATTAAAGAAAGTGGCATTAAGCACCTAGCTATTCACCTTGATTTAGATGTGCTTGACCCAAAAGCATTTCGTTCTTTATTATTCGCCAACCCTGAAGCACCTTATAATTTTTCTCCTGCGGGAACAATGCAAATGCCTCAGCTACTTAATCTGATTAAAGAACTATCTGAAGAAACAGATGTAGTTGGATTAGGTATAACGGAGCATATGCCGTGGGATTCTATTAACTTAAAGAATCTGCTTGGAGAGATACCTATTTTAATATCTTAGGATAATCGTTTATTATTTTTATATTATCTTTCTTAAAAGGACAATCAAGGAGAAGTGGTCGTACGATTTCAGGAAAGATAGGGCGATTGAATATAAAATATAAATTAAAATGAGGGAGTTGACCTGTAGGGGTATGGTCTTTTTATCAGTTTGTCTGTTTGTACTCCGCTTATACTTTTCGGAAGCTACACATTAGGCGAATATCCCCTATAATGGATTCTTAAAACTAAAATTACAGGAGCATCTTAGTATGTCAAAATACGTTGAAATCGGTTACCCAATATATGAAGGAATGCCTGTTTATCCAGGATTGCCAGAAGTGAAGTTAGAGCCTAGAGAGCGTTTGGACAAAGGGGATGCCTGGAATGGAAGTGTGTTAAGTATGTATCTTCATGTCGGCACCCATGTCGATGCACCGTGGCATCATTTAAATAACGGTAAGGGAATAGATGCTGTTCCGATTGAAGAATTCATCTATCGAAAACCGCTGTTAATTGATTGTCCTCTTGATCCGAACGGCTTTATTACCCTTGAAATGCTTCAGGAATATGAAGAGCTGCATGAAGCGGATATTCTCATCTTTAATACAAGCTATTGGAAACACCGAGATACGGATTTTGAGAAATACGCTAATAATTTCCCAGCCGTCTCTCCCAAAGCAGCGGAATTCATCCGTAAAAATTTGCCGAACTGCAAAGCTGTGGCCATTGATACCATGAGCATTGAAAATCTGGAAGAAGCCAAAAGAAACGGCTATTTTGTTCACCATGCCTTCTTAGACCATGAAAAATATGAAGAGCCGACAATGCTCATTTACGAAGACATAAACCCTGCACCATTAATTGGTAAAAAGATATTATCTGCTTTCACAGCACCACTTCGCATTAAAAATCACGATGCATCTATGGTTAACATCATTGTTGAAGTTGAAGAATAAAAGCTAACGAGGAACAATAGGTTTATCGAACACAGGTGCAGACTTCAGCACTGCAAGGAGAGACAACAACATATACGCATAAGAAGTCGCCATTTTGGCGGCTTTTTTGTTTTAGCGAAAATCTACGCTAAGCCTTCAGATGTAATCAACTTATTTTGATAGACGTTGGTTAGCCGCTATTTATTTCTTTTGATTTTTATAACATGGCGTGTCAAATGTGCGGGCATAAAGTCTTCTATATAGCACATAATAACAATAATTTGAAAAGAATATTTTCATAAGAATGAAAAGGAAAATATTACTTTAAGCATATTCTTATCTCTAACATTCTTTGTGAAGTTGAATGATAGTTGTTATAAGAACTATTTTTTACTCTTTTAGAACTATTTTAATCTATTCATTTGAGGTCGATATAATTGAGCTGCTTTTATTCGTAAAAGTAAAATTTTCTAGGAAGTTGGTATCAACTTCCTAGAATGAAAAATAATGTAGATTGCAATCAGAAGTGTCATAGGGAGAAATATCACAGTGAAATCAATTAAATGAATACGATGGTAGAAATCGACCAGCCGTTCCTTTAGAGAGGAGGTGGTACATAAGAATATTGGGGATTCTGTTAATCGCTTCGACTTTCTCACAGACAGCATCTGCACATACGGTGAATCCTAATGGACAAGCCACAACCAAGGAAGTGATGAACTGGCTCGCTAATCTGTCATCGGAAAACCGCGTAGTGTCAGGAGCATTCGGCGGGTACACAAATGCGTCATTTTCTATGACCGAAGCTAATCGAATTGAAAATGCAACAGGACAGTCCCCTGCCGTGTATGGCTGTGATTATTCAAGAGGATGGATGGAGACTTCTAATATTGCCGATTCGATCGATTATAGTTGTAACACCGATTTAATCTCTCATTGGAAGAACGGAGGTATACCTCAGATCAGTATGCATCTGGCTAACCCTGCGTTTAACTCTGGAAATTATAAAACCCCAATCTCAAACAGTCAGTATGAAAGAATCCTAGACTCATCAACTGAAGAGGGCCAGCGATTAGACGCTATGTTAAGCAAAATTGCCGACGGCCTTCAGCAGTTAGAAGATGAAGGTGTTCCTGTTCTTTTCAGACCTCTTCACGAAATGAATGGAGAATGGTTCTGGTGGGGACTTACCGACTATAACCAAGAGGATAGCGAACGTATCACTTTATATCAACAGCTTTATAAAAAAGTCTATCATTATATGACCGATACAAGAGGATTGGACAACCTGATATGGGTATACGCACCAGACGCCAACCGAAACTTTAAGACAGACTTTTACCCTGGATCTTCATATGTTGATATTGTTGGATTAGACGCTTATTTCTCAGATCCTTATTCGATTCAAGGATATGACGAGCTAACAGCTCTTGATAAGCCTTTTGCTTTCACAGAAGTCGGTCCGCAGGCAACCAATGGTAGTATGGATTATTCTTTATTTATCAATGCCATCAAAGAAAAATATCCGAAAACCATTTATTTCTTAGCTTGGGATGAGGGATGGAGCCCCGCAGCTAATAAAGGTGCCTACAATCTTTATAATGATGGTTGGACACTGAATAAGGGGGAAATGTGGGAAGGCAGTTCACTTGCATCATTTGCTGAATAATTGATCAATAGTTCATTAAACAGGACTATGAAGAATGCAAGTTCTTCATAGTCTCTTAAAAAACATGTCCTTTAGGGAGTTACAATAACAGCTAATGTATGAATTTTTTATCACTTACATAACTATTTCTCGGAAACTAGCGGTTCAGCCGATAAGTAGCCTTCTTACACACCTTCCAATCTTTCGGGCGCATCACCGATATTTCTGATTATTTGTGTTGTATTATATGTACTAAATCCTCTTTTCGGAAGGCAAAGGCCGATTTCTAGTATGTTAAGGAGAAATCGGCTGTTTTTTTAAAAATTGTTCCCAGTGCAGCGCTTGAGTTAGCGCCGTTTGCTCAATTAATGCAATCTCCAGCAAACCCAGAATACATGAAGCCATGCTCCCAGCTATTCCTTTGAAACGGTTTGGAACCCCTGAATTATTACAAAAATCCAACGAATTTAGTTTTATGAATGAACAGAGCTGAGAAATGACAACTTAAGAAAGTAGTATACATCACAATTTCCAAAGGAGGATATCTGTTATGGCTCACCAGAAGAAAAGGAAAGAAGCAGCCTGGAAGTCACGAAAGCAAGAACAGCATCCCCATGGTAAAGTCAAATCGCTCAAGGAGCTGTCCAGCGAATAGGAGTGAGGAGTATACTGCTTGGAAGAGAAGGACTGTCGGTGAAATTCACCGGCAGCCTTCTTTTTGCAATAATTTCGCTTACATAAAGAATTCCCTTAATGCTGCAACTGGATTTACTAACAACCATCTAGCTATTGCTTGTAAGCTTTTCAGATTGCGGACCTCATTAGGATGAAAACACCGATACAGCGTTCTACCATAGAGAGTATCTTCTTAAATTCGTTTTTCTGAAGGTTGTCAGTTCCGGCTAAAAATTGAAGCATCTCCTGTCCAGGAGATGCTTCTTCTACGTTATGATTGGGTAGTCTGAGATAAGCTGATTTATCAGGATACGATTGAATTCAGGAGACCCTGCTTCACCTGATCCGACAGTGGCATAAGTGGCAGACGCAATTGCTCGGCGGCAATAATCTCTTTCTGGGTAAGCCACCACTTGATCGCGGCCGGGGCTGGCTCTGCAAATACATGCTGGATCACCGGTTCCAGTAGCATGAAACTGTCTCGCGACCCGTTCATGTCGCCAGCCACAAAACGTTGGTATATATCCACATACTCCTGGATATTGAGATGAGCGGATGCAAGCATACCACCGGCAGCTCCCTGGCATAGCATGGCATGGAAATAGGCATCCTCTCCGCAGAGGACAGGCTTGGTCTCGTACTGGGTCAATTTTAAAAGCAGATCAAGACCGCCCGTGCTGTCCTTGAGCCCAATTACGCCATCCAGGTCCAGCACTTTGCGTATTGTATCTATTGTCATGC
The DNA here is from genome assembly GCF_038008045.1 of Paenibacillus sp. FSL P2-0173. NCBI lineage: Bacteria > Bacillati > Bacillota > Bacilli > Caryophanales > Paenibacillaceae > Paenibacillus > Paenibacillus sp. FSL P2-0173. The sequence goes on from NZ_JBBOYK010000001.1 coordinate 106,108, forward strand.
GACTGCCCGTGCGAACAGGAATTTCATATACAAGCACAGGCAGGCCTACACGAGATACGACACGGAAATGCTCCAAGATTCCTTCCTGCGTCGGCCGGTTGTAATACGGAGTGACCACCATGGCTGCATCCGCTCCTAATTCAGCCGCCATTTCCGTCCGATGCACCGTTGAATAAGTATCGTTCGTTCCCGTGCCAATGACGATCGGAATGGTTTTGTTCATGCTCTTCAGAACATCCTGCGTCACCTGTACCATTTGCTTCACTTCATCCCAGGATACGGTTGGCGACTCTCCTGTCGTACCGTTAACGACCAGACCCTGGATGTCATGGCCTGCAAGATAGGTAACATACTTCCGGTACGAATCGATGTCCAACTTATAGTCACGTGTAAAAGGTGTAATCAGCGGTATGAAAATCCCATGAATATGTTGTTCGTTCATCATCATCAGTTATCCCTTCCCGTTGAATTAAATCTAATGTAACATAGGAGACAGCATCAGAGTTATCTATAATAAACGATGATTCTAATCAAAATTTCCGATGGGGTGGCCAGATTGGATTTCATTTATCTTCAAACATTTCGGGAAGTTGCCATTCGTGAAAGCTTTACAAGAGCAGCAGAAGTGCTCGGTTACGCACAATCCAGCGTCACGACCCAGATTCAAAAGCTGGAGAAAACGTATCAAGTCAAATTGTTCGAGCGCTACAGCAACAACAAGATTCGTCTTACCTCCGCCGGGGAAGAGCTATTCAAGCTTGCCGGACAAATGCTGGAGCTTTTTGAGCAATCGAAAGAAAAATTGGCTAAGCAGGGCGGGGGCTCCATGACGATCGGTACTATGGATTCCATCGCTTCGTATTTTCTGCCGCCGTATATGCAGGCGACTCGCAAAGAATACCCTGATCTGAACATACGATTGCATACGGATCGCGAAGAGATGATTTTGCACCAGGTCAGGGAAGGGGAGGCCGATGTCGGGCTGATCCTCGCGGACGATTCAAGCAATTCGGCCTTGCAGTGGATTACGATTCGAGAAGAACCGCTTGTACTGATTGTCCATCCGAACCATCCGCTTATCGCTAAAGAGAGAATCGGCCTGGATGATCTGGTAGATGCGGAGTGGATTATGCCCGAGCATACGTGCAACTACAGACAACTGTTGGAGAGAGTGCTTCGAGCAAATGGAATCACCTATCGCGTGAGCCTGGAGCTGGGTAATCCCGAAGCGATCAAACGGAGCATCAAAACTGGAGAGGGTATATCCATTCTACCTCTAATGGCTGCGCTGGAGGAGATTGAACGGGAAGAGCTAAAGGTGTTACCCTTTGAGCATGCCGAGCTCAAGCTGGAAATTCAGCTTGTTCTTCATCCCAAGAAGTGGGTGTCCAATGCATTGAGCTTTTTTATGAAGAGCATGAGAATGTAGATTTACCTCCACATCCAAATTAATATACAGTACGAGCGCTTCCTAGTGGATACCAGAAGCGCTCACAGTTTAACGTGCCGAAAAGGATGAGAACTTAGAATGAAAAGAGAAAGCAAAGTTTATTCAAATCATCCACGTATTTTTTTGAAAAATAAGCAATCCATATTTGCATTCAAAACTTGACAGCAAGTAATTTTTTCACTAAATTAAATGCATGCGCATGTTTTTTTAATTTGGTAATGTGCTAAACCATTCGGTTACTTAATATTTAATTAGAACAAGATGTCAATGCAGAAGTTCAGTCATTGGTGAATTTCACCATAGACCATTTGGGCCGTGCAGATACATTAATTAATTGCGCAGGCTGCTGCGGAGAATATCACCTATGGCAGTATCCCTCGTGAGGATGTAGCCCGTGCCATTGTGGCAGCTTTAGATGAGAAGAACACATACAAGCGAGCTTTTGATCTGATTACTGGTGACGATTCAGTTGTTGATGCATTGCAAAAAATCTGAAGATGAGGACCAACGAGTAAATGGCGTATTTTACTTTGAAGTTTTGAAATCATACCTAAAGTTGACAAATGAAACAAACATGTTAATATATATGCTTGTGCATGCATTTGATTGATGTATTCATAATATAACTCAGAGAGGAGTCTTTCTCACATGAAAGATTTATTTAGTCCCTATACAATTAAAGGTTTGGAATTGAAAAATCGCGTAGTTATGCCTCCAATGTGCCAATATTCGGTTGACAAAAAGGATGGGATCGCCACAGATTGGCATTATATACACTACGTTAGCCGAGCGGTAGGCGGAGCTGGTTTTATCATGATTGAAATGACAGATGTAGAGCCGGATGGTCGTATCTCCGATTTTGATCTTGGTTTATGGTCAGATGAGCAGATTCCTGCTCTCAAACGGATTGTAGATGCTTGTCACAGCTACGGTGCCAAAGTGGGAATCCAGATCGCGCATGCCGGACGCAAGGCGGAAGATGCTGAAGTTCCTGTAGCGCCATCTGCCATTGCATTTGATGAAAATTCAAAACAACCTCGCGCGCTTACAACAGAAGAGGTTAAAGGACTAGTTGAGAAATTTCGTGCTGCTGTAGCTCGCGCTGTCAAGGCTGGATTCGACACCATTGAAATTCATGGTGCACATGGCTATTTGATTCATCAATTTCATTCGCCGCTTACGAACAAACGGGAAGATAGATACGGTAAAGACCTTACCCTTTTTGGTCGGGAGATCATTCAGGCAGCGAAGGGCGAGATGCCGGAAGATATGCCGCTCTTGATGCGTATTTCTGCCAAAGAATACGTAGAAGGTGGATATGGTATTAAGGAAAGCATTGCTTTTGCCAAGGAATATCAAAAGGCAGGAGTAGATATGTTTGATATTTCATCTGGCGGTGAGGGACCTATAGCTGCATGGGGCAGACCAGGAACTCACGCAGCATATCAAGTCCCCTTGGCAAAAGAAATCAAAGAAGCTCTGGATATTCCGGTGATGGCCGTTGGAAGACTAGAAGATCCAATTTTGGCGAATGCAGTTATCGGAAATGAAGAGGCCGATCTGGTTGCTGTGGGTAGAGGGATGTTGAGAAATCCTTATTGGTCACTGGAAGCCGCTTCAAAATTGAAAAAAGAAACTGCAATCCCTACACAGTATACTACAGGGTTCTAAGACCGACTGTATGCATTATTGGTTGATCCTGCTTGGGTCAGCAAAATTCGGGACGGAAGATTGGACGATTTAATTTTGTAGAACTAAAAAATAGTGCTGAAAAATCGATTAGGTGTTGCACCTATGACACGCACGAGTGCTTCTCCAGAAGGCTTTGCAACGGAACCTATACAGATGAGCTGTTTAGTCAGTGTTATTTCAACCAGCCCGGGATGGCCACTGACGAACAGGCTAAATCGTGGGAAAAGGTGGTGGAAGCTGTTCATAAGGCTGGCGGAGCAATTATTGTTCAGTTAGAACACGCGGGTGCTTTATCTCAAGGTAACCGATTCGAATCAAATAAATTGGCTCCATCAGCAGTGCAACCACAAGGAGAGCAACTTGCGTTTTATGGCGGTGAAGGAGCTTTTCCGATGCCTGTGGAAGCAACGAAGAAAGATATTGAAAACGTAATTCAGGGATTTGTGAATGCTGCTGATCGTGCCAAATCAGCTGGATTTGACGGCGTAGAAATTCACGGTGCAAATGGTTATTTACTGGATGAGTTTCTTACGGACTATACAAACCAGCGAACGGATGAATACGGAGGTTCCCTCAGCAATCGTGTTCGTTTATTGGTTGAGGTATCGAGTGCAGTTCGGCAAGCCGTAGGAGAAAACTTTATAGTTGGGATTCGAATCTCCCAAGGGAAAGTAAATGATTATGAGTATAAGTGGGCTGGTAAAGAAGAAGAGGCAAAAGTGATTTTCCAACAGTTAGGACAGTCGAGGCTTGATTATATCCATGTCACGGAATATGAGGCTTGGCAACCAGCCTTTCCAGACAGTAGTAGACAATCTCTTACTGAACTTGCCAAGAAGTATGGAAACATTACAGTGATGGCTAATGGACACCTGGAAGACCCATCTAAAGCAAGTCAGATGGTCGAACATTGTACAGCCGATATTATTACTTTGGGCAAAGGAGCTCTTGCTAATCATAATTGGCCTGTCAAAGTTAAAAATGATGAACTGCTAGCTATATTTGACCAGGAAAAGATTTTAAGACCGAATGCAACGATAAAGGACTTTGAATTGGTCGATTAAGAAAAAAGTACGTCCTTTAGACCTTCTGTAAAGTACTCTATCAAGGTACTCTACAAAAGGTCTAATTGAATGAACTCTGCGATCACGGAGAGCATGGAAGATGGAAGAAGGTTTGCAATTGTGGAGGGAGAAGTGCGTAAGATTGCCGAATATGCCCCGAAAGTTACGTTAGCTGGTTGTTGTGACTGATACGTTTCCTGATATGATAAACAACGAGCAGGATTAACGGGAAAGCGATGGCATGGGTGAAATCCCAATCTACCCAGTAGGCGGGGATCTCCTTGACGTAGAAAATAATATTTTTTGCAATCAGATGCGACAGTCCGTAAATCAGAAATGCCACTGGAAAGATCAATGGCCGATAGGATTTTAGCTTTAGTAGCTGAGCTGTCCCCAAAACAAATGCGTAAAAGAAAAGCGCTGTTTTGAAATAGGTGCTAATGATCCACGTGGTGGCCATTAAAGCCTCAATCCGCTGCAAAAAATTAGCAATGTTGATTCTCTGGGCAAGAATATAGGCAGCGTAAAATTCGTGTTCTGAGAAATATGCCCCGAGTACTGTTAGGGAGAGAAACAAAATGAGGTTGAGTCCAACAGCTCCGATCAACAAAGAAATGAATATATTGCGGCTCGTATTGCTTTGTTTTTGGACATAGGGATACACCATGAAGAACACGCACATTTCTCCAAAGGGATAAAATACACCGAACATAATGGTGTGCAGCATGTCAGGAAACGATGTATTCAAAATAGGATGGATACGCTCCATCTTGACATCGGGGAACAGGAGAACGATTAGGCAAATCAGAAAAAACGCAAAGAAAGGAAAAAAAATCTGGGCTGCTCTGCCCAGCGTTTCAAGACCCAGCCGCAAGCCATACACCAACAGAAAAATCGCCATGAAGCGAATGACCCCGCCGGGTGTCCCTTCGTAAATCTGTGTGCACATGAAATCTTCGATTTCTCTGATATAGGTGGAGGCTGCAATCAGGAAAAAGAATAAATAACTCAACGCTACAGCTCCACCCACCCATTTTCCTAATACTTGTAATGAAAGCTCAATAATCGTTTTAGTTGGATCAATATTTGATGTAGATATCATCAGCTTTACGCATGCAAGTCCTAGCGGAATACTAATCAAGGCGGCAATCCACGCATCCTCGTGGGCTCCGGTTGCCATTGCTGCAGGATACACAAGTGCCATTTCCCCGATTAGCGAGAAAAGTCCAAGTAACATCATTTGAGCCGTACTGATCCGGTCTTTTTCAAGATTCATGAGATTCCTCCAAATCTGCTGCAAACTGCCCCTCAAGTTTTCTTTTGTCATTTCCTTTAGTATGTGATTTTATAACATAATTATTAATTGATAGTCGAAAAGGAATGTTAAGGGGATAATTATCAAGTTCTTCTGTCATACTATTTGTAGTTTGCTCACGGAATGCGGAGGTTGTGAGATGAAGGATACAATTACTGGCACATTATCACACCGCTTGGAGGACAATTTGGTGCAGTTGGTTCAACTGCTCGGGACAAGCACCGATTTGATCACTAAAAAGCTGGAATTGGATGAGTCTACGCATATCGCTTTGCTTTATATTGATGGTCTTGTGGATACACAGGTTCTGCATAATTCCATATTATTTTCGCTTCAGGAACGTTGTACCCCTGACCAAATGAGAGATCTTGATGCTAATCAGAAGATTGAGCTTTTGCGAAAACGTATGCTGATTGCGGGGGATCTATCCGTCACGCATGACCTTGGGCAATTTGTTCATGAGCTGTTATCCGGTAATATCATGGTGCTGGTTGACGGAACATCCAGCGCCCTACGGATCGGACTGCCTGGATGGGAGGACCGCAATGTAGGCGAACCAAGCTCACAATCAGTTGTACGTGGGCCGATGGAAGGGTTCACGGAAAATATGCGGACAAACACGGCGCTGATTCGAAGGAAAATTAAAGATAGCCAGCTATGGCTAGAAACCTTCCAAATTGGTAAGGTGACTCAAACCAGTGTATCCATTATGTATCTCGCCAACATCGCTAATCCTGACCTGGTGCAGGAGGTGAAGCGCAGATTGGCCAAAATAGATACGGACAGTATTCTGGAGAGCGGATATATTGAGGAGTTTATTCAAGATACGGCTGCTACGCCGTTCCCCACGATCTATAACAGCGACCGGCCGGATACTATCGCAGCGGGAATCCTGGAAGGCAAAGTGGCGATTCTTGTGGATGGAACCCCCTTTGTCCTGTTGGTGCCTACCTTTTTTGTCGCTTTTTTTCAATCTGCCGAAGATTATTATCAGCGGGCCGATATTGCCACCTTGCTACGGTTCATCCGTTTTCTTTCCTTTTTCATTACGTTGCTTGCGCCTTCATTTTATGTGGCGGTTACGACCTATCATCAGGAGATGATCCCTACCAATCTGGTTATCAGCCTTGCCGCACAGAGAGAAAGCGTTCCTTTTCCTGCATTTGTGGAGGCAGTACTCATGGAATTAACGTATGAGATTTTGCGGGAGGCGGGAGTGAGGATTCCAAAAAATATAGGGCAGGCGATATCCATTGTTGGAACACTTGTCATAGGACAGGCGGCGGTTGCCGCGGGCTTTATCTCATCAGCAATGGTTATCATTGTATCCATTACGGCCATATCCAGTTTTGTGATACCAGAGACGGGCATGTCGATCGCTGCAAGAATCATTCGCTTTGTTCTTATCGGACTAGCTGGCTTTATTGGACTATACGGAATACTATTCGGTATCTTTTTAATCGTGCTGCATTTGGCGAGTCTGCGTTCTTTTGGCATGCCCTATATGAGTCCGATCGGTCCATACCGTTCAAATGATCTGAAGGATTCCATCTTCCGCTTTACCTGGCCGCGTTTAAAGACAAGGCCGGCAGAAAGTATGATTCAAAATCTTGACCGTCAAAGCACAACCAAGCAAAAGGAGTCGGCAGATGAGCCCAAAAAACCGTAAAACTGTTTCGCGACTGCTGCTTACCCTTTTGGTCCCTATGCTGCTCAGCGGTTGCTGGGAAAGACAGGAGTTAAATGAAATGGCCTTTGTGCTGGGAATGGGGCTAGATAAGGCTGAATCTGGCTATAAGGTTACACTGCAGGTGGTTATTCCTTCAGCAATTGCCTCGCAGGCGGCGGGAGGGACGGGAGGTGCCGGGGTGCCAGTGATTGTATCTACCTTTACGGTCCCCACGATTTATGAAGCCCAGCGCAAGTACAGTCTGGAAAGTGCGAGAGCTGGCTACTATGGGCATATCCGTATACTGGTGATCGGAGAGGAGCTTGCCCGGGCCGGAATTAGCGAGGCACTTGATATGCTGAAGCGGAGCCGAGAGCCGCGTAATGATTTCTATGCCATGGTCGCCAAAGACACCACTGCCGAAGATGTTCTGAAGGTCCTTACCCCGCTAGAGAGATTACCGGCAAGTAAATTATATAATTCCCTGGACAAATCTTATAAGACATCGGGCAAAACAGTCGCTGTTTCTTTGAACCAATTTATTGAAGATTTGTTGTGCGAGGGGAAGAATCCGGTGCTAACTGGAGTGAAGATGTCAGGCAGTGTTAGTGAGGGCGAAAAGAAGAGCAATGTGGAAGATAGCTCGCCCACAGCCAAATTACAGTACAGTAATATAGCTGTATTTCGGAAGGATAAGATGATCGGGTGGTTAAGCGATAACGAGACGATTGGCTACAATTATATCACCAATAACGTTGTCAAAAGCTCAGGTTCTGTAATAGGAGACGACGGACGGCCCATCGTCATTGAAGCACTTCATACAGACACCAAACGTAAAGTCAAGATTATTGACGGTGAACCACATATTTACATTCATGTAAAGGCCTTGTGTAATGTTGAAGAGGTAATGAGCAAAGATAATCTGGAAGCAGAGCGCGTTATTACAGGGCTGGAAAGGAAATCGGAAGAACGAATTATCTTGCGGATGAAAACTGCAGTTAAGCAAATTAATGAGCGCTATAATGTGGATATTATGGGCTTTGGACAGTTGATCTACCGTGCCAACCCCCAAGCTTGGGCTAGGCTACAACAGAAAAAAGGGGACAATTACCTAAAATCGCTACCTATCCATTACAAAGCCAGCGTGTCGATTAACCGAATTGGTATTACAGACAAATCTTTTATTGAAGATATCAAGGAGTGAGCGCAATGGTGTTACTGCTTTTTCTGGCAACAGCAGCGGTTTGTGCGGTCATCGATGTGCCTTTGCTGACACGAGGAAGCAGGCGCCGTGACCTTCTGGTCTGGGGCTTGTTTTGGATCACGGGCATTGGTGTAGTGGTCTGCTCCTTGTACAAAATCAATGTGCCGAGCCCATTGCTTCTGGTCATGATGATCTATAAACCGGTTAACAATCTGTTTACATCCTGGTTTTATTAGGTTGTAAGGAAATTCACCTTTTGTAGCTCGGAAAGCGCTCCGTTCCTAATAGTTTGATCTTGTTGATATCATGGGTCACAGTTGAGTGGCGGGAGATGGTTGCTTGAACAGCGAAATGCTGCTATCAGAAATGCTTTTAAAAATAGTAGTAGTATCTTTGATTTTAATGGTAGAAGTGAATGTTGGTAAAAGCAGCAGCAGTCTAAGACTTTATTTTTCAAGTCCTAGTGAGCTGCTGCTTTACTTTTAGAAGCAGTCTCTTACATATCCCCGATAAGTGAGAAAAGCCCAAGTAATATTATTTGAGCCGTACTGATCCGGTCCTTTTCAAGATTCATGAGATTTCTCCATATCTGTTGCAAACTGCTCCTCAAGTTTTCTTTTGTCATTTCCATTGGACTTTTGTGTAGAAAAATTGGTAAAAATGCAAGCTGGTTACGAAGGTTTTTTTGTATTCCATATTTTCTCTAATTGACTTTGTAACCCGACATTATTATTATCTTATACTATAAGATTAATTATCTCATACTATAAGGTATTAGGGAGAAGGTGTTGTGACCATTGGATTATAAAGCATTAGCGAAAGAACTATTCGAGTATATCGTCAAATCGCGGAAACCAGCATTAGAGGAACGAGGGCACTTTTCACGTGGCGAAATGGGGATTCTCATTTGTCTGAATTTCAATAAGGACGGGGTTACCTCTGGCCACTTGAGCGAATACTTGTCCGTTAGTACGGGACGGGTGGCAACGGCACTGAAGAGCCTGGAGAAGAAAGGACTAGTTGTACGGCGTACTGATGTCAACGACAAACGTAAAGTGATTGTATTCATTACGGATTCAGGTAAGCAATTTATGATTGATAGGTATAATGAAGGAATCGCATGGACCGAGAATGTTCTTCGAAAGTTAGACGAAGAAGATGCCAAAGAACTGATCCGACTCATTAAGCTTATTGTCTCTAGAAGCTGAATTTCTATGCAGAGCAGGATGCACTATACTTCACCAAACATCAAAGACTATCAGATAAAAGGAGAGCAACAGAATGCTAAAGATATTCAAATATCTCAAGAAAAATGAATGGATGCTTGTGGTTTGCAGCCTAGCCTTCATCGTTGTGCAGGTGTGGCTTGATCTGAAGCTACCTGATTATATGGCGGAAATCACGACCAAGCTGCAAACGGAAGGAACGCCTGTGTCAGAACTGCTGATTCCCGGCAGTTACATGTTGTTTTGTGCCGTCGGCAGTATGATTGCATCTATTATTGTGGGATATTTCGCGGCAAAGGTGGCTGCAGGGCTGGCTATGCGTCTGCGTGCGATGGTCTTTGACAAGACCTTATCCTTTTCAATGGAAGAGATGAATAACTTTTCGACGGCAAGCCTCATTACCCGCTCCACGAACGATGTTACGCAGATTCAAACGGTGGTTGCGCTGGGGCTGCAGGTGATCATCAAGGCACCGATTCTGGCCGTGTGGGCCATTGTGAAGATTGCGGATAAAAACTGGCAGTGGACCGCCTCCACAGGAGCGGCCGTGGCTGCTCTGATCCTGATGCTAAGTGTCATTGTTGTTTTCGCTCTTCCAAGTTTCCAGAGAATCCAGCGTCTCACCGATAATCTGAACAGGGTAACACGTGAGCATCTGATCGGACTTCGGGTAGTACGCGCTTATAATGCAGATCAGTATCAGCAGGAGAAGTTCGAGCAGGCTAACGTCGAGTTGACGAATACAAACCTGTTTGCGAACCGTTTAATGACGATGATTGGCCCAGGTATGACCTTTATTATGTCAGGTCTGAGTGTCTCTATCTATTGGATCGGCGCTTACCTGATTAACGGGGCGGCCGTACCAGACCGCATCACGTTGTTCTCCAATATGGTCGTATTCTCCTCTTATGCAATGCAGGTGGTTATGGCCTTTATGATGGTAAGTATGATATTCATCCTGATGCCTCGCGCCTCAATCTCTGCCAAACGGATCATGGAGGTTTTGAATACCGAATCCAGCATCGTTAATGGGCATGAGACGACTGGAGAAGAGAGCGTTATGGGGCAAGTGGAATTCCGTAATGTCAGCTTCAAATATCCGGACGCGGAGGAGGCCGTGCTTCGCAACATCAGCTTCACGGCGAAACGAGGCGAGACGGTTGCCTTTATTGGTGCTACAGGCAGCGGCAAAACCAGCGTGATCAATCTGATTCCCCGTTTCTATGATGTGACCGAGGGAGAGGTACTCGTGGACGGTGTGAATGTCAGGAACTATAATCAGCAGGCACTCCATAACAAAATCGGGTATGTTCCTCAGAGAGCTGTACTGTTCAACGGTACGGTCGTATCCAACGTTTCGTACGGTGATAACGGAAGAGCAGGAGCTTCGGAGATACTTGTCAAAGAAGCCGTTGGTATTGCTCAAGGAACGGAGTTTGTCGAAAAAATGGATGGTCAATATCAGGGTAGAATTTCGCAAGGTGGAGCGAATGTGTCCGGTGGTCAAAAGCAGCGGCTGTCCATTGCGCGTGCCATCTACCGTCAGCCGGAAATTTATATTTTCGATGATTCCTTCTCGGCACTAGACTACAGAACAGACCGGATTCTGCGCTCCGCTCTCAAAAAAGAAACCGGCCACGCTACGACACTTATCGTTGGTCAGCGCATAGGTACGATCAAAGACGCTGATCGGATTATCGTGCTGGACCAGGGAGAGATTGTAGGGAGCGGCACGCATGAAGAGCTGATGACGAACTGCAGCACCTATCAGGAGATCGCATATTCGCAGCTTTCGAAGGAGGAACTCATACATGGATAAGAATGAACACACCGTCGACAGCCAGCAAATGAAAATGAATCAGGGAGGTCCCATGGGTAAAGGCCCTGCGGGAGGCAAGGGTACTGGTGAAAAAGCGAATAATTTTAAAAAGACCATCAGACAGCTTATATCCTACAGCAAAGCCTATGTGCCTATGATTATACTAGCTATGGTACTGGCCCTGGTCGGCTCCACCCTCAACGTGATTGGGCCGGATAAGCTCAGTGATATTGCCAACCTGATTCAGGAAGGAATCGTTACCGGGATTGATGTAAGTGCTGTTCAGAAGATTGTTCTTGTATTGGCGCTTTTATATGGATTTGGTCTTATCTTTAACTATTTCCAGGGCTTCATTACGGCAACCGTCTCACAGCGTCTTACAAAGAAGATGCGGACAGAGCTGTCTCAAAAAATCGATCATATGCCTTTGAAGTATTTTGACTCTACGAGTTACGGTAATGTGCTTAGCCGCGTAACCAACGATGTCGATACCATCGGACAAACGTTAAACAACAGTCTCGGCACGCTTGTCAGTGCACTGGCTACCTTCGTGGGCGCCTTGATTATGATGCTTTATACAAACTGGATCATGACCATTACCGGAATTGTAGCTACGCTGATCGGCTTTTGCCTGATGAGCGTGATTATGAAGCATTCACAGAAATACTTTGTAGCACAGCAAGCGGAGCTTGGCCAGATCAACGGTCATATCGAAGAAACCTATGCTGGTCATAACGTAGTCAAGGTATATAACGGGGAACAAGCAGCCAAGGAAGTGTTTCATGGCATTAACAGCCGCCTATATACAAATGCATGGAAGTCCCAGTTCATGTCTGGTCTGATGATGCCAGTCATGATGTTCATTGGAAATTTTGGTTATGTCGCGGTTTGTGTCGTGGGAGCTTTGCTGGTCAACCAACAGACTATAACTATCGGAACTATTGTCGCCTTCATGGTGTATATTCGTCTGTTTACACAGCCCTTGTCGCAGCTGGCACAGGCCGCAACCAATCTGCAGTCGGCGGCTGCCGCCAGTGAACGTGTATTCGAATTTCTGGGTGAAGAAGAATTGGCAGATGAGCGTCACAAGACCATAAAGATGGACACCGCCAAAGGGGATGTCGAATTCAAACATGTCCGTTTCGGCTATAATACAGATCGTATGATTATCAAGGACTTCTCCATGAAAGCTGAAGCTGGTCAGAAAATTGCCATTGTCGGTCCGACAGGCGCCGGTAAGACCACGCTCGTGAATTTGCTCATGCGGTTTTATGAGCTGAACGATGGAGAAATCTACATTGACGGAACCCCGATTAGCCAATTAACGCGTGAGAATATTCATGAATTATTCTGTATGGTGCTTCAGGATACCTGGCTGTTCGAAGGAACGATTCGTGAAAATATCGTCTTTTCCAAAGATCATGTTACCGATGAGCAGGTGGAAGCTGCTAGTAGAGCGGTGGGGCTGCACAGCTTCATTAAAACACTGCCGCAGGGCTATGATACAGTGCTGGACGACAAAGCCAATCTCTCCGCCGGTCAAAAGCAATTGATTACCATTGCAAGAGCGATGATTGAAGATTCACCCATGCTCATTCTGGATGAGGCCACAAGCTCGGTTGATACGCGTACGGAATTGCTGATTCAACAAGCGATGGACCAGCTGACTGTGGGGAAAACCTCCTTTGTGATTGCTCACCGACTTTCGACGATCAAGAATGCGGATCTGATTCTGGTCATGAAGGATGGTGACATTATCGAAATGGGTAACCATGAGGAATTGCTGGCTAAAGGCGGCTTCTATGCTGATCTATACAACAGTCAGTTTGAACATGCATCCTAAAAGTAACTGCTTGAAAGCATAATAAATATCCATATAGTTCCATCAGCATTGACATCAGCATGTGGACATTATAAGGTATGAAAGCCAGAATTTCTTAATCATAATGTGGAGGCAGATCAATGAACCAGCGTTTTCGAATCACCCGTTCCATGCAGGAAAGTCCGGTGGAGCAATCCATTTCCCTGGAGGAATGCAAAGATTACTTTGCATCCCAGCCAGACTTTTCGTATTCACGAATGCTAATCATACAAGGTGCTGAGAGCACCATGTCGATCGAGGGAGATTTTTTCATGTGGAAGTATGCTGACGTAGAAATACCTTTTCGCCATTACATGGGGGATGTGTATGTGGCTATTTCCGATGAGGCTGTCGTGCCTAAGATGATTGAAATTGCAACAGATTTGCAAGCAGATGTGGTGGATGGGTGAAGAACTATTCACTATTTTTATTCTGCTGAAGGTTATTGACTTCGTAGTGTATCTTTACAGCAATGGACAGTGCTGATTTCTGACTGCTGACATCGAGTTACATAGATGTCAGCATTTTTGTTAACCACGTAACTGCAGTGGACATAGTAAAGCTACAAAATGGTAGACTTCATCCGCTGATCGCCTCTTATTGGCAGATGTGAAGAAGACGGAAGACCTGATATGTCAATATACTGGTAAGAACAATCCATAACCACAAAATACATATTCATTGGCTGGATGCTAAGAGACTTAACAGCTGGATCAACGAAAGGGGGGACGTATGCTATGTTAGAGATATTTCGTTGTTTCTCATTACGGGAGGCAGTTCAAGCTGGAAAATTAGCGAACAACCGTTGACGGTAAACTCCCAGGATGTGGACCAGGCAGCGAACAATCCGATTACGTCCTACAGCAATATTGCGTATACGCTTCGCTTTTATGCAGGAACACATTTTCAGTCGCTCAGGAGTTATGACGGTAAAGAATATGAAGCTATTGGAATTGGCTTAGATACCACGATATTCTCTGATGAATATAGCAAGTATGGTGAGTTTACAGGTAGTTTTGTTGGCTTGACCTGTGCCGATCGTGTTAAACATCAACAATATGCTGATTTTGATTTTTTCGAATATAATGTTGATGAAATGAATGAATAAATAAGTATTATTAGTTACCAAATGGTTACTATAGAACATTAAGGTGCCTACTTCACAAAAAACACGAGCGAACTTATTATGAATTTGAAAACCTAGGTTAAATTAATATTGTAACTTTGAAGTCTTTAGTTATCAATTATGATATTGATGTGTGAGGGAGATTTACTGATCAAGCAGGAACCTTTTACTTCAATGGTGATGGGCACGAAACGAAAAGGATAAAAAATTTTGAAAGGAATTTGAGAATGACAATTGAAGCGAATAAACAACAGATGCACCGGTTTACAGAGTTCATAAATACGGCTAGCGTAAAGCTAGCAGAAGAACTTATTGCCCCAGATGCGATTTTCTATGTCCCAGCACGGGAAGATGCGATGAAGGGACCGGATGGATATCTTGCAATTATCCAAATGATGCGAACTGGCTTCCCTGATATCCAATGGACACTGAAGGAGATGGTTGCTGAAGGCGATAAGGTGGCTGCGCGATTCATTATGCGAGGTACGCACCAAGGCAGTTTCTTCGGTTTTCCTCCAACAGGGAAAACCATCGAGGTTCAAGCGATGAATTTTTATCGATTCTCTGATGGGCAAATTGTAGAAGAATATGGTCAACCCGATATGCTTGGATTACTTCAACAAATTGGCGCTGTTCCAAGTTCGTAGAGGTTCATTTCAATACGACATCTGATGGTGTTCTTTGTTCGATGGATATGTAGCTAAGTAGGACAAATGTTCGTCTAAAATGGAAGCTACATAGGGAAGCTTTCCATTTTAGACGAATAAAAGACATACACTGTTTGTGCTGTGAACATTCGTACTTTGTTATGAAATATAAATAAAATAATGCCTGAGCCTTTGAATGTAGCTATACGCATCAAGACATCAATTCATTCGAGGCTCTCTCTTAAAATCTCTAATCCTCTTCTTAATTCCTCTAAAGAACTAGTGGATGAAAGCGCTACTCTTAGATAATTTTCTTCTGCATTCCCACCGCTCAGAAATCGATTGGAATGAAATACACGAACCCCTTTTTCCAGAAAAAAACCTTCAGAATAAGCTTCGTGCATAACTTTTGGTAAACGTAGCCATCGATAAAAACTCAGTGGATGTCCCCCGTGGAGAGTATTTGGGAAGAATTCAGCAAATAACTGGTTGGCTGTCTCGGCCAATTGTTTTTTCTTCGTAACAATCATATTTGCTTTTCCTGACAGAATCAGCTCAGTTACGATCTCTGCGTCCAAAGAGGATGTTTTGACGTTGACGTTGTATATGGCCTTCATCATTGTGTCTTTGAATGCTTCGTTAAACACGATATAGGCCACTCGAAGACCTGAGCAGATGGATTTGGCGGTGCTACAAATATAAACCGTTTGTTCAGGGAGCAGCTGATACATCGGCTGACCATAATGATCTATAATGTCCGCTGACAAAAAGGCATGAATGTCGTCCTCAATCAGGATCAAATGATGTTTTTGAATGATCTGAGCTAATTCTTTTTTTCGCTTTTCCGGAATTACAATGGTCGTGGGATTAGCGCAGGAAGGCATTAAAAACACACCATGTAAATTCGATTGAGAACATTGGTCTTCCAGAGCTTCAGGTAACATACCATACTCATCCCCTGAAATGGGAACTAGTTTGATACGAAACATTTTGGAGACTTCAATAAAATTGGCATACGTATACTGGTCAACCGCAATTCGGTCCCCGGGTTCAAACAGTGCTAAGAGTGTAATAGCTAATGCATTTTGGGCTCCTGAAACGATCGCCATATGTTCAGTATCGGCCTGGATGCCAAAAGCCTTCATCCAATTGAGAGCAGCCAGTTTATGATGCGGGACACCTGCAGGATCATTGTAATTCAATAGCTGTTCCAGATAACTTTTCTCTACCACGTGCTTTAAGGCCTCAGTAACCAGATCATTGGTTTGCTCAAATGAGGCAACAAAACCAAGGTCAATATGTACGTTTGAGGATGGATCTTTTGAAATGGTGACCGACCGAGCCGCGTTGGCTGAAACAAAGGTGCCGTTTCCGGTCACACCATGAATTAATCCTTTAAGCTCGCAAAGCTTGTATGCGCGTGTAATCGTTGTGAAGTTCACATCCAAAAAATCGGCCAGCTCTCGCTGAGGGGGAAGTTTTGTACCCGGAGCCAAAAAGCCATGTCTGATGTCATGTTCCAGCAATAGGGCGAGAGAGCGATAAAGCGGTCGTTGCAATCTATCCCTGTCAGGTTTCCACGACATCGGATAATGTTCAAACGAATTAAATGGCATAGCACACCTCACAATATTGTAATGCATACAATTGTATCATTGATTGTATGGATTTACATTGCTAAACTAACGAAGAAATGTAATCTTGTCAAGGAGATGTAGCAACGATGATACACAGAAGTAAGCTTCAATTGGCCTTTAAATCAGCTTTCCCTTCCACACTTCCCATACTGGCTGGATTCTTGTTTCTAGGGATTGCCTACGGCATTCTTATGAATATATCTGGCTTTGGTGCGGGGTATGCGATCCTTATGGCCCTATTTATTTTTGCCGGATCCATGGAATTTGTTGCAGTGCATTTACTGCTCGGTCCGTTCAATCCACTAGGTGCCTTGCTAATGGCCTTAATGGTGAACGCCCGGCATTTATTTTATGGCATATCCATGCTTGAAAAATACAGAGGCACCGGATTCAAAAAGTTCTATCTAATTTTTGGACTATGTGATGAATCGTTTTCAATTAATTACACTGCAAACATTCCCAAAGAAGTGGACAAGGGATGGTATATGTTTTTCGTAACTCTGCTTAATCATAGCTACTGGGTATTTGGCGCTGCCATTGGTGGATTTTTCGGATCTCTGGTGCGCATTAATATGGAGGGGCTTGAGTTTGTGATGACAGCGCTCTTTGTTGTGATCTTTGTTGAACAATGGATGAAAGAGAGCACACATCATAGTGCAGTGTTGGGTTTGGGAATTTCGATCCTTTGTCTGCTTATTTTTAATAGCGAAAATTTCATCGTTCCATCTATGATAGGTCTTCTTATCGTGCTCTCCTTCATGAGAAAATCACTAGATAGAATGACAGGTGAGAGACACGATGTCCATGACTTTGTTTGAAAACATCACAACGATAGGAATGGTCGTCTTGGGAACGATAATGACCCGATTTATTCCATTTATTTTGTTCCCTTCGGGACGTCCCACACCTAAATATGTACAGTATCTCGGCAAAGTACTTCCCTCGGCAGCTTTAGGACTGCTGGTCATTTACAGTGTTAAGGATGTCACTTTTTTCTCTGGGTCTCATGGTGTGGCCGAATTGATTTCCATTGTCTTCATTATTATGCTGCATCTCTGGAGAAGAAACATGCTGATATCCATCGCTGGCGGTACACTGCTCTATATGCTCCTGGTCCAATTTATATTCTAAAAGTTGATCATCTCCGTTGTTGCAGGTTAGCTATTGAAACTTTACACAAAATAGTTGGAGTGACTATCAGTTGCACGAACAATACCCAAGAGGACTAATGTTAACCTTAGTCCTCCGTTGTTTTTAAAATATTCAAAGGCTTGTCATTCTCGTCCTCAAAACACTTAATCGGGCTCAGTTTTTTAAGAATCCTTCATGTTACGAGGAATTTCCTCATTGAGCTTATGATATTCCAAACCCCACGTTTCCATAACATTAATGATGGGTCTTAAAGTATTCCCTAAATCACTCAAGCTGTATTCGACTCTAGGTGGTACTTCGGCATACACGGTTCGAATGACGATACCATCCTCTTCCATAGACCGCAAATTTTCTGTTAGAACTTTTTGACTGATTTCTGGAATACTTTTACGAAGTTCACCAAAACGTTTGGTTCCTTTCAAAAGGTCTCTCATTATTAGCAACTTCCATTTGTTTCCTATAAGTCCAACCGTTGTCGCCACCGGACAAAGAGGCAATTCTTTTTTTGTAATCATTCGGTCTAATCCTCCAATAGTTACTTTTTGGTTCCTATCTAATAAAAAGGTGCCTACTTTCAAAACGATTATATTGCTTATATTATAAAGCGGTCGAGGAAAAAGCAAATTAAACGAAAGGTGGAGAAACCTTGAATGACAGCTTATGGATGCAATTAACAGCCTACTTTTCAAATAACATGCATGTTTTTTTAGCTACTGGGAAAGAGCATATAATAATAAGTTTACTAGCTTTACTCTGCTCTGCCTCCATTGGAATTGTGTTGGGTTACGTAACCTGTAAGTACAAACGAACAGAGAAATGGATCGTATCCTTGTTCCAAGTTCTAAGAATTATGCCTAGTTTAGCTGTTCTACTCCTTTTAATCCCTATTATGGGGACGGGAACAAAACCAGCTTTAATTGCCCTGGTACTGTTGGGAATTCCTCCTATATTAATGAATATGATAGCCGGTTTAGAGTCTGTTCCCTCTTTTTTACTTGAAGCTGCTCATGGAGTGGGTATGTCAGAACAACAGGTAATGTGGCGAGTCAAATTCCCATTAGCTGCGCCAATGATTCTGACAGGGATTAAAATAGCTACCATTGAGGTCATTGCGAGTGCTACCCTGGCTGCCAAAATAGGAGCGGGTGGATTAGGGGAAATCATCTTTACTGGTTTAGGACTTAATCGAGTGGATTTACTTTTGATTGGTGGGTTTTCGGTGGGAATTTTAGCAATTACAGTCGGGGTAATGCTTGATATGTCCGAGCGTATTTTGTTTAAATATAGATTTTTGAAAAGGTAGGTAAAAGATATGTCTAGAAACAAGAGAAAACTGTATTTTTCAATTTCAATTTTTCTTGTATTGTCGCTCATTTTAAGTGCATGTGGTGATAAAACAGAAAATGCTGAAGATAAAGCAGCAACGATACGGATCGGTACGAAAGATTTTACTGAGAATTTGATTGTGGGTGAACTTTACGCTTTGGCTTTAGAGGGTGCGGGATATAAGGTAGAGCGAGTACCCAATATTGCGGGCTCCGTTATCCATTCATCTATTGTTAACAACGATATCGATATGTATCCAGAATATACAGGTACCGGTTTATTATCCATATTGAAAGTAGATATGCTCACTGATCCTGACGCGGTTTATAAGAAAGTTAAGGAAGAATATAAAAAGCAATTTAAAATTACTTGGCTAGATTACTCTAAAGCAAATGATGGAGCAGGACTTGTTATTCGTTCGGAAGTTTCTAAAAATCTAGGAATTACTACAATTACTGATCTACAAAAACATGTAAGTAAGCTTCGATTCGCCTCACAAGGAGAAGTTGACCAACGTGCAGACGGAATTCCAGCCCTAGAGAAAGTGTATGGTAAGTTCAATTGGAAGTCATCTAAAGTATATGATAACAGCTTGAAATATGAAGTGCTTAAAAACAATGAAGCGGATGTTGCCCCAGCTTACACAACAGAAGGGCAACTAGTTAATAAAGATCAGTTCACACTGTTGAAAGATGACAAACAAGTATGGCCTCCGTATAACTTGGCTCCTGTTGTTCGTGATAATGTGCTGGATACAAATCCAGAGATAGCTGAGGTTATTAATAAGGTGAGTGCGGCGCTGGATACGGAAACGGTAACCGCCTTGAATGCAAAAGTGGACGTGGATAAAAAAGAATATGAAGATGTGGCAAAAGAATTTTATGACTCAATTAAATGAGTGTGGGGGATAACATGAGTCTTATAGCAATTGAATTCCAAAATGTGTGCAAAACATACGCAAACTCCAATGACTTAGCTGTTGATCATGTCAATCTGTCTATTAGGGAAGGCGAATTTATAACCATACTGGGTTCGTCCGGATCAGGAAAAACCACACTATTGAAAATGGTAAATCGTTTAATTGAACCTACCCAAGGGAAGATAAAACTATTTGGTGATGACATTGCTGAAATTGATCCTGTAGCGCTACGGAGAAGGATTGGCTATGTTATTCAGCAAGTGGGTTTGTTTCCTCATATGACCATTGGACAAAATATTGCTACTGTGCCCCGGCTTTTGAAATGGGAAAAAACGAAGGTGGATGAAATGGTGCACAAATTGTTACTTTTGGTTGGGTTAGATCCAGTAAACTACCTAAATCGTTACCCTTCTCAACTATCGGGAGGTCAGCAACAGAGAATTGGACTAGCTAGGGCCTTAGCAACAAATCCTAATACAATGTTATTGGATGAACCTTTTGGAGCCATAGACGCCATGACTCGTCTAAATTTGCAGGATGAACTTCTGCGGATTCATGGGGGAGTTAAGAAAACCTTCCTATTCGTAACGCATGATATCAATGAAGCATTTAAGCTGGGAACCAGGGTAATAATCATGAATCAAGGTAAAGCCTGTCAGTTTGATACGCCAAGAGAAATTGTTGCTCATCCCGCAGATGAATTTGTCGCATCGCTTATTCAATCTTCAAGAGAGCAAGAACGTTTCTGGGAGGGGTTAAAGTGATCGAATATGCCATTAAGCATCCGGATAAGTTAGGAATTGCATTACTGGAGCATGTGGAGATGCTAATTGTGATCATGCTGATCTCCATTGTCGTCACAGTACTCTTAACAATTTTAGCCCTGACTTCAGAAACGATATCCAGGTTACTCATTTATATCTTTTCGATTCTTTATTCAATTCCCAGCTTGGCCCTGTTCGCAATCATGATCCCCGTGACAGGTTTGGGTAAAACGACAGCGATTACCGTGCTCATAGCATATAACCAATATATCCTACTACGTCAGTTTATTGCAGGTTTGAATCATGTTGAACAGTCTATTATTGAGGCAGCCACTGGGCTTGGTATGAGCCGTATTCAGGTATTGCTTCATGTTCGTGTGCCTTTGGCCATCAAAGCTCTTTTTACAGGATTAAGGCTAGCATCCGTATCTACGGTTGGAATGGCGACTATAGCAGCATTTATAAATGCAGGCGGATTAGGCTCGATATTAAATGATGGCTTACGAACCATGAATATAGATAAGATTCTGTGGGGAAGTGTATTGTCAGCGTGTCTCGCTATTGGAACGAATGCAGTATTCATTCAGTTTGAAAAACGAATCTACATTGGATCGGGGAGATCACTTTTATGAAGGCTGTTGTACTGGAAAGGGCCTGTAAACCTGAAGAACTAAAGATAAAAGAAGTTCCAATCCCCAAAGTTAAACCAGGTTGGGTACTTGTTAAGATCAAAGCTTTTGGAATAAACCGCTCTGAAATGTTTACAAGACAGGGACATTCCCTATCCGTCAAATTCCCACGGATTATTGGTATTGAATGCATAGGGCAGATCGAAGATCCATCTGACAGCACATTTCAAAAAGGGGAGCGTGTTGCTTCATTAATGGGGGGATTAGGCCGAGAATTTGATGGAAGTTATGCTGAATATGTTTTGATTCCTTCAAAACAGGTTTATTCCATTCCAATTGAAATGAAATGGACTGAGCTCGCTGCAATTCCAGAAATGTATTATACGGCGTATGCGTCCTTATTCGAATGTCTCCAATTAACTGCTGACGAAGTGCTTCTCATTCGCGGTGGGACGAGTTCTGTTGGTCTGGCTGCCCTTCAGCTAGCAAAAAGTACAGGCGCCACAGTCATATCAACCACTCGGAACAACGGAAAGCTAGCATATCTTCAGCAGGCTGGAGCAGACTTTGCTTTACTCGATGATGAGTATTTTACAAAAGAAGTTTATAAAATCGCTCCAAATGGCGTAGACAAGGTCCTGGAGTTGGTCGGCACCGTCACAATAAAGGAATCATTGCAACTGGTTTCAGAGCAAGGGACCTTATGCATGTCAGGGATACTGGGAAATGAATGGACACTTGATTCCTTTGAACCGTTAATTGATATACCGACAGGTGTTTATTTTACGGCATTTACAAGTGAAGTTATCAAAGAAAACGTACTAATCGACCTGTTCAATCATATTAAAGAACATGGAATTGTTCCGCCGATTGCTAAAGTTTTCAAGCTAGAAGAAATCCGAGAAGCTCATCTTTTAATGGAGAGTAATGATGCGAATGGTAAGATCGTAATTTTGAACGATTAGTTCAGAAGATTAAGATTTCAAGGGTAGGACACATCGTTGTTGATGTTCTCTAGAACGTGATGCAAGCCTAAATGTGCCAGATCATTAATAAAATTAAATTCAAAAATCTTATATTTGAAAAAATATTCAAGCGATATCAGTGAAAGAGGCCTTACACCATAATTTATAGAGGTGTAAGGCTTTTTCTATAAGGGATTACCAAACTTTAATATAATTTTTACCTTTTTTCAAAAGTGTAATCGGCCCTATTGGAGACTTTTCTACTCTCTGCATATCCAACAAATCAGTATTCAGGATCACTTCACTACCATCGGGGCGCTCAAATTCAGCGTCAACGATACGTACCCGTGCTAATGTTGCTGTTGAATGTACTTCACCTAGAAAAACATCGAAATTTTCCGGTAATTCACAGGAAAGATAAACTTCTTCTCCCTTATCAACTATTCTGAAGTTTGGATGAAAGCTTTTGTCAACTATCTTATCTTTTTCTCTTTCAAACGGTTCTGCTCCGGCCAAATACGCATTGTTATTAATATAAACAGGTTGTTCCACCAAGTTAAATATTTCAGCGTCTCCGGGATTTTTGTGCACGTTTTCAATATACTCTTCTAAAGAAGCCGTGTGGTTTTTATAATGGGACGTTCCGACACCTTCTAATCCATCAGCTCCAATGAAAATATTATTATAAAAACGGTCATCACCGCCGTAAATAAAAGAAAAACCTGCGATTTTGGTGCTGTGGGGGAGGTGATACTGTGTAGAACGTGTCATTTCTTTCCAATGATTCATCTTACCGCAGATTAGGTTGTTTATGTAAGCTCCACCCTGTGACACATTGTCCAGAGAATATTCAGAAGCCATTATATTGTGATCAACGATATATGGCCCATGGCTTACTTCAACAAACAAATCGCGATTATTGCTATAAAATAAATTCTTACTAATCCTTGTTCCCTGTGTCTGCCAATCTGACCATAATCCTAAAGAGCAGTCATGGATACGGTTATGATAAATCTGGACATCTATGGCTGCATGGAGCTTGATTCCTGCAATTTCGTGACCGTAGAATTCACGTTTCAGAGCAATATTATATATATGGTTGTGATGAATTTCACTAAATACACCGCCTAAGTGACCCACAATTCCATTTTGACCGCAATCATAAATCGTATTATTACGGATAATATGGGAGCCGATTTTTTCCTTGCACCAGCCATTACGTTCAGCAGAAAAGACAGATTCAAGCTGGTACTGGTATCCGGGTTTGTCTTTCCGGACGGAGCGATAATTATGCCCGGTGGAGGCTTCTTTACCAATACTGATGGCGCTGCATTTTGCATCGTGAAGGATATTGTTTTCAATAATCCAACCCTTGCTCCAATTGGCACCAAGCAGTCCAGGCTGATCCGCTGTCGGAGGTGCCCATGGTGTTGCGGCCTGCGCCATTTCAAAGCCTCTTACTGTAATATAATCAATCCCTGTATCTTGGGGATAGAAACAAGATCTGCGAACGTTAACCTCAACAAATTCTTTGTTCGGATCAGCGCCTTGGAAATTCGCATATATGGTTGTATTATCAGCATTCACTTCTGCAAACCAGACATATTTTGTCTGTTCCTGATTATGAACAGGAACCATTTTTCTTGTCCAGTGGTCCAATACTTCTGTTGTAACCTTCGGATCGATCAGTTGTTCAAAGCGGCTAACTTCATAAAAAGACATACCGTTTAAATAAACGTCTCCTAAATGCTTGGTTTCCTCAATTGTTACGAGCCAATCTCCGGACACTTTAAGAGCATATGGGTTATAGTTACCAAAAAACTCATTCGGCAATACAACCTTCCAAACATTCCCTTCTGCATGCTGCCAACTTTGAATATGCTCAGAGCCTTTAATGATTACTTTTTCACCTTTTGCAGCTTGATAAGTAATTCTTCTCTTGGTGCTTAATCCTTTAAATTTTGGTTTTACCCATTCACGATATACCCCTCCATGGACAATAACCGTGTCTCCTGCCACAGCAGCAGAAGCTGCTTTATTGATTGTCAGAAATGGATCTTCTTGACTCCCCTGGCCGTGATCTGAACCAGTTTTTGCTACGTGATACTCCATAGTCTTATATCCTCCTTTAAATTCAATTTATTTTATTATAGGAAATGATATTTGTTAATTCTATCCAAAATATAGTACACTTTAAGACAATATTAGTGTTCTGGCAAAGGAGAGTTGTATGGTCTTATTTGAAAAACATGGAATGGAGGGGGAAGAATTCTTTCATTTTTTTCCATTGAAGAATTATAGCTTTCCCCTTCATTTTCACCGCGCATATGAAATGATCTATGTTAATGATGGACAGCTATATGTATCCATTGATCAAAAAGAGTATCTTTTGAAGGAAAATGATCTGGTCTTTATCTTTACAAATCAAATGCATGAATTTAAGACCATCGATTACTCTGATATTACAATCATCCTTTTTTCGCCAGAATTGATCGGCGACTTTTTTATGAATTTAAAAGGCTTAATTCCAAATGACAGTGCACTGCATTTGGAGAGAGCTATTGATTTTAGTAAGCTGAATTCAATCTATAGCCAGAAAAGTTTTTTATATGCTGTTTGTGCTGATCTGATAAATCAGAAATCGTTTACCCTAGTTAAGCAATCACCTCAGACAAAGGTGCTCTATAAGATGCTGCTTTATGTAGAGGAAAATTATTCTACTGATTGCACATTAAAAGACATTGCAAAATATCTGCAGTATGACTATCCTTATCTATCAAAGTTGTTTGTCCAACAAATGAACATCACCTTCACAGACTACTTAAATCATTTTCGGATTTCACAGGCATGCTATTTGCTGAAAAATTCCCAGCAGGCGATTGGTGAAGTTGCAATCAAGTGTGGTTATAACAATTTAAGAACCTTTCATCGTAACTTCAAGGAAATAACCAGGAGAGCGCCTAGAGAATATCGAGCAATGGACTAAAGAAGAACGGCATAAGCATAATGTAAATGCGTTGAGCACTTTGTTGACCTTCAGCTTAAACTAGCTGGTGATTATGTTGAAAATATAATCATTAATTCTCAACAATCTTCAGATCATAATTTACGATCCTTCTAATCCAAAGTTTTGCTAGCAATAAATTAGAAAATCCATAAACGCAGCCATCCAATTACCAAGAATTTTTCTACATGACGCACACCATTTTAAATCGGTTATGTGAACAGGTGCGGCAATCCCTTGTCATCTAAAAGCCGTGATTTACGAGGGCTTATCAGGATATCTGGTGAGTGGTTTCAAAGGGTTCGTTTCCTGTCTGGTCACAGGGTAGAAGCTCACTCGGTTGTGATGCGCTCGGCAACAAAAACGATTCGATTCGTACACAGTATACATCACACAACAAATGTTTTCGGTACGTTCGCTGTGGCAGTATTCACTTCATTCTTAAGGGTCAAGTCGCCAAAACTTAAAAATAGCAAGTCTCTTGCAACTTAGAGACTTGCTATTTTGTGTTTTCGGTTCATTAAATTTTGTGAAAAAAAATAGTTCCAAAGTTATGAATTTTCTAAAAATTTATACTTTAAACAGCCGAAGGGCACTGCGGTTGGTACGTCATGTCGGAACGCGGAGATTGATTCAAAAAAATTGGTTGGTAAACTTGAGCTTTGAGTTAATAAAAAAATGTCGGATGCCAAAAGCCATGTTGCATTAGGAGCCGCCTAAATGACGGCTTTTTTGTTTTAAGAAATCAAGTTCATGCTCCGAGCCAAGGACAAGAACTTGATTATTCCATTGCCGATTAGATATCTACCTATTTAATGCTCACTATACCGACCATCCAGTTGTCGCAGGAGCAGACGACCTCATTCTGGAGCGGTTGAAGCGAGGTTCGTTGACTGTCAAATAAGAAGCCCTTAGTGAGCTTTTTTTAGACAATTCTTTAATAGATAACCCAATTTATAAATTTATACTGTGCAGCTTTGAAAAAGCTCAATAAACTTCTGAGCTGCTGAAGAAAGGGGCAAGTCTTTTTTGATAGCAATACTTAAAAACCTTTTAGGTATGATTTCTTGGATGGGCACTATGAATAGCTGTTGTTGATCCAAATCGCTGCGAACAAAATCCTCGATTACACACGATATGCCCAAACCTTTTTTAGCAAACTCAATTAACAGTTCCATGGTACTCAGTTCTATTTTAGGTATTACTTTTAAGCCATATGAAGTGAAAAAGTTGTCAATATATTTTCTTGTATTAAGTCCTTTCTGCATGAGAATGATCGGGTAATTTACTACTAGTTCTTTTAAGAATATTGGTTTATCACATATTTCTTTAAATCTCTCACCTACTACAAAACAATCTTGTATTTCTATTTTTCCAATCACCGTCAGAGAATCTCTGCTTCCGTTCAGATTGATGATTCCTATGTCAACTTCGCCTGACTCTAGCTGCTTAATTGTAGAATGAGTAGATTGATCTTTGATATAAATCTCGATATTAGGGTAAGCCAAGGAGAATGTCTCTAGGTATTGCATCAAGAAGTTACTACAAGCTGTTGTGCTTACGGCTATTCTTAGTTGGCCAGCATCTAAATTCCTTAATTCCAAAAATTTTCTTTCAGCCGCCTGTAATAACTCATAGCTTTGTTCTACATATTGATATAATATCTCTCCTTCCGCAGTAAGGGACACTCCTTGTGCCCTTCTATGGAACAACTGTCCACCTAGCTTATTTTCAAGCAGTTTTATGGACTGACTAACTGCCGATTGTGATGTAAATAGTTCCTTTGCCGCATTAGACATACTTCCAGCTTTTACTGTGATATAGAAGATCTTATAGAGTTCATAATTAATATCCATATAAGTATTTAGTATACCTCCTATACTTATTATTAATTTTACTTATTATACTGCGTGAATTATACTCGGGTTGTCAATGATTAATCGATAAATTGAGAAGGTGATCAATCTAGTATTCCCATATTTAAGATATATTATTGACTCATCTGTAGGAGATATTCAATCTTCAGAATTTGAGAGGGGATAATACTGTGAGGCGGGATTACTTTTGCAATGGACACACTTGAAACCGTTCTTTTGGTATTTTCTTTTCTCGTGGTTCTAAAATCGGATAAACGATTTATTGAAGCACTTCGTTCAATTTCAGATTGGCTAATTGATCAAAGTAAGAGAAAGGGGAAAATACATGGCTATCATATTCATAATTTTCGCATTATTGGCAGGAATGGCCTTGCCTACACAATTTAGTGTTAATGCGCAGCTAAGGACAGTGGTGGGATCACCTATTGTTGCTTCGGCCATTTCTTTTACAGTAGGTGCCATCTCATTAATAATCATATCTTTTTTTGTAAAAGGATCGTTGTTCAAAAAAGAATGGTTTGAAGCTCCCTGGTGGATGTGGACAGGAGGACTACTGGGTGCTTTCTATGTATTGGCGACAACCATTCTCATGCCCAGAATAGGAGTAGCAGCTACGGTTGGATACGTTTTAGCTGGACAAATAATCGTGTCGGTGATCATTGATCATTTTGGATTAATTGGTGCTAGTATGCACACTTTGAATATTCCTCGATTATTGGGAGCTCTTTTGGTTATTGCAGGAGTCTTTATCGTACAAAAATTTTAAATACATTTGGGGGAAACGTACATGAGCAAAATAAGAAAAGACTTTCTGTGGGGAGGGGCTATTGCTGCTAATCAAGTAGAAGGTGCACATCGCAGGGATGGAAGAGGGTTAAGTACCGCTGATATTCAGCCGTTTATTCCAGGAGCTGATCCTATTGATCTACATTTTAATAACATGGATTCAGAAACATACGAAAAATACAAACATGGGACATACTATTTCCCTAAGCGCCAAGGAGTACATTTCTACGAACGATACCGTGAGTATATCGATGCGTTAGCAGACATGCATGTAAAAACGTTGCGGTTGTCTATTTCTTGGAGCAGGATTTTTCCGAATGGAGATGATACCGCTCCAAACGAGCAGGGTTTGGCCTTCTATGATCGATTATTTGAGTACATGAAAGAAAAAAATATTGAGCCAATCGTCACGATTTTCCATTATGAAATGCCTTTAAATTTGGTTGAGCAATATGGCGGTTGGACAAACCCGAAACTGATTGATTTCTTCGTGAAGTATGGGGAAACCGTCCTGCAAAGATATCATCAAACCGTTAAATATTGGATCATTATCAATCAAATTAACCTTGTCCACAAAGAGGCATTTGCCTCCCTTGGCATACTGAAAGATAAAGTTGATCATTACGAGCAGTCTCAGTTTCAAGCGGTTCATCACCAATTCGTAGCTTCTGCAAAGATTACTGAGTTTGGCCACAAGCTAAATCCATCCCTTCAAATGGGAATGATGTTGGCCGATACGTTAACCGCCCCTTATTCATGTGAACCTGCAGATGTCGAACTGAATTTCAGACGGAATCGAATGCAATATTTCTACAGCGATGTTCTGATTCGAGGAGAGTATCCAGAATATGCATTGACGTATTTCGAAGACCATGACATCCAGCTGGAAATTACGGAATCGGAGAAAGAGTTGCTTTGGAACAATACAGCCGATTTCCTTGCAGTCTCTTATTACTGGTCAAATACTGTTAAAGCTAGTGAGAATACGATGGACCCTAATTCTACCGTCAAAAATCCCCATTTGAAAGCGAATCGCTGGGGCTGGTCTATAAATGCTTCAGGATTATATCTCTGCATGTCTAAGTATTGGGACAGGTATCATGTTCCCATGATGGTGGCTGAAAATGGTCTTGGATTTAAAGATGTTTTAACAGCGGACAATAAAGTTCATGACGATTATCGCATCGAATACCACCAGGAGCATATTGCAGCACTGAAAGAGGCAATACATGAAGGGGCAGATGTTTTTGCCTATTGTACCTGGGCCCCTTTCGACATCATCAGTGCAGGTACTGCTGAAATGAGCAAAAGATATGGCTTTATTTATGTGGACTATGATGATGAAGGTAATGGAAATGGGCAATTCCATTATAAAGATAGTTTTTACTGGTATAAGCAAGTTATTGATACAAACGGCGAGGATCTTCATAGAACCACCAACGATTAGGATGAGAATCACTAAATGATGAAGGCACCCCCGGATCATTTTGTATCGTTTCAGTAGTACGGTATGTGGAAAATGGTCCGGGCATTTATAATAGGGGGGACAACTATGAGTTATCAAAAATTGGCAAAGGATATTCTGGATGGCGTAGGAGGAAAAGAGAATGTAAATGCGGTGTGGCATTGTGCCACTAGATTGAGATTTAAATTAAATGATGTGAGTACTGCAGATACCAAAAAGATTGAAAACACAGATGGGGTCATTACCGTCGTCAATAGTGCCGGACAGTATCAGGTGGTTGTTGGTAATTCCGTTGCTCAAGTCTATGATGCACTAACATCATTACCTGGAATGGCATTACATGCTTCTAGCAACAATGAAAGCGCTTCAGAAAAAAGAACTGGGAAATTTAATCCTGTCAGTCAGTTGATGGATTTTGTTTCGGCCGTATTTACGCCATTTCTGGGAGCCTTGGCTGGATCCGGAATTTTGAAAGGCATTCTAGCTTTATTTACAACAATGAACTGGATATCGACTGACAGTGGTGCGTATAAAATATGGAATGCAGCAAGTGATGCCATTTTCTATTTTTTGCCGATTTTCTTGGCATTTACTGCGGCCAAGAAGCTTAAAGTCAACCCATTCGTAGCCGTTTCGTTAGCTGGTGCACTCATTCATCCGTCTTTAGTAGAGATCGTATCCAATTCACAAACGATTGATTTCTTTGGCATACCGATCATACCAATTACGTATACGGCGTCTGTGTTTCCCATTCTGTTGTCGATTTGGGGCCTCTCTTACTTGGAACCTTTGTTGAACAAATTCTTTCCGGAATCAATTCGTAATATGCTAACCCCTCTGGTTTCTCTAGTGATTATGTTGCCTTTAACTTTGGGTGTTATCGGCCCTCTAGGCACAAAGATCAGTGACCTGTTCGCCATGGTATTGTTAGCAATCTTTGGTTTCTCCCCATTACTTGCTGGGTTGGTTTTAGGAGCGTTCCATCAGTCGATTGTCATTTTCGGAGTCCATTGGGCGCTGATTACGCTGATGATAAACAATGTCGCTAATCAAGGATACGACCAATGGTTGCCGATTGTATGTGCAGCCGTACTTTCTCAAGCAGGTGCTGCTCTAGGCGTATTTTTGAAAACCAAGGATGCCAGAATCAAAGGCCTATCGGGTTCTGCAGCAATCACAGCCATTTTTGGTATCACTGAACCGGCAATTTACGGCGTAACCCTTAAATTAAAGCGTCCATTCTACTGTGCAATGATCGCTGCTGGTATTGGAGGTGCTGTCATTGGATCGTTTGAAGTACATGCATCCACATTTACATTTCCTAGCTTGTTGGCTATTCCAACTTATTTAGGCCAAGGTTTCATTGGAGAAGTCATCGGATTGATTGTTGCATTCTTTGGAGCCGTCATTTTAACTTATTTCTTCGGTGTTTCGAATAAGAGTGTGACGAATTTGAGTGATCAAGCAAATCCAAACGAGGTTGTGGTACCTGTGAATGGCCAAATTGTTCCTTTAAGCAGTGTAAGCGATGAGGTGTTTGCTTCTGAAGCGATGGGTAAAGGAGCAGGGATTGTTCCAATTAGCGGAATTGTTACAGCTCCGGTAAACGGAACGGTAAGCAGCGTGTACAAAACCGGGCATGCGATTGGCATTGTATCTGATTCCGGTATAGAACTTTTGATTCATATCGGTATTAATACTGTGAAATTAAAGGGACAACACTTTAAACCATTGGTTAAGGAAAATGATAGAATTGGCATTGATGACAAATTAGTTGAGTTTAACTTGGAGCAAATTAAGGCTGCGGGTTATGATCCTACGGTAATGGTTATTGTTACGAATTCATTTAATTATGATCAAGTGCATGTGAATCTGGAGGATCCAAATTCAAAACAGTTATTACATGTGATTCCTGCAAAACCTAGCGTTTCATCTTCAAATTTGGTTTAACACAGGACAGCATGGATTTGATCTTGGAAGTAAATTGAAAAAACGTATAACAGCCAGCTATAGCTATTATAGCTGGCTTTTTTTAGTAGATAGTTCTGTTGCTAACGAAGAAAAGGATTAAGAAATTACGAATGCTTGGGTAGTTCAGCAAAGTATTGGACAATAAGGTCTCGAAATAGCCTTATCGACTTCGAGAGGTAATGAGTTTGCTTCTAGGACAATGTAATTCAAAGCCTCTAGAACACGTTCAGCACCAATTGCAAATGTGAACCACATCTGTTGTTCCTCCAACACTCATAACGAAAAATTTTAATGCAAACGTGCTTAGTAGTCTCCCCTTCGAAAAGGTATTAGCCGAATGGTGAACAGAATGTTTCTGTAGACTGAAGATCCTTTAGTATGAATTTCAAGTGTTCTCTAGCTGATTGATTCAATGGTTGTAAGGGCAAAGGAAGACTGGGACTTGAGATCAAGCCACTTATTTCTGCTGCTGCTGAAATAACGCGAAGGCTGCCATATTGACGAAATAACGACCAAAGCGGTTCAAGTAGCGCCGAGAGTTGTTTCGCTTCTTCAGCAAAACCGGACTGGGCCAAACGGGTCATTTTTTGGCACGCCCTTGGAAACAAACCACCAAGAACTGAGTACCATACTTCACAGCCTGCATCCAAGCCAGTGACTGCGGATGAGTCTCCACTTACTCCTATAGTTACATGGGGAGGAATGGCCGTTCGCAGTTTTCTAATGCGTGCCTTGGCTGCTTCAGGATCAGAAGGCACTCCAGGAATCTTGATAGAACGAACGTTAGGCAGCTCAGCAATCCGACCGTGCAACTCATCACTGAAATGAAAATGTGTAGTCCCCGGATTATCATATACGCAGAGCGGAATAGAGAGCGAGCTTGTCACCTGTTCATACAACGAATATACCTCTTCATTTGTTAATGCCTGGTAAGAAACAGGAGCTAACAGCACTGCGCTTGCTCCTGCTCTTTGTGCATCTTCCGCTAATCGAAGTACTTCAGAAGTACGAATCGCACTTATACTTGTCATCACGGGAATCCCCTCAGATGAATGGACAGCAAGTCGAAGCACACGTAAACGTTCTTCTCGATTAAGATATGCATAATTTCCAGTTGAACCCAATGCACCAATTGAGTCTACACCAGCTGCAACTAATCGTTGAATTAGTGTCACAAATGCTTTTTCGTTAATACCTGCCTCGTTAACTGGGGTGAGTGGAAAAGCAGATAATCCACAGAACATAAAGCTACACTCCTTTATTAATTGACCTTCAAAATACAAACACATTATAAAAATGAATTAGACACAATTAAAGTACCAATTGAGAGACAAATAACAGTACCAATTCTTCTAGACAAACTTAAGATCGAAACAAAGAGATATGAGCATCAAGCTTCAGTGTCAACTTGGATATTACATCTTTTAACAGATCAGGTTAATTGAGAAACATAAAAAGCATTCTATATAGAATGCTTTTTATGTTTCTCATGATTTAGTGATGTATCAGAGTGTGTTAATATGCGGTCAAGTACTTTTTCAGTAAGTGGCATAAAGTAATTGAGTATTAGCCCCCCTAAACAAACGGTTAACAAAGTTCCAATGCCAATGGGTCCATTTAAAATGACTGCTATGATCAAGAATATAAGATAGATGAGTGTTCTCGAAAAAAATAGATTTGTTCTAGTTAATTCTTGTATGATTAATGTTAATCGGTCAACTGGAATTGGTGCAAAATTTGTCTGTAAATATGTTGCAGTTCCTAATCCTACAACAACTAAACCAATTCCAAAACAAACAACTTTGCTGTACCATAGTTCAGGTGCTATCAAATTGTGTAATAAAAAAAGCCACATATCAATACCAATACCCGTTATAAATGCTGTTAACAACCCCAAAACTTCTGGTCTTTGTCTTTTCAAAAGCGAATTACAACATATCAATATTATAGCTATTATGATTTCCCAACTTCCCACAGTAAGCCCCACATTTATGGACAGTCCTACTAAAAGTGCATCAAAAGGCGAAGTCCCAAGGTCTGATTGTATAGTGAACGAAATTCCAAGGGATAATATAAAAATTCCTAATACAAAAAAAATATATTTCACTTTACTCGACCTCTTTAATATATTTTTTTGTTGCAAATGCAATAAAAATAAGGTAAATTCAATATATATCATTTTTATTGCATTTGCAATAAAATAGGTGCGAAGGAGTTAACTATGAAGGAAGTACTTCGTGAAATTGGAATGATCGCAAGGGCATTAGATTCTATAAGTAATATCGAATTTAAAGAATATGACCTTACAAAAGGGCAGTATTTGTACCTTGTGAGAATATGTGAAAACCCAGGAATCATTCAAGAAAAGTTAGCTGAGATGATAAAAGTAGATCGAACAACTGCATCTCGTGCTATAAAAAAACTTGTAATTAATGGATTTATTGAAAAGAAAGAAGATAACCATAACCAAAAAATTAAAAAACTCTATCCAACAGATAAAGGGAACAATGTTTATCCTTTTATAAAAAGAGAAAATGATTATTCCAATAACGTTGCATTAGAGGGATTTTCGGAAAGAGAAGTAGAAACCATTTTCAATCTTCTTCAAAGAGTGAGAGAAAATATAGGGGAAGACTGGGAATTTGTAAAAAAGGGGAACAAGAGAAATTATTGATTTACATGAAGGAGCGATACATTAAGTGACTGTAAAAATAATAAAGTGCAACCGTGAAGATTTACAAATACTCCAAGAAATAAGTATTGAAACATTTAATGATACTTTTAAAGATCAGAATTCACCTGAAAATATGAAAGCTTATCTAGAAAGAGCATTTAACTATAAGCAGTTGGAGGAGGAATTGTCCAACGACTCTTCAGAAATCTTTTTCATCTATTTTAATGAAGAACTTGCTGGATACTTAAAGGTAAATATGAATGATGCCCAATCCGAAAAAATGGGTGATGAGTCGCTCGAAATTGAGAGGATTTATATAAAAAACAAATCTCAAAAACATGGGCTTGGCAAATATCTGCTAAATAAAGCTATGGAAATTGCGATTGAACATAATAAAAAGAAGATCTGGCTCGGTGTATGGGAAAAAAATGAAAACGCCATTGCTTTTTATAAGAAAATGGGGTTTGTTCAAACTGGCGCACACTCTTTTTATATGGGTGATGAAGAACAAATTGATTTCATAATGACCAAAACAATAATATAAGTTTAGGATGATATACGAATTCTTATTAATTTTATATTGTGATTTATTAACTAATGTGTATAATGTTAACTATAATTGAATTCAAAAATGTTTTCTAGGGTTCCGCGATGTAATATCGGCTGGTCCGAGAGAAAACTCACAGTCGTCGTACTGTGCCACGGAGGGATAAAAGCCTGGGAGAAAAACTGCTGTATGCAGTATTCTCTCAGGCTTTTTTTATTGCTGCTATAAATCCATACTACATTTGCAGCATTATCAAAAAGGAGGAAGCACAGAATGAACAAGACATGGTTATCTGTTGTAATTGCGGCATTATTTGAAGTTGGATGGGTCATCGGCCTGAAACATGCCAGCGGATGGTTAGAGTGGGGGGGCACTTTAGTTGGAATTTTAGTAAGTTTCATACTCATGATTATGGCTTCCCGTACGCTTCCGGTAGGTACGGTGTATGCAGTGTTTGTCGGGTTGGGAACGGCCGGCACTGTATTGGCAGAAATTTTGTTGTTTGATGCTGAGGTACAGGGATCTAAATTGTTGCTAATCGGGGTGCTTCTGCTCGGAGTTGTAGGGCTCAAAATACAGAGCAAAGAGAAGAAACAAGGAAAAGAGGTGCACTGACGTATGAACTGGGTATTTCTAATTTTGGCAGGCGTATTTGAGATGATGGGAGTTCTTATGATTAATAAGCTCCATAAAGATCGGAATTTCCTGTCTGCTTTTTACTTGCTTGCAGGCTTTGGATTGAGCTTCTTGTTTCTATCCCTGGCCATGGAAACACTACCCATGGGAACGGCCTACGCTGTCTGGACCGGTATTGGGGCTTCTGGCGGGGCCATATTGGGCATGATCTTTTACAGTGAACCGCGTAATACCGCGAGAATTCTGTTCATTGCGATGGTACTCGGTTCAGCAGTTGGCCTAAAGCTGGTAAGCTGATTAATGATGGAATTAGACATACTGGTCATCTTAGAACAGCAGCGAACTATCTGAATGCTTATGGGCTATCATTAAATTTAAAAATAGAAAGAAAAGACCAGCGTGCAGACAAAGTATCGATAAGAAATTTTGTCTGCATGTTTTTTTGCATTTGCTTACCCTTCTATACTCTGATCTTTAGGATCGCCGCGTTGTGTTTTCAGTTTTAGAAAATGAAGAGTCATTTGAAGTTTCAGACGAATATCACCATCGCTTAGATCAATCTCGAAAAGCTCACGCATCCTGTTGATTCGATAGAACAAAGTATTTCTATGAATAAAAAGTGTTTTAGCAGCAATATTTGGAGTGTCCACATATTGAAGATAGGCTTCAAGGGTAGGTAGCAAACTTGTTTTGTGGGCATTGTCATAAGCAATTAACTTTTGGATAACTGGATGGCAGAAGTCAGCGAGATCGTTCTGTTCCGATATGATCTTTCCAATATGCTCGCAGAGATAGTCCTCATACATATATACTGGCTTGTTAGAATTAAGTTGGAAACCAATCTCGATGGCGGTTAGGCATTGCTTATAATATTTTCGCAAAAAGGTTAAATGACTAAAGCAGTCACTCAGCGAAGTAGTTAGGCCGTTTACTTGGAGAAATTCCAGAATTCGTTTGTCTTCAGCAATGATTTTACAGGATGAATCAACGAGGGAAATGAGAAATACAATACGTCCCTGATATACGATCCAACGGCTATCCGGAAGTAATTGGATCATATGCTGTGCAACCAACTGAACTTTCCCGTCAAAAAAGCCGTTCTTCAGGTCTGTCAAGGTCATCACTCTCAGGTAAGGTGTAAGCGTCCATTCCAGATGAGCCAGTCGCATTGCGATGACATTAGCATCATTGAGCTCGCCTGTAAGCAGTTCGGAAAGCAAAAAACTATGCATCATTCCTTGATTGCAATTATAAAAGTCGTTCTTTTGCAATTCTACCGAAACCAACTCACAAAGAAATTGTACGAGTTCAAAATCAATATCTGTAAATTTACGATCCAGTTCCATAACACTGACCTGCGCGAATTCTATACCATGTACGTACACAAAAGCTGTTATCCAACAGTCGTTGGTCTCGGGATCGCGTGAATAATAAGGAGTAAGAGCCATACGGGTTAATTCGTACAGATTGGATTTCTTCATGCTCTCAATATTATTGTCAAGAATATAACCCAAATTTCGCTGCTGTTCGATATCAGGTCGGCTGGGGATGGGGGCCTGACACATAGCGAGTAACTTATAGCCTGCGTCGACAATGATTACCGGATTACCAAAGATGCGTGAGGCCTCGTTTGTCAAGTATTGCAAACCTTTGTTTGAGTAAAGTGCGGATATCAGAGTGTGCATATGCTCAATGAGCCGATTCTCATGAGCAAGTATAGATGAAATCTTTCCCGAAAGATCCAGCAGGTCCAGTCCATTTGGCAGAAGGGTAAGGCAAGTATAAGAGTCTACAAGTGCATCACAATCCTGAATGCAGAAAAGAGGAGTGTCTGTAGGAAAGTCCTTTGGCAAATCCGAAAGATTGCCTATATAAGCGGTGTCAGCCTGGAAAACGGAACTCAACCGCAGGATAGTAAATTCACTGATTTCTTTTGTTTGCATGGCCTCTTCGGGCAAGGAAAGATAACAGTCGCTAAGTTTTCTGATTATTTTTTGAATTTTCACGAGAGCAGCCTCCAAAAGCTTTTTAATCCTTGTGCAATATTACAAAATATCGTCACTATATCGGCCCTGGTTTAAATTCCAGCACATAGGATATAACGCTTTCATTATATATACTGAAATTATTACGCGCTGCAATAAATAACACTTTAATCAAAAAATGAGTAATATTGTTTAAAATCAAAACTCTGTGAGGGAATAGTTTCGGAATTATGTGAGCAAATTTATGCGAAATTAGTGGAGAAAGCTGAAACTCTCGCATGGATTTGCTTCAGGATCTATGCCTAACAAATACAAATTGCAGGAGGATATTAATGAAAATTTTAGGGATCAGTTGCGGTAGAAGGATGAGTAATTCAGAAATCCTTGTCAAGGAAGCTCTGATGGGTGCTGAAGAACTGGGTGCCGAGGTAGAGCTTATACGTCTTAATGACCTGCAAATTAAACCTTGCACCGGTTGTAATGCTTGTGTAGTCAGCCTGCTTGAAAAGTGTGGCTCAGGAGATTGTGTGATAAAGAACGATGATTATGGATTTATTGAAGAAAAAATAATGGAATGCGACGGGTTAATTGTGAGCTCAGCCATTTATGAGAAGAGTCCGAGTGGACTGTTGAAGACTCTGAATGACCGGATGGGCCCTTCCCATGACATTGCCTTCCGAATGATTGCCAAGAAGCAACGCGAAGAAAGAGGAATAACTACTGGTAAAGGCCCAGATGAAAGAAGCTTTAAGCAAAGAGTGGCTTCTCTTATAGCTGTAGGAGGGAGTGAGTGGGACACACTTGCACTGCCAATGCTCCATCTTTTCACGCTGCCGATGCAAATCAATGTTGTAGACAAAATGCTGGTCAATTGGGTTGGCTTGCCTGGATCAGTAGTCTTCAAGGAAAATGAATTGAACAGAGCTAGGCAATCTGGTCGTCATGTGGCTGAAACACTAATGAACCCGAATACGGAAGCGAAATATATTGGCGAATCTGGTTTATGTCCAATCTGTCATTCCAAACTCGTTGAAATCAGGAATCATGATGATAATTATCCTGCAATATGCGGAATTTGCGGTGTAAAGGGCACTTTGGAGGTTGAACAGGGCAAAGTTAAATTCAATGTCGCGGAAGAAGATAGAGCGCATTCTCATGTTCTAATCTCCGGGAAATTCGAGCATGCGGATGAATTATATAAAGTTTCATTAAAACCTAATTCCAAGGCTGGCGAGTTGCCTG
Organism: Paenibacillus sp. FSL P2-0173; assembly: GCF_038008045.1. NCBI lineage: Bacteria > Bacillati > Bacillota > Bacilli > Caryophanales > Paenibacillaceae > Paenibacillus > Paenibacillus sp. FSL P2-0173. The sequence continues at coordinate 144,760 of NZ_JBBOYK010000001.1, forward strand.
AAAGATTAAAAAAATACAAAAACTATTTATCTTATTCCAGACCTGCTCGTAATTGATATTCCGGATAAAGTGCTTATTCTTTTTTTGAAAGGCTGAGAGCGAATTTGGCTGGTAAGATGCTTGCTGAAGTAGGCATGGTTGGAGCTGGTCTAAACGGCGTCAGTTTTTCATCTTATACACTCTTTTGGTTTATAGGACCTAAGATCATTAATGATTAATTTAGTTGTTGGGAAAACTTCAAAAAGTATCACTCTGGAATATCACTTAGTTATGTAAAGACCAGTCAGATGCAATAAGTTTCTGAACATAAATCCTTTGTTGCTGTAACTAACCGCATCACCTGGATCAATCCCTAAAAATTGACCTGACACTAATCGTTAAACTCCTTCGAAAAGATTCATCAGACTAGCTCCAATACGTGAACTAATCACCTACACAGTTCTTCAGGGACTTTCATGAGGCAGCCTTTTGAGGTGCTCGTTCTTGAGAATCCCCCGTTCGGGCGTGTACTTTCGTACAATTGACTTTGATTTAGAATTTGATCCATACTTCAGATGAACGGTTGTTCAAAAAAACATTGGAGGGATTTTTCATGCGTTTGGGAGGAAAAGTTGCGGTCATTACAGGCTCAGCATCAGGAATGGGGAAAGCAATTGCAGAATTATTTGCAAAAGAAGGCGCAAGTGTTATTGTTTCAGACCTGAACATTGAAGGAGCTGAATCGGTTGCAGCAGGAATTAAATCAGCTGGCGGAACCGCCGTCGCAGTAAAAACCAATGTTGCTGATTTAAATGATATTCATGCTATGATCGATACTGCTGTTAATGAATTCGGAACTCTCGATATTTTAGTTAACAATGCGGGCGTTATGGATAACATGGCGCCTGTAGGAGATGTGGACGACGAGACATGGGATTTTATATTCGATGTTAACACAAAAAGCGTTATGCGTTCGATTCGAAAAGTTATCCCGATCTTCCTGGATAAAGGGAATGGAGTGATTATAAATACGGCATCTACGGGCGGCTTCAGCGGCGCGCATGCGGGCGCTGCTTACACTGCCTCAAAGCATGCGGTAATCGGTATTACGAAAAACACGGGGTTCATGTATGCTCAAAAAGGTATCCGATGCAATGCCATTGCGCCAGGAGCGACAGCCACAAACATTACTTCAACGATTCATAACTTAAATGAGTTTGGCGCGTCCCGAACGAAGGTTACACAAGGCGTAATTCCTCGCGTAGGGCAGGCGGAAGAAATCGCAAAAGTAGCCCTTTTCCTGGCATCAGACGAATCGAGCTTTGTGAACGGGGCTGTTATAGCTGCAGACGCGGGTTGGACGGCAGGCTTCTAATCCACTGTTTAACGAGCACACATGCTTCAAAATATATAATCATCGAAGTAAGATCCTTGCAAGGTTAAAGTAATATTCAATTGAAAGAGATGTAATGTCAAAAATAATGTTATAAAATGACAGGAGCGTTGACACACGATCCCGTCATTTTTTAGTTATATTTAGATATCATTATCATGAATGTGAGCTGCATATCGTTTTTCTCGTTTTTTGCGATCGAATAAGGAAACACTAGTCACCGCAGATCCCCGAGATTTGCGCGAATATTATCTGAATACATACTACAAGGATGTCGAGGGACAAGAACAAGGTCCCATTGAAAGTCGCTATTTTATCGGCTTTTTTATTTTATCGGTACAGTTCTTGTCCCAAGCCAAGATAATCAATAAAAAACTTACAGTGAACAAACATCAGACGAGGAACATTGACATATGAAAAAAACCATTGGATTTATTGGAGTCGGTAATATTGGAAGTATGATTGCTTGTTTTGCAGTGGCTGCAGGATATGACGCTGTAGGGGATAGGGATGTAACCAATCGTAGTAAGAGGCGATTGATTACATCCCTATTTTTGGCGTGGAGAAATCAATGTGGTCATTAGTGACTTTTCTTCAGAATCATCTGAGGAAGCTCTAGCAACAATCTGTCCATCGTGAGCGGATCATCGAAATTGTACTTGTTCTCGGTAAGAATAATACGGTCGATGCTTTTCGAGTTCCAGTATGGTAACTGCATCAGTCTTCTGTATAACCGGATCGTACGGGGATCGTTATCCATGAGAATAAAATGGGTATCGGCTTCATAGCTACAGGCATGTTCCGGTCGCGTCAGTTGAAAAGGAATGCCTGCCCGGATTAGTTCCTTCACCTTCGGAGGAGGCTGCATGCCGTCAGGGTGGTATACAGTAACTGCAAAGCCTTTCATGCTCATGATGTAGAGATTGCCCTCAACGATGGAAAACACAGCTGCTGTTTGCTTAACATCCATATGCTTCGCCAGGCCTATCCACATTTGTTTACTTGCAGCGCGATGCCGATAAATCCATTGTTGTGCAAGCTTCTGCCGGTTCATTAGCTCTGCTGTTTGCATGATTCTTGAATAGACGTGTTCATAGCGATCGATGAGCACGGTTGGGGCAATGGATGCCAATTCTTCGATCCAATCTTGACGGAAACCAGAATGAATGATCAGGTCAGGAAGAAGCTTACGTATTTTGCCCGGTTCACCCAGTAATCCAATATCCTCAATACCATTGATGGAATCCCAGTACAGACCTCTTTTACCTATGATCTCCACATCTGCGCCTATCGGCGTGATACCCAAGGACAATAGATCGCCCAGCGAATAACCAACGGCAACGATCCGTTTGTAAGGAACCTCGGGCATGAGCACGGGAGATGAGCTGACTGAAGCAGCCTCCTCGTACTGGCGGGGAGTGATCCCTTCCGTTTGTCTAAACTTGCGCGCAAAGTAACTCTCATCCTTGAATCCCACGGCTTGGGCAATCTGTGCAATCGTGTCCTCGGTCTGTAACAACAGCCGCTTGGCGTGTTTCATACGAATATCCAACACGTAGTCCAACGGTTTTTTTCCTGTAATGGACTTGAATAAGGTACTGTATTGCCATTTAGCCACACCTGCGATGCTGTACAACTGGCGGGCCGTAATGTTTTGCTGATAGTGAGATTCGATATAAGTGACTGTATGCTTCACCGCTTGAATGTTATCGGATATTTCCGTATTCCGTCGAATGTTTTCCATCAGGAACAGGAGTAGTTCCTGCAACGCAATCTGCTGTTTCAATCTCGACTCTTCGGGGACGGGAGTGGGGCGCTTCAATGAGAGGTCGAGCGTTCCTGCCAAATCAAGTAACCTTGATTCGTCAGTAATGTTCATGCGCGTCTCGTACGGAATCATGGACAGTAATTCATTGGCTGGTTTCGACTCTCCAAGCCGGTATACACTGAACACGATGACGATGGCCGCCGCGGTATTCAGCTGCGTGGCGGACGATGAAGCCCCCAATGTTTCTTCGTGCGGATCGACGAATTGAATGCTGGCCTGCGCATCAGGTGCAAGCAGTAAGACATCGTTTTTTTCGGTCTGCACGAAATGCTTCCTCAAGTGCAACACACCGGATGTCGACTTAAACACGACGAGGCGATGCGCCCCAGGCGAGCTCGGGATAAGCTGTTTGCAGGACAGCCTGCGGAAAAGGCTCACGCTTTGAGGGATGTATATGTCGTATCCTTCATTCGGCAAAAAGGAAATTTCTTTTCCGTCAATTGTTGAACGTTCCATGTTGTGCTCCTTAACCAAATGTATTTTGAACCGCGGTTCCAAGCAAGACATGCATAGACAAGTCAATTGTCGCAAGCCCGGTTCTGTTTTTTGTGCTATAAAAAATCAGAAATATATCCATTGTTCAATCATACCAAACTCCTTAACATAAATTGAAGATGATTTTCATTCTCATTAATGTTTTAGGGGGCTTTACCATGCGAAAGAGAAAAATGTTCCAAGGCATACTTGTCATGCTATTTATGCTTCTGCTTGCTGTGACAGCGGCATGTTCCAAAATAGAGGAGGCAGCACCATCTGCGTCAGCTAACGGGGAACAGGAAAGAGCTAAAGAAATAACGGTTTCATGGATGAGGGATTTGGGTCCATCTAATCCGCACGCGTACTATCCATCACAGCTGTTCTCACAATCCATGATTTACGAACCGCTGGTTGAGTACGGCGAAGGGGGAAAAATCAAGCCTCATTTGGCCACCAGTTGGGAGATTAGCGAGGACGGCAAAGAATATACTTTCCATCTTCGGGAGGACGTCCAATACTCGGACGGAACACCGTTCAACGCCGCTAGCGTCAAGCGTAACATAGACGCGATCCTGCAAAACAAGACGACGCATAGCTGGCTGGGAACGGCCAAATTGCTGGATCACCTCGAGCTTGTTGACGAGTACACCGTCAAGCTTGTCATGTCAGAGCCGTACTATCCGGTTTTGCAGGACTTAACGACCGTGCGTCCATTCCGCTTCTTGGCCGATGCAGGCTTCCCGGAAGGGGACAATACGCTGGAAAGCATTCAGTCTCCCATCGGCACGGGGCCATGGATGCTTGAAGAATACAAGCAGGATGAATACAGCGTATTCGTGAAAAACCCGAACTATTGGGGCGAACAGCCTGAACTGGACAAGATCACGGTCCGCATCATACCGGATGCCGAAACTCGGGTACTAGCCTTCGAGAAAGGCGATCTTGATCTCATTTTCGGAGAGGGTTCCATTAGCCTTGACGAATTCACGCGCCTGCAAAAGAACGATGCATTCGAAACGGAAGTATCGGGCCCGTTGGGCACGCGAAACTTAATCCTGAATACGCAGAATGAAAAGCTGACGGATATGCGAGTAAGGCTTGCATTGCATCACGGATTTGACAAGGCTGCGATGGTCAAAGGCATCACGTCTGACGTGGAACAGCCTGCGACGCAGGTGCTAACGACCGATTATCCTTACGTTAGCCAGACGTTCCCTGGATTTGCATACGATGCCTCCAAAGCAGCAGCTTATCTGGACGAGGCAGGATGGAAGGTTCCGGCATCGGGCGGTACCAGGGAAAAGGATGGCGAGAAGCTGTCGTTTGAGCTGATGTACGATACAACTGACCGCATCCAGAAAGCGATGGGCGAGACACTTCAGGCCGAATGGGCTGGACTTGGCGTTGAACTTCAGTTGACGGGACTTGAGCTGACCGAACAGACCAAACGTTTCCGTGAGGGAGACTATGACATGAACTTTTGGTTCAACTCCGGAGTGCCTTACGATCCACATACATTGGTCAATGCGGTAGCGGAGCCTACCTTTGGCGTTGCAGAGGCACATCTCAATATTGAAGGCAAGGCAGAGCTTGACGAACAGATCAGGCAAGTACTGGCTTCCGTTGACGAGAAACAGAGACAAGAGCTTTATGATCAGATTTTACGAAAAGTTCAGGAAGAATCGGTTATTATACCCCTGTCCTATATTCGTCAATATAACGTATACCAGAAAACACTGGATAACGTTTCATTTCCGGAGAGCAGATGGGATCATCCATTTAATAGCATTCACCTAAAATAAAGAAAAGGAAGGGCCACTCATGGCAGGTTATATTTTTAGAAGAGCACTGACGCTGGTTCCACTCGTGCTGTTCGCCACCTTCGTAGCTTTTGTGCTAATGAGGCTCTCTCCGGTTGATCCGGCCGAGGCGTACTTCTCGGCAGCTCATATCAAGCCTAACGAGCAAATGCTACAGGAGAAGAGGGGAGAACTGGGGCTGGACGATCCCTTTATGTCTCAGTACGTTCAATCTGCTGTTCGCATGCTACAGCTAGACCTCGGGACGTCGTACCTGTCCTCCAAGTCTGTCTGGGGAGAGATTTGGCAACGGTTGCCCGCAACGTTGCAGTTGACGGGGAGCAGTATGTTGATCGCTTTCGTAGCTGTTGTCACACTAGGGTATCTCTCGGCCGTACACGCCGGGCGGTGGGTAGATTATGCGGTGCGCATTCTTTCCTACATCGGCGCATCCTTACCGCAATTCATGCTGGGTTACTTACTGATCTATCTGTTTGCCCTCCACGGGGACTTGCTTCCCGTGGAAGGAAAGGGCACATGGCAGCATTTGATTTTACCATCATTGACTCTCTCTTTGGCACTTGTGGCAACCTATGCCCGACTGTTTCGCGAGAGTATTCTGGAGCAGATGAAGCAGGCTTACGTGGACTATGCGCATACACGAGGACTAAAGCCGCGCAGCATCATGCTCAGACATGTGGTTCGACTGGCCATCCTCCCCATCATTACCGGATTCGGTATGAATCTGGGTAGGCTTATCACGGGAACGATTGTGGTAGAACGAGTATTCTCCTGGCCCGGTTTGGGGCGGTTTTTCGTGGAATCCATTTTCAACCGCGATTTACCAGTCATTCAGGGCTATGTTTTTTTTGCTGCATGTCTTTACTTATGTACAAGTCTCCTAACCGATCTTCTGCACATGGCTGCTGATCCGAGGCTTTCCTTGCAAGAAAGGAGCAGGTAGGAATATGAAATTGAAAAGTTTGTTTTTTGGCAAGCGGCTGGTCGTAGGCTTGTGCCTGTTCTTTTTGTGTGTTTGCGCAGTAACAGCTATCTTTGCTCCATGGATAGCTCCCCATGATCCGAATCAGATACGAATGGCTGACAAGCTCGTTCCATCCTCGGCTGAGCATTTACTGGGTACCGACCATTTGGGCAGGGATGTGTTGTCCAGACTCATCTATGGTGTCCGGAGTACGTTTGGACTGGTGTTGGGTGTCTTTTCCATATCTGTGCTGGTTGGTGTATCGATTGGCATGTTATCCGGTTACGTAGGCGGTTGGCTGGATCAGCTATTAATGCGGATTTGTGACGGCATGCTTGCATTTCCGAACCTCGTCCTTGTGCTTGGCATCGTTGGTATGCTTGGACCAGGGATATATCAGGTCATTATTGCACTGCTGCTGGTACAGTGGGTGTACTATGCACGTATGACCCGGGGTCTGGTGTTGCATCTGCGTTCCGAGCCGTATTTACTGGCTGCCCTCATTTGCGGTTCCAGCCGATTAGCGATCCTGAGAAGACACGTTTTCCCGCATATTTTCCCGCAAATTGTGGTGATCGGTACGCTAGAGATGGGGTGGGCCATCATGGATATTTCAGCTCTTTCCTTCCTGGGACTCGGCATTCAGCCGCCTACCGCGGAATGGGGAGCGATGATTAATGAAGGACGCGGCTATTTGCGCGAACACCCTTCCCTAATGCTATATCCGGGATTGTGTATTTTACTTGTAGTCACCGCGTTCAATGTACTGGGGGAGTCGCTCTCCCAACTGCTCGGCGTAAAGAAAGTGAAGGAGAGGAGCACCCGCAATGTTCGAAGAACATCACGTCAGATCGGCAACCCCTGAACCATTGCTTGCACTTCATAATGTCTGTGCCGATGTGATCGAAGACGGCGCTTCTCAACGATTGCTGCATGATGTTTCGTTTTCGTTGCAGCCTGGACGCGTCGTAGGTCTTGCAGGACAGAGTGGCAGCGGCAAAACGCTAACCTGCCGATCGATTCTTCAGCTACTCGATCCTGCCATCCGCATAAACGGCAGCATCAGACTGAGAGGTGATGAACTGAACGGCATGACTGAAGAGCAGTTACGCACCATTCGCGGAAATGATATTGGATATATTGTTCAAGATCCAATGAATGCACTGGTTTCTGTTCATACCATCGGAAGCCAGTTTGTCGAAACGATCCGCACACATGCCCGGTGTAGTAAAACGGATGCGTTGACACTGGCTGTGCAGGCACTTGAAAGTGTAAGGCTGCCTGATCCGCTGGAACTTCTCAAACGATATCCGTTCGAGCTTAGCGGAGGCATGCTGCAACGCGTGTTGATTGCGCTAACGATGTGTCTGTCACCCTCCATCGTCATTGCGGACGAGCCCACCACAGCCCTCGATACCATTAATCAATACCATGTATTGGAGGAACTAGAGAGACTGCGGATGAACCAGGACGTTGCCATCCTGCTTATTACGCATGATCTTGACGTCATCGCAGAGATGGCAGACGAGGTCATCGTGATGCATGAAGGACGGATCGTGGAACATAACGACGTATTATCCATATTCAATCGACCACAACATTCCTATACACAAGAATTGCTACGCAGTCGGTTGAATGAATGAACGGAGGGAAGAATAATGGCACTGCTAGAACTTTCTGGCGTCACTCACACGTATGATTCTGCGAACAACTCTTGGTGGAAATCGAAACAGAAGTTGCAGGGAGCTGTCGTGAAGGATATCTCCATGACGCTGGAGGCAGGACAATGCATCGGTTTGTTGGGGGGGAGCGGTGCAGGCAAGAGTACACTCGGCAAAATCATGCTTGGCTTGCAGCGCCCTCAACGGGGCTCAGTACTTATTGATGGTAAGGATATGTATGCTTGTGACAATCGAACGAAGAAACAGTTACGGAAGCATGTACAGGCCGTATTTCAGGATTGTTATTCTTCGGTAAATCCCAAGATGACGGCAGCACAAATCATCGGGGAGCCCCTGGACAATTTCGAGCGACTAACGAATGGGGAAAAGGATTACCGCATCGGCGAAGCTTTGGACATCGTCGGACTACCTGCAAGTGCCATGAACAAGCTGCCAAGACAATTCAGCGGTGGACAACTACAGCGCATTAACATTGCACGCGCCATGATCTCCAGACCCAGCTTTATCGTGCTCGATGAAGCTGTCAGCAGCTTGGATATTGCCAACCAGGTACATATTATCGATGTTTTACGCGATTTAAAGAAACAACGGGATATGTCCTACGTATTCATCACGCACAACCTGAAGGCTGCTTTTGCACTATGTGACCGATGGACTGTATTAGATCAGGGTAGCTTATGCGGTAGCTTCTCGACGATAGCCGAGATGAAGGTATCCAGGGAACCAGCAGTTAAGCTGTTGTTAGACGCCTCATTATCCGGACATCCGGAGTTGGGTACAATTCGGAAGGATAGGCCTTTCTATGTTGACGCAGGGCAGCGTAAAGGCGCCTGGGCATGAATCGAAGCAAAGATTTGCCATACGCTCGCAACGGTGCATTTTCCCCCGTGTTGCTACGCCTATATACCCTCACTTTTTTGTTTTATAGTGCTAACGCCTTCGTTCAGATGATATTGCCTCTCTATACGCAAAGCATTGGCTATGGAAACGACAAGATCGGTATGATCGTGGGGATGTATTTGCTAGTTAGCATGCTGCTGCGACCATGGGCGGGAATCGTCGTTGAACGATTCGGGATTGCCCGCATTCTACGTTTTATTCTGGCGGGGCATCTGTTAGTTTTGCTATTGTTTGTATGGCAAGGCAACGTTTCTTACATTATTGTCAGGGGTTTGCAAGGCGCTGTCGCCGCATTCTTTTCGTTGACCGTGCAGATGGCTGTTATGGACCTGTTGCCCGAGCGTGACCGTGCTCAGGGATTATCTCTATACTTGTTGTTTGGTTTGCTACCCTCGGTTATGATGCCTGCACTGGGATGGATCGCCTGGGAAAAAGCTGGACTGAACGGATTTTATGCAGGCCTTTTGGTTTTGGGCGCATTGACGCTCATCTCGGGCTATGGAACAGGAAGAGCCACGCAGCACATCAAAGCGGCAAAGCGTCCCGCGGAGCAAACGACAACCAAGCATGAAATAGATAGAAGCGCACGATCCACGCTCTGGAACCGTCACTTCATGCTAAGCAGCCTCGTGATGATGAGCGCAACGATTGGGTTTGGCGCGGTAACGGCGTTTCTTGCCTTGTATGTGATACAGACCGGAATCGGCAATGCGGGGGTGTTTTTTGCTATTCAATCGGGCGTGATCGTGACAGCAAGATTTGCTTTCCGTAAGAATCTGCCTTCGGACGGGAACTGGCATTCCGTATATGTCGGCATGCTGTTGGTTTCGCTCACGATAGGTCTGGCACTTGTAGCTTTTGCCCCAGTAACAGGTAATGCATGGATGCTGTACGGGGGCGGTGCGATGATCGGCTATGGCATAGCTAATGTGTATCCTGTGCTTGCCGCTTACCTGAGCATCACACTCGGAAAAGAACGTCGAAAAGTATGGATGGGGTTATTTATCTCCATGTCCGATTTTGGAACCGTGATTGGTAGTCTCGTTCTAGGCCTGGTGGCAGACTCCGCCGGTTACAGAGCCATCTTCTGGATTTCTGCCAGCGTTTCTCTCTGCGTTGCCTTGTTTGTTGCCTTGAGTAGCCGCTGGATGAAGGCCCAGCCGTAAGATTAAGAGAACATACACTTACCTGATCAAGAATCGAGTTTAGCATTGGCATCGTTGAGAGATGGCAAGCTGCCAGTCATCGGTGTAAATTAGATATGGGGTAGGGCTTAAATCGTTCTTGGACGATTTAAGCCCTGTTTTGTTCGTCGGCAAATAAGTCTTGAACGTTCTTGAAGTGAATATCGCTAAGAACGCTCGATATTTTTTCTATGGATAAACGGTCCTGTTTTTGAACCCAGTAATGAATAATGCCTGTTATACCAGAGAGCAAATATTCAAGCGAAATCTCGAATCGTTCCAGGGTAGAATTTAGCTACTTTAGAGAAACTAACCATTCGTGAAGTGGAGAATTTTTTATCTTTTTTGGAGTATCAACTCGACAATACTAAGCTAACCATTAACCGTAAATTGTCCTCACTAAAATCCTTATTTGATTACTTACAGAATAAAGCTGAAATAAGTGACCTAGAGCCATATATCCAGCGCAATGTTATGGCCAAAATGGATTTAAATGTAGTTAAAGAAAGCCAAGAGACGATTGCCAATCGTATTGATGGGAAAATTCTCAGAGAAGACGATTTTGAGTCGTTTAGGTTATTTGTAGCCCATGATTACGGAAAGATTAATAAAGAGAATAAACATATTTTCAATTTCCATCAATTTAATCGTGAACGAGATACAGCCATTGTTTCCCTCATTTTAGGATCAGGTCTTAGGCTCTCTGAGATTGCAGGCATTAACCTTGAAGATCTGGATATGAATAAAGCTTTAGTAAGTGTTATCCGTAAAGGTAATAAAGAACAATATGTGTATTTCAGCAAGCAAGCTTTACTGGATTTAGAAAATTATCTGCAGATCAGAGAATCAAAATATAAACCAGAGAAAACTGAAAGCTTTTTGTTTATTGCTGCTCTATAGGTCGTAAAGGAAAAAGCCGTCGGCTAACACAAAGGTCAATTGAAAAACTGATTGAAAATACGCTATAGCTTTTGGAAAGCTGGCTTTAACCGTGCATTCTCTGAGACATTCATTTGCAACCCGTTATCACTTGGAGAACAATGATGTGCCTAGATTGAAAAACCAATTAGGACATTCCTCAATACAAACGACTATGATTTATACTCATTTAACTGATGAAGAAATGAGGAAAGCAGTTAATAATATGGATAAGTAATAAAGCTTCGTCATGTAATCACACAAACTTTGTCCCTTTCGAGGAGAATGACACAAAGTTTACCCTGTTCAAGGGGGAATGACACAAAGCTTCTCTATAGCGACTTAGTACCAGCTGTCATTGAGTGAAATAGGGGATAAACTTGTTGTCAATGTACAATTCTTTAGCACGTAAGAATCAAAATGAATATCGCTTTTTATTTGTGCAATCCAATGGAAGTCAATTACAAGATATCACTAAACTTGTTGAAAAAGAAAATATCAAGCCCTCTTTAGATTCAACTTATACGTTTGGGGACATTAACAAAGCGTTGATTAAAGTGTCGACGGGTCACTCCCAAGGCAAAGTTGTTGTGACCTTCTAAATAATAATCGAGTCCCGCTTCATCCGGCATTTTGGCCATTTGCAAAATAGCTGTAACCCGCTCAGCCGCTTCGATCCTTCGCTTGTGCTGTTCCGCAATCAATTCGCCCAGCGAATAAATGTTTTCCATCCATATTTGACATTTTGGGCAGCCTTTCTTTTAGTTAATTAATAGAGCAGGAACAGCGGTACGAAAGGCAGGATACCGAGAATAATAATCGTCGTCGTTTCTAAGGCCGTCTTTTACCCGAATATGAGTCATGATACTGTAATACCCAAAAGGAGTGCGCCGGCTGCGGCAAAGCCGCTTTTCCAGAATCCCGCGTCTGTTAACTCTACAGAAACATGGCTGCCAATAATCCTTGTATAATCCATATTGTAATTGTCATTTTTTCTCCTTATTTATTAAAAACAATCGGAATTTTTTGTATATAGGCAGATTTAAAAACAGAATCGTACAAGCATTTCGCAACGTTTTCCCGAGATACATTCATGCCTGACTTCGTATCACCGAACGAAATTCCATAGCTCTTGCCGTCTTGTTTGATATTCGGATTGATAATGCGTACGACAGTCCATTCTAGGTTTGATTTGTGAACGGCCTTCTTTTGCTTTCACAGTAGGCGTCCCCAGTGTGACAAAACGTTTTTTATTTAAAGCCTGCATGGTTTGAATGATGGTTTCATGAGCCCGGGGATCGACAAATCCTTTACTTTTCTGGATTTATCCTGCGCCGGTCCAAGCGCGCTGATCACGGCGTCTGAATTTGTAAACGCATCTTCCATTTTGCGGTGGTCATCCAGGCTACCGACAACCACTTGTAAATTCGGGTGATTTTCAGGCAGAGCATCCGCTCTTCTTACATAAGCCACTACCTGGTCGCCGTGTGTTAAAGCTTCTTTTACGACCAACTTTCCTATAGCGCCGCTGGCGCCAAAAATTGTAATTATCATAACGTAGCCTCGTCTTTCATACATCTATTATTTCTACAACACTTGTTGTATAGTTATATTGTAAGTACTGGTAGCTACTGTTCAACCGATAAAATTACGTTTTTATCGGATATACGACATATGCAGTGAAATGTCTAAAAAGTGGAGGTGAGATGACGGAAAACAGGCTCGATCCACGTTTTGTACGTACACGCAGATTAATTATGGATGCATTTCTTCTCCTCTCAACGAAAAAGGATTTTAAGAATATCAGTATTAAAGACATTACATCAGAAGCAACGATCAACCGTGCCACCTTTTACTATCATTTTATGGATAAATACGATCTGCTCGAAAAAACACTGGAAGAACATCTAATGACGAACGTAATGAGAGAAATTTCAATACATGACCAGCTCAATGAAACGACGCTTGCCAGTGTATTTATGTCGGTTACTCAATTTCAATCTTCGCTGGCTTCCCAATGTCGAAAAAGCTTCGAATCATTTACTTCTGTAATAGAAGCGATAATTAAGAAAGAACTTGAGCAAGTATTTTTCGAGATGATGATGAATCAGAATGCAGGAGTCCGTGAGGAATCCGTTCGAATTGCATCTGTAATGTTAAGCTGGAGCATTTACGGGGCGGCCGTTAACTGGCAATATAACGATACAAGGCCAGCTGAAGAATATATCCAATTGGTGATACCTTATCTTTCTCAAGGGCTGAAATTTTTTATTGAGGAAGGTGTACGTTAGTTGTTCAATCAGACAAAGTAACGCTCTCTCTAAGAGAGATCTTCTTATGCCGAACAGTCTTTATTAAAGGGGAACTTAATCTAGGGACATATAGTCAACAAACAGGTCATTATGCTAACTGGGTACGTTAGTTAATAAAGCAGCGGCAGTCTAGTAGTCTTGTTCTACAACAGTGCAACAGGGGTTCCGTTCATCACGACCTACACGCGGCTAGAGGTGATCCACTGGCAGATTTGTATGAGTAAATAGCCGCCGAAGAAAAGGCCCAAGCTACATACCAGTGGCTGATTGACAAGACGGATGATGTGGATCTGTAAGACAGCCTCAAGTTTCTGCGGGAGCGGGAGATTGTGCATGCGCTGCGGTTTAAGGAGTCGGTGCAGATTATTATTGAATATACGGGAAAGAAAAAGGTATATATTCTTTAGCAGAACGAATTGAGAATATTTAAAGCTTATTATCAGTTCCAATTCAGTTTAAATAACCAATAATAACTAAACAGAGAAAAGGTGTGTTCATATGAGTACAGCAAATCGCGGAATCCACATTGGTCCTCCCCGTTTTAAAATAGCCGTTCATTCTGTCGTATGGCTAGCAAAAAGTAACAGCGTTTTATCTAGTGCAATGATTGCGAGTCAAGTTAAATCGCATGCTACATTCATGAGAAGAGTCATGCAGTCTTTAACCATTGCAGGTATCGTGGAGTCAAAAGGTGGACGTGAGGGGGGCTACATTTTACGAAAAGCTCCCAGTCTAATTACTTTAGGTGATATTTATTATGCAGTAAATACGGATATATCAGAATCTGATTTTGATATCGATTGTGGAGATGCCGCTAAACAGCTTGATCTTGAATTGGAAAAAATTCTGTATGAAACTGAACAGCACACTATAAAATATTTGAGTCAGTTTACAATCGATGATGTCGCTAACCGTATAGATTTACTTTAATTAGTAAAAAAATAAAAAACAGGCATAAATTTGTAATGTGCTGTTTCAAAGATGCATCTCAAAAGCTTTAACCAATGATGCTGCCTTAGTGGTTAAGAGTTAAAGATGTCGCCATATTGGCGACTTTTTATTTTCTTGCTGGATTTTGTTATAACAGTACACTGATCGCTCATCCCCACAATTGCGCATACTTGCAACTATTGTATATAGAGAACAGCACTGGTATGGTAATACCGGTTAAAGTATTAAAGGATACTACCAGAATAGACCCGTTCCCAATATCTTTTAGATAGTCATATAAATTTTGATGGTAAGTTCAATCAATAGACGAAAGTAAGTTATTTAAAACCCTAGTTGTAAGAAAAATGTTTAAAAGTATACCTTCTCATCGATCACGGTTAGTCATCTATAGATGTATTCAGATGATAGATATATATGGTTACGAATACTGTGAAAGGGCTCCCCCTCAAAACGCCATTGCTCCTACTGACCAAACAATCAGGTGTCACTCCTGTACTACAACGTTATAAAGCATATTATGTAACCTAACATTCGTACAGAAATAGAACTTGAGATTAAGGAATAAATGAATTATAATGTGCTCATCGCAGTTGCATTTAAAAGTTTTAAATGTGCTTAAAAAAGGCACAATATGAAATGAACTGAGATAAATATCTTACTATAAGGGAGAAATTACTATGTCCAATGTACTTTTTATTAAAGCGAATGATCGTCCAGCAGATCAAGCAGTAAGTGTTCAGATGTATGAGACTTTTCTCAAGACTTATAAAGATACCCATTCGTCTGATGTAATTACTGAACTTGATTTGTTCGTAGAGAACCTTCCTACTTATGGGAATACTGTGATCACAGGCATCTATAAATTAAGTCAAGGTTATGAACTTACGGCAGAAGAGTTGGAAGTCACAACAACGTCCAATCGTTATCTGGATCAATTCCTTGCCGCAGATAAAGTAGTCATTGCCTTTCCACTCTGGAACACCATGGCACCTGCACCGTTGGTCAACTACATCGCTCATATCTCCCAGGTTGGCAAAACATTTAAATTTACTGCTGAAGGTCCTGTTGGTCTTGCCGGTGATAAAAAAATCGCATTGCTAAGCGCACGTGGAGGAATGTACTCGATAGAGCCGATGGCATCCTTCGAATCAGCGGTTAAGCCAGTGAAGATGAATCTTGGCCTTTTCGGAATTCAAACTACCGATGTTATTATTGAAGGACATAATCAGTACAAGGATCGTGCAGAAGTGATTGTAAAAGAAGGACTTCAAGAAGTGGCCAAAGTAGCATCAACGTTCTAAGACACTTTCCAGAAGGGCTTTACCTGTTTGGCACCAGCGGCTCTATTGGGCAAATGTTGATACGGCAAGCACTTGAGAAATGTGCTCTTGTAAGGCCTATATACGCAAATCTGCAAGCCTATTCTAGAAGATAAGAAATATAATTTTGCAAACACTATTTAAACGTAAAGGCAGCCGATAATCGGCTGCCTTTACAAATTTAACGTGATCTCTTCGATAAATTGGCAAATGGGACTAAAGAAACGGTGGGCACGTAACTTTTAATAACGCTATTCGTGTCTTTCGGGGGAAATTTAGGATTAACCACTAAAACAAGAAGGATAGAGATGAATATGAACAGATGTAGAGGACAAGGACGTATATCTAATGGAATCCACACTGGCGCTTCAGCCCGGCAGGGAAGATAAAAAGCTTTTATAAAGGCCGTGGGCATTTGTAGTCATGAAAAGGGCAAGCTCGAGGAGCAAATCATTTTTCTGACGGATGTACTGGAGAGAACGCTTGAGCAAGCATAGGCATATTTCCGGAACAAAAATTGATACAGATTTTAACCGTTCTCTCTAATGATAATTTTCATCACAAGCCTTGTTTTTTAGATCCGCATACAACTGACAATAGAGCTTCATTAAAGCGACGACATTCTTTAGGAAGCATGAAAACAGTCAGCAAAAAAAGCGTTTCAAACATAATTGAAACGTTTCCATCTTAGTGTTATTATAATTTTCATAAAGAGAGATAGGGGGAGGGAGATGCCAAGTATTAAAGATGTAGCTAACATAGCTGGCGTAGCTGTGGGAACGGTGTCCCGCGTTATTAACAACTCGGGCTCTGTAAAACCAGAAACACGCAGGAAAGTGGAGAAAGCTATACAAGAACTGAATTATTTTCCTAATGAAGTCGCTCGAAATTTCAAGATGAGGAAATCCAAGATGGTAGCCTTGCTGCTTCCAAGTATCTGGCATCCTTTTTTTTCTGAACTGGCTTATTACATTGAGGATGAGTTGGATAGGGAAGGCTTTAAGCTCATGTTATGTAATAGCGGCGGCAAGCCCGAAAAGGAACTATATTATCTGGATATGCTACGGCAAAACAAAGTGGCTGGTATTGTCGGCATTACTTACAATGATATAGAGAATAGCGTAAGCAATGACATTCCGATTGTAAGTATTGATAGGCACTTCAACAAAAAAATTACCTGTGTGACCTCCGATAATTATGAGGGAGGGCGTCTGGCTTTGAGAGAGCTTGTTAAAGCGGGAGCCCAGAAACCGGCTTTTATGGGAAGCGTCACTTCCGTTTTCAGTGAAACCATGAATCGGAGAAAAGGTTTCATTCATGAAGCGCAAACATTGGGAGTCGATTATGTAATCTACGAGAAGCCCGACCCTATAGTGGACGACGATGCCTATTTTAACGAGTTCCTAAATGAGCACCGCGATATGGACGGCATTTTTGCTATTACCGATATGTTAGCCGCCAGCTATATAGAAAGAGCACGCAGGGAGGGCATTCGCGTTCCAGAGGATGTAAAGGTTATCGGCTACGACGGGATTCAGGATCATCCTTATTTTCATCCGATATTGTCTACAATCAGGCAGCCAGTGGAGGAGATGGCACGTATGACAATCAGATTGCTTTATAAGAAAATCGAAGGTGAAACTTTAGATCAGCAAGTGTATCGTCTCCCCGTTGTCTTCAAGCAAGGCGAAACTACATGATTTTATTGAAAAATATTAGCCTCATTCTTTCGATTCATAGTGTGGATCTACTAACTGACGTTTTTCTTACAGCAAATTGGAAACGTTTCAAAAGTGAAAACATCCTAGTTCAAGAAAGGGGGTGTAATGGTGAATTCAAGAACTAGCGAGTCGGATCAAGCTTTCCTGAGACGTTGCCTGTCTTGCTGCATCGCCACTATCTTTAACCATTCAAACTTCAAACTTTTTTCTTTTGGCAGAAGAAAGATATCTTAGTTCTTCTCGATATTTCGCCACGGTTCTGCGTGATAAATACAAACCTTCCTTTCCCAGCAGGGTAGTAATAGCCTGATCCGATAACGGTTTTTGCTTGTCCTCATCATCTATCAAATTTTTGATACGCTTTTTTGCACTCTCCGATGAAGCAGCATCTCCGTCCGCTGACGTCAAGGAGGAAGTAAAGAAGAATTTGAGTTCGAACAATCCGCGAGGCGTCTGTATAAATTTATTACTGACCGCCCTGCTGACCGTGGATTCGTGTAAGCCCGTCTTTTCGGCAATCTCCTTTTGGGTGATTGGTTTGAGGAAATACACGCCATGCTCAAAAAAATCCTGTTGCTTTTCCACAATGGCCTTGGCAACCCGTAGAAGGGTCAGCCGACGTTGCTTCAGGCTATTGATCAGCCATTTTGCCGTATTCATCTTCTCATGGATAAAAAGTTTGGTTTCACTATTCGGTAGATCCCGCATCATTTGCTGGTAAAAAGGGTTGATCTCAACCCGCGGCGCACTAATGTCATTAATCAGGACAAGATATTCGCCGTTGGCTTTTTCGACCGTGATATCTGCTATGATGTATTGCTGCTCTTTATGAGCAAATGCTGCGCCCGGGCATGGATTTAGCTTGCGAATTCGATCGGCCATCTGTATAACCTCTCGCCTACCGATTTCAAGAGCATCCGCAATTTTTTGTATCCGATTGTTTGCCAGATCAGCCAGATGGTTGCTTACCATTCTGACTATGCATTCATCATCCATGCCAGCAAGCTGGAGCTGGAGAAGAAGACACTCTTCCAAGCTGTAAGAGGCGATCCCCGGTGGATCAAAACTCTGTATCACCAAGAGCATATCCTCAATTTCGGCTATGGGAACGTCCACTAGTGAGGCGACTGTTGGAACATCAAGTTCTAAATATCCCATTTCGTTCAAATTGCCAATGAGGTACCGTGCCACCATACGCTGTGAATTTGTAAGCCCACATACCAGTCCAAGCTGCCTGTTCAGGTGTTCAAACAGGGTATCATTCGGATTGGGAACAAAATCCAGAAATGTAACGAGGTTTGCTTGCTGGACCGATGGATATTTTTCTCCGCCACGATAATGTTCAAGCAGATCTCCTTGATCTTTCTGTGAAAACCGCTCTGCTTCTTCTTTAGTACTGCCTATGGACATATTAAACTCCGGCAAATCAATGACTGGATTATTGTTCGCCTGTTCATGCAGAAAGGATATTAAATCAGCCGAAGAATATTGCAAAATCGTGATTGCTTGTCGCAATTCGGGCGTCATAACCAGCTTGAATCCTTGTTCCTGTTGTAATCCATATCGTATCATTGACTTATTCAAACTCCTTTTCCATACATTTCCGGCACAAATTCACAGTCAGTCATTTATGAAAGATCTACTTCTCTATGCCTATGCAATTCTCCTGCCTAGATGTTAACGTTACCGAGTAATTTTATCTGATAGAAACGATTCAAAACAAGCCAAAGCTTGTCGTAATAAGTAACAGTTATTATGTGTGTTGTATTTTTGGTTATATACACTATCTTTCTTGTATACTCATTCATTGAATAACAAAATACACTGGAGCTGGAGGAATCATTTATGGAAACTTATAAAATTGTCTGCATTGATATTGACGGGACGCTGCTTAACTCGGCGCATCAAATCACGGAAGCAACCAAAGAAACCATTCTCCAGGTTATAAATGATAAGCAGATTCCAGTGGTTCTTGTCTCTGCGCGAATGCCAAAAGCAATTATTCCATTGCAGAAGCATCTTGGTATTTCGGAGCCTCTCATATGCTACAGTGGGGCACTTGTTATAGATAAACACGGGAACAAGCTGAACACCCGTTATATAGATAAGAAAATGACACAGCGTTTGCTTGACAGCCTGGCTGCCTATGATCTTCACGTAAGCCTGTATAAGGATGATGAGTGGTATATTGAGCAATTGGATGCATGGGCGCTTCAAGAACGTGACATCACCAATATCGAGCCTCGCATTTATAGTTTTTCTAAGCTTACCAATGGTTGGAGGGAAGAGACTGATGGAACCAGTAAAATTTTGTGCATGGGTGATCCCGAAGAGATCAGACGCGTCCTTCAAGTATTGCGACCCGTATACGGCGAAGAAGTAAATCTCTACTTATCCAAGCCTACTTATCTGGAAATCATGTCAAAAAAGGCTTCCAAAACCGCAGCCATTCAAATTCTGCTAAAAGAGTACCAACTGAAACAAAGCGATTGTCTGGCTATTGGTGACAACTACAATGATATCGACATGCTGGCCTTTGCGGGACTTGGCATTGCCATGGAAAATGCTCCCCTTGAGGTCAAAGCTGTTGCCAACACCGTTACTCTCTCGAATGACGAGGATGGAGTAGCTCATGCGCTGAAAAACCATATTCTGTTCCCTAAATAAGCAGGTTGAAATCAATTTCCAATGACTGATTCAGGCTGGAGGAATACAGGTGAAAAGAATAGATAAGATTTTAGAGTATATTGCCGAAAGCACCAAGAAAATTTCCAAAGAGGCTTTATTTGCGGGGGAAGGGATTACGGCTGCGGAAATTGCTGATGATCAAAAGATGTTGAGAAACAATGTGAGCAAAGAGTTGAATAATCTGCTGCGTGACGATCTAATCCTTAAAATCAAAGGAAGACCGGTCAGATTTCTGCACAAGCAAATTATCGAGGACACCTTTCGGGTTCGGCTGAAAGAGAAACAAATTGAGGTCAAAAGCATCAAAGAGGTATTGCTGCCTGACGAACAGGTCGATCCGTTCCATGCCTTGATCGGTTTCAGGGGCAGTATGCGTAACCAGGTTGAGCAGGGGAAGGCAGCGATTCTGTATCCTCCTAGAGGTCTGCATACCCTGATAGTCGGGCAGACGGGTGTTGGAAAAACTATGTTTGCCAGGTTGATGTACCATTATGGCAAGTATATGAAGCGGTTTTCAGAGCATGCGCCATTTATCGTTTTTAACTGCGCTGATTATTTCAATAACCCCCACTTGCTACTTTCCCACATCTTTGGTCACGTTAAAGGGGCGTTTACAGGCGCTGATCATGAAAAAGCAGGGCTGGTGGAGAAAGCTGACGGAGGCATCCTGTTTTTGGATGAGATTCACCGTTTACCCCCGGAAGGCCAGGAAATGATTTTCTATTTCATGGATACTCACACCTATAACAAATTGGGCGAAACGGATCGAAAAAGAGATGCGAGTGTGTTATTGATTGGAGCTACGACGGAGGATCCCGGATCATCCATGCTGAAAACCTTCATTAGGCGCATACCCATCACAATCAATATCCCTTCCCTTCAGGAACGTGCAATTGAGGAGCAAATGCTGATTTTGAAGCATTTGTTTGCTAACGAGGCCAATAGGGTAAACAAGCCGATTAGGATTGAACCAGAGGTAGTAAGAGCACTGATCGGCAGCGTCACCTACGGCAATATCGGCCAGTTAAAGTCGAACATCCAGCTGGTATGCGCTAAAGGTTTTTTAAACAGCATACATGAAAACAAAGAAGAAATAGGACTTGATTTTAAAAACCTGCCGGGAAATATCCGAGATGGTTTGTTTAATATTGATAAAACGCAATATAAGATGAAGGAAATCGGATGTATTTCCTCGTGCCTATACATTACTCCTGAAGGAAGAAAAGCTTTGGATGAAGAGGTTGTTTCCGAGCTGCCGTTTAACCTTTACAAATTAATTGAAGACAAGATTGGTATGCTGAAGGAAGAAGGGCTAGACGACGCCTACATCCACAGATTTATTGCTACGGATGTCAATATCCATATTAAAAGCTTTTATAACCGTTTTTATAACACCAAGGGGAGCAGGGAACGAATTCTGAAAATTGTGGACAAAGACATCCTTGAATTCTCAGAGCAGATTAAGGAAATGGCCAAAAAGGAGCTAAACCGAATTTACAGCGAGAGATTCGTGTATGCTTTCAGTCTTCATTTAAGCGCCTTTTTCAAGCGCACCAGAGAGAAAAAATACGGTGATGCACGAATCTATGAACCGATGAATGAACATGATGAAGAGTACAGACTGGCCCAGACTATCAAAAGTTTGATCGAGTCTAAGTTTGGTGTACATGTACCGGAGGCCGAAATAACTTATATGGCGATTCTTCTGAAATCTGTTGAGGAAGAACGACAGGGTAGTGTGGGAATTATTGTGGCAGCACACGGTACCAGTACAGCGAGCAGCATCGTCGGCGTCGTAGACAGCTTGCTGGGCAGTTCTAATCTTTGTGCTGTTGATATGCCTCTCGATGTCAGTCCTAGGGAAATTTTGGAGCTTATTATCGATAAAGTAAAGAGCATTGACCGTGGTAGAGGCGTGTTGCTGCTGGTTGATATGGGCTCTTTGCTCAATCTTGAAGAAACTATTATGGAACGTGTTGGAATCAATGTAAAGACTATTGATATGGTTTCAACTCCGCTCACGCTGGAGGCAGTCCGAAAGGCCAGTGTTTTTGACATGGGGATAGAGGAAATATACCAATCGCTAAAGGATTTCAGGGGATATAACAATAGCAGCGCCGCAGTGAAAGTAGTTCATAAGGCAATTGTGACGGTTTGCTCCTCCGGCAAAGGTGCAGCGGTCAAATTGAAAGAGTTTGTAGAGAAAATTGTCTGCGATTTGACGGATGAGGAAATACTTGTTGTCCCGGCAAACGTAAGGGAGTTGGATAAAGTGGTCCAGGATATGCGGTCTAAGCGAACAATTCTTGCCGTGATTGGAGTAAAACGGCCAAGCGAGCCGGAAATCCCGTTTATTCCTTTGGAAAAGCTGATTGAAGCAAGCGGTGAGCAGACATTGAGAGAGCTACTGCTGAATAACAAACAGATCCCTGCTGTGGATCAAAGTGTAGTCGTCAGGGAGTTATGCGAGGAAAGCCTGAAAGAATTTATGACTTATTTGAATCCCCACAAAATTCTGGGAATGGTGATGAGATTTGTGCAAGAGCTGGAACTTGGATTAGAAGTCAAATTTGATTATGCAACAAAAGTCCAAATTTCTACTCACACAGCTTATGCGCTGGAACGTATGGTTATTCGCGATGGACTTGTTTATCAGGGGGAAGTGAAACAGCTCGACCAGCACATATTCGAGGTGGTAAACCGTTCATGCAGCATATTTGTTTCTGGTATGAATCTTACTCTTTCTGATGACGAAAAATATTATATTTGCGAAATGTTGAGCGAAGTATATAACTTTATTCCACAGTAATGGCCAAAGAGTATAAAACGCTTTCATATGTGTATGAAAGCAGTGGAGATTGATAAATAATGATCTGTTCAGACTGGAAAAAACCTCCGACGCAACGGGGGTTTTTTTGTTGTTTACAAAATTCCCTCTGATCTATACAGAAGTTTGGCACAGAACTTGCATCATAGATATATGTGGAGAGAAACAAAGGGGGTGAGACAGATGATCGGTGTAATTGTTGGGACACACGGGAAATTTTCTGAAGAAATACTGAGGTCAACAGAAATGGTTTTCGGCCAATTGGATAATGTGGCAGGTGTTACGTTTGAACCAGGTGAAAGTGTCAGCGGACTTGTAGAGAAATATAAGGCTGCGTTGGCATCGCTGGATTGGACGGACGGTGTTATCTTCCTTGTTGATCTATTCGGCGGCAGTCCTTATAATGCTGCCAGCCGAATTGCAGTTAACCATGAAAAAATGGATATTGTGACAGGAGTAAACCTGCCAATGATCGTTGACCTTCTTGCAAACAGAGGGATTGAACAAGTAGAGAATTTGGTAAATCTAGCGATACATGCGGGGCACGATTCCATGATGTCTTTTCGTGCCATTCGAAACAGTCAATTAGAGGAGGAATTATAGAATGGAAATTGCATTAGTTCGTATTGATGACCGTCTGATTCACGGTCAGGTGGCGACCATTTGGGTGAAAGAAGCGAAGTGCAACAAGATCATCGCGGTTAGCGATGAAGTCGCAGCGGATACATTACGCAAAACCTTATTGCTTCAGGTGTCGCCGCCTGGAATTAAGGCGTATGTCGTAACGATTAACAAAGCGATAGAGGCTTATAATAACCCCAAATACAGTGATTTTAAAACATTGTTCCTCTTTACCAACCCTACGGATGTACTGCGGGTTGTAGAAGGGGGAGTACCCATCCGCTCGGTGAATGTTGGAGGAATGTGTTTTAAGGAAGGAAAGACACAGATTACCGGGGCGGTATCCGTAAACCAACAGGATGTAGATGCATTTCGTAAGCTGCATGAAAGAGGCATTGAGCTGGAAATCAGAAAAGTAGCCAGTGATCCGAAAATCAACTTGATTACCAAACTGCAGGATTTGTGATCGTAAATACCAGGCGGCAACTAGAGAGGAGTTATAGAAATGACTGTTTTTCAAATTGTGATGGTAACACTGGTAGCGGCCATATGTGGCATGGGTAGCGTTCTAGATGAAGGGCAAACCCATCGTCCTCTGATTGCGTGTACGTTGATTGGCCTTGTCCTTGGCGATCTCAAAACTGGCATTATACTTGGCGGTACTCTGGAATTAATGGCTTTGGGATGGATGAATGTAGGAGCATCCATGGCACCAGACGCTGCTCTAGCCAGTGTGGTTTCAACCATTTTGGTCATCGTCGGCCATCAATCGATCGGCGCCGGAATTGCCGTTGCGATTCCAATTGCAGCCGCCGGACAAGTGCTTACCATTTTTGTCAGGACGATTACTGTCTTCTTCCAGCATTTAGCTGATAAGTATGCGGAATCTGCAAATTTCAAAGGAATTGAGCTATGTCACTTTATTGCCTTACTTTTGCAAGGTCTGCGCGTTGCTTTGCCCGCTGTTTTGGTGGCAGTTGCCGCAGAAACGGGCCTGGTGACTGCTATGCTTAACGCAATTCCGGAGGTTATCACAAGAGGACTACAAATTGCGGGCGGCTTTATCGTAGTCGTAGGGTATGCGATGGTCATTAATATGATGGCAGCCAAATACCTGATGCCATTCTTCTTTCTGGGCTTTGTCATTGCAGCTTTTACCAGCATTAATCTGGTTGGTTTTGGGGTCATTGGCGCGGTTCTGGCTCTGCTTTACATCCAGCTGAGCCCAAAATACAACCAGCGTAATGAGAAGATGGAAGAAATTGAAGAGTTATAGTAACTACCTGAAGGGAGAGGAGAGCACTATGAAAGAAAAGAAGCTGACTAAAAGTGATTTAAATAAGATGTTTGTCCGTTCATGCTTCCTGTTAGGCTCGTTCAATTTTGAGCGAATGCAGTCGATCGGTTTCTGTGTCACCTTGATCCCTGCGATTAAGCGGCTGTACAGCAAGAAAGAAGATCAAAAAGAGGCATTGAAAAGACATCTGGAATTTTTCAACACTCAACCGTTTATCTCAGCGCCTATTATGGGTGTAACGGCTGCGATGGAAGAGCAGAAAGCAAGCGGCCAGCCGATTGACAATGCCACCATAAGTGGAGTCAAAGTCGGTTTAATGGGACCCCTTGCGGGAGTGGGTGACCCCATTTACTGGGGGACTTTACGCCCGGTTCTGGCTGCACTCGGAGCCTCAATCGCCTTATCCGGTAGCCTTGTCGGACCGGTTCTTTTCTTCCTTCTCTTTAACACCGCACGCTTGGCAACGAAATGGTACGGTCTGAAATACGGTTATCACAAAGGTACGGAGATTGTCTCCGATATGTCTGGAAACCGGTTGCAAAAACTCACGGAGTCAGCCTCCATACTGGGGCTTTTCGTTATGGGCGCACTTGTTTCCAAATGGACCACCCTGAATGTACCGCTGGTGGTATCAAGATATGTGGGAACGGATGGAAAAGAGGTTATTACGACCGTTCAGATGATTTTGGATCAATTGATGCCCGGACTTTTACCACTATTATTGACCTTTTTATGTATGAGGCTACTGAAAAAGAAAGTGAACGCAATCGCTCTGATTTTTGCTTTATTCGCAGTAGGCATTATTGGGTACGCATTTGGGGTTTTGGCTTAAAACGTGCCGGTCAGGGAGTCATCCTTGGCCGGACTTTGTCGGATTTTTGTGACCAAAACAGCGTAAACATAAGAAATTGAGTTATAGAGATAAATGTAAACGCTTTATTTGTGATGTTAAGAATAACACTAGGTGTTCAAAATATTAAAAGAGGATGTGAAAGATGGTGAAGAGGAAGTTAAGTATGTTGCTTATTTGCTTTATGGTATTTAGTTTACCATTAACTCCCGCCTTTGCAGCGGATCTTGGTTATTACGATGAACCTTACCGTAATCAGATTCATTTTTCGCCTGAGGCTAACTGGATGAACGACCCGAATGGAATGGTTTATTATAAGGGTGAATATCATCTTTTTTACCAGTATCATCCTTATGGGACGAAATGGGGACCGATGCATTGGGGGCATGCGGTGAGCAAAGACCTTATTCATTGGAAACATTTACCGATTGCGTTGTATCCAGATGAAAACGGTCAGATTTTCTCGGGAAGTGCTGTGATCGATTGGAACAATACAGCAGGGTTCGGAAAAGAAGCGATGGTTGCGATCTTCACTCATTCCGGGGATAACGGCCAGGTTCAAAGTATTGCGTACAGCTTAGATAGAGGCAGAACCTGGACCAAGTATGAAGGAAATCCGGTAATGCCGGATCCCCCGATATCGGATTGGCGAGACCCTAAAGTATTCTGGCATGAAGACTCCAGACAATGGGTGATGTCTTTGGCCGCAGCGAATAAAGTAATGTTGTATACTTCCCCCAATTTAAAACAGTGGACCTATGCAAGCGAATTTGGTGAAGATAACGGAATACAGGCCAACAGTGTGGATACCACTTCGTACGCTATGTCTTCACAGGAAGGCGGTTCATTCACCTATGAGGGAGATATTACCCTTAATAAAAAGAATGGCAGGGAAGGCTCAGGAGGTCTGGTTTTTCGTGCTGACAAGAATGCGAAAAACGGTTATGTCGTCAGCCTGGATGCCAAAAATGATGTCGTTACTTTAAATAAGAATGTCGATGGATCGAATACAGAAATTGCTAGCAAGTCTTTAACCCTGGGAACCTCATCAACTTACAACGTGCAGGTAGACGTATATGGTCATGACATTCAGGTGTTTATAGATAATCAGTCTGTAATTAAAGAAACGGATACTGAATTTGATTATGGTTATTACGGTCTGACCGCCTGGAATTCAACAGCTTCCTTCCGAAATGTGAATTTCAAGAACACCTCTAACTTTGCAACCAATCTATCTAATTGGACAGCTGTAACCGGCCGGTGGGAAGATACCATGGAGGGGAAAAGCGGTACATCTGCAGATGATGCTTTTATCATAAGTGGTAAGACTGGGGACAACTTTATATATAATGCGATTATAGATTTGTCAGAGGGAGGAGATGAAACAGGATCACTTGTTTTCCGGACGGATGCTGATGCGAAAAATGGATATATGGCGAGTATCGATGCTTTAAACGATAAAGTGAAAATTGTGAAAATGGAAGACGGGAATAAAACGGTTCTGGCTGAAACCACAGTAACGCTGGATACTTATCAAAGCCATGATTTAAAAGTGAGCACATTTGGAACAAATATAAAGATGTATCTGGACGGAAATCTCATTCATGATATCGATGATGCAACCTTCCTGTCCGGCCATTTTGGATTACATCTTTTGCACTCTTCTGCGATATTTCAGGATGTTCAACTGGGTAGAAATATCATGACCGATGAGAAAGAAATCATCAATCATGATTTTGAAACAGGCGATTTAACCGGATGGACGGTGACCCAGGGTGATACTTTTTCGAATGATCATGTATCCAGTGAAGCGACTTATTGGGGTGGACCCTTCGGACATGAGGGGAATTATCACTTGTGGGGATATTCCAAGCTTCACGAGGGAGATGAAGCAACGGGTGAACTGCATTCCTCCTATTTTAAATTAAGCGGATCCGGAGAAATCAATCTGTTACTAGGAGCAGGCGATGATGGCGACAATACCTATGTATCATTGGTCAGAGCAGCCGACGATCAAGAATTGATCCGCCAGGCCAATATAAAATTTAATGAAGAAAAATATTCAAAATACGTATGGGACGCGTCCAAATATATTGGTGAAGTATTATATATCAAGGTAGTAGACCATGCCAAAGATGGTTACGGTCATATAAATGTTGATGATGTTAATGTTTATAATGAAGGGACCATATCGGATAAAGTTGACCAGGTTGCAAAAGAGCCGGAGAAAACAGATATGAAACAAAGCGGTCTCCTCACAGATTGGTCCGCTGTTTCTGGACAGTGGATTCCTTCCACAAACGGCAGCATCGGAGGAGTATGGGAATGTCCTACGTTAGTCGAATTGCCGGTTGATGGCGATCCTTCAAAAAGAAAGTGGGTCCTACAGGTAAGTATAAATGATGGTGCTCCGGCAGGCGGATCGGGCATGCAGTATTTTGTAGGCAGCTTTGACGGTAAAACGTTTAAAAATGAAAATACTTCCGATAAAGTGTTATGGACTGACTATGGCGCTGATTTTTATGCTGCTGTGGATTGGAGTGGAGTAGAAGGGAAGAAGGGTGAGAAATATTGGCTCGGCTGGATGAGTAATTGGAAGTATGCCAACGATACACCCACCTCAACGTGGAGAAGTTCAACAACACTGCCGCGGAAGATGGAGCTCACTCAAACCACAAAGGGTCTACGTTTAAAACAAACCCCTATTTCGCTAAAAAGCATTCGTGACAGAGGGGATCGTATATCGTATACCAATAAAATGATATCGGGTAACAGCCATCTTCTTTCTAATTTATCAGAAGATACATTTGAACTGATCGCTTTGTTTGATGTATCGGATACTAAGGCAACAGAATTTGGCTTCAAGATCCGTGAAGGAGGTGAGCAATATACTACTGTCGGTTACGATGTCTACAACGAACAATTATTTGTAGACCGGACTCATTCAGGAGATTTCGATTACGGAAGTAGTGTAGTTGGCAAGCATGAGGGACCATTACAGGCAAAAAACGGCACGGTTAAATTGCAGGTAATTGTTGATAGATCAGCTGTAGAGGTGTTCGGTAATGATGGTACGACCGTGATTACCGATCAGATATTCGCGGATTCTGCAAGCAAAGGATTAAAAATTTATAGTAAGGGCGGAAATGTGAAGCTGAAATCTTTGGACCTATATCCTCTAAAGAGTGTATGGAAAGAAAAGAACTCTTCTTTTAAATCAAACTTATCAGGTTGGACCATCGTTAACGGGAACTGGGCGGACACCATTCATGGAAAACAGGGACAGAGTAAGGGAGATGCTTTCATAGTATCAAAAGTGACCGGCAGGAATTTTGTATATGAAGCCAATATAAACGTGCCAGATACAGATTCCCACCCCGGTAATTCTGAAAAAGATTTGATAGATAACTCCATTGGAGCAGGTTCATTGGTTTTTCGTTCTGACTTAACTGCAAAGAATTCGTATGCAGCAAATGTTGATATAAAAAATAATATTGTAAAATTAATTAAATTTGTTGATGGAACCGGATATGAAATTGCGACATATAACAATGATGGAAAACTGGATTTACAGCCAAATACAGATTATCATCTCAAAGTAGAAGCGCAAGGCGACATCACTAAGGTTTATTTGAACAATAAATTAGTTATAGACACAAAAGATCAAACTTATAAAGAAGGAAACTTTGGTCTCAATGTATGGGATACAACGGCTTTTTTTAATGAAGTTAAAGTGAAACTAAAACATAAAGATGAATGATTAAAGTTGGTTAAATAATGACATTTGTATCTCTATGAGTTTAGTTTGTGTCGCCGCGCAGCAGCGACACAAACTTTTTTTACATCGACACAAAGTTTCCAATCAAAACTACCCTTATAAAATCCAAGCTTAAGCAGGGAATTTACAGAAGCGGTTATGATTGAAGACGATACCTTCTATATATGGGTTGAAGAATACATAAGAAGACATTCGATATTTTTGATGAAATCCAAGTATGTAATGTTGGTATCGGAACTGGAGATTGAAGTGTTC
Organism: Paenibacillus sp. FSL P2-0173; assembly: GCF_038008045.1. Classification (NCBI taxonomy): domain Bacteria; kingdom Bacillati; phylum Bacillota; class Bacilli; order Caryophanales; family Paenibacillaceae; genus Paenibacillus; species Paenibacillus sp. FSL P2-0173. The sequence goes on from NZ_JBBOYK010000001.1 coordinate 174,524, forward strand.
CCTGAATATCCGTTTTTCATCAGCAAAATCAGAAAATAATCAGGCTAAGTGTAAATTGACTTAATGCAACCACTCTATTTGTATAGGCTTGGTTTCACAATTTTTGGTACTTCGCGAATAATTTTTTCTTTCATTTGCGATATAAAAGTTTTCATTTTCATCGACCAAGCTTTTCGTCATTCATTGGAAGGTGCCCTGATCAGCAGCATCTTTCCAATGAACGACGGATCACTACATAAAAAAGTGTCCAGCAACCTTAGAGATCGTCGGACACCTTTTGCAGTTCTTACACTTCATTCCTTGATTCAACCTTGCGCTACGAAACGATTAACTTCTTCCAACGACGGCAAGGCTGCAATCGCTCCAACTTTAGTGCACACGATGGCGCCAACTTGATTGGCAAGTGTCACAAATTCCTGCTGCTGCTTCGCGTTAGAGGTAAATGCCTTAGGCTGACTCAACTGGCTGATTTGATACAGCATTGCTCCGACGAAGGCGTCTCCGGCACCAGTAGAGTCGATCGATTTAACAGCGATACTGCCGATTAACGAACGGGAGGCACCACTTGAGATGAGGGTTCCTTCTTTTCCTAAGGTAACTGCCACCGTCTTGGCTCCCAACCCATGCAAAAGATCCAATGAAGCATCGCGGTCAGCCAGCCCTGTAATGATGTTTAATTCCTCTTCGCTTACCTTTACCAAATCCGCATTGTGTATTCCTCTTCTGGACAGTGTGATAAATTCCTCCTGCCTGTCTTTCCAGAGGTCTCCCCGGTAATTGGGATCAAAGGAGGTGAATTGCCCATTGGCCTTCGCTCCATCCAATAAAGACAAATACGCTTCTCGGAAAGGATCGGCGAGCAAGGCCGTTGCCGAGCCAAAATGCAGAATGGCAGCCTGCCGGGTCCATTCTCTATTAATGTCCTGCAGAGACAGTTGACGGTCAGCTCCGCGGTTGAACACGAAATCCCGTTCGCCGTTAGCGGCAAGGGAAACAAAGGCCAGTGTAGTCGGCGTTGCAGGATCAAAAAGGAGCATGGACGTATCCACATGCTGCTCATCCAGAGTTTGCTTCAGGTACATGCCAAAGGGATCAGCCCCGACTTTCCCCAAGAATGAAGCTTTTCCTCCGAGCTTGGCTACGGCTGCGCTTACATTTGCCGGAGCGCCGCCGGCCTGCTTGGAGAAATGCTGACCCTTGGCAAGATTAACATCAATATCCGTGCAGAAAAAATCAATGAGCAGCTCGCCCACACAAAGAACCGTTCTGTCATTTTTCACTTTGATTCACCTCTAGGTAGATTTAGTTTAGAACAGGCGTCGAGTCCCGGTATACGATATCCGTTGCAACATGAGTCACTCGGTATGGCATGGTATTGTCTTTGATTCTGGACAATAACATTTCGGCTGAAATAATACCCATCTGACTACTATAAATATGCACGGTTGTAAGATGAGGCTCGACAACCCGGGATTCCGAAGCATCATCGAACCCGCAGACAGCAACATCTTCCGGAACTTTAATCCCTTTGTTTTTCAAAGATTTGATCACGCTGATGGCAATGAAATCATTGGCACAAATAAAGACGGAGGGACACTCCCTCAGGGCATCCAACTGCTGTTCCATCCAGTTCTCCTCTATAAAGAAGTTGCGGTCAGGCGCTACAATGCTATGAGCAGGATCTACGGCGATTCCTGCTTCAGCTAAGGCCTTATTAAATCCGGTCCAGCGTTCATTGAAGCTTTTGCAGTGATTGTAATCGCCTACAAAACCGAAGCTTTCATAGCCATGATTAATTAATTTCCGGGTAACACAGTATGTGCTGTGTTCATTTTCCATTAATACCAGATCCGCCTTCAATTCTGGATACATCATATCCGCAGCGCAATCAATAAAAATGGTTGGGATGCAAAGATCTGTGATCATCTTGCTGTATTCCTTGCTGAACATTTCGATGCAGAAGATGCCAGCCACATTCGAAGGTTCGAAATTGCCGGGCAGGGTCATCGAATTGATATCGTTCTCACGGACAAAGTAAATGGATAATGTATAGCCCTGGTTGCTGATTTCCTTCTCCAGCCCGCTGATCAGTAGCGATCCAAAGTGTGAACTATTGGGAAGATTACAGGTCAAAAGTGCGATATTGCCCTGTTTTTCAGAGGCTGTTTCCATATAAGAAAATTGTTTGTATTTAAGCTCCACTGCCTTTTTGATCACCTTGTCCCTCGTTACGGCAGGAATATTCTCTACTCCATTAAGCGCCTTGGATGCAGTGTTTCTAGAAATCCCCAAGGCATCAGCGATATCTTGTATCGTAACCTTTGACTTTCTCGTCATTTTGTTCACCTTATTCTCCGAATTAAGATTCTCCATATTTCTAAATATATAGTATTTTCATGTTTTTAACAATGAATTTATTCAAATGAACAATAAAAATTTACATTTGTTTATTTGTATCGTGTGTTTTTGATGTATTTTTGCTAAAAACATTATAATTATCTTGAAATATGCTTTTTGAATGAATTTATTCACCCGAAATATATTGACTAATTAAATATACATCTGCTAAATTGTAAGAGTAAAAAGTGTTCAAATGTAAATTGTAAACCCATTCATTTTGGGGATGTGTAAAATTCTAGTTCTGTTGGAGGTGTGGATATTACAAGCAAGTATTTGAAAACATCTTGGTGAATTATGTCAGAGAGGTGACATAACATGGCTTATATTTTGTGTCGTATAACAAGCCGTGAACAGTAGGAGGGAAAACATTGGGGAATTCGATCGTTCAAAAAAGGGGACTAAAGGCTTCAGAAACAAAAAAAAGAAACCATTGGTTAAGCTACATGGTTCGAAATTATATATTGTATTTGTTTCTGCTTCCGTCCATAATTCTTACCGTCATTTTCAAGTATGTTCCCATGTACGGCTCGATCATTGCGTTTAAAAATTTCAGCCCAAGAAAAGGAATCATGGGCAGCGAATGGGTTGGATTTGAACATTTTCAGCGGTTTCTTTCATCACCAAATTTTTATGACATTTTAATGAATACGCTTAAATTAAGCGCTTACGGTCTTATTCTCGGTTTCCCAGTACCGATTATTCTGGCCTTAATGCTAAATCTGATCAGAGGAGCGAAGCTCAAGAAGAATATTCAGCTTATTGTATACGCACCTAACTTCATCTCGGTTGTTGTTGTTGCCGGTATGCTGTTTGTTTTTCTATCGCCAGCTGGAATAGTGAACGCTTTGGTAACAACCTTCACCGGCAAGCCGATTTCTTTTATGACTGATCCCGCCTATTTCCGAACGGTATATATTTTGTCCGGTATATGGCAAACAGCGGGCTGGTCCTCTATCATTTATGTGGCCACCTTAGCCAATGTGGACCCGCAGTTGCATGACGCTGCAACAATTGATGGGGCTTCATTGATGAAGAGAATCTTCCACATTGATCTGCCAGCTCTTAAACCCGTCATGGCCGTCCTGTTCATTCTCGCTGCAGGAGGTATTATGTCGATCGGCTATGAAAAGGCTTACCTGATGCAGACGGCTCTGAACACACCAACCTCGGAAATCATCGCGACTTACGTATACAAGGTGGGGTTGCAATCCGGCGATTATGCTTATTCTACGGCAATCGGGTTGTTCAATTCCGTAATTAATGTATTCCTGTTGATTTTCGTAAATACCGTCGTCAAGAAGCTGAACGAAGGAGAAGGGCTGTATTAAAGAAGGAGGTATTTATGGATATTCACTACACCGGGAAGGACCGGATTCTGCTCATCATCAATTATATTCTACTTGGTTTGTTTGTTCTCGCTATTCTGTTACCGCTGGTCTATGTGGTGCTTTCGTCCTTTTTAACTCCAAATACCCTGATTACCAAAGGGTTTGCCATTACATCATCAGACTGGACACTCACGGGATATGCCAAAATCCTAAGCAACAGTGCCATGATCCGCGGTTTTTTTAATGCTATTTTTTATTCAGCAGCCTTTGCATTCGCAACCGTATTATTTTCCGTCTTCGCGGCTTATCCGCTTGCGATTGAAGAGTTGGTAGGGAAACGGTCCATTATGATCTTTTTCCTGATAACGATGTTTTTCGGTGGCGGTCTGATTCCTACCTATCTGGTGATTAAGGATTTAGGCATGTTGAATACGGTCTGGGCCATTATTCTACCCGGCTCGATCAGCGTATTCAATATTATTCTGGCAAAGACTTATTTCCAGGGACTTCCGAAAGAGCTGTTCCAGGCGGCGAGTATAGACGGAGCTTCCGAGCTCAGTATTTTCTTCAAAATCGTCCTGCCGCTTTCCAAGCCTATTATTTTTGTTCTAGCTTTATACGCTTTTGTCGGACAGTGGAATTCTTATTTCGACGCCATGATTTATTTGGATGATCCGAAGCTGTTTCCGCTTCAACTGGTACTCCGCTCCATTTTGATACAGAATCAGGTTCAGCCCGGCATGATTGCCGATGCGATGGCACAAGCGGAGCTTAAGAAATTGTCTGAAATGATTAAGTACTCTGCCATTGTCATATCAAGTTTGCCTTTGATTGTCATGTATCCATTCTTCCAGAAGTATTTCGAAAAGGGTGTCATGGTAGGTTCGATCAAATAAAAAACCGGGGGTATAGAGATGAAAAAAACATTACTAACTTTGTCTGTGTTGGTACTTTCTACTTCACTGCTTGCCGGATGTGGCGGTTCAGGCAATAATTCCGCGGCATCCGAAGATTACAAGCTGGAAAATGTTACTCTGCCGCTTAAAGAGAAAGTTACTTTGCATTTTATGACTCAAAGCTCGCCGCTGGCACCTTCCGATCCAAATGAAAAGTTGATTTATAAAAGACTGGAAGAAAAAACAGGGGTGCATATCGATTTTACCAACTTCACCTCCGATTCCTTCATTGAAAAAAGAAACCTAGCTGTTGCCAGTGGAGATCTTCCAGATGCCATACTGGATGCCGGCTATTCCGACTATGATTTGTTGAACCTCGGACAGGATGGAACCATTATCCCTCTGGAGGATTTGATTAATAAATACATGCCGAATCTACAGAAGGTATTGAAGGAAGCACCTGAGTACAAATCCATGATAACTGCACAGGACGGGCATATTTATGCTTTTCCTTGGATTGAAGAGCTGGGGGCCGGGAAGGAGAGCATTCATTCTGTAAACGACATGCCATGGATCAATGTGGAGTGGCTGAAAAAGCTGGGACTTAAAATGCCAAAAACCACCGAGGATTTAAAAAAAGTTCTGCTCGCATTTAAAAATGACGACCCTAACGGAAATGGCCAGGCGGATGAAATCCCGCTGTCCTTTATACTCAATAACGGCAATGAGGACCTGAATTTTCTGTTTGGATCATTTGGTCTTGGGGAAAACGGCGATCATACTGTAGTGACCAATGAGGGGAAAGTGGTCTTCACTGCCGATCAGGACGGTTATAAAGAGGGGATCAAATACCTTAATGAGCTTTATAAGCTGAACCTCATTGACGAAGAGTCATTCGAGCAGGATTACAATACGTATCTGGCCAAAGGACAGAATGAAAAATATGGTCTCTATTTTCAATGGGATAAGGCGAACATTTCAGGAGACAACGATAAATATGAATTGATGAATCCGCTCGCGGGGCCAAGCGGTGAAGTCAATGTGACCCGCACGAACAATCTCGGCTTTGACCGGGGGAGAATGGTGATTACCAGTGACAACAAAAATCTTGAGCTTACAGCAAAATGGATTGACCAACTGTATGAACCCATCCAGTCCGTACAGGACAACTGGGGCACCTACGGCGACAAAACTCAGCAGAACATTTTTGAATACGATGAAGCGAGTCATATGCTGAAGCATCTTCCGCTTAAGGGAACTGCGCCAGTCGAGCTGCGTCAAAAAACGAATATCGGTGGTCCATTGGCAATTCTTGACGAATATTACGGAAAAGTAACGACCAAGCCCGACGATGCAGTGGGGCGGCTCGAGCTCATAAAGAAAAGACTCGTTCCTTATATGAAGGCTGACCATAATTTCCCGAAAGTCTTCTTCTCGCTGGAGGATCAGAAGCAGATCTCCACACTGGAAACCGATTTGTTTGCTTACGTTAACCGCAAACGGGCAGAATGGATCAAAACAGGCAAAGTGGAAGAAGAATGGGCGGAATATAAGGCCGAGCTGTCCAGACTGGGACTAGACAAATGGCTGGAAATCAAGCAGAAAGGCTACGACCGATATCTTAAAGATCAAGGCTGAAATATATAAAAGGTGGTTGGGCTGTTAAACACCTTATCAACAATCAATAGGAGAGTGGATACCATTAAAGACATGTTCCTAACGGGCGACAGTAGCAGCAGAAAAGGATCACGAAACAGTTATTATAGGGAGACATACAGGCCTCAATTCCACTATTCACCTGAGAAAAATTGGATGAACGATCCCAACGGCTTGGTTTACTATGAAGGAGAGTACCACCTGTTCTACCAGCATACGCCCCATGATACGCAGCCTGACTTTGGCCGCATGCATTGGGGGCATGCGGTAAGCAAGGATCTAATACATTGGGACGAACTCTCACCGGCAATTCCGCCTGGAGAGGACGGAGCGATCTTCTCGGGAAGTGCGGTGGTGGATAAGAACAATACAAGCGGATTTTTCAACGAAGAAGGATCAGGATTGGTTGCAATTTATACGAATGAGGGCAACAGGGCTCAGCCCGGCAAGCCGCAGGTGCAAAGCATTGCTTACAGCAGGGATAAAGGTCGAACCTGGACAAAATATGAAGGTAACCCAGTTTTATTCCCAATGGAAACGCTAGACTTTCGTGATCCGAAGGTGTTTTGGCATGATGAATCGTCGATGTGGATAATGGTCCTTGCCGTAAGAGAACGTGTAGAATTTTACACATCTCCAAACCTGAAAGAATGGTCTTTTGCAAGCGAATTCGGTTCTGACATTCCGCATATCCACCGAGGGATATTTGAATGTCCTGATATATTTCAAATCCAAGTGGATGAGGATCCTAATACCACGAAGTGGATTCTGATGCTAAGTGTCGGGGATAGAAATGGTGTGAATCCAGATGATCCGGAACCACCGGCAGGTGGTTCTGGCATGATGTATTTCATAGGCAACTTTGATGGTAAGGCATTTGCTCTGGATGGAACGTTGGAATCTTTCGATACTATTAAATGGGTAGACTACGGATCAGACTTTTACGCGGCCGTGACCTGGAATGGGATTCCAAACGAGGACGGTCGAAAGATTTGGGTCGGCTGGATGAACAATTGGCGTTATGGTACCACGCTACCTTCAGAGGAATGGCGTGGCAAGATGTCAATTCCCCGTGAGCTACAGCTTAGGACTTATCCGGAGGGACTTCACTTAATCCAAGCACCCATAAGTGAATTAAGTCAGCTAAGAAAACCGATTTTGTCTCTGCAAGACTTGACGATTAAGCCAGGTATGAACGTGTTGTCTGATTTCTCTGCTGCAAAGGCAGAAATTATTGCAGAATTTGAAATCAGCACTGCCGTGGAATTCGGGTTCAAAGTGCGGAAGTCTTCTAATCAGGAGACGATCATCGGATACAATAGCTCGAATGGGGAGTTGTTCGTCGATCGGACGAAGTCGAGCGCCATTGATTTTCATTCCGATTTCACAGCAATACACAAGGCCCCTATGAAGCCAGAGCATGGACGGGTACAACTGAGTATTTACGTGGATTGGTCAAGTGTCGAGGTCTTCGGAAATCATGGAGAAACAATCATCTCAGACATGATTTTCCCGGACTTGGAGAGCAGGGGGCTGGAACTCTATGCCATTGGCGGAGAACTAAGGGTCGTATCGCTTCAAATCAATGATCTAGTAAGCATTTGGGGAAATGAGAATGTTTAGACGTTAACTATTGATATCATTCAAATTTTAATTATCTCACGACGGAACTCGTTAAGCATTGGCTTGATTCGACGAAGTGGTTACAGCCCGGTTGCGTGCATCCGTATCTGAAACTTGGTCCTCAAAACCAATTAAAGTAACATTTTTCTGCCTGGACACGTAACACCCGGTCGGCTCACAACCGTATCGGGTGTTTTCATATCCTTGGAAAGTTAGCAGAACTCGAAAGACGACCACGGAGCAATCTCATTAAAAGTGAATAAGGGCTATTGCTCTGCAGTGGTGAAAGGCGTAAGAATCTGTCCGTGCATGCCCTGGTCAATTATCCTCAATTATAATTTCCATAAGAGAGAGAAGATTATAATTGATGGTCTTGAGTTCTTTGAACTTAATAAGAGATACGATATGTTAGAAATCAAGTTTTCATTTCTTGAATATACTCTAGCTGATGGAACGGGAAAGAAAAAGAACGATATTTAGAAGTGATTTCGTGTATCAAATGAAGATCAAACATGGAAATTAATAAAACATGATTTTATAAGGTTATATGTTTATAAAATATGGGGTGGCAATACAGTCTCCCAAGTTAGAATAATTCGCCACGTTTAAAATCCCCATTACTGCAAGTTGAAAATGCATCTCATCCATAGGGCTGCTTAGGAAATGGCTTAGCAGTTAATACAGATAATTAACCCTTCCGTATGACCTAGTTCAGGCAAATTGTGCTCCAATATGTGTTATTCCATATCTATTACCTCTATTAGGTAGTATCACCTAAATAAGAGAGATTAATTTCTAAGTAGTGTTAGCAGGGGCATGTTTTTATGTTTAGATTTTCTAAGAGCAGTATTGGTGATTTGAAGGAGATAAATTAATAGGTTTTCTAATTTAAAAGTGACTTTTCAAGGGGGATAACAGCTTGGGAAGAGATGCTGTACGCAATTAAATAATGGTCAAGAATCATCCAGACAGAATTAGACTTATTTTAAATTTGTATACTATATACAGTATACAAAATATATATAAACACATTATATAGGGTATTCAGGAACGTATTTTTTATTTTGCAATTGGCTTTTACTATAAATCGGACTAAGCTTGAAATAAAAAAGGGCTTATAGCTATGTTTTTTATAGTCTATCTATAAAGAAGAGTTAAACTTGGGGAAACTAACAGAAAGTAACAGACAATTGCATAGTGTTGGAAAAATTTAAACACCTTCAAGATAATACCCTATTTATGAGAGAGATCGGGAATAATCTTGGAGGTGTTGTAGATTAATCACACTGATTCGCTATATATAAAATTTCTCTGAGTGGAAGTACCGCCAAGTAAGGGCTGTGGGAAAGCATCCCTGGCCATACTCGTGATGCCTCGCTCGAACTAACTATGACTTTCAGAGGATGATATTAAGAGTGGTAAAGGTTAGTAGAAAAATCTGGCGTTGGCGTAATCCTCGCCAGGTGGCATGGAAAGTTGCAACATATGGTTCATATGGTTCATATGGTTCATATGGTTTGTAGGACGCCTATTAATTGTCTCTTACTTGTCTGAGAAGTCTTATTTTAGCTAAAAAAATCATGTCCGTAGTAAGTGCAGCACAACAAAAATGTTGATGGCTACACAGCCTTACATTGAATTTGATAATTGACGTTCATTTGAGCAAAATGTTAGAATCACATACAATTCAGACAAGCGTAGTGATCAATGGAGACTTGTCTTTTTTTGATGCTTTTTGAACATTGGGGGGATATTCATGTTGATTTCAAGAGTGATCAACAATAATGTGATCACGGCGATGAATGAAGACAACAAGGAATTGGTGATTATGGGTTTAGGGATTGCTTTTCAAAAGAAAAAAGGCGACACCGTTGATAAGTCCAAAATTGAAAAAGTATTTAGCCTTGAGAATAAGGAACTTACCGATAGACTAAAGACGTTATTAAACAAAATATCGTTGGAGGTTATGTCGCTTACAGAAGATATTATTAACTATGCTATGCAGAAAACGAATCGAAAACTGAATGAAAGCATATATATTTCGCTTCCCGATCATATTAATTTTACAATCGAACGTCATCAACAAGGGATAGATATTCATAATGCACTCCTTTGGGAAATAAAACGATTCTATAGATTGGAATTTGGAATCGGCATGGAAGCTCTGTCCATAATTAAAGAGCGTCTTGGTGTGGAACTCCCTGAAGATGAGGCTGGCTTTATTGCCCTCCATATCGTTAATGCTCAAATGAACGAAAATGTACCTGAAGCGGCAAATATCACAAGATTAATTAAGGAAATCCTAAACATTGTTCAATATACATTCAGAATTGATTTGGATGAAGAATCGCTTAACTATTTCAGATTCGTAACTCATCTCAAATTTTTTTCCCAGCGGATGTTTAATAAAATTATGACGGAAAGTAAAGATGAGGAATTGCTAAATATTGTGAAAGAAAAGTATAAGCCATCTTATGAATGTGCCTGGAAAATCAAAGAATACATCAAGCTAAGCTATGATTATCTCTTAAACAAGGACGAATTACTCTATTTGACGATCCATATTGAAAGAGTGGTCAACAGGAGTTGAGATCTTTACACCTGATGTAAGCGTTGACAGATTCCAAAGTACGTGCTAAATTATGTTCATATTCACAAACCGAATAATTCTTTAGGATAAGTAGGATTGTAACTGCTTCGAGCAGGCAAGACCTAAATTCTAACGAACTTACGACTACCGCGGGGCGTAAGTTGGTTGAATTTGGGTCTTTTTTTGTTTCCGTTTTTCATTAAAATCCCGGGGGGATCAGCATGAGCAATCAGAAAATTGCACGAGAAATACTGCCTTTATTAGGTGGAGAAGAAAACGTAAAAGATGTAACTCACTGTGTAACTCGATTGCGTCTTACCCTTAAAGACAATGAGAAAGCAGACAAAGCTGGTATTCAGGCTATACAGGGTGTTATGGGAGCGACAGTCAATGGGGGGCAATTTCAAATTATTGTTGGGGATAAGGTATCCGATGTTCACAGCGAATTTATAAAATTACTGGGTAACCGTCAAGTTGCGGATGATAGTAGTTCTGCATCAGGTTCGAAAGGCTTCAAAGGGATTCTCAATTCCTTCTTTAATGTCATCTCAAGTATTTTTGCTCCAATCATTCCAGCAATCATCGGGGCGGGATTACTTAAAGGGATTATCACATTACTCTCATCTTTTGAACTCGTATCTTTGGAAAGTAGCACATATAAGTTGCTATCTGTATTCGCTGATGCGGCTTTTTATTTCTTGCCTATCCTTCTTGCTTTTAGTACGGCGAAAAAGTTTAATGCTAACCAATATGTCGCTGGGGCGATTGCGGGTGTTTTGATTCATCCTAACTTAGGTGCTCTTTTGAACGGTGAATCACCTGTCACCCTAGTTGGCATCCCGATTACTTCAGTCATATACGCATCGTCTGTATTACCCATTATTCTGGGCGTGTGGTTTATGTCTTATGTGGAAAAGGTTTTAAAACGTATCATTCCTAAGGTTCTTCAGTCTATCTTTTTGCCACTGCTTACATTGTTGATTGTTTCTTCTATCATTCTTATTGCGCTTGGACCTGCTGGTACACTCATAGGAAATGGAATCGCCGTCGGATTTATTTCACTATACATGAACTATGGATGGCTAGCGGGGCTTCTTCTCGGAGGATTTTATCCGCTGATTGTCATCACAGGTATGCATTACGGGTTCTTGCCAGTCATGTTCCAATCCCTTTCTAAGTATGGTGTTGACTATATAATGGGGATTGCAGTTGCAGCCAATTCGGGTCAGGCAGGGGCGACTCTTGCGGTATATTTGAAAACCAAAAACAAAGAATTCAAGGCTGTAGCTGGAACAGCAGCACTGAATGCCATTATCGGGATTACCGAACCTGCTCTTTACGGTGTAACCGTTAAGTTAAAAAAACCGTTGATCGCAGCTGCCATTGCTGGAGGCCTGGGCAGTGCAGTAATGGGATGGTTTAAAGTTGGTGCCACGGGAATTGGTACCGGGCCGATTGCAGGGTTACCATTTTTCTTCGGTTCCACATTCCTGTATTTCTTGATCGGCTGTGCAGTTAGTTTTGTTGTTGGTTTTGTTCTGACACTCATTATTGGATTCGAAGATATTCCAGAGAGAAAAGAAGCTGTAGCCGTCTCTTCGAATAATACAATTACAGGGACGATAGAGAGTGATCCTAGAGCACCCGTAACGGTACAATTTAATAATCCAGATCGTGTTCAACCTATTCTTAGTCCTATTCATGGAGAAGTGGTAGAACTCTCGCAAGTCAGTGATCCTGCCTTTGCAGCTGGTATGATGGGCAAAGGAATTGCAATTAGACCCACTACAGGAAGAGCGGTGTCACCTGTGAAAGGTACGGTCGCGACTGTTTTCAAGAAGAAACACGCCATTGTTGTTGTGGCTGACAGTGGAGCAGAAATATTGATTCATATTGGCATAGATACCGTTAAACTGAATGGTCAACATTTTGAGACTCACGTTGAAGTAGGTCAACATGTTGAGGCTGGCGATCTGTTGGTTGAGTTCGACATAGAACAGATTAAAAAAGCTGGCTATGACACGGTAACTCCTATTATTGTAGCTAATTATAATGACTATGTCGATGTTAATGCAGAATCAATCGGAAGTATTGATGAAAAAGATCCTTTAATGAAGGTAATCGGATAAAGAAAATTTGGAGGGTGAAAAACAATGGATTTTACAAAAAAATCGGTGAATGAAATTAAAACGTCGGGGGATTTATTCCCCCCTGACTTTCTCTGGGGCGGAGCCGTGGCTGCGAATCAGATCGAAGGTGCATATCTGGAGGATGGTAAGGGATTATCTGTCTCAGATGTGTTGTCGGACGGAATATTCGGTCAGATCCTGGATAAGCCTGATGGTGAATATCTCAAACACCAGGCCATTGATTTTTACCATCGTTACCCCGAGGATATCGCATTGTTCGCAGAAATGGGGTTCCGAACACTAAGAACTTCTATAGCGTGGACCCGGATTTTTCCGAATGGAGATGAAGCCATTCCTAACGAAGCAGGTCTGGAATTTTATGATCGGTTATTTGATGAACTGCTCAAATACGGAATTCAACCATTAGTTACACTTTCTCATTATGAAATGCCTCTTGGACTCGTCCATAAGTACGGTGGCTGGTCTAATCGAGAAGTGATTACTCTTTTTGAACGTTTTTCGAGAGTTGTTTTCGATCGGTATGGGGACAAAGTAAAGTATTGGCTGACATTCAACGAAATTAATATGATGCTTCATGGTCCTTTTATTGCAGGAGGAATTTATCCTGATCAGGCAACTGAGCAAGTAACTTATCAGGCTATCCATCACCAATTCGTTGCAAGTGCTTTAGCAGTGAAGGCTTGTCATGAAATTATTCCCGATGCTCAGATCGGGTGCATGATAGCGGGTGGCCCAATGTATCCTCTTACACCTAAACCAGAGGATGTGTTGGAAGCCATGCGTAAAGACAGGGAGAATTTCTTCTTTGCAGATGTGCAAGTCAAAGGTAAATATCCTGGGTATATACTGCGTTATTTCAGAGAATCCAATATTGATCTCGATATCACAGAAGAGGATCTGAAGACACTTAAACACACGGTCGATTTCATTTCTTTTAGCTATTACATGAGTTACTGTGCAACGACAGATCCTGAACTTAATGAGCAATCCAGAGGCAATATTATGAGCGCGGTTAAAAATCCGTACCTTTCAGCTTCCGAGTGGGGTTGGTCAATCGATCCAAAGGGATTGCGCTACACGTTAAATCAGTTCTATGACAGATATGAAAAACCTTTGTTTATTGTCGAGAATGGCCTAGGCGCAATAGATGTCCCGAATGAGAAGGGGATTGTTGAGGATTCCTATCGGATTGATTATATCCGTGAGCATCTTGTGCAAGTCGCAGAAGCGATTCAAGATGGAGTCGAGGTCATGGGATACACTAGTTGGGGATGCATAGACATCGTAAGCAACTCCACCGGAGAGATGCGTAAACGTTATGGCTTCATTTATGTCGATCGTCACGATGATTTATCGGGAACTTTTGAGAGAACACGAAAGAAGAGTTTCAATTGGTACAAAGAAGTCATCGCTACCAATGGAAAAATCATTACAGAGTAGAGGTAAAACAGCCGAAACATGTTCCATAACGAATGGAGGTGTTTCGGCTGTTTCAAATTTAATGTTATGAACATGAATTTAGAGGACTTGCCGAGGGATAACAGGCAAACTAATCATGGTCTCAGTATCTATAAATTTTAGTGTATCTTCATCCACTAACAAACCTTGCGGCGAAACCCAAGCTGCCTCTGCTACGGCTGCATTTTCGAAGATGTATAACGAAACAGCATCATAGGGTGCTTCGTCGGGGACGTAGGCTCCATCTCCCTTCCCCGGTTTTCGAGTAGGATGCTGCCGATAAGAAATAAGCCCCGGAAGCTTGGTAGCAAGAGCTCCATGAGTGAATTCATAATGATAGCGAAACTCTTCAAGTGATATCCCTGGTTTTCTTCGGAACACAAACATGATGCTATGTCCTTTTTCAGGATATACATTTAACTCTTTTATACTTTCCATTATGGTTTAGCCTCCTCGAGTTAGTTTATTTAACATATGGTTATTATAGCAATGGAAATGAACATCATAATAGTGTCTTAATCTAGAGTTTTATGGTGCAAATCAAGTTTTGTTTGGAATGTGTACTGTTTCACGTTATGTTTTATTCCATAAAACTATTCGTATACTTCGAGCATAAAAGGGGGAAGGAACTCATGGGTGTTCTTCTTATACAAATAGACGAGAATGATTTCATGGAAGTGAAGGAGCTGATCACAAGGAATTATGCAGGAGCTAAAGTCATTACTGTGAATCAGTTGCCCGGGGATACGGATTGGCTTCTAAGTATGACAGAAATACCTGATCTTTTGGATAGACTTATCAATACAGCTGGGGAACCTGCGGTGCAACGCGTTTTACATTATATAAACTGTCACTTTAGAAGATCATTAACGTTGGAGGAGGTATCTTCTGAAGTCCATTTGAATCCAGTCTATTTCAGTCAGTGGTTTAAGCAGAAGACCGATTGTGGGTTTAAAGAATACATTACACATATTAGACTTCAGGAGGTACGACACTGGCTGCTAAATAGCGATCACACCATCAACTGGATCGCTGAGTATGTGGGGTATCAGGATACAGCACATCTATCTAAACTATTCCGAAAACATTTTGGTTTGGCTCCAGGGATGTATAGACAAAAGATAAGAAATGAACGCCAAGCATCAAGATAGTCCATTTTCAAAAAAGTATTTGAGGAAAAGGGTCACCAAGCTCAGGATTCGGCATGGGTCCTCTAACATATTTCATTAAGCATATAGGTGTTCAAGGAAAATAAAGTATTCTTTGGGAGAAGAAGGACGATTAGTAACTATGCAGAATTGTGATACCTCATTTTTCATACTCGTTGAGAACATCGTGTAATACATGATGTTCTCAAATAACTTGTTTTCGCTAATCTTTAAGTTAAAGAACGGGTTATCTCGCTTATGAAGGGTACACCTGATTCCTTTTAAACAATCCCCATACCTGTTCGGCCATGTATTTCGGTGAATGTGGCATGTTATTTATAATCCACCATTCGATTACCCCAATGAATGCAAAGGCCATAAATTGCGTTATCAATAGCTTGTCATACCCCTTATTAAGGTCCTCCATATTGACTTGGTCTTTTATGTTCCCCGTCACGATCTCTAACATATGCTCCCGAAATGCAGGGATTCCTTTATTCGAAAGCATGGAAGCGAAAAACGTATGGTTCTGCTCAAAGTATTGAAAAACAGGTAACAAAGAATGAATAAAATCAACCTTTTCCTGATTTGGATCGGTTGAGATGCAAACGGAGATCATTCTGCTCAAATGCTCATCGATGCATTGGTTAAGAAGATCGTATTTATCGGTGTAGTGAAAATAAATGGTTCCCCTGTTAACATTCGCTCGATCCGCAATCTCATTAATAGTTATTTCTTCAAAATCCTTCTCCGAGATCAAACCTATAAATGCATTAAATATGGCTGCCTTTGTTTTTAGGATTCTACGATCGATTTTAACTCCCATAATGTATAGCCTCCAGAAGATATTTAACAAATTATTCGAATCCGTTGAATATAAAACAAAAATCACTTTTTTAGCGATTGAAGAAATCAACATAATCCATATAATAATAACCAACGGACGTTATATATTCAACAAAAGTTCGATAAAGTTTTGCTGTAACCTAAATGTTCATTGGGTCAAAAGAGCAATCTAACAATAAAATATCGAGGTGATCGACTAATGAACATAACGCTTTTTGGTGGTAGTGGTGCAATTGGGAAAATTTTGACTGAGGTAGCAATTCAAAACGGGGATAACGTTACCCTTTATGCTAGAAATGCGGGGAAAATTGGACAGAAACATGAGAAGCTAAATGTTGTCGAGGGTCAATTATCTAATCAAGACTTGGTGGAACAAGCACTGTCGAATGCCGATGTCATCATTAGCACATTGGGACCCGCACTTGATACGTCCAGAAAATTAAAAGGTACCCCTGTTGCGGATGGTCATGAGGTTATTGTAAATGCGATGAGAAAGTTAAATAAGAAACGACTCATTACACTTGCTACTCCAACCTTGAAATCTGATAAGGATCGGAATTCGATTGCCACAATTGTACCGGGAATTATGGCCAAGGTGATGTTTCCGAATGGTTATTACGAAATGAAAAAGCTTGAGGAAATCATCAAGCGATCTTCTTTAGACTGGACAGTAGTTCGGATTATTAATCCAAATGTAAGGCATAAGGAAAACGTTCATTATGCTTACTCGCTAGGCGATCAGCCAGCCAAAATGGGGGTATCCCGAGAAAATATCGCTAAATTTATGTATCATGCAGCTTCCGAGCCATCCTTAATTCATCAAATGCCGATTGTATACAACAGTTGAGAAAGGATTCGATCTGTTTATCAAGTGAAGGGAGAGGAACGAAATGAAAGTAGAGATTTGGTCGGATATTGGCTGCCCATTTTGTTATATCGGAAAACAGCGTTTCGAGGACGGGCTGGGGCTGTTTGCATCCAAAGATAAAGTGAATGTGGAGTACCGGAGCTTCCAGCTAGATCCTTATGCCGAGAAATACCCAGCTTACGATGTACACGACTTGTATGTTTCAAAGCATGGTGGCAGCAGAGAAGAAGCCAAGGCCATGCATAAACAATTTGCCCAACAAGCGAAGGGTGATGGAGTGGATTTTCAATTTGACCGAATAATCCCTACTCATTCGCTCGATGCGCATCGATTGATCAAGTTTGCGGGTACCTATGGCAAGAGTGCGGAAGTGTTGGAGCTTCTGTATAAAGCATATTTCACAGATTCCAAGCATATCGGCGACGCGGACACACTGGCTGACATAGCGGCGGAAGCCGGTATGGATCGCGAGAAAACGCTCAACGTGCTGGAAAGCACGCAATATGTGGATGAAGTTCGTGCAGATGGGCGTGAAGCAAGCAGCCTTGGAGCTACAGGTGTACCTTTCTTTGTCATCAACCGCAAATATGCGATTTCAGGCGCACAATCAAGTGAAGTGTTTCTGGAGGCGCTGCAAAAAGTATGGGACGAGGAACATCCGCTGATGACGTTAGATACGACTCTAAACCAAGAATCAGGCAATATTTGCGAGGATGGTTATTGTACGCCAAAAAACAGCTGACGGAGGCGCCATTAAAGTAATCGTAAAACAGCGGCAGTCTAGGACTTTATTTTCTCGTCCATAGCTACCGCTGTTTCTTTTATTGGAGCTCTTTGGGTTTTAATGCTTGGCGAATCAGTTGATTGAATTGACTCATATGGTGATCAAAACTGAAATGTTCGTCAGTGGCTGTACGTGCAATAAGGCCGTCAATCAGCGCATACAACCAGAGAGAAAGGGTCTCCACATCATATTCTGGATCTACTTGTTTTTCATGAATAGCACTTGTAAGCAGATTTTTGAATGATTCACGCATGATGATATCACTTTGATTGAAGACATGTCGCACGCCCTTATTGCGTGAAGCTTCAGCCAAAATTTCGATCCAAAATCTCTGGTCCATAGGATATACGGGATTACTGACACAACTAGTTATAATCGTCAGAATCTGTCCGAGAGGATCTTTTTCGGTTTCTTTAAATTCCATTTTGGCCAAGGCATGGCGCTGTTCTTCTTCCACCAGTGCAATAATAAATGCATCTTTACTTGGAAAGTGGCGGTACAGATTCCCTGCACTCATTCCT
Source organism: Paenibacillus sp. FSL P2-0173 (assembly GCF_038008045.1). Lineage (NCBI taxonomy): Bacteria > Bacillati > Bacillota > Bacilli > Caryophanales > Paenibacillaceae > Paenibacillus > Paenibacillus sp. FSL P2-0173. The sequence continues at coordinate 192,792 of NZ_JBBOYK010000001.1, forward strand.
GCTTCTTTTGCAATTTCGACAATGCCTGTTTTGTGAAATCCATTGCGTGAAAAACATCGAACAGCAGCCTCGATGAGCAAGCGTCTGCTATCGTCTTTTTGTTTCATTCGTTTCGATTTAGGCGGTTCAGAGTTATTCATTGTACTTCAAATGTACAGGGATACCTTCTTGGCTCTTATCCCTGCAACCTCCTTGTTTCGCGAAATAATGTACATCCATCATACCATGTACATTACCATAGTCTGCATTTGGATTAAAGTGTATTAAAGACTGGACGCTCTTTATTATCAATATCTCCAAGCAGAGGTAAACGAGACAGCATGTTCGCCAAGAAATAAGAGTCCCAAGGGAAATGTTCAGTGATCCCTAGACCGACTACATCATAGGATTTGGCTACATCTTGCAAAACTCGGATAATGGTTTCCATACTTGATCCTTGTGGGAAGCTCTTGGTGTATTCTTCGTATGTTCCCGGATAAGCAACCAGAAGAGAACGGAATTCTTTCATATCCAGTACATCCAGATCAAAATGAATAATAATCTTGGACGGTTTTTTCTCAGCTAGCCATTGGAGCACTTTAGAACTATCCTGCTTAATTTCATCGGGACCTACAATATCTAATTTCATGTTTTTCATGGGCTCTGAGTGAAGAGCATCGATCATGTCGTTCAATCCTACATATAGGATTTGTTCAGGTTTAAAAAGATGGGGCACCTCTGCAACAAATTCCTGATCACCTACCCCAAGCAAATTGGCAAGAACATGAGCATGATGATTTTCAAAGTCTTCAGGGATCGAGACATCAGGGTGAGCATCTACCCATAACAGAGCAACATCTCCATCATATTTCTCATTCAAATAAGAAAAAGGAGCAAGTTCTACACTGCAATCCCCTCCAAGGACAACGATACGTTCAGGGTTATGTTTATGAATTAGACTTTTGGCTGATCTAGCTTGTTGCAATACGGTACTTTTGGAAATTATACCTTGTTCTTTTTCTACATTAGGGTTCAGATCGACGGGTACTTCTTCAAAAGGACCATTAGACTTGGGAGCAAGCCAGTTTAACAAGTGAGCTCCCAGAACGTAAGGAGGGTTGTTCCCTCCTTGCCATTGAGGGAATAACAAACGCAGTGTACGGCTTGTATCCATTTCATTCATAAGATATTTCTCCTTTTATTTAAGTTAGTGATCGTTCATTCACTGAAAATGATACAAGATTACTTTTTATATTGCAAACCCTAAATAACAGGGAATGCCTATTTGAAATTATGCTGATTATACAATGACAATCATTGAGCTTATAAAAGGCAGGCGTTGATGACGGCCATTGCACAGAATGTGAAGAAAATGGCCCGACACCTACATGTCTTTTGTGGCTTAGAAATAGGCTTTCTCAACTTAAAAATTATTCCACATTGGTTGATGATTTTTTGTGACGTTTAATGGGTGAACCAGAGTTATCTTTAATAAATTTTCCACTAAACAGCTTTGTGAAAGATATCTTTCATGATACAGTGGAAAAACGGTGTAGTTTTACCGCCGCCATTTATTTGAAAGTGGAATTATGTACTATAATAAGTAAGCATTTTAAAAACTTTCTTGAATTAAACTGAGGTGCTCAATGAATCGAATTTTACTGGTTGAAGATGATGATAATTTGGTGTTCGGTATTGAATATACTTTAACAAGTGAAGGATATGGCGTTGTTCTTGCGGGTAGCTTGGAAGAAGCCAGAAAGGCATTAAAGACAGACGACGTCGATTTAATTTTGTTGGATATAAATTTACCTGATGGTTCAGGGTATGACCTGTGTAGGGAAATCCGTGCATTATCCCAGGTTCCCATCATTTTTTTGACAGCTTTGGATGAGGAGACAAATGTTGTTGCTGGTCTTGATTTGGGAGCAGATGATTATATGACCAAACCGCTCCGTACCAAAGAACTTCTCTCTAGAATGAAAGCCGTATTAAGGCGCAATCATAAGCCCAAGGATGAACCGAATAGATGGATATCCGACGATATTGAAGTTCGAGTTCTAGAAGGAATTGTTCTTAAAAACAATCAGGAACTTTTATTGACGGGGCTGGAATATCGATTGCTATTGATGTTAATGACTCACCCCAAGCAAATTTGCAGCAGAAGTATCATCCTTAACAGTCTGTGGGATATGTCAGGAGAATTCATTGATAACAACACCCTTTCAGTTCATATCAGAAGGTTAAGAGAGAAGATCGAGGATGTTCCTGCAGTACCGAGATACATCATTACCGTTCGAGGAGTCGGATATAAATGGAATGCAGATATTGTAGGGAGATAAACCATGAATGAATTCGTCCGTAATCCAGAGTGGAAGTCTATTACTGTTAAAGCGATCGTATTACAAGTTATGTTAGCGGTAATCATATTCTTTTATATGAGTTATCAAGTCAGTCAGATCAATAAGGCCGTGGTTAATCAAAATGCTGCATTGATTGGTTATGTTTTGAAGCAAGCTCCTCAACTAGAAAATGAAATTATCCACTTTATCACTCAGGGTGCACAAGAAAATGAAATCGTAGAGGGAAAACGCAGCCTGGCTCAATATGCATATAAGGAAGATATGCCCGTAAACGATCAACCTGTACTCTCGGATAACGCCTTACCCATGAAAACGGCGGCTCAGGTTTTGCTTTATAGTATTCCATTACTGCTGTTATTGGGATGGGAATACCGCAAAATATTTAACAAGATTCGAACCATAACCTTTGCAGCGGAGCAAGTTGTTGAACATCAGTTTGATCAACCGCTTCCGGAGAATGATGAAGGGGACTTTGGCGCATTAGGACGAAACTTTAACGCGATGGCCGAAAGGTTACACAACAGTCTTCGGCAACTCCAACAAGAGAAAATGTTTCTACGCAACTTGCTTTCCGATATTTCGCATCAGCTCAAAACGCCACTAGCAATCCTCATCGTTTTTAATGAAAATTTGCTAAATGATCCTCATATGAAAGAAGAAATGAGAACGAAATTTCTGGATCGAGGCCGTCAACAACTAGAGCGAATGGAATGGCTGATTATCAGTTTGCTGAAGCTGGCACGGGTCGAAGCCGGAGCAATAACGTTCCTGATAGAACGCGTTCGAGTAAGAGAAATGATCGATCATGCTGTACATTCGTTGCGAATGTTATCCGAGCAAAGGAAGCAGAAGATTCACATTCATGGTGGAGAAGATATGTATGTTTGGGCGGATGAAGAATGGCTAACAGAAGCCTTGATTAACTTGATTAAAAATGCACTGGAACATACGCCACTAGAGGGAGGAATTGATGTTATTTTAGAAAAAAATTCATTATTCCAGACAGTAATCATTCGAGATCAAGGAGAGGGCATTTCCCCAGAAGATTTGCCTCACATTTTTGAACGATTCTATAGAGGGAGAAGAACGACAAAGCCGCAAAGTCTTGGCATTGGCTTGTCTTTATCCAAGTCCATTATTGAAGAGCAAGGCGGTATGATCACCGTTGTAAGTCAGTTAGGGCTAGGAACAGAATTTAGAGTTTCGTTTAATAAATGGGATAGTGGAGGAAGCTTACAATAACGTAAGCTTCCTCTTCACTTTATTGTAAGCTTCGATCTTTATAATAACAAACATACAAAGTGAAACATTAGCTCAGGAGGTAAACAGGTGGAAATACTAAAAACTATTAATTTGTGTAAAACCTATGGAAGTGCAGAGGCAAAGGTTGAAGCTTTAAAAAATGTCAATTTCTCTGTTCAACATGGAGAATTTGTTGCCATCGTAGGAGCCAGTGGATCAGGAAAAAGTACCTTAATGCATCTTCTAGGTGGAGTGGACCGCCCGGCTAGTGGACAGGTCATCATCGATGGTACGGATCTTTACTCCAGAAGTGAAGAGGAGCTCGCTGTATTCCGAAGACGGAAAATTGGATTTATTTTTCAATCATACAATCTGATCCCGGTCCTATCTACAGAGGAAAATATCAAGTTACCGATGCTATTAGAGAACAAAAGGGTAGATGAAAATTATGTTCAGGAATTAATGGGTATATTAGGTCTGACCGAGCGGAGACATCATCTTCCATCCGAATTGTCAGGCGGACAACAGCAAAGAACGGCGATTGGCCGTGCGTTAATTAATAAACCGTCAATTATCTTGGCGGATGAACCTACCGGAAATCTGGATAGTAAAAACAGCAGGGATATTATGGACTTACTTATGTTTTCAGTTAAAAAATATAATCAGACGTTAATCATGATCACGCACGATTTGAATATTGCTAAAATCGCAGATCGAGTCGTAAGAATCGAAGACGGAGTCCTTCTACAGGCAAATGAGGTGAGTGAAAGTTGAAAAGCTACACAGATCTTACTGGAAAATATTTAAAGGGACAGAAAAAAAGATCGATGCTTACAATCTTAGGTATAATCTTGTCGGTTACACTGTTTACTTCCATTGGAACAATCGGGATGAGCTATTGGGATAAGTCAGTCAGACAAACCATGCAGGACTTCGGAGATTACCACGTCTCTTTCAATGGTATTTCAGGAGAAGCAATCCCGAAAGTCAAAAACAATGCAGCCGTAAAAAGTGCCGGCGTCATCAGTAGAGAAGGATATGCTGTCCTTAGGGAAACAAAAGAGAAGGAAAAGAAGGAAGATCCGTTTGCCGCACCCTACCGGTACTTGAATGTCAAGGGATATAATGCGAATGCAATGAACATGCTTCAGTCACAGCTAGACTCGGGCAGGTACCCGGAAAATTCGAATGAAATTATCCTTTCATCTTCGAGTCTGAGTTATTTTTTAAAAAAACCAAAGCTTGGCGAAACAATTACGCTAAACCTTGGAATCCGGAAGGTGGCGTCAACTGGTGAAGACAAAAAGATTAACGGACTTGGCGATTATGGTTGGGATCTTGACGAAGCCTTCCAAGCTCAATCCCAAAGAGAATATACTGTTGTAGGCTTTATGAAGCCGTCAAGCAAAGAGAATTGGTCTTCCGGATACATCTTTCCTGCAATTACTTTCAATGATAACAAGAGTATCGATAACTACAAAAATTACTTTATTTACGTCAAAATGAAATCTTTGAAGAACATCAAAGAAAAGACGGAAGCCTTGAGGTCCTCTTTACAGCTGAGTAATGTCGAACAAGGTTCCGCTATGCAACTGGATAGGGATAACTTTATTGAAAATGTAAGAATTGAGTACAATAATGAACTGCTTAAATTGTATGGAAAAAGCATTTATGAAGGTGTGAATAACAGCTTAATCCTAACTTTCGCTGCTGTCATTGCGATTATAATGATTTGTACGATTGCAATGATTTATAATATTTTTCATATTTCTGTACTGGAGCGGATCTCACAATTCGGTATGTTAAGATGCATTGGAGCTACACCAGCCCAAATTCGCAAAATTGTGATGCAAGAAGCAACCCTGATAAGCTTGATCGGCATACCCATCGGGATTCTCACAGGAACCCTTTTTATGAAGGTATTGTTTTACAATATCAGCTTGTTAACGTTAGGTTTCTTAAATGATATGAGAATGGTCATTTCCCTACCGATTCTAATCTCTGCCGGTTTATTGGGCTTGCTGAGCGTATACCTTTCCGCTATTGGACCAGCAAAACAAGCAGCTCGCGTATATCCTCTTGAAGCGCTGAAAAATGCGGGAAGCTCGAAGGTTGAAAATATCACAAAGGTCAAAAAGTCTCTGTTTGTTAAAAAGCTGTTTGGCGTCGTAGGGCAATTTGCAAGCAGAAACTTGCAACGGAACAAGAAACGTTTCCGGATTACAGCCTTTTCCATGATTATTAGTATTATTTTATTTATTGTCTTTAGTGGTTTGGTTGATTTCATGCAGCAAATAACACAGCTCTCGGGTGCGCAGTATTCTTATTCGCTTTCCTATGATGGTCCTTCAAGTCGAATAGACGATACTGTGTATCGGAATGTTTCTAAGCTTGATGCTGTTCAACAAGCCTACAAATTTTACAGGAATCAAGTAGATGCAATCATCCCTAAGGATAAAATCAATCCCAAATATTATGGATTTCATAAGGATCGATACATCGTTTCCGAAGGGGAAGGGTATCGAACAGATAATAATTTCCTTGTGTCCTACGGAGACAATGGCTTGGATGCTCTGCAATCCAAACTCACGGCCGGGAAGATTGACAAAGAGAAAATGAACCAAGAGAATGGCGTTATCGTCCTACAAAAAATAATGATGATGACAGAAGAAGGCAAACGACTAATTCTCGATCAAACCCAATTTAAGGTTGGAGATCACATCAAAATCCGAACAATTGACGGAAATCATAATGAATATCAAACCGTGACTGTGGTCGGAATTGTCGATCAAGATTTGTTATCGAAGAAATATAGTACAGGTCAAGATCTTTCATTTATTACGACGCCGAAAGTATACTCCAAGATTATGGGTAGCGACACTTATTCCAGAATATTTATCCTCGCTAATCCCGATATATCAAATCATCCTATAACGGACTATCTTAAATCATTAACTGATAAAAACGCTGGTTTTAACTACCATGATCGAGTGGCAGAGGTCGCTCAAGCTAAAAACGATGCAAAGACTTTTAGTATCTTGCTTTACGGTTTTATCGGTGTCATTGTTCTAATTGCTTTCTTGAACATTGTAAATACAGTAAGTACGAATCTAATTCTTCGTACGAAAGAATTTGCAACCCTCAAGGCCATCGGCATGACCCAGAAGGAAGTGAGAAAAATGATTATTTTAGAAGGCGTATTTTATGGACTATTTGCCGCCGTGATCGGAATTATCCTAGGGACGACGCTGAATTATGGAATACAAGTTCTCTTTGCGAGTGCTTTGGATGCAGATTGGGTGTTCCCGTGGTACAGTATCGGCATCGCTTTCGCAGGTTCGATGATTACGACGATCGTCGCAACGATTGGGCCGATGTACAGGTTGAATAAAGTTAGTATCGTAGATGCTCTCCGGAGTGAGAACTAGGATCGGTTGGTTAAAAAGTGTAACACAAAGCCAGCTAAAAATAATGAATTTAAAACAGGCACCCTTTAATCATATGGGGTGCCTGTTAAATCGTTCTTTAAATATTTCAGTAGTGATTCAGCGGGGGACGGTACGGCTATGAGCTGCTAACATCTGATATAACTAATGATATAAAATCCTTACTAGTAGATTGATCCAAAAATAATGTAACTATATTCTCATATGTAATTACGTAAAATAGTGTGCCCAAAGTGATGTAGACATTTGTCGCGGGACAAGAACATTTTGTCATTGCGGATTAGATAATTATCTAAGCAAAGTTTCTATCTTGTAGCTTATACTTTGGAAACACGGGTAAACGGAGAGGTGACAAAGAAAATCAATTGTAGGAACGTTTCCCCATTAATAACGTGTATTAGAATAAAATTATAGAAGGGGTACAGTTAAACAGATAAAGTGGAGCAACTTGCTCAAGCCAAGAACGACGCGACAACCGCCAGGATCTTTTTATATGGATTTATTGGTGTCATTGTCCTGATTGCATTCCTGAATATACTGAACACCGTCAGCACAATGTCATTCTGCGTACCAAAGAATTTGCAGTTCTTAAAGCCCTCGGCATGACACAACGTAATGTAAAGAAAATGATTCTGTTGGAAGGCGTATTTTACGGCCTATACGCTGCGGTATACGGTAGTATACTCGGAACAGTATTGAGCTATGGTATACATCGTCTCTTCAAAGGTGCTGTCGATGTAGGTTGGACGATTCTAGGGGCAGCATTGTTCTTGCTTGTGCAGGTGCCATAGCAACAACGCTCGTTGCTACAGTTTGGCCGATGTATCGATTAAATCAAACGAGTAACGTTGAGGCTTTGAGAAAGGAAACGTAGATAACTATAAAATAGATTATCACTTAGAAAGTCGCATAGGTCGCGGCTTTTTTTGTTTTAGAGATTCAAAAAAAAGGGGGTTGACTTTTCCTTTGGTTTAGGGGGGACTTGACATGCGTGTGTTATTATCAAAAAGTTGAAAGTTCTCCTCTACAGATTTGGAGAGAGAATGAGATAAGTATGCAAGAGGAGGTTTACATATACACATAACACAATGCGCTACCTGTCATGGCGGTTCTGGTAAACATTATTTCTAAGTAAAGGTATTCTGTAATGCTTTGTTTATGCTATGCAGTGAAAATTAGAAAGACACAGAGGAGTGAAGGTTTTGCAATCAGGAACTATTTCAGAAGAGCAAAAGGTCCCAAATGTTAAAGTTTTACCCATAATGTTCGCATTAATGCTTGCAGGTATCATAGGTACGTTTAATGAAACAGCAATTAATATCGCTATCAGCGATTTAATTAATCAGTTTGCAATTACGGAGTCCACGGTCCAGTGGTTATCAAGTGGTTATTTACTCACACTGGGAATTTTAGTTCCCCTTTCAGGATTATTGATACAGTGGTTTACAACGAGGCAACTTTTCCTGACATCAGTCATTATTTCAATCGTAGGGTCAGCAATAGGTGCTATGGCGGGAAGTTTCGATATATTGCTATTAGGAAGGATACTTCAAGCTGCTGGAGCAGCCCTGCTCTTTCCTTTGATGTTTAATACTGCTCTCATTATATTCCCAGCCGAGAAACGCGGAAAAGCGATGGGGCTGGTCACTCTTGTGTTCACAGCGGGACCTGCTTTAGGTCCAACCACCTCAGGTCTATTGATTGATAATCTGAGCTGGCACTGGATATTCTGGGTATCGTTAATGACTCTGGTGGTTGCTTTGGTGATAGGCGTTACATTTATAAAAAATGTAGCACCAATAACTAAACCACGTATTGATATTTACTCTCTGGTTTTGTCGACAATTGGTTTTGGCGGATTGGTTTACGGTATTAGTACTGCTGGAGAAGGAGATCATGGCTGGGGTAACCCTGTAGTCATTGTATCTCTGATCGCCGGTGTTGTTGCATTGATACTATTTGTCATTCGACAACTGAACATGAAAGAACCTCTTATGAACGTAAGAACACTTAAAAACCCGATGTTTTCCATCGGTACGGCGCTAGTATTCATTTGTATGAGTGTTGATCTTGCAGCGATGTTTGTTCTTCCTATGTTTTTGATTCGTGTTCTTGAATTAAGTGCTTTGACAGCTGGATTGACTCTTCTTCCAGGCAGCATCATTTCAGCTGTGCTTTCTCCTGTTGTTGGGTCGCTCTTTGACAAATTCGGACCTAAGTTTTTGGTAGTTCCTGGTCTAATTCTAACTGCGGCCACCCTATGGTTCTATTCTGATATTACGGTTGCATCGTCAATCGCTTTGATTGTCGTCTTGCATACCTGTCTGATGGTTGGAATTATTATGGTGTGGATGCCTGCTCAGACGAATGGTCTGAATCAGCTACCTGCTGAGATGTACCCGGATGGTACGGCTATTATGAACACGCTGCAGCAAATTGCAGGAGCGATCGGGATTGCTATGGCGGTTAGTGTCATGACAAGCGGAGTAGGAGACTTTATGAACAATGTTGCTGATCCTTCAAACCCGGCTAATGCAACATTGGCTTTGACGGCTGGTATGCAGAACGCATTATTCTTCGTGATGTTTGTTGCCCTTGCCGGCCTTGTTCTTGGCGTATTTGTTAGACGAGTGAAAGTCCAAAAGTGGTCAGGAGACTCCGATTGGTCATAATGCTTCTCAAGAAGCATTGTTGATTCAACCACAGATTTATTAAAAGGTGTAAGAGCGAATAGATTATTTACGATTATCTATTCGCTCTTCTATTTCATTTGTTGGAGGGTGAACATCGCAAATGAAGAAGAGGTGAGTCTATGCATATGTCTGAAGCCGATCTCATAGAATTCCTTACATCGAACCCTCATGTGAAAATTCGAGAACCGCCTCGGGAGCCTTTACCTACTCAACGTCTTACATTTGATAGCCAAGCGGAGGAGCGCTTCTATAATAAGCGGGTTGTTCCTTTAATTATTGCAGGTTACCTTCATAAGCTAGAGCTTCATAAAACCTTTGAGATCATGCAGGCTGTGGAACACTGTGGCAAGAAGTATAAAAAAACGTGTGTATACACCTGATTTCTACATGGAACACAAAGATGGTTCTGTTGAAATCGTTGAGGTTAAAGGACGGATGATCAAAATAATGCAACGAGATTATCCTCTTCGTCGTCATATTTTTTATTTTAAAGTACTGTCTTCCAAATAACTAGAAGTTTATTGAGGTACATGATGATGAGATATAGCGCGAGGATGAATAACCCGAAATTGAATTGTATCGATATAAGAATAGTTTAAGAGTCTTTTATATCATGATCCATATTAAAATCTAATACGTGTAAAGAGGAGAGTGTTTGGAATGTCAAACCTAAGTAAAGTAATTTCACTTACCAATGAAGAGCAAAAACTTCTTCAGAATGCTACGGAATTAGTTCCATTCTTAAAGGAATATGGTACGGAAATTGATAAAAACATGCACATACCGGAAGAAGTTATCGAAAAGCTTTCAAGTGCAGGACTTTTTAAGCTCAGAACACCGAAGAAATATGGTGGATTTGAAGTTAGCATAAGGGCAATGATTGAAATTGTCTCTGAAGTTGCGAAAGGCAATGGTTCTGTTGGATGGGTGATTCAAAATTTAAATGGAAATAACTATAGTGCATCCCAGCTACTACCCTCAAATGTGGTGAGTAAAATCTTCAATCAAGTCAACGAAGTGAGATTCTGCTCGGTACTTCAAGCCATCAAAACAGTGGTGAGGAAAGTTGAGGGAGGTTATCTGGTTGAGTATGGTCGTTGGGCCTTTGGTTCCGGGTCTAAGCATGCAACACATGCATTGTTAAATTTAAAGGATGCGAGTGGAATGCAGCAAGATCCCAAAATGCAGCTTGCTGTTGTTCCCATGGATGAAATTAAAATTATTGATGATTGGCACACGATGAGCCTAAAAGGATCGGCAAGTAACAGTTTGGAAATGAATGATGTTTTTATTTCTGATGAGTTTGTCGCTTATGAGGATGCAGAGCAAGTTGATGAAAGCATGCTGCAGCATCTAAAAGGCGAAGACAGATTCAAACCTTATTTATTTTTGATAACCAGTCTCACAACAGGAATTAGCACAATTCTGGGACTTGCAAGAGGAGCGTTGGAACACTTTGTTGAAAAGGCACCCCATAAGGGAATAGCCATGACAATCCACAAATCCCAGGCAGAAATTGGACATATCCAGTACAAGGTAGGACTGGCAGCCATGAAGATCGAATCTGCTCATCTTCATATCCATCGATCCGTTGAAATTCTAGAGACTTATGAAAAGAACTGTGAGCTCCTAGATCAACAAAACTTCGCGCGGGTTCAAACGGATATTGGATATGCGGCAATGTTATGTTGGGAAGCCGTTGAAATGTTAGTGGTCGAAAGCGGCGGAAGTGTAATACTGGATTCGAACCGACTATCCCAAATATTCCGCGATATTCGTGGTGGGGCTAATCATGCGTTTACCACAGCTTCTACTTGCATGGAACTGTACGGAAGAGTGCTTCTAGGGCTGGAACCACAGCATATTGTAACGCTAAGCAGTACACATGTAATAAGAGATACTCATAAAAAGGAGCTAGTATAAGGAACTAACGACAAGCTAAGTCAGAATAAGTCTATTACATGAATAAGAAGCCACTGATTTCCCAGATCAGTAGCTTCTTATTTGTATATTGTCTGGTAAAATATTGTCACATTGTTCCTAGAATAAAGGTAAAGTTAAATCCATTATTCTTTACTTCACAACACGGTAAAGAAAATGAAAGACGTTGCTGTTCCTAAAACATATACCACAAAAATAATAAATGAATTTCGAGATTAATTCTGAAGCGCTTAAAAAATACTAAGTTAAACTCAAAATTGTGAAATTGGTTATGATACTAAGTTATAAGCGGTAGTAAGCCATTGAATGGTTGAAGCTGTCACTCCAAATTCCTGCATCAGTTCAGGCAATGCATTGCTTAACAAAGTTTCACTAAGAATTGCTATAAAAGCACCTATAACTAATGCTACCAATATCGGAGTTCTTTTGATTTTGTATAAATCGATCTTGCTGCTTGAAATAACGACACCGGCGGTACTCATTAAGTATTCTCCCTTTTCACATCGTCTACAAATGTAGACTAGATATACATTTGAGGATAATCATGCAAGTTTTCGAAAAAAATAATCATTATACTGAAATTCTTAAAAGATGAAATATTGATCTCACAATACAAAATGAACAGCAGGGTTCCGATGAAATTAATAGCTTTTTAATACATACCAAGGAGGATTATGATATGACATCCGAGAAGAACAGAACTTGATTTGAATGCATTTATAGCTCAGCTAACATATTTAGAGAGTTAGGATTACGACATGAGGTATTGCGCTCTTATTAAATTTTGAGCTAAATGAACAAATGATCTGAGCCTAGGAGTAAAGTATCTATTACTGTTTCCTGTTATCTTATAGGTAAAGTTAGAACGCAAGACCTTACGGATGGAAATCCAACTAAATCTCAGGGAAGTCAATTCCAGTTCTATTAACTAATTACGAAATTATCCTTAAGGTGATGTAGGAGAAAAAGGGGGATTCCTAATGTCCATGAGAACTAGCAAGTTGATCAAAGCTCCGCAAGAGCTGGAAAGTGCACCAGATAAAAAAGGAAGTCTAAAGCAGAACGGGTTATCCGTCATTAAATTTTATTTGCATACACAAGGTGATATAGGAACATGCTTCCTGAAGGAACATCTTTTGTTGTTTGTTAAATCGGGCATTTACACGGTACGTTTTAGAGATCAAGAGTATATCGTCCGGAGCAATGAAATGGTGTTTATTAACAAGTCTATGCTGGTTGAATACGAGAAATCAGGGGAACCCGGTTCTGAATACATGCTTAATTATATGATGTTTTTCCTGAATGAGAAATTGGTTGAGGAATTTGTCCAATTCGCTGGTTTAAAACCGATTTATCCAGTGAACGGTGAAGTTCCTGTATCCATTATTAAGGTTAATGACCTCACTCTATCTTACATTGAGTCTTTAAAACCCTATTTCGACAACCCAGACGATGTTAGAGATGCACTCGTTCGGATCAAGTTAATGGAACTTCTATTTCACCTGGTAGACTCAAATGATCATTTTCAATATCAACTGTTGCAACTATCTAACCATGATAGGAACAGTAGTATCGATAAGATTATGGAAGAAAATTTCACAAATCCCGTATCCCTCAATGATCTGGCTTATTTGTCTGGTAGAAGCCTGTCAACGTTCAAACGGGAGTTTCAGGCAATATATCATACCTCACCGTTGAAATGGATTCGCAATAGGAGGTTGGATAAAGCTAAGAAGTTACTGTTAGAGACGTCACTGTCTGCTACCGATGTCTGTTTCACTACTGGGTTCGAAAGCGTTGCTCACTTTTCCAAAGTGTTCAAACTTCGGTTTGGACTCCCACCGTCGGAGTTTAGACAACAGTTTAAGCGAAGAGAGGAGGGGTTGAAGGAATAGCATGTAATTTTCTGCTAAAAATATGTGATTAGCCTGTTTTCTTGGCAACTCATTCTTTTTCGATTTAAGTGTAGCGATAATATAAAATAAGAAGTTTAAAAAGGAGAAGATCGTATCTTGAATCGTTGGTTTAGGGATTTACTAATTATCAGACTTTTGAAATTAATTGAGTATGAAGAGGAAGAAATGTTCAAACAAATATATTGTAGTTTTCTTGAAAGAATAAAATAGAGGCTTAACAGAGGAATACGAACTGGTCCGGACATATTGTTCCGGCAAGACACAGAAAACGCACAATTAAAGATTCCACACAAATTAAGGAGAGAACGAAGATGGTTACGGTACTACTTATAGTTATTTACCTCGTATTTATAGGTCTCGGACTGCCAGATGCCTTACTTGGCAGTGCATGGTCCATTATGAAATTTGATATCGGCGCCGCAACAGAAATGGCAGGTTATATATCGTTAACGGTCTCGTTTTGTACTGTTGTATCCAGTTTATTTGCAAGTAGATTATTGCATAGATTTGGTACAGGAAAGGTAACTTTATTCAGTATTCTATCTACAAAGATTGCCTTGCTTTGGTGTCAAAAACGAGGGGAGATTTGTGTCAATCAACAAGAACGGCAAAAACCTTAAAAACAAGGGGTAAAACCGATTTATATACATATGTACAAAATACGAGTTTTGTGAATATGTATATAGAGAAACGCATAACAGTACGATTTTCCTCTTGTCGGATGACAAGAACTTTATCTCATAAATGACAAGAATCTTATCTCATTTCCCATATAATTTTAATTATATCTCATGATTATTATTACAGCAAAAATAAAAAATCGCCTAATAAAGGCGAATTAAATCTGTTTGTTTTTTTATATTCTTAACTTCATTACATATTGCTTAACGTAAGATTCAATTCGTTTATTTTCATCACTTGGATTCTCGTAAATTCTCATGGCTACACTTAATGGCTTAAAAGAATTCATCTTGTGAGCCAATAGTCTTCTATGTTTTTAGAACTTACATTTTTCATTGCATTGATATAATCTTCTTCCTCTTTTTCTGGTAAATAGAATAAGTAAGTCAATTTTGCTTGGTATGGTTTTTTAAGCTGGATAAGCCAGTTCGATACTGTTACTAAATCCTCTGAAAATTCCTCCTCATTTTTGGATTCAGTAAAAATTAATGAAATGGTTACCTTAGGAGAATTTTTTTTGAGATCATTGATTGTAACTTCCTTGTTAAAATCATCCACACTCAGCTTTTTGGATGATCCTACACTGAGAACTAATTCAAGAGCTTTAAGCAAGTTAGATTTTCCAGAATTATTATGACCTATAATTACATTCATACCCTCATTAAAGTTTATAGTAGTATTAATTTTAAAGTTTCGAAAGTTTTCTATGGAAATACTTGATATATACATAAATATTCTCCTAACATTAATATGGTTAAAAAAGTAGATCATTTTAACTATGAATGCAGTAAATTATACCTAATATGAACGAAATAGTTTGTCGTTTTATGTCGTATCAACAAAATAAGCTTGGTATTATTTGAAATTTCCTTTGGAGTGCTATGCGCCCGGCAGTCATAACGTCGGCAAAATTCAAGCCTTTACAGTCCTGATTCCAGGTCCCCTCAACATTTTGCCCCTCCCTATAGAAAATCATCTGGAAAAATGTGTTTAATCATAGATAGTCCCCTTTCAATTCATGTTTTTCATCTGTAAGCCCCTTCATTAAGGACCTTAAAATGCGGTTGTTCTATGCAAGCGCCGTCATTTCAAATATAGTTGAAGTGCTTTTTGATAAATCTTCAATAGATTTTGACTTTCAGTTATTCATATGACGACTTTCTGTTTTTCCAGTCAGTCCTATTTTCAAAGTGTAGCAAATCATTGGAAAGAAAAAGGATGTTTCCACAGAGGAAACATCCCGCAAAACGCTTAGAATCATTGCTGCAAACCGCAAATGGAATGAGAAGTTACCTTAGCGCAGTGCCTTTAATTTCACATCCAGCTCATCGAGCATAGCACTGGCTTGGATCTCCGAGCTTCTTCTATATTGTTCCCTGATACAAGTAGCGTGCTCTGGCAACATAAATCGCGGGCATTCAAATAGTCCATGCCCCTTAAGCTTCTTCCCCATGATGTCATCTCCTAAGCTGATTGACTGATCGGTGACCACGCAAGTACGTTATCTGCCCTAAATGTCCGAGGCTGATTACTGTTAAGGTGATCATCCCATCACGAACTTCACGAACAGCAATTTTGCGCTGCGTGATGCTACCTGATCTATCCTCATAGATGATTTCTACAAACTGGCCAGCATAGATTCTTATTTCATAATCCCCAAAAAGGAACATATGTCCCTGTTGTATGCGAACAAACGTTCTTTTAAGAATAAAAAACTCCATCCTCATTAGCCGATGAAGCCCTAGAATGATTTATATCAATACTCACTTACCTCAAATGTCAGCACACGATCATATAGAATGTAATCCTTACGGCTGCTGAACGGACCTTTGTTATTCTCATGCTTATCGATGGCATACGAAGCTTTGCCTCAGCCTGCTTAGCTTCGTACCAGGAAATGAAGGCATTGACCTCCTTCATGCTCAGGTCAAACTCTACCTCTAGGACTGTTTTCATTGTGACTACCATGATTGCACGGTTGCCGGAAGGTTGCTCTGGTTCAATTGATTGCTCAGTTCCAGGCTCGCTAGGTGTTGGTGGTTCCTCTGTTTCTGACTGCTCTGGAGTTGCTGAAGCCACGTTAGATCGAGTGAGAGATCCCAGTTTTTCATTGAAGGAAACTCTAGTTTAAGTCTCGCTCCAATTGTTGTTGATCCTTAAGAAGCTTTGTTACTTCTTTTTTCTTAGTTTCAGTACTGCAACGATATGTTGCTTGTCCGTTACGTTCAGTTCTTGCTTATGTTGCGATCATACCTCCACTCGGGATACATCGCATTTACCGATAAAGATTGTTCCCAAGCTAGTAATTGAAGATTTTGAATAAGGCAAAACGTAGCAGTCTTATCCTAGTCCTGCCTGTAGTTAGTATCACCAAAGCTAATAAAATCAACTGTTCGATCTAAAGTAGCGAATCAATTTCTGCCATTAACCTCTTTACGGCGTTTAAAGGAAGAATGTAGTGACCTTCTGAAAAGATTGCTTTTTCAGAGTAATTTTGAATTAAAAATTACTTATAAATTTTCTAACAAATAATAAAACACAAGGAGATAGACCTCAAAAGCAGTAACCACTTTACCAGATGGTCCCATATATCATCATAGTACTCGTAATGAAAATCACCCACATTATATTTGATTTGATGTTGATCTCCTTCTGGATAGTGGCTGTAGTGGGTATCATTTCACCCGTAATGGAGCTGCAATTTTGCATACATATCCTCTAAGGTAAACCTTGAATCGATATGATTGTACCAACGAACCAGACGCTCTGACTGGTCATGAACGTACCGCATATCACTGGTGATTCGTGGTGCAGGCTTCATTTCGTAAAAGAACTCATGATCGTCAAGTAATACACTGACAGCTGGGGAATCGCCAAGACACCATCTTTCTCCTTTCGGCCAGTCCTCTGTCAAGCAAATGCGATGATTGAATTCTACCAACTGCTCGAATAAATACGCTCCGATCTTACCATAAGGCTTAACTTTGACAGCAAGTTCTGCAATACTTACTCGAATGGTCGAATAAACATTGCATGGAATTACCCAAAGTGGGATATTGGAACGAAAAACCACATTCGCTGCAGCAATGTCATTACTTAAGTTAAACTCAAAATCACCGTTAGGCCAAGGTCCGCCTCCAATCCAAACGGCAGTAAACCTGCCTGCAATCTCCGGACAAGCCAGGTACGCTGAAGCCAAATCTGTGATTGCTCCAAGAAAAATAACATAGAGGGGCTGTCGATCGTCCAACATGGCCTCACGAATAATGAGTTCAGCTCCCTCAGACATCGTAGGAGTGTTCTCATTGGGTATCGATCTTTCTGTCCCTTTGAACACCGGCACCTCATCATTCATATTCATCAAGTCAAGCAAGTTAATGATTTCGTCATAGCTCTCCTGCATTGAAGCCGTTGTCCGTCTTTCACCAAAATGTGCAGCAATGATCCCTTTCAGATTAAATCGAGGCGTCAACAAAGCATGAACGATCGCATACTGATCGTCTGCCTCATTCTTAGCATCAGTGTTAATAATAAGACGTATTTTTTTTGACTCTGGCACTTCAAATGGATGCGTTAACAATTCACTTCTCTTCCTCATCTTAAACAGAATATATTTTGATCTTGGCCGATAAATGTACTCCACTCAATAGTCAAATACAAAATCGAGGACTGAATTAACTGGAAATATTGCAACTGTGTTACATAAGACTCATAGCGAGCGCTTTATAAAATAATTAAGTGTTATAGGCTTCTATCGGCACATTTCCTGCTTCGCTATCTTTGAACAAATTTATAAACAGCGGTATATGAATGTTAACAAGGAAGTCGCTACCTTTCCCCAATGTAAAAATGGACCAGCTGAAACAATCAGAACTCCCTCTCTACTTCGCTAATCCTTCCACAGGATCGGACCCAGCAGCATCGTAGAGAAGGACCTTTCCAGTACCAGAACTCGTTTAAGGCAGAAGTTCGAATGACGCTTCTTTCACATCGCGAGAACTCGATCCGATATAAACCTTGAACTCCCCCGGTTCGGCCTCATATTTTCGATCCGAATTCCAAAAAGCCAAATCCGCTTCGGCGATGGTGAAGCGGATTTCTTGTGCTTCGCCTGCGGCTAATGTCACCTTTTGGAACCCCTTAAGCTCCTTCACTGGACGGACCACACTGCCATGAAGATCCTGAATGTACAACTGGACGGTCTCCTCTCCCTGTATCATACCTGTATTGGTAATCGTCACGTTGGCAGTAATTGTCTCTGAAGCATTCATCTGCGATTGGGATAACCAAATTGCCGAATACTCGAACGTCGTATAGCTTAGCCCGTAACCAAAAGGATACAGGGGATCATTAGAACCATCTATATACTTGGAAAAGAACTTTAAATGCTTATTGCTTTCCGTTACAGGCCTCCCAGTGCTAAAGTGATTGTAGTATACTGGTACTTGTCCGGCATGAGCGGGGAAACTCATCGTTAGTTTGCCAGACGGATTATAATTGCCAAAGAGCACATCTGCTATGGCATGCCCGGCTTGAGATCCAAGGAACCATGTCTCCACGATGGCGTCCATATGATGCTCAAACCAATCCAGCACAAGAGGACGTCCATTTGTTAGAACCAATACGGTCGGTTTGCCTGCCTTAACAACTGCCTCCGCTAGTTCTTGTTGAGCCTTCGGCAGCGTAATATCCATGCGGGATGCAGCCTCGCCAGACATTTCACTGTTCTCACCAAGGGCAAGAATAACGATGTCGGCTTGTTCCGCCGCAGAAGCTGCCCGCTCCAGTCCTCCTACAATCGCTTCCTCAACCTTGCATCCTTCTTCGAGCAAAAGATCTACCGCCGGTACTCCCTGTTCTTCAATCCCTTGCCAGAGCGTAATGGTTTCATTCGCATATCGGGACCACTGCCACGGTCCCAGCAGATCCTTGCTATCACCGAATGGACCAATTACAGCTATCTTTCGTTCCTTGCTTGTAATCGGGAGCAAGCCGTTATTTTTCAACAAAACGATGGATTTCTGCGCCAGACTCCGACTCGCTGTCAGATGACTCGGATGGAAGTGAGATTCCTTTTCTATTTCCGGGCGTACATAACGGAACGGGTCATCCATAATGCCGATCTTATACTTAAAAGTCAAAATCCGACGTACCGCTTGGTCCAATTGTTCTTCCGTAACGAGTCCCTGTTCGATCAATTCATGTAAATGATCATAAGAACGAGTCACCATCTCAATATCCAACGTTGCATCAAGAGCCTTTTTTGCTGCTTCTTTGCTATCCCTTGCGTACCCATGAGCGACGATTTCGTCAATGGAGCCGTAGTCGGAAATCAATATACCGTCAAAGCCCAGCTCTCCTCTCAGTACATCGTTAAGGAGGTAGCGGTTTCCTGCCACAGGAACCCCCTGGTACGTATTAAAGGCATTCATCACCGACCCGGCGCCCGATTCAATCCCCGCCTTGAAGGGCGGTAAGTAAACATTCCGCAAGGTACCTTCCGAAATATCTACCGTATTGTAATCTCTTCCTGCCTCGGCAGCTCCGTATGCAATAAAATGCTTTAAACAAGCAATGAGTGTATCAGGATCGTGTAAACTGTTACCTTGATAGCCTTCTACTTGAGCTTTGGCGATTAGACTTCCCAGATAAGGATCTTCGCCTGCGCCCTCTACGACGCGACCCCAACGCGGGTCTCTCGTAACATCGACCATCGGGCCATGGTTATATGTGATACCGCTGGCGGTAGCCTCTTTTGCGGCAATCGCACAAGCTTCCCTGATAGATTCCAAGTCCCAACTGCAGGACCAAGCAAGCGGCACGGGAAATACCGTCTGAAACCCATGTATAACGTCAAAATTAAATAGCAACGGAATACTATGCGGGGATTGCTCCACCGCTATTTTTTGGAGTTCGAACACTCTGCGACCCGTTACGGCCGACAGAACTGAACCAGCCCGGCCTTCTGCAACCAGTTTTTCCGGTGTGTCAGACGCAAGCTCTGATCCAAGCGAGAGGTTTGTAGACATACACTGACTCATTTGACCAATCTTATCAGTAATGGACATCTTGCTGAGAAGAGCTTCAACGGATAGGTAAATCTCTGTATCGTCGCGTTGCTTTACATCATGCTTCCGATAAGGAGCGATTTCGGAAATGAGCGTATCCGCGAGCGATGGGCCAGGCCCTTTCACACCTTTTACGAAGAATGCTTCCTGGAAGGGAATCTTGATCCTGCCCTGAAACTCTTCATCATTAAATGTCAGTTCAAATTCAAGCGTTTCATTTGGTACAAATGATGATACTCCCTTGGCCTGAAGCATGTTGCCTTCTACAGTCAACGCAGTGATTTCGATTGGAAACGGAAACGGTTCCAGAACAACTGATAATACATAAGTTTCTTTCTTTTCAATGATAAATTGCATTTTAATCGTGGATTGAGGCGTTTGGTGCAGAAAACTCCAAGTACCAATCATGCTGTCAACTCCTCTACAAATTTTCAAATCTACCTTTCACCACACCGATAACCAAACCTTTAGGCCGCAGATCCCACAACGACTTTCCGTTATTCATATGACGACTTTTGTGTTCGAAGGTTTGGGCTTAAGAACAACTTCTACAGAATGGGTCCGATCATCCTGAAAGAGAGGCAGCAGATTTCCATTGATAAGGCTTCCATCCACCTGTATCTCGGGTTGTCCTTCAGACAACCGTGATGGGTTCCGGATGGTAATATCATAACGTGTGCCACGGAACTCCCTAAATACCTGGGCTTCCTCCCAATCTGCCGGGAAGCAAGGGTCAATCCGGAGACCATCATAATCCCGCTTGATCCCCATAATTCCCTCCAAGAGGGACATGAGTCCCCATGCCGAGGTTCCGGTTGTCCATGATTGGTAGGACTTCCCATAATATTTGGGGTGAATTGAATAACAATTAGTGAAGACATACGGCTCCGCTCCAGATTGTGTGGATGGATTCGCTTCGCTGTCTGGAATGATCTTCAGCAATGTACGTAGGGCTTCTACTCCCCTGCCTGCCTTGCAATCCGCCATAATTTTGAAACCGGTTGCGTGGCAGTAAACTCCGCCGTTCTCGAATAGCCCGGGAAGCATGCCGGCCATTCTGCCTACATGGGGAGAATATTCCGTATAGGGAGGCATATTGATCGGGAAACCAAAATCATGCTCCATGCTGTCCATGGAATCCAGCACCTTGGGCAGCTTCTCTTCATCCGGAATATCAGCTAGTACGGCCCACGATTGTGCGTTAATATAGATTGTGCTCCCCTTGCTGTCTTTGGAGCCGATATTCTCTTCTTTGCTAAGAGCGCGCATATACCAGCTTCCGTCCCAAGCCATTTCGTTAATCGCATTGCGGAGGATATGGTACTGTTCATCCAAGTACCCAGCATAACCTGTGTCGCCCAATCGCCGGATCAACGCTGACAACTCTTTCAGGGCATAACAAAACTGCTGGGATAGCATGACAGATTCCGCATCCGGGTCCGTTGTAATATTCAAGGCATCGTTCCAATCCGCGAAGAAAATCCGCACCAGGCCATGTTTCCCTTTATCTTCAATCAACCGGTCGACTGCAGCCTTTACATGCTCCAGCATCGTTGCCGAGCCTTCATCCTGATATTCGATCTCCATATCCAGAAGAGAATAATCTCCGGTTTCTTTAATCAACTCACACACCGCCCAGATAATCCAGAACGGCTGGTCTGAGTAACGGGTAGCATCATATGGATACCAAGTCAGCACAGCATGTCCTGCCTTAAACTGATGCCGCAAGCATTCTATAATTTCCTCCTTGGCCCTTTCCTGTCTGTAATTTAGAAGGGCTACGGCAATCTGAAGATTATCCCGAACCCCCTTCTTGCCGACTATGCAGAAGTCAA
The DNA here is from genome assembly GCF_038008045.1 of Paenibacillus sp. FSL P2-0173. Classification (NCBI taxonomy): domain Bacteria; kingdom Bacillati; phylum Bacillota; class Bacilli; order Caryophanales; family Paenibacillaceae; genus Paenibacillus; species Paenibacillus sp. FSL P2-0173. The sequence continues at coordinate 214,956 of NZ_JBBOYK010000001.1, forward strand.
TCTGTTTTTTCACCCATTCGTTCATAAGCACGTTCAGCTTCTCATGAGGCGTAACAATATGGAGGCCAGCGTATTTGCACTTCTGGTGCTCCTTTGTTTCCAGTAGTGCTTGTTCGATACGGTCCCTGTTGCTGTATTGCTCCATCGTTTGAACCGCTTCTTCCAACGATTCACTGACGCCCAGCACATAATACAGCTCCTTCTCTTCACCAGCTGCCAGTACCAGCTTGTTCTGCAAGACCCCACCGAGGTTGACAAGCGTAGTTAAAGAATTCGTACAATCTCTCCCTTTCACTACAACGTCCGGCCGCTGGAACAACGGTGCTGGCATGGCATCCAACCTAGTGTATGACCCCAGATCTCCCAAAAACTCTCCCAGATTGCCATCAAAGGCGTGGACGGTTTCCGAGCAGGCGATATAACTGTTGTATCTGTTATGGGGCGCGAAGGGATGTTTGGACTGGCAGTAAATACCGTTCAGCCTCTCATCAAAGAAGGTTTCACAGCTCCTGTACATTTCGTAATACCGCGGGTAATTAAAGCCTTCAAGCTCAAAGCTCACGGTAGAGAATACGCTGATATTCTTAACTTTATCCGTATTATTCCTGACCTTGACTACCCATACCTCGTTATAGCCTTCATGCGGGACCAAAAGCTTCCAGGAAGCATGGACGCCGTTCTTTCGTGATTGGAGAATGGAATATCCAATATTGTGATCACATGAGAAATCCTCGACTTCTTCATTTAATGGGCCTTCCCCTATATTCCAGTACACATTGGCGTCATCATCGCGCAAGTACAGGTATTTGGCATCCTGATTATTGATCATACACATGTCTGCTTTTGAATTGATATAATAGCTTCGGCCATGCCCAATTTGGGAAACTTGTGTGCAATATCCTTGCTCGCTCCACAAATAATTGTACCAATGCCTCGGGGGCCGTGGCGTATTAATAATACAAGAGTTACCTTTATCAGAAAAATGATGAATTTTATCTACTTTCATTTTCTCACTCCTAGTAAACGGTTATGGAAATAGAGGAATTGCTAATTCAGTTTTCACAGTTCTGTAATCGTTACATTTGATGAAAATGCCTTTCGTTCAACAATAGTTTTTTCACCTATAATCTCAAAGGTACCTTTTAATCGAATATCTTGGGATGAGGCACCTATAAACACTTCCATGTTACCTGGCTCCACAACTTGATTCATATTCAAGTCATGAAATGCCAGTTGCTTCATGTTTACCTTGAAAGAAACCTTCTTTGTTTCGTTAATGTCCAAGCTAATCCGTGCAAATCCAACCAGTTGCTTCACAGGTCTTGCAACACTGCTCACCCGATCCCGGATATAAACCTGTACAACTTCATCCCCGGCAATCTGTCCCACATTGCTCAGCTTAAATAAGATATTCAATTCTCCGTCAACTTGAACCGAGCGGTCGTGTTCCAGGTCACCGTATTCAAATTGCGTATAACTTAATCCATGACCAAATGGATATAACGGTTTATTTTGGGTGGGGTCGATATATTCAGCCCATTCATTCATTTCAACATAGAGCGGTAGTCTGCTGTTATACATGGGAATCTGACCTGCTTCTTTGACAATAGTCACCGGCAGCTTTCCACTAGGGTTCTTCTGTCCGGTAAGGATATTCATAATGGCTTCGGCTCCAGACTGTGCAGGCAGCCACGAATAAAGGACTGCTTTACTGTATTCGCTTACCAATGGAGTAGGTAATGGACGGCCATCAACAATAATTGAAATCACCGGTTTATTCAACTTAAATACTTCTGCCATCATTTCCAGTTGAGAATTTTCAAGACCAATGTTGTGATTATCTTTGTTTTCACCGCAAGTCGCTTCAGGATCAATCATGCTTTCTTTACCACCTAATACGGCAATGACGATATCCGCCTGTTGCACCACAGCTTTTACCGCTTCAATCCCTCTGTCGATAGGTTTGGAGATATTGCAGCCTTTGGCGTGCAGCACATGTTCTTTCCCAAGCTCTTTCTCCAACACATCTTTTACCGATTTACAATCCGGGTAGAACATTTGAACAAATTCTTCATTCGTTTTATAGACTCTTTTCGAGGAATCTTCAGAAGCTAAATTCTGTCTGATCATATTCATAATGATTTCTCTTTGTTCTGGGGTGGGCTGGTCATCAAATTCAATTCCCATCGACTTTAATGACTCTTTATCGTCGGTTATTGCCCCTGTATAAAGCATTCTCAGGAAGCTGTCTTCTTCGGATTTGTCGAAATCGCTACTTCTTGTGCTGGCCGATCCTACCGATGAATAACCGCCAAAGAAGTTGGTTTTGGTGTCTGAGGCGGGGCCGATCAGTGCTACTTTCAGGCTCTTTTTGAGCGGCAGAATATTGTCCTCATTTTTTACCAATACCATCGATTTCTCCGCAATCTCCCGTGATAACTCCACATTCTCCGCTTTTTTAATTTCATAAAAAAAATCGCCATCATCATAAGGATTCTCAAATAGCCCTAACCTGAATTTGGTCTCAAGAACTCGTCTTACGGAATTGTCTATATAGGCCTCTTCCAGTTCGCCTGATTCAACCGCTTTTATTAAATGCTGGTAACATTGATTGCCGGGTTGTTCCACATCTAGTCCGGCTTTAAGTGCCAGAATGCCTGCCTCTTTATGATCTTCTGCCACTCTATACCGTAATGTTGCATGCGTGATACTGCCATAATCAGCCACAACCAAGCCATTAAATCCCAACTTGTCTCTCAGAATATCGGTAAGCAGCCACTTTGACGTAGACACAGCCTGGTCATTTAAAATCCCATAACTATTCATGATCGCTTTCACGTCCGCCTCATGAATAGCCGCTTCAAAGGGGAAGCAATAACTATCCAACAATCTTCGCTCGTCGACTTGCTGTTCTCCGCCGCCTCTTCCCCCTTCAGCATTACCATAACCGACAAAGTGCTTAGCGGCAGCCATGATCTCATGATCACCTTGGACGCCTTTGACGAACGCCACGCCCATTTGCGCAACTAAATAGGGGTCTTCTCCATAGGTTTCGCCGATTCTTCCGAATCTCGGATCCCGTCCCAAGTCGAACAGGGGGGAATGCACAGCCTTGAATCCATATGCCCTTAGTTGTTTTTTGACGACCTCACCCATTTTTTGTGCTAACGCCGGCTCCCAGGCAGAAGCAAGATTAAGAGACTGCGGAAAAGTAGTTGCGCCTGGGATCTGCGCCCCTGCTATCCCTTCACTATGAAACAGCGCAGGGATACCTAATCTGGTTTCTTCAACAAGAAACTTTTGTATGCCCTTTATTGTCTCCTTATCCTTCTTATTGTCACCCGTTAGGGAGTCGTTTAAATAACTGATGGTACCAATGCCATCTTTTAATTTACCGTGTCTAGTATCATACACGGTTTCTCCACCATATGAATTTGCACAAGTTAACTGGGCCACTTTCTCCTGCAGTGTCATTCTTCCAATTAAATCTTCGACTCTCTCATGAATAAATTTACTGGCATCTTTGTAAATCATCATTCTTCCCCCCAAAAAATTAAAGTTTCCATCAACTGTGAAGATGTTTTAACTCAAGTTTACTCTGAGCCTGAAAGCCAGCTCTACTCCTTGAACGACGTTTCGTTATTCATTCCACGACTTTATGTGTACTGACAGCCTCGCAGGGTTAGGGAGCCTTAAGAAATAACCATGTACATACTTCTTTCTACTTATTGTAAAACTTTGCAGGACCAGCACTCTACGGGGGAAAGTTTTGATTTTCTTCGTTTTTTTAAGCGCTTACTTTTTGATTGACTTGGGAAGGCGGATCCATACAGTGGTTCCTTCACCAGGTAGGCTGGTAAAGGACAATCCGTACAACGACCCATAGTTCAGTTGAATCCGCTCTTGAATGTTCTTGATGCCAAACCCGCCCGTGGTTTTGCTAACAGGCCTGATTAACAAAGCCTCCACTACTGCTTCCACCATGCCGATGCCGTCATCGCTGATCTCCACGACCAGATCGCCCTTCTCCTCCATAGCGGATACCTGGATTATGCCCGTCTCCGAATCTTTCTCTAAAATGCCGTGCAGAATCGCATTCTCGATTAAGGGCTGCAGCATGATTTTGGGCACCTCACAGCCCAGCAGCAGCGGTGAAACCTTCAAGCTCAGTGTAATCGCACTATTAAATCGCATGTTTTGGATCGACACATAGGATTCAATATGCCGCAGTTCACTCTCCAAAGTGACGGTCTCACTGCCGTTCGACAGGCTCAAACGATAGAACAAAGCCAGCCGGTCTACTACTTTGGATATCTCCTCATTACCGGATTCAATAGCCATAACATTGATTAGATCCAGGGTATTGTAAAGAAAATGCGGGTTAATCTGTGCCTGCAGTGCCTTCAACTCCTTGTTCTTCACTTCGCGCCCGAGCGTGTAGGTCTCCTCCATCAACCGCGATACATTCTCCACCATCATATTAAAATTAGTTGTTAGCTCTCCGATCTCATCTTGGTTGGCTGGAAGCGGTGACATGCGTAAATTGCCGTCCTTGACCTTGCGCACATGCCGAATGAGCTGCCGGAGACGTTTGGTTGCCGAACCAGCAATAACGAAGGACAGAATAAAGGTAAGGGGAATAATGAATAAAAAAATTAAGATCAGCCGATTGCGCATCCGGTTGCTGGATTCCAGTATGTCCGAGTAGGGCACAATCATCGCTATACTCATATCCGTCTCAGGGATTGCCTCCAGTCCAAGCAGGATTTGCTGCCCATTGAACTCTATAGTGTCGATTTCCCCATCGGCCGGAACCAGAGACAGCATATCCTTAAATTCCTTGGAGGTATACAGAAATTCACCAGAGGTGCTTAGAACATCACCGCGGTTATTGAATAAGACTACGGAGGTAGACGGAGTGGCAACAGCATGTTCCAACACGGAACGAACTGTGCTTTGCGAGATCCGGGCACGCACAAGGCCATCACTCACCTGTATATTGTGCGCATTTGGAATGACTCGCAGGACGGATACTTCATCGCTGCCCTCTTCCTGTTCAATAGAGGAGGAAGGCAGCCAGGTGAAGACGGAATGGGAAGCGATAAAGTTCTTGAACCAGAGGCTGTTCTCCAATTTGTCCATGTTCAAATAGTCGGGACTTTCTGTGGCTGAAGCAAGCCCCTGCTTCATATAGAGCTGGACAGTTTCAATATCCGAATTGTAGCGGGATTTCGCCAGTATCCGGTCGAGCCTTCTGGCATCCGTTCCCCAGAGATTGATATCCTCATACCGTCTCGGATCTTCGGCTACCAGAGTCTGAACGGTATCATTGAAGGCAATGAAGTTCAACACTTCATTAACTGTCTCTGCACGGTAATGCAGGTAGGATTTAGTTTCCTCCAACATTTTGTGGGCCGAAGTCAACGCTTGCTTCTCCATTTCATTCGCGGTTAACAACAGATGCAGGAAGAGCAGCAGGGCCAACGGGATAATGATCACCAGCATATAGGAAGCGAACAGCTTATGCCGGATGCTAAAATCAGCGAACGCTCTCCTGGACTTCAGTTTCATTTGGCCATCCTCTCCCGGTACTCCGAAGGCGTGCAGCCTGCGCATTTTTTGAAAAAGGTGGTAAAGTAATTGGCATCGGTGAAGCCGGTCCGTTCTGCAACCTCATACAACTTCAATTCCTTGTCCAGAAGTAGTTCCTTGGCCTTTTCCACTCGCAGCGAGGAGATATATTCCTTGACGGTGCCCCCTCTCTGCTTCTTGAACAGGGAGCAGAGATAAGTTTCGCTCAAGTCCACATGATCAGCAATATCTCGAATTGTGAAACCCCTTTCATGAAAGTACTTGTGAATATAATGCAGAATCTCTCTCATTTTAGCCGAGCTACCTTCCCCTTCCGGCGGTACCAGGAACAAGTCCAGGAAGGAGAGGATGTATTTTTCCATGCTTGCCAGGTCGGGAACACGGTCAATCTCCTTCCAGATATACCGCCGCTCCATGTCCTCATCCGTATCCGTAAACCCCATTTGCACAGCTGTATCGAGAATGACCAGCAAGAGTTGGAAATAGGAATCCTTGAGCCGGACAATATTCAGATCACGTGCTGCCCTGGCCTGCTTGGTCCAATTCACAATAAGACTGCGGGCAGCTTCCAGTTCCCCCTGCTTCAGAAGTCCGCGCAGACTGCGTACCATGTTCCAGTCGGTAGCAAGTGATCGGTTGCCACCAAGTGCATTGGCAAAGATTAGCCGATCACCCTCGCTGTAATAATGCAGACTGCACACATCGAGAGCAGTTCTGTATGCATTCGGAATTTGCAACTGTTCTTTTACCGACTCTCCGACCCCCATACAGAAACGGATATTGCTGCCTATGATCCCGGCCGCTTCGGCGTAGAGATCCTCCAATACCTTACGTTGTTCCCGGTAGCTGCAGCCGAAAACCCCCGGCAGAATAAAGATTAAAAAATTCCGTGAATCGAAACCGCAGATGCCTTGCAGCGAAGCCAGCTTGTTATTCATATTCAGCTCCCGCAACACTGCCTCTTGGACTAGCCTCGGATCTTTGGGATATTGCGGTGGCTGCCAGTACATGCACGATGCAAGCACAGTATACGGTCCTTCCAGAGGCAAAAGAAAGGTTTCTCTACTCTCCAAAGCCTTCGACACATGGAGCGAATCAGGAACTGAAATAAGTTTGCGGACCATCTCCTGTCTCAGATAAGGCAGACCTTCATCATAGGCCTCCTGCAGTTGGCACTCCTCCATTCGTTTTTGCTTATCCTTTTTTCTGGACTCCACTGCCTCTCGAACTGCCTCCCTCACCTTATCTAGATTGATCGGCTTTTCAATAAAGTCGAGAGCATTCAGCCGGATCGCTGACATTAGATATTCCTTGTCCGAGAATCCGCTCAGGAACAATAGCTTGCATGAAACATCAATCTTACGAAGCTGTTGCGCGAATTCTATACCATCCATCTTCGGCATCCGGATATCACAGAGCACGATGTCGGGACGAAAGCTCTGGAACCTCTCCAGAGCAATCATGCCATTGCGGGCCGTTTCCAACTCATTAATACCCAACTCCCCCCAGGCAATATGCTTGCACAGCATTTCCCTGGTTCTCTCTTCATCCTCTACGATCAGCAGCCTCATGATGTGCTCACTTCCCCTACGACGTTTTCATTCATTATATATCAACAACGCTGCTCCCATCCCCTTCATTCCTTCACTCCGTCTTCTTCTATGGATTCATCATTGCCTAGGTTCTCATTATGACTCCGACATCGTTATCAATAGCTTAGCAGAGATTCAAATTGTTCAACGGTATTGATACATTTCCACACAAAAGGCGGATGGATTGCTGCCGACTGCTAATCTATAAGAGGCTTCGTCCCCATTCAGAACACGCCCCCGGATCCATTTGTCTTTAACGAACGTTCCTTCCTCGATGCTAATGTAGTCCACTTTGGAAGTGTCGCCGCGCTTAGGCAGAAATTCAAATGAACATCCAATGCCGACTAAAATAAATTCGTTATCCGACGCTTCGATTACGAGGCCGCCTGACACCGGTTTCCCTTCCTGTCTGCGCTGATAGTTTACTTTCAAATCATATTTGGTGAAAGACAATATACAGCCGGGCTCATGATTTTGAATAAATCCCGTCATTTTTCCTGTACCGCGGTACTTCTGAATGATCGCCTGCATATTGCCGAGAAGCTCGTAGCTGCGTGCGAGGTAGGGGCCGGTTCCATTTGAAACAAAGGCAGAAAAGTCGATATTCAGAGCTAAACCCAATTCGATATTTGCGTTGTCTTTTGAAGGAGGGGCAAAGATGCTTTCAATGCCAAAAGGAGAAAAACACAAGGCATTATGTTTTCCAATCGCATAAAATACGTTTGTCACTGAAGCGACGTCTCTTCTAGTTTCGGGAATAAACAAGGGGTTGTCGTTCCCGGCCGTATACTCCTCACAAACCTCGGCAAAATTGGGAACATAAATATCCGGCGCATAAAGACAGATGGTCGGAGCCGTCACTTTCCAAATCTGCATGACCTTTGCTATCGGCCCCCCGCTAGGAAAAGATCCGGGCTTCCATGGGAATTGCTCAAGCCATGCATTCACGAACATAGGAAGAGCGTACTCATCAGAACCACTGCTAGCGATTCGTTCGATGGCCCGAGCGTAATGAAAAGCCATAAAGTATTCTTCCGCATCATCCGCAAACGCCTCCTTCCATGAACCTACCTTGCCAAAAATCGCAGCCAATTCATCGGGTATCGAGTCGTTGAATTGCTCGTTCGCATGATCGGAGTAATCACGGTCGCTGCCCAAGAATCCGATTTCATTCTCAACTTGCACCATGATAACGGTATGGCGATCTCCATCCACTTTCTTCAGATGAGCCATGAAATATCTGAACGCAGCCGCATCAGCTTCAACGGCTTTCTCACATAATGGCGATATCGTATCGGAAGATTCTTTATTCTGATATACCGCCCGAAAGTAGGTCTCGTAGTCCCTTTTAACCCAGCTTGGAACATATGAGGATTTTCCGTTCTTCCATAACCCGAACCATAAGAATACCAGTCGCAGGTTTTCTTCCTGGGCTTGTTCAATAATTCCATCAACAAGATGAAAGTCAAACTCCCCCTGCATCGGTTCGATCAGTTCCCAATAGACCGGTACGATTACTGTATTTAAGTGTAATTCTCTAAGTTGAGGCCAAACCTTATGCTTCATATAGTTCAAGTCAGAGGCACTGGAGTTATGGATCTCCCCTGCCAGTGCAATAAATGGATTTCCATCGACATACAAATTGAATATCCCATTTTCCTTCTTTAACTGAGGCATTAAGCTAATATTACTCATCATCTCTCACTCTCCATTTGATATTTATTACAAGCGATTCTCTCAGTTCGTCGTATACTAACATCTGCCAAAAGAAGCGCAGCTTGCCTGCTGCGCTCTTCAAAAAGTACCATGACCGGTAACTCATTCATTTCCCTATTCGACGGTGATCAAATGTTATTTCTTCTTTGCCAGAAATTCTTCAGCCTGGGTCTGCACCTCTGCTTTGACCTTATCCAGACCAGCACTGTTCAGATTTTTGGCCAGTTCGTCAAATGCTTTGTCTACATCCTTGACTGCGCCGATATAGATTGGATTGGCATATTGTGTCGAAGCATTGGCCAAGTTTGCAATCTGCGTCTTGACATTCTCCGAGTTGAAGGAAAAGCCTTTTAATGCGAAGTCTGAGGTATTATATTCGTCCTGTTTCTTCCAAAAGTCAATATAAGTCTGTGGCCAAGTACTCATCGGCTTAAACAAAGCCTTATTTACGAACCAGAAGCCCGCAGCATCCGGAGGATAGGTATTTGTATCGGCTGTTATCCCTTCCGGCAGCCCGATTTTATCGTCTGGTGTGATGACGTAGTTCTTGCCTTCGATCCCGAAATAAGTCAAATACACATAAGAAGGATCTTCCATAATAAGGTCGAACGCCTGCATCACACGTTCCGGATTTTTGGAATTGGCCGCAATGGAAATTCCAGCTCCTATATAATTTCCAATTGGGACCTTACCATTTGGCATCAAGGACGGAATGATATAGGTTTCAATTCCTTTCGCTTGAGCAGCTTCTAGGGTGGATGCAATATCTATGCTGTTGCCAAACGCTACCGCAGATTTGCCTTCCACAAAATTATCCTTGGAGCGGATCTTATTTGAATATGGATTTTTGTTAACATAACCTTTGTCATACCAGTCCTTCATGATGCCGGCAGCATATCTTTGTGCGCTTAGGTAAGGCTCCTCTACCATGCTGTAGATTTTCCCAGTCGGATCTGTAAAATCGTAAGCTACTCCTTGAGCCAAAGGACCGCCTCCGAAAGGACCGCCTGTATAGCCAATTTTATCACGCATCAGCTGTTGATACGGTGTCGGAAGATCAACCTGAGAGTCCAGGTTTAGGCCGATCATATTCGGATGGTTTTTCTTAACAGCTTCCAGATAAGGACCAATTTCAGAGAGGCTCTTCACCTCGGTAAGGCCTGCTTCCGCCATAATATCCTTGCGTAGTACAGCCACAAAGACATTGCTGTCCGGAGTGGTTTTTGGAATCATAAAGATTTTACCGTTAATCTTGGCCTCTTCCCAAGCTGTAGGATCAATAGCAGCCGATTTCTTCGGCATATATTTGGCTATATCCTCAGGCTTAAGTTCATAAAAGGCTCCTTTATTCGCTTGTTCGACATAATAATTCCAATCTGCCGAAAAGATAAAATCCACATCTTCGCCTGAGGCCAACAACAATGGATACTTCGACTGCACATCCCCCCAGCCGATGTAATTCAGATCAATGGTGGCATTGATGTCTTTTTTCAGCTTTTCATTGAGCTTCGCGAGCACAGCCGGCATACCCTTCGGTGCTTCACCGAGCAGGTAACCCTTCAGCACAACCTCCTCTTTCTGATTCGGTTCTGGCCTTGTGGCGGCATCGTTGCTACTCGAGCAGGCAGACAGCAGCATCGTCAGTGACAGCAACGTTGTCAGGATCAACATAACTTTTTTCTTTACTTTTCTCACTCTTATTCCCCCTCTGAAAATCGCAATTATATATAAATCCCCATTTATGCAGGATTCACAAACGTATTGCCTCTGCATCCGCACAGTAGGGTTTACCCTTTTACGGCGCCAATTGTAATACCTTTTACGAAATACTGCTGAAGGAACGGAAACAGAATCACAATTGGTCCTGTAGCAATCACTGTCATAGCAAGCTTGAACGTTTCTTTAGGCGTGTCAAGAGCCGACATATGTTGGGCCATAGCCGCAGACATGTTCATTGAAGACAACATTTTATAGAGTAAATATTGCAATGGCACGTATTGCTCCTTGTCAGTGAACATCATCGGGGTCCACCAGTCATTCCAGTAGGCCAGAATGGTGAACAAACCAATAGAAGCGAGTGCGGGCTTGCAGAGCGGCAACACCATCTGCCAAAAAATCCGAAAGTCTCCCGCCCCGTCAATTTTGGCCGATTCCACTAGCGGCTCTGGCACAGAGCCCTGTATGAAGCTGCGCAGAATCAGCACATACATAACATTGAACATGGGGAGCAAAATTAGTACTGCAAGAGTGTTCTTCAGATGCAAATAACTGGTGATCCAGATGAAATAAGGGGCCAATCCACCGTTAAACAATGTGGTGAAGAACAGAAAAAACGCTAGTTTATTCCGGTACTTTACTTCCTTACGGTACATTACATAGGCCGCCATCGTGGAGAACAGCAGCGAAAGCACCGTTCCAACCACCGCCACGATCAGCGAGACGCGGTAAGCAGAAAGAATCTCACCGGGATTGCGGAAGATGTAGGCATAGGCATCCAACGAAAAGCCGCGTGGCAGAAAGGAATAACCCTTGGCTAAAACCTGCCCTTCTTCCGAAATAGAGCCGGAGATTAGAACGATAAAAGGCATCAAACATAGAACTGCGATAAGCGAGACAACAATGTATGAGAAGGCCTTAAAGACGGGCGCCGAATTCAATTTGTTTTTTGTCATAAAGATTCCTCCTTTCTTATGGTCAAGTTAGAACAGTGCGTTATCCTTGTCATAGCGGCGGACAAGGTAGTTAGCGAACAGGATAATAATCAGTGTGAGTACCGATTGATAGAGCCCCACCGAAGAAGCCATGCCAAAATCCTGCGTGCCCATCAGCGAGCGGAACACCAATGTATCAACAATATCTGTGGAATTCATCAGCGCGCCGTTGTTGCCGATCAGTTGGTAGAACATATCGAACTCGCCGCGCATAATCCTTCCTAGCCCCAACAGAATCAGCACTACCACTGTAGGCTTGAGCAAAGGAAGCGTGATTTTCATGATTTTTTGAAAACGGCTAGCGCCGTCAATTGTTGCTGCTTCATAAATCTCCTGATCAATCCCTACAATTGCCGCTAGATATAGGACACTGCCAAAGCCAACCCACTTCCACACGTATAGCAGCGGGAGCAGAAGATACCAATAGCCGCCAGACGAATAGATGTCTATAGCTTCAAACCCGATATTCCTCAGGAAAACGTTTACAATTCCGAATTCATAATTCAGAAAATTATACACAAATGCGGACACTGTAACCCAGGAAATAAAATAAGGCAGAAACATAAAAGTTTGGGTAGCCTTTTTGAAAAATTTGTTGTATGTCTCCGAGATCAGCACCGCGGCTAAAATTGAGAAGAACGTATAAAATCCCAGAAACATCAGATTGTACATGATGGTATTCTTGGTCACAAGCCATGCCTTGCCGGATTGAAAAAAATATTCGAAATTCTCCAGTCCGTTCCATGGACTCATGAAGATGCCATCCCTATAGTTGAATTCCTTAAAAGCCATAATGATGCCTGTCATCGGTATATAGGCAAAGATGATAAAAAAAACAGCAATCGGGATGAACATCGCATATAGCACCCAGTTTTTCCTTAGCTCCTGTAGTGGGGACAACCATTTAACCTTTTTGGGGGTCCGCACCGCAACCTCCTCTATTTTCGAACTCATAAGCAGCCTCCTTCAGTATGTTTCTCTGTGTCCTCCTTTATTGTAGTAGGCTTCAAAGCCAGCACCTACGGGGAAAAGTTTCGATTTCCTTTGAGATCTTATGTTAGCGCTTACTTTCCCCTTAACTTTGGAATATGTACTCACACAGTGGTTCCCTTACCAGGAAGGCCGGTAAAAGATAATCCATACAGCGGCCCAAAGTTCAGCTGAATCAGCTCTTGAATGTTCCAGATGCCGAAGCTTCTAGGCGACTCGGCTCTTGCCCCGGTTGGACACTAATAAGCTGGTTGTGTCTAGCTTGACTGGCCACGCTAATAATAAGAAAGCCGATGGTTCACCACCGGCTTCGATTCCTCCTATTTTAAATCCGTGCACTATAACGGCCTACTACATCTCGCAACGCTCACGAAATAATCGGTAAAATTGCCTTTTGCTGCATTGAACTTTTTACCTCTAGCCTTATTTCCTTTCCAGCAGGAAATGGACAGCAGGGATTGTTCCGTCCAGAACGAAGGTCACGCCGTCATGAGCAGGAGCGCATTCGATGCTGGCGATTGGCGTGCCCACCGTGTCCAGAGCAGTAAGCGTTGCGGACTTGCAGCGCACGAACAAGGTTCCTTCCGGGGTGTCCGCGTACAGCTTCCCCTGAAAATCGACAGTCGTAAATAAGCCTTCCGTGGTAAAGATGGTTTCGTCCATGCCGGTGTGGCCGAGGACCATCAAAAGGTAGGTTTCTGAGCATTCTACGGAAGTGCCTTTTACAGGCAGCAATGCCGCTGAGATGCGATGGTTGATAAGAGAAAGGGAAATATCCTTTGTCAACGCGATGCCGTTCGAAGGATCGCCGCTGAAGTAAGGACAGCCTTCGGTGCGGATGCGGAAGGTGCCTGCCTTCGGATCAAAGGCCAATTCACCGGTATCGGAGACGAGGGCACTGCCCACGAGTCCTCGGTCGTCGGGCAGAAGGCCCCAACGCTTGAGCGCGACATCCAGGTTTGCGGCAAACGTAGTGTAATCGCCTTCGCCAGCCAAGGGAGCAATCTCATTGAAGACCAGGATCCTGTCGCCCAGCTTCGCTCCGGGCAGTTCTTCATCTGCCTTCGCGGCAAGACGCTCCAGCCGCCCTTCGCCGTTCGCGTGCCGCAGGGCGTCCCGATATGGAGACCAGGCGTAATATACGGCGCGTTTAGCCTGAGAAAGATCGCCATTTTTTACAAATCCGGCGGTAACAGCAACGTCTGCGTCACCGGTATAGGCATCCCCTTGATCCAAGAATACGTTGCGCAGGCTTGTAATGTAAGGGAGATAGGCGTTCGGCATACTGAAAGCTGGCGGCAGGGTCTTCAGATCGTTCTGCGTGAAGACCAGATCCACCCGGTGCTCCGCCGGACGCACGAGGTCCCCGAGAAACAATGCGGCCATAAAACCGAACTGACAGATCAGGGATGGATCGTTGTAAGCATCAAATATGTTGGTAATCTCATCGGCAGGCTGGTCGTTCCAGCTTTCAGACGTATGATAGCAATAAACGATGAGACCATCCCAGTCGTTCAGACAGGCATAGGCTGCCATCGAAATGAACGCCGTGGAGTGGAACGGGTTAACACCATACTCGTTCCACTCGCTCAAGATAAAGGGGTTGCCCGCCACCACTGCCGTGCTGGCCATCGGAAGCATGTTAGTGCGAAGAAACAAGCTGTCCTTATGAACGGTCAATGGATTGGAAGTTACATTACATATTCCCGCATATCTGCCACTTTCGGCTTAGCCTCGTCGAAGGGAGGTATCGGATGGTTGAAGTAGGTATTGTTCTCCATCAAGTCGTCGTCAGCATGGGAATAAACATCCGCAGCGCCGTTTAATAGGTTGCTAGTCACAATGGGTACTTTCGCCCCCAGAGAGCGAACATGGTCAATCATTGTGCCATAATACCGACGGTTAATATAAATGCCGAATTCTGTGAAATCGGCATAGCGTGCGGGGCTCTCTATACCTGTCCATTCACCCATAGGGTTATTCTGAACCTGATAGAAATCTCCCTCCGGGAAAAGCACGGTGCCCTCCTCCGGATCTTCCTCTGTGCCTAGAGCACAGACGCCATTAAATGTCCAGGCATCGGACAGATTCTTCCTTGTATCATATTTGGCAAGCAGGTACCGGTTAAAGCGGCGTTGCAACTCCTGTCGGTACGGTACGATGCCCTTCGTATCCTTTATATCTTCCGTGCCCTTAAAGACCGAATCCTCATTATTGATCTGAATGGTTATAACCGCCGGATCGTCGATTAGGGCTAAGCCAGTCCGTGGCAGAGGAGCTTCGTTGCATATTCCTTCTGAAGTTGAATCAATCACTCACATGAAAGATTCTCAAACCTCATGGTTCAATCCTGTCTTGGATATAGCTCTTCAATTTAAATCTTACATCTATATGAGACTAAATATATTTCTTCTTAGTTAAGATCCTCACTCAGATTTATCGAGCGGATCTCTTTGGCAGGATTCCCCCCTCCTGATGCGACGATTACTTTATGACCAATCGACACAGCTCTTCCGCATACCCAAACATTGTTGCCAATAGAAACAGGTGCTCCATTTTCAGGGTCTTTAATTCGTTCATATGGATCTATGGGGTGTGGTGCCGTATAGACATGAACGCCAGGACCCAACAAACAGTTATCCCTTATCCGCACCTCGCATACATCTAGGATAACTTCAAGATGTATGCTCTTGTCCACAACCGTTCGCCCCTACTAATGATTCTTATACAAGAAAAAACGGATAAAGGTAGTCGATCAAGTTGATCGGCTACCTTCTCGTTTGATGAATGGTTAACGTTTCCCGTATGAGATCAATCAATGGATACCCCCACAATAGTTACATTAACGCGGTCAATGCTTACTCCAGTGAAATTTTCAACAGCTTCCTTAACATTCGATTGAAGTACCTTACAGACTTCTGGCACTTTTAATCGGTGTTGAATGGTTATGCATAAGTGAATATCGAGTCCCGTAGCGGTTTCCTTTAACTCAATGCCATTTTGACTACTGTTTCCGCCGAAGCGACTAGTAATATTTTCAATAATTCCATTTGATGTACACGTGATCCCGGTAATAGCATTTGCTGATTTGAGAGTAATTTTAGAAATAATTTGTTTGGATATATTGATTTTCCCCATCGCATTTTCAATGAACATACATCATCCCCGCCTTCAATACTTGATTAGAGAAGTTTACTTCCCTGTGAATGATATATAATGTATCTTTTGAAACTAAATTGTATCATTGTTAAGCACTGTGCACTTACAATTTATGCTCTTTAAAACCATGATAAAAAGTATTCACAACCAACTCAGCTGCGGAATTTCTGGCAATATTCCCTTCGACTACTTGCTGCCAAGTAAGAAATAGAAGTGAGTACAGTACATTGACAATCCAGTTCTTGTCAATATTTTCACGAAAATACCCTTTCTGTTGCAGAAACCCAATTGCATGCAGTATAGGTTCTCTTAACTTCTCATCTTCTTCCTCGATTTCTTTGTTAGCATTGACGCTAGCATCATGGTTCAGAAAATAAATTTTATCACCGAGTGGAATCAAGGCCTCAATGAGCTCAGGAATATAGGTTTCGTAATTCTCTTCATCCAACCTGATATCTTTCGTAGTCTCTGCAACAACTTCTATAGCACGAAACCCTAAATAAATCATCAATTGTTCCCGGCTCTCAACATAACGATGCAAGGTTGCAATGCCGATTCCTGCAGATTCGGCAATCTCATGCATGGAAGCACTCGGCTTCTCAATCAAGCACTTAGTCGCTTCATCTAAAATAGTATTCAATCGTATTTGCTTAATTGACGTAAGTTCTTGCTTCTTCATATCGCACCTCTTGGTGAGCAAATGTTTTTTGCATTCAATAGTGGTTCACTTGAAAGTATAACAGGAATCACACCTCAAATTTATTGGTTTTTTTAATTGCTAGGATACTAACTTTAATCCAACTATACTAAAGATAATTCCGCCAACGAATGCTAATTTTTTAACATTCTTAGGCTCTTTGAAAACATACATACCTAACAGTACACTTCCTGAGGCACCAATACCTGTCCAGATCCCGTAGCCAATACTGATTGGAATTTCTCTTAAAGACAAAGAAAGAAAAATAAAACTTAACCCGAGAAACAAAGCGAAAGTTAATGTATGCTTCAGTTTAGTGAAACCTTCTGAAAATTTCAAAAATATGACCCCACCAACTTCAAATAAACCTGCTAGAACTAAAAAGAACCAACTCATATTCTATACACCTGCTTCTTCTTTTGGTTGATTAGATACTAACTTTAGACCTATAATACAAAAAATCAGCGTACACACTAACATTATTTTAAGTGCACTTACTTTATCTCCTAAAAAAATCATTCCAACAAGAGCGGTACCAAAAGAACCAAGTCCCGTAAAAACTGCATAGGCTGTAGATACAGGTAGGATTTTTATGGATTTCGCAAAAAAATAGAAGCTTCCAACCATTAGAATGACAGTAGGGATTACAATTTCTATTTTTGTAAACCCATCTGAAAATGCCAAACCTAAGGCCCAACCTATCTCTAAAATTCCTCCAACAATAAGAAACAACCATGCCATGAAAATCTCTCCTTAACTGTCATTATTAGAATCATCCCAATCCTGCTGTCACATCATACATAAATAACTTATAATAAAGTATTTATCTTTAAACGGCCTAGTTCATCCCGAAAAACGTAGACCGCTTGATTTCGTCAACTAATGTGGTTCATAAGCTCGGGGATTAGGGGATTACCTTTCTTTTTTACACCTTCATCATTCCTCTCAAAGCTAAAAATGAAATAAAACTTTATTTATTGATAGAATATTGTATCATTTGTGTGTATTGTAAACCAAAAAAAATTCAATTGCAACTTTTATTATTTTGGGACTATGTTCTTATCCAGCCTGCATCGCTAAAGTGCCTCATGTCACCCATATCATTAAGAAATGAACTCTTTATGAAGAAATTCTTGAGGATTGCACGTGGATCTCCGTGTTATTCATGAAGAGTACATTGTAAAAATTATTGAGAGTAGACAAATTGACAAACGTTTTGTTCATGCTATCCTTTTTCCGATCAAACCAAATAACCTCCACAGCTATGGAGGTATTGGCCAATTATGAAAACTCGGGGATTAATTATTCCAATAAACCTTGTATTCTGGATCAATGCCGGTTCCACTAAACATACCAATATCAAAACCATTACTAAAATCAAACCCTTTATTTACATCAAAGGTTTTTACGGTATCCTGAATAGCCTTTATACGATCTTTACGATTCGTTTCGAAATACGTCGGTATAATGATGTTTCTGTAACATCTTCGCTAAGTATAGCGCGTCTTCCAAGGCCACTGAGCTTCCATATCCAGTATTCGGGTTTATTGTGTGTGCGCATCTCCTATGACAACAACCCTTCCTTTCGACCAACTCGGAATAGGGTCAACACAGTATATTTACTTAGAGATAATATTAAAAGAATTTTTGATGATCTCAGACACGGATTTATTCGAAGATGTGATATTGCAATATGCTGGGATTGCTTATGTAGGGGTCATTGAATGGTGGATTCGAAATGGAATGCCCTATCACCGCAAGTCATGGCTACGCAAGTTGGGTCCTTGTTAGAAAGGGTAGTTCTCGTCATCCTTATATCTGCAGCCTTTTGAGCGCGAATAGCTGTTCTGTCAAGAAAGAGGCAGTTTCCCTTTTCCATAAAGGTTACAGTATACAACGAAACACTAAAACAACAGCAGACGATCGGCTGCCGTTGTTTTAGTGTTTTTTTCATTTTTTATTAGAGTTTATTATATACACTTCCTCGGTTACGGGCTCTAACCAGTCTGTTTGTCCAATACTTTGCTGAACTACCCAAGCATTCGTAATATCTCAATCCTTTTCTTTATCAATTCATTTGATTACTTGTATTGGTGTGCCCAGCCCATTTCTTACCGCTTTTCACTTTTCTGATCTTTATTACTTAGAGAGAATACTTCCATATTATCAATTGTTTGCAACTCAACATTAGCTGTAAATTTTACGTCCTTCGGAATAATATATGGCTTTTCATTATTATTAATTGCAGCTTCCTTGAATTGTGTAGGCTCATTCTTTAATCCGCTTAAAGACATAGATATTTCTATTACCTTGCTTTGAATACTGCGTTTTTCAACTTGTGTCACATAAACAATAAATAACAAAATAATAGATATGATTATACTTAAAATTATTAAAGTAACTTTAAAAAGATTTTTTCTCAAGCCTACTAAATCCCTTTCTTTTTTAGAGTAATTATTAACAGACATCCTCCGCTTAACTTTGTTCCGTAGCACCTCCATATTCGCTTGGGCAAGGCGGCCTGATACAGCCAGCGATAGATTCGACAAAAACGGCTGATTCAAATCTTTTTATGCTGAAATAGTTGGAACCACTTTCAAAAAAAGCTATATTAGGATATATATATTATCCTTAGCATGAGAAAAAAAGGAGGAATTTTCTAAATGAATGTACGAAGCTGTTTGCAACAAGGATGTAAGGTGGGCTTATGTATGTTGTTGTTGTGCGTATGGATGATGGGGGCTGTAGCAGCTAGCCAAGCTGGAGCCCAACCCGTGTTCCCGGGAGCCGTGGGATACGGGACTGACACTCCAGCAGGCCGAGGCGGAAAGGTAATCAAGGTGACCAATCTGAACAATGACGGCCCAGGCTCATTTCGAGCGGCATTAGAAGCCAAGGGACCGCGGATTATTGTATTTGAAGTCGGCGGTGTCATAAATCTAGAAAAGAAGCGTCTCGAGCTGAGAGAACCCTACGTGACCATCGCAGGTCAGACGGCCCCCTCCCCTGGCATTACATTCATTCAGGGAGGTATGCAAATCAAAACGCATGATGTGTTAATGCAGCATGTCCGGTTTCGAATGGGCAACGGTAACAGCGCCCAAGGCGTAGGCTTTGAGCCAGATGTATCCACTTATGGAGCCTCTGCTTATAACATTGTCATTGACCACTGCTCCTTTTCTTGGGGAGTGGATGAGAACATGTCCTTTTCAGGTCCACGTACCAGCGGAACTCAAGCGACTAGCCGCCGTGTAACTCTCAGCAATAGTATTATCGCCGAGGGCCTGTATAATTCCGTTCATGAGAAGGGCCCTCATTCCATGGGCACGCTCGTTCATGATTACGTCCAGGATGTAGCGGTCATCGGAAATCTTTATGCTCATAACATGGAACGTAATCCATGGTTCAAAGCATTCACGACGGGCGTAATTGTTAACAATGTTATTTATAATCCAGGAAAATGGGCAATTCGACTCGGATTCGTGGAGAATGAATGGACGGACACGGGGATCGAACCGGAAGGCCCTAGAGTCAGTATCGTCGGGAATTACATGCGGCATGGAGTAGATACGATTAAAGGGTTAGGAATTGTCGGAACGAACAGTAAAAGCGGCTGGGCTTATCTCAAAGATAATCTTGCTTATGACCGTAATGGCAAGTCAGTCCCGCTGACTTTTGGCGGAATCAAGGAACTTGACAATCCACCTGTTTGGGTTGAAGGACTTGAAGCACTAGCTGCCTCCGAAGTAGTAAAGGAGGTCACTGAGCATGCAGGAGCAAGACCGGAGGACCGGGATGCAACAGATCAACGAATTATCTCCGATTTTCTGACTGGTCGAGGAAAGATAATTGATAGTCAGGAAGATGTAGGGGGATACCCGGATGTTCCAGCGACCTACCGTGCTTTAAATGTACCTGACCACAGCATTGACGAATGGTTATATCAATTTTCAATTGAGTTGGAGTAGTCTTTAATGCTCTTCAACAAGATCTAGTACAGTCCAGCATTCTGACTTGGGTACCTCCCAAGATTATAGGATCTGATGTCCAATGAAAAGATCTGCTCAAACGTTTTTCGAGTAAATGGTCTCCATATAATGAATAGCCATCTGTAATGATTCGATCCAGTTCATACGGCTAATCACTCCTTGATTTCTATAATAGACACTCTCTAATTCCCACCTTGTCCAGCATCTGAATGGCAATATGAGTTGCAGCTTTCTTCTTCAATTGCAAATGGAGCATAATCATTTCGACTAACTGGTTTCGTATGGTGAACAAAGGATTAAGTGAAGTCATTGGTTTTTGGAATATAAAAGAAATTTCTTTCCTTTATGACTGTTGCATCACCCAGTCGAGAATCTCCCTGCCTTTGAAATCCAATTGTCCGCGCTGAATTTTCCGGCTGCGCCCAGCAAGTTTAGCAAGCCAATGAAGTAACACTTTTACCACTTCCAGACTTGCCGATATTATCAAGTATCTCCCCCTTGGGCACTGCAAAACTGATATCGTCAACAGGAGTTACATCACCTGAAGAATTATCATAGTTTAGGCTGAGATGACAGACTTTTAACAGTAATGGGCATTGTAACCGTTGATGAAGTTCCTCAGTCAGCAGCAGACACCTGACAAGTATTTCGGTTGGAACTCTGGTTGGAGGAGCTTCTTAGACGGTAACCTCCAGCGTTACCATCATTCTGTTCCACTTGTTCATTTTTTCCAAACTTCTTTAAAACCAATAGGCGCAGTACGTAAATAACTGCGCCGGATAACTTTTTGTGATAGGCATAGGAACGGAAAAAGACGAATATCAACCGATTTATTAGAAAACTACTCGTTTTGTCGATACTTTATACACAAAAAGCTGCTATTTAATGACTTCTAAAGGTGTTAGATTTATGTTTCCCTACATGATTTTAAGTACTGAAATCTAAGCTTCGATTTGCTTACGCAAATCTGCGTCCCAAATTCTTATCGTATACATATGTATCAGATCAACGGGTTCCGCCATTCTTTGTTTCAACTGTTTCATTTAGTCCAAGATGATAGGAAATTTCTCTTGCTGCCTCTAAAATTTTGTTTATAGTAATCTGCGCAATTCCTCTTTATAAAGACTAAGAGGAATTGCGCAGATGATACTCCCCACTACGTGGTTCGTTCATCAAATATAGGTGCCCCAATGCCGATGGACTCATTCTTACGTTCGCTATAGGTATAGGTATATGAATATCCAATATTTCCTATTTTCTCGATTTACGTCCACATTTGTTGAATGTCATTGGTTGATACTCCTTCTTGCTCAAGGACTTCGCTTATCTTGTCATCAGATAAAAAGGCTAAAATGGTCTTTCCGCTAGCACCTATATGAATCGGTTGGAGAACTCCCCATTCTAGACGATACTGAAGTATGTTCGAACTGTGAATGCCAAAAATAAATGAGAGCTTCAAATATTGCTCCTGGTATTGTGCCAAAAATACCAACTGTTCAACTTCCTGAGCCAGTCGCTTCAAATAAGGCTCAGCCACTGATTTTAATCCAAAGTTCGCGCTGATAGGAAGAAAGCCTGATGAATACTGCCTAGAGGTAGCTGTACACGTTATGAACCTTCAGTATATTCTCGACCCAGAATTATTTGCCATCGGTGGGGGATTAGCGCCCAAACCATATTGATTGAGCGTCTGGATTGGGCTCTTGGAGAGATCAAGAGAGTAAATCCACTGCACATGGCGAATCCGAAGATTACTCAATGTACTTATCGAAGCGACGCAAACCTCTATGGCGCGCTCTATAACTTTTTTCTTGAAAAGGAGAAAAAGCTGCGCGAGTCTCAGACCTAATTATCGAAAGAAGAAGGTAAGTCAGGTCTCTTGTCTTACCTTCTTCTTTTTTAAACAGAATTATATGACGTACAGGTTCATCATGTGTAGGAAACATACTTCCCTTGATGGCTATTCATTGTGCAGTTTTTTATGATTTTAGGTAATTAAGGATCTTAGACTCAATAACCATATATCCGATATTAACACGACAGGTATACAGTACATACGCTAAGTCAATTTTATATAAAAAAAACGTGCATGAGGTTAGGTCATTCATGCACGTTTGGATAAACAACAGACTAGAACGGGAATTTAGGTCTGGATCCCTCGCAAAGTTAACTATCTTGAATAGCAATTCCCGTCACCTTGACGTTCACCACAACAATGGATAACCCTGTCATATTAATCACATCCTTCATTACATTTTGTTGTAACTCTCTGGCCACTGTATGGATAGGACATCCGTAATCAACGACAACTTTTAGATCAATAGTTGTTTCATCCGAACTAATTTTTACTGAGATCCCTTTTTTAATATTTTTTTCATTCATACGTTTGTTTGCTTCTTTCGAAAACCCTCCGTAAATTGCTGAAATTCCTGGAGTCTTCAATGCGGCTACACCAGTAATTTGGGATACAACATCATCTGATATTAGAATGCGACCGTGCTGCTCGTTTTCAGCCATACGACTCTCTCCTTTGGCATCGTATAAAATCGCTTTTGATTTTTAATACTTTTCTTCCTTACTGTTCATTGTAGTACGCTCATAAAAGGAAAAAATCGTACATTAGGGCAACAGGCTAATGTACGATCGGGTAGTGCTCAAGCAAAGCTATGGCCGATCTCTCTTTTGTATCAATTACAAAGACAATGAGCTATCGTTATTTGTATGCATTTCCTTCTTTTGCTTCCGTTTTAGCTTCAGTTGAGCTACGACCATATAAAGAGTCGGAACTACAAACAATGTTAAAATGGTTGAAAAAATCAGTCCGAATATAATAGTCGCTGCCAATGGCTTGAATAGAATTTCTCCCATCGTAGCAATCGGTATCATCCCGACGATCGCAGTTAGCGAAGTAAGCAGGATCGGACGGAAGCGGGCAGAGCATGCCATTAAAATGGCTTCTGTTAATTCGGCACCTTCACGCCGCGCGTCTTCAATAAACTCTATCAATACGATACCATTACGCACCACGATACCGGCAAGGGAAATGATACCCATGATACTCATAAAACCGATTGGCATACCAGTAATAAAGCTTCCAAGCACTCCTCCCGCTGCTGCCAGGTAAACAGTCGTCATAATAATGAGCGGTGTGGAAACCGAGTAAAACTGCATGGTGATCAAGAGCAGAATGAGAAAGACAACAATAACAGCTAATTTGCCCAAATCCTTAAATAAATCGGACTGTGTAGATGTTTCTCCATCCATTTCCCAAGTATACCCTGAATCAAAATGTGTACTTGTAAGCTTGCTGCGGATGTCCTGGGTGAGCTCTGTGGCCGTACGTCCATTTGCATTGGCTGTAATCGTTACCGTCCGTTCCAAATTATAGCGGTGGATTTGCTGAATAGAAAAGTCCGGTTTCATCGTGGCTAGCTGGGATAACGGAATCTGTTCTCCTCCCGCATTAGTGACACTTAGCTGTTGGAATAACACCTCAGGATCTTGGTTAGGCTTATCCATGTACATATTGATATCCAGCAGTTCCTTACCTGTATCAAAATCCGTGACCTTCACACCGTCACCCATTAGCAACAAAGTGCGGGTTAAGTTGGAATAGTTGACCTGATATTTATCCAGGGCCTGCTGGTTGACTTGAAAATTTAAATTATAGCTTTGCATCCCCATATTATCGGTCACATCTACAGCTCCAGGAGTCCCCGCTACAATTTCTTTTACTGTTGATGTCATGTTTTGCAGCTTTCCAAGGTCTTCTCCTTTGATACGGACAGATACTGCACTGCCCACTGGGATACCTAATTGAGGAACGCGAATACTTATTGATGCTGCTGGATATTTAGCTTTCAGCGTACTTGTCCAGCTGTCCACTGTTTTTTTGATATCAAAGACGCCCTCTTTACCAACAACAGTAAGTTGTCCGTGTACCGCTCCCACAGAGCCACTACCAGCTACTATATCGCTGTACATTTGAGGTGCTCCTCCACCTGCCGTAGCAGCCAGATGTTCTGTTTCTGGCTGCTTTTTAACCCAGTTCTCAATTTCGGTTATAACCTGATTGGTTGCCTGCAACGACGTTCCTTCTGGCATCGTTACGTTGATTGTAGCATCCGGTTGATCCGATTCAGGAAACAATTGAATGGGAACAATAGCAAGCAGTCCATAAGCTGCCGTACCAATCATAAGACCAATAAGCGCAGTGAAAAGTGGTCGACGAAGTATTCTCGGCATCCAGTTTTTAGCGTATACATTAGAGAGAGACTGAATTTGATTGCCGAGGAGCCCTGGAGGCTTGGTTGTTTTGCTACGTTCTTTACCCTTATGACGGTTATCGTACCATTGACGGAAAATAGGAATGATCGTAAGCGACATAATCATGGAGGCCAGCATCGTTAATGAAATTACGGTAGGGATCGGTTGAATAAAGTCCCCCATATTACCCGGCAGAAATAAAAGCGGGGCAAATGCTGCAACCGTAGCCAGCGTGGCCGTAATGATCGATAAGGATACTTCTTTCGTTCCTTTGATTGCCGCCTCCGTAGCATCTTCCCCAAATTCAGAGCGTCGGCGTTCAATATTGTCATTGACCACGACGGCATCATCAACCAGTATCCCTAGCACGATGATTAATCCGATAACTGAAATTTGGTTCAGCGTGGTACCTGTCATCGGCAAGACAATAAAACCGATGGCAATAGAAACAGGGATAGCCAAGGCCACGAATGCAGAAGTCAGCAAATTTAAACCTAATGTACAAATCACAATAACCGATGCAATAGCAATCATCATCTCTTTGGATAGATTACCAAAGATTTCACTTACACGATCATTTTGAGCGAAGAGTAGTTCAAAATGTACATCCTTTGGTAAGGTACTCGCAAGTTCGTTGATTTTGGCTGTCGCCGCTTTGGATACTGTGGGTACGTCTGTGCCTTTATCTCCACTCAAACTGATTGAAATAGCAGGCTTGGTATTTACATACGTATAACTCTCCGTTTTTTTAAAAACAAGTGAGGCTGTCCCGATATCCTTCAAGGATATCGGGAACCCATCTTCGTTGCTTGTAATCTGAACGTTATTTAAAACATTCGTATCAGTTGAGGCATTTACCGTCAACTGATACGCACGCTGATTGAAATCCAGACTTCCTGTAGGCACTCGATCGTTTTCATTTTTAATGGCTTGAACGACCTGTTCCCAGGAGATTCCATATTGCTGCATTTTTTGAGTGTTCAGGCTTATTCGTACTTCTTGTTCGGGAATTCCTTGAATATTAACTTTCGAAACACCCGAAACGGTTTTTAATTTATCTTTCCAGGTGTTCATCAACTCATTTAACGCATACAAATTTTCAACTTTATCAGAAGTGATTGCGTATGACCCGATGAAGGAGCCTGCCATACTATCATTGATAATGGGCTGCATCGCATCGTCCGGAAGATCGGACTGTGCATCCTGTACTTTTGTACGAAGATCAGCCCACACTTTCGTCGGATCTGCCTCATCCAATGCTTCTATACTTATACTGGATTGGCCTTTAGAAGAAGTGGAAGAAATGGTTTTGACACCCTCCACTTCTTTGATTTTCTGTTCCAATATCTTCGTAATGGTTTGTTCGATTCTTTCAGGTGAGGCCCCCGGATACACAGTTGTAACACTGGCTGACATAGGAATAACGTCAGGCATCTCCTGTTTAGGTAACGATATAAAGTTGTAAATCCCTAGCAAAATGCACATGCCAAAGAAAATAAGTGTGATTTTTTGTTTTTTAACGATGTATTTAATCATTTGGACGACTCCTTCGATTTCCCAAGTACATCACCATTAAATAAGGTTCCTGCTCCTTGCGTAACGATTTGGTCGCCTGCCTGTAGTCCAGAGAGAACTTCGAACTGATTATTAGTCACTTTCCCCAGTTTAATCGGAGTTTTAACGGCCTTTCCATTTACAGCTTTAAAGACATAAGGATCATTTCCCGTACTAATTACGGCCTCTACGGGCACTAAAAGCGCTTCGTTTTGATTTATGCTTTTAGCTGCACTAATGACTTGACCCGGTTTCCAATTGAGTTCGGGGTTGGGAATGCTAACTTCCACATTGATGCTTCCTGTTTTGGAGTTAGTCGTTGGATAGATCTGAGTAACGGCCCCTGTTCTAATTTCATTATAGAGGGATATATTTACTTTTTGATCCTTCTTCCACGATAAAATTTCACTATCCGGTACAGGCAAGAGCACTTTTAAAGCACTAATATTACCGACAGTAAAAGCCTCACTCCCGCTGGAGCCTAACTGCCCATCAGATACCTTTTTCTCGATCACAACACCAGCTATAGGAGATGTTAATGTGGTTTTCTTGAGCGCCAAAGCCGATTGCTCATAAGCGGCCATTGCATCCTTATAGGTAGCCTGTGCCTGTGCCTTACTGGCTAACCCTTGTTGTCTAGTAGCCACGGCCGATTCCAGCCCTGCCCTGGCCTGATCTACGCCAGCCGAAGCTTGCGAACGCTGTTCCTGAGAAGCCCCTGCAAGTAAAAGGGACAATTGCTCTTGTGAGTCACTTAAACTTTTTTGTGCGTTCGTTAATTCCAACTGCGCATTCTCATTTTCTGTTAATGATACAGCTCCTGCCTGAAATAGACTTTGGCTCCTAGCGGCATCTGCCTTTTTCTTGTTATAAGCATTGGTTGCCGCCGTAACTGCATTTTGCGCCTGTACAATTTCCTGCTTTTTGGCCCCATCGTTCAATTCCTGTAATTTGGATTGGGCTGAATTAATTTGGGATTGTGCCGTACTAATGCTTGCCTGTGCTGATTGAACAGAGGCGTCTGC
Organism: Paenibacillus sp. FSL P2-0173; assembly: GCF_038008045.1. Classification (NCBI taxonomy): domain Bacteria; kingdom Bacillati; phylum Bacillota; class Bacilli; order Caryophanales; family Paenibacillaceae; genus Paenibacillus; species Paenibacillus sp. FSL P2-0173. Next base: position 242,247 of record NZ_JBBOYK010000001.1, read on the forward strand.
TTGGCTGATACCCGCTTTGGCCTTCTCCATAGTTGTCTCGGCCCGTTCAAGTTCCAGCTGATAAGTGGATGTATCCAACTGTGCGAGAACTACCCCTTTCTGTACCTGATCCCCCACTTCAACCGTCGTATTTAAAATACGCCCATTGGCTTCAAAGGAAACCGCGGTTTGATTGCTTGCCTGCAATGTTCCCGCCAAATTAAATTCATTAGCCAAAGGCTGCATCTTTACTTTTTGAATTTGTACCGGCTGGCCAGATTTTGCAGTGGTATCCTCCGTAGCGCTTGAGCAACCGGAAACCACCATAGCGAAGGTTATCCCCGTGACTAGCATTTTAATTCGTGTTCTATTCAACCCTTTCATCCTCCTTGACTAACTTCTAAGCAGTTACCAGCAAATTACGAGATTAACTGGACTCTTTCTCTTTTCATGGTACAACAGTTAAACAAAAAAAAAATCGTACATAAGGGCAAGCACCTCATGTACGTTTGGGCAAATTTACAAACAATATTTATTTTTATAAACCAATTTTAAAGATGCAGAATGCCTCGTTCCAAAGACACGACCACTGCTTCGGATCGAGAATCGACACCGAGCTTGTTGTAAATGTTCGTTAAATGTGATTTCACCGTCCGCTCCGAAATCCCCATGTCTAACGCAATCTCTTTGCTCCTAAGCCCCTGTGTAACAGATTGTAATATGTTCCTTTCTTTCTCGGTCAGGATTGGAGTATCTGCATACTGCTCACTCTTGACCTCTTTCTCACTTGTTTTAGCAAAAACTCTTGCTGTAATTTCCGGCTGAAGAAGTGTCTCTCCTCTTAAAGCGGATTCAATAGTCCGAAACAAATTTTCACGGCTGGTATCTTTTAATAAATAGCCTTTGGCCCCCAAGGAGAGCCCCTGAATCATTAAATCATCTTCGTTATAGGTAGTCAGGATAATAACTGGCGTTTCATTTTGCATCTCTTTTAAAGCTTTCATTGTTTCCAATCCGCTCATTTGGGGCATATATAGATCCATTAGGATGACATCCGGCTGAAGTTCCTCAATCAGAGTGATAGCAGTTTCCCCTTCTCCAGCTTCACCCACTACTTCGTAGCTGTCATTTGTCTCTAGAACAAGCTTTAGCCCTTCTCTAACCACCCAATGATCATCTACGATTAATATTTTGAATTTCATGATACATCTCCTTTGGTAAGAGGTACCTCTATTTTAATAGATGTCCCTTCTTGAACTGTGCTGTTGATCTGTATTGTTCCGCCCAGCAGACGCGCACGCTCATGAATGCCTATTAGTCCGTAATGTCCTGATCGTCTGGCAATAATATCTGGATTAAATCCTTTTCCATCATCACGGACCACTATAGTAATTTTATCTTGTTGATCCAGAATATTAATCCATACGTTCTTGGCATAAGAATGCTTGCCTACGTTCGTTAGACATTCACTTATGATTTGTAGCCCATGCTCAATCAACAGCCTGGATACCGAGGATTTCATTTTGATGTTCAGTGCTGTACGAATGCCGGTAGCCATCGTAAAACGCTGCGCTTCTTCCCGGACTGCATCGGAAAAGTCGACTTCGGAGGCCGATTTTGAACGCAGGTTATCTATAGCCCTTCGCGAGTCAGCCAGCGCCTTTCGTGCCTGTGACATGGACTGTTGAACGATTTCATGGGCTCTCTGCGAGCTGCCTTTTATCATATGGGCATCTATGGCTTCCAACTGCATAATCAGGCCAGCAAGACCTTGAGCCAGTGTATCATGCAGATCCCGGGCCATGCGTTGCCGCTCATTGGCTAACGTAAGTTCTTCTACTTTCTGATGTGCAAGCTCCAGCTCAGTAAGAAAGTTTTGGATACGAATCCGCGCATTAACTTGTTTGTAGAAAAGAATAGAATATGCAGCTACGATTATAACGATAAGAATGAGCAACCCAATAAACAGCACAGAGTGCTCACCATCGCGATACCATATCATAGCTAGACAAAAAAGAAGATAGAAGCCAACAAACACCAACACAACTTTTTTTGTTTGATAATATATACCTATGCTTTGACCGATTAAAATTGGGATTAATCCAATCAGCATAATTGGGAAACTGAAAGGAAGAAGGAAAGCGCTTAAAAAGATAATTCCTGCTTGAATAATAAAAAAAATCCATGAACCATAATGTAAAATTTTTCGAACATGCCAGTACAAAAGTACATGCAGGGCTATTGCCAGAGAGAACAATAGACTTCGAATTGGTAATGGTGTAGTTATATTTTGAATAACGATTCCCTCGATATAGATGAAAATGATCCATAATATAATTGGAACTCTGGATATAGTAAGGCGATCACCTTCTCCATCGTAGATCTTTAAGTCGACATCTTGGTCTTGTTCATTGGATTGTTTGCCCATAGTCCACCTCTAAAATTTATATACTTAGAAAAAAACATTATATTTATATTTTATCATTTTGTACCTTTTAAAAAAAATAAGTAAAAAGTCATTTTACAAAATGATGAAGTTTAATAAACGTACACATGTGCAAGGACGTGTGTACGTTTGGGCAAAAGAATAAATTTTTGTATACTAAAATTCAATATCAGTTATAAATGTTCCCATTTTTCTCTGTAAAAAAGCAAGTACACCTTACTAACTATTACTTTAATAATCATATAATAAGGGATAGCTAGCAATATTCCTGTAATTCCTGCTAAATCCCCACCAATCAGTACAAGAATAATCACTGTCAAAGGGTGAACATCAAGCTGCTTACCGAATACATAGGGAGAAATGATATTATCTTGTATTTGCTGGGCCAATAAAATAACGACAAGTGACCATATCGCGACCGAGGCTGACTGAATGAACCCAATAATAACAATAGGGATTGATGATAGAATAGCACCTACAAAAGGAATGAAATTCATGATTACCGCAACGACGGTTAATAATAATGCATATGGCAGTCCAATCAAAAGAAATCCTAAGTACATTAACACACCAAGTGCCAAGTTAATAATTACTCTTCCTACGATAAAGCTGCTGAGTGCGCTATCAATATCATCCAAGACCTCGTTTGCAGCGATTAGAAAACGCTTAGGAACAAAACTAACTAATTTACGGCCGAATTTCCCACCTTCCTTTAACATATAAAAAAGGATTAATGGGAACATAAACAATGCGATTGTAACATTGGAAACAAGACCAAACAAACCGGTTACATAATCCGTAACTAATAAGAAACCTTTATTCAAGTATTCAGTGAGGTGTGTTAGCGGATTAACGTCGCCCGGAAAAATGGCAGAAAGTGCCCCATCCTGTTCTAATTCATGAACCTTTTTACCTAATGCACTAAATAAACTGGGTGCATTATCCACGAGGTTGATCATTTGATTACGTATGGAAGGCCAAATACCTACCACAAAGAGAGCTAAGATGACTGCAATGGCGATATAAATCAGTATGATTGCAAGAGAACGGTTTAACTTATGTCTTTCCAGTAAATCTACCAATGGACGCAGAAGATAATAGAAAAAAACAGACATCATTAATGGCAATAAGACAACGCTGATTAACGAAGTTATCGGTACAAATAAAAAATCGACTAGTGTACACAAATATATAATGATGAGCACAAAAATGATACCCATACACCATTTAAAAAACTTATTTATTTGTGGAGAGTGATTAAGCATTAAAAGTATTCCCTCCTACCTTTGCATTTTTAATGAACAATTTTAACTTCTTCAACTGACCACACCCTTTAAACATAATAAAAGGAAATTTGCATTATTAGCACTCTGCTAATTTACTCGATTTCTTCTATTCATTTTAAATCGAAAACTAAAATAAAAAATCGTACATAAGGGCATAAACCTCATGTACGATTGGGCAAATTATTTTAAATTTTTGCAAAGTTCTTGAAAGGTCTCTATCTTTAGATGGATGCTTAAGTATTTTCGCAAATCTTCTCTCAGCTAACACTCCCGAATATACATGATTCCTAATAATTTCAATGGTTAAGGATTCCAATATACTGTTGGTTAGGCACCTCTAACCGTTCAAGAGATACAACTAAGAACAGATTCAATCGAAACTAAACAAGCTGATGCCGAATAAAGCGAGATAGCAGCGACGCGGTCGGGATGATCAGCAAGTGGACCTCCGATGAACTGCTCTAGCGCTTCGTTCAAAGTAGTCACCAGTTTAATCGGATCTACGACCGGATATTCGATGGCAACCGCTGCGGGAATAGGGACATTTCCTGCACTCTGGGTTTCCCCTGCCGCAACGGTGTAACCGATGAGAGAAGCAAGATTCCCGCCCGCAGACTCGCCCGTTAATATGATCTTGGTCGTATCACCGTTCCATCGGCTGGCGTTGTCACCGACCCATGCAAGGGCGCTGGACACAGCAGCGGGAGTTGTCTCCCAAGTCGGTTCACTTGGTGTCGATAGAGGATACTCAACGTCAAATACCAGGTAACCTTGCTGGGCAAAGTAATGATCGTCAGAAGCAAATCCCTCGAACGATCCTTCTAAAAAACTACCGCCGTGACTTGGCTCTTCTTACTGACATCAGCACTGCGCTCGCCCGCCCGATTCCGCTTCCTGCACCTATGACGATGATGACTTTACCCTCAAGCGAAGCATCGTTTTTTCTGGAGGAAGGAGCAGCGTAGGTTTGTGGAGTCTTTTCTGCTACAAACACAATTGAAGCCAAATCATTCTTAATTGCTTCTAGTGTAGAAAGGGGAATGTTCACTTGAGGAAGGTCAACCAGCTGACCCAAAGTGAAATTGGAGGCCATCTTAAATGTTGGTTCACTTACAAATTCAGGTAAATGTTTTTGCAGTACAACGAACGCTTCTTCATGGTTTAATAGATCACCAATTTTAATATTTTCATTGTAGGCCATTGGGCTCATCCTCCAGTAAAGTTAATATACTTTAAAAAAATGATATTATATATATCATTATGATAGTACTACTATCATTTTCGAAAGTGAGAATGCAACTTTACTTCGTGAACCAAGCAAAAGTTAATCCATATGCTTCGCTATGTTTAATACGGACCTGTTCATTGACAAGCAAGAAGTAACTTTGCTAGCATAATTGAAGCTGAATCCTGTAAGGAGGTCTTCCTCATTCAACCTAGTCAAAGACTTGAACATGAGCGTAGCAATCTGTGAATAAAGCGGCGCATAAATATTATTGAAGCAGCCCAGATCGTTTTTACCAATAAAGGGTTTGAACAAGCCACGATGCAGGAGATCGCCAAGGAAGCGGGTTTGGGTGTAGCTACCATCTTCCGCTATTTCCCTAAAAAGGAGCAATTGATCGTGTCCGTTGCTTCCAAGATTGTCCAATCCTAGTTTGAGGTGTTGTCAGAAATTATAAGTGGTAAAGGCAACTGTTACGACAAGCTGGACAGAATCTTTGGTGCGCTCATCTTTTTTCAGAACACAGAGCATCAACGAAACTCTAAACTTATTGAAGCATTTGAATGCTACGTTGCGATGTCAAAACAACCTCTGGAAGATATAGACATCTATCAGGCACAATACAACAAACTGATCGCGCTTTTCAGCGAGCTTGCCTTACTTGGAGAGCAAGACGGCTCTGTAAGGACGAACCATATGACTGCCGATACCATCATTACCATGATGAACGTTTTTTTGTAAATCTTATCCAATAAAATGGCTATGCTGAATGCCATTGCGGCATTTCATACACAGGTAGAAGAGGCAGAACAGTTCAATATCCTGAAGAAATTATTGTGGACCAATTAAGAGCTTAAACATCGCCTTTGGGCTTTAGATTGGCTTTAGGTTATCGCGGATTCCCAAACTATGAGACCGATGTGAAGCACATATTGAACAGGACATCCTACACTATTTTTGTTGTTTATGTACTGGACCACGTATTTTGTACAGAAGAAAGTACCTAACGCCAGTAAAGGCTGGCAAGGCACTTTCTTCATTCGGTGTTTACTTCAAATCTTCCACGTGTTCGTTTGGTCATGCTGGGAGCAGACAAATCTCTCCAGCATGACCTTGCAGTAGCATCTTTGCTTTATGCTACCCGTGCTTTCACTCCATTTTCCATTCCTCCTTTTTTCGCCTAAATCGCCCGTGCAATTTCGTTTGCCTCGGCCACGGCATTCAGCGCTCTGCGAGCTTGGACCGCATCTCCGATAACATGACATGGAATGTAATGCTCTCTGCAAAACGCATTTATATTCTCAAAACTTCGTGATTTGGCACCGATAGCAACGACAACCGAATTACAAGGGTAGTCTTGAAGTTGCCTCTTGTTTTCAATTACAACTGCGTTGTCCTTAATTTCCACACATTTGGCATCCGTTAAAGTTTTCACCCCAGAAGCATAAAGATTTTCCATGACGCATATTAAGGGATGCGGTAACAGGCGTTCCGAGTTTCACCTCTACACCTTCTTTGATGGCCTGCTTCCCCATAGCCAAAGCAGTTGCCTCAAGACCTGCTATCCCGCCCCTGCAACCAAAGCTTTTTTGGGGTACTCGGTAGTCGTTAGCTTGTATTCGGCTTCTCTGCCTAGTGCTGGATTTCTCAAGCAAGTTATAAATGGTACTTCCGTTGCAACATCAGCCGCAATAACCAGCTAACGCAACCTTCGCACAAGGAGAAATGCCACTAAAATTAAGCAGACCATTTTAAAAAAACTTCACCACCAAAAAAGAGAAAGAACTTCCTATGAATGATCAATGAAATGAGCGTTTTTTTTAGTAACTTCAGAAACATCTACAACATGCAGCTAAATGCTTCTATGACATTGGGCAGAAAAAATTTTAGATGCAGTATAGTTGAAGGTAGTCGATTGAAAATTCTAGTTTACCGGGAGCCATTTAATGTCTACTTCTTCATCCAAAACTGTCCAATTTTTATTGTCGTTCGAACCTTCAAATGTCCATTGGATGAAATACAGATCACTCCCCTGCAGCCGGTCCGTAACCAGCCTTCGCCGATTTCAGGCTGCTGTTTGTAGTCTCGGCTATCTAGGGCTTGAATCATCAAGCATGTTCGCTTCCATTCCCGTTTTTCTTCAGAATCTCTTTGATCTTCACATACATTTCTTTAGATACATGTTCCTTCAAGGTAGTACCGTCCTGATACATACCCAGATTCATGATCATTTTCTGCTGAGCTCATTGGCCGCCTTGCTGATATCAATCTCCATGCTAAGATAATCGGCTCCGGCAAAAACCTCAAACCAACACTTCCCTACCGGACAATGGATTGCCACGGTTACAGGCAATTGGAGAAGTGTAGACGTTTCAGGAATCGCCGCAAACTGGAAACATGACATATCTGAGAGGAAGTTCGAATAAACCGGTAGAGAAGATCCGAAAAATATCTATACCGATAACGAAAAGAAACGATTGAGTGAAACTTAGCTGAAGCTAAAGTGCTTAACGGGTTTCGCTATTACCGTTTACACCGTCTGCAAAACTTAAGAGAACAAGTCCTGATGACAGCTGTTCGGTGAAAATAAAGTATTAGACTGACGATGCTTCATTAAGCTAACGGGCAGGTTAACCTAACAAGCAGACTGCCAATTACGTTTGAAAATACCCAAACGTGCTGCCGGGTTGACATTCAGAACTGGCCTTGTGAATCTGGTGGAGTTAAAGGGAGTGCTAGTTGTGTCTCATCTATTATTTTGAACAAGCATTGTATTGAAGAGCCAGCGAAAATTCCATCTGAAATACTGAGCTAGATGCCAATCTTCATAGCCATTTAATACACCTTCATTTAACCAGTAAGACTCTGGTTTTCCGCTCGTCGCAGCTTCAGACACATAAGCGATCGTTTTTTCTAAAAAGCGAATGACATCTAGGATTTTATCTGGAGTGGACACATCTCCATGCCCGGGAATGACAGTATCTACCTTCAGATCTCTTTGAATGCGTCTAAGGATGCGTATCCAAGCGTAGGGATTACCGTATGGCATGACCGGAATCGTCTTGTTGGTTATTAAATCACCAGCAATCAAGGTTCGTTCTTCAGGCACGTAAATAACGGCATCGCTTAAAGAATGGCCGCCTCCGTAGGATAAAACTTCGACAGTGCGTTTTGCTCCTTTTATAACTAGTTTATCGTCAAAAGTTATCGTAGGTATCACCCTACGAAGGGAAGGGATAGCATCATACAGGGCTCTCTGCACGGAAAGATCATAGCCGATTTCGGTTAAGATGTGCGGATTTTTTTCTTGTGAACGTACTTGATGTAGGCTATTTATTAACTTCTGAATGTTTTGTTGCATAAGATCAATATTCACTTTACCCATTTCAGATAGCAAATCTCTTGTCCAAACGGTAGATATAAAATCACTTTCCATGAATTCCTGATTGCCGTTGACATGATCTCCATGGAAATGAGTATTGATCACATATTTAATTGGTTTATTCGTTAATTGTTCTGCGGTTTGACGTAACAAAGCACCAGAATGCGGTAGGTTAGTTGTGTCCACAACAACGGTCAAATCCCCAATGTCAATAATTGCCGCATTCCCCAGCGAACCACTACCAGGTACCGAAATAGCACCCCAGATACCTTCCGCTGCTTGTTGAATCGTGAAATATTTGTTGTTCATTGTTTATGCCTCCATCAAAATAAGTTTGACACCATTTCCTTTTATCTTTAGTTTTTTTATGTTTCATGTATATCAATTAGCAACTTTAGCTTACAAGTTAGAGTCAACTAGAAATCAAGCACAAATTTTTGAAATGAAGTTTGAGGTGCAAATATCGACTTCGAGTTGACTTAAAGATGTATAATAGTTTTAAATTTTGGTTTAGAAAAAAGGAGTGACATAAAAAAGCAATGCTTACTATAAGTCAAGTATCAGAAAGAACGGGGTTAACTCCTTATACGATTCGCTATTATGAAAAAATTGGAGTGCTACAGGAACCAAATCGAAGAAATGGAAGGACACGCATTTATACCGAAAGTGAGGTTTCATATATACAATGTTTAATTAGATTAAAAAAATTGGGATTGTCGCTTGAGGAGATTACGGAATTTACTCGTGACGGATGTGTACTGGATAAAATTCAAAAAGGGGAAGAAGTTGCTAATTTTACTCCTGCCTTACACATACGGATAGAAATTCTTGAAAAGCATCTGGTGGAACTGGAATCCAAGCGGCAGGAACTTGAGTGCATGATTTCCCTTGCCAACGAGAAGATAGCCCTGTACCAAAAACTTACGAAAGACGATATAGTAATGTAGAAGACCTGGTTCACCACCAGCATATACGATGGCAACAGAATTGATTGAACTAACGAAATACGTTAGTTGAACGACAACAGCGGCAGTCTAAGACTTTATTTTCTCAGTCTACAACTCTATTTACCTAGTCTAACACTTTATTTTTCAGTCTAAAAGACAACAGCAGCCGCCCAGAACATGAAAGAGATGGTGATCTACCTGGATCGCATTTGAAAAACGGGGGGGGATTATGGCACGTTTATTCTCAGTAATTGACTATTTTAAATGCAAGAAGCCCTGTACCTTAATAGAGTACGGGGCTTCTTACTGTATTCTTTTACCCTATGCAGGCATCATCTTTACTGACAAGGCACATTTGTCATCCATTTTGTTTATTTGCTCCATACTTGTTGTACCAGGATTTCGCTTGTCGTTTCAACAAGCGAATGCCGTTTACACCGAGCTCGACGGCATCGCCCGCGGCATCGCCTGTTTCCATATCCGTGTAGGACTGGCCGTCCAATTTGACGCGCTGCGGCGTGCCTCCGAAATTCTGGATAAACACGAAGTCGGCCGTTCCGTTCGTCCGCGCCTGCGCCGTAACGCCATGAGGAAGCTTTGTATCGATTACCCGCTCCAGGCCAGCCTCTTCAGCCAATCGGCCATAGAATGCGTCCAGAAAATCGTCCTTGAGCCGGGTCGCCATGTAATAGGCGCGCCCTTTGCCCAGTCGATTCACCGTCAGCGCGGGACGGCCTGCATAGAAACTGTCCGTGTAGACGCCAAGCACTTCCGCACCCTCCGGATGGATCAGCTCGCAAAGTTCATGCGATTCAAATGTTCCAGCCAGGCCGAGCGGATTATCTGTCGCCAATACGACGCCGTTGCGATCATCGTCGTACAAACCCTCGATCTCCTCCGCCCAAATACCAAGCGTGTTGCGTAGCGGTCCCGGGAAACCCCCGAGGTGGCAAAGATCATGCTCGTCGACGATCCCAGACCAGTACGTTGCGACCAGCGTTCCCCCATTCTCGACGAAAAGTTCTAGCTTCTTCCCGGTTTCCTCCCGGCACAAATATAGCATAGGCGCGACAATCAGCTTGTACGGCGCGAAGTCGTCCTCGGAGCCGATGACGTCGGTTGGCACGCCGTGAGACCATAACGCGCGGTGCTGAGCATACACAGTCTCTTCGTAATGGAGACCCGTGTTGCGCGGCCCTTGTGCATCCTTGATTGCCCAACGGTTATCCCAATCGAACAGGATTGCCGCTTGCGCGGGCGTCGAAGTCCCAACGACCTCAACCAATCCCGCTAGCGTCTGGCTAAGCTCCGTGACATCGCGGAAGACTCGCGTATGCTCGTGACCGACATGGTCCACGACCGCGCCGTGGAATTTCTCGCTGGAGCCGCGGCTTTTGCGCCATTGGAAGTATTGGACGGAATCCGAGCCGTGCGCCACGGCTTGCAACGAGGACAGTTTGTGCATGCCCGGCTGCTTTAGCTTGCTGACTGGCTGCCAGTTGGTCAGGCTCGGCGTGCTTTCCATCAGCAGGAACGGCCGCCCCTTGATAGAACGAAACAGGTCGTGATAGAACGCCACGAATGCTCCCAGTTCGGCGTCGTCTTGATGCTCATGCCACGTCGGGTAAGCGTCCCAGGAAATGATGTCGAGCAAATCTCCGAATTTACGGTAGTCCAAACCCTCGAACATATGCATGTTGGTCGTGACCGGCAACGCTGACCCTGCTTTCCGTATCGCTTCGATCTCGTAACGGCAGAAATCGATCGTTTGGTCCGTCACAAAGCGGCGCCAGTCGAGATTCTGGCCATGTACTACGTATTCGCCGTGCGGAGCAGGTGATTCGATCTGCCCCCAATCGATGTACGTATGCGCCCAGAACGTCGACCACCACGCATGGTTTAACGCCTCAAGCGTGCCGTATTTATTTTTCAACCACGCCCGGAAGGCGTCTTGGCAATAGTCGCAATGACAATCGCCGCCGAATTCGTTGGAAATATGCCAGCCTACGACCGCCGGATGGTCGCCGTAACGCTCCGCCAGCTTCCGGTTGATGATGGAAGTCTTTTCGCGGTAAACCGGTGATGTATAGCAGTGATTGTGACGCATGCCGTGCAGGTTGCGGACGCGATTCGCTTCGACCCGCCGAACCTCCGGATACTTTTCTGACATCCAAGCCGGACGTGCGCCGCTAGGCGTCGCCAGCCAAGCATAAATACCGTTCGCTTCGAAGCGCTCGAGCAGTTGGTCCAACCAATCGAAGGTAAACGTACCTTCCGTCGGTTCGAGCGCGGCCCATGCGAATATGCCGATCGACATGACGTTGCAGCCGGAAAGTTTCATCAGACGGATATCTTCCTCGAGCACCTCCGGATAACGAAGCCATTGATCTGGATTGTAATCGGCACCGTGCATCATGACGGGAAACTTGTCGCTGACGGGTGGGAATACTTGCGTGTTCTTCATAGCGTCTATCTCTCCTCGTGTAATGGTGTATTATGGACAAAATCTAGCATTTACCTGCAAAAATGCAGCTAAATCTTGGAATCGAACGAATCCGTTTGAACTTATCGTATTTGTGCTGCTGGCAGGCATAGCTACTCATCTGCTTTAAACACCGGAATGATGCGCAAAGCGAATTCAATTTCCTTTTCATCCAGACGATATGGCTGGAGCAGCTCCGGACCGCAAGAGTTCGATCCAATTCCACTCATCCTGTAATCGAGATGGATAAACGTTTCCTTGCGCTTAGTAAGCTCATGGAGGTGCCCCGCAGCCGCAAGATCGTCTATGCCATAATGTCCCGCATTGAACGAGAAGGTCTCATCCCCTTCGAAACGAAGGCCCATGCCTAGTGAATTGGATACCGTGACCCACTCCGTTCCGAACCGTGAGCCGTTTTCTTGCGGTTTAATGTAAGGAACGAACATCTCATCGACTGTCGTCAGGTAATGCCCTTTCTTTACGCTTCGACGTTTGTCCATATAACTCTCGTGCGGGCCAAGTCCGAAGTATTCTACTTCCTCCATGCCAGCAGGCATCGTGAGCTGAAGCCCGAAGCGAGGCAAATACAACAGGTCCTCCTTCACGTTCGCTTTTACGCATAGCGCGATTTCCCCCGTCGCCAACACTGTCCATTCGGCGTTTCCTGAGAGAATGGTCGGTACGCTATAGCCGCCCAATGAGAAGGAGACTTGAATGGTGACCGAACCGACTTCCTTCTGCTTCCAATCCACGCAATACACCTTCGTGACCGCCCGATCAAATCCGGCCTCAAGCCACTTTTCTTTCACAAAGCGGTCGTTATCGGTTGGCGCACGCCATACGGAGAAGGCAACCGGTTCTTGGATAAGCGGCACGCCGTGCCGGGAAATCGCCGTGAATGCTCCCTTGCATAAATCGAAGTGATGGACGAAATCAAAGCCTTGGATCGTCAGCATCCCATCCTCTTCCCGCGCCAAGATGCCGGGCCGGTCAACGGCAACGACGTCTACTTTCTTTCGGATGACGGGTAGCTCGAATTGCTCAAACGCAATTTCGTGCCCCAAGTCGCCCCATGACGTCTCGCGGTTCAATCGGTATGAGATCGTCAGGAAATAACGGCTCTCCGACTCCTTAGGCCAGCAAACCGGGATCGATATCGTTTCCGTTGCGTGTGGCGGCGTCGACAGTCCTTCGAGCAGGCCTTGTCCCGCGAGTTGTCCGTTCTTCTCGACCTTCCAATGGAAGATGACGTGGGACAAGTCGATGAAGTCGTATAGATTCGTGACATCGAGCTTTCCTGCCGCAAGCGCCTTTGCTTCCACGCGAATTGGAGCGATGACTTGCTTTAGCTCGAGCAGACCGGTATGCGGAACGCGGTCCGGCGACACGAGTCCGTCAATGCAGAAATTTCCGTCATTTGGCCGATCCCCGAAGTCGCCTCCGTAGCCGAAGAAAGGTGTGCCGTCCTCCGTCCGCGTCAAAATCCCGTGATCGCACCATTCCCAGACGCAGCCGCCCATCAGCTTCGGATATTTATATATGACGTCCCAGTAATCCTTCAAATCCCCGGGGCCATTACCCATCGCATGGCTGTACTCGCATAAGAAGAGCGGCATCGTAGCCGTTTCGTCCTTCGCATAATTCTCAATATACTCGATCGATTCGTACATATGGCTATCCATGTCCAAACAACCCGTTTCGGTGCTGCCTTGATGGCGTGGTGCGGCGCCTTCGTAGTGAATCGGACGGGATGGATCGCGCACTTTCGCCCACTCCGCCATCGCGATATGATTGGCGTCGAAACCAGATTCATTCCCCATCGACCAAATGATGACGGACGGGTGATTTTTATCCCGTTCGATCATCCGTTCCGCGCGTTCGACAAAGCTTTCCCGCCAGGCTGGATTCTTCGTCAAGGCATGGTAGGTTCCCGTCGCGGGCAGCACCCCATGGCATTCCAAGTCCGCCTCGTCGATGACGTAAAATCCGTATTCGTCGCAAATCTCCAAAAATTTTGAGTCGTTGGGATAATGTGAAGACCGAATCGTGTTGATGTTATACCGCTTCATTAAGACAAGGTCTTGAACCATGTGGGGAACGGGAATGGTCTGTCCCAGCTCGGGATGAGAGTCATGCCGATTGACCCCTTTTAGCTTAACGGCCTGTCCATTAATCCGAAAGACACCGTCCTTGATTTCGATTTTGCGGAAGCCTACCTGGAATCGGAGGACTTCTTGTCCGGAGTATACGAGTAACTGGTACAAATAAGGACACTCCGCGTTCCACAGCACCGGGGCTTCGACATGGAACGCTAGCATACCCTTCCCGTCGATTGCCGCCGATTGGAAGCCGACCTGCTTACCGGCCGTGTCAAGTAGTTCCGCTTTTACGCCTACAGGGCCAATCGCCTCGATTTCGCAGCGCAGCACGGCCCAGCTGAAATCACTCGCCAACTCTTGCTTGTTGTAGACATCCCGAATGTAATGTGAATCGCGTGCGAGCAAATAGACGTCCCGGAAAATACCCGAAAATCGCCAAACGTCCTGATCCTCTATATACGAACCATCACACCATTTTAAGACCATGACAGTAACCCGGTTCGATCCCGTTCGCAAGACGCCCGTCAGATCGAACTCCGCCGGCATCCGGCTTCCTTGACTGTAGCCGACAAACCGGCCGTTGACCCATAGGTAAAAACATGAGTTCACGCCCTCGAACACGATGAACGGCTTCTTCTTCTCCCAGCTAACCGGCACATTGAAGTCCCTGACATAGACCCCCGCCGGATTGTCGTCCGGCACATACGGCGGATTATACGGAAAAGGATAGTGGATGTTCGTATAATGCAGCTGGTCGTATCCGTTCACTTGCCAGCAGGAAGGTACAAGAAGATCGTCCCATCCACCGACATCCGCCCTTTCCTCATAAAACCCGTTTTCAACCCCCTGTACACTGGCATGATAGCGGAATTTCCAGCTGCCATTCAACGTTTGGTAAAAGGGAGATCGCCCTCGCTTCCCCTCCATCGCCCGCAGCGTATCCCCATATGGAATAAAATATGCCCTGGATTCCTCGCGATTGATTTGCCTTATACCCAAGTCCTCCCAATACGTCTCGATCTTAACCATAATCATCCACGCCCTTTCGTCCTTTACGCTCACCACTCGTCCACGCTTCGTCCTTGTAATCGATACTTGCTTTGTTATAATGAATGCCTATTGATCTACTTACTTGCAGGCAAGCAGTCAAAGCGATCGGTACGGAGTGACTGCGGTGAGCTAGCGTCATGTCGTAAGCCTCTGCCGTCGATACGATTTTATTGTATTCGGTAACTCATCCAGCATGATTGAAATGCGGCAGGATGATATCGACGGAAAACCCAGCAGAAACATCTGATACCCGATCACGATAGGCTCAGCGTGAGCATTAGAAGCAGGGTTTCATTCTTCCTCACTCCAAATCTGTGCAGGTTCATGCTCTCCCTCTCCTCTCTCCGCTATATATCCATTATAGGATAGCGTAATGGGTCTCGAGAATTTAGCCTAGCAACAATAACCCATACTTTTTCACCGATCTGTCGAACCATGTGTTTTCCCTCATAGCAAAAAACAGAGAACCCCGTTCATGATTCAACCGGGGTCTCGCTCACACATGCAGCTATTCAAATCTTGTGCCTCTTGCTCGTAAAAAGTCCCTTTCGAATAGTATGAGTCAAAACGAAAGAAACGGGTCTCCATTCCAAGGAATGGGGACCCGTTTTTCCAATAACTTAATTTCGATGTCTTTAGCTTAGATCCAAAGATCTTGTTACTTTACAGCATCGGCTTTCTTAATAAGTTTGAAGTCGTCAATGTTTCCCCATTGCCCGCCGGGGAATTTTAGATGGGCGCCAATAGTCAGAGTTCCATCTGTAACTACAACATTATCTATTGTTGGATTAGACCATTTTCCGGTATTTGTAAAACTCTTCCTTTTACATCCAGCAAAAATCTCAGATATCTCTTCTTCTCCTCCGCCGTAGACCCAAGCAGATAATTGATAGGTGCCATTTTTAATCCCTGTGATAGTTTGGGAAACTTTGAATTCTGTGGATGTTGGTCTCCAATAGTGTAATGCTAATGTGCCGGAGTGTACGTCACTATCTGTACTAACCGCGTCTGTATCCCCAGTAACCTTCCACGGTTTTAATCCCATCTCAAAGCCAGGATTTTGAATCATACTTGTGCTTGGCACCACAGTAACTTTGGAAGAGTCAGTAAAACCCCCATCATATGAAACCACCGATATGGTTGCTGTCCCAACAGAAAGTCCGGAAATAGTCCCATTATAAGGATGTACCTTTACGATATCAGGATTTGAGCTCGTAAAAGTAATTCCTTTATAGGTTGCATTAGCAGGATTGATGATAGCATTTAGCTTACTAGTAGCACCTACTTCAATCGTTTCGGTGTGCTTATCCAGAGCTAAAGATTGCACAGGATACCGATTATTTTCAACAGCACCGTCAATAAATGCATCTAATGCCAATGAGGACGTACCGTCCGGGTCCCATGCAGATTTAGGATACCCAAAATAATTCCCCTCAGGTGCCCAATAAAATACACCCGTTCCCAAATCGTTCGGAGCTGCATGTAATTTATTTTGAACATTTACAAGCATGTTATAAACACTATCAGCATCTTTGGCAACTTCCCCCCCGACTTCAACAATCATGACTTCCTTCCTATATTTTTCTGCGAGTTTATTCATGTTTTCAGTTAATTCATTAATTGAGGAAGTAAAAACCGAATCCGGATAATAAGATAAGCCAATGATATCATAATCGCTATCTTTAAGACCGGCTGCAACCAGACCGGCATAAAACGGTTCAACGCCATTTTCTGCTCCGCTTGCTCTATGGATGATAACCTTAATCCCAGGAAAAACCGCTTTGGCTGCGCTCGATCCGGCTTGGATCAGTTGAACGAGGTTGGACGTATTGCTATACTCCCCCAAGGGATGCATCATTCCATTATTAATTTCATTCCCGATTTGTACCCACTCTGGTGTTACGCCTGCTACTTTTAGAGCATTCATCACCTCAGAAGTGTATTCCGATACATGTACTTTTAATTGATCTAAATTATCGTTGGCCCATGCTTTAGGTGTTATCTGTTTTCCCGGGTCAGCCCAAGTATCACTGTAGTGTAAATCAATCATAACCCTAAATCCGAAGGCGCTTACACGAGATGCTAATGCAACTACTTCTTCTGTACTGCAATGACCATTGGAAGGATCATCAGACGGATCAACAAAAGCCCGTATTCTTATGGAATCAATTCCGTGATCCTTTAAAATCTGAAGAAGATCTTGCTCTTCCCCATTATCATTATAGAATTTATAACCCAGGGCCTCTAATTGTGGCAGCCAGCTGATATCTGCGCCTTTGGCGAACGAGTCAGGGATAGATGAAGCGCTTACTTTTATCGGTAAGATAAAGGCTGTCATGGATATAATCATTGCAAATGTAAGAATCATAGCAATTATTCTATTTATCATTGTACTACCCCCTTGTTTTATTTGCATCAATACATCTGGATTGAAGCGCTTTCGCAAACCTCTATGGATCACATCCCGTTCCACGCCAACTGGATCGTCCACTTGGATTTCGGAATCCGCCGATTCGGGTAGTTCCAAATTCGCAACCTGAGCAACTCACACGCTCCGCTTTAATCGCAGCATGTCGTCCTGCACCCAGTCTTCGCAAAACGTACCTCCTGCCGCTTCGATTTCGTCCACAAACGAGATATCTATCCCTTTTAAAAATTCGAAAGTTGCCAATGCTGTACCCGCCTTTCGTTGAAAAAAGAAAGAGGGAATGACTCCCCCTTTATATTATTTCCCTGCTAAGAAGGCGTTGATCTGGCTTTGCAGTTCCGCCTGCACTTTGTCGATGCCTGCAACTTTAAGTTGTTTGATCAACTCGGCTTGACCCTTCTCCAAATCCGGAACCAGGCCGTACTCTAACGGAACGCCGTATCGTAACATCACGTTGCCGATGCTAGCCATTTCATTCTTTACCTTCTGGTCGTCGAACACGAACGTCTCAAGCGGATAGTGATAAACTTTCTTCTTCCAGTCAGCTTCCATATTCGTCGCTTCCTGAGGGTAGGAAGCATCCGTCCGATTAAGTGCCGAATTCCACCCCCAGTAGGAGAAACCGGTGAAATTCGCTTGGCTCGCGCCTGGTTTAAACTTGTCGTCGCCGACCGGCTCGTAGTGCTTGCCTGCGATGCCGTACATCGTTAAATCATGAATTTGCTTGTCGTTCTGCAATAGGTCGATCACCATTAGGGAACGCTCTACATGCTTGGTCGTCGCATGAACCGCCATCCCATTCTGCGTCGAGATGGAAGCCGTCTTCTTCTGATTCGGGGTGAGGTCGGCGATAGCCATGTCGGCATCAGGAAGCGTACGACGAGCCTCGGCCAAATCGAAGCCCACAGATCCGAGATTGCGTTTGTACGATGCGGCCTTGCCAGCCTTCATTTCCTGCCAAACGTCATTCTTGCTGTTGACAACGTTCTTGGACCAACCACCGTTATCGGCCAAGTCTTTATAATAAATGAGCAACTTTTTGAATTCCGGCGTATCATAAACGTTAAAAACTTTGCCTGTTGCATCGTCGAGCTTATAAGCGAACGGGATGTTCGGATCTACGAGTTTCCACTCGTTATACTGCTCGAGTAGTACATTATCCAGCTCGTTCCATTTATACCCGCCGCCCGCCGCTGCGGCGAAGCCGCTCATCCCTTTTTCGTTCTTCGAAATCGTCTTCGCGTAGGCGGCAAACGTCTCGGGACTGGTGACTGGCTCAAGATTGTACTTCTTACGTAAGTCCTCACGAATCAGCAGAACTTTGTCCATAATTTCTTGGTTGTTGTTCGGCACCATGTACAGCTTGCCCTTAATCTTCGCCTGGTCCCAAGATAGCTTCGGCATTGCTTTCCATGTCATAGGTGCATAGGACTTCAGCAGTTCGTCGGTCAGTTCGTAGAAGCCACCATTTAGCGCCTGATTGGAATAGAATGCCCAGTTCGCCGTGTACACCAAGTCGAAATCATCTTTCGCTGCGAACCTGAGTGGATATTTCTGCGACCAATCGGACCAGTCGAGGAATTCGACATCGACTGTCGTGTTGATCTTCTTCTTCAGCAGTTTGTTCACCTCACCGAACACTTCGTCGTAATCCGCCGGCTTGGCGCCCAGCAGCAGCATTTTCAGTTTAACCGTGCCGTCGTTCGCGCCGTCTGTACCGTTCCCCTCCCCTGAATTTCCATTTTTTCCACCGCATGCGCTAATTAGCGTACTAAGCAACAACACGATGACAAGAAGCAACATGGCATTCCTCTTCTTATGTTTCATGATCCATACTCCCCCTAATTCAGATAATGGCATTGATGTGAACGGACATGCTATCGATAACCAAGTTGCCCTGAGATCATCCTTTCACTGAACCGACAGTCAAGCCTTTGACGAAAAAGCGCTGAATGAACGGATACGCGATTAGGAGGGGTCCTGTCGCTACAATGGTCATCGCCATCTTCAAGCTTTCGGTCGGGATACTTAAATTGACAACCGCCCCCGATTCCATCATCGCCTTGCGCATGCCGTCCATATTCCCAAGCATGCGATAAAGATAGTACTGCAGCGGCATCAAATTCTCTTGCGAGATAAAGAGCAGCGGGTTATACCAATCGTTCCAGTAACCAAGCGCGATGAACAATCCTATGGTCGCCAGTGCCGGCTTCGACAAAGGGATGATCAGCTCGATAAAGATCCTGAAATCGCCCGCTCCGTCGATTTTAGCGGATTCTGTAATCGCTTCCGGGATATTGCCCATGAACGTCTTCATGACAATGATGTAGAACACATTCATCAATAAGGGAAGAATCAATACCAGAAAAGTATCCTTTAGGTGCAAGTATTCAACGACGAGCAAATACCAGGGGACAAGCCCACCGTTGAACAGTGTCGTAAAGAAGAAGTAGAACGAGAAGGTTCCTCTCCATTTGAAATCCTTCCTAGCCAGAACATAGGCCGTCATTGCGGTCAAAAACAGCCCGACCAGCGTCCCGATGGCGGTCACCCCGATCGTGACGGCGTAAGCCTGGATCATCTGTGAGGGATATTTGAACAGAATACTATACGCTTCGATCGAGAAGACCGTCGGGAACAACTGAAAGCCATTCTCAATAATGCTCTTCTCCTCTGTCAACGAGGAGGACACGATCAAAATAAAAGGCAAGATGCAGAACAAAGCCAGAATAGTAAGCGAGACGTAACCGATAATATTGAGCAATACACGATCGGCAGACACGCGTCTTCTGCCTACCGCTTGTGCGACTGGGCTCGTATCTATCGTAGACATGGGCATTCCCTCCTTCTCTTAGAATAATGCACGGTCTTTATCGTATTTGCGAACCGCGTAGTTGGCAATCATGATGGTCACGAAGCCAAGCAACGATTGGTAGAAGCCCGCTGCGGCCGACATGCCGATCTCATTTGAGCTCATCAGCAGTCGGAAGACAAACGTATCGATGACATCCGTATTTGAGAATAAGAGACCGTTGTTGCCGATCATGTTGTAGAACATCCCGAAATCCCCACGAAAAATATTGCCGATCGCCAGCAACACCAGGATAATCATTGTTGGATACAGGTTTGGCACAGTAATTTTCAGGATTCGCTGGAAGACGTTGGCTCCATCGATTTCCGCCGCCTCGTACATCTCGGTATCGATGCTCGTGATGGTAGCCAGATACATGATCGTCCCATAACCGAACGCCTTCCATGTGGATACGATGACCAGAATGAAAGGCCAATACGCGGGGGTATTGTAAATGTCGATCGGCTCCATGCCCAGCTTCGTCAACATCGCGTTAATAAACCCGAAGTCGTAGCTAAATAAGTTGAATGCAATGGCGCCGACGACAACCCACGAGATGAAGTAAGGCAGGAAAAACACCGTTTGAGTCAACTTTCGAAACCACTTCCCCCCCACCTCGAACAGCAGGATCGCGGCAAAGATTTGCACTACGTTGTTCACGACAATGAACGCGATATTGTAAAGCGCGGTGTTGCGTGTTACGCGCCAGGCGTCACCTGACTCGAAAAGAAACCGGAAATTATCGAGACCATTCCAGGGGCTCCCGAATACACCGCCGTCGAAGTTGAATTGCTTGAACGCCAATACGATTCCCGCCATAGGCACGTAGGCGAACAGGAAAATAAAAAGTACGCCTGGCGTGAGCATCAGTAGCAGGGTTTTATACTTCCTGACATCGCTCCAAAATCCATGCAGGTTCATATGCTCCCTCTCCTCTCTCCTCTTTGTCCCCATTATAGGCGAGCGTTATAGGCCTTGAAAATTTAGCCAAGCAACAAAAAACTATACTTTTTCACCGATCTGTCGAACCGTGCCGTTTACCTCCATAAAAAACTACACTGCCACATTGATTAACAAGGCGGATGGAACCAAACGACAGAGATTTTATAAGAAGCAAGATTATCTAATAAACATTCAAAATAAGGTCAGTGAGTTCATTGGTCAGGCGTAGAAAAAAAGACCCTCGGTCATGATTCGACCGGGACCTCTATCACACATTTAGCTATCAAATTTTGTGCTTCTTGCGGTATTCGCCCGGCGTCATGCCCATTGCTTGCTTGAACTTCCGGTTGAAATAAATTATATTCTTATAGCCCATCTGATCAGCGATTTCATAAATTTTCTTCGTCGGGTCTTTGAGCAGCTCGCACACACGATCCGTCTTTAGGCCGATCAAGTAATCGCTGAAATGTGTGCCCGTCTCCTCTTTGAATAACTGGCCCAAATAGTTCGCAGTAAAATCTAAATGAGCCGCGACTTCCTTAAGCGTAATTTTCTTCTCCAGGTTATTCTCCACGTATCGCATGATTTCTTCAATTAGTTTGCGCATCTGCCTTTGTCCCTTGATGTACAGCATCTCAGACAGCTCGAAGAATCCCCTACGAAGCCAAGACAGAATGTCATGCACCGTCTCGAATTGAAACAGTACGTCTGGTTGGCGCGATTCCCATTCCAGCAGCTCGTATAAATTTTCTTTTCGCTGCTGAAGATCGGCATGCAGCTTGGACGTCATGCGTATGATAAGCGCGTACACGCCTTCCTTGCCAGTCAGTGTCACATCCTGTTGAAGCAACTCCATCAAACAGTCGTCAATTGTGACCAGGTCGTAGTCCAAGATCGCTTCGAGCATTCGATTGACCTTCTCTTCCATGCACTTGCCCGGCGTATTTTGAGGATGCGCATCGATCACTCCTTGAATGATTCGATTTTTGCCGAGCAGCCATTTGGCGCCAAGCGCCGCCAGCGCCTGTCGAAAAGACTCGTGGAGCTCCGTCTCGTTGGATGCGTAACGACCGACGCCGATCGTGACCGTGCGAGAAGTGCTTCGATTCACATGTTCGACAAGCTCCTTAAGCAAGCTATTGAACCTAGACTCCGGCACGGCTGCAAGAATCGCAAATCGGTTTCCCTGCCCCTCGATGACGGTACCGAGCCTGATGTCCGATGCAAATGTCTTGATTGTCCGGGTGATCTTTCGAGTCTCTGCGCGTTGCTCTTCCGGCGGAAGGTTGCGCATCTTCCATTCTAAGTCGTCAATTTCCACGAGCGCCACGGACGTCCCCTTCTCCAAATAATGCGCAAGCACGCTGCTAACGTGCGATGTGGCCGGCGCGGACGTTCGTTCCTCAAACCACCGTAGGAGTAGCTCTTCGTTCACGAGCGAAAGGGTTTCCGTAAAGGAACGATCCTGCTCCAGTTCTTGCTCAATTTTCGCGACCTGCTCCGTCAGTATGCGAAATAATTCTTGGTCTTCGACCGGCTTCAGCAAATACCCTGAAGCATTGATCTCGATCGCTTCCTTGGCGTAGCCGAAATCCTCGTGGCCGCTAATAAATACGATCTTAACCTTCGGATGGATCGTCTTCGCCTTCCGGGCGAATTCGGTTCCCGTCATGATCGGCATTCGAATGTCCGATAAGATCAAGTCGATCGGTTCGTATTCCATGAGCTTCAATGCCTGAAAACCGCTATGGGCCGTGCCCGCCACGCGGACATTCAGCCCACTCTCGAGGACACGTCGGCGTAGCCATTCGAGGTCGACCACTTCATCATCAACTAGCAACAGATTAACACTCATGTACATGCCTCCGATCGTTTCACTCATTTACGCACTATGCCTGAATGTATCATACCTTTTCCCCCCGAAGGACAACATTGCGGCCTTCAATGAAAACGGATACAAATTCACGGTTACTGCCGTGGTTCGCCGCCCTGCCCATCCTGATGCCCAGCCGGGAGCAGAATCCGAACCGTCGTTCCTCCTCCATAAATACTTGCGATCTGGATGCCGTAAGGATCTCCATATAACAGTTTGATGCGCTCGTCGACGTTTTTGACACCGTAACCGCCCTCTTGCCTCGAGTTGTTTAACAATCGCTCCACCGTATGGGGGTTCATGCCAATGCCGTTGTCGATGACCTTCAGCTCGATAAGATCGCCAATACGACACGC
The DNA here is from genome assembly GCF_038008045.1 of Paenibacillus sp. FSL P2-0173. NCBI lineage: Bacteria > Bacillati > Bacillota > Bacilli > Caryophanales > Paenibacillaceae > Paenibacillus > Paenibacillus sp. FSL P2-0173. The sequence continues at coordinate 265,593 of NZ_JBBOYK010000001.1, forward strand.
CTTAATCAGGATCGCGATAGAATCTCCGAACCAAGCGTGCTTAAAGACGTTCTCCACGAAGGGTTGCAGGATCAGCTTGATGACCGGCACCTGCAGAATATCGGGCTCGACATCGACATGCACCGTAAACGTGTCCGCATATTTTACCCTTTGGATCGCAAGATAGGTCGTCACTTGTTCCAGCTCTTTCTCCAGCTCAATGCAGACACGGCCTTGGTTGAGGGTGAGACGGTAAAAACGGGAGAGCCCTTGCACCATCTCCGTCACCTTGTCCGTCTCTCCGAGATTCGCCAAGCTTCCGATCGTCGACAGCGTGTTATAGAGGAAATGAGGATTGATCTGTGCTTGCAAGGCCTCCAGCTCAGCTTGTTTCTTTTGGATGCCTTCGATATAGACGCTATCGATCAATTTTTGGATACTACTGGCCATCACGTTGAACGCATCGGCGATTTGTACAAACTCGTCATTGCCGGAGAATTGTATCCGCTTTAGAAAATTCCCTTCCTGGAACGAACGAACAAGGCTGACGATCCTCGACATCCTACGCCCGGAAAGGCGGGCGACGATATAGCCAATGAAGGCCATGACAACAAAGCTAATGGCACATACGGTGATGATGATTCGCTGTAATCTACCCGCATCCTTTGACAAGTACGAATTGGGCACCAGCGTCTCGATTACGAAATCAGTACCCGGGATCTCTTCCAGGAGGCTTAGATACGCTTCGCGCGAGGCGTTCTGTTCGGCCATTCCTCGATGGTAAAGCGATATGCCAGTGGAACGGTCGACCAGACGTAGCGTAATCCCTTCTTCGAGCGGAAAGGCCACGAAATCGCCCAACAGGTCTTCGAGTGACACAGTGATACGCACATAGCCGATTTCGGTCTTATAATCGGCATACGATACCAAACGGCGAAAATGTGATATATTACCAAGTTTACTGTCGGTATCGATTTGCAGCCAGATGTTGTCCCGTTCCGTGGCTTGAAGCGAACGAAACCACTCGGAATGGGAAATCTCACCGAACGGCAGGATATAATAATCGTTTTGCGCGATCGGCTCCGCGAGGTTATCGCCTCTCACAATGCTCAAATCGCTATTCAGTGTGTAAAGCATAAGGCGAATATCGTTCCCAGATAGCTGCAGCGGCGCTGTCATTTGCGGGATGATCTCATCCAGCATCGTCCAGTAAATGTCCAGCGGGTCTCCCTTCTTCTGAATGGCTTGCTGGAAAGCCAAGCTGCCAAATAGCGTATCGGATATGCGCTGAATTCCGTCCATCTGGTAAAGAATATTGTTCCTTGTCTGCTCCATGCCGGTCCGAATATTCGTCTCAGCCATCTCTGTCCGTGATTGAACAAGCATCGAATACGAAATATAGCCGATCAACACGTCCGTAAGCAACACTAGCAGCAAGTAGGGGACCATCATTTTATAGGTAAAAGGCACATATGATTTCACCGGTAAGTTCCTTTCCCATTCCTCGTTCTAATAATAAATACCACCATGTTCTAACCACAAGCATTTCAATTCCGTGATCACTGGTTTCGCCAGATAATCCAGACCTCTCCTCTTAAATGAAGAACGGTCTTTAAAACTATAGAGATATTCTTGTAAAGATCTTTAGGGCTTGCTGAACGGATCCCATATTACAACGTTACCGGCAAGCGATTTGTGAAGGTCGACCAAAGCCATTATATAAAGCGGCAAAAAGAGAACCCGAAGTCTCTTTTCGAGTTTCCTCCCCAGCAGTTACAGGCCAATGTTGGTCTTTCTGGTCTTTCGAATGTGTGTTTGAATACGGCCAAGCCCATAGCTACACTGGGCTGCTTCTTGCGTTCGGTTCGTATCTTACTCTTCTTCCCACGTGCTTCTCGGTAAGCGTTATATCCCTGAAGGCCACATCTATACATTCTTACTGCGATAATGTATTTTATAGGTTTTCTACTACTAACATAAAGGGCGTAGGTCTCCAAAATGTCCTCCATCCGAGCTACAACTCGCTACTGGATTTGGCAGGAATGCACCACTTTTTTTTCAAGTGAGGCTTAAGTTTTGTTTTTTAACGTCGTCCGAATTGTTTCCCGTCCCAGCGCGATAATTCGGGCTTCTATCTCGTCGATCACTTGCGAAGGTCGTGCAGGCTTAATTTTGCTTTCAGCACCTTTTAGCCCGTTACATTTTCGCCGCAGAGTCACTCGACCAGTGAGCTATTACGCACTCTTTCAATGGTGGCTGCTTCTAAGCCACATCCTGGTTGTCTGCGCAACTCCACATCCTTTCCCACTTAACACACACTTGGGGACCTTAGCTGATGGTCTGGGCTGTTTCCCTTTCAACAATGGATCTTAGCACTCACTGTCTGACTCCCGGAACGAAGTCCATGGCATTCGGAGTTTGACTGTGCTTGAGTACGTGGGTAACTGATGTTCCGCGATATGCACAGGCTGACCGATTGGCTTACGCTCGCAGTGATCTTTCGGTATCCATAACGAAATTGATGCTGCATACAAAGTTAACAAATGCTCTCCACCGTGTGATCTTGTTGTGGGGATCTATACGCTGCTTTTCAGCGATAGTAAGTAGCAAGACTCGGATCGACTCCATCCATGTGTTGACGATGCTGATGACACCTCCTTTCCATCTCCTTGTACTTTTTTAGCTATTCGATCTACTGCTTGAGGAAGCGGTTTTCCGCCCTGTAGCTTCTCAAGCTCTGATCCGTATTTCAGTCCTTTGCCGTAGCTATATTCCTTGCCCGCAGGTTGCTCCTGCCGATGCATTTCAACACTTCGATGCCAACACATCCAAGTTTTTAATTGCGTTTTATTTCGGATGCAGAGCTTCTCCATGACCTCTCGTACCGGAGTACCTGCCAGTCTCATTTCGATTGCTTTCATCTCTACTTCCAAAGGATAACTCACTCTTGTTGCCAACGCAAAAACACCTCCAAAGTTGTTCTCCACATCTTACGACATGGGAGCATTTTCTTGAAGGTGTTTTAATTTGTCTCATGCTATAGGATCAGTTCCACGTTTTAGATCATCTTAACAGATGTCTTTTTTACGTTCTCTACCTTGAAAGAATAATACCAATATAGCGACTTTTTAAGCGATCATTTTCTTTTCCTCCGACATGTGAGGATTGTTTTAACTTTATTTTCACAAAAACGAAGTCAGAACATTTTCGCTATTTTATTGTATTTTCAACCATAATACTCAACACATGTTTGAATGTCTCAAGATCGTCCTTGGAGATACCTGCAATTGTATCATTTTTGAACTTTTCGGCAATTGGCATTAAATCGAGACATACCTTTACGCCCTTATCGGACAATTCTAGCTGCTTGACTCGTTTATCAATATTAGTAGCGGAGCGATATAAAAGCCCATCGAATTCCAGTTTTTGAAGCAAACGGACTACGCTCGGTTCTTTAATCGACATTTTTTCTGCTAGTTCTCGCTGGGTAATGGATTCATGAATATAGATATAATACATAGCGATCCATTGACTCCTGGTGATGTGGTAGGGTCGAAACTCTTTCTCCAATGCTTCCGCAAAGACTTTCCCACTACGGTTTGTAACAAAAGCAAGGCAATCCTCTATATTAAACAATAGACACACCAACCAATCCCAACAGTTTTATCTCCGTGTATTTCTCTATTCGTAGTTATGATAACAAACATTTCACTTTTTGTGAAATGGTATGGCTACATCAGCATGTTTCACGCTTGATGGAGCGCCCCAATGCTAAAGCCGAATGCAGCTTCATGAATCACTTCTCCCGTAGTCGGGTGAGCAAACACCGTGTGCGTGATTTGTTGCTCCGTCAGCTCATTGGCAATTGCAAGCGTTAAGCTACTGATCAGGGAAGACGCATCGGGACCAATAATCGACCCTCCAACTATTCTTTGTGAGCGATTATCCTTTATCAATTTAATAAAACCTTCCGGTTCATTCATTGTTAACGCCTTACCATTGCTGGCAAAGGAAACCTTGCTCACGCTGTAATCCATCCCCTGCTGTTTACATTCATCCTCTAATAGACCTACACTGGCTATTTCTGGTGAAGTGAAAATCACGTTCGGGATTGCCGTATAGTGCATGCCTCCCGATTCGCCTACTATCTCATCAATGGCTGTAATGCCTTGATGCGAGGCGACATGGGCAAGCTGCATAATATTCGTAACATCGCCTATCGCATAGATATGTTCGACGTTTGTACGCATGTGTTCGTTCACGGCAATGCCTCGCCCACGTTCATTAAGCTGAATTCCGGCTCGTTCAACCTCCAAACCCTCCAAGTTAGGCTCACGTCCAACAGCCACCAACACTTTTTCACTAACAAGGAGATGCTCACCTTGGGAATCCTCATAGGTTACGATGGCTTGTCCATCGTCAGCACGCTGGATTTTGGCTACCTTCGAGTTCGTATGGATATGAATCCCTGCTTGCTCCGCCGAATGTTTGATTTCTTCGGAGATATCGCTGTCGATCATCGTCAACAGTCGGCTCATAAATTCAACTACATGCACTTCAGCGCCCAAATAACGATAGATGAAAGCAAACTCCATGCCAATGACACCCCCGCCGATGATCGTGATGCTCTTCGGCAGTTCGGTGCATGCAAGCGCATCAGTGCTGTTCATCACAAAAGGAAGATCGATGCCAGGGATATTCACCTTGGCAATTTTGGAGCCTGTCGCTACTATGATGTCGTTCGCTGAAATATGGTAGTGGTTCTGCCCTTTTACACTCACTTCATGTGCGGATAAGAAAGAAGCTTGCCCGCTGATAACTTCAATATCATTCTTTTCCATCAAGTAGTCAATCCCGGAAATTAATTTTCCCTTGATTTCATCTTTACGACGAATAATCTGCTTCATATCGACTTGAAGGTCCGTTCCCGTGTGAATGCCAAACAAAGACGATTGTTTGACATGGTGACAAACTTCAGCAGATTTAACCAGTGATTTGGTTGGAATACAACCTACATTTAAACAGGTACCGCCTAATTCTTCCTTTTCAACTAATGTAACCTTAATCCCCTTTTTGGCTGCATAAATCGCGGATACATACCCACCTGGTCCTGCCCCAATAATCAATAGTTCAACTTTCTTAGCCATGACTGGCTGTTCCATTGCAGCAGCCTGCGGCTCAGATAATACAACCGTGTCTTCTACAGCAGTTTCCAACCTGAACAAAACTTGGTTAGAAGAAATTTCTCCACCTTCTTCAAAGAAAATGTGGCTGATGGTCCCCTCTGCGGTCGCTGTAATTTCTCGATTGCCTTTTCCCGTTTCAACCTCGACGAGTAAGTCTCCAAAAGAAACCTTCTCCCCTAGCTGCACATTGATTGTTCCTGCTTTCCCCTTTTTTCCCCCAGCAATCATTGACATTTTAATTTCCATGATGTTCAAGCTCCTTCACTACTAAAAAAGGCTAGCCGCGCCGCTTTTAGCGAATAGTTTAGTGTCTGACTACGCCGGATTGCACCAGTTTAACCCCGTTCGCTAAGCAGTCTCCAACCGGGCAGGTCTTCTCAATGAATGCCGCAAAAGCTTCTGCTTTTTCTTGACTTTCGGTCGTTTTGAAGTGCATTACAAAACGAATTTCCTGAAAACCGCTTCTTACATCTGCCAGCCCCATGAACCCATCCGGGTCCAAATCCCCTTCAAGCTCAACATACAACTCTTCATACGAAAAGTTATACGCATCCGCAAAAGCAGCAGCAACGATGGACTGACATGCTCCTAGCGCACACAGAAGCGCTTCGACCGGATTCATCCCTTTATCTGTTCCACCTAAATCTTGGGGTTCATCCATCAAGATTTTAAAGCCTCTGGATTGAGCCTCAACCTGCAAGCCTTCTGGCAATTTTGTGGCAGTAGCTTTGAACGTAGTTAACATAGATATGGCCTCCCTTTTCTTTGTGAAAAAAATAACTCAACCTTGTGAAAAGAATAACAACCTTTTTACTCAAAGTCAATAGTTAGCTAAGTAATTTGTTGGAATAAACATAGCTTGAGGAAAGCAGGATATACACTTCAATCGATTTTCGATCGTTTCCACCAAAGGATGGTAATTTCAATAAAACGCAAGCCCTGATCATCTTGGAAAATGACATAGGGATCAGCACTTTCATTCGCTAAGAATCGTTCACGTTTAATTACAAGCCCTATGTAAGTAATCTGCTCTTTCAACGAACAAAGTGACATTCCTAATCATTTCCATTCTAGACAATGATCCAGGCAATCTAGAAGCTGGTCACTACTTCGTCTACCCGACTCACTTCCACAACCAGAAAAGCGCTTCGTAACCTCTTTTGCTTATCTGCTACAATAATTTGATTTGGAAACAATGTATTTCATGATCACACGCTCTATTTATTGAGCGAATCTTTCCGACTCATGTGTTAATACAACCTTTATAAGGAATACTTTATGAACAACTTGTATCTTATGGGGAAATGAATTGAATCGTTTAGAGGTGATTATCATGTGGTCTAAAATAATTTCTTATATTCCGAGCTGGGTTACATTATTTCAGGCCGCTCTCGCGTTGATTATTCCTAACCATCGTTCGTTCTCTGATGAACATAACGAAGGCCACGCGAATCAACAGCATGAGCCAAGCTCTAAAATTACAGGGAATTATGATTCCGACTTTAAGACAATTCGTGAGGTTATAGGTGAAAATAGTGATGCGCATTTTCGTGAGTTTGTGGTGAAGAAATTTCATGCACGGTCCGTGTTTGTCTTCATAGAAGGTATGCAGGATAAAGAGATTATGAACAAGCAGGTATTGCAGATTTTTGATGTTTAAAGATCAGCAACCCTAACAGGAACAACAGGAAAGTATAAGTAACTGGAATTTTTGTATTCCTAAGCTCCTATATCTCTGATGAAAAGAAGACCTATTATGATGAAAACGCAGCAAAGCAAACGTAAGCCATGATGCTAAGACGAAGGAGGAGCTATGGTATTTACACGCTCTGATGATAAGATCACAACGAAGCAGGCCGCTGTATTCCTGACCAATACCGTATTGGGGGCAGGGATTTTGACACTGCCGAGAAATGTAACTGAAAAGGTACAGACTCCTGATGGATGGCTTTCTGTCCTCATCGGTGGATGTATTGTCATATTAGTCGTTTGGCTGATGGTGAAATTAAGTCAACAGTTTCCTGGAAACACCGTGTATCAATACTCCAGAAAAATCGTGGGCATCATCCCGGGAGGATTTTTAAGTGTATTATTGATTATATATTTTTTAATCATCGCTGGCCTCGAGATTCGGGTTTTTGCTGAAGTGACGATGTTTTATCTGCTTGAAGGCACACCCATCTGGGCGATTGTGATTCCATTTATTTGGGTAGGAAGTTATTTGGTTTTTGGAGGTATTAACTCCATCGCTCGGCTATACCAGATTGTACTTCCGATTAGTCTCTTTTTTCTGCTTTTCTGTTTTGTCTTTAGTTTAAGGATATTTGAAATTGATCATCTTCGTCCCGTATTGAGTGACGGGATTTTACCTATCATCAAGGGACTAAAATCGACTATTCTTGTTTATGCTGGATGCGAAGTCGTCATGACACTAGTCGCTTTTCTGCAGCACCCTGAAAAAGCATTTAAGGCCATGGTAGTGGGGATCAGTATCCCTTGGGTTTTGTACTTTCTGACCGTAGTTATGGTGATCGGCGGGTTATCGATGGACTCCACTGTGACAAGTACTTGGCCCACCATTAATTTAATACGCAGTTTTGAAATCCCCGGATTTCTTTTTGAACGTCTGGAGTTTCCGCTGCTGGTGATCTGGATGATGCAAATGTTTTGTAATTTTTGCAGTTTTTTCTTCAATGCATCCTTAGGAATCTCACAGGTATTCGGTCTTAAATATCGTTATGCGATTTTTGGCTTAATTCCGATTATCTTTATCTCCACAATGACTCCTCTTAGTATGATGGACTTGTTTAGCCTTAGCGGTGCGGTCGAATACATGGGAATCATTTTGTTTTTTCTGGTTCCGGTACTTCTCTCCATCGTGTTCGTGATCAGAAAGAAGGGAATGAAGCAAAATGTGTAGACGACCTATCCCATCTTTACTGCTTGCCTTCATTCTACTTAGATCAAGTCGGCTGCTGGAGCAGCAAATCTATTTTCTTCACTCCCACTGTAGAATAGTTCGTACATCGGCCTGTCGGCTGTTTTAAAATACTAACTACTGACGTATGTAGGGCGTTTGGCAAAAAAGGGAGCACACATGTCCTTAGCCACAAGGGAAAACGAAAGCACCCTGATCCTAAAATTATAAAAAAGTAGACATTATGCTATGTGTTCCTCGCATAATGTCTACTTTTCTAGCAAAACAATCAAGTATACATGGTATTAACTGTGAAGTGTATACATCGAAGTCACTTTAACGTTTCTTTCAATGGTGTTTCTCACAGGTGATATTTCTATGGCTTTTGCAATCAACTTTTCAACCTGCGCTTCATCTGCGTCACTGTCCACATTGAAACGAACGTTTATTTCATCAAAGCCAGAATTCCCCTCTTTTAAGCCAAAGAAAACGTTCAGATCTATTTCGCCAGTAACATCAACGTCCAACGAATTTACTTTAATCCCCATACCACTAGCTGTTGCAATGAATCCAACACCTACACAAGCGCCAAGTGCACTTAACAAAAGCTCAACGGGATTAGGCCCTTTTCCAGTTCCGGATAGCCACTCTGGTTCATCAATGGGTACCGGCTTATAGTCCCCAACCTCGGCCTCCGAGTAAAACCCATCTTTCCATTTTACTGTAGAAGCAAAACTTGTAATCGCATCCTCGGGATTTTCCTTATATTTTTCTGCCAAGCTTCCGAGCATATTCACATCTACACCGTTCATTTTACTCATATTTAGGACTCCTCTATTTTATATTTTTCATAGACCAATCTTAATTGAATCCTCGCTGGTCCTTTATGACTTTTTAGGCGGGATCGCACATCCTTCATCAGTACATAGTCCTTCACTGGAGGTTTCATCAGAAAGAATTTCAAACTTAGCTGCCGGATGCTCTTCTTCCCAAACTTTCTCCAACACTTGAGAAAAAGATTCTGTCGGCTGTGCCCCTGAGACTGCATATTTTTGGTTGAATATAAAGAACGGTACCCCGCTAATCCCAACTCGACTAGCTTCATCTTGATCTTTTCGTACTTGATCTTTATAGAGATCCTTATTTTTCAATACTCCGAGGGCTTCTTTTCTGTTTAATCCAACCGCTTCTGCAATATCGGCCAGTGTATCATAATCTCCTACATCCCTTGATTCAGTGAAATGTGCAATAAGTAATTTTTCATTCAACGTTGTTTCTTTGCCATTCGTTTTTGCCCATTTTAATAAACGATGAGCATCCAGTGTATTGGTGGGTTTAAGACTATCTAATTGAAAAGATAATCCCACGTTCTTGGCTTGTTGAGTTAAGTGGCTAAGAAATTCTTTTGCTTGTTCTCTTCCGCCAAATTTAGGGGTTAATTTTTCTACAAAACTTGTTCCATCATACGAAGAAGCTCCCGGATCAAGTTCAAAGCTTTTGTATTCAATACTTATTTCATCTTTATACGGTAATCCATCTAAGGCTCGCTCCAGATTTTGTTTACCAATATAGCAGAATGGACATGCAATGTCAGACCAGATTTCAATTTTCATGTTTCTACCCCTTCTCAGTTTTAGTTATTCGTCAAATGCAACCAGTGCATTTACTCCATGAGCAAGAGCGGAACCAGCTTTTAAAGCAGTAGCTACCATAATCGACTCAGCCAGTTCTTCTTTGTTTGCTCCGGCTTTTTTGGCTGCTTTCGTATGAATATCAATGCAATATGGACACCCAGTGGTATGGGCAACCGCAACCGCAATCAATTCTTTTTCCTTGGTACTGAGTATGCTGGCTTTCAACGCTTGCTGATCAAAAGAAGCAAAGGATTTGAACGAATCACTTAATTGGGTAAACTCCCGTAGTCTATTAATATAAGATGCACGGTATAACTCGTCGTCATCGGTACCATCATACGCATTTAAAGCATTAACGCCATGAGCCATCGCCGAACCTGCCTTGAGCGCGGTGGCAACCATTATAGCTTCTGCCATTTCCTCTTTTGAAACACCATGTTTCTTAGCTTGTTTTACATGAACCTCAATGCAATAAGGGCATCCCGTGGTGTGGGCTATAGCAATTGCAATTAGTTCCTTGTATTTTGCTGTAAGTTTACCTTCAGCCAATGCTAACTTTTCAAAGGCTACAAACGCCTTGAATATCTCTGGAGAAACCGAGTTAAATTCTCCAATACGTTTAAAATTCGATTTTTTAAACAAACTGTCTTGATGACTCATAAAAAACCCCTCTATTCATTAGAAATTTTAGTGTACGCTGAGCTTTTATTCATCACGCTCAGAATTTTTTCCTTGCTTACGCTTTTTCATAGATCCTACGATTGAATCAACAAGTTTCTCTCATTAAATGCCTCCTTTTAAACGAAAACAAGAAGACATTATTCAATTGATTAATTGAATTATAGAATGCATAGGCATTTAAGTCAAGTTCTTTTTATGAGAAGAGGGGGACACCTTGGAAGCCATGAATATCCAGATATTTAATGAATCTTTTATATCCAACCTTCCAAAATATGCATGCGAATAGCCATAAAAAAATGAACCCTTAGAATACATTGGTTAAACCCAGGGTTTATCTAATATATTCTAGGGGGTGCATTTCAAATCGATATAGGTTCTTCGTTATTTTTCATACTCCCGTTTAATACAATGTTTCGATTGCCTCACGCGTAAACGGAAGTAATTCTTCTGTTCGTCCATCGCGGATTTTGTTTACCCAGTCAGGGTCAGCCAATAATGCGCGCCCGACTGCGACCAAATCGAATTCTTCACGTTCCAATCTCTCGATTAAATCGCCCATCTTGTTGGCTTTGCCATTAGCCTCTTCCCCGGTAGCAAAGAAATCCAAAAAATCAGCGTCAAGACCGACAGATCCAACTGTAATTGTTGGTTTCCCTGTCAGTTTTTTTATCCATCCTGAAAGATTCAAGTCAGATCCTTCAAAAGCTGGTTCCCAAAAGCGACGAAGAGAGGCATGAAAGATGTCAACGCCTGCATCAACTAATGGCGTTAAGAAACGTTTTAGTTGTTCTGGAGTTTCAACTAATTTTGCTGTATAGGCATCATATTTCCATTGTGAGATTCGCAACACGATTGGAAATTCTGGTCCAACAGCACGTCGGCAAGCTGCGATAACCTCACTAGCAAAGCGTGCACGTTTGACAATGTCGCCACCGTATTCATCGTTACGCGAATTTGTTTTTTCCCAGAAGAACTGATCGATTAAAAATCCATGGGCTGCCATAATCTCGATGCCATCAAAACCAACTTTTTTAGCATTGACTGCTGCCTGTACGAAAGCTTCAACCAATTCCGAAATTTCTTGTTTTGAGTAATCATTAACGTTGCCTCGTGCACCCATATGCCACATTTGAGAGAAAATTTTCCCACCGGCCTCGTGTACTCCATCAACTACTTTTGACCAACCGTTTAGCGCCTCTTCTCCGTATAAGTGTGGTACGTCCTCCTGCCATGCTGGCACCTCGGATGCAACATCAGGATGGTTGATAAACGTACCCTCTGTCAAAATAAGTCCAACACCATTTTCAGCTCTACGACGATAATACGCAGCGACATCCTCCCCTGGCACTCCATTTGGAGAAAAATTTCGAGTCATAGGTGCCAATATAATACGATTAGATAGTTTGAGATTTCCCATTTCGAATGGTTTAAAAAGAGCTTCAACAGATTGAGAATTAGTCACAAAAAAACCTCCAAGTTTTATTATTGTCATTCTATAACGTAGACTTCGTATATTAGCAACAATTAAATCAACTTATCTAATCCCTAACAGTGCATATAAAAAGACTCTCGTTCTAACGTTTATAAAATGAACTGAGAACCAAGTTATGGCTACACCACCACAGAAGCCTGTTAAATAGGACAGCTCTCCTCCATTAGAGCAGATATCCAAAATCGGCTCCATCTTCAGCTTAGGGCTTGTTTAACTTAAGCGATTGATTTTCATGTAATTTGGGCTTCCATCAATGAAATTACTTGAAATTAAATCCTTGCTGCTGCAACATTCTTCTCACTTCAGGATAATAAAATAAATGTGGTTATAGAAGAAGGATACTTATTGACTCCAACCTCTTGTTTCTTTTCCATTTGTACGTTTATCCATGTAGTTAGAGATCGTTTGTTCATATTTTTTAATGAGGCTTTCTAAGTTGGTGTCGTACCGTTCTTTATGCCAAATTGCTTTTTGAGGTAAACGTGGCTTCTTCGAGTAGTTTCTATATTGATACGAAATAGCGAAAAATCCCTTATGAACGTTTGTTATATACCTCAACAGCACTTTGCAGAAAATGTTCAATCTCTTCGCGTGATTTACGAAGCTTGTTGACATAACGAGTAAGCTCTTTACCTTCGACATAGGCTACAAAGCTTGGAATACCCATAATATTTTGTTCTTCACTCACAGTGCCTACATGATCTACATCCACCTCAATGAGATCCAGATCATTCGCAAATTTTTCTTCAACTTCAGGCATGAATGGATCAATAAATTTGCAGTCTGGGCACCAGTCTGCTTTAAAAACAGCAACTGTAATTTTGGGGGAACGAATAGCTGTATCAAATTCTGATTTAGAGGTAACTTTTTTCATTTTAATTTCTCCTTTTTTAATGGATGGTTTACCATTCCAATTGATGTTGTTCAATATAGTTACTTGTCAGATCATCTCCAGCATCAATCGATACCTTACCTTCGGTACCTACCGGCACACCTGCTTTGACAAGCAGCTGACCAATGTGGCATTTTTCTTCTGCTTGTAGGAATAATGCTTCGACCACAGTGATATCTTCTTTTGATGCACCCGAGGATAAAACAACATGCGGACGATGTGTAATGCTCAGTTGGTTCCCTCTAGCTATGTTCCCTTCTGTGTCCATAAAGAACCCGGCAACGGGTACTTTCTTGTGATCGAGCATGTACGCTAGTGTCAGAGAATAACAAGCAATAGCAGAGGACATCAGGAGTTGTTGTGGATTAGCACCTTCCCCACTTCCCCCTTTAAGAACAGGGATAGCAATTTGTGTTTGTAAATTGTCGCCTTTCATGCGACCAAAACCTTTCGCGTCTTTGAACCAAACCGTATTCATATTCACTTTTTGATCCGGCATTTTAATATGCTCCTTTCCATATTTTCATTACTTGTACTTGTCACTAAAATCCTTAGACTCCGAGAAACTTCAAAACGTTCTATTCGGTTAACGACGTTTTAATTATTTTCCAAAGAATCGATAAACTTTTCACTGTCCATGGCCGCCATGGCTCCAGTCCCTGCTGCAGTAATAGCTTGACGATAGCGAGTATCCTGTACATCTCCACAAGCAAACACACCTGAAATATTTGTCATCGATGTGCCGGGTACTGTAACGATGTAGCCGTTCTTATCCGTTTCAATTTGACCATTTAAAAAGTCCGTATTCGGATGATGGCCGATGGCTACAAATACACCATGTGCATGTAGGATTTCCTCTTCGCCTGAGATATGGTTCCGGACTTTCAATCCTGTCACTCCACGCTCTTCCGCAACAACTTCAAGTGGGGTCCTGCTTAAAGCCCACTCAATTTTTGGGTTTGAACGAGCGCGATCTTGCATAATTTTTGAGGCTCTCAGTTCTTCTCGACGATGCACCACAGTAACTTTGGAAGCGAATCGTGTTAGAAAGTTTGCTTCTTCCAATGCAGTATCGCCTCCACCCACTACAATGAGTTCCTTATTTCGAAAGAAAAAACCATCACAAGTGGCACAAGTACTAACTCCCCGGCCTACATTTTCTGTTTCGCCTGGTATTCCTAAATATTTCGCACTGGCACCGGTTGAAATGATCAGAGTCTCAGTAATGATTTCACCTTTGCCCTCCACTTCCAGTTTAAACGGCCGTTTTTCCAAATCTACCGTCTTTACCCAACCATTAAGAAATGTAGCCCCGAAGCGTTCCGCTTGTTTACGCATATTATCCATTAATTCGGGGCCCATGATGCCTTCTGGAAATCCAGGATAATTCTCAATTTCAGTTGTTGTTGTAAGCTGTCCTCCTGGTTCAAGTCCTTCAATGACGAGCGGATTCATATTAGCACGAGCCAGGTAGATCGCTGCGGTCAGTCCTGCTGGACCAGTTCCGACAATTACAGATTTATACATATTCATCCCTCCAAATTCGATATTTTTTACAGTTGTTTATAACCATATTTTTTAATATTCAATTGATTAATTGAATTATAGCATTAGGGAATCTGCTCGTCAATACAAGGATGGAAAATGACTACGAATGAGACACACATTGTAGAAATATATTTAGGGGCGGATGTTTGACTAATCTTTGCATAATGAAAAAAGCTGACAGAGCGCAATGGCAGTGTCAACTTTTTTTGTGAGAGTTTATGTTTCATATGCGTTGTATGTTGGAGTAAACCAGAATTTAAGGCTTTCTTTTTAACTTTCTAAATAGGGTATTCTTATAAATTTTATCAAGTTATATCCTTTTGACTTGACTCCACTCGGGTTGTTCATGTTAAAATTTTAATATTCAATTGAATGAACAAGAGCCGATTTCATGAGTAAAGTCAATTTTTGAGTATATAATTTCCTCATTATGATTCTTCAGTTATGGATTATAGTTTAAGGTGTATTCTAAGGCTTCTCCTATGCATGATTGGAATTGGGGATTCCCGTTTTATAATACGACAAGAATAGAGGTTGAGAATAATGGAAGATATGCTGAACTCTGCGAAAATCTTTAAGGAAGATCTCTATAAACAATTGGCTAGAATCGGAAAATGTTTATCCAGTGATAAGCGTCTTGAGATCTTAAATGTGCTATCCAATGGTTCTAGAACCGTAGAAAAAATAGCCACCTGCACAGACATGAATATTGCGAATGTATCTCGCCACCTTCAAGTTCTGCTCGATGCAAAACTGGTTAAATTCACAAAAAAAGGAGTATATGTGATCTATTCTTTGGCTGATCCAGAAATCATCGAATTTCTTTCCTCTTTATGGCGAATCAGTGAAAAACAACTTCCTGACATTAGTAGAATGAAAGACGATTTCCTAAACAATCTTGATGACGTTCAAACGCTTACGATGGATGAGGTTAGGGAGAAGATTAATAATGATTCAATAATTTTGGTGGATTTACGTCCTAAAGAAGAGTATGACATGGATCATATTGCGGGAGCAATTTCAGTGCCGATGGAAGAATTAGATGCACTAATAAGAGAGATACCGAAAAACACAGAAATCATCGCATATTGTAGAGGTCCACTGTGTGTCTACTCAGCTCTGGCGACGCAGAAATTACAATCTGAAGGCTTTACGGCTTTTCGCATGGAAGAGGGCTTGAATGAGTGGCAAGAACATTTTCAGTTACATTAAGCTGACTTCTAAGAACAGACGAATAACAATTAATTTCTCCAATTCTTAACTAAAAGACTTCAAGGCCAATATTATTAGGCTCTGAAGTCCTTTTTAGTTAAGACAAACTTAGGAAACATGATATGATTTCTCTTAAGAGGTGGTTAGAAGTGGCGAATATTCAAGAAATTGCTCGCTTAGCGGGAGTATCCACAGCAACTGTATCACGAGTAATTAATAAACACGGCTACGTAAGTGATTTAACCAGACAAAAAGTTTTAGAAATTATCGAGGAGCTTGATTATGTCCCCAATGCTAATGCGATCTCTCTAAAAAAAGGTAAAACTCGTCAGATTGGAATAATGACGGTCTCCTTTAGTCCCATTATTATTAATTTTGTTCGTGCATTCACTCTTTTTGCTGAGAAAAACGGATTTATCGTCACTCTTTTTATCACGAATGGAGAACCTGAAAAGGAGCTTATTGCCCTGGAAATGCTAAAACGGAAGCAATTAGATGCTATCGTGTGTTTGATACGGTCCAATGAATGGGATGTCATTGAATCCTATGCCCGGTATGGCCCCATTGTTATATGGCAACGTCTTCAAAACGAGAATCTTCCTTCTGTCTTTATGGATCAATTTCATGCCTATTCGACAGGTCTTGAATATCTTCATTCCAAAGGTTACCGAAAAATACTTAGCATATATCCGATGTCCAAAGGACTGAATACAAAGGAACGCATTCGTGCCCATACAGAATTCGTTAAGAAACACAATCTCATGGCGTATCCATTTCCTCATTTCGAAGATAAAACTTTAGTTCGTGATGGGGAGGAGCTTGCTAAATGGTGGGTATCGCAGGAAGACCGACCTGATGCTATTTTTTGTGCCAATGATGAAGTGGCAGCTGGTCTTATGACAGCCCTGCGTCGATTGGGATTTTCCATTCCGGGAGATTTGGGGATTATGGGCTTCGATAATACAGAGATGGCTCACTTGCTCGATTTGACAACGATTGACTATCCTATCGACCAGCAAGCTGAGAATGCATTTCTTATTTTGCAAAATAAGTTGAATAACACCAAAACCAGGCTAAACACTTTAACATACAAGTTAGTTGAGCGAAGTTCGACATAACGCAGTATCTTTAGTATTACTGGCATATGGTAAATCCTACAGTACATTAAAAAAACCACTTGTCCAAATTGAACAAGTGGTTCTATTAACCCGTGAGTCGTAGGCTACCCACCCATGTAATTATATCATCACTCAGAAATATTCAGGACAGCACGGAATCGAGTCGATGCTGACATCATTTTATCGTATGCTTCGCTAGCACGATCTAATGGATATGACTCAATCATGGGGCGAATATCCGTCAGCACACTGAAATTAATCGTCGCTTGGATTTCTTCCGCTCCGCCTGTTAACGTACCTTTGACCGTGTTAGATCCTTTCAAAAAGTCCATCGCTGACAATTCTAGTGGATCAGTGGAAGTTGCCACAATGATGAGCTCGCTGTCTTGACCCAACCCGTTGATCAGAGAGGAAACGGCCTTCGCGTTAGGTGCAGTTGCCAGGATGACTTTAGCACCGCCTAATGTTTGTAATGCCTCAGCCGGATCTTCTTTGGCCGAATCAATGTAGTGATGGGCTCCAAGTTCACGTACGAGAGCTTCTTTATCATTTCCTCGTGAAATAGCCACGGTGCGATATCCGGCTTTGCTTGCAAACTGCACGGCAAGATGTCCCAGTCCACCAATCCCCTGAATCGCTACAAGATCACCAGGGCGAGCTTTACTATTTTTGATGGCACTAAAGGTCGTTTCTCCAGCACACATTAGTGGAGCAGCTTCCATTGCCGAAATTTCATTTGGAATACTGGACAAACTATCCTCATAAGCAACCATGTATTCAGCATATCCACCGTCCATTGTTAATCCGGTCACATGGCTATGTCCCCCATGCCATCCAATGCCGACACGTTCTCCAATTTTCCATTTTGACGAGCCTGATCCAAGCTCATCAACGATTCCTATCACTTCATGTCCAGGAATGCGGGGATATGCTGACGCCGCACCGCCCATGGCCATTGAATCTCCATTACATACGCCGCAAGCTTCAACGCGGAGCAATACTTGCCCTTCTGCCGGCTGCGGAACCGGTACCTCAACTAACTGCATTTTTTCTCCTGCAGCTGGAATTTGCATGGCTTTCATTTTCTTCATGAATAAACCTCCTTAGTTTTAAAATAGTGGTACTCCATTAGTATAGTTTAAACAGGTCAAATATTCAATTAATTAATTGTATATTTGAATTGATTATTTTCATTACGGATGAATAGATTCGTTGCAACTTCTTGTAAGTTTTGTATTTTTGTTATCTGATTGATGATTTTTGAGACTACTAGTTCAGCTGACTGAAGTGCACCTTCAAGATGTCACCAAATTCTGCACTTGCTTCTGTTCCAGCAAAGGCAATTTATTTTTCCATTCCCCAGATGCAGGTATAGGTCCGTAATGCGGAAAATTTTGAAGTGGAATACGATCTTCGGATATAGCAGTGCTCGCAGGTCACTTAAGCCAGCACCAATAATAATCACGGGGTTCTTCATTCTTTTCTCCATCGTATTAAATAGTTTTATTTTCATGTTGATATTACCTTAGAATTTATACCGCATTGTACAACTGTTCTAATCGTGCTTCTAATTGTTCAAACTGAACAAACCGTCCTTCACGAAGATATTCCTTTTGATCAAAAAATAAGATGATCGTGGGAACTGTAAAAATCAATAATTTGCCTGCAACCGCCTCTACCTGACTAGCATCTATATGCGCAAGTTTTATTTCTGGATAGTTGTTGAGTAATTCTTTTAGTTTGGGATAAATTGCATGACATACATTACAATCCTCTTGAGATACATATAGCATACTTAATCGGTTATTTTGGATAAACGTATCTATTTCATTCACTGAAGTTATTTCTTGGACATTTATCATTAATCTCCCGCCTTACTGTATGTTATTCGGAACTGAATGGCTCCAGATCCAATATTATTCAATGCAGTTTTGTTCTAATTTACTTTTCTGACTCCATTCAATTAATTGAGAAACTGGATCTACTAATAACTAATAAATACAAATCATGAAATCCCTGTTTTGGTAAAATACGTGCCGCTTTTTTTCCTTTAAAATATTAATCGGTCAATATAATTACGCTATCTTTTGGAGACAAATCTTTTCCCCAAACAAACGGCAATCGCCCTAGGAAGACATTGTGGATTCCTGAAATGCTATTTTTCAAAATCGGAACTATCTCTTAATGTCAATCCATTTAATATAAACAGGCACCTGATTTTGTTTGATTATAAAGATAACATCTTACACCGCAAGGAAGCGAAAATGTTGAGTTAGCCAGTAAATTATCCTGTATCTATTCTGTTCTGTCATATTAAGTCGAATCATTAAAATCAATAGAACAGTTGAATTTAATGATTAAATTTCAGTTTTATCAACTCTCTAAATCCAACTTTAAATGTTAAAAGCACTATATTTTTCACTTGCATCTTTTATTTAAATTTCATTCCTCATTCTCCATCGTAAGCATTCCACTCTCGGGCTCCTTCTTCTATTCGATACGCTGTGAAGCCCTGTTTTTGAATAAAATCAACAGCTTGAGATGCAAGAGAACAATAAGGGCCCCGACAGTATGCAGCAAGTTCTACATCAGCTTTATTTAATGTTTTTAGGTATTCTTCCAACTGCTCTAAAGGTACAGATATAGCACCTGGGATATGAGATGTGTTATACTCCTCAACTGGTCGGAGATCTATGAGAACCATGTTATCCTGCTTCATTTTTGCCAATAGTTCTTTTTTTGTGATACTTTGAACACCTACATATTGCCTTTTCAACTCATCTTTAATCTGTTTTATGTCAGAGAGTCTGTCCTCACACAAATTCCATAAAGAGGACAAAAAATGAGTTACAGATAAATCACTAATATTATATATAACGAAAGTACCTTTTTTTTGAAATCTAACCAATTTTGCTTCCAGCAAAATTTGTAAGTGACGGGATACATTCGCAACACTCATACCAGTTTGTGTAGCCAAACTTTCAACAGATTTTGGTCCGTTTGATAAGAGATCCATAATCTCAAGTCTTTTGTCACTGGATAAACATTTCCCAATTCGAGCAAATTGCTGATATAAACGTTCTTTAATATCCGATTCAGGACATCTACTTTCCATTTGGAACCTCCTCTTTGTTGCAATACCTTGGATTTTCGGGTTATGCCTTCCTGCATTCGAATTACTCACTAGTATGTCCAAGTATAAAATAGCAATCCAACATTTACTTTTAGTTCATTTTGATTCTAACTCAAAAATTCACTTAATAAATTGAAAAAAACGACGGTTCAGAAAAATCCAAATCCGTCGCTCTCTTCACATGTATTTCAATGATTATTACAAAAATGGATTTGTTGAATACTCTGTTAATTAAGCAATCCTAGAATTTTTTCTCTAAGAGCTTGCTTTTGCTCGATCCCCACCATTGTTTCAGCCAGTTTACCATCTTTAAATAAGAGTAGCGTTGGAATACTTCTAACTCCAAATTGTGAAGCCAATTCGATTTCCTCATCAACGTTGACTTTGGCTATTGTTGCTTGTCCGGCTAAATCATCAGCTAGCTCGTTCACGATTGGAAGTTGCACTTGACAAGGTGGACACCACGGTGCCCAAAAATCGACTAGTGTCACTCCGGTTTTAATGTTCGATTCAAAATTCTGTTTTGTTAAAGATACTGCTCCCATAAATAAAATCCTCCTCAATTAATTTATCAATTATTCAATAGATTAATTGAATTATACTTTTGAAATTGAATTTAGTCAACGTTTTTATATCTAATCTTTATATCTCAGAATAGAACTTAAGTTCAATTTACAGCACCTGTATTACTTTCCCGTTTAAACTACTAAGTCTATTTTGTTCTTAAACCAAAAATCCGAAGACCTTTTGATTTATATCAACGGCTAAAGATTCAACTTATTTAAGATTTTAATTAACTAGGGCGTGTCTTCAAACTCAAGTAATCCACACCATATTGCTGCCAAGATTAAATAAAGCCCATATGGAAAAAAAGATAATAACCGCCCTATTCCACAGCCAAGGAAAACGGAGCTACTGGCTTTGGTTTATCTGGTATACCCAGACTTTTAGGATCCAGATGAAGTGATCAAACTCCCTAATCTTCGCCTGGATTCTGAGAAATGGGTTCGTATTCATTTCTCAGAGGACAAAGAAACGATACCCGAGTTAGTAATTGGATTTATTGCTAAGCTTTACGATAGCCCGCTTCGTCCCTTTTTACTTAGCAATACTGGCGAGAGGTTGTTTCTGTATTGTTGTAGATCTGATTTAATCTTTTGCATACGAGGTTAACTTCTCCTGCAGGTCTAAACTATGGTGACTACTTGTAGAAACAGGCTCTTGAGCAGCAATTTAGCCTGCTTCTAGCGGTAATTTTCGTTATATTTTCTTTGTAATAGCCTCCAATTTAAACATTTTTCCGCTCGTGAAATAAGATAAATCACAGAATCAAATCCCAAACTGGGAACTCATCTGTGATTTTGCTTTTCTTGAATATTTCGCTTTGGCATGTCTATTTATTCATGTAGAACGATATTTCAATTACGCTGAAATGAAACCACCCACTGGTCTTAACATCTTTCAATCTGTTACTTTTTCAATATCCTCATGTTGTTTTGAATAATAAGTCTCTGAGCACCACTTAATTTTAGGCTCTCTATTCTTCTCATAAATTTTTATTAGTTGGTTTAAAACAAAAATCTTTTGTACAATATTTTCACAAAAAAAGTTGAGCTGTCGTTTATAAAAATTAATATCCTTTTGATAAGGATGGCGATCCTGTTAGTTCCTCTCATATATATCAAGAAGCTGAATATGTAAATTATATATATCTTTATAATTAATCTTAATCTCCTCCCTTTTCATTTTCGTCATCATTATACCCGTATATGAAAAAACTGATGGACACTTTTTCATCCCAGCTTAACAAATACAATAAAAAACAGGCTTGTTAATTATCTAAATATCCCTGAAAGCTAAAGACAAACTTTTCCTGAGTATCGATGGATGTAGCTTCCAAATAGCAGAAAGAGATTTGAATGAGGGCAACACTCCCCCAAAAACGGTTCACCATTTCACCTACCATCAATAACGTAAAAACAGCCCCGAATTAGGAGATTCCTGCAAACCCTCGCTTATATAGTTATGAAAGCTCAGACAGGAAAAATGGATACGATGAGACGAAAAAAGTAGCCCATCCTCTACCCGAAGATGGACTGCTTTTACTCTATTAGCTTCACCTCCGTTTCGCGTTTACAACGAACTTGGTGAGGTAGGATTGTAATCACATACGAAAGAGACCCTAGTACCTGGGGCTGTATCCATACCGAATCTCTTCACCTCCACGTTTTTGTGTTGAATGATCGGCCTGCGCTTGATCCATTTCTTGAACGTATCTCTAAGGTCAAACTCGATCTGTCAGCGGATCCTCCGGATTAATCCGATGAACCACTTGTAAGCCAGATTCACTTTGGCTTCCTAAATCATTCGGTTATCCAAGAGATTGTATAGGATCTGCAAAAACAGCAAGCGAAACAGCAGCTCCAGCTTGTTTACTGGCCTGCCGTAATACTCGCAGTAGTATGGGTTATAACATCCTTTGAGACTGAGTTTTTATAACATTCCAGTTAGATAAAAGTACTTTTTCTATTACACTGAGATACTATTTTAGTAAGAATTAGTTCCGAACTTGAATGTAGGCCAGACACCTTTTATTAAAAACTCATTATACAAGTCATCTTAATTTGATTGACTTTGTTTCCATAAGTAGCAGAACAGCCTCATCACACTATGGAGTGGAGAGGCCGCTTGTGGGGGAATAAATTCATTTCGTCTACAGCGGTTGATGTTGACGATTCCGTGTCCATCAATGGTGATGGTGATGATGAGCATGCGCATCCGTCACATCGGCTTTGACGGTACATAAAATCGAGCTATCGTGAGCATGCCGTTCGGACGACATAACTTGTAAGGTCACGTGCCAGATTTCTTTGTGTTCCAGCATGTGTTTGATTTTTTTTAGAATCACTTCGGTTTCATAGATCGATTTTTCTCCGTTAACGACAACATGAGCAGTAAGAGCGTTCATGCTGCTTGTAATGGACCAAATGTGTACATCATGGACTCCCTTAACACCATCTATCCTTCGGATCGAATTGACAATTTCGTTCATATCAACATTTTCGGGCGTCCCTTCCATCAAAACATGCAAGGACGATTTTGTGACAAAGTAACCGCTACGTAAAACAAGTCCCGCGACAACGACACTAGCAAGCGGATCTGCCCAGCCCAAGCCAAAAAACATCATCATAAGAGCTGCGGCAATGGCGCCAACTGACCCCAGCATATCACTGAGTACGTGCAAATAGGCACTGCGCATATTCAGGTTTTCCTTGGTGTCACTTCCACGCATCATAATCCACGCAACCAACAGATTTATAAGCAATCCGATGGTACTGATAATCAACATGCCAAATGTGGCTACTTCCGGAGGATTCATAAACCGCTCAATCGCCTCGTAAAAAATGTAAAGTGAAATGCCGATCAACGTAACACCGTTAAGGGCTGCAGCTAAAATTTCAAATCTCCTGTAGCCGTATGTTTTCCCTGTGTTTACAGCTTTGGAGCCAAATGTGAATGCAAGCAAAGCCACCCCTAAAGCGATGGAATCGGACAACATATGACCCGCATCGGAAAGCAGAGCCAAACTGTTGGTAATCACACCTCCAACCGCTTCGATAATCATATACACCGTAATAATGATGAATGAAATCAGGAGTACTTTTTTATTGTTGGTATGTACATGCTTATGGTTATGTCCATGGTCATGACCATGATTGTTTACGGACACCGTTATCCTCTCCTTAAACTAATTGAATGGTTTGTCATAATACCTTTCCACTGTTTCGATCGACTTTTCATTCCCTCTCTATACAGTTTGAAAGAAACGAATTGAATTTATATAAACATATGATCAACTGTTCATGTGTTTTGATTAGCCTTATTATATTTGTTCCCGATATAGGTGTCAACCCTCATTCTTGATTGAACAAAATCTAAGCCTAAGGTGGAAATTATATGGGACAAACACGCAGAAATATGCCGAACTGCATCGGAGCGGGGCAAGGTATCGCTCTCATAGGTAACCCCTTCAGATCTCGTTGGCAAGTTCTTTACCGTCACCAACCGAGGTAAAGAACTTTCAACGAAAATGACTGACTGAAGGTAAGAATATAAATAATCACTTTACAAATGAAAACTTTTATATCGCAAATAAAAGAAAAAATTATTCGCGAAGTACCAAAGATTGTGCAACCAAGCCTATACAAATAGAGTGGTTACAGTAAGTCAATTTACACTTAGCCTGATTATTTTCTGATTTTGCTGATGAAAAACGGATATTCAAGGAACACTTCGTATACAGTTTTTTGCACAATATGATACTTAGTATTACTTATGTATTCCTCTAACATTTCAACGGGTGTATATTTTAAACTTGCCATAAACATCAAATATCCCCCATGCTTGATTAAACTAAAACACGAATCTAAGCATTTTTTGAAGTCCCCTGTTTCATTAATAGCGGACCCAATTAGGGTTACAATATCAAAGGCTTCTTGAGGCAAATCGGAATCGAATATGCTCCTGCATAAAACTTTTGATGGATTCGGATGCTGCTCCCTCTGTTGTCTATACTCAAATATCTCGCAAATACTTTCGTCAATATCAATGCTGGTTAAACCACCTCTTCCCTTAAGCCAATATCCAAGGTAATCGTCCCAATCTCCAGTTCCGATACCAACATTACATACTTGGATTTCATCAAAAATATCGAATGTCTTCTTACGTAATCTCTTGTCACCAACTGTGTGTGAAGGCACTGTGGAGAAGAGTTCCATTCCCCCGCATTCGGACCTTTGAGTTCCAGATAATATTGCAGTAATTTCTCATCTTCCTTATTCATTGATAATGCCCCCATCATTAAGTTATGTTTGGTTTGTTCAATTCGATTAAATACAAACAAAAATTGCTCTTCCAACTTTATGCCTTTCTCACTTGATATTTTGCTTACAATGCATTCTTCACCCCATATATAGAAGGTATCGTCTTCAATCATAACCGTTTCTGCAAATTTCCTGCTTAAGCTTGGATTTTATAAGGTAGTTTTGATTGGAAACTTTGTGTCGATGTACATTGAACCAAACAGGATTAAGTATTCTGTCTCTGAAAATGGATCAAATAATTAAAAAAAGTTTGTGTCGCTGTGCGGCGACACAAACTAAATCCATAGAGATACAAATATCATTATTTAACTTTTCTTAATCATTCATCTTTATGTTTTAGTTTCACTTTAACATCATTAAAAAAAGCCGTTGTATTCCATACATTGAGACCAAAGTATCCTTCTTTATAAGTTTGATCTTTTGTGTCGATAACTAATTTATTGTTCAAATAAACCTTAGTGATATTGCCTTGCGCTTCTACTTTGAGATGATAATCTGTATTTGGCTGTAAATCCAGTTTTCCATCATTGTTATATGTCGCAATTTCATATCCGGTCCCATCAACCAATTTAATTAATTTTACAACATTATTTTATGTGTCTCTATTAAAGCAACTTCAAGAGTATTTCCTCGATCTCGGCAGGATTAGTTGCATTTTGAAAACGTTTAACGAATTTTTCTTCTTGAAACAAACTTGTTAAGTTCTTTAAAAATGAGATGTGCATCTTAGGATTTTTTACTACAAGTACCATTACAATTTCTGCGTTGACAGTTACATCAGATCCCCCCATATCCTCGAACTCTATGCTATTATCTAAAACTGCAACGGCAATAGCAGTTTCGTTAACGAATTCTTTATTTGTATGTGGAATTGCTATTCCAATTGTCCCCATGTTGATTCCGGTCGGATATTCGATTTCACGTTGAAGCAAAGATTCTGTATATCCTTTTTTGGCATAATTTTTCTCTTCTATCTTTTTTCCAAAGCTTTTGATAAGCTCTTCCCTCGAATCGTAACGTGCGTGCAGTTGAATTAAATCCTGATCAAACACGAGTCCATTTATCGTTTTTGCGCTCATAATAATTACTCCCTTTTATAAAAATCGGAAAACATAGATATCTTTTTAATAATCCGTACCATATTTTTTGATGATACTATGGATATCCATTGCACTTTGGGCTTGAATGATAGCTTCACAATCATCTTTACTTTCAACAAGTTTCATTAACTGAACCAATGCCCTTAAGTGCTGTTGTTTATCGACAGCGGCTATGATAATAACGATGTTTATCGGCCTATTTCTTGCAAATTCAACGCCTTGCTCTAAACGGAGCAAGCTCATAGCTACTTCGTTTACCCCACTTTCGGGACTATCATGAGGAATTGCCACATTTGGGCTAATAATGATATACGGATCTTCCACATCGTAATGTTGGATCATAGCTTCTACATAAGAAGGTTGGATACTCCCTTGAAGCAGCAGCGGTAGCGCCCCTAATCGTATAGCCTCTTCCCAAGATGATACTGAAGGAAGCAATGTAATATTCTCCGGCGTTATCAGGTCATGCAAATTTGTCTTTTGTAATTCGGGTTGTGATTTGAAAGACAACGAGTGATGGCTTGTAAAGTAGTGTTGTAATTCCTTTGCAAGAAGTTGCCTGTTCTGAACGGTTGCATATTTCTCAACGATCTCCAGAATATTTTTCAAACTTAATTCAGATGGAGTGAATCCATGCAATAATTCCATCACTTGTTTTCGTAGAGAGATCTTTTCTTCCTTTTGTAATATTGGCTTGACTATAAATAGTCGTTTGTTCGTTTGCAGATATACGGAAGAAAAAACAATGTCATATTCCAAATCATACATCTTGAATTCTCTCACAGATAAGGAATCCAAAAAAATGAATTCAGGAAATAAATCATTCAAAGTAATTAGTAAAAGCTTAGAAACGGATACTCCGTTAGCGCAGACCACTACTGCTTTTGTTTTACTCAGAATGCTGTCTCCTTGCTTTGTTAACCAACCGCCTATCAGCATCGTTAAATAAGTGCATTCACTATCTGGAATATCACAGCCAATGTAATCAGCTAAAGGTTTTGCTGACTTTTTTACAAGGTGGTGCAGTTCTATGAATTCACTATTAATTGTTTCTTGTAGTGGATTAGTAATAGTAAGTTTGTATTTAATGCGATAATATGCAGGTTTTATATGCAGCATGATCATATGCAACAACTGCTTTTTGTCTTGTAAGAGGATGCAGGACATTTTCTCGAATCGCTCCAGCATCTTTTTCAATGCCTGATTTAAATCTGATACAATGTCTTCCCCAAGGAGCTCAGATGAGGAAACATTCGTCGTAAGAATTTGCAGTGTGATGAATAATCTTTCCTCGGTCGGGATATGCACCAAATCCGATAGTAGTTCTTGAACCGCTTGGTACTCCTTGGTATCCGATAATTCTTCATAGCTAATATGAGAGGAATTTATTGTTTTCCCAAGTTTGATTCTTCGCAGCAAGATCAGTAGGATATGCGGCAAAGTTTTCATCTTATCATCTGTAAATTTCAAGCTCAGATGGCTTTCAATCTTTTCAAGACGTTCATGAATCTGTTGCACTTCTTTTTCAGTGATCTCTGCTAACTGTTGAACCCATTTTTCCCCATTGTACATGTGATGAATTTTGTTAACGACATCAATCAATAACTTTCTTTTTTGAAATTCAACACCCTCAATTGAGTAACCAGATAACCGGGAATAACGGATACTAAGATCATAAGGTTCGACTAATTCTTGTGCTGCTTTTAGATCATTTAGTATGGTATTCTTGCTTACGTAAATGGAACTGGTAAAATGAAATAAAGATAATTCTTCACTACGACTCAGTAGGATCAGAATAATAAGTTCTACTCGCTCTGCTTCAGAAAAAATATATTTTTTTGTCGAAGGCTTGTTTACTTCATTAGGCACAGCAGAGAAGAGAGTAGCATCAACAATAAAAACACCCTGTTTATTCCGTTCAATTTTTGGTAGGCGTTGGCCCTCTAACCAGTCATTGATTTTTTCAAGGCTGTAACTGATTTGCCTGCGGCTTAAACCATACTTATGTTCCAAGTTCTTACTCTTCACACTTGGATTTGATAACAATTCTTGCAGCAAGCTGCTGCTTCTATCATCAAGCTGCATGGCTCTCTCTCCTCCTTCCTTGTTAATAATAATATTGACAGCTCCAGAGGATTATATAAGAGGCTTCAAGTTTAGGTCGTATTCAAATTACTTAATTTAATCTTTGGTCTTGGAGGCGCTCTGTGAAGAATCGAAATTTTGTTCTGCCTCAAATCAAACGTTTATTCCAAATTAGCATGTCTTAATTTCATGTCATCATAGGTTTCATTAAAATTAGCTACCCATTCCAAAACAATCGCATCATACAAGAGAAGACTTAATTGCTCAAATGCCGATCCCATGGGTTGAATAGAAGATTCCATTAAATCAGTATCCGTTTCTTTATTGTCAACATTAATTAAAAGCATGTAATCAGCTAGTTTCCCCAAAGTCGACTGCGAATTCGTTGTATTAAGAATTACCTTTGCTCCTGATTGCTTTGCTTTTTTTGCATTTACTATTAGACCAGCGGTTTCTCCTGAACCAGAACCAATAAATAAAATATCCTCTGCTTGAATGCTTGGAGTAGTAATATCACCAACAATATAAACCGTTTTACCTAAGTGCAACAGTCGATTAGCGAAAGCACGGATCGCTAAACCTGATCTCCCTGAACCAGCAAGGAAAATCCGCTTTGTATTATACAAGACTTGTAGAATTTGTTCACTTTCACCAACATTCATTAAGGAAATACTTCTTTCTAATTCTTTCATAATGACTTCCATTTGTTTAATTAATTTGTCCATAAGTTCACCTTCAGCTTTCTGGATACATGATTACCTTGCCGATAAGTTCTTTTCTTTCCATTAATCGTTCAAACATTTCTGAACCTTCTTCAAGCGGTATACGATGTGTAATCATTTTTTTAGTATTTAATCTGTTATTGTGCATAAAGTGAACAGTCGTTGCCCATTCCTTACCTGGGAATGGTGCGGATACACAACTCCATGATCCCCACACGGTTAACTCACTTCTTAGGATTTTTTCAAAATAAAATCTTTCCATCGCAACGTCTGCATAAGGGATACCTAGGAACACAACTCCGCCGCCTTTTTTGGCGTAACCAAACACAGTTGCTGCTGTATGGGGCGTTCCAGCTGCTTCAACTACAATATCTGCATTCATGCCATCCGTATATTCAGCGACCTTTGTCAGAACATCTTCATTCAGAGAATTTATCGTATAATCGGCGCCTAATTCCTTCGCAATTTGAAGTTTTTCATCATCAATATCAACCGCAATTACTTTTTTCGCGCCAAATATTTTTGCCCATTGAACAGCAAACAACCCAATGGTTCCCCCTGCTCCAACAATGACCACATCGTCGCCCACCGATAGATTGGTTCGATAATACCCATGTAAAACTACAGTAGAAGGTTCTACCATAGAAGCTGATTCGAAATCCAAATCATCAGGTACTTTAACTAAATTCTTCTCTGGGAGTTTAATGTATTCGGCGAATCCACCAGGTTCCTTAGCACCTATTGCATGCAATGAATTCGCTCTAGCTGGTTGACCTGCTCGATAATAATAATCATCTTCTTCAATTAGTGCTGGACATCCAGCAACATGGTCTCCAACTTTTAGATCTGTTACTTGATCGCCAACTTGTTCTACAACACCTGCAAATTCATGTCCCCATACCTGACCAGGTGTGACTGCACCCAATTTTTTATATCGAGAGATATCAGATCCACAAATGCCACATGCTTTTATTTTTACAATGACATCTTTTCCATCCAGTATTTGAGGTTTTTCCGCTCCTCCAAAACGTATGTCTCTGGCACCATACAGTTTTAATGATTTCATTTTCTCTCATCCTTTCTCTCTCCATGTTCTAGACTTTTCAAATTCTTCACATGTGCTTTGTTATTCGAAAATAAATATGATCCGATGACAACCAAAGATGCTCCAGCTTCGATACATTGACTAGCTATACTCTCATCGACTCCACCATCAACTTCGATCTGAATATCTCGTTGACCTATCATTACTTTCAGTTCTCTTATTCTATCAATCGTTTCTTCCATAAAAACTTGATTAGGTCTTCCTGGATTGATCGACATAACTAGAACATAGTCAATGATGTTTAGAAAAGGTTTCAATAAAAAGGTGTCCGTCCCAGGATTAATGACGATCCCTGCTTTCCTTCCATGTTGCTTAATCTGATCAATGACAAAACGAATATGAGGAGTTGATTCATAGTGAACTGATATCATTTCTGCTCCAGTGTCCAACACACTCGCTATATGCTGCTCTGGGGCTGATACCATCATGTGAACATCTAATTTCATATTCACTTGTTTTTTTATATTTTTAATTTGTTCTGGACCAAATGCGATATGAGGGACGAAATTTCCGTCCATCATATCTACATGAAGTACTTGAAATCCTTCTTCATATAAAACATCGCATTCACTTTTTAAGTTCATTAAATCTGCAGCAAATATTGAAGGTAAAATCAGATTCATTATTTTTCCTCTTCTCTAGTCTTTATTTAACTAAAGTGCTTACCCAATAAATTAATAAGTTCCATATCTCAGAAAAAGTAACATCTGTCCCTAAACCTTTTAACTCGACACCTGCGCTGTTAAGCATCTGTGTTGCACCTGGTGCAACAAATCCTGCCAAATAAAATGTGATAATACAAAATACTACTGTCGACACAATAGAACGGAATAGATTTCCTTTACTTGTTAACGTACACATTACAGAAATATAGGTAACAGACATTAACAGTCCTATTGGAAAGAACTGAACTCCAGGTAAAATGAGTGCCAATAACATAACAATTGGAATAGAAACGACTGTAGTTGTAATAGTAGTCGGATCGCCTAAGCCTAGCGCAATATCCATCCCCACATTTAGATTGGAGTTATTCCCCATGCGTTTAATCATAAAGTCTTTTGCCGATTTCCCAATTGGAGATAGCCCGTCCATCATCACTCCAACAACTTTAGGCATTAATACCATAACTCCAGCTATCCCTGTGGCCATAGTCACTATCTCTGTAACAGGTCTTTTAGTAATTGCCCCTAAAACTAATCCAACAATAAATCCAATAATAACTGGGTCCCCGAGAACGCCTATTTTTTTATTAATTTTACTCAGAGAAAACTCCAATTTATTTAAACCAGGAATGAAATCAATGATTCTATTTACCAGCCAGGCAATCGGATAACCCCAAGCTGAATAAATAATAGTTGTGCAGGTTGTACCTTCTAAACCAAAGTATTCTTGCCATTTTGAAGCAATTAAATCACCAACGAATAGAGCAATAACAGACATCACCAATGTTACTACCAACCCTAACCAGAAACTGTCAAAAAGAAAGTAAGCCAAAGCTCCTGGAATTAGAAAATGCATGTAATTCCATATATCCACATTTAACGTTTTTGTCCATCTAAGTCGAACTAATACTAGATTAATAATTAAACCAAGAGGAATTGCTAATGCTGCAAAAGGAGGCACCCAAGATGCCGCCCCTACAGCTGGCCATCCAATATCTGCAATTGTAAATCCAGAACCGATTTTTGCATAATAATCAACTGCCGGTTTTAGGGAGGAATTGAGCAAGCCAACAACTAATGTTAAACCTAAGAAGCCTACCCCAACTAAAAGGCCTGATTTGATAGCGTTTCCAATTTTCATTCGAAAAACTAGACCTAATACGGTGATTATTATTGGTAAAATAGCTGTTGCTCCCATATCAGTAATAGATTTAATAATATTATGCACAGTATCCATTATGATCTACCACCTTAACTATTTTTTAAATCCAGCAGTTTTTCAGCCAATTGATTTTTCAATTTTTCTTCATTAAGCCCTGTTACAAATCCCATGATGTTCATATATGGCTTTTCATCGGTTTTAAAATTATTAGTTGTCAGAACAATATCGACGTTGTCAATAATATTCGGTAATTCCGCCATACTCGTTTTAATGATATCGTAATGTTCAATTCCTGCTTCTTTTAATACCTCTTTCACTCCATCTGCTGCGATAGTAGAAGTTGCTACTCCGCTTCCACAAGCTACGGCGATTTTAATTTTTGAATTTGACATGTTAATTCCTCCTGGTATGTTAGTTTTCGAAGCTAGTTTTAAATCCATTTCCAATCCCAAAGGGTTGAAAAAATCCTCCTTGCAAATTGTTTTATATTTCCTTTTACTCAGCAGGATTAACTTCTTTCTTGCTGTGGATTCATAATAACATGATGAATTCAATTGTTGTATTCGTTTACATCCCACTTTATAGACAACAGGTTGTACAATATAGTGATGAAAAAAATGATTTTCCCTCGATATTTTTCAGGTTAAAATCCATCTATTCCAATGAATTCAATCGTATCAACGAGTTCCGGGTTGGGTACAACGGTAGACGAGGCTGAGCTGCAACATGTAGACGTGAGAGGTGATGAATTCTGGTACATGACGTCCTATGGAGAGGAACCCACATCTGCCACAACGGAGGAAATGACACTTAGCAGTGCAGATTTGGTATTGCCCGGGTTGATTCCATTTTGTCTCACTCGTATATATGACAGCTCCAGGTTTGCTGAACTACAGCTACATTTCTCCAATCCCCCCTCGAAACCAAGAATTTTATTAATTGTTAAGCCTATGTCAAATTACATCAATTCGATTGACGATCATTTTCGCAGGTTGTTAAAATGTGCTCGAAAAACCACTTGGAATCTGATGATGGTTGTTACTGTGGGTTAAAGACATCATTATTCAAAATCCACTCCTTGATCAATCTTATTCGATGTTTTTGATGCGAGGGTCAGTTAATATAGAGAATAGATATGAAGGTGCATTAAGATCACTAAGTGCTCCACGACCACTAACAGGCATTTTTCAGATCGACTTTAAGCATTCCTTTTTCTTAAACTAAATTACTTAAATTACTTTTACTTCAATCTGAAGTGGTCTGTTTCTTTCACTGCGGTTTTGTAGTAAAGCTTCTAGCGCTCCTGCAGATGGCAGTAGAAGAGCATTTGGGGCGGATCAGGGGCAATCGTCTCCCCACTGATGAAATTTAAAGTCTTACTCTGAAATTTCTGAGGTAAGCATAACGACATTTGCTATTTTACAAATGTATAGATAAATGTCTAATTGTTAATTGGATCATGTTTGTGTTCATTACGGCAATCGGGACAAGAACCTGTACCGATAAAACAAAAAAGCCGCTATAATAGTGACTTTCAATGGGACCATGTTCTTGTCTCCCGATTAGACTGGATGTTCTTATTCCGCGCGGCTTTTTGAATTGTCATACCGTCAGACTCCATAAAATAAGTTTTAGACTTACCCTAGAAATTGAAACAGCGACAGAAAATAAAGTCCTAGACTGTCGCTGTTTCATTGAACTAACGTTCCCAGTTAGTTCAAAAAACAATTTAACATGATAGCTCTTGTTATATATAAAGTAAATTCATCTTTCCGTTATCAGCTTACAGTTGGATAATAGCCTTAGATGTTGGATGACCAGTATTTTGATTTTCAGCCATAAGGAAAATTCCCTATCATCTTGTTTGGAAATGTTCAAGGCAACGCGGTCGGCCTAACCATAATTTCACTGATTAGGGTGTCATCAGGTTCATTAATGGCAAACGCGATGGCTCTAGCAATACTGTAAGGAGAAATCCCTATGCCGCTTATTTGATTGGCGATCGTCTGCACTTCCGGGCTGGTAATGCTGTCAAAAAGTTCGGTCTTCGTCAGACCAGGAGCAATCAAGGTAGATCTAATACGCGAAGTCGAAGACTCTTCCAAGCGCAGCCCTTCCGAGATGGCTCTAACTGCGAACTTGGTGGCCGCGTATACGGCATTTGTAGGGGACACATGATAACCGGCTGTAGAGGATAGGTTAATGATATGACCGGACTGCTGCTCCCGCATGGTAGGCAATACCGCTGCGATACCGTATAAAACGCCTTTGATGTTCACATCGATCATTTGATCCCACTCTTCTACTCTTAATTCATTCAGCCTGGAACTCGGCATGACCCCTGCATTGTTCACCAATACATCAATTCGGCCATACACACTTAAGGTAAACTTGGCCAAATTCTGCATATCTTCGGCAGAAACGACGTCTGCTTTTACAGAAACGGCCTCGCCGCCACCCTGTTTAATTTCATTAGCAATCGCATGCAGACGTTCCTCTCTTCTGGCTGCCAATACCACCTTTGCGCCATTTTGTGCCAACAACTTCGCTGTAGCTTCCCCTATTCCGCTGGAGGCTCCAGTTATAATCACCACTTTATCTCGTATATTTTCCATTGTTAAATGCTCCTTTACCCAAAATTTTTCTTGGTGACGTGTGTTGAATATTTAACGGTCGTTGATTAATATTATAGACAGAAGCCCCGATTACTCAATGGTTAATGGATGCGTATTTGTTTTATATACAACAACACCCTAAGAATTGTTGATTAACTGAAGGAGGTAACGAAAGGAATGGAAAACGCTGTTAAAACCGACCGACGCATTCTCCGAACCAAGCAGTCCATAACGAAGTCGTTTCTGGAGCTTTTTTCGGAAAAAGATTTTGAACAAATCACTATTAACGAGATAGCGGAGCGTGCCAATGTTAACCGCGGCACCGTTTATCTGCATTACAGTGACAAATACGACCTTTTGGATAAATGCATTGAAGATCACATCAACGAATTGATTTCGTTGTGCAAGAAACGGGAGGCCAATCCGCTTAGCCAAGGAATGGTACAAGAGCCCAAACCGGTTTTTGATTATTTGCGTGACAATTTCCAGTTTTTCTCTGCTATGTTTTCCAATCAAAGAGCCTTTCTATTCCGGGACCGATTGCTGAATTTCATCTCAGTCAATCTTATGAATAAAATGGAAAGTACTGACAATAAGCCCGTTATCGACAATGAGTTAAAAGCCCAATTCATGGCCTCTGCTTTTATTGGCATTGTGGAGTGGTGGGTACGTCATCAAATGCCGCATTCCACACAATTTATGGCCGATCAGGTTAGGAATTTATTTGAAAAGAATCAAGTTTATCCGAAGTAGCATTGAATGTATCTCAGAACTATATCCTTTCGCTTTTACGCAAACGCTACCTAATGGGGTTCGGCAATTCTAGGCCACGGTTATGAAGTGTTCCCTTCTTTACATTAATTCCACTAACCTGCCCATAAGCGTAATGAAAAGATCAGCCGATCGTTTGGCCGGCTGCAGTCATGTCTGAATTGAGCTATCGTTCCTCGTTAGTTTTGCCTACACCTTTCTCATTCTTAATAATGTGGTTCCAATTGGGGGGCAGCTCAAAATCCTTAAGATGCTCAAACCCGATTACTTCTACCGTTCCCATATTGTCAATCATGAAGGAAATAAAGTCAGTTCCAACATCAAGATGTGGACCGATATAAGGTGATACTGTTACATTAACGATGATATGGGAATCTTGATATCCAACCAATACGTTCAATGGATCAAGAAATGGAGCAAACGTAGGTTTTTCATTCAGTTTATCCTTGTAATAAATATCTAATTGTTCTTGTATCTCGGGCGTTAACAAGGTAAGTATGACCCTATATGGGTCTGGATTCGTTTTAGCGTAAGCTGTTTGAATTGATGCCAAAAAACAAATTATGATCAGAGCACATGTCATTACACCGCGTCGCATGGAGATCGCCCCTTAGTTTTTTTAATAATCTTCCCATACGACTTCTAAACTAACCTGCCCGTTAGCTAAATAGGCAGCCAATGATTTCGGCTGCCTATTGTCATAGTGCTATCGTTTTCCGTTA
Organism: Paenibacillus sp. FSL P2-0173; assembly: GCF_038008045.1. NCBI lineage: Bacteria > Bacillati > Bacillota > Bacilli > Caryophanales > Paenibacillaceae > Paenibacillus > Paenibacillus sp. FSL P2-0173. Next base: position 301,212 of record NZ_JBBOYK010000001.1, read on the forward strand.
GCTCAACCTATGGGTGCCAAGTTTAACAGAGAACTGATACAAGGCCCTTGGCAGTCCACTAAACTTTAAAACTCCTTGGTTAACTAAGATCCATATTCTATTGGTAATAAATGAATACCCTACGAGTTGGTGCGACGTATCAAATACTCTCGCGACAACACTCACCGCCTTGATAAACCCATTCTCATCTTGTTCTTGCTCTAGTTCAATGACTGACCTTATTATCACTTCGTCCAGAGCAGATTCATCAGTACCTTTAACAGAATCTTCTTTCCACAAACGGAGCACATGATTTACATCCGAGAGCATACCATTCTGATTCATACCTTCTTCTTTGGTTAGGATCAAGAGGAACACCTTCATAATACTTTTTTACGATTACCTGAAAATGCTCTCGATCGATTAAACCACTAAAATAGGGATTAAATCCTTCTTTGTTACGAAGCCCAGTAGTATTAAAGAGCTCTGTCACATTGACAACATTAACTGGCTGTTTTCGATCTCTCAACAAATGCAATACGAAACGTAAGCCTGTTTGATCATGTGCGTTATCCGCGCACTAAATGACAATGGTTTTATTTTCTGGAATATTCTTTACTGCCTCTACCATTTTAACAAGCAGATGCTCTGGGTCATAGCTGAAATCCCCCATCGTTTTCCGTCAACCAAATATGAATGGCTTGTCCGCCACTAGCCGCTTCATCTATTTTATTCACACGTCACCCCTCTGTATCAAATGAACTACAGAACAAGATTCTACATTTAAATAAAGCATAACCTCAGATTTATAATAGCTGAATGGCTCTGCTGAGCTATTCGAGGGAGACAATATGGCTTAATTGTAGACAATTCGTGAACCTGTTTTTTTATTCCAGTAAAAAGCTTTGTTCATACATGATTTGAATAAAAAATGCCCCCACAATGATGTATTCGATCATTGTGGGGGCATTTTTTAAATATCAGTTTAATTCTGATATGAGTATGAATAATACCGACTCACCTTTGCTTGTATTCAAGTTGCTTACATATGTTGTAGACCCCAGTTTTGCAATTGCAATAAAATCGGGGTGAGACTATGTCCTTTATCTGTTAGTGAGTATTCGACACGAGGAGGCATTTCAGCATAAGCAACGCGGTTCACTAGCCCACCTTCTTCAAGCTCACGCAATTGACGCGTAAGTGTACGATGCGTCACCGTGGAGAGCGATTTTTGTAGTTCGTTAAACCGTATAATATCTTTATTCAATAAATGGTATAAAATCAGAATTTTCCACTTGCCGCCGATTGCATTGACTGCATATTCGACCGGACAAGGACTGCAATTTTCTAGTGGTTCGATCTCCATAAGTTTACCTCCAAAAGTATCACGGGAGATACCTGATATCCCGAATGTGCGTACTTACATAAAGTTTGTGAGTTAGTTATTATAAATATAACATTTAGTTCGATAACGAACAAATGAATGTAACTATAAGGAGCTGTTGTATATATGGAAACGATATTAGTCTATGGAGCGTCAGGGGTACAAGGTGGGGCCGTAGCAAGATTGTTAACTTCCAAAGGGGTAGCTGTTCGCACCATTACACGTCATGAGAAAAACGTAGCGGCTTTAAAAGAGCAAGGTATAGAGGCATTTGTTGGTGATCTGTCTGTACCAGAAACGCTGAATGAAGTTAACAACGGTGTTGATAAAGTCTTCTTGAATATGCCAATCGAGTATGACACAGCATTAATGAAGAAACAAATTACGAATGCCGTTGAAGCTGCTCGACAAGCGCACGTTAAATTGATCGTTGTGAATTCGAATGGCTTTTTACCTGAACAGCCAACCGATACCAAAACGTTGGATGTTAAACGAGAATTGATTGAGTACGTACAACAAAGCGGTATTCCAACTATTTTGGTAAAACCCACACTCTATATGGAGAACTTCTTGATTCCAGGACTGATCAATAATGGGATGCTTTTTTACCCTGTACCAGCAGATAAACCGATCCCATGGATCAGCTCTGAAGACGCAGCGCAATATCATTATTATGCGTTAACCCATCCTGAGCTGGCAGGACAAGTGCTGTTAGCTCCAGGTCCGGAAGCACTTACTGGTGCAGAACTGGGCGAGCGTTTTACACAAGGGTTGGGACAAGATATAACCTTCAATTTCTTGAACTATGATGATTTTGAAACAGCTCTCTCTCCAGTAATGGGGGCAGACCAAGCAGATGGTATTGGAGGCTTCTATCGTTGGATCGGAGCTAATATCGATTCCCTGAACTATTATGACGTGAAAGATCGTGTGGTTGTCCCTGATCTCCCACTGACCTCGCTGAAGGATTGGTTGCAACAACCGCATGTAAAAACAATTTTTGGTTCTTAAGAGTAGATCCAGTAACATCGCTTTAGAATTCGTTTCAATAATACTTTAATCTCTCAGGGAATGTGCTATAGTACATTCCCTGAGAGATTATTTTGTCAGTCACCCTACTTTATGTTGTCTCAGGACTATACTCCACGACCTTCCACTTGGCGGTTCCACCCTTAAAAACACTTCTTATCGGAGTGAGGCTTGATTAGATTTTCCTTTCCATAATACTGTAAGTCCTAAACCAATGATCAGAACTATTCCTGCAAAAAGGTAAGGGTAGTGAATATTAATATCAAATAGAATACCACCCAATGCTGGGCCAAAAAAATTCCCCAAGCCAGTGTAAGTGGAGTTCATACCTGCCACAAAACCTTGCTGTTTACCAGCAGTTTTAGATAAAAAGGTAGTTAAGGCAGGTCGTAACAAATCAAACGCTAAAAAAATAAAATAAGTTACAATTAAGACTGATGTGTAGCTAGTGACAATAGTAGATATGAAAGCTAAAACCGAACCCATGATTAGGCAAAGCTGAATCACCATTTTTTCGCCTAATTTGTTTACTAATTTACCAAACAATAAAATTTGAATAATTACAGCTACAATTGAACTTATTGTGATGATGCTTGCAATATCCTTGGGAGTAAAACCAAACTTCTCATCAGAAAACAAGCTGAATACCGTTTTATGTGGTTTATACATTCATTAAGTGGTAAAGGCTACAATCACATTAATGATAATTTCAATTGATGTGGGCAAACTAAATTTAAGGACATGATCTCGTTATTATCAAACTTCATTACTCGTTCCACAATAATTATTCGTGTATCGTTACGTTTCGAACTCTTTTCTTTCATTTAAAGTTAGTTTATATTGTGTATAATCATTAAAAGCAGAGACACCTAAGTCTTCCAAACAATGAACTTCATATTGGAAAGGATACAGATAGATGTTAGATTCCACTGATAAACTTATCATAGATGAACTTTCAATAAACAGTCGAATTACCATGAAGGAATTAGGCAGAAAGGTTCACTTGACTGGTCCAGCAGCAGCAGCTAGAGTGGCAAAACTAGAGGATAGAGGAGTTATTGAAAGATATACAATCCAAGTGAATCAGAATGAACTCGGTTGTTGGGTACATGCCTGGATTACTATTTATACAAAAAGCACATCCCATCAGCCTTATCTTGCGCTTATAAAAGAACAAGAAAATTTTGTGTTGAATAACTACAAAATAAGTGGTGATGGTTGTTACCTTTTGGAATGTAGATTTCAGTCTAATAAGGTGTTAGACCAGTTTTTGAAAATTTAAACAAACATGTTAATTATAAGATATCGATTGTAATTAATAAACTTTAAAAAAATATTAGAAATACCTATTCGAAGGAATAACGAAACATGTTTTATCCAGTGCCGAAAACCCTTGAATATCTAGGATTTTCGGAGTTTCTTACATAATCTATTTGATACTCGCGACAATTCCTAGCTCGTTGCGTCGTAGAAGAAGTGTTCATTTATTGTTTAAATTGCTAAACGTGAATGAAAACTTGCAGTTAATAACTAGCCAGTGAACTGCATCTTATTTTGAATATTTTGGCTGCGCTAACCTGGTTAGCTTAATAAAAATGGAGCAGCTGCCAACTGGCAAAACTGCTCCATACTGTTGTACAACTAACGTTTCGCGTTAGTTGTATGGACTAATTACTGAGTGAATTTCATACTATCTTGACTAGCAACAAATCCAAGTCGTTTATTGAATCTGTAGCATCTTTACGGTGTGTATGGTTGTCAGTTAGATTATTTCGTAACCCATTGTTTTAGCCTCATTAATAGTATAACAAAATGGGGACTCTCCAATTCCTTTGCCATAATAATCCTGTCTACACGAACACCCTCAATTTAACCTCATGTTGTACCTAATCTCGAAAACCTCGGAATAATTAATTGTAAGCTGAATACCACCAATAACTTCGTTGTTATTCGAAAGGAACGATTACAACATTAGCATCTGCTGTTCAATCTTTGCGAGCGCTTCAAGCTGGTATCTTTTTGTACTACCGTCCCGAGCAATCGAGCAAAACAAGAATTGAAATTAACGATGGTATCCCTCAAGTCTCTGCTGGCCGTTGATTATGCGGGCGCCAAGTCTTTTTCATTTTGTTATTCTCTAGGCATTTCGTTAAAGAAAGCTACATCATCAACTGCCAGCCTCACCGTCGGATGACCGGGCTTCGCCGCCTTGCCGATGGCGATCAGCATAATCGGAACGTAGCGTTCTGATATCCGGAACGCTTCCATGAACTTTTGTTTGTTGTAGCCGCCCATCGATACCGTGTCGTAGCCTTTAGCGCGGGCGACAAGCATGAGTTGCATCGATACTAGCCCGCCGTCGGTATAAACTTTTTCGCGGATGGCCTCGGGCGGCATGCTCGAATACATCCCGGTATAGCGTTCCACGAACGATTTAGCCGTCTCTGCAGGCATGTAACCCGCATCGACCGCCATTCCGTAGATTTTCTCGGCCGATTTATAACACTCCAAATCTCCGAGTAGCGCAATGACAGCCGAAGCCTCGACCACTTGCTGTTGAGTGAATGCGATCGGAAGCAGCTTCTGCTTCAGCTCCGGCGAGTCGATAACTAGAAAACGCCACGGCTGCAGGTTAGCGGCTGAAGGAGCGAGCGTGGCTTGCCGCAATATTTCGGTCAATTCCTCCCGCGAAATCTTGATCTCGGGATCATAGCTACGAACTGACCGGCGTTCTCCAATAACATCAAAAAAAAGTTGGTGCTCCATCGTTAGTGACGGTTGTGAAACCGACATGGTTCTCTCCTCCTTTTGGAAAAGCAGCATTCTGCATTTTGTTTCAATACAACATTAGTAGTTTGAACAACACTTGTTGTATTTATATGTTATAATACCAACCGAATGGTACGCAATCATCAATAACCATAAACCGTTGTATAGACAACACCATTTCTATAATGTCGTTTTATTAGGGGAGATCTTAACGATGACCATTAAAAAGAATGAAGCTGATCCTCGTGTGATACGTACACGGCGACTCCTTCAAGACGCTTTTGCTTCATTAATTCAAGAAAAAGACTTTGAATCGATAACCGTTAGGGATATTGCAGAGCGGGCTACTGTTAACAGAGCGACTTTTTATGCGCACTTTGTAGATAAATTCGAAATTCTTGAGGCCAAACTAATGGAATCATTTATGACAATCATAAATCGTAGAATAAACGGGCACGAAGTTCTAAATGAAGAAACAATTCAGAGTATTTTTCTGGGTGTGTGCGATTTTCACAAGGGTCTAAGCACGATGTGCAAAAGAAGGTATACATCGCTTGGACTTGTATTCGAAATTCAAATAAAGGAAAAAATTCAAACGATACTTCTTTCCTTTATAGACAAAGATAAGATGCCATCGAGTCCAAACGCGCACTTCTTAATAAATACAGCTTCTATCATGTTAAGTTGGGGGATGTATGGGGCTGCTTACGTTTGGAACAATGAGGGGTGCCCAATAAGTGCGGAATCATTTGTTAAACAGGCTATGCCCTTAATGATGAACGGAGCCAAAGACGCTATTGCTCTATCCTGCCCGTTCAGATGAAACCAAGCCTGTTGTGCCTGAAGAAAGCAAACGTTGGATTGTATAGTGGCTCATCTTGGAAGAAGGTTTCACCCGTATATTAATGGGCTTACTGAATTGAACATTTTCCTTTGGAACCCACCTGTATTCGCTCGTCTCATCAGAAATAGCCAACTCTCCACCCAGTTTTACACACGAAAATCAAACATGACCTTCGAATGAACATCAGTTTGTGTGTTGTGGTGAATAGTGGACTGTAAGTTATCTGTTTAGATCATCATCAAATCGGCAATCGGAACATGTTCTTGTCCTTGGCTCGGGACAAGAACTTGTACCGATAACATAAAAAAGCCGCTAAAATAGCGACTCCAATGGGAATATGTTCTTGTCTCTCGACACCCTATCCCGATGTACATTGGCACAAACATTCTGAATCCACTACTAAAAAAAGTCGCCATTAATGGCGACTTTCTACGTCCTATGTTTTTTCCTCCGAGAGCTTTCAATCTTAATTTGAGGGCCCACTAACAAAAAAAAGTCTGACACGCTATATTAGACCGGTATTGGTAATCGGTTAGGAACTTTAATGACAAGCGGACCATTGCCAACACATCGCTCCCATTCCCCTTGCCATTCTGAACCTGAAGCTTCGCCCAGTACGCCTTTTTCTATTACCCTTACTCTGTATTTGAATTCAGGCTTGTAGTCTAGTTGTCCTGTGTATATCTTCCAATACCCTGTCTGATCTTTAGATTCGTACTTCCACATCATTTTTGTTACAGGACGTTCATTTCCGTCATGCGTATTACCTAAGGCTTGGAATTCCACCTCAATCATCCAGGTGGGCCCGGGAATTTCGACACCTAGCACTATCGGTCCTACCTCAAGCATACCAACATGGTCTGCTCTGACATCAAAGGTTTGCTCGTTGGTGAGGGTTCCTTGATCCCCGGGGTCAAGATCCACATCATTTTTTTCAACAAATATCATTTGGAATTCGTCCGCTGAGGGCGACTCTACTAAATGAAGCTTTCGCTTAATAAAGATTTTGTCAGGCTCCCAATTTTGAGGCGGATTTAGTACATCGGTTTTGCGTTTGCGAACAATTTGCGGCTCCCAGGAAGTAGACCCACCTTTTTCGAATACTTGTGGCTCCCAATGGATTGATCCTTCCTCCATCGGATAACCGATTTGGACCGAAGCAAACGCTACCGGTTCTCCTGCAAAGTGATTCTCTGGCTGCGGCCAATTGATCACCGGCTTTACAATAATCGGAACTAGCTTGACAAGGTCCAAATAGTTGCGGATGAAATATTTTTTTTCTTCATCAGGGTTGGTTTGAATAATCGTGCGTAATCCTTCTAGACTGCTGCTGATTGGAAATTCCTTGTTATACCGAAATTCAATCGTTTCCTCGTAGTCCAAGTCTACTTGAGTCTGGTCCCAAACCTGTTTTAATGCAAAACCGCCACCGAATCCCCAAAAATTTCTACCTCGCGTCGCTTTGGCCGATTCTGCTTTTGGTGGTGCAGGTTCGAAGATGATTTTGGACGCTTGATCCATAAACTGCTTCAAGATCAATTCCTGATGCTGCTCCATCAATTTCTGCATTTCGTCTGCACCTGGCATCGTGCCGTCCACTTGCAACTCCACTTTGATGCCTCCACTAACTCGCAAGTCATTAAATACACGCTGGATGTCTACGGACCAGTACCACCCGCCCGCAGACAAGTGCGTGGAAAAGTGGTTATAAATTCTTGACCATTTCCCAGTTATCTTTAGGTTTAGTTTCTCTGTCCAGACGGGAATTTGTAAAATCTGCTGTATTGCGATCGGACTCGTCCCGCCGTGAAAGCCTGACCAGAGAAGTTCGCTATGGAGAGCATCGAGCATGCCGAAGAAGGCATTTTCGCCCCCTGTGACGTTTCCCGGGCCTTCCCCATCTAGTCTCCAACCATTTTCATTGCCGAGAATCGAGGTTGCGTTGCTGGTAATAGGAACGATGCGAAATTCCGGTGTTGCCGATGTGGTCCAGCCCCAATATTGCTTGTCGCTCCCTTTGAATCGTTCCAGCAGTTTCTCTTGCGAACCCTTCAACACTGAAGGCGGGTAGGCTATGGTTGTTGTGAAGGAGATCATTCCCCCGACGCCGATCCCCTCATTGTCTGTAGGATTCGGATCTCCTGAGTAATGAGTTAAGCTGAATTTGAAGTCTCCGTTCTCCGCATGCCGCGCTAGTCGTACTTGGCTCGACACCCAATAATATACAGGGGGTTTTCCTTCCTGCTGCAGCTTCTGATTGTTCTTATCAGGCAGGTACAAAATAGTGTATCCTTCACCGTTTTCCGTCAGCTCAATCGTTTCAAAGCCGCCTCCAGAAAAAATTGGGCCGATCGCATCTGTCATGACATTTCATCCCTTTCGGTATGGTGGAAAGCGATTTATTTATAACCTTTATCATGACATCGTATTCTCCACATAATAAAAGAAGCGCTTGCTCATAATGTACTTGCTCATAATGTAGTTTGTGTGTTTTATGCCGTTTCTAAGGAGGATGAATATGCGGGACGAAAGGCAGCTCAAACTTATTTGTGACGCCAATGGAGTGCCGAAGATTTCCATACTGTTTACACTGAGGAAAAAGCCTGCCGCAGGCGAATCCTACATCCCGTTCATCAACGGAGGTATGCTGTCGTTGGAGATTGAGTCATTGAGAAGAAATGATTTGAAGGAAGCCACCTTGGAACTGCGATTGCACGAAAACTTAAATAGCCGAACTCTTGCGGTTGTCAAAATGAACGGTATTACCAAAACTTCTTTAAGCGCAAATCTAAACGAATCCGAGGCGCAACAAGTAATGCTGGCTCTACAAGGAGAAGCAACGAATCTGCATCTAGATATGCATACGATAACACTTCAGAATGAAGCCGAGCATACTGTAGTTCCTCTGGAGTTCATACTGCATATGGAACAGAAAAATTATGAGCGTTTGATTCGCACCTTGCCTGAATTGGACGCAGAAGGAGCATACAACTAATGACGGTAGCCTTACGCCCCCTGGACAGCACGGAACAAAGCCCAGAAACGATTCCGGTCATCTTCAACGTACATGATACTTCATGGACGAATGCCTATGGAAATCAGTCGTTTTATATGCCAACCTATGAATTGCTGCTTCCTCAGTCAAATGATAACGAAAACACAAGCCCTATTACGTTTCGCATCTTTGGCGATCCAGGGCCTGCAGGTGACGAGTCCAAGCTCAGCGCTCGCATCAACCTCAAGGTCAAAATCGGCAGTCCTTCTCATGCTGGCCCGGGTATGAGTCCGGTTCCGATGAAACTAAGCATAGGGTTTCACATTCCTTATTTGGACACAGATGGTACTGTTCTAAGTCATTTTGTCCAACCTCAAATAGAAGAGCACGCCGATTCCGTGTTCATAAGCGTATTTCTTTCCGGTCAATGGGTGGCACTCAGTTATAAGCGATGACCGGAATGAACGAGCGGCTGCCCCCTCCTATGCTTTCCGTCGGTCCCTTTGGCATTTTAGCTTACGTGCCGAAGTCGGTAACGCTCCAACAGATGGACACGCCCACATTTCGCATGGAATTGCCTTTGGGACCTTCGCCGGATTTTTCCCAGTACCAACTGAGTTCTATTTCTGGTTTTGCTGCGACAACATTTTCTGTTGTGCTCCCGTGTGCTTCCATGGGGAGATTGTATCGTTTCCAGTCTTCAGGCTCTTCGATAGCAATAGGCTGTCGCAAGCCAGATCGACTCAAATTTCTTTCCAAAGGAAGATATGTTGAAATGTCGGAATTGAGTGTGCCAGATTATTACCGATTATATCGGGATCGTGATAACATGAAAAAATATTTTGTTTTACCCGCAGTCTATCGAATCGGTTTTCACGCCAAAGAACGGGAGGAAAACGGGCGGCGCACTTTTTTACCAGGTATTTCAGCACAGGCGATAATCGACCCATCCACGGTTCTTCGCTCCTCTGTTCTCTTTCAGGTGATGCTTCTTCCCGATCTTCCACTCTACATCAGACAGGAACTAGAGGAAAAACTACGGTCTTTCACGGAAGAGCCAATCGTTGAATATCCGGGTCAACAGGATATGAATTATGCTGTAACGATTCAGGAATTTAAAGATATATCCATCTCCAAACAAGGGGTCGCCTTCTATTTAACTATTCCGGTGACGATGGAACGGGCGATTCTGTTGCGAGATTCGGTGTCCAGGACCGGAGCTCACGGTTCAATACGATTTGAATTCGCAGATGGTATGTTTTTTGAATCGGCGGTTGTGCTAGAACTAAGCAATATGACTGGACCGTGGTCAACCGGGCCGTTTGAAGTGACGATGGCCACAGAAGAAATCACGTTGATAAATAAAATCAAACAGCCGATTCAGGTGAAATCGATCTGGTGCAAGTACAGTCAATCCGGAGTAAGCGAGGTTCCGGCCGAGTTCCTTCTAGATCCGGAGCATACCCCGTCGCAAACGATTCCGATGCCTGCCACGGTTATAGCGGCTTATCCGGTTTATACCCTTAAGGACGTCAGCGACAACGACCCGCTGATTGTCTCCAATTATTATTTACCGGAGCTATCGACCAAAATCGAATTTCTTGATTTAATCGACCATCCAACGCATCAAGTCGAGCAAATCGACATCAGCTTGCGCATCCAAGGAAACGAAGCGGTTTTTCAAGTTCCACTGAACGGAAACCCACTTGCGGGGACATATACGCTAGGGTTTCCTTTTTCCGGATTTTTTCAAAATCCCACAGTGGAAATCAAAATCAGCATCACGCTAGCGAACTCGCAACTACAGTCCACACAGTGGATTACGTGGAGTCTTCCGGAGAAAGGAACGGTAGTCAGCTTGACTTGGGAACTGTTCCAGCAACACGTGGCTCCGCTGCCAACACCTGTTCCATAAATGATGACAAGGGATGTTCAAATTCATCAATTGGTTTCTTCTCTATCCAGCGAAGATATCTTGATTCGATAAACCACGGGTGTTCGTCGCTTGTGTGATTGATCAACAAATCCATGATTCCTTTCATACCTCGACTATGAAAGGAATCATCCTCTTTATATCACCAATGCCATCCCCATTGGAGTCCATAAAAAATTTGATAAGCCACAGCTTCTTTCCACCATGCCCTTTTCATATTGCTTGATCCTTTTTCCCTTATTCTAAATTCAATTCATAAATATTTTTCAACCAGTTAAGATTAGAAATTTATTGATCATACACTTTTGTACGATATTCATTTTCATTTATTGAGTGTATCGATAAGGTACATCCTCGCTTCATAAGGACGCATTTCTATATCAGACATGTTATTTGGATAATTGGATATTAGCAGCTGTTTAGTCTCTGCCAGCTCTTTCTGAAGTGGGAGATGGGTTGTGTATTTTTGAAAATTACATACTACAAGTAGTTTGGTTCCTTTCAGCGTTCGAGTGTATGCGAACAAATCTTTATTCTCGGGATACATCAGCTCATAATCCCCATATATGATCACTTCATGATCTTTCCTTAATCGGATTAGTTTCCGATAATAATGGAATATGGATTCAGGGTTATTTAAACTTTCTTGTGCATGGATATCCTTATAATTCGGGTTTACTTTAATCCAAGGGTTCCCTAATGTAAAACCAGCGTTGTCGGAAGCGTCCCACTGCATTGGTGTTCGAGCGTTATCACGCCCCTTTGCAAAGACTGACTCCATAACTTTATCTTCAGGGTATCCTTTCTCAATTCTATCTTTGTAGAAATTTAGTAACTCAATATCCCGATAGTCTTCAATTGGATATTGAACATTCGTCATTCCTAATTCTTCCCCCTGATAAATGTATGGTGTGCCTCGCATGCCATGAAGAAGGGTTGCCAACATTTTAGCCGATTCTATCCTGTATTCTCCGTCATTTCCCCAACGAGAAACGATTCGGGGTAAGTCGTGATTATTCCAAAACAAACTGTTCCAGGCATCCCCCTTCAGCTCTGTCTGCCATTTAGATAACACTTTTTTTAATTCTTGAAAATCTAGAGGCTTAAGATCCCACTTCCCTTTCCCCTCTTGTTCGTCCAAACTAATATGTTCAAATTGAAATACCATTGAAAACTCACTGCCGTCCGGGTTGCTATACAATTTGGCGATCTCTGGCGTAGCGCCCCATGTTTCTCCAACCGTCAGCAGGTCTCCAGCTTTTTGAAACGTCTCCTTGCTGAGTTCCCTGATATACTTATGCAGATTCGGCCCGTTGCTGGTAATTTTCAAATCTGGTTCTTTTCCGATTAAGTCAATTACGTCAAGCCGAAAACCGCCTATACCCTTGCCTATCCACCAATTGATCATTTCGTAAATCTCTTGTCGGACTTTTGGGTTTTCCCAGTTGAGATCCGGCTGTTTTACAGAAAAAAGATGTAAATAATATTGTCCTATCTCGGGTACCCATTCCCAAGCTGAACCACCAAATATGGAACCCAAGTCGTTTGGTGGCATTCCTTCAACGCCATCTCTCCAGACATAATAGTCATGGTACGGATTTTCTTTGCTTTTTTTTGCTTCTTGAAACCATGGATGCTCATCGGAAGTGTGGTTCAACACCAAATCCATTATGATTCGAATGTCACGTTTCCCAGCTTCATGAATTAACATCCCCATATCATCCAAAGACCCGAACATCGGATCAATATCCCGATAGTCCGAAATATCATAACCGAAATCATCCTGAGGGGATTTACAAACTGGTGATAGCCAAATCGCACCGACACCGAGTTGCTGCAAATAGTCCAGACGGGAAACAATTCCTTTCAAATCGCCGATTCCATCACCATTACTATCTTGAAAGCTCCGTGGATATATCTGGTATACAACGATTTCTTTCCACCAATTTTTATTTTCCATTGTTCATTACAACCTTTCCAATAGACGCATAGTGTTTTTATCTTAATCAAGTCACATCATACAATTACTCTTTTACCGATCCTACAACAATTCCAGTCACAAAATATTTTTGAAGCAGCGGATAAATCAGCAGTAGCGGGATGACAGCGACTACGATTTTGGCCGCATTTAGATTTTTGTTTGAAATTTCAGTCAGGTTGCTGAGTTGTGCTGAGTTGGTGCCGGATTGAAGAAGTTCGGCAATATTCACGTTAAGGGACTGAATATAAGTCATTAGCGGATAATTGCTGACTTGGGTCATATAGATCAAACCGCTAAAGAAATCATTCCACGTTCCCACGATACTGAATAGTGCTACCGTCGCCAGCGCAGGGATGGACACGGGAACATATACTTTGAACAGAACCTGGAGCGGATTCGCCCCATCGATGAATGCTGCTTCTTCTAGCGCCTTAGGTACAGCAGAGAAGAAGTTCATGACAAGGATGACACTGAATATAGGGACAGCTCCCGGTAGAACAAGCGACCAAATTGTATTAAGCATATCGAGGTTTTTGATCAGTAGATAACTCGGGATCATCCCGCCGCTGAACAACATGGCAAAAATCATAACATTCATATAAATGTTTCTGCCCCTAAATTCCCTTTTCGACTTGGAGAGCGGGTATGCCATTAAAATAATAAGAATCATGTTGAGAATAAGTGTGAGCACAACACGTAGAACAGATATGCCAAAGGAACGCCAGAACTGAGCATCATCGATAATTTTCGTATACGCTGCTGTTGTAAAATTGACCGGTACGAGACCTACAGCATTAGCTGACACGGCCTCGCTGCTGCTGAATGAAATCGCAACGATATTCCATAACGGAAGAAGGCAGATCAATGCCAGCAATATGACGATGGCATTGATGACAAACCGGCCAATTCGATCTTTTAGGCTTACAGAATATGACATAGGCTTTGCCTCCTTAGAATATTTTTCGGTCGGTGTATTTCTTGGCCAAATGGTTGGCGGACAATAGCAAAACAATACCGATCACTGACTTGAACAGGCCAACAGCCGTACCGAAGCTATACTGTCGCCCAACGAGTCCAATCCGATATACATAAGTATCCAGAATATCTCCCGACTCATAGACAACCGGATTATACAGATTATAAATTTGATCGAAGCCGGCACTCAAAATATTGGTCAGACTCATCACTCCCATGAGCAGGATAATAGGCAGCATACCTGGCAATGTAATATGCCATACTTTTCTCCACCAGCTGGCTCCATCCATTCCTGCCGCTTCATACAGACCCGGATCAATCGAAGTAATTGCAGCCAAATAGACGATGGAACTGTAACCGAACTCCTTCCACACGTCTGTCCCAATAATCAGCGGCTGGAACCAGGTGTTGCTGCCGAGAAAATTAATATTCTCCAGACCGAAAAAAGCCAAAATTTGATTCACAATTCCATCCAAACTGAACATGTTAACAACCACGGATGCTAGAACTACCCAGGATAGAAAGTGTGGCAGATAAACAATTGTCTGTACGGATTTTTTAACGAATTTGATGCGGATCTCATTTAACAAAATGGAAAAAATGATAGCCATCATTGTTCCCAATAGAATCTTGGCAATGGCAATCACCAACGTATTACTAAAAACCTGTGCGATGTCCGGCAGCTTAAACATATAAATAAAATGCTTCAGCCCTACAAATTTGGAGCCAAACATCCCCTTGGCTGGTATATAATCCTGAAACGCCGTAATGACACCGACCATCGGAACATAGCTGAATACCAGTAAAAATAAAATTCCCGGAAGCATCATCATATGATACATGGCACCCGTGCCCAACCGAACTTTTGCTCTATCATTTCCCTGTTTCATGGATGGACCCCTTTCCTGAAGAAAGGCTGCTTATCGCGGCCCTTCTAGCAGTTCATGATTGTTTATTTTTCGGATGCAGCCTCGTCTTCAATTTCCTGAATTACCTGGTCACCACCTTGTTTCTTCCAATTGCTAACGAAAGTATCGAAGTAATCCAGAGATTCTGCACCAGTCACGATTTTGATGAAAGATTCCTGCTCCATCTTGGTCAGATTAGCCCATGTCTGTTTCATGCTTGGTGTAGTGCCAGAGAAAGCGGGTGTCATCCAGACGAATTTGTTTTCCCGTGTCAGTTTGTCGATGAGTCCCACTCCGTTGATACGCGAGTGATATTTCGCCCAGGCTGTTACGTTATCCGTATCCATATCGCTCAAGTAGGTTTGGATACTTTCAATATTGTTCTTTGATTCGGTTGTCCGGACCTGATCCAGACTAATCTCCCCTTTAATCCCGCGAACAACGTCAGAGTAATCATCCAGCAGCGAGGTAGCCGAGTTGACTTCAATATTAAAAGGTCTGGTAGAACCGTCTACGCCGTTCTCTTGATACTTGGCGGCTTCTGGCATAGATGTTTCCACATTTTTATCATTTGCCAGTTTATCGTAGAAAAGGTTTACTATTTTAACGGCGAGTTCCGGGTGTTCATATCCTTTTCTCACAACGATAAACTGATTGGCTGGATTGGCGTGTGCCACGTTTACCTTTCCGTCTGCATCCTCCAAAGTGTAAGCCGTGAATTTCGCATTCTTATCCATCTGCTTCACGCTGCTCAGACCCCAGTCGGGAATATGCCATGGTCCAAAAGCAATACCGCTTTGGCCGTTGGTGTACAGTGCCGTAATATCATCAAATGTGCGTGTTCCAAATTGCGGGTCGATGATGCCTCTCTTGAACCAATCTGCCATGACGCCTAACATCTGCTTGGTTTCCTTTGTTGTCGAGCCATAAACAATGCTGCCATCCTTTCCCTTCAACCAGTATTGAGGGAATGCACCCTTGGTGGAGGCAACTCCCAGCATGGTATAGGCGGAACCATTATAGTCACTTGTATTAAGGGTGTTCACAAAGGGAATACCTACCGGTTTCCCGGATTGGCCAGGATCTCTTTTCAGGAATTCCTTGGCCGTTTTCTCCACATCATCCAGCTTGATGGCCCCGTCTCCGTCTGCGTCAAGTTGGATACCCAGTAAATCCAGCCAATCCTGACGAACCCAGACCATGGTTGGCGCGGAATCTAGGGAAGTAGCCGGAAGTCCCATTAAACGTCCATCTATCGTCGCATTATCTAATGCACGGCCCTCATAAGATTCGTAAATGTTCTTGATGTTATCTGTGGCATACTGCTTGTAAATTTCCGTCATATCTTCAATCAGATCATTATCAACCAGTTCTTTGAGTTCATCCTTGGAATCGACACGCATCATGTCAGGCAGTTCCCCAGAGGCGATGGCGAGAGAAACCTGACGGCTGTAATCTTCTCCGTTTGCTTCAAATTGGTCTTTAATCTGAGCGTTAAATGTTTCTTTGACCAGCCGAGTATACGCGTTGTTCTCATACGTATCTCCAGCCGGCAGTTTCGGGTTGGCTGTAGTCACACGACCCATCGTTACGGTTATTTCGTCTTTATAGGCACTGAATGGGTCTCCCGGTGTTACCTCATACTTGCCCGCTTCCTCCGCAGTGGGAGGGTTGGAGGAACCCCCACAGGCTGCAAGGGTTGAAATCATCAGGGCAGACATCGACAACACGGCCAGACGTCTCGTCAACATGTTTCTTTTTATGAACCATTTAGTTCTCATCACATTCGATTCCCCTTCGTTTTGAATATTTCTCTATCATTGTTGTTTGCGCTTTCATTATAAGACTCGGAGAAGACAAATCGAGATAGGGATTGAACGTCTGTTTGGATAGAGAAATGTATACGGTTTCATTCGGGATCATGAAGCCATAGTTGGCTTGTAAGCATTTATCCTACTTACCGACATACATTTGTCTATCCTTACTTACTAATCAAAGTGAAGAACAAAAAAACCGGCAGCTCCTGAAACAGAATCTGTCGGCTTGATTAATGGAATTATAAAAGTGTCTTGTAGAATTTATCGTATCACATTCATGATGGTCTTCAGCGATGATTATGGGCTGCGGTCACCTCCACAGTCACTTGATCGCCCCCTTGTTCCTTCCATTCCTCGACAAATTGATCAAATGAATCGATCGGTTCAGCGCCTAAAATAATTTTTAAAAATGTATCATGTTCCAGTTTTGATAGTTCACCCCAAGCCTTCTCCATCGTTGGAGTTCGTATATAGGTAAGGCTTCGAACTTTATGGATGTTTGGATCGAAAAAATTTCTTCCGCCTACAAGAAGCGAATAACCCCGCATAAAGCTGTCGCTGTGTTCATTCCAATAGGAAATACCATATTGATCATAAGGCTTCAATTTGGTTTGTTTTATTGTCGAAACTAAGTTTTCCAGCAATTTGTATTCAGACTTGTCCTTGAAATCGGCGGGTGTTTTGGTTCCCATCAGAATATCCTGCGCTGCCTTCGATTCATATCGTGCTTCATCTGCCGGAGCAAAGAAATTGCGGCCCAGCATAAAACGCGTACCGTACTTGAACTCATCACGAAGGTACAGATTGTTAATTTTAATGATCGCTTCGGGATGAGCATATCCTTTTCGTACCACCAAGAATGAACTTGACGGATTATCCACCTTCACATGGTATGCTCCGTTTGCATCCAGCGGGAGTGCGTATGCTTGCCAGTTCGCCTCCGGCTCGTTCTGCCAAGCGCTCGGAAGGGGCCAGTACCCAGCATAAAAACCTTGAAAGAACATCCCCGCCTGACCGTTAATAACTGTTTCTTCCGCTTCTTTGCGGATACCCAGTTCTGGATCGAGAAGGCCTTTGGCGTACATTTCACGCAGTTTGACCAAGGCCTCCTTCGTTTCCGGTAGAACCGAACCGTATACAGGTTTTCCATCTTTGCTCAGCCAATATCCCGGGAAAGATCCAAATGCTGCGAAGATTGGGGTTAGATCAAAAGAAAAAGCACTGTTGTTGAAATCGTTATACAGTCCAGTGCTTGAAGCAAGGCCAATCGTATCCCGCTTACTGTTTCCATCTGGGTCATTCTCTACAAAGGCCTTGGCGATAGCTTCCAGATCATCTACCGTTTTCGGCGGCTTCAGTCCAAGACGGTCCAGCCAATCCTGTCGAATCCAGAGCATGCTGAAGTCTTCCGCTGTCACAGAAGGAACAGCCATCATCTTGCCATCGAAGGTCACTTGTTCCATAGCCAATCCGTTTGTGCTATCAATAATTTTTTTTATTTCCGGTGATGCGCTACTATTGTATGCCTCGGTTAGGTCTTCAATTTCTCCAGCCTTGATCATCTCGTTCAGCTGCAGCTGATTTACAATCATGGCATCCGGCAGATCATTGCTGGCGATAGCCAGATCGATTTTCTGACTCAGATTTTCCTTCGACACCTGCCATAATACCTGGACATCAATGTTAAGGTTTTGTTTAATCATCGTTTTCCATATATTCTTCTCAAGTGTTTCTCCTCCTGAGAGATCCGCGCCTGTTGGATCTACCACATATCCCAGTCGGATGGAAACGGGATATTCATATTTCCCCAATGGATCGGCAGCGGCAGTGTCCGAGATTGTTTTCGTTGGTCCCATTGGCGATTCCCGGAAGTATGGGTTGCTGAAATATACTGTCACTGTAATTAAGCTGACGACAAGAACACATGCAGCCATCTTCTTAATCATCGTTTTCCCTTCTTTCGCCCGGATTATTGGTCATCTGGGAGAGTACGCTATTTATCCCCTCTGCCGAGCTGTCGATATTCGCTTGGCAGCAGACCTGTCAATTCGCGAAAAATTCGGCTGAAATATTTTTCATCCGTATAACCCACTCGCTCCGCAATCCAGAAAATCGTGTTGGTTGTATTCAATAAATACTCTTTAGACTTCTCTATTCGTATAAATCGGGAGTACTCATTAAAGGTTTTCCCCATCAAATCCTTGAAGCATTGACTGAAATAGCTTCGGCTGATGTTCAGTTGTTGGGACAGACCTGAAGCTGTAAAAGCTTGGTCCAAATTATTTTGCATGATCATAATCGCTTTTTTTACGGCGTCTACAATTTCTTGTGAATACGAAGTCTGTTCATCTGCCTTACGAATGCCCACAGAGGTCTGCTTGATCCAATCTTCTACCTCGTACCAGGATTGAAAAGAATGGATCATTGAGATTCTACCCAACGTAGTCTGAGCAAAAAGGTGATTCCATTCCATAACTATAGAGTATAGCAATCCCATCAGCTGGCCTTTATGCAGTCTTAGTGATTTGAACTGTTCAATCAGTTGGTTGTAATAACTGTCGTTGTGGGTCCATGGTGATAGGAACCAACTTTGCCTAATACGATCCATGTCTTCATCCTGCGGTTCTATTGGAAATGAGTCCTCCACATTCATCGAAACGGAAATGACAGGATCATAAGGATTGTATGCATAGAATAAGGACGTTTCTGTATAATTCATAATCCAGTTTTGGATTTGCGACCATGTTCGCTCTTGTACATCGGACATAACCAGCAAGGCGACTTGGGGAACTTGATCCAGGGATTCCTTCAGTTTATGGAACAGCTGATCCTCTACGTCCATGGGTGCCGTCCACATCCAGCTGTTCCGTTCAACCTCCCATCGGATCTCGTCTACATTGGATGTCAGTTCAATCGGCCAGCTCTGTCCTGACTTGCGATCCAGTGAAACAAGTGCATACACATGGCGATAATGGACATTGGTCTCACTTAGCAGAGGCAGCTTTCGTCTTGTATTCGCCAGCTCGTCAATCCGGGTATGTATTCGATGCAGCACGTGTTCGAATTGCTCCTTCTCGAGCTGAACTTTGGCTATATAGTCGATGGCTCCAAGTCTGAGCGCTTCCTGGATATAATCGAAATCTTGATGCAGTGTTAATACAACAATATGTAGTTCTGGATAGAGCTGCCTTGCAGCTCGCATCAGTTCAATACCTGACATCACCGGCATCGCGAGATCTGTCAGCATCAGATCGACCGGTTGGGCTTTCAGAAAATCCAGTGCTTTCAACCCGTTACTTGCTTCTCCTATAACCTCCATATTGAACTCGTTCCACGGCATCGCGGAGCTTATTCCTTTTCGTACTAATTTATCGTCATCCACTATCAATACCTTAATCATCCTCAGACATCTTCTCCTTTGATAGGAAGTATGAGCAGTATACTTGTCCCTGTACCCAATTCACTTTCGATCACCAGTTGTGCTTGATCTCCATACTGTGCCCTCAACATGCGGTGGACATAATTGAGTCCGATGCCCATCCCTACTTTTTTATGTTCAGCTATACGATTATTCAGAAGTCTTTGAATCGCTTCCTCGGTCATGCCTGCTCCATTATCCTGTATTAAAATATTCAGCGTTTTGGCAAGTGTAACTTCAATTTGAATAAAACCTTCGTCACTCAGTCCATGATAAAGTGAATTTTCAACCAACGGTTGCAGAATAAAACGAGGCACAGGTATTTGAAGAACTTGATCATCCGCTGAAATACGCACGTCAAATTCAAAGTCATATCGAATTTGCTGCAGGATTAGGTACTGTCTTAGCGCATCAATTTCCTCTTCCATCGTGGATACTTGCCCTAATTTACCCAAATTGTAATACAACAGCTTGTTTAAGGATTGCACCAACTTGTCAATCTCTCCTTGTCCGTTCATGACGGCCAGCCAGTGCACAGTATCCAGCGTATTCATTAGAAAGTGAGGATTGATCTGATATAACAATTTTTCCACTTCCAAATCTGCACGAATCTTCTCTTTCTGCTGCACTTCCTTGAACAGGTCGCCGATTTGATGCTGCATATTTGAGAATTCTCCCAACAGAAAATCAAACTCGGGAATTTGAGTGCGGGTCTGGCTGCCTGCCTTTTGTGGATTCTGAGACATTCCGTTAATTTCCGAATGGAACAGACCTAGTGGTTTGTAAACCATCTTCCACAGAAGCCAAGCCAGAAATACGGTAAAGCCGAGAAAAAATAAAGCGACCAGTAATATTTGAAGCAACCATTGGTTTTTCTCCTGTTGATACTTAGCCTGCGAAATTACCGATATGACGCTCCAATTCTGACTGGAGTCCTCCTTAAACCAATGGTAATCACGGGATATTCCATCTTTTGCAGTACCTTTCGATATGCTGGAGAAATTCTCTCCGACCTTCATCGCTTCTGGAATTTCACTGTAAACAATGTTGCCCTCACCATTCAGGATTAAATGCGATAAAGCTCCTTTGTATTGATTGTAACCCAGTATATCCTGTGTAAGACGAAAGCCGGATTCGACGTAAATATATACATCGTCCCTTTGAGGCAGCTGTACCTTTCGCATAGCAGATAAAACAAGCTGATCATCAAATCGGTTCATACTCATATGGGGACCATAGTACGCAATGCCATATGATTTGGAAAGCACAGGCAAAGACTCGGGAGAAAAACGATCTTTGATGGGAAAGTTAGCGAACTGTGTAGTGCCTTCTTTCTGGAAATAGTATAAGGTCAGACCTATATTCGGATTAGTAAACGTTACGACATTTAACTCATTCTTTAATTCATCTCTAGCCTCAATCAATTCAAATATATTGGAGGAAGGCTTCAAGACTTCATCCAGTTTTTTTCCTAATGTACCACTATATGATAATTGCTGAGTAACATGATTCAGGTTGGTAATTGAATTTTCCAGTGATGAAGTTACCTGCTGTAGATTGCTCCGAATTCCATCATTGATTTTATTCGCAAAAATGGAATCAATGGTATAGTAAGAAATTGCAAATATACTGATAAAGGGAATAAACGCGCTGAGAAAAAACAATAAAAAGATTCTTTTTTTAAGTGTCATTCCGACCCATTCTCCTTAGGTAAATGAAAGAGCAAGCCCCTGGTTATGAAGCTTGCTGTTTATGAACAACAGCTCTATCAATTATCGTATTCCTCATAGGCAGCGACCTATTTGAAAATTGGCGACATCTTAATCCGATTCAGATTGAAAAAATCAGGATACTTGCATCTCAGTGAGGTCCAATTCTGTTCATAATTATAGATTGATATTCAAATATGTCAAACGCTTTCATGGAATTTATAGAACTTATTCTCCCTTCCTCTTTGCATATATGACTTGCCGTTTTTAATTGCTTATTGTAGTTGAATTTTCTGCATGTAAAAAAGGCTCACTCCGTCTTCAACAAGTGGAATAAGCCTTCTAAGCTTTCAATAACATTTTCTACTCCTAATTCTTACAAATGGTGTTGTTGATCAGGATTGGATGCCAAAGCAACAAATAATTTTTCTTCTTCACTCAGCGCTTGTAGAAATTGTTCTCCGGCCAGATTGGGAGCAAACACCAGGTAACGCGGCCTGACGATTCATATTTTTCCTTCTTTCGGAGTTTAGCTATAAACCTCTTGTTCCAGCACCCGATTTACAGCCTTGATAAAGGCAAGATAACCACCATCGGTATCGTTCCGATGAGGAAGAGCCAAAAACATTGTCTCTTCAACCTGGTTATCGTCTAACTCATAGCTGTTTGTCAGGATTTCTCTGATCTCATCGACGGGTGTACCGAGAGCAAACTTCTGAGCTGCTTTATAGATATCATAGTTCTCATAGATATCCTTCCGTGTCACCTTCTGCAAATCGATAAAATCATATATTTTTTTAACGGAATACAGCACCGCCAGCACAATTGAGATCAGACCCGCACTTGTTAAAATTTCATTCATTCCCCATACCTCTTTCCCTTTCACTCAGTTGACAGCTTAGCCGATGAAACAGACGAACAAGGTAGTGCACATCTCACATGCCGAACCTCCTTATCCTCTTTACTTCAGAGTTCAGCGTAACATTTTCACCATTAGTTTAGGATTAGGGTTTTCATATAGGTATAAAGATCATCTTAAGATTTAGTGGCAGATGAAAAATAAAGAGACCATGCTCCATAAGAGCATGATCTCTAATTACATAATGGTATTGTTACCTAGCCATCATCTCCAACCTGAAGCATACGGTAACCAACTCCGATATGTGTTTGAATAAACTTAGTTTGTGATGATGTTTTTTCTATTTTTTTTCTCAGCGTTGCCATAAACACACGCAGGGCAGGAATGTCATAGCTGTGGTTGCCCCAGATTTCATGCAGGATAAAATTATGGGTCAGTACTTTGCCTACATGTTTTGCCAGCAGGCAAAGCAGTTTATATTCGCTTGGGGTCAGGTGAATTTCTTCTTCACCAATCCATACGCATCCTGCTGCATAATCAATTTTCAAATTTCCATTAATAAAGCTGGAAGCATCCTTCAGGAGCTTATCACTGTCATTTCGAATTCTTCGTAAACTGACTCGAAGTCTGGCCAGCAGTTCTTCTACACTGAAGGGCTTTGTTAGATAATCGTCCGCTCCGGCATCCAGCGCATCTATTTTATCCCGATCTTCGCTGCGTGCGCTGACCACAATAATAGGCATATTCGACCATGCACGAAACTTTTTTATGATATCTACACCATCCATATCCGGCAACCCCAAATCCAGAATCATTAGATCCGGCTGCTTGGATACTGCTTCTAAAATCGATGCTTCCCCTGTTTCAGCCGTATGATATTTATACCCCTGTGTCTCCAGCGTTGTCGTAATCAGCTTGCGGATGGGTTTATCGTCCTCCACAACAAGAATAAAAGGTTTATTCATGAACATTCACTTCCTCAGCTTGCAGGGTAAAATAAAAAACCGTCCCTTTAGGGATATTGTCCTTAACACCAATAGTACCTCCATGAGCATTCACAATTGATTTGCACAGAGAAAGCCCCAATCCTAATCCACGACGTCCGTCCCCATGAATGTTGTCTGCCGTATAAAACATCTCAAACAGTCTAACCTTGACTTCTTCTGAAGAAATACCGGGGCCATCATCTGAGATTTCTACAATGACTATATGTCTCTCGCGTCTTGCTGAAATTGTGATGTGAGAGCCATCTTGGGTATACTTGATTGCATTATCAATCATATTGATCAATACCTGAACAATAAGTCGGGAGTCCATTCGAGCCATCATCAATTCATCATCCAGTTCCGTCTGAATGACATGCTTCACACTGTTGCGATTCACATGAAGCAGAGCCTCCGAAATGACTTCCTCCATTAATTCTGCCTGAAAATTCAGATTTAGAGTACCACCTTCGATTCGACTAATAGACAGCAAATTTTCTACCAAATTGATTAACCACATGGAATCGTCATATATATCCGTATATAGACCTTTTTTCTGTTCCTCGTTTAGTACCTCTGGGTTTCCAAGAAGAATCCCCGCATTGCCTGAGATGCTGGTAAGTGGAGTGCGTAAATCATGAGAAATGGACCGAAGCAGACTGGCACGGAGTTGCTCCTGCTGGATTTGCATGGAAATCTCTTGTTGTCTTTCGTTCAGTTTTTCTTTCTCTAGCGCCAGCGCGCATTCTCCCAGCATGGCAAGCATTAGGCTATTTTCAAAAACTTCTAAAGGTTCTTCCTCATCCATTACAATAGCTGCCACCGCAAGAACCTGTTCTCCTCCACGCACCGCATGATATAGACACTTAGCGCCAAAAAAAGTATCCGTCGTTGCTCCTGCACGCTTGTTGTTTTTATATACCCACTCTGCAACTGCACGTTCGTTGCCTCCTGTGTAGACCCCTGGATCAACTGCAGATTCTTTCTTTGGAAAAAACTGCGGCGCCAACAGTACCCCTTGGTCAACTGAATAGAAAATGACCATTCTGTCCAACAACTTTACCATTTGATGTGCCATTTCATTAATAATAGCCGGAGAGTCTTTGGCCTGTTGCAATTTCCGGCTTGTTTCCAGAAGCACCTCGGTACGGTAAGCTTTTTGCGCGGATTGCCGAGCCTGCTCTCTTACTCGCATAGTTAGTGTACTCGTCATGAAAGAAGCAGCCAGCATGACCAGAAAGGTGACCGGATAGCCTGAATCATAAGCCTGTAAAGAATAATAAGGCTCGGTAAAAAAATAATTAAACACAAGTACACTCATAACCGAATAAATGGCGCTATACATTCTGCCCTTGGTCACAATTGCATTTAACAAAACTCCCAGAATGTACACGGTGATAATGTTAGCTTCTCGGAATTCCAAATACTTAAACCACAAGCCAATAATTGTGCACACAGCCAAGATAGCAATGGTCTTGATAGTATCTGCCAACGACAGCAATGGGTATTTTTCGTAAAAAGGCAATCTTTTATAGAAGGAAGACTGAGTATAGGGGATAATATAGATTTCAATATTAGGAAGTAAGGCCGTTAGTTTATCACTTACATTGGATTTTGCAAGCCCTCTCCTCTTGTAAGGGGAGCGTCCTAGGACAATTTTCGATACACAGCTTGTTTTGACATATTCGGCAATCTGTCCTGGAATATCGTCTCCATACATCGTTGCGATTTGTGCACCCATTTGCTCAGCCAGCCTAAGGTTCTCCCTTAACTCCGCTTTATTTTTTGATGTCAATTCTCTCGCTTCTGGTGTTTCCACAAACAACGCGGTGAAATGACCATGAAAAGCTGCCGCCATTCTTGCTGCTGTTCGGATCACTTTCTTATTGGAAGCAGCCGAAGACAGACAGACCAGAATATGTTCTTTCGTATCAAATTCATTTCTTTTCGCCTGCTCACTGATTTGCTCCGCGATTCGGTTTAACTGACTTGCTGTATTACGCAAAGCAATTTCACGTAGAGTCGTCAGCTTCTCTTTGGTAAATAAATGAGCCTGTGTATTCTCCTCCTCAGGGTAAATCTTTCCCCTATTCAAACGTCCTATTAAATCATCCGGTTCAATATCGACTAATTCCACCTGATCAGCACTGTCAAATACACTGTCCGGTATGCGTTCGTCAACGGAAATGCCAGTAATGGAGTAGACAATATCCGTTAGACTTTCAATCTGTTGAACATTCATCGTCGTATATACATGAATTCCTGCGCGAAGAAGTTCCTCCACATCCTGATATCTTTTTTTATGTCGGCATCCTGCCGCGTTGGTATGGGCCAAATCGTCCAATAAAATAAGGTCAGGACTTCTCTGGAGCGCTTGGTCCAGATCAAATTCCTTAGTTGAGGATTCTTTATTTGAAATTTTGATGTAAGGAAGAAGTTCAAGTCCTTCCAACAACGCCGCAGTGTATGGCCGGGCATAATGTTTAATATATCCAACTACGATATCTATACCCTCTTTTTGCTCTTCGTGAGCGTCGCTAAGCATTGCACAGGTCTTCCCAACACCTGGTGCATATCCAACAAAAATTTTCAGTCTTCCTCTACTTTTTCTTACCGGCAAGTCAGTAATTCGATCAAGTATGGACCCGGCATCGTTCTGTTTTGCTGCCATCCTGTGCCCACCCTCTACTATATTCTCTCTCAATCCATAGTATATCATGAGCAAAATCAGTACCGTATTACGAATTTGCCTACAGCATTAAGATTGTATTAAGATCCGCTCTTATGTAATAACATCCTTAAAGAAGCCTCAAAATCCTGATTCTGTCCTAGCTTTCTCAGTGGAAGGATAGCAGCACAAAATAATATAAAAAGCTTTCACAAGCTGGTTCAGCCTTTTCTCATATTCACGGCATAGAAGATTGAAAAACAAGGATTCAATGCTTTGGCTTCATCTCTCATAGCACGTTTTGACATCTTCTCCTTCCATTTCAAATTTCATTGTTAGAATTTCCTATATGCTTGGTAATTGTAGAGCTGGCAGCAGACGCAGGCATTTCAGAAATGCAAATCGACACAAATGCTAGAACTAATAAAAACAAACTACATTTCTTCCACATCAATTCTTCCTCCTTAAGTCAGAGAAACCAATGAAAGTACCCTGCCAAGTAGACATAGTTTCTTCTTCATGTCTGACTGACAGGGTACAGTTCATTCTTTATAGATTTTGATTATTCTTATATTTTTCGGCTGATACACCTTATTATGGTATGCTCATGTTGTGCCACAAAGCTATTGTCGGGTACACATAAAGGCCATCCATCCGTTTGCTCAACGACATACCCTGCACCTGTAAATAAAAAGGGCTCGATTGTAATTACCAAGCCCTCTCCCTCTTCCAATACCGTGGCTACACAGATTCTTATTTACTAGGAAGAAGAAAAAGAACTTACAAAAAGGTTTATAAATGTGTCAGAAGGATCTAGCTAGAGATGTTGGAACCAGAGGTTACATTAGTCAAATTGAGAAAGGAAATGCGATGCCCTCTTTTGAGATCATTAGCAAGCTTACAGAGCGATTAAATTGCTTTATTAGACTGTGCCCCCAAGTTTCACCGCATTTATTTTTTCGAATAACCCCCTCTTCAGTTTTCCTTTTCACCCACATATCGATCAAGGCCTTGTCAGGTTTTCCAAAGTATGAACTGTACACTTTCCGGAAATATAATAAAATCTCTCATCTTTAGTTCGGGCAGTCGTTCCAAAATATAAAAAGCTGCTAAATAAGCGACTAATTAAATGGTCAATGTCCTTTTTTTCTTCGATAACTAGACGCAAAGCCAACGACATGAGCTTTTTATTGCGCATTGAATTATTCCAAGCTCTCTTTGCCCTGTAAGTTCATTCAAGAGTACTGGTTATTTTGTTGGATCATCTATGCTCCTTTGCCTTGAGATTAGTGAGTGATACTGACGGTTTCGATCAGTTTTATTCATATAACAATATCGAAGCTGTGTAGTATGGTTGAGGTTGTGAATATACTTGGCTGAATTATAATTAAGAGAAGTATGGATAAATGTATCTATTTAAGTGTATACACCCCGATATTTTTCTCATTTTATATGGACTAATATGTGAACCTACCGTAGCGGAATGAATCTCATATGTGATTTTGTAGAAGAATATTGAGTTGTGTTACCGCTTTGCATTTACATATTTTACAGTAACACAAAATTAAAATTTGCCCCTTTTCACATGATCTTAGTAGTCAGGTCAACTCCAGTTTCACTGTGGTAATCTCTAAGACAAAGTTTGAGGGCCAACTTTGTGTCCATTCCCCTTTAAGGGGTAAATGTATGTCTGGTAAAAAATGTACTGGTTGTTCATAACCCTCTCAAGGATAGAGACTATCAGATGCTTATGGAATGAAAAAAATGATTTAGATGTTCGGCAAACAATTTAGGATTTTCCATAGCGGCAAAATGACCGCCTTTATTCGCTTTCTCCCAGTACGTAATATTATAGGCGCGTTCTACCCAGCTTCGGGGAGGCGTGGGCAGCTCCTTGGGAAATAAGGAAACCCCTGTTGGAACAGTAACACGCTGATCTTCGGTGAAATGCAGTGGCATTTTGGTACCTTCAGTATATATTCGCATGGAAGAAGCAATCGAATTGGTAAACCAGTAAATCGATATGTTAGTGAGGATATGATCAAGTGAGAAAGACCTTTCGATATCCCCGTCACAGTCACTCCAACCTTGAAATTTTTCTACCATCCAGCTGGCAAGACCGGTTGGGGAATCACTTAGTGCAAAAGCCAGTGTTTCCGGCTTCGTTCTATGAAGGGCGCTATAAGCACCTTCTCGGTCCAACCACTCAGCTACGATGTCTAAGTAAGCTTGCTCTTCTTCGCTAACAGATGGTGTATTCGGAGTGAGGGGTGGCTTGTAGCTTCCTGGAATATAATTGAGATGAAGTCCCATCACCCGTTCAGGGTACATGAATGCTAACCATGTTGAGACCCCTGCTCCAATATCCCCTCCCTGAACCAAATACCTTTCATAATCCAAACGATCCATAAGTTTTGCCCAAAGCGTAGCTACGTATTTGGACCCCACTCCCGGTCGTGTGGGTTTACTCGAAAATGCAAAGCCTGGCAATGAGGGAATAATCACGTCAAAAGCCTCTTCAGCATGTCCACCATATAGTGATGGAGTTGTTAGATAAGGGATTAGTTCTAACATCTCTACAAATGATCCTGGCCATCCATGAGTCAACAACAGTGGTCGTGCGGATGTGCCTTCACCCCGAACGTGTACAAAGTGTATATCGAAGCCATCCACATGTTCCATAAACTGCGGGAAACGGTTTAACCATGCTTCCTGTTCACGCCAGTTGTATTCCGTGCTCCAATAATCAACTAATCTCTTTAAAAAGGAACGGTCTGTCCCCAGAGCCCATGGTTCTACAGAGAAACTCGAAGGCCATCGAACCTGTTTTAGTCTGATAGACAGATCATGCAGTTGTTGCTCTGGAATTGAAATTTTGAACGGTTCCATTCATTGTTTCCTCCCTTGTAGATTAATTTACGATCAGAAGGATTCCATTGTATGATGGATCTGTTCATTAATAAAATTGAAATATTCAAAATCATTATCATTTTTATCGATGGAAATTAGACACCTTATTACATTTCAGACGATTATCGAAATCGGAAGTTATACAGGGGCTGCATTGCAATTGGGATACACTCAGTCCACGATCACTGCCCATATACAGTCGCTTGAAGAAGAGATTGGCGGGGAGCTTTTCACTTACGAAAGAAGGCACTTGAAACTTACTCAATTAGGGAGAGAATTAATACCTCTGGCAGAAGATCTACTGGCTACTCATGACCAGATTAGAAATATACGAAGCAACCAGGAGGTTAAAGGTGCTATAAAGGTGGCTGCACCAGAGTCTTTAACAATTTCTAGATTAAGCCCGATTATAAGGGAATTCTCTTTGAAATATCCTCATGTCAAATTCATCCTTATCAACGGTATATGTGAACAAAACCAGGTTGGCTTAATCAGTGGACGTGTAGATGTGGCTTTCATGGTCTACCCGGAAATACATCCGGAAAAATGCATTCATTATTCTTTGGCCCAGGAGAACATTGTCCTGGTGTGCAGCAATGACGGTCCAGACCATTTCGATGAATATAAGCGAGAGAACACCAACCATTTTTTTATTACGAATGAAGAAAGCTGTAGTTATCGGACCATGTTTGAAAGATATCTTGTAAAGCATGATATTCACCCATTTCAAACCATGGAGTTATGGAGTATTGAGGCGATTAAACAAACCGTTATGAGTGGGCTTGGATTTTCTTTTTTGCCTTATATTACAGTTAAAGAAGACGTGAATAGAGGAAAACTTAAAATCGTAAGTCATTCCGAAAAGTTCGATCCGATATACTCCCATATGCTGATTAAAAAGAAAAAGTGGTTATCTCCAACAGTAAAAGCTTTCTCTGAATTTGTGATAAAGTCGATCCGTGAAACGGATAACGAACTCGAAAGTTCAAGATGACTACCATTTGTTGGATAATTGGTAATCGGGCCATGTTCTTGTCCCTCGACATTCCTTCCATGTCTCGTCAGCATATTGATCAAACAATTCGCCGCGATATGAGATAATATCAGCAAGTCAGCGCTTGATACAAGAGACAAACGCAGTTTTGTCTTAAATGCATTGTTTGTGGATGGAGAAACCTACTGATTTTTCAACTCGATTCCCAGCTTTTCTTTTGTCCATTTGGTATGATTTCTCCTGGTTTGAACTTAACATCTGGACCCCATGGTCACAAATACGTAATTGTTACCGGTTGATCGTATTTACCGTTCTTATCTCCAGCCTGGCACATGTAGTTTTTGTGTCACCCGGCTTGTGACCGCTCGCTATTGCTGCTACACCCGTTCAACACGGCCGACATGTCAACACACCTACCATCAGCAGACTGCCGATCCGTCTTCTTTTTACTTTCGTTCAACTTTGTCACCCCACTCTAGGTAATGTAGATTACAGCATTTATAATAATGAATGAATCAGGTAACTGCCCATACTAACTTTACAACATTTATTGCACTAATTTAGGATACTGGAAATTGGATATCAGTGTTGCATTAATGCAATCTCCCCTGGACAGGCAAAAGCATCCCTGCAGGGCTGCCTCTTCTGCTGCAATCATTCATACTAATTTATCCAGTCATGTTCAGCATACAACGTATGGACATAGTGTGTTTAACTAATGCCAACTTAAAGTTTCACCCGTCGATTGCGCTTGCTTGGAATAACAGGTCGGATATCTCGATTTTGCAAAAGGTCCAGCATGCCATTGGTATCGTAATTTACGTTCCTTTCGATTCGCTTTTTTTAGAAAATAGAATGATATTGTTATTTTTGATAGAACATGCTATGATTGCGCCAAATAAAACCATTATTTGCAATCAATTTACATATTAATATTTAATAACCCAATGTTTATGATTACTATACTTTCTCCAACACATAACTGGAGTTGTCAATAAATGAACAGAGACCAGTATATGGTGACTCTCCTCTCGTAGTTCACTTTTAAATTCAATAAATGTAAGCGATTTCATGTCTATTTCTCGTGCCCTCTTCACAGCAGTTCTCCTTACGGGTAGAGGTCTGAGTATATTCTTGAGTTTGATAAATTTACGAATAGCTCGGCTTTGGACCATATAAAAAAACGGAGGTTATTGTTATGATTAGAAAATGTCTAGCTTTATTTCTCTCCTTCACTTTATTGCTTGGTGTCTCTCTCGTGCTAAGTGTAGATGCTGCCAATCGACCACTGGCTAAACTCCCTGGAAATTCCAACCCTCTAGTGGATCATAAATTGGGAGCTGATCCCTATTCATTGGTATATGGTGGAAGGGTGTATGTCTACATGTCAAGTGATACGTATGTTTATAACAATGATGGATCGATTAAAGACAATGACTTCAGTGCACTGGATCGCATCCAGGTCATTTCCTCCGCGGACATGGTGAATTGGACGGATCACGGAACGATACCGGTCGCAGGTGCCAACAACAAGAACAACGGTAGAGGCATTGCCAAATGGGCCTCTAACTCCTGGGCTCCAGCAATTGCGCATAAAAAATTGAATGGCAAAGATAAATTCTTTCTTTATTTTGCCAATGGTGGGGCAGGAATTGGAGTCCTGACAGCAGACACGCCGATCGGACCTTGGACAGACCCCCTCGGTAAAGCGCTTGTGACACATAGTACGCCTGGAATGGCTGGCGTGACATGGCTTTTTGATCCGGCTGTGTTGGTGGATGATGATGGCACAGGATACCTGTATAGCGGTGGGGGAATTCCTAACGAATCCGATCCCGCTTCCATTGCTAATCCTAAAACAGCTAGAGTGATCAAGTTGGGGGCCGATATGATAAGTGTTGTTGGAAGCACAACCACCATTGATGCACCTTACTTATTTGAAGATTCCGGTATTCATAAGTACAATGGCAAATACTATTATTCCTACTGCATTAACTTTGCCGGGACACACCCGCCACAGTACCCTGCAGGTGAAATCGGCTATATGGTCGGCGATAACCCGATGGGCCCCTTCACTTATAAAGGCCATTTCCTGAAAAACCCCTATACATTCTTCGGCGTTGGCGGCAACAACCACCATGCTGTATTTAACTTTAAAAATGAGTGGTACGTCGTGTATCATGCCCAAACGGTCAGCAAGGCACAAATTGGAAATGGAAAAGGCTATCGCTCTCCTCACATTAATAAGCTGGTGTACAATACCGATGGAAGCATCCAGGAGGTACAAGGGAATATGACTGGAATAGCTCAGCTATCCAATCTAAATCCATATACCAGAGTTGAAGCGGAAACCATGGCGTGGCAGGCGGGTATTACGTCCGAGCCCACTCAAGCCACTGGCGGTCCGGTCAGTAATCTGAATGTGACCAATATTCACAATGGGGACTGGGTCGCTGTCGGGAAGGCTGATTTTGGCTCTACCGGAGCAAAGACGTTCAAAGCCAATGTTGCCACAAATGTCGGTGGTAGTATTGAAGTACGTCTTGACAGTGAGACAGGCCCTTTAGTCGGCACCTTAAAAGTACCTTCAACTGGAGGTATGCAGACCTGGAGAGAAGTAGAGACCACGATCAATAATGCAACTGGGGTTCGCAACATTTATCTGGTGTTTACTGGGACAGGAAACGGCAATCTATTTAATTTGGATGCCTGGCAGTTTACCCCCAACACGGGGAACAATACGGGGACAAAGGTTGAAGCTGAGAACATGAACATTGGCGGCACTTATGCGGGCAAGATCAGTACACCTTTTGACGGGGCTGCTCTGTATTCCACTGCTGACTATGCATCATACTCACAGTATTTTGCCAACCCTACGCATAATATCTCAGTACGGGGGGCTTCAAGCAATGCTAGTACGGCCAAAGTGGACTTGGTTATTGGAGGAGTAACTGTGGGTTCCTTTTATTTCACGGGCAAAACGCCGACTGTCCAAACTTTATCCAACATTACTCACGCTACCGGAGATCAGGACGTCAAACTCACCTTGACGAGCGATGACGGAACCTGGGATGCCTACGTGGATTTCATTGAATTTTCATTATGATCGCTCGTATTTATATTAGTCAAATATTTACTATATTGAGAATGTCTGGGTGTTTCATCCTCAGTGACTTACAAGTGTAACCCATGGAAAACGCCCTCTGGTGCTCGGGATTTGCTAGGGAAGCTCCCTAGTGTAATCTCGGGCACCATTTTACCTTAAATGGCTCCCTTTATATCCGTATTACAAAAATTGACATTTCGTATGAAAATAAGTAGTATAATTAGAAACATTTATTAATTTCTCGTTCCTCTCTATTCAAATTCCTGATCCTATCTAATTTAAGGAGTGAAAATGCTATGTGCGCACGAATGCTAAAAGCGAATGCAAGGAATGTAATCGGTAATTATTGCAAATGGATCGCGACTGGTATGATTTTAACTCTCACGGGATGCTCCCTTGCATCCGCCACCCCTTCGCCCTCTTCCTCAAGTAAAACCAGTAGTGAACCCGTCTCCTCCCTAGTTACATTTCAATTGCAAGAGGCTACGATTGCTCAGATGCAGGACGCGATGAAGTCAGGAGCACTGTCGAGTGTCGAACTCACCGCCCTGTACCTTAACCGCGTATATGCCTATGATGCTAGTGGCATTCGGCTGAATTCCATCCCTGTTCTGAACCCCGACGTACTAAAAGAAGCCGCTCAGGCTGATCAACTAAGGGCACAGGGTATTAAGACCGGTCCTCTGCAAGGCATCCCCTACACGGTTAAAGACAGCTACAAGGTTAAGGGACTCACTGTTGCTTCTGGATCTCCGGCTTTCAAAAATCTGATGGCAAAAGACGATGCCTTTACAGTAGAGAAGATACGCAAATCCGGTGGGGTGCTCATTGGTAAAACCAACATGCCACCAATGGCAGCAGGGGGAATGCAAAGAGGCGTTTATGGCCGTGCTGAAAGTCCGTACAATCCAAATTATTTGGCTGCAGCTTGGTACTCTGGCTCCTCTAACGGATCTGGCGTATCAACAGCCGCCAACCTTGCTGCCTTCGGTATGGGGGAAGAAACGGTATCCTCTGGAAGATCACCAGCATCTAACAATGGTTTAATTGCCTACACGCCATCGCGGGGCCTAATCTCCATTCGGGGGAATTGGCCGCTCTTCCCTATACGGGATGTCGTTGTCCCACATACGAGGACTGTCGAGGACATGCTCCGCTTGCTTGACGTGATCGTTGTAGAAGATAAGATCACCAAGGGGGATTTCTGGCGAGAACAGAAAGCCGTTCGACTCCCTTCTGTCAACAGTGTCCGTCCCAAATCCTATTTAGAGCTGCGAGACATTCAAGCTTTAAAAGGCAAGCGCATTGGCGTTCCGAAAATCTATATTGGTAAGGACCATGAAACCACAACTCCGATCAAATTCAGACCTTCGATACAGGCATTATGGGAAAAAGCTGTAAAGGATTTAACTGCTCTTGGAGCTGAGGTTGTGGAAGTTGACTTCCCCTTGCAGGCGAACAGCGAGAAAGACCGGGCAACAGCAAAAACACCTGAGGAACGTGGTTTGATGCCGGCAAAGTGGGTTGAAAAGGAATTCGGATTGCTTAATCCTTATGCTGCTGAGGAATTCCTTAAAAGTGTGGGCGATCCGAATTTCCCGTCATGGGCTAATATCGACCCTGCAACCGTCTTCCCGAATCCGCCCGGTTCGGTAGATGCCAAACGTGGTAGAGACCTTGGCCACTATGACGTATTCATTGAAACCATAAAGAAAGGCGTCACTCCTTACGAACAAATTCCTCAGTTTCAGGAAGGTCTGAGGGGGCTTGAAAATGTACGAAAGATTGATTTTGAAGATTGGATGAAGCAAAACAACCTTGATTTTATTGCATTCCCGGCAAATTCGAATATCGGCAAAGCTGACTCCGATGTGAATGAAACGTCCTATGAGGAGGCTTGGGAGAATGGCAACTATTTCTCCAATACGAATTTCATTCTACGCGAGTACGGTATCCCAAGTGTGTCTGTGAGTATGGGCGCTATGAAGGATACCGGAATGCCCGTTAATCTGACGATGGCAGGTGCCGCATACAGCGATAATGACCTGCTTCGTTACGCTTATTCCTATGAGCAGGCTACCAAAAACCGTCCTATTGCAGCACGCACGCCAGCGCTTGAGGATGAAACCTTTTCCTATAACCCGCAAACTGCTCTCCCACCCTCTAAACGCAAGGAAACAGGAACCCCTGAACTTAAATTGAATGCTTCAATCACGGATGATGTTCTCGCTTTGGAAGGTTCAGTCACAGATCAAAGCGATATTGCACAGCTTAAAGTTTATGTCAATGGCATTCGTGTCGATATTACAGAAGATAAAGCCAATTGGTCAGCAACGCTTCCAACTACTAAATACAAACAGGGTGGTTCCTCCCAAGCCGATACGCTGCATATTCTCGTACTGGCCAAGGATATTTACGGAAATACCTCTGCTCAAGTCAAGTCAGTCACTTTACCCCAATGACGAAGGACATCATAGAACTCACTATAATTGTGGGTTCCATGACCGTAAGGTTCTCATTAGGGAAGCCATCGCTGCAGCTGGCCTGAGCGACGGGATATTTAAGCTTGCGGGCTGGAGGTTGGTCAGATGAAACTGCAACTTCCAGCTCTTTAAATTCTAATGCAACTTGACATGTTATAGCCTTGCTGTCTTGTTCATTGAACTATCGTTTCTCGATAGCTCAATCACTATTTGGATATTTGTTGAATAGAAACAATTGCTTAATCCTATCTAACCAAGGAAACGGATTAATTCATAGACTTTACTATCATCTAAAAGAAATAGAATTTAAGTTCAAGATCAAAAGTATTTAAATAATTTCGGTGTGTCTCCCTCTGCATCACGCATAGATTAAGATTAGATCATCATAAATAATCACACAGCAAGGCTGGATTAGATAATGCTACATATAGCGTTCGCGATTTGTATATTTGCATTTTGTGTAGTACTTGCTACAATCTATATTGATAATGAGAATCATTATTAACTAATTCGGAGGTCTGATTATGATCACCGAGCGCTTGTTGCCATGGAGAGACGTCGGTGTTGGATGTTAACTCGGTTGGCTTCGCCTACTTAAGCATGCACTGATCGGAATATTTCCTAGGCGCAACATTATTTTTCTATAGAGAAAGGTTGATAGAGTTGACTACAAATCGACAATTATGCATTGGATTATCCTTATCTGCGACTTGGATGAAAGGAGACGGTTGGCGGCACCAGGACAGCGGTGTGGAAAAGATGGGGTCAATTGACTATTACATTGATTTGGCAAAAATGGCGGAGAAGGCAAAGCTCGATTTTATTTTCAAGGCGGATTATCTTTATGTTAGTCCGCAGATGCTGGGCGATTCCGCTAACTTTGGCAGTCCCGATCCTACAATGATTTTTGCGGCGATTGCTCGTGAAACCAAGCGGAGTGGATTAGTGACAACGGTTTCCACCACTTTCAATCCACCGTATGTTGTCGCAAGGCAGCTTCAGTCGTTGCACTGGCTCAGTAACGGGCGCGCAGGCTGGAATATCGTAACTTCGATTGAAGGCGCAGAAAATTTCGGTGATTCGCCTATGCCTTCACCGCAAGAAAGATATGCGAAAGCAATGGAATTTACTGATGTCGTACGCAAACTATGGGAAAGTTTTCCTGATGAAGCGATTGTAATTGACCGCGAGTCAGGCATTTTTCTGATAAGAATAAGGTTTCTTCAATTAATCATTCAGGCGATTTTTTCAGTGTCCAGGGACCGCTTACTTTACCTGCCCATACATCGGGATCTATTCCTTTATTTCAAGCAGGCACGTCAGATACAGGACGAAATTTTGCCTCTTCAATAGCGGATGCTATTTTTGCGGCCATGCCAGACCTTGAATCCGGAGTGGAGTTGCGAAATGATCTGAGAAAAAGAGCCAAAGAACATGGACGCCATCCGAACGCCATCAAAGTTTTGCCTGGATTATATTTTTTCTTGGCTGAAACTCGCGAGGAAGCGCATGAATTACATAAGTCAGCACATGCGCATCTAAGTATGGAGCGCAGACATGCACTGCTCAAGTCAGTGCTTGGCCTTGATTTAAGCAGCTTTGCTTTGGAACATCGCGTAACTGCCGATATGCTTCCCGATCCGAATCACCCAGTCCGTAGCCGGACACATGCTGAGCTTTTGCGCCGGTATATTATAAATCATCAGCCTACAGTGGAAGATGTGTTGGCAAGACCCGAGGTCGTCGGATCTGCTCATTGGGTTTCCGTTGGAACAGTTGAGGACGTATTGAACGATATTATTGAGCGGTTTGAGGCTGGGGCTATTGACGGATTTATAGCTCTTCCAGGCGGTTCAGAAGAATCTATGAAAATATTTTTTGAAAAACTGATGCCGCAGTTGGTTGAAAGAGGCTTGTTCAGAAGCGAATATGCAGGTTCGACTCTGAGGGCACATTTGGGTATTTAACACCCGATACTGTCGAGAACAAGACATTAAAAGCCGCTATTTTAGCGGATTTTTTGTTCTAACGGTACAAGTTCTTGTCTCAAGTCGAGGAAAAGTACTTGTACCTATTCCCGTAAAGGACAAGAGATTTAGATTATCGGGTCAGCTATGTATAAATCATTTTGTGTCATGGATAAAAGGACGAACAGGATAACCGCCCTTTTATCCATGACAGGTTGCATTTAATGCCGTCCATTATGACAGAGGCTATTACTTAGCGTATTCAGCCATTACAATATTTCGATATACCCTTCTGTTCCATGCACACGAATTCGTTGCCCATCTTTTATCAGCTTGGTAGCATTTTCCACTCCGACAATAGCGGGTAAGCCATATTCACGTGCGATAACGGCTCCATGAGTCATCAGTCCACCAACTTCGGTGACTAGGCCTTTTATGGATACAAACAATGGTGTCCAGCTGGGGTCAGTAAAGGCGGTGACTAATATATCTCCATCTTCCAGATCAGCATCTTCCATGTTTAAGATGACACGTGCTCGTCCCTCTATAACTCCGGTAGAAACAGGCAGACCTACAATCGCTTCAGCTGGGAGATTTTCTCGTTTGTACTCACCCGCAATGATTTCACCATCAGACGTGATTACACGCGGGGGGGTTAGTTTTTCATATAATTTGTAATCGTCTTTTCGTTTACTGATGATCTGATAATCCAGTTTATTTGTGCGTACGACTTCGTGAAGTTCTTCAAAAGTGAGATCGTATATATCTTCTTTTTCGTGAATAATGCCAGCTTGTACGAGTTGTTCGGCTTCTTTTAGTAAAGCCTGCTTATAAACGAAGTAGCGATTAACCATGCCGTATTTAGGATATTCACGATAACCGATAAAATTCCTGATCAGATCGATCATCCGTTTTGTTTCTTTGGCTTTTTGTTCACCATCCGGTAATTGCTTCAATCGATCTAATAACTCTTGTTCTTTTTTCAAAGCCTCCTGTCGCCCCTGCTCAAATTTCCAATTGCCAGCATTAGGCTCAAAGTTTTTGATATTACTGAGAATCATGGGGACAAGTATAATTGGTTTTTCACTCCAACGAGTTCTCGAAATATCGATTTCACCGGCACATCGCATTCCGTATTTGTTGAGATAAGCATAGATAGCGTCTTGAGTTTCCTGTCCACCATCCAACTTAACCATTTCATCCAAAAAATTATCATCTTTTACATGTTGTAAATAATCAATTACCTCCGGATAAGGACGAATCGCATCTGCGACATCCAATAGCGCCAGACCCATTTCCGAAGTAATGTTGTTTGGTACAGATTGAGAAAGCGTATCTGCTGCGTTTTTTTCACCTAACCACTCGTACATTTTCTCATTGATCCATGACGAAGCATTCATAGCAGTCATAAAAACCTTTGAACTTTGTGGGTCAAATAAGATCTTCTTTAATTCTTGGAGATCTTCCAGAATAAAATCAAATAAATCTGCTCCTGATTTCGTTTGGATGTTTTGTTTTAATTCTTCTATCGATGTTTGACTGTTCTTAATCAAATCAGAAACGATTGCCGGATCGTTTTCGATTTGTGCTTGAAAACCTGCAGACGACCTACCTTTACTGATATTACCGGGACTCCGTTCTGTTCTATCATCTGGTAACGATTTTATAAAATCTCGCTCTATTAGGGTCATAAATGCGTCTTTTATGAGCGGATCAGATTGTCCCAGGGTATTTAAGAAAGTTTCTCTGCTGACAGGTGAAGCCAGCATATGTGTAACATCAACAAACAACCTTCCACCGGCTATACGCATGGGTGCAGGAGTTATTAACAGGTAAAAAGACAATCCCAATGGTTTTATCGGGTCAGTCATCATTTGTTGATGACCGACAGATACATAAACGTGATTTTCCTGATCATTTGCTTCAGGGATCGGGTATAAAGTCGTGATTGGACGACTCTGGACAATATAAAAAGTATCATGGGCCAAACACCATTCGATATCTTGTGGATAGCCAAAATAAGCTTCGATCTGTCTTCCCATGCGTGCCAGTTGTAAAATTTGTTGTTCAGTAAGGGTTTGAGTCTTTTGCTGATCGGGGTCGATCTGCCGGGTCTCTGTTCCGCCTTCTCTTCGTCTATAGACAGCCAATTCTTTGGTTGCTATCCTCTTATCGACGATTTCCCCTTCCTGTACTTTATAACAATCGGCAGAGACCAAGCCAGAGACCAGTGCTTCTCCAAGTCCAAAACTAGCTTCGATCGATAGCAGCTTCCGGTTGGATGTAATCGGATCAGCGGTAAATAAAATTCCTGAAGCCTGCGGGAAAACCATCCTTTGAACGATAACGGATAAATAAACTTGACTGTGGTCAAATCCATTTTGCATACGATAGATAACCGCGCGATCCGTAAATAGGGAAGCCCAACATTTGCTGATATGCTGCAAGATTGCTTCTTTGCCGATGATATTTAAATAGGTGTCTTGTTGACCAGCAAAAGAGGCATGTGGCAAATCTTCAGCAGTCGCACTGGAACGCACTGCGTAAGCATGTTCTTCTCCAAACCGGGAGAGATAGTGAGTAACTGCTTCCACAACATCGGCAGGAACTTCTACTTCCATAATGATTTGTCGAATCTGCCTGCTGATTTCACCAATTTGAGCACGATCTTCTGCTTTTAGCCTTGTTAGTCGATCCAACAATGCATAATACGTTTCTTTTTGTTCGATGGCTTTTTGATACCCCACTGTTGTAACACAAAAACCTTCTGGTACAGGTATTCCTTCAATTTTTGATAATTCCCCTAAATTTAACCCTTTTCCGCCAACCAGCAAAAACTGCGTTTTTTCCATTTCCTGAAAACCGAGAACCAAAGAACTCATTCAATATCTCTCCTAACTATTAAATTGAGAAAAAAACATTTGACAAGAGTTTAGCGGCATGGTAAAGTTAAAGTATAAAATTTGATTTTTATGTCAATTTAAATTTACGAAGTCACAATCTGATTATATCATCGTGTCTGTTTTATATGCAATATAAAAGAACCTGATAAAACTATCCAGGTTCTTTTTTGATTTTCCGCTATCATTAGTCACATCAAAAACCATGGCTCTAGCCGAACTCAGTTACTGCATAGTTCCCTATCGCTCCTATGTAGCCTAAGGAAACCCTGAAGTTGCGTCGGGTTCTTATTGAGCTAACCTGCCCGTTAGTTCAGCGAACGAAGCGCGTATAGTGAACCTCTTATATTTTTTCCGGGCATGTTCATCTTTGCACTTGGGAAAATGGGAAAACATGAAAGTTTCTATAATTCACTTCATCTCACATGTGATTCTATAGGCTCTTCTCTATGATAACTAAAAAGAAGATAATTTATTTCATTTTCTATTCCTGGCTTACACTTACTGTGAAACAATGTAATATATTCAGGATATGTTTGTTCCAATTGCCAAATTTACTTTCACTTACGTTTGTTATAAGCCCGCGTCAACTAGCTCTGCAAAAGCCAGTATAGAAGCGCCTCTCTCTTATTCTCAAACGTTCGTTGTATCTCCAGAAATTCAGGTACCTCCGACAGCCGGGAGGGTCTGTACCCGGGGCCGCCGCAGCCGCAGAAGTGGTAAGCGTATCCTTGTTGATATAGTAGCTCCACCTTTTTCCACTGCTTAATATCCGTTTGCTTCGGTGCCTGAAACATGTATACAAGGCTGCAAACTCCTGTGAGGATTCCTCCAGTTTGATCACCGCCTGACGGTAAATAACAATGCTCACGAGCAAAAATGGAATGACACAGGCCGGCACGTTTCCGCCCATAAATTTGCTGCAGTCTCGCGTTTATTACTCGCTCTATCACCGACATATTCAACTTGTAGAACAGCCTCCATGAATTACCCACTACTTTAAAATTCATACATGTTAATTTGAGCTAGCTGCCTTATTTCTTGATATAATCAGCGAACTTCCGGAGAAAATCGAGCGAATGGATATCCTCTCTGAGATGATGATGAACCAGATCATCCATTTTGGTTGTTTCCTTATTCAGCATGTATTCAAGCATAGCTTGGTGCTCATGCCATATGCCCATCAGCTTCCCTGTTTCCAGCATATGCAGCTTGCGATATCTGATATAGTGAACATTCGACTGCTGAATGAGCTGCCAAAGAAACCCCCGTCCCACCAATTGGAACATGGTTTGGTGAAACTGATCATCCAGACTGAGAAATTGATCCGTAGCATGATCTTCTTCAATCACAGCTCTCTGTCTGTCTAGAATATCACTCAACTTCTGTACATCGCTTAATGTAATTTGCGAAGAAAGCTCCTTCATAATTTCCTTTTCCAATGCGCTTCTTAAGTAAATAATTTGTTCAACGGACTCTAGATCAATATAGGACACAATGTTCCCCTTCTTGGGATAAATATCAATGTAGGACTCAAGCGCAAGCCACTTCAATACATCGCGTAGCGGAGTTCTGGACAGCTGGAAGCGTTCTGACAAGGTCGTCTCACTGAGAAGAGTACCCGGCTTTAAGGTCAGTGACAAAATATCTTTTTTCAACAGTTGCATGATTTCTTCTTTTGTAAACATATCATTCCTACCTTTACTTTATAAATCTAGTTATATTATAAAGCATTTTGAGCTGACGAACCCCTCTGAAATTATCATTGACAAGAACAAACCCTATAATTTATGATCAACTCA
Source organism: Paenibacillus sp. FSL P2-0173 (assembly GCF_038008045.1). Taxonomy (NCBI): domain Bacteria; kingdom Bacillati; phylum Bacillota; class Bacilli; order Caryophanales; family Paenibacillaceae; genus Paenibacillus; species Paenibacillus sp. FSL P2-0173. Next base: position 343,625 of record NZ_JBBOYK010000001.1, read on the forward strand.
ATCTTGTATACAAGACAAACGAAATACAATCAGGGAGGGTATCGTTATGAATATGACCTGGAGATGGTATGGTGAAAACAACGACAATATTACACTGGATCATATCCGGCAAATTCCGGGAGTTATGGGCATTGTCTGGTCTTTACATGATAAGGTAGCCGGTGAAGTATGGGAAATGGAGCGAATTCAGGAGGTAGCTGATCAGATTACGAGCAAGGGCTTTAGTACGGCGGTCGTAGAAAGTGTAAATGTCCACGATGATATCAAAATCGGCCTGCCATCCCGCGATCAATATATTGACATTTATATCGACACCATTCGAAAATTAGCCAAAGTGGGAGTCAAGGTGATTTGCTATAACTTTATGCCTGTCTTTGACTGGACAAGAACGGAACTGTATAAGGAACTGCCTGACGGGTCCAACGCCCTCTTTTATGAAAAGGCTGCCATTACCGATGATCCACGCCAAATGGTGGATCGGATTCTCGAGGGAGCCGGAAAGTTCACCATGCCTGGCTGGGAACCGGAGCGGTTGTCGAGACTGGATGAACTTTTTGCTGCTTACGCGGATGTCACAGAAGACAAGTTGTTTGACAACCTGAAGTATTTTCTTGAGCGCATCATCCCGGTCTGCGAGGAGGTTGACATCAAGATGGCCATTCATCCTGATGATCCGGCATGGCCCATCTTCGGATTGCCGAGAATTGTCCGTAGTCGTGAGACCATCCAGCGCATCCTAGATGCAGTGAACAGCCCATATAATGGTCTAACCTTCTGCACAGGCTCACTGGGGAGCAATCCTGAGAATGATTTGCCAGCCATGATTCGGGAGTTTCATGATCGTATTCATTTTGCTCATATTCGTAATGTCAAGGTGTTTGAGAATGGTGACTTTATTGAAGTGTCACACCGCGGCAAGGACGGAAGCGTCGATGTTCCGGAAGTAGTTAGAGCTTATCACGAGAACGGCTATCAGGGATATGTACGCCCGGATCACGGCAGACATCTATGGGGGGAAGAAAAGAATTGTCGTCCAGGCTACGGTTTGTATGACCGTGCACTGGGAGTTATGTACTTGCTGGGTGTCTGGGATAGTCTCGCTCAAGGCAAAGGAGTGAAATAAATGCTCCAACTTGACCGGAAAGGCCTTTCAGACAAGGCGGCCTGGAAAGAAGCAGACATCGAGCTGCCAAAATATGATCTGGAGCTTGTAGCCAATAACACCCGAGTTAGACCACAATGGGTGCATTTCGGCGCAGGCAATATTTTTCGAGGGTTGATAGCCAACGCGCAGCAACAACTGCTGAATAAATTGAAAGCGGATACAGGTATTGTTGCAACCGAAGCCTTTGATTTTGAAATGATCGACAAAGTCTATAAGCCTTACGACAATCTAACCTTACTGGTGTTGATGAGTGCAGACGGAAGATTTCACAAGAGCGTGGTCGCAAGCATCGTTGAGGGACTCGCAGCAGAGCAAAATCGTCCAGACGATTACCTCCGTCTGATTGAAATATTTGAGAATCCGTCCCTGCAGATGGCCAGCTTTACTGTCACGGAAAAAGGATACGCCCTGACCGGGCCCGACGGCAAGTATCTGGCTGTTGTGGAGAGGGATTTGACGAATGGTCCTGAACAGCCAGTGCATGTGATGAGCATAGCTACTTCGCTTGCCTATCGGCGTTACCTGAAGGGGCGGCATCCAATGACCTTTGTAAGCATGGATAATTGCTCCCATAACGGCGATCTGTTAAAGGATAGTATGATTGCTATCGCCAAGGAGTGGACTCGCAGAGGCCTGGTAGAGGAAGGATTTGCAGACTATCTGCAGAATGAGGAGAAAATAACCTTCCCCCTGACCATGATTGACAAAATCACCCCCCGCCCTTCCTTGCAAGTACAGTCTGCTCTTCGGGAGCTGGGGTTAGCCGACATGGAGATGATCGTTACCTCAAGGCATACGTATACGGCTCCCTTTGTCAATGCTGAGATTAGCGAGTATTTGGTCATTGAAGACAAGTTTACGAACGGGAGACCCGCACTGGAGGAAGCTGGCATCATCTTCACGAATCGGGATACGGTGGACAAAGTGGAAAAGATGAAAGTCACTACCTGTCTCAATCCGCTGCATACAGCGCTGGCCCTAGCTGGGTGTCTGCTTGGGTATGAGCTTATTGCAGATGAAATGAGGGATCACACATTGCGTCGTCTGGTGGAAACCATTGGCTACAAGGAAGGTTTGCCTGTTGTAGTTGATCCCGGTATTATCCAACCGCAACCATTTATTGACGAGGTATTGCAGGAACGCTTCGCCAATCCCTATATTCCGGATACGCCTCAGCGGATTGCCACAGATACCTCTCAAAAGATGAGCATCCGTTTTGGTGAAACCATAAAGTCTTATGCTAGCACAGCAGGACTTGATCCTGCGAACTTGACTGCTATTCCCTTGACCATTGCGATCTGGTGTCGCTATTTGCTGGGAGTGGATGATCAAGGAGCACCCTTCACACTCAGCCCGGACCCATTACTGGATTCATTGCAGGGATATTTGCAGAACACGAAGCTGGGCGATCAGACCTCCGAGATTCGCTGCCTCCTCGAGGATGACAAACTGTTCGGTGTCCGATTATATGAGATTGGTCTGGGCGACAAGATTGAAGCCATGTTTCATGAGATGCTGGCAGGTCCTGGTGCAGTCCGAAGCACGATAGAGAAGTATGTGAACTAGAACTTACATTAATGCAATCCCCCTGCCAGAAACTTTGGTCAGGGGGATTGCGTTAATGAGAACCAATTCTTTAAATAATCAACATCCACATGACTAAGTATCTGTTCTTCTCCCCTTTTTTGGATTCACAAAGTAATATTAAATCCCGTGTCGCTTCACCTGTTGTTACGTTTCCAGCAATAATCGTTTATTTAGGTCATCTCGGAACGGCGTTTGTAATATTAGATGTGCTTACTTCGGCCTACAGTATAATTTGTTTATTCTCAGAACACGCAAGCAACATCACATAAGTTGCTTATTATTTAGAAGGTCACAATTACTTTGCCTTGGGAGTGGCCCGTCGACACTTTAATCAGCGCCTTGTTAATGTCACCAAACGTATAAGTTGAATCTATAGAGGGCTTTATATTTTCTTTTTCAACAAGTTTAGTGATTTCTTGTAATTGACTTCCATTGGCTTGCACAAATAAAAAGCGATATTCATTTTGATTCTTACGTGCTAAAGAATCTAAGCGAGCACCCACTAGACCAAACAATGCTTTTTTCCACAACGGAAAATGATTGTCAACCGCAAAGCGATAATTAGGTCCGGCTTTCAATGATACCAATTTCCCTTGTGGTTTTAAAATGCCCAGTTCAGCTTTGATCTCTTTGGCACCCAAGGTGTCGATCACATAATCGATATCGGACAGTATGTTAGCATAATTCTCTGCCTTATAATTTATGAATTGATCAGCCCCGATCGACAGTGTACGTGATCTGCCTCTTTCACTTCCACTTGTAATAACATGTAATCCCATTGATTTGGCAATGGGAATTGCCATAGCGCCAAATCCTCCGGTTCCTCCAGGAATGAATAGCTTTCTATTCGGCTGGGCATGGAGTACATCGTGCAATGCTTGATAAGCAGTCAAGGCAGTAAGGGGTACCGCAGCAGCTTCAATAAAAGATAGATTTTCAGGTATGATGGATAAAGCCTCTTCATTTACGGCCGCATACTCAGCAAAAGCACCGATTTTATTAAGCGGCAACCTCGTATAAACAGGGTCACCAACCTTAAAATTCAAAACATCATCACCAACGGCTTCAATAATGCCCGATAGTTCATTCCCTAAAGTTAATGGCAACTTATAGTCAGCAATCATCCGAACACTGCCATTCAGATTAAGAATGTCCAGTGGATTTACACCTGCAGCTTTTACTTTGACAAGAACCTCATGGCTATTGATCTGTGGTATGTTAACATCATTTAATTCCACTTGGATTTTTTTTGAATATTTCTGTATTTGTGCTGCTCTCATGATTCATCCTCTTCCTTTGCTAATTTTGGGGTAGCACACCATGAATGCAATCACTAGTTACGAGTGTAGGTGGATCAAAATAAATATTTAGTTCTTGGCTAATAAAATCAAGGTAGAGTAGATAAATCATGGCGTACAACTTTCAGTCGCACGCCATGATTTACCATATTCACTATTGTTACCCCTCTTGGGATTCTAATTCTTCCATCGTAGGATAATCCGTGTAACCTTTGCTTCCCAGACCAAAGAATGTTGTCGGATCTGCTTCGTTCAACGGCGCACCTTTTTGAAGTCGTTCCACTAAATCCGGATTGGCTAATGACCACACACCAACAGGCACCAGATCAGCAAGGCCACGATCTATATCCACGCTAAGATCCTCCAGAGCTCGTCCAGCACGATTGACTAACAAAGGATTCGTCCAGATTGAACGAATGTCTTGGAGCAGTTTTTCATTTCCAAGATGCATGACATGAAGGTAAGCTAAATCCAATTTAGCTAATTCTTTTACAAGATAACGATAAAGTTCAGGACCTTGTTCACCATCTTGAATCCCACCAAGAGGTGTCCCTGGCGAGATACGGAAGCCTGTTCTTTCTGCTCCAATTTCTTCGACTATGGCTTTCGTTACTTCAATCGCGAAGCGAGCACGATTTTCTATAGATCCCCCATATTCATCCGTCCGTGTATTCGAATTTTCTCCAATAAATTGATTAATCAGATAGCCATTTGCTCCATGAATTTCAACGCCATCCGCACCTGCTTTAATAGCCGCTACTGCTGCTTTCCGGAAATCAGCAATGGTCGTTTGAATGTCCTCTTCACTTAACTCACGAGGAACGGGGATATCCTGCATACCTTTAGCAGTAAACATTTCTACACCGGGCGCGATTGCAGATGGCGCAACAGGTTGGCGATGATGTGGTGTATTATCAGGGTGCGACATGCGACCAGCATGCATTAATTGGATATACATATATCCACCTGCTTTATGCACTGCATCTGTAACCTTTTTCCATCCTTCGATATGTTTATCCGTATAGATCCCAGGTGACCATAAGTAACCTTGCCCATCATCAGAAGGCTGTACACCCTCAGTAATAATGAGTCCCATTGACGCTCGTTGAGCATAATAAAGGGAAGTTAGCTCTCCCGGTGTACCATCTTCTTGCGATCTACTACGTGTCATTGGTGCCATTGCTAAACGATGAGGTAATTCCATTGTTCCAATGTTTGTTTTACTCCACAATTTTTTCATTCGGATACTCTCCTCTTTTAATGTATTCAAGGATATATGAATTGAATTTAAAATTCTGAAATGATTGGATAGATTTGGCCTCTCAGGTTGAAATCATAGTTCTGGTCTACAATCCCTACCACCTCGTTGCTATCATAAAGATCCAACATGAAGCCCGCCATTTGTTTGGCAGTGTGGTACTTAGGCATGTTTGTTTTGTAATCAAATTCTTCAGTATCTAATGATTTCTTAACGAATTCCGTTTCTGTTATAGCTGGTGCTAAAACCTTAGCTTTTAGTTTTGCACCTTTCATTTCTAGTTCTTTTGCAAGCCCTTCTGTGAAGGCACTAACGTAATATTTAGATGCAGAATAAGCAACACTCCCAACAGCAATGGCATATCCGAGTGCAGATGAGACGTTAATTAGCTGAGTTCCTTCTACATCAGCATAATCTCGTACATATAGTGTAGAAAGGATCGTCAAGGTTTCAATGTTAACACGTAGCATAGTTTCAACTTTATCTAAATTCTGTTCTGCTACAAAAGAAGCTTCACCGAGCCCCGCATTGTTAATCCAGGTCTCAATTTGGTATTCCTTTAAATTGTTATATAGTGTGTAGGCCTGATCTGTAACAGACAGATCACTTGTATGAACAATAACATTTATAGTAGGATCAATATCCTGAATTGCTGATTTAAGTTCTTCTAATTTATCCAATCTTCTAGCTACCAAGATTAAGTTTTTGCCACGTGCAGCAAACGCCAATGCCGTTTCATATCCAATCCCTGAGCTTGCTCCTGTAATAACTGTATACTTCATAATATTCTCTCCTTCATAACATGCAGATTAGTGTAAATGAGTTTTAAAGACGATTTTAGAACGATCATTCTTATTAGGGTGAAAAAACAGTTAGATCTAACTTGCTATTAGCATATCAATTTTAGAACGAACAGTAAAGAATTTTTTTATGACTAAGATTTTAATTTTGGAGCGGTATTCTTTGACTTGTGTGAGGCATGAGATACAAGTTCTTTCTTTCGTTAGAGGGACAAGAAAAAACTTGTATCAAGGAAACAAACAGTCCTCCATTTAGGTGACTCCTTTTGCCTGTCATGCTGTAATTCCACTTTTAATCCAAAGCGGTCAGTGTCATAACAATAATATTCTTTAATTTTTGCTGATCCGTTGTTGTCTTAACCAACGTACGTAGCCCCAACCACGCATTCATTAAATAATGAGAAATAACTACAGGATCCAAGTCATTCTTGAACTCACCCGATTGTTGACCCTTCAGAACAAGGTTAGTCAAGAGTTCCTCAGTTCGCGAATAACTCTCATCAACTAAGGATGCAACTTCTGGATCCAACACGCCGAGTTCCACGCCTGAATTCACGAGAAAACACCCTAGAGGTTCTCCTTCATTTCTTACTGTCGCCTCAAACAACTCCCGAATTAATTCTTTGATCGGTTTTTGTTTTTCAATCAGAAACCTCATTTTGCTGGTCTGCTTCGTTTCATATCGTTCGAGAGCTTTCATAAATAAGGCATGCTTATCCCCAAAGGTATCATAGATACTTCTTCGGTGAATGCCCATAAACTCAACCAAATCTTGCATTGAAGTTTTCTCATATCCTTGTGCCCAAAATAGGTGTATTGCTTTATCTAATACTTCATTAACTTCAAATTCTTTTGATCTTGCCATCGTCATCACCTCGAATAATCATTATACAATTTAGTGAAGGATCGGCAAACTAGATTTAAAATAAGTGAATACATTACAGGTATGAGGTCTGTCTTACATATTTAACCCAGGATTCTTCGTTTGTCTGCTTGTAACCAATCAGGCGTCCAGCCTTTTTCCAGGGCATCCAGGGTTACTCCTGGCGGAACGATAGCATCTATCGCATCCAGGATATCAGTGCTTAATCGGATGTCGCTGCCTTTTAACGTTTCACGAAGTTGCTCAATTGTTCTTGCCCCCACTATAGCAGAAGTAATTGACGAATGAGCTTGTGTAAATGCCATGGCAAGATGAGGCAAAGTTAATCCTGCTTCACCTGCAAGGGTTTGGAGCTTAGCAACGGCTTCGAACTTGATGCGATTTTCTTCTCGATTCGGATCTACAACAGTTGAAAGTTTCCCTAGAGAACTTGCTGCTCTTGAATCTGGGGCAACAGCTTCTCCCGAGCGGTATTTTCCCGTTAGTAGACCACCCGAAAGTGGGCTCCAAACCATTACACCCATTCCGTATTTTGCGGTTGCAGCAAGCAAATCGAATTCGATACTTCGATTCAATATGGAATACGGGGCTTGCTCGGATACAAAGCGTGCGGTATTTTTGCGTTCGCTAGTCCATTGTGCTTCGGTCACTTGCCATGCCTGAAAATTGGATGTACCAATATAGCGAATCTTCCCTTCACGAACCAGGTCCGTAAGTGCGTCAAGACTCTCTTCAATGTCAGTATGGAGATCCGGCTGATGTAGTTGATACAAATCGATATAGTCCGTTTGCAACCTTCTCAAGCTACCCTCTACTGCACGCTTAATCCAATATTTCGAGTTACCGGATTGATTAAGCCCACTGCCCATGGGCATTCCGCCTTTCGTGGCCAGAATAACATCCTGTCTGCGTCCTTTTAGGATGTGACCCAGAATTTCTTCGGATTGACCACTTGAATAGACATCCGCTGTATCGATCAGATTAATGCCTCCAGCCAAAGCCTCATCCAACATGACTGCAGCTTCTTTCTCCGTATTGTTCCCCCAAAAACCAAAAGTACCTGTACCTAATACAAAACTGCTTATTTTAAGGCCTGTATTTCCTAATACACGATATTCCATGTTCAATCCATCCCTTCTCAATCTGCTATAATTAGAATGATCATTCTAATATGCGTAGAAGAACTCCACGGCAAGATCTCACACCACTCCTCATAACTCTTGGCTTCTTATCCGTGTATTCCTCCCACGCCAACAATATAACATATTTAGAACGATCGGTAAAGAATGATTTTATGACCGAAATTAAGATCAGGTCTTTTGGGAGCATAAACCGACCACGCCAGAGATGATCGATGAAGAATGCAAATTGAATGGCTGTCTGTATGACGGCGATCCGGAAAATGTAGCGGAGAAAATGTTCTTCGTTCGATCTAACTGTTCGGCACTAAGGTAGTCCCAATTGTGCGTAAAGAAAATCCGTTTCAGTTCATCATATTTTCGATTAATGACTCCTCGTCAGTTTAAAGCTAGGTTACCAAGTGAACCCTCTCATTACCGATTGAATGCACACGTGAGCTTTTCTTATCCGACGTACCTATGACGGTTACTTTGCTTTGTCTTTCCTCTTTTAGTCTTTGCTCTATAATCCTTTATGAAAGGACTTCCACAACTTCTCGCTCTGTCAAATTTCCCGAAAATTGAACTGAGAAGACTCCAAAGCCGCGGTCAAAACGGAGCTGGAGTCTTCTTTTCAATAGAAATGAACATTCAAAGCGGAATGTAAAAAAACAAAAACTGACTTTTGGGACATGCCCTCCAGTCTTGTAATTTTTGAATGCTGCTGACTAGCACTAGGCCGACCTTTGTTTACGTATCTAACGTGTACGAAGGCAGGTTTTCCGGTAAAGCCGCCGGACGCAGACATGTGCTTTGCATTGGATAGAAGGTCTGCTGATCGGAGGAATCGTGGAACGCCCACATCGCCTCTAGCACATGATAGGCCAATTCACCACTGGCGCGGTGAGGCCGTCCGCTGCGGATAGCGTAGGCCATATCGGCAACACCGATGCCCCTTGTGTTCTCCTGGTAGCCCGACAACAGCGGAACGTCTGTCCATTCTTGCCCGCCTAGCACCCTATAGCGAACTGGCCCTCCGAACGTGTTCGGGTCAGGCACCTGTAACGTGCCATGAGTGCCGTATACCTCGATCGGTGGCAGAGTGCTTCCACCAAAGATGTCAAAGCTGGTAATTAGCGTGCCGACAGCCCCCTGCTTGAAGCGCAGCAATCCGGCCACATGGGTCGGTATATCGACCGGGATGGTCTGGCCTCTCTTTTTCTCGCTCGTAATCATTCGTTGATCCATCGCCTTGCTTGTCATGCCCGAAATGGTAGCAATCGGACCCAGCAATTGCACCAGAGCCGTCAAATAATAGGGGCCCATATCAAACATTGGACCGCCGCCGACTGCATAATAAAATTCAGGATCAGGATGCCAATGTTCATGTCCACGGCTCATCATGAAAGCCGTAGCGGCTACCGGACTCCCAATGGCTCCGTCTTCAATCAGCTTCAATGATGTCTGTATACCGGAACCGAAGAAGGTCTCCGGTGCGCAGCCGACAAGCAGTCCCTTTTGATGAGCAAGATCCAAGACAGCCTGCCCTTGCTCACGGGTGACGGCAAGTGGCTTCTCCACATAAACATGCTTGCCTGCCTCAAGAGCTCTGAGACAAACGTCAGCGTGAACGCCCGGAATGGTCAAATTAATAATGAGTTCGATCTCCGGATCAGCCAAAATCTCATCTACCGAATATACATTCGGAACGTTAAACGCTACCGCCTGCTCCTCTGCCCGACCTTGGTCCAGATCCGCTACTGCGTACAGCTCCAGAATGTCGAAACGATGGCAATTTTCCATGTAAATTCCGCTAATTTTACCACACCCGATAATGCCTACTTTCATTTTGTTCATGCCTGGACTCCCTTCTTCTTCAGAAAAAATGGATAATGGCATTCTTTTATTTCATCGGATACTATTAGAGACTGGCAATACGAATTCAATCAGGACATCATTGCATAAGGGCACACGCCTAACGGTATTACTGTCCGTGTTGTCTGTTCTCCTTCTGTGCTCTGTCCCTTTCTGACCATGGTGAGTTCAGGTGGTCAAACTCTTTGCCAGAGGTACTACCAATTCATCCGATCCACGCTAACGCTGCTGGTTGTCTGTCATGCCTGTATAAGCCTCTGCCAGCGAGCTGCCCTGGGTGGCCACCGCCTGTTTGCCTGAGGCTGCCCACAGAAACCCGCTGCGCATCATCTCGGTCACTTGAGGCATATCTATGATATCTGCGTGATGGCCCAGCGAATTGTAGAAGACGCGTCCGTTCCCCCAGCGCTTCGTCCATACAACAGGCATATCCACTGGCCCATTGGCTGAATGGGGACCTGGTACGACCGGGAAGCGTGTGGTTGCCAACACTTCAACTGCCGGGTCTACGTGGAGGTAATACTGCTCGCTTTTGACCTGAAAATCCTCAATGTGCTCTAGAAGTGGGCTGGAGCCGCGCTTCATGTTCACCATGTACTCCACCCCGTCATTGCCGGGATGCGCAACCCATTGCCCGCCTGTCATGAACTGCCAATCCACGTTGTTCCGGAAGGCATCACACATGCCGCCATGGCAGCCTGTGAGACCTACGCCGCTTTGAACGGCTGCTGAGACATTATTGACTAGTTCCTGCTCAATCTGTCCCATGGTCCACATTGGAACGATTAAGTCCAGGTCAAGCAGTTTCTCTGCATCCTGGTAGGCTTCAAGGGTATTAGACACCTCCACCTCGAACTGCTCTTCCTTCAAAATGCGTTCAAAAATGGCCGCCACCTGCTCCGGCTCATGTCCGTTCCATCCACCCCATACAATCAGTGCCTTGCGCATCTGTAACCACTCACCTTTCGGAATGTATTGTTATACTACATTTCTTCAATGGATACCCAGCGGCGTTCCTCTATGGAGCGTTCTACCGCTTCAAGCACAGCCTGACAAGCGACACCGTCGTGGAAGTTCGGCGAAGGTTGTCGTCCTTCGGAGATGGCCCTCAACATCTCAAGCATCTCGTGGGTGAAGGTATGCTCAAATCCAATTGTATGTCCTGCAGGCCACCAGGCTTCAGAGTACTTATGTGCCGGATCGGTGGCGAGTACGCGGCGAAAGCCCTGAACGTCCTCCTTATCCTGTGTGAAATACACTTCCAGTTCGTTCATTCGTTCAAAATCAAACCGCACGCTGCCTAGGCTACCGTTGATCTCGAATGAATTTGTGCTCCGATGTCCGGCAGCAAAACGTGTGGCCTCGAAGCTGCCCAGCGCACCTCCGGCGAAGCGTGCCAGGAACAGCGTGGCATCATCGACTGTCACTTCTCCCATCGGTGCATTTGCCTCTGCGCTCCTTTTGGAGCTCAACCCGCTCATCTCCAAAGCCAACGGGCGCTGTTTGATGAATGTCTCGCTCATGCCGATCACTTCATGGAACTCGCCGACCAAGAAGCGAGCGAGATCAATCAGATGGGCGCCAAGATCACCATGAGAGCCAGAACCGGCCACTTCTTTTTGCAGCCGCCATACCAGCGGGAAGGACGGGTCCATGATCCAGTCTTGAAGGAAGAAAGCACGGAAATGATAAATTTTGCCTAGGCGACCGCTCTCGACTAGCTGCTTTGCCAGCTGGACAGCCGGAGAAAAGCGGTAGTTGAAGCCTACCATATGTCTGACCCCTGCTTCCTCTGCTACCTGCAGCATGTCACGGGAATCCGCCAGCGAGAGCGCAAGCGGCTTCTCACAGAACAGATGCTTGCCCTGGAGGGCAGCCTCAACGACAATTTCCTTATGGGCATTACTCGGGGCGTTAATATCAATGAGATCAATATCGTTACGTTTCACTAGATCACGCCAATCCGTAACACTTTCGGTCCAGCCGAACTGGCGGGCAGCCGCCTGAACCCCCTGCGCGTTGCGTCCACAGATAACGGACATCTCTGGCTGCAGCGGGGCATCTGGGAAGAACATGGGTAGACTACGGTAAGCGTTGCTGTGAGCCTTGCCCATAAATTTGTAGCCAACCATTCCGATACGAAGACGATTAGACATGTCGTGATCCTCCTTATGGGTCTGAGTTTCAACGAGTTTTTGACGATTGGTGTTATGGACGAATGGATGACGCCCTGATAATCAGCTCTGTGGACAGGAGTTCTCTTATCGAGTCGGACCCGGTCAGTTCCAGGGCTGGAATAAGGTCCAGAGAATCGGGTATAAGCTTCGAGGCTGCAAGCTCTCCCATCTCATAAAAAGGAACGCGGACACTGCTTAGCGGCGGAACAGCCATCTCAGCCGCATCCGAATCGTCATAGCCTACAAACGCTGGGAACCGGTCAACTGGCAGTCCGCGCTCACGGAGACCCTGCATTACCCCGAGGGCCATCCGGTCGTTCGCCGCAAATACGGCATCAATATCATTCAATTTGTCTGCTATTGTGGCTGAGGCTTCGAGCCCGCTTCGACGGCTGTAGTTACCTTCCAGAAGCAGATCGTGGTCATATTCAATACCGGCCTCCTGAAGCGCGGTACGGTAACCCTTCATTCGCTCAGTACTATTGGAATAGATATCCGGGCCGTTGAGAAAGGCAATCCGTTTGTATCCCTGCTCGATGAGGTGACTTACAGCCGCTCGGCTGCCTTCTACATGGTCTGCATCCACTTCACAGAACGATTGCCCTTCAAAATGGTGATTCATGACGCAGAATGGACGCCCTTCTTCCTGAAGTCTCTTTAGAGCTTCCACCTCATCGTGGTCATCCCTGGCTCCAAGGATGATACAGGTATCGATCCTTTGCTGGCGGAAAAGACTACTGTAATCAATCCGTTCCCCCGGCTTCCGAAACAATAGAAGCAGATCGAGTCCGCTGTCTCTGGCCTTGTTTCCGATACCGCTCAGCATCTCAGAGAAAAAATAGGCTGAGAACAGGTGCGCCTTCGGGACATAAGGCATAACCACACCAAGATGGCCACTCTTGCTTCGGGCAAAGTTACGGGCCAGCGCACTAGGAACATATCCAAGCTGATTAGCTGCGTCCAGAACCCTTCTCCGCGTATCCTCTTTGATAGGACCTACTGCATTTAAGACCCGGGATACCGTCGCTTCAGACACGCCGGAAAGTTCTGCTACTTCCTTGCGCGAAACGATATTACCCACCTCCAAATCATTTTATGTACGCGCGTACATTTTCTCATGCAGCCATACCTCTGTCAATCCCAAAAAGCGTGCTTCAAAGATGAATAAGCTCATTTCTCTACTAAAAGGACATTGTCTCGCGATTCCTGCTTGCCAGCAGATTGAACGGAATATCCCAGCCCCAGCAGTCGGTGCCGCGAACAAATAAATGTTTATTAACTATTGCGCTAACGGATACGAAAGTTCAATAAAATAGCGGCAGTTCTAGGACTTTATTTCCTCGTCCATGACTGCCGCTATTTCGATTTTTGGGATGATTTTAATGCTATTTTACCAGCAGCGAGTTAATGAACATTGGACTTATACTCACCCCGCCTCATAAGGCAGGACAGAATTTTAATATTGCGGAGAAATACGATTTCTCATCTAATTATTTACTTTAACAAAAGAGATTTCCTCATGATTGGGATATGACTTGAAGAATTAGATCAAAGACCCGTTCTTCTCTCCAGTTCCTCCGTATATCTGGCGCCCATCAAAGTGATCTGCGAGGCTGCGCTGTTAATATTGCGCACATCTTCGGATGTGAGCTTAATGTCCACTGCGCCTAGATTTTCTTCCAGACGGCTTAATTTCCGTGTGCCCGGGATCGGAACGATCCACGACTTCTGGGCTAGCAGCCAGGCGAGTGCGATTTGGGCTGGCGTTGCTTTTAACTGCTCAGCCATCTCTTTAAGCAGGTCGACCAACACCTGATTGGCCTCCAGCGCTTCTGGAGTAAAACGTGGAAGAATACTGCGCAAATCGTCATGGTTGAATGTCGTGTTTGCGTTAAAACTTCCCGTCAGGTAGCCCTTGCTCAAAGGACTGAACGGAACGAAGCCAATACCGAGCTCTTCTAGGGCAGGGAGGAGTTCCTCTTCGGGGCGTCTCCACCACAGGGAATATTCGCTCTGAATTGCAGTGAGTGGCTGAACCGCGTGTGCACGACGAATGGTCTTCACTCCTGCTTCAGACAATCCCCAGTGCTTCACCTTTCCTTCCCGGATCAGATCTTGCACAGCTCCCGCTACCTCTTCGATCGGCACATCTGGATCGACTCGGTGCTGATAGTACAGGTCGATGGCTTCAATCTTGAGCCGTCTAAGCGATTCTTCGGCAACTTTCTTGATATGCTCAGGGCGACTGTTCATTCCGGACTGCTTGCCATCCTGGATATTGAAGCCGAACTTCGTGGCAATCACGACTTGATCTCGAACAGGAAGAAGAGCTTCGCCCAAGAGTTCTTCATTCGTGTAGGGTCCGTATACTTCGGCGGTATCAAAGAAAGTCACGCCGCGCTCGACCGCTTCCCGAATGACCGAGATCATTTCCTTTTGGTCCGAAGCCGGCCCATAACCGTAACTCATTCCCATGCATCCAAGTCCGATTGCGGAAACTTCCAGACCGCTATTTCCCAATTTACGCTTTTCCAACATACATCTTCCTTTCTTAATATCATTTTATTCTTTATCCAGTAGGAGGGTGGGTATGATAAATGTTCATTATTTTTCTTTAGTTAATTGGCTTACGATCCTATCAAGAGAACTATTATATAATTTTTTGAAACATTCATGCTCTTCAAACTCTATTAATGTGATAAGCCTTTGAACCAATAAGTTCCTAAACCAACGATTCAAATAATTCATCTCCTCCCTTTTTTAAACTTGTTCTTTGATAATGTCGTTTGCTTGCGGTAGTGGCTTCTGTCACTCCCTCCACCGACAGAGCACCCGTTCTCTCTTCTTATTCAGCCGCTTCAGCTATTCCGTTGTTCCCCCCCTTGCTTGATTCTGTGAGCTTAGTCTTATTATGCCGAACAGAAAAAGCGAAGCGATATCTCATTCGTCTTAAATGATTGCCCAATCCTATTACGGCTACTGTTGCTACAGGCGGATAAGTCTTATAATGGGACCAGACAAACCTGCAAGGAGGATTTGAATGTCCGAGAACCTTATTCAACAGCAACAGGAGCTTACCGAATTAATCGAGCGTCACTCGCTTCAGAATAGCACCAAGGAAACGGCGGTCCCTTCCCTATTTTTCTATCAGCATTCCAGCATAACTGAGCCCGCTTATCGGGTTTACAAGCCTTCTTTTTGTGTTGTCGTTCAAGGTCTGAAAGAAATTTTGCTGGCACAGGAGAGATTTGAATATGGACCGTCCAATTATCTGATCGCTTCCATGAATCTGCCTGTGATCGGTCAAATTATAAAAGCGTCTGCTGACTCTCCTTACCTGAGTCTCAAGCTCGAATTTACACAGAACCAGATCCTTGAAGTGCTGAACGATTGTGATATTAAGGTCACGTCAAAAGATAATGCCAAGCGTGCCCTGTTCGTCGGCCGGATGGAATCGTCCATTCAGGACGCCGTGCTCAGGCTTGCCCGTCTGCTGGACACCCCGGGAGAAATCCCATTTCTCGCCCCGCTTTACACGAGGGAGATTCTGTACAGGCTGCTGCAGGGGCCCTATGGAGTCGAATTGGCTCAGATTGCAGTCGAAGGAAGCAGCACCTATCGGATCCGGGAAGCTATCGACCATATTGTCCGAAATTGGGACCAGTCTTTTCGGATCGAAGATCTTGCAGACACCGCCAGCATGAGTGTTTCTTCGTTCCATCGGCATTTTAAAGAGGTAACCGCCATGAGCCCAATTCAGTTCCAAAAACAGCTGAGACTTCAGGAAGCTCGCCGCATCTTATTGGCTGAATCGGCGGACGCCGCAGACGTCGCTTTCAGGGTCGGTTACGAGAGTTCCTCCCAATTCAGCCGCGAATACTCCCGCATGTTCGGTGCTCCTCCGAGAGCGGACATCAAGCGATTGAAGGAAAAATACGACCAGGTCATGAATGACTAAGTATCTAGACTGATCGGCGAAGAAGCAAAAAGGACGACCTTAGGCCGTCTCTTTTTCGGTATGATACGTTTAACTTCCAGCGTCATTTCCTATAAAACGAGGACACCACCGACTTCCCCAACATCATTTAGGCGGTCTTCGGTCTTCAAGCCCAGTTCGGCAGTAGCGTCTCGCCCCGGTCTGTAGAAGGCGCGGGAGTCACCGAAAGTCTGGAAATCTCATCGCGCCACTCTGGAGTCATCTCTACATCGACAGCGCCCAGTGAGTCTTCCAGCTGCGCGAGGTTTCTTGCGCCAATAATTGGCGCCGTGATCATAGGATTGGACATCGCCCAGGCTACCGCAAGCGTCGAGGGCTTCACGCCTCGTTCTGCTGCATGTGCAGTAAAGCGGTCGGCGACGGCAAAATTCATTTCATCCGCATAGCGGTCCGTATACCGCTGCTCTTCGACCAGCCGTCCTTGCTCCGGTCGTTTGTTCGTTCCGTATTTGCCCGTAAGAATCCCGGCTCCCAGAGGGCTGTACGAAATGACCCCAATCTGCTCGGAAGCGGCAAGAGGCAGGATTTCTACCTCAGCCTGACGTTTGACCAGGTTGTACATCGGCTGGATCAATTCAAAGCGCGCCAGCTCCTCCCTGGCAGAGATGCCGACCGCTTTGGCAATCTGCCAGGCCGACCAGTTGCTCACCGCTGGGTAAAGGATTTTGCCCTGCGCTTGAAGATCGTCGAGTGCACGAAGCGTCTCCTCCATTGGAGTATTTTCGTCGAACATATGCACGAAGTAGAAGTCGATGCGGTCCGTCTTCAGGCGTCGCAGACTGTTTTCCACTTCAAGCATGATATGACGACGGGAAAGCCCCCTAGCATTCACGTCCTGTCCCATCGGATAGAAAACTTTGGTGCTCAGTACAATCTCATTCCGACAGTCCTCGATGCACTCGCCTAGAATTTCTTCGGAGCGACCCTGGCTGTACACGTTTGCTGTATCGAAAAAGTTAATGCCAGCTTCGCGGGAGCGGTTGAACATTTTTTTGGATGTTTCTTCATCGGCATTTCCGCCGAAGGACATCGTGCCAAAACATAAATTTGAAACCTTGATTCCTGTTTTTCCTACTGTACGATAATTCATCGTCATTCCTCCTGCTGTTGACTTACGCCTGTTGTGTGGTTGGGCGAATAATCATTTCATTGATCGCAACGTCTCCGGGCTCTTCAATCGCAAAAGCAATCGCACGTGCGATACTTTCCGCTTTAATCGCTCCTTGATATAACTCATCGTAGGCTTGTTTTAACTCTGCATCCGTGATTCCCTCCGTCAATTCAGTGCTGACAGCTCCTGGAGAGATATTCGTTGTACGAATCTGGGTACCACTGATCGCCTCTTCTTGACGTAAACCTTCCGTAATCGCCCTTACGGCATGTTTGGTCGCGCAATATACAGTGCCGCCGGGATAGACATTATGTCCGGCAATAGAAGACAGATTAATGATATGGCCAGATTTCTGTTTCCGCATCGCAGGCAGAACAGCAGCAATCCCGTACAAAAGGCCCTTGATATTAATATCAATCATCATATCCCATTCATTAATTTTCTTCTTAAAGAGAAACGATTGCGGCATGACTCCGGCATTATTGATAAGTACGTCGATTTTCCCAAACTCTTGAAGTGCATACGAAGCCAACTCCTCCACTTGTTCATGCGATGTCACATCGGTTACTTTGTAGATGGCTGTACCCCCGCTTTGTTCAACTTCTTCTTGCAGCTTTTGTAAACGGTCTTCACGGCGAGCCGCCAGCACAAGCTTCGCACCTTTAGATGCCAGTTCTTTGGCCGCTGCCTCTCCGATTCCGCTGGAAGCACCTGTAATAATAACGACTTTATCTTGAATATTGGACATAGAGAATGAACATCCTTTCGAGACTTAGTTTTCTTTTGCGAATAGTTCTTTGGCCACTGTAATAGCGGACATCGCCTTCGGCCAGCCCGCATAAAAGGCAAGATGGGTAATGACTTCGATCAGTTCCTCTTCCGTCAGGCCGTTGTCTTTGGCTTTACCCAAATGAAAGCCCAGTTGTTCGGAATTCCCTCCGGTGATCAAGCTTGCTACGGTAATGAGGCTGCGGTCGCGTGGGGCCAGCTCTTTGCGTTCCCAAACGTCCCCAAAAAGCACCTTGTCGGTCAGCTCGACAATCTTTGGTGAGAAGTCCCCAATCGTTCGCTGTGCAGCCGTAAGTTTTTGAGTATCTGACATGTGATATCTCCTCTTTCTTTGCATTGATCCTTCATATAAATGCATCTATAATTGAAAAAGATACATTATTGAACTTGTGTCTATTATTATAAGCTGATACAGAATGCTTGCAATTGTTAAATACGCTTGATTTGTTCATTAATAGACATATAAGTTAAAACAGTCAATTATCATTTAGAAGTTTAGGGGTTGAACACAGTGAAAGTGGACAGGAGAATACTCAAAACACAGGAAGCCTTGAAAAAAGCATTAACGGAGTTGATGGCCGAAAAGAGTTTCGACCATATTACGATTCAGGATCTATCCGACAAAGCGAATGTAAGCCGGGGAACCATCTATCTTCATTACGTGGACAAATATGATTTGCTGGATAAGCTGATCGCCGCACACATCAATGAACTTCGAAGATTATGTATTGAATCGGCTCATTTGAGCTTTACAGAGGCCGAAATTGTTTGGTTTGAATATTTAGAGGCTAACTATTTATTTTTCTCCACGATGCTGGTGAGCAAAGGCGCCCCTTACTTCCGCACTCAGTTTCTTGAATTTATGATCGATGAACTTCGGGAAGAGGTCGACATGAATGAAGCAAGAAATCGGGGACTAAACGAAGAAGTGGTTGTCCGTTATGCAGCGTCCGCTGTGGTAGGGATTATGGAGTGGTGGTTTTTGAATGATAAACCTCTCTCTCCTGTCGAGATGGCAGAGCAAATAGGCATGCTGTTGGACCGGAAATTGTGAATCTGATAAAAAAGAGTAGCAGACATATGTCTGCTACTCTCAAAATGGTTTATCAGGGCCAAATACAAGATTGGCGGACTGCTTGGCTTTCTCAATGACATTCATGACCTTCTCGCTATGTTCAAGCATATTCGAGACTTTTCCAAAATCTTTTTCTTCGATGATACGATCAAACTCAACGAATTCGTCATACATTCGATGCGAATGATCTTTTAGATCCACACGAATTGGCGTTTCCTTATTCGCAGTGTAATCAAAGCAGTCGCATATATTAGCTGAACTTGCCATGTGTAAATAGCCCTTATTGCCTTGAATGTTCACGGCATTGGGGGCCGTACTATCTTTTGAACCTATGCAGACACACTTGAAATCACCGTAATCAAGCAGCAGCATACCTGAAGTATCAATTCCACGCTCCATGTTCGCCCAATACTCCACTTTCTTTGGGCTACCGAAGAATCCAACAACAAAATGAATATTATATAAATTAATATCCATCAAGGCTCCACCAGACATTTCCGGATTAAACGCAGGCTGGATTATTCCCGCTTTGAAAGCTTCATATCGAGATGAGTATTGAGAATAGTTGCATTCAACTATTTTGATCTCACCAAGTTTAGGTAGATACTCCTTCATTGACAAATAATTTTTCAAATATTGATTCGTTATGGCTTCCACCAATACCAGTTTTCTTTGCTGAGCAATTTCTTTTAGCTCTAGAAATTCTTGCAAATTGGAAGTAAACGGCTTCTCACAAATGACATGTTTACCACTCAATAATGCTTCTTTGGCATATGAATAATGAAGATGATTAGGCAACCCGATATAAACTGTATCCACATCACGGTTCATCAGCATCTCGCTGTAATCCGAATAAATCTGAGCTATTCCATATTTATTTTTCAAATCCAGTAATTTCTCCTGGTGGCTAGGTCTAGAACAAATGCCCTTTAATAAAATGGTCGGGATTTCCTGAATAAAGCTCAATAGATCCCCTACGATCATCCCTGCTCCGACAATTCCCAACTTCATTTTAGTTGCACTCCTCTATACCTTTTTCAAGTATTTCCATACAAATTATCGTTTCTTCGTCTTTAATCACTTTTTCTTTACCAAATACGATCGACTGATAAATATCGTCATACACTCGGGCATAGTCTCCCTTTTCAGAAACGACTTTTTCTTCATGATACTCGCCTTTATCATCCAAATATGTTAAGATGCCGTAATGCTCGGGCAGGTCGATGCCGAAATCGGCGTGTCCCTTAGGCAGATAGTATAATTTCAGATGCTCCTCCTGACGATCCTTCGTTTGCTTTATAAAAACGCCTTTTTTGCCGTATACAACAAAACTCGGCCGCTCTTTTAAGCGAAAAAAGCTGGATTTGATGGATACCTTGAGCGAGGGATAATAAAAATCCAGATCAAAGTAATCATTCATTCTCCCAGCACCCAGCAATTGACGAACATCGTAATGGATTGTGTCCGGCTTCCCAAAATAGGAAAGAACCTGGTCAGTGGTATGAACGCCATGTCCATATAGGTAACTGTTATACTTGGAAAAATGAGAGGTAGAATTTGGGATCTCAGGGCGATAATAATCGTAATGCATCTCCACTTCCAGCAAATCTCCAAGTTTTCCTGATTCAATAACCTTCTGGGTAGTGAGGAAATCCGAGTCGTAACGTCTATTCTGATAGCATTGTACAACCAGATTTTTCTCTTTAGCATATTGGAAGATCGACATGGCTTCTTCTTTGGTTAACATAAAAGGTTTCTCAACAAGTACATTTTTCCCGTGGTCAAGCGCCATTTTCGCATAGTCGTAGTGGGATTCTACAGGTGTACAGATAACAATCAACTGAATCTCCTTATCGTTCATTAGAGATTCAATATTATCTGTATACTGCACGTCAGGGACTTTTTTCCACTCCCCTTTATCTGGATTACGTGCGTATATCGTCTTCACTTTCAAATCAGCTCTGTTCAATGAAAAAGGAAGATGATAACGGTTCGTGCTTTTCCCATTTCCAATATAACCGATGGTAAGCATATTATTTCCCCCTTAGGCTCTTTTTCATTTATTATAGAAGAAGAATGTTGATCGTAAAGGATTTGCCGCCAAAATGGTACATTCAACCGATTATTTGTCAACATGGCGGGTTGTTTTTAAACAAAATGTTTACTTTATATCCTTTATCAAACGTTATTTCAATTGAACCGGAGTGAACCTGTTGAAAATACTGATGCAATTATCCGAAATGCAAAACTTTACACCAAACGAAAAAAGCATTGCATCCTATATTTTGCTTCATAAAGAAAGTATCCTGCACTTAAACATTCAGGAGCTTGCAAAGGCAACATATACTTCGCATTCCGCGATTAATCGATTAACACATAAACTTGGGCTATCTGGTTTCAAGGAGTTCATAATCAAACTTGCTCGGGAATTTCAGCAGAATACCCAGAACATTTCCAATGTAGACCCCAACTATCCTTTCGGTTTTGATGAATCCCCACTTCAAGTAGCGAAAGAAATTGCAGAATTAATGAAAGAAACGATTGAAAAAAACTTTACATTCATGGATGATGATTTATTGTCGCAAACAGCCCTACTGCTGGATCAAGCGAAAAGAATCTTTATATATGCGTTAGGTGATTCACAAATCCGTGCGAAAAGTTTCCAAAATAAATTGGTGAAAATAAACAAGTATGTGGTTATAGCCACGGAGCTGTCTGAGTGGGCTTACCATACGGCTAATCTTACGACACAGGATTGCGCTGTTTTTTTAACTTATCACGGAAAGTCGCCGATTTTTTTAAAAGCAGCACGGCATTTCGCACATGAAAATATCCCTTTTATCACAATTACAGCAACCAATCAAAGCGAATTGGCCAAACTCAGTAATATCTGTATCCAGGTGCCTAATGACGAAGTAAAACATGCCAAGATTGGTACATTTTCATCGCAGATTGCCTTTGACTATGTATTAAATGTGATCTATTCCTGTATCTATAAAATCGACTACTTGAAAAACATGCAAACCACAACACAATCGTTAAAAAATTCGCATCTCAATGACATGATGAATGACGTATAGAATGAATATAGCACTAAAACAAAAAGTCGCCAGTATGGCGACTTCATAAGCATATATATTGTTGTCTCCGGTCAAGGATCAACTTTCATCTATTGCTTTTCGAATATCATAATCATTGATATCGATATCTAAATCCATTCCAAGTGCCAACTTTGCCAGCTGATTTCCAATAAAGGGGCCCATGGTCAACCCGGATGCTCCAAGCCCATTTGCCGCTATAAGACCATCCCAGCCTGGAACAGCTCCGATCACCGGTAGAAAACCGGGTGTAAAAGGACGGAAACCAACTCTTACCTCCTGAAAAGTGCTGTTTGCTAAATCAGGGGCCAACTCTAAACCTTTGTGCAGAATTTCCTGCATCCCACCTGCTGTTACCCTCGTATCGTAACCCTCGATTTCATTTTCGTGAGTCGCCCCTATTACGATCTTCTGTTTATCGAAAGCCAGCAGGTATTGATCAGAAGGCGGTATGATTACAGGCCAGGTGCCTGTGTCTTGCCTATTAGGAACCTGCAAATGCATAATTTGTGCTTTTTGATAACTAACCTTAAAATGAATGCCCAAAGGCAACAGTAATTGATTTGCCCATGCACCTGCACAAACAATGACCTTGTCGGACGAGAAGCTTTTTGCACCGACCGCTACTCCAGTTACTTGGTCGGACTCATATTGAAGTGCAGCATCCCCATGTATAAGGGTCGCTCCATGTCTCTGTGCTGATCGGACCAACGCATCCCGTAGCGCACGACCATCTATACGGGCGGCACCGCTAATATGAACAGAATGATAACCTTCTACTAACAAAGGAAACCGTTCATGGGTTTCTTTTTCATTTAGCCGGGTAATTTCACCGATTTCCGGTGCATCCGCTTGTCGTAAGTGTGCCCGCTCCTCCATTTTTTTGATTTTCTCCAAATCATCATGAATACTGAGAGCACCCACTTGAGCATAGCCTGTTTCTGTTTCTCCCTCGCTTTTGAGTTCTTCAATCAACCCAGGATAAAAGCGTGCGCCTGCCTTTGCCAGCTGGTACCAAGCCTGATTACGTCGCTGTGATAGCCAGGGACAGATAATGCCAGCGGCGGCATCAGTAGCCTGTCCTTTATCTTTGCGGTCTACAATAATGACATTAGCACCCATTTTTGCTAACTGGTATGCTGTCGATGCCCCCAGAATTCCTGATCCAATTACGATGACCTTCTTCATGATTACATCCCTTTCCTAAATCACTGTATCCATTATAGCGAATACTGCATGAATGCATAGAGTTTGAAATTCGAGATTAGGATGATTATCTATGAATGTATGTCTCTAAGTTCTTTTCGTAAATATTGCCCCGTGTAGCTCAGCTTAAAGTCGGCCACTTGTTCCGGGGTCCCGGTACATACGACATTCCCTCCGTTGCTACCACCTTCGGGTCCCAGATCAATAATATAGTCTGCATTCTTGATCACATCCAGATTATGCTCGATAACAACAATGGTATTCCCCTCCTCGGTCAGCACATGAAGTATATTGATCAATTGCTGCACATCCGCAACGTGAAGTCCTGTAGTGGGTTCATCCATAACATATAGCGTTGAACCCGTAGCGGGCTTCAGCAGTTCTGATGCAAGTTTCACTCGTTGCGCTTCTCCGCCTGATAGCGTTGTAGAAGACTGACCCAGCTTCACATAACCCAACCCCACTTTACAGAGCGCCTCGATTTTCTTCCGTATTTTTGGAACATACTCAAAAAATACAACAGCTTCGTCCGCAGTCATCTCCAAGATATCTGCAATGCTTTTCCCTTTATAGTGAACTTCCAGAGTTTCGCGATTGTATCGCTTCCCTTTACAGACGTCACAAGGCACATACACATCGGGCAGGAAATGCATTTCGATTCTCATCAATCCATCACCCGTACAGGCTTCACAGCGTCCGCCCTTAATATTAAACGAAAAGCGACCCGGGCCATAAGCACGCACCTTGGCTTCGTTTGTCATGGCAAATAGGGAGCGAATATTATCAAAAAGACCGGTGTATGTGGCCGGGTTGGAACGAGGAGTCCGTCCGATCGGGCTTTGATCCATATTAATAATCTTATCCAAATGCTCTATGCCATCAATTTGTAAATGTTTTCCTGAGCGAGTATGAGCTCGATTTAGCGTCGCCGCCAGCTTTTTATAAAGTATCTCGTTAACAAGGCTGGACTTACCTGACCCGGAAACGCCCGTAACACACGTGATCGTTCCTAATGGGATGGATACATTGATGTCTTTCAGATTGTTTTCCGCTGCTCCCACAATAGTCAGATGATGTCCATTGCCTGGTCGACGGTTCTCAGGCACGGGAATCCATCTTTGATGCGACAAATATTGGCCTGTTATCGAACGTTTTTCAGCGGTAATTTGGTCAAGTTCTCCCTGAGCAACCACTTCTCCTCCATGTTTACCCGCACCCGGACCAATGTCCACAATCCAGTCTGCTTGGCGGATCGTCTCTTCGTCATGCTCCACCACAATGACGGTGTTGCCCAAATCACGCATTTCCTTCAAAGCGGAAATAAGCCGTTTATTGTCTCGCTGGTGCAAACCGATCGAGGGCTCGTCGAGAATGTACAGCACTCCTGTTAAGCGCGATCCTATCTGGGTGGCCAAACGAATGCGCTGACTCTCCCCGCCTGAAAGTGTTCCGGCAGTTCGGTATAACGTCAAATATTCCAGCCCGACATTTTTCAAAAATACAAGTCGGTCAACAATCTCCGTCGTAATCGGGGCGGCAATCATAGCCTTAACCGGGGACAGATGCATATTTTCGATAAAATGAATGGCCTCGGTAACAGACAGCTTGCAGAAATCTGAGATGTTCATATCACAGACGGTTACAGCAAGAAGCATCGGTGCCAGCCGATCACCGTGACAGTCGTGGCAAGGCAAGGCGGACATATAGCTTTCAAGTTCTTTCCGCATTGTATCGGACTGGGTTTCCCGGTAGCGTCGATCCAGATTGTTGACAATCCCTTCGAATGCCTGGTGCAGCAGCCTCTCCCGATGATTGCTTTCCCATCTAAGTTCAAGTTTTTCACCCTGTGTTCCATACAGGAGCATGTCCAATGCTTGCTGTGAAATCTGATCAAGAGGAGTATCCAGATCAAATCCAGCCTTTTTTCCAATCGCTTCAAAATACATTTTGCAATAGGAGTTGGTTTCGACATTTCCCCATCCGGTAGCTTTAATTGCGCCCGAGTTCAACGATTGACTGCGATCAGGTGCGACTTTGATCGGGTCAACCTC
This sequence comes from Paenibacillus sp. FSL P2-0173, assembly GCF_038008045.1. Taxonomy (NCBI): domain Bacteria; kingdom Bacillati; phylum Bacillota; class Bacilli; order Caryophanales; family Paenibacillaceae; genus Paenibacillus; species Paenibacillus sp. FSL P2-0173. Next base: position 369,113 of record NZ_JBBOYK010000001.1, read on the forward strand.
AAGATGAAACCCAAGTCCCGAGCAAGTCGGACAGGCGCCGTACTGATTATTAAAAGAGAACATGCGAGGAGACAGCTCCTGCATGGAAAATCCGCAACGGGCACAAGCAAAACTTTGGGAGAACAGCATGTCCTCACCGCTATCCATCCGGTGAACCAATACAGTATCGCCGGACAAAGTAATGGCTGTTTCAATAGAGTCTGTCAGTCTCTGAGTTTCCCCCTCTTTGACTACCAGACGGTCCACTACAATAGCGATAGTATGTTTCCTGTTTTTATCAAGTTGGATCTCTTCCGATAGGTTCTTAACGATACCGTCTACTCGCACACGTGCATAGCCATTGGTTCTCGCTTGTTCAAAAATGTGCTGGTGCTCCCCTTTTTTATCTTGTACTAAAGGTGCGAGCACCATATATTTCGTTCCTTGAGGAAGCCTATATATTTGATCTACAATTTGATCGACAGACTGGCGCGTAACTTCACTTTTACAGGATGGACAATGCGGCGTTCCAACCCTTGCCCACAATAACCTCAAAAAATCGTAAATCTCAGTTACAGTGCCCACTGTGGAACGTGGATTGTTAGATGTCGTTTTTTGTTCAATGGCAATTGCGGGTGAAAGTCCTTCGATCGAGTCGACATCTGGTTTATTGATCTGCCCGAGAAATTGTCTTGCATAGGAAGATAGTGATTCAACATAACGCATTTGTCCCTCAGCATATAGCGTATCGAATGCCAGGCTGGATTTTCCCGAGCCGCTCACCCCGGTGATCACAACGATTTGGTCACGAGGAATTTGAATATCAATATTTTTCAGATTATTTTCCCGTGCTCCATGAACGTTAATAAAATTTTGCATGTACTGCTCCTCCTACCCAAGCTGACGCTTTTCAATATCCTCTTTCAAATACCTGCCTGCATCGTCTGCTGAAAGATTCAAAACATACATTAGTTCACTTACCAGCATCTCTCGAGCCATACTCAGAATGGACCTATCATGAGAATTCATTTTCAAATTGTAGGCTTTGGAACAAATTATATCCCTGATGATGCCAAAATGATCATGAAGAAGCCCTGACTCGATCTTGGCCTGCAAAAAGCAGCGACGTTCAGAAGGGTTCAAAGGAAGTTGAGCATATTCTCCAAAAAATTGAGCTCTGGAACTCAAAAAGTAATCCACATTGGACAAAGGTCGGATACATTTTTGCAGTGCTCTATGTTGCGGAATAAACATGCGAAGTCCTTGTTTAGGAAAATACAAGTTATAGGAACTTTGTAGGTTTTCCAAGTCATCTTCTTTCTCTACAGATTCGAGAATACATACACCATACATTGGATAAAAAAGAAGTTTTTTAGACTGTTCCATGAAAACCTCCACTGTTCTTCAGTCTACCTTTGCTCCATAAGAGCGTATAAACAGAATCGCCTGCTCTCTATCCATTCGCGCGCCTTTAATATTCAAAGTTTTCAAATCAATTCCTTCAAGATTGGCACCACGTAGATCGGCTCCCTGCAAGTTCGCTCTGCTCAAAGTTACTCTCGTTAGGTCAGAGTCTCTCAGGTCAGCTTTCGTCAAATCGGTATCAGAAAAATCTGCTTCATAAAAACGAATTCCTCTCAAATCCTGTTTCCCCAGCTTGGTATGCTTTAGATTAGTGTAGGACCAGTCTCCTTGACTCAAAGTGACACCGTCCATTTGAGCACCTGCAAAGTCCGATCCTGTCATTTTACAAGAGCTGAATTTGGAAACAAAAAGGTTGGCACCATTGAAAGAACAATTTTCAAAAGCTGATTCCGTATGCACAGATCCACATAGAGCAGCACCTTTAAAGTCACATTCAATAAAACGACAATGGCTTGTCTCGATCTCATCCAATGAAGTATTCATGAATGTACACTTTTTAAAAGTGCAGCGTACGAGTTCTCCATACCGCAAATCTTGTCCATCAAAATGAACAGCTTCATAATCCTGATCTTTGTATTGATACACTGTATATCCCCGCCATTTAATTGATTTTTAATTCTTATGAGTAGACAATCATGTTGAAAGTCTATAAGTAAATCTCAACTTTTTTTAATATATCATATACCTGTCAAGTACCTGTCTAAAATGGTTAGAAAGTCAAGTCCATTTTTTTTGAAACCAATATTCAGAGGTTCAGTCTTCATTTTCGCTTAATGCAAATAGACATTGAGTTCCTCTGTCTGCTGCATCGAAATGAAAACACTCCTGACATACTGATGTCAGGAGTGTTTTAGTAAGGTTTAACCGACAGGTCGTAACTAAGACACCTGTCGGTTATTAATAAGGATCGTTTAGTATAATTGATTGCTATGTGTCTTGCTGAACGGGTGATGCTTCTTTACGAAAAACTGTAAAATAGAAAATAGCAAAGCCTATAATCCATATGCCCAAAATCAAAAAAATAGTGCTGAACATAATTTTGCTTTGTGCTCCTTGATTAAGTACGGATCCAAGAATAGACGTTCCGATAGCCCCCGCCATAAAGCTTCCCATCATATAGATACCCATACCAACTCCGGTTTGGTTGCCGCTTAATGTTCGAGAAATGGTGTTTGCCATTGTAATCTGAGCAAATGTTAATCCAGTATTCGCTAGAATTAAGATAATCGCAATCACGGCAGGAACCGCGTCCATAAAAATACCCAATATGAGGTATGCCATCACTTGGAACAAGAATGCCAACGAGAATACAAAGCGATTGCCCTTTGCATCTGCAATTCTTCCACCCACCAACCCAAGCAATGCAGCAATCAAAGCACCGGGAAACATCACGAGTCCTGTGTTCACAGAAGATAAGTGATGTATTGAGCTTAACACCTGCGGGATCAAATACGGAACACATAAATTAAGTGTAAGAATCATACAAGCGATAATCAACCCTATCGTATACCTTGTATTTTTAAAAAGTGTCGGTTCAATAAAGGGTTCATCCGTTTTGTTAATGCGAATGATGAATAATATGAATATTAGGATAGTAGCCGTAAAATAACTCCAGCTGTGTCCAGTAATGGAGAGTAGCAGCAGCGTAATTGAAGCTGCAAGCAAAATACCTCCTATGAGATCAGCTTTTCCTTTTGAAAGTGTTTCATTTATTAAATACCTCCTGAAAAGAGGGATTGTAATAATGACTAGAAATGAAATTAAAAATAGGTAGCGCCAGCTTGCAAATCCAATAACAAATCCAGCAATAATTGGGCCTATTGCCGTCCCTAAGGCCATTCCTGCAGAGGTAATCCCCAAAGCTTTGCCACGATTTTCGATAGATATATAGCGAATCGGGATCAACATGGATGATGCCGGGACAACAGACGCCCCTATGGATTGGAAGATTCTGCTCACAATAACCATCCAATAATTAGAAGAAAAAAAGCCGACAATAGATCCTAGCGCAAAACAACATAATCCAAAGGTAATCAGGAGTGGCTAGAATTCTGTGGAGCTGATCTCCAGTGAGTAATCGGTCTCCCTCTCCATTTTCCAGAACATAAGGGGCTGCGCTTCTCGGATTATGGCTCCCTTCAGGCAAGTTATACACTCCCCATTTAACAACATCTTGAAGGAATACAATGTCTGCTCTATTGGAAGCTTCAGTCATGTGATACAAGTAGCTCATGTTTCCAAGCCAGTCATAACGGATCCCATTCAGTATACGATCGTTAAATGATCCCTTACGAAGGTGACGAGAGATGACAACAAATTTTAAAATGAAGGAACTTATGGATCAATTCCAAGTTAGTGAGGATACCTTACGGTATTATGAGAAAATGGGTCTTCTTCCTCCCGTGGCCCGAAAAAATAATGGACACAGGATATATAACAATTCACACAAAGAGGCACTTCTTATGATCAAGTGTTTAAAAAAAGCTGGAATGTCTCTGCAGGAGTTAAGACCTATGATCCAGCTTCAATTAGATGAGAGCAACATATCAAATATTGAATGGTACGATAGGCTTTACGATTACCAAAAAAAGATAGATCAGCAACTGAAAGAACTTCAGGAAATTAAGGATATGATTGAATTGAAATTGCAAACCGGGCAAAAATTTGGCCATAACTTTTTGCCACTTGAGACCCAAACTTAATCTGTTTTCGATTCCTGATCACTCTACTTGACCTAGTGTTTACACCAGGTTGTAAGATGTGCATTAGAGTCCTTCCTAGGATTCCACATCATACAAAAGAGGAGCTTAAAAACATGAACAATACAATAGCAATAGGAAAAACAGGATTAAAAGCATTTAAACTTGGTTTTGGAGCAGGTGTGGTAGGTAATTCAATGATGTATCCAAAAGTCGATGATACTCTAAGCCGACAATTAATTAGGACTGCCCTTGAAAAAGGGATCAATTTCATTGATACCGCATTTCTGTATGGAATGGGCCACTCTGAGGAGTTAATCGGTGAAGCCATCCGGGATTATGGTGGCCGTGAACATCTTGTAATCTCTACCAAAGCTTCTTCTAATCCCCAATTTAATCAAGGCCATCTGGAAGTCGACAACAGTCCAGCTGCATTACGTAAGGCTGTGGATGACAGCCTGATGAGATTACAGACAGACTATGTTGACATTTTCTTTCTTCATTTTCCCGATAGCCGGACCCCGCTGGCTGAAGCTGCTGACACACTTGCAGAGCTGAAGAAGTCAGGGGAAAATCAAAGCCATTGGCGCTTCAAATTTAAGCTTTGAGCAGCTTCAGGCTTTTAATGCTGATAAGCACTTGGATGTTCTTCAAGCTGAATACTCACTACTGGTTCGTCATGCAGAAGCCGACGTTATTCCTTATTGTCTAGAGCACGAAATTTCACTGATTCCTTTTTTCCCGCTCGCATCAGGTCTGTTGGCCGGTAAATATAAGAAGGATGATGTTTTTAATGACACTTCACGAATGAATAATCCTTTATTTCAAAAAGAAGCATTTCTCGCAAATTTGGAACGCGTGGATCGCTTCAAAGCATTCGCGAAAGACAAGGGTGCAGATCCTGCACAGATTGCGCTAGCTTGGCTATTAACGCGTCCAGCCGTTGATCTAATTATTCCAGGTGCAACCAAGCCTGATCAAATCGAGTCCAATCTTCAAACTCTGGGTGTTCGACTAACAAGTGACGAGCTTAAGCAACTCGATATTCTTTTCAATCAAGATAACTTGTTTACAGAGTAACAGATTGTCATTGTTTTACATACACTTCCTAATACACAAAAAGGGTTCTAAAGTGAAAACTCTAGAACCTTTTTTTGCAGAAGCATTTATTTTGTAATCGTAATTTGTTTGGATGCAGTATTATAGTTCACCTGATACCCCGAAAGCTCGCTAATCACTCGTAATGGAACCAGTGTGTAGCCGTTAACAATAACCGGAGCTGTGATGTTCGTCGAATAACTCCGTGAGTTGTTTAACTCATACACGGCAAGGGTCGAATTCTTGACTTGAAGCACTACTTGTTTGCCGTCTGTAGGTCGAGTCAGAATGATCTTTTTGGTCGCCTTTTCATAATTTACCTCGTAACCTATCCGTTCACTGATAAAGCGCAGCGGGACCATCGTCGCCCCATTTATGATTCGCGGAGCCTGAGCCATCGTCGTAGCACGACCATCGACATAAGCTGATTTAGCTCCTGGTGTCAGGGTGAACGAAGTTGAATATGAGGAAACCGCATTGTTAGGATATGAGGACGTTGTACCAGAAGTTGTTGTTGTAGAACTCGTCCCGGATGATGAACTGCTGGTACCAATCGCTCTATTGCGAATAGCTTCTAACCGATCCAGCAAATCGCTTTTACGGGTTCCGCTCGGCAGATCACTGATTGCATCTCTGGCAGAACGCCAGTCCGAGGCATTCAGACTGTTTTCTGCAATTCGCATCAAATCTCTCGCTTTCTCATAATTCGATGAACTAGATGACGAAGAAGAATAGTAACCATCCGAATCCGTGCGTTCTGATATCTTTACACCGCTAGATTCTCTTCCATTACTATTGACAGTCACGACCTTAATCTCATACCAGCGTCCTTCTCGCAAATCCGTGATTTTATAGGACTCAGAGCTTGTAGTTCCCTCATAATCTCCATCAACATATATCTTCACCTTGTCGGCTTTACTCGGCATATCGTAGGTGATTTTGATCCAGGTATCACTTTTGCTATCTACTTCAAGATTGGACACTTCTGACGAATTGGAGGACGTACTGTCCGTTGTGGCAGTCAGTCTCACACCGGAGGACAATGCACCTGTGCTTCGCTTGGACCTAATCGTGAACGAATAGGCCTGCCCTGAAGAAAGATTGTTGAATGTATAGGATGTTCCTGATGAATCGGTTACCAGTTGCCCGTCCTTATACAGACTGACTGTACTAATTCCGCTGGGTCTCGTCCAGGAAACAGTGACGCTATAGTTATTAACTGATGTAACTGAAGCTCCTGTCACTTCGGGCACGGTATCAACGCTGAGCGCTGAGGTCGTAACCGGAATACTGATTCCTCCAGAGATGTTGCCGGATTTGTCAATAGTCTTGACCAGAACTGTATAATTTGTGGAGGCAATCAATCCACTGAACGTATAGGACGTCCCTGTAGTTCGCTGCACTTCCTTACCATTTAAATAGATGATCGCTTGGCTCAGGTCAGCATCCTTAGGCAATATGTAATTTACGGTAAAAGCGTTATATCCGACATTTGTCGCTGTCAGCCCGCTTACCTCTCCTGGAGGTGTCTTATCTACAGGGACATCAATGGAAGCCGTTTTGGCCTGTACTGTCGTACCTTGTGATTCATCTCCGCTCTTATTCACCGTCTTCACTCGAAAGGTATAAGTCGTATTCGGCTGTAAACCGCTCAACATATAAGAGTTACTTCTAATATTATCTACATACACATCGTTAGTGACACCAACCACTTTTACATGGTCGAAATTAAGGTCCGACGGATTGGTCCAGGACAAATTTACTTTTGTTGTTTCTGTAGGAACCGCTGTCAGATTGCTTACCTCTGCCGGCGCGATATTCGCAGTAACCATTTGGCTCGACATTACTTTTAGCATTTGGTTGAGATAGGTGTTCTGACCATAACCTTTTGTTAACGTAGTCACTTTCGTGCCTGAAGTAACCGGCACATGACGACCTTGAGCGGTTGCTAATTTGGTATGTAACTGTGCTGTATTCAGTCCTGTCAGATTTGAGTTATGCCTCTCAGTCGGCAACGCGCTAGCCACTGCATCGGGGGCCAAAATGCCATATCCCGTATTCAAAATCAGTGTAGCCGTTGCGAACGGAGCCATCCATTGACGCAAACGTTTTTTATTCATGATCTATGCTCTCCTTGATACCAGTATGGAAATTTTATTTGTCAAAACTAATAAGTTAAGCTTACAAACCCTTCTGCTGCCATCCAGCTTTTAAAATTCACACTATAATGTACACACGTTCATTTAACTGTTATCGGAATTTGCATACAAAATGTTTAGGCTTCACACTAGCATTTTTACTGATAGGGTCGCGCAAACAACTTGTGCTAAGCCTTCGAACTTGATCAGCTTAGTGTTTTTTCTTACTTCAAGCCATCTTTTTAAGCCCTATTGTTTGTTTCAATTTCATCACTTTTTGCTCGGCTTCTCGATAGCGTGTTAATATCAGAGTGACTTTATATTTTATATTTTTGCTTTAATAGATTAGATCATGCAACCAGTGAATATAGATACATATTTTGACAAGATAAACGAAATTACGATCATCGTTTCCGGGCACGCTAAGCTGTGGTACGTTGGAATCAGCGAAATGAAGCATTGATGTGAGATACTTCAGTCATGTGAAAGCTCTGACATAACCTTGGGGTTCAGCTGTAAATATTCGATATATCGTAACTTTCTACCGTTTAATAACATTGCATTATAGGATATATTAAATTTTAAGCAATAGGAGAAGGAGGTGTATTATGTTCAAAAATGCCTTTAAGATGTTTGGTGTCATTGGTAATATTGAAGCGATTTCATATCTACTGCTTGTGTGTATCGCTATGCCGCTTAAATACGCAGCTGGAATGCCGCAAATGGTAAGCTGGGTGGGTATGATCCATGGGGTACTGTTCGTGGCTTATGTCATAGCTACTGTGGTCATGCTGATTCTGCGGAAAATAACGCTACTGCAAAGTCTTGCAGCCTTGATTGCATCGCTGTTGCCGTTTGGCCCCTTCATTTTTGATCGTAAGGTGCTTAAGAAAGCCGAAGCACGTGCCAGTCATACCAGCCCGATAAAAGCTACATAAGCATGTACAAGGGAAAGTGCCAACACAATAACGCGGCTTTCTCTTCCCACTCATGCAGCAGTATACAAAAACAACCGATGGCTCTAAACCACTCGGTTGTTTTTGTATACGCGAATTGTAAATTGTTACTTTCCCACAGCAGTAAGGGAGACCCTAACTTTGTCATTCTTTTCGTCCCTTTCTGCTATATTTATGTAATCACAACAACTAATCTCTCGGGTAATTTACACTCATAATATCCATAAAAGGAACTTTTTCTGTTTCTCCATTACTCTCCACATGAACCTTTCCCGTTCTCGGGTCCATTTTAACGATCTGTCCGCGGGTTGTTTCTTGGCGTCCCCATACGGTCAATACGATTTCGGATTGCTCACGTTGTGCTTCTACAAGCTGATTCCCGATTTCCTCCAGTACAAATTCATCCCGAGTAGGCCGTTTGGCTACCTTCGCTTTTGCCATTTGCTATCACCCTTCCTTTCGTGCAAAATCAAAATCAAATTCATTCCATTTTACCATACTTTTCATCATTTGGTGCTGGTAATGTGAGTAAAATTACGTCTCAGAACCACTAAAAAGCCAAGTTCTCAAAAACGAGAACATCGGCTTTTTAAAGTTGCTTGTTGGAGCTCATTACGAGCAATTGAAAATCGAAGAGACAGGATTATTTGACCAACTGTGGAATGTAATCCACGATATTATAAATAGGAGCACTGCTCTGTTGCGTAACAGCCAAAATTAATGCACCTTCGAGCATCGAAATGATAAGTACCGCCAGACTGTGTGCCTTTTCCTCTGTCCAGCCCGATTTCTGAAGACGTTCCATATAAATGCGCTGCCAATCTGCAAATGTATTCACACAAGCATGACGTAGCGATTCGCTAATACAGGAAGTTTCCGCAGCAGCCCAGAAGCCAATCGGCATGAAGTCGTTAAAGCCGGTACGGTCTGCCTCCTCAGCTGTATTACGAATAAAATTCTGAATGGCTAGTACAGGATTATCGTTTTCGTCCAGTGTCTGTTTTAATTTTTGCTTAATAAATTCATTCCCTCTTCTTATGCACTCCAGAGCTAATTCTTCTTTACCACGCGGAAAATAATAATAAAGTGAGCCCTTCGGTGATCCACTCTCCGCAAGAATCTGATTCAGTCCAGTTGCGTGATACCCCTGATGAAAAAAGAGCTTCGATGCGGTTTGTACGATATTCTCGTATGATTCAGGTTTAGCAGCCATATACAGCATCCTTCATTATATATTATTTATAATTTACTTTGACAAAAAAATAACAACATGTTTATTATATATAGACCGATCGCTATAATTCAATACCCATTAATTTATTGGAGGAACAAAAACAACATGAGTACAAAGAGTCAAACGAGTTCACCCTCTGAACCCAAAACGTTCAAGGTGCTACCTATTATGATTGCCCTGCTCCTTAGTGGCTTTATTGGAATGTTCAGTGAAACGGCACTTAACATTGCACTGAATGATTTGATGCAGATTTTGCATATTACAACTGCAACAGCCCAATGGCTGACGACCGCTTATCTGCTGACACTCGGTATTTTAGTACCTGTATCGGGATTGCTGATTCAAACCTTTACGACAAGACAGCTGTTTGTTACATCGTTGCTGTTCTCAATAGCTGGTTGCCTCGTTGCTGCACTTTCACCTACTTTTTCAGTGCTATTGATCGCTCGTATTCTTCAGGCCATTGGTACAGCGCTGTTATTGCCGTTGATGTTTAACACCATCTTGATCATTTTCCCGGCTGAAAAGAGAGGCGCGGCTATGGGGATCATCGGATTGGTAATTATGTTTGCACCTGCGGTGGGACCTACCATTGCAGGACTGGTACTGCAAAATCTGTCTTGGCACTGGATTTTCTGGATTTCTCTTCCGTTTTTAGTTCTCTCGCTAATTTGCGGTATTTTATTTATGCAAAACGTTTCAAAAACGACCAAGCCCAAAATTGATCTTTTATCTATCCTCCTGTCTTCCATTGGCTTCGGTGGTGTCGTGTTTGGTTTCAGTAAATCTGGAGAAGGTGGCGAAGGTTGGGCTAGCCCGATGGTTCTGCTTCCAGTGATCGTCGGTCTGGTATCGTTGATACTGTTCTCTGTACGTCAATTGAAAATGAAGCAGCCAATGTTGAATTTGCGTGTGTTTAAATATCCAATGTTCGTTATCGGCGTTATTATGGTGTTCCTATGTATGATGACGATCCTTTCTACGATGCTGATTCTTCCACTCTTTTTGCAAAAAGGGCTGGCTCTGTCTGCTCTAACAGCAGGTTTGGTACTTCTGCCTGGTGGAATTATCAACGGTCTCTTGTCTCCCATTATGGGCTCCCTATTCGATAAATTTGGTCCCAAATGGCTTGTTATTCCAGGCCTTGTGATTGTGGCCGCTGTTTTGTTTTTCCTGTCCGGCATTACAACAACTTCAACTCTCGTACTCATTATTGTGCTTCATAGTTGCTTGATGATCGGCATTTCCATGATTATGATGCCAGCTCAGACAAACGGCCTAAACCAGCTCCCTATGGATCTATACCCAGACGGAACGGCCATTATGAGCACGCTCCAACAAGTTGCTGGTGCTATCGGTACAGCCGTAGCGGTAAGCATTCTCTCGAAAGGCATGGACAGCTATTTGAGCCAATCCAGTATGCCTGAATCCGTAAATGAAATGGCTAATGCCATGGCAATCGGATCACAAAATTCATTTTTCTTTGCGATGATCATCAGTGTGGTCGGTTTGATCCTTGCGTTTTTCATCCGCAGAGTTCATGTTGAACATGGCACTGCCAAAGCACCCATGCATTAATTCATAAATTTTTAGCCATTCCAAATTAAACATTTCTAAATACACTTAAAGGCTGCTAACCATCTCACTATTGGTTATGCAGCCTTTTTTCATATGAATTTAAATACACATTCATCAATTACATATTTACAAAGCTCCTTCATTTGGTTACGATATGATTTATGTATTAAAGCGTAAAAATTACGATTACTATTAAGGAGGACTCCCTGTTGTTTAAGCGTTCGTATTTTAAACTATTTATACCTGCGGTAATTGCGGTGATGATGGCAGCCTGCGCTTCATCTCCGTCAGCTTCACCCTCTCCATCTGCTGCACCACAAGATAAAAGTGTCACCTTATTGTTCAATGTGCAAAGCCCTTCTATAGATCCTCATTCAGATGTAAATTACACAGCTGTTCGTGCTGGAGTAAGTGAAACACTGATCAAAGTGAACAAGGATCTTAAGCTGGAAGCTTGGCTTGCAGACAAATGGGACAGCAAGGACGGACAGCACTGGACCTTCAACATCCGACCAGGTGTGAACTTCCACAGCGGTAAAGTCGTCAATGCCCCTGCTGTCAAAGCCTCCTTGGAAAGAGCGCTAAAGCTCAATCCATCGGTCAAAAATGCGCTACATATCCGTGATATTCATGCGGATGGACAGATTTTGACCATTACGACAGACAAGCCTTTCCCGGAATTTGTGTCCGAGCTGGTTCATCCGAATACGGCTATTATAGACACAACAGCTACAGGTGAACTCCCATCAGGAACGGGACCGTTCAAGGTTGCCAGTTTCCGTGCTGGAAGTGAACTGAATTTAGATCGCAATGAACAATATTGGAACGGTGAAGTAAAGTTGAAACATGCTAAATTAATGTTTAACGAAGACGCCAATGCACGTCAGCTTGCTTTTCAAGCCAAAACTGCTGATATTGTGTATCGCCCGCCAATTGAAAGCCTGGAGCTATTGAAAGCTGATTCTACCGTTAAGGTTGACTCACTTCCTAGTTTGCGAACGCATCAGCTTATTTACAATATGAACAATAACGATCTGAAAAAGACGGCTGTTCGTAAAGCATTTGATAACCTGATCAACCGGGATGAGATCGCCAGTGGTATCATGTCTGGTCAGGGAACCCCTGCTCAAGGCCCGTTCTTGTCCGACTTTCCTTTTTCACCGGAATATATTACGAAACAGTTTGATTTGAATGCTGCCCGAGAAGGCTTCAAGCAAGCTGGATATACAGTACAGAACGGTAAAGTTGCGAACCCCGACGGCAAGCCGCTTCATCTTACATTGCTAACTTACCAGTCGAGAGCGGAGCTTCCACTCATCTCTCAGCTTATTCAGGCTAACGCTAAAGAACTTGGCATTACGATTGATATCCGTCAGGTTGATAATATTGACGAATATCTTGCCGCTCATCAGGATTGGGATTTAGCGACTTATAGTAGCATTACAGCCCCGCGCGGCGATGCAAGCTATTTTCTGAATGCGGCTTACATGCCTGAAGGAGCACTGAATTATGGGCGTGTGCATGTACCGGAACTCACGGGTATGATTTCACAACTGAACACCACCGTGAATGAGGAAGAACGCAACAAGCTGGCGCTGAAGGCTGTCACGCTGATTGACCAAGAAAATCTGCAATCCTTTCTGGTCCATCCAAACAACGTAGTGGCCTATCGCGATTACGTACATAACTGGGTAACTAGCCAAAGTGAATACTACTTGCTGACCCAGGACCTGGATGTGAACTAGCATGTTTAAATCCATCGCCAAAAAGTTTCTTGAACTGGTCTTGTTCTTTCTTATTCTTTCCTTTGTGAGCTTCTGTCTGCTTAAGCTTGTTCCGGGCGATCCCGTCCGGAGCATTCTCCGAGTCGACGATGTAGCTGTGTCCAATCAGCAAATTATGGATATGCGCAGCCAACTGGGGCTGGATCAACCATTACCTGTGCAATATGGTAAGTGGTTGGTTCAGTTGCTTCAGTTTGATTTTGGACAATCTTATTTAACCCATCGTCCAGTATTCACAGAGTTTATGGAAAAACTGCCTTATACACTGCTGCTTACCGGAGGGTCTCTGTTCATTATGCTGCTGATAGCTCTCCCGTTGGGAACGATGGCGGCGCTCTACCGTACCCGCTGGATTGACAGAGCCAGTCGTGTGTTTGCCTTAATCGGCTCCTCGATTCCCAGCTTTTGGCTGGGGCTTTTGTTTATCGAATGGTTTGCAGTTAAATTACGTATTTTGCCGTCTATGGGTGAAGGAACCGCTTTTCATTTGGTACTCCCTTCTCTTACCTTGGGATTGGCAATGGCGGCCGTTTATGTACGAATGATCCGCGCAAGTCTGATTGAAAGCTCGGGGCAAGACTTTATCAAAGCGGCGCAAGCGCGTGGAATCAGCCCCATCCGCATTTTTTTCAGACATATGCTCCGTCACAGTCTTGTTCCACTCATTACGGTATTCAGTGAGAGTATAGGCAGCCTACTGGGAGGCACAGTCGTGATTGAAGTGCTATTCGCCTATCCAGGGCTGGGCAAATGGATTGTGGATGCCATTGCTGCAAGGGATTACCCCATTATTCAGGGCTATACCGTATTTATGGCTGCATTCATTGTATGTATCAATATTTTGGTAGAGCTGTCCTACCGTTGGGTCAATCCTGAAATCGCTTTGAAGGAGAAACGTTTATCATGATAAAATCCGTACATGCGGAAAACAGGCAGCTCACCAGAACGCGATTGTCCAATACATGGATCGTGTCGCTCTCCATCCTGCTCATTCTTGCAGCAATTACAGTCGTTCCGTTTCTTGCTCCGCAAGATCCGTATCGTATCCAGATGGGGAATCGACTACAATCGATCAGCGCTACACACTGGCTGGGAACAGATCATTTGGGCAGAGATGTACTATCGAGAGTGATAGCTGGACTTCGGATGACTGTCGGAACCAGTTTATTGATTTTGGCCGTTTCGCTGGTTGTTGGGGTCCCTCTTGGTCTGCTTTCAGGGTTTATTGGAGGCTGGATGGATCGTGTATTCAAACGGGTGGTCGATGCCTTCATGACATTACCTGATTATATTTTTGCCATTGTACTGAGCGGTTTGCTCGGACCAGGCTTAGTAAATCTTATTTTCGCGGTGACTGCGGTAAAATGGGTTGGTTATGCGCGCCTGGTGCGTAGTACCGTTCTGGCTGAAAAGCAAAAGGATTACATTTCGTTATCCATACTGGCGGGTACCTCCTCCCTGCGGATTGTCATGCGGCATATTCTCCCCCATGCAATTGGGAATGTTCTTGTGCTAGCTACGCTGGATATCGGCAAAATCATTTTAATGATTGCCTCCCTATCTTTTTTGGGCTTAGGTCCACAGCCGCCAATTCCCGAATGGGGTACGATGTTGAATGAAGGACGAGCGTATTTTCAAATGGCTCCCCACCTGATGCTGGTTCCAGGGATAGCTGTCGTGCTAACAGTGCTACTGGCGAACGTATTGGGAGACAAACTGCGCGACCGTTATGATGTTAAAACCCGGACAGAGGAGTGAGCTGTACATGCTGACTATTGAAGGCTTAACGATTCGGACAAATATAAAAACGATTGTAGAGCAACTGAAGCTTGCCGTTCGTCCGGGGGAATGGTGTGCTCTAGCCGGCGAAAGCGGTAGTGGCAAAAGCATGACGGCATTTGCTATCGGCGGCCTTCTCCCCTCTTCTGTTACAGCGGAAGGAATTATTGCGTGGAAGGACAATAATTTGCTGGATTTATCCGCTAAACAACGACGTTCTTTGCTTGGTAGTGAAATATCTTACATTTTTCAAGACTACCACGGGGCTTTCACCCCCTTTCTGCGTGTGGGCAGCCAACTGGACGAGCTGATGCGCGCCCATGGCAAACAAGATCGCAAGGCACGTAAGCAACGCTGTATCGAGGTGCTGGAGCGCGTACAGCTTCCCGCCGAGCGCGTGTACCGCAGCTATCCGTTTCAGCTCAGCGGCGGTCAATTGCAACGGGCAGCTATTGCGGCTGCACTACTACTGGAGCCGAAGTTGCTTATTGCCGACGAGCCTACAACTGCGCTGGATACGCTCACAGCTCATCGGGTGCTTCAGCTCATTGACCAAATCCGGACGGAGACGGGTATTTCCGTCTTGTGGATCACTCATGACCTGCGTCATGTACGCAAGTATGCAGATCGAATCGCAGTGATGCACGAAGGTTCACTGGTTGAAACTGGTGAAACGCAAGCGGTGCTGAACCATCCGGCCCACCCGTATACTCGTCGTCTACTGGCGGCTATTCCGCCCCTGTCTCCGGGCGCTCCAGCACGTTTGCCTTACAACAGCACTGAAACAGAACGCATTGGAAAGGAGCGCTTTACATGAATAATCAAGCCGCCTACGCTCAGCAGCAAGACACGTCTAATGCTGTCGTGACCGTCTCCGGTTTGACGAAGGCTTACGCTGGAGGTAAAACGGTGCTGCAAGATGTTGCTCTGTCGATCTCCCCCCGAGAATGTCTGGGTATCGTCGGGGAAAGCGGCAGTGGGAAAAGCACACTCGCTCGCTGTATTTTGACATTGGACCCGTTTGATCAAGGTGAGCTTAGACTGGATGGACAGTCTATTCGAGGGCTAAAGCGGAGCGAATTAAAACGGATTCGCAGCAGGCTGGGTGCAGTATTTCAACATCCATCCGCGGCTTTGAATCCCAGACTAACCATCCTGCAATCCCTGCTGGAGCCACTGGACCAGCTTAAGTACTATGTTCCTTCCTTTATGGCGGGTAAGTCCTCAGAACGTCGGGATACAGCAGAACATTTGCTTGAGATGGTAAAGCTTCCAGCCAGCTATCTGGACAAGTTTCCACATCAGCTCAGCGGTGGGGAAAAGCAGCGTGTAACCATCGCACGTGCCATCAGCACAGAGCCGGATTTTATCGTATTGGACGAGCCAACAGCAAGTCTGGATGTGACCACACAAGCCACCATTTTGAATCTGCTCAAAGATTTGCAGGATGAGCTAGGACTGGCTTATCTGTTTATCTCACATGATCTGGCGGCTGTGCACTTTATGAGTGATCGAATCATGGTCATGAAAGAAGGCAGTGTGCTTGAGCATTTTCCCAAAGAAGCATTATTTCATTCGGATCGCCATCCCTATACACAATCATTACTGGAGGTTTTTTCAACATGTTGCCTTCCCACCGAGCCTATCTTGCTTTAGCTATCCCTTTAATTATTTCGACGATTACAACCCCGCTGCTCGGTGCGGTGGATACAGCTGTAATCGGTCATTTAAGCCATTCCGCGTATTTAGGCGGTGTAGCGGTGGGCACTCTTATTTTTAATACTTTATATTGGTTGTTTGGCTTTCTGCGAGTCAGCACATCAGCTTTCACGGCACAAGCCGCAGGGGCACAAAATAACGACCAGGGCATAGCTGCTCTCATGCGCCCACTGGCCATTGCTTTACTCATTGGTGCGGTATTCATTGTGTTGCAAAAGCCAATTCTGCTGGCTTCTCTTCAGCTAATCCATCCGGCGCAGGATGTGGCGGCGCAGGCAGCGATTTATTTTAACATTCGTATTTGGGGAGCCCCTCTAACATTGGTGAACTATGTGCTGCTCGGCTGGCTGATGGGATTGTCCCGTGTGAAGGCTACATTGTTTTTGCAAATTTCAATGAACGTAATCAATATGGTATTAGCTATTGTATTTACACAGATGATGCATTGGAATGTCACGGGTGTGGCAAGCGCTACTCTGATTGCGGAAATTCTTGCATGTGTATTGGGTCTGGCGCTGGTGTTCCGCTCATCGATTTGGAGGGAATGGAAGCAAAGCGGACAGATGAATTGGCGAGGTTGGTTTGGAGCTTCAGAGTTGAAAAATGTCATGGCGACAAACCTTGATCTCATGATTCGCACAGCCTGTCTGCTGACAATGTTTAATCTGTTTACGGCACGCAGTGCGAGCTTTGGAACCGATCAGTTGGCGGCGAACGCTATTTTGTTGCAGATCCATTATATTATGGCTTACTTTTTTGATGGGTTCGCCAACGCCAGTAGCATTATGACGGGTCAGGCTAGGGGTGCCGGGGATCGTAAAATGCTGCAAAGGGTTATTCACTTGTCCTGGTTCTGGACACTGGTGACCAGCGTAGTGACGGGAGGATTGTATTTCGCACTGAAAGAGCCGCTTATCTCGCTATTTACGGATAATGCTACAGTGATTAACCTTACAGGCCCTTATAATGGATGGCTTGTGGTCTTTCCGCTGGCAGCCGGACTGGGACTGGTATTCTACGGTGTGTTTACGGGGATGACGGTAACGTATCCGATCCGTAATTCGATGCTGATCTCATTGCTCTGCTTTTTGATCGCTCTCTTCTGGTGCGTTCCCCATTACGGGAATCACGGACTTTGGCTGTCCTTTATTGTATTTGCCCTAGGACGGTCGCTGTTTCTTGTAATCTATTTACCTCGCTTGCAGAGGATATAGCAGCACCTGATTTACATCGCTCTCAAAACAAAGGATGTCCCATCCACCATGTACGTGGTGTTGGGACATCCTTTTATTATATATTCATACGGCTTTCAGGTTAGAGTTTGCAGATACCTCTACTCGCCTTGAGGAACGGTCAAGCCCAAACCTTCGGCTACACGACGTCCATATTCAGGATCAGCTTTATAAAAATGACCGATCTGACGCAGTTTGATTTCATCACTTTCTACGGGCTTCATCGCATTTACGATGTTTCGGACCAGACGTGCACGCTCTTCTTCACTGAGCAAGCGGTACAGGTCGCCTGGCTGTGTGTAGTGATCATGATGATCGTAGGCTACACTTTGAGCTTCGCCAGACACTTCAAAAGGAGCAATTTTGTGCGCAGGTGATTCTTTGGGTCCACCGAGACTATTAGGCTCGTAATAAACAGATCCTCCGCCATTGCTGTCACTGCGTAATGCACCATCGCGTTGGTAGTTGTGTACTTCTGCATGCGGACGGTTGATCGGCAACGAATTATGATTTGCACCTACACGGTAGCGATGTGCGTCGCCGTAGGCAAACAGGCGTCCTTGCAGCATTTTATCCGGGGATGCTTCAATTCCAGGAACAAATGAACCCGGAGAGAATGTCGCCTGCTCTACCTCAGCAAAGTAGTTCTCAGGATTGCGATTCAGCACCATGCGCCCAACCTCAATCAGCGGATAATCCTTTTGAGACCATACTTTTGTCACATCAAATGGATCAAAGCGGTACGTATCTGCATCTTCTACCGGCATAATCTGCACATGAAGTTTCCATGCAGGAAAATCACCTTTTTTGATGGCATTAAACAAGTCTTCTGTATGATAATCCGGATTTTCACCGGCAATTTTCGCAGCCAAATCCACATCAAGATTTTGCACACCTTGCTCCGTTTTAAAATGATATTTCACCCATACTGCCTGTCCTTCGGCGTTGACCCACTTGAACGTGTGACTACCGAAACCATGCATATGTCTAAGTGTAGCTGGAATACCGCGGTCAGACATAAGGATACTTACCTGATGCAGCGATTCAGGAGATAAGGACCAGAAATCCCAGACCGCATTCGGGTTTTTCAGATGAGTTTGGGGATGACGTTTTTGCGTATGAATAAAGTCAGGAAATTTAATGGCATCCCGAATAAAAAACACAGGTGTATTATTGCCCACGAGATCATAGTTGCCTTCTTCTGTATAAAACTTCACCGCAAAACCACGCGGGTCGCGTACAGTATCGGACGAGCCCAGCTCACCCGCCACAGTCGAAAAGCGAATAAACATCGGTGTACGCTTGCCCACCTCAGACAAGAAGCTTGCTTTTGTAAATGCAGACAAATCATTAGTGACTTCAAAATATCCGTGCGCCCCTGCACCTTTTGCATGAACGACACGTTCCGGCACACGCTCCCGGTTAAAATGCGCCAATTTCTCCAGCAGATGCACATCCTGAATTAGTGCGGGACCCCGTGAGCCTGCTGTGATCGAATTTTGATTATCTCCAACAGGAGCGCCCCAGCTTGTAGTCAGGTTCGTTGGTTGGTTACTCATGATTGAAATCACCTCTTGAATGAATTGGTTGACTATGTGCCTTTCACTATAAATTGTACACAAACAAAAATCAATACTTTTTTATAATTATTACAATCTAGGATTTAGAATTAGTTTAAAATCATAAACAAAAAAGCAAGCCCCATAAGGCTTGCCGTATATGCAGTATTGTATTTATTTACTAATAGGTATGCTTCAATTTTCACGTTCTGTAATGATTACTTTGATCGCTTCTCGAAGTTTTGCCATGGAGGCTTTCAGACAATATTCATGTAGAATTCATCATAAAATCATAAAAGCAGCTGCTTCCTATCAAGAAAATCCAAGATGTCCTGAACCGACTGAATTACCTCCCGACCTTCAGTCGATACGATTAAATCCGGTTCCAGCGGTACTTCATAGGGAGCATCAATCCCCGTAAAATGATGAATTTCTCCGGCACGTGCTTTCTTGTACATTCCTTTTGGATCGCGTCGCTCACATTCCTCCAAGCTGCACTGTATATAAATCTCATAGCAACCTTCCTGCTGTAAAATGTCCTTTACCATTTCACGATCTTCACGATAAGGGGAAATGGTGGCGCAAATCGTTAGAACACCCGCATGTGCCATTAGCTTTGCAACTTCAGCAATACGGCGGATATTTTCTTTACGGTCAGCGGGCAGGAAACCTAGATTCCGATTTAAACCGTGCCGAACATTATCCCCATCCAAAATAAACGTGTGTATGCCTTGTGCGTATAACGCTTTTTCAAGTGTGGAGGATACCGTTGATTTTCCCGAACCAGACAGGCCAGTAAACCAAAGCACCGGACTTTTATGTCCATTCAAAAGCTGACGCGCTTGCTTATCAACATCGGACACATGCCAGGTTATATTCGAAGATGGATTCATTCAGCACCTTCCTTTTTCATGAGATATTATAGTAAACTGTTTTTATGCACAGCTCAAGCTTCAGGATAGAGCATTTTTAAAGCTGTTTAAAGTACGCTGCTCTGCTTTATGATCCAACACTGCAAAAACAATCCGGTCAAACAACAAGCCATATCCTTCATCTACAAGTACTTGCTTGAACCAGAGGGCAACCTCTTCCGGCTTATTGCGGAATACTCCGCAACCATAGGCTCCCAGCACAAGATGTTCTACGCCGTTTTGCTTAGCCATTCCAAGAATGTAACGAATCCGCTCCAGCATCACTTCACCAATCCGATTCACCTGCTCTGGTTCCCGTTCTCGCACAACTCCAGCATTTACAGCAGGTGCGGTCAGGAAATCGACTTGATACGGCTTCTCCAACAATGTCCCCTGATCATCCCGAAATACCGGAACTTCAGGCGAATAAATCATATAATCTGAATAAAAACAGCTCCGCAGCTTCCGATTATGTCCATACATCTCTTCCATTTGTGAAATGCAAGGATACAACGCTGACGAACGAGCCAAGCTTTCTTCTTGAGCCTGGCTACCTCCGAGAAATCCACCTCCCGGGTTTTTGGCTGATGCAAAATTCAAACACGCTACGTGGGTCAGCTTCTCCTCTACCTGGAGTCTGTATGCCGCCTGTAACGTGCTTTCTCCCGTAATTTCCAATTTTGCAATGATCGTCTGTTCGTCTATACGGGAAGAAGGCCCCAATATACTTTTTATTCTTTGCTCTGCCTCTTGTTTTACAGCTACCAGCTGAGAAGGTGTATATAACTTCGAGCCTGTGACCGCATTTCCTATCTCTTTTGTCATATTTACTTGAACCAGTTTGATATTCGTATAATTCCCATGTTCCAAAATGGATAGTGTTTCCTGCGCCATATGCGATCGGGCATCCCGGTTGCTCCGGGAATTCATTGTATTTTTCATGATGACTATTCCTCCTTTTGCAATACATCCTCACGTAAATTTGTCAATATTTCTCCTAGCCAGTTCGTGCCACGCCATAGCTTGCGGTTCCGTATACGAGCATCGCTCTCAGCTAAGCCTACACCCCAAATGGTGTCGGTCGGACTAGCCTCAACCAGAGTGGTTCCTTTCGTTTTAAGCAGGTGCTTGAGCAAATTCGGATTTTGTGTAAACTTGGCGTAATTACCGTCATATACAAATTGCCGGCAATTGGCCTCCCACAAGGATTGGTCAAATCCGCGCACACTGCGGCCCCGGGCTTTTTGCTCCCTTGGGGTAGGGGCTTGCATAATTTTCAAGGCCGCCTCTTCATCCCCAAAAAGCTGTGCTTTTTTCAACATCATATATTGCTCGGCACAGTTAAACTCCAATCCATCCACGACAAAATCAGAAGGATACCATTGCGAAAATGGCGAATGACTGCGATAAAAAAATGTAAACTTTTCCATGAAGATTCCTCATTTCATATTCCTTATGCTACATAAAACGCGACCGAGGCTTAAATCGGTATAACTTGGACGGACGATGTCCAGCCGCCTTTCTATACTCATTGGTTTCTTCCACGAGATCAGCTATTTTGCGACGAAAAGCTGCGGCCAACAGCTCCTTACCTAGAATAATTTCATACACCTGCTGAAGCTCACTCAGTGTAAATAGAGCTGGCATCAGGTGAAACGCGATATCTGTGTATTCTATTTTGCTGCGCAGACGCTCTATACCGTACGCAATAATTTTGGCATGATCAAAAGCAATTCCTTGTGACTCCAGCACCTCTCGCTTGATTTCAATGGTTCTTCCCTTAAGAATTTCAGTTATTTTTACTTTGGCTGATAGATGGATGTCCCCATGCTTCAATGTGATGTCAATGTCTTGTTCCCATGTGTAACCTTCCGGCTGATTCGTCCGCGTCTCCTGAGCTACGCTGTAATCTAGCTCAAACCATTGGGCATCAGCGGCATCATCCCCCGCCTGTAACTCCAAGGAATCGTGGTCCACCAATGCCATGTAAGCGCAGCTGATTACCCGCATACGCGGATCACGTGCCACATCTCCCCAAGTATATAGCTGCTCCATATAAATCTGATCCACATTCGTTTCCGTTTTAAGCTCGCGTCGTGCAGCCTCTTCCAGACTTTCATCTATGCCTACAAAACCACCCGGCAACGCCCATTGCCCTATATAGGGATGCTCCCCTCTTTGGATCAAAAGAAGCTGGAGGGTCTTCTCCGGCAGCTTCCGGTAATTTTGTTGGAGCTGATCCATTACCGTAAATAGCAGCATATCTACCGTTACGGATGGGCGCTCATATACATTCGCATCATACAGGGCCAAGAACTCCTCTTCCGTCAAGCCACTGTGATTATGTTTCGATCCATCTGTCACTTGCGTCACCTACCTGTTCATATATGGGTCATTTGTCGCTTTTGATTCAAAAGTGACGAATGCTTTATGTAATTTTTATTTTGAATAATTTGATAAAAACAAAATGTTAATATCAATACCATAATATATAAAAAGTGCTTCGTCAATAGGGTGTATAGACCTATTTTCAATCGTTTGATAGTACTATTAGACTGTTTACTGAATTTTACTTGTTGCTTATTGTCATATCATGTATGATGTTTTGGTCAATATAGGAAATACAACATACTAAACACGTAGGGAGAAGATCTAATTGACTAACCAGTTTAACCCGCAAAACAATCAGCAAGGAGCACCCTCCAGGCCAGCCCCTGTTTACCCGCCTCCTGTATCATTCAAGGAGTGGATGATCAGTTTACTTTTGATGGCTATACCGGTAGTTGGACTTATTATGCTGTTTGTGTGGGCATTTAGCGGCTCGACTAATCCGAGCAAAGCTAACTATGCTAAAGCAGGCCTTCTTTGGGCCGCTATTGTAATCGTGATCTATATCATTATGGCTGTTGCTCTGTTGCCTGCTATCATAAGTTCATTGAATTCAAGCAGCTACTATTGATTCCAAGTACATAGCAAAATAACCTTCTGATGAATCAACCTGATACATCAGAAGGTCTTTAAACTAAACTGCCGATCCCATCGGCAGTTTTTATTTGATCACTTTTTGCTTTACTCCTTTATTCTCACAGCATAACGATTCATCATTCCCGGCATCCCCTGAAAATCAAGTTTGCCATGGGCGATCAAATATTGAATCCGGTATTCCAAAAAAGTATCGCTTCTTGGCTGCGACCACTGCGTTAAAGCTTGACCTATTATTTTTCCGGTGTTCACAAATCCCAGATTATCCGCTAACCGTATCTTGCTAATCATATCCAGCAAGGCCTGATCCAAATAATCCTCCGGCACATGGACAATACGGTCATTGTCCCATAATCTCAGGACACTATCTTGCTCGCTAAGCTCCAACCACTCCCGTTCGTATCGACGTCGGTCTTCCATACACACCACATAAAGTTCATCTTCACTTCGCTTAATGAACCGTTCGATTTCTTTCGAATGCACCACGCCCATGGATAAAGGGAATGGACTCTCATTATATAAATGATCATCCGGCTCCCGCTCCAAGGTATCCGTGACATTAATGACCCGAATAGGTGTAGCTCTTTTGCGCAAGAGATATAATACAAAGCGTAATCCGACCTGCTCGTCAGCATTAGAGCCACACCAAATCGTGATCGACTTCTCATCTGGAATTTCACTTAGGGTAACCATCATCTGTTCAATACGGTGCTCCCAATTGGCGTAATGGAAAAACTCATAATGCATCATCCGTTCAGCCAACCAGCCGTGACGGTTTTCTTGTCCTTCTAATGTTTCCAGCCTCCACAATGGTCCTATGGAAAACTGATCATTAAAAGACAGCACGATACTCTCAAGCCGCAATCCTGCACCTGAAAGTCCTCCCTTCATCGAGCCTGCGGCAGACTGAGAAAACAATAGATGCACATGCCTCTCCCGGGTGCGCTCATGCTCCAGACGCTCATTTCGGCTCGTTTCCACATCATTTGCCCACTGCTCTAATATAGGATTAGCCCATTCAGGATTTTTGTCTGATAAGGCTGCAACCTGCTCCAGTACACTATGTACAAAACCTCTAAGTCTTCGACCCTTAATAACCTCATCGTAGTCTTCATCAAAATTCGGTTCATTATGAGATAACAACAAGTCACTGCCTCCTTTTATCTAATTCAATTCAAACTTGTCTTTCGACCAGAAATATCTTTAGAATAGGCGTATAGCTATCACTTCTTACTCTACAATAAAATACCACAGATTGCTTACTCGACTGGAGGAAAAGAAATGACATCGGAGTGGCAGAGATTACAGACCAAACTGCCGGAATGGGTAGAACAAAGCCGTCATGAGTATATTCATGGCAAGGTAGCAGCATATATTCCCGAACTGTCTAAAGCACCAGCCGACGCGCTGGGTGTTGTTGTAATGAACGGTGCGGGTGAAACCGTAGTGGCCGGGGATACGGAAATCCAATTTACGATGCAAAGTATCTCAAAGGTATTTACGCTCATTCTGGCCTTGATGGATAATGGAGAGGACGTTGTCTTCTCTAAGGTGGGTATGGAGCCTACCGGAGACCGTTTTAATTCCATGCTAAAGCTAGAACTAGTTGAGCCGGGCATTCCGTTTAACCCACTGATTAACGCCGGAGCAATCGCAGTCTCCTCTCTGATTCGCGGGAACAGTCCAGAAGAGAGATTTGCCCGTGTTCTCCAATTTTTCCGCCTGCTTACCCACAATGACACATTGGAATATGATCAGGATGTCTACGATTCAGAATCAGCTACAGGCCATTTGAACCGTTCCCTTGCTTATTTTCTAATGGAAAAAGGAATTTTAAGAGGTCATGTGGAGGATGTGCTTGAAGTTTATTTCAGACATTGTGCTGTCAAATTGAACTGTGCTGATTTAGCTCGTATGGGACTTGTATTAGCTTACAATGGTCGAGATCCAGTGACAGGTATACCGCTGATTCCCCGCCGCTATGTACAGATCGCCAAAACATTTATGACGACATGTGGCATGTATGACGCCTCAGGGGAATTCGCCATTCAAGTCGGACTACCTGCCAAAAGCGGCGTATCAGGCAGTATTATGACGATGGTACCCGGACGATATGGCATTGGACTGGTTGGACCTTCTCTGAACCGTATGGGCAACAGTACAGCTGGTGTACACTTGCTGGAGAAGATGTCTCGGGATTTGGACTGGAGCTTGTTCTAAGTATACGAAAAAAGGGTATTCTCAGCCTTTACGGCTTAATAGGAATACCCTTTTTTGTTACGTGCCTTCTTTGTTACGAGATTTGACCGTTAATCAGTTTAATTTGAATTCGGAACGGATCAGCTACATACTTGGCGCCCTCGCGTTCTTGCACTCCATAGCCTGCTGCCTCTAAACGAGCGACAATGGCATCCAGTTCCTTCTGATCTGGTACGATCAATTCAAAATAATCCAATCCGGCAGCGTGCTCTGGAGCTGGTGGTGCTCCTTCACCTGCCCATATATTCAAGCCCATATGGTGGTGGTAACCACCTGCGGAAACGAACAAGGCTGAAGAGCCATACCGGCACGTAATGTCAAAGCCAAGCACATCGCAATAAAATTGCTGTGCTTTGAGCAAATTAGACACATGGAAGTGGACGTGCCCGATTGCCGTTCCCTGAGGTAGTCCCTGCCAAGGTAGATTTTCGGAAATCGCAACCAAGTCTTCTGCATCCACGGGATCTGTTCCCATCATGTAAAATCCATTAGCATCCTTTTTCCATTGATCACGGGGACGATCTGCATAGATTTCAATTCCGTTATTATCAGGGTCATGGATATATAGGGCTTCACTTACATCATGGTCTCCCTGTCCGATTTCAATCTCATGAGCCAGCAGATTACGTAAAGACAGGCCCAGAGCTACACGGTTTGGGAGAAGAATAGCAAAGTGATATAACCCGGCAGCAGATTGACGCGGCAGAATAACTGCATTTTCAATATAGTTAAGGATCAGTAGCGCATGCTTCCCATCGACAGTCAATTCAGCGGTATCCGCCGTTTGACGCAGCAGCTGAAAGCCAACGACCTCTGTATAAAATTGAATAGAACGCGCCAAGTTACTAACCTTTAATGAAACCTGCCCGATTTTGGTGTTGTCATGAATATGTGCTGTCATGAGATTTCCCTCTTTCTACATGGATTGGAGGACTAAAGCTAATCAAAAATTATTGTTTGGTTGACTCACGACGGCTGAACAAAGAATCCAGAGACAATCGAGTCGTTGGAGCAAATACCAGATGAAGAGCTACCAGAATAAAAGCAATATCCAGCTCATAGCCAGCGCCTTGACCATTCCCCATCAACCCGCCGGACAATTTTGCTGTAAAAATGGCGCCGATCAAAACAATAACCAAAAGCCCAGATACATAGCGAGTGAGCAATCCAAGAATCAATGCAATCCCACCGACCAACTCAATCACCGCAACGACATAACCTAAAAATCCTGGAACGCCAATGCTGGAAAACCAGCCTGCTACATTACCCAACCCCATTTGGAATTTAGCAATTCCGTGTGCCAAAAACAAAATTCCCAGCGCCACCCGCATAATTGTAGAAATGTTTTTGCTTGCTGAACTCATGTTTATCTCTCCATTCTGTTTGTTTATTACACTCATACAAGTGCATATGAATAATTAATTTATATTACTAATAATTTGGTTAAAAAAATAATACTGTCTGAATCTCTGCCGCACCACATTAGTGTGAATCAAACTTGAATTATTAGTAATAGAAATAATTATTTTGTAATGTGAATTTATCATAAGAAACTGTAGTCTGTCAACAGATTATTTGGTATGATAAATATTAAATTAGTATACATTATATTCCCTTAAAGGAGGAACGCTCTATGGGTATAGGATGCAACATACGCGCCGCTCGTAAACGTAAAAATTTATCCATCCAGCAAATATGTGAACGAACCGGACTATCGCAAGGTTTTATGAGTCAAGTAGAAAATAATAAAACCTCCCCTTCCATCGCTACATTGGACAGTATCGCAAATGCGCTTAAGGTCCCTCTTGCTTTTCTGCTTCTTAAAGAAGAGGAACGGATGCAAGTGATTCGCAAGGACGAGCGCCGTAAAACCTTATATGGTAAAAACAACCTCCAGGTTGATCATTTGGGGGGACAAGGAAACGTTAAAATGATGCTGGTGGACATGCCGCCAGGCTCATCTACAGAAGAGGAGCATGCTCATGCGGGGGATGAGATTCATTTTATCTTGGAGGGCACGGTATACGTGGAGCAAGGCGAGGATTCAGCTACTTTGGAAGCAGGAGATTCCTTTAGCTGGAGGGCAGCTATCCCCCATTATGCCAAAAACGTGGGTGAAAACAACGCCCGTATCCTGATTTCCGTATTTCTCGAAGCAGAAAATGACGCCTAATAGGCTTGATCACAGGGTTCTTGTCATAGACCGCAAAGTAGATATTAATATGTAAAATATATAGGCCGAATAAGGCTTTTTAATGTTTATTTTTACCTAAACTAACAGTATAGGTAAAAATATTACATATATAGGGAGAGACAGACATGAAGAGGAGTTGGACAGAAGACGAGCTGTTAGAACATTTTATTTTGGTTAACATCGAGCGTAAATTAATCGGTAACAAAACTGGTGCGAGCCGTCTTGGTTTTACGGTGTTATTAAAGTATTTTCAGCATGAGGCTAGATTCCCAACCAAAAGAAGTGACATACCAAGGCCTGTTGTTGAGTATATTGCAAAGCAACTCGAGCTGTCTCCTGATCTATTCGACCAATATCGTTGGGGAGCTGAAAAAAGGAATTACACCTACCATAGAAAGCAAATTCGAGACTTCTTCGGTTTTCAGGAACTTACCCGTAAAGATAATGAACGTTTAGAACAATGGTTAGTAGAACAGGTTCCATTTACACATGATACAGACTATTTAAAAAACCAAGCATATAGTCTTTTTCGCAAGTGGAAAGTTGAACCACCTTCTGCCGGGAGATTGAACCGAATAATTGATTCTGCTATTGATACCTTTGAAAAGGGTTTCTACCAAGAAACCTATCAGCAATTATCTTCTAAGACATGCGCTCGATTAGATTCTTTATTAGACTCCCATGATAAGGGGGAATCTGATGAAGAGGAAAGGGACATTTTAGCTTTTCGGCACCTACTTTCTTCCCCTCGTAAACCAAGTGTCAATACAATGGAGATGGAAGTTAAGAAATTATTGGCTATTCGACACCTTCAAATTCCAGATGGTTTATTTCATCATTTGACTCCAAAATTAATAAAGAAATATCGGCTTCGTGCAGCTACTGAGACAGTAACAGAATTGCGTGCACACCCAATGCCTATTCGCTACACCTTACTTGCTATTTTATTTTGGCATCGCCAAGCTGAAATCATCGATTATTTAGCTGATTTGTTAGATGAAATCACGCTTAAGTTTGGAAATAAAGCAAAGAATACAACCCGTAATGAAACAGTGGCAGAGTTAGAAAAAGTACAGGGGAAAAATAAACACATTCTCAACTTATTAAAAGCAACAGTTGATCATCCAGATGGAATCATTCAAGATACTTTATATCCAATCGTAAGCTCTTCCACCATTCGGGATATTATTAAAGACATGACAAGAAACAACCGAGAATACAAAGAAAAAATTTATATAAAGATGCACTCTTCCTATCGAGGGCACTATAGGAAAGCTCTCTGTGATATCCTAAAAAACCTTACGTTTAAGTCTAATAATCTATCCCATCAACCTATCATTGAAGCTCTTCAACTTATTCAAGAATACAGTGAAAGTGGTCAGCGTTTTTTTGCAGTTGGGGACGAAGTTCCTATTGAAGGAGTCATTCAGCCTAAGTGGAAGGATATCATTATTGAGGAAGATAGCAAGGGGATAGAGAGAGTTAACCGAATTAATTATGAGATTGCTGTTTTACAATCCCTTCGCACGCGATTTCGGTGTAAGGAAATCTGGATTGAGGGCGCTGACCGATATCGAAATCCTGATGAAGACCTGCCCCAAGATTTTGAAGAACACAAAGAAGAATATTTCCAAGCGCTAAAAGCGCCACTCGATGTAGAGCCTTTTATTTCGGACATTATACAACTGATGAAAGATAAGCTCTATTTACTGAACCAAGGCTTTGAAGATAAGAGCAACGATAAAGTTGCGATTACCAGCAGAAATAACAAGGGATGGATTCGTGTTACCCCGCTAGAAAAGCAGCCCGAACCTCCACATTTGTCTATGATTAAACAGGAGATCAGAAACCGTTGGTCCAATATCAACCTCTTAGATTTATTAAAAGAAACAGACTTTCATACTGGATTCACCAAGCACTTTAAAACTACAGCGGACCGGTCTATTTTAGATGAGGAAACGATTCAACGTCGGCTACTTCTCAGTCTATTTGGATTGGGAACAAATACAGGTTTAAAAGCTGTCTCTGCTGGAAATAACCAAGATAGCTATCGTGAACTTCAGTATATCCGTAATAAATTTATTCATAAAGATCACTTGCGAAAAGCCAATGCAGAGGTTACCAAGCAAATCATTTACCATCGAATAAAAGAGGTGTGGGGGGAAGCTACTACCGCCTGCGCTTCCGATTCAAAACATTTTGGATCGTGGGATCAAAACCTTCTTACTGAATGGCATCCTCGTTATAAAAGACATGGAGTCATGATATATTGGCATACAGATCGCAAGTCAGCATGTATCTATTCTCAGCTTAAAACTTGTCTTTCCTCCGAAGTTGCAGCCATGATGGAGGGTGTTCTTCGTCATTGTACAGACATGGAAATAGACCGAAATTATGTAGACACGCATGGACAAAGTGTCGTTGCTTTTGCCTTTTGTCATTTGCTTGATTTTAAGCTGATGCCACGCTTCAAAAATATTGGCTCTCAAAAATTATATCGTCCTGAAGCCGGAATGAATGAGGAATATCCTCACTTACAACCTGTATTAAGTAGGCCCATTAACTGGGATCTCATCCGTCAACAGTATGAGCAAATCATTAAGTTTGCGACTGCTTTACGGTTAGGAACTGCATCAGCAGAAGCTATTTTAAAGCGATTTACGAGAGATACGAAGCACCCGACTTACCAAGCTTTATGTGAGTTAGGGAAAGCGATAAAAACCATTTTCTTATGTGATTATCTGCATTTTGAGGAAGTTCGTAGAGAAATCCATGAAGGACTAAATACCGTTGAACATTGGAATTCTGTTAACAATTACATTTTTTATGGAAAGAATAGCGAAATTCGGTTCATTTCTCTAGAAGACCAAGAAGTATCTGCATTATCGCTCCAATTGCTTCAAAACTGCTTAGTTTATATCAATACTTTAATGGTTCAAGAGATTCTCTATAATAACAATCAGTATTGGTTAAAGAGGATGACTCCCGAAGACTTTAGAGGATTAACACCTTTATTTTATAACCATGTGAATCCATATGGGACATTTAAATTAAATATGAATAAGAGAATTCCAATCAATCTAAAAATTTCATAAAAGTGTTGCTTTGAAATAAAGTTTGATCAAAAACACCTCACAAACTCGTATTTTTTACGGTAAATAATAAGAATCCACTTTGAAAAAAAGATTGATCAAAATGGATTCTTATTCTACAGATTTAAGTTTCGGTTTTATAAAAAAGTTTGATCATTTTCTACCTTTGATACTCCACAATCGCGCCCTATAATGGAATAACTAAGATGCTTATATTAGCTGGTATAGTTCTATAAGAACAGTAAAAATTTAAACCTGAAGAGCTTTTTGTAATGATTTTTTCATTGCTTCTACAAAATTCTGACGTGTCTCTTCAGATAATTCTAATAAGGAAAGATAGGGATTTAAATCTTCTAATTCGACTAATAAAAGCTCCCCTTGTTCGCTTCGACAGGCATCAACTCGTTGAATCCCCCAGTCAAGATTATTCCAGTCGATGAAACGTTTAGCAAAAGCTAAATCTTCTTCCGTAGGTACATACTCTTTCAATTCCCATCTTTTATCTTTATCCGGTGCATAAAGAGCATACTGAAATTCTTTGTTGATAAAATAAAATGAGACTTCATATTCAAAATTGATAAATGGTTGTACCAATGTATTTTTCGATTCTGAATTAACTTTTTCACTCAATTCATCTTTCGTAACAAATTCCATCCCGATAGAATCTGCTCCATCTTTCGGCTTTACGATATACGTGTCTACATTAGGGAGTTTATTTAGGGAATCAAGCGTATCAATCGTTGGAATAACGGGAAAATGAGCATTTGTTAGTTCTATTAAATATTCTTTTCCGTTCATATCAGCCTTCCCATCAAACGAATTATATGTGTTTAAATGTTTAGAAACAATTCGGTTGCGGAACGCTTCATATTTGTCTTTAAAATTTGCGACTGGACCTGCATTTCGGAAAACAATTAAATCAGCATGATCTTCAAATGCTTCGATATCTTCAGGATGACAGATGACCAAATTAAAGGCTTCTCTAAGTTTAGAAGTAAGAAATAAATCCTCTTCATAATAGTTTCTTCCTTTTGCTTCATAATATAAATCTGTTACAAATAGTAGCGTCTTCATTACGCCTTCACCTGCTTTTCTTAAATTCTTATTGTAAAAAAAACATCCTAAAAAAAAATCCCGTCTCAGTAAGAGACGAGATTGAAACTCGCGGTACCACTCTTGTTTAATAAAATGTTTGAATAACACTTTATTACCCTTTACAAACGTACAATCATACGTTGTCCCTTGTAACGGTGGATACCGATAAAGCTTACTAAACATTCGGCTTTACTTCTCAGAGATGATTTTCGGTTATTATCTGAACACTGGTTTTCAGCAAAACACCAGCTCTCTTTGGAACAGAAACAATAACGTACTCTTTCTCTTCATAGAATTTAAATAAAATTAGATTAATTAGCATTATTATATATTAATTCGAAAATAAAACAAATGGTTATTTAAGGAAGTTAATTGGATTTCTTTATACAATTATTTGCTTCTACACTTTAATTTAAATATCCAATTCCCTTTAAAAGTTTTGCTCCACAATCTGGCCCTTTAACGGAACAACTATGTTGTCACTCAACAGTTCCTTAATTCACCTTTTAATTCAGATGTACTTTTCAATTCACTAAAAAACACCCCTAAGATAATCTTATCCAAAGGGGTAAAGCATCGTAACTTTTTTGCAAACGGTACTTTGTTTCAAATCTACACCTGTTTTTTAAATTATAAGATATTCTAAAACCTTTGAATACCGTAAATTTCCTTCTTTTAGTTCAATAAAAAGAAAAAAGAGGATTATCTCACCATCCCCTCTTGTATATCAGGCTTTTTTATTTCTGGACCCTTTATGAAAACTCTTACATTTATAAAGGCTAATAGACCGAAAGTTCCGAATGTTACCACGTTTAAAGTTACCCGTAATTTTTAGCTAACACTAACTAGACAAGCCAATAATCATCTAAATGGTGACATCAATAAAATTAAGCTTTGTACTGTCGTAGGAATAGTAGTTATACGTAATCTTCTTCTTGTCTAGGATTCGCATTACATTGGTTTTGTCCTGCTTTTTTACCCATAATTATCACCGATCTGACTGTTTAAAAGGTTTTAATTCCTGTCTCAAAAACAGTGGACAGTCCTCTATTTTTGAGACAGGCTTATGATTCTATTTGGAAATTACTTTTTACGAATGCAGATGGAATAACTTCGAAATAATGATCCATTCACCGTCTAGTTTAAGTAATTGCTGAAAATCAGTGTATGATTCGCCATATGCATCATTCTCTAAACTTATACGAACAGAAGCAATCGTTCCTTCAACATCTAGAATATCAACCCTTGATTTAAGATCCATTGCAGGACCAGCTTTATCCATAAAGTCCCATAAGTTTTGAATAGGTCCTCCTAGAAAGCCATCAGTTGTATTGTAACCGTACATAGTTGCATCTTTATGAAAAGCTTGCTTTGCTACTTCTTTGTTCCCTGAAATAAGACCTTCTATATACTTATTCACCACTTTAATAATCTCATCGTAATCTTTTATTGCTGTTTTGCTCATTTTTCCTAAATCCCCCTTAAGTTATAAATAGTCCGTTTAACGATAATAAAGTTTTCTAACCCAGGCTCGTTTTATTTAATTAGCACATATAAAAGCTATTCTTATAAATTCCGCAAAGCATCTGATATAGGAGTTTTACCATCGCTCATTGTGATGACTTTTTCGATGGTATTAGGGTCTTGCAAACTCTGAACTAACGTATCCACTACATTTTCTATAGAATTTTCACCAGGATAATCAATATTGACATCTATTTTTCCAGATCCAGGCTCCTCTTTTAAAACACCAGGCTGTAATATTGTATAGTCTAGCTTGGTATTATTAATTAGCCAATGATCAGCAAAATGTTTAGCAATATTATAATTTGTTAAATCTTTTAGAAAAGACTGATTCCACTTGTCTTGATTTAGGGCAAAAACTGAACTAAGCATGATAAATCTTTTTATTTTCTTGTGCTCAGCAGCGCGCATCACTTTAACAGCACCATTTAAGTCAATCTTCAATAAATCTTTTCCTTTAGAACCAGCTACAAAGAAAATAGCTTCTGCATCATACATATTCTCAGCTATTGCTTCAGGGCTCGCTAATAAATCTATATGAACATAGCGAACATTGTTCGAACTGCTTGTGAGGTTATCCCTTCTAGTTCCTGCGTAAACAAAATGTCCGTTCTCAACTAGTTTATCAACAAGATGTGAACCTACTCGACCATTAGCTCCTACTACTAATACCTTCATGAAAAAACCTCCCCAAAAATGAATTTAAATGAGTATTTATCTTATAGTGATAAAAATGATATTAACATGGTCTGACCATATTGATATTATTTTACTCTATTCAATTTAAAACAAACTATAAGTGTAAAAACTTATTGTCTAATTCTTATAGACAAAATCAAGTGGGGTAAATTACCTCTCTTTTCTTTCGTAATCAGAAGTCTTTCTTTCAAATTACCTCATTACCATTCCTGTGCTGTAGGTGTGACAATCACATCATTAATCATGACGTTCGCAGGCTTATTAACCACAAATCCAATTGTTTCAGCTACATAGTCTACGTCAATAGCTACCTTATTTAATTCTCCCAGTACAGATTTTACATCTTCATCTGTCACTGTATCCTGCCAATTAGTTGCAATGACACCTGGTGAGACTAAAACAGCTTGAATATTATGTTTGACCGATACCTCTTTACGTAGACTTTCGGTAATTGCTCTTACTGCATACTTCGTAGAACTATACACACCATGACCTTCACCAATCGCATGACCGGCAATAGAACCTACATTAATGATTTGTCCACTTCCTTGTTTCTTCATATGAGGTAGGACCGCAGCTACTCCATACAGCACACCTTTTACGTTAAGGTCAATCATCGTTTCCCATTCGTCTACATGAGCGTTATCCCACATGGAGAACAACATCATCCCTGCACTGTTAATTAACGTATCAACTCTTCCGAATTTATCTACTGTAAAGTCTACGAGAGATTGAACGTCTTCTTTGACGGTAACATCTGTCACCTTGTAAGAAGCCTTCCCCCCTTCTTTATTGATTCGCTCTGCTAGATTTTTTAGTTTCTCTTCATTTCTGGCAGCTAGAACGACAGAAGCTCCATTCTTCGCAAGATGAATCGCTGTTGCTTCTCCAATCCCACTTGAAGATCCTGTAATAATGACTACTTTGTCTTGAATATATGACATCTTTTATACTCCTCCTTTAGGTTTTTATCTTTTGTCATTTCAACTTATCTTCTAAAACCATCTGCGTACTGTGTAGGCACAGTCGTTTCTTTTTTTAATGTAGCTGCAGCTTCTAATGCCCAATGAGGATTTCGTAACATTCCTCGTCCAACAGCTACAAGGTCTGCCTCCTCATTTCCGATAACAGCGTTTGCCAATGCAGGGGCATCCAATCTTCCAACTGCAATGACCGGAACATTGAGAGCTTTTTTAATTTCTCGAGCTAGTGGTACTTGATAAGCAGCATGCGTACCAGGTTTTCCCCAAGCAGCAATAGGACCTTCACCACCTGAAGAGATGTCAAAGATATCTACTCCTGCTTTTTGATATTCTTTTGTAAACTCTATACTTTGGTTAATTCCATATCCACCTTCTACATATTCTTTAGCAGATATACGCATCATTAACGGCATATCTTCTGGTATCTCAGCTTTGGCTGCTTCAATAATTTCTCGGCCAAACTTAGTTAGATCCTTTCCATACTCATCATTTCTTTTATTTGTTAAAGGGGAGTGGAATTGATGAATTAAATATCCATGAGCACCATGGATTTCAATTGTGTCAAATCCTGCTTTTACTGCGCGCTGTACGGCCTTGCGAAACTTTTCTACCATTTCTTTCACTTCATCTGTTGAAAGAGCTCTAGGTGTTTTTGAATTTTCATCAAATGGAATAGCAGAAGGTGCAACTGGCACAGCAGCATCTTCTGCTTTACGTCCAGCGTGAGCGATTTGAATACCAACTTTTGCTCCATAACGGTGGCAAGCTTCTACAATTCTTGCTAAAGCAGGGATTTGCTCGTCTGACCATAATCCTAAGTCAAAGTCTGAAATACGGCCATCAGGCTCAACATCTGTCATTTCAATCATAATAAATCCAGCTCCACCGATCGCTCTATTTACATAGTGCAGGTAATGCCAATCCGTAGCGATCCCATCTTTATTTTCAACCGAATATTGACACATTGGAGACATCACAATACGGTTTTTTAACTCCAATCCTTTTATCTTATAAGAACTAAATAAATGTTCCATGATAAAAAACTCCTTTTTATTTAAATTAAATGCATGACACATGCATATAATTTAACGCTAAATTTTCTCCATGTCAAGTCAAAGTACTCCATCTGAAAAATGAGTACTTTGACTGATTAGGAATTTTTATAACTCTTCTATTAACTGTTTCATTAATCCTTCAACATTAACCGTAGAGAGATATGATTTTAGTATTTCTCGGAAAGAAACTAAACTTCTTTGTAGTTTCTTCTCACCTAAGTCA
This sequence comes from Paenibacillus sp. FSL P2-0173, assembly GCF_038008045.1. Taxonomy (NCBI): domain Bacteria; kingdom Bacillati; phylum Bacillota; class Bacilli; order Caryophanales; family Paenibacillaceae; genus Paenibacillus; species Paenibacillus sp. FSL P2-0173. The sequence continues at coordinate 405,310 of NZ_JBBOYK010000001.1, forward strand.
GTTAGGCGAGTATAGGAACCTCTACGGTCATCTGTACAAACATGCTTTTCTAATGCACCACAGCTGTTCGCTTCCATATTACCTACTAGCCTAGAAAGCGCACTCTGACTTAAACCGATCATCTCTTGCAATTGCTGTAATCTGAGCTTTTTGTCTGGTGCTTTGGAAAGGTAGTAGAGTACGTAGAATTCTTTTAAAGATAAGCTGTACTCCGCTTGCAGGACATTCTCCAATTCTTTCTTTATTTTATTTTGTATAGAGTCTATGGTTAACCAATGATCCATAAAATCATGATTAGTATTCATGATATTCCACCTATTCTACATTATATTATTGCGTTCTAATCAGAATATATGCACAAACTGGTACGATATCTAAACCATGTTACATAATAATTCTTTAACATATAATTTTACCAAAGTGAAGTGCAAACAGTCAAATTTCTACTACTGAATGTTAGGTACCTAAATGGGTATCCAAAAGAAAACAACCTATGTGTAAAATATCCAATTTAACCACCAAGTGTTATTCAATTATCTGGCCCTTTTCTTGAATAACTAACGTGTTTGAGAGGTCATTTAATCACCTTCAAGCACATACGACATCTCTTTTTTTACAACTACATTACCAAAAACCATGCCCGCGTTTCCACGATTGATCAGAACCTAGACAGACAACTTAGCATGCTAAAGGAATATGGCTGCGAAAAGATAATTGATGAAAAATTCACTGGTACAGTGAAAGACCGTCAAGGTCTGCAGAATTTAATGAATGTGATTAGGGCAAATGATATTGTTGTAGTAGAGAGTATTTCACGTCTGGGTCGTAAAACGCTCGATATTTTAAGTATCATTCAAGAATTTGAAGATATAGGAGTACAATTTGTCTCCTTAAAAGAGAATATGGACACACGAACATCAACAGGAAAGGCTATGTTTCAAATGATGTGTGTGATTGCTGAATTGGAACGGAATCTCATCGCTGAACGAGTAAAAGAAGGATTGGAAGCAAGTAAGAAGCGTGGGAAAAAGCTTGGAAGACCGAAAGTCGACAAGGATAAAATAGCCTTGGCCCTACGAATGTATGACAGTAAGGAATACTCTGTAAAAGAAATTATAGAAGGCACTGGTATTTCACAAGGTTCTTTATACAGAGCTATTCAGAAGCGGACCCTAGAAACAACATAAGGAGCATACACTTTGCTCCTGTTTTCTCATATCATCTCTCCACTTATCTGCTACTTTGCGGTCTATGACAGCAACCCTGTGACTAGGCCTAATAGATACTTAAGCAAGCATGAAGCAACAAAAGTACAAATTCCATCTAAAAAAGCGCGTACCGGGAAGTATCTTTACTTCAACGATACGCGCTTTTTAAATTTTCCTTACTATTGCTGCTCTTAACTTATTCCATCGCCTGCTGGGGCATCTGTACGCGATTCCCACGGCAGCTTGAAGGTTTTCATAATTTGTTTGGTATTAGCCGGGAGCCCAGTTACGGGATCACCCGTAGTACCCAGCAGTTCTTCTTTATTTAGCGTGGTAATCCGTCCATAATAAGTAGTGCTGCTGTCTCCCCATCCTGTAGTAAACTCGTAGATCAGCGGCTTATTTATTTTCGGATAAGTACCCCACTGATTTTTGGCTTTATTCTCCAAAAAACGCCCCAGCGGGTCGTATTCCATTGTAAATGTTTTATCAAAGGGAGCTCCCACATACCCTTGATAGGTGACAATCGGAAAACCGTCCTTCACTTCAACCAGACTCAGCACATCCCCGTTCACTGTAAAATACCGTAATGCTTCACCTTGGGGGAACATGTAGACACTGGACAGAAGCTCAGTGTTAGGACGGTGTGCTTCTATATAAGGATGGACAGAACTTCTGTTTATGCGGATTAACGCTTCACGTGCTGCCACGAGATCTCCCTCATATATTTGTTCTTTTAGTTTACCGTGAATCGGCGGCTGAATCTGAATCTGTGCATTTGTCTTCTCCAACGTATAACCTAAATCAAGCGAAACATCTCTCAGAGGTATATATACTTCTTTACTTACAACTTCAAAGGTAAGTTGCTGCTGGTTCTTACGTGATCGCTCCTTAAGAACCAAGGGTTCTGCCCACTTTTGTAGCGTGACCTGCTTCTTTTTGACATCCCAGTGGTAGGTTGCACCTACAGCTTCGGCTAAAGGTTTAAGCGGAACCATGAGCTTTCCGTCGATCAATAGAGGTTTAGCCTTGCTGTCTATAGGCTGTCCGTTTATAACAATATCTATGAACTGCATTGATTGAGACGCTATGGCACCCCGTTCAGCAGCTTCGGCAACCGCTTGATGCATTGTGGTCAAGAGTAAGGATAGCCTTAACAAGGCGACAAACAATCGCTGAAATCCTGCTCGTTTTAGCTTCATCATCAGTCTCCGTTCACTTAATGAACTTATTCATCCCTAATCTATCTCTTTTTGGCTGCGTCAATGTCTCCAGGATTCAGACCTTCCCATATGTTCGGGATACTAACGGTCTCTGGATGCTCAAATACGAGAAACGCAGTCGGCAAATACCGCTCTCCGTATTCAGAAGAAGGCTTGTTCACAATGGCATTATCCTTGACTAGCACCGTTGAAGAACCTCCATCCAGATTAGCACCGATAACCGCTCCGTGTTTAAGCAAAATATTTTGCATATCATACAAGTTGGCCCCAATACTGTACCCAGGCTGACGACCGTCGATGGTCACGAATATAATGGCCCCGTCTGCTCTTTGCCCCATTGCGGTACGAGGAGCAATTCCCCACCCCTCGCTTGCATTGCGAATCAGACCTTTCCCATTCACGATTAGGCGTGGTTGAAAAGTAACCGCTTCTTGCACATTCATTTTGGACAACTCGGACAACGAATAGTGACCGGCTATCATTTTTCCCTGCTTATCAATACCTACGATTTGAACAGAGGCATTTTTACCCATATCATTGTAGTATATCTCACCCTGGGAAATGACAACGCCAATCGGTTTAAAACCATTCCCATTCCAGTTGGGATCGGCAAAGCCACCGCCATTTACGCCAGCAACAGCCCCTAAACGCTCGACCATACTAGATACCCTTTCTCCCCGGCCGACCTTGGAAGGAACCCCGAGCCGGATTTTAGTGGGGTCATGCACCGTCATAACATAGCCATGATAGTTACGGCCCGATACCTCTTCCACTTCAACCAGCGGCGTTTGTTGTACTTTGGTCGGTATCAGATCGGGTAGATTGATTGTATGTCTGTCCTTCTCTTCACCCATCGCTTCAAAACGGGCCGAATATTCAGCCACACGTTTTTTTGCCTCTGCTTCACCGATAAAGTACTTCGCCCAGTGACGATGTTGGGTTGTGATCAGCGTATCGGCAGCCAAATAGCGCATGTCCTTGCCAGATGACGTTAGGAACAACCACGCACCACCCCCTATTCCTGCTAACAGGAATACAATAAAAAGTCGCAGTATAAAGCGACCGAATTTTCCTTTTCGTTTCTTTTTTCTATTTTTCTGCCTGCGAGCTGCTGCACGCTGTGGCAAGACTTCCGGTTTCATTTATCATCTCTCCTGTTATTGGTGACTTCTATCTTATTCATCACTATTGCCCATCAAATGATCCGTAATGATAGGCAGCGACATCTAACGACAATATCATAAACTAATTTTGTAGAATGATAGTGTCAATTTTTTAACAGATTCATCCACTCTGAAAAAAACACAGGAAAAAGTCCTCCACATGAATGTGAAGGACTGTAATTAAGGGTACTCTACGCTTTTTACGGAGCAGCCTCTGGTTCGAGTAGCATGAACAGTTCTTTCATCTGCTGTCGCTTGAGTTTGGGACTAAGCACATACAATGTATCGCCCGGTTCAATTACAGTAGTGCCTCTAGGGGCAATAATTTGCTCGTTCCGAATTATGGCTGTGAATAAAATATCTTCAGGCAACTGTATATCCTGAATCGCTTTGCCCGCTATCGACATCCCCTTTTGTACCTGAATGTGGTTGATTTCCGAAGTGGTTTTCCCCAGAGAAACTAATTCCAGCAATGAAGGAGACGATGTTTCGTTAGGGTCCATCAAGCCAAGCTTCACCGCTAGCCACGAAATAGTTGTACCTTGAATGATCGCAGAGGTGAGCACGACGAAAAATACAACATTAAAAAACAAGGGTCCTACATCCATCTCATCCAGTAAAGGATAGGTTGCTAGTACAATAGGTACCGCCCCCCGCAGTCCTGCCCAGGATAACAGTGTCTTCTCGCGCACAGAGTACCTGGAAAAAAGCAAGCTTAGGAACACGCCTATTGGACGAGCCACGAGCATGAGGATGAAGGAGAGCGCCAAGCTTTGCCACGCAATGCCCAGCAATTGATCAGGAAAGACCAATAGGCCGAGCAGGACAAACATCATAATCTGCACCATCCAGGCGAAACCATTGTTAAAATGAATAATGGATCGCTTGTAGGTCAAGTCGGAATTTCCCAAGACAATGGCCATGACATAAACCGCCAGCAATCCGCTTGCCTCCAGTAACGATGCCGCTGCATACGTCAAGACTGCAAATGCCAGCGCCATTACAGGATACAAACCGGATGAATCAAAATTCATTTTATTAATCGCATATACACCTATACGTCCAAGTACAAAACCAACGACTAAACCAAAACCCATTTCCCATAAAAACAACAAGATATGTATCCAAATGGATTGCTCAGGGTGATGTATCAGCTCAATCAATGTTACCGTGAGAAATACAGCCATCGGGTCATTACTGCCGGATTCCGCTTCGAGCGTCGAGGTAATTCGTTTTTTGATGTTTTTACCTCCTAGAACGGAAAACACGGCTGCCGCATCCGTCGATCCGACAATAGCGCCAAACAGCATGGATTCCATCCAGCTTACGCCTAAAATAAACTTGGCGCATACGCCAATGGCTACGGTCGTAATGATGACCCCTAACGTTGATAATGATAACGCAGGTCGAATAACTGGCTTAACGTCTGCAAACTTTGTCTGCATCCCGCCTTCAAACAAGATTACAATGAGCGCGAGAATGCCCACCAGCTGTGTGATAAAGGCATTATCAAAATAAATAAACTGACTAAGCACCATACCTACGGCAATAAACAAAACAAGCGCAGGCATACCGAAACGGCTGGAAAATTTGGTAGTCAGCACACCGACCAGCAGCAAGCTGGACAGCAAAAGCACAATCAAATTTATAAGGGTTGTCTGTTCCATACGCTTCTCCTATCTTGAAAATGGATGTTCAATTTTTCGCCTTCTATCTATATACCCTCAAATCACACAGAATACTAATCTTAAGTAAAAAAATATATGAGAAAACAAAAAATCCAGCTCATGGTCTGTGCTAAATCGCACTCGATGAGCTGGTTTGTATATTTTTTATAAGGCTTAAGCAGAGACAATCGTCGTGCTTTAGGCTTTAGGATGAATCATATGCGCAGGTACAACATATTGATCGAACTGTTCTTCAGTCAACAGTCCGCTGCGGAGTGCCGCTTCTTTTAGAGACAGTCCTTCTGCATGTGCAAGTTTGGCGATTTTAGCGGCATTTTCATATCCGATATGTGGATTCAATGCCGTCACCAGCATCAGCGAATTATTCAAATTGTGCTCAATTTTAACGAGATCAGGCTCAATGCCGATCGCACAGTTGTCATTAAAAGCAATCATGGAATCGGCCAGCAGTTGAACAGACTGCAAAAAATTGTAGATGATTACTGGCTTAAACACGTTCAGTTCAAAATTACCCTGACTCGCAGCAAAGCCGATAGCTGCATCATTACCCATTACTTGAGTAACGACCATCGTCAGTGCTTCGCTCTGGGTCGGATTCACCTTACCGGGCATGATAGAGCTACCTGGCTCTTTAGCAGGGATCGTAATTTCCCCCAAACCGCTACGCGGACCACTTGCCAGCCAACGAACATCATTGGCGATTTTCATCAAATCGGCAGCGAGCGCTTTGACTGCTCCATGTACGGCCACCACTTCATCGTGGCTGGTCAATGCATGAAATTTATTGGGTGCGGAAGTGAACGTTTTGCCAGTGAAACTGGAAATTTCCGCAGAGGTTCGGGAGCCAAACTCTGGATGAGCATTAATTCCTGTCCCCACCGCTGTACCGCCAATCGCCAGCTCCTTCATGTATTGAACCGTGTCGATGATAATTCGCTTGCTCTTGTCCAGCATGGCATACCAGCCGCTTATTTCCTGGCCCAGCGTAAGCGGTGTCGCATCTTGTAAATGGGTTCGTCCAATTTTTATAATATCCTTGAATTGCTCTGACTTCTGTTGAAAAGTCTCTTTCAGCTTATCGATGGCAGGCAACAAACGATCCTCCACTGCAATGACACCCGCTACATGAAGCGCTGTAGGAAACGTATCGTTTGAGCTTTGCGACATGTTCACATCGTCATTGGGATGCAGCTTCGTATCTTTTCCCTGCTCTTGTAACCATTGGCTTCCCAGATGAGCAATCACTTCATTTACATTCATATTGGACTGCGTACCGCTCCCTGTCTGCCATACAACCAATGGGAAATGGTCATCAACTCGCCCTGCGAGAATTTCGTCTGCTGCATAAATAATGGCATCCTGCTTCTCCTGTGATAGCTTACCCAGCTTATAGTTACTGATCGCCGCGCTCTTTTTAAGCACCGCGAACGCCTGTATGACCTCTAATGGCATTTTCTCCGAACCAATCGGGAAATTTTCCTTACTGCGCTGTGTTTGCGCTCCCCACAGACGGTCTGCCGGTACTTTGATTTCGCCCAACGTATCCTTTTCGATGCGGTAGTTCAACTCATTTCCTCCTCTTGGCCTATGTAATTCAGACAAAATATGGTGATCTCTCTTGCCTATTATACATTAAATTTCAAATGTTATCATTTATTTTGCAAGCGCTTTTTTACGATGAGGCCAGAGGAGGCAAAAGGAGATTTCGGCTACTATCCTGGGTCACTAAGTTCAGCTAATGGTGATATTTCTTTTGCCATGGACTTCTTTTCTACTCAGTAGCTTGTTCAGCGCATCGATGTAAGCTTTGGCGCTAGCTTCCAAAATATCAGTACTTGTGCCTCTTCCCAGTGCTGTGTACTCACCTTGCCTCAAAATGGCGTGTACTTCCCCCAACGCATCTTTGCCATATGTTACAGATTGGATCGAATAATCCTCCAACTCCACCTCTTCTTCACCACTGGCCTTGTCTATAGCATGGAAAATCGCATCTACAGAACCGTTACCCATTGCTACTTCATCAATTGCTGTCCCATCTTGTTTACTCAACCGAATGGATGCGACTGGAACCGACTGATTGCCATAGGACACCTGAATGGAATCCAGTGTGTAAATTTGAGGCGAGGCATTGCGGCTTTCATCCATCAGGACGAGCAAATCTTCATCCAACACCTGTTTTTTCTTATCCGTCAAGTCCTTGAATTTGCGGAACGCCTCTTGCAGCTGTTCCTCCGTCAAAGCTTCAAACCCCATGTCCGCCAGTTTTTCTTTAAATGCATGTCTACCCGAGTGCTTGCCCAATACAAGTTTACTTGTCTTCAGACCAATACGCTCAGGGGACACGATCTCATACGTTGTACGCTCTTTAAGCATTCCGTCCTGATGTATACCAGACTCGTGCGCAAACGCATTGGCTCCAACAATGGCCTTGTTTCCCGGTACCGACATCCCCGTACGTTTGCTCACCAGGCGACTGGTGGCATACAACTCCTCCAAAACCAGACTCGTTTGTGCACCATAGAGCTCGGTTCTAGTGTCAAGGGCCAGTGCAACTTCCTCGATAGGTGTATTTCCGGCTCGCTCACCGATGCCATTGATGGTACCTTCAAATTGGTCTACACCATTACGGATAGCCGCCAGCGTGTTAGCTGTTGCCATACCAAGATCATCATGACAATGTGTGCTAAGTTGTATTTTTTCGATACCGGGCACTTGTTGTTTTACAATTCTAAACATTTCACCGAACTGGTCCGGCGAGGCATATCCCACCGTATCCGGTAAATTGACGACTGTCGCTCCAGCACGAATCGCCATATCCACGACCTCACAAATAAAGTCCAGCTCGGTACGACTGGCGTCCTCTGCTGAAAATTCTACCTTGCTGAAATACTTGCGTCCATAACGAATGGCAGCTGCAGCGGTCTCTAATACTTTCGCTTTATCCATTCGCAGCTTATGTTGGCGGTGAATGGGCGAGGTAGCCAGGAACAAATGAAGACAGGCATCCTCAGCTCCTTGTAGCGCCTCTCTGACTGCATCAATATCCTGTTCCTTCGAGCGTGCAAAACCAACCAGTGTTGCTTGGGTAACCTGTTTGGCAATCTCCTGCATGCTGATAATCTCACCAGGCGAGGTTGCTGGAAAGCCAGTCTCAATCCGATCTACGCCTAACTTTTGCAGCTGAAGAGCAATTTCCACCTTTTCTGTGCTGGTTAAGCTAACTCCTGGTGATTGCTCTCCATCTCTTAACGTTGTGTCCAACACCCATATTTTACGCATACAGATACCACCTTTGGATTGATTTTAGGAGATGTTCGAGTAGAAGACTTAAAATCCGTTTTATCATTCATCTGATCATCTGATGTTTAAGAGTAAAAAAATTTATGAACTTCCCATATGCTTTTGCAGCTCCAGCTTGGTGCCGTCCAAATGTTGAATGCTATACAGCTCGGCAGCCTTGCCATCCTGATCCCGGATTGCTTCATATATTTTTTCATGCTGCAAAGTAAAATGATTTTGCATCGCTGGATCGGTAATGAGATTGTTCAATGCCTTGCGAATGGCCTCTACAAAGCTGCCATATACGTCTGTAAGCACCTTGTTGCGTGTAGCTCCGGCAACAGCCAAGTGAAAAATGATATCCGCATCTAAGTACCCAGACAAATCTCCAGCGGCCAAAGTTGCAGCACGACGGTCCAGCGCCGCACGCATTAAGTGTAAATCCTCGTCATTACGACGTAATGCAGCCAATCTGGCAATCTCTAGTTCCAATACACTCCGTACTTCATAAACTTCAATAATTTCAGCACGGCTTAGACGGTAATCCAATGGCTCTTGAGAAGTCGTCGGTTGGCAGACAAAAGTTCCGTGTCCTTGCTTTTTCTCTAATAGACCGGCATGTACCAGAACGCTAACCGCTTCACGCACTGTAGACCGCCCGACTCCGAATAGCTTCATGAGCTCAGGCTCGGTTGGAATCTTTGTGCCCACATTCCATTCACCAGCAGCAATTTTTCGTTGCAGCTGTTCAGCTACTTCATCGGCGATTTGCTTGCGTTTGACGGCTTGAAAAGGAAAATTCATCTGATCATCTCCTGTTTCGTATCATACTATGACTGCTTGGCATTCTGCAACCTTTTTCGTCCTCCTTCCCCATTGTCCCTTACCTGTGCTTTACATACCCAAATAAAGCCTGCACCGTTGGACACGATACAGGCTTATAAGGATAAATTAAATGCTAGGATTTCGATTTATTAGGTGTTATACAATACAAACGGCTGGTTGCCTCAAAAATATGGCCTGGAGCCAGTGCAATCAATCCGATCTCCTCAGCTGGTAGGTCCGGACGATTCGGTGCATTGATCATGTTCATTTGCGGTTCAGGACAGATGAATTCCTTGTTCGCTTTGTTATTCCAGATCATCCAATGCTTATAAGCTGTACCTACATCGTATACGAGGGTAGCCCCTGTCTTACTGTGTGTCAGTTCCATGTAGTTGCGTCCATTTTGCGGAGCTGCCGTGTAATGATTATCCATAGAGGCAAAATAAGGACTAACTCCCGTCGTCTTCAGCAGTTCCTCTTCCAGAGATAAAGGCTGGAACTGACCTGTGGCCAACAACCGTTCCGTCAGCTCACGACGCTCACCGATTGTGACCTTAATCTTGTAATCCTCAGGCGAGCTATCGGGTACGAACGGAACGCGAATCGCTGTGTGAAAGGCAAATAAGTTGGGGATCGGTTGATCGCCCTCGTTATGGATCACATAACGCTGATGCAGGCCAAATTCGTCCAGGCTGTACGTTAACTTCATGGTAAAGGTGAAGGGTAAATAGCGGAACATGGGATGTCCTTCCCTTACATGCTGATTCATTACCACATAGCTACCTTGCTCCCCGGAACCGTAGTCCTCAACCTCCCACCGAACAGTGTGTAAAAAGCCGTGCAAATGGTTGTGGGTCGCCTCTTCATTTATCGGCAGCTCATATGTAACACCATTCCACAGGAATTTTCCATCCTCATACCGATTCGGAGGGAACAGGAAAGGAATTCCGTAAACGGACGGGCTTTGCTTAAAAGCCTCTATGCTCTCAGCATCTGGCTCACGCAGAAAAGAATATCCCGTTTCATTGTCACGAAAAGAAATCAGATTTGCGCCGTTTCCCGGCAGGGCAACCGCTTCATATCGTCCAAATTTAAGACGAATCGCCGGTATTCCATAATAAAGATCACCAATTGCAGCATGTTGTTGTGTCATCAAAAAATCCTCCTTGATGAAATGACGATGTTTAATGAAAGCGTTTAGCTTTTGGCTTGACTATACCATGCTGAGCAAAAAAATTCCACGTCCACACAAAAAACGATGCCCCGCAAGGCATCGTCCTTCACACATCACTACACATAACGTCCCTGTTTGGGTACAGCCATGTGCTCAAAATCTCCCGCCAGTCGCTCCAGCTGATCTGTCAGCTCAGCACCACGCATGTAATGACCATGTCCTGTGACTGCAATCTCAGGCTTTAACTTGGCCAGCATTTCCACCGAACGCTGCGCAGCTTGCCAATCTGTTGTAAAATACGCAGGAGGTCCATGTATTTCTTTTTCCTGTAAAATAACGGCCAGTGCCGATTCCTGTTTCACCGTAATAAAAGCGTCACCGGCCACCATTAACCTTCTTCGCTCATGAAAAAGCGATACATGACCAGGTGTATGTCCTGGCGTATGCAGCCACTTCCAACCAGGGGCACCGGGGACACTGCCATCTTGGGGCAGGGATGTGATGCGATCATCGAGATCTATAGCATCATTGGGGTATAAGAAGGAAATGCCCGACATTAAACCTCCCCCTACACTAGGGTCAGGTTTTTGATAATCCTTCATTCCCGTCAAATAAGGTAATTCCAAAGGATGTGCATAAACAGGTGTACCCCAATGCTGTACCAACTCAATAACCGAACCTACATGATCAAAATGACCATGTGTAAGCACAATAGCGATCGGAGGGCCAGCGAACCGTTCCTCTGCCAGGCGTATAATCGAGTCTGTAAATCCTGTCATCCCCGTATCCACCAGCACCCAGGAGCGGCTTCCCGGCTCTCCAATAAAACACATATTTACAAACAGCGTCCGTAAGCTCAGGAGATCGGGAGCAGCCTCTTCATTTGCCGTCATTCCTTCGGTGAACAGATGATTTGCCAAAGCTTCACCCTCCTATTCACATGGAATTTCCTGTTAATATCGACCTTTAGGCTTCCCCCATGTCAGCAGATTATGCGGACACTGCTAAATATAATCCGCTTGTCACGAAAATAGACCATGTTTACATTACTCGGGTAATTTGCTCCATGCCGTATCTAGTAAATAATCGAACAAATCATCGTTCTCTTCAATCCAGCTATCCATTTGCAGCATCTCTTCCTCCACCCGTGGCTCTCCTGCAAAATGGAGACTGTAATCCCATTCCTTTCCCCTTTTACTGTGGAATGTGATTTCATATACAGAACTCTGTCCGTCTACTCCAAATACCACTTGGCCCAGATAAGCACCATTCTCATCTTTTGTCATTTGTGCCTGTTGAATATGTACTTCTTTCACTTCCTGAGGTGAATTTTGCTCTGTCATTCATCTATCCGCCCTTTCATTTTCACTAAATAGTACCAAAACTGATTTGTGAACCTTTTCGTTACATTGTACAATATATAAGCTATGTGTGGAATTTGCAAAAAAACTGTGCAAGTTACCCAAGCCTTGTTTAAGGCTTTTCGTGAAATGGAGGAAAGTTACATGTCAGATTTTCAACAAAAATTGCAAAAATATGCCGAGTTAGCCGTTCGGGTCGGCGCCAATGTACATCCTGGGCAGACACTCATCGTTCATGCGCCAATCTTGTCCGCCGAACTCGTGAGACTTATCGTCAAATCAGCGTATACTGCCGGAGCCAAGCTGGTTACAGTAAAATGGAGTGATGAGACCATTACTCGATTACAGTATGAACTAGCTCCTGATGAAACTTTTAATATTGCTCCCAAATGGTATGCAGCCGAAATGACTGAAGAGGTCGAAAATGGCGCAGCTGTACTGCATGTCATTGCAGAAAATCCGGATTTGCTTAAAGGGATTCCGTCCAGCCGAATTACTGCTGCCCAGCGCGTGCGGTCACATGAATTACGTCAATACCGCGAATATCAAATGGCCGACAAATTCAGTTGGTCTCTGATTGCTTATCCTTCAGCAGAGTGGGCTGCCAAAGTATTCCCTGATCTGCCAGCTTCAGAGCAAATGGATAAACTGTGGGATGCCATTTTCAGCACCGTGCGTGTGGATCTGGATAACCCCGTGGAGGCGTGGAAAGAGCATTTGAAAACCCTTTCCAGCAAATCTGATATTTTAAATGCCAAACGCTATAAAAAGCTGCATTATCTGGCTCCAGGCACAGACCTCACCATCGAATTGGCAAAAGATCATCTGTGGGTAGCAGCCGAAAGCGTCAACCAACAGGGACATACTTTTGTAGCCAATATGCCTACTGAGGAAGTGTTTACAGCTCCGCTCAAAACGGGAGTGAACGGTAAGGTCAGCAGCACCAAGCCACTTAGCTACAGCGGAAATATCATCGACAACTTTTCACTGACTTTTGAAAATGGACGTATTGTCGATGTACAGGCAGAGACCGGTTTGGAAACTCTTCAGCATCTCGTAGAAATGGATGAAGGTTCACACTATCTGGGCGAGGTTGCTCTCGTACCTCATAAGTCACCTATCTCTGATAAAAATATTTTATTTTATAATACGTTGTTTGACGAAAATGCCTCTAACCATTTGGCTATCGGTAATGCCTATGCATTTAACCTTAAAGGCGGCAAGGATATGACTCAAGAGCAGTTGGCTGCCAACGGCCTGAATTCCAGCCTGACACACGTCGACTTTATGATCGGTTCAGGTGAAATGGACATCAACGGCGTTACCGAGGACGGTACTGAGGAACCTATCTTCCGTAAAGGAAATTGGGCGATCTAACACGGCAAAAAAGGCTCTCACCGCTTCATGCGTGAGAGCCTTCTTGCTTCATCCTATAGGCTATGTTAGATCTATTTTACAACGTGTTAATCCAAGAATTCGCTGCAATTCCAAAAACAATTTGTACCACGCTGATGATAAAAAAGACAATAAGACAATTTACAACTCTTCGATTGGTGGTTTGATGCATGGATAAAGATGATTTCACATAAAACATACTGCCTAATATCCCCAAACACAGACCAAAGATGCCAGCAAATAGCCATCCTATAACCAAACTGACCACGACAAAAGCCCAACTCCAGCCGGGAACTTTACTCACAGGAACATAAGGTTGATTGGACCCAAGATACACACCGTCCACGGCTAAATCTGCTTTGTTGCCAATGACAACAACATTTACAGCTTTTTCTTTCAATCTAATTGGAAAATCAATCAAGTTCAAAAATGCGTTCTGGCTTTTAACCTTCTGCTCGCTTCCATTTACAATAATTTTTCCGCCAGTTAAGCTACGCTTGTACTCAATACTATATTGAGTACCTTGATCTTCTACATTCCATTTTGCCATCGCTAAACCCCTCTCAAATTTTAGGGGAGCCATAAATATACTCCCGGCATTTCCTGATTATGTACCATAAAAATCATAACATAAGCTGCAAGTTAAATAATGGGAAAAAGGCCGCTGATCAGCGACCTTTGATTCTACTTTATTTCGTATGGGGTTAGTTTCTATATCCAATTTTAGCCTTGTAGGCAAGTGAATACTGGTCAGCCGCTAAAATCGCATCAAGCACATCATCCGCTGTGACAGCAAATGGTAGATTGTGAGCAGTTTCGCCTTCTTTGGTAGCAGCCTGAGCTACCCGATACAAATCCTCTCGGGAAGCTTCCTGGAGCTTAATGTCTTCCAGCGTGACAGGCAGATCGAGTTTTAGATAAAAGTCAATATACCGCTCCACCTCGGACAAAGGTCTTTTTTCCAAGGCAAGCTGGACTAAGGTGCCAAAAGCTACCTTCTGACCATGTGTCAGGTGATGAATGTCTCCTTCCAGAACGGTAAAACCATTGTGAATCGCATGTGCGCCTGCCAAACCGCCGCTTTCAAAGCCCAAACCGCTTAGCAACGTATTGGCTTCCACTACCGCTTCAAGCGCAGGTGTGACGACTTTGCGTTTCACGGATTCGTAAGCCTGCAGTCCGTAATCGAAAAGAACTTCCTCACACTTGGACGCAATGGCTTCTGCCGCCAAGGTTGGCAAACCACCAGCCATTGTCGTTGCGCGAGCTTCAATGACCGCACGGGCTTCAATCCACGTCGCCATGGCATCTGCAATACCTGAGGAGAGAAACAAGGGCGGCGCTTGAGAAATGACTTTCGTGTCCACCAGGATCAGGCTCGGATTTTTACTGAAAAAGGTATACGTATCAAATGCACCCTCATCAGTGTACAAAACAGATAGTGCACTAGTAGGGGCATCTGTAGAAGCGGTTGTTGGAATAATCACAACCGAGGAACCGAGTAGTTCATTAACGGCTTTGGCAGTATCCAGCGTTTTACCACCACCTACACCAATGACAATGTCGACCTGGGCGCTTCGTCCCTGATCCGCAATGCGGTTGACTTCATTTTTGGATGCTTCCCCTTGAAACTCAATTTTAACCGCCGTAATATCAGTCTGTTCCAGACTTTTTACCACGCGGTCGGCTGCAATCTCCCAAACCAGCTTGTCCGCAATAACCAAGGCAGTATGACCAAATGGCTTAACATACTCACCAGCTTTATCAATCACATTTTTCCCTTGCACATATTTACCTGGACTAATAAATACTTTTTCGCTCATCGTTTAACTCTCCCTTCCAAGTTTGTACAATTTCTATTATACGGCTGAAAGGGCACACATCTCAATTTCGAAACCAAGATCTTCAATCATTTGATGATCAAATGTGACCTCTTGGCCTTCTGTCGTTAAATAATCTCCTACAAAAATTGAATTCGCTGCATACAGGCATAGCGGTTGTAACGAGCGTAAATTCAACTCTCGTCCACCTGCAACGCGTATTTCTTTGGATGGACAGATGAAGCGGAACAGTGCCAGCACCTTCAAAGCTTGGATAGGTGATATTCGCTTTGCTCCCTCCAACGGGGTTCCAGGGACTGGATTCAAGAAGTTAACCGGAATAGAGTCAGCATCTAACTCCCGTAAGGCATAAGCCATTTGAACGATTTCCTCATTCGTTTCCCCCATCCCGATAATAACGCCAGAGCATGGAGACATTCCGTGAGATTGAGCCATTTTCACAGTTTCGACGCGTTGATCGTATGTATGTGTGGTTGTAATCGAGGGATAGTTGGCCTTACTTGTATTTAAATTATGATTGTATCGATGTACCCCAGCCTTTGCCAACCGCCGTGCCTGATCTCCCTTGAGAATCCCTAAGCAGGCGCAAATTTTGAGCGGCATCGTGCGATTAATTTCTTGTACTGCCTCAATCACCTGATCCAGTTCTCGATCTGTTGGACCTTTGCCGGAAGCTACGATGCAATAGGTCCCTGCTCTCCGCGCTACTGCTTCCCTAGCTCCAGCCAATAGTGATTCCTTGTCCAACATACTGTACTTGCTCACAGGCGCCGTGGATACGATAGATTGTGAGCAATAACCGCAATCCTCCGGGCATAGGCCACTTTTGGCATTGATGATCATGTTGAGCTTTACTTTTTTTTCATAGAAATGATGCCGCACCCGAAATGAAGCTTGCATAATCGGTAATAATTCTTCATCGTCGGCTTCCAGTACCGCTATGCCTTCTTCCAGCAATACACGGCTGCCGTGTATTGCTTTTTCAGCCAACGAGTCCCATTCTATAACCTTGTTTAGTAAATTCATACTTCTTGCCTCCCAAAATTTAATGATCAGGTAAATGGATAAGATTTTCAGCGTAGAGAAGTTCTTTTTTTATTGTCAACCTAAAGAATTATAATAAGGTTGACAATTACACGAACATCATATCAATTCATGTCCATTCTGTAAAGAAGACAAAATAAAAAGCGACCCCACATCGTTCAAGGTCGCTCTCTAGATTTATTCCGTTATGAGACTCCTGCTTCTTCCACGATGATAGGCTGTTTTATCAGCCGAATACGTGAAATCCGCTTGTTTTCAACTTCTTCTACCGTGAACATACATCCCTCAAACACTACAGACTGGCCAGGCAGTGGGGGAATAACCTCGACATGTGAGTATAGCCAGCCCCCTACCGTATCATAATCCTCATGATCAAGATCCAGTCCAAAGCGATCGTTCACTTCATCAATTAATAACATGCCGTCAATGGAAAATTCCTCGTCATTAATCTGCTCACAACTTGGACGCTCCTGATCGAACTCATCCTGAATTTCACCAACGATTTCTTCCATAATATCTTCCAGTGTTACCATACCCGATGTACCGCCATATTCATCAATCAAAATTGCGATTTGCGTCTTGCTACGCTGCATACGTTTGAGCAGATCACTAATTTGCGTAGATTCAGGGACAGCAAGAATCGGTCGAATCATCGTACGGGTATCCAGTGTGTTCGCCCGTAGAAGGTCCTTAATATGGATAAAGCCGATAATATGGTCCTTATCTTCGGCGCAGATTGGATAACGGGTTCTCATGCTTTCCGTCGCAATCGCGAGATTTTCTTCTGTGGACTCATTACTGTATAAGCAGATCATCTCAGTTCGCGGAATCATGATTTCCCTGGCGGTCGTGTCGGTAAAATCAAATATATTATCAACAAGCGCCAATTCCGTATTATCAATTAGTCCGCTCTTATTGCTTTCTTTCATCAGAATGCGTATTTCATCTCCGGTATGCGCGGAATCGTCATTCTCGGATACCGGCTCCAGACGGAATAAACGCAGCAGGCTGTTCGCCATTCCATTCAACGCCCATATGAATGGATACATCAACTTGTAAAACCAAGTCATCAGCATGGCTGAATACAGCGTAATGGTCTCAGATTTACGAATAGCTATCGTTTTGGGCGCCAATTCACCCAAGACAATATGCAGAATCGTAATGACAATAAATGCAATAACCACGGCAGTACCGTGCACATATACCGCTCCTAATCCGGCGGCTGTAAATACAGGTTCGATCAAATGTGCGATGGCCGGCTCTCCGATCCATCCTAGTCCCAACGATGCTAGTGTAATACCCAACTGGCAGGCAGACAAATAAGCGTCCAAGTTGTGTAACATATTGGCGGCGTACACGGCCTTTTTATTGCCCGCTTCCACCAATGTTTCAATACGGCTGCCTCTGACCTTCACCATGGCAAATTCCGCAGATACAAAAAAACCATTCAATAGTACTAATGCAAAAACAATAAATAAGTTAAACATACTCGGTAAAGGGTCACTCAATATGCTCCCCATCAGCCGTCATTACGGCAGACAGGCGCACCTCCTTCGGATAGTTTCATCATAGACAGAACGATAACACATCATAAGCAGCGTCAACTTCCCAACACATTCACTCCTTCCGGCTTCCAAAGCCATATTCCGCATAAATGATTAGATCATTCATCAGCTTATATTTAATTATATAACTATACTCTATACAGTCAAACCACAAGCAATGTCAGAAAAAACAGCTCCTCTATCATTTAGGTTGTAAAGCTCTCGTTTTCGCCGCTTACCATCAAGAAAGCTACTATATTTGAGAAAGATTATAAACAAAATACATCCCCTGCCGTCTGGCAGAGGATGTAGACTCATATATATGAAGGCATCAGCGAACCGGGGATGCACCCGGGTTCCCGATGACGCCGGGATATTGGTACAACAACGGCTCATCAAATGTTGCATAGTCCAGGTTTAGCATTAGTAGAATGGTCCGTTTGCCCGTCGCCGGATCACTAATAATAATGTGGTCCCGACCTGCTGCTTCCAGAATGCCTTTGAATATTTTCGCATTCCATTCCCGGTTATTTTCATAGGTCATATAAAAGGTTCCCGTTTTTCCTAAGTTCAAGCGTAAAATATTTTCGATGTATGATTGCTCGTATTGCGGAGTCTGAACCTGCACTACGGTACCCGTTGGTGTCATAGGGCTGCCACTACTTACTTGAGGTGGAAAGCCAGTCATAGGCTGCATGGTTCCGATTGGAGTCATCCCTCTTGGCCATTCGGGATACCCATTGCCGGAAGCATAAGATACGGGACGGTAAGCTTGCTGTGAAATCATGTAAATTCCTCCTAAAATGGTTTAAATTTAATTCTTCAAGCCATTCTGTAAATTGTCTAATATACATTAGGACAATCCTGTACAGTCGGGCTAAAAAAGCAGTGGGCTTTAAAACGTCCGGTATTGACCTGGCTATACCAGGTATCTGGGCAGTCTCCGGCAGGTCTGAAAAACCATAATGAATTGGATGCCGGACGTATTTTCTCTCCATTGATTACACGCTGGGCAAGTCGAATGTCCCGATCACGGGCTTTCTGATAAAAATACCCCTTCTGAGTAGCCTCAAACCCGCCGGGGCTTTGAAACACCATGTCATTCATCATACGTATGCCCTGGAAATCCAGGCAATTGGATAAAATCCGGTTCACCCCAACATTACCGACCATGAGCATTCCCTGCTCTCCTTCGCCTTCGGCCTCAGCCCGCATCAGTCGGGCGAGGGTCCTTACATCCTCTGAGTTGGTCTTGATTACAGCCACCGCGTCCCCTCCTCGCTTCTCCATCACATACCCTATCGTATGGTACAAATGCCCAATGGGTGACAGTCCAGAAAAACAAAAAAATAGCCCCAAGACTGGGACTACTCATTTAGGCTTTTATTATGGCTCATAAATCATTTTGCGCGTCATGCCACCATCTACTACCAGATTCGTGCCTGTTACAAAATCATTGCCGGGTTGTGTCAAATACAGACAGGCCCGTGCGATGTCTTTAGGGGTTCCTACTCGCCCAGACGGATGCTGTTGATGGTCTTCTGCACGCAGTTGCTCATAATCCCCGGTTTCAATCCACCCTGGACTGATGCAATTGACCTGAATCCCGTCCTTTCCTAGCGACATAGCCATCGCGTGTGTAAGGGCCGCAATGGCTCCTTTGGATGCCGCGTAGGCTTCTGTATCCGGCTCTGACATGAAAGCTCGTGTAGAGGTCATATTGACCACAGAGCCACCTTCTACGTTTCGTTTCATTACCTTAGCCGCTTCCCTAGTGGCAATAAAACAGCTGCGTACGTTTGTATTCAAAATGTCATCCCATTCTTCTATCGTTAACTCATATGGAGATTTCCATTTGGACACGCCAGCGTTGTTAATTAGCGTATGAATCGTACCGTATTCTTCTTCCGTGGCACGGATTAGCGCTACAATATCCTCTTCCTTCCGCACATCACAAGGAATAAAAATGGCCTGATAGCCCTCGTTCCGGGCTGCTGCAGCGGCTGCGGCACCCTCTTCCTCATTGTGGTCCGCAAATACAACATGGGCACCCTGAGCAGCGTAGGCAAAAGCGACCTCTTTCCCGATGCCATGCGCCGCTCCTGTTACAATAACAACTTGTCCCTCAAATGACACAAATCATTCCTCCTCTGAACTACTCTGTTCTAGTATATATGTACCAAAATGTGCTGTACAAGAAACATCTACAGCCCCCTACCCTGATTTCTCGCAGAAGGCTGTAAATGAATCCAAGAACATTAGACTGAAATCTACATTTTAACCTGTTCCAAGCTATAGCGATTAAGACGCTGAAACCCGATATACCTTGTACCCTGAAAAGTAAGCCGTCCCTCATCACCTTCAGCGCATTGACCATATTCTTCCCCAGATACCTTGAACTCCATCCGGTCGCCACTCTCCACCTCGAAGGTTACGTAATAGAAAGTATAGGTACGAGTCCCTTGTTCCTCCTGCCGCCTCTGTTGGAGATGTGTCCTTCTGGCTGTAATTCGGGAACCGACCGTCAATACAGGCTGTCTTTTATTCCGACTCCATTCCATGACTTCCCTACCTGCAGACAACACGACAATTCCCAACACGACAACGAAAAATACGGGCAGTACCGTGCCCAGCCAATCGAACATCCATAATGACTCAAATCCCATGCACCGCACTCCTCTCCGCCAGGCATTCCACAGGGAAACTACCGGGCATCCTGACCTGACCTAAGCTTTCTATAACAGTATATGTATGTTCCTGCCCAAATTTGATAGCAACTCTCAAGAACGCCAAGAGCCCCCACGGAATAGTCCGGGAGGCTCAAGATATGGCGATATCAGAATGATGCATCAATTTACACATGTACAAGCTGGAGATAACGTTGTGTTTCATCCAGAACTTCATGATCTTCGTCTTCAGCGTAACGCTCTGCACACTGCTTGCAGTCCTCTTCAGTCGTGCAACCATAGGCATCCTGGCAAGTATAACAAAATTGAAGGTAGTATTGGGTTAACATATGATCCTGATTCGCTGTCATGATTATCACTCCTATCGTTGTTTACAGGTTTAGTATAACAGCGGCTTATTCGTTGGTTTGTGATTTTTTTCACATATAGTCGTATAAAATTTAAATTTTTTAAAAATAAAACGCCCTGGGAAAAACACCCCAGGGCAATCAGCTTTATAGCGATTATAAAATTCTCCAGTTCGCACCGCCGTCCGTCGTCTTCAGCAGCAGTGACTTCTTATCATCAAGGCGTTCCAAAAGGAGCCAACCCACCGAAGAAGAAGCGAAACGGAGCTTGACCGATCGTGGGTAGTCTTTTAGCTTCAAAGGTAGCACTTTGTTGCCTGTGAGACTTGTCCACGTCTTTCCCCCATCCAATGTACGGCTCATTCCGGTTTCAGTTATGATCCACCCTTCCTTTTCGTTTAGAAACGTACGTCCAGGGATAATAGAATTAATGTTGCTACTCAGACCCAAAGGCACACCGCTCCATTGGGCCCCTGTATCATTTGTAAACAGTCCATTATATTTTGTGCCGTTAGCCCCATAGCAAAGAACCGGAATCCAATACGAGGAACTGCTCCCTTTCAGAGACTGCTGAGCTTCTGCTTTGGCCTGAGGGCAGCCTTGTATTCTGTTAGCTACCGGAGTCCAGGTTTTCCCTTGATTCGAAGTCTTGTATAACTTAACACTGCTATCCAGATTGATCGCTACAAATCCCTGATTGTTGGAAGAAAAGCTCATTCCTGCCAGACTGCCCCGATCGGGTAAACCTGAGCCTGTTTTGTTGGATGTCGTACCAGAACTTTGCGCAACTTTATTCCACGTGGCTCCCCCGTCAGTGGTGTGATACAACAGTTTTTGTTGATCCTGCTCATTCAGTTTTACATATGCCATGATCCAGCCAGTAGTTGGATTTACATATTGAATCGAGCTCACATGATCCCCGCTTGGAAGCGCTGAAACATCCCAGCTCTGTCCTCCATCTGCTGTTCTCAGAATGACGGTTGCTGTTTTGTCCAAATTTTGACGGACAACCCAACCGTGACGAGAATCAGTGAAACTGATGTCCTTTCCATATTCAAGTTTGTCTTGAAATTGGACATTTTCGGAGGGGGAAATATTATTCCATGTCTTTCCGCCATCATGAGTATCATAAAGCCGGAGCTCATTATGGGTAACTCCCCAAACTAACCCTTTATTGTTATCAATTAAATGAAAATCCGCTATTCGCGTCTGAACTACATATTTGGCGTTGGGATCGCCCACCTTTGGAGTCACTGGTGGATTAATAGTAATCGTCTGACCCTGGTCATCAGGTTCCTCAATCGGAGGTTTAGTTAACGTTTCTGGGGCTTCAGCAGAACAGGCAGTCAGTAGAGTGCCCGTCAGTAGCAGTACTCCCCCTAAGAGCGCACGCCAGCGCAGTTTCATATAAAAATCCTCCCTCGATGGCATGCTGTAATCACGTGCCAAAAGCTTATCTGAAACAGAATTATACCATAAACGCCTCTATGTGACACTTTTCGCGTAATGTCAAAAAAAACCGGACCCTTCACAAAAGTGCAGGATGCCGGCTTTTTTTATACTAGAATTTATTAAGATTTACGGTTCAACAAACTTTTGTGGTATCCATAGAAGAAATAGATCAGCAATCCAAGCAGGAGCCACACAATAAATCCAATCCAGGTGCTAATATGAAGCTGAAGCATCAGACCGATGCAAACCAAAGCACTTAAAAGCGGGAGCAACGGCACCCACGGCACGGTAAAGCCTCTTTTCAAATCAGGGCGTTTCTTGCGCAACACGATAACCCCTACCGATACCACAGCAAAAGCGAACAGGGTTCCAATACTCGTCAAATTGGTCAGTGCATGTAATGGAAACAATCCACTAGCCAATGCGATAATGCTGCCCACCAGCCAAGTGCTTCGTATCGGTGTTTGAGTTTTGGCATTTATTTTGGATAAAAAAACGGGTAAAAGGCCATCACGTGACATAGAGAAAATTAACCGCGTTTGACCAAACAACAGCACCAGTAAAACGGTGGTCATCCCCGCAATCGCACCGACTGAAATCAATCCGGCAACAAAATCCTGATGAATAAAGCGGAGAGCAAACGCAACAGGATCACTTACCCCCAACTGCGTATAAGGTACCATTCCTGTTAGTACAACTGAAACCGCAATATACAGTACCGTGCAGATCGCTAGAGAAGAAATAATGCCGATGGGCATATTCCGCTGCGGATTGCGAACCTCTTCGGCTGCAGTTGAGATGGCATCAAAACCCAGATAAGCAAAAAATACGATTGCCGCAGCACTCAAAACACCAGAAAAACCATAAGGCAAAAATGGTGTCCAGTTGTCAGGCTTAACATAAAAGATACCGATCCCAATAAATAGCAATACAACTCCGACTTTAACACAAACCATTATTAAATTGAATCGGACCGTCTCCTTGGCTCCGAGACTCAGTAACAGTGTGATGAGCATAATGATGCACACGGCTGGTAGATCAATAATGGTTCCCTTAGTTGAATCGAAGGCTGCGGTTAAAGCCAGCGGTAAATGTACATCAAATCCAGCCAGCAAGCCTTGAAAGTAAGCAGACCATCCACTACTCACAGAGGCGGCCGCCACTCCGTATTCCAGAATCAGGTCCCAACCCAGTACCCAGGCCAAAATTTCTCCAAATACAATATAACTATACGCATAAGCGCTCCCAGCTGCGGGAACTGTAGATGAAAGCTCCGCATAACACAAGGCTGCTAGTACGCAGGCAATACCTGCAATAACAAAGGAGAGCATCAATCCAGGACCTGCATTTTCTGCTGCTGCCTTGCCAGTAATAACAAAAATCCCAGTACCGATAATACATCCTACACCTAGCATGGTGAGATCAAAGGCACCCATTGTTCTCTTTAAGTGACCTGTAGATCCGCTTTCCTCATGCGGGAGCAGTCCTGTTTTTTTTCGAAATAAGTCCATATGCCGAATCCTCTTTCCATAATTTCATGCGTCAATATCGGTGCTGCAACGCTTTAGTGCGTGTTCTTATCATTCGATTAATTATTAGCGAGCTCGTCTTTGAAGTCAAGGAAAAATGTCATATTTCTTTGCGGTGGGTAAATATATACGGTACACTAAGTTGGAAAGATAAATTTTTAAGAAATACCCCAAAATGAAAAGGTATTCAACCCGAGAAGGAGATGAGGATTTTATGAGCTTAAAACCTTACAAACGAAGTAGAGTGGCCATTGTCGGCATGGGAGCGGTTGGTACAACAACCGGCTATACCCTACTGCTGCGCCAACGCATGTCAGAACTTGTCTTTATTGATGTCAACGTCAAAAAGGCGAAGGGGGAAATGCTCGATATGAATCATGGGCTTCCCTTTCTCGGTGGTGTCAAAGTGTGGGCAGGTGATTATGAAGACTGCCGTGATGCAGATATCATTATTGTTACAGCAGGTGCTTCACAAAAGCCGGGAGAAACGC
This sequence comes from Paenibacillus sp. FSL P2-0173, assembly GCF_038008045.1. Taxonomy (NCBI): domain Bacteria; kingdom Bacillati; phylum Bacillota; class Bacilli; order Caryophanales; family Paenibacillaceae; genus Paenibacillus; species Paenibacillus sp. FSL P2-0173. The sequence goes on from NZ_JBBOYK010000001.1 coordinate 429,561, forward strand.
GCATTGATTTGCTGAAGCGTAATGCCGAAATTTTTGAAAGTATTATTGATAATATCGTCAAGGTCAATACACATGGCATTTTGCTGATCGCTACCAATCCAGTGGACATTCTCTCCTACATCTCTTGGAAACGCAGTGGTTGGCCTTCAAGCAGAGTCATTGGGTCAGGTACGTTGCTGGACAGCGCACGCTTCCGTTATTTGATCGGGAAGCAAAAGGGCATCGATCCACGAAGCATCCACGCCCATATTATTGGAGAACACGGTGACTCCGAGTTACCTGTATGGAGCACAGCCAACGTAGCTGGAACTCCACTGGAACTGGGTGAAGAAACGAAAAATGAAATTTTTGAAAATACCAAGAATGCTGCCTATGAAATTATAGATGCTAAAGGCGCAACTTCTTATGCTATCGGGCTGGCTCTCGACCGAATCGTAGCCGCCATTCTCGGGGACGAGGGGTCGGTACTTAATGTGTCCACCTTGCTGGAAAATTATAACGGAGTATCTGACGTATATTTAGGTGTTCCAAGTATCGTAGATCACAATGGGGTACGTGAAATTTTGGATCTTCCGCTCAATGACGAGGAACGTGCAAGATTGCTTCAATCTGCGGACAAGCTGAAGGATCAAATTAGCAAAGTTCATATGTAGATCGCGAACATAAATACTAAACAAAACTGGCCTCCACAGCGGTAATATCCGTTGAGAGGCCAGTTTTTTAGTCATTATAATGTAAAAGTTCAGTTTGTCGTCCTGCTATGCATTCGAATTACCAAGGTGGCGTATCGCCATCCACGTCCTCATTTTCATGCTGGCGTTTCTCTTTTAGCCGCTCAGCCACCGTTTCAAACGATTCAGGTTGGAGCAACTCAATCGGTGAAAATCCCTTTTCAAACGTAAATGCATCACCTTCAATAATAAGTGCATATCTATCATGAAGTTTCGTGATATGCAGTTTGGCGCCAAAGTCGGACAGTAGCCCACGCACGGCAGTATCATCTAGTTTGAAACGAACTTCAATTTCTGGTTTCAGCTCGACAATATGCTGTGCAGCCTCTACGACCTGAAGGGGTTCCCATTTCCCTTGCAGATCCCGTTTTTCGCTAGCCGCCCACAATTCCAGATCGCGCTCTTCCTGCTGTCTTTCCTCATTAGATGCATCCGGCCATTTGGTTTCTACATAGTTCTGAACGAAGCCCATGACATGCTCATTGACGATTTCCGGCATGGATTGCTCATAGGTCACGAATTTCAAAAAATCTTCAAAATACCGGGCATGCGAAGACTGGTGAATTTTAAGCTCCCACTCATCGTTCATCCCTTCCTCAAGCATGTAAGGATACATGATGGATTTCATATTACGGGCAGAAATAGCCATTTCGACCTCACTCACCAGACTGCTTTCAGTAATTCTGGCAATTTTAGGTTCAAAATCACATTTAAGCACAAAAATAAACGGATCATCCGAGTGTGTATTCAAGGTAGCCTGTACAATGATTAGCGCTCCGCCGCGTACTGCGCTCGTATCCAGATACATCCGCACCAGATCGTCACAAGCATTTTTAAAATCTTCCTTATCCTCTGCTGCCCGCAGTCGGGCGAACATATTGAAATTCGGATTACTGCTCAATTCATGCTCCGGTTCGACGATAAAGCGGCCGATTTTGGTCGGTGCCTGCTCTGTGCTGGGGTTTTTTTCAACCTTACGCTTGCTAATACGAGCAAATTCCCCGTCCAGAAATTTTTTAACATCGCTTTCGTCATAATCGTAGTCGTCCATTGTAGCGTAATGCTTATAGGACTTACCACCCTGTCCTTCTTTTCCATCTACCTGAATTACAAAAAAAGATAAAAAATCTACTTGAAAGTTCATTTACGTTCCATTCGCTCCTTTTCAGGCATGTACGCGTAATTATATCACTATGATTTTAAAAGGTACATCGGATTCAGATCCCTATTACTAGATAAACATTTTAGTTAACATAATACTTATTATGTTGATCTTTTTTTTCGTTTAGTTATCATTCCCAATTCACAAGTTTAAAGTGAGTACTTTTACCACTATTCTAATTCACGTCCTTAAGTATCATTGACCTCTTTATTTTCCATGCTCTACTTTCTTCATGATTTCAAAACACATTTGACTAATCAGTAGTTAATTTATTATATTATCTATTATTATATAGACAAAAATATATTTTGTTTATAAAAATGATATTTCAAGGGGTTTGCGCCCTGAAAACAGGAAAGGAGAGTTTGTTGTTGTTTAAAAATCCATATATAAGGACCATTATCGCCTCCAATGCGCTGCTAAATTTGGGCATTTGGGTGCGCAACTTTGCCATACTGTTGTATGTAACAGATTTGACTAATAATGATCCCGTATACGTATCGCTCATTTCGGTTGCTGAATTCATGCCTATTTTTCTGTTCGCTATCATTGGAGGAACATTCGCGGACCGTTGGCGGCCCAAACGGACCATGATTAGTTGCGATTTGCTATCCGCGGCCTCTATTTTTATTGTTTTGTTGGCATTATGGTACGGGTCATGGCAGGTGCTTTTGCTGTCCACTTTCTTTTCAGCCATTCTATCTCAATTTTCTCAGCCGTCTGCGATGAAGATATTTAAGCAGCATGTAGCACCAGAACAGCTACAGGGAGTGATGGCCCTTTTTCAATCTCTCATGGCATTATTTATGGTTATCGGCCCTGTTATCGGTACATTTATTTATCAACACTTTGGAATTTTCACTTCAATGTCTATAACCGGAATATTGTTTCTCATCTCGGCGCTTGTTCTGACTCGCATTCCACAAGATGAACAATCACTTGAGATAGATGATCAACCAACTCATTTCATTCAAGAGCTTAAAGAAGGAATACGTTATGTATGGAATAACCGCACACTTCGCACGCTTGGGGGAACATTTACCGTAATTGGGCTGGCGGTCGGACTTATTCAACCATTAATGGTTTTTGTCGCCATCGAGAACCTTGGACAAAACAAGGAATTCCTGCAATGGCCGTTAATGGCGAACGGAGCGGCTATGCTGGTGGGAGGCGGCCTGATTATGGGGGTTGCCAAAAAAGCACAGCCGCAATTGCTGCTGGTGGCCGGACTTTTGGTCAGCACACTGACAACCTTTGGTGTCGGATGGTCACACAATATTGTGCTGACAATGGCACTACAAGTTTTCAGCGGCCTATTTTATCCTTGCATTCATATCGGTATCAACACAATGATGATGAAAAACGCCGAAGCTGCTTTTATCGGCCGCGTCGGTGGTGCCCTCTCTCCCCTGTTCTCTGGGATGATGGTCGTCGGTATGAGTATCGGCGGAACACTCAAACACGAATCCTCCCTGAACACCGTATATACCGTGAGCGCCGGCTTGTTTTTGGTCGGAGCGATGCTATTGTTACCATTGCTTCGTGACAGGCAGCCCGTACAAGCTGTCATAGCCGATGATTCTAAATAACAGCACAAGAAACCGCCCCTGGAGATATGATATGGCATCCTCCGGGGGCGGTTTCTTAATGTTTGTATCATGATTTCATACAGATTATGACTCTCTTCCTTCATGCTGTCTTTTCCATAATCGTGCATACAGGCCGTACTTTTTCCGCTACCAGAAGGCCCTACAAGCGCTGTGAAAGAACGGAATGGCATAAACATGCTCACCATCCCGCAGTACAGGCTGGTCACCATACCCAAAACTTATGCGCCTCAGCTCAATGTCGTGTCTTTCCGAAGGCAGCTGGTCACCCAGCATCACTGGCTCGTTCAGCAATTGGACGATACGCTCACCTGCCTGTTGTTGTCTCTACTTTTATAACTACGAGTGATTTCAGTCTTAACTCAAACAGCGCGCACCGATTGAGTATCCGCACGCGCTGGCTGCATAGCTTCTTTCATCTGTCTACTTGACAGGGATATGACCAAAGGACGGTTTTTTATATCACTTATACATTTGTAGAAAATAGTGAAGGTGTCTTTTTCAGTGCACTTATTTTATTTCTTTCATAAAGCTCCTGAAGTTTTCAACGATTTCCTTTGATTTGGTATGGTGTAAATAATGTTCTCCTTCAAGTGTCATTACTTTTCCATGAACAGAATTTTTGACTTGCTCTTCATGTAGTGGTATCCATCTTTCCACATCTGTATTATTCGCTTGTATAAAGAAAATAAGGGGCAGATTTTTTGGGAATGTTAAATTTTTAGCTGCTTTAAAATTAGGATAAATATTTTCCATTTCGTTTGAGGTGCTGGAATTATACATGTTTTTTAGAGAAAGAATTCTCATTTGTTCTTTTGTTTCATCATCATAGGGTAGTCCAGCATATGGGTCACCAGTTAGTTTCATTACCAATCTGGCTAAACCTGATTTTTTGAGAAATTTAAACGTTTTTATTGGTAATTCAGCATCCATACCACCTTGCGTTGGAACACTGCTATCAATCCCGACAAAAGCACTCACTTCGTTTTCATATTTGTTCACATAATCCAGTCCGTAAATGCCTGCAATGGAATGACCCATTAGAATATATCGGTCAATTTTAAGACTCTGTAAAGCTTCATGAATTTCACTTACAATATTCTCTGTGTTTCGTTCCTTTTCGGTTAGATCACTTAATCCATAACCAAAAGGCTCAATAACGATGACTTTGTAAAATGGAGATAGCTCTTCTACTAGCGGTTTAAAATCAAGTGCTGGTGCTGCTGTTCCATAACCTGGTAGTAACACGACGGTCTCTTCGCCTTTTCCTTGAATCAAAACATTCATTTTTTTCCCATCTACAGGTACGAACTGACCATAGGATTGTATTTTTCCTTGCTCTGATTTGCTGCTGATAATATTAACTGTATAGACAACGGCTAGAAAAAGCACGATTGCTATAATTATTGTTCCTATTATTTTAAGCAAAATGCTTCGTACTTTATTTGTTCTCGTTCCATTCCTCATTTTCATTACCTCTCTTCGTTTCACGCTCAACTTCTCCTGTCCCATTCTGTTTGTTGGGCTACCTTAACGAGCCGCTAATGAAAGCTTAACGAAAGAAGATGTACTCCCTATGACGACAATATGAACGGAGTATGAACAAGCAAAAAAATGCTACGTTGTCCAAGGAAACTGCACATTATGCTGTATCATGGAAAATGCGGTTTAGATAATCCGAATGATACCCTATGAATCTAACTAATCTGGTGGCGTTGTGATTGGCAAGGTGACAATGACGGTCGTTCCTTGGCCGGGTTCACTTTCCACTCGAATGTCGCCTTGATGAAGCGATACGATCTGTTTAACGATGGCGAGTCCCATACCGCTACCGCCATATTTACGACTGTGGGAACGATCAGCTTTAAAAAATCGCTCGAATATACGCTTCTGGTCCTCAAGGGAAATACCAATGCCCGTATCGGATATTCGGACTGTTACGCTTTTGATATCTTGCTTGATGCTGACGTTAATAACGCTGCCATCCTTGGAAAATTTGATGCTATTACCGAGTATGTTCGTCCATACCTGGTTTAATTGATCTTGATCCGCCAATAGGCGAACGGTCTTCAAATTGAGCTCGAAACGGATGTTGCGAGCCGACCATTGCGGCTGGATCGCGACGATGACTCGTCTGATCTGTTCATCAAGGCTGAACGTGACCAGCCGCATCTGCTGTGACTGCGATTCAAGCAAACTCAGCTTTAGCAGGCTATCGCTCATTTTGGACATCCGATCTGCTTCCGCGATGATGATATCGAGATAACGGCTTCGCTCGTTATCTGCTATGTCTACTTGCTTGAGTGCTATAGCATAACCGGATATCGAGGTGAGCGGCGACTGAACTTCATGCGACACATTCGTGACGAACTCCCTACGCATCTGCTCAAGTTGCTGTAGATCATGCATCATTTCTTCAAAGCTGCGAGCCAAAGTACCTAGCTCACCCTTTTGCTTAATATTCAGCTTGACGTTGAAATCTCCAACTGCTATACGTCTGGTCGCTTTTGTCAGTTTTTTGATCGGTCTGACTAGGAATATAGAGGCAACCAAAATCAATAGACTTCCTGTTACCAACGAATAGGTCAAAAAAGTAAATAACCATTTTTGGGCAAAAGAGACGGAAGGATACATAAGCGGCTCCACAAACATCGCTTTCATTCCCATTTCCGTTTTCAACCTCAGTCCCAAGAGGTTCATTGAAACACTACTCGGATTAACTTGAACAACTTCTCCACCCAATACTTTCCTTACTTGATCCATCGTCACAGTAACAGGTTTTTGTCCGTTAAGCGTTCCGTAAGACTGGAACTGCCCCGTTTCATCAAAAATTCGAATATAATAGGAATCGAGTTGTTTCATTCCACTTACGAATAAGTCCGCTTCACGTAACGGAATGGTTTCGTAAACCCGGACAATGTCCTGACCAAAGTTAAATAAGGTGGTTTGCAAATTTTCGTTCAATTTCTCTTCAAACACCCAAAATGTTACAAAAAAAGAAATGATCGTGCCCGCGAGGACGGAGACCAGAAATGTCAGGACAACACGTGTATATAAGGATCTGATCATTCGTAAACCTCAAGCCGGTAGCCAAGTCCACGCACCGTCTCGATACGAAAATCGGGTGTTGTAGCGAACCGTTCGCGCAGGCGTTTAATATGTACGTCTATCGTTCGATCATCTCCAGTATAATCGATCCCCCAAATTTGATCGATCAACTGCTCGCGCGTATACACTTGTCCAGGTGTTCCAGCGAGCTTATACAGCAATTCGAACTCCTTGAGCGGCAACGTGAGCGACTCCGTCCCTCTCATCACCTTATAGGTCTGCCGATCAAGGATGACGTTGCCGAACTGGATCATCTGCGTGGTGCCAATCCGATAGCGTTTCAGCAGTGCTCTGACCCGAACTGTCAATTCCAGTGGATCAAACGGTTTCGTCAAATAATCATCTGTTCCAAGTTCGAAACCTTTCACTTTCTCCCATGTTTCGCCTCTCGCAGTCAGCATAAGTAAGGGAAGATCAGGATTGGCTCTTCTGAGCTCCTTGCATAACGTCCAACCATCCATTATCGGCATCATAATATCGAGCACGACAAGATCGACATGCGTTGTAGCGTAGACGGTCAGTGCTTCCTTGCCGTCTGCGGCTTCGGCTGTTGCGAATCCGTCGTTGCGTAGAAATAAACAGACGAGTTCGCGAATGTTCGCATCATCGTCAGCAACCAGTATAGTAGGCATTCGTTTCCTCTTTCCCTGTTTTCATCCCATATTGAAGTAACCATTATACTATAAATAAAATTGAATCGCTCCTATTCTTCCTATAATTTTACAGTGTTATTCCTCCCGGTTTCCGCAGGTCTCAGAGCCCTCATCATGGCCCTGTTGTCCTGATTTACCAATACCCAAAGGGCGGGCAATGCTGGACGTCTTAAATCCCTGCCTTGGTTATACTTTTTTTGCTTCTTGTAACCAGGAATGCTTATCATTTGTCATAAGGACACTCCTGTTAATTAAAAACACCCTACTAGCATTAATGGGGATGGGGGGGACTGACCCCATAACGTGAGACAAATCAAAACACCTTCAAGAGAATCGAGCCATGTCGTAAGATATGGAGATAACCTTGGAGGTGTTTTTACGTTGGCAACGAGAGTGAGTTACCCCTTAGAAATAAAGATGAAAGCTATTGAAATGAGATTGGCAGGAGTTCCAGTAAGAGAGGTTATGGAGCAATTGGGAATACGGAATAAGACACAGCTAAAAACATGGATGAGGTGGTATCGAAAAGGCGAAGTGCATCGTCTGGAGCAACCTGTGGGTAAACAGTACAGCTACGGAAAAGGTCCGGAACACTCTTCGGAGCTCGAAAAATTAAAAGCGGAGAACCGGTTCCTGAAGCAGCAACTGGACCTGCTAAAAAAGTACAAGGAACTGGAAAGGAGGTGGAACCTCAAGTCGTCATTGCCTGGGTCGAGTCCATTCGAGAAGAAGTGACGGTGTCTGAGGCTTGTGCATGGCTCGGGATCGCAAGAGCTACCTACTACCGCTGGAAAGCAAGCGTGGAGACAGAGCGTACAGATGCTACGGTAGAGAAAATCCGGCAGCTTTGCATCCGTCATAAATTTCGGTATGGTTACCGGAAAATCGCCGCACTCCTTCGGAGAGAGCAAAGAACGAATCACAAACGAGTTCAGCGGATGATGCAGCGTGAGGGGCTACAGTGCCGCGTGAGGATGAAGAAACGAAAGGCCACTGGGCAGCCCGCTCATCCAGCAGAAAATCTGTTGAAGCGGCAATTCCATGCAGAGGCGCCCCTGCAAAAGCTCGTCACGGACATCACCTATTTACCATTTGGCGGAAAGATGTTGTACTTCTCCAGCATTCTAGATCTGTACAACGGGGAGATTGTGGCTTACAGTATAGCGGACAAGCAAGATACGTCCTTGGTTTTGGATACGCTGAATCAACTTCCAAAACGGACAAGTATGCTGCTCCATAGCGACCAGGGAAGCGTATATACGTCACAGGCTTATCAAGCTGCAGTAAAGGGAAAAGGCATTACCATGAGCATGTCCCGTAAAGGAACGCCCGCTGATAATGCCCCCATCGAATCGTTTCATTCCACATTAAAGTCTGAAACGTTCTACCTCGAAGATCTCATGTGTACAACGACTGCAATCGTTGAACAGACCGTTCGAGACTACATCACCTACTATAACTCAATTCGGATTCAAGCGAAACTAAATAACCAGTCGCCGGTGGATTACAGGCGACTGGCTGCTTAAACTTGCAAGGTGTTTTGATCCCTGTCTCACAAACGGGGGTCAGTCCCGTAGTCTTAAAGGTTTAAATGTGAGGAATGATAACGCTTTATAAAGTTGGCGATTTAAATCATATCCAGCGCTGTTTTCAGCACATTCGCTCCATTCATCATTCCATAATTCATCATATTGATTACAGTGACTGGAATCTCGTTGCCCACTTCTTTCTTCACGTCATCTTCCGCGTGTCCCATTTGGGGGCCCAGCATAACAATATTGACCGGCATATGCTCTCTTATGCTACTCTCACTACAAGCTTCGATTACAATTTCCACATTTTGTGCACGAGCCGCCTCTTTCATTCTCTCCACCAGCATACTTGTAGAAAATCCTCCTGCGCAAGCCAGCAATATCTTTTTCATTTATCAGGCGTTTGCTTCCTTCGAGGACAGGGCTCGAAACGTAGCTCTTAGCTCGGGACGGACTGTGATAGCTAAGTAATACCAAGTTTCTACAGTCAAGTATTTCCATTTCCGAAAAAGTCTATCGTAGCAAAATTGCGAAAAAATCTACCTCGACAGACAACATAAATTTTTTCATTATTTTTGAACTCCTTAAACTGTTCATGCAGAATTCTCCCTTCACCCTGGGTATATGAATTGTTATGTATTGGACTTACATAGTGCTTACTTGCTGAATATCCCCAGTACCCTCAAGGTTTAATGGCTCCTCTGCCCATCGTCCATTCTCACAAGATCAAGAAAGTGTTGCATTTTTGCCAACGCATAATAACTTCCCCAGACTTTCCCTCGGCTCCCCTTGATTCTTCTTATTGAAACAAGGCATCGTTCCTTTTATATCCCGTGTTCCAAGGCTCTATTATGCTCAGGCCCCTTGCCATAAACAATTTTTCTTCCTTATTTGCATGCTTTTCTAACCTTTCACCCCTCATCATATTCGCAATTTTGCTACACTTCCTCACCTCTATCCCGAGTCGTTGGCCCCCCGTTGACGAGAAAAAAAACACGCATTATGATTCAAGTGAAAATATTCACAATTCATTCCGGAGTGAAAGCGAATGTTTTCACACAATAAACAGAATATCCGCTTTTCTATTTTTCTACTTATTCCGTGATGACGGCAATTAGCTTGCACATGACACTCGGCAGCTTGCCCGCACGTAATGTGAACTTCTAATCTATGTACTTATATCCATATAATTTCAATCCATTTTATTGAAGGAGTGAGCACTCTATGTCCAAAATCATTTCAGCGAGTGAAGCAGCAGCACTTATCCCGGATGGAGTCACCATTGCCGCAAGCGGCTTTGGGCTCTCCTGTTGGGCCGAGGAGATGGGTATCGCCATCGAAGAACGATTCTTGGAATCTGGTCATCCTCGCAACCTAACAGTTGTTCATGCCAGTGCGGTTGGCGACCGCCGGACCAAGGGAATGAGCCATCTAGGTCATGAAGGTCTGATCAAACGCTGGATCGGCGGGATCGCCCTTGCTTCACCTGCTATGGCTAAATTAATTGAAGACAATAAATGTGAAGCCTACAATTTGCCGCAAGGCGTAATCACACAGCTGTTCCGTGAAATTGCTGCCAAGCGCCCAGGTGTCATTACCAAGATAGGCATGGAGACCTTCGTCGACCCTCGTGTGGAAGGCGGCAAAATGTCAGCCTGCACAACGGAGGAGATCGTCAAGCTGATTGAACTGGAAGGCGAAGAATGGCTGTTCTATAAGAGCTTCCCGATTCAGGTCGCATTGATCCGCGGTACCATAGCTGACGAGAACGGGAATTTGACGCTGGAAAAGGAAGGCCTGCATATGGAGGTTCTACAGATTGCTCAGGCAGTGCGCAATTCTGGCGGTATCGTAATTGCTCAGGTAGAGACTGTGGCCAAGAACGGGACCCTGCATCCGAAGGATGTTAGAGTGCCAGGCATTCTGATCGATCATCTAATTATCTCCGAACCGAAAAATCATTTCCAGACTGAAAACACACAATACAGCCCTGCCTTCGCAGGACATGTGAAGGTACCGATGGACGCCATGGAAGTGATTCCGCTCGACGAGCGTAAAATTATCTCCCGTCGTTCCGCAGCTGAGCTAGTACCAAATACCGTTCTGAATCTTGGCGTGGGTATTCCGGTATGTGTGGCTACGGTTGCGGCAGAGGAAGGCGTCAGCGACCAATTGATTCTGACAACCGAAGCAGGCTCAGTCGGCGGCGTACCAGCAGGCATCAAGGATTTTGGGCATGCGTACAACTCTGAGGCCATCGTAGATCATGTGTCCCAGTTCGACTTTTACGACGGTGGTGGTATTGATCTATCCGTGCTAGGGCTGGCTCAGACCGACGAATCCGGGAATGTGAATGTCAGCAAGTTCGGTACCCGTGTTACGGGCTGTGGCGGCTTTATCAACATTTCCCAATCAGCCAAAAAGCTCGTCTTTGCCGGAACTTTCACAGCAGGAGGCCTGCAAATTGCTGTTGAGGACGGCAAGCTTCGGATTGTACAGGAGGGTAAAACTAAGAAATTCCTGAAGGAGGTCCAGCAAATTACCTTCAGTGGCTCTTATGCGACCAAGGTCAAGCAGCGGGTCGTCTATGTGACGGAACGTGCGGTATTCCAGCTGCAAGATGGAAAAATGACACTGACAGAGATCGCGCCTGGCATTGATTTGCAGACCCAGATTCTCGATCAGATGGACTTCATGCCTGTCATCTCACCAGAACTGAAGGAAATGGACGCCGGCATGTTCTGTGAACATTGGGGTAAGCTGCATGACGTGATTACGATCAAGGGTAGCGAGCAAGCGAAGCATGAGGATGTCGCTTTGACTACTGTATAGTACAGCTCAGGAGATACCGGTAGCTGTCAAACGGACTACCAGACACGAATTATGGAATTGCGGAGTAATGCTTCATCCCACGCGCACTGATCCTGCATCAGAAAGGACCAACACGAAATGGAAAATGTACAACTGAATCGCTGGCGCATTCTAATCGCCGCGACCCTGATCAATATTTGCGTCGGCTCTATTTACGCCTTCAGCATTTTTGCACTGCCACTGAGTAAAATGCTTGCAGTGAGCATGCCTGAAATTATGATGGCCTTTACGATTAACGGCGCAATTGCACCGATTCCGGCGATTCTTGGCGGAAAGCTCGTAGACCGGGGAGGTGCCAGAATTGCCATCTTCATTGGCGGTACCATGTTTGGACTTGGCTTCATCTTGACTGGCCTTGCGACTGCACCTTGGATGCTATATCTGACGTATGGCATCATTTCTGGTCTTGGACAAGGTGTCGTCTATGCGGCAACAATCGGTAACACCATCAAGTTCTTCCCAGACAAACGCGGACTCGCGGCTGGAATCGTGACCGCAGGTTATGGCGGTGGAACAGTAATCATTGCCCCACTTGCAAACGCGATGATTACCCACTCAGGAGTTCAGACCACTATGATGATCCTTGGCACCTCCTTTCTGATCGTCATTTTGGCAGGTGGGCTATTTACTCAAGCTTGTCCGGCAGGATATATCCCTGCTGGTTGGACACCACCGCAGACGTCAGGTTTACGTCCGGTTGCCGTGAACTTGAACTGGCGGCAGATGATCAAGCAACCCCTGTTCTACGTCATTGCTTGCCTGTTCCTGATCGGCGCTTTATCTGGCATGATGGTTACATCCAATGCTTCCGTCATTGGCCAGACGATGTTCGGTCTATCGGCCAGTATAGCAGCCTTGTTCGTGAGTCTTTATTCGCTTAGCAACTGTCTGGGACGCATTTTCTGGGGAGCCATATCAGACAAGATTGGCCATCTGCGTTGTCTGATGATGATCTATCTGGTCATTGCCACCATGATGCTGACACTTGCATTATCCGGCTCCATAGTTGGATTTGCTATTGCCATTATTGGCATCGGCCTGTGCTTTGGTGGTACGATGGGCGTCTTCCCTTCAATCGTCGGACAGAAATTTGGCATGAAATACTATGGTGTCAACTACGGAATAACCTTTATAGGCTATTCCGGTGCCGCATTCTTTGGACCGCGAATTGCGAACTCGGTAGCTGCCGCCAATAACGGCATATTCACCAACGCCTTTTACATTGCGCTCGTTATTGCCTTGGTCGGGTTCGCGCTGACATTCCTGTATAAGGCCTTGGAAAATGGTAAGAACCCTGCACCAGCTGCTGTTGAAACCGTTTGATCAATCCGTTGCTATATTAGCAAATCACTATTTTTAGTATTAAGTATAGTACAACCTATAAATTTATATTGGAGGAATTAACCATGAATATTACAGAACTGCTCGGTATCCAGTACCCTATTTTCCAAGGTGCTATGGCCCAAATTGCCCGTGAACCACTCGTAAGTGCTGTATCCAATGCTGGCGGGCTGGGCATTATTGGCTCTGGCGGCATGTCGGCTGAGGTACTTCGTGAAGAAATTCGCAAGGTTCGCGCAGCCACCAACAAGCCGTTTGCCGTAAATCTGATGCTGATGATGCATAATATTCCCGAATTGATCGAGGTTATCGTCGAGGAAAAAGTCAACATTGTTACGACGGGCGCGGGCACACCAGCTCCGTATATGCCAATCTTCAAGGAGCATGGCATTAAGGTGATCGCCGTCATCCCTTCCGTCAAGATTGCCAAAAAAATGGAGGCTATCGGCGTACATGCCCTCGTGGCCGAAGGTACAGAAGCAGGCGGCCATGTCGGTGAAACAACCACCATGGCACTCGTTCCACAGGTTGTTAGCAACGTATCCATCCCTGTCGTTGCCGCAGGCGGCATTGCCGATGGACGCGGAATTGCAGCAGCCTTTGCACTCGGCGCACAGGGAGTTCAGGTCGGAACGCGCTTCCTCACCACCGTCGAATGCCCGACGCATGACAATTTCAAGCAAGCCGTCATTGACGCCGACGATACCAGCACTACGGTTACTGGACGCAGCATCGGTGGACCCGTCCGCAGCATCAAGAACAGCATGATCGCCGAATACCTCAAGCTGGAGCAAGAGCATGCCTCCCGTGACGAATTGGAGAAGATCAGCCTTGGCTCCCTGCGCAAAGCCGTCTTCGAAGGTGATACAGATCGCGGTTCGGTCATGGCAGGACAAATATGCGGCCTGTGCGACGAGATTACGACAGTTGAGCAGATGATTACGACAATGTTCAGCGAAGCGCAGGCACTGCTAAATCGTCTTGGACAGACACAGATTACCGGTGAGCAGATAGCATCAGTATAATATAACTTGTAAACAAAGAAAAAAACGGACCATATCCATATTTAATAGGAAACGGTCCGTTTTTTGATTAGATTTGCGTGCTAATTTTTATCTGGGTAACCTCTGTTGTTCGTAGCGTAAAGCAGATATAATAAAAATGAAACAATCACTTCAGCATAGCCTCGATAATCCAAAAGTGAGTTGATCGATCATGACCCGACGTATAGATAAACGTTCCACCGATGAGAGCGATCAGTCCCCTGCCCCTCTGTTTGTCACGGATTCCAAAGGTAATATTTTAATCTCCAATGAATTCACTGCCTTGACTATCGGCATTCCGTTGGAGGAGCTGTTGCGCTACAATGTACAGGACCTGGTGAAAGCCGGCTACTACAAGGAATCAATAACAATGAAAGCAATACAGTCCAAACAAAAGGTAACTCAGTATATCAACACTGTACGTGGCTTTAAGCTCAAGTCCACTGCTCTTCCAATACTTGATAGTACAGATGAGGTGCAGCTCGTTGTTACCAGTACTAACAACTATAAAGGTGGATTATCCATCATAGCTGCCCCTACGCTGCCACATGCGTATGAGAACAGCAAACGTTCAGTCACTTCAGCCTCTGTACTTAAGAATAACGGGATCATTGCTGAGAGCCTGGCGATGAAGCAAATTATTCAGGTGTGTGACCAGATCGCTTCTTACGATAGCAAAGTACTGATTTTGGGCGAATCAGGGACAGGCAAATCAGTAATTGCCAAATACATTCACCGCCAGAGCGCGAAGTGGAACGGACCTTTCATTCCGATTAATAGTGCCGCTATTCCAGCCGCATTATTCGAATATGAGCTGTTCGGATATGTTCAGGGGGCTATGCCCGGCTTAATGGACGAGAAGCAAGGCTTGTTTGAGGTGGCCAGAGGAGGCATTTTGTTCTTTGATGAGGTCGCCGAGCTTCCACTGGAAATACAGGCCAAACTGCTTGATGTGCTTGAGCGTGGTGAATTCCGGCGTGTGGGGAGCACCGAAGCCATTCTCATTCAATGCCGGATGATATTTGCTACCAATCGTGATCTATGGAGTATGGTGAAAAAAGGATTGTTTCGCGAGGACTTGTACTATCGAATCAATGTCATTCCGATCCATATCCCGCCGCTACGTAGTCGCAGACTGGATCTCGTCGGACTGATTTCCAGCTTTATTGCTCATTTCAATAAGGTATATGATAAAAAGTATGTATTGCCAGCGGACGAATTTCAAAGAATGCTAGCCGAGCCATGGCATGGGAATGCGCGTGAGCTTCGTAATTACATCGAACGATTGATCGTAACTGATCAGACCGTGCTGCGCCAGCAGCAGCCGGTCGAACAAGTTACAGACTGGTTCACATTGGACCATTTCATTCAGGCCAATCGCAGTCAACTGAGCGGGCTGAAGGAATATACGGCGTTAACCGAGGGACGATACATTCAGCAGATGCTGCAGGTCTGTGGTGGCAATAGTGCCGAAGCAGCCAGACAGCTAGGAATTGATCGCTCCGCTGTTTATCGTAAGCTGAAGAAGATGGAGGACATTCTTGCAAAGCTGAAGGTTTAACTACGAAGTACAGAGCACACAGGGCCTATCCTTCCCATTTTCATAGAAGTCACCTATACTAGTGGCTTTCATACAAAAAAGCGTGTCTCAGGTTAAAGGCACTCTTTTTTGTAACGGTTTATTTTTCTCAATTATGCACCCGTCAAAATAAAATGAATGTCATACTTCAAGATCATGTGTTTGCTTGTAGTTATATATAGCGCCTAGCAGATTGGCTTCATTGCCTAATTTACTTTGCTCAATATCTGCACGCACAAAATTTAAGATCGAATCTAGATATAGCTTCTCTAGCTCTTCTTTAATGGTAACTACGAGTAAAGGATTCGCAGATATACCTCCCCCAATTACAAACTTTTCAGGGTCAAGAATTGTTTGTAAATTAATAATCTGAGTTGCAATGTTTCTACAGTATTCTTGAAAAATCGTTGCTGCTCCCTCTGTAATTCTAAGCAAAAAACACCTGCTCTTCGGCAGATGTTCCTCCCCTTTCGTATTTCTTGAGACTATCCGATCCATTTGTCCGTTCTAATCGTTCAACCCTTTGCCCTCCAGAACGGGCTGTGTGTATTTTTCAACCCTTGAAACGCGCGTTTTGAACTGCTTCGGTTCTGAAAAATACAGCAGATACGCTCTCTGGCGTCCGAGCGTCAACGCTTCAAACGCCGTTTTTAGGACCGGTCGCTCCTCGAATTTAAGCCGCAGTTCTTCGGGAACCGTATACTCGGCATGTTTTTCAGTTCCACTGCAAGACCGGCTTCCTCCATCCAAACAGCGCCTCCTCCTAAACACTGTTGGACAAATAGCCGCGCTCAGGGTCAAAGATCATCTTTTGAACGGGTTCTATCCGCTCGTCTATAATTTCTATACGGTGATCTTCCATATTCAATTTAACAATACCGGGATAATTTAATGTAATGAAATAATGCGAGCCGTTGGATTCAATAATTCTCGAAAACTTGCTCTGATCGTTATATTTATGCCCTTTGTCACTGGCAGTTTTATAAGTTTACGGCCGCTTTGATAGATATGGTGGTACACTCTCCAATCCAGCGCTTAGTTTATCGTCAAGCATGAACGTGCGAGCAGCGGAGAGATTGTTGTTCCTTTTCATAATTGATATATCTACAACTCAGTGCATGTAGCGCGTTTATTGCTGCTCGGCAAATCTCCACCAGGCAAATGTTCCGACTATTCCGGCTATTCCCGTAGACGCAAGAATGATTATACTACTCAACTTTAAAAACCCGGTGCTTTGAAATATCGACGGGATGGTCCACGGAAAATAGGGGGCGAATCCAAAAGAGGCCAAAACATTTGAGAGAATGACGATTATCAGGATGAGTCCTAATGGTGCCAAGTATCCCTTGCTCACATTGGCCAGAAGAGTGCCTGGTGTGGTAACAATAATAAACAATAGCGATGTTATAATGAATTTAAAGAAGATATTCCAAATAAAAGAAGCTGACCCGCCCGCAACTCCTAGAATACCCCCCACGGCAAAACCTATGGCAAACATATACATGGAAAGTAATAGGCTCCATGCTAAAATTACAATAAATTTGGAAAGTACAATTTTCGATCTGGAAACGGGCTTTGCAAGCAAATCTTTAATTGTTTTATCCGAAAACTCTCGTCCAAATACCCATGCCGCGATAAAGGTGTACCCGATAAGTCCCAGCGGGGCAAGACTATCAAGCAATTCGGTTAAATACATTTTCCAATTGATGCCGCCGGCGTCACTGGATAAAATAATTCCGACACCCATCATGATTGGCCCAAATGCAAAAATAAGAAATACCAACCAAAACACATTGGCGCGGATAATCTTGCGAATCTCACAATGTAAGACAGAAAAAATATTCATTATATATTCCCCCTTGTCATACCAATTGTGCGGAGAAAATATCCTTCCAAATCCTCCGTAATCACTCGAAGCAATGTTGGCGGTTGATTGGATTTAACCAGCAGTTCGGCCAGTCGTTCAGGACTATCCGCTGCGTGGTCATCGGTTAGTTTAATATAGCCGTCTATTGTCTCCTCAAATTCATATCCATGCTCTTCAAGCACCTCCTTTAAGGCATGTTTGTCGCGGCCATTCACCACTAAGTTTTTCTGTAACGATTGCTCCAGCTTATCCATTGCGACTTCTTTAACAAGATGGCCATTGTGAATAATCCCAATGCGTGTGGAAACTTTCGAGAGCTCCTCTAACAGATGGCTGGATATAAAAACAGTTACGCCGAAATTTTTCGCTAGGCCATATAACATATTCCGTATCTCCGCCACGCCTGCGGGATCGAGGCCATTTATCGGCTCATCCAATATTAGAATTTCCGGATTGTGAATCATTGCCTTCGCAAGTCCCAGGCGCTGTTTGTTTCCTAAAGAAAGATTCTTTGCCTTTTTCTGTTTGTGCGGCTCAAGCCCCAACTTATAGATAACCCGATTTACGGAATCTTTGTCAGGCACCCCTTGCATGCGTCGTGCTATGTCAAGATTTTCAACTACAGTTAAATCGGGATAAAAAGTAGCCTTCTCCAAATATCCAACCTTGTCCCATAATTTATAGTTTCCGGCATCGACCTTTTCACCTAACATATAGAGCTTGCCGGAGGTTGGCTTGAGCATCGCCAAGAGCATCTTTATGGTCGTTGTCTTTCCAGCGCCATTCAGTCCCAAAAATCCAAATATCTCTCCTCGGCTCACCTCCAGCGAAAGATTGTTCAATGCGATATAGTCGTCAAATTTTTTGTGCACTCCCTCAATTTGTATGGCGGGCGTTCCTCCATTTTTTTCCTTTGATAAAATACTCATAGCCTTCAACTCCTCCATAAAGAGAGAGCTTATTCAGGATTCTAAGTACGACACTCCTGAACAAGCTCAATCAGAAATTTTTCAATAAATCTACTTTATGATGTCCTGGCAATCGCTTAAGCGAGGCGAGGCTGGCCCAAGCCCAATTGAGCAGAGCCAATTCAGCACTACCTCATGCAGCACGTTGATGTTGTCTACCTGACAGTGTTCTAATCCGCCAAGTCGTCTATCCTCTATCGGGTAGAACGTCTTGTTTTTCGAACCCGCTTGCTCGTAATTCTTCAAGGCTTGTGTCAGCGGATTTGGCTGAACCAATATCTCTTCCGCTCCGTGCATTACAAGAAGCGGACATTCTATCTGGTGGAGCACGCCCTCAAGATCATAGGCAAAACGCGGATTCCCCGCAAAATCCTCCAAGCTTTTTGCCCCCAGAATTCTCATGCCGTGTGCGGCCAGACTCGGCGGCATCCATTTAAGCATGGCATCCCAGTCGAAGGCGTGCGTACCGCCGTCGGAGATGACGGCAGCAATCCTGTGATCGAACGAAGCGAATCGCAGCGAGTCGTAAGCCGCAAAACTCTCCCCGTGCACGATAATCTTATCGGGATCGACTTCCGGCCGCGTTAGAAGAAAGTCGATTGCTCGGGAATGGAAAGCCTCACTGTCCGCTCGTCTTCCTTTTCCCTTTTCGTACAGCGAGAGGCCGGTGCCAGGCTGGTCATAGACCAGAAAGTTATATCCACACGAAATAAAAGCGGGACCTAGCCAGAAATAGTTTTCAATTGACCACTCGTCGCCACCGTTGAGAGCAAAAAGGGTCGGCTTCGGACCTTTTATCCAGGAAGGGGAGAAGAAGTAACCATCCAACTTGACATCTTCGTAATCGACTTGGATCTTCTCCGGTTGGACATCGAAGTACTTTCCGGCAGCTTCGAAGAGTTCATTTACTTTCTTAAATATACGGATTTTCTCGGTGTCATCATCCATCACCACATATTCCGCAATTCTGTAGTAATTGCAGGCACGAATGTAGCAGTTTCGTGCTGTATACCAGTTTCCAGCCGTTTCGGCCTCCTTGCCGTGTCTTTCCAATGCCTGAGCCGTTATGAGCCATTCCCTGTGCCACGTGTCCTTGTCATCGGGGTCGATTTTTTTGCAGGCCTCGTAGATCTCGGTGACGTCCGTAGCACCGAGGCTTGCCATACCTAAAGCTTTGGTGACTTGGTATGACATCATGTAGTTATTGGGCCAACGGCTGAACTCAATTGACATTGCAACATCCTCCTTTTCCAGTTCTAGTGATTGTAGTTTTTTTACTACAAGTAATTTTTACAACACAAAGATAAAGCTTCTTTAAAAGAAAAATAAATGTTTATAAAGAGAATATAAAAAACTATAAACCGCTGAAAAAACAAAAAAGGCTGCTGCCTGGGTGTTCACACCTGGCAGCAGCCTTTAACTCCTGTAGTAAAAGAAAATGTGCAAAAATAAAATCAGTGTTGTGCGGCCAAGGGAAGGCTGAATCTTATCCCCAAACCGCCATATTCGGAAGGGTAGGCGCAAATTTCGCCCCTATGATGTTCAATAATGGATTTACAGCTTGCAAGACCCAGACCCAGCCCGCCCTTTTGGATTTGCCGCGATTTATCCACAGTGAAAAATTTGAGGAACAGAGAAGATATATCCTTATCTGGCACTCCAATTCCATTATCCTCGATTTGAAAAAAGGCATACTGTCCTAGCGGGTATCCGGTCATATACACTTTCAGTTTATTTTTCCCTCCATATCTTACAGCATTGCTAAAGAGGTTACCGAAAACCCGACGGATCATCGGTTCATTGACCATCAGCAATATATTTTCCGTGAATGAATGGCGGCAAGTAAGCTCGTTGTCAAGTCCCGCCAACTCATACTCATATTCAAGGGCAATGTTTTCAAATAATTTTGATGCTTTTACAGGTTTAGCTACCATAGATTCCAACTCCAGTTTTTCTTTGGTGAAGCTGGAGAAATCATTGATGAGTTCGACCATATATCCTGACTTCTTTTGAATCAAATCATAATATTCCTGCTTTTCAGTTTCTGGTAAATCCTTGTGTGTAGCCAGCAGTTCAGTAAAACCATTAATAGATGTCAAGGGTGTTTTCAAGTCGTGGGCAATTGCCGCGATCATATCGATCTGCTCTTTGTGCGCGAGTTGAAGCCGATGCTCCATCTTATTGAAGTGCTTATAAAGTTCTCCGATCTCATCATTACTTCTCAGAGCTAGCGGAGGCAGTGGATGTACAATATTTACTTCCTCAAGCCTGGTATTCAGAAGCTGAATGGGTTTCTCTATGCAAAAATGAATATAGATAATCAGAATAATAAATATGAAACAGGCAATTGCAAATATGGGCAGGAGCAATACTATATATCGCGAGTCCAGCAATGAACTGCGTATAGGGGAATATATTGCAAAGACAAGCTTCAGATACATTCCAATCGAAAACATGAATATTATAAACATCAGCAGGAACAAAAGAGGAAGCTTTATTTTCAGTTTCATACTATTGCTCTCTTTCCGTGTATTTATATCCTATGCCCCATATTGTTTTAATAAAGTCATATTCAGAACCAAGTTTCTTACGGATATTTTTTATATGAACCGTTACGGTATTTATTTCTCCGTATTCGTCTCCCCAGACGTTTTCATATATCTGCTCACGAGTCAATACATGATTCGGGTGGCGCATGAGGATAGACAGAATCTGAAATTCCTTCGTTGATAAGTCGAGCTTCCTGCTATTCAGAAATGCTTCAAACGTCTTATCGTTCAAAATGAGCGGAGCATCCGCCTTTTCGTTACTGGGACTAAGTTCATCCCACTCTTTAAAAAGCCTGTCCACTTTTCTGAAGTGAGCCTTTATCCTGGAGACAAGCTCCTGAATACTGAAAGGTTTGGTCATGTAATCGTCTGCTCCTATTTCGAGCCCGACGATTTTATCAATGTCCTTATCACGCGCACTTAAAAACAGAATTGGGACATTATAAGAATTTCGGATACTTCTGCAGACATCAAGTCCATCCATATCAGGCATCACTATATCAAGAACGATGAAATCAATGTGATTTTCTTCCAATGCAGATAAGGCTTCTTTCCCGGAACATGCCGAAATTATTGCAAATTGCTCGTACCTTAAACTCTTTGTGATGAGTTTTACGATTTCTTCATCGTCGTCTACAACTAATATCGTTTTCGGCATCTTTATACCTCCCAACCTCTTTAAATGGACTGCATTTATATAACACAAGAACCGCATGGACTCGAATTGACAAAAAAAGTCGCGCTCAAAGCGCCTCTCCAGTTCCGGATACGCTGGAATAAGAGCTTGAGCAACGCCTTGGGGAATTCTGGATTTAACAAGCTGGTATGCCCTTCAATAGCGGTCGAGTTATGGGCGTCAGTGTCAATTTAGAACAGATAAATATACGAACATTTATTCCTTTCGGATAAATAATATCAACAACCAGCGCAAAATCTTTCTTCTTATGCGGTGTTCATGAATTTCATGATTCAGGATTCTTTGGTACCGGCTATTGTAGGCTATTTTTAAACAATTGATGATCAGAATTACGCAAACGGATCTGATATAAATAATAATTCCTTAATCTTGTTGATGCAATTCTCCACTTCGTAAATAGAATCAAGGTATAAATATTGAATTGCATAGTCCGTAGAAGTACGTGCACCACCATGAACACAAAGCTTGATACTAACCTCTTCCAGCATTTTATTTACCAAGATTTTATTTCTCCTTGTTAATCTATCCAGAGTGTCTCTGTGCTCTGTATACACATACTCCACTAACGAGATCTCATTTTTGTGTTTACTTGTTACATACTCTCGTAGAGTCATGTCCCCCTGTCTCTTTAAAGCACCAATCAGCACAAAATCACTAGGGGAAATAAGCTTTGTTAATGCTCTTAATGAAATATCTTCGCTATCTTTAAATTTATTGAAGTTCTCTCTTTATCATAAGATCCGTCATCAAATGAACCTACTGAAGTTTGATAATAAGAAAATTCCCTATCACTATCCCCAATAATTACCTTTAAGCGATTCATAAACTTTTCTCCATAGATAGCGCTAGCAAAGCTAACCATTTCTTGCAGTTTTTTTAGAAAAAGTTCTTCCCGCTCTTGTAAACTTTTTTGTAAAAGAAGATTCAGGATATATCTCAATCGATCTTCCATGAATGGTTCTAAACTATCCGAAACCAAAACACAATAATCGTATGTTTTGCATTTTCTTACTCTCACATTAGATATTGGAACCGAAATATCTTCAGGATTATGATAAGTAAAATATTGTTTTCTATCGTGGCCGTTTACATTGGTCGTTCTTGATGTTAAAGAGTAATTGAACTCAATGGTTAAGTTGGCTTCTTCGACATCGAGAAATATACCAAACCTGTTTTTTTATAAATGTATTCATCGAAATCCACTCTTTTTCTAGCATCTGTATAGTCTCTAGCCGAAGAAAATTTTATGAATTTGGACTTATCAAAGATCCAGAAATCTTGAATACTAACGGACTCAAATAAATTATGACGTTCTTCCCATTGGGCAATGGTAAGAGGGGCTATGCTGAAATTCAAAAGCCCATTTCATTCCCTCATACTCTCCATCTTGATGCTCAACATAAATATCTGCTATTTGCCTTGTAGTGGGGATATACACTTCAAATTCCACAATTGCATTAGGAAATTTACCTTTTAACCAATTGTACATTATCCTGAAAGTAACCTTCTATAAAAAATAAAAAAAGGGCTCAAATCTTTGGTAGAATGGTGTTTGTCGAGAACAAAATCACCCAAAGAGAGGAGCACCTTTTAGGTGAAGTCTACCACACCCATCCATAAAATCAAGACCTAATTTCCCCTAAACCAGTCCACAAACATCGGAGGAAGCAAGATCTTCCTCGATTATCTCGAAAAAATTAAACTGAGCCAGGTGCTCCAAACCTTATCCGGAGGCAAAGCTCACAATGCACTGTTCCCAGTGCACCGCATTCTGCTATACCTCATCGTCGGCTGGATACTGGGCTGTGAGCGTCTGTTTCACTTTCGCCGATGGCAAAAGGACTCCCTCCTTCAGCGGTTTCTCGGTGGACGCTGTCCACACCACTCGCTTCTGTACAAGGAACTGGATCGGCTGGGAAAAACGAATCCTAATGTACGAATGGAACTCCGGCAAGTGAACCTCGAAGTGATCCGGCCTTGTCTGCCCTCCAAGCTCATTCTCGATTTGGATTCGACCGTGGAGACGGTCTACGGCAATCAGGCCCAAGCGGCGAAAGGCGTGAATGCCCATAAGCCGGGGCGCAAAAGCTATCATCCCTTGCTCGCTTTTGAAGGACAGTCCCGCCTTTGCCTGAATGCCGTGCTACGGGCAGGAAACGTTCACTCGTCCACCGAGGCCGCCCCTTTTCTGAAAGAGACCTTTGACCTCTTAGGTCAGCACCCGGTCCAATACGCCCGGTTTGACAAGGGCTTTGGCGGCGAAGACTTCTATTCGCTCTGGAAAGGACGGCAGATCGGCTATGTGGGCAAAATGAAATGGACCAAACGTTTGGCGGCTGAAGTGGCCGCTTGTCGGTATTGGAAACGTTACGTGGACGAAGACTGGATCATTGAAGGCATCGCCCTTTGGTACCAAGCCACGTCTTGGAAGAAACCACGGCGGGTCGCCGTCATCCGCAAGGCGAAAGTCGTTCAGGACGACCAAGCTTGTCTCCTGCTGGATACCGATTGGGAGTATGAAGCGATCGTCACGAGCCTGGAGTGGGAATCCATCGATTTGTGGCGCTTTTACAACCAGCGGTGTTGTATGGAAAACTACATCCAGGAAGCCAAGTGCGGATTTGCCATCGATAAAATCGCCACGGGCTCTTTTGAAGCCAATGAAATTGACCTGCTCGTCAAATTACTGGCCTATAACCTGTACGAGCGATTCAAACAAGATTGCTGCGAACCGGTTCATAGGGGCTACACGTTTGCAAGGTTTCGTCTGGAATTCTTCCGGAATCTACGTGCTGGTAAGCCGTTTTGGAATATTCCCCCTGTTAATACACCCTGATTCTTACAGGTTTTTTGAGCGGTGAGTCTCTGGCTTCTTTGATCTTACGGGCTTTCGAAATTCAGGATAATATATATTATGTTATTTTTATGATCACCATTGTATCGAATTAAAGAAGTCGACCTTGACTTCAACGCCTGTCCAATCGTATAGTATGGTTATATCTTCAATTAAGGGAGAGATTTTGATGTCGGTGAACGTTCTTAACTAAGCAATTGCATATTCAGGGAGTATCATCAGGCGCTTGTACCCTTCGGGGACAGGTTTGTTTGTTGCTTTGTTGTTACCCTGATATTAGTTAAGAACATGCGGATATCATAAATCGCCTTCGGGATTATCTTCATCCAGGCCCTATTCCGTGCTGTGTTCAGCGCGGTTTTTTTGTTTTCAGATTTTGTAACTTCCCTTTAAACGTCTTCCATTCGATCCAAATAGCTTAGAAAAGAGCTGTTGCGTGAATAAATTGGAAACACGGAACTCGGAACTACAAAAGCTGCATAACAGGCTTATTTGATGATAAATTCCCTCTTTCTTTAAGGGCGGAGAATGAACGTTTTGTTCATTCTCCGCCCTTTTTTATTTTAACAGCAAGGTTTCCAAAATCCTGACACTACACAACTAAAGGAGCGATTTATTCATGAACGAAACTACAATGCTGCGTTTGGAATATGATCAAATTAAAACAAGAGTTTCCGAATGTGCTTTTTCTTACCTGGGTAAGCGTCACGCTGCTTCTATGCGGCCAATTGCTGATATCCGTACAATTAAGATTCGTCTTGACGAAACGAACGAAGCCTTACAGATCATTCGCCATGGAGCAAGCGTCCCTGTTCCTTCGTTGGAAGGAATGGAGCACATTCTTCATCTGCTCGGAACCGGGTATATGTTCAGCGAGCTCGATTTTTCTCATATGGCTCAATTCATTAGAAGCTGCATTCAACTAATAAAATATATGCATTCCAAGGCGGACGCTGCTCCAACCGTCAGCGCTTATGCATCTTCCATGTATAGCATGGAGCCACTTCTATCCGAAATCGAAAGATGTATTCATTCGGGACGTGTGACGGATATCGCCAGTAAAGAACTAGCTAAAATTCGCAAAAAAATTGCGGTTACTGAAGAACGTATCAAGAGAAAACTTGACTCTCTCACCAGCCGTCACCGATCCATTATGCAGGAAAATATGATTAGTCAGCGCAATGGCCGTTACGTGCTTCCAATCAAAAAAGAATTCCGTAAACAAGTGAAAGGCAATGTACTGGATGAATCGGGAAGTGGTCAAACGGTTTACGTTGAACCTGCCGAGATCACGAATCTGCAATTCGATCAGAGCGCGAACATGGCAGAAGAATCAAAAGAAGAAATGAAAGTACTGGGAGACCTGACGGCAATGGCTGAGTTATACAATCGGGAACTAAGCATCAATACAGAGACGGTAGGTGTACTGGATTTTTTATTGGCAAAAGCCAAATACGCCATGACTCTGGATGCTGTCCCTGTCGAACTTAACCTTGACGGGATTATAGACATCCGAGGTGCACGTCACCCGTTGATGTCCAATACCATGGTGCCGCTTGATTTCTCAATTGGTGAAGGATATTCCTCACTCATCATCACCGGACCGAACACAGGCGGAAAAACGATGGCCCTCAAAAGCGTCGGTCTATTAACATTAATGGTGCAATCTGGGCTACTGGTACCTGTTTTGCATGGCAGCCGAATGGCTGTATTCGAGGAAATTGTGGTTGACATCGGGGATGGACAAAGCATTGAACATGCTTTGAGCACCTTTTCTGCACACATCCGCAACATGATTAGCATTTTAGAAACGACGGGCAACTCTACTCTGATCCTGATTGACGAGATGGCATCTGGTACCGATCCGGGAGAAGGGGTAGGGCTCTCTATCGCGTTGCTAGAAGAATTCCACCGTCGCCGGGCGACAGTAGTGGCTACAACCCACTTTAGCGAAATCAAGCATTTTGCTGAAAACACACCGGGATTTCAGAATGCTCGTATGGAGTTTGATACCGAAACGCTGCAACCATTGTACCGACTTCGCATTGGAGAGGCCGGAGAAAGCTATGCATATGCGATTGCCTTGAAGCTGGGCATGTGGACACGTATTATCGAGCGTTCTGAGGCCATTTCTGCAGGCAGAGTGTCTCGGAAAACACAGGAATCGTTTGTTATTCCCCCTTCTGTAGATGATGAAAAGTCTGATGATGCAAATAAGCCTCTCCCTAAAAAAGCAGCTTTAGACGGTACAGTCACAAAACGGGGGAAACAAGAAATTCCTCTCAAAACCAAGCCATTTGCCCTTGGTGATAGTGTTTACGTAGGCTACCTGGATCGAACTGGAATTGTATACAAAACCGAGGATGAACGGGGGAATGTCGGGATTTTAATCCAAGGACAGAAGCTAACCATAAACAAAAAGAGGCTCGCCCTTCACATCGCTGCTACTGAATTGTATCCTGACGACTATGATCTGGATATTGTTTTAGAAACCAAGGAAAACCGCAAAAAACGAAAACTGCTGGGACGCAAGCATGTCGAAGGAGTGATGATTGAATCTCCCCCGGAAAATGAAATATAGACACATGCGTATATTCTCAATATAAAAAATAAGTTACTTTTATATTGTCAGTGAAACTTGAATCTGCAAGCGGACACTTGATAAGAGTGATCCACTTGCAGATTTTACCACACAAAAAAACATAATATATATTATGTAAACTTAATGATTCCTTACTAGATAGGACAAGATAAATCAGACATCCAAGTTCATGTAAAACTCGGCTTCTAACCTTCAATCCAGCTTCATTATATAAAGCTCCTATATCAAACGTCTGTAATGCAAAAAAGGCGTGTCCAAAGTTAAGGCACGCTCTTTTATTGTTATTTTATTTGTTTGTAATACTCAATCCCGCGCTCATCGAAATATAACTTTTGTTATCATTCAAGATGATAGGATTGTTTGTAGTTATATATAGCACCTTGCAAATTCGCTTCATTGCCTAATCTACTTTGTTCAATATCTGCACGCACAAAATTATAGAAAGAATCCTTATAAAGCTTTTCTAGCTCTTCCCTAATGGTAATAACCAGTAAAGGATTTTCAGATATGCCTCCCCCAATTACAAACTTTTCAGGATCAAGTATGGATTGCAAATTAATGATTTGTGTTGCGATGTTCCTACAGTATTCTCGAAAAATCGTTTGGACCGTGCCATCACCTTCTTCAATGAACTTGAATATCTTTTCACCTGTCATAGAATCTGCAGGAAGGTCTTTGGCTTTCGCAACGGTTTTAGTTAAAACAAAACTACTCCCTTGCATACCAAGCAGATAATCATCATTGTCTGCATTTTCGTTGTTCGTTCTAATGAAGGAGAACTCCCCAGCTGATAAATGATGGCCCTTCAACAATTTCCCTTGAGAGATGATTCCACCGCCCATCCCTGTTCCAACGACCAGAACGACACCATCGGTAATCCCTTGTAATGAACCACGCCATGCTTCTCCAAGAGCAGCACACTTTCCATCATTTTCAATCGCTACAGGTTTGTGAAACGCTTTCTTAAAAACGTCAAGCATATTTATATCATTTATATATCTTAATGAACCGCCATGCACCATGTGACCGCTTTCCGAATTCACAATACCTGGCATGCTGACGGCTATACCTTCACATTCATCCATAAACTGATTATGAATTTGCTTCAAAGCTACAAGCAGATTCTCAAGTGAGTCCAATGGAGTTTTAACTTTCCCCTTGCACATAAATTCACCTTGAAAATACAAACTAAATTTAATAAAAGAGCCACCAATATCAAAAACCAGTATTTTATTTTTCATGCTACGTATAGTCCTTTCATGAGGCAATTTGGGGTCTTCTCTCCATAACGATAATTAATATTATTGCTTTTGTAAATCCATCATTTTTTTTATCGTTAATAAGACACCGTTTTCTTCGTTGGATTTAGTGATAAAACTGGCTGCATTTTTAGTATTATCACATGCGTTTTTCATAGCAAAACTATATTTTGCTATACTCATAAGTTCCACATCATTTTCACCATCTCCAAAAGACAGGGTCTCATCCTCAGTAATCCCCAATATCTCTTGGAGTTTTCTTACCGTCTCCCCTTTATGGGTATGAAGGGCTGTAATATCCAGCCAATTTGCTTC
This sequence comes from Paenibacillus sp. FSL P2-0173, assembly GCF_038008045.1. Lineage (NCBI taxonomy): Bacteria > Bacillati > Bacillota > Bacilli > Caryophanales > Paenibacillaceae > Paenibacillus > Paenibacillus sp. FSL P2-0173. The sequence goes on from NZ_JBBOYK010000001.1 coordinate 458,299, forward strand.
AGAATCAACGATATAAATTTGATCCATTAGAGTCTTTTCAACATGTTTTCTTAATAAGGAACTTCTTCCAGTTGGATCATATACAGTTATTTTAAGAAAGCTACTGTTGATTTGATCAAATGAATCAATTTTAATCACTTCTTTATACGAGCCTTTCACAATTTTATAGTATTCGTCTTGAATATAAGAATGAACAAATGCTGCTTCCGTTGTACATGCTATGATAATGAAATCATTGGAAAAACTTTCGATATCTCTTATCGCTTGTAAAGCTAAATTGCGTTCAATCGTAAACTCTTTGACGACGACTCCATCCTTTTTAATCCGCGTAGCACTGTCCCCTAAGATCCAGATCCCTTTTCCGTGCTCGCCAAATAATTCTTCTACTCTTTCACACTGCTTGCCTGTACAGGCTACAAAGGAAATATTATTTTCTTGCATTTCTCCATACACCTGATTAAATAATTCGACATCGAAAGTGCTACTATTATTCAGAAAAGTACCATCCAGATCACTTACTACCAGTTTAAACATATATAAATCCTCCCTTAATATATAAAGATCTTTATTAGCCAAGTTTAATTTACGGCTTTTCATTTTCTTTCCATGGATCAACATCAAAATCTCTATTAAAATCTTCAAACATTCATTTAATAGGTGCATTACATACCCTGTACACTTATTAAACCATTTAATTAAACATATTAATAAAGTGAGTAAAAAAAGTTTCTTTATTAAGTGGACATACAAAGTTATTCAAAAAAATCATCGATGGAGCGGTAAGGTTTTACTTCCTTAGGCTGCCCGGATAATGTTAAGCACCAATAAGTACCAATCCATATGACTGAGCAAAGTAAAATCAGTGAGATCATAGAGTGCCCTCGCTTTCTCTTTTAGGTTACACGTTTACTTTAGCTGATGAAACGCGTTTCAGGTCAAGCGATAATTTATAGAAAAGCACATTTTTGTCATGGATGTTTATGATTTAAGATATAATCTTGGGTTAACCGTTCAAAGTTCTCTTTTTCAATGTACGATTCACTTGTTCTGAACTGAACAGCATAAAAAGAAGGAAAACAATGACGGCAATCGGGAAAAAATGAATACTTGTCTGAGAAGCTATAACCCCAAAAATGGGAGGAAGTAATGTCGTTCCTGTATAAGCAACTGCCATTTGATATCTCATGAGTTTGGAAGAATTCTCTTTACCAAACCGAGTTGGCGTTTCATGAAGAAGTCCAGGGTAAATCGGCGCAAGTCCTAACCAATAAGAATAAACCCAGGTAATCATATATACATTATTTAAAGACAATGATTGGACGTTCCAATTCTTTTAGAGTTAACCCTCTCAAACCTGTTTTAAAATCTTCATAAAATAAATCTGAGAAAATAACCTCAGGGTACAAAGGCATCTTATGTTTAGATTTGTAGGATTCTAAAAAACGAAAGAAAGACACTTCTTCTATATTCTCTCTATAGATCACAATTCGATCAGGATCAAATACAGATTGTAATATTTGAATAATTTCACATATACTATTGAAGAAAACTTCCGTTCCCTTGCTCTCATCCCAAACTATCGACGGAAGGAATTTGATTTCACCAGCTAATCCATGTTTGCCTTTTAAAACCCCATTTCGCAAATAAATCCCCATTCCTGGTGGAGAATTCTCAGGAAAATAAATAGCCAGTACACATTGATCTTCATCTATTTGTTCTCTATAGACGTAACCACATACAGCGGCATTTACGTCATTCTCCACAATAACCGGCAAACCAAATTTGCTTTGCACATCCTCTGCCAACCGAATTCCATTTAATCTTTCATGACTGCTGACTGTAATTTCTCCATTTACAGATTGTCCCGGGATTCCTATTCCAATAACTTTAATGGAAGGATAGAGGGAAATGATGTCTTGAATCGTGGAATAAAATTGTGTAGCATTAAAAATTTGAAAGGGATGCTCTTCTTTCATCAGAGCATCCTCATTTAAATTCACTACCGTAGTAGACACTACATCTGTCCCTTGTTTTTCGTTAATATGTATAATCAGTGCTAGACTATACTCATAATTAAAACGATAGGTTAACGCATGCCTGCCTCCGTTTGAAGGGACGATTTCATCTTCAAAGATCTCTCCATTATTAAGCAATTCCTGCATAAGGGTATTGATAGTTACCACACTTAAATCAGTCAATGCGGCTAGTTGGGGTTTTGTTGTCTTACTGATCTGTTTCAATACTTTGCGAACCAGGTTCAGATTTATTTCTTTAATTAAATTTGTATTAGCTTTTTCCATACATAGCACCTTCTTTTTATAACATCATAAAACAACTTTATAAACCATATTTATAAATTTGTTTCACTAATTTTGCAGTAAAATATTACCTTTGTCAAGGTAATATCGTACTAACCTTTAATTCACTATTGCTTTCCAGCTTATTCTGAATTATTCTCATGCTTAACATAAGATGATCGCTAAAATAAGGAGGCTAATCTATTGAAGAATGCTGTTGAAGAACCAAAATCGAATCGTATGCGCAAAATGATTGGGTGGCAGCTAATCAGTATCAGGTTGGAGCAAATCAATCAAAAACAAAACTAACGCTATGAAAAAGAATACTACGTTCATGATCATAATGACCTAAAGCCGTTGATGTGATTTTCAAGTCAGGATGTAATTTCCTCTGACGAGTTTACATAATGATTATTATGTAAACTATTTTTCATTTAATCTCAACTTTCATGCTATACTTACAATCCTGATATCGGTATCTGAATATCCAGCTTATCCATTGCTTTTTCTTTTTCCCGATCAGTGACATGTGTATATACTGTGGTTGTCTGAATGGATGAATGCCCCAGTAGCTCCTGTACAGTACGCAGATCTGCTCCCTTACGTAATAGCATTGTCGCAAATGTATGTCTCAGCTTATGGCTGGAATAAGCCTCCCGGCGTTCTATACTTTTATCTTGCTGGAATCGTTCGAACGTTTCTGTAGCGATCTGTTGAATGGTGCGCACTGCCAGACGGCGGCCTTTTTGGGATATGAACATCGCATCCTCTTTACCTCTCCACGGCGTCAATCTTTCCTCCAACGCATGCTCTACAAAATCACATACGGCTTCCGGTACCGGGAGAGTACGCCACTTACGTCCTTTACCGAACACATCTAACGTACGTCTTTCTCGGCTGTAATCCGAGACATTCAATGAATGAACCTCCCCCACCCGCAATCCCATGTAGACCATCAGCAGAAAAATAGCCATATTACGATTTGCATATTTCCCCTCCACCGCGAGCAAAAACGGATGAATATCCTTTTCATCCAGATAGACGGGCATACGATTCTTTTCAGTTTTTGCTTTTTTAATTCCCACTGCCGGATTTGTGCTGCATAACTCAAATTCCTGTAGCGCTTTAAAAAAACTGTTCACCGCTGCATGCTTCCGGTTCCGCGTACTATCTCCGGCGCCTCCCTCCCGCGCTTTAGACAAATACGACATAACATGAATCTTCTTCACCTGATCGAGTGGTTTTTCACGCAACGTGCGTAAAAATTGCTTTACATCCCCCATATAATTTTTTTGCGTATATATCGTATATCCCGCATCCTTCATCCAGATCAAAAAAGCTTCCAGCTCCTCAGTATATATTTCATCAGTTTCTTCAGTTGTATCGAGCCCCACATGTCGTAACTCTTTTTTCATCCCGTTCGCCTCCAATTCAGTTCATATTCCGAAATATACTGTAAAACGATCATTTTCGTCTGATTTTTATCGACAATCCAATCGACATCTTATGCAGGAGGGATTCTAAAAGTCGTTTTAAACCTAAACAGCGTATAATTTATATTATACGCTGTTTTTTTTAGCGCTTTTTAAGTATAAATAAAGCGCTCCCCTCTTGTCCAGCCTGGTATCGCCTTCAAGCAGACATTTCAAAGCACTTAACGGGGTGGCATAGGGTCAGAGGGGGTCGATCCCACAATGTAGACAAATTAAAACACGCTCAAGAAAAGTTCTCCGAATGTAATTCATTCATATCCAAAACAAAACTAAATAGCCAATAGTCTTGCATGCAGCACCACTTCTCTACTTCATCAGCAAGCTGGGGCGCTGCTCTCGATCGGTAGCAGTCAAAATCGCCATAGCAGCCAAAACATGAATATCATATGCAGTTTCCAGCTCGCTATCCGGATCATCTTCCGGCGCGTGCAACATCTCCATATGATAGCCTGGTAATTTTCACCCAATAGCAGCAGTGGATCACCAAGAATTTCACCGATTTTCGAGATGATGACCGTGTGATCCAGCTTCTGGGCAAATTTCTGCTGGACGCCTACATGCCTTATCATTTAAACTATTAAAAATTAATTTTCGAAAGAGTGAGATTACAACGACAGCATGAGGCTCCAGCACCCGGATCTTACAAACGAAAATACAAACATCACTTTCTGTCAGCCGAAACCCTGATTCATAACTACATAATAATTATTATGTAAACTAAGATTGGAGGATGATTGTATGATTAACAAATTGTACTGGTTACCGATCGGTCAGCTTGATATTGATCGCTCCTCACTCAACCATCATGCACAGCCCGGTGAACTGGTGCGCCTGCAAATCTGGTCGTATCTGCTGGAGACAGATCACGGTCCGATTCTCATTGATACCGGTATGCCGGATTCGTTTATCAACAATCCAAATTATTTTAAAAGTACACCGTTTGAAGGGCGCTTCATTCCCCATATGTCAGCCGATGATAGTATCGTGGCTGTACTGGATCGGATCGGCTATCAACCGGACGATATCCATGCCATCGTAATCTCTCATATGCATATGGATCATGCTGGAGGCAATCCGCATTTTCCGAATACACCGATTTATGTGCAGCAGACCGAAGCAGACGCTGCGATCGGTAATCTGGAGTATGCGCCACCGGAATGCGTGCAGGCGGACTTGAATTACCGACTGCTTCAAGGGGATCATGAGCTGGTTCCAGGTTTGCAACTGTTCTATACTCCGGGTCATTCGCCGGGTCATCAGTCCGCGCTGGTCACAACAAAGGAATCGGGTCCGGTCATGCTGACGATTGATGTTGCCTACACGCAGGAGAATTACGCAAACGACGTGCCGTTTGACGGCTTTGACCGTGAACAGGCACGCCAGTCAATCGCCCGCATTCAGCAGATTGTGCAGGAGGTTAAGCCGAATCTGTTGTTCTTCGGTCATGATCCTGAGCAGGTAGCCGTTCAGCCGGTATATCCACAATACAAATAATGATAATAAAGCAGCTATTTCTCCACCATTCCGGATCTTTTCGGTCCGGGGTATAAAGAAATTGGTATTATGAATGCACACAAAATAGACGTATCCAGAGCCGTGCTTCATTCGGATCATGGCCTCCAGTATACGTCTACGGCGTACACACAGGACTTGAAAAGTTCGGCCTCAAAGGCAAGTGGTGCGGACTGGCAGAATAGTCGTAATTCGGCCAGCTCCCCTCATGAGCTCAATTTCTTCATTTGATTTTTAAATAATCATTATTGTATCTCCTCACTTCCAAAATGTTATAGCCTCTTATTCTTTTCTTTTCATTAGGTAGTTGTAATGACTCCGACATTTAGAACTGCAAAATTTGGTTAACTGAGCTCGCTGATATGGAATAAACCAATGATTGCATCGAATACACCTTTGCAGTTCTAGTTGCTCCCCTCCATAGCTTTCAGCAAAATTTTAAATGAATTAATACACTAAATCCGTTTATATCAAAAAACATGAGCTAGTCAAATTATATACATGAAGTTAATTACGTCTAATCTCCTGTTATCGCCAGCATCAGGAAGTATATCTAAGAACTCATGGGGTGAGTCGCTGTCGACACGGCATGGATGATGAGAAAAAGTAATTTGCAGTCTCGCTCCGTTTTCCCTTGATCATCTAGCACGATATACTTAAAGAAGTCGAAAGGCAAACTTATATTCAGCCTATGCTCATTTCAAAAATGTAGGTTTATTCATGACAAAGGGAGTGTTCATTTATTTATGAGTACCGAAATGCTGGAACGTCGAAGTGAAATTCTAAAACGAAACATCCATCAGTTGCTGGTTCAGGAAAATCAACACGGCGTGACACGTCAGGAAAATTACACGTTGCATAAAATGATCAGAGAGCTGCATCAAACCTCTCATGCCTTGAATACTTCCCGTTGAGATGAAAGGCTGCTAAATCAAATGAAAAAAATAACCTTCAGTCCCACTTCCTTAGTGGTGTTGAAGGTTATTTGTTGTGTGTATCCTTTAATTGACAGGTGGTACCCTTTCGTGATGTTACCCTTTGGAGCGACTCAGCAGATATAAAAAGTATGGCGCACCAATGATGGCTACAATCAAACCTGTCGGTATTTCTTTCTGTAAAGGTAAGGATCGTGTGATCGTATCCGCTACAAGTACCAGGAGTGCTCCGACTAAAGCACAGGTTACCAGCAGCATTTTATGCTTCGGACCCACCAGCTTTCTCGCTAAATGTGGAGCCACCAAACCGACAAAGCCGATACCGCCGCTAACCGAAACACTAGAACTGGCCAATCCAACCGCAGCAGCGAGAAGGAGAATACGTTCCTTTTCGATAGGTGTACCCAACCCCGATGCCGTCTGATCTCCCAGATTAAGCACATTCATCACATTTGCTTTGTAGTATGCGAAAGGAAGCAATACAATCAGCCAAGGCAACAGAGCCATTACGAATTTCCAGTTTGAGCCCCAGATGCTTCCTGCTAACCAATTAGCTACAAACGTGTAGCTTTCAGGTGTCAGCTTAAGAGTCATAATGATCATCGCAGCACTGATACCCGCCGCTACGCCAATTCCGCTCAGCAGTAGCCTTGTCGGGGAAATTCCTTCGCCTTTCTTGTAAGAAAGCGCGTAGATGAGAATAGCAGCTGCTCCTGATCCAATCAGCGCAAGAGCGGGAAGTAAAAACAATGAATTCGTAGTTTGCATAGATGGAAAAAGCAATATAAACAGCATGACCATCAGCCCGGCGCCCGCATTAATCCCCAGAATACCAGGGTCCGCTAGGCCGTTACGTGAGACCCCTTGCATGATGCAGCCAGAAACAGCGAGACCTGCACCGATTAGAAGAGAAATAACCATTCGCGGCAATCGGAATTCAAAGAGGATTAATTCCTGCTGTGGAGTCCCTTGTCCAAACAAGGTTCTAAATAGCTCCATTGGCGAAAGCCGGATAGTTCCCGTATTCGCGCTTATGGTGAACGCAGCAATGAGCAATACGATCAGAATAATTACAACCATCCAATCATGGATTTTTTTACGATGACTAGCTTTGGCAATAGCCCCATTCGTAACGTTATTCATCTTACAGCGCCCTCCTTTCTTTACGTGCCAGATAAAGGAAGAATGGAACCCCAATTAAGGCAATAAGTACGCCCACCGGTGTTTCCTCAGGTGCGTTAATCATACGGGCTGCCAGATCGGCAAATACAATGAGTAAAGCTCCCATAATGGCCGAGCATGGAATAATCCAGCGATAATCGACGCCAACCAGCTTGCGGGTTATATGGGGAATAATTAATCCCACGAAACCTATAGAACCAACCAACGACACCGCTGCACCCGCCAGAATCAGAACAAGAATCATCCCGACTACCTTTACCACCCCAGTTCGCTGACCTAGACTTAACGCAATTTCGTCTCCCAAACTAAGCAGCGTAATGGAGCGCGACAACATGAGAGCGCCGATAAAAGCTGCCACAACCCAAGGCAAAACTATACCGAGCTGAACCCACTTGGTTCCACTAAGCCCTCCGGCATACCAAAAGGCTAAATCCTGTCCAACATTAAAGTACAAACTAATTGCATCTCCTAAGGCAGACAGCAATGCCGTGACAGCTGCGCCCGCCAATACAAGACGAACTGGCGTAAGACCTGATTTGGAGATGGAGCTTGTTCCATATACCATCACAACAGCCAGAGCTGCACCAACAAAGGAATACAACATTAACTGTAAAAAGGAAGATCCGGGAAAAAGGGCAAAGCAAATCGCCATCGCCAAGCTGGCTCCCGAGTTCAGTCCAAGCAAGCCCGAGTCAGCAAGCGGATTTCGGGTCATTCCTTGCATAATTGCACCTGCTACGGCAAAGCAAACTCCGATTAGAACCCCACCCAGAATCCGAGGTAGACGGATTTCCCAAATAATTTGATGGTTTTGTAACTCGGGTTTAAAATGAAAAACGGCGTTCCATACCTCTTCTAGCCTAATAGAGGCTGCACCAAAAGATAGGGATAGCGCGATACCGAACGCTAAAAGTCCAAGCCCAGCTGTCAGGATAAGCGAAGCCGCCCAAGGTCGCGAGTGGAATTGAGTCGGCGACTGGTTATGATTACTTTGAGCAGGGCTATCCGATGATTCTGATAATTTCATAACTATTGTTCACCCTTACTGTTGAATAGTATGTAGCTATCACGAACTGTGTTGAAGATGATGTTGATAATGAGAATTATTATCATGCAATCTTTACTATTGTAAATTAATGTGGCAACGGCTTCAATAGCAAATTTCGAGGAATGCCTAATGATCTGCCCTATTGTGAAAAAATAAAGCCCTTCGGCATAAATACCAAAGGGCTGCCAACAACACCGAAGCGACTACTTCTGTGCGGCGTTCTCTTTATTCCGCTGGACGATCATATCTGCGATTTCTTCAGCTTGCCCTACAATAGCGATGGGATCGAAGTACCAATATCGATCCTCTTGGAGCTCAAAAACCTTACCTTGCCGGACTGCATTCAGTGATTTCCATATGCTGTCTCCTTCGTAACCGCCCAAATCCTTGTTAACCGTCAGAAAGATATAAGAGCCGGCATATTGATTAATGACTTCTTTTGACACCGATTTCCATTGAGTCTCACCTAATAATTCTTTTTGGACAAGCGGCGGAGGTGTCAAATTCAGTCCTCTGTATACCGCCTGTCCTCCTCTGCCAAAATTATCACCATAGACATAGTATTCTTTTTCCGAAGCTTCCATTACGGTGAAAGTATCTCCAGGCTGAACAATTCCCTTTAGCTTGTCACGTGCAGCCTGCATTCGCTGATCGTATTGAGCAAGCCATGTTTTGGCTTCCTGTTCTTTTCCAAGCAGTTCACCAAAAGCTGTCAGTTCCTCATGCACATTCTTGTACGTTCCATAAGGAATCACGATGGTCGGAGCAATTTTACTGTATTTTTCATATTCAGAAGCATCTTTGGAACCAATCAGAATCAAATCCGGCTGCAGAGTCAATACTTTCTCAATGGATACACTTCCGCGGTCTCCAATGCTTGTAATTCCCTGTACAAGATCCTTCGAAAACGGATTATCCAGATAATATTTAACACTTCCCACAGGTTTAATTCCTAGTGCTAATAAATCATTCAGGTACAAATCCACTACAACCCGCTGAGGGTGAACCGGTATCTTAATATCTCCATGAATCGTTTTGACTGTTTTCGTTTCCTCTGATTTTTGTTCACTAGAAGTTTGATTCTGCTTTTCATCCGGCTGCTTTACGTTTCCACCACAGGCGGTAAGAACTAAAATGACTGACAGAAGCATCATCACAATCCACATTTTCTTTGTCAAACTCGTTCATTCCTCTCTCTATTTACGGCGTCATATCGACCTATTTACGTTCCATATTGAGCTTGGTGCAGGCGGCTATATGCCCCTTTTACTGCCAATAACTCTTCATGTCTGCCTTGCTCGGCAATCCCTTGATCTGCAACTACGATAATGCGGTCAGCATTTTTGATCGTTGCCAAACGATGCGCAATAACGAGTGTCGTACGGCCTTGGGATAGCTCTGTCAGCGCCTGCTGAATCGCGGCTTCTGTCTCTGTATCCAATGCTGATGTCGCTTCATCTAAAATGAGAATTGGCGGATTTTTAAGGAACATCCGGGCAATAGACAAACGTTGCTTTTGACCACCGGAGAGCTTCACACCCCGCTCACCGATCATTGTATCCAGACCATCCGGATATGAGCGAACAAGGTCTTCAATCTGAGCTCGACGAGCAGCATCCCAGATTTCTTCTTCCGAAGCATCCAGCTTACCATAAGCGATATTTTCACGAATCGTTCCATCAAAGAGGAATACATCCTGCTGTACGATACCAATCATGGATCGCAGCGATTCCAGCTTCATTTCACGGATATCCATCCCATCAATGGTAATGCTGCCTTCCTCGACATCGTAGAAGCGAGGCAACAAACTGCAAAGTGTCGTTTTACCTGCTCCTGAAGGACCCACAAGTGCTACGGTTTCACCCGCATGGATAGATAGGTCCACTTTGCGTAATACCTTATCTTTGTTCTCGTAACCAAACGTTACACCTGCAAATTGAATATCTCCATTAAGATGGCTAACCGCCTTGGCTCCTGGCAGATCTTCTACATCCGATTCACTTTCCAGCAAATCCAGATACCGTCGGAAGCCAGCAATCCCTTTCGGATACGTTTCGATGACAGAATTAATTTGTTTAATCGGCCCCAGGAATACATTAGACAGCATCACAAATGCGATAAATTCCCCGTAGGTCATCTGTCCTTTGATAACAAACCATGTTCCACACACAAGCACAAACAATGAAACCAGCTTCATTAGTATAAAACTAATTGAGGAATTCCAGGCCATAATCCGGTACGCGATCAGCTTCGTTTTACGGAAACGTCCATTATTTTCAGCAAAACGCTCCATTTCATGAGCTTCGTTGGAGAACGCTTGAACAACACGAATCCCGCTGACGTTATTTTCAATACGAGCGTTGTAATCCGCAATATCAGAAAACATACGATGGAAAGCAGCAGACATTTTTCGGCTGAAATAAAGAGACAAGTAAATCATGAGGGGTACAATGATGAAAGTCAGTACAGCCAGCTTCCAGTTAATACCGAGCATGATACCAAAGGCTCCCCCCAGTGTCATCAACGCGATGAACAAATCTTCAGGTCCGTGGTGGGCAATTTCCCCAATATCCATTAGATCGTTGGTCATACGTGAAACGAGATGCCCTGTTTTGTTATTGTCAAAAAAACGAAAAGATTGCTTTTGTACCCGATCAAACAGCTTTTTACGCATGTCCGATTCGATGTTAATGCCCAGCTTGTGCCCCCAATAGGTAACCACGTAATTCAGCGCAGCACTTATGACATAAATACCGAGTAGAGCTAGACAGGCATATAAAATCCATTTCCAGTTTCCGCTGGGCAGCAAATCATCGACCACCCGGTTGACTGCAAGCGGAAAAGCCAGCTCCAGCAGTGCAGCTAGCAAGGCACAAGAGAAATCAATGATGAACAAAGTCCGGTAAGGACGGTAGTATTCAAAAAATCGTCTAAGCATAGTCATGACTTCTCCTTTCTAATTTCGAGTGATTATTTAGGATCGACGGAAAGCATGTTAACGGCTTCATCCAGCGATTTGTCAATAGCCAGCGGCGAGTAGGTAAACCACGGGTCAGCTTTGATGAAATACACTTTGTGGTTCTTGACAGCCGGGAGATTTCTCCACAATGCACTTTGCTCAATTTGCTTAAGCATTCCGTCCTTGCTCGCTTCATCATAAACCAGCATAATAATTCGGTCTCCTGATAGTTCAGGTAACTTTTCCATTGAAATAACATCATAAACATAATTAAATCTCGGGTCCTTCGCCAGCTTCTGGCGTATGTACTCAGGAGGATTCAATTCCAGTGAACGGTAAATAACATGTCCTACATTCCGCGCTCCGTATACCCTTAACACATTCTTATCGTAGGCCATATAAATCGTAACCGTTTCATCTTTTTTAAATTTTCCAGCCAGCTTCTTTCGACCTTCTTCAGCCTTTTTGTTGAAACTAGCGATCCACTGCTCGGCTTCCTTGTCCTTACCCAGCACGGCTGCGACATTCCGCAGTTGCTCAAATACATCGCCTTCTCCAAACGAAACGACTACGGTTGGAGCAATCTTCTCCAGCTGCTCCTTCACTTCTGGCGTGGTATATTCTGTTGTGATGATCAGGTCCGGTTGTAACTCCAGCACCTTTTCTACATTTGTCGGGTTCCCAATATCCGCAACTCCGTCAATCTTACCTTTTAAATAGTTGCCTTCCAACAAATGGGAAGCAGCACCTGCAGGCTTAACTCCCAAGGCCAGCATAGCATCCAAATATTGTGTCGTGACAACTCGCTGTGGATTTGCAGGGATACTGATCTTATTGCCAGTGGCATCAGTATACTCGCGCATGACAACCGTTTTGGATTGCCCGGAGGGATCATTAGTGCTAGTCTTGTCGTTTGTCTGGTTGTTACTAGCTGCGTTTCCACATGCACTCAATACAACCATCAAAAGAACCACAAGACAAAGCGTGGATTCCCATTTTAATCTGTACCTTTGTTGCACAATATACGTCCTCCTTAGATATATACAATTCATAATATGATAGTGATTCTCATTATCATATAATTGTTATTCTATCTTTTACCGTCTCTTCTTACAATACAAAAATAAAAAACTTCCATTTATGTGTATGTATCGTCATTGTAGAATAGCCAAAAAAAGGACTGATGCGCATTACAGCATCAGTCCGAATAGCTTAATATGTTGAGTCAAGCGCCCTTTTTATTTCGATTGATCCACTAACTCCAGCTTAGCGGGAATGGATGTTTTCACGGTTTTACCTTGAAGTACATCCTTGGCTACCTGCACCGCCAATTGACCAATAAGCTCGGGTTGCTGAGCTACGGTGGCTGTCAGTTTCCCTTCCTTAATTGATTTAAGCGCATCCTCGTTACCGTCAAAACCGATGACTGGAATGTTCTTACCTGAGCTTTGGATTGCTTCGATCGCACCCAACGCCATTTCATCATTGTGGGCAAATACTGCCTGTACGTCCGGGTTTCCTTGCAGCAGATTTTCCATCACGTTCAAACCTTTGGTCCGATCAAAATCGGCCGATTGTTTTGCTATGACTTTCAGATCCTTATCTGCTACTTCATGGAAGCCTTTCCCACGTTCACGGGTAGCGGATGCTCCTGGAACACCTTCCAGCTCAATCACTTTGGCACCTTTTCCAACTTGATCAATCACATATCTGGCAGCCATTCGTCCTCCCTCTACGTTGTCTGAAGCGACGAGTGCTTTTACGTCTCCTTTGTCAGCAGAACGATCCAGTGTAATAACCGGGATGTTCAATGCATTCGCTGATTGTACCACAGTGGAGATGGCCGACGAATCTGTCGGATTAATGAGTAACGCGTTTACTCCCTGTTGAATCAGATCATCCACGTCATTACTTTGTTTCGCCGAATCATTTTGTGCATCCACAACAATGACCTGCATTCCTTGTTTTTTGGCCTCTGCCACAACTCCGTCTTTGAGAGAGACGAAGAATGGATTGTTCAGCGTTGAGATCGACAAGCCGATTTTAATGTCCTTCAGGTTCGCGGCCGCTTTAGGTTTGGCCCATTCGGGCGGTTCCAAGGAACACCCTGTCATGAGCAGGAGCAGCAAGGCAGTCATGATTAATATAAGCTTTTTCATATTTATGTGTCTCCTTCTACGCAGATTAGGTGTATTATGCGGATTTTTTACGGTCAATCAATACAGCAATAGCGATGACTATCCCTTTTACGACCATTTGATAAAAAGAGTTAACCCCCAGCAAGTTCAAGCCATTGTTTAGTGTACCGATGATAAGCACACCAATTAACGTACCTACGATTCGTCCGCGTCCTCCCGAGAGGCTTGTTCCACCTAATACGACAGCCGCAATGGCATCCAGTTCATAAGAAGTACCCGCTGTCGGTTGTGCCGAGTTCAAACGTGAGGTCAAGATAGCACCCGCCAACGCGGAAAGCATTCCAGCCAGAGAGTAAATCCAAATTTTCACACGCGGTACTTTAATACCGGATACAATCGAAGCCTTCTCGTTACCACCGATGGCATACGTTTTGCGTCCGAATGGTGTTTTATGCAAAATGATCCATAGGACAGCAAAGGTAATGAGCATCGTAATCGCTGGAACCGGAATACCGAACTGATAGCCACGACCGAACAATTGAAATACCAGACTGTCTCCGAGTCCTGTAATAGGGTTACCGTTGGTATAAACGAGTGTTAATCCTCTGAAAATGGTCATGGTTGCTAGTGTAGCGATGAACGGAGCCATTTTACCTTTCGTAATCATCAAGCCGTTGACCATGCCCATCACGCCACCCAATGCACAGCCAATGATAATCGCCAAAATAGGATCGAACCCGGCCAGCATCATATTTGCGACAAACGCACTGGATAGTGCTAATATGGAGCCGACTGACAAATCAATTCCGCCTGTGAGAATAACGAAGGTCATACCGAACGCAATTAACGCATTAATAGATACCTGGCGCAATAAATTCAAAATATTAAGCGGTTCCAAAAAGCTGGGATTTAAGACCGATACGATAATTACCAAAATAATGAGTCCCAACAACGGGCCAAGCTTCTGTGTGATTTGTGACATTTGAAAGCCTTTGCTGCTTTTTGATTCATTCATAGTTGTCATATTACTGTCCTCCTGTAGCTAGCGTCATAATATTTTCTTGTGTGGCTTCTTCCCTGCTCAGCTCTCCGCTGATCTTTCCCTCGTGCACCACGACAATACGATCGCTCATGCCGAGTACCTCAGGGAGTTCCGAGGATACCATGATAATCGCGACTCCACGTTCGGTCAGCTCGTTCATCAACTGGTAGATTTCCCGCTTGGCTCCCACATCCACACCTCTCGTCGGTTCGTCAAGAATGAGTACATTTGGACCAATACCTACCCATTTGGCAATAACCACCTTTTGCTGATTACCACCTGACAAACTGCGAACCGTTGTTTCGCCCGATTGGGTTTTAATTTGTAAGCGCTTAATTAAAGTGTTAACAAAATCTAGCTCTTTTTTACCTGAAATAAATCCTTTTGAAGTAAAGCTGAACAGATTTGGCAGCACCATATTTTCCCGGATGGAAAAGTCCAGCACCAAGCCCTCATCTTTTCGATCTTCTGTAATGAAGCCAATCCCTAGTTTCACCGCATCATCCGGCTTACGAATAGACACTTTTTTTCCACGCACATGAATCTCACCACGATCCAAAGCATCCAGTCCAAATAACGCCCGCATGATCTCGGTCCGTCCCGAGCCCATTAAGCCTGAAAAACCTACAATTTCCCCAGATCGTACAGTGAAATTCACATTTTCAAATAACCCTTTATGCGAAGCATTTTTGACCTCCAGCACCACTTCTCCCAAAGCAGGCGTTCTTACCGGGTAGCGTTCAGTCAGCTCTCTACCCACCATTTTCCGTACAACTTCATCAAAATGCGTATCGGGAATCGCCTGAGTATCCACCGTTTTCCCGTCACGCATGATGGTAATCCGATCACAGATCGCGAATATCTCCTCCATCCGATGTGAAATATACACAATCGAAACACCATCTTTTTTCAAGGAAGTAATAACCTCGAACAGCTTCTGAATTTCTCGTTCGGTTAAGGCGGCTGTCGGCTCATCCATCACGATAACTTTAGCATCCGTCATGAGTGCTTTGGCAATTTCAATCATCTGCTGTTGACCCACTGAACAATCGCCTGCTTCACCGTTCAATGGAAGATTTACCGAAAGCTTGCTGAATTGTTCATTTGCTAGCGCTTTCATTTTGGAGCTGTCTAGTAAGCCCCACTTGGATGTCATTTCCTTGCCGATAAATAGATTTTCCAGCACGGTCATCTCCGGCCACACATTCAGTTCCTGGTGAATAAAAGCAATTCCTTTTTGCTCCGCTTCTTTGGGGTCGGCAAAATAGGTTTCCTGACCGTCAATGATGATCGTTCCCTCATCTCGCCGATGCAGTCCGATTAAAATATTCATCAGCGTTGATTTGCCTGCACCATTCTCACCCATGAGGGCATGTACTTCTCCTTCACGAAGATCAAAGTCAACACCACTCAGTACCTGATTGGTTCCAAAGGCTTTGTGAATTCCTTTCATTTGAATCTGCATGCTGTACCCTCCTTTTTATTCAACATTGATTTATCCAAAATGAACTCCTGCCTGCAAAATACAATTGGCAAACGGCTTAGCCTCTCCTGTACGAATGACCGCCTTCGCATACCGGGTCAGCTCCTTGAATTGTTCATGAGGGCAAAACTCAATGACGGCTGCCTGCTTATTAAGCTGTGGCTGTTCTAATTGCTCCCCTGCAAAGGTGCGCATAATATACTGTAATGCTTGTTCATTTTCTTGTTTAATTTCTTCGGCCAGCATTACTTTTTCGATCACCATATCTGCTGCAATGACATCAACGACGTCCTGAAAGGATGGAACCCCCAATTTAAGGGCCAAATCAATTTTGGTAACGCCTTCAGGAACAGGTAAGCCAGCATCAGCCACGACAATATAGTCTGTGTGGCCGAGATCCGACAGTATTCTGGATATATGACTGTTTAGGATTCCATGTTTCTTCATATTATATTTGCTCCTCCACTTCACGTCGGGTTGGCATTCCACCTTGGGCTCCAAATTTGGTTACGGACAATGACGCAGCACGATTAGCAAATTTCACACTGTCTGCCAACGAATTTCCTTCAGCCAATGCCACTGCAAAAGCAGCGTTAAACGTATCTCCTGCACCTGTTGTATCAACGGCTTCTACTTTATAAGTAGGAACCACGACTTCCTGTTCTCCGTCGAAGAATCGTACACCGTTGCTGCCCTCAGTCACAAACAGCTTGTTGGGATATTTGCGCAACGCTTCTTGCAGGCTCATATCCTTAAACATAATGGCAGCTTCATGCTCGTTTGGCGTAATGTAGGTCGCATTCGCAATTACGCTTTCTTCCACTTCACGAGCCGGGGCTGGATTCAGCAACAAGGGTACCTGGTACTTCGCACAAATTTCGCTTACATAAACAACCGTTTCCGACGGTATTTCCTGTTGAATTAACACAATATCCGAACTTCGAATGACGTCAAGTGCTTCTTCCACATAGGCGGGTGTCACTTCATTATTTGCTGCTTTTACCACGACAATACTGTTATCACCTTCAGCTAGTACAATATGCGCTGTACCGCTTTCCATATGTGTAACCGGTTTCACATAGCCAGTATGAACATGATTTTCTTCAAAATTCCGTAAAATCTGTTCTCCAAAATGGTCATCCCCTACACGTCCAATCATCGTAACGTCTGCTCCGAGTCGTGCTGCGGCTACTGCCTGATTGGCTCCTTTACCTCCAGGTACGGTTGTAAAGCTTTCACCCAATACCGTTTCACCAGCACCGGGACGTTTGGACGAAGTAACTACGAGATCCATAGAACTGCTTCCGATAATTGAAATTTTAGCCATCATGATCCACCTTTCTTGTCGTTTCCCGTTCTATAAATTTGACGGGCAATTGTATGCTTGAATAGGTAAGTACTTTCGAATGAAGATTAGGTACGCTTGACTTCGTTACTTGCGACTGCTCAATCAACTGAATGAGTAGCCCTGCTGCTTCCCAGCCCATTTCATAAGCAGGTTGTCGGATCGTTGACAAAGGCGGGAATAACAAACTACTTAATGGTATATCATCAAACCCGATAATTTGAACATCATCCGGGATTTTCTTTCCTAATCTATGTGCCTCATGCATCACCGCTGTAGCCACGATATCGTTACTTGCGATAACTCCGTCCGTATCCGGGTACTTGCTAAACAGCTCTTTGGCCCACGACTCGGCCTCCTTGAACGAAAAGGAGGTTGTCTCGACCACATGGTAAGCAATTCCGGATTGCTGAAGCTCTTCAACCGCCCCGCGAAAACGGTCTTGTGCTGGACGAATATGTGCAGGGCCCTGCATGACTGTAATTTGTTTGCTGCCGCGGGCAACCATTTCTTGAGCAGCCAAGCAACCGCCATGGGCTCCATCTGCATATACGGAGAGGCTGTCACTGGAAGTTCGATCGAGAAAAACGACCGGGATCTTCAGTTTGGCATAACAATCGGCATCGGGATCATTGGTAGAAGAAATAACACCAACGACATTATTTTGAACAAAAGTATCCATGTAATCCAATTCTTTTTGGCGATCTTCATCACTATTACCGAAAATAATCCGAAAATCATTTTCCTGCATTCGATCCTCCACCCCACGAGCTAACAAGGGAAAGTAAGGGTTCGTAATATCCGGCAGCAGCAGGCCGATTAATCTGGATTTCTTTTTATACAAAGAACGTGCAACTTCATTAGGCTTGTAATTTAACTGCTTCACAGCAGCCTCTACCTTTCGCCGTGTATCCTCATGTACATATCCAGTTTCATTAATAACTCTGGATACGGTCGCTACGGAAACACCTGCAAAGCTGGCGACTTCTTTAATTGTTGTCATAGTGTAGGTTCAACTCCAATGTGTAACCGGTTACACATATAAAATATCACAGCATTAATTTTTTGACAAGCATTAATTATTTGCACGTTGAATGCTTTAGCTTTATAATTCTTATTGTAACTAATGAAGTTCCACCTTAATACACATTCTAAAGGGGGGAGCACCACTCCCAGTTACTCAATAAAATACGTATACATGGAGGCTTTTTCCTTATGAATATCGAAGTTTGGTCTGATTATATGTGTCCATTCTGTTATATCGGCAAACGCCGTTTGGAGCAAGTATTACAGCAATTCCCACATCGCAATGAGGTGCAATTGACATTCAAGAGTTTCGAATTGAACCCGAATGCTGTGAGAGATAGTGGTAAAACGATCAATGAAGAACTATCAGCTAAATATGGGGTCAGTCTGCAAGAGGCTCAGGCTATGAATGATCGAATGAACGAAAACGCACGCTCTGCGGGTCTTGATTATAATATTCATGCCATGGTGCCGACGAACTCTCTTGATGCTCACCGCTTAACACTTTGGGCTCAAACACAAGGCAAAATGCTGGAGCTGAGCGAGCGTTTATTCCAAGCTGTTTTCATCGAAGGCAAGCATACAGGGGATCATGAAGTGCTGGTAGCGCTGGCTACTGAAGTTGGTTTGGATCAAAAGGAAGCGGCTGCTATATTAGCCAGTGACCGTTTTACCGACGAAGTTAGAGCTGATGAAGCCGAAGGCGCTGAATTGGGTGTTCAGGGTGTGCCATTCTTTGTATTTGATCGAAAATTTGCTATTTCTGGTGCCCAGCCGGAGGAAGTATTTCATGATGCGCTTCAAAAAGCATGGGATGAACGCTCACCTTTCACCATGATAAGCGGCAGCTCGTCCAAACAAGATGCAGGTGGTTTATGTACCGATGAGGGTTGTGAGCTTCCAGGCCGTGAGGGCTGAACAGTCCGTGAATGAAGATTTTCTACTTCCTAAATAAATTTTAAAAAAGCGTGCCAGCACTCAATTAAACCTGAGGCTGGCACGCATCTTTATTTTATAACGATTTAATCATTCCGCCATCCACAAGGATGGTACTCCCTGTCAAATAGGATGAAGCTGAAGACGCCAGAAAAGCAACAACTTTACCGAACTCTTCAGGCTGTCCATACCGTCCCAATGGAATGCCCTCTTCTGCTTGTTTGCGAACCTGATCCGTCGTTTGCTGGGTTTTCTCAGCTCGATGCTCGTCCAAGCTACGCACGCGATCAGTTGCAATTCTCCCCGGTGCTACAGTATGTACCAGAATATTATGAGGAGCTAATTCCAGAGACAATGTTTTTGCCAATCCAGCAACTCCAGTACGCAGCGTATTTGAAATGATTAACCCCGGAATTGGCTGCTTAACTGAGGAAGAAGCAATATTTAAAATCCTACCGCTTTGTTGTTTTTTCATATATGGTAACACTTCACGGATCAACCGGATATGACTAAGTAAATTTTGTTCAAAGGCCTGCATCCACTTTTCATCTGTAAAATCATCAAAGGTACCGGCAGGAGGCCCACCCGCATTGTTAACCAAAATATCTACGGTGCCAAACAAATCAGCTGTACGGCGGATGGCCTGGGAGATATGTTCTGGTTTTGTTACATCGCAAACTACATATTCAACGCGGCCACTCGCTGTTTCCAGTAATTCCGCCTGCGTCCGCTGAAGCTCTGCTTCGTTCCGTCCTGAAATGACGACATTCGCACCCTCGCGTGCCAGCTCTCGTGCGCTTGCCTTGCCGAGTCCTTTACTGGAACCTGCAACAAAGGCTGTTTTTCCCGTTAATCCTAAATCCATCTATGACACTCCCTTTTCTAAGCGTTCTCTATTTAATTGTACACATGACCAGCACATAATGCGAATAGCTTGGTAGTATTATGAAGGCTATCTATCTTCTCACCATTAAAAAGAATACGAAATCATTAATTGCAAGGTAAAACAAAAAGGCCTGACAGTTAGTCAGGGCCCTTTTTGTTTACAGCACGTTAAGATGTTGATGCAGGTGTTGTTGTTGTCTGCTCGTATACAACAACGGACTGGCTCTCAGGCTCCCATTTTACATTTGTCCCCAAGGCCTCTCCGATTACCCTTACAGGTACCATTGTCGTCCCATCCACTATGGATGCTGGCTGCTCGATAGAATACGGCTGACCGTTAATATATGCTTTTGGACTGTTAACAAATAATTTGACGGACACGCCGTTACGGGTGACAGTAACAGCCTTTTCTTTCGGATCCCAGGAAACCTTTGCATCCAAAGCTTCGGAAGCTGTTCTAAACGGAACAAGTGTGGTCCCATTGCGGTTAATCGGTTTGGCATCGTATTTTTCACCATTCACGAACAGCTTCATACCCGACGGCCGTCCGGCCTTCTTCGAGAATTCACCCAGCTTTTTGTAGCTGTCCAGATCGGACACATTAGCCAGTACCGCCTCCTCCTGCATGTAAACGGCATCAGTCACATTTCCGTTTTCAGCCAGTAGCTCAGCTGCCTCAGTCAGTGCTTTACCAGAATTCCGGATCAATTCAAGTTCAGCAACCTGCTCCGGAGTCAAACGGTTTGGGTATTTCGTAAGCAGCAGATTCGCAATAACCGCTCCTGCCGGCTTATCCTTCGTATTTTCTACCGCGTGAAGCAGACCCTTATAACCGTTGCGTCCCTTGTGACCATTATGGTCTTTGGACTCCTCGTATGTATCATCTGTTACTGCAACAGGTTCGGTTTTTCTGATTTCTGCGTGTTTGTCTTTTTTACTGTTTTCATCCTTTTTCCCGGATGCTTTGTCTTTTTGTTTTTTGGACTGATCATTGTCTGAGTCATGGGGATTGATTGGCTCTTCCCCGCTCTTTTCATTCCCGTCTTTAACAGACGTCTTTGCTTCCTGTTTGTTCTCCTGATCATTTCCGCGTCCCTGCTTGGCTTCAGCGGTTCCCGCTGCCAAACCCAAGACCAGTATACACGCTAGTAAAGCTGTCCAAGTGTTTCTCATGATGCGATTCCTCCTTATAGTAAAGACCGGGCTCAAATGTCCCTAGATGTATTAACGGCTTCTCTAAGCTGATTTTTTATCTTTTCTTATCTAATGTGTGAGACACTACTATAGCTGCAGTCCATATTGTCAAAATCACTATAAAATTTTATTATACGCCTAACCTATTTACACAGTATAATGAGAATTACACATGCATTTTTAAGAATCAGCCTTTACATTCGCATAATAGAAAGAAGATGAAACAGACATGTTCGGCACCATTCTTTTGGACGTTGTTTTACCTATTTTTGTACTTATCGGTTTTGGTTGTATCATGCAATATTATTTTCGACTGGATTTGTATACCTTAGCTAAAATCAATTTTTACTATATCACCCCCGCAGTTGTGTTTACAGGTCTTTATAACTCGGAAATTTCTTTAATGCTCATGGGTGAGGTTTCACTTTTTTATGCCTTGTACATAGCTATTCTGTACGTAATCAGCACTACCGTCGCCAGATCTCTGAAATACAGCCCCGGAATGCGCGGAGCTTTTACAAATAGTGTGATGCTAGATAATTCAGGAAATTATGGTCTGCCAATCAATCAGTTGGTGTTCAAAGGTGACCCGTTGGCCATTTCCGTTCAAGCTCTGATTATGACCTTTCAAAGCTTTGTCACTTTTACATACGGCACTTTTGTTGTGCAAAACGGCAAGGCCAATACTCGAAAAATATTAATTAATTTTTTAAAAATGCCTGTTCCCTATGCGCTTGCGCTAGGTTTGCTCCTAAATCTGCTGCATAGTCCATTGCCTAATTTACTGGCTGAACCTTTGAATTATATTAGTCAGTCGATGGTTGCCGTGGCTCTGCTTACTTTGGGAGCACAAATTGTGCAATATCCCTTTCGTTTGCGCCGGACAGCCGTGTACATCAGTATGGTACTGCGCCTGATTGCTGGTCCAATGGTCGGTTTTATGCTCGTCTTGCTGTTGGGTCTTAAGGGGATTCCGGCTCAAGCCTTGCTCATTGCATCGGGTATGCCTACCGGCGTTAATACAAGTATTTTGGCGGAAGAATATAAAAATGAACCCGATTTTGCCGCACAAACAGTATTACTTTCTACGATTGTGAATGTCATTACGATGACACTGTTAATTTCAGCATCTCGGCATCTTGTTTGAGGTGTATGATAAATATAAAAAATGGATTAGAGACGCTTTTTGTCTAAGGACAGGAGCGTTTCTTTTTTGAGATAAAAGAACATATGTTCGTGTTAGTGTTTCTTTTTTCTACTTAAAGTGGTGTGTTTGTTTTGTGGAGATCGTATGCGAGAAAGAGTTTTTTTTCTATTATGAATTTTTCATATAGTGAAATAATTATATTATATAATTTGAATCTCTATTAGTAGCTGTTTTCAACTTGTCGTTGCTTTTTCCCCAAAAAAAGAATGCGGGACAACAGGTCGTCAAAAATAAAGCCAGCTCACTCATTAGAGTGGCTGACTTAGGATTATCCTTATTAAGGTTTAGGGCTCAATTCCCCATTGCTTGCTTCCAGACAGGTAAGCGGTTATTTTAGCAGAATCTTGTAAACTGTTTGCTGTGGGATTAAATGAATAATCATCGGTTTGTGTGTAACTGCTCCAGTCCTCTTTGGATATCCGGGTTTGCAACTCCACACTTTGACCGGGTTCTAAAGAACCCGCAGCCGATTTAAACCCGATTTCTGCATAAGAATCTGCCCCTGGCTTCGCATTGGATAATGTTTTGAAGCTAGCAATCACATTCCCTGTACCGACGCTCGACCAATCCGTGAAGAAATTTTGTGCTTTCTCCCCGTTAATGGTGTAATAATAACGCAATGTCACGTCTGCTAGGGAAATTGATGAGGTTCCCGTATTGGTTATTTTAAATTTGGAACTGATTGTATTGCTTGTGGCGGATACATTCCCATTGAAGGTTTGCACCTTCAGAACGCCCTCGCCTGTTCCCGGCTCACTTGGGTATCCTCTTTCACCGTAATCGTAAACAACGCATCATTGCCTGTACTAAAATGGAAGTTTAGTGCTGTCTCTCCTTTAGGAAGTTTAGATAAATACTTGTTGGTAAGAACGACTGTTTCTTCACTAAGCGTATAATCTTCACCTTTGTTCAACACCACACTCCCCTGCTTAATAGCTTCTAGCGTATTGCCGTTAAGTGTTAGCTTGACAGTAAGATCCGTATTGCTGGTATCCACTCCATAGGTTGCAGTCGTTGGTGTAATACTTGCTTGCCCGGTAGACGGCTGATCACCACCCACACGATCTGCCACCAGAATGCCGCGGCCATTCGTTCCCAGATAAGCACGTCCATAAACCCGAGGGTCCCCAATAATTTTGGTCACTCGAGCATATTGATGCTTGTCGTCATTAATGCGCGCCCAGTTTGCGCCAGCATCGTCCGAACGGTAAAATCCACGTGTACCATCAATTTTACCAACGATAAATACCGCTGCATTCGTACGGTTCGGCGCTGCCTTACCAAAGCCTACAAAATCCGCTTCCTGCACATTATCGAGTTTGGTGAATGTAACACCTGAATCCTTGGAATGCCATAAGCCGTATGGTCCTCCATCCTCGGAGCCTCCGGCGAACCACACATCTCCTTCTGCTCCTCGTACAGCATCAATATCAGCATTGCCTGCTGTCGGCAAGCCAGTTACCGCTGATGGCGTAAAGGATACGCCTCCATTGGTGCTCACATATATTTTCCCGGAGGCAAATGCGTAATATTTATTAGGGTTCACTCGGTCAGAGACGATCTTTGCATTCGCTGGAATCCCTGTGCTTGCTGTCCATGAGTTGCCGCCAGTTTTGGAGTAGAACACACCTTTGTCTGATGTACTCCACAGCAAGCCATTACCATCTGTTGCTACGGCGATGCTGCCTCCTCCTGCTGTACCGGAAGGCTCACTATTTGCTTTATACCAGTTGGCTCCTCCATCATTGGAAAAACCGATGGATTTGGCATTTGGATCTTTTTTATAATCCGCTTTACCTACTCGGGCCATAAAAGAAGGATTCAGCTCGGCATAATCAATGCTTTCGCTGCTTGTAAAGGTCGGATTATCCAGCATTTTAGCTGGAGCCTTGAATAAATCGTCATGTCTGAATCCAGAGACATCACCTACTGCGCTCACCAAAGGCGCGCCGGTTGGAGGGCTCACCAGATCCAAAATTGCCGTTTCCTCTACCCCTTTAGCGGCTACTGAAATATCCAGCTTTCCGCCTTTATCCCAATTGGTCAGATTTTTAGAGCCATAAATCGTAGCTCCGGTGCCGTACAACATATGGTCTGAATTAAATGGATCTATCTCCAGATCTCCAATCATCCACCCCAGCTTGGGCGATACTTCCGGTGGTGCAGGGTTGGCATTGAAAGTCAGCCAAGGCGCACCGCTTATATCCAGATTGTATTTCAGCTTACGAGACGGATAACCATCAAATTCCCAAATAGGATTCCAAGTTGCCCCACTATCAGTGCTGCGATAAATCGTTTCATCCGGCCACCAGGCATTCAACGTAGCAACCATGAGTGTACCTGGCTTCTGGGCATCCACCGTCAGTCCACCATATCCAAAATGATTGTCCGCACTACTGCTACCTATGGGGCTAATGTTAGTCCATTGCCCGCTTGCTGTATTCAATTTCCACAGTTCACCCTTTGATCCATCATATGGACCTGCTCCATCGCTATAAGAAATATATAGATTGCCGTCCGGTGATAACACACCGTGATGTGGCAAATAGCCCGTAGGCTGTCCCGCTATAGCAGACCAGGTTGTCCCGCCATCTGTACTGCGATAGACACTTTGCTTTTTATCTGCAACACCTACATAGATCGTCTGCGTTGCTTTACTGGAAGAGCCTGTTTTTTTGTCAAAGGTGATCCACGCTAAACCGACAATGTCGCTGGTATATTCATTGGAAGGGTCCTGTACATACGTCCCTGGATTCGGGAAACTGCTTACCTTGCTCCAAGTTGCTCCAAAATCAGAGCTTTTCCATAGTCCATTACCACTTCGAGCTCCAAAGAACAAAATATTATTTTTATTTGGATCAATCGTCAGACGTTCACCCATTGAACGCCCCGGCATATTGCCCCCCACCTTAAAAGGAAGCTTGGTTGTCTGCCACGTATTGCCCCTGTCGATGGAACGCATAATTTGCCCGTTTTGTTTATCCCATGAATTAGTATACGTACCTGTAGCTATATATACACGATTCGGATCAACAGAATCAGTCGCTAGTGCATCGACACCATTTTTGTTCCAATCCTCCCAGCCCACAGAATCCGTCAGCGGAATCCAACTCTCATTGGCAGCATTCCAGCGGTAAGCTCCTCCAATATCTGTACGGGCATAGATCAGGTCTTTTTCCGTTTCATTAAAAATAATGCCAGGTACAAAACCACCTCCTCCACCCGTAACCACACTTTTCCAACTGTAATCGTCACTTGGAGCAGCATGAGTCGGCGCTATCATTCCTGTCCAGGAAGCACCCGCTACCACAAGCGCCAAACAAGCAATTCTCAACCTGTTTTTTGCCTTAGTCAATGAATTCAACCTCCTTCTTCATTATCAATTGAATATGCGAGTCATTTTGAGATAAAAGTAATCAGCCGATTCTGAATTCGTTCCTATCGTTATCGTTGCTTCTCACAATTCTGACAAATGTCCTCTCAGACTCACCCCCATTCATTCCCAATAAATACGGTGCAACACTGGTTTTGTTAGCGCTTACATCGGTGTCTTGCTCAATAGATTCGTCATCTTTTTCCCATTTCCTTGTGCGAAAAATCAAGATAATACAATTTTATCTCCTGCTCCGCAGCTTATAATAGGAGGTTTGAACTTCCTTCAGAGTTAATACCTTTTATTTAATTCTATTATGAATTTTTCATATAGTGAATTAATTACTTAATTTTCATTCTTTATGGGTGTCAAAATACTTTGATTTACAACAAAAAACCGCGCTATGCGCGGTTCCAGCTTCGTTAATATGTCGTCAGTCATAAACATATGCCTATTATTGCAAGTATTCAAGCGCCAGTGCTAAAAAAATATGCCCTGAGACGAGCAATGCCCGCTCATCAAAATCAAAGTGAGGATGGTGATGAGCAAAATGCGTTCGTTCATCCTCATTGCGTGCACCCACATGAATGAAGGCTCCCGGTCGATGCTCCAAATAATAAGCAAAATCCTCTGCTCCCATGACCGGCTTCAAATCCAAAAAAGCGTCTGCTCCATACAGTCTGCCGATGAGCTCGCGTACACGTTCCGTTTCGGCTTCGGCATTCACCAAAGAAGGATAGCCATTCAGATAGTCAATTTCGTATCCGGCATGATAAGCCTCAGTCAACCCCTTGACGATACTGCGAATTTCATTCTCCACTTCCTTACGCACTTCCTTATTAAACGTACGTACGGTGCCTTCGATTTTGGCCTTATCTGCAATCACATTAAAGGCAGTTCCAGCTTGAAATACCCCAATCGTTAACACTGCTGATTCAATAGGGTCCACCCTGCGACTAACCACCTGCTGCAACCCGTTCACAATTTGACTGCCGATAACAATAGAGTCCACCGTCTGATGCGGTCGTGCGCCATGCCCGCCTTTACCGTTGATCTGGATCGTAAACGCGTCGACAGCTGCCATCGCAGGCCCACTCTTTAATCCAATTTTACCAAAAGGAATTTCAGATGCGAGGTGAATACCATATACCGCCTCTACCCCATCCAGACAGCCATCCTCAATCATAAACTTGGCTCCGCCAGGCGGTTTTTCTTCCGCATGTTGAAAAATAAACACAAGCTTTCCCTTCAGCGCCTCACGGTTATGACTCAACACGCGTGCCACTCCAAGTAACGCAGCCGTGTGACCATCATGTCCGCAGGCATGCATAACACCCGGAACGGTCGATTTATAAGGCACATCCTTTTCATCCTGAATGGGAAGTGCATCAAAATCAGCACGAAATGCAATCGTTCTACCTGGCTGACCGCCTTCTAAAAACCCGAGCACACCGTTTCCACCCACATTCGTTCTTACCTCAATACCAAAAGAGCGCAATTGATCGGCGATAAATGCAGACGTATTCGTTTCTTCAAAAGACAGCTCGGGATGCTGATGTAAATGTCTTCTCCACGCAATCAGCTCTTGTTCATCATCTTTTAATTCCTGAACCCATTTATCTAGCATAATGCCCTCTTTTCCTATTGAATTTATATACTTATATCCTTATCTTACCATGAACGGCCTGTAGAATGTAGCTCTCTTATCATACCGATAGCAGATCAAAGGAAGGGGTTGAACCTAGGCCGGGTAATGACAAGCGGCATAATGTCCTGTGCTAATCGCTGTCAGCTCAGGTGCTTCCTCACGACAACGCGAGGTCGCTAGTGGACAGCGGGTATGAAAACGACAGCCGGATGGCGGCTTCGCAGGCGAAGGAATCTCACCTTGTACCGTAATTAGCTCCCGACGGTTTTTCGGATTTGGGTTAGGTATCGAGTCAACAAGCCCCCGGGTATACGGATGGGCAGGATGCCTGAACAACTCGTCACTTGGCGCAATTTCTACAAGTTTCCCCAAGTACATAACCCCTATCCGATCTGAAATATGGCGGACAATGTGCAATCCGTGTGCAATAAACAAATAGGTTGTATCCAGCTTACGCTGTAAGTCCTGAAGCAGATTGACAATTTGCGCCTGAACGGAAACATCCAAAGCCGACACTGCCTCATCCGCCAAAATAAACTGCGGTTGCAGAGCAATGGCACGGGCTATCCCGATTCGCTGCCGCTGTCCTCCCGAAAATTCATGTGGAAACCGCGTAACCAGCGAAGGTGATAATCCAACAGCGCTCAGGAGTTCTTCCACCCGTTCCTGCTTTGCCTTGCCATACAACCCTTCATGAACCGCAAGCGGCTCCCCTATGATATCTCCCACATTCCACCGTGGATCAAGTGATCCGTAGGGGTCTTGAAAAATCATCTGCATATCACGGCGAACGGATCGCAACTCAGAATTTCCTAAACGTGTCAGCTCCCGATCCTGGAACCATACCTGCCCTGAGGTCGGACGTTCCAGCTGCATCAGCAGCCGGCCTAAAGTAGACTTACCGCTGCCGGATTCTCCGACCAATCCAAAGGTTTCGCCCTGCCGGATTGAGAACGATACATCATCCACCGCCCGGATCGAAGCACCCGTCCGACCGGGAAAGCTTTTTTTCACCGGATAATACTTGCGAATTCCATCCACTCTAAACAAGTCCTGCTTGTTCTGGACGGTTTCCGTGATAGTCTCATTGGATTTAGGCGAGTTCTTTACCTGTACGCCATGACTGCTCACCTTAGCCCCATCAACAGCAGATACGTTCGTCAATTCTTCCTTTACTTCGGTTGCCTTTGCAACAGCATTTGCCGTGATCTGCCCTTTCATTGATAGCTCTGTAATATGCCACTCGTCGGAGGCAGCCAATTGCTCCGAATGCCAGCAAGCTACCTCGCGTTCATCCTTGGTTGCCAGCGGTGGCGCTTCGTTTTTGCATTGATCTGTCGCATGCGGGCAACGCGGGTGAAACAAGCAGCCGGAAGGCAATGCACTCAGGCTCGGAATTGCCCCCGGGATCGAAAACAGCTTGCTGCTGCGATCTGTATCCAGTGTTGCCACCGAACGAAGTAACCCTCTAGTGTAAGGGTGCAATGGCAGCTCGAACAGTTCTTCCGTTACTGCTTGCTCCACAACTCGACCGGCATACATCACAACAATTCGATCCGCAACCTCTGCGGCAATACCCAAATCATGCGTAATCAACAGAATCGACATGTTGAATTCTGTCTTTAATTCCTGAAGCAATTGCAAAATTTGTGACTGAATCGTTACATCCAGCGCCGTTGTTGGTTCATCCGCTATTAGCAGCTCAGGGCCACATGAAAGTGCCATTGCAATCATCGCCCGTTGTAGCATCCCACCGGACAGCTCTCCGGGGTATTGCTTCATACGAATTTCCGGTTCAGGAATCCCTACCCTGTTCAGCAAATGAACCGCATGAGCCCATGCTTGCTTTCGTGTCTTCCGGTCATGCTCCATGATGATTTCTATCAGCTGATACCCGATAGTGTACACCGGATCAAACGCCGACATCGGCTCTTGAAATACCATCGCCATCTTTTTGCCACGAAGTGAGCGTAATTCCTGCTGTGACAAAACGGTCAAATCTATGCCCTGCAACCGTATTTGTCCTTGGGCAATTCGTCCGTTCTCATAATCGATTAGCCGCATAATCGCCTTGGAGGTAATCGTTTTTCCGCTGCCAGATTCACCGACGAGGCAGACCGTTTCTCCCGCCCTGATCGTCAGTGATACGTTGTCGAGTGCTTGCAGCAAACCTTTTTTAGTGTGAAAATCGACCGACAAATGTTCAATCTCCAGCAATGATGACAAACGAACTCCCTCCTTCTATAGCACTTAAGAATAGGCTTCCTGATGCTAGTTTGCGTTCTTTTTCGGGTCCAACTGGTCTCTCAGCTTGTCGCCCAAAATATTGACTGACAACACAAACAACGTAATGGCTAGGCCAGGAAAGGTACATATCCACCAAGCTACTGTCAAATATCCTCGTCCTTGAGACAATACTGTTCCCCAATCTGGAATTTCCTTTACCGTGCCAAGTCCCAGAAAGCTTAATCCCGATCCGGCCAAAATAGCGCTACCGATGCCAAGCGTCGCCATCACGAGCAAAGGGGACAAGGAATTAGGAAGCACATGACGCCAAAAGATGCCGAAAGGTGTAACTCCGATGGAACGCGAAGCAATGACGTAAGAACGTCCTTTTATACTCATAATTTGGCCTCGCATAACTCTTGCATAACCGGGGACAGCAGATATGGCTACCGCCAGCACAATATTGAACAAGCTTGGGCCAAGAGCCGCCGCAATCGCCAAAGCCAGCAGAATTCCGGGAATAGTCATCAAAATATCTATAAATCGCATCAGTATCGAATCCACTGTACCGCCAATGTAACCTGAGAGCGCACCAATAATTCCACCCACCAGACCGCCGACGAGTACCGACATAAAGCCAATAAATAGAGAATCCCGACTTCCGTGAACAACCAGACTGAATACATCCCGCCCAAAATAATCCGTTCCGAACCAGTGAGACGCACTTGGTCCTTGTAATATATGGTCGCTTAACATTTCTGTGGGTGCATAAGAAGCAATCCATTGCGGAAACGCCGCACAGACGATTACGAACACAATAATCAGTCCCGCCGCATATAAGAACCCATCCGACACTCCACCGAGCCGCCACCTTCCAGTTTGCCGAGCTACCCGCAGCTTTCTTTCCTTCCAAATTGTTTTGGCAGCCATTGTTTCTCTCAACCGACTTCCTCCTCCCTGAATCCTTCCGGCTTACGCCGAGCGTCTAACCCTTGGATCAATGAACGTATACGATATATCCACCAGCAGATTTACGATCACATACATGATGGCAGAGAACAATACAACTCCCTGCACAACTGGCAAGTCTTTAGCCATAATTGCGTCCGCAATTAAACGCCCAATGCCTTGCCGTGAAAATACCGTCTCACTCACAACTGCTCCGGCCAGCATTTCTCCCATCAGCATCCCGATCATCGTTATCGCTGGAATCAACGCATTGCGTAGCGCATGGCGATACATAATAACCTTCTCAGACAAACCCTTGGAACGGAGCGTTACGATGAACTGCTCATTAATGACTTCCAGCATACTGTTACGCACCATTCTGACAATGAACCCTGCACCGACAATGCCCAAAGTGAGAGACGGAAGCACAAGAGTTTTCCAACCGTCCGAGCCCATAGCAGGCAGCCATCCCAAGTGAATGGAGAAAATAAGCAACAGCAGAATGCCTGACCAGAATGTGGGCATAGAAATGCCGAACAATCCAACGATTCGAGCGATGATATCAATCGGTTTATCCCGATGAATGGCCGACAGCACTCCAAGCAGGACACCAATAATGACCGAAATAGCAGAACCGGCAAGCGTCAGCGCCAGTGTAGGCGGGAGATTGACCCATATTTTAGGCAGCACCGGATCAGCATTGAGCAGTGATTTTCCAAAATCACCTTGTAGCAGATTTCCGAAATAGTTCAAAAACTGAACATGAAAAGGCTGATCCACTCCCAGCTTATGACGCAAATTGGCGATCATCTCTGGCGTGGCCGTTGAAGGGTCAAGAATCGAATCCACCGGGTCCCCCGGGAGCAGATACAAAATGCTGAATACTAAAATGCAGGAACCCAGAATGACCAACAAAGAAGTAACCAGTCTTTCTGCAACAGCTCTGATCATAGCCCACACTCCTTCCTTACTGGATGGTCCCCAGAAATTATTTAGCAATACTATTTTTGAATACGCACATCGTTAAAGAGCGGATAACCCACTAAATCGAATTTGAGACCCTGCACTGACTTGGCTGCTCCAACCGTATAAGGGAAAACATAAATCGGAATGATGACGGCCTGATCACGTATTAGCTGTTGCACCTTTTTATAAATCTCCTCCCGCTTGGCATCGTCCTGTTCAATAGCTCCCTGCTCCAACAGCTTGTCGACCTCTGGATTGGAGAAGTTAGGAAGTGTAGGCCGCTGATTTGGTGCCGCTGTGTGGTAAAAAGCATATAAAGCGTTCGGGTCCACATTGACCTGGCTATTTCCGTAGAAATCATAGTTTCCGTTCGTATATACAACTGTTGCAATATCCTTGGTAATTTCAATCTTCACATCAACACCGATTTTCTTCAGCTGCTGCTGAATAATGGCTGCAATGTCGTTCCGTTTTTCACGGTTCGGTGTGCCGTCTACATAATGCAGCGTAAGACGTTGTCCATCCTTCACCCGGAAACCATCCGTTCCCTTAACCCACCCCAACTCATCCAGTAACTGATTGGCCTTGTTAAGATCAGGCTGCAAGCCGTTTTCCAGTGATTTATCATATCCAAAAATACCTGGAGTGAGTGGCGACCAAGCCTGTTCATAAGTTCCTAGATACAGCGTTTTGACGATCGTCCCCACATCAATACCATATTGCAATGCCTGCCTCGCCTTTAATTCATTCCACGGTGTCTTCTTTTGGTTAATGAACAGTGTATATGGCAATCCTAGGGTATTGACCTGCAACAATTGGAAATTAGGGTCACTCTTCAACGTCAAAATGTTCTGCGGTGGGACGGTTTCAGCGGCCAAAGCCTGCCCACTCTGCACACTGCCGATCCGGGTCGCCTCCTCCGGAACAATTTTAAAGGTCACGCTGTCCAAATACGGCGCTCCCTGATTCTCAATAGTTTCCGGTGCCCATTTGTAATCCGGGTTACGTTCGATTTTGATTTCTGCATTTTCGTCCCATTTTACAAACTTAAAGGGGCCTGTACCCACTGGATGCTTACCGAATTGATCTCCATATTTTCTAACTCCTGCTGGCGAAACAATAGTTACAGCCGGAACACTTAAATTGCTCAAAAATGCCTGCGATGGTCGTTTCAGATTCAATTTAATCGTGTATTCGTCAATCACCTGTGAGGATTCATAGGGAGCCAGCAAGTTAGCGGCATTACCTACTACGGCTTGCGGATCAATAATCCGATCATAGCTAAATTTGACGGCTTCCGCATTGAACGGAGTTCCGTCATGGAACTTAACATCCTTGCGCAGCTTGAATGTATAGCTTTTTCCATCCTCGGAAACGCTCCATTCGGTTGCCAGCCAAGGCTTAATC
This sequence comes from Paenibacillus sp. FSL P2-0173, assembly GCF_038008045.1. Lineage (NCBI taxonomy): Bacteria > Bacillati > Bacillota > Bacilli > Caryophanales > Paenibacillaceae > Paenibacillus > Paenibacillus sp. FSL P2-0173. The sequence continues at coordinate 491,549 of NZ_JBBOYK010000001.1, forward strand.
GTATTGTCCGGTAGCTTTACCACCAAGTTATCGAATATCGCACGATATACCCGAGATGCTACTGCCAATCCACTCTTATGCGGGTCCAGTGAATCCGGCGATGTTGCCAGTGCATAGGTAAGATCTCCACCTTCTGCAGCTTGCCCGCCTCCCGCTGCATTCGCCTCAGTATTCGTAGAATTGGCCCCGCTATTACCCGAGCATGCCGATAAGACCAGCACCATCGACAGGGTTAAAGCTACCATTTTTGCAAATCGACTTGTTCGTTTCACCTAAAAACACTCTCCGATCTGATGGGTGATGTTATGATTACATTGCATTTTTGGAGCCGATGTTTCATTGTTGATAATTCCAATGAGATATATATGAATTATGTTAATAACTGTATACCTGCGTTTTTATAGTGTCAATGCAGGTTCTAATTGGAATGCTCTATAGATGGATAGAAGACTTGAATTGACAACAAAAAAGAGCCGATAGGATACTCTCCCCGACTCTTTTTCATTACTTACTTTCTATTTCGAATTTTTCAGGTATTGAAAAACTGACTGATATTCCCTCTTATCGGATGTGTCTGTTCCCTGTACTCACCTTTCGTATAGCTTCCAATCACCTTACGCCAAAAGGACTGTGCCGGCCTATTCGTGCTCATTTGGGTCACCTTCCAACGTCCGTTAAAACGTCCAAACAGCTCATGAGCCGCCCAAGTCCCAACCCCATTATGCCGATAAGGACGAAGTACAAAGAACTCAGCCATGTAATAGTCAGCTTCTCGATTGCTGGACATTCGGTCAACGAGTGCAAAACCCACAGGAATATCCTGTCTCCAAATCAGAAAAGGTAGCTTCTGTTCACCGCTCGTCCAATATTGATACAAGTCTGGATAAGCCGGGAATGTCCCCTTCTCAGTGACATCAATTCGAAGATAGGCTGTAAAATCATATAAATAAAATTGCATGAGCTGTACAATAATGTCCTTTTGCGACTCCGGTACACTCTTAATAGACAGCTTCAGTTCCGATTTGATATTATACCCCATACTTTCACCTCTCTTGGCGGTTCAATCTGTTCTTTAACTTCGAATTACATCCCATCCAGTGCTGTTCAAAATATGCTAAAATACATATATATTATGACCGGACGAGGTGGAACTCAATGAATATACAAAAGATCATCGACCGGCGCAAACTAGATGAAAAAATGCCGGGATTACCATGGTACGTGCAGCAATTTATGGATTATAAGCTGCCCGACCTGTCCCCTTCCACATTACTAGAATATGTGCGGGATTACGAAGCTTTCTTTTCATGGCTTCGCGCGGAAGGCTTGTCCACCGGAGAAACGAATGCCCAAGTTACACTGGAAGAGTTGGAGACACTTCATATGGACAGTATTACAGGCTTTCGATTATTCCTGTCTACTAAGCGCGAAGGCTCCAACTCCCGTATTACCATTTCACGTAAGCTATCGTCTCTGCGTTCGCTTTTTCATTATTTAAGTCAGATCGCTGAGGATGAAAATTTTTATCCGTTGCTCAAACGCAACATTATGGCTAAGGTCGAAATCAAGCGTATACATAAACCCAAGGATACGGCGGCTAAGCTTAAAGGTAAAATACTGGAAGAGGAAGAACTGCTTGAATTCATCGGTTATATTTATGAAGGCTATGGTCAAGATTTGGCCGATAACAAGCAGGCTTTATACTCCTATGAACTAAATAAGGAACGGGATGCCTGCATCGCCAGCCTCATTCTGAACTCAGGCCTGCGCGTATCTGAAATCGTCAATCTGAATCTGGACGATTTAGACATAAACAATAAACTATTATATGTGTACCGCAAAGGCAATAACGACGAAACCTTTAAAACGCCGGTGTATTTCCGCGAGCAATCCAAAGATGATCTCGTACTTTATTTGTCCCTGAGACATACCCGTTACCGCGCTCCAAAAAAAGAAAAGGCTTTCTTTGTCACACGTCCTAACGGCAGTACAGAAGGCAAACGAATGACCAAAAGAGCGATTCAGGCAATGATCATTAAGTACGCCAAACGGTTCGGCAAGCCTTACCTTACCGTGCATAAGCTTCGTCATTCCTTTGCTACTGACTATTATTTACAAAATGATATTTACAAAACAAAGGAACAGCTGGGGCACGCTTCGACAGAAACAACAGAAGTGTATGCTCACCTGACTGACAAAACCATGTCTCAGGCGATCGAACGGCGGGTAGAGACTCTAACCGACTCAGCCGATTGATGTCTCACCCCTGCTCATTCCTCATTCCTTCTATCTGCTTTTGAATCTGTTCGAGTAGCCAGCGGCCTGCGGGTCCGTTGGCCTCGGCAGGAAATATCTGTATCATTTCATCTGAGTAGTGACCTTGAGCCCAATCCATTTGATGCTCCCAAACCGCTACTCCCTGTACATTTGTCAGCTTATCGGTAAGCTGAGCATCCGATTGTTCCCGCACCATGACCAGCTTCGGATAATCCTCTTGCTTGAAGCCTTCTAGCAACACACAATCATAGGCCTGAAAATGCCGGATCAGTCCGGTGACAGGCTGACTATTCTCCTCTAAAATGGCTGTTCTTCCAGCCGAAACAATAGCTATGCCTTCAGCACCCGCCTGTCGGTGCTTGAACGTATCTGTACCCTCATGATCCATTTCAAATTCATGTCCATCATGCTTAATCACTGCTACGCGTAGACCTGACTTCTGCACATAACGAATCAATCCTCCGAGAAAGGTCGTTTTTCCCGTATTTTTGAATCCGACGATTTGACATACAAATGGATGTTTCGTATTCACGTCACCTGTCCACCTTGTAACACCAGTACACGCACCTCTTCACCTTCGCGTAATCCTTCTGTTGTGGGAGGAATCACGATCAGACAGTCGCTGTCCTTAATGGTCACCATGACACTGGATTCATCTACTCGCGCAGGAATCGCGTATACTTGTCCACCATGTATCTCCAGAGAGCTGCGTACAAAGCGTGTATAGTTGTTTACCTTCGTATAATCTGCACCTAACTTCGCCGTCCAGGTTTGTAAATATGGATGTGCCGAAGATAACATCATTTGGATCGTCGGCCGTACAAACAGCTCACAGCCTACAAAGCACGCGCCGGGGTTGCCTGAAAGCGCAAATAACAGCTTGCCGTCAATCACTGCGGCTGTGGTCACACTTCCTGGACGCATCGTAACCTTGTTGAACAGCATATTCACATCTTCTTGTCGTACCAGATCACCCATAATATCAAAATCCCCCACCGATACTCCTCCACTCGTGACCACGATATCATAGGCAGCTATCGCTTCACGTACAGAAGTACGGGCAAGGCTCAAATCATCATGAATGGCTTGTAAAATAAACGGATCTCCTCCTGCCTCTCTAATTTGAGAAGCCAACATATATGTATTACTGTTTCGAATTTTCCCCGGTTGTAACGGCTCATCCACTGCAAGTAATTCCGATCCTGTAGAAAAAACGGCCACCTTTGGCTTCCTGTAAACAGGTACCCGGTGTACTCCAAAAGTAGCCAGTACCGAGATGTGCCCTGCTCCCAGGCAGGTTCCCTTACTAAGCAAAAGCCGACCTTCCTGAATCTCATGACCAATCTGTGTCACATTTTTGCCAACTTCTATACGCTTCTTCAAGCCGACATATGTCTGTGCGTTTTCCTCACGCAGCTGTGTCGCTTCCAGCATGACAACCGTGTCCGCTCCTTCAGGTAATTGCGCTCCTGTCATGATGCGGGCAGCCATTCCAGTCTCCACCCGCTTGTCCGATACGGTGCCACATGGAATTTCATCAATCACATGTAGCCAGATTTCCTGACCGGATGAGCACACTTCGGTGTCCGAGCCTAGGATCGCATAACCGTCCATACCTGACCGACGAAAACGGGGATACGGGTGTGGTGCGGTCAAATCCATCGCCAAATAACGTCCATGCGCCTGCTCCAGCTCTACGTCTTCCCTTTCACCCTGTTTAACATAGCTAGCTATCCTGCTTTGTGCCTCTTCCACCTGAACTGCTTTACGCTGGAATTTTTCTGCGTTCAATGATGTATGATTCATAATCTCACTCCGTTCTTCTAAAATGCCCTCTTTCTGTTATAACGCTAAAACCGTTATCTGGCAAATCGGGAGGGGGTGTTTAGATCTTCGACTTCGGTTGCTTTTACCCCTATTGACAGTCTAAGTATGTATGGCAATAAAAATAACCCGTGAATTCTACGGGTCATTTCTATAACTTTTTAAGTGCTTTAAGCTTATTATGAGACATAGAGCAAGTGAAGTCAGATTCTTCGAATCGTACCTCCAAATGCGTTAGACTCGATCTCACAAAACCAAGTCGTGATAGCTGAAAAGCTTCCTTGCAAGTCTGTGCGGTTAGCCCGATCGTATAAAAGCAATGCCCCAAATTGAAAACGCGATACTTCATCAGTTCTTTTCATTTTTCTTAAGCTCAGCCGGTATCGGTTTAGCACCAAATACTGTTTTTTCATTTTTGGTAGATTCGTTAGCGTATTTTCCCAGTCTTATATTTAAAACTCTCGCCAATCTCTTATCCATTTTCGTTCACCTCCTTTCCATAAAGGAAGAATGCTGAATGCTTGAATAGCTAAAGCTAAGCATATTATGTGGGACTGTATAAAAAAATTCACTGCGCAAACCAAAACACATACCGTTTTATAATATTTGTGGTTATTGGTCTTATGAATATAAATAAAATGATTGGGTGCATAAACTAAAAACACTAATATTGAACAAGCATTAATAATTGAAATTGTAGATAAATTTAAAGAGACGAAGGGTATAGTTACACATATTACCGTTGTAAAACAGACACAAAATGTAAGATTGCTGAAGTGTGCCCCTCCTGAAAATCTTCTTACAAACATGATAGTAACCAGAGCAAATAACGATCCCCAAAAATGCCCGGTCATCCAAGCGATAACCGCAACCATTAGTATTGATGATACTTCGGTAATTTTTATACCAAGCGCATACTCCATCACTTCTACACTTGTTGGACCATCAGGATCAGCTTTTTTTATTTCCGTTGCGATGTACCTTGATAGCGCTTCTAGCACCCTCGTAATCTCCTCTCTCTGAAAAGAAATACGACAAGCCGAAAGTAAGCAATGAAATGGATAGTAATCCTATGGTATTTGAGCTATAGAGCATATACAAAGTAATAAAAATGGTGGCAGCTGATATTAGAGCACCTAGAATCAACAGCTTATTTAGGGACGATAAGTAATTTTCAGCTCTTAAAAAATCATGTGGAGGCTGAATTATAAACGAGAATCCAAAGTTATATTTTCCCATCACAAAAGAAATAAAGTACGCAATAATAATAGAAGATAACTGAATAACGTAAATAGAAGAGCCAGAAGTATCATTAATAACACCTGGTTCTGCTACGCCGAAAAAATTCGCAAACAGAAATACAAATAGTTGTAGGTTAATGTAGGCCGTTAGACCAGAACCAGCAGAAAAAGCTGCTAGATGGGTTTTGATCCCTAAACCGAATCTAAAAAAGATAACCATTAACAAATACTGAAGCGGCAAATCTAATTTAGGCAAGCCTATAACTTCCCTCATTAGAAAGGAAAACAAAGCTATGCCAATTCCATAAAATAATATTTTTCTACGATATTCCCTCACGGGAAGCATATAAAGCTTTAAGACCAAAATAACAGCGGCCAAAGCATCGAATACACCAAGTAATATATATAAAAAAGCAGATAACACAGATACACCATCCTCTTATTTCGCCTGTTGTAATTGTATATTTTACTATTAGATGTGGCAATGAAATAATCTAGTAAACTGGTAATATTTGTTTTTATGTAAGGTAAATATTTATTTTTGTCATCAAAAAATATAAAAAGAACGATTTTAAAATCGTCCTCTTGTTGCAGTTTTAGCCTGGAACCTTCTGAATTATCTATCTGGCATCATCCTTTTGTCGAGCTGCTCAAGTACAAGCGGCCAAGCCTGCTCATGTTGGTTTCTTGAATTCTCGTCTGGTAAACCTGCATGCGTTAAGTAAAGATGCGTGCCATTACCGCGAGGTTTAAGCTCAACAGTGAGAACTGTTTCAGCTCCCTTGGTACCGCCTTCGCCAGTAATCCAAGTCAGCTCGATCAGTCGGTTTTGCTCAAGTCTTAGAAATCTTCCGTAATGTGGATGACGCTTCCCCTCAAAATGCGTTTCGAAAAAGAAGGTCATGTTCACTTCAGCCTCCATTAATACTGATCCTGGGGCTGCAAACCAACTGTCAAACTGCTTCGTCCAAGCCTGATACAGGACATTCGGAGAACACTCCATTTTTCGTTCCACCATTAGATTAAATGGTCTTTGTGAAAGATCTGGCCAAGAAATAGATAGTACCATTTAATTTTCAATCCCTTCAATCAAACAAAGTTTTGATTATCTCTACATTATTATATCCATAAAAGTGTAGGTTTGGCTGTGCCGCTAGATGATCACCAACGTCATCTCTAAAAATAAAAAAAGGAACTGTGCATCAGTACCACAGTTCCAAGAATCTTTTGTTTTCAAATAAATTGACGATACCCATTATCGTCGACTTCGTCGGCTGATTTTACCTGAACCGCTACGTGTTTTGGGCTTACTATAAGATTTACGCGGCGAATCAAATATGCTGGAACCGCCACTGTCGCTCCGGTCACGTGAAATCGAGCCTCTGCTCGGTGAACTGCTGGACCCTCTGTCGAACAAACTTCCGCTTGATCCAACGCTAGAATCCGAGTTCTTTCCTCTACGGGTAACCGAACCTTTCCGCTCCACCGTAATCGGCGGAATCGCCTTTTTCTCCTGCACCGTAGGAGCACGATATTGGCCCTGAGAAGGTCGGTATACATCTCTGCTGGAGTAGCCTCGATAGGAGCCTGAACCACGCAATGAATCAAACAGAGCATCCAGTACAGTTGCGGTTAAGTATCCTTTTAGAAAGCTTGAACTGTAATTTTGTTCGACATACTTTTTACTGTCAATTTCAATGAGTGTATCTTCCTTCTTAGCTGGATCTTGCTGCAAATGGTACCACTCATCGCTATATACCAGAAACATCCGCTCATTGCTCTGCGGTGACATTTGTTCCGGTGTACGCTGTTCTTTCAATTCCTCCGCTACTTCCGGGACTGTCTTGCCAGCTGCCCGGTATACATACGAGGTCGAGTTTCCGCTGCCACTAACCGATTCCAGCGGATACGTATCTTTTACACTTGGCGCGCCGCAGCCGCTTAACACGGATACGAACAAGCTCAGCGCCACAATGACCTTTAATGCATACTGCCAGGTGCGTTTGCTCATGTGTAACCCTCTCCTAGCTTGCCCGAATAACCTTGACGTCTCCGGTAATCACTTCTTCTCCTTCATAAAGCATAAAGCGACCGTCCTGCCACTCTACTCGCAACAGATGGTAATCATCAGACTGGTACTGCCACACATGCTGCTCTCCACCCTGTCGGAAAGGAGCACGGCCCATGACGGTAACATGCCCAGAATACTGCTCCTCCAAATGATACGTTGTATCATCCAACTCTAAAATGGTCGGCACTTCCTCAGGGTTGTCAAGTCTGCCGTCGATGGCCTGATATAGTCCAAATTGCAGTGTTTCCCGTTCCTCAATATGAAGATAACTGACTTGATTACCATCCTGAAGCGTCAAAACAACGGCATTCCGGGCACGATTATGTACACGACCTACCACTTCATAGGTGACAAGCGACACTTCACAGATATCACCTGGATTTAAGTGAAGCATGCTTTTCTCTGCTTTCGGCGGCTCCGGCTTAGCAAATAGATTTGAAATTCGTTTCCACACACCCATGGTTATATTCCTGCCTTTCTTAGCCTAGAAGCATGCTGTAATGATCAAGGCGCCAACCAGATGCAGCGCTCCTGAAAACAGACCGAAACCAATTTTACCTTCCTGTGTCCCTTTATCCAGATCAAACTGAGCCCAGTACCGCAACAGCAGACGTACAATAACTTCCAAAACAAGCAGGATGACAAAGGCAATCACAGAATACACAAGCGCTTCGAGCAAATTATTAGCTGTAGCGATAGAGCCTGACAAGATATAGCCTTGTGCAACTAACTTCATAATCATTCGTACCGTTACGGCCATATTTCCAGCCTTCACTTCGGCAAAATCCTTATACTTCGTAAATAAAGAGTCGACATACATTAATGCGAAGATCAAAATTGCCCCCGCACCAGTCCATACAAGCATTGCTTTCATCGTTTCTAAAAAATGCATTTCATACCATCCTCCACATCTTCTTGACCTTCATATAATGTTTTACGCCTCCAGGCAGGGAAAAGCGAAGGAGAAAACGTTTCTCCTTCGCTTCCTGAGCAATCACCCTTGGCGGCACTGCTAAAATGTTCTTATTTATTTTCGTATTGCTTCAACAAAGCGGCAAGCTCATCGTCCACGGCGCTTTTCTTATCCAGCTCCTTGAACTCCTCATCCAACGATTTTTCCTTAGAAGACATTTCGTTGCTCGCTTCGGCACGTGCTTCTGCTTGCAGCATTTTTTCTTCCATACGCTTCAATCCGGCAGTTGCCGTATCAGAGCTAAAACCGTTCATAGCTTTGTTAATTTCAGTTTGCGCTTTAGCTGCATTATAACGGGCAACCAGTGTCTCGCGCTTGTTTTTCATTTCTGTCAGCTGTCTGCGCATTTCATCCAGCTTGCCACGCAGGTTATCGGCTGCAGCTTTGTTCTGTTCGTAACCAGCTTTGAACTCATTCATTTTTTGTTCAGCAGATTTCTTTTCTTCCAGCGCGCGACGAGCCAGATCTACATTTTGTGCTTTTGCAGCGGTATGTGCCTGTTCTTCGCGTTTTTTTACCAAAGCAGCCTGTTCTTCGTATTGCTGTTTGAATCTCTTTTCAATAGCAATTTGAGCGGCTACCGCTTTCTCTGCATCTTCCAGGTCCTCTTGCATATCACGAATGTATTGATCCGTCATTTTAATTGGATCTTCTGCCTTGTCGATAATGGCATTAATGTTGGACATCGTAAGATCTCTTAATCGTTTGAAAATAGACATGTGAAGTTCCTCCTAGAGTTGAATGCTTAAATTTTAAGCTCTGTACACATGTTTACGCAAGCTTTGCAAAGAGGGTTTCAAAAATATCTAAAAGCCGCGCAAGTAAGGCTCTGGGATATCGGCCTGTACTTTTAGCTCCCGCGATGCATGCAGCGCCCAATAGGGATCACGCAGCATGGCACGGCCTATTGCTACCAGATCAGCTTCTTTCTGCTGAACTACCCGGCGGGCGTCCTCATAATCATCCAGTAAGCCAACCGCAATGACAGGTACATTCAGCTTTTCACGGATGGTATGAGCCAAATCCACCTGATAGCCGGCACGCGCAGACGGGCCTCCGCCAGAACCAATCGGACCCTCACCACCAGAAGAGATATGGAAAATGTCCACACCCGCATCACGATATCGTTCCCCTACGTCTGTTATGTATTCCACATTATATCCATCCTCGACGTATTCTTTGGCAGAAATCCGCATAAGCACAGGCATATCAGCAGGAAGAACCTCTTTAACAGCATGTATGACCTCAACACCGAACAGTGACAAATCCTGCCCATATTCATCTTCTCTGGCATTTGTTAAAGGCGAATGAAATTGATGGATCAGATAGCCGTGAGCGCCATGTATCTCGACCGTGTCAAAACCTGCTTCCACCGCGCGGCGCGCGCCTTCTTTGTATGCCTGAACCAGTTCCCTGACTTCAGCTGTCTTTAAGGCGTGCGGCTCTTTAAAGCGTTCGCTAAAAGGAATCGAGGAAGGACCCACAGGTTGCTCAGCATCTTCAGCCTTGCGTCCAGCGTGGCCTAGTTGAATGCCAATTTTGGCACCATACTTGTGAACTTCCTCTACAATCTTACGATATGCAGGAATATGTTCGTCACTCCAAATACCCAAATCACGATCTGTAATACGTCCATCTGGATGGACCGCTGTCATTTCCACAATAATAAGTCCAGTGCCTCCTACTGCCCGGCTCACATAATGGACATGATGCCAATCCGTTGGATTTCCGTCCTTGGCCTCCACGCTGTATTGGCACATCGGGGGCATGACAATCCGATTTTTTAAAGAAAGCCCCTTTAATTGATAAGGAGTAAACAAGTCGGTCACTTTTATCCATCCTTCCTTCAATTCCATGTCTGTATAATTATGAATTGCATCCCCATTATACACCAGCTGTCACGGTATACCGAATTCGTTGTAAGGCTAAAACTTGCGAAAATGCTCCTGTTTTCGGTCATGTTTAAGAGAATATGTACGTTTAGCTCCATCATCTTCATTGATAATCGTTTCATCGTGGACTTCTTTCCAGTCGTTTATGAGCCGAACTTGGTAACCAGCATATTTTTAATAGGACAGGTACATAATAGTCGAGAGCACCACTAGGTATCACTGCACGGAAAGGGGGGATACATATGCCGTACAGGGGAGTGTTGCCAGGCTTGGCACTGTTACTAGCATTTTCAAGTTTACCCGTTCACGCGGATGCGCCTCCCAACATCGGAACGCCCCATCCCAAGGAAGCAGCTGTTGCTTCTTCTGTACAACAGAGCACAGATCGAGCAACTCCTACATTAGCAATGCTGCGAAAAAAACATGCGGACATTTTTAAAATGTGCGGCCCACACACCCGCCAAATTGCCCTAACCTTTGATGATGTGCCCGATTCTAGGTATACGCCGCAGGTTTTGGACGTATTACACGCCAACGGCATCAAAGCTACATTTTTCATCGTCGGTCACCGTGCGGAAAAGCATCCTGGGATCATACGCCGTATTATCCGTGAAGGCCATGCTATAGGAAACCATTCCTATACTCATCCGGATTTTAGGAAGGCCACACCAGAACGCTTTCGCAACCAGATTACAAAAACAGAACGTATTTTACAAGCCAGCGCAGGTTTTCGCCCCAAGTTGATTCGTCCACCCTACGGTGAAATCACGGAGCCTCAAATCCAGTGGGCACGTCGTCATGGCTACATGATTGTCAATTGGAATGTAGACTCTCTCGACTGGAAGGGACTAAGTAAAACACAAATTCAGCGCAATGTGATCCCAGCTACTGGGCCTGGCTCTATTATTTTAATGCACGCAGGTGGAGGTCAAAGTTCCAACTTGCAAGGCACTGTTCAAGCTCTGCCGGGTCTAATTCACTCTCTAAAAGCTAAGGGCTACAAATTTGTCACAGTCCCCCGGCTACTCCACACATCGGAACAGAAATAACCATATGTTTATGATTGAGCTACAAGCTAAAGCAACGTAAAAAGGCTGTCTTACCAGCAGAAGTTTTCTGCTCGTCAAGACAGCCTTTTTTATGGATAGGACCTGATAAGAGTCTGACCTAGTTATATGCGGTAGGATACAGGCATTAAGTTTACATAATATATATTATGTTTAATTAAACCATATATACGTATAATGCTATTTATCAATAACGTACAGCTTCACATTTTGAAATCCAAAGTCGTTCACAAATGATTTGTTGCCAGGAATAAAGATATCAATCCGTTTTCCTGTAATGGCGCTGCCCTGATCGCGAGCGACAGCTACAAAAGAATGATCCGGCAAACCTGGGTGGGAATAGCCTGTAACCAGCACTTTCGTGCCCATCGGAATGACGTTCGGGTCTACCGCAATTGTACCTAGTTTAAGCGGATTGCCGTAGTAGTCCACTGCTCCCCATTTACCATTCTCATCGGCTGCGGCAGAATACGCAGTAGCCTTAACGTCAACTATTTTGCTATAGTTAAATGTTTTGCCCCACGCTTCAATCGTTGGCCCCTCATTCGCTGGTGCTTTCTCCGTAAGAAGCTGCGGCTTCGAATCCGAAGCTGCATTCACACTTTTTTCACCAGGTACCTTAATTTGCAGACCTGCATATATATTGTTAGAGGCAATGTTTGGGTTCGCCTTCGTCAGCTCGTCCACTGATACTCCATAACGTTGAGCAAGCAAAAAGAAGGTATCGCCATCTTTGGCAGTATGAAGCGAAGCAGCATCCGCTACTCCAGCTGTCTGTGCCAGCCCTGCAATGGCTGCGGCAAGCACCGCAAATTTCATGGTTTTTCCAATATGTTTTAGATGTTTCAAAGATATGTACCTCCTCTGTTATGCCTGCGAAGTTAGCTGTCGGATTCGGACTCAGGAGAAGCCCTATGCTTGTGCAATTCACCCCTAGGCATATTCCATATCGTCTTATGACGTTTCGGAAAGACTGCCGTTGTTACGTCCCCCGCACTTCCCATAGTTTGGGCCCAGCATTCAGCGTTTGTCATAACCGCATGCTGTCCCGGTAAGTTTTGGCTTACTGCATAATATCACAATTTTGTAACCTTATCCGCATGAAAATGTTGGGAACCTTGAACATCATACTATAATCGTTACAATTTTGTCACCAAGAAATCGATATTTGTTACGAAAATATGGTGAAATGGTGACAAAAAAAGAAAAAGCCCTCCGTCAAACGGAGGGCTTTTTTATAGCTCATATCAGCACTTTCTTACAATACTTTGGCAAGAAAATCACGGGTGCGATCATGGCTTGGAGTACCAAATACCTGCTCTGGTGTACCTTGTTCCACAATTTGACCGTTATCCATAAAGATGATTCGATCGCCTACCTCGCGGGCAAAGCCCATTTCATGCGTCACGATTACCATGGTCATGCCGCCTTCGGCGAGCTTCTTCATTACATCCAGAACCTCTCCAACCATTTCAGGGTCCAATGCAGAAGTCGGCTCATCGAACAGCATTACGTGCGGCTGCATGGCCAAAGCACGCGCAATCGCAATACGTTGCTTCTGACCACCGGATAGCTGGTTCGGATAGGTATTCTTCTTATCCTCAAGCCCTACGGTACGCAGGAGTTCTAGCGCAATTTTTTCCGCTTCCTTCCCTGACTGTCTTCTAACCTGCGTTGGTGCAAGCGTCAGGTTCTGCAACACTGTTTTATGCGGGAACAGATTAAAATGCTGGAACACCATCCCCATCTTCTCCCGGGTTACATTAATATTATGACCACGAGCTGTAATCGGCTCGCCCTCAAACAAAATCTCCCCGTCCGTAGGCTGTTCTAGCAGATTCATGCAACGTAAAAACGTACTCTTCCCCGAACCGCTGGGACCGATGATGACGACGACTTCACCTTTGGCGATATCTATATCAATGCCTTTTAAAATCTCATTCTTGCCGAACGATTTACGCAGTTGTTTAACGGTGATCACTGGCTCTCAACTTCCTTTCCCATAAACCCAGCAGCTTAGACAAGCTGAATGTCATTACAAAATAAATAGCGGCTGCGATTACGAACGGACTTAATCCTTCGTAGGTAATGTTCTTAATGACCTGGGCCTGATACATAATATCCACCATCCCAATGGTCGAAATAATGGATGATTCTTTAATGATCGTAATAAACTCATTACCGATAGCAGGCAAAATAGATTTAAATGCTTGCGGCAAAATGACATGACGCATAGCTTTGCCTCGTCCCATACCCAATGAACGGGCAGCCTCCATCTGTCCACGGTCTACTGCCTGGATACCTGCACGGAAAATTTCAGCCAGATATGCCGAGCTATTCAGAGACAATGTGATTATACCAGACTGGAGTGGAGTAAAATTGACACCAAGCGTCAAAGCAACCCCGTAGTGAATAATCATGAGTTGCACCAGCATAGGTGTGCCACGCAGTATCTCTACATAAGTGGTACCTAACCACTCAATGATGCGTACTCCACTCATACGTAGCAAGGATATGATCAGACCAATGATGAATCCGAACAGTACTCCGAGCGCAGACAGCAACAAGGTGTAGCCGATACCCGTAGCGTATAAACTGCGGTATTTCCAAAAAATATCTACAATGTTATTAGAAGAAACCTGACGATCAGCAGAAAGTGCACTCGCTTCCGTGGAAAACTTCTCAATCGACCCGTCTGCTTTCAGGCGAGCCAACGTTTTATTTACAGAAGCAAGCAATTCTGCATTCCCTTTACGGATACCTACAGCTGTTTCTGCTCCCGCATCCTCAGGCACAGCCTTGGCAAGGGTTACGGTACCGTCTAACGTGTATCCTTTAGCAACCGTATCTTCGATCACGACAGCGTTCACACGCTGGGTCCGCAGCTGGAGTACCAGGTCAGATATTTTATCCAGTGAAGTTACAGAGGCATTGGGCACTTTTTGAGCAATCTCTTCCTGAATACTTCCCTTTTGTGCTCCGATCTTCTCGCCTTTCAAAGCATCCATCGTCGGATATTTGTCTTTATCCTCTGGGCGTACCATGATGACTTGCTTGGAGCGATAGTATACATCCGAAAAATCAATACTCTTTCTGCGTTCATCCGTTGGTGTCATACCGGACAGTACCAAGTCTACACGACCACTTTGCAGAGCAGGCAGCAAAGAGTCAAAACTCATGTCTTCAGGGACCATCTCCGCATCCAAATCTTTGGCGATTTCCTTGGCGATATCCACATCGAACCCAACAATGGTATCCTTACCGTTAATGACTTTATGAAACTCATACGGCGGAAAGTCGGCACTCATGCCCACTACAAGTTTTTTCTGTGGCTTTGCTTCCGTTCCGTATGCATTGAGCATGGGAAGACCAGTCAACAGCAAGATAACCGCCGTCAAAACCAGGGCGGTAAAACGATATGCCTTTTTCAATCTTTTTTTCTCTCCTTAAATTCTTTATAATAAATAAGATTGTGTCATTATAAATGAATATGCATGATTATGCAATGAATGTTATAGTACAATTTCAGCATACCTAACGCAGTACCTACATTACAGCTTATATAAAGGAGTTTTCAGCATGGATTTTAAACAGACCATTCAACAGACCATTGAGCAGCATGCCCCACGGTTTAAGAACATTTCGTTATATATTGGCGCAAATCCTGAACTTGGAAACGAGGAATTTCTGGCCGCTGCCCGTTTAAAAGAAGAACTGGTTTTTCACGGATTTGAGGTCCAGGCACCTGTATTGGGCATAGAAACAGCCTTTATTGCAACTTACAAAGCTGCAAAACCCGGACCGGTTGTCGCTTTTCTGGCAGAATATGACGCTCTGAAAGGTCTAGGACACGCCTGTGGGCACCATCTGATATGTATGATGAGTACCGGTGCTGCCGTCGGCCTCAAGTCGATCATCGACGAAACTGGTGGAGAAGTACGGGTATACGGCACACCTGCCGAAGAAACACGCGGTGCAAAGGTCCCTATGGCCGCTGCCGGATTGTTTGATGATTGCGACATCGCACTTATGACGCATCCTTATGACCGTTACGAAAAATCAGGCAAATCACTGGCGATTGATGCTGTACAATTCGAATTTTTTGGTCAATCTGCTCACGCGGCTGCCAGCCCGCACGAAGGCATTAATGCGCTGGACGCTGTGATTCAAACGTTCAATGGCATCAATGCGTTCCGTCAACAAGTAAAAAGTACAGTGCGTATCCATGGGATCATTAACCAGGGTGGGCAAGCAGCCAATATTATTCCTGATTACGCCTCAGCCCAATTTTATGTGAGAGCGGCTACACGTCAAGAACTGAACCCACTGACTCGCCGTGTTATTCAAATTGCTGAAGGAGCTGCTTTACAGGCCGGGTGTCGTTTGGAGACCTCCAATTATGAGACTTCTTATGATGAAATGGTCACGAACCGTGTACTTTCCGATGCGTTTACCGCAAATTTGGTGCAGGCTGGCATTTCACAAGAAGATATAACGGAAGGCGAAGATCACGGCTCCATGGATATCGGAAATGTATCGCTTCATTGCCCTGCTATCCATCCTTACATTCAAGTTATTGACGAGAAGCATGCCTTGCATACACCAGAATTCCGCGATTTGGCGATGCAGGACCGGGCCATGGAAGGAATGCTGCTGGCTGCGAGAACTTTGGCATGGACTGCTTGCGATGTAATCACGAATCCTGAACTGCTAGCCCGGATAAAAAAAGAATTCGCTCTGCTGAATAACGAACGCTAAATCTTAATTCCGTGTTCTTTCAGAAAGGAGTAGTCAGCCATCATGGATAGTATGAGCAGCTTTTGGACGTTGTTTATTGTGGTGATCCTCATCATTTTTTGGTTTATATTCCGTGCAATACGCAGAAACCGGGGAAACAGAAAAACACGGAGCCGGAATGCTTTTTTCCTCAGCTCCCCATCCCCTTCGTCCCTTGCGCAGGAGCGTCATCCAGAGATTACAGAGCTGATGCAGCTACTGGAGCAATCCATTCCCGCCTCCTATGCTCATAGTGTAAGGAGTCGTGTAATCGAAGCCCACCCTGAGCTGACGGAGCAAGAATATGATTGGCGCTGGCATGAGCTAAAACGATATTTTATGCTATGCGCGATTATGAATCGAGTGCCTATGTTCAGTAGTGATGTGGATGAATTATGGCACGAAATGTTGATGTTTACCCGCGAATATCAGCAATTCTCGGAAGCTTTTTTTGGTCGTATGCTTCACCATGCGCCTCATTCTGGCGGCTCTCGGCCGATGCCTGAGGAGCGGGCGTGGTTTGACTGGTTGTATGTAGAATGCTTTGGCTGGAACCGCTATAGCGCCAGTTTGTGGGGAACTTTTTTTAATCATCCATTACCGAGCGACGAGCTTTCGCGCTATTACAAACTCACAACTTCCGCGCAGCCAGCAGGTGACCGCTGGAATACGCAGGAGAATATAGCCATTTCACAGCAGGCCCAACAAGCGGTTCATAAGATTGTACAACATCTGCGCGAGCGGGTGAATAAAGCGGTGGATGATCCTGAGGGTAAGCAATTGCCTAAGGTCAACTATTTACAGGTCGACTATTTGTTATTAGCTTTTGTGTGGTATTCATGGTATCAACCTGAGCAATTTGCCATACACATGCACCCGGATGCTACAGGTAATGCCGTATTAGCTAGCTCATCCGGCTGTAGCTCGGCAAGCGGCTGTTCGAACTGGGATACACATCACTCGCACCATCATTCCTCTCTTGACAGTTCTCATCATGGAGGCTCTTCTCATCATGATTCAGGCGATTCTGGTAGCCATTCTTCGTGTAGCAGTGGCTCTTCATGTGGAAGTAGCTGTGGTGGTGGGGGCGACTGATCATAGCAAAAAAGGGAATTCCTCAGCCAGAAAACTTGGCTAAAGGGATTCCCTTTTTCATTAACATGACTGTGGTGTTCCTACTCTGTCCAGTCCGTTTTTGTTAGCAAATGGTAAATATCCATATACGCTTCGGCTGAAACATCCCAACTATATTCTCCTGCAAAAGCCGTCTGTGTAAGCTTCGACCAATGCTCAGATTGGCGATAAAAATGAACAGCACGACGAATGGTGTTCAACATATCATGTGCATTGTAGTTCGTGAAACTAAATCCGTTTCCTTCACCTGTGGATTCATTGTAAGCCTGCACAGTATCATTAAGGCCCCCTGTTTCTCGTACAATAGGGATACTTCCATAACGAAGCGCCAGCAGTTGGCTGATCCCGCAAGGTTCAAACCTTGATGGCATAAGATACATATCGCTTGCCGCATATATTTTTCGTGACAGAGGTTCGCTAAAAGCGAGCTGCGCCGACATTTTCAGTGGATAGCGTCCTGCTGCCTCACGGAACCAATGCTCAAAAGCCGGATCCCCTGTTCCCAGCACGACAAACTGGATATCATCATAATACAAGATTTCGTCAAGCACTCTCGTTACCAGATCTAGCCCCTTCATATCTACAAGCCGGGTTACCATGGCAATCATAGGTACGTCTGGCCGCACCGGCAGTCCCAGCTCCTTCTGCAGGCCAATTTTGTTTTCCTTTTTCTTTGTCAGACTCGTGCGGTACTTCGTATAAATACGATTGTCCGTGGCAGGATTGTAGCTTTTGGTGTCAATTCCGTTCACAATCCCCGTTAAGCGACCCTGATCTCCCAATTTACGAAGCAGACCCTCCAGCCCATATCCGTAAAATTCCGTTTGAATCTCCTCTGCATAGGTTGGACTTACGGTCGTGACATGATCCGAGTACGTAAGCCCACCTTTCATAAAATTCAGTCTGCCATGATACTCCACACCCTCGGGGGTGAAATAGCTCCCATCCAGGTTGAGCAGCTCAGTTAAGGCCTCATACGGAAAATCCCCCTGATACAGCAGATTATGTATCGTAAACACCGTGCGAATATCACTGTAGAAGGGCAAATGTCGATAATCAGCATTCAGAAGCAGCGGAACCATCGCCGTATGCCAATCATGACAATGCAAAATATCCGGCCGAAAGTTCAGTTCAGGCAGCACTTCTAAAATCGCCCGGTTAAAAAAGGAAAAACGTTCGCCATCATCCATATAACCGTAAATACCGTCACGACCGAAGTAATACTCATTGTCAATAAAATAAACCTTGATTCCGTCTAATGTCAGTTCCTCTATTCCACAATATTGATTACGCCAGCCTACGGCTACTTGCTTCACCGCTACCGGACGCAGAGACTTTTTATAAGTATCGGGAATCCCCGCATATTTAGGTAAAATGATTCGGACGTCGCACCCCGCCTGACGAAGTGCCTTCGGCAGTGCGCCAATGACATCAGCCAACCCGCCTGTTTTAATAAATGGATGTGCTTCTGCTGCCGCAAACAAAATGTTCATATGTGCTTCCTCCTTATGTGTTTAATCTGCTTTTTTAGGCCTCCGAGGCGCTTTCTTGAGTATAACGATGCTCAGGGGTGGTATGGTCACCTCCAAGCTGTGAAGCTGTCCGTGGCAAGGGATGGGGGCGGTCCGTATTATTCCCGTATTCAGCTGGTCCCTTCCCCCAAAGTCCTTATGATCACTGTTCAGCAGTTCGATATAACTCCCGGCCTTTTCCAGCCCAATTCGGTAGTTCTCTCTGGGCACGGGCTGAAAGTTAATAAGCACGACCAGTGTATCTCCCGGCTTTTTACTTTTACGTAAATACGTAATTACGCTCTGCCCACGGTCCTCCGCCTCAATCCACTGATATCCATCCCACGAATGATCCAGTTCCCATAATGCCTTTTCCTGAATATACAAATGATTCAGCGCTTTCGTAAAAGCGTGCAGCGAACGGTGACTGTCATAATCCAGCAGAAACCAGTCAAGCTGCTCCTCATCCTTCCATTCGATGAATTGGCCGAATTCCCCTCCCATAAATAAGAGCTTTTTGCCCGGGGAGGTGATTTGGTAACCGAGAAGTGCTCGAAGCCCGGCAAATTTTTGCTCATAGCTACCTGGCATTTTATCAAGCAGCGACTTCTTACCATGAACAACCTCATCGTGCGACAACGGCAGTGTAAAATTCTCGCTGTACGCATAAGCTATGGGGAATGTCAGCAAATTATGGCGCTCCGGCCTCTGATCGAAATCCGTTTCGATATAATCAAGCGTATCGTTCATCCAGCCCATATTCCATTTGTAATTAAAACCGAGTCCTCCATCGCTTACCGGGGAAGTCACCATCGGCCAGGCACTGGACTCCTCTGCCATCATCAGAGCATACGGATAATAGCGGAATACTGTTTCATTCAGTTGTTGAAGGAAGGCAATAGCCTCCTCATTTTCAATGCCTCCTTTAGAGTTAAAACGATATTGACCGTCCTGCTTTTCAAAATCCAGCCGTAGCATACTCGTCACAGCATCTACGCGCAGGCCGTCAATATGGTATACATCCATCCAGAATAGCGCATTAGATATCAGGAAAGAACGCACCTCCGGCTTGCTGTAATCAAACGTCAGTGTTCCCCAGCCGGGCTTTTCCGCAATCAGCGGATCCGCGTATTCGAACAGGGGCGATCCGTCAAACAGCCTTAATCCATGAGCATCCTTGGCAAAATGGGCTGGAACCCAATCCATCAGCACTCCGATTCCCGCCTGATGGCAACGATCCACCAAATACATAAAATCATGCGGTTCTCCATACCGGCTTGTGAGTGCAAAATATCCGGTGAGCTGGTAGCCCCAGGAAAGATCATACGGATGTTCACTCAGCGGCATCAGCTCAATATGTGTATACCCCATATCGGTCACATAAGGCACAAGAAGATCAGCTATTTCCCTGTATGTATAAAACGTACCATCTTCTTTTTGCTTCCAAGTGCCCAGATGAAGCTCGTATATGTGCAGAGGCTTTCCATAAGGTGCTCTACGTTTTCGGCGCCAAATCGCATCGTTCCAAGCATAACCATCTATAGAAGCTACCACAGAAGCCGTTGCCGGTCTCACTTCAGCACGTACCGCGTAAGGGTCTGCTTTCAGGAATCGTTCACCGTTTGCCCCCGTAATGTCGTATTTGTAAAAAGTTCCTTGGGATATCCCCGGAAAAAAACGACTCCAAAAACCGGATTTGGGAACCCTATATAAGGAATCCTGTTCCCCATTCCAGTTGTTGCGATCTGTAGCAAGCCCGACATGGAGAGCATGAGGAGCCCAGACCGTAAAGCGGACGCCCTGTTCTCCGTTCTCCACAGTAAGGTGGGAACCCAAAGATCGGTAGCTGTGATAAAGCGTTCCTTCATGAAACAAATAAATATCTTCCGATGAAATAGCCTGTTGCGGAAGAGTTTGGTCTGTCATCACGTCACCACCCTTATATGTTTTGTAAGTAAAAATGTATGAATCGGTAATGCATTCGCTTTTGGGTCAAAGCTGACCTGAGTTATTACCCCATTCTAGCCACAATGAACAGAAAAATGACTAGGAAAAAAATAAACCTTAGTTTTGGGGGAATCTTATATACCTTATGGTTTCAAGAGTACCCCATACCGTTTATGTATGTACTACACTGACAACTAAACCGGGAGGGAAACGAAATGTTTAATAAAGAATGCATTGCCATGCTGCTGGCAGGCGGAGAGGGACGCCGTCTTGCTCCCCTTACTTCAACGATTGCAAAACCCGCCGTACCTTTTGGCGGTCATTACCGGATCATCGATTTTCCTCTCAGTAACTGCGTAAATTCAGACATTGATACTGTAGGTGTACTGACGCAATATGAGGCAGAATCCTTGCACGAACATATCGGGGATGGAACACCATGGGGTCTTACAAAAACAGATGACAAAGGAATTACCCTGCTTCCATCTTATAACACAGGTAACGCTGAATACTTAGGAACGGCAGATGCTATTCATAAGAATATCGAATATATTGACAGCCAAAATCCGGAGCATGTGCTTATTTTATCCGGTGATCATATTTACTATATGAATTATCGTGAAATGCTAAACCACCATAAGGAAAAAGGAGCTGCGGCTACCATTTCTGTCATGGAGGTACCTTGGGATGAAGCACACCGTTTTGGTGTTATGAGTGCCGATGAAGATCTGCGTGTCACAGAATTTGCAGAGAAACCGGAGAAACCGGAAAGTAATTTGGCCTCTATGGGGATTTACCTTTTCAAATGGGATTACTTAAGAAATTACTTGTTAGAAGACGCACAGGATGCTCAATCCAGTCATGATTTTGGTAAAGATATCATCCCTAAAATGTTAGCGGACCAAGAATCCTTGTACGTTTATGAATTCCAGGGCTATTGGAAGGACGTGGGTACCGTTAAAAGCCTATGGGATTCACACATGGATTTGTTACAGGATGATTGTGCTATCGACCTTCAACGCAAGGACTGGCCGATGTATACACGTGAACGCCGCACAAGGTTGAGCGCACAAAAGGTACCTAACCGTCAAACACAACCATTGGGCAGCTTGCTGCATGATTCCTGCCAAGTAGAGGGCCGAATAGAACGCTCCGTTGTATTTAGTGGTGTCGAGGTAGGTAAAGGATCAGCCATCAAAGAAAGTATCGTTATGCCTGACACACGCATTGGACGTAACGTCCATATTGAACATGCGATTATCGGTGAAGGTGCTGTGATTCGCGATGGTGCTGTCATTAAAGGTAACCCGGGCGAAATTATGGTCATCGGACCCAATGAAACGGTATTTGGTAAGATGGCGGTACGACCGCAAACTACACGTATGCTAAAAGAAGCTTACGAGCGCAATACACGCTTGCGTGCCGAAGGTTTTACCTCATAACGTACCCCCAAATTAAAAACAGCCAGCCCTCCCGATTGAGAGGACTGGCTGTTTTTCTAATTACACCTATAAGTAGGCTTTAAATCTGTCCTTCAGTAAGTTGTGATGGTTCCACGGATTGTTCTGCTTGCAGAGCAGGTAATGAAACCGTAATCGTAGTTCCAGCCCCCAGTTCACTTCTGATGAGCATCTGACCATGATGGCGCTCGATAAACTGTTGCGAGATTGCCAATCCCAGTCCAGTACCACCGTTTTGGTGGTCTACCTGGAAAAAGCGGTCTCTGACTCTGGCAAGATTTTCAGCACTAATTCCAATCCCTGTATCTTGTACGGATATCTCGATATTGCCATCAATCCGTTGTAGAGACAGGAAAATAATTGAGCTTTCATGCGAAAACTTGATAGCATTGTCCACAATGTTCAAAAACACCTGTTTTAGACGGTTACCGTCTCCATGGACGAGATATGCCGTTTCCTCCGAATCCAGCTGAAGTTTTATCTGCTTCATTTCTGCTTTGGCCCATACGTTCAGCATAATTTCCTGCAAAAGCTCCCGTAGATCCACCGTTCCCATCACAAGCTTCATGGCATTCTGCTCCAGCTTGGAAAAATCGAGGATTTCCTCCACCAAGCCAATCAGTCGATCCGTCTCTTTAGAAATAATCTTCATCCCGATTTTCGTCTCTTCCGGGTCATAACCGCCAGAATTTAACGTTTCACTCCAACCTTTAATAGATGTAAGCGGAGTACGCAATTCATGAGATATGGATGATATAAAATCATCCTTGATTTGATTTGTTCTGACAATTTCCTGTGCCATATAGTTCAGAGTCGAAGCCAGTTCACCCAACTCATAGCGATAATCGCCTTCAATGCGTGCATCAAACCTCCCCTGAGCCATCTGAGCAGATACATCGCGGATATTATTAATTGGTCTAACAATGGAATTCGCGAGCCCTGTACTGACCACAAATACAATAACCAGTACAGCTGCCATGATGCCAAGAGAAAACAGCGTAATCGTAAACAGCTTATCATTTACCAATTCCAGCGAAGTCGTATACCGAATAACATACACCTGGTCTCCGACGATATTGTCCAGTTTTTGAGATACCGCCATCACTTGCTGCCCCGTACTCGGTTGCTTTCCGATCCATTTGCCCGTATCTCCAGCTAATGCTTGTGTCACATCACTTGTTTGCACACTTAGATCTGCTGCAAAATTCGTCGAGTTATCAATTACATTTCCCTGTTCATCAAGCAACTGCAGTTCAGTGAAGGGCAGAGAAAATGTATTTAACAAATACGATTGCAAAGACTGTTCCGGCTCTTTGAATTTGGGTGCAAATTCACTTACCGATTCGATACGGCTTTCGATATGTTTGTAAATGGAATCGTAATAGTACGACCGGAGTGCAAACATAAAAATGACTTCTACTAACAGAAGCGCCAAGAACACTACGAAAAAATAGTGAAGCACAATCTGTCGGCGAATCCCCTTTTTGATCATTGAGACTGACCTTTCCATTTATATCCATGTCCCCACACTGTTTGTAAAAAAGCTGGCTCAGATGGATTGTTTTCAATTTTCTGCCGCAAACGTCGGATGTTCACATCCACAATTTTCGGATCGCCCATATATTCCTTGCCCCATACGTGATCAAGTAGAACATCTCGGCTGAGCGGCGTGTTTTCTTTTTCGAGAAAAAATTGAATCAGGGAAAACTCAGTCGGTGTCAACTCGATCAGCTGCCCGCTCTTCTTAAATTGCTTAGCAATCAAATCTAGCGTAAACGGTCCAGACTGGAAGGACACTTTGGCTGCTGTTTCACGATGTACATTCACCCGACGCAATAACGATTGAATACGTGCAATCAGCTCCGTCGGGCTAAAAGGCTTACTCACATGGTCATCGGCCCCTACAGACAAGGCATACACCTTATCCTGCTCCTGTACCTTCGCTGTGAGAAAAATAATGCCGATGCGCTCATTCGTTTCCCGGATTCTCCGACAGACTTCAAAACCATCCATACCGGGTACCATTACGTCAAGCAGTGCAATATCAATATCCCGCACCGTGTTCAAAATATTCAGAGCCTCATGCCCTTCCGACGCCTCCAGCACCTCAAAACCGTTACGTTTCAAGTTAATGACAATAAAACTGCGAATGGATTCCTCGTCTTCCATGATTAAAACTTTACTCACTCTACTCTACCTGCCTTTCCCCCATCTTGTTTTTTATGGTTTTACGCGGTTCCAGCTCACTGGATCGCTTAATGCCAATGACCTGCGCATTCGTTCGCCACAGTTGGCTATACCCTTCGTTGTTTCGCTCCCATTGTGACAACGAGAAAAATTTAATTTCCGCTATCGTTTTGTCTGTATCATCCAAAATGAAGCGCAAATAGCTGTCCTTCTTCGAAACTTTCGGATCAATCGTCACCTTGCCATGCAGCTCTTTCGGTAATCTGAAGTAGACCTGTTCATTAGAATCACGATACTGCTGCTGCTTAAAAATCGTCCCTTTCGCCCCGTCCCACTGATAGAACGACACAAAATATGGAACCTCATCCAGCGGCTTGTTACTCCAACCTTTTGGCTTCTCCAAATTACCAAATTCCAGAATACCGTCACCATCCACATCACCACTGGCGATGGTCGCATCCTTAAAGGTGACATCCATAAGATTAAGCTTCCTGAGCTTGCCGTGATCCATCACAATGACATTGGAGACGGTAGTGGTCTGGGCAATTTTGGTATCTATAACAATCCCCTGCCTACCCTCGGCTACCTTGCCAGCAACGACATTATAGACACCTAAGACCTGACTGTCCAAATCCAACGATCCGATTTCCTTAAAGGTTCCCCCACTGAATTGAAATGTTTTAACTGTAAAGAATTCATTACGTCGCAGCGTGATAATCGTCAAATCATTCAAATTATCCCCGTTCAAGTCCATCTTGTTATGGTTAAAATCATCTACGACGAAGTCCGTATAGCCTGTAGCATATATTTTCTCCAGAGTTCCTCCGGTATAGGAATACACGATGAGTCCCTTCTGATCCCCGCCATCGCCACTATCTCCACTGGAAAAACCCGCTACAATATCGAGTGTTCCATCATTCGTTAAATCCACGAGCTTAAATGACTCTAGCACAGTGCCTTCCCCATCAAACGTTAGCTTCTTTACCCACGTTCCGCCCTGATCTTCAAACAAGGCACCATGTATTTTTACGCTCTCATCTGGCGTTTCATAAAAGAGCACTGCTTCGTCTGTGCCATCATTGTTCAGATCACCCGTCCGAATTGGCGTCGGGTCATCTGGGTCATTCGGTCTTAAAGGCTGTACCGCCCCTAGTTGCGTATTCACTGCACCATTCAACTGCTGTTTCTCGTCAGACATCGTCGGTGTCTCCATCAGCGAAATGGGATCGCTAATAACATTACAGCCGCTTAAAAATCCAGCAAGGAGCAGCAAGGAACAGCAGCCAGCTACCATTCTCAACAGCATTATTTTCACTTCTCTTGCCGTCCCCTTCACAATTTGTTCTTTTCTGCTTGTGTCAATCGTCTTCCCTGAATATCAAACACCAATTCACCATCATTCAACCCCCATATACGGGAAGCAAAGCGTTCAGCCATTTCCAGCGGCAATACAGTAATGATCGTCACCCGCTCGTCAGAACACAGCTTGCGAAAGGTCTCCAATACATGCGCTGCCGAAGCTGGATCAAGTCCATTTACAGGCTCATCAGCTAAAATAACTTTGGCTCCGTGCACGAGAGCACGCGCAGTCGCTACCCGCTGCCGCTCGCCACCGCTGAGCTTGTCGCATTTATCATGCGCCTTATCCAGCAGACCCAGATCTTCCAGTACGTCCATCGCTCCCATGTAATCGTCGGAACGCACCATACCGGTCACCATTCTCCACATTGGAGTTTGACCGGATCTGCCAATGAGCACATTTTTAAGAGCGGTTCGATTCATATTTAGATGCGGGTTTTGCTCCAGGTATGCCCATTCCCGCTTTATTTTCATCTTGCCCGTCCACCCGGATTTCAGCACATCATTGCCACCTACAATTAAACTGCCTTCATCCCATGGCTCTAGTAAAGCAAGACAGCGAAGCAACGTCGTTTTGCCGCTTCCACTTGGCCCTACTATGGCAATGAATTCGCCCTGATGAATTTCAGCATCAATTCCTCGAAGTAGCTGGGTCCGTTCAGGCCCCACTTGCTTGGTCAGCTTCCGAATTTTAATCATCTAAGTGATTCCCCTTTGCGCGCCATCAATACTGTTTATATTTTATAGTAAATGTGAAACAAATACCATGCAAACCGCAGTTTTAAACCGCCGGTACTCTTTTTCTGGAAAACAGACCTAACAATCCGAAAACAACGTAACTACCTCCAAGGACAAGAAACATGCTGCCTTGAGTTCCATAGTCCAGCAATCCTCCGCTAATATTAGGTCCGATCACACTTCCCAGATTAAAGTGAAAGGATGCCAGTACATTAGCGGCTGCTAAAAATGATTTGGGCAGCAGATCAGCGGCATAGGCCAAACCGAGGGAGAAAAAGGAGCCTACTAAACCACCTGCTAGGGTCAGCAATATCAAAGTGAACATAAAATGATTACCGCTCCATGGTAGCAACATAAAGGTCATTCCCCCTGCTATACCTACGCTCATTAGCACCTTTTTACGTCCCCAACGGTCACTCAATATCCCTAGCGGTAGCTGCAGCACTAACCCTCCCAAACTGACGAACGGTAGCAAGACGGCGATTTCATCGGTATGAAAGCCAATACGTAGGCCATAGACTGGAAAGTTACTGTTCAGGCTCGCTTCCATATAGCCGTATAGAAATGCTGGCAAAAGAGCGTACCATGCCCAGCTGTAACTGCGACGAAATCTTTGAGTGGGACGTGCCTCGGACTCCAACTTCTCCGGTCTGGAGTCCGGCAGCTTAATTAACACCAACAGCAAGACAAGCAAGCACAATAAGGCCAACGCAGCGAATGGAACCAGCATTCCATAATCGAGTAGCCATAATCCCAATGGTCCTAATGCAAAACCCAGACCGTATGACATACCATAAAAGGAAATGTTGCGGCCTCGCTTCTCTGCTGGAGTCACCAGCAATATCCATAGCTGCGCAGAGTAGTGCAGTGCACTGTCACCAATACCTACTAGCAGACGCAGTACGAACCATACCCGAATATCAGGGATTAGCGGGAACAGCAGCAGCGTAATGAGCACTAGCACAAGCCCTCCGGCCATCAGCTTTTTGAACCCCAACAAGCCCAATGTCCGTTCTGCCACCAACGTCATTGCGAATGAGCCAATATACAGGGCAGCCGCATTCATTCCGTTTAGTGAAGATGAAACTCCCATTTGTTCCAACGAGATAGACAGAATAGGTAATAATAAACCTTGGCATAATCCAGCAACAATAATAACAGCAATTAAAATAAAATAATGAACCCGTAACGACGACGACATCCTAGCTCCTCCTGATCGAACAAATAAAATAATTAAAATCAATGTTAAGAAATGATTTGCATTTGATTCCATAATCAATAATAATTCTTATCACTATGTATTCCATACCGTCCTGCAAAACCGACAAACACATACAAATTCAGGTGTAATTAGTGTATTAAAGAATAGAAGAAAAAAATCGCCATCTGAGATGACGATTTTACGGAAAGAGCTTGTCTGGTATGTATCCAACTCCTTTGGTTAAGGAGCCTCGTATGTTCAATCCGAACCCATTCACGTCACAACGCACTATTTCATATTATAGTGGACAATCCCTGGCAGAACAAGCCATAATAAATAAGTGAGCAATTATTAAAATGCTCATGTTTTGCTTATGGACGGGCTTAATTACGTTCACCGCTCTGGGCTAGAAGACAGAATAGGAGGCATTGGGTTCCATGAGTTATCAAATTAAAATAGACACTTCTCCAATTTATGAATTGCTCGGCAGCTTCATGGCCTATGTGACTAAAAAGTGGGTCCAAGATATGGACTTGGGCCATGAATGGATCGACAAGGTGGATGCACGACTACAACATGAAGTTCGTACTGAGCTTGCTACAGCTCAGGATTGCCCTTTTAGCGATTATGACGCACTCTATGCCTGGGCGTTACTTCGACCGGAATCGGATGAAATATCTGATTATATCTCTTATTTGGACCACGGTCCGGATAAAGATATGTTTGAGCTGCTCGTTCCGCATATCCCTTTTTTAACCTTTGAAGAATCTTTACGCATTCGTAAGGTATACGCACCACTCCTCAGATTGTGGGATCGTGATTATTTTCGAGCCTTGGAAGGCGAACTACGTGTGTTGGCAGAAGAAGACGCTGCGGAAAAGCGCATGCTACTGAGTAAAATGGAACCAGAAGCGCTGGTTGAGTATGCGACAGCTGGACTAGTCGTGCCACACATGGAAGACCTGGATACAGTAGTCCTATTTCCGGTTGTCCATAATCGCCCGATTAATTCATACTGTTTTTATACCCGCACACTGCTGATCCAGTATCCGGTAGATATTCCCGAGGAGAGCGAGGAAGAACCGCCTACGCTTCTGCTACGGCTCACTCGTGCGGTCAATGATCCGCAGCGGCTGCGAATTCTGCGTTATGTAGCTCAAGGTCCTAAGTCTCTCGAAGATATGCGCCATGATTTGAGCCGTTTGGAAGATACACTCATGTCTGATATGATGATTTTACGAGTGGCTGGTCTGCTCCGTATTCACATCGGACGTTATCATAAGGAAAAATTCAGCATCCGTCCCGATGGCGCGGCTGATTTACAGGTATTTTTGGAATCCTATATTGGATTGTAATTTGAATTGTACTTTTAGTTATAACCAAAGCAGCGTTAAAGCTTTGGCTTGGAAGGAGTATGCATCATGTCGTATCCGAAGCAGCACATTTTATTTGATCTTGATGACACCTTAGTCCACTGCAACAAGTATTTTGACCTTATCCTCAACCACTTTTTCGATTTGCTTCAGGAATGGTTTGCAACTCATAATCTAACGAAAAATACGATTCGTGAAAAACAAATCGAAATTGATGTGGCTGGAGTTCATCAAGTGGGCTTTGCCAGCGAGCATTTTCCACAATCTCTGATAGATACGTATCAATTTTTCTCGGAACAATTCGGACGCCGTCTCGATTTTCGGGAAGAGCAGGAGCTTCGCTCTCTTGGCCGAAGTGTGTACGAACAGGAAATCGAACCGTATCCAGGCATGGTCGAAACGTTGAACTCCCTCCAAAAAGCAGGGCATTCCCTCCATCTTTATACTGGGGGTGAGCAGATCATTCAAGAAAGAAAGATTGAACAAATGAAACTGGCTACCTACTTTAATGAGCGCATCTACATTCGCCAGCATAAAAATGTCGAAGCACTGGAAGAAATCATCCAGATGAATGGCTTGGACCGAAGCATCACCTGGATGATCGGGAATTCTCTGCGCACTGATGTATCTCCAGCCCTTGCCGCAGGTATTCATGCTGTGTATCTCAAGCAGCCTAAGGAATGGATTTACAATATGGTTGAATTGCAAAAAAACGTGAACTCCGTGATGTATACGATACAGAAGCTAACGGAAGTACCACGAGTTATCCACGAAAGCATACAATTGCATCAACAAAAAAGGACCCTCGGATAAGGTCCCTTTTTTGTTTTTAAAATGTTATTCAACCTTTGATTCAGCCAAAATGGTGGTCTAAACCCTGTCTCAGGATTCCTCTCGAACGCTAAGTTGTCCTGTACCTGGTTCATTCAGAACAATTCGCGCTTTGACGGTCGATCCATCTTTACGCTTAAAAGACAACAATTGCGTCTGTCCCTTCGTCAACAGAGATTTGAGCATCGTTCCGGTAATCTGCTTTCCAGCATATTCCTTCCAGACGACAAAGCCACAACCCTGCTTGTAGTGGCTGCACCCATACCCTTTGCGGCCTTCTATAATGCTTCCGCCGCAATTAGAGCGTGGGCAGCTACCCAAAGCTTGCCTTTGGCTCACCGAAAAGCCTGAGGCTCCTTCGGAGGAGCTGCGTGCAGCGGAACCCGCTGTTCCCGCAGCACGACTTGCTGGTGCTGCTGCCTGCTCCAGCGTTGCGCTTCCACCGCGTCCTGATGTAGCACGCCCCACCCCTTTAGCGGCGGTGCCTCCACTCGCGCGTGCATTACGTGCGCCTTCTTTTCCAGCTGTACGCTTTCCCCTTGCTTCCTCGCCAAAGGCATTTGCCGGAGCCGGTGGCTGCTGCCTCACCTTGTCAATGATGGACAACGTAAATCTTTTAACGTTA
Source organism: Paenibacillus sp. FSL P2-0173 (assembly GCF_038008045.1). Classification (NCBI taxonomy): domain Bacteria; kingdom Bacillati; phylum Bacillota; class Bacilli; order Caryophanales; family Paenibacillaceae; genus Paenibacillus; species Paenibacillus sp. FSL P2-0173. The sequence continues at coordinate 522,036 of NZ_JBBOYK010000001.1, forward strand.
TCCATAAACTTCTCTTGAGCCGCCTCTCCTTTGGAAATTTGGTGTAGACGACGTTCCCATTGACCAGTCATCTCCGGCGAGGCTAATAGATCAACCCCAGCATGACGGATCAGGTCAATAGCCATCTTTCCCTTTTCCGTAATAAGAATCTTTTTGCCCTTCATTTCAATATAGCCAACCTTTTTCAATCGTTCAATTGTGGCGGCCCGCGTCGCAGGTGTGCCTAAACCGGCGTCCTTCATGACCTCACGCAATTCCTCATTCTCCATCTGTTTGCCCGCGCTTTCCATCGCCTTAAGCAATGTACCCTCCGTGTAGCTTTTAGGGGGCTGAGTCGCCTTTTCTTTCATCTCGGCCCGAACACAATCCACGGGACGCCCCGCATCAATCTCAAACTTCTTATCCGTCCACTCGTCCGTTTCCTCTTCATCCTCTTTTTTCGGTGATTTGCTCTTTTTACCTTTATCCTGATCAACCTTACTTAAAACTACTTTCCAACCCAAGGAAAGAAGCTCTTTGATATTTGTTTTAAACAGATGCTTGTCCACCTGCGTCATTACGGTATGCATTTTATATTCAGCAGGCGGGAAAAAATGTGATAAAAACCTGCGAATAACCAGGTCATATACATTTTGCTCCTCCTTGCTTAGCGTTCCTGGCCTTTTTAACGTCGGCAGAATAGCATGGTGATCCTCAACACGAGATGGATTGCAGACCGATTTATTCTGTTTATGGACCAAATTGGGGTTGGCTTGTTGTACCAGATCAGCATAAGGACCTGTCCCCAGCATCCGTAGTGCCTTGTGCATGCCGTCTATATTTTGCTCTGTCACATAGTTAGAATTGGTACGCGGATAGGAAATGACCTTGTGTCGCTCATAAAGCGCTTGTGCCACATCCAGTGTTTTTTTGGCCGAATAACCGTACTTGGCATTCGCCTCGCGTTGAAGCAGCGTTAAATCGTACAATTTAAAAGGATACTCTTTTGTCTGCTTAGTATCATATTTGGTGATTTCACCTGTTTTTCCGCGAACGGCCGCAGCGATCGCCTCAGCTTCCTCTGGCTTCGTCAACCGATCCCCCTGCCACGCACCTTTGTACTTGATCTGTTCTTGCTTAAATTCAGCCCACACATCATAGAAGGTTTGAGACTGAAATGCCTCAATTTCCTTTTCCCGGTCATGAATCAGTGCCAGCACGGGAGTTTGCACCCGTCCTACTGACAGCAGTGTATTATGTCGTGTTGTGAACGCTCTGGAAGCATTCATTCCGATCAGCCAGTCCGCTTCACTTCGTGCCCTCGCAGCTTGAGTCAGAAATTCAAACTCCGAAGCATCTCGCAATCGTTCAAAGCCTGTCGCAATACTTTCCGCTGTCAAATCTGAAATCCACAGCCGCTTAACTGGCTGATGCAACTTCAATTGCTGCTGAATCAACGCAAAAATATATTGCCCTTCCCGTCCAGCATCACAAGCATTTACGATGGCATTGCAGCGTTTAGCCAGTTCACCAATCATTTTCAGCTGATCTTTTGTTTTCGGATTCGGTACAATTTTGAACTGCTCAGGGATAATAGGAAGATCCTTAATATTCCATCGTTTGTACTTATCATCGTATGCATCCGGCTCAGCCAAACCCAACAAATGTCCGATCGCCCAGGTTACAATGTATTTCTCACCTTCCAAATAGGTACGGTTATTTTTAGCCCGCGGCTCCATAACAGCGGCAATCGTCCGTCCCATATCTGGTTTCTCAGCAATAATCAACGTCTTCATTCATACTCCATTCCTTCCTGACGGCCTTCTGTTTCTCCTCCATGAATCATACATATACATGGAATGTTAATGAAAACACAGGTATCCTGGCCTCATGCAAAAGGAGCCTTCTCCCGATGAAAGCTCCTTTGTAAATTCATTTAGTCAAACGCTTCAACAATATACGTGTATTATACCATAGATGCCATGCTTCTCTCAGGTCATGATTTTAAACAGTCAATAAAAGTTATGTATATGTTAATTTATATTACATAAATATCGGATTTTATCTAATTTTCTTGTGAATTAATTCTTTTTCCTATAAAAAAGCTACACTAAACGCTCTTTTTTATGTTATGATCAATATAGATAAGAAATATATGGTGAGATAATTAAATTGAAGTTACATTAACTAACATCAATTTCACAATGTTTCACAGCTTAATAATCATTTATTCATTTATCGCTTCTGACAGACTCAGCTTGAAATACAATAAAGCCCCATCCGAAGATGGAGCTTTGACTGATCCGTAACATAAAATTTATAATTACACCAAAACGGTAGCGCCCATGAGGTATTTATCAACCTCTCGTGCAGCTTCGCGACCTTCATTAATAGCCCACACGACAAGACTTTGTCCGCGACGCATATCACCTGCAGCAAAAACCTTATCTACATTGGTAACATATTTTCCATAACGTGCTTTAACGTTGGAGCGACGATCCGTCTCCAAACCAATTTGCTCTACAATCGTTTGCTCAGGACCATCAAATCCAATGGCAATAAGAGCAATTTGTGCAGGGAATATGCGCTCCGTACCTGGAATCGGTTGATAGATTTTGCGGCCCGTTTCATCAACAATCCGTTGAATTTGAATGGTGTGTAGCTCTTTCAAATTACCGTTCTCATCACCTACAAATTTGGTCGTCATGATGGAGAACTCACGCGGATCTTCTCCGTACAGCGCCTTCGCTTCTTCCTGTGCATAATCGAGAGAATACACGTTTGGAAATTGTGGCCAAGGATTGGCAATCGGGTCACGCTCCATAGGCGCTTTGGTGTGAGTACCAAATTGAGTGACACTCCGACAACCATGACGCAAAGAAGTAGCTACACAGTCTGAACCCGTATCACCACCACCGATTACAATAACGTCTTTACCTTGGGAGGACAAATAGTTGCCATCTTCCAGGTTGGAATCCAAGTAACTTTTGATGGTACCATTCAGATAGTCCATCGCATAATGAACACCCTTCAAATCGCTACCTTCAATGTTGAATTCTCTTGGCTTCGTAGAACCACCGCATAGGACAACCGCATCATATTCAGCAATCAACTGATCGGTAGGGATATCTTTGCCGATTTCCGTATTTGTGATGAATTGAATACCTTCAGCCTCTAGCAAATCCACACGCCGCTGAACAACCTTCTTATCCAATTTCATAGACGGTATTCCATACATCAATAATCCACCCACACGGTCCGCACGCTCATACACAGTCACGCTGTGCCCTGCTTTGTTAAGCTGAGCAGCTGCAGCCAAACCTGCCGGACCCGAACCAACAACAGCCACACGTTTGCCTGTACGCTTTTCTGGCGGATTAGGAACGACCCAACCTTCCTCAAAGCCTTTTTCGATAATAGCTTCCTCAATGGTTTTAATTGTAACAGACTGTCCGATCAGGCCGACTGTACACGAACCTTCACATGGCGCAGGACAGACACGACCTGTGAATTCCGGGAAGTTATTCGTTTTGTGCAGCCGCTCTAGTGCTTCCTTCCACAAACCACGATATACGAGATTGTTCCATTCCGGAATGAGATTATGAACCGGGCAGCCTAAAGTTGCTCCCATGATATCCATCCCCGTATGACAATAAGGAGTTCCGCAGTCCATACAACGCGCCCCTTGGGTACGCAGCTCTTCTTCGGACATATGCTTATGGAATTCTTCCCAATCCTTTATACGCTCTGCCGGGTCCCGGTCTGTAGGAAGCTGCCGTGTGTATTCCATAAATCCAGTTGGTGTAGACATGTTACGTTCCCCCATCTCTTCGCTTATGAACCCCGATCATCCATTCAGAATTTAAGTCAAATTCGAATTTGTCTGTTTGTATTATGAAAGGGTCTGTTCTCGTTGAATTTGATTTATTGTATCACAATACAGCGTAAAAGTGATGAAAACTTATGCAACTTTCTGCATCAACAGCCAAAAGGATTTTTTATATGGTTTATTAATTTTTCAAATGAGTGGGGTCGGATACAGTCTATTCTTATTCCGTTCTCTCGTAAACAACAAAACGATACTCATAGGGATTTTTGTCATCCTTGATACCCGGGGTCTCACTGACTATATTCCAGCCGTTCCAACCCAGCTCAGGGAAGGTTGTATCGCCTTCAAAAGTCTCCTCAATCCGAGTCACAATCAGCCGATCAGCATGTGGCCAAAACAGTGAATAAATCTCCGCTCCTCCAATGACCATTAACTCCTCCTGCTTTGCTAATTGGAGCCCTTCTTCCAGTGAATGAATTACTTCCGCACCTTCTGCCTGATAGCGCTGATCTCGAGTCAAGACGACGTTACGTCGGTTTGGCAGGCTTTTTCCTCCAAAAGATTCCCACGTCTTGCGTCCCATGAGTACCGTTTTATTAATCGTCTGCTCTTTGAAAAAAGCCATGTCTCTAGGGAGGCGCCAGGGAAGTTTGTTATCCCGGCCAATCACACCATTTTGTGCCATAGCCCATATCATTGAAATGCCCATTTTTCCACCTCCTCTAATCAGATGGCGACAGGCGCCTTAATCCCTGGATGATACTCGTAATTTTCAAAAGCAAAATCGTCGTAGGTATAATCAAAAATCGAATCCGGCTTGCGCAGAATTTTCAACTGAGGCAACGGATAAGGATCACGTTCCAACTGCGTATGCACTTGCTGCATATGATTTGAATAAATATGCACATCGCCGCCTGACCAAATAAATTCGCCGGGCTCCAAACCGCACTGCTGTGCAACCATATGCGTTAGCAATGCATAACTTGCGATATTGAACGGTAACCCTAAAAAGGTATCCACAGAACGCATCGTTAGCATACAGGAAAGTTTCCCTCCAGCTACATAGAACTGAAATACAAAATGACATGGCGGCAACTTCATCGATTCGATTTCAGCTACATTCCAAGCACTGACGATGTGTCGACGTGAATCCGGATTATTTTTAATAGCCTCAATGACATTCGAAATTTGGTCAATATGTTGTCCATCTGTTGTTTCCCACGAGCGCCATTGTGATCCATATACAGGCCCCAGATTGCCCTGCTCATCCGCCCATTCATCCCAAATGGTAACTCCGTTCTCCTTGAGATAAGAAATGTTGGTATCTCCCCGCAAAAACCATAACAGCTCATGAATAACGGATTTCAAATGTACTCTTTTGGTGGTCACCAAGGGGAAGCCCTTGGCCAAATCAAAACGAAGTTGTCTTCCGAAAACAGATAGTGTACCCGTTCCTGTACGATCCTCTTTTTTTACTCCATTCTCTAAAATATCCTCCAGCAGTTCCAAATAGTTACGCACGTTATTCCTCTCCTTTGAGCATGAATAAAAACCTGGCATCGCCAGATTCTAATCTTTAAAATTCTTTTTCTGCACCAATATCTATATTTAGTTTATCATGTACGGTGCTTCGTTGACCATGTACTGTGTGAATTTTCATGGTAGTCCTGAAAATCCTAAAGCTTGAAAAAAAAGAGACAAAGAGCGCAGATATAGCGCTCCTTGCCTCTCTTTGTCATGTATGAAAACCAAAAACGAGATAATGAAAAATGGTATTAGCGACGTGGTGCCAATGCATGGATCGGATGACCCAGCACGACTTCCGCTGCTTCCATAACGATTTCGCCCAATGTAGGGTGAGCATGAATAGTCAAGGAGATATCTTCGAGTGTAGCACCCATTTCAATCGCCAGACCCAGCTCAGCAATAAGGTTGGAAGCTTCCAGACCTACGATTTGCGTACCCAGTACCAGACCTGTGTCAGCGTCAGCTACGATTTTCACAAAACCTTCAGCAGCGTTCAGGGAAACCGCACGACCGTTTGCTCCATAAGAGAACTTGCCAACTTTGACATTGTAGCCTTTTTCTTTGGCTTGTGTCTCTGTGTAGCCTACACTGGAGCATTCTGGATCTGTGAAAACGACAGCCGGCATACACTTGTAATCTACTACAGACGGCTCGCCTGCGATTGCTTCAGCAGCTACTTTACCTTCGTAAGAAGCTTTGTGCGCCAGAGCAAGACCAGCTACGATATCGCCGATTGCAAAGATGTGAGGAATGCTAGTACGTCCTTGGTGGTCAACTTTCACCATTCCGCGCTCATCTAGTTCGAGGCCGATCAGATCCAGACCCAGTTCACCGTCAGTGTTTGGACGACGTCCAACAGTTACAAGCAGATAATCAGCAGTTACTTCTTTGCTTTCGCCGTTGACGGAGAATTTCACTGTTACGTCTTTATCTGTTTGCTCTGCACTTTCCGCTTTAGCGCCAGTGAAGATTTCGATGCCAGTTTTCTTCATGCTTTTCGCAACGATTGAAGTCATATCTTTGTCGAAACCAGGAAGCACTGTATCCATACCTTCAATGATCGTTACTTTGGAACCGAATTTGGAGTACATTTGTCCAAGTTCTGCACCAATGTATCCACCACCGATTACGATCAGGCTTTTCGGAATTTCAGGCAGGTTCAATGCTTCTGTAGAAGACAGAATGCGTCCGCCAAATGGGAATGGTTTCAGTTCGATTGGACGGGAACCTGTTGCGATAATTGCATTTTTAAAACGGTAACGTGGTGATTCATGTTCGTTGAATACACGCGCTTCGTTTTCGTTGATGAACATGCACTCACCATTGAAAACTTCAACTTTGTTGCCTTTGAGCAAGCCACTTACGCCGCCTGTCATTTTCTTAACAACACCGTTTTTGAATTCTTGTGTTTTAGCAAAGTCTACTTTTACGTTCTCAGCCGTAATACCGAAAGACTCGCCATGTTTAGCTGCTTCGTATTGATGAGCTGCAGAGATCAAAGCTTTGGATGGAATACATCCACGGTTCAGACAGACACCGCCCAGCTCAGATTTGTCAACGATCAATACGCTTTGTCCCAATTGTGCGGCACGGATGGCAGCTACATAGCCGCCAGGACCCGCACCGATAACCAATGTGTCAATATCCAGAGAAGCGTCTCCTACTACCATTGATTACACCTCCATAACAAGCAACTCAGGGTTAGCGAGCAGCTGTTTGATATAGTTCATGAAGTTTTGAGCAGTTGCACCGTCAATAATACGGTGGTCAAAGCTCAAGGAAAGAGCCATTACTGGAGCAGCTACAATTTCACCGTTTTTCACGACTGCTTTTTCACTGATGCGGCCAGTACCCAAAATCGCAACTTCAGGGAAGTTAATGATTGGAGTAAAGAACATACCGCCTGCGGAACCGATGTTAGTGATGGAGATTGTGCTCCCTCTCATCTCATTCGCAGCCAATTTTCCATCACGACCGCGCACAGCTAGATCACGAATGGAATCAGCAATCATCCAGATACTCTTACGATCAGCATCTTTGATAACAGGAACGATCAAGCCGTTGTCTGTATCTGTAGCGATACCGATGTTGTAGTATTTTTTGTAGACAATTTCGTTTGCTTCTTCGTCGATCGTGGCATTCAGAGCCGGGAATTGACGGGAAGCAGCAACCAAAGCTTTTACGATGAATGGCAGGTAAGTTACTTTTGTGCCTTTCTTCTCAGCAATTGGTTTGATACGAGTACGGAAAGCAACCAATTCAGTTACATCTACTTCATCCATAATCGTAACGTGCGGAGCCGTATAAGCCGATTTAACCATAGCATTGGAAATAGCTTTGCGGATACCTTTAAATGGTACGCGCTCTTCCTCAGCACGTGGATCTGTTGCTGGTGCGGATGGTGCTGCAGCTTTCGCTTCTTTCTTAGCAGGCTCTTGTGCTTTTGCAGCTTCTTTCGCTACTGGTGCAGCCGCTTGACCTCCACCATTTTTGAAAGCTTCTACATCTTCTTTGGTGATTTTACCATTTTTGCCGGAGCCACTCACTTGAGCGATGTTTACACCTTGCTCACGAGCAAATTTGCGGACGCTAGGTGTGGCCAATACGTCTTTGTTAGAAGCAGCAGGTGTTGCAACTGGTTTTGTGTTAGCTCCGCCTTTTGCAGCATCCTCTTCTTGTTTCACAGCAGCTGGTGCATCTTCTTGTTCAGGAAGTTCGCCCTCTGCAGCGATTACAGCCACAACTTGACCTACATTAAAGATGTCGCCGTCTTTGGCAAATACTTCTTGAACCGTACCATTGACTGGACACGGAACTTCAACTACTGCCTTATCGTTCTGTACTTCCATGATGATATCTTCATCTGTTACTTTGTCGCCGGGCTTGATGTGAATCTTGATGATTTCGCCTTCGTGAAGACCTTCACCCAGCTCTGGGAATTTATATTCAAATCTAGCTGTACCTGCAACTCCGCCTTGTGCAGCAGCACTTGGTTCAGGGCTAGCAGCTGGTGCTTCTGGTGCATCTTCTTGTTCAGGAAGTTCACCTTCTGCATCAATTACAGCTACGACTTGACCTACGTTAAAGATGTCGCCGTCTTTGGCAAATACTTCTTGTACTGTACCATTAACCGGACAAGGAACTTCAACTACAGCCTTATCGTTTTGTACTTCCATGATGATATCTTCATCTGTTACTTTGTCGCCGGGCTTGATGTGAATCTTGATGATTTCGCCTTCGTGAAGACCTTCACCTAGCTCCGGGAATTTATATTCAAATTTAGCCACGTTTAAAACCTCCCAAATTTACGGTGTGCTTTAATTAAAATTCCAATACTTTATTAACCGCATCAATGATACGTGTTGGCGTTGGCAACCAAGTATCTTCAATTTGAGCAAAAGGATAAACGGTATCCGGACCTGCTACACGCAGAACGGGTGCTTCCAGATGCAGGATTGCTTTTTCGTTAATTTGTGCAATAACTTCAGCAGCTACACCGGAGCTCTTTTGCGCTTCTTGAACAACGATGGCACGATTGGTTTTTTGAATAGAAGCAACAACGGTATCAATGTCAATCGGGCTAATGGTACGCAAATCAATGATTTCTACTTTGATACCTTTTGTTTTTTCCAGCTCATCAGCAGCTTTAATCGAAGTGTGTACCATCATACCGTAAGTAATGATCGTCACATCGGAACCTTCACGAACTACATTAGCTTTGCCCAGTTCAACTGTGTAATCATTCTCAGGAACTTCAGCGCGGAATGCATGATACAGGTTCAAATGCTCCATGAAAAATACTGGATCATTGTCGCGAATAGACGCGATCATAAGACCTTTTGCATCGTAAGGGTTGGAAGGAACAACAACCTTGATACCAGGTGTTTGAGCCAGAAGACCTTCCAGGGAATCTGTATGCAGCTCGGCTGCCTTAACACCGCCACCAAAAGGTGTACGGAATACGATTGGAGAATTGTAACGTCCACCGGAACGGTAACGCATACGGGATGCTTGAATTGCCATTTGATCGAGCGCTTCAAAGATAAAGCCTACGAACTGGATTTCAGCTACAGGGCGGAAGCCTTGAATACCCAGACCCACAGCAAGACCCCCGATTGCGGATTCCGCTAGCGGAGTATCGAATACACGTTCTTCGCCAAATTCTTTTTGCAGACCTTCCGTAGCGCGGAATACGCCACCTACATGACCTACGTCTTCACCGAAAAGCAGGACGTTAGGGTCGCGTTTCAACTCTACGCGCAGTGCGTCACGAATCGCTTCTTTCATGTTCATTTGTGCCATTTGCTTCATTTCCTCCTTAAACATTGACAGATCAATTTCAGTTCAGGTCAATCGAAAAGCAGACCGGATCGGGTTACCGCCCGGTCTCTTTTAAGTTCAATTATTTAAAATCAGCTTTTTGTTCTTCCAAGTGCTTAGGCGTTGTTTCGAACATGCTATCAATCAGGCCAGGAATTGTCATTTTCTCTGTTTTCTCGGCTTTTTTGATCTCTTCGTTCACTTTTGCCTTAGCTTCTTCTTTTACGCGAGCTGTATCTTCTTCAGTCCAAAGACCTTTTTTCTCAAGGTATTTCGCAAAGCGGGCAATCGGATCTTTCGCATTCCATTCGCCTTCTTCTTCTTTGGAACGATATTTTGTTGCATCATCAGAAAGGGAATGCGGACGGAAACGGTACGTTACGGCTTCAATCAATGTAGCACCTTCGCCATTACGTCCACGTTCTGCAGCTTCTTGAACGGCTTTAATAACTGCAAGCACGTCCATGCCGTCAATTTTCACGCCTTTAATACCAGCAGCTACTGCTTTATGAGCGATCGAAAGAGCAGCCGTTTGTTTTGAGAATGGAGTCGTGATCGCGTAACCATTGTTTTGCACAAAGAAAATAACTGGCAACTTGTATACACCAGCATAGTTCAGGCCTTCGTAGAAATCACCTTCGGAAGAACCGCCGTCACCTGTATATGTAATGGCGACTTGTTTTTGCTTTTTCAGTTTGTAACCCATCGCAATACCCATAGCATGCAAAATTTGCGCGCCAATGATGATTTGCGGCATCAGTACATTAACACCGTCCGGCACTTGGCCGCCGTGTTGATGACCACGGGAATACAAGAAAGCTTGGTATAATGGCAGGCCATGCCAAACGATTTGCGGAATATCGCGGTAGCCTGGAGCAATAAAGTCTTCTTTTTGGAGCGCATATTCGCTACCAATCATGGTTGCTTCTTGTCCGGATACCGGAGCGTAGAAACCGAGACGTCCTTGACGGCCTAAGTTAACGGCACGGTCATCCCAAGTACGTGTAAATACCATTCGATACATAATTTCTTTCAATTGATCATCTGTAAGTTTAGGCAACATATCTTTATTGATAATTTCACCATCTGGAGAAAGTACGGACAGCGCCTCAACTTCCTCTGTGTAAACTTCATAAGGAACCTTGCTCATTTTCTTCACCTCAACAAAAAAATTTGAATATCAAGTTCCGCTGTTATAGGATTATTATACACCTGTTATATCGCTCGCGTCAAAGATTTAGTTATTTTTTTTGAGTTTGCCACATTTTTGTGTATGTAACAGGGTATGTTTTTTACTATAACAGCTTAGTACATGATTGAAATTTTAAACATCTATTGCAATCAGGGTAATCTTAACTTATTGTGATCCCGAATGCAAAATAATACCCAAGAAAGGTGACGAAAAATGACGGATTCTCGGTATTTAAAACGAACCATCCTTAAAGACGAAGTAGACAGCCGCTTTCTTGGCGAGACCAGAACTCTCCGGATTTATTTGCCGCCCGGCTATAATGAAATATTGAGCTACCCGGTCGTATATTGTCAGGACGGAGAAGAATTTTTCAATTTTGGCCGCATTGCAACTCACGCCAACCGCCTCATTCTAGATGAGGGCGTCGAACCCTTCATTATTGTAGGAGTGGAAGTGAATACCAAAATCAGAACTCAGGAGTATGCTCCCTTTGGCAATCGTTTTGAGGCGTATACCGCCTGCTTTGCAGAAGAAATTATTCCCTATGTAGAGCAAAAGTATCCTATAAGAAAAGATGCAGCGTCCCGCATTTTGGCGGGGGATTCACTGGGAGGCAGTGTGTCTCTGCATTTGGCTTTGATGTATCCTCAGCTATTCAACCGCATTATCAGCCTCTCAGGTGCTTACTATGAAGCTTCGCAGGAAATCATCGCCGGTGAGAAAGATCTGTCTCATTTGCGGGTGTGGATGACAGTTGGCCTTCAGGAAGATGCATTTGAGAGTGATACTGGCATTTACAACTTTGTAGAGCTTAACCGTCAATGTGCAGATTTGCTGCGCGAACGGAACGCTGAAGTTTCTTACCGTGAAAAGGATGGCAAACATTTGTGGGGCTTTTGGCAAAACGAGTTGCCTGACGCGCTAATGTATTTTTTGGATCGCGCCTGAGTAAATATTCTTCCAGGTAACTAAGGGGAATGAGAGCATTGACCTAATAGGTCATAAAGCTCCTTCCTCTTTTTCATAATTTGGTTACGCTTTCAAAAGTGTATAACGAAAAACGGCAATTATTGCCGTCATCTTTCGTTCACATTATAGCTTTTCTTCTATGATCTTGTCCAGCAAGGCGTCGCACCCTGCGTCCATTAATCGATAGGTCTCTTCAAAATTCCCTGTAAAATACGGGTCGGGTACTTCTCTTAATTTTTCTTGAGGGAGCAAATCCATAAATTTTAGAATATCAGCCTCCGCCCCACCTGCAATCTTACGCATGTTTTGTTCATTGGAGTCATCCATGCACACAATATAATCAAACGCGTCAAAATCGCGGCCCGTTACTTGCCTCGCCTGTATGCCTTGTTCGCTGATTCCATGCAGCTTAAGTTGCTTTAGTGTTCCCTCATGCGGGGGATTTCCGATGTGCCAGTCGCCTGTCCCGGCCGAGTCTACCCCGATTTCTGCACCCAATCCCCGTTCCTGCGCCTTATGTCTCAGTATCGCCTCCCCCATCGGAGAGCGGCAAATATTGCCCAAACATACAAACAAAACGTTAATCATTTCGTTCTCCTTCCTATTACACGTTACACTTCCTTTTTTCTGTTTCATTGTATCCGTGTCCTCCAAAATTGTGCAAGCCATATTTAACGCGGTATACTTAAAAACGATGGTATATATAGGATCGTATCAGAAAGAAAGGATGTTGATTATGACAAAAAAACGAGCGATTGTATTTTCAGGCGGTCGTCTTAATGAAGAAGATTTACATCAAATACAACCCGATGATTTTATTATAGGTGCAGATAAAGGTGCTCTTTTCCTGATCGAACACGGTATTACACCACATGTCTCTGTAGGAGATTTTGATTCGATCACACCAGAGGAAAAAGAAAAGGTAGAATTAGCAAGCCAACGTATGATTGCGTGTGATCCAGTACTTAAAGACTTAACAGATACTGAGCTTGCTTTGGAAATCGCTATGGACGAGCACGTAGATCATGTATTGTTGCTTGGTGTGACTGGCACCCGGATGGATCACACATTAGCTAATGTTCAAATATTGGTACGCGCAATGCAGCATCATATTAGCTGCGCTATTATGGACGCACATAATTATATTGAGCTCACCGGATCAACGCTTGAGATCCAGCCTATGGGCTATACATATACATCGCTGCTTCCTATGACTTCCGAAGTAACAGGTATACAACTGGAAGGATTTATGTATCCGCTACATAATGCCACCCTCAAAATGGGACAATCGCGTGCTGTCAGTAATAAGCTAACGGCTTCAAAAGGTACGATTTCCATCAAAAGCGGTCTACTACTCGTTATTCAAAGCAAGGATTAATTATGACATTGTTGTAACCATTGTTCAGATTGTTCTTTCACTCAAAACCCTTGATTAACAAGGGTTTTTCCGTTTATAGAGATCTATGAATCGATATATTTTTTACAAATTGTAATTTTTAATCGTTTTTTAATAAACGCTGTGTAAGTCTTGTCCCTCAAGCATTTGAGAGTTCTTTTCCAACTATTAGGCGGCTTCAAAACTGTTATACTCAACGCTGTCAGTTAGTTAGCAACTCAGCAAAATATTGCACAAATCAATTTCTGGAGGTACTTACAACATGAATATGCATAAAATCATAAAAAAGGTAATTATAGCAGGGGTCGCAGCCACTATCGGCTTTGGTACTTTTGCAATTGAGGGAACAAATACGGCACAAGCTGCCACTACTACTTCAGTAGGCCAAAAAGTAATTAACTACGGTGAAAAATATATGGGAACTCCTTATAAGTTTGGAGCTTCCACGAGCACTACACGTAATTTTGACTGTTCTTCTTTTATGAAGCACATATTCAAGAAATACGGAGTGGATTTGCCACGTACTTCTGTTCAACAGTCTAAAGTCGGACATGCCGTATCCAAGTCCAATTTGAAAAAAGGTGACTTAGTGTTCTTTTCAAGCGGTAGCCGTGCCACAGGACGCAACATTACCCACGTAGCAGTCTATATGGGCGGGGGGAAAATTTTACACACTTACGGCGGACCTGGCGTGACCATCTCCGATTTGAACTCCAGCAACTGGAAAAGAACATACATTAAAGCACGCCGCGTGCTGTAACTCATTTTGAAATATGCGAGCCGGGACGAAAAGTTCCGGCTTTTTTATATACCTTATGCTATTCTGATACGGTTGGTGTTCTGAGTGAATAACCAATACCTCGTTCCGTACGGATCATTTTAAACTTATACCCTTTATCTACTTTAACCCTCAAATGTCTGATATAGACGTCTACTACGTTCGTATCAACGATATAATCATGTTTCCAAACATCCTTCAGAATTTGCTGCCTGCTACAAACTTGGTTAAGATGTATCGCCAGATGAAGCAAAAGATCAAATTCTTTCGGAGTTAGTTCCAGCTTTTGTCCCCCTCTGCTCACCATTCTGCTTGCATTGTCTATATGTAAATCACCCGCTTCGATCGCCCTTTTCACATCACGTTCAATACCAAAAATCCGCAATAAATTAGCCACTCTTGCCTGAAAAACTCTAGGATAAAAGGGAAGAACGATCACATCATGTGCCCCTTGTTCAAAGCAGGAAACAATATGGTCCTCCTCATCTGATGAAGTCATTGCAAATAGCGGGACATGAGGATGGTTTTGCTGCAAAATGCGAATCAAGCCTTGTGTATCCGCCTGTTCATCTCCTATGTTCAGGAGTAGCAAATTCACCGGATTGTGGGCTGCATAAGAGCTTGCATCCGATGTATTGCTAACATGTACCACCTGATAACCTGCCTGCTCCAATGGAAGAACAATTACGGGAGACGCTTCATTTACATCCACAAGTAAAATTAACGGGCTCATCTTTTCACCCACCTGGTTTGGACATAGCATTACATTGGATACGAACAAGTTTGTTATAAGCCATTAAAGCATATTAATATTATTGTAACAAAAAAGCAGAAAATCATTCTCCAAAGAATGGCTTTCTGCTTTTATGGTTTAACCCAAATAGCGATGATACAGACTTCTTGCTTTTGCCACGTCCTTTGTCCCATGGATCAACGCTCTGCCATCTGCAAAAACAACCAAGCGATGCTCGCTTGTACTAAAGGAAACCAAAAACGGATTCTGCTCTACTTCTCCTTCTCCCAAAGAAGCAAATCTATCTGCTATTTCCGCAAGATTCAGATGTGTCGGGTTTGCTGGTCTAATTTGAACGGTATCCCTGCCGCACAAAACATCTGTTTTCTGCCGATGAGAGGCCGACAAGTAGGGATACGTCGGTTGGTTGCCGCAAGAAGGACAATTCTCCTTTTTAACGCTATCTACTGCTATCGCTACATACTCATTTTTCCACAAATCAAACGAAAGCAGCTTTCCTCTCAAATCTTCTGGATATCCACCCAGAAGTTTGAAAGCTTCCGTAGTTTGGTTAGCCGTGACCATCTGTACGGCCTGCGGAATAATCCCGGCGCTATCACAGGTTTCACCACCAAACGGCACAGTTCCCAGCAGACAGTGAAGACAAGGCGTTTGACCCGGTAAAATGGTGTAGGTTACACCATAGCTGCCCACACATCCCCCATAAATCCAAGGAATCCGATGCTTTAGTGCCATGTCATTCATAAGAAGTCGGGTATCGAAATTATCGGTTGCATCCATTATGAGATCTACCCCCTGGATCAACTCTTCCAGCTCTTCCACCCTAACATCCAGTACATGTGCATGTATAACCGTTTCCGAATTAATATCCTTTAATCTTCGCTGAGCAGCTACTGCTTTGGGACATCTTTGCGCAGCATCACTTTCCTGAAAAAGCTGTTGGCGCTGCAAATTGCTCCATTCCACATAGTCCCGGTCTACGAGGCTCACTGTACCTACGCCCCCGCGAACAAGTGTTTCCGCAATACCTGTGCCTAGCGCTCCAACACCTATGATTAATACGTGAGAGGAAGCAAGCCGACGTTGTCCTGTCGGTCCAAAGGGTGTGAATCTTTCTTGTCTGGAATAACGGTCACTTGGATGTGTTCCTCCTGCACCGGATTTGTCAGATACCTTCATGCCTGAATCATGCCTTCTGTCGGACTGCTCGCTGAAGCGTAACGTTTTACAGGAATCATCCCCGCCTCAAAACCATATCTTCCAGCACGAACAGCCAGTTTCATGGCCTCAGCCATTTTTACTGGGTTCTTCGCTCCTGATACGGCTGTGTTCAACAAAACAGCATCTGCCCCCAACTGCATAGCCATTGCCGCGTCACTGGGTGAGCGAATACCCGCATCGACAATAACCGGAACCTCCGCCTGTTCAATAATTAGCTCTAATGAAAACGGATTGAGCAAACCATGTCCTGTACCAATCGGTGAAGCTCCAGGCATAACGGCGTGTACTCCAAGCTCTTGTAGCCTCTTGGCTAGAATCACATCGTCCGATATGTAGGGCAGCACGATAAAGCCTTCTTCTAACAGCTTTTCACTAGCTTTCAACGTTTCAAAAGGGTCAGGCAGCAGTGTCTTGCTATCCCCAATGACTTCCACCTTAATCATATCGCACAAGCCGGAGGCTTTTGCCAATTGGGCAATACGAATGGCCTCCTCTGCTGTTGTAGCCCCTGCTGTGTTGGGAAGAAGTGTATATCGGCTCAAATCCAGCATATCGAGAAAATGCTGCTTATCCCGTTCCTCCAAGTTCAATCTCCGTACAGCAAACGTCAATATTTCCGTCTCAGCAGCCTCTACGGCTTGGGATTGGATATCCAGATCAGTGAATTTTCCTGTTCCCAACAACAACCTTGAGGTAAAAGATGCTTTTCCAATGGTTAACATGATCAACCGCCTCCCACAAAATGTACAATCTCTAGGCAATCTCCATCCTTCAGTACTGCTTCATCATGATCTTCACGGGTCAATATACGCCGATTCAGCTCTACCACTACAGTTTTCACCTTTACATCAAGCTCATGTAGCAATTGATCCACATGAGTGATTCGATTAGAAAAGGTCAGGCTCTGGCCGTTAATCGTCAGCTTCATAAGCTTTCCTCCTTGAGGAGCTCAGAAGAAAATCTACTTATCCCAAGTTCAGCTGCACCAGCCCCATTAAGCATAGCTGCCAGCGCACGCCCGGTAGCATCACTCAGCAGGACACCGTTGCGATAATGCCCGACGGCAGCATATACGCCCTCGACCCCAGGGACAGTGCCTATAAAAGGATGACCTGATGCGGCCTGCGGACGTAAGCCCGCCCAAGTGCGTATAAAAGAAGCTTCACGGACGCGCGGCAGCCAAGCAGAGGCACGTGCCAGCAACCCCTCCAAGCCTCCTACGGTCACCTCTTCGTCATATTGATGCGGAAGGCTCGTTGCCCCAATCCAAAGCTCGTTATTCTGTTTAGGCACGAGGTAAATATCATCAGCATAAATGGTGTATTCTAACGGGTGATCCTTCAAGGAGACCGCTACCGCTTCGCCCTTGACCGGATAAAGTGGATATTCAAATCCAACCTGCGCTAGCAATTTCATGCTATCCAAGCCTCCGGCAATAATGACCTGATCGCAGGAAAAAAAGCCACTATCTGTTCGAACACCGCAAACTCGACCATTCTGTATGACCAGTTGCTCTGCCTGTGTACCAGACCATACCGTTGCCCCCAGCACCGCAGCAGCACCTGCATAAGCACGGCAAAGCTGGACAGGAGCCACTTGTGTCTCTTTTGAACGATATATTGCCCCGATCGCTTGTTCATCCAAACCTGGAATTCGTCGGGCCAATTCCTTCGCATCCCACCAGATAGGACAATCATCCTCTCGCGTTTTAGCAGCTTTCCAGCGTTTTTGGCCTTCAGTTTCCGTACGGAAAGGAGTCACAAATCCTTCTGTACGGAATTCCACCGAAATACCTGACAAACGCTCCAGATCACAGACAAGCTCAGGGAATGCGTCTCGACTTATGCGAGCAAACCGTGCCAGCTCAGAGTCGGTGAACTCTTCACTTTCCGCTGCCAGCATTCCAACCGCTGCTCCTGAGGCTCCCTCACCCGGGATCAATCGTTCCAGCATGATCGTACTTCTTCCCTCCTTGGCCACATGGTAAGCAATGGAACTGCCGATGACACCTCCACCTATGACCAAGCATTCAGCGTGTCCTATCGCTCTTGCCTCTGTGTGTATCTTTGGCATTTGTTCCGTGTCTCCTCTCCATAAACCATTCTGCTTTCAGCTTGCCTCTACTCTCGTTTTCTCGCTACAGGTTGTGAACTACAAGATCTGCCATTCGCCTGTATTCCAGCGCAGCTGCAACGGGCGACTCAGCCTCCCATATACCAGACATCACCGCAATTCCGCTTGCTCCGGCCCTATAAAGCTCCGGGATATGGTGCGGTTGTATGCCGCCCAGCGCGATCACCGGAATGTTCGACAGCCTGCAAATATGTTCAAGCTGAGCTAAACCCCGTGGTACAATACCGGGCTTACAATGGGTCTCATATATGTGACCATAAAGTACATAGTCCGCTCCTACCCGCTCGGCAGTCTGCGCCTCCTTCAAGGAATGCACAGATACTCCACAGCGTGTACCCTTTGGAAGTAGGCTTTTCACATCCGCTACAGGTAATCCATTAGCTGGTAGCTGGACGGCTCCAACCAAAGTAAGTAAAGCTACATCCACACGATCATTTACTACAATTTGTTGCAAAGGAACTCCCTGCTCCACCATGCTGCGAGTCAAAGATAGCAATGCAGAGGCACCATTCTGTTTTAAACGTGCGTGTACATAATGAACATACGGACAAATCACAGCAGCCACTTGGGCTGCTTGTGCAAAAGTGCCCTTTTCCATCGAAATTGCGTGTAATTCGATTTTGTCTTCACCTCACATTGGACTAAAAGATCTAAGCTTAGCCAGTCACGTCTACCAGCAGTAATGAAAGAGGATTGTATGTGAATCGTCTACGGAAGCTCGAACAACTTAAAGTGAACGAAACGCAAAAAAACCACTTCCCCAAGGAAGTGGTTTAACGAACGTCCAATAATCGAACGGACAATGATATCCGTATACGTGTATCGTCCCACGCACAAACAAAAATAAGATGGTGTTGCCTTGTTTGTACGGCGCTCACTTCCCTACGCTGGCATAACCCAGATCAGGTGCAAAGGGTCCGAAATCCATTTATTCCGTCTCAGCCGCATGGGCGGCTCCCCTAGTGTGACTATTTTATTGTATAAGCTAAAGATAGCTTAGCATATTTTCCTAATTCTGCAAACCCCACTTCGTGTGAAATATGCAGAATTGGATTTAGTTGATGTTAGTTAACTTTACTTGACCACTCTTCCACATTCCACGTTTTGGTTACCCAATCCTCGTAAAAGTCCGGTTCGTGAGATACAAGCAATACGGTCCCTTTGTATTCCTTCAAGGCACGTTTCAGCTCATCCTTAGCTTTAACATCCAAGTGGTTGGTAGGCTCATCGAACAGTACCCAGTTGCTTTCACGCATTAACAGTTTGCAAAGACGGACTTTAGCCTGTTCTCCACCACTGAGCGCAGATAGCGGACGCGTGATATGCTCATTCTTTAAACCGCAACGCGCCAAATGCGCTCGTACTTCATGCTGGTTCAAATGTGGGAATTCATTCCACACATCGTCAATCGGTGTAATTTTCTCCGCCTTTACTTCCTGCTCAAAATAAGCGGGCTGCAAAAAATCACCTTGATAGGTTTTTCCACTGATTGGCGGTATTTTTCCCAATATGGTTTTGAGCAATGTCGATTTACCGACACCGTTGTAGCCAACAATAGCAATCTTTTCGCCACGTTCAATCGTCATGGACATTTTAGGCAAAAGGGCATGCGTATAACCAATCTCAAAATCAATACCCTCAAATACCGTCTTTCCGCTTGCACGTGCTTCTTTGAATTGAAAGGTTGGCTTCGCAGCTTCTTCAGGCTTATCTATACGTTCGATCCGATCAAGTTGCTTTTCACGGCTCTTTGCTCGGCCTGATGTAGAGGCACGCGCTTTATTACGCTGAATAAAATCTTCCTGTTTCTTAATAAAGTCCTGTTGCTTCTCATAAGCATCAATATGCTGAGCTTTGTTCAGATCCGCCATTTCAAGAAACTTTTCATAGTTAGCTGAATAACGGGTCATCTTGGCAAATTCAAGATGGTAAATAACATTAACGACCTGGTTCATAAACTCAGTATCATGTGAAATAAGAATAAAAGCATAGGGATAATCCTTCAAATAGCGCGTAAGCCATTCAATATGCTCTACATCCAAATAGTTGGTAGGCTCATCCAGCAGCAGGACATTTGGCTTTTCCAACAGCAACTTAGCAAGAAGCACCTTTGTCCGTTGCCCACCGCTAAGTGCAGATACATCCCGGTCCAGTCCTATGGCCGACAGACCTAGTCCATTCGCCATTTCTTCAACCTTCACATCAATGAGGTAAAAATCCCCCATATCCAGTTGCTCCTGAATTTCACCCATCTGTTCCAGCAGCACTTCCAACTCTTCAGGAGAAGCATCCCCCATTTTGTCAGTAATCTGCATCATTTCCTTTTCCAATTCCAACAAAGGAAGAAAAGCGTCTTTCAAAACATCACGTACCGTTTTGCCCGGTGTCAGCTTGGTATGCTGATCCAGATAGCCGTAACGTACACGTGGAGTCCATTCCACTTTACCCTCATCCTTAAGCAATTTTCCAGTCAGAATGTTCATGAGTGTCGATTTACCGACACCGTTAGCTCCTACCAAACCTACACGTTCCCCCGCAAGCAATCGAAAGGAAACATTTTTAAATAATGCGCGGTCCCCAAAGTTGTGAGATACATTTTCTACAGTCAATAAACTCATAAGCTGTTTTTGGCTCCTTATTGTCATCGGCGCTGCCGACTGTTCTTATTTCATATGCATTTCGTTTCTTTCAAAGCTTTATTGTAGCACATTCTGCAACCATATCGGAATATGGAAAACAGCGATTTTTAAGGTTTTTGATATGGATCTGCCTAAAAAAAGAAAAACCACCCATGAAGGTGATTATTTTAAGCCATTATAACATTTGTACTCAAAGTATCCCGCAGCTGCTGCAGATTTTTCATCCGCAAAACGTTCACTCGCTTTAAAGGGAGCTGGACATGAATCTCTATAAAAATATTTCATCCCAGTATCTGGTTCTATGCCGCCTATAATGTCTTGCTTTCTAACGACTCTCCCACCACCAAATCCATAGTTATTGTAATACCTGTCTCCGACCGGAATGCCTTGGATAAACGCGATCAGACCCACATCATCTACTGTGTTGTACCACTCCTCTTGCGGAATGAGCGGTAGCGTGAACGTATAAGTTATGCCGTTACGTGCAGCTTTTTCGTTATGGACATTAATAATTCGCGCCAGGTCCTCTTGGACGCTGCGAACGATGGTGGAACGACGTATTTGCTCAAAAGTTTCTGAATTATTCAGTAAAGATATAGGGGTCTGGTCCTGAAGTTCCTTTTGAAAGCCCTCCACCCACCTGTGATTCCGCGCATCATATGCGTGCACATAATTATCCAAGGTGAACCCCACACTGTTGCCTACTGAATCAACATAGGCATATGGCTTTTTTTCGCTCCATTTGGGACCTATGGCAGCTTGTCCATGCTCGTCGGTATAGGCTTCTGAAGTGAACGCATAATAACCGTCATAATCTAGAATTACAATGGCTGGTATGTAATCCAATAATGCACGTTGTGCTACTATATCCCCATCAATGCCTACATTAAGAAAAAGGGTGTGCAGGAACGTGTGCAGCGCTGCTTCTTTATCTACACGAAAAAACTTATCCGATCCGTATCCGGCCTCGCGTTCTTGACGTTCATTCTGTGAGAGCATAACCCCTGCATCCTGAACTGCGGTACGGAGAGCCGACGTATATTTCATTTCTAGCTGCTGCACTTCACGCTGATTCTGGACCCGTAAGTCACTAACTACACCAAAGGGCAAAAACAAAAGTATAAATATGACTGCAAAATCAGTAATCTTCATTCAGAACCATGCCCCCGTAAGAAGCTGTAACTGCCGGCTTTCCGCTATCTGCCCCACCGAGAAGCCATGATTTGTACAAGTCCGCAGGAGTCCGATTCGTATTATGTAGCCGGACCGTAAAATAATCCCCGGCCATCAAGGTATACCGACGTAGCTGATCTGATTTTGGCTGCTGATTGTCAGGAAACAGTACAGGTAAGATTTGCGGATTATAGTACCCATCATATACAGTTTCATAATTGCCCAGAAAACTGTCTGGCTTCGCGGCATCTGCATAGTCCGGTACATACTTTTTGTGCATATGCTCCAAGTCAACTTCGTACATATTGCCTGTCAATTCCAGATCACGCATAAAATCGTTATACATCGTCGGTGTAATGTAACCTTTGGTTCTTACCATATCAACAAAACGTACAGTTGAATGATATGTATTTAACCCGGATATATCTTCCTGCCGTTCAGCAGCTTGAGCTGCGGGTACGATGTACAAAAGCAATACAGCGATCAGCGCCCCTAGCAGCTTGGATATTGTTTGAACCACTTCATTCCTCCCCCAATTTCTCAAAACGTACAGATGTTATGTCCCCATTCCCATTACGCTGTGGGTATATGGAATATAAAGAAGAAGCATCTAAGGTCGATACATCAGGCTCAAACGGTTCAGAATACGCATCGTACTCTGTCCCGTCGACATGAATCGAAATCCCCTCCTGTAAGTTCATGCGAATTGCCTGCATTACCTGAGTTCCTTTTATCCGTTCCGGCAACCCCACCCCAGCAGTACGGGCTATTCGCCCTTCAGAATGCTCTTCCTGCTGTGATCTTAATTCCAGTGCACCATCCAGCTGGCTGGACAAGTCTGCTGCCGTTACACATGCGGTTATGAACAGAATAACTGACACACCAAGCCGCAGCATGCTTGAAGCGTGATCAGACATACTCTCATCCCCCTTATGATTATTATCTTTACTGTAGTGCTTAGGACTGGGTAAACAACAATCCACGGACAACGTTCGATTTGTCCTTGACGATTTCAGCCTTGAATTTGCCACTTGGATTTACGTATTCATTCTCTTTCTCATTAAGCGTATTCGTGATTTTCCCAGTCTTATCACTGCCGCCATTCACGGCGCCATACTGTTCACTGTCTGGGCTAATGTTCAGAGCATTACCGTACCACTGGCCTGCCATATTTTTGCCGGTTTTAATCTGAATGCCGAATTGGTCCTTCCCCTGAAACTTCCGCAGCGCATTGGTCACCTGGGAACCGCTAATCGTTGTGCCGTCATATACCGTAAAAGAGGCCTGAGACAATTCGGTCTGGATATCAGCAAAATTGTTTTGTGCCGTTTTAGTCGCCTCCTGGGCTGAAATAAACAGTATAACTACAATCGTAATTAGAGCGATGGTCAAAAATATCCCAGCGGCTACCTTTAAAGCTGTTGATGCGTTATTCATTATTTTTCTCTCCTTAGCTTGTTATTTTGTATTAGTCATAATAGAACTTTTTCACTGAATTTTTTGTATTTGCTCATAATAGTTATCCATTTGAACAAAGCTCATACCGATCAACGGAATCACCAAATATAAAAAGATAAGACCATACATCGGGGCAAAACCAATCATCCTCCCCCAGATAGCCTTGCTGTCTATTATTTTTTCATACTCCTGTTTTCTTTGTTCGAAATAGTAGGACATATAGGATTCCAAATCATCGAAGGCCTCTCGAATCGTAATTTTACCCAAAGACAAATGGAGCTTGTCCACTAGACGTTGAAATTCCGGCAAAGGTGCCTCTTCTTTTAGCAAGTCGAGAGCTGCCTCTGGCCCGTGTTCATAATGAAGCAAACATTTTTGCAGAGATCTTTTGAATATAACTGAAAATCTGTTCAGCCACTCCAATATCTCCTCGACAGACATTCGTTCCATAACCCGTAAAATGGAAATAACCGTTTGAAATTGATACACCTCATGCCTCATATCCAACCGACGCATTTTTCGTTGCAAATATAATAAAAGCATAGGCATTTGATAGGCTACATACCCAACAATCAAACTAATCAGTACTTCCCACCACTTGATGTATTCATCATTCCAATCTTTCAGCTTTTGGAGGATACGCCGAGTATTTGTGGATAGCTGTTCAGGAGTAGCAGTTCCATTAGCATTATGCTCTAAAACAACGTACGTTTGTTCGTATGTGCTGTTCGCCCTCATGTTCAGCGAATGCATGATTTTGCGATCAATCTCACTCTGCTTCGAAGCTTCTTTTTGCTCCACCGGACTTAAACGTCCAAACATTTGACCTGATTGTACTGGGGCGTGAAGGATATGCGTTTTCTCAGCTTCATGTAAAAAAAATATCGTACTGATGCTGAGCACCAATCCTACGATAAAAAGAGCCATTCTGCGTATGTAGAGCCACTCCAGCTTAACCTCCGCACCACTTTCCTTTAATAGACGGGTTATTTGGAAATAAGAAGACATATGCTGACGCGGAATTAAAGAATCCACCACATTACGAATGATGGGAAAACGGTATAGCTTCTGCTCCCAAACCCTCCGGCCTCTACCCGCACGATATCCTGTCTCATCGGTCTGTTGCAGTTTCTGTAACAGGAAATAAGATACGATTATCACAATATAAACGGACAATTTCGTTATATAACCCAATTTTCCCTGATAAAACTCATCCATGGATGGAAAGCTGGATCTCGCCCATGTCTCGATTGGGGTCGTAAAGAAAACAGGTGCCAGTGCGATCACGTTTAGACTTTTTAACAGATAGTCCAGTTTATTTCTTCGCAGCAACTCCAACTGGATTTCGCGTGCGAGACTGCCGAGCCCCTTCAAATAAATGGAGCCCCCCTCATCAACCCGGTCACCAAACTCCATTACCATATATGAGATACCGGCAAAAGCTTTTAAAAATCGATTAGGAGCCGACTCATAGTATCTTTCCAATGCTTCGTGCGGATCAACATCTGTTAGCGCCTCATGGATGAGTCGTGCGTGTCTCCCAGCCTCTGCCTCAGCTAAATCGGCCGCTTCGGATATGGCTTCCTCCACCATACCGTGCTGATGGTAATAATGACGTACATTGGCGAATAATTCGATCATCTGTGCAAGTAGCCTTTTTTCCATCCGGCTAATGGCCATATCCAAAATAAGACTGTTGATTACCACTCCGCATAAAACAGCCAATATAGCAAACTCTATTCCTGGCTTCATCATGACCAGCACAACGCCACTGCAAGTAAAAGCCCCCCAGATGAACAGCGTCATCTTCATGGTCTGTAGGCGAAGCTTGTACTCATCGTAGGCATGCTGACCAGCTAGTCGCTTACGTACACTTGTGATGTATCCAGATAAAAAAGGCACCTTCATACACAGCGTGTACAACTTATGCAGTAAGGCTTGCAGCTCACGTTGAAGTACCGCTTTTCCTTTGCGACCTTCCTGAACAGAATGAATTCGTCCTCTGCGAACTGCATGACTACCGCGCTTACGCAACCCCCACAAAACTATATATAGAAGCGCAAAGCTCCCACCTGATATTAGTAAAATCCATAATAAAATTTCTTTAAGACTCATAGTCTTCCTCCCAATAGCGGGTCAAAAAACTGCGGAAATCTCTGGCATCCTTTACATTCATCTGCTCACACATTTCTTTTGCACTTTTGGCAGTTAGGGGCTCCATCGGTATATAGCTTCCGTTCCGATATTCCATAACGTGGCGATAACTATAGCTCGATGAAGCATTGGAACCTGTATCCGTATGATCCGGGTCACGCGGCACGCATTCTGTGATCCGTTCGATGTAGCGTCGCCCTTCCGCATCACGTTTGAGATGCACATCAAAGTTAATGACATGAACTACCTGTTCCTCAGCGATGCCTTCATGCTGAAATACTCCTGTTTTGAGCAATGAATTACGAAGTGAAAACACGAGATCACGAAATGTTTTGGCATGATGAGTAAAAATGGTGAACAGACTGGCAACCTGCGACATTTGAATCATCCAAGCAGCTACTTCATCACTTGCTACTTCGCCTAGTATATTGACGGTTCCATCTGTTTTTTTCTGCAAGTCAAGCCCTTGTTGTCCTGAAATATGGTCCGTTTCTCGAAAGGTAAGAATGTTACGGCGACTGTAAATGCTGCGTAGATGCAGTTCAAAGGCCATTTCTTGAACACGAAGCGTATACGAAGCATAAATATGCTTGACCATCGCCATTAACAACGTCGTCTTACCTGAACCCTGCGCGCCTGTAATAGCAGTAATCCGGCTGCCTTTCATTAAATAAGAAAGTAACTGGATTGGAAAATCAGCATTCTGTCCCTTAATTAACTGTTCCAGCGATGCGCTTTGAATATCGAATTTACGGACAAAGAAAGCCCACGATTCTGAGAAAGGAGGGCGCACCACCACTACCCGTGACCCATCCTTCATTTCGTTGACCTTATAACCATTCGCTTCGGAAAGCTGTCCCGGGTAATTGTATTTATAAATATTTTGGCACACCCTTTTAAGTTCACGCTCAGATCCGAAGGAAAGGAACGAAAGATGGATAGTTTTACCTTTATAAAAGATCCATACGCTCTCATAACCATTGGCAGTAGGCGCAGATGTTTGTTCAAATACATACCCATCCGAAGGCCAGTCTGATGATGCAGGAATCCCACCTTCCGGCATACCACTGACGCCCCCACTTACACCGTCGATCCGCTGGTCACGAATATCATCAATGACGGAAAAGCCTTTGTAATGCTGATAAATCCGCTGGACAATAATATCCACTTTCTCCAAAAAGGAAAGAGGGCGGTACTCACAGTCATAGATATAACGAATATCCTCTGCGGTAACGAGATAACTTCCATCTTCTTCACCTTGCTGTGAATACCTCATTTCGGCCAAGTCATAAGTATCCAGTAAACGTGATAGTGCATCAGCGCCAAACTTCTGCTGGTATTGGTAAAATATAATTTCGAATTGATCCTGTATGCTAAACAACTCAGGTCGGGAGAATGGCATAACAATATCGACAATTTTCTCGTTTAAGCCGTAACCGTTAATCAGAAGCTCAGCCATCAGATTTTTAACAAAACGTTTATCACCCATGCTGCCATTGGCACAGTCCTTTAACGCCCTGCGTAGTTCCGCCCTTTGATGGATACGCCGTCTATATTCCTCTTCATGCAATCCGGCATCCGCCATCTGGCTATGACTTAGTTCATGAAGTGCATTTTTGATATACTCTATTAATGTTTCGAATGTGGCATCTTCGTTCTTTTTTTCTACCCGAAGGGTTGAATGTCGCGAGTGAAGATTTCCTCGGTATTTAACAATAATCAGTACGATGCACATCAGTATTATACAGGTAAGAATCAATCCGTTGATCATTTGAGCGGACAGCATTTAAGCGCCCCTCTCCAAAGCCTTGAGCCGAAGATCGGACTCTGCCGCCTCCAGAATAGCTTTGCTGATATGCCGTATACTCTGCGCCCATCTCACGGGCATAAAAAGCTTGCGGTGCTGCTCTTTTCCACTTCGCACCTCACGCTGCACATGGCCGATCACATCCCTGCGGTTCCATGCGTCCATAAATCCGGTGCTATAAGGGACTGTATACAAAGCACCTTTGTAGCCATATCTCCTGCGAATATTCGTTTCATTCACTTGAGAATGCACATCATATTTCCCAAGTACAATCAATAAGGGTAACGATGAATAGGTAGATAACGGAGACACAGATTCAAAATAAGCGTCTAACTCTCGCATATTTTGAGTGAGTGAAAGAACGGCCAGTTTGGCTCGTGCACATGCTTCATGCTGTACAGCCCCCCACCCTGCTCCACTTCCTGCATCAATCAGCGTTAAATCATAATATTGATTCGCTGTATCTATTACTGCCCGTACAAGCCCTGGAGATAGTAACGGCGGTGCAGCTCCAAAGCTGGAGGTTCCCTCAAGTACATCCAAAGTATGTTCGAGTACAGGCGTCGTATAATTACGAATATTTTCTTTAGACAGTGTCCCTCGCAGAACTAAACGTGCGGCAGCATCCCAGCCCCCTTCCTGAAGCTGTAGGGTTGGATCGTCCATACCATACTCTTGTATAGGTAATCCTGATTCAATACCGGTATATTTACGACCCAAATGAGTCAATAATAGTCTTCCTCGATATAGATTGCCTATGGTAATTGCTATTGCTGCCGCCAAAGAGCTACTTCCACTAGCCCCCTTAATGGGGCTCCAAAACAAAATGGTACTCATGCTCTACTCCTTTCCGCACGCTTTAGCGCACGACGACTCACTTTTAATTCCCAACTCATCCATTCCCCAATACAACGGCATAATTGTTTCTTATACGTTCTGGATAGCGGTTTTAGTAGTAGCTGTTTTTTATGCTCATTTTCCAGTTTCAGAGCAAGCAGCCCCTCATCCCATGGCAGTACATATGGCTCTTGCTGCCAAAAAGCTGGGAAATGGTTCATGTATTCCCACAGGTACGGCTCCTCCACACCACAATCCACAGCCTGTAAAAAAAGCTTGTGAAATACAAGATCTTTAGGAAATTCAGGTTGACTGAATAAATGCTCAAGCCAATTCTGTCCGTTATGCATTAGCATGCGGCTATAATCACTGACCCAAACTCGGAGTTCTGCCCTTTTCCAAACAGAAATGGGGCAAAAATTAGGTAACTCTACATCCAAAATAACAATGTCATAAGCCTGCTCTGCCTTCTGATCAGCCGTCATACCTATATGCAGGTCTTCCCATGCTGTAAATCCAATTGCTACATCAAAACCACTAAACTGCGTAATGGGAAGTGGTTTGTCAAGCATCCCTATGCTATACCGATACCGTCCCCGCAGCGTAGCATCCACAAGCAGTACCTGTTGGCCGGAAGCTGCTAATATGCTGCTGATGTATAACAAGGTATCGCTTTTGTCACAAAGCCCGGCAAATATCCATGTTTTCATACTTCCGTTCCTTTTCTCTCATTTATTTGGCATACGGATCAGAGCTTCCGTCCTGCGTCAGAATCTTTGTTTGTTCTTGATGATCCTGCTCGTTCTCATATTCATTTCTTGTATCATCAATTCCGCTTGCTGGGTTTTCTATAGTAGCACCCGCATGCTGAGCTGCAATTTCCTCACTCAGACTCCTTTCCACAGGTGTTGAAATCACACTGTTTGATGAATTAATTGCATTTTCAAGGGAATCCCGCAGCTGCTTGGACAGCTTTTGTTCAGCAATGTGTATCAAATTTGGATCACTATTCATTAACGCTAACACCTGCGCATTAGGCGGATAGGTCGGGATTGCTTTGGGCTGAAATTGGGGATCGACATATGTCAGAGCATAAATGGATGCTTTATGCAGATAGGCATCAACAATCGCGCTCGAAAGCGATAATATTTCCTGCTCATTCAAAGTGACCCAGACAATTGGACCTTCCAGTCGGGAAATCTTCTTTTTAGATAATAGAATGTAATCCTGACCTGTTGGAAATTGAATGCGAATATCCACTTCGTCCCCCGACTTCAGGCTGTTGGGTAGTACCACCACCTTTAGCTCACGGTTGCGTAAATCTTTAGGTGTGGGTTCATCAGCAGTTATCATAGCCGATGTAAGCACAGATCCTTTTTTAAGCTCAATCTTGGCTGTGGTTCCGGAAACTTCACTTTTATCTGCCAGCAAATTTGATGGAGCCTGAGAACCGGGAACTTTAATTCCCTTCAAATCATTAGATGCAATCTGTTCACCTGGAGAAATGTCACGGACAACCACCCAGCCTTTTTTCGCGGTTCGTTGCTCCTGTTCATACACTTTCCATTTCAGTTCTGCCTCTACCTCAGCCTGTTTCCTGACCTCATTCATTTGATGGATATTAACCATAAGGTAGCCGGCAAAGATAATGCCAACAATCCCAGCGCCAATGCAACCGGCGTATAGTTTTTGTTTACTGCTTTTTCTTAGCTTAGACACACAACTTCTCCCCTGCCTCTTTTGATATATACCTTCTATCTAGCGCCGTCGCTTAAGGAATACGAAGCGTCTTCTCCGGGTATCTGGAATGACTCCGCGAAACAGTTCGTCCAACACCTGATCCATCTCATCATCCGGTTCGAAGGGGTCTGAGTGGAACGGTAGAGCAAATACTTTATCGTGATCCAGCTCCTTACGAAGCCTGCGGGCCGCCTCCGAGGTTGCCAATGGCAAGCAGTAATTCCATTTGTGCTGTGGATGGCGCTGAAGAGATCGGGCTAACCCTGCTATATCCTGAACTCTCCATTCGGCCCCTGAGCCAACGACGAGCGGATAATCGGCTCTCAAGAATTCTTCCAATCGTTCATTGTCCTGCCCACTCCCCAGGTCCAGTACGATAAATCTATAGGAACCACCCAACAAAGAAATGACATCCGCACGAGATGTTTGTCGCCAGTAATGTACTCCATCGACTTCAAAACGCCGACTTGAACTCGATTGTCCAACAGATGTGCCTTCTACGACTTCTTGAAGTCGGGCAAATGCTTTGGCTGTGCTGTGCAGCTCAACCAAAGCTACGGAGCGGGACCTTCGAGCCAGATAGTGGCTCACCGCAATTGCTGTATGCGTAGCACCGGAGCCGGCAGATACACCCAGTACAGCCACTACCCTTGTACCTGCATAATCCAATGAGGCATCATTAACGGATATTCCTTGTTGAGCAGGCTGAAAATCAGCACTGTGCCGCAGTTCTCCAATGACCTCCCCGGCAGATTGAAATCGTTCCTCAGGATGCTGACGCAGCAGTTTTCGAATCACTGGGATCAAATGGCGGGGCAATTCTCCGCGAATATACCCTTCTACTCCCGCAGTCCACTCGCTATATTTGCCTCCTGTACAAAGATACAATAGCAGCGCTCCCAAACTGTATAAGTCTGAACGAGCATCCGTCTGACCAGCTCCATATTGCTCCGGAGCAGCGAAGCCCACTGTGCCCAGCTTTACCGTATCTTGATCCACCTCAGCCTTATAGCTCCTCGCTATTCCAAAATCAATCAGTATAAATTCCATTTCCGGTGTCAGCATAATATTCGTTGGTTTCAGATCCCGGTAAATGACTGGCGGTTGACGGGTATGCAAATAGTCCAACACATCCAGTACCTGCAAAGCGAATGGGACGATTTGCTCCTGTGGAATATAGCCTTGGTAGTCCTTCATGTATGCTTCCAGCGTAATTCCTTCGATGTAATCCATGACCAGATATACCGCACCAGATGGAGGATGCTCAAAAAAATCAACAATTCTCGGTAAACGTGGATGGCTTAGCGAAATCAGCATCTCTGCCTCCGTGCGTACAAGCTTCATCACTTGTGGCCCGGCAACCGACTCCTTCACCGCCCATTGCTTGCCTGGCAGTTTTAAATCCTCTGCCATGAACACGCGGCTCATTCCTCCCGAACCCAATGTGCGAACAATACGGTAACGCTCACCGATAATTGATCCGAATTCCAACTGTGATGGTTGCTTCATTATTCTCCTACCACCTTTCTCAAGCAGACAACGCAAAAAAGGGAAAGCTGCCGCAAAATCAAATTTCCATGTCGTCATGAAAACCGTTTTCGCGGGATGCTTTCCCTTGATTTAAACGTGATTATTATTTTTTAAGGAACAATTTGGATTTATTATATAGCACACCTGTATCCATTGTAAAGTATTATTTTCCATACTTGATCATGTACAGGGTGATCTCATCTCGGTTATGGAATAGCTGCTTAGCTCGCTGAATCTGCATGCCGGACTCTTCAAATGAAGCAATTACATCTTGAATGAGCGCCAAGGGCTTTTTATGCATTAGCTTGACCGTAACGATAGCAGTACCACCACTTCGCAAACTATATAGTAAATCAGTAACGAGCCTTGCCATTTGCTTAGGACTCCAGCTCATATCACAAACCAGCAGATCGAACGAATTCTCTTTAAATTTGACTTCACTTGCATTTTTACGCAAAAAAGTCAGATTGGCGTACTTCATCAGTGATGGCTCCATCTTTGCCGGATCAACCGCTGTAACTTTCAGTCCCCGTTCCAGTAAGAAGGAAGTCCATCCACCCGGTGCTGCCCCAATATCCAGTCCCTGATGGAAAGCGGCAAAATCTATGCCGAACGTTGCTTCTGCTTCCAATAGCTTGAATTTGGCACGAGAAATTTGTCCATCTTCTTTTTGAAAACGAACCGCGCCTCCGCTCCAATCCGATAGATTGTCCTCAGGACGCGATACACCTGCATACCACGTATCTGTATCTGCAAAAACGGACACAATAACATCGGCGCCTTGTACTGTCTGCTCCATAGGTAGATCACTTAATTGTTCACTCAAAGCCTGCTTGAGCGCACCTGCGCTTTCAATCCAACTGCTATTAGATCCTTTGCGCACTTGTAAAGAAACACGTTGATCAATCAGTTCCTTGCGGTTACGGATGAATGCAACCAGACGCTCCTGTACCTTAACCAGGTCCGTTCCTTCTTCCTGAAAATGAACAGGAAATAAGTGACGTAAAAACATCGGCGGCTGACCTGTAATTGTCCTCACTGCCTCAATTTCTTCCGCAGGTAATGTAGCCAGAAAAATTTCACCAGGTAAAAGCATCGTGCTTTTAACAGAGCCAAATATTCTTCTAAGCTCCTCTTGAGCATAGGGTGCAAAACCGTGATTGGCTGTACAAACAAATCTTGATGATGACAAAGTAGATTCACTTTGTTCATCTGTACTCATATATAGTTCCTCCAAAATAACATTACCCTCCAGTGCACACCCGAATCCAGGGGCGTTCTCCATCCCAATCCAGCTCAACCGGAACTTCATATGTGTGCATAATCAATTCTTTCGTTAAAACTTCCTTTTTCGGGCCAGCTGCTGCGACCTTACCATCACGAATCAATGCAACATGCGTAAAGAGGGGGACAATCTCCTCAATGTGATGAGTCACATAGACCACTGATAACTCCCGCTTGCGGAGCCGATCAATCTCGACCAGCATTTTTTCCCGCTCAAATAGATCCAACCCGGCACAAGGCTCGTCCATAATTAGCAGACGAGGTTCTGCCATCAGTGAGCGGGCCAGCATCACCTTTTTACGTTCTCCTTGAGATAACGTCCCCAGCGGGTGATGAATCAAGTCGCCTAAATTCATACCCTCCAGCAAAGATATGGCCTTTTCTTTTGCCTCTGTCGGAATTTCCTGATAAAAGCGCAAAAAAGCATACGCACCTGTAGCGACCACTTCCCAAACGGGATCTTTTAGCGCCAGCTTTTCCAACAAAGTCTGGCTGATATATCCGATTTGTTTGCGAACTTCCCGCACATCACATTGACCATAAATTTGCCCAAGGACTTCAACCGTACCACGACTTGGAAACATATACCCTGTCATCATTTCCAGCAATGTTGTTTTACCGGAACCATTGCGACCCAGAATAGCCCAATGTTCACCTTCTCGTATGTCCAGGCTTACATCGTCCAAAATCCGTCTTTCTTCCCGCTGCAACGTAATGCTCTTCATGGATATCATTCCATCACGCTCCTTATTTTGCTCAGCAAGTGTTCTACAGATTCCATTTTGTAGATGATTTCAGGATTTTTGTTTTCACCATTATATATAAGAAGCGCTGGAACACTGGATATCCGGTACTCCTGTACCAGTTCAGGAATATAGTTAATGTTGCTCTGCACCACTGCATCTTCAGGGAGCAAATGCTCTGCTACCTCCAGCATTTTACGGGCAGCCGCGCATGTTCCACACATGGGAGTGTACACAAACAAAGCCAGCTTGCATCCCTCCCATATGGCACGGCGCACCTCTTTTTGTCCGATCTCTTTCATCGTTCAGACCCTTTTCTGATCTCTCGCATACGCTCCTCGGGTATGGGCCCGTTATGCACGGTGACTCCCTCTGGCTTATTCGCATAGAGTAGCTCGTACATGGCTCGCCGCCCCTCTGGACTGGAGGAATGCAAGTAAATTTCACGTGGATATAACCGTTTCCCTGCGATAGCAGCAGCCACATCCTTTCCCGTAGGCTGACCTGGACCCAAATCATAATCTAGCGATAGTATTGAAATAGGGTATTCATGAAGTAGCAGTAGACACTCATCCGCATCTCTTGCCAGCTTAAAGCCCGGAGGACAAGGCCGATAATCGTCCATAAACAAATACATCAACTTCTCCTCCTTTTTCCCATAAATGCAAGCTCACAAGCCTCAATGATAGTTATTATCAATCAGACCGATTTAGTCCCAGCTTAGAATCATTTGAATATCCTCCTGATGTGTCCCATCAGGTCCAGTCCCACTCTCCAAAACGATAGGAATACCTCTTACAGCATCCTGATCTGTCATCCAACGCATTCCTTGAGTACCAATGTAGCCTTGGCCCACGCGGGCGTGTCTGTCTTTTTTAGAGCCATACGGGTATTTAGAATCGTTCAAATGAACTCCGCACAGAGCTGACCAATAGCCGAGACGATTCCCTTTTTCGATCAAAGCCTCGTCCATTCCACCGTTCCATAATCCCGCTGCATACGCATGACAAGTGTCAAAGCAAAAGCCGATACTGTCAGGATTCTGGCACAACTGACGGATTTGCACCAGTTCCTCAAGCGTGGTTCCCATGGGCCCGTGATCCCCCGCCTGATTTTCAATCAATATTTTAGCTTTTCCTTGCCAGCCTTCCAGCACATCATTAAAACAGTTAATAATGTTACGATAGCCCTCTAGTGGGTCTGACGAATGCAGATGCCCAAAATGAACGACGATCCCTTTTGACCCACAGGCTTCAGCAATATCCAGATCATTGCGTAATGAAGCAATCGTCAGCTCATAAAGTTCCTGACCACGCTCGGACCCATGAGCCGGATTAACAGGATATGGTGAATGAGCAATGGATTGAAGCTGGTGCTCTAAACAGTAAGCGTTGCAAGCAGCAGCATCAGTTGCACTCCATTCCTTCAGTCTAAGACTACGAGGATTTTTCGGGAAATATTGAAATGAACGTCCCCCCTGCTCTCGCGCACGCATAGCGGCTTTGGAAAAGCCACCACGCGTACTCACATGGGAGCCGATGAGCAATTTAGGCATCATGCTGCTGTACCGGGCAATAAAATGCTTTTTTCCCCGCCAGTTCAACCCTTACAATTTTTCCGCCACTTGGAGATTCTTCTCCTTCGCGGTCATATACTCGACACTGATGATCAAATCCACCTGTTAGCGTGTCCCCCTCCATTAGAGGCATTTCCATGTACCCGCCTTCCGCAGTAGCTTCACGTAGTACGGATTGAGTGGCATGATATAGTTTTTCCACTTTTTCTGGGGACTGCACAATGTTTTGTACTTTGGAACCCGGTGTAAATCCGGCGATATAAGCAATTTCGTCTGAATAACAATTGCCAATACCCGAAAAAATC
Organism: Paenibacillus sp. FSL P2-0173; assembly: GCF_038008045.1. Classification (NCBI taxonomy): domain Bacteria; kingdom Bacillati; phylum Bacillota; class Bacilli; order Caryophanales; family Paenibacillaceae; genus Paenibacillus; species Paenibacillus sp. FSL P2-0173. The sequence continues at coordinate 557,380 of NZ_JBBOYK010000001.1, forward strand.
TGCTGATTCACCAGCGTTGTTTTCAAAATCCCCCGGCGTCCCTTCAGACGTGCTGTAAACTTTTCCAAAGTCATGCGGCGGTCTAACGGATCAGGTCCCAGGTCTGACAAAGCTTCTTCTGTTTCTTTAGCCGTTAGCAAGTGCAGATAACCTAAGCGCAGTCCGATAAAATAAAGCTTTAATCCACTAAAATCTAATTCGATCTGAACTGTACGATCTGGACGCTGCTCCTCCGTTCCCAGATATAACAGTCCTCCCAACATCAGATGAAGTACGAGCCGCCCGCCCGTGTTTAAATGAAAAATCAAATGCTTGCCTCGACGCTCTAAATATACAACGGTCGTTCCCAGCAATTGCTTCTCAAACGTTTCCACTTCAGTATTAATGGACTTTTCACGGCTAACCGTCACTCCAGTAATCGGAATGTCCAAAATTTGTTTTGATAATAAGATTCTGTAGTTTTCCATTTCAGGAAGTTCCGGCATATCAACATCTTTCCTTTCGTAGCTACATAGCTTTTAATTCTCGCAAGTTTTGTAAGACATATACTTTCTATTATTTCAGCTCTTCTTTCATCCAGTCCTGCAGTTCAGCGAGATTTTCAAACATCAGGTCAGGTTTCACTCCAACGGTACGCACATGTTCATCCATATTAGCGCGGGTCGTCACGCCCGACAGGATCAGAGCTGTTTTACAACCTGCTGCTGCACCTGCCGCAATATCTGTAAGCATATTATCGCCCACAACCAGAGCTTCATCCGCCCTAATGTTTAAGCGGTTCAGCGCATAGTTCATCAATACGCTTGAAGGCTTGCCGATGACAATAGGCTTTACCTGTGAAGCAGCTTCAATTGCAGCTCCAATCGTACCTGCACCTGGCGTTAGCCCATCATGTGAAGGCAATTGGAGATCCGGGTTTGTCAAAATAAAAGTTGCTCCTTCCCGAATCCAACGCATGGCAGCGGCCAGCGCATCATATGTAAATTGACGATCTATCCCCTGCACCACATAATCAGGATGGTTCTCAACAAGCTGCAAACCGGCTCCTGTGAGTGCATCGCGTAATCCTGTTTCACCAATACAATAGACACGAGCTCCAGGACTTTGCTGTGCAACATATTGTGCAGCTGCTAACGCCGAAGTATATACTTCATGGCTGGCCGCTTCAATTCCCATACCAACCAAATGCTCAGCCACCAATTCGGGTGTACGTGAAGCATTGTTTGTAACATAAGCATAAGGTATCTGGTCTGTACGCAATCGGGATATGAACAGATCCGCACCCTTGATCATCCGATTTCCATGATAAAGTGTTCCATCCAGATCAATTAGTAACGATTTTATCGCAATCCCCTCCCCCACTTCAAATCCATTCACATCATAGCATTGAAAATTATAATTCATCCCATGAACGATGTTCTCCTTCTTATTTAACCACCTTAATTATTCAGGTCATTAAATAATCGGCCGTCTCCATTCATCTCATCTATCTTAAGTCAAAAATGCTTATGAAGTCCATGAATTGCTGGTAAACCCTCCAAAATGGCGCCATTCCTCGCTAAAAGCCGTCGCTTTCACATGACATAAGTTCACTTCTTCGTCGAAATCCATCGAAGGAGCTATTTCCTCAAAGGAAATCTCCTGTATTTCCTGGTCATACTCAAGAAATAGAATCCTTTAAATTCGATATATAGAAACTCGAATATGACACGCCTCTATATGTGGTAGAACAAATTCATCCCCTACCACCGTGTACGGGTTCTCATCTCTTGTCGCATCCTGCGCTTTCCCGGAAAATAATTTGGGTGAAAAACAAAGGCACCGGGGCTTGCCCCGGCACCCATGCACATATCTTCTCCAATCGTTTATTAACCGATATCAGGTACCGATAACAACACATGCTGCTCCGCAAGCAATGAATTGGGAAATATGCTTCGCGCTTCCTCCAGCAATGGCTGAAGCTGCTCCTGATCTTTATACCTAGAACTAAAATGCGTCATGATTAGCTGACCCGCACCTGCGGCTTTTGCAGCTTCCGCTGCTTGAAGCGCCGTACTATGATGATACTCGTATGCTGTATCTGACAGTTCATGCAGAAAAGTGGCTTCATGAACGACGACAGTTGCATCTTGAGCCAGCACTACCGTATTCGAACAAGGTCTCGTATCCCCTAAAATCGTGATGATACGCCCTTTTTTCGGCGAACCCAGTACATCCTGAGGATGCAAAATAACTCCACCTTCTACCTCCACGCTTTCCCCACGCTTTAACTTACCGTACACCGGGCCGGGCTTAATACCATATCGCTCCAACAGCTCTTGGTTAAGCTTACCGGGCTTATCCATCTCTACAACTCGGTAGCCATAGCTGTCGATCCGATGATCCAGCAAAGCTGACTCCACCCGGAATTGACCGTCATCAAACAGAACCCCACCCGTATGCTCCACAATATGTAGTTGGTAATTGATACGCGATTGGCTGATCCCTAAAGATAGCTCGATATATTGCTGGATTCCAGGCGGTCCATATACCGTCAGTGGTGTCGTTCCCCCCTGATACGCCCTGCTCGACAGCAGTCCCGGCAGACCGAAAAGATGATCCCCATGCAAATGGGTGATAAATATTTTTTCAAGTCTGCTTAGTTTGAGCGGCGAACGCAATACCTCTTGTTGAGTGCCTTCGCCGCAGTCGAACAGCCACATGCTTCTTCGTTCTTCCAGCAAACGAAGAGCGATGGACGTTACATTTCGCTGAATCGTAGGCACCCCTGCATTTGTACCGAGAAAATAAAATTCCATAACATTAACCTTCTTCCTGCTGACCAGCAAAAAACCTCCGAAGCTCGGAGGGTATTTGCTATCCTATCTGATAAAGGTGTTAAACCTTTTCGACGTTAAAATACTGCGCCTGAGGGTGGCTGAACACCATGGCTGATACAGAAGCCTCCGGTTCCATCATAAACCCTTCCGTCAGCTCAACGCCAATATCCTCAGGTTTTAACAACTGGAACAACGGCCCCTGATCCTCCAGATCTGGACATGCCGGATAGCCAAAGGATACCCGTATGCCTTGATATCTGGCACCGTGTCGCTGTTTCATTGTCATATCGGCAGGGTCTGGGAACCCCCAGCTATCCCTGATAATATGGTGAAGCCGTTCCGCTAACCCTTCTGCTACTTCGAGTGCTACCGCTTGAAGTGCATGCGAGCGCAGATAATCCCCTTTATCTTTCCACCGGGTAGATATCTGCTGAATCCCATGACCAGCTGTAACGACCATGAAACCTACATAGTCCATAACCCCGGATTCCACTGATTTCAAGAAATCAGCCAGACATAGATAAGGCTCTACCTGCTGGCGCGGGAATGTAAATGTGTGCAGTACCTTGCTCACATCCGACGGATCATAGATCAGAATTTGATTTCCTTGGGACTGCGCTGGAAAGAAACGATACATAGCATGTGCCTGGATGATTCCGTCCGTCACAGCTTCAAACATGATGCTGTCCACGGTTTCCTTCAACTGAATCGCTTTCGGATCTTCCGAAGCCAGCAGCTGCTCAACATTGCCTTTTAAACCAAGATGATGCCCCATTAGCATTTGCATATTCACGTAAGGCAAAATATAATTCAGTGGATAATTACGCAGTACATGACGATCCGTATCTGGTGGAATATAGACGGGCAGATCCTGAGCAATGTTAGAGCGCACAGCTCGAGTGAGCTTAGGGAGCGGCTTAGCTTCCACGACTATTGCCGCTTCAGCCTCCCGCTCAGCCTCCATGTCCTCAGCCATTTTTTTGCGGGACTCAGGATTCATAAGCTTGTTGGCAATATCCAGCCCATCCATAGCATCCTTTGCATAGGCAACCAGACCATCATACTCAGGACGGATACGATTTTTAGTGAACTTACGTGTTAAAGCAGCTCCACCAACCATTATTGGAATATCAATATTCGCATTTTTCAAATCCTGTGCGGTCAGCACCATTTGTTGTGCCGATTTAACAAGCAGTCCGGATAAGCCAATCATATCGGCCTTTTCTTCACGGTAAGCCTCAATAATGCGTTCTGGTGGTACTTTTATACCCAGATTCACGATATGGTAACCATTGTTGGATAGAATAATCTCCACCAGATTCTTACCAATGTCATGCACATCACCTTTGACTGTAGCCAACAAAATCTTACCTTTTACTGAGGATTCATTCTTCTCCATGAACGGCTCTAAATAGGCTACGGACGCCTTCATCACTTCAGCGCTTTGCAGCACCTCCGCAACAATCAGTTCGTTATTGTTAAACAGTCGTCCTACTTCCTCCATCCCCTTCATCAGCGGGCCGTTAATAATCTCCAGCGAAGAATATTTCACGAGCGCTTGCTCCAGATCCGGAATGAGTCCCTCCTTACTTCCCTCGACTACATAGGAAGCCAGTCGTTCTTCGAGCGAAAGGTTTGATATCTTTTCTTTTTTCTCCACTTTCTTGTTACGGAAAGCTGCTACAAAAGCGGATAAAGTATCGTCATTTGTTTTATAGATCAAGTCTTCCGCAAGTTTCCGCTCATGCTCTGGAATGGATGCATAACGTTCAAGCTTCTCAGTGTTTACAATCGCATAGTCCAGACCTGCTTTGGTGCATTCATATAAATAGACGGAATTGAGCACTTCACGACCCGCTTCCGGCAAACCAAAAGATACGTTACTGATGCCCAGGATGGTATGCACCCCGGGAAGCGCTTCTTTAATAATGCGAATGCCCTCAATGGTTTCCTTAGCTGAACCGATATATTGCTCATCACCTGTTCCTACTGGGAATACGAGCGTATCAAAAATTAGATCCTCCGCTGCCAAACCATAACGGTTCACCAACAGATCATAAGAACGTTTAGCTACCTCAAGCTTATCCTCACGTGAAATAGCCTGTCCGCGTTCATCAATTGTTCCAACAACAACAGCGGCGCCGTACTTATGAATAAGAGGAGCCATTTTCTCAAATTTCTCTTCACCATCCTCCAAATTAATGGAGTTAATTATTGCCTTGCCTTGCGAATATTGAAGTGCTGTATCAATGACTTTAATATCCGTGGTATCAATCACTAAAGGTACCTTTACCTTGTTTACAACCAGTTTCAAAAATGCTTCCATATCCGTCATTTCATCGCGATCCGGGTCCTGCACACAAATATCAATGACATGCGCTCCGCTTTTTACCTGAGCACGGGCAATTTCAGATGCCTCTTCATATTTGCCTTCCACGATCAAACGCTTGAATTTGCGGGAGCCCAGAACATTCGTTCGCTCACCAACCATATACGGACGATTGTCCTGTTCAATATATACAGGCTCAATGCCCGATACGGCAGGAGGATGATGACCTACCAGCGGACGCGGCTCAAACTGCGCCATACTTTCACTCATAACTCGAATATGCTCAGGCGTGGTACCACAACAACCCCCAGCAATATTCAACCAGCCTTTTTCAGCAAAAGCAGCCATTTTACGTGCTAAAGAATCAGGCGATTCATGGTATTGGCCATTTTCATCGGGCAAGCCCGCATTTGGATAACAGCTAATAGCTGCAGAGGACATTTCAGACAGAGAGCGAATATGATCACGCATAAACTCTGGACCTGTAGCACAATTCAATCCAATCGAAATTGGGTGCAAGTGTTCCAGTGATATGCAAAAGGATTCGATATTTTGTCCGGCCAACGTAGTTCCCATAGGCTCAATCGTGCCTGAAATCATTAGCGGAAGCTCGATACCTGTCTGCTCAAAAGCTTGCCGAATTCCGATGCTTCCAGCTTTGACGTTAAGCGTATCCTGTGAGGTCTCCAAAAGGAGTACATCCACGCCGCCTTCAATAAGCGCCAAGGCCTGCTCTTGATAGCTTTCAATCAGCTCAGCAAATGTAACCCCACCTGTGACAGACAAGGTTTTCGTGGTTGGGCCCATAGCTCCTACTACAAAACGAGGCTTGTCCGCAGTGCTGTATTTATCCACCGCGTTACGCGCCAGTTTGGCCGCCACCAGATTAATTTCACGGGCACGTTCTGGTATATCGTAATCCGCCAAAACGACGGATGTTGCTCCAAATGTATTCGTTTCAATTAGATCTGCTCCGGCCTTCAAGTATGCTTCATGAATCCCTTGAATGACATCCGGTCTCGTTAAGACCAGCATTTCATTACAGCCCTCCAGCTCTTCCCCACCAAAATCATCGGGGGAAAGGTCTTCCTGTTGAATCATGGTGCCCATGGCCCCATCAAGAAGGAGTATTCTTCGTTGTAATGCATCCTGCAAGCTAACTTTATCCAAATTTCTTCACCCCCGCAAAACGTTAAATCCTAGTTTAGCAGAAACCGTATCATTTAGATAGATTGAAGTAAAAACATACGTTTTATACAGGTTGTTCTTTGTAAAAATGACTTCTCTTATCCATTTTTATAGTTTGTAGCATTATAGAGCGTACTTAACCCTGTATCCTTTAGCTATGGTCATTTGCATTATAAAATGTTGAAATCCTGTATTGTACAACGTTTCAAGACATGGTATTCTTTATACAACATTAATCCAAGTGGAAAAGAGGGAATATATATATATGGCCGAAATCTTAATACGTAATACCAATGAACGAATTAGCGGTGAAGAACAAGTACGTGAATTTCTGGAGAGTCACGAGATATTGTATGAACATTGGGATGCTTCCAAATTGTCTGGGGAGCTGCAAGAAAACTTTACCTTAACAGATGATCAAAAGGCCGCTGTTCTCAAAACATTTGAACCCGAAATCAAGGATTTAGCCGCACGTCGCGGATATAAAATATGGGACGTTATCACTTTATCTGAAGCAACGCCGAATTTGAACGAGCTGCTGGCCAAGTTTGAGCAAATTCACACCCACACCGAGGATGAAATCCGTGCCATTGTCGCTGGTAAAGGCATCTTCATCATTAAAGGCCCAGAAGAGATCGGCTATTTTAACGTAGAGCTTTCACCTGGGGACGTTATCTCCGTACCTGAAAATATACCTCACTTCTTCACTTTAATGGAGAATCAAAAGATCGTCGCAATCCGCTTGTTCATCGAAGAAAATGGCTGGATTGCCGAACCGTATGAAGATCCAACCTTCATTAAAGCATAATTACGAATTTATCCTTGTGTGAATAAAAAAACTCCCTCTGCTCTGTAACAATAGCGAAGGGAGTTTTCTTAATACTCGTTTCTAAAGACTATTGATTTCTTACTTTAACGATTGAATAATTCCGTCCAATTCAGACAGATGCTTGATTTGGAACTTCGGCTTGATCTCTGTGGTATTGGTTTTAGTGTTTCGGTTCACCCAGACCGAGTGTACACCTGCTGCCAACGCTCCTTGAATATCAGTCGTCAGTTTATCTCCTACCATTAAAGCATGTTCAGGCTCAATACCAAGAAGCCCCAAAGCATGCTGGAATATAGACGGATCAGGCTTGCCTCGACCAAATGAACCTGAAATGACAACATGATCAAAGAAAGGAGCTAATTGAGGAACTCCATCCAGTTTCTCCTGTTGTAGATCAGGGGAGCCATTTGTCAGCAATAACAGCTTGTAATGTCCCTTCAATTGTTCTAGAATCTCGAACGTTTCTTCATATACATGTGGACGCGCGCGTCTTTCCGAAGCAAATTGGGTAGCCAGCTTTTCCGCCAACTTCTCATTATCTATCCCTAGTTGCTGGAGTCCTCTGCGCCATGATTCCTTTCGATAAACAGGGGCCAACTGTTCCAATTGGCGGAATTCAGGTTGCTCACCTGCTGTAAAATTCGCCCACAATCCTTCAAACGGATTAATGCCGATCATTTGAGTAAAACTAAAGGTTTCATAGGATTCATACAAAGCGCGTGCTTCCTTACGTACGGCTTCCTCCAGAGTTTTTGGATCAACGCCTGCTTCACGGGAGCCTGTTTGACACGCTGCATCAAATGCCTCTTCTACACTACGTTCATCCCACAAAAGGGTATCATCAAGATCAAACATTACCGCCTGAATCGTCATCTGAATTATCCACTCTCTTTCCACAGTATATGTACGCCTATTTGCTTGATTAAGCATTTGAATCGTTATGTGTGCCCATATTAAGCAAGCGGCCGCAGCATGTTATATGAAATAACATCATACGGCCTTTGTTACAGAGCTACAGGCAAATCAGTTATTTCTTGTCTACCTGTATCTGATTGGATAGCGCAAACTTCTCAAGTCGCTCTGCAATGGCATCCGTGTCATAGCGACCTAATGATTTTGTGAAAATAAAATTACCACCCTTACCTTTTCTTTCAACGGTTACGTAACCCTTTTCAATCTTGATGGCTTTCATGTCCCCTGCCGTCATTGGACGTTCTCTACCACCTTTCAGCATATAGAGAGTATCCTTTCCCACTTTCAAATAAGGACGACGGATGAAAAAGATAACAGCCAGCATCAAGTACAGGCCGAATACAAGCCAATCCATCCCTCGCATACCGGTCTTAGTCAAAAAGTAACTCATAAGCATGTACAATACAGAAAGACCAGCCAGCATAATTGGCACAGTAATGTTACGGCCACGGAAAATATCCATTGTAGAACCTGCGCCGCTAATGGTTTGAATGCCTTGCTTTTTGCGCGATTTATTTAAATGCGCTGTGTTTTTGCGTACTTTTCTTTCAAATGATCGGGCCATCTCTCAATTCCTTCCCAGATATATTACATTAAAACAATTGCCTCAAAGCTGATCTATATAGATACCATAAAAGGTACCTAAAACAAAAGGCAAATTGCAGGCTTGGGCACTTTAACAACATTAATGCTTCAGCCCGTCATTTCCTTTCGATGTATCATCGTCCACAAATTCAATCGTCTCAAGCTGCTGCCGAAAATTACGGCGAATGTTACCTAAATAAATTTCCCGAAGATTGGCGCGCTCTGTGGCTTCCTCTTCCGTCAAACCCTCGGATTTTGCTTTGCGCGCTAATTCATTAATGCGCTGTACCAAGCTGTCTATATCCAAATTGTGTCCCCTCCATAAAAGCAAAGATATAATACACTTTGACATGTAGAAAAGAGCTTGTCAAGGCTCCCGTATTACGCTCCCTGACAAGCTCTAATAGTCTATAGATCAGAAGTTAGGAAGCTTGAGTACCTGACCTGCCTGCACTCCCCGATCCTCCAAACCGTTAATCCGCACAATTCCTTCTATATATACCCGTGTATCCATTCGTTCCGGTTTATGATTTGCGGCAATCTCCCACAACGTATCCCCAGGTTGTACGGTCAGTTTAGTCACTTCTTCCTTGGAAGCTGAAGGTGCCGCGAAAACTGTAAGTACACCTGCCCCTGCAATCCAAGCAACAATCACTATAATAAGAAGCTTAAGTAAAAGAGTATTGGTAATAATCTGCATAAAACGTGCCCTACCCTCTTTTCGAGTCTCCTGTAAATTTTCTAAATTCATCGGAAAAATACTTTGATAAGTGCTATATTTCATCATTGGCTGTGTCCTCCAAACGTTTGTTCTTATGTTTTCACAATATAACACGAACATTTGTTTTATTCAATAGAAAAGAGAACAAAAGTTCGTAATTATTTTTAGGGATTATTTAGAACTTATGTTTGTACGAACGGAGGTTCTATGCTATAATTTTCCCAAACGTTACTAAATGGGGTTGATACGGTATGTCTAAGATTTCGAGCCGCCAGCAGGCCATTCTTGAATTTATCCGCAATGAAGTGCGTCTAAAGGGATACCCCCCTTCTGTACGCGAAATAGGCGAGGCTGTCGGATTAGCCTCCAGTTCTACGGTTCATGGTCATTTGGATCGTTTAGAGAAAAAAGGACTCATTCGCCGCGATCCTACAAAACCACGGGCTATTGAGTTACTCGGTCAAGACGAATCGGATAACAGCAACTTGATTAATTACTCCATTAGTCGTGTCCCCGTCGTCGGCAAAGTAACTGCTGGCCTTCCTATTACGGCGACAGAAAATATTGAAGATTACTTTCCTCTTCCCCAACACTTTGTTGGTGAGGATAAAATATTCATGTTATCTGTTGTAGGCGAAAGCATGATTGAAGCTGGTATTGCTAACGGAGACTATGTAATCGTACGTCAGCAGCAGACCGCTGATAATGGTGATATTGTTGTAGCTATGACAGATGAAGACGAAGCTACAGTTAAAACCTTCTACAAAGAAAAGGATCATATCCGGCTTCAACCTGAAAATCCAGCCTTTGAACCGCTTCGCCTGACACACGTCAGCATTTTGGGCAAGGTTGTAGGACTCTTCCGGGACTTCCACTGATTTCTCGTTCTTTCTTCCCCGTTATTCTATCCACTAATATAAAACCGGCTGCCTAGGGCAAGCCGGTTTTGTATTGCTATTATGTTTATTATGTATCTCACAACTTTTTTTTCATTTCAGCAACCTATCCCTATTTTTTCTACTAAAAATCAGCCTCCTCATCTCAAATAATTCCCCACTGACCTTGAGCAGCTATACTGTCATGGGCAAAACTAATAGATCTTTCTTTGTTTTAGATAAATATGGTATATTAATTACTTATAGCTCTGTAGGAGGAATTAAATGAAAAAAATTATAATTTCAGCGTTTGTTGTGATATTTATCGCCATAAGCTGTGTAGTTCCAACAATGGATCATTTGTATGCAAAAGAGAACTCCCACATAACAACTTACGACCGTATTAAGTATATACAAATACTTATCCATTTCAGGTATTTAGAAAAGCAACTCGAAGCTGTAATTTTCGAAAGAAATAATTATCCAGAAGACAGCCAAGAATATAAACAGCTCTCTGAACAACTGAATCATATTCTTGCTCAAGAGGCGTACTACGAGAAAAAACTTAACACTCTTAATAGTAAATAATTTTCATACTAACTGCCTATTATCTTTATCTACACTATTAGACTCATGCCGACCTGCCTATAACATTCTCCTGCAACGTAAAGTTGAAAAGGCGAAGACAGGTTCGCATGAGTTTTTTTATTATCCATTAGGAATATAGGTACTAGCTTCTTTTTGCTTTTAATAGATTTATGCTGATACATTACTATCACAATTGACATATGTATATAGCAGAACTAAGCAAAGGAGATATGCAGATGATCAGAAATAGAGTTAAAACGTATAAGCATCGCATCGGGAAAAACAGATATCTGGTCGTTAAAGTCTTTCAAGCCGCAGCTGCTAAAACAGGAAGCGGAAATGCACTAGCAACCAATGCCTTGAATATCAAAATTTCCAAGCGTAAGCATAAACGCCACTAAGATTTAACCGTACCTTCATTTCTTGAAGGGAGGTGATATTATGAGCAGAAGACATTGCAAACGTGATTTAAGAAGAAGAAGATTAAACATCCGTTCCACTCAAAGAGCCATTGCGCGTGCAAGAGGTAACGCACTGGCTGTTAATCTGTTTAGCGTAAATGATAGACAACGCAGACGTTAATAATCGTTTTCAAGCAAAAGCGGGAAGGATTCTTCCTGCTTTTTTTGTGTTAAACGATACACCCAACTCCTAAATTCCATAGAACTGCTAAATTCAGTTGCCTTCCTTTTAAATACCATACATATTCAACTATGCTTCCACTGGTTAAAACAGAAGCGAAATGGTACCCAGTCAAAAGCAGCAGCATTCTTGACTCAAATACTTTGTGTACAACTGACCACACCTATAGCCCTCAAACTTGCTTCAGCTTTTTTCACTTAAGTATTCCGGCTGTATATCCGTCCATGGTTTGTACGTTGCTGCATTGTTTGCTCAATTTTTTATTTTAAAACTTTATAAGGCCCCACTTGCCCACCACCGTATTCCACAAACTCCATCATATCCTACTCAACGGCTGGACTACAGATGCTCTTATCTGACTTAATGCAGCTGAAAACAATTCGATATTGGATCAACACTTCATATGTATGATTCATGTTGATCAACTCGACAATTCATTCTGGATAAGCGCTAAAAATCCTTCTCTAAATAATCATACCCTTACATGATTATTTAGAAAGCTAATATCCGACACATAAAGATAAAATACAACAAACAAAGACAAGAAAAAAATTTCTCTTCACAACCAATGAACTATGTACAAATACATTACACATGTATAACATTAAATACAAATACTAGAAAGGTGGTAACAATTTAATGAAAAAAGTATCTTTACTAGCATCAGTAGCAATGCTTATCTCATCTGTAGCTTTTGCTGCACCTTCTTTTGCAGATCAGGTCACAAGTGACACTTATAGTTCATTACAAGACTCAAATAGAAGTATAGAGTCTGTTACGCCTTTTGCTAATGTTGAATATGTCGTTACTGTAAATACGGCCAATCTCAAAGATGCCGGAACAGACTCGAACATCTCTATAACTCTGTATGGTTCTAATGGAGATTATGCTACCGCTACACTCAATGGTAGCTTTGAACAAGGAGATTCCGATACAACAAGAATCAGCACTAGTAACCTAGGTGACATCAGAAAAATTACTATTAGAACTGATGGATCTGGGTATAAACCAGGTTGGAAAATCGCTAATGTCAAAATATCTGGAAACGGGAAAACTTTCTCATTTGCAGGTCCTAACCGTTGGCTTGGTGACGGCGGTTCCGCAGATTCCGAAACACTTTTTCCATCCTAAAACAAATATTCATACAAAAGACTCTGTCGATATTTGGATAGAGTCTTTTAGTTTTGGATGAATAATCCTACTAAAATTGTATCGCCGTAATTATAATCCCATCTCAAGAATCAATTTTAAGAATAAACTCACTAATGAGAAAAATGTTATGTAAATTTGCCATATAAACAAAAGCTAAGAAATGACCGCTGGAAAAGTATATTGAATCTTCTTAATACTATACTGAAAGATGTGTCAAAGTATCGTGCGTATTATCGCAAATAAAAGACTCATACCAGTTATTGTTGCAAACTAATAAGGCCCTATCTGAGATTAAATTTAGGTATTAGGAAGGATTGTACCCATTCAATGAAACATACCCCTTCTTACAAAATACAATAAGCGCAAATCTATTATGGCAGGAAATCCACCAAGTATTCGCCAAAAGAGAAGCGAATACTGTAGCTATTGCCAAATAGCTTATGCGCTCATTGAGTTCAACTATTTGCCATCCATGAGTGAAGTGGTATTATCCAACAGTTCTTTTCACGAATTAAACCCAAAGTGATTTAGTGATGATAACTAAGAGAATAAAGAGCACTAAAATTGCCGCTGTAGAAGTCCATACACCGCCGCCACCTGCACCTTCATATGCACCCATGTCTTAAACCTCCTTTATTTGTCGTTCACCTTAATATATGTATAAATACGTTCAGTGATAGGGCATGCAGGTAAACAAAACAAAGGCTCACACCCAGATAAACCGGTAGAGCCTAATAATCTTTATAAAAGAATTAATTTCAAGATGATTACCAACAAAATGAAGAGTGCCAAGACAGCAGCTATCGATGTCCAAATCTTCCCGGCCGTCTCTTCGTAACCTCTTTCTATTCCTCTCACACGTAACGCCTCCTTTGTTTACTCCACAGGCTATGCGAGGTCTTGTTTATGGGATGGACTTCTAGGAAAATAAAAACACTTTACCAGCGTATCCAGTAAGGTGCCACTGATGAAGAGCTTTTACTATTGCCACAACTAAAGAACAACAAGAAGGACTCCTACAGCATTTAGCTGATAGAGTCCTTCTTTATATCTGCCTTAATTCAATTTAATTGCATTGAGTTATGGCTTCGAGTATATATTTTTCACTCCTCAAGACTCAATTAATGAATTCTACTATATTCCAAAACAATAAACATCCCGTCAGCGCATGCCAGTAGGGTATCACCCATTCTTTCGGATTATGCAACGGTTTGGTGATATTTCAAAAGAATTTATGTAAGGTCAGGCTGCTCGCCTTACGATATTAAACGTACTGTCCAGTTCCAAGTACCTTGGCTTGTTACTTTGATCTTATCCCCAACGATAAAAAAGGCCGTATTTGTGGTGGAATCCCCGAAGAAGCCCTTGTACCACTCTTTGCCTGGCTAATCGATTAAACCCTTCGGCGCGTTCCAGTGCCACCCCACATATCTATATTTGCTCCTTCAAAAACTTCAAGAAAATTCCTCTTAACATTAGATGGCAAGTAGAACTAACGTTTCAGTTAGTTATAGGGTTCCCAGTTCGTATCGCGTATATCTTTATCTGAGGCTTTTCTCACAAACTCTATGCATTTTTCTTCGCAAGCGCCAAATACTTTATAATTTTGCTGGCCCTGTCTTAAAGATACTATGTTTGCCCCACCATCATAATCAGGATCTGCAAACTGAATACCATCATCTTCCCAAAAACAAATTTCACAAATATCATAGGTTCCAGGCGGTTCATCGTTTAAGGTTTTGTAACCACAGCAAGGACAAGTATATTTTCCCACCGCTATAAGACCTCTCCTTATTATGTATCTATTTTTTGTTCTGTCAGCCAGTTATGTGAGTCCTTCATTACTTGTAATTTAAGGAGATAGGAAGATCTCTTTCGGATAAATCGCTTTAAACATCAATATATCGGTCTGTATATCCTGTCTGTATCTGTATCAATCACATAACCAACCTCTGTGTCATCTTCAAAACGCAATCGATTAAAATTATGAAGTCGACAAAATATATCAGGTAAATCTCTAATATTAAGAGTTATCATTTTTGCTTGTATATACTTTTGATATAGTTCTTCTTGTGTGCATTGGTGACCAGTAATCAAATTTTGAAAAAAGTAACCTTCAATTTTAATAATCATAAAATCACCACTGGTGGTTAACCATTCTTTATAAATTTAGAATACTTACATAACAATTACTCAACTAAAGCGCATGTTAACTTAACCTTAGTGAACAAATTAAAGCTCCCTTTCTACCACATTTGCTTATGATAACTTCTATTTTTCCATTAATTTATTAAATATCGCTCTATCTTTGGAAGTAAAGTCGGAAATCCGTTTCTTTTGCTCGTACGTATTGGTACTTGAATCCAATTTAATGAAGCCTTTTTCACCAACCACGTATACGATATTTTTTTCTATTTTATAAGACAGAACGTTATCAATCACTGAATTTGGAGCTTCAATTTGATGAGTGTATAGTATTGGAGGCTCACCGGCTCCTCCTCCTCTGTAAATCTGAAAAGTCCCATCTCCAAAAAACTCTAACGTATCTTTGCCATATGGGTACTTCCTGATCGTGTCGTCTCCAGAATTTGCCATAAAAATTAAAGTAGTAGCTATAACTAGTAGAGAGATCAAAATGTAGATGTATCTGCGCTTCATCTGCACTTCACACCTCACTTCCAAGCCTTTTTTGTATCAGTTACTGTAACATAAGATGTATACTCATTGAGTGTTCCCCATGATTCCATTAAATTTGTTAGGTTGGCCGCAGCCCAACCGAGCTTGTTGTCCCCAGTAAACATTTGTTTAAAATTATATTCAAAATTATATTTATCATAATATATTGTAGTAATTTCCCATTGTCCTTTTACATATGTTCCATCTATTTTGTACTTCATTTTGTGAAAAGCGTTATACAAATCTCTGTCACTTTCAATTGCAATAGACCCCTCACTTGAAAAACTTTTAACTTTTTTGTCGTTAGCTTTTTGTACTGCTTTATCAATTACATACATATTATGTTCTTTGGATTTTTTAATTTGCTGCGCCTCATACGACCACTCATTAAAGTGTAAATGTCCTGGTTTGTAATCAAGTGAATGCTGAAGTAAATTTGCTGTGATGTCCCCGTACTTCTTTCGAGCTATAGGAACAGCTACTAATGTAAATGCTTTACGATCAGGATAATGTATTACAGTGTCTGTCGAATCTTTTACCTGCTCTACGCCTCGCACCCAAGTCTTTTCTAGTTCTACCATAGGATTTTCAAACGGAAAAGTATTATTTCCTGCATACACTAACATATTCTTACTATATGCGCCTTCTAGTATTTTTTGCGAGACATCAGGCTGATCCTGTTCTCTTGTTTCCTTAGGTTCTAACTGAGGAGTGTACTGAATTTTTCCCAATTGATCTTCTTTTTGTTTTAAAACAAGTTCAAACTCAAGAATCTTTTTGCTGGTATCAATCTGTTCTTGATACTTATCTACATAAGCGTGTGTAAACGTAATATCACGGATCGCGTTTTCATTTCTCACGACTTGGATGTTACATTTTCGATAGTAGTCCTCACTATCAGGTTTATATTCTGCGTTTGCCCATGTGTACAGCATGTTGGAATTATCCGCATTGTATATAACTGAAGGAAGCGAATGAAGCGGAATTTTGCTTCGAATATGTAGCGAATGAGCCAAGTTTGTAGACTTAGCTGAAAGGTTTATGGAACTATTATTCTTATAAGTAAAGCCAGTGATCTCACCTTTTATAAACTCGATTGGTTCAACACCGGATTTGCGTTCTATTCTTAATGAAATGCTCATTGAGATAATCTCCTCTATTAATTCAATCTATTTTCGCAGGAAAAATTTATGAAAAATAATTTCCAAATATTAATATATACGAAAAATATTAAATAGTAAACATATTTTAACTTGGTAAAGGACGTAAAAAAGACCCGGTTACCTAGGGCCTTTTATGTACTTGCAGAAATAATATCCTCCAACTTAATCCAGCTAAAATCATCCTCACCGCGTGACAGCCGTACGTGAGTTGTAGGAATCTATTAGCGCTTGCTCGATTAGCTGCACTTCCTGATCATCCAACTCTGGCTTGCCGCGCCGTTGACGGTCTTTCATGAGCTTTAGATACGCTTCCTTATGTTCCAGTATGAAGATGCAGCTGCTTTCCCATAATCCATTACCTTCGAGTCTTTTTGACATGTATGTAGCCTCCTGATGTGTTATGCACAAATTATATTCTGAGTACAAAAAATAAACTCCCGATCATTGGAGGTTTAATACCGTATAATGCCTATTTCCAGACGAGGAAAATGTAATGATCTTTTGGTCACCATCCCAGCCCTCTATGATTACAATATAGAGCGCATATCGCTCTTGTTGTCCCCTTCTTCCCAAAGCCAACAACCGCGCGCCTTTATGTCCACTACACTGCTACCTGTCTTTATCTCCAGTTCCATCATGTTGGGCACCCGTCTTCGCTCAGCAGAATTATTGTAGAGTATTGGAGTAGCGTTCGATATCAGGTAACAAAGCGTTCAACTTCTTTGTTACCCAGCGTTTCCGTATACTATACAGATCAGAACAATGAACGACGAAAGCGGACACAACTATTATGCAACAATAGCGGAATAGACGGTTGCCAAAGTTACACTAAACTTTTGCAGAAGTTTACGATGGCGCACGTAAAGCCATGGAAAGAATATGGGGGCGATATTCCTGAGCCAATAGGATAAGACAAGAACAGCAGTAAATTTAATGTGTGTATTCCTAAAAGCCTACTCGTCCAATGTCAAAAGGGGCTACTGCCGAAAATTCTCCCTTGAACCAGCATTGCCTTTACAAATTGAGCAAATGAGGGATTTACAATAAAGTTCGGACCTCCCCCCCATTAACCCAGCCTAAACAGACGTATCGCAGTTCGTGCCAACCTCAAACGGCAAGTCATTCACCCCATTGGTGCCAAGATGCCAAAGGCTGAGGATAGCTGCGAGTTCCAAAAAAACAGTGTTCAATAAAGCGTACAATCGCAGCACGTTAGTTACATTTAACTAATCAGGAAATTATCCAAGTAGGAGGAAATAACCATGGCATTTGAAGGTTATAGAGAAGACAAGCGAGAACATTGGTTTGACTGGCCATTCCCCTTGTCGGTATCAATACTGTATGTGGATGCGGATGTAGATCTAGATGTAGATGAAACAGAAACGAAATGGTACCTCATTGACGAACAAGAAAAACACTTGATCCGAATTAGGGATGAAAAACAAATTGAACTGCTTCATCACTGCATGTATGGAGTCTTGTTAAATGACGAGAAGATCAACTGGATTATTGATAAAAATGGCGGTAGATTTACCTATCATGATGGTGTGGAAGATTATATCAAATCCCAGAAAGAATACCTTGATACATTATAAGAGGCGTGAACAGTTAAAAGCTCTACCGACCAATTAAGGTTAGCAGAGCTTTTAAATTTATTTAGAATATTCACTTACTTCAAATGTTAGGATACGATCATATAGCATGTAATCCTTTCGGCTGCTGAATGGACCTTTATTATTATCGTGTTTATTAATAGCGTATGAAGCCGATCCAGAACCAGCCTGCTTGCCCTCATACCATGAGATAAAGTCATTAACCTCTTTCATGCTTAGGTCAAACTCCTTTTCCAAACCAGTTGTCATAGTAACCACCAGAATTGCACGGTCCCCAGTTGGTAGAGATGGATCAGTTGGTTCGGGAGTTGGTGCCGGCTCAGGTGTGGAACCGTCAATCTTCCCGAATATTTCTATAGTATTAACCGGAGAATTAGCCAATGTACTCTGACTTCCTCCAATAACGTAAATTTGTCCACCTAATGTTATAGCCCCAGCCCCACTTCTGGCTTGCTTTAAGCTAGCCTCAGGAGACCATTTATTCTGTTCAAAATCAAAGGATTCTACTGTATTAAGTTCATAACTACGTCCACCTGCTTCAGTTTTTCCAGCAATAGCAAATATTTTATTGGAATAAATGACAGCTTGGGCCCCTCCACGTGCTGTCAAAAGATTGGGTTTAGTTGACCAGATGTCGGAAGCCGGATCATATACTTGGACAGT
This sequence comes from Paenibacillus sp. FSL P2-0173, assembly GCF_038008045.1. Lineage (NCBI taxonomy): Bacteria > Bacillati > Bacillota > Bacilli > Caryophanales > Paenibacillaceae > Paenibacillus > Paenibacillus sp. FSL P2-0173. Next base: position 576,195 of record NZ_JBBOYK010000001.1, read on the forward strand.
AGCAACTGAACGCGTATTTGTTGTCATCCCACCAAACACATAAATCTTTCCCTTATACAAAACACTTGTCAACGAACCTAAAGCCTGCGGCATAGCTTTCCTAACACTCCATGTATCTGTCTGGGTATTGTAAACTTCAACATTATTTACTGAGGACCCTCCTGTCCAGCAAAAGGCATTACCTGTATAGCCACCAATAACATAAATATCATTTCCATAAACAACGGAAGTTGCTGTAGAACGAGCCGTAGGCATGCTATTTCCTGAGGCCCATATATTATTTTTCGGCTCATAAATTTGAACATCCTAATATGGGTTTGATCCTGAAGAACCACCGAAAATATATATCTTGCCATTCAATTCAGAAACAGCACTTACCGCCTTAGGATTTTCTATAGTCGTTTTAATCGACCATTCATCGCTTACAGCTTCTGCTTTTACCTCTAAAACTGACATATTCAAGAACACTATCGCTACAATTAAAATACTCCATAATGCTTTAATTTTACTTATTACTCGATCTCCTCCTAGCCATATATTGAACTATTACCAAGATAAATCATTCTTAAAAACCTGTCTAAACATAAACTTGCTGATCTATGAATATATTCTAAATATTTGTATATTTAGTTTTTATTGGGTATAAAAACTCAGCCAGTACCTGGTTGAGCCTTTCACATCTACTCTAATTCAAACTGGTCAACGAAAAATCTCTGCCGACCAGTTGTGGTTAGCAGAGATTTCTGTTTTATTTGAGCATTCACTTACCTCAAACGTTAAGGATTTTTTAATATTTAATTATAGCTGATCCTGCTTTAGCCCACTCTTTTGATTCTAATTGAATCCATCCATATACTTTTGAATCAGAGTTGATCTTTTGTTTTATCAGAGAAAGGTTCTCATAGCTACTGGAACCGTAAAGACTCCCTGTTTTTGGTGCAATTTTTACTGATAACGTATTTTCTATACTCGGTGTATTTTCATCACTTGTCCAGACCAAACGATTATAATAATTAGCATTAAAAGGATTTTCCAAACCATTAATTGAAAATTTCACTCTTTTCCCTGTAACTGATACATCTGTATATGCCGTGTCATCTTTAAATATTACTGATTGTGATAAAACTATTTCTTGATTTGTGAAATTTTTGTAAGTGTCAAGCGTTACAGTTGCTGCATCTGCAGAAGCTGACAACGGAGCAATAACTGAAAACAAGAGAGCGATTGTGGAAAAACATAAAGTAGCTTTCCTTCCTAATTTCATTCTCATTTTTTTGTCCTCTCCTTCTTTTAATACTCATTAATAAACATACAGCTTAATGACTGTCAAAGTAAGGGGAGCTTTGTCTGACATGAAAAATACACATTTGATTAAGTCTCCTTTTTCGCGTCCACTCTAAATTCAAACTGCTCACGAAAGAAATAAGATCCGTTAATCTTAATTAACTCCGGTGTAATCTTCTCCAACTGCGCCCGTAGTCCACAATATCTATCAAATCCTCACCCAACGGTTGTATTACACCAAAGCCACTAAACTTGGTGATATATACAAAAAAATTCAATAAACAATATTTTTCACCCTAACTAAAGAAAAGGGCATCAGTGTCTGATGCCCTTTCAATTTGCAGCAGTTTCAAAAATTTAAGATTAGCGGTCCATTACAGATAAAGTGATTATTTCTGAAAGTACTTTGTTCCATTACTCGCAATGACGTCTTTGTACCAATGAAAACTTTTCTTTCTAATTCTTCTAAGCGTGCCAGAACCGTCATTGTTTTTGTCCACATAGATGTAACCATACCGCTTCTTCATTTCGCCGGTACCGTTACTCACAAGATCAATCGGCCCCCAACTTGTGTACCCTATAATATCAACCCCATCTTTTATTGCTTCAGCAATCTCTGCAAAGTGAAGATCCAAATACGAGATGCGGTAATCGTCTTCAATGGTATCGTTGTCCATTAGAGTATCTTGCGCACCAAGTCCGTTCTCAACGATTCATTACTTCCCAGTAATCTTCCGGATTGCTACTGTATGGATACACATTTCCAGCCGCCAACATACATCCCATCATGGCGTTAGGAATAATTTCATGACAAGCCTTGACTGCTAGTGCACTTGCAACCAGTTCATGATGCGCTGCTTGATACAGAACTTGTTGTTTGTCCTCGCCTTCTTCAAAAATAATGCCCGCTCCTGTATAAGGAAGATGCAATAACATATTAATTTCATTGAATGTCATCCAGTATTTCACTTTATTTTTATAGCGTTCAAACAGTGTTTTAGAGTATTTTTCAAATAGTTTAATCATGATTCGGTTTTTCCAGCCGCCATACGTTTTCGCCAAGTTCACGGGTAAATCAAAGTGACAAATCGTAACGACAGGCTCAATATTGTACTTCAGAAGTTCATCAAACACGTCATCGTAAAATTGCAATCCTGCTTCATTTGGAGTTATATCGTCACCATTGGGAAAGATACGGGCCCAGGAGATCGACATTCGAAATGATTTGAAACCCATTTCAGCAAAAAGCGCGATATCCTCTTTATAACGATGATAAAAATCGATAGCTTCATGTGAAGGATAAAACTCGCCTTCCTCGGGTACAAATGAATTTAAGTTGCCAGTCGAAACCTGATTACGTTTGGGCCCCGTCGGCATCAAATCAATGGTCGTCAGTCCCTTACCATCAGCCAGGTAAGCTCCCTCAATTTGATTCGCAGCTGTAGCTCCACCCCACAGAAAATTATCCGGGAATTTAGTGATTTCATTAAACATTTCCACGTACCTCCCTATTTTTTATACATATACTTTGATTAAATGTTCTTTTTCATTAACCATGTCATTTTTGGTCCCTACAATGACATCACCGACCTGAACACGATCACCATCCTTAACAAATGCATTGAAATGCTGACCTTTTAACTGAACCGTATCTTGTCCGATATGAATGAGTATTTCTACCCCGTCATCACTAATGAGACCAATGGCATGTTTAGTACGGTAAATCGTTTGTACAATGCCGTTCACTGGGGAAACGACACGTTCATTCGTGGGGCGGATGGCTATTCCTTTACCCATATGTTCCCCTGCAAAAGTCTCGTCTTTAATATCTTGGAGTCTAACAACAGTACCGGTCATCGGACTAACAATTTCAAATGGTTGGTCATTCAATTGACTTATGTTGGGAATGGGTTCTTGTTTGTCGCCCATATTTGTTGACATTGTTTCTGTTGGATCTTTAAAACCAATGAAGTAGATCAAGACAATTGATACGTCCCAGATGTTTCAGTAATCCAACCGAAAGACAAAAACAGTTCATTGAATCCTTTAATCATTCCTGTCGCAGCCATTCCGTTTTGGACAATCCTTCGTCCTTCAATTGAAAGCGCAATCGTGTTACACAATGAACAATGCTGGTAACGCTTTCAATACCGCCAACTCGAGACAAAATCTCCTTGGCCAACTGGTCATAGTTCATGAATACTCTTCCTCTCTGGCTGTGACTTTGCATCAAAATAACTGAATAGCTGCCCCGTGCATAGATCTTAGGCAACATCACCATGCTGGAAGTTTAGCGATCCAGGTTTTGCCCTGCGACGGTTAAATCCTGTAAGGCTGTGTTAGCGATTTCCGATTTGTCACAGGCCTCAAATTTTGTGAAAGTTAGCTGAAAGTACGTCTTTTCTGGCCAGAAATGGTATTGCCTGATTGAACAGTCACAATCCAGTTGATGTACAAGCTCCCTTTGCGGACAATAATAAAACACTCTTTTTTGAAAATGCAAGGTTTTTTTCTCTGGAATTTAACTTGTAGAGAGGAATTCACATGAACATTCTTACATTTCATATATGAAGTAATTTTGGCCCAAATATTTAAAAAATAATTTGGGCTTGATTGCTATTTAATCACATTACTTTGTATTTAACTGTTACTGTCGCTTTGACCTACTTTAGATTTCATCCTGATTCTCTCCGAATCAGATTATTGACAAGAACAAACCTTTGCTTTTATACTGATACCGAAATGAACGAAATACTAAAACCCGATGGATGTGGATTTTTCTAGAGAGTCATCTCTATTTTCGCCACACGAATGCCTTTACGCATTTGTGTGGCTTTTTTGTATTCAAAAAAGGAGGATTGTTCATGAAGTTGTGGCATTATGCAGTTATTGTTTTCTTGGGAGGTTGTTGTTACGGCATACTTTCCACATTTGTTAAACTGGCATATAGCGCTGGTTTTTCAACACCAGAGGTAACTGGTGTGCAGTATTTCTTTGGTGCAGTTTTGAGTTGGATGTTTGTAATTTTTGTAAAAAAGAAAAACCTTACGTACAAGCAGGTTACAAAACTCCTTCTATCCGGAATTCCATTTGGACTGACAGGTATGTTTTATTATCAATCGCTACAGACCATAAATGCTTCCCTAGCTATCGTCCTTTTATTTCAGTTTGTTTGGATTGGGACACTATACGAATGGGTTCTCCAGAAGAAAAAACCAACCAGGGGTAAACTTATCTCGATTGGAATACTGCTCATCGGCTCGGTTTTGGCGGCAAACATTTTTTCTCAAGGTGATCTCTCACTCTCGTGGCAAGGAACGATTTGGGGGCTATTGGCTGCTTCAACATTCGCTTTATTTGTTTTCCTCAGTGGTGCTGTTGCGAAAGAAACTTCGCCCACACTGAAAAGCGCCCTTCTTTCAACCGGAGCTGTTATTACTGTTTTTGTGGTATTTCCGCCAACCTTCTTATTTAACCTCGATGTGCTGGCAGGATTGAGTCCTTTTGGATTAGTCCTCGGGGTGTTCGGAGTTGTGCTGCCTCCGCTTTTGTACTCCATAGGTATGCCACATATTGGGTCAGGAATGGGTACAATTATGACTGCATCTGAATTACCCATGGCCGTTATTATGTCTTCTCTTGTATTAGGAGAATTTGTAGGCTGGTCTCAATGGATCGGTGTTATCATCATTTTATGTGGCATCGCATTTAGCAACATAAGACACAGAGGATCAAAACCACAGACTTTAGTGAAGAAGAACACAGCATAACAAGATATCTATAATTTTAATGGGTTAGATGGACAATGATTTCAGAATAAGATTTGAAGCATTTACAACGCTGTGTAAAATGCGGGGGCTTATAACGCTCATCCCAGATTTCAAAATCATAGTCTTAGAAGATTCACCCGCTCTGTTCAAACAAAAAAGGACCTATCGGTCCTTTTTGAATATATGGCTAACCTGTTTTTCATGTTTGAAAGGTTAAATTTTTTTTCGCAGGATTAGATTCCTCAGTTTCAAATATAGCTCCCCAAATTTTCCAAACTCGTATGTTTTCTGTTTTTATTATCAAGCATAATCAAATTATCTTTAGGCTGGTTAAGCCCCTCTTTTAGACTCTTAGCCTCATTATAATGCTAAATGAAAGTTGCTTCGATGAAGTGAAGCTCGTTAAATATTCTGTTCTTGTCATTTTTGTAAACTTCAAAGATTTGTTCAATATTTGGAAAGTATACATCATCATTTTCTGTTAATTCGATAGTCCTTGGGATTCGCTTGTTTAAATCATGGATTGCTTCAGGTATACGCCAGATCCATGTATTCTTGCCGATCCCGGTTTCCTTTTCTAAGAGAAGATAAGTAAGTTAATGGTCTAGAGGAAAAACGAGGCAAAGCAAAAGGGCCAGGCATCGGCAGACCTCGAACACGACCCGAATATCCGGAGGTCAAGCTGAAACGCCTCGAAGCGGAAAATGAAATGCTAAAAAGGCTCTTGCAAATGTGAAAGGAGGAATGGATGCTGTACCCAAGAGTAAAAAGTTTGCGGTGATCCAAGAATTGCTTAGTAAGGGACATAGCATCGTGCTACTATGGTAAGAAAGTAGCCTACGTTGTTTCTGGCAATCATCTGAACCGGGAGTTTAAGGCTGACCAGCCGAATCAAAAGTGGGTAACGGACATCACTTACCTCATGTTCAATGAACAGAGACTCTCCTTTCCGCGATTCAGGATCTTCTTAACAACGTAATGGTTGCCTACCAGATCAGCCGCAGAAAGATTTGAGCCTGGTGTTAGATACGGTGAAAAAGGCAAGGAAGCGACAGGACGCGCGAGGTCTTACTGCATAGCGACCAAGGATTTCAATATACCTCTCGCCTCAGCTCAACAGGTGGAGCATGCCATCCAGAAGTATATCCATTTCTACAACCATGAACGCTTTCAAGAGAAACTAAACAACCTGACTCCTTATGAATACAGTACTCAGGCTGCTTAATTATTGCTTTTTGATAGCTGCCTGCTTGAAAGGGGTCACTTCATGATTGCGGAATTTGCGAAGAAACCAAGATCAGATAGCGACTTGACCTTCTTCGGCTTTTTATTTTCCACCTTACCACCGTGGAGAATGATTTCGAATTCCCGGTTTCTGTTCTTGGCCTTCTTTCGTCGTCAGGCTCATAATCTTCATCAGGTGGAAACGACTCCTTATAGAAATCGTTCTAAGAGGCCGTCCAACTCCTTAATGCCCTCTTCATCTACATTTTCGTATTCATCCTCCGTCAGTCCTTCTACCAACACAAGATTAAAGGCTCCCTTATGCAATGCCTAAACTTTAGGCCAATCGACCTCGGCCCGTTCTTCTGTAGCTTCCCATTTTTCGCAACCAATCGAAAAAGAAAATTTATATTGATTGCCGCTCATGAGTTGTCGTACCTGACGGATCAAAGCAATAGTTCCTATTTTGTCACAACAAAAAAGAAGGTAGGAAAAGTTTCCTGACCTTCTTAGCATTCATATTTCTATGTCTGAATAATATCATTGCTTTTTACCATGTTACTACGGATTTTCCATTTTAACTTTAAAGATAGGCTTTGGAGTAATGGTAATGTTTAATGGATCTTATTACTACCACTACGTTCTCTTACCATGCTACACAATCCCCATAAATACGTCTGCTCACTTTGGGTGTAATTAGACAAACTGATGATGTGAAATCGTACAGTCTTTTCTAAAGCGGCTACATATAATGTTCTATATATCATTAAGAATGGCTTAAACAGTCAACTTTAATATAGTAAGAGTAGTATTGGTAAAGTTATGAAGTTGGGCTGGGGTTGCATTTGCATTTACTAATTGAATAGTTGTAGGAACGACCCCTACAGTAATAATGACTTCTGCCGAAGTTGGTCCGCCACCGTTACCCGTGAAAGGAACTGGGGTAACAGGGAATCCATTTACGGTAAGGTTAAAGTCAGCATTGCCTTGGTTATGAATTGTAAAATCTATTAGATAGCTCCCCGTTTCGTTGATTGTTATCGTTGGAGATGGAGGAGTGAAAGTAAATGCACCACCAACATTAGCCAAAACTCCAGTAAAGGTAATTGGTGAGTTACCCGGAACTGTGTCAGTTCCCGTACCAGGATCTGCTCGGAAAACACTTAAGAAGTCTGATATCCCGGCGCCAGCAGGCCCTGTTGCCCCCGTTGCTCCTGCTGGTCCTACCGCCCCTACCGTTCCCGCTGGTCCTGCTGGTCCTATCGCTCCTGCCGGTCCCACTGGTCCTGCTGGACCTACTGCTCCTGCTGGTCCTGTTGGTCCAGGAATTCCTTGAAAACCTTGTAGCCCTTGCTGGCCTTGAGCGCCTGGAACTCCCTGTGGACCCGGCAGTCCCTGAGGTCCTTGAGGTCCTTGAGGTCCTTGAGGTCCTCGGATCCCTTTAACAATAACTTTCGGTAAAACTTTGACTTTTTTAACTACACATCTTCTAAATTTTCTCCGATGCATTTTCTTTTGCCAATAATAATGTCGAAACATATTTAATGATCACCTCCAAAGTCTAGTCAAAGTAGTTTATTGTGCAATTAACCAAAAAGATTGGGCTGTTGACTTCATCTTGGGAAAATAGGCATAGGTCTGACTCTATCGTGTAGCATTATTACAGCTCATCCTTCTGAAGCTTATATCCAGTTCAATCAACCGATCCAGATTCTGCACTATCTGCATTTTTATATTTCTAGCCTGTAGGTCTTTGACCCACTGAGCTATACCAGCCTTAACAATCTTTCGGTACTGTACCATTGATCAAGGATACCCTCGACGAACTCTATTTCGCGCTGTAGTAGTGTCTCTTGCTATTCGTTGTCTGTCCCATTGTCATTGGGGAGACGTTCACACGTCTCCCTTTTTATTTATACTAGGCAGAATATACACAAACTTGTGAACCATCTGCGGTTACATTAATATAGTGAATGCTACGTTAAACAACGGTTTTATATATGGGGGAGAATAAATAACAATGGTTAACAAAGAAATATCTTCTGGTGACCAAAATTCTTGGACAGCATCTGATAAGATTCATACCGACCTGCTTGCCGCTAAAGTTTCAGTTTATAATCCATGCAATTTTAAATGTACTGGACCAAACAAAACGCTGACTATGGGGCCTACTTCTTTAATTTAAATGCCCACTCTATACGATTCCGTATTGCAAAGACAACTCCAAAAAAGATCGGGCAATTTGTGACTATATATAAGAGAATTGGGGATGGACCAATACAACCCTATGACGTATCAGATCCAATCGACTTTTTGGTTATTAGTGCACGTAAAGACAGTAGCTTGGGGCAATTTGTATTCCCAAAATCCATTCTGATTAAACATAAAATATTATCTAACAAAGGTGAAGGTGGTAAAAGAGCAATACGTATTTATCCACCATGGGACACGCCTACAAGCCTCCAGGCTCAAAAAACTCAGACATGGCAGTTAAAGTATTTTCTTAACATACCTGTAAACGAACCAATAGACATTTCTCGTGCAAACGTACTTTACGATTTAGAATAATGTGTTGCAACATTAGAAAGACGTACCGGCTCCATGCCGGTCGCCTGCTGATATCGCATTTTAATCACATCACAAAATACTGGGTCGAGTTCCATGGTCCTGCAACAGCGGTCAAGCTGATCACAGGTCATAAGGGCAGAGTCGCTGCCGCCAAAGAAATTGACAACTACGCCACTATGCTGGCTACTATTCATAATTGGAATGGCTAGTAGATCAAGGGACTTCTGAGTGGGGTGAACATACTTATTTACATTGCCCCGTGAAACTTCCCATACTGTCCTAGGCAGCGGTTCCTCAACAGGAAGACCAGCCTTCCATACCGTAGTCTGTGTTCCGATCACCGTATCGGGCTGGAGCCTTGCTTTTCAGATGAGCGTAAAAGATCGGCTCATGTTTAAAACGATACTGTGCCCAACCAAAGGAAGCAGCATTCATAGCATCCTCAAATTTTCTTTCTACAATAACAAAAGTATGTTTCTTAGTAGAAACAAAAGCCTGATGAACAAGTGTCATCAGGCTTTGCTAAAATCAGGACGGCTGCTTTGGTTTAAATAGAGAGCGGTATTATGGTAAAGAAATATTTGAAAAGTTAAAGACAGGAGAACATATTTATAAGGGTTTAACGTACATATTTTTAGAATATTAAAAAAAATATAAATCGTAGATATTGGATTTTGGTACACAACTTTATTGTATATCGCACAGGGGAAAATAATTGTAGTTGACTCGCTAGTACACAACTTTATTGTTCGAAGAAAACTCCATAAAATAAGTTTTAGACTGACCTTAGAAATTAGAACAGCGACAACCAAGGATGAAAAAATAAAGGTCCTAGACTGTCGCTGTTCCATTAAACTAACGTGTCCCGTTAGTTCAATACCAATCCCATTCCGAGTAATGGTGATTATTAGCCCTGTTAGAGCCTCGCGAACGTGATGTAATCGACTTGGGCAGGCTCTGCCGATTCGATCCGAAGTGCCCGGTTGATCTGCCCCCGGTGATATTGCCCATGTAAGAGGACCTGCGACAGGATGTCCCGTACGGACGTTCGGAACGGAACCCCGCTCTGGTTCGCATAGTCGATCATCTCGTCCAACTCGGATTCCTCGAGCCCTTCGATATAGACGCGATATTGCTCGGCGTTTTCTTCGAACATCGTCCGGATCGCCTTCAGGTCTTCCACTTCCTCCCACAACGAATATTGCGTGCTGCCCTTGCCCTGCAATCGGGACAGCCAGACTCGTTCCGCGACCGCGACGTGCCGAACCAGCTTCAGAAGGTCCTTGTTCTTCGTCTCATTCTCCTCAAGCACGTCCAAGATGCGCCCGTCCGCCCAGTACAGGTGGTCCATCATGCACTTGATCGTCTTCATTTCGGTTCCCCCCTCTTCGTTTCATCGATTACTTGAACCTACTGTTATTCGTTAGTTTAATCATTTGAATGAACTAAAACAACCTTTTTTGGATGAATTCCTTGTTGCTGTAACACTTCCAAGGAGAAACGTACATTTTCAAAGGTATTAGTTGCTTTATCTTCTTTAAGTAATGATTCTGAAGATACTCCTAACGCTACCCCGACATTTTTTAGAAACTCCCATTCGGCTGTTTCTACATGAGGGATCGTACCACCAGAAGGTAGAATAAATTGAGCGATACCGCTATGGTACAATGTTGCAACTCTTTCCATTAATTGAGGATGACTTGCTCCTGGGAATTAATATAATGTCTGACTGTTCCAACTCCGTTTCGAAAAACATAAAATCACTAATACAATCAAAGGGGAATGACATATGTAGAACTCCTCAGTATTAACACCCTGGAATCCGGTATTTTCGAAGTATTCAAAGACTATCCATTCGCTATTTGGTTAAACTTTCCTGCCCGTTAGCTTAATGAAGCATCGTCAGACTATTACTTTATTTTTCTGTCTAGAACTTTATTTTCTTCTGACACCTCAGTAAAGACCGCAAAGGCTTAAGCCCTTACGGTCTAATTTACTTCTGGCATCCTAAGTCCGATTTCACCTTCCTTGTTGCGGCCCCGACCATAGTCAATAACCACAAAATCCAAAGTCCGATTAATTTTAAGACTGTTTGCTATATTTACAATCGCTCGTCGTCGTTTAACTGCAAATGTCGTAGCTGAGATACCAGACACATCTTTTCTGTATCCCTTCTCCATATACTGCTGGGCCTTGAGGTATTTTTTACCGTCTATGAACAGCAGCTTAGCAGCAAGTCCCTCGTGTGGATCCCTCATGTTGTTTACGGCGAAGCGGACATTGTTTGTGATGAATTGATAGAATTTGTAATTCATATGCCGTTTGTCCTTTAGGATTACAGCGTTTGCTGTTACACCTGCCGTTAACTCCTGACCTGACTCTCGTTTTGCAATTGCCCCCTCGGCGGAAAGTAACTCATACGCAGACATTCCGTTTTCAATCTACTGGAGAGCAAACTCATAGTTTTTGATCACCTCGATCATATCAACATACTTACTAAGAAGCCACTTTGTTTTTCGAATATCTTCCTGGTCAATGTCCGAAAAAAAGTTTACCTGGATTATCTTTTGTGTATCAGAAGACTCATCTTCAAGACTATTAACTATACACATTTGATCGTCATTCATCGTTTATCATTCCTTTATATAATGTGATAATTTGGTGAAATCGTTATTTTTGGTAGATATATGTAAATCAAAACACTATAATTACCTTACACCATAGTTTGCATACGAAGAAAACAAACTAAGGAGGCTTTACTTTTGAGAAAATCTATTATTGCTTTGGCTGCTGGCACAGTTCTTCTTGGGGCATTGTCTGTACCGTCTTTAGGTTTTGCAGAACAAGCCCCAACTTCAGCAAATATTTCTTCTCAGTCACCATATGATCCGCCTCAAGGGAACAAAAAATGGGTAAGTGGCATCAGAGGTGCAACAGTTAAAGAGGATATGAAATCGACAGTTCCAACTCAAAAATTTTACATGACAGGAGGATTTGGAGGAAATATTAATTTATATAAATGGCAACAAAAAGGCAACAACAAAGTATGCCCATTATATCAAGGCTACATTTACAAAATATTCCCTTAATAATAAAACTAACTTTAAAGTAAGCACTTTTTTTCATAGGTGCTTACTTTTTTCATCGTTATTATTTGCCATATTTAATCCTCACCTCGCTTGCCGGCACAGTCTCAATCAACATATACCTATCTACTTGTACTACACCTATAAACAACAGTACAGCAGCTAATATAGTGGTATATGCGCGTATCATGTGGCATCCTCCTTGACCGCCGCATTCGCAAACACTTTAGATAACTCGATATTAATACACGCTTTGCCCTCTGCGTTCGGTGCATTAAAATAATCAGTCCACAGCTGGAAGGCTTTCATGAGTGACCCGTTTAGTCTGGCTATCTCTGCATCCTTTGTTGTATTAGGGATTCAGATTCCTTTTGAGTATCGACGAGTACCTTTATGTTTCCTTTCAATAATTTCATTTTCGGTGTTCGAAAAATACAACCGTTTTTCTATATCATCTACCCAACTTTTTTCTTTTTCGGCTTCCAGTATCCAGTAAACCATTCGCTTTTCCCAGTCTGGTTTATCTGTCATTGTTGTTCCTCCCCCAGCATTCGTCGTCTTCATCGTCTCCTATAAGACGTTCTGAGCAGCACGGACATAGACGATTGTAACAATCGTCGCATCGCCAAGTAGCCCGCGATTCAGGAGAATCCATCGCTTTTCACTCACTATAGGTTAATCTTCATCGCGATTGTTTCCCGTCGTATGAGTACCACAGTGTATGCATTCTCCTGTCACCCAATCGTCGTCTCGAAATTTCAGTTCTTCTTCTTTTCGATCAATCTCTATATGCAGTTCTGACCAAAAAAATCCTTCTGCCAAAATGCGAAAATCTTCTCCTTGCAAGTCTTCTGTGTCTTCTTGTTTTTCCTTTTCTGATTTGATCAAGTCCATGATCGAATATTCGTGTCCGTCTTGGAAGAAGCGACGCAGTCCGCTTCCTGCTCATTATTCACTACGATTTTCATCTATATATTCTCCCTTTGGTGCCGTGTGACCGACACCCTGTATAGGCTTAATATTCAAATCACGATATCTTATCCCATGTTCAATGGGGCTGCCTAATTCTTCATGTTCATCATCACATTCCCGACAGCAAGCAAACTCCCCATCGTATAACCTCCCTGTAAGTATTTCTCTAGCTTCGCTTATCGGCTTTCCGCAGTTGGCACATCTGGACTTACCATCTTGTTTAATAGCCGATATCGGCCACACATTCATATCTATCATCCTTCCAACGTTCCTGGGTGAGCGTATTGTATTGGTGGTTACTCCCTACCTCATCCACGTAAAACCGCTCTATGTAGCGTTTGAGGTGTATTACCCCACTGTGCTTATCGCTCATTATAGGTATATAGGTATATAGGTATATAGGGTAAGAGGCTGTTATGCCTCAATCCTCTTTGATTTGTCTAATATCTATGTCAATCAGTTCTAATCTCCCTAATTCTTATATTTCTTGTGGGGTTATGATCATATTGGGCTTTTCAGACCGAATCTGCGCTCCGATCTCACGCATTCTATTCCCTTCGTATTCTCCTAGATATACCAACTGTCTCACCGCTACTGTTTCATACACTTTGTATTTACTCACGGGTTATCTCTCCTTTGGTATAGGGGATGCATTGTGTCTCTCTCCTTTATGGAAAGTTGCCCCTCCTTCTTGTCCCCTATGGGTTCAAAACTTTTTAATGCAATGCTCCAAAATACTTTCATGGCATTGGCTTTGTATAAACGGTCTCCGCATCTTCATATGTCAGGCGAAAATATGCACTTTTCTCATCCCATCCGCCTCGTTTTGTAGCTAACCCTTTAGCAACAAGATCATTCCAAACCAATCGACCGTGTCACAGTAAAAATTGTTTTTGTCGGCTTCATGTTGTAGTTAAGCACAAAGCGTGCTCACACTCTCCAACTGTTTCTCGCTAAGTTCCATCTTGTATCCTTCCTCTCTACCCTTCGGGGCCGATAATGACGCAATACACCGCATTAGCTTAGAGGCATATCCACCAAGCCCTCAACACTGAATATCTTCTGCATAAACTATTAAAAAGGAGATGAGATAATGACTAGATTGTTAGATGCTCGAACATCTCAAAATGCAAGCTATGGTAATACAATCTCAATTCCCTTGCCAGCCAATACTCCTGTAGCCATCGCAGAGCTTGGCTTAGACGTGACGGGCGCTGGGGAAAATATGCGTGTACAATTATCAGGGATTGCTGAGCTTTCATTTCCCACTACTCCACCATTTGACTCCGTTATTGCTATTTCTATTGTTAGAGGCACTCTCGACTCTCCTGTTGCTTACGCCCTTTACTCTGTTAGTGTCTCCGAGGCAAATCCCAACGCTGTGCAGGTCGTCACCATTAATGCTTCCGATTACAATGTCCCTCTACCACCATCAAATGAATTGGTGTATACCTTATATCTATTTTGCACAGCGGATGCCACCCGAATAGGAATAGAAAGTTTTAACGCGGTTGCCTATTCAGATTAAAATTACACCATCACATGGAGGGCAAAGCCCTCTTATTTTTCTTCTATCCGTCCTTGAGGGACGATACTTTCCATCTGTCGTTCTTTTTTGGTATAGTTTACTTAAAGGGGCTGATCCAATGGGATTCATGCTTATTTTTATTGCGATTATTTTTTTCTCGCTTGGTATTTTAAGTAAACGAAATCCCACTTGGGGATGGCGTGCAAACGAAGCCTGGAAGATCAAAGGTGACTCAGAACCAAGTGATGCTTACATTGATGACATGAAATTTAGAGGCTCCGTATCGATTCTCTTTGGGTTCTTCTTTTTAACATGTGGACTTTTGGTTATATTCCTGTAAGTTCTACTATCTGTTTTCAATCCTCAAATTACCCACATCCATAAGGCACTTGCTGTTTGGCGGCGACTCCCAAAATGTCACTGCTCACGTTTTCAAAAACAGAAATCTGTCTCTCATCCATAGCTTCCAGCAAACGAACTTCCTTAATCTTCAAAGACCGACTGCCGCTGTAGTAAGTAGTAAAAATCATTTTTCTCGCATAGTATTTACTCATCTAACCAGCCACCTATAAGGAAGAACAATGTAGAAACTCGACTCGTCACTTTGGAGTGTGAGTAGCTTAGAAGAGCCAGTATACCCGAGTGTAATGACTTCATTTTCTAAGACTTTCAAGGCATCCAACACATATTTGCATTCAACGTTAGTTTGAAATTTTTTCACAGCCGACGTTTATGCACACATCTCCAAAAAAATAGAGATGAATAGCATGGAGAAATATGAGTCTTTTACCGGGAGTCTACTTCAATAATATTTTTTTATGGGGAGATTGTGGGGAGAACTAATTAGTCTCAAATGACGGATGGATTACACACAAAAAAAAATCCCTCAACGCTTAGAGCGCCAAGGGATTCCCATTTTAGTAAAGAGTCAGATATTGATCACGTTCCCATTGATGCACTTGGGTGCGATACATATCCCATTCAATTTCCTTAAGCTCATAGAAGTAGGCCAGAGCATGGTCGCCCAGTGCGTCAGAGATAACTTCGCTCCGAATAAGCTCAGACAAAGCTTCTTTCAAGTCTGCAGGCAGACTTGGAATGCCTTCTTCAATCCGCTCTTCCTCAGACATTACGTAAATGTTACGATCAATAGGAGCTGGCAGAGCCAACTGACGTTTGATACCATCCAAACCAGCTCTCAGCATCACTGCCAAGGCCAAATAAGGATTCGCTGCCGGGTCAGGGTTACGAACTTCGACGCGAGTGCTCAGACCACGAGATGCGGGAATCCGAATCATTGGACTGCGATTGCTTGCAGACCAAGCCACATAACAAGGCGCTTCATAACCTGGTACGAGACGTTTGTAGGAATTTACCGTTGGATTCGTGATCGCTGCCATTGCACGTGCATGTTTAAGAATACCAGCCATATAGTGGCGGGCTGTCTGGCTTAATCCGAGTTCATCCGTTTCATCATAAAATACATTTTCATTATCCTTAAACAAGGATTGATTGCAGTGCATACCGGAGCCATTTACACCAAACAAAGGTTTTGGCATAAAGGTAGCATGCAAACCATGCTGACGAGCAATCGTCTTAACAACGAGCTTGAACGTTTGAATCTGGTCGGCAGCTTTAATTGCATCTGCATATTTAAAGTCAATCTCATGCTGACCAGGTGCAACTTCATGATGAGATGCTTCAATTTCGAAGCCCATCTCTTCAAGCTTAAGTACAATTTCACGACGGCAGTTTTCACCTAGATCCATCGGAGCCAGGTCAAAATACCCGCCTTGGTCATTCAGTTCTGTAGTTGGCTCGCCTTTTTCATCCGTTTTGAACAAGAAGAATTCAGGCTCTGGTCCGACATTCATCGAAGTATATCCCAACTCTTCTGCTTCCTTAAGTACACGTTTCAAGATACCCCGCGGGTCGCCTGCAAACGGAACTCCGTCCGGCTTGTAAATATCGCAGATCAAACGGGCTACACGATCCGAGGTTACCCAAGGGAATACAACCCAAGTGTCCAAATCCGGATATAAATACATATCAGATTCTTCAATACGCACATAACCTTCTATGGAAGAACCGTCAAACATCATTTTATTATCCAATGCTTTTTCCAGTTGACTAACCGGAATTTCAACGTTCTTAATAGTGCCCAGCAAATCTGTAAATTGCAAACGAATAAAACGAACATTTTCTTCTTTCGCAATCCGAAGGATATCTTCTCTGCTATAACTCACTCTAACCTCTCCCTTTCTGTAACGACTATATACGAATCGGTTGTTGTATAAATTACTTAAATGATGAGACCGGGTTTTAAAGTAAAGCGACCTTATGCCAAGAGGTAAGTCAAAGCATTATCTCTTATTGAAGAACCGTGATAATTCGCCTTGGATCAGGGATACCTGTCCTGGTCTTTTGCCTGCAACAAGTTGTTGTTTCAGCAAGCGGTGAAGCTGAGTATCGGACATTTCACGGCGTTTGACTTCCGTATCTGCAGTAATAACCGTAGCTTCCTCCGATTCCTTGGTAACCGGATTCATGACTTGTTTAATTCCCGCAATGTTAACACCCTTCTCGATCAACGCCTTAATTTCAAGCAGACGCTCTACGTCATTAAAAGAAAAAAGACGTTGGTTTCCCGATGTACGGGCAGGAACTATCAAGTTATGCTGTTCATAATAACGAATCTGACGTGCTGACAAGTCCGTTAGCTTCATGACAATACCTATTGGAAATAAGGCCATATTTCTGCGAATTTCGTCGCCCATTTGTCATCAACCTTCCAGTGATCTATTATTCACCTTATTGTACATTTAGCTGATGCAAAGTGTCAATGACATGTTAGAAAAACTCACAATAATTTACGTTCTTTCATCGTTTGCAGAGCCATAAGCACTCCAAATTTAACATGAGAGTAGGTTAAGCCCCCTTGCATGTAACCAATATAAGGCTCACGAATCGGAGCATCCGCAGATAGTTCCAAACTTCCCCCTTGTATGAACGTACCTGCAGCCATGATAACTGGATGCTCATAACCCGGCATATCCCACGGCTCCGGCACCACATGGCTATCCACGGCAGCTGCACGCTGAATGCCCTGTACAAAAGCAATTAGATGCTCTGGTCCACTAAAAGAAATAGCCTGAATCAAATCCGTACGCTCTTCATGCCAGGCAGGTTTGGTCTCAAATCCCATCTCCTCAAAGACCGCAGCTGCGAATACGCTCCCTTTAACCGCTTGCCCAACCAGTGTCGGAGCAAGGAATAGTCCCTGAAATATGCCTCGTGTAGTACCTAGCATGGCACCTACTTCTCCACCGATTCCAGGTGCAGTTAATCGGTAGGATGCTAGCTCTACATACTTTTGTTTGCCGCAGATATATCCACCCGTTTCTGCAATGCCACCACCGGGATTTTTAATCAACGAACCTGCCATCAAATCGACACCTACCTGAGTAGGTTCCAGCTTCTCGGTAAATTCACCGTAGCAATTGTCAACAAAGACAATGACGTCAGGTTTTATTTCCTTCACACGTGCTGTCATTTCTTCAATATCTGCTACACTAAACGAAGCTCTCCAATCATAACCGCGTGAACGCTGAATACCGATCACTTTGGTATTGGCATGGATCGCAGCCTCCACCGCTTCCCAGTCCACTTTACCTTCCGCTGTCAGTGCGGTTTCTCCATAAGTAACACCAAAATCCTGCAATGATCCTGTTCCATCGCCGGGCTTACCAATCACTTTGTGGAGGGTATCATAAGGTCTCCCAGTAATGTACAACAGTTCATCCCCTGGACGCAGCACACCAAATAAAGCAGTGGCAATTGTATGAGTACCCGAGGCAAAATGCGGACGCACCAACGCTGCCTCCGCACCGAACACATCCGCATAGACTTCTTCCAGCACCTCACGTCCCCGATCATTGTAAGCATATCCCGTAGAACCCGCAAAGTGAAAATCGCTCACTTGCTTCCGCTGGAATGCCTGAATTACCTTCCACTGATTTGAATCTACAATATGATCTATGTGCTGTATACGTTCTTGTATTTTATGTTCTGCAGTTTCCTGAATTTTCTGAATTTCTGGACTAAAAACTACCATTTACCTTCTTGACCCTCTCTCTTACGCAGCCTTAGGCTATTCATGTTATATTATTGTTCACTTTGAACGATGAGCATTTTCATTTTATTGACCCAAAAACATCATTAGATGTTAACCTTCTGTGAACTCGCTGAGTGCATGACCGTACTTTTCGTACTCGCCTCTTTGAATTTCAACCTCATAAATGACATCATTGCCATCATACTCTGTCAGCAGTACATCTCCGATTCGATAAAGCACCGAGGTTAAATCCCCACGTTCCGCAGGAATGCGGAATCTCAGCGTATCACCGCTCAGATGCTCTTGAATCAGTTCACGAATGTGCAGCAAATCCCCTTCATCAAAAGCACTAATTTTCAAATAGCCCTCCCCAGAAGGAAGCATTTCCAGTTGCTCAGGGGTACAGGCATCTTTTTTGTTAAATAATACGATCTGAGGCTTGTCCGCAGCCCCTAGCTGCTGCAAGATCGTCTCTACAACTTTCATCTGTTCGTCTCGCATATCCGAGGAAGCGTCCACGACATGCAAAATGAGATGAGCCTCATTCGCCTCCTCCAAAGTAGCCCGGAAGGAAGCAACCAAATCATGAGGAAGATTTTGGATAAAACCGACTGTATCCGTAAGAATAATTTCTTTTCCACTCGGTAGCTCCATTGTTCTGGAGGTAGGATCCAGCGTCGCAAACAGTTGGTTCTCAATATATACATCGGCTGCTGTCAGTTGCTTCAACAGCGTCGATTTGCCCGCATTGGTATAGCCAACAAGTGCAACCTGAACAATACCGCTCTTTTGTCTGCGCTCCCTGTGCAAATACCGGTGACGAGTCACTTCCTCCAGTTGGCGTTTCAGATCACTGATTCGGTCACGAATATGACGACGGTCTGTCTCCAGCTTGCTTTCACCAGGACCACGTGTTCCGATTCCGCCACCGAGACGCGAGAGATTTTTGCCATGTCCAGACAAACGGGGGAGTAAATATGACAACTGCGCCAGTTCAACCTGAATAATACCTTCCCGTGTTTTTGCACGTTGAGCAAAAATGTCCAGAATCAACTGTGTCCGGTCAATAATTTTGAGATCCAGACTTTCTTCCAGATTTCGTACCTGAGCTCCCGAGAGCTCCTGATCAAAAATAGCTGTATTCGCTCCCAATTCTTCAGCAACTGCACGCAATTCCTCTACTTTTCCTTTGCCAATAAACCATTTTGAATCCTTGGCTTCCTTATTCTGTGTCAGGACGCTCAGTACTTCAACTCCCGCTGTCTCAGCCAATTTCACCAGCTCATCCAACGAGTATTCCGTATTGATGCCAGATCGTTTGACTTCATCCGTAATCAGACTGACCAGTACCGCCTTGTCCTGCATTTCAGTTTGTGTATCATGAGTGGAGTTCGCCATATTGTTTGCTCCTTTATTTTCATGTCAACTCTCGAACAGAGACCGACCTGATGTTCAGGCCGGCCCCCGTTCGATGTCATACCATTCGATGTGATTCAGATTCCTATTATCGCCTATCTTTTGTCCATTTTCAAATCCTCTGGACGCAGCGTCATCAATTCCTGCTTGCCGGGTTGCCCGCTCCGGTACTGATTGAGCAACCTGACAGCTTGGTGCCGAATCGCTTTTTCAATCACGTTACGAACATAGCGTGCATTACTAAATGCATGAAGACTGTCATTACGCTCGTTTAGCAAATGCTCCTTCATTTTAATTATGGACTGAGGCATGAGAATATAATCCCGCTCCTTGGCCATCAGCTCGGAAATTTGGATAAGCTGATCTACAGTATAATCAGGAAAATCCAACTGGATTGGAAAGCGAGAAGGAAGACCAGGATTCGTTCGTAAAAAAAAGTCCATTTCCCCCGAGTATCCAGCGAGAATCAAAATAAATTGATTTTTTTGATCTTCCATGGACTTTACCAAGGTATCAATCGCTTCTTTTCCAAAATCCTTTTCCCCTCCGCGTGCCAAACTGTAAGCCTCATCAATGAACAACACGCCGCCAAGAGATTTCTTTACCAGATCTCGCGTTTTCTGTGCAGTGTGCCCAATATACTCACCGACCAGATCAGCCCTCTCCACTTCAATCAGATGACCTTTGCTCAGTACCCCCATTTTTTGCAGCATTTTAGCGATAATGCGGGCTACTGTCGTTTTCCCCGTACCTGGATTTCCTTTGAAAATCATGTGATATACGTGTGCATTGCTCAACAATCCCGCATCCGTGCGCATATGGGCGATTTGCAAAAAGGCATATACCTCAAATACCAGGTCTTTGATGTTATCCAAGCCGACGAGATGATCGAGTTCTTTCTGAATTTCCTGATAAAGACTGAGATACTGCGGTAGCGCCTGTGACTTGGTTGAAGCCACTGCTTCCGTCTCGTCCACAGTCACCGAAGCTATCGGCTCCGGGCTACGCAGCACGACATTAATTTGTCTGGAAGGTCTCTCCTCCGACCGCTTGCCCGCGGCGATTCCCCGTCCGTTCATGCATCCATCACCTCAACATTTCTTCAGGCACAGCTTACCCTATTAATGTATTCGGTCTGGCATGTCCTTATTAGCATAAAAGCAACGGGAACGTGCACAAAGCCTTTTCTTAAATTCAGGCAACCCAAGTTTGAGCGCTGATCCACCACCGTTGCAGCGTCCATTTAGCGTATGCCAATACTTCTCTTGATTGATGAATTGGCATATTGAGCACTTTGGATTCCGTCAGAGCCATCTGAGGATGATCAAAATTCAAGAATTGAGCAATCTCCATCGCCCGAGGGCCATGATAGCTATGTGTAATGATCACGGTGGAGGTCCATCCATATTCCTTCATAATGCGCTGGCTATAGAGCAGATTTTCGTAAGTACTGGTCGCATGGTTTTCCAACACAATATGCTGTACAGGGACCCCTTTATCTACCAAATAGCGTTGCATGCCCTCAGCCTCCGTATACGGAAAATCTGGTTTATCCAGTCCCCCACTTACAATTAGACGCTGTACCGTCCCGTTGCGGTATAAGTGCAAGGCTTCTTCCAGCCTTTCCTTCAATCCAGGGCTGGGCTCAGCTCCCCACATAGAAGCACCTAGTACGATACCAATTTGCACTTGCTGGAGCGGAGTGGTAGAGGCAGCCGTATTCATGTTCCACACTCGGATACCTGCCCATACCAATCCGACCAAAATGAAAATCATCAAACAAAGTACAAGACGCTTGGATACCATAGATATTTTCTTAAGGCGACTCTGCCTGCTTTTCAACTCAGGACGTTTGGGCCCAGTGTCTTTAATCCACTGCAAAACTTTCACCGTTCTCTCTTGAAATCACCGTTGTGAAACCATTCTGACCGGTGTTTCAGTGACATTTTAAAATAGGGGAACACGTGGGCATCTATCTGATGTAACACATCAGCCGCTGTACGGTTAGCCAATTCTGCCTCTTGCGTTGAGATATGCCCCCGTTGTAACGCCTCCTCCAATTCATCCTCATCCACTAGGAAGATTTCACCGTTTTTAAGCACCACAACATCTAAATACAAATCGTCAAACCAAGGGACTCCTTGATCGGTCACACCCTGATTTCGGCAGGTATCAATATACCATTCAACGATTTGCTCCCGATTATCAAACATAGCAGTCACCACGTAGTGCTCACCTTTTGGATAATATTGCAGCCAGGAATATCCTTTATCGGCTATGCAAAACGTATGACCACCGTAACTTTTCCATAACGGCTCCTTGAGACTCAAAATTGTATACAGGGTCACATATCCTGTAAACGCGTCACTTTCTACATACCGGCAAGCAAACTTGCGATTGGTGATTCTGCGCCAGTTGGCCCGGTCTCCGAATTTGCGCTTCATAAATGATGTTCCTCTCCAACATTGGTAAAACCAGCTTACCATATTTAAACTGTACACTCAAAAAGAACCCCTTTAAAACAGCAAAAAAGGTATTCTCAGACCAGTTCACGGACTGAGAATACCTTTGATTTGAAACAAATTCAACTTGCATAAAGCAATACTTGCTAATTCCGATTGTGACGTCCACGATTGGAGTTCGAATGACCGTTGGAATTGCCTTCTTGAGTTCCATCCGTTGTAACTTCAGTCGTAGATGCATCCGTGTTTTCTGGATTTACCATAGTATCTTCATCAGAAATGCCTGCATCCGGTGTAGTAGTCTGACCATTTCCCTGATTAGTATCGTTTCCATTGCCGGAATTTCCACTATTGTTACCTGTGCCGCCAGCACCATTCCCATTAGTATCCCCAGGAGATGCCGGAACCTGACCTGAGCCATTATTGTTATTGATACCGCCAGGAGATGTATTTCCCTGATCTGTACCGTTTTGTCCGTCTGTAGCCCCGCCATTATCCGGTAAGGTTCCATTCTCGTTTGGATCAGTCCCTGGCTGTGGATCAACCGGAGTAGTCTCTGCCGGAATTTCCACACGGATCGTATTAGAAGCCTCGGATTCTTTACCATCCGCCCCATAAGCTACTACATAATATTCATACGTGTTTCCAGCTATAGGAGACGTGTCTTCACCACTCGTGCCCTTCATGGCCTCCATGATTGCCGTAAAGCCTGTATCGGAAGTCCCCTTGCGATACACGCGGTATTGTACATTATCCCCCGTAGCCGCAGTCCAGGATAACGATACAATTTGGGTGTCCTGACTATAAGACCCGCTCAGTCCGCTCGGAGCGGTAGCCTGAACCGGCTCTTCTGGCTTCTGCTCAACTGGTGGTTCATATCCCTTCGGCTCGCTGAATTGCGTAACCGGGTGTCCCTTGAGAGCTTCACCCATGACCCTTCCGAAAAAGGCTGCCGACTGCCCACTGTAGTTTCTCAGCATATGCTTGCTGTCCGGCTTGTCATAACCCATCCATACCGCTCCGGTATATTCCGGTGTATAACCGACAAACCAGATGTCCCGGTTACCACTGTTACCGCTAATCCCACTTTGGGTCGTACCCGTTTTACCAGCTACAGGCCAGTCAATACGTGCTTTGCGACCTGTACCGCTATTGACTACATTTTGCATCATTTGTGTCATTTCATAAGCCGTTTTTTCACTCATTACAGATTTAGTTTCCTCTTCATGAGTATAAACAACTTGATCATCACTATTGTTAATTCGCTTAATAGAATAAGCTTTTTGGAATTGTCCTTTATTGGCAAAAGCGCTGTACGCCTGCGCCATTTCAAGGGTATTCGTTCCTTTGCTTAATCCACCCAATGCGATAGCAAGTGAGTGATCATTTTTGTCCATCGGAATTCCTACGCTCTCGGCAAATTGAACCCCTTTTTCCACACCGATTTGGTTCAGCAACCATACAGGCGGAATATTTTCAGATTTCGTAATGGCGTCGAGCATGCTGATGGTCGACGAGTAACCATGCAAGTTTTTCGGACTGTATCCGTTAAAACTCTGGCGTTCGTTACTCAAAGGGGTATCCATCGTAAACTTACCGGATTCAAGAGCTGGCGCATAGGCTACAATCGGCTTAAATGCCGATCCTGGCTGTCTGCGGCTCTGTGTCGCACGATTGAAGGTTCCCTTTTTGTAATCCCGTCCGGGTGCCATCGCGGCAATTCCACCTGTCTGGTTGTTAATAATGACCATCGAGGCTTGAACAGGCTGATCGTCCGGACTTTTTTCGAACATGTCATCATCTGCCATCGCCTGATCCAGCGCATTTTGAGCCTGGGCATCCATTGTGGTATGAATTTTATAACCACCAATAATCAGATCATTACCGCTAACTCCTGGCAACGCATCCTCTGCCTCATCCATTACATATTCCATAAAATTTTGATACTTTTGAACTTTTTCCGGCTGTTTGTAATCGTAATTTACAGCTTTGGCCTCTTCCATCTCTTGCTTCCCAATCATCCCTTGCTCAAACATCAGCTGGAGAACCACAGCACGCCGGGCCTTTGAGTTTTCTGGGTTACTAATCGGATTATACTTGGATGGCCCTTTTGGAATAGCTGCCAGTGTAGCGACCTGCCACAATTTTAATTTATTCAAATCCGTTTGCCCAAAATAGCCTTCCGACGCTGCCTTAATTCCAGAATACGAGCGTCCAAACCAAATCCGGTTCAGGTAAAGTGTAATAATTTCATCTTTAGTCAAATTCCGCTCCAGCGCCATTGCGATGGATACCTCTGTCGCTTTACGGAAAAAGGTTTTGTCACGTGTCAAAAACAAGTTTTTGGCCAGCTGCTGAGTCAGCGTACTGCCGCCCTCCACTGCCGAACGGGCCACAATATCCTTAACGGCTGCCCGGCCGATAGACCAAATATCAACCCCTTGATGCTCCATAAAACGCTTATCCTCGGTTGCGATAAATGCTTTTTTGAGCAGCGGTGGAATTTCTTCACTTTTGACAGGATCGCTTTTTTGCACAGACAACTCACCCATGAGCACACCGTTGCGGTCATAAACCTTCGATGTCTCGTTCACTGTAATTTTGTCCTTGTTGGCTTTGTAAATTTTTTCGCCATTAACCATGACAAATAAGTATCCACCAAGTGCGCAAAATATAGCTAACGCCGCTGTAATAAATAGCGTCCACCCCACTCGCTTACCTGTTATTTTCTTTTTCTTGCCCTTCGGCTTCTCTTTAGATGTGTTTCTATTGCGATTGCCGGATCTGGACAATGAATCGTTTGGCATTCCCCTGACTCCCTTTCGCGAATAATCATATGATACCTAACATAAGCTTAAAGCTTGCTGTCGGCAGCATGAAAGTAAACGGAATGAAAAGAACAACCCTGATCAGGTTGCTCCCGGTCACATTCCTATACAGTTAGACGAGACGGGCGCCTGAAAAGTTTCATGAACCCGGGCGACCGTCAAGCCGTAATCAGTTATCGCTAGCGTTATCCTGTTGCTGTACAAGCGATACATTGCGTTGCGGTGTAAAGGTGGAGATGGCATGCTTGTAAATCAGCTGTTGCTTTCCATCCGAGTCGATAACAATCGTAAAATTGTCAAATGCTTTAATCGTCCCTCGCACCTGAAATCCATTGATGAGGTATACCGTTACAGGTATAGAATCCTTGCGCAATTGATTCAGAAACGTATCTTGGATATTAATGGACTTGTTCATTTTAGCCGTACCCCCAATAATCATTTGGATTGTTTTGAAGTATATTCAAGGTCTGTCCGGAACTTTCCTGCTATAATTTCGTGTATTCGGGCTGCATGAGCAGAAAAATTTCCGAAATCAGTGACATCTACCCACTGGATATCCTTCATATGGCGAAACCACGAGAGCTGTCGCTTCGCAAAATGACGCGTATCCCGTTTTAGCCAAGTCACCGCCTCTTCCAAAGACACTTCTCCCCGCAGGTAGGAGGATATCTCTTTATAGCCTAGACCTTGCATGGAGATGGCATCGCTTCGCACTCCCCGTTCCATTAAGGAGGTTACCTCAGCAACAAGCCCTTGATCGAGCATCCCGTCAATTCGGTCTTCAATACGTTTATATAGCATTTGCCTATCCATTGTCAAACCTACAATGCAGAGTTGGTAGGGAGATTCCTTTTTTTGACTGGCAAGTTGAGAGCTTAGTGTCGTTCCGCTAACATGGTAAATTTCCAGTGCCCGAACGACACGACGACGATCATTAGGATGCAAACGAAGTGCACTTTCGGGATCAACCGCCTGTAGTCGCGCATGAAGCGCCTCAGCTCCAAACTGTTCGGCATAGTCAAGCTGTTCCTGACGAAAAGCTTCGTCAGCCCCTACCTCGGAAAACTGGTATTCATAGCAGACTGATTCTACATATAAACCTGTTCCGCCTACGATAAACGGTAGCTTTCCTCTAGATTGAATATCAGGTATGAGACGACGACAGTCTTCCTGAAATTGGGCTACTGAATATGGGTATTCTGGCTCATGAATATCAATTAAATGGTGCTTGATTCCTTCCATTTCCTGTTCGGAAATTTTGGCGGTTCCAACGTCCATATGACGGTATACCTGCATGGAATCCCCGGAAATAATTTCTGCGTCAAATTGTCGAGCCATCTCGATGCTTAGTTTCGTCTTGCCAACCGCAGTCGGGCCAACAAGAACAAGTAGTTTAGGCTTAGGTGCCACTGTCAATATCAATCACTCCGTACACTGTTTTCGTTGTGCCCCGCTGCTCCACACGGAAGCCGAGGCGGGCAAATTCCCCGCTACCCCGTTTTTCTTTTAATACAATTGTTTTTCGTGCAATCCGTTTCGCATGAATAATACTTTCCTCACTCAACGCGTCTGGGTTAGCCAACCCTCTCAATGGACCGATTGCGCTGGAATCGAGCAACGGATCACGGAACATAGGGTCAAAGTAAATAATATCTATACTGCGATCCGGCAAACTACGCAAATAGTCCAAATGATGACCAAAACGAACGTCAATGTTGGAAAAGGCCTGATCTACTTCAGCGTTGCCGGAACGGTAATGCCTCATTCCATCCTTGATTAAAGCATAGACGGGGAAAGAACTCTCCACAGCCGTGACTTGTCCAGAGCTTCCAGTTCCAATTGAAAATAGAAGAGAATCCGTACCAAGTCCTGCGGTGCAATCCAGCACAATATCACCCGGGACGATCCGGGCAGCCGTCAACATCGGGTCAGGTTCACCCTTTAATACTCGTTTGGCGCGAATGAAGCCCATACTCGGGTGAAAAACCATCGGTGATTGTTCTGGACTAATCAGCCTCACTCCGCCCTGCACCAGAACCAACGCTTGACGGACTCTGTGAGCCGCAATTAGCTTAGCTACCGATATACCACGACGAGGGGCATACAGAACCCCTAACTCGGCTGCAAGCAGCTTCGCTCGCTCCATAACCTCTGCCGAGGGGGAATCCCCTGTCGTGACCAGTAATTCGACTTGCTTCTCCCGTAGCCTCGACCGCTCTTCTTCTTCACGGTTTTCCCGATCCTGCAACATATATATACTCCCTTACATTACTCTTTTAAACAGCTTCTCTAAATCATATGTGGAAAAGGAAACCACAATAGGTCGCCCATGAGGGCAAGTATATGGTTGTTTGCATGCTGCCAAACGCTCTAGCAGCACGATAGCCTGTCGGTCAGTCAGCTTCTGGTTTGCTTTAATCGAAGCCCGGCAGGAGCACATAATTGAGGCTGCTTCCCGCAGCTTAGCAAGATCAATGGCTCTTTCCTCCAGCACCCATCCGGCCATTTCCTCAATGACATCCGCTTCTTCCCCTTGGGGAAGCCAGTACGGGTAAGAGCTGACACGGAAGGTTTGACCGCCAAAATGCTCCAAATACACCCCCGCCTGTTCAAACCAGTGCAGCCTTGTTTTCAACTTTTCCGTCTCGGAAGGCGTAAAATCCAGTGTAATTGGCAGTAGCAGTTCCTGCGATACTGACGCAGGATTGCCGAATTTTTCATAATAAAATTCATAATTCACCCGTTCATGCGCGGCATGTTGATCAATTAAATACAAGCCCTGGTCGTTCTGCGCAATCAGATATGTCCCATGGTGCTGACCGATTAAATTCAGTTCAGGAAAAGTGGGCAACTCTGGAGCTTCTCCCGACACCGCTGCCAATTGCTCGGCATCTAGGCGTTGCTGGCGCGGCTTCTGATCCGCGAAATGACGGGAATCCGTAGCGTGTCCCGCAATCGGCGGCATAGAAGATGGGTAAGCAGCAGAAGCAGCCGTTTCCTGTATCCCTCCACTGTATAAGGAAGATGTGCCTATTGCGGCACTATCTCCTTCGGACGACTGTACAGTCGCTCCATCAGGGAGCGGCACGTCCCCTCTAACTTCACTCCCGCTGTTTTCTTCTACAAAATCTGCATCCAGTTCATCATCACTAATACTTTTACCTGAAAGGTTGTTTGCCCGTCCAATGACTGAGAGGCTATCCCTGCTCGGACGTTGCTCACGCTCCTGGCTACCTCTGTTATTCTCTTCGTTTCTGTTCAAGTAATTGGATTGGCGCGGTACCTGGCTCTCCGGCGAAGTCACGGAAAGTGGCAGTGCTCCCCCCTGGTCTTTGCCGGAAGGAGCATCCCCTTCCACACTATTTCCCTTCGAGAAGTGAAACTGCTCCTGCACAAACGAGCCACTGTCCTTGCCACCGATCTCGCGCTTGACTGCCTTCGGAATCAGCACTTGCTGCCCTAAAACAGCTTTTACCGAATCTTCAACCAACTGAAACAGTTCAGCTTCTTTGCTGAACCTTACCTCCAGCTTGGCAGGATGAACGTTAACATCCACCAAAGAAGGATGCATTTCCAGTTGGATCACAGCCAGCGGAAAACGATTGATAGGCAACAAGGTATGATACGCCTTGAGCAACGCCTGATTAAGCCCGTAGCTTCGCACAAAACGTCCATTCACTACCGTAGAGATCGCATTTCGATTTGATCTCGTCCACTCTGGACGGCTGACATAGCCGCTAATTCGGTAATCGAGGCTCTCTCCTTCCAGCAGCAGCATGGATTTCGCCGCAGAAGTTCCGTAAATAGCGGCAATCACCTGCAGCAAATCACCATTACCCAGCGTTTGCAGCAATGTATTGCCATTATGCCGCAATGTGAAGGCTACTTCTGGATGCGAAAGCGCCATTCGATACAATACATCCGAAATGTGTCCCAGCTCGGTCTGGATTGTTTTCATATATTTCAGCCGTGCAGGTGTATTATAAAACAGCTCCCGTACGGTAAAATCCGTCCCTTGTCTACTAGCAGCATCCTCGTGAAGCAACAGCTTACCGCCCTCAATCACTAATTTACGGGCACGTCCGTCATCTCCGGCTGCTGTAAGCAACTCTACTTTCGATACAGCCGCAATACTTGGCAACGCCTCTCCTCGGAAGCCGAGACTTGTGATCTGAAACAGGTCGCGACCATGTCCAATTTTGCTTGTCGCGTGCCGATAGAATGCCGTTTCCACATCTTCAGGCTCAATGCCACTTCCATTATCCGTCACCCGGATACTTTGCAGGCCGCCCTCTTCTACCCATACGTCCACCCGCGTACCGCCTGCATCAATCGCATTTTCCACCAGCTCCTTCACGACGGAGGCTGGACGTTCTACGACCTCACCGGCAGCAATCTGGTTCGCAATATGTTCATCCAGTACCCGAATTTTAGACATCCTCTTAACCTCCTCCTGACTTCAAAGTGTGATGAAAAATAAGAATAATGTCACTTATTTTAACTACAGGCCATTAGCCTTGTTTTTAAGATCATTTAATAGCTGCATTGCCTGTAAAGGAGTCATATTCATGACATCAGCATTTTTCACTTTGCGCAAAATTTGGCGCACAATCGGATTAGCCTCTACTGTCTCTGCGTGTGACTTGGAGGAGGCAAGCTCCTGCTCTCCGAAAATGGACAGCTGTACCACTTCGGTTGCTCCTTGCTCCAACGTGCTGGAAGTTTCCACCGTCTGCAGATTATCTTTTTTTATCAGGGTGGCCTGCTGTGATAAAGACTGAGCTGATGATGCAGTTTCTCCGCTTTCTCGCAATGTCTGGCCTGAATTATATTCGGTCAAAGAAGAAATATTTTCTGTCCCTGAAACTGTACGAAGATCAGTCCCTTCCTTCCCTCCTACTACTGTCTCGGTACCTGCCGTTACTTGAGCCGCTGCCTGTTCAAAACCATTCAGCAGTCCATTCGCTCGCTCAATAATGTTATTGGGCAAGCCTGCAAGCCGAGCACAATAAATACCATAGCTACTGCTAGCCGCTCCCGGTATGAGCTTGCGCAAGAAATTCACCTTGTCGCCGCTTTCCTGCACGGCCATAGAGTAATTTCGCAGCGAAGACAGGCCTTGCTCCAAATGCGCCAGCTCATGGAAATGCGTGGATACCAGCGCCTTACAGCCGATCGTGTCATGGACAAATTCGATGACTGCCTGTGCAATTGCCATTCCTTCACTGGTGGATGTACCTCGTCCCAGTTCATCAATAATGATCAAGCTTCGCGGAGTTGCCTTGTCCGTCATTACTTGGATATCTGCCATTTCGACCATAAACGTACTCTGCCCGCCGATGAGATCATCCGCCGCGCCGATCCGTGTAAAAATACGATCCAGCATCGGCACCTTGGCACGTGCAGCAGGGACAAAGCAGCCAATTTGAGCCATAATTGCAATAAGTGCAACCTGACGCATATACGTACTTTTCCCAGCCATATTCGGCCCAGTGATAAGTAGAATATGCGCATCGGCTTCCTCCAACACCGTGCTGTTTGCGATAAAACCGCCATCTTTCATTACGGCTTCCACCACGGGATGGCGCCCCTGCTCGACTACGAAATCATATCCTGTAGTCAGCTCAGGTTTCACAAATCCCCGTTCCGAGCTAACCGAAGCCAGCGACTGATACACGTCAATTTCAGCAACTTGTTCTGCCAGCTTTTGCAAACGTGGAATTTCAGCGTTCAGTTTACTGCGAAGCTCGGTGAAAAGCGTGTACTCCAGATCAACCATTTTATCCTCGGCTTCCAGAATTAGAGATTCCTTTTCCTTCAACTCCGGTGTAATATACCGTTCCGCATTCGCTAGCGTCTGTTTGCGTTCATATCGACCTTCTGGTAATGAAGCCAAATTGGATTTGGTCACTTCGATATAATAACCAAATACTTTGTTGTATCCAATCTTAAGTGACCGAATGCCGGTTGCTGCACGTTCCTTGGCCTCTAGCTCAGCGATCCAACGCTTACCGTTCACACTCGCCTCGCGCAGTTCGTCCAGACGCTGATGGTAGCCTTCCTTAATAAGACCTCCATCCCTTACGGAAATCGGCGGTTCATCCGCCACCGCTTCCTCAATCAACGCACACAGGTCTGTACAGCTATCCAGCATTTGTGCAATTCGTCTCAGCGTCTTCGAAGGAGATTCAGCGCACAATTCGCGTAAAGACGGAATTCGGGCCAGCGACAGCTTGAGGGCGATCAGATCACGTGCATTAGCACTGCCAAAGGCGATCCGTCCAACCAGACGCTCCAGATCATAAATCTCTTTAAGCTGAGCACGTACATCCTCTCGGAAAATAAACTGG
This sequence comes from Paenibacillus sp. FSL P2-0173, assembly GCF_038008045.1. NCBI lineage: Bacteria > Bacillati > Bacillota > Bacilli > Caryophanales > Paenibacillaceae > Paenibacillus > Paenibacillus sp. FSL P2-0173. The sequence goes on from NZ_JBBOYK010000001.1 coordinate 607,797, forward strand.
TGATATAGCTTGTCCACCGCCTCCAAGCGCTCCTCAATAAGACTGCTGCTCAACAACGGCTTGTCAATCCAACGACGCAACAGACGCGCTCCCATGGATGTCTCTGTGCGATCCAACAGCCACAGCAGCGAGCCTTTCTTGGAGCGTTCACGTACCGTCTCCACCAGTTCCAGATTCCGGCGGGTAAATGGATCCAGAATCATAAAATGGTTTGGCTCATATACCGAGATTTGGGTCAATTGGCCTAACGATCTTTTTTGCGTTTCATTCAAATAGGAAATCAGGCGCGATACGCACCGTCTACGTTCCTCCGTAAGCCTTGCCCACGTGGGTTCCCCAAATTGATCCCGAACCAGATCATCCTTGGATTTGTCCCAAGCCGTATACACAACACGCCGTCCAACGGGGGACATACGGGATGTCACAAAATCGAGCAGATGACCATCCCCCAACATTTCGGAAGGCTCATAAATGTTAATTTCATCTAGTAGCCATTCTTTCGAATCAGGCACAGAGGTCACATACAATTCACCTGTTGACAAGTCGCACGCCGCCAGCGCCAGCATCCCGTCCGTCTCTGTGACACATACCATGTAGTTGTTGGATTTGTCGCCCAGCACCTTTCCTTCCATTACCGTACCCGGGGTCACAACGCGGACAATATCCCGTCGCACCATCCCCTTCGTAGCTGAGGCTTCCTCCATTTGCTCACATATAGCCACTTTATAACCCTTCTCAATGAGGCGCTGTATGTAATTTTCCGCTGAATGATAAGGCACGCCGCACATCGGAATTTTTTCCGTGGCGCCACCCTCACGACCCGTAAGTGTAATTTCCAGCTCCTTGGATGCAAGAATTGCATCATCGAAAAACATCTCGTAAAAATCTCCCAGGCGGAAAAACAAAAATGCATCTTTGGCCTGCTCTTTTATGGATAAATATTGCTCTATCATCGGTGTATATTTGGACATACCGTTTACTAACCCCCACACTTTGTTCCGTTTAAACTTATAATTATCTCTCATTATATCAAAAATGACAGTCGATAACATGAAACCATTCCTGGTGTCGACACTTCATTTTACGTAAGCTTCCAATACGGGCGCAAATCCCGTGATTCATCCCACTGTTTCCCCTTGCGGAGGCTGTCCAGCAATGGCGCTACATAAGCTTCATATTGCGAGTATATTTCCAGTGAAACCATGTCCAAAATAAGAGGTTCCATATACTCTTTAAGGACAAGTTGATTTCCTTCATAAAAGGCTCTGTGAGCCTCCTCCTCACCCAGCGGCCTACGTTGCAAACGCGGATATTGAGAGGCAATGAGAAACGCCATTCCAATCACACCTTTCGCCAGCTGTGGCGAGATAAGAAAACTGGGCAGTGTACGATATTCAAAGCCTCCATACGACTGACGGCGAAAATCACCTAAATTGCCATAATGCGGTCTGCGCCGAGTCGCACGCTTGTCTTCCAGTAGCGCCAAAGGCAGTGCCAAATAGTTATCTAGTGCCCGAAGCAAGGCACCGTTTAGCGAAACCCCGCTGAAATGCAGATGTCCGCCCAGCGGAAAACCCGGTTGTGGCATCCCCCCTGCCTGCCAGATGAGTGTGTGGTCGGCAATGCGCCGGGCTGCTGTTGCAAAAGCTTGACGCAGGTGCTTCAGCAGATGGGCCGGATCTCCACTCGGCGCAGGGCGAAGCTCAGCGACTGGATACAGTGTTCGTCCTCGACGAGTAACAGCATCGCAGCCGGCTATGCCGAGACGACCCAAATATCTTGAGGCCGGAACGACCCGTCCCTCGGGCATACGAACCAGCACAAATTCAGGGTCCATTCCGATGAGCAGTCGATCTCTTCCTCGTTGCGCTGAAAGATTCTCACTCTCAACATCCCCTTCGCGCGCAGCAATTTCATATAGCGTGGCCAAACGTCCATCGTTCAGCCATGGCTGTGCCGAGATTTCGCGCACCTGACAGCTGCGCTCCCCCAGCGGCGTCAGTACCACCTCACCACTGTCCAAACCCAGGGTGTACAACGCTCGTACAGCCAGCCGCTCCATCCGGACATAGAGCGGTGAATGTTGATCCAGTTCAGACAGATCGTATGCGCGGACTTTGGAAGGGCCTTCGATGGCACGTCTACGAATTTCCAACACTCGCAGTAGATGGATTTGCACCGCGTAGCCTATCGCAAAATCTGCTATACTGCTATCCATCCACTGCACCGCTATGCCTGAACGCTCCAGTCTACGCTTTTTTTCATCATTTGGCATCTGTCTGAAGCGTATGAGCGCCTGTCCCGGCTGCTGCATCATATTCCCCCCTACGGACTACGTACGGATTTCAACCCAATTTCAACCCACAATAACAAAAAAGGAGGGCCTTTGCCCCCTGCGCAGAATCAGCCGGCGCAAAGAGTAAAGCGGCCCTCTTTTTGGTTACTTCTGTCAGAGCTCGTCGTCAATGAGGTCGGGGTCGAGCTCCTCATAGTCCCCCTCTTCCGCTCCAAAATCAAAGTCTTTGTCAAAATCATCGCTGCTACCATTCGGGAATACTTCTACAACAATCTTCGTTTCCGCCACCAGCTCCACCGCAAATTCCCGCTCGACCCGGATCATTACGCTGCCACCTCCAGAAGACACACTGGCCTCGACGCAACTCGGCTCCTGTGTAGCTTCGGCGGATACTTCCACTGTAGACGCCCGGTGCTTCGGATCAAGATACGAGAGCGGCACATTTTCCACGTACGACACCGTTTCCTTGGCCACATCGGTCTGCGAGTTTTTATCGTATGAGTACCAAATATTGATATCATACGTCCCGACGACCTCAATGCCGTCCCCCGCCGCCACAGCTTCATACTGGTGGTTAATAATCCATGCCCCTAAAATGCTCGTCGGATTATTCGGCGGAGTTACGGTATGGGTTACGGTAGAGAATCTGCGACCTTTACCACAGATCGCTTTGGTAATAATCTCTCTACGATTTTTATGACTTAATGCCATTCTTGAACCTCCTCCATACAATCAATCATTCCATACATATGTATGCAGGTTGTGGGCGAATGTTGAGTGAATAGGCGAAAAGGAAAAAATATTATTTGTATAAGCATATGCCGCGATGGCTTGAACTCATGCACGCCAATGTGTTACATGCTGCTCAACGATCTGTAAAAATTCACTAAGAGCCGGGGATTTCCACTTTTTCGTGTGATAGGCGACCTGAGTAGCCACCTGCTGTTCACTGTCATCCCAGGCTAAACGCGCCATTTTACCTTCTCGCAGCTCGTTTTGTACCGTTACCAGCGGAAGCAGCGCGATACCCAATCCAGCCATGACACACTGCTTGATGGCTTCAATACTCCAAAATTCCAGGCTAGGGTCTGAAAAAATACCGTGTTTATTCAAATACTGCTCAAAAAGGATACGGTACGTACATCCTGCCTCCGTATGCAAAATGGTTTCGTCTTTCAAGTCAGCAGGCTCTACCCGGGTATAGGTAACCAGCGAATGCTTAAGTGGAGCAACCAAGGCCATCGGCTCATGAATAAGCGTGGTGACATTCAGTTCTCTATCCTCCGTCTCAGGCTGAAGCAAAAAAGCCAAATCCAGCTCACCGGAGCGGATCAAATCGCGTAATTCCCAGCATTCGCCGGGTTTAAGGACAATTTTAACCTTCGGATACCGTTCTCTGTACTCACGGATCAGACTCGGTAGACGAAAAGCGGCCAGAGACTCTGGTGCTCCTATTTTCAGCGTGCCTGCCAATTCCGTTTCTGAACGAAGCGCATCCTTGGCCATAGCATGCATCTTGGAAATTTCCTGCGCATAGGGCAGCAAACGTCGTCCAGCATCCGTCAGCATGATTTTCTTGCCAATGCGATCAAAAAGCGGCGTACCCAACTCTGCCTCCAGCGTTTGAATTTGAGCAGTGATACTCGACTGTGCATAATCCAGTATACGCGCTGCTCGCGTAAAACTGCCTGCCTCAACTACATTTAAAAAGGTAAACAAATGCCGCGATTCCATAATCCGCTCCTTCAATCGGTTTTTCCGATGCAAGCAATCGTTATATTCCGTTTTTCCGATAGATTGATTATCTGATAAGCTGGAGAAAATAACAAGAGAAAGAAGGCTTTTCTGCATGACAAATGAAAGTAAACTTCAATCCACCATTGGTCTTCCACAGGCCATTGCACTCTATATCGGAGCTGTACTGGGTTCGGGGATATTGATTGTGCCTGGACTTGCCGCCCAAATGGCGGGACCGGCATCGCTGCTGGCATGGGGTTTTATGACCCTGCTCATCCTGCCAATGGCACTTTCCATGGGTCTTCTATCCGCCAAATTTCCGAATGCGGGAGGGGTATCGCATTTTGTCACGTTGGCCTTTTCACCACGTGCTGGTGCTTATATCGGGTGGTTTTTTCTTATGTCGGTTCCGATTGGGGCACCTGTTGCCGCACTCACTGGAGCTGGCTATATGACCGCAGCCATGGGCTGGGGAGAGGAAAGCCGCATGATGTTAGCCGCTGCTATGTTGGCGGTGGGCCTGATCATCAATTGGATCGGCATGAAGGTCGCGGGACGTATTCAGATCGCTGTCGTCATAGCTATCGTTGCCGTCCTCATATTCGCCATTGCCGCAGCACTTCCTCAGATGGAAACAGTCCATTTCACCCCGTTTGTTCCACATGGCTGGTTCCCTGTCGGTCAAGCGGCCGCGATTCTGTTCTGGTGCTTCATCGGTTGGGAGGCTGTGTCCCATATGTCAGAGGAATTCACCAATCCCCAGAGAGCAGCCGTTAAAGGCGTGACCATTGCAGCCGTCATTGTTGGTTTGCTTTATTTCTTAACTGCGCTGGCTACTGTGGGCACACAAAGTTACCTTGCAGGGGATTCGGATGCTTCGCTCGTATGGGTGATTAGTCGGGCTATCGGGCCATGGGGCGCGATAATTGCAGGCTTGACGGGTATCTTTATTTGTACCGCTACTATTATTGCTTATGTTGGTGCCGCTTCACGTGTCGCTTATGCTTTATCCCGGCAAGGACAGGCCTTTCGCTGGATGGGCATGTTATCCCAACGATTCCATACCCCTATCGGTGGCATTGCTTTTCTTAGCGTCTGCTTCGTGATCATTATGGTGTTGTACGGTAGTGGTACTGTTTCACTCACTAACCTGATCCAGTTCCCGAACGCCACCTTTATTCTGACCTATCTAGGCGGTTGTGCAGCAGGAATTAAGCTTCTGCGTGGTAGTCGCTGGGGCGTTGCCATTAGTTGGATATCGTTCATCTCTACGGCGATCGTTTTCCCCTTTGTCGGATGGGCTATGCTGTACCCTTGCCTGATCACCGCTGTCTTATGGATCACAGACCGAATTCGGCACAAACGGACTTTGAGTCATCCGGCTTCTACCATCACTGAACAAGAAAAGGCTACTGTCCGTCATGGATAGTAGCCGCTCAAGGCCTTTTACTCTAATTTTTCACTGGAGTAGGGGCCTTGTCCTTTTTCGCAATTTTCAAATACTGATGAAGCTCATGTGTAAGCTGCAATAATGCCGAACGAATCTCAAATTCCTCCCGGGTTGCGGGAAGCTCCATTGCTTTAAATTCTTCACGAACCTGCTCCAGCAGCTTCTCAGTCTGTCCCGTATAATGTCCAGCCAAAACGTCATTGCTAAGCTGGTCGAACAGCTCGGCCAGAAGCTTGGCCTGCGGCATATGCTGATACATTTGTGCGATCAACTGCATCATGTTTTGGATCGAATCCAGCTGCTCTTTTCGCATATAAAAATACACATTCCAACCCTCTTGGGGACGAAGCATCTGATTTTCCAAGGAACGCCCCGCCTCCGTAACCCCTTTGGCTATCACGCTGTTCGCTTCAATAACTTCCTTGCCATCCCATATGTATGCTGGACTACGCAGCGTATTGGCCATATTTCTGAATATAACAGAAAATGTCCGATCCACTTCCTGCCGAATTTGTTGCATTGTATTATCAGAACCCGGCATATAGGCTAAATTGACAATCATCGCGGAACCCAGTCCAATCACTAGCAGAGCTAGCTGGGTCAGCAGTACCTCCATATCAATCACGCCGCCGCTGAATACACGAAAAACCACGACCGAGCCGGTGACGATCCCTTCTTTAAAGCCTACCCGTACAATGACTGGAAACGCCGTTAAAATATATAATGCTAGTACCCAATCATGAAATCCGAATACCACAAACAAAACACAAGCAAAAAGAAGCCCCACGACGGATGCAAAAAATCTCGCCGAAATGGTACGGAGACTTCTCTTGCGTGTGACATCCACCCCCAAAATCGCTAAAAGCCCTGCTGAGGTGGCTCCATGAATGCCAAAACCCTCCGCAATAAGTACGGCCATTAATGCGGCAATAGCCGTTTTAATCGTACGAAAGCCCATGAAAAAATTCTGTCCTCTCTAGATGAAATCTGTTTCCACATTTTCATAAATATTAAGTATTTCATTTTCATGGTACTTTATTTTCACGTTTTACACAAATGTTCAGAAATTTTATTATTACCGATGAGGACGACCGGAAAGCAGACGATGCTCCACATACACGACCGCCTGATACATCAGTGTAGCTACGACAGCAATGATCAACAAACTGGACATAACCAGCGTGAAATTGAACACCTGAAAACCATAGATAATCAAATAGCCTAAGCCGTTTTTGGCCACCAGAAATTCACCAACTATCACGCCAACCCATGCCATACCGACATTCACTTTCAGCGTAGAGACGATTGCAGGAAAGGATGCAGGTAAAATCACCTTTTGAAACGTATCCCGGCGTGATCCGCCAAACGTACGAACCACTTTGATCAGATTCGAATCAACTTCCTGAAAGCTGTTGTATACGACTAGTGTCGTAATAATGACCGTAATGGAGAGGGTTGTCATTAGGATAGCAGTAAATCCCGCCCCAAACATGACGATAAAAATTGGACCTAGCGCCACCTTAGGCATACTGTTGAACACGACCATATAGGGATCAAGCACCCTCGACAAAAACGGTGACCACCAAATAAGTACAGCCAGCAACGTACCTAACAGTGTACCGAGTAAAAACCCCGCCATCGTTTCTCCCACGGTGACACCTACATGTCCCCATAATTCACCACTGACCGCATCCTTACCGATCTGGGTGAAAATTTTGCTCGGATAGCTGAACAACAGTACATCAATCCACTTCAAACGGCCTGCAATTTCCCATAGCACAAACAAAAGCAGTAAAATAGCTGTCTGTACACCTGTCACTAACCATCGCTGCGAACGCCTGCTGCGTAAATACGCCTGATGTAGTCCTTGAATCCAACGTTGCTCAAGCTGATCCGCTTCGTCCTTCATACGTTAACTCACTCCTTTGCTCCCGAAGCCTCCAGTTCACCCCATATTTCATGAAAAAGCTCATTAAAACCCGGCTGCTCGCGTGCATAAAAAGGCTGAGCTTTTCGGATGCAATCCGGAATCTCGAAGGTACGTCGGACATGACCAGGATTTCGACCCATCACTATAATCCGGTCACTGACCGCAATGGCCTCGGCCAAATCATGTGTGACTAAAATAGCCGTCTTTCTCCGCTCGCGCAAGGTTTCCGCAATCAGATCTTCCAGCTGTAGCTTGGTTTGATAATCCAGCGCGGAGAAAGGCTCATCCAGCAGCAGCAGCCCCGGATTGGTCGCCAGCGTCCGTACCAGCGCCACGCGCTGACGCATTCCCCCAGACAGCTGGGACGGATGCAGATGCTCCTTCCCTCCTAGACCCATGCCTTCCAGCAACAGCCGTGTCCGCTCACGCGCAGCTTCATCCACTCTATTGCCTAGCTCCAAACCCAACAATGCGTTATCCATTATCGTCCGCCACGGGAACAGATAATCCTGCTGCAGCATGTAACCGACCTCTGGACTCGGACCACTTACCGGCTGACCTTGCAGCATGACTTGGCCTGCCGCTGGACGCAGTAGCCCCGCGATCATGGACAGGATCGTCGTTTTGCCGCAGCCGCTTGGACCAACCAAACTGACAAACTCCCCTGTCTCTACAGAAAAATCAATATTCTCAACCGCCAGCGAAGCTTCACGATCCGTTACATAGACATGCGTCACTTTCTCCATTCTCACCATCGGGATGGTCGCGTCCGAAGTGAGGCCACTCCGTTCCTCCATCATGACGAACCTCCAGCACCGACACCTGCATCCGTAGATTCAGTTGTGCTCTTTTTCACAGGCGGTTCAGTATTCCCGGTAGAGTTTGATGAAATCGCTTGTTGTGCAAAGCTTGGGTTCACTAGCTTATCCAGTACAACCGGACTTTTAAGCTCCCCTGCCGAGGTCATGACATCCTGTAAGTTCTTCCATTCCTTTTCCTCAATCATCGGGTTCAAAGCATAGGTACTCTGTTCCTTATATCGTTTGATACTACTCGTCAAAACAGCTAAATCTGTATCTTTAAAATAGGGCGTGATTGCTTCAGCAATCTGTTCAGGTGAATGCGTAGCAATCCACTGTTGTGCCCGATATACAGCATTTGTAAATTTCTGTGCAGCCTCGCTATTTGTGTTCAGGTAGCTTTGCTTAGCCATATATACCGTATACGGCAACTCGCCGCTCTCCACACCGATAGAGGCAACTACCCGTCCACGGCCTTCCTTTTCAAAAATAGATGCCTGTGGCTCAAACAGCTGCACATAATCCCCTGTACCGGAGCCGAAAGCAGAGGCAACATTAGCAAAATCAATATTTTGAATCAGCTTCAGATCCTTATGAGGATCAATGCCGTGTTTGCGAAGTGTAAATTCAAGTGACATTTGCGGCATTCCGCCCTTGCGTTGCCCCAAAAAGTTTTGTCCTTTCAGCTTTTCCCATTCAAAGCTATCCTGCGTTTGACGGGCAAATAAAAAGGTACCATCCTTCTGTGTCAGTTGGGCAAAATTAATGATAGGGTCCTCTGCTCCTTGCTGATACACATAAATAGATGTTTCCGCGCCGATGAGCGCGATATCTGCCTGATTGGACAATAACGCCGTCATCGCCTTGTCACCCCCGGGAATCGTTGCGAGTTGGACATTCAGTCCCTCCTGAGCAAACATCCCCTGGCTCAAGGCTACATACTGCGGCGCATAAAAGACCGTACGGGCTACCTCGCCCAGTCTGATCTCAATCGTCTGCTCCCCTCCTTTAGGGGTGCACCCACTGAGCAACAGTAATCCGAGTAGTGCCGCAGCCACCACAGCTTTGAAACGAGCGCCGTTTTTCATCCTTGTTCCCTCCCCACCTTTTTACATCGGTTGACTTCATATATTGTTATGCGACTGTCGTTATAATGGTTAATCGCACAAAAAAAACCCGCGTTCGCCTAGGAACGCGGGGTAGATGCATATATGATTATTTTATAGTTTCTAAATTACAGCTTGTATATGGAGGTATATTTCTCTTCCAGATAGTCGGCGAGATAATCCGGGTTCAGCTCCTCACCTGTAATGGCTACAATCAATTCGGATGGCGTCCGACTCTTGCCGTAACGGTAAATACGTTCGGTCAGCCATTGCTTGATCGGCTCAAGTTCCCCAGCAGCAATTAATTCATCCAGATTGGGCAACTCTTTGCGTAATGTCGCCAAAATTTGCGCTGCATACATATTGCCAAGCGAGTAGGAAGCAAAATAACCAAAATCACCACCGGACCAGTGAACGTCTTGAAGTACGCCCAGTCCGTCATTCGGTGGTAGAAGCCCCAGGTAGTCCTTATATTTCGCATTCCACACCTCGGGGAGACGCTTCACATCCAGCTTTTCATTAAACAGCATTTTTTCAATTTCATAACGGATAATGATATGTAAATTATATGTTAGCTCATCCGCTTCAATACGAATCAGTGAATTTTCCACACGGTTGACTGCCCGGTAGAATTGCTCTGCCGTAACCTTCGCCAAACGATCAGGAAAATGCTGTTGCAAATCATCGTAATACCGATCCCAAAAAGCACGACTGCGTCCGATTTTATTTTCCCACAAGCGCGACTGGGATTCATGAATCCCCATAGAGGTTCCTCCAGACAGTAGTGATCCTGCCAGCTCTGGAGCAATATTTTGTTCGTACAGCGCATGGCCTCCTTCATGCAACGAACTGAAAATAGCGCTGGTTACATCATCTTGCAGATAATGAGTTGTTATACGCACATCACCTGGATTTAATCCTGTTGCGAAAGGATGTACACTCTCATCCAAACGACCTGCGTCAAAGTCATACCCCATCTGTCCTAAAATGAACAGGCTGAACTTCTCCTGCTGCTTCACATCAAACACACCATCTAAAAAGCTCTTATCCGGCTGGTTCGATGAAGCCTGAATTTTAGACAATAGGGGCACAAGGCGCTTTTTGAGACGATCAAACACAGCATCCAGCTTTTCAACCGTCATCCCCGGCTCATATTGATCCAAAAGCGTGTCATACTCTGTATCCTTAACACCCCAGTAGCCGATAAACTCACGCTTCATGTCGACGATTTTAGACAAGTACGGTTCAAATCCGGCAAAATCGCTATGTTCCTTTGCGTCCTCCCACTTGCTCTCTGCCTGTGCTGCAAGAATGCTATACTCCCGATATCGGTCTGCCGGAACCGAACGATTCAGTTCATAATTTTTACGGCATTCCTCCACCAATCTGCGATCATTATCCTCCAGTTGCTTCAGCTTGTCTTCTGGGGCAAAAAATTGCAGCAATTGTCCCATTTCATCCGAGATCATCAGCTTGAACATTTCAGTGGACAGCATACCTAACGTCTCCGACCGAATGTCAACGCCCTTTCGCGGGGCACCAGTCCGTAAATCCCAGTGCAGCAGACCTACTGCTTCGCCATAACTACTAATTTTGTGTGCAAGCTCCTTTAAAGCCGTCAATTGATCCAACGTCTGTTGCGCCATATTTGAGGTCACCTCTTTAACTTAAAATGGTTAAAACTTTACAATACCTATACTTGATGATACTTATATTAAAAAGTATAATCAACACACAACATGTACGACCAGCTCCTAAGACCTGAAATAAACGTTGGGCTGTACATATCAAACTTTATAAGAATCTGGAGGGAACAATCGTGGATCACATCAAAGACATTTTAGAGTACAATCGTGTTTTCGTAGAAAACAAAGAATACGAGGCCTATAGAACGGGCAAGTTCCCCAATAAAAAAATGGTCATTATCACCTGTATGGATACACGGCTAACAGAGTTACTCCCTAAAGCCATGAACCTGCGTAATGGTGATGTGAAAATCATCAAAAATGCGGGTGCGATTATTTCACAGCCCTTTGGAAGCGTAATGCGCAGTGTACTAGTCGCCCTGTATGAGCTGGGAGCAGACGAAGTAGTGGTCGTGGGCCATTATGAATGCGGCATGGCTGCATTAAATGCAGACCACATGGTCAATGAAATGCTCGATCGCGGAATTTCTCAGGAAGTGCTGAATACATTAGAAAATTCAGGAATTAAGCTAAATAAATGGTTGAAAGGTTTTGACAACATTGAAGAAGGGGTAAAAACTACCGTGAAGCTTATTAAAAATCACCCGCTTCTCCCCCCTAATGCCCCCGTTCACGGCATGGTTATTCATCCAGATACAGGAGCGTTAACGCTTGTCGTTGACGGGAATGAACAGTAAATAGGATACGCTTCGGCAGAAAGTTACCAGGTAGTTTAAGCTCGTACATACGAGCTTAAACTACCCTTTTTTATGAAAAAAAGCGCATATACGTGGAAAATGACAGGAGCCAATTTTGGCTAACCTGTGAACGACCTGTCTGAAAGTTGTCAAACCATACAGTTTCAGTGTACACTTTTCATGAAGCTGCAGAATACCTGCCGCAGTGCTGTTACAACCGTTACTATGATGGATGAAGGAGATAAGATCTATGAATTTACTATCGTATGGTCTGTTGGGGCTTCTCGCAAGAGAGGAATCCTCCGGCTATGATCTGATGTTGCGTATCCAGCCTTTTTGGCAGGCCAAGCACAGTCAGATCTATCCGCTACTGGCCCGTATGGAGGGCAAGGAACTACTAGCCTCCCGTTGGATTCAGCAGTCCGACAAGCCTGATAAGAAAATGTATACCATTACCGACAAGGGAATCCATATGCTTCAGCAATGGTCCCAGGAAGCGTTAGCTGCTCCGGTTACACGGGATGAATTAAGTCTTCGACTGTTCTGTCTTTGGTTGACAGACAAAAGTAGTGCCAATCGTATGCTGGAGGAACGCAAACGTCATTTTATTCAGAAAATCCAGCATCTAGAGGATATTCTGAACAACATTCCCGCAGAGAATTTACATTTTGGCAGTAAAAACTTTGGTGACTATATTTTAGTACAAAAAGGGCTTTTGAATGCTAAAGCAGGTCTGGAATGGTGCCAAATGGTTCTGCACATGCTGCTTGCCGGTGATGTCAGTGTGGACACTAATCCGTTTGCACTTAAGCCGCAAAGCTAAATGCTTTTGCTAATCCATGCATAGGATTTAAGGAACGTTATTATTTAATTTTTTAAAAATTAAAATTCTTTGAAACCCTTTTCCATGCCATTCGTATTACTAGTAAGCGGTTGTTTGACCTATAAAACAATTTACTAAGGGGGATTATATTTACATGAAAAAAACATTCACTTTGAAAAATATGATGATGCTGATGATGGCTTTTACCCTATTCATTGCTATGATCGCACCATCTACAGCTGACGCAAGGCGAGGCGGCGGGTTTAAATCCGGGCCTAAATCGTACCAATCTACACCAAGCAAGGCGAATGACAGCAATGGCATCAATAAGTCAGATAGCGGAACCAAGTCAGGGGCAACTGCTGGTAATACAAGCAGAACTGGTGGATTCCTTGGCGGTGGCGGCGGTTTCCTGAAAGGTATGATGCTGGGCGGATTGGCAGGTATGCTCTTCGGTGGATTGTTCGGCAACATGGGCGCATTGGGCAGCTTGCTTGGCCTTGCCGTTAACGTTCTCGCCATTTACGTCCTGATCATGGCCGGAGTAGGTATCTACCGTGCTATTAAAAATCGTCGCAGACCAGATGATTCCCGCGGAGGACGTTACTAAGCTATGATTTTGAGTATGGATGAGATTGTCAACGCTATTTGCTTGCATATGGCTGAACGCAAAGGTGTCCAGCCCACTGATGTGACAGTAGAATTAAGCTGGGAAGAGGATACAGGTTATTCAGCAGAAGTCCATGTACAGGGCCGCAGTCAATATCTGGTGGAAGCCAATATGATTGAAGCAATTCTGAGATACCTGCATTCCGAGTACAATATCCGTGCCTATCGCGAGCAGGTCAGACTGGATCTGGACGAAGAAATTACAGCCATTGTCCAGAACTAACTCTGCATTTCGCATAGATTAGTCGTGCTAAGCACGCTATACAACATCAGAACCGACCTTTGCTTGATGCAAGGGTCGGTTCTTTTTTTGACACCGTTTTTTGTTATAGCTTCTTCGAAATGTGGAAATATAGTGTGAAGTACGTAGCTCCAGTAAAGGCCCAGCCACATCCTTATTTATTGATCAGGCACTTAATGCGGTTGACACTTTAATTTAATTATTATATATTTCATTCAACGGACGGTTAATGAATATGAAAGAAGATGATGTATGTAGTGCATACTCCAAAAAACTCTCGACAGATCCAAGCTGCAGAAACACGTCGAAAAATTCTGCAACAAGCTAAAATACTGTTTTTTAGGGAAGGCTATCATAAAACTACAGTAAGAAGCATTCATAGAGCATTAAATATGGCAGATGGCATTTTGTATCATTATTTTCCTGGTGGGAAAAGAGAATTGCTGACTGTTCTTATTCAAGAAGGATTCGAAGAACAACTAGGAAAACTTAATTCATCTAATTCAGATTTAGAATCCCTTCCATTAAAGGAAGCATTGAAAAAGATATATGAATTGGGAAATGAATTGTTTACGGGGGACATAGAACTCATGCGTATTTTGTTCAGAGAAAGTGATGTGATGGAGCTTTCTGAAACCATTCACCTTTCAAATTTACTTCATGAGCGGCTCCAATGGTTCGCAGGTTTTTTGCAGAGAAGATATGAAAAAGGCGAAGTACGTAAAATGAACTTTGAAATCGCAGCTAGACAGTTCATGTCTATGAGTATACAGGATATTGTAAGCAAATTGATCAATATTGAATTATTAAGCGACCTTTCCAGAGATATTACCAGGGAACAAATTATTGATCATATGCTCGATTTATGGAACCCCTTGACATCATAATCGTGTCAAGGGGTTTAATAGGAAATTAAATTCAACAACCGGTTAATGAAATTTAAATTGCTGACGAAAGCTGAGGTTATTATAATGTCTGAAACGATTAAAATTCATGTACTGCACTGCGGCCAAGTTCAAACCGACATGGCTCTGCCATTTAACCAAAACACACTCAACCCTATTGCTTTTACAGGGATTTTCAGGTCAAAAAAATATCAGAATAAGCTGCCTGTTTCCGCTTATTTAATCGAACATCCTAAGGGCCTCGTATTAATTGATACCGGTTGGCACACCGATGTACGTAAAGATCAGCGCAAATACATGGGTAGAATTCATTACCAAATTAATAAAGCTATTCTTCCAGAAGGTCAGGCAATTGATGAACAACTTCAGAATTTGGGTGTGAAAATAAAGAATTTAGATTATGTCATTTTAAGCCATCTCGATATTGATCATGCGAGCGGTATTAAACTGGTAAGCAAAGCTAAGAATATTTTGACTAGTGACATTGAATGGGAAGCCGCGCCCAAAAGCAAACATCGCTACTTACAACATATGTGGGAAGGAGTCCCGATCAGGACCTTCTCTTTTAAACCATCAGAATATGGTCCACAACATCAGTCATTTGACTTATTTGGTGATGAATCTTTAATTTTTGTGCACACTCCTGGTCATTCCCATGGTTTGTCAGCTACTATTGTAAAAAATAACGGGAAATTTGTTCTCTTAACTAGCGATACAGGATATGCAAAAAAGTCTTGGGAGGAAATGATTCTTCAGGGTGTACTTGTTAATAAACAACAGGCCATTGAATCGTTGAAGTGGGTCAAACATATGAGTAATGAACCTAACTGTATAGAAGTGATCGCTAATCATGACCCAGACATTAAGCCGCATACGATTGTGTTATGATGAGTCATATCTTTGGGGGGCGTTAAGCAAAAGCCCATCCCGATGCCAATTGGAAATAAATCAACTTCCAAGCAATCGGTGATGGGCTCATTTGCATTAGTCAAATCGGTATACCACACTACAGTATTTTAGCTACCATTAGAAGTTTGAATTCATCTACCTTTGCGGCACCCTTTCGAGCAAGCCGCGACCGTACATTTCCCGAAACGGCTGCTCCTCCATATGGATATAGCCGATATAGCAGCCGCATTCTTTCATCCGACACGGGCGCTTGCCGCTCAGACCTTCCAAGCCATCCCTGTACAGATGCCCAATTACACGTCGATCCTGATAGCAATGCTTTACACGTCCATCGCCTTGAACATAAAATACATCCTCTCCGGCACGACATGCTCGCCCCTGACTGCTGTAATCCTGCAAATTCCATTGGAAATAGGGGTCGATTACAGCCAATTCGTCCATCTCGGCATCCGTATAATAATGGGGGCGATCCTTGTAGGCGTTGATCCACAAATAAACATCCTTTGGAAGTTGCGATCGTAAGGAACGAATAGCCGGAAATGCCTGTCTTAACCCGACGGTACCGACACTATAGGAAATACCAAGTTCATATAGCTTTATAGCCTGCGATATAAAAACTTGCTCTTTCGTCTCTCCAGGGTGATATGTAGCCCACAGCGCAGCAGTCTCCGGGTTCAGTTCTTGCGTCCAATCCAGCTTAGTCGATAGATTCGTCTGTACCGCCACTTTTTCCACATGCGCCATGTGGGAAAACTCAATCATGTTCTTGCGATACCAGGAATGAATTAAGGCTTCTCCATACGGATTAAAAAAAATAGAGAGACGATGCCCCAAAGCGCCCTGTTCCCGTACCCAATCAGCAAAACGTTCCAACTGGGCCCGATCATTGTTCAACGTTTCCCGACTATCAACGTTTTTACTGAACGGGCAGTAAGGGCAAGCATAGTTGCAAGAGGTCAACGAACCACGATAATATAAGGTCGCTCTCATGCGCCTACATATCCTTCCATGCGCTCACGTACTGACGTGGAGATCATCCAGTCCCCAATCGCATCGGAATAGGCCATTCCTTCCTCTGTAAGTCGCAGCGTACCCTCCTCGACGACAGCCATACCGGATTCCAGCAGCAACGACATTCCTGTAAAATCGTCCGACAGGGATACACCGAAGCGCTCTGCATAGGCCGATAGCTCCAAACCTTCACGATGAAGAAGCTCCTTTAAGATAAAGCGTCGCTTCCTCTCATCCACATTTAAAATAAAGCCGTAGTCAGCCAGATCATGACGTTCCGCAGCAACATAATCTGCGATAATACTACGCGTAGCTGCTGCACTAACACCATAACGGCTAGCATAGTGGACATTGCGTGTATAGGAGCGTGCACCACACCCCAGACCGGCCATACCTTCCTCCTGACAACTGTAGGGCAAAAGCTCTTTGCTGGATATACCATCATTTTTAGCAAAACGGCGCATGGAATATTGTACATATCCTGCCTGTTTGAGCTGTTCACGCGCCACTTCATACAAAGTAAGGCGAATATCATGATCCAGCCCGGTATAGCCTGGCTTTAAAATCGTATTTTCTCGAATATATAACGGGTAAAGAAAAATCTCTCCTGGCGAGTAAGACAGTGCTTCCTCTAAAGAATACAGCCAGGTTTCCACCGTTTGACCAGGCAGGCCATAGATCAGATCCACGTTCAGCAAAGGAAAGTTGTATTCCACCAGCCGCTCAAGTGCTTCTCTAACAAGTTTTGGCTTCTGAGGTCGGTATATGGCGGCACTTTCTGATTCCACAAAGCTCTGAATTCCCATGCTGACACGATCTGTCCCGCGGCGCTTGAGCACCTCCAACCTATCCTCAGTCACAGTATCGGGAGAGGTTTCCACCGAAATAGAAGCTCGTTTAGGGTCCAGTCCCATTATATTTTCCGCAATGTCAAACAAGCGCTCCACCAAAGGAGCCTCCAGTAAGGTCGGTGTACCGCCGCCAATCGCAAAACGCGAAAAAGGCCGACGGCCCATAATTGGTGCCCATTGCTTGGCTTGTCTTTCTAGCGCATCCACATACTCCTTATGTACATCCAGACGCTTGTCCGGCAAAGTGAAGAGGTTACAAAATCCACAGCGAGCCGCGCAAAATGGAATATGCATATACAAAAAATAGCTTTCTAACTCCTCCTTCTCCCACAATTCCTGCAACGAGAGCGGTGTATCAAACGGACGATAGGCCGTTTTATGTGGGTAGGAGTACAGATAGGAGCGATAGGGAGCTTCACGGATCGTGCGTGCCCATTCAACAGGAGTTTCAGGCCACTGAAACCTAGACGGTGTTAAGTTTGTATCTATCTCCGGGGCTGCCGCACCCGTTGGATGCGAGTGATTCAGATTCATGGCTTTCATTTCTGCTCCTTCCTCGCGCTGGATTGATTTCTTGATATTTTACCAGTACAATCTATATTTCTATTTGCTCTATAATATAAATTCGCGGTAAGGCACATTCCAGACTACCTCATGCGCCAGACGATGTCCTTCATAGCCGTCTTCCCCATAAGCTGTACCATGATCGGAAAAAACCATACAAAACGTTTTGCCCCGATTTCGTAAGGCATCAAACAAACGTCCAAGTTCACCATCCACATACCGTAAGGCTGCCCGTTGAGACTCCACTGAATCTTTAGCTGCGCCTTTCACAAAATAATGATTAGGCCCATGAATCGCTGATACATTCAGAAACAAAAACAAGCGCTGCGACGGGTCTGTATTCCCCAACAGTTTCAGAGCATGATTCACCTGATTCTCCGTCGAACGGGGGTTGGTAACGCCAAAGTTCATACGCCAGTAGCTTTCTTGAAAATATCCAGGCAGCACCTTGGCAAGCTTATTTTTCTTCGTGAAAAAAATAACGCCGCCGATACAGATGGTCCGATAACCTTCACCCTCTAGCCCGGACACAAAATTCGGGGCATCGAACAGCCAGGTATGTGGATGCGTACGCAGCCCCGTATCCTTTGTGTGAAACAGCCGGATATGTGAAGTCTTATCCGTATTCGCTGGAGTCGGCAAAAATCCGCCAAAAAAAGCATGATGTGCAGCATAGGTAAAGCTCCCCGGTGTATGGCGCTTTTCCCACGACCCGGAGCCACACAAATTCGGACAGTTCTCTTCCTCCAGCTTTGCTACATCATAACGCAGGGTATCCAGCGTAATCATGACAATATCATGAGAGCCGACAATTTGGTTCATATCAGTCATATCTGTCTTTCCTTTCCCTAACCACGCTCCTATTAGCGAGGTGCTGCATTTCCCATTCATACGGATTCCAACCCTGATGTTCAACCCGGTATAGCAAATCACCGAACGGATTAACATCCAACACATAGGGACGACCCCCATGAGCCGGAACAAGCACATCCAGCCCAGCGACCATGGACGCCGGAAAAACACTCATAGCAGCTTTCGCAGTAAGCTGGACCGATTCCACCGTACTCTGTGGTAATCCGGCTTCCTTCAGCGAGAGCCGCTCATTACGCAAATGCAAATTGGTAATGGGGCTGTGGCTCAAACGCAAAACCGCATGGCAAGCTTCTGATCCGCACACGAGTTGACGCACATCATAAACACGCCCGTTCAGGGTCGCTTTGGGAATCCAGCGCTCCACATGTACCCCTTCCAGGCATAGCCAGTTAAGGATAGCATGAATGTCCTGCTTATTCGTATAACGACGTAATCGTCCGGCATTATAATACACGCGCTGTCCGTGTATGATTTCCGTTCCAATCGTGGTCACCGCCAGTTCCACGTGTGTATGGGGATGTACCTGATAGGCCATGACACCAGAAGCACCGGACCCACAAAATATTTTCACAAATACGCGGTGAAACCCGCTCTCCTTCATTGCCGTGTGCAGATCATCAACATCACGAAATGCACCACCTGAAGATGCAAGTACTGGCGGGACCCTTATGTCTGCCTTGCCTAAATCGGTGCTACAACGCCGTTTGTCGAACATTACGGCCACTTCCGCCGGATCATTCATCCAGTGTGACGAGGGCCAGAGCAGAGGCACTTCATCCCGCAGCCAGGCCAGCAGACGGCAATAGCCCCGGAACCATTGTGCCGGGTGCCAAATACGACCGTGCTGCTCCTGCAGACGTCGCGCTTCTGCCGCCGCTATACCTGTGCCTTGTGTCCATTCGGGCCATGGCAACAGAGAATCGTCTCCCTCAACATCCGAGGCGCCCAGAGCAATCAACTCACGCTCTACCTCAAAGTTTTCGCCCGGTGCATCCAGACGAAGCAGCGGACCACTGTCCATCTGCCCCGCCAGTAACTGATCAATGCTCTCTTGCACAAAAGAACTGCCATTCACGCTATCCTGCGTAGCTCGTGCAGCTATTCGCAACATCAGCTCGCTCAGACCTTGTTTCTGCCGAATAGCTTCCAGCACATTCTTATAGGAAACCTCCAGAGCGGGCGGAAGCTTTAATCTGCTTCGCGCCTCCTGCAGCCCGGTAGTTCGACGATTCCCCGGATTACCGAACAAGATAAACGGCTCGCTGACATTACAGTCTGACATCCTAACCATAGAGCCGCCTCACTTTAGATCATTTTAATTTTGAAAACAGTCCGTTTTAGAAATCCATTTAACAAATTACTCAGTCAGTGATGGATAGCGCCAATCATCTTCCTCATCCGCTTCTTGTTGATCTTCCACGTTCACAGATAGACCCGAGCTTTTCCAACGTTGCATCATTTCACTAGACATATAATGATAGCTCAAATCCAGATGCTTCAGCCCTTTTATACTTTCACTAGCCAGCAGCGCTTCTGCACCTTTATCAGACAACGTACCTTGTGAGAGATCCAGCACTTCCAGCTGTCCAATCACAGTGGCATTAGCTGCTGCAATTGCAATTTCATCCTGTATTTCACTATCTTTGAGTCCCAAGTATGTAAGTTTGGGAAAAGGATTGCTGTCCAAGAACGGCAAAATATCATTGAGGTTACCGTCAAAACCATAGTCCTCGACACCCAAATACAGTTCCAGCTTGCGTAGTTCAGGCAGTTCCGCATTACATATTTGCTGAAGAACCCTCACAGGCAGGCCACCACAGATAATAACCAATTCCTGAAGATGGCTATGACGAAGCGGCTCCAAGCTCAGGTCCTGGCTTCCTTTGATATGAAAGGACTCCAATGCTGGAAACGCTTCTAACAACGGGGACAGATTCGTCTGGTTAATCCATGAAACCTCACACTCATCATATTCCATATCACCAATAAACAGTTTGCGTATCTTAGGGAATTGATCTTTGAGCTTCACTAACACTGGGATAAAATCCT
The DNA here is from genome assembly GCF_038008045.1 of Paenibacillus sp. FSL P2-0173. Taxonomy (NCBI): domain Bacteria; kingdom Bacillati; phylum Bacillota; class Bacilli; order Caryophanales; family Paenibacillaceae; genus Paenibacillus; species Paenibacillus sp. FSL P2-0173. Next base: position 628,394 of record NZ_JBBOYK010000001.1, read on the forward strand.
CTGGTGAACTTTCATAGGCGCCGCCCCAATCTCCAATGATGAGATCAGTAATTTGCGCGCTCTCCGGCTTGGCTGCCAGTTCCTCAATAGATTTAGCCATCGTTTGGCCATTCTCATAAGCTTCATAATCCACTACCAATTTCACTTCCATCTTACAATTCCTCCGATCGCTTGTCTGAGATCTCGTAAACTATCTATTTCCAATTTAGTCTATCCTATTCTACCAATGTTCGTCAAAAATAGTCCCGCTTCGACATCAATCCTATGTAAAATGTGCTCAATGAAATAAAAACAAGACAGCCCGCTAAGCAGGCTGTCTTGCATATTCACAATAAACTTCTACTATTATATAGTACGTGAGTTTAGAGCCAAATTATTGGCTAATTGTAATCGGTGAGTTATCGGACAGCAATGCCAGATTATTCACGATCACATTCTCCTCATTGCTCAAACCACTGGTAACGAGTGTTTGGGAACCTGCCGTCTGAACAGTCTTCACTTCCTTGCGTTTCGCATGGTCTCCGTTTACAACATATACATATTCTTTACCTTGATCCTTTTGAACTGCCGCAGTAGGAACTACAATGCCTTCTTGTGCATTGGCAGCGACAAAGCTGATATCAGCCAACATACCGGATTTCAGTTTCGTGTCTGGATTCGCTACTGAGATTTTTACAGGATAGCCTTTTCCACTTGCATCCAACGGGCTTACATTTTTAACTGTACCTGTTGTTACAATGTTGGAAGCTGCAACACGAACCTGTACCTTGTCACCTGCTTTTACATTGTTGATCTGTTCCGCTGGAACATAGATCAAAGTATTGACTGTACTCAGATTAGCGATGACCAGTGCAGGAGACTGAGCGGATACCATTTCGCCCACTTCTGCATTTTTCGTACCCACAATACCATTGATCGGTGATGTAACAACGGTGTCATCCAATGCATCCTGAGCAATGTTCACATTCAGCTGAGCCTGCTTAAAAGATTGTTGGCTGGACTCGATAACCGCAGTATTTTGAGATACTTTGAGCTGATTTTGCGCATTACTGTAACCGCTATTGGCATTACTATAGCTATTTTTTGCTGAATCATAGCTGTTGCGAGCTGTAGTTAGGGCCTTCTGCGCAGCTACCAACTGATCTTGCGCATTAGCCTGAGCATTTTGTGCATTATTGTAAGCCGCTTCCGCATTCACAACTGCTGTTTTGGCTTGTTCTAATTGTGCTTGGGTACTCGCACCTGCATCAAATAGACTTTGTGTGCGTGTTACATTTTTCTGTGCATCTGCCAAAGCTTGCTGCGTTTGTTTCACCGTATTGGCTGCCGAGGAGACACCATGTGTTGCTTGTTCTACGGCTGTAGTGGCTTGATTAATAGCCCCCTGTGCCTGATTGATTGCGCTTTGGGATTGAATCACGCCGCTCTTGGACTGCACTAAGCCCGAGTTTGCTTGAACCATCGTAGATTCGTGGGATGCTTGAGCGGTGCTTACTCCGGCTGCTGCCGCAGCTGCTGCGGCGCGGGCTTTCGCAACATTATTCCGCATGTCCTTATCATCAAGCTTGAACAGTACTTGACCCTTTTTAACCTCGGTGCCAATATCCACAGGCAGTTCAACCACTTTGCCGCCCACTTTAGGCACGATGTTCACCGTCTCCGAAGGTGTTACGGTTCCTGTATAAATATTTCCCTGTCCGATAATTCCCTGCTGTGCTTGGCTGATTTTAACCGGAACGACCATATCCTGAGCCGCCCCGCTATTACTGGAGCAGCCTGCCAGCACTGCGCCGCCGAGCACTAAAGCCGCTAATGTACTTTCTACTCTCAATATTTTCATGATAATTCCCTTTCTTTCTGTCCGTGGAAATAATGTAAGCCATCCAGTCGTATTTTATAGTTCTTTGGTTATGCTTCCGGCTGTGTCTTTGCTTTCTTCCTCTGAATAAACAAAAAGATTAGTGGAATCGTGCAAAACAGCGGTATGGATGAAATGAGGAACGTATCCCCAATTCCTCTTGATGTAGCATCCAGTGTGATTAAACTACTTATGGATGACATCCATGAGCTGCCCAATGTCGCTTGTAGCGTATGAGCCGAGTCTGGTGTAATGGACTCCGAAATTTGCTGGGCATGAGCAGCCGAACGGCTTTGCATAATGGCGGTTAGCACCGCAATCGCCATAGATGCAGCCACAGTACGTACCAGATTGGACGCTGTAGACGCATTGGCTACCTTGCTCGGATGAACGGCATTCATGCCGACCGTGGACAATGGCATCATGCAAATACCAATTCCCAGACCCCGTAATGCCATTACGGTTTCCAACCAGGCATGCGAAGTATCTGGCGTAAGCTGGTGAAGATGATAGGTCATAAAGCTGGTTAGCGTCAGGCCCACAAGTCCCAAAGGCACAATGCCGAACTTATCGAACAGCTTCCCGGCAATAGGCATCATAGCCGCCATGGCAATGGCCTGTGGAATGAGGATAATACCGGTATCAATCGGTGACACACGCTGGATATTTTGCAAAAACAACGGTGTTAGGAACGTTCCTCCGTACATCCCCATCATGACCAGACTGGAAGCAATAACACTAATCGTATATTTTGAATTCTTGAATAATGAGATTTCAATTACCGCATTATCCTTCCCGCTTTCTACATAGATCAGAAAAACAAGTGCCCAGAAAGCAACAAACAGCAAGGATACAATTCCAAAAGAAGTCCAGCCATCACGCTGTCCGTTTGTCAGTGCGTACAAAAGTGTTCCGGCACAAGTTGCGGCCAGCAAAAAGCCCGGTAGATCAAACGGCTTCGGCTCTACTTTAGGCGGTTCTTTGATTAGAAGAATAACCATTAAAATTGCAAATAAAGCAACTGGCACACTGACAATAAACAAGAACCGCCAGTTAAACCACTCAATTAAATATCCGCTGAGCGTAGGCCCTACAGCCGGCGCTGCCATTGCGGCGATCCCCCATATACCAAGGGACATACCGATTTGTTCACGCGGCATAATTTTGTAAATAATCGTCATACTCAGCGGCATAATAACACCACCGCCCAGACCAGCCAGCACCCGTGCTGCGATCAGGGAAGAATCACTCCATGCAAAAATACATATTCCCGTTCCCAGCGAAAACACGCTGAGCGCAAGAATCAAAAACTTTTTGTATCCGAGGCGCTGCTCCATATATCCGGTAATCGGTACAATTACACCAGATGCAAGCGTGTAACCTGTAATAACCCACTGAATACGTGTCGTCGTAGATCCTAAATCCGTCGTCAATCTAGGAATGGCGACATTGATCAGACTGTTGTTCAGAATGGCGACAAAGGCGCCTAAAACGATAGCGAAAAAGGCAAGCCAGCGTTCTTTGGAAGAATCTGTCGAAGGAGCAGCAGCAATATCATTGGCAGCCACATGGACCCCTCCTTTTTAAGGTGTATGAATTTTTACTTCCACGTTCGTTCCAGGGATAAGCTTCATATCCTTCGGCTTGTTCACAGCAATCTCTACAGGCACACGCTGAGTCACCTTGTTAAAGTTACCACTTGTGTTCACTGCAGGAACGAGTGAGAACACGGCGTTGGAGGCTTCGCCCACTTTACGAACTTTACCCTGAATCACCTGGTCACCTGCTGCATCAAGCGTAATATCAACAAGCTGTCCTGGTTTAATACGGTTAATATCGGTTTCTTCAATGTTCGTGGATACGTACAAGCTGTTCATATCCACCATAGTTGCAACAGCACTACCCGGCGATCCGATTTCATGCTCTTTCGAATAAATCTTAATAACGGTTCCGTTGATCGGCGCGCGCAGTACGGACTTGCTGATCATACTCGCATCCAGCCCCGATACATCCTGCTCGGCAATCGGTTCGTTACGCTGAACAACATCTCCTTCTTCCACATCAATGTGGCTAATTTCTCCGGAGATTTGCGGCATTACCTTATATTGATCGGCTTGAATGCGCGCATCGTCACTTTTAACAAAGTGTGTTGCCTGATACCAATAATAGTAGCCAATAGCTCCACCGCTCAGAATGAGCAGTACAATGAGGATTGGCAATACAGTTTTCTTACTCACTTCTTCCACCCCTGTTGTCCAAAAAATTTTATTATTCAACGCTAATATTTTAAAATTGAAATATTAGGCCATTAAACCAAATAGAGAACGTAAATAAACACATGGCAACATTCCATGCAAAAGACAGGACTAACTTTATGTACATAGGACAATCTGATCCATGATCCACAAACCGTCTTTTTATATTTAAATATTTTCATATAACTATTGTACATTGAAATATTATAGATATATTTATCTATTCAGGCAACATAAATTTTCAGTTTTTTCATAATTTTTTTTCATAAAAAAGAGCCTTGTTTCCAAGGCTCTTTCACGAAAAGGGATAGTTTACAATTAAAGGGTTACACAGTAACGTTATGAGAAAGGCGTAGGTACAGCTGACCGTTGTTTGCAGTTTTTCGCCCCCTGCCCTTCCTTCGTGTTCCTATTCATTCTATTCCCTTGAGAAGCTTGCTTTTCCATGCAACCCCCGCAACGGCAGCGTTCTGTTGTCCCATGTACATACTCTTTGGAATCCCGTAATAGCAGCACGTAATCCAGAGATTGCTGTAAAGAAGAAGGTCCCGGAATGAAACGGACCTTCTTGCCTTCTAGCAGACAATATACCTCAATAAGCTGAGGAAGAGCTCCAAATGCATAATAACAAAATACATTTGTCATATGTTGGAACGTACTAATAACGTTAGGGTTATAGTCAACGATGTACTTTTGAATGAGCAGGGAATCTGCTTCTGCTGATAGTTGCCAAGCAGCCTGAACAATAAGCGAAATATTGACCTCTAACTCAGGCACAGACGTACAAAATTGTTCATACAGCATTACAGGTACCAGCAAGTCATTATTTAAGCCACAAATTTTTGACAACTCACCTGACACTTTATTTTTGACATCCCAATAATGGAACAAAGATTCAAAGCTGTCTGACTGCTTGGGCCACCATTTCTCCAGCACATACTGGACAGGGACTTCCCGCCGCACCTCTACTTCCATTCCAAAGTATTCGTTCAGCGCATGCCCTATTGCATATTGAACCCGTTGCCGCCAATTCCAACCCTCACGCCCTCTTTTCCTCTGTGATTGACGAATTGGCTGTGGAGTTCTCCACATCTCCTCAAGCTGATAGTCGTGCAGAAGAGGAAAGGCGCTTAAGCCATCGCTATTGCGCATACCTATCCCTCACTCTCTTCTCAGGACACCCCAATACCCGCCTGTGCAAATTGTCTTCCGTAAGCTCGGCAATTCTCCTTATCATCATCCAATGGATTAAATTCAATCTTCAGACTCTCCTGAATGACCGATGCGCCGCGTTCTTTGACTTTTTCCTCTACCAAGTCCACTGCGCCACAGAATTGCGTATAAGATGTATCTCCACTGCCAAATACTGCGGTCTTTTTACCAGACAAATCAAGCTCGTCTAGTTCCTCGTAAAAATCCAAAAATTCATCAGGAAGCTCACCATCTCCCCATGTATATACACCCAGTAGGAACCCGTCATATGCGAGCAGTTCTTGCGCGCTGCAATCATACGAAGCCTTCAACTCCGCCTCGTGCCCTGCCTGACGGACGCCCTCGGCGATCAATTCCGCGATTTCCTCTGTATTACCTGTCAAACTGGCATAAGCAATCATGATTTTACCCAAGTTCATCCCTCACCTTTATTTGAAATATGGGATGCTTTCACTCCCTGTTACTCAAATAATATTTGATAATGATTCTCATTGTCAAATGTTAATTTCAAAAACTAGGTTTAATCTTATGGAAATATACGCAAAACAGCCGCATTACATGCGGCTGTTGGCAGATAAACTCTATGGATAAACAAATTATTAGTTACAACATAGGTCATTACCTTATAATGCGTTCCGCCAACATGAATCCACGCTTCGGCAGAAGCTTCGAACGAAGGCTTCGTCTACCACAAAACGCTGGCTACAGGCAGTTTAGGCAGTTTGTGTTTAATTAAGTGGAACTTCAGCTGTGTTGATAAAAAATATTATGTACGTACAATCCATTCCGTCTTTCATTATTATGATAAAAAACGGATGGTTGTACGTACAAGTGGGATTGATTTCATTTTAATATGGAAGCGCTATAATTACAAGTGCATCCTAGAAAAAATATTTTGGACCATTTGACTACTTACTTATTTATGTAATCATTCGATTGTTGCTGAGGTTTGTTGTACAATAGACTCCATATGGGGATTTCTGTGCAGCTTGCTGCCTGAATCCTGAATTGACTGCTGAAGGATGGATTGTACATGTATGTAGCACAAGAATGGAAAGACTATGAAGTAATGGATACAGGCGGTGGTGAAAAACTGGAACGTTGGGGTGATATTGTCCTGCGTCGTCCCGATCCGCAAATCATATGGCCTTTGGCCCAGGAAACAGCCGAATGGCGTAATGTTCATGGACATTACCACCGTAGTTCCTCCGGTGGTGGCAACTGGGATATGAAAAAACCTATCCCCGAGCGCTGGACAATTAGCTATGGACCGCTTAAATTCCACATTAAACCGACCAGCTTCAAGCATACCGGTCTTTTTCCAGAGCAAGCAGCGAACTGGAGCTGGATGATGGATAAAATCAAAGGCGCAGGCAGACCAATTTCCGTACTGAACCTGTTTGCATACACGGGAGGAGCCACGACTGCTGCTGCGTATGCTGGAGCTAGTGTAGTTCACGTGGATGCCGCCAAAGGCATGGTGCAGTGGGCAAAGGAAAACGTTCAATTGTCCGGTCTGGCTGACCGTCCGGTACGCTTCATTACGGACGACGTATTCAAGTTCGTGCAACGAGAACAACGTCGGGGCAACCGTTATGATGCCATTATTATGGACCCTCCTTCTTACGGACGCGGACCAAACGGAGAAACTTGGAAGCTTGAAGAAAGCTTATACCCGTTTCTCGAATCCTGCATGAGCATTATTTCAGATCAACCGCTGTTCATGCTGATTAACTCTTATACTACAGGTATTTCGCCTACTGTATTGCGCAACATGCTGAGCATGACCATGCAACAAAAGTACGGCGGCCTAATTTGCGCTGGTGAAATTGGATTGCCGATCACACGCTCGGGATTGAATTTGCCTTGTGGTATTCTCGGACGCTGGGAGGCTTAAATTCCTCTTATGACTCAAAATGAACTTACCCGGCATGAGCATGCACAGCCGAATATTCCTGTCCTCTATGAGGACAATCATGTTTTGGCGGTTGTAAAGCCTGTCAATGTTCCAACGCAAGAGGATGCCAGTGGTGATCCTGATCTGTTGTCTTTACTCAAGGAAGATCTAAAAATTAGACACAATAAGCCTGGTAACGTTTTTTTGGGTTTAGTTCACAGACTGGATCGGCCTGTAGGTGGAGCCATGATTTTTGCTAAGACGTCCAAAGCTGCTTCTCGCCTGTCTGAGTCGGTTCGAAGTCGTCATTTTCACAAACTGTATACAGCAGTTCTGAATGGCGTTCCTACGGCCCCACAGGGCCGTCTAACCCATTATCTGCTAAAGGATAGCCGTACCAACACGGTTCAAGCGGTTCGGCCTGGCACGGCTGGTGCGAAGGAAGCCATTTTGGAGTACCGCATGATCGGACAAGCAGATGGACTCAGTCTCGTGCAGATTAAGTTGCACACCGGACGCTCACACCAAATTCGTGTGCAAATGCAGGCGATCGGCTGTCCCCTCTACGGTGACCAAAAATATGGCGGTAATCTGAGCCGGCCCGGTCAACAGCTCGCGCTCTGGTCCTTACTCGCTGGAGCACCGCATCCAGTTAGCAAGGACGATATGAGATTTCACTCGTTACCTCCAGTCCAATTTCCATGGAATGAATGGCCCCGGTCGCTTTATGAGAACATGATTACGTCTGAAATTTGAACCGGAAAGCCCTGCCCTATCTGGATATCAACATCTTCAACCCCATTTGCACAAAGAACCTGCAACGCATGTAAACAAACATGCATTGCAGGTTCTTTTTTTGCAGAAAATTAAATTAATGCGTCATCTCATCCTTTTATGACGAGGAAGCCACGGACTGTCCCTTCTTGCTGTTTACCAGCTGTTGACGGGGATGGGCGTTTTGTGCATTCGTATTTTTGATGAAAAACGCTAAAATCAGAGCGGCCACACTCAACACTGTTGCAATGATAAAAGCCGAGTTAATCCCATAAATTGTAGCTTGGTTGCCTGCAGCCAGCATCCCCGCTTTATCCGTCACGGTCAGTCCCTCAGATGTAACAATCGATGTCAAACGGTTGCTGCTCTGTGTTGACATCACTGTCACCAGAATTGCCGTCCCAATCGAGCCAGAAATCATACGCAGCGTGTTACTCATCGCCGTACCATGTGCATTCAATCGTTGCGGAAGCTGATTCAACCCGGCTGTTTGGATCGGCATCATCAGCAACGACATCCCGAACATCCGCACCGTATAATTGATTAACAGTGTCATATAGGTGGTTGTTTCGGTCAACCGTGTAAATTCCCAAGTCGTTATAGCCATGATCAGCAAGCCAATTACAGACAACCAGCGTGCTCCGATTCGGTCAAAAATTGCCCCCGTTACAGGAGACATGAGCCCCATCAGAATCGCTCCCGGTAACATTAGCATACCGGACTGGAGCGGTGTAAAACCCCGAATATTTTGCAAATAAATCGGAAGCAATATCATACCGGCGTACAAAGCCATCGTCACAATCACGTTAATGATTGTCGTCAAGCTGTACACATCGTATTTAAAGATACGGAACTCCAGCATAGGCTCATCTGCCTTCAGTTGGCGAACAATAAACAAAATAAGCGCAATAGTCCCAACGATAAGCGTAGACAGGACCGGAATACTTCCCCAACCCGATGTTCCTGCATCACTAAAGCCGTATAATATTCCACCGAAACCGAGCGTAGACAAAATGATGCCGGGAATGTCCAGCTTTGGCTTGGACTGCTCCGTTACATTTTTCAGAAAAATAAATCCGATCACAATCGAAATCACTGAAATCGGCAGGATGATCCAGAACAAAACCCGCCAGTCATAATGCTGTACTATATAACCGGATAAGGTTGGCCCAATGGCTGGAGCAAAACCCATCGCAATCCCCAAGGTTCCCATCGCCCGGCCACGACGCTCTATTGGGTAGATGTTCAAGATAACCACCATCATTAAGGGCATCATGATACCTGCTCCCGCGGCCTGAATAAGCCGACCGATCAGCAATATGCTGAAGCTTGGAGCTACAGCACATAACAGCGTGCCTATTGAAAAAATAGTCATCGCGCTAATAAACAATTTACGAGTGGAGAAACGGGCAATCAAGAACGCGGTCACCGGGATCAATACCCCATTCACGAGCATAAAGCCCGTACTAAGCCACTGAGCTATATTGGCATCTATATTCAAATCACTCATCATTTTCGGTAAAGCCACACTGATCAACGTCTGATTTAATATCGCTACAATCGCGCCAATCAACAGAGCGGCCACAATGGGTGCTCTGCGTACATTACCTGGTAGTGTCATTTGAGGACTGCTCAAGTTGATTCATTCCCTTCGGTGTTAATTTCATGATCATTTGTTTATGGATATCCAGAACCATCTCTAGCTGCTCCTTCGGGATGTCCAGAATGGGCAAGACGCGCTCCATCCACATGGCGTCTACTTTTTGCATGATATCTTTTCCTTCCGGCGTAAGCGTCAGCACTAAGGATCTACGGTCATGCTCATGCCGTCCGCGAGCAATATATCCCGCCTTGGTCAAGCGGTCAACTACCCCACTCATAGAGCTGCTTCCCACATGCGCTATGTCTGCCAGCTCGGATAATCCGATGTTGGGGCGTTTATTCAGAATTGCCAAAGCCATATGCTGAATGGCCGTCAGATCCAAATGCTGCTCCTCATTCCAGAAGGAATAAAATATCGTTTTGTTAACCTCCCTTACCGATTGAATAATCCGGTACACCTCAAGTCTGTCTTCCTCTTTATCACTCACTGGAACCATCCTTCTTTCTAATATCCAATTGACAATCCATATACATATACATATACATATACATATACTAGAAACTATTTGCATACGAAATGTTATTTATTCATAACTATTATTTTATCATCTCTTATGTAAATGTCAACATTCACCCAAATATCACCTATACTTCAACACAAAAAAGCGCGGTATGAATACCACGATAGGTATTTACATCCGCGCACTCCTACTTACCTTAAAATGATAATCTGCTGCGTACAGCTACTTTTCATGTAGCCGCCATTCTAGTTATTCTGCTCGCTCTATTGGTTCCTTTACTCCCTCAGCCTCACTTGTCATTACTGAAGTTTTCGCCTTCGTTGTAATTTTCCCCAACAAATAAACCAGCAAATTTTGATTGTGCTGAGAAATTCGGTTTAGTGCAGAACCCAGAAAATCATCCCGGATTCGCAATCCACGCTCTACTTCTTCTCTCCCTTGATCCGAAATGACAATCCATACAATTCTACGGTCCTTTACGTCTCTGAAACGGGTGACCAGTCGATTCCGCTCCATCCGATCCAGCAGCATCGTAACCGCGGCTGGTGTGGTGGCGAGATATGGGATTAGTTGAGACGGTTTCATACGGCCGTATTCGTTCAAAACCTCCAGCACCGTAAGTTGAGCTTCCGTTAGTGATGGAGCCAGCTGCTGCTCCATATGAACCTTATAATCCTTAGCCATTCTGGACCAGATTTTCGCAAATTCGGTCGTTTGCATTTTGCCTCACTCCTTTAAATAACAGGGTCAGTAAAAGCATCAAAGTTACCGTATGGGCCACCGTCCGGATTGTATTTCATCACATTAAATTTTCGCCATTCAGCCCCGGTTTCCTGCCGTTTTTGGAGCACGAAATGAAAAGGGGAAGGAAGTCTCACCTCCGTTTTGAAGGCTGGTCAGGGTTCGACAGCATGACGGCAAAAAGGTCCTCATTCGTGCCGGAATGGCACGAGAGGACCTCTCTTTTTCGAGCTAAAAAGCGCTTGACTTTCCTATTATTCTATGGACTGAGAAGCTTGCGGCTCACTACGCAGCAGCACATTCACAATTTCGTCCTTCTTCTCCACTGGAGCTAGCAGCTTGCCTGTATCCTTTCGGTCGGTCAAAGGAGCCTTTTCCGAAAGGAAGGACATCGTTTGTCCTTCTGCTGTGATTGCAAATAATTGAACAGCTTCACGGCAATAGAAGGCAGCCACGATTCGAGTTCCATTCGAACGTACTCGTTTGCCTTCCTTGAACTCAAAGGTGGTGATACCTTTGCCGCCTCTTCCCTGTGTAGGATAATCCAGCAGAAGCGTACGCTTACCATAACCGGACTCGGTCAGCACCAACACTTCTCCTTCATCCTCTTCTACCCACAACGCCGCGATAATTTCATCGCCTTCGGCTAGCTGTATACCTTTGACACCAGCCGAGACGCGCCCCATCGCATTAACCTCTTGCTCCTTGAAGCGTATACTCATACCCGCGCGGGTAATCAGCATAATATCCCGGGTACCCTCGCTTAACGTTACCGATAACACCTCATCGTCCCCTGCTACTTTGCAGGCGGCTACGGCACTGGAACGTTTTGTAGCATATTCTTTCAATTCTGTACGCTTTACTTGGCCCTTCTTTGTTACAAATACCAGGCTTTTGCCAATTTCCTCGATGTTTTTGAGCGGGATGACACTTACGATACGATCTTCCTTCGATAACGGAATGACGTTGACAATTGGAGTGCCCGGCTCTTTCCACTTATACTCTGGCACCTGATGTACAGGTAATAAAAAGTATTGTCCGCGCTGGGTGAAGACGAGCAATATGTCCAGCGTATTCACATCAAGCAATTGGGTAACGTAATCCCCTTCTTTAACACCAGAACTTGAACGTTCCCCGCCTGAACGAGTGAATGACAACATACTTGTACGTTTCACATAGCCATCTTTTGAGAGTGTCAGCAGCACATCCTCTGCTCCCACCATGACTTCCAGGTTCACCTTAATCTCTTCTACCTCGCCCTGGATATCTGAACGACGGTCAATGCCGTACTTTTCACGAATTTCCAACAGTTCCTTGCGAATCAGGCTGATCAGCTTGCGATCACTTTCCAGAATAGAACGATATTGTGCGATTTTTTTCTGGATGTCACCCAGTTCTTTTTCAAGCGTGGTGATTTCCAGATTGGTGAGACGATACAACTGCAAAGTCAAAATAGAATCTGCCTGACGTTCGCTAAAACCAAACATCCATTGCAAATTATTTTGCGCGTCCTGGCGATTTTTGGAAGCTTTAATGGCTGCGATGACCTCATCCAGAATGTTCAGCGCCTTGACCAAACCTTCCAGCACATGGGCACGATCCTCTGCCTTTTCCAGTTCATACTGGATACGGTGAGTGACAACTTCGCGTTGATGGGCGATATACGCTTCCAAAATGGACTTTAGCCCAAGCTGATGTGGCGCTTTGTTCACAATAGCTACCATGTTGAAGTTATATGCCACCTGTAGGTCGGTTTTTTTCAGCAAATAAGCTAAAATCCCTTCCGCATCGGCTTCCTTCTTCAGCTCCACAACAATGCGCAAACCATTTCGTCCGCTTTCGTCACGAACCTCGGCAATCCCTTCCACCTTTTTCTCCAGACGGATATTCTCCATGGCGGTTACGAGCCTTGATTTGACGATCTGGTATGGGATTTCGGTAATGACTAGCTGCTGCTTACCTCCGCGCAAGGACTGAATTTCCGTTTTGGAACGAATATAAATACGTCCTTTTCCCGTGCGGTAAGCGTCCTTGATGCCTTCGCCACCCATAATGAGTCCGCCAGTCGGGAAATCAGGACCTTTGATAAAGGTCATAATCTCTTCCAGCTCAATCTCTGGCTTTTCCATCACCGCAATGCTGGCATCAATAACTTCGCGTAAACTATGTGTAGGGATCTCTGTCGCAAATCCCGCCGAGATCCCACTGGAACCGTTCACCAACAAATTTGGATAACGAGACGGCAACACAACGGGCTCTTTGGCCGAGTTATCAAAATTGTCCTTGAACAAAACCGTACGCTTTTCAATATCGCGCAGCATTTCCATTGCGATCGGAGACAAGCGAGCCTCCGTATAACGCATAGCTGCCGCCGGATCATCATCCTGGGAGCCCCAGTTACCGTGACCGTCCACCAGCACGTGACTCATTTTCCAAGGCTGCGCCATCCGTACCATGCCGTCGTATATCGACGAGTCACCGTGGGGGTGGTAATTACCCATAACGTCCCCAACGGTTTTGGCCGATTTACGATATGCTTTATCCGGCGTATTGCCCGAATCGTACATTGCATAAAGAATACGACGTTGTACGGGTTTTAATCCGTCCCGTACGTCGGGTATCGCCCGATCCTGAATAATATATTTGGAATATCGGCCAAAGCGGTCACCGACCACTTCCTCCAGAAAAGCTGGCAAAAACTGCTCCGATAAGCTCATGTATACACCTCTTTTGATAGCACTACTCTACGTATTCCGTAAAATCTACGTTTTCCACGATCCAGCGCTTGCGCGGATCCACCTTATCACCCATCAAAGTGGACACCCTGCGTTCAGCCTTGGCTGCATCCTCTATCTGAACGCGTAGCAAGGTGCGTGAATCGGGATTCATCGTTGTTTCCCATAACTGATCAGGGTTCATTTCCCCAAGTCCTTTATAGCGCTGAAGCTCAAAATTTCGTCCAAATTCTTTTAAATAATTATCAAGCTGCTCGTCAGTCCAAGCATAACGCACCGTTTCGAGCTTACCCGACTTTCGAGTTATTTTATACAATGGCGGTTGAGCAATAAATATGCGTCCTGCATCAATAAGCTCTTTCATGTACCGATAAAAGAACGTCAACAACAGCACTTGAATGTGCGCACCATCTGTATCTGCATCGGTCATAATGATGATTTTGGAATAATTGCTGTCTTCCAGCGAAAACTCTGTTCCTACTCCCGCACCAATAGCTGCTGTAATAGCACGGTACTCATCATTCTTCATAATATCCGCCAGTTTGGATTTTTCCGGATTCATCGGCTTGCCCTTTAGCGGCAATATGGCCTGAATTTTGGAATCCCGTCCCTGCTTGGCTGATCCTCCAGCCGAATCGCCTTCCACAATAAACAACTCATTACGTGTAAAATCCTTGGACTGCGCAGGCGACAATTTACCATTCAAATTGGAACTTTCACTGCGTTTTTTGCCGGAACGCATTTCATCCCGAGCTTTACGTGCAGCTTCACGCGCTCTGGATGCTTGAACTGCCTTCTTGATCAAAGTTTGTGCTATCTGCGGATTTTCTTCCAAAAAACGCTGCATCTGCTCAGATACGATGGCATCCACTGTACTCCGTGCCGAAGCGCTTCCCAGCTGATCCTTTGTCTGGCCGACAAATTCAACCTCAGCCATCTTGACACTGATTACAGCCATCATGCCCTCACGTAGATCGTTGCCCTCCAAGTTTTTATCCTTTTCTTTCAACATCACCGTTTTCCGGGCATAGTCGTTCATGACACGAGTGTAAGCGGTTTTGAATCCCGTTTCATGCGTACCTCCTCCACGTGTCGGAATGGAGTTAACGAACGAAGCAATCGTCTCTGTATAACCAGCATTGTACTGGATGGCAATCTCTACTTCAATGTCTTCTTTCTCGGCATTAAAGTGAATAACGTCATGCAGCACATCCTTGCCCTCATTCAGAAAAGCAACAAACTGACTTGCGCCACCCTCATAAAAATACTCATCTGACTTTCCGCTGCGTTCGTCTTTAAGTTGAATACGAAGGCCCGAATTTAGAAAAGCAATTTCCTGAAGGCGCTCAGCCAACGTATCGTAGTTAAAATGAATGCCTGCCTGAAAAACACGAATATCCGGTTTAAATGTAATTTTCGAGCCCGTCTTGTTAGTATTGCCCAGCACTTCAAGGCCTGTGGTCGGTTCCCCGACATGCTCCACGCCCTTCTTGTCCTGCCAATATTCAAACCGCTGACGGTGAATCTTGCCGTCCCGGTAAATTTCTACTTCAAGCCATTCCGAAAGAGCGTTCGTTACAGACGCACCTACACCGTGCAGACCCCCGGATTTTTTATATCCCGAACCGCCAAACTTACCTCCGGCGTGCAAAATGGTGAATACAACCTGAGGCGTAGGAATTCCCGTTTTGTGCATTCCCGTAGGAATACCGCGCCCGTTGTCTGATACTGTAACGGAACCGTCCTTATGCATTGTAATATCAATGCGAGAGCAAAACTTGGCGAGATGTTCATCCACCGCGTTGTCTACAATTTCCCATACCAAATGATGCAGCCCCGAAGAACTGGTGCTCCCGATGTACATGCCCGGCCGTTTGCGAACTGCCACAAGCCCTTCGAGCACTTGAATGTCGTCCGCGCCATATTCCGAAGCTCCGCTTTGTGTGCCGGACACTCCCGCAGACAAGTCGATTTTGTCGACCATTCATGCTCCCCCTTTGTCTAATCGTAACCGTGTTTTGCCTTATTCTTGATGATTTTCACCAAAAATGCAAACAGATGTTTTCTTTTACCTTGTCCATTTTAATTCAATATATCCCGTTTCGTAAAGACGGCGAATGAAACAATCAATGCCGCAGCCCCCCAAATGCCCAGTACAGCTAAAGAAAAGGGTAAGGTCATTCCCTCAATGGGGGCGGGGCTTCCAGATAAATAATCGGTTAATTCGAGGTTAACCATAAATAAATATTTAGCACTCTGCCAAGATGAAGCCATGTTTGTCAAAATAGTGCCCGAAATAAGTGCAGCCATCATGACCACGATACTTGCCGCCGTACTTCGTACCAGGACAGATACCATGAAGGCTAACGAAGCTACCACAAGACTGACGAACCAGATCAATCCGGCTTGCAGCATCAGATAATGCCATTGTGGAATCGCGTGTACAGCAGACAAATCCACCGTCGATCCAACAATTTGAAATCCGGTAAATACCGGAACATTAAAACCGCGAAAACCAAAAAACAAGCCTGATATCAGATAGCTAATTACAAATACAGCTAAAATGATGAGCGAGACGAACATATACAATGTCAGCAGCTTGCTCAGCAGTATTTTCCACCGCCTGACTGGGCGAGTCAGCAACATTTTTATCGTGCCTGTCGTCCGTTCTCCAGAAACCAAGTCGGAGGCAATGGCCATAATCAACAGCGGAACGAACAGATTAATGGAATTATCCATAAACTCTCTGGTAAAGGTGACACCACTCGGCTCATTAGGATTCACATCATTTTCCAAATAATATTGCATCTGCTGCACAAAGACCCGACGGTAGGTCTTCCATTCCTCGGGAACCCGGTCACTTCCCAGCGAGTTTTGATTATCGGTAATCGCCTGACGCAGTTCGAGTCGCCAATCATTGCCGAATTTTTCGCGATTGTTTTCTGCCACTTTCATCTGAGCGTACGTAAAAATCGGCACAAGCACAAGTAAAACAAGTAAAATGACATAAAATCGTTTCTTCTTGATAATTTTGAGCGTTTCATTTTGTACGAGCGGTAAAATGTTATTCAAGTATCTCACCTTCCGTCATTTTCAGGAATAGCTGCTCCAGTGTAGGATTGATTTTGGTTACACCTTTAACGGAAATACCGGAAGCCGTCATTTGTGTCACCAGCTCCGCAATATGCTCTTCATCCATTTCTGTAAAAATTGCATCGGCTCCGCTGCCTGCCACAATGCTGTCATCAATTAATTCATCGGCGTTCGTAATTATTTGCACATGCGGAGAATTTTGCAATATGGCAAGACCCTGATCACGAGGCTCCAGTTGCCATACGGCCATGTGCGAGTGCGTATCAACCAATTCCCGTACACCACCTACAGCTAGCACCTTTCCCCGACTTATAATTGCCACCCGATCACATAGCAGCTGGATTTCGCTGAGCAAATGGCTGGAAACAAATACAGCCATGCCTTCTGCCGCTAGCAAACGGATAAAAGCTCTCATTTCCTTGATCCCCTTGGGGTCTAACCCGTTCGTCGGTTCATCCAAAATGAGCAATTTCGGTCTACCAAGCAAGGCTTGGGCTATACCAAGACGCTGGCGCATTCCGAGAGAATACGTACTTACTTTATCATGGATACGGCGATCGAGCCGAACAAGCTCAACGACTTCGCGGATACGCGGCTCGTCTACACCAGGCTGCATACGGGCAAAATGCTCTAAATTCTCCCACCCTGTCAGGTAGCTGTACACCTCTGGATTTTCCACAATAGAACCAATATGCCGCAAAGCCTGCTCAGGGTCACGATTTACATTATGTCCACAGACAGTAATCGTCCCTTCCGTAGGCTTAATTAAATCGACCAGCATACGAATAGTCGTCGTTTTTCCAGCCCCATTAGGACCGAGAAATCCGAAAATTTCACCCGCACGAACGTCGAATGTTACATCATGAATGATCATTTTGCGTTTGATACGTTTCTTAACGCGCTGAACAGAGAGAACTGTTTCGTTATTGCTTCTGTCTCTGCCTGCGCTGCCAACCTGATTGGCGGAATGGAAACTGGACACTGCATCCCTTGATGTCGGATTTTGGGTTATTCCAGCCCCGGCCTTGTCAGCAGATTGGATGCTCATTACTTGTTCCCTCCCTTTTTCACTTCAGCGGGTTGGCTACTTGTAGACTGTTGTTCATTATCCACTTTATCGGCATCCTTCGTGGTTGCAACTGCAAACCCTTGCGCGATACGTTCAGCGATTGCCTGATAGCCCTGTCCGTTTGGATGAAAATGATCGGAAGATAAATAGACGGGCAAATTTTGCTGGAACAAATCGAAAGTTGGAACCAGAGTCATATTGCTGTTTTGGTTGGTAATTGCCATGGCAGCCAGATTCCATTCTGTGACCACAAGATTACCAGGAATTTTCATTTCCTGCAGATCACTGAATGGATTATATAATCCGACATAGATAATTTTAGCATTCGGATTGATTTTCCCTACCTTTGTCAGCACTTTTTGCAGACGTTTGGCGGCATCAGGCACAGCTTTACGCAAACCACTGAGTGTAGGTGGCTCTTTGCCAGTTTGGGCAGCCTGAGCCCCCTGAAATAAATCATTTCCGCCAATCGAGACAATAATGACGTTAGCCTTTTTCAACACATAAGAAACACCAGGCTCATCCAGCTTGGTCAATAGTCCTTGAGTCGTCAGTCCATTAATCCCCAGATTATTTATGAGCTGAGCCTTATGGCCTTCCTGATTATTTAACAAGCTCACCGACCGACGCACAAAACCACTTCCGGAGTCATCCCCTGTGCCTTTGGCTAGCGAATCTCCAATGGCAGCTACCCGAAACTCTCCCGTCTGATTTGTAGCGGATGGCGCAGTTTGTGTCTGCGATGAACCGGAATGCACAGGTTGAGTGCTAACCATTGGCTCTGGAGCCGTGATACTTTGTACTGCTGTAATAAATCCGTACAATAATAGCAATGTGGCGGCAATGGAAACGGAACCGACAGACCGCCAAATCCATTTTGATGAATTCACTCGTGTTCCCTCCTGATAGCTTAGTGAAATAAACATAAGGCTTCTCATATCATTTTGCAAATAAACCGTTCGGAATAAAAGCGCAATAAACGCTTAGAGTCACACATAATTTCCCATGAACATGCAAAAAAAGGATGGCAAATGGCCACCCTTATATTATACTTTCTTGTGCGAATAGTTTATCCTCACAACTCTAATCAGACGAACCAAACTATTTACTATCAGGGATGAAACTTTTGATCCATTGTCCAAAACTGCCCGGATTTCGACTTTGAATCAGTACCGTCCCTTCACCGCGAAAGCGGCATACAAGCGCTTCTCCACTCGTTACGCTGGACAACCAGCCTTTAGATGCTTTTTCAATTTTATAATCCATATAATCCGGCCATGCCACCAGATGAGCATTATCAATAATACGCTCCTCTCCTGGCGCGATGTAAATGGGATGAATGGCTCCATAAGAGGACAGGAATACCGTACCTCGACCACTGATTTCTACGATAAAAAAACCTTCACCGGAGAATAAACCTTTCATCAGGTTTTGCATTTTGGTGCTTACCTCAATGCCTTCCGTACAAGCCAGAAAACCGTCCTTTTGGACCAACAGTCTATACGTGCCATCCAGTTCCACCGCTTGTACATCACCTATACTGGCAGGGGCTAACAACACCTCAGCCGGTCCCCGGGCTGCCCTCAGTTCTTGAAAAAAGAATTTTTCTCCGCTCAGCATTCTGCCTAAACCACGTAACAGTCCACCGTCTACCGTCCCCTTTATATCTACACTGGAAGACATGGAAACCATCGCTCCCATTTCCGCTTTAATCATTTCCCCGGGGTTCAACTGCACCTTGAGCATAGCAAAGGCACCTTCATGCACGATTTCGTAGCTCATTTGTTCACCTGGCTTTCCATAAGTAGTCTGCAATCCATTCAACTTGCTGCTATCATACTATAAATACGTCCCTTATGTCTTTTCTGGTATAAAGCAATGGTTATGCCACTGGAGGAATAAGAGACACCAAAAGACCCGCTGAACGTGTCAGCGGGTCTCCAGATTAACGTCACGTCACTATCTTTTCGTAGCAGCGACATGACGTTGGGAACGTATTTACGATCATCTTAGTTACGTGTGAACTCTTGTACCCAATATCCATTGTAGTAAGCTACACCAATTTGTGTATATTCTGCCTTCAAAATATTCTCACGGTGTCCCTGGCTGTTCATCCAGGCTTTCATCACTTCTTGTGGTGTTTGTTGTCCCATGGCAATATTCTCACCCGCATACGTATAAGTTACACCGAATTTTTTCATCATATCAAATGGTGAACCATAGGTCGGAGATGTATGGGAAAAGTAATTGTTCGTACTCATATCCTTCGCCTTGACTAAGGCTACTTCTGTAAGCTTCGCATTCGATGCGAGGGGCTTCAGACCTTTTTGGCTGCGCTCGTTATTTACAAGCTTTACAACCTCAGCTGCAAATTGGGACTTGCTCAGTTGTGCATCCGATCCTGCTGACTGACCCGCGCCTGAGTTTGTGCTTTGTTTTTGGGTCTGTTGCTTGTTACTAGACTGCGAAGCCTTTTGGCTACCCTGTTTGGTTGTTGCTTGTTTACCGGATGAAGGATTTGCTGTTTTGTTTTTAGCCTTGTCCTTTTCAGAAACATCCTTAATTACGGTCTTTGTTATCGTAGTCGTCCCGTTGGACATATTGACGGTATATCCGTTATTTTGAAACCATTGTTGCAGTTGGGCAGTCAAATCGTCAGCTGGTGAAGCTGATGCCGGAACGATGAATCCTGCGGATAAAATGGCGCTTAGACTTCCCATCACCAGTGTTTTTTTCAACATATTCTTCATTTCGTCATCTCCTTGTTGTATAAATGCCTTGGTGTGAACGCGTCTGGTTACAACTTTGTAATCTTTACTCTAGCAGTATATCATGTTTTATAGAAGGATCAATGGTATAAAAGTTGGAAAAAAAATAGCCCCGCTCGGAATTGACCCATGCGGAACTAAGTTAAAAGTAGTGAGGCTTTAAGTATTAGATTGTCTTGTTATAGGCTGATTATCTAAGCTTTTTGCTGAAACGGTAGCCTTGCTTTTCAAAGCCGATTCGATTGTAGAATGCTCGGGCCTCTACTTGTTTGATGCGGTTATTCGCTCCGGTAATGAATAAATGATAGCATCCTTGCGCACGTCCCCACTCCTCACCACAAGCCACCAGGCGCTTGCCAATGCCCTCGCCGCGATACTCCCCGCTCACGACCAGCATGGTGATTTGTACGGCAGGATCAGGATAAGCCAAGCTTTGAGCCGTATGCATGCCGATTACTCCGACAACACGACCATCCATTTCTGCAACCATCATATTCGCTTGACTGTCCTCCCGCGTTGTTCCCATAACTTCTTTCATTACACCACAAGTCATCGGGTACCCGACTTCTCTTAGTAGTCCAGTTACGGCTTCGCAATCGCCAAGCTCTACGGAACGAATTGTCAGTACTGGAATCATCACATTGTTAGACATGATTTACCTCCACTTTCAGCATATTAGCAGCTTCTTTGGCCGTCTTCCGTGCTGTTTCCACATCTTCTGCAGCGCTAAGCGCTACAGCCATCCGGCGTCCCGGCTTGGTTTCAGGCTTCCCGAACACTCGCACCTGTGTCCGGGGTAGCAATAATGCATCATGCAGACCGCTTATTACAAAATCCCGCGTAGCCACTTCTGCCTTCAAAGTAGCTGAAGCTCCTGGTGTAAGCAGCGTGACGGATGGCACCGGGAATCCGAGAATGGCCCGCACATGAAGCGCAAATTCCGACAAATCCTGCGTGATCATGGTCACCATTCCTGTATCATGCGGACGAGGGGATACTTCACTGAATATGACGCCATCAGCTGTTAAAAACAGCTCTACGCCAAACAATCCGTAACCACCCAGTTCATCCGTAATCGTACGGGCAATGTTCTCCGCCTCCGAAAGCTGCTTGTCCGTCATGCCATGAGGCTGCCAGGATTCGACATAATCCCCATCTTTCTGAATGTGGCCAATCGGTGGGCAAAAAGTCGTACCCGAAACCGATCTGACGGTCAATAAGGTAATTTCGCTCTCAAACGGGACAAAAGCTTCAACAATGACACGTGTTGTTTTGGCACGCGCGCCTTCCAGCGCCGTATTCCAGCAGGATTCTGCATCTTCGAGTGCCCGGCATACAGACTGCCCTTTACCCGACGAACTCATCAAAGGCTTGACCACACATGGCGTGCCCAGCTCATGAACCGCCGACCGCAACTGGTCAAAATTATCTGCAAAACGATAGGCAGCAGTCGGAAGCTGTAATTTCTCGGCAGCCAGCCTGCGGATACCTTCCCGGTCCATCGTAAGACGGGCGGCACGGGCCGTTGGTACTACGTAAAATCCTTCTTGCTCTAATTCTTCCAAAGCACCCGTAGCAATAGCTTCGATTTCAGGTACAATTATGTCGGGCTTTTCCTCACGAATTAGTGCCTTCAACGCCTCAGCATCCTGCATATCCAGACAGTGAGAGCGATGGGCCACCTGCATTGCTGGAGCCAGTTCATAGCGATCAACAGCAATACATTCCACGCCAAGCCGCTGAGCTTCAATAATGACTTCTTTTCCCAATTCGCCGCTACCCAGCAGCAGCATCTTCTTAGCTTTGGCAGAAAAAGGAGCACCCCACATCTTGAACTCTTCCCCCTCTGACGAAATTGCTCTGATCTCTTTTCATCTTTATTTTCAGGGTTTAGCTCCAAGAATGCAATAGTGCTCGGCATTTAAATTTACAAAAAACGCGATTTTTTGATCTTTTTTTTACAAAAATCTGAACTGTGCTTCCACCAGCCCCCGATATATTCCATGTTTTTTCATCAATTGTTCATGATTACCACTTTCTTGGATTTCCCCATGATCCAGTACAACGATATGATCAGCATTCCGGATGGTGGACAAACGGTGAGCGACCATAAACGAAGTTCTGCCTTCCAGTAAAACCTGAAGAGCCTCCTGAATTTTCAACTCCGTTTCCGTATCAATACTGGCTGTTGCTTCATCCAGGATAAGAATTCTCGGATTTGCCAGCAAGGCACGAGCAAAGGATAAGAGCTGTCGCTGGCCCATGGACAACATTCCCCCCCGCTCCTCTACCTCTGTTTCATAGCCAGCTGGCAAGTGAACAATGAATTCATGAGCATTGACCGCCTTCGCAGCCGCTTCAATTTCCTCATCCGTTGCATCCAATCGGCCAAATCGGATATTATCGCGTATCGTCCCCGAAAAAATAAATGTATCCTGAAGCACAATGCTTATCTGGCTTCGCAAGCTCTCCACCGTGACATCGCGCACATCATGGCCATCAATCGTAAGCCGCCCTGACGTAATGTCATAAAAACGGCTGAGCAGATTAATAATTGTACTTTTACCTGATCCGGTATGACCCACAAGCGCTATAGATTGGCCCGCCTCGACAGAAAGATTAATACCTTTAAGCGCCTGACGTCCCTTTTCATATTCAAAAATGACCTTTTCAAATTGGATATCGCCCCGAATGGACGGCAAGGCTTTTGCTCCCGGTTTGTTTGCAATATTCGGCTGTTCATCCATAAACTCAAAAATTCGTTCTGACGAAGCCATCGCAACCAGTAACTGATTATACATTTGGCCCAGTCGATTAATCGGTTCCCAAAAGTTCCCAACATAGTTAGCAAACGCAACCAGTAATCCCACCGTAAGCTGATCTGTCTGAATTAAATGCGCTCCAAACCAGAACAGCACAAGCGTACCAAATCCTCCGGTAATATCAATAAGTGGGCCAAAGACCTGATTCATGGCAGAAGCCTTATCCCACGATTTTTTGCTAGAGCTGTTCATATCGTCGAAATAAGCCATGTTTTCCTGCTCCTGCGTATACGCTTGTGTCACACGAATCCCCTGAATGGACTCATTCAAATGAGAGTTGATACGTGAGTTCTTCATACGCACTTCTTGCCAAGCACGGCGGATGCGTACGCGCAGCTTGGTCGAGATCAAAAACATGATCGGAACGGTCACAATTACCGCCAAACCGAGCTTCCAGTTAATAAGCAGCAAAATGACAATAATTCCGATAAGCTGTACGCAGTCAATCAGGACATTCACTGCACCGTTCGTAAAAAGATCCTGTAGCGAGTTAATGTCATTTGTCACGCGCACTAATACAGAACCTGCTGGTCTCTTATCAAAAAAGTTAAAGGATAGCTTTTGAATATGCTTGAATAAATCTTCACGCAAATCGTAAATAACCCGTTGACCGATAATATTGGTGAATTTAATGCGGTATGTGCTGGCTGCCCATTGAATTAAATATAACAAGAGCACGGCACCCGTGATGAGCAGCAGTAACTTTACGCTGGGCAGTGCAGGCCATGCGGGAGCAATTGCCTTATCAATGGCCAGACTGATCAAATAAGGAACGGTCAGCTTGGTAATGGTGCCGAGAATCATCATGACCAGAAGGATCGGCAGAATCTGACGGGCATAAGGCTTCATGTATGCCAGCAAACGTTTGAATTCTGACCAGTTAAACGGTTTGTCAATGACATCATCATCTTGATAGACAAAGCGTTCATTCGTTGGCTTTTTTAACGG
This sequence comes from Paenibacillus sp. FSL P2-0173, assembly GCF_038008045.1. Taxonomy (NCBI): domain Bacteria; kingdom Bacillati; phylum Bacillota; class Bacilli; order Caryophanales; family Paenibacillaceae; genus Paenibacillus; species Paenibacillus sp. FSL P2-0173. The sequence goes on from NZ_JBBOYK010000001.1 coordinate 652,689, forward strand.
TTTGACTTTTTCTGCGGGTATATTCATGGTCTCACCTGCCCTTCGGATACACCGTCTGGAGCCTGAGCTATGTAATCGGCGTATTGAATATGATACACATCCTGATATGGACCTGGAGTAGCAATGAGCTGTTCATGTGTTCCACGCTGGACGATTCGTCCTTCCTCAAGCACCACAATCTCATTGGCATGACGAAGTGAAGAGATTCGATGAGCAATTATAAATGTTGTTCGACCACGCATAACCTCTTGAAAACCGGTCTGTATTTCATGCTCTGTCTCCATATCAACCGCACTGGTAGCATCATCCAGTACCAGAATTTTCGGATTTTTGAGTAGTGCGCGCGCGATGGCGATCCGTTGTTTCTGCCCTCCGGACAGTCCCAATCCACGTTCTCCGACGACAGTGTCATATCCCAGCGGTAGTTCAGTTATGAATTCATGTGCCTGAGCCAGTTTGGAAACGCGTATGATGTCATCCATACTGACATGACTTAATCCATATGAAATATTGTTGCGTATAGAGGACGAAAACAAAAACGTCTCCTGAAACACGGAAGAAATTTGAGCACGTAAATCGCGAATCTTCAAGTGACGTATATCCTTGCCATCCAACTTGATACTTCCTGCATTCACATTATAAGCGCGCATGAGTAATTGAATAATGGTAGACTTCCCTGACCCCGTTCCGCCTAAAATTCCAATGACTGATCCCGGAGGTGCGTCTAAATTGATGTCAACAACAGCAGGGAGCTTATTTCCGTAAGCAAAGGTAACATGTTCAAACGTAACATGTCCTTCCACCTGATCGGCATCGAGTTTAAGTGCTCCGGCTTCATCGGTTACATCTATGGACTGATTTAGCAGTTCCAAGACCCTTTCACCAGAAGCTTTGGACTGCGTATAGTTATTGATATGAAAGCCAATGCTCCAGATGGGGCCGATAATATACCAAATTAAGCTAAAGAAAGCGACGAGCTGCCCCAAGGTCATTGACTTCTGAATGACCAGATACCCCCCCATGCCCAACAGCAGGACCACACTGACAGAAGCTATCAGTTCCATTGCGGGGAAAAACCGACTCCATAGGGAAGCAGCCTGAATTTGATTACTTTTGTATTGCTCATTACGTACTGAAAATTTCTCAACTTCATAAGATTCGCGGGCAAAAGATTTGACGGTTCGCACACCTGTTATATTTTCTTGGACCGCTGTCGTCAAGGCGCTAAGGGCAATCCGCATTTCCTGAAAGGTGGGATGAATCCGGGATTCAAACTTGAATGTGACGAAGAGTAGCAATGGCATGCTGATCATCGTAATGAGGGTGAGCTGCCAGTTAATATACAGCATCATCATAGAGCCGAATACGACCATCAGTAGCACATTGAGGAGTTGGGCAAAACCAAACCCGATAAAGTTACGAATTGCCTCCAAATCACCAGTCAGTCGGGACATGAGATCCCCCGTTTTGGCAGTGTCATAATATCTGAAGGACAGAAATTGCAGCTTTTCGTAACAAGCATTGCGGAGTCGGTACGCCAAGTAGTTACCTAGCCGTCCACCAAAAAAACCATGTAAAAATTGCATGAACCCTTTGATGATGACTACTCCCAGCACAGTCAGAGCCAGCGCCGGGACTTTCCCGAAGTCACCGGGGATGATAGCGTTATCAATTAGCCTTTGGAGCAGGTTCGGATACACCAGTCCCAGGGCCGTCGCTATCGCAAGGCATAAAATAGAAAGAAACAGATAGTGTCTCCTCTCGCGAAAAAAAACTTGCAGTTGCCTGAGCACTTCCATGTCAATGTCCCTCCATTAGTTGCACGACGTTGTTATATGGCTTAGTGAAGTTTACCATTCGCTTTCCAAGGGGGCAAAGAGGATAACAAGCCGTATTCAGGCAGGTTATCAATTGGTGGGTGATTAGACAAATTAAATCGCTTTCTTATTATTGAATATGGCTATTTACTCAGTATTGCTTTCTTTTTGGAGCATGCATAAAACACCGGGTTGTCCCACAACCCGGTGTCCTGAACTTAAATAAATGGTGTACTTATTTATCTTTACTCCAAAGCCGCAATCTTGCCAGCAAGCTCTTCCCAAACCTGTGGCTGCTCACCGCCCATAAGGGCATGCTCCATGCCACGAGTCGTCTCCAGCATTTGCTCTCGAAGCTGAGCTTTCTGCCACATTTGTTCCTCCTGCATCAGCGTAACGTAAAAAGAAGACATTCGTTCTCGTTGCTGATCCACAGCTTCCCCGATTCGCTGGCGTAATATCGGCTCCAGTTTGGTTTGTAGATTCGCTCGCCCAGTTCCTTCAAAAAATAGCTTTGGATTTTTAAAGCTATTCCAATAGTCCTTCCAATGAATAGACTCCTGCAGGGAAATTTCATTCAGCTCGGGAACAGCCCAGTTTCTGGATTCAGGAATCGTACAATCTAGTCCTTGCAACTGGTGGTTCATGTGTTCTACGCACTGTTGTATAGTCTTGTGTACCAAAATTTGGCCCGTTTTTTCCAGCCGGAGTGTGGTTGCCAGCAATTCCTGAGACAGCTCCAGTTCGATTAAACGCATCAGCTCACGACCACAAGATGCAAAAGCCGAACGAAGATCACCTACTCCTTCACGCAGAACAGATGGATGAAAAGCCTCTGCCATAAATTCTCCAGTCCGATAGGACAGCCTTTGACGTACATGATACAGCAATTCATCGGTTTCACCCGATAACACAGATGCACCGTTGCTGTCAGTCAGGCCTAGGAGCGTATGCTCCAATTCTCCACGGATGCGAGTTAATCGCTCTAATCGAATCTCACGTTCTTCCTCGCTATACCGGGCATCGGTTGCATGTTGCTCTATGCGGTTCCGCAGCCGACCCAGTTCCTGCATAGCAGAAGCAATGGACAAACCTGCCAGCTCTTCGGCTGCAAATGCTGAAAAATCATCTTCAAATGCATCAAAACGTGAAGCTGAACGCAGCGAAGCCTCTCCCTGTTCGGCAGCTTCCAACGCCAGCATACTGGAAAGCGGATAAATACGTGGTTTTCGGATTCCATTCGCCTGTAGTTGTTCCTGTACATGCCGGGTAACAGAATGCAGTTCTTCTTCAGAAGAAGCCAGATCTGATGCATTAACTATAAAAAACGTCTGATCCAGCGCCAAGGTCTCTTTAACTCGACCTAGTTGGTTCAGGAACTGGCGATCACCTTGCGTAAACGCATGGTTATAATAGGTGACAAATACAAGAGCGTCCGCATGCTTCATATAGTTGAAAGTCACGCCTGTGTGTCGTGCATTCACAGAATCCGCTCCTGGCGTATCCACTAGCACGATGCCCTGACGGGTCAGAGCGCAATCATAATAAAGGTCGATATGCTCCACAAAGCATGATTTGTGCTCAGACGCAACAAAATCCCGATACTGCTCTAAATCCACCTGAAGCTGTTGTCCCAGCAAGCTTTCAGCTTCTTCCCATCCGGCTGCGGCAGCCTTCAAAAAACTATAATGAGGCCTACCCGCAGGATGGATGCCTTCCGGAGATAAAGCATGAACGGCTTCTTGCCAGCCCGCTGCCGCGGGTTCCCCCAATCCTAATAACCGAAATGAGTATTTAAGATCTTCCCGCAACGCGTCCACTGGTTTCATATGGACGTCAGCCGTGGCATGGCGCTCAGCACTTGCAGGCGCCATTATGCGGTTAATCGCCGCTGTCGTCGGATGCGGCGATACGGGCAACACAGCTTCACCCAGCAAAGCGTTGGCGAAGCTGGATTTCCCAGCGCTGAACGCTCCGAACAGCGCCAACGTAAACTGCCCGCCCTCCAGCGCAGCGGCGCGGGCATGTAAATCCCGTACCGCCGCTTGCATGGCAGGGTACGGGCTTACCAGGGCAGCGGCAGCCTTCAATCGGGCCGCTGCTGCATCCAGCCGCGTGCGGCGGCCTCCGGCGGCAGGCTGTGCTGACGCCGTTCCTGCTAGCGGCTGCGCCGATGCGTTGCGCGAGCCAGCGATGTCAGAACGCGCAACGCCCGTTGGTGCCGCAGCTGGCGGGGCAGCAGCGGCGGTATCGGACGCCGGTGCAAGCGCGTCCGCACGGGGCAAGCCGCCTGGCGCGGACGCCTGCGGCAGCAAGCTGCGCAGCAGGCTGGCGTGCGAAGCCGAGGCCTGCACGCGGGTGCTGTAGCGGCTCGCCGCGTCCGCCTGCGCCAGCAGCGCAGTGCGTGCATCCGCGAGAGCCGCGCGGCGGGCTTCGGCTCGCACTGCAAGCTGGGCCAGCAGCTGGTCTACCAGCGTTAGCGCCTTACGGCGACAATCGGCGGTCACAGCAGCGCGTAGATCCTTGCAATAGTTCAACGTATACTCCGGCGACAACGCATTTTCCTTCACCGTCTGCTCTACCAGTTGCCGGTCCGTCACAGGGCGGATGTCATCCAGCTCCTGCTCCATCGCAGCGGACCACAAACCCTGACTGTCACCCCAAGACCTCAGTAGCTCCCGTACATGGGGAAGCAATTGTCCCTCCACCTGATCAGTCAGCATTCCTGCCAGCCGTTCCAAGCGGCTTTCCTTTTCTCGCTCAGTCTTTCCTCCTGCAAACCATATTCCTGTTTTGAAGCCCGGCTTGCGGCTCTCTAAGTATTCGCCTGCGGCTTCACGTAGCTCCGCTGGCGTCAAATGTGCGTGTTCCAGTAAATGATCCAGCTCTTGACGCAGTCGTTTACGCTCCTGCTCCGGAAGCACCTTCCAGTGTTCATCTTCTTGCTGCAAGGTTTTCTGCTCTATATCCAGGCGCAAAATGGCTTCTTCTCCACCTGCTTCTTTTAACAGTGTGTTCAGTTCCTCTTCTTCAGCTGCCTGCACAGTCTCCACATGTTGCTCTACCAAATGATGCATAGAGGACACTAAACTGTATGCCAAAAGCTCTGTTTTTCGCTCCAGCAAATTCGGAATCAGGTACGTCAACTGTTTCCACTGGTTCCATGGATGATTCTGCTCCTTCAAGGAAGTAAAGAGGATATCCGTATAATGAACCTGCCAGGCATGAAAGCTGGTCTCCACCTCATTACGATAACGTGTAAATGAAAGCTCTCGCTCCCGGTGTTTATCGATTTGATTGATGATCAAATATAATGGCTTGCCCCAATCCGACAAACTTTTGGCAAAGGACAAATTATTTTCAGATTGGACATGATTGTAATCCATCACATAAAAAACAATATCTGCCCAATGTAAAGCAGAATGTGTCGCCAGCGCATGTCCGTGGTCTGTGGAATCTACGCCTGGTGTATCCAGCAGCACTCCTCCGCTAGATAATATCGGAACATCCTCCCACACTTGAACCGATTCATAGGCTCCACCATTTTTACAATACTCAGCAAGCTCGGACAGGGACGCTTCCATGCTTTCCGGCTCTGGATTTTCCGCTGATTTGGCTGGATGAATGAGCGCTCTCGGACGTCCATAACGGATGGACACTACATTAGCGCTCGTAGGCACCGGTCCAGACGGCAGCACAGTTTTACCACACAGGCTGTTAATCAAGCTCGATTTACCCGCTGAAAAATGTCCACAAAAGGCAATGGTCAGCTCCTGCGCATATGCTTTTTCCAGCAGATCACCTATCGCCTTCGCTCCCGCTTCATCCCCGGCTTTACGCAATGTACTCTGTATCTGTTCTATCGTATCCAACCACTTTCCCGCATCTCCTGTAATCGTTTGCATCATAAGCTACGGTTCCACTCCTTATCACTTGTCTGCACCAAATAGCTATATTGTAGCATTCCTAAGCCGTTGTGAGAATCATCACATCAAAAAAACTAAACAGCGCTCCCCGCCAGTACTTGGCATTAGGGAACGCTGTTTTCGTACATGATAATAATAAGTTCATTTTATTCTGTTCAAAACGGATCATTAAAAATAAATATTTAGGCAACCGAATGCAATTCATCAAAGCCCTCAAAGAGCACCGACGAAGCAAGATATGTATACAACGGGTGAGCCTGCTCATCACGTACATTCACCTTTTAGAACATGGGGAACGCGACACCATAATTCAGGGTCAAAATGTATGCACACTTCATTGGAACGAGGCTCTATCCATATCAGGATGGTCTGCAAGGTTCGTGTATATATGCGCCTTCGGGCTGGTTAAACCAGCCGAGCCGCCTACACCGGAACATGCAACGCATGTCGTCCGCGAATTGAACTTAATTGGCTGCAGTCTCAAGCACTGGCAGCAAAATTTCAAATACTTGACCATGCTGTAAAATCGTAATCCCACGGGATTTGTCCTTCATTACGACCACTTCTGGCTTTTGTGACATACGCTCCAGATAATGTTCAGGTACATCACCGGAATGACTAACTGTGATTCCCTCAAGCTCGCGCTCTTCGTTTTCAGCAAATTCTGTTGTTACAATTTGCTCAAAAATATCAGAGAACGCTTCAAAATTGTCTGTATATACCGAAATGCACTTCATACTCTTCATCCTTTTCTACACATAAATGGTTAAACCCTCTGTTACTCTGTGGGTCTTTAAGCTCTACGTTCCTTATCTTTTCTGATAAGAGACGTTTTCATACGTTTCTTGCCTTCCCTGCACACATCAAGTAACGGACATACCTGACATTGAGGATTTTGAGCTTTACAATGGTAGCGTCCGAAAAAAATAAGCCTGTGGTGGGTCAAAGACCATTCATCCCTAGGTACCCTCTTCATCAGCTTTTTTTCCACCTCAAGCACTGAATCATCCCACCCTGCAAAACCGAGCCGTTTGGAAATACGCTCTACATGCGTATCTACCGCAATAGCTGGTACATTAAAAGCAGTAGATACTACGACGTTAGCCGTCTTACGGCCAACACCCGGTAGCTTAACCAGTTGATCGTGCTCCGAAGGTATCTCTCCCCCGTACTGGTCTATTAAAATACGACAGAGGTTATGAATATGCTTGGCCTTGTTTCGGTACAAGCCGATTCTGCGAATATCCTGCTCCAGTTCCTCAAGAGGAACAGCCAAATAATCCTCAGGTGACTTGTATTTTTGAAACAGGTCTGCCGTTACTTTATTGACCATCTGATCGGAGCATTGAGCAGACAATAACACGGCGATCGTTAATTCAAAAGCATTGTCATGGTTCAACTCACAATGGGCATCCGGAAACATCGTACCGATGGTGTCCAATATATGACGTGCGGTTGCTGCATTCACGGAAATCCTACCTCCTACCAAAAAAAACGTCTTGATACGGGATAGCCCGCATCAAGACGGTCACTCTAAATAATCATCCGGAAAGAAACGAATACTATTTGTGCATGACTGCCTGCATAGGCGAGAAATACACTCCTATATTATCATTATCTGTCACAGATTGCACGTGAAAAGTGTGTAAATCTCCAAGAAATTTTCATACCGTCTGATCGGTTAGCGGCTCATGGGATGATCCAAATCTACATGTCCCATTAAGGACTCTAAAGATTGACCATCTACGAGCAAATCCAGCGTTTTGACTTCCTTGAATTGGAACATCGTTTTCTTCAAGGCATCGATAGCTAATTCCTCGCCGCCAGCTCCCAATCGAGCCTCGTCCGGCAGAGAAATATCAAAAGTCAATGCACCGTTATCTAATTTGATCTTATGCACGGAAATTTTCTCGGACCACAACGGGATAAGAGCAGAATCCCCACTCTTTTGCAGAGCTTCAAACGCTTTTTGCAATTTTTCCAGCTCGCTTGGATAGGTAATTTCCTTTTTCTGTTCTTTCAAGCCGTTCTCTTGTGTATCCGTATAGTACACCGTAATCTGCTGTGTTTGTCGATCTCCTGAATTTTCCGTGTCCGTCTTGGTCTTTGTAGGCTCTGTTGACGGAGATGCAGGTGTTTGACTCGCCCCATTATTTTCAGCAGATTGAGCCGAAGGTTCAGGGGTCGTCTGTTCAGGTGTACTATTTTGTGCATTCGAAGTTTGTGTTTCCTGAGATGGAGTCGCAGGAGCCGTTGTTTGCTTAGAGGCACACCCTGCACCTGCAATGGCAAACAGTGCCAGCAGACCTGCAATTACGATTTTCTTGTTCATATGTCCCCCTCCTTGCTTGACGTTGACAAGCGATTTGTTGAAGATCTATTTTACGTCGAGATACTCTGTGATTCCATCTGCAATCCCTTGAGCTACCCGGTTTTGAAAATCTTCATCAAACAGTGTGGCTTCCTCTTTTGCATTACTCAGATATCCTACTTCAAGCAATACGGCTGGCATAGTCGTTTCCCGAATTACATGGAAATTGCCATAACGAATGCCTCGGTCTGTCAGACCCGTCGCAGGAGCAAAGTACTTATGCATAACGTTAGCGAACGCTTTGCTTGCACTACGCTGGTAATACGTCTCTGTACCGTTGGAAGCTGAGCTACCGCTGCTGTTAGCATGAATGGACACGAACACGTTAGCATTAAGGTTTTCAGCTACTTTTACGCGCTGTTTAAGCTCCAAGAATGTATCATCACTGCGTGTCAGCACAACCTCAAGCTTGGGGTTCTGCTTTAATATGCTTTCTACTTTCAGAGCCATAGCTAAGTTGAAGGTCTTTTCATAATTTTTTCTTGAAACACCAACTGCTCCAGAATCTTTTGCTCCATGGCCAGCATCAATAACAACGACCTTTTTACCATTGCTGTTAGTTGGTGATGTCTGCGTGTCATCCGGCTGTGAGCCATCTGGTAACGTTGCGTCTGGCGTGGTATTCACAGAATCTTTGGAAGCCAGATCGACGATAACACGATTCGAACCATCATTATATGCGGTATAATTCATGGCATGCTTCAAATCAATAACAACGCGCACCGTTGAAGGTTCCTTTTGGAATAAAGCATAACGGATACCGGACACATCCGCTTCATTCTCAATGTCCAGCGAACCATTTAAGTTGCTATCCAGCTTTTGCTGCTCTCCGAAATTGTCAGCAAACGCAGTCGCTGGCAAATCCACCACTACCCGATCAGGGCCTGCCATCGTAAACGCTTTCGGCTTGACGGCACTGGCTGTTGTGATGGTTAAACGGTTTTGGCTGAAACTAACTCCCTGCACCTGTGTAACACCTGAGTTCGCATTATTCGTTGGTGCAGTAACACTACCAGTACCTGTACTGTTATTTCCGGACTTGGGAGGTGTAAATTCCCCGTTTCCAGACCCGCTACTGCGGGTATATAATTTTACGGACTTGGAGCCGCTGTCCCATTTTACGTCCAGTCCCATTTGCTCGCCGATAAAACGAAGCGGTACAAGGGCATAATTGGAACGCAGCAGAGGCGAAGCATCCAGACTAATGTCGCTTCCATTGACAGTCGCCGTCTTACTTCCGATTATCATTCGGATCGAGGTACTGTCTTTCTCAATCGTTATGGTTCGCGCCTGCTGCTTCCATGTCACGTCATATCCCAAATTTTCAGAAATTACGCGTAGCGGGACCATTGTACTTCCGCCAATTACTTGTGCCTTAGCACCACTAGGGACACTTAACTGTTGATCGTCGAGATAGATTTGTGTTCCACTCGAAGCCGCATGTCCATAACCCGGAACCGCCCACATGAAGACAAATAATAACAACAAAAAACCAAATTTCTTCATTCGTCACCCTTCCATTCATAATTTTTTTGCCACATGCTCCGGTGCGGCGACCTGATATACGCGCTTATGTAATATCAGACAACCTTATAGACGTTATCTCACACCAAAAGTTGCGAATATATTCCATCATAACAGAAATATACGTGCCAAAGAACTATTTTTGTCGAATTTTGACTAAAAATATAGATCATTCGCTTTCCGTCAAAAGTCACAGCCAAAAAAACTAAAAAAGCTACTTTTCACCCCATGAATTTTCATTAAAAGGTGGAAAGTAGCTTTTATTGTAAACATCCTTAGTTAAGTGATTCAGTTGCTCCTGTGCCTGTTCCAAGATACTCCTTCAACCCATCGACAATACCTTCGGCGATCTTTTCCTGTGTTTCTTCTGTGAACATGGCTGCTTCATTTGATAGATTACTAAGGTAGCCACATTCCAGCAATACAGCGGGCATTTGTGATTTTCTCGTCACCACATGGTTTGCCACCCTGATGCCATTATCCTTAAATCCGGTAGCCGCTACAAGATATTTATGCATCGCCTTTGCCAGTGCCAAACTGTCCTGGCGTGCATAATAGGTTTCAGAGCCATTGGTTTTTCCTTTATCTGAAGCTAGCATACTATTACCATGAATGGATACAAACACGCTTGCCTGTTGACTATTAGCCAGTTGTGGTCGTTCATCCAGCGTGGGATACGTATCTCCATTGCGAGTCAATACGATTTGAATGTCAGGATCATTTTGTAGAAGCTGCTCGACCTTTAACGCTACCGCCAATGTAAATTCCTTTTCATGTCGCCCAGTCACACTACCTGCCCCAGGGTCCTTGCCACCATGTCCGGGATCAATGACGACGATTCGCCGTCCTTCGACATTCGTTGGTGTTACCACTACCGGATTCACACTACGCTCACGCAATTGAAGGGTGATATCGCCTAGGCCATTGGTTGAAAGATCGTAATCACGTGCTTGATTTAAAGCAATGACAATGCGTACACCCCCATTTTGTCCATCTGTGGGAGCAAATCTAATTTCCTGCACATCCTCGCCGTCACTATTCGTCAACGCCCGCGTGCCATCGGTGCGAATCGGGAACGGTTGAAGAAAATCAGTCGCCAGTGAAGCCCCGGGTAAATCTACAACAATACGATCATTCCCCGTCATTTTGGATACTTTAGGGGTAACATCTTTGTTCAGAGAAATCTTTAACGTTTCACCCTCAAAAGTAATATTTTGTACAAGCAACGCATTTGCTGTGGTCTGTTCTGTATTTTGCTGCTTGGCTGGTGAAGATGCGGCTTCAGTATGCTTGTCTGCTTCAACTGGATTTATTGTCGTCGCTGTTGCTGAAGACGTTTTATTGGTGCTTGTTGTACTCTGTGTTGACGTTTGCGACGATGGTTGGGATTGAGACTGTTTACTCGCTTGTTGAGTTACAGCCTTTTGACTGAGATTTACGGATTTACTTTTATTATTCCAATCTACTTTTAGCCCCATTTGCTCCCCAACAAAACGCAATGGGACCATGGTCGAGCTTCCCCGAAGCACAGGAGGTGCATCCAGACTAACTGTTTTTCCATTCACATCAGCCGATGTACGGCCTACATACATGGACATATCGGTACTATTTTTTTGAATTGAGATTTTATAGGATTGTGGTTCCCACTTGAATTGATATCCAAGCTGCTCCCCAACCACCCTTAGCGGTACCATGATTTTTCCATTGACCATTTCAGGCTTGGCATCTGCAGGCGCTTCCACCCTTTTGCCATCTAAAAACAAATCTGCTCCAGCCGCATTCGCATGAGGGGAGGACGGCCACAACCAAATCAAGATAGCCGCTAGTATCACCCAACCATATTTCTTCATTCTCATTCCCCTAACTTATATATGTATTTTTTGGTATTTCTCACAGACACAGTCCTTCAATCATTTTACATTTACAATACCATGCTGAGTCGAACCGTCAACCCCTTATTTTCCAATTTATTTTTTGAGCATGATAAAAGCCCGCAGGCAAAAGTAATGCCAGTACGGGCTTTCTGTCTAACAAATGAGCTAGCTATATGACTACGTATTGAAACTGAACTGGGAATTAACCCTATGCGCCTTGTTTCGCAGCACGTTTTTGTTCATAAGCCAGAATTTCAGATTCATGCTGGAGTGTCAGGCCAATATCGTCCAAGCCTTGCAGCAGGAACTGGCGGCGATGTTCATCCAAATCGAATTCAATTTTCAGACCATAATCGTCAGTGATCGTTTTATCATTCAGGTCGATGTTTAATTGGTAGTTATCATGCTGCGCCGTGCGCTGAAACAATTCCTCTACTTGCTCTTCAGACAGCTTGATCGGCAATATACCGTTTTTAAAACAGTTATTATAGAAGATATCCGCATAAGACGGAGCAATTACGCAACGAAACCCATAGTCCATAATCGCCCACGGCGCATGCTCACGTGAGGAGCCACAGCCAAAGTTAGCGCGAGAGATCAGCACAGACGCCCCTGCATAACGAGGCTTGTTCGGTTCAAATTCAGGATTGATATTGCCCGCTTCATCAAACCGCCACTCGTAGAACAGAAACTGTCCAAAGCCCGTACGTTCAATTCGTTTCAAAAACTGCTTAGGAATAATAGCATCTGTATCCACGTTCACCCGATCCACAGGTGCTACAATTCCTTTTAATGTTGTGAAAGCTTCCATCGTAATTCCTCCTCTGTATCCTAGCGGACTACTTCTTCCTGCTTGAATTTCCAATCCCGTACATCAACAAAATGTCCATGAATCGCCGCAGCGGCTGCCATTGCTGGAGATACCAGATGAGTCCGTCCTCCGCGTCCCTGACGACCTTCAAAGTTACGATTAGAAGTCGATGCACAACGCTGTCCCGGTTGCAGTACGTCTGGATTCATCGCAAGACACATACTGCATCCCGCTTCACGCCACTCAAATCCTGCTTCTGTAAAAATGACGTCCAGCCCTTCTTCTTCAGCCTGAATTTTCACACGCCCCGAACCTGGTACGACGATGGCCGTTACTTTGTCAGAAACCTTGTAACCTTTGGCAACCTCAGCGGCTGCACGCAAATCTTCAATCCGCCCATTGGTGCAGGAGCCGATAAACACATAATCAATCGCAATATCCGTAATCGGAGTACCTGGCTTCAAATCCATATATTCAAGCGCTTTTTCAGCTGCTTTACGTTCGTTTTCGGTTGGCAGTTCTGCCGGAATCGGTACAGTTGAGGAAATATCTGTACCCATCCCCGGGCTGGTGCCCCAGGTTACTTGCGGAATCAAAGCATCTACGTCAAACTCCAGCACGACATCAAACTCAGCGCCTTCATCTGTGACAAGCTCTTTCCACTCAGCAACCGCTTGCTCGAAAGCAGCTCCTTGTGCTACATGTTGACGTCCACGCAAGTAATTGAAGGTGGTTTCGTCCGGTGCAATCATTCCTGCTCTGGCTCCGCCTTCAATGGACATGTTACACACAGTCATGCGCTCTTCCATGCTCAATTCGCGGATAGATTCACCTGTGTACTCAATAACATAACCTGTGGCGAAATCTGTACCGTATTTGGCAATGACACCCAAAATCATGTCCTTTGCTGTCACACCAGGTTTGCGGCGGCCTACAAAGCGAACTTCCATCGTTTTGGCTTTAGCTTGCTGGAGACATTGTGTTGCCATTACGTGCTCTACCTCACTGGTTCCGATACCAAAAGCGAGTGCTCCGAACGCCCCGTGTGTGGAGGTATGGCTATCACCACAAACAATCGTTTTGCCCGGATGAGTCAGACCAAGTTCAGGCCCCATAACGTGAACGACACCTTGATCCACCGTATCCAGATCATACAGTGTAACACCGAAATCACGGCAATTTTGAGTTAATGTATCAATCTGCTGCTTGGAAATCGGGTCCGTAATATTGTAACGGTCCTTAGTCGGCACGTTATGATCCATCGTTGCAAACGTAAGCTCTGGACGACGCACCTGACGACCGCTAAGACGTAATCCTTCAAACGCCTGCGGCGATGTTACCTCATGTACGAGGTGAAGATCAATGTACAAAATACTCGGCTTTCCCGCTTCCTGATAGATGACATGGTTATCCCAAATTTTCTCGAACATGGTCTTTTTACTCATCATTATTCACCCCTGTGTTTTTCGAACCTAGTGGAGAGAAGCTAACGGCTCTCTCTTGAATGTCAATAATATACCACGGGATGTTTGATTGGTCTAAGATATGATATCTATAGAAGTGATAGGTTAAGGCTATAAGGATGGATACTATGAACTCTGTCGCCTTTTCTAAGGTACTGCCAGTTATTACATTAAGGATTTGTTTGAATATTCATACTGCGAAAGCTGAGTCAATTATATATTCTCAGATAATGTTGACAATATAAGGAATAAACTTGTACAATTAGGAAAATATTTTGTTTGGATTCCATTCTTCGTTGGTAACAAGGATATTGGAAATCGTAATAAGAATCATCTTAGCGATTGCTATAATGGTTCTTTTTTTCCTCTACTTTTGCAAAACTGTTCGTATTTGATTTTGTTAGCTCTCAATAACTATATAAAGTATAAAACGAAATATAGTTATATAATTTGATATAAATTACAGGCAATTAACAACGGAGCAAGAATTTTATGAATATCATCATGATGCGTTTTGTTGCAACAAATAGAAAACTGACTACGAGATTCAGCCGAAGATAACATTCACATCCTAAAAGGGAGTTGGAATGATGAAACAAAATGGAATATCCGTTGAAAACTACACTCCAATTTTGATTGTCGGTACGGGGATTTCAGGGCTTACTGCTGCTTATTATTTGTCGAAAAATAATATTAAGTACACGATTGTAACAAAAAAGAATGCACCCAAACAAAGCAACTCCTTTCTTTCAGCCGCAAATACTCGGGTTCCATCAGAGAATGAAGTTAACAATATTATTAATCTTACTATTGATAAATGTGGAGCAGATCGATCAGTAATTGAAGCGCTATATAGGAATTCCAACATAATTATAAATTTCTTCAAAGAATTAGGAATTCCTTATGAGAAAACATCCTTTGGTATCATGCCTGAATGTTTGATTAAATCACATGGGGGAAAGAAATTAATCAATTGTTTGTTACAACATATTGAACAACCGATGTGTAATAAAATTTTGATTCATTTGGAAAAGTACGATCAAGGAATTATCGCAATATTTTATGACACACAATCAGATCAATTTATCAGAATATTTACAAATTATTTGGTATTAGCTACGGGAGGATATGCAGGACAATTCTGTTTCAATGATAATTCGCCGGGTTCAACTGGTGAAACGCTTATCTTAGCTAAAAAAATAGGTGCAAGATTAAAGGGAATGTCTACAGTAATGTGTCATCCTTGGTCTATATATAACGGAAGGCAAATTTTATTGGGCGGGGTTGTATCTTTGAGTCAAGGGAAAATAATAGATGAGGATGGAGTTCAATTATTAAAAGATAAGTATATTTGTGATGCAATTGCTCGAGATGATTACCACGAAATGATTGATGAGATTTTAAAATTCCAACTTGAATGTATCAAACAAAAAAAAGACATGTACTTGGATATGAGCCATGCTGATGAAAATGTTTTAAATGAAAAATTCAAAAAATATGGATTTAGTCCTAAGGTAGTTAAAAATAAAAGAATTAAAATTACACCAACGATGCACTATTCTTCAGGAGGAATCGAAATCAATGCTAATGCTGAGGCTATAAACTTGAATCGTGTTTTTGCTACTGGAGAAGCTCAATTTAATGGTGATCTTGGTATAGGAAGAATCCCTGGGCAAGCATTCGCATCGGGGATCGTTTTTGGTAAATTAATTGCGGACAAAATAGCTAATGAAGGTGTTTTCAATACTCAATATCAAACTTCATTTAAAGATCCACCTGAAACGATGCATCTGTATTCAAAAGAAAATAATGACTTTCCGATTGAAGAGTTTCAGAAAAAGTTGTCAACTCTGATGATGGATTTGATCGCTTCCAATCCACCTGTGGTTTCTCTTTCATTCCTTAGAAAAAAAATACAAGAAAGTCAAAACATCATATTAAGTAGAGCAAGAGGATCAGGAAAACGATACGAGGATATTTTAACATTGTCTTTTGGATATTTTGTTGCAATGGAAATTATAGAAGATCTTGAAGCAAAGTCAGGCTTGTTGAGTATCCAAAAATAGGATAAAAAGAGTCGCCTTTTTGGCTAATGGAAAGTACCACCCAACCATTCCAAAAAGAGGCGACCCTCATGGATTAGCCTAGGGCCGAACGGCGAACCTTATAGATTCCTCGGGAACTAATGTGGCTATGCTCAAGAAATTAAATTCAACACGCTTTAGTCATTATGACCAAAAGGATAAAAAGCACAGGGCTAAACAGCAATTCGAAAAAATGCCGGTGGGAGCTTAAGAATCTTTATAAATGAATTAATTTTAAGATGATTACCAGCAAAATGAACAATGCCAATACAGCAGCTATCGATGTCCAAACTCTTCCGGTGATTCCCTCGTAGTCTCTTTTCATTTCCCCCACACGTAACGCCTCCTTTACTTTAGGGTACTATACTCCATAGGCTATGCGAGGTCTTGGTTAAAGGAAGGGCTTCTTAACAAAAAAAAGCTCCGCCGACCAATTAAGGTCAGCTGAGCTTTTTGATTTATTTAGAGTATTCACTTACATCGAACGTAAGGATACGATCAAACAGCATGTAGTCCTTGCGGCTGCTGAATGGGCCTTTATTGTTATCGTGCTTATTGATTGCGTATGAAGCTGATCCAGAACCAGCCTGTTTGTTTTCGTACCACGAGATAAAGTCATTAACCTCTTTCATGCTTAGGTCAAACTCTTTTTCCAAGCCTGTTGTCATAGTGACCACCAATATTGCACGATCTCCAGTAGTTGGCTCTGGATCAGGTTGACTGCCTCCTCCTCCTAGTGGAGTTGCTGAAGCTTCATTGGAGTATTCTGAATCCACACCATTTACTTTAGCACTCACAACAAAGTAGTATTTCGTTCCATTGGTCAGACTTGGAATGATGAAGTTTCCATAGGCATCTTTTGTTGCTGTAGCAGTTTCAGTGTATTTACCTGACTCCGTTCCGTATTTAACTGTATAGCTTTCTGCATTCTCTATTTGATCCCATTTTAAAGTAACCTTGCCGTCTCCAGCTTTTGCTGTAAGATTAGCGGCAGTATTAACATCTACTAATTTACCATTTTTATCAATATCAATTGCATCCAAATCATAGTGACCCCCGGTAAGCTGTGGTACAGTAATTGTTACATTATGTCTTCCTTCTGGTAGTCCTGTTTTTTCATATGATAGATTTTGTCTTAAAAGCGTTCCATTTTGAGAAAATACTTCATCAATATTATCTATTGTAATTTGCACATTAGTTGGTCTATCTAGGTATCTTGTACCAATCAGTCTCAGTTTTGTTCCATAGAATGAGAACTTAATCTGCGCTCCCGATTGGGTCGTATATTTTGAAGTGCTGTATAACAGATACTACGGTAATACATTCTTTAGAATGTGTCTAAACATAAACTTGCTAATCTATAAATATAATCAATATATTTGCATATTTATTTTTTATTGGGTATTAAAAAGGACTCATGCCAGCTTCTATACTGGTTGAGTCCTTGTTTTTTTTACAATAAACCTCACTTTAGTCCCGATCTTCATACTCATCTAACTGATGACTTACCCATGATCCTGCTCCCCGGTTATCACTAGGCTTTATGTATCTGATATCAGCACCTGCGCCACCTTCTGCACACATTGCCATTGGCGATTCATCGCGATCATATCCCTTTTTCGTCGGATAGCCCTTGAGCGATTCCTTCCTGTTTTCTTCGGCTCCATCCCGATCAATTGTACACACCGCAGAATGTCCGGCTGCTATTGCATCCCCTGTTTCTGGATAACGTGAGCTTGGGAACTCCAGCGTATACCCAACTGCTGCTTGTTGGTTGATTGCTGCCGGTTCAGCATAAACACCCTGTACGGAAAAGATAGCTGCCAGTAACAATACGATTAATCCTTTTGCGATTCCTTTTATCATACGACCCTCCATAGTATTTAATCTTCTCAATACTATATTGGGAGACATGTCGAAGTATCGCGTATATTGTCACATAATAAAAAGGACTCATACCAGTTTTCGGGCAGAGCTCATTACTCCAGAAATTAAAAACCACATTTAAACTTATTTTTGAATATATAGACATTAATGTTTAGACTCCCTTTTTCAATTTTGTATGATTACTGAGCAAATAAACAAAAAGGGGATTTATACATGAAAAGAAAGCTCAATTTAATTTTATGCTTCACTTTACTTATTACTATTTTCCTCCCATTGTCATCAGTGAGTGCCTATACGGGAGGTTATGCCAACGGAAAAAGTGTTGATGCAATGATACCTGACATATATTTTATAGGAAGACCCCATGCAAGCAAAGCAAGTACAACACTTATAACAGATAACAATGAAGAAACAAACTATTTACTTCCTAAAGATAAGATGGTTATGATTGATTTAGGTACAGATAGAACTATTGATTCTTACAAGCTTAAAAGTGATTCTAAAAATTTAAGAAATAGTTTCTACGACCGAGACACAGGTTATATAGGCATATTTGAAACCAACGTAGGAAATGGAGAACTGAAGAAGCTTCCAAATGAAAAAAAAGTAGAACGCGTTAGATTCGTCACTCTTTATTCACTTAGTGGTGAAGACATAAATATAAGCGAACTTGACTTTTTCAACAGTAAAGATACAGTACCAGCACCGGAACCTTCTCCAACACCAGATCCTAAACCGACACCTGAACCAACACCGACGCCAAATCCAACACCAAGTCCTGAGCCTAATCCGTCTGAACCTACTGAGCCGACCGAACCAGCACAACCAACTGGCGACCGAGCTATTCTGACTGTAACAATGGACAATGGATTTGATAAGGAATTCGATCTAAGTAAAAAAGAACTCAGTGCATTCATTGCTTGGTATGACGCTAAAGATGCTGGTAGAGGCCCTTCATTCTTTGCTATCGATAAACACAATAACAACAAAGGTCCATTCAGCAACCGTAAGGACTATGTAATATTCAATAAAATACTCACATTTGAAGTAAGCGAGTATTCAACAAAATAATAAACAACAAAGGACTTCATACTGGTTACATACCAGCGGAGTCCTTTTTCACATCTACTCTAAATTCAAATTGATTCGGAAGAAATAAGATTCGTTAATCGGAATCGATTCAGGTAAAAACTTCTCTACGGGGCCTCTATATAATCTAAAGTGTCATTTATGTTCTTCATTCGGTTGTTTTAGAACAAGTAAGAGTTTTTTAATCTCAATCAGTTCGCCTTCGATCCGATGAAGGTGGCTCTGCATATCGTCAATCTCTTGTTCGGCTTTGTAGTTGATCGCGAAGTCAATGATCGATTCATGCTTATCCCTTGCAGCTTGGCGGTTCTGACTCATCATAATGACCGGAGCCTGAAATGCTGCAATAAAGGACAAACACAAGTTCAACAAGATAAATGGAGGTTCATCGAAATGAAAGCGAGTAAACGGCAAGCTGTTCAAGAGTATCCAGAGGGTCAGAAAGATAGCGAAATAAGTAATAAATCTCCAGCTACCGCCGAATGATGCAATCCGATCTGCAAGACGATCTTGCCAGCTTGTCGTTCTTTGGTACGCTTCATCTAAATGAGAAAGAATGCTATTCTCGTAACTATCGACTAGCCGATCAATACGACGGGTATTTTCCTGATTCAATTCAATATCAAAGCCTTGAATATGAGCAGCACTTTTATTTTGCTGTTTTTTTTGAAAAAAATTCATTTTTGACATGTCAACTGCCTCCTTGTTTTAAGGCAGTC
Source organism: Paenibacillus sp. FSL P2-0173 (assembly GCF_038008045.1). Taxonomy (NCBI): domain Bacteria; kingdom Bacillati; phylum Bacillota; class Bacilli; order Caryophanales; family Paenibacillaceae; genus Paenibacillus; species Paenibacillus sp. FSL P2-0173. The sequence goes on from NZ_JBBOYK010000001.1 coordinate 672,254, forward strand.
GGGCCCAATACTAACCCGTAGGGGAGGAATAGCAACCATACTCAATTATGGTATCTAGTTTTAACCCGACTGCCAATAGACTCCCTGGTTCTGGATCCGGTTCAGACGAACTTCGACTACTCATTGAATGGTTCAACCCCTCTCCCCTTAACATGTTGTGGGCTCCATATTTTACTGATCACACTGGAACCAAATCATTGCCAATACTACAACATTGAAATAAAAACGCCCCTCAGCTAACTGAAGGGCGTCGTTCTGCATGCAGGATAAAGCATACAAATATCCGATTCCCCCAAGTCGAGCTTTAGCACTATACGACGTAAAAGAACCAAAGTTCTTTAGCCACATTAAGAAGAGCCTTAATCCGGCAATTCCTGTTATACCCATTGGCATCTTTCGATGTTTCCGGGCAGTGGCTTATGTTCATATAGGAGCCTCACCTAACGAGGACATCAATATTTCCTTAGCAAGCATACTGCTGTCTAAATGTGCTGTCAAACCCAAATATATTTGCTATATTCCACATGTGTTTGTGCCTGGTGACAGCGACGCTGGCACTCCCCCTTATAACGCAAAAATAATAAGTCGTGGGGCCGCAGTTGCGGCAAACAGATGGTCTAAAACTTACATCATATCATCACCCAACGGTTTTACTACATATACTCTTACCTGGCTTAATGCAGCAGCAAATAGTTCTATATCCGACTTTAACACTTTATATGTATGGTTCAAGCTGATCACCTCAGATAGTTATTCTGCCGTGTGTGGTAATTCCTGCACTAAAGAAAGCTCTGCCGACCATCAGGTTAGCAGAGCTTTTTCTTTAAAATCCTCCAATGGTAACGTTAGGCTGAATACTATGGTGGTGGTTAAAGGCTTGGTCCGGCATAGTAACAATAAACAAAAAGCTAGCCGCGATGACTAAAAATACCATTTTTTTGAACATTGTTTTCCCACACCCTTTCAATAAAATTGAAATACTCAGCTTTAGTTTCAGGAACTGCATGGGCTTGAAAACGAACAAACAACCCCATACAGTTTATAAAGTAAGTTTCATTATTTATTATATGTGACTTTACCATTGCATTCATCAAATATTTAAAGCCATCAATGTACTTCCCTCGGTATAAATAATAAAAACCTAATTCGTAACCAAACCACGCGATATAATCCGGTATCACTTGTCGGGTATACATATCATCTGATGATGGTTGCTGTGAAAAAGTCGCAATTAGCGTTTCAAATCGTTTGAGTATATTGTCTACATCTATGCTAAACTGGTTTGCTGCGATTATAACATTCAGCAGTTTTGAAAGCTTTTCATTCTCGTTAGCGGCTGATGTTGTAGCAATATATTCAACATAATCGTTCAGCAGGCTTATTTCTCCTGACAACAGCTTATATACGTAAGTATTTCCTACCGCCCACTGACTGAACAGGTTTACCCAGTGTTTTGTATCCTCGTCATCCTCTTTAACCCAGTCTAAATCCGCATAGGCGTATGTATATTGTAGAGCTTGTTGATAATCGCCTTGGGCTTCACAAACACTAGCACACAACAAATCGGCGTAAGCAATGTATCCAAATAACGGATTTCTGGTTTCCTTTTCATGCTCCCTGTTCTTTCGATTCTTCTGCTGATGCTTTATGGAATATTGTACTTCAGCTTTCCCTCTCATTTGCCTTGCCATTTCCTCAACCTTGTCCCACTTACGCAAAGACCTGTACACATTAGCCAAATCCTTTAACGCATCAAGTTGTTCTAAATCATCTAGGCGCTCGACATAAGGCTCAAATAGTATAGCTGCCTTGTGGTTGCGGCTTTGGTCGTCACCAATCTGAATCGTGAATATACGATATTGACAGACTGCCAATCGTTCTGAATGTTGATATTTCTCCGCTTCAGCTACCCCCTCATAGAGCAGCAATGCAGCCGCATGTCTTCCCTGCGCCAACAATTCTTCTGCAATTTCAAATAGCTTGGGTGAATACAGTAGATTGTCCATGATGGCTCCCACCACTCGACGGATTGCATCCAACTTGTCCAACTCCGCACAGCGAAACAAAAATGGCTCGATTCGTCTCATATTCGGAGGATGGTCGATGATGTAGTTTTCTATGAACAAGACATAAAAGTGACCTTCCGGTAACCCCATAGCCTCGGTAATGCGATCTATCTGGTTAACAGACATAGATTTATTGCCTGACACTATGCTACTTACTATCCCCCTATTCATGCCCGCTATATGCCCAAACTCCATCATGCTCAAACCTTCTTGTTTTAGATATTGTTCCAATTCTGCTCTAATCGTGGGTGTAACTTTCATAGATAAACCACCCTCCATACAGAAGTACCAATATTTATATATTATTGCATTCTATTGTTGTCCATAATTTAACAGTTGTCAATAATTTTTATTTATTTGCATCGAATGTCGAAGTATATAAAATAAGCAGTTCCAAAGAGTCACTCTGCATTGAAGTCAAATAACCCTGCCACTGTTACCGGTGAGACTTATGTTAATGGAAATATAATCCTTCAAAAAGCAGACACTTACATTGATCTGACTGTACAAAAGTACGGAGGGTTACTTGCTGAGTGGGACTACAAATGATTGGTGATATTATGCTACTCTATAAATAAGCAAATAATTTAATCAAGAGGTGTAATAATGCGGTTTCATGAATTTTATATCGGACAAGTATTTAAAACCAAGTCTTTAAAATTAACTAAAGAGGATATTACCAGATTTGCAAGGGAGTTTGACCCGCAATATATGCATTTAGATGAAGAGAAAGCATTACAAGGTAGATTTAATGGAATTATCGCTTCAGGAATTCAAACATTAGCTGTTTCTTTTAAGCTTTGGGTTGAAACAGGCAGTTACGGTGATGAGGTTATTGCTGGAACTGCTATGAATAATATTAAATTTATTAAACCAGTATATCCAGGCGACGAATTGTACACCATTGTTGAAGTGATTGGAGTAAAAGAGATGAGGAATGGAACAGGACTCGTTACTGTATTGCTGTCGACTTTCAACAACAAAGAGGAGCAAGTTTTTGAAGGCGATTTATCCGTTCTGGTTAAACAGTAAAGTTTCATAAAAAATCAATTATTACAAGTTTGAAGAGGTCCATGCATTTTAGCACGAACCTCTTCTCTTTATTCTAACGTGGCTTGACTTGCGGCTTCATGTTCAGCCACACGTTGCAGTAATTCCTACTAAGTCTTCATTTGACGACCTTGACGTGCCCTTCTACAAACTGAATATCGCATAGATTCTACATCTTGAACCCGTACTTTTCCACCATTTTGGATAACATATCTATGCCTTCTGGAGTTCGACTAGCATTTCCGTCCAATGTAATAATAATAAATTGATATTGCAAATCATATAAATGAATAATTTACTATAAATCTCTGAGATTCGCACTGTGCTATTTTAGTATAGAGGGCTTTGAGAATGACATTTACTAATCTCAGCCCATAGTTTGTCATTCAACTGCTTTTGTATTGGATCTGGACAAACAACGCGATGGAACGAGAAGCATCATACAAACCATAGAGGTATAGTTGCTTCAAGAGCGGTCTAATCTATGTAAAATTTTGGTTCAGTGTAATGAATTTCACATCTTTCCGGGTCAACCTGTTCTACCATAGAAGGGTGATACGCCGTGCTGGGCAGACCACTTTGGTCGGGACGGTTACGTCTTGTTCTAAACCAGCTACACAGGCTGTCTGGCATGCGCGGCAAGTACGCCTTTATTTTGATTCGAAGCGGAGTGTCCAGATGTTGAATACCGAATTGGAATACCGTGAGCGCATCAGGAAGTTGGCCGTGTGTATTGTCAAGCACTACCGGGGAAAAGGACCGGACAACGTCAAGGTTTCACTGGATTCGCCGCTCCGGATTACGGTAGAAATTCGAGGTACATTGTCTAATTTGTCCGAAATTCTCGTTCATGAAGGGGCTGAGGACAAGGTCAGGGAATATTGGGACGTCCTTCGTCCCTATCTAGAAAGGGAGTTTATGAACGAAGCCGAAAAAACACTCGGCAGTCCCTTCACTTATACTTGGGAGGTCTGCCCCTCCGTCCATGGAGACGGACACATTATCATTACTCTAGAACTACAACACATACACCGGTTGGATTAGCGGGAAGGAGCTTGTCTCCTCGCTCGCGGATAAGCCAGTACAGGATGCAGCGTAAAGCGGCATTTTTGTATTGGCTTTTTTTATGTTACGAGTTTCATCTATTTCATATAAAAGAGGTGCTGCACTTATGGCAGACAAGGTATTGACCGTATGTCCCTACTGCGGGAGCGGTTGTCAGCTTCATTTGCTGGTGGAAAAAGGACAGGTAATTGGCGCAGAGCCGGCTGGTGGTCGTACGAATGAAGGAACACTGTGTCTGAAAGGACACTATGGATGGGATTTTTTGAATGACCCGCAAATTCTGACTGCACGCTTGCGCAAGCCCATGATTCGCAAAAATGGAGTTATGGAGGAAGTCGAGTGGAAGGAAGCCATTCAATATACTGCCGAACGGCTGTCAGCAATTAAGGAAAAATACGGACCCGACTCCATTATGGGAACGGGCTCCGCACGCGGTCCGGGTAATGAAGCCAATTATGTCATGCAAAAGTTCATGCGAGCGGTCATTGGCACGAACAATATTGACCATTGCGCTCGTGTATGCCACGGCCCTTCTGTAGCAGGTTTGACTTACTCGCTCGGAGATGGAGCTATGTCCAACTCTATTCCTGAAATTGAACACTCTGATCTCATTTTCGTGTTTGGATATAATGCACCCGAAACACATCCGATCGTCGCAAGACGCATTGTAGCTGCCAAGCAAAGAGGCGCCAAAATTATTGTATGCGATCCGCGCATGACCGAAACAGCTCGTATTTCGAATATGTGGCTACCCTTAAAGGGCGGTTCGAACATGGCTTTGGTGAACGCTTTTGGTCATGTACTTGTGCATGAAGGACTGTACGACAAACGATATGTTGAAGCAAACACAGAAGGCTTTGCCGAATACGTAGACAGCATTAAAAAATATACTCCCGAATATGCGGAAGGCATTACGGGGGTCAAGGCAGCCGATATCCGGGCGGCTATGAGGGAATATGCAAAGGCCCCTACCGCTACAATTTTGTACGGAATGGGCGTATGTCAATTTTCACAGGCCGTTGATGTGGTAAAGGGGCTTGCTTCCCTTGCACTGTTGACTGGAAATCTGGGCAAGCCGAATGTGGGAATCGGACCTGTACGGGGACAAAACAATGTACAGGGTTCCTGCGACATGGGTGCTTTGCCGAATGTGTATCCTGGCTATCAGGATGTAACAGATAACACAGCTCGCAAAAAGTTTGAAAAAGCATGGGGTGTTGAGCTGCCACGTAAAAAAGGCTATCCACTTACGGAGGTACCACACCTCATTCTGAAGGAGAACAAGCTGAAAGCTTATTACATTTTTGGCGAGGACCCTGTACAAAGTGATCCGAACGCCGCCGAGTTGCGTGAAGCCCTAGACCAATTGGAATTTGTCGTGGTTCAGGATATTTTCATGAACAAAACAGCGCTGCACGCCGATGTCATCCTCCCTTCTACTGCCTGGGGTGAGCATGACGGCGTATATTCTTCGGCAGATCGGGGCTTTCAGCGCATCCGTAAGGCCGTTGAGCCACAGGGTGATGTAAAGCCAGACTGGGCTATTATTAGCGAGGTTGCTACCGCCATGGGCTATCCTATGTCCTATGCAAACACAGAAGAAATTTGGGATGAAATGCGCAGTCTCAGCCCATTATTCTCCGGTGCCAGCTACCAAAAAATGGAGCAGCAAGGCGGCGTGCAATGGCCCTGCCCTACTGAGGATCATCCAGGTACACCGTATTTATATAAAGGAAATCAATTTTCGACACCTAGTGGCAAAGGCAGATTATTCGCCTGCGAATGGCGTCCACCACAAGAACAACCGGATGCAAAATACCCGCTTGTCTTGTCCACAGTCCGTGAGGTAGGTCACTATTCCGTTCGTACCATGACTGGCAATTGCCGCGCGCTGCGCCAGTTGTCTGATGAGCCTGGCTTTATTCAGATTAGCCCAGAAGACGGAGCAGATCTGAATATTCTGGATGGCGAAATTGTTGCTATATCCTCTCGCCGGGGACGCATCATGGCACGGGCACAAATCAGTGACCGTGTGCAACAAGGTGCGACCTACATGACCTATCACTGGTGGGTTGGAGCATGCAACGAGCTGACCGCTGATTTTCTCGATCCGGTATCCAAAACCCCGGAATTAAAATACTGTGCCATCCGTCTGGAACGGATCGCCGACCAAGCGCAGGCCGAACGTGATGTACATGAATCGTACCAACGGATTCGCAGACAGATGAACGTCCAGGAAGCTGTTTTGGCTGATAAGGTGACGAGATGAGCGGCACAGGGAATATGATACACCGTCTGACAGATAACCGGTCAGCTTCGACGAGTAGAATGGGAGCAGCCAGTAGAACAAGCGCTGTTGCTTCTTCTTTTGTAGTCGCAGACGCCGGACAGTGCATCGGTTGCAAAGCCTGTGAACTGGCGTGCTTCGCCGTTCACAGTCAGGCTAACGGCATAGGAGCTTCGGTCGGAACCGTCAGCGTACCTGTTGTACCCAAGGTGTATGTTGTACGTACAGGGGAAATGTATATGCCGGTGCAATGCCGGCATTGCGAAAATGCCCCCTGCGCACATGCTTGTCCGGTACAGGCCATTCGTCAGGAGGACGGCGTCGTCATGATAGATGAGGAACGATGTATCGGCTGTACCTCCTGTGTTTTGGCCTGCCCCTTCGGGGCAATTGAGGTGTCTCCGGTCTACCGGGCAGGACACGTTGTAACGCAGTCCGGCCTGACTCACCGTGCAAATCGAGTCGCCCTTCCCCGCACCGCAGCAAGCAAATGCGATCTGTGCGCGGAAACAGAGAACGGACAGCCTGCATGTGTAGAGGCCTGCCCGAATCATGTCCTACGGCTGGCCAAAGGTATATCCGACTCACCTCCAGAGCCTCGGCGGGAAGTCTTTTTCCCACGCCTATAAGGTCAAAATCAGCCGCAGAAAGGTAGAAAACCATGTCAACCACAATAGACAAGATCTCTTCGCCTCCTTGTATGAAGACGACTGATTGCACAGACCCTGTCATTCATATTGACCCTACGCTCTGCACAGGATGCAGACGTTGTGCTGGGGTTTGTCCAGTAGATGCCATAGAGGGATTGCCCGGAGAACCGCAAACCGTTAATGCAGACCGATGTGTTATTTGCGGTCAATGTGTACAAATATGCAGCGTATACGCATCTGACTGGGCAGGTTCATCTCCACAGGAAGGCGCCGCTAGACGGCTGGAACGTATCCAAGAACGCGATATGCCTTCCGACATCAGAGAGCCGCTATTCGCTGCCTATTATAGCTACAACTTGAATAAGGTAGCCGATATGATGACCAAACCTGGACAGTTTCGGATCGTCCAATGTGCTCCGGCCATTCGTGTTTCACTCGCGGAGGAATTTGGAATGCCGTTCGGCACCTTGACGCCTGGGAAAATGGCTGCTGCTTTGCGCCGCCTTGGCTTCGACCGGGTATACGACACCAACTTTGGAGCTGACGTGACCATCATGGAGGAAGGCACTGAGTTAATTCGTCGCGTGACCGAAGGCGGTCCCTTACCCATGTTCACATCCTGCTGTCCAGCATGGGTACGATATGCAGAGATCGAATATCCCGATCTGCTAGACCATCTATCCAGCTGCAAATCTCCGATGCAAATGTTAGGAGCGCTAATCAAATCTTATGGTGCACAACTGGACGAGGTGGAACCTGCGAATATATACAGCGTTGCCATCATGCCCTGTACCTGTAAACAATTTGAGTGCGATCGTCCCGAAATGGAATCTGACGGTTACCGTGATGTGGATGAGGTACTGACCACACGTGAACTTGCATACTGGATCAAGCAGCGCGGAATTGATTTTGCGAACCTGCCTGATGAAGAATTCGATTCACCGTTAGGGCAATATTCAGGTGCAGGCTCCATTTTTGGAGTCACTGGAGGAGTCATGGAAGCTGCCATCCGTACAGGTTACGAGCTGCTGACAAATGAAAAACTGCCGAAGCTCCAGCTCGATTTTGTACGTGGTGAGGAAGGCATTCGAGTAGCTGAGGTTCAGGTAGGAAAGCTGCAGCTCAAGGTAGCGGTCGTCGCCGGGCTACAACATGCCTATCAGCTACTGGATCGTGTCCAGGCGGGCGAATGTGATTATCATTTTATTGAGGTGATGGGCTGCCCTGCTGGATGTATCAGCGGAGGGGGACAACCCAAGCTCATGTTAGAAAAGCAACGAATTGAAGCTTATCGGGCACGTAAATCCTCCATCTATGGACATGATGCTGCACACCAGGTACGAAAATCGCATGAGAACCCTCACATCATCAAACTTTATGATGAATTTCTAGGTGAGCCGCTGGGTCATGTGTCGCATCATCTGCTGCACACCACCTTCCAACAACGGGGGCCCGGCAAGCAAAGCCGCAGCAACACTATTTCCACCAAAGGGGATGCGGATTACTCCATTCATTAATACATTAAGTTATTTTTATGCTGTATACATTATTTTTGTCGTAAGTTAGAGAGGAGTCGAATTGTATGAACCGTTTTGTTTTAGCTGATCCCGATCAATGTATCGGCTGTCGTACCTGTGAAATCGCATGTGTCATCGCACATTCAGCGGAGAACCCTTTTATCTCGCCGGATGATGAGTTTCATTTTCACCCTCGTCTGAAGGTTATCAAATCATTTGGGGTCACTGCACCCGTTCAGTGTCGTCACTGTGAGGATGCTCCATGCGCCAACGCTTGTCCGAACGGCTCTATTACGAACGCAGATGGCTGCATTCTCATTAATAGCGAAAGCTGCATTGGCTGTAAAACCTGCATGATCGCCTGCCCTTACGGCGCGATTAACATGGTACCCGAGTATCGAAACGGGCAGCCTGTCGTGCAGGATGGATTGTATACCAATATGTCAGGACGCCTGCAACCCAAAGAGCGCATGATTGCCAGCAAATGTGATTTATGCGAAGGCGTGGACGGCGGTCCGGCCTGTATTGGTAAATGTCCAACACAAGCCCTCAAGCTGGTCGAGCCAGATCTGGTTCATGCCCGGGTTGAAGAAAAACGCGCTGCAAGTGCACGTCAGCTACTGCATATGACACGCATTCCGGCAACGGGTCTATGACCGAAGGTTTCCCTCTGTCTACAAATACGCGAACCGAACGGGATGCGCTAGGAGAGATGGAAATTCCCGCAGATGCCTTTTACGGTATTCACACCGCACGCGCGATGAACAATTTTGCGGTCAGTGGCAGACCCGTGAACCAAAACCTGATCCACGCTCTTGTGTTGGTAAAAAAAGTAGCCGCTCAAGTGAATGGTGAGCAGAAACGGCTCCCTGCCCAACGGGCCTCTGCCATTGTAAATGCCTGCGACGAAATACTCGCCGGGAGGCACCAACATATGTTTACCGTGGATGCCATGCAAGGCGGCGCAGGCACCAGTACCCATATGAATGTAAATGAGGTCATTGCTAATTTGGCCATCGTACAGCTAGGAGGCAGACCAGGGCAGTATGAGATTATACATCCTCTGGATGATGTGAACTGCTGCCAGTCTACGAATGATGTCTATCCCACAGCGCTACGAATTGCAGCAATACGGCTGCTTCGGCCTTTATGTGACACGATGTCTTCGTTACAGGATGCTTTACAGCACAAAGAAACGGAATATGCTGACCTGCTCAAACTAGGCCGCACTCAGCTAATGGATGCCCTGCCCATGATGGCCGGGCAGGGCTTTGGTGCCTACGCAAAGGCTATAGCGCGCGACCGCTGGCGTCTCTATAAAGCTGAAGAGCGGCTGCGGGAAATCCCTATTGGAGGCACGGCGATTGGCACAGGTATGAACGCGCCCCGCGCTTACAGCTATCGGATGGTCGAAAAGCTGGCGGATGAGACTGGTTTTGGACTGAGTCGCAGCGACCACCCGATGGACCCGATTCAAAATATGGATGTCTTTGTGGAGGTGTCCGGTCTACTCAAATCAGCCGCCGTGAATCTGTACAAAATATCTGGCGATTTTCGCCTACTGGCCTCTGGTCCTTTCGGTGGTATTGGCGAATACACGCTGCCTCCAGTTCAGGCCGGATCCTCTATTATGCCTGGCAAGGTCAATCCGGTAATAGCTGAAATGGCAGGACTAACAGCCATGCGTGTGATAGCCGAAGATGCGGCTATCACTATGGCCGCTGCCTCCGGTCAGTTGGAACTAAACGCATTCCTGCCGCTGATTGCCGAATCGCTGCTGGAATCGCTACATATTCTGAACAGCGCGGTTCGACTATTCGAGGAAAGATGCGTACGCGGCCTGATCGTGCGTGAGGAACGCTGCACTACAAATCTGCGTAACTCAGCCGTGATGGCTTCTGCGCTGGTCGCGGAGCTTGGCTATGATGAAGCTGCCTCCATTGCATCTGCAGCCATTGTGCAAGGTCGCACACCAGAGGATATTGCAGAAGATCGCGGCCTACTGACCCGTTCGAGGATTGACCAATTATGCCATCCCTATACAGTAACCAAACCCGGAATTCCGGGGCAGGAAGAAGGAACTCACCATGGGAATGAATGATACCCCTCGTAGCAACCGACCACATATTGTCCTGCTCGGTCGCCGCAACGCAGGCAAATCCAGCATTCTGAACACCCTGACGGGTCAGCCCGTCGCTGTGGTATCTCCTGTAGGAGGAACGACCACGGACCCAGTTTTCAAACCGATGGAGCTGCTCCCAGCGGGTCCCATTGTTCTGGTGGATACCGCCGGACTGGACGATGAGGGTGAGGTCGGGGAGCTGCGCCGCAACAAAACGCTAGAAATACTTAATAGTACAGACTTGGCCTTGCTCGTTATCGACGCCACCGTTGGAGTCGGACCATTCGAGCATGAGCTACTCGAAAAGCTCCGCAACAAAAAGATTCCTGTTATTGGGGTATTGAATAAGGTAGATACCCTTACTGAATCAGATAAAACGGCTACAAAGCTGGCAACTGAATTGGATCTCACCCTAATTCCTTTCAGTGCATCTTTGCTCCGGGGAGACACGGAACTGAAAAAGGCTATCACGAATACTCTCCCCCAAAACGAGGATCGTTTCCGTATCGTCGGTGACCTGTTGTCACCCGGCGATGTTGTTGTGCTGGTCGTCCCAATCGACAAAGCTGCACCAAAAGGCCGATTGATCCTGCCACAGCAGCAAACAATCCGCGATACACTAGAGAGCGATGCCATCGCCGTAGTGACCAAAGAACATGAACTACGATTGACGCTGGAGAGATTGGGACGCAAGCCTCGCTTGGTCATTACCGATTCACAGGTTTTTATGAAAGTAGCGGCCGACACGCCCAAGGATGTGCCTCTCACCTCTTTTTCCATCCTGTTTGCCCGTCATAAAGGCGATCTGGACGAACTGGTACGAGGTGCAAGAGCCATTGATCGCCTCAAGGATGGAGACCGTGTACTCATTGCCGAAGCCTGCACTCACCAATGCCAATCTGACGATATTGGTCGAGTGAAAATTCCCCGCTGGCTCCGCCAAACGATAGGCAAACGTCTCATCATCGAGCATGCATCCGGCTCCAGCTTCCCTGATGATCTGAGCGAATATGCACTGGTTATTCATTGCGGTGCATGCATGCTCAATCGGCGTACGATGCTTCATCGAATGTCGGAAACGAAAGCTGCCGGAGTGCCGATTGTGAACTATGGTATTTTCATCGCTTATGTACAGGGGGTCTTTCCCCGTGCTATTGAATGCTTCCCATCTGCTATGCTGGCATGGGAGCAAGCTGTAGAAGCCGGCAGTTATTCCTAAAAGACCTCATCTCATCATTAATATTTTTTTCCAGACGCACAAAAGCAGTCGCGCTGATTCCAACGCGACTGCTTTTTATTTTCAAGTTCTATTATAAATCATGAGAATTTTCATAGTGTGAAATGATACTACGAATAATATAAATTGCTAAAAATACAAATCACGTTCGCCTGCTTCCAGTCGCTCCAGTCTGTCAAGCGTCAAACGGCGCGTCGATTCACGTGGTATACGCTCCAAATTCTCTCGCAGAGCGGCAGCTCCCAGTTCACGCGCCTCCTCATCCCCATAATCCAGCAGATATTCTTGGAAGGTTAGCAGCGAATTCGGCTGGCACACATTATGAATTTGTCCTGATTTGGCAAGCTCCATGAAACGATCTCCAGTTCGCCCCTCACGGTAGCAAGCTGTGCAGTAGCTCGGCATATATCCACCACGGCACAAACTTTTAATAATTTCCGATGGTGAGCGATGATCCCCTACCTCAAATTGAGGCTTATCATCAGTTTCCTGTTTTGCATATGCCCCTACGCCTGTAGCTGAACCTGCACTAATCTGCGACACGCCTAGACCAATGACGCGGTCCCTATATTCCGGCTCCTCGCGTGTGGACAGGATCATACCAGCATAAGGGACAGCCAGTCGAAGAACGGATACAATTTTCATAAAATCCTCATCGTTGACCAGGTACGGATATCGCTCCAGGTCTACATTTTCAGCCGGACGCAATCGTGGAACTGAAACCGTATGAGGGCCACACCCAAAGGCTTCTTCCAAGTGCTCGGCATGTTTCAGCATCGCTACGGTTTCATAACGGAAATCATACAGACCGTACAACACACCGATCCCCACATCATCTATACCCGCACGCATGGCTCTGTCCATTGCGGTGGTGTGCCAATCAAAGTCCCGCTTTGGTCCCTGCAGGTGGAATTTACGATAGCTTTCCCGATGATACGTTTCCTGAAATAAAATATACGTACCAATGCCCACCTCTGCCAGCTTCCGATAGTCCTCCTCGGTTGTGGATGCAATATTCACATTGATCCGCCGAATGCTGCCGTTATCTACCTTGACCTCATAGATCTGGCGCAGACAATCGACGATATAGTCAATGGGACAATGGACTGGGTCTTCCCCCGCTTCCAGCACGAGCCGCTTGTGTCCCAGTTCTTGAAGCACTCTAACCTCCTGTACCAATTCCTCCGGTGTCAGACGGCTACGAGTAAAGCTGTCATTGGTATGTTTATAACCACAATATTCACAGTTATTCACGCAGTGGTTGCTTACATATAAAGGGGCGAACAGCACAATTCGGTTGCCATAAATTTGTTCTTTGACTGCCCTCGAAGATTTGAACATCTCTTCCAATAATTCAGGATCATCCACATGCAAAAGAGCCGCCGCTTCACTCGCACTCAGTCCCCGGCAGGCTCTCCCCTTTTCTAAAATTTCTAAAATACGGCTTCGATCTGTTGCCTCTTGTTTCCCCTGCTCCACTGCTGCCATAATCTCTGCTTCATTAATAAAATCCGCCGACACTTTCTCCCGTACTCCACTCACGTATACCCATCTCCTTATTTATGGTTACTGCAATGTTTCCGTTATGGCCTCACAAAGTTTCCTGTCTCATAAGCTGTCGTTGCACCCTCAAACTATCGCCACGCCCCATATCGACTTCAAATCCCGCTCCACGGATCCGCAGCTCCAAGCAATGTCGACATTGGGCAGACTCATCGCCCAAACATATTTTATTCTCATAAATCGCATACTTAGGTCTCACCGCTAGTGGCGACAAATTGGGCATCACCACATTTGCCCCTGCCTGAAGCGCCTTCTCCCTGCCTTGGGGATGAATCGTTCCCATTGCCGTGGACGCCGGAATAAGTGCATCTGGAACGACCAATCGGGATAACGAAATAATATCGAGTGCCTTTTCCATACTCCCCTGACTGGCATCCCGAAGCGGCGTGTTGCTATGCGGTAAAAAGGGGCCAATCCCGATCATATCTGGTGATAGGCTGTGCAGATAGACCAAATCGTCTGCTAATTCACTATTCGTTTGTCCTGGTAACCCCACCATACATCCGGCCCCGATCTGAAAGCCGATTCGTTGCAAAGCCAGCAGACGGCTGCGCCTGCTTTCCATCGTCATCGTCGGATGCAGCTTGGCGTACAAACGGGGGGAAGCTGTCTCATGCCGCAGCAAAAAACGGTCCGCGCCCGCCTCGTATAATTGCTCATAAGTTTCATCATCCCGTTCACCGATGGACAGTGTAACCGCCACATCCGCAAAACGGCTTTTAATTTCGCGAATCAATTTCGTCAGCCGTGCTGCTGTAAACCAGTAATCTTCCCCACTTTGCAGCACAAAGGTCCGATAACCGAGTTCATACCCCTCCGCACAACAGGCCAGAATTTCTTCCGGCTGCAAACGGTAACGATCTGCCTGTTTATTCGAAGCGCGCAGCCCACAGTACATGCAGTCCTGACGACATATACTGGAGAATTCAATTAATCCCCGTAAAAAAACACCTTTGCCATAGCGCTCCAATTTGGTGCGAGCTGCCAGGTGGCGCAGTTGAGCCCGAAGCGTTGGCTCATCATCCAGACGTGTCAGCAGCTCCATCATTTCCGTATGCGTCCATTCCTTGCCGTCAGCCAGACGCAGTAATAATTCGTCCGTGACTCATCCCTTCTTCCCTCGTCCATCCGGACTTCACATCATCAGCGGCTTGTACCGTACATGTATTATTCTAGCAATATCGGAGAGGATGTAACGTGATTAGTTTCACAAAAAATCCCATTTTATAAAAACCTCCTCCAACTTCTGCCCCAAAAAATACACATTTATATCAACACACAAAAAAGCTGTCTCTTCCTCTAATGGAAGAAACAGCCCTTGTCGATGGTTCTGCTTATTACTGAATCAAATCAATCGCCTGCTGGGGTACAAAATAATCAACGCCGTTAAATACAACTACACCGTTGAGCGTGGTATTTTTACCATTCAGCGTAGCGACATTTTTGTATACCGGAAGCTCCAGCTTGTTACTGCCTTTGGTCACTGTAATAACTTTCGTGTCCGCAGAAAACTTGGCTCCTTTAGCTTCAAAAGCGGCTTTTGCAGGAATAAAAAGCTGCTTGCTGACCGTATCCAAATCCAGTTCAAGTACACGTGTCATATATTTATTAACATCTGTATTGTCGATTACACCGGTTGGACGGTCTCCGTTCGGCGCATACGTGTACAACACGACATCGCCTCCTGTATGTCCGCCTGTAGTCCAGCCAATATTCGCACGTTTGCTAATGATCGGTCCGACAGCATAGTTCATGCTTCCTTCTTTGGCATCCTTAATGGTTTTTACTTCTTCGTCTGTCAAATCGGTGATGCCAAAATATGTGGAAAGCACCTCTTTAATATTGCTGCGATCTGCATTCAGCTTGGCTTCCAAGCCCTCACCCGTCAGCTTCGCTTTTTTCAGCGGGTCTATAAAAGAAGCTAAAGGTGTTTTATCATAATTGCTAGTTGTATCGCTGCTACCAATCGTCAATCCACCATTTCCGTGGTCTGTCACTGCTACGACGACTGTATTTTGGTTTTGTTTGGCGTAATCCACAGCAACTCTCACTGCATCGTCAAATGAAAGCACGTCACTGATAATTCCGGTTGGATCATTTGCATGGGCGGCCCAATCCACTTTACTGCCTTCTACCATTAAGAAGAAGCCTTTATCGTTTTTGGACAACACATCAATGGCTTTCGATGTCATTTCCGCCAGACTAGGTTCCTTGGATGCATCGCGATCCAGGTTATACGCAAGGGCTTCGGGAGAAAAGCTGCCCCAGAGCTTGCTGGAGGTCGAATTTTTCAACCCTTCAGGTGTCGTGACAAAGTCATAACCCTGATCTTTAATTTGGGCTACCAAATCCTGGCCATCTTTACGCCCTGCTGCCTCCAAAAACTTGCCGCCTCCACCTAACACTACATCAACCCCGTTGTAGGCTTGCTGCATGCTGAGTGCATCATAATTTTTACGATCAGGATAATGTGCGGTAAAATCAGCTGGTGTCGCATGCATAATCTCCGAAGTCGCAATAATTCCAGTCGATTTCCCTGCCAGCTTGGAAGCCTCAAGAATGGAAGCTACAGGCTTTTTGGCGTCACCCGCTGCAATGGGTTGTTGTCCGGGCATTGTCGCTTCATCAGGAAGGACACCTACATACCCAGTATGAGATTTATGTCCTGTGGCAAAAGCAGTACCCGCTGGAGCAGAATCGGCAATTGGAGCATCCGCAGAATGCGTACGCACCATGCCGCTTGCCATGCTGTCTAACGTTAAGGAAGATCCTTTGTACCATCTAGCCAGTGCAGTGGCGTCATTAGCCATACCGTCTGGAATCAAAATAATTACGTTTTTAATCGACGTGTCTTTTTCGACTGCCATCGCCGTCCCACCGCTTACTGCTAGCATCATAGTCGCTACGAGTGCTGCCACCGATTTTTTCGTATGTATCCCCCAACATTTTAGCATTCAATTTCCTCCCAGACACTTTATTGTACAATCAGAACTAAGTCTAATCATACTTTGTCAGGAGAATGTTAAGGGGATTGTCTAACTATATTAAAGATGCTCTCTGGAGTATTGGTCTCACTCAAATTGTCCCTGAATTACCGATACGATACTTTCACGGAGTGCTTTGGCGTTTTGTGACTTATACGGATCAGCATTAAAAAGGATTGTATCTGCTGTGTAGTTTTCTTTTATACGTCCCAATCTGTCCCCATATCCCAAAATTTCAGCGGCGAACTCCGTGGCAGCCTGCCAGGCCTCTTTTCGAGTTAATCCACAGTCTATGAGTGTGTCTAATTCCTCAAGGTTACGTCCATGTAACGAAGGTGTGGCAAAATCTGTACCGAACGCAATTCGTACGCCTGCTCTTTTGGCATAGCTAACGGCTTTAGGGTGGGCTTCGGCGGCGCGGGCGGCACGATCACAAATTTCCCTGTCGAGTGAAAGAACTCCAGACGGGTCTGCAGCAATACGATAGATGGAAGCAGTAGGCACAAAGGCTGTCCTGGATTGCGCAAGCCGGTTGGCTTGATCCTCGGTCAAATACATTCCATGCTCTATAGATTCCACTCCAGCGTCAATAGACCAATCCACAGTAGGTCCGCCCCAGGTATGAACCATGACTTTTATGTTGCGTGCATGAGCGCTATGCACAATTAAAGAGAATTCTTCCTCAGAAAAAATCGGGTCCAGCACTGTATCTGGCGACGAGCCTAGTCCCCCCGTTGCAAGAATTTTAATCCAGCTTGCCCCGGAATCAATAATTCCTGTTACCCGCCGTTCCAAATGCTTAAGACCTCGTGCGTCTCCGGCTCCAAGCATATCACCACTGGTATAAACTCTTAAAGGCTGGCTATAATGCTGACCTATATGCTTCACCGTACTTGGCAAAAGCCCACCTGCATCACGCACTGAAGTCACTCCAGCCTGGAAAGTAGCCTCAAAGGCTTGCGCCTGCATCACTTCGATCTCCAGTTCATCGCGCTTCTCCTGGTCAGTATGATTAAAATCCGTCCATGCCAAATGCGTATGAAGATCAATTACGCCGGGGCTAATCCATAAGTCGCCATCTGGACCATTTTGTTGAGTATGCGAGGATAAGGACTCTGCAATGGACGAAAAACGACCATTGGTGATTGTTATATCAAATCGTTTCCCATCAATCCCCGCCACAAATATATTTTTATAGGTTAACTCTTTTTGAATTTTATTTTCCATCTTCATTCCCCCAAATTAACCTTTGGGCGGCAAGCGCATGATAAGGGTCTTGATGTACAAGCTCAGCAAGCGTTTGGATAGCTTCTTCAACGCTTTGTTGATTTGCCTTCGCCCCAAAATGGTTAATGCGTAAGAGTTTATTATGCAATTCTCCATCTCCGGGTGCGACAATGCCTATGGGCTGTTCGATATTGAAATTACCGCCTTGAGGAATCCGAACCGTTGTAGTCAACGTTGAGTAGCTATCTTTATTCCGCTGCCACGGTTCAAGGCCCAAGGCTTTAATGCCAGCAATTGCAGCAGATGTAGTTAAGCGATGGCGGCGGTTGACTGCTTCCAGACCTTCTTTCTCAATAAGCTTTAATGACTCTATAAGCGCACGGGCTTCCAAAACAGGGATGTTGGCAGGAACTCGCACGGGCGTCACATGATTAGGGGAACGCTTTAAGTCAAGCAAAGACAGTATGGAATTGCGCGGCGCATTTTTGTTGGAGGCCAGAAACTCCCAGCCACGGGGAGAAATCCCCACAGCGCTGATCCCGTTAGGCCCGGATAGTGCTTTTTGCGCCCCTACAGCTACAAAATCAATTCCCCACTCGTCCATGAGCACCGGTTCGCCCCCGATTGCAGAAACTGAATCTATCACGGTTATAATGTTTGATCTACGCGCAAGCTCCATGATTTCCCTTGTTGGATTAGAGCCTCCTGTGACCACTTCCGCCTGCACAAAAGAAAGCGCACATGGGTTATATCGCTCAATCGCTGCGGCGACTTCATCTACAGTTACCACATCATCAAAAGATGTTTTGAGTTCGATGACTTCTGCTCCGCCACGCGCAAGCCAGTTACCAAAAATCGTTCCATATGGACCTGTCACAATGTTTAGAATTTTACGGTCGGGCGCAGATATGCCTGCTGCTATGGCTTCAATTCCCAGGATCGCCTCGCCCGGTATGATTACCGGGGATTCTTGGGTGGACAGGAGTTTGGAGAGCAAGTTAGTTAGCGTATCAAACTCCGATATTGTAAGAGGTACAAATCCTTTATTATTTTGACTCATAAATACCTCCTGCAGAATGGGATATTGGCATTTTAGGAACAGCGGACAAAAGCTCACGGCTATAAGGCGTTTCAGGACGAGAAAAGAATTTCTCCTTGGGGTTGATCTCAACCAGCTTCCCCTGCCGCATTACAGCAACAATATCGCTTATGGCATTTATAACTCCCAAGTCATGAGAGATAAAAAGCATCGTAAGATTAAGCTCCGATTTGAGTGTGCTCAACAGTTCAAGCATACTCCGTTGTACCGAAACATCCAGTGCGCTCGTTGGTTCATCTGCGATAAGTATGCTTGGCTCAACGCTTAATGCGCGGGCAATTGCTATTCGCTGACGCTGACCGCCGGAAAATTCGTGAGGGAATCTGCCAAGGGCGCTTTCATCGATGTGAACACGTGTAAGCAGTTCCCTACATTTCTTGTCCACTTGAGCTCGGTCAACAATCTTGTGAAAAAGTAAGGCTTCGGCAAGGATTTGCCTGATCGTATGCTTTGGATTTAGCGAGGAATCCGGGTTTTGAAAAACCATTTGTATTCTTTTATGCTGCTCCCGGCTCCGTCGCTTGCCCAGAACCTGAGAACCCAGCATGATCCGGCCCTCATCCGGGGCGATCAGCCCGGCTATTACCCGCGCGAGGGTAGACTTTCCTGAACCCGATTCTCCCACAAGACCAAGCGTGGTACGCTCCTGCAGCTCCAGGCTTACTTGATCAAGCGCGGTGAACTTACCATAAGCAACCGTTATATTTTCTATCCGCAAGGCTGTTTTCATAAATCCGCGCTCCTTTCAAGATCCGGGAGAGGAAGCACTGAGCTTATCAGCAACTGTGTATACGGATTTTGCGGGTTTTGTAAAAGGGGCAAAGTGTCTCCCCGCTCTATGATTCTTCCCTCTTTCATAACGCAAAGCTTTGAGCACATCGAAGCAGCTACGGCAAGATTGTGCGTAACAAACACCATGGCAAAACCCAACTCCTTTTGAAGACGTGAAATAACGTCAAGTATTTGCCGTTGAACCGTTACGTCAAGCGCAGTTGTTGGCTCATCACAAAGAAGGATGCCCGGCTTGCACGCCAAAGCCATCGCAATAACAATACGTTGACACTGGCCGCCTGAAAGCTGGCGGGGGTAACGGTCAGTATGCTTTAAGGAATCGGGAAGACCGAGCATTTCAAGCAGTTCCAAAGCTATTGTGCGCGCGACCTTCCGACTCACCTTCTGCCTGTAGTACACAACCTCGGCAAGCTGCCGGGCCACCGGGCAGAGAGGGTCAAGTGCCCTTATCGGGTCTTGAAAAATCATTGCGCATCTGCCATTGCTCCTAATATGCCCGCCAACTTGTTCAATACCGGAGGGAAGCAACCCTATGATGGAGCGAAGCGTGAGCGATTTTCCAGATCCGGATTCCCCCACAAGTCCTATACTTTCGCCCGCTTCAACTTTGAGACTCACATTAGTGACCAATTTATGATTCGATTGCGTCGCGAGCGACAAATTTTCCACTTCTAAAATTGGATTCATAGCATTCATTTTCTTCTCCATATATCTGCTAGCCCATCGCCCACAAGGGATAAGGCTATCCCTGTATATACTACCGCAAAGCCTGGGATTGCTGAAAGCCACCACTTAGTAGATATAAAGGGCTGCCCATCAGAAATCATAGTTCCCCAATCCGGAGTTGGCGGCGCAATGCCGATACCTAGATAGCCTAGCGTAACAATGGCTACAAGCAGAACAGCCATGTCCGTCATAAGCACTACCACCGCTTGCGGTAACACATTCGGCAGAAGATGGCGCAGTATGATTTTAATATCCGGGATTCCCAGAGTTTTTGCAGCGGCTATCCATTCCTGCTTGCGAAACGATGCGCTAAGACCCTTGACCACGCGCGCGTATACAATCCAGCCAACCAGGACAAATGTAATGTATATCCCCTGTTCACCCGTACCGCTTGCAAACGCCACTATAATTACAATCAAATAAAAAGGGAACGCAATAAACGTATCGGTCAAAAGCGTGATAACCGTATCTACCCATTTACCATAATACCCGGCAAGCATTCCCAGAAACACCCCCATACAAAAAGGGATGATCTCCGCCAGCACCATAATCTTCAAATCAGTCCGTGCGGCATAGATCAGCCGTGTAAACAAATCACGCCCCAGTTGATCGGTTCCCAGCCAGTGTTCGAAGGACGGGGGTTGTAAAGTTGCCGAAATATTTTGATCAGAAGGCTGGTAGGGGCTAATAACCGGTGCGAACACTGCAATACCTATGAGTAACGCAAACATAATACTGCCCCATAAAAGAGATGGAGTATTTAGTATTTTTCCCCAAGAGCGGTTGCTATGACCCGCCTTCTGAATCTGAAGATCTAATTGCGTGCGTTTCATTGTTCTCCTTTCGTCCTGGGATCAAGATACCCAGAAGCAACCTCAATCACGAAGCCGATGATGACCACAGATATCGCACAATAAAGAGCAATCCCCTGTATAACAGGAAAATCCCGGTTTGAAATGGCTGAAAATAACAGGCTTCCGATACCCTTGAGGCCAAAAACCTGTTCAATTACCAACGTGCCGCCCATCAGGTAGGCAATGTTTACGCCAAGCAGCATAAGAGCGGGAAGAGCGGAATTGCGCAGGACATGCTTTACCAATATAACCCGGCCGGGGATTCCCGCTGCCTTCAAGGTTACAACAAAATCAGATTCCAGCACTTCCAGCATCTGCGCTCTTAAAGAACGAACAAGCGAGGGAATTTGCGACAATCCGACAGTGATCGCAGGAAGGGCGAGACTGTACAAGATTCCAAGCCAGCCCTCGCCGACTCCCCCAACGGGGAACCAGCGAAGCCGAACGCTAAATACCAGAATCAGTAGCAGTCCAACCCAAAAAATCGGCATACCGAGCGTTACAGCAGGCAAGATGCGTATAATGTGGTCAAGCAGTCCGTCTTTATGTGTTGCCGCAAGGGTGGCCAGCACCAGCGAAACAATGATGGAAAAAAGACAGGTCATTGCAATGAGCAGCAGCGTCACAGGGGCCCGCTCTGCAATCAACTCTCTTGAAGAAGTCTCAAAAACAATCGAAACGCCGGTATCACCGTGTGTAAAGAAATTGTGCACAAAGCCTATAAACTGCTCCCAAAGAGAACGATCCAGCCCCAACCTATGGCGCATACTCTCAATAGCCTCAGCTGTGGCGTATTCCCCCAGAATCATTTTGGCGGGGTCTCCCGGCACCAGCCTTATGATGAAGAAGACTGCCACCACCACACAGATGACTACTGATGCCGCTCTTATCATAGCGCGCACAAGCCATTTGTGTGGGGAAGTTAGATTTGCAGACAATCCGGAAGACTTTTTAAATAAATTGTGGGCCGTCAAGGATCTAATTACCTTTCACACGTACATCTTCAAAACGAGCGCTGTTATTGGGAAGCACGACCAGGCCATCAATGGAAGAACGAACACCTTTCAGAATATCCGGATAATAAAGCGGGATGTAAGGTACCTCGTCTGCAAGGATTTGTTGAAGCTTGGCGTAAATTCCCGCACGTTTTTCCCCATCAGGTGTTTTTTGCCCCTCGTGCAGGAGCTTGGTAACTTCATTGTTCGTGTAATGAGTCCAGTACGACTTGCTAAAGCCTTCCGGATCTGTCTGGAAAGCGAGGATCGAGTTGGCTTCTGGAGAATCCGCCTGTCCGCTGTTGATCATTGCCGAAAAGTCATAGGCAAAGAAACGCTCGCGAAATGAGGCCAACTCAACAGATTCGATTTGAATGTCTATGCCGATCGTTTTGGCGGCCGCCTGAATAATCTGTGCCTCCTGAGTTCTTGAGTTGTTACCAGAGGCAATGAGCAATTTTGTAGAAAACCCATTAGGGAACTTTGATTTTGCAAGCTCTGCTTTGGCAGCGTTCGTATCAAAGCTGAGCGCTTTAATCGTATCGTTCGTGTTGTAGGGAATGGCTGGCGGCAAAAGCGAATTGGCTGGCTTTGCGAAACCAAAGGTAACCGCATTGGTCAATCCATTACGGTCAAGTGCCAACGCCAACGCACGGCGAACGTGCACATCCGAAAAATGCTCGTCCAGGGTATTGAAGAACAATTGCTCTGTCACCCAGCTTCCATTGGTCGCCACTTTGGTATCAGTTCCTTGTTTTAATTCATTTACATTTTCAAGAGCTACAGACTCAATAGCGTCTATCGCGCCAGCCTTCAGCTGGTTAATCGCTTGGCTGTCATCTTCAATGAGCTTGTAGACAAGTTCATCGATATATGGCTTGCCTTTCTGCCAATAGTATTTATTTTTGCTGAAAGTAAGATCACCGGCAGAATCCCATTTCTTAACGACGAAGGGACCGGTACCGACCGGATTCTTAAAGAATTCTTTTTCCGAGACACCGCCAAAATCCTTTGGAAGGATGCCATTGGAGAAATTTGAGAGTTCAGAAATAAACGGCGTATACGGCGCTTTAAGCTTAATTACAAGTGTTTTTTCATCTTGAGCCGAAAGCGAAGCCACCTGTGCCGCTATTGCAAGAGGACCTCCTACATTCAAATGACGCTGAATTGAAAAAACCGCGTCCTCGGCAGTAACTCCTTTGCCGTCTGAAAATTTCAAGCCATCGCGTAAAACAAAAGTATAGGTTAATCCATTCGCGCTAATATTGTGCGACGCCGCAAGCCAATCCACAATTTTTCCATCACCGTTAAAGGCAACCAGCGGCTCAAATACTTTGTCGATAGCAAAAGCATTATTTGATGTAATCTGATTATGCAAATCAAACGAGGTTACGGAAGCCGGGCGGCCATATGTAAAGGTTCCCCCTTCCGCGGGTTGATCAGCGGTTGTGCTTGGGTTAGTTGCGTTTGTATTTTTATCTGCATCATTTTTGGAGCCGGAGCATCCTGCCACGAGAACCAATAAAAGAAATGCTAAAGATCCAACCAAAAACGGTTTCCTAAAAGATACAATAAGTTTGGACATCTCATTTTCCCCTTTTCTCCAATAAAACATATTGTTTTAATATGAATAATATTATGGATGAACCCATTTGCCATGTCAAACAGAATTAAATACCATAATTTATAAAATCAAAGATAAAAGTAAACATAGGGATTTTCCAGCTTGTGAACACATGGAGTTCATATGGGATTGGGAATTTCATTATATTATTGTATAATAAGTCTATGAAGTAATAGGTAAAGCTTATAAGACGACAACCATTATAAAAGCGTATATAAAAGGGGTTTAAAACTCGATGGAATTCAGACAACTTCAATACACCCTGCAAATTGCAGCGGAAAAAAACTTCTCACGCGCAGCAGAAAAACTGCATATTGCTCAGCCCTCTTTGAGCCAACAATTGTCCAAACTGGAAAAAGAACTTGGGGTACTTCTATTTCAACGCAACACCAGCACGGTGGAATTAACACATGCAGGAGCAAGCTTTGTGGAAAAGGCAAAAAAAATAGTCGATGCAGTTGAGCAGCTCCGGCAGGAAATGGACGACATTTCTCAACTGCGAAAAGGGAAGGTTGTGGTTGGCAGTATGCCCATCACAGGTTCTCATTTGCTGCCGCATGTGCTGCCTGTATTCAAGAAAGCTCATCCGGACATTGAAATCGTGTTGGTCGAGGATTCATCCATGAATTTGGAGAAAAAAACTGCCAGTGGGGATACAGATCTCAGCCTGCTATCTCTTCCATTAGTAGAACCTACACTTTCCTATGTGCCGATCGGTGAAGAGTGGATTGATCTTGCCGTTCCTCCAGGTCACCCCCTAGCCCTGCGTAAAAACGGAGACCATCCGAAGCCTGTGCATATGGAAGAACTGAAAGATGAGCCTTTTGTCGTTCTGAAAAAAGGGCAAGGCTTTCGCAAGCTGACGATGGATTTGTGTCATCAAGCTGGCTTTGAACCCAATGTGGTGTTTGAGAGCACTAATATGGAGACGCTCCAATCGCTTGTAGCGACAGGTATGGGAGTGACACTCGTCCCCCGTTTTATCGCCCGGGCCGCCAGCAGCGAGTTTGTTCCAGCATTATTGCCACTCGCCGAACCTACCCCTAGCCGTACCCTAGCCATTGCCTACCGAAACGGACGTTATTTGTCTAAAGCTGCCGAAGCCTTTATTGATACCTTCCGAGAAACGGTCGAGCAACTTTCTCAAAAGTAGCTTCAAATGTGAAAAGGACCGTCTTCCTCCTCAGCCAAAGCCAGAGAAGAAGACGGTCCCGGGGCTTCGCCCCTATGCTTTCAATACTTCATTTACTTTACGGGTTCGATTACACTGTTGCGATGTTGCTTCCATCTGTCTTTAACGAACCACATTTCATGTTCATTTGAATTTCATGTCAGCCTCGCCTGATTACTTTACGCTTGCTCGGAAACTCCACTTTATCCATCCCGCATCACTTCTTTCCTTAAGGTCTCTAGCCTTGGTCTCCCAAGAATGTCCTACCTCAGTTCCAATGTGCTGTGTGATCCCAAAGTGCCTGTCCTCGCCTTTTTGTGATCAGGGTCTCCCTAAATCTGGTGGACTTTTATCCTGATCATAGCCCATTTCATAATTGTTTCCGACAACCTGTCTATTTAAGCCTCTCGGCCGTGACAGGCCATCCCTATTCGCCAGTTCGGATCTACTTTGGTTATCCATCGTTATCAACCTCCTGGTGTCGGGATACTATTATAATACACCTATGTGCTGTATCTGAAACAGGTATCAGAAAACTTTTTTATTATCGAGAAGAACCAAATGCTTGCTGTACCTCGGCTTCACTCACTTGTGTTTTAAAGACCAATTTCGAAGGATCTTGAGGTGAATAAATGACCTCTATAATACTTCCCTGCTGCAGCTTGGATAGTTGGGAAGAAAAAACAACCTTTTGCGTGGTTACATTAAATGTATCGCCGTTGTTTTTCGTAACACTCAGCGTAAATTGAAGCTTAATTTTATTAGGTCCTGCTTCCCCCATGGGTGTGACATCCAGCACTTTCGCATATGCCTGCTCACCGGTTTTGGCAATTTCCATCAGCTCAGGCGATACGCCCTGCTTGACCATTTGCTCATTCATTAACGCTTGTAAATCCGTCTGCGACACCTGCCCTTTCAGGTCAAGTCCTACTTTCAGTTTATCTTTCTCCGATACGACCAACGGAATGATCGAGCCTGGCTGAAATTGAGCCATGGAAGTCAAAGGAATAATCGTCGTCAAAGCAGTATCATATTTGTCTTCTCCATGTTTGGTTACGGTCAACCCGAGCTTTACCTGCGGCTGATTGTTTACATAAGTCCCTGTTAGCTGAACACTTGTAATAATCCCAACCCCAGGAACACCCTTCTTAACCTTACCGCCTTCAAAAAACACACCTAAAATTCCAGGTAGAAAAATAAGCGCAAAGCCTATATAAATTAACGGCCTATACCACGGGGCATCCATAATCACAAATGGATCATCCCATAAATAGTTAGCCAAAAATGGTGAGAAGCCTACACCAAACACCATAAGTACCCCGATCATACTCAAAAATCCTTTCATCCTCCAAAACCCCTTTTTCAATCATCTGTTCAAATTATATGTCAGCAAGAAAGGTGAAACGACCTGCTCATTTACACTGTCACCAGACCCATATAAATCAGCTCTGATGGATTTACCGGATTGCTCCCCAGACCCACCGTATCTCCAGGTCGCGGAATTTGCAGCTTGGATACGAGCGTTTCCAACGTTTTTGGATATCGATTACCGTTTACTTCTGTCACATCTAGCATTAGCACCACAATCGGATCAAAATTCACGAGCTTCCCGGTATCTGTTACCGAAATAACAACCGCAGTCGCTGCCATCGCCAAACCACCGTTAGCCGCCGTTTGAGCTTGTCTTGCCGAGTTTAGGCTTTGGTTAATCTGTTCCCGATGCTCTTTGGGTACCAAACCTTTCATAAATAATCCTGACAGGCCTTTATTCATCAGTTGATCTGCTTGTTCTATCGCATCCTGCTGTTTTTTCTTTTTCCCGAATAAGTTCATCATGTGGTTGCACCTCGTATTTTGTATTGTCGTTCCTTATGAATTCAGTATAAAAGAGGTTATATGGCATCACAATACGTTTTGGCGCATACAAAAAAACCGAAAAAACAGGAGCTTTAACCTGTACTTTTCCGGTTTATTTTGAACTCTGGGACGGTTTACACAAAATTTTGCGCACTTTGGAGTAATCTTTCGCACGATCATCCGATAGTTTTGTAAAAAACGAGTGAATTCAGGCTATTTTTTACGCATAAGATAGACCAATTTGCGATAATACGCCGATGATTCTTTATAACGACGACTGTCCTCGGACACAACTGCCAGCGTTTCATATAACTGTTCAAGCCGCGCTGGATGCTGGAGAGCTTCAAAATAAGGCAAGCATTGCAAGGCATGCATCCAAAAGGCGTCCTGATTCCCTTGGGCAAGCGCCAGTTGGCTCTCATAAAAATCAAGCCCCATTTGCTGATCTGTTGTCAGATTTTTTTTACGCAGTTGATCCAAATGCTGTGAGAGAAGCCCCCAATTTTTTCGCGCAAACGCAATCTCACAGCGATAAATTAGCGTAACGGGCAGCATCATCTGCTGCATTTCCTCCCGCTCCCGGCTCACCAGCGCTTCAAAACGCGCTACTTCCTCCAAAGCCTTATCCAGCTCGCCAATCGATGTCAGCATAATAATCCGGTTGTTCAGAATGGTCGTGAGCATATCTGCCGCATTTTCTAAATAGACCAAATTGGCCTCAGCCATAGAGAGCGTTAACAGTGCTTCCTGCACAGAACCCATGGCAAAACAATATCCGCTGTAAGCCACATACAGACCCGTCAAACGGTGAAAAAGCCGATCATCATACACCCTGCGCATCGTCTGCTCGAATACCTGCTTCGCCTGATCAAATTGCTTGACCTGAATACAGGCCTCCATCATAATGTTTTGCGCATTCAGCCAGTTTTCCGTCCCCTCTTCCACTAGACGGCTTAGCTGCGTAACGTTATTCAGCACATCATAATAATGATTTTTCGAGCGAAAATACTGGATTTTATAAAATAAAATTGCTTTTTTTAGCGGTGCGGGCAGCTCCACCTCATCCGAACGACCAAACTTCTCCAAATAAAAATTCAAATAGGTTTGATGTAAATATTCATAGGCCGTTGGGTCATTTAATTGCTGATAATAAACGGCCTTCATCAAATAAGTCGTCATTTCCACCACAAGCGAATCGTTGCGATCCTCCAGTAGATCCACATAGCTTTCCGTGGCAGGATTAGCCAGCTTGGACAGCTCTGTGAAAATCTTATCCGCTGTAGCCAGCGTCTCCTCATCCTCTGCCGCTGCACGCAAGAGGTAGGATGGGTTTACACCTAAACGCCCAGCAATTTGCTCGGCCAAATCCTCTGCCAACGGGTAACGGTCAGCCAGTATATTTGCAAAATGTGCTGGTGTCACCAGCCCGTCTACCAGCTCTTTACGGGACAGATTTTTCTTTTTACACAAAAATTCAATGCGTTCCTTAAGCATGGAGTATTCCTTTCTACACTGATTATCGGTCATACAGTGAGGGACGCCGATCTTCAAACACCGGAATACGACCACGTACGTCCTGCACTAAGGCAGACTCAATCGTTCCTGTGATGATCCCCTCCTGCTCTCCGCCCTCAGCAATGATTTCTCCCCATGGATCAATAATAAGCGAATGCCCGAAGAAATCAGTATCTCCGCTGCGACCTACCCGGTTACAAGCAATGACATACATTTGATTTTCTATAGCACGTGCGGTTAGCAAGGTACGCCAGTGATGAAGCCGGGGATGAGGCCATTCTGCGGGTACGATCAGCAAATTTGCGCCCGACAGGGCCAAACTACGGGCTAGTTCAGGAAAACGAATATCATAGCAGATCGACGCACCTGCCCGAATCCCGCCATCCAGTGCGAATAAAACCTTTTCTTCGCCAGGCTGCAAATATTTTTCTTCATCCATAAGTCGGAATAGATGAATCTTGGAATACGAAGCAACCTCTCTGCCTGTTCGGTCAAAAACGAGCATCGTATTATACACATGACCGTCGCTTTTTTTCTCTGCGATCGACCCAGCTACTACGTTCACTTCATGGGTGGCAGCGAATGCTGCTATCCATGCCCGAGTCTCCGTCCCTTCCTTGTCCGCCAGCTCATGAATGCGATCTAAGGCATAGCCTGTGTTCCACATTTCCGGCAGGACAATCAGATCCGGCTTCAGTTCGACTTTCATCGCTTGTTCCATTAAAGCTCGGATATGACTGCGGTTTTCCGGGGGATTTCCTATCTCTATGTGAGCTTGTATGAGTGCAACACTGAACGGCTGAGCTTCCTGATACGTCAAAATCCTTCATCCTCCTTGTGAGCCAGAGCTTCCCGCGACCCATTGTCCGGTATTTTCTCCCATCATAGCCCGATCAGTCTGGATTACGCAACCATGCAAGCTTAATTCCTCCTATACAACTCGGTAAAATCGTGATAGATTATTTCTTAAACTATTCCAAAAGGTCGTGTGAATTGATGACTCATTTTTCTATTCCCTCCGCTGACGTCATGAAACAGTTACCCACTCAATTTTTTGCCACACTTGTACAAAATGTAAACCGTGAAATCGCGGCGGGGCATGATGTCATTAATCTTGGACAGGGGAACCCCGACACTCCCACTCCTTCTCATATTGTAAAAGCTTTGCAGGAATCAGCGGATAATCCGCTGTATCATAAATATTCGCCATTTCGTGGTTACAGCTTTCTCAAGGAAGCCGTTGCCCAGCGCTATCAGGAGGATTACGGTGTGACGCTCAACCCTGAAACCGAGGTCGCCATCCTGTTTGGCGGAAAAACGGGTTTGGTTCAGCTGCCGCAAGTCTTACTCAATCCCGGGGATGTGTGTCTCGTCCCTGATCCCGGCTACCCGGACTACTGGTCTGGTGTAGCCTTGGCTAAAGCGGAAATGTCTTTTCTCCCATTAAAAGAAGAGAACCGTTTTCTGCCCGATTATGAAGCCATTTCCGAGGAAGACCGCCGCCGCGCCAAGTTAATGTTCCTTAACTATCCGAATAATCCAACCTCGGCAACGGCTCCACTTTCCTTTTACGAGGATACAGTTGAATTCGCGCAACGTAACGGTATTGTAGTTGCCAGTGATTTCGCCTATGGCGCTATTGGATTTGATGGCGAACGTCCGGTAAGCTTCCTACAGGCTGAGGGTGCTAAAGAGGTGGGGATTGAGTTCTATACCTTGTCCAAAACGTACAATATGGCGGGCTGGCGTGTTGGTTTCGCGCTCGGTAATGCCGAAATCATCTCGATGATTAATCTCCTACAGGATCATATTTATGTAAGCTTGTTTGGCGGCATTCAGGCAGCGGCGGCGACAGCCTTGACGGCCTCGCAGAACTGCGTAGGCGAGCTGGTAGCCCGCTATGAATCACGCCGTAACGCTTTTTATGATGCACTTGGGCAAATAGGCTGGAAGGCGACCCGCCCAAGCGGCTCCTTTTTCAGTTGGTTGCCTGTGCCGCAGGGCTATACTTCCACTTCTTTTGCCGATCTGTTGTTGCGGGAAGCCAAGGTGGCTGTCGCTCCAGGGATTGGCTTCGGGAGTGGCGGCGAAGGATATGTGCGAGCGGGACTGCTGAGCTCAGAAGCTCGACTGACCGAGGCAGCTGATCGAATTGGCAAGCTAAACCTGTTTGGTTAAGCCGTATTTTCCAGCTACAACTTCTTTGCCAAACCTGGTCTTTTCGTGGTATTCTGTATCCAATATCATTTAGCGCGTTGAAGGGACTATTAAGAGAGACTCGGTCCTGTTCAGAGAGTAAATTCCGATAGGCTGCAAGAATTTACCTGGACTCTCTCCCAACTCCTATCCCCGAGCGCCCTGCGCAATCAGGCGGTCCCTGCCGTTAACAGGTTTCAAGTGGGATGATCATGAATCATCAATGAAGGTGGTACCGCGGAAGCACAAACTTTCGTCCTTTGCATACAAAGGATGGAAGTTTTTTTGCATTAAAAAGAGTAAAATTAAGGAAGTGGACGTCTTGTCAACACGAATCGTCATTAAAATCGGAAGCAGCTCTCTAACTGGAGTGGAAGGTGGCTTGAATCGGGAAGCCATCGCTTATTTTGCCCGGGAAATCAGCTTGCTACGTGCAAAAGGTCATGAAGTGCTGCTGGTTACATCAGGTGCAGTAGCCGCCGGATTCAGAGAGATTGGGTACCCGTTTCGCCCTAAGCTACTACATGAAAAGCAAGCGGCAGCGGCTGTTGGCCAAGCCCTTCTCATGCAGGCCTATGAGCAGGCTTTTAAAGATTTTGACCTAGTGATCGCGCAGGTTCTACTGACCCGTAGTGACTTTTTGAGCCGCAAACGGATGAATAATGCCGGAATGACCGTAGAAGAATTGCTGCGCCAGCAGGTTATCCCGATCTTCAACGAAAATGATACTGTATCGATTGACGAATTGAAATTCGGCGATAATGATATGCTGTCCGCGCTGGTTGCCAATCTGGTCAAAGCGCAGCATCTAATTATCATTACGGACACCGATGGCGTATATACGGCAGATCCGCGCAAGCATCCGAATGCCGTACGTTTTGAACGTATCGAGGAAATTACAGAGGAGATTTATGCATTAGCTGGAGGTTCTGGATCATCTGTAGGTACTGGCGGCATGCGATCCAAGATCGAAGCTGCCAAAGTCGCTACACGCGGCGGTGTGCCTGTATATGTGGGACGTGTAAGCGCGAATGGCGATCTAAACGCAGCCGTCGAAGGACACGGACCGGGAACTTATTTTGACACTCACCTCTCTTCACTTCCGATGAAAAAACAGTGGCTTGGATTTATGTCCACCCCTCTGGGCGCGGTGCATGTAGACGAAGGGGCCGAGGAAGCGTTGGTTCACGGAGGACACAGTCTACTTCCGGTTGGCGTACGACGTGTCGAAGGCAGCTTTCATGCCGGAGATGTCGTTGAGGTGCTCGGACCGGAAAATAAAGTTTTAGGACGCGGCATCGTCAATTATGACGATGCACAGCTCCGAATTGTACAAGGATTATCCAGCGGCGAGGTTGTGGGCAAAATCGGTCCCATTCACCGGCTTGAGGTGATCCACAGGGATGAATGGATTACATTATGTATGTAGGGAGGCCGTAACATGAGTGATTTAACGACTAACACAGCTACAACCGAGGAGAATCAGTTTAGCGAAGTACGAACCAAAGCCAATCTTGCCAAAAAAAGTGCCGGGGTCATGAACCGCCTGACTACAGCACAGAAAAACGAAGCATTGCTTGCTATGGCTGAAGCTCTAGTAAATCATACTGAAGAGCTGATTGCAGCAAACCATAATGACCTGAAACATGGACGGGAACAGGGAACATCCGAGTCGCTGCTCGACCGCCTCAAGCTGACCGAGGACCGAATCGGAGCTATTGCCGAAGGATTACGCCAAATTGTGGCACTGCCTGACCCGGTCGGCGACACCCTTGAGCAAATTGAACGTCCAAACGGTCTGAGAATTGAGAAGATACGTGTGCCGCTGGGTGTCATCGGCATTATATATGAAGCGCGTCCAAATGTAACCGTGGATGCCGCGGGCCTGTGCTTGAAAACAGGCAATCCGGTTGTGCTACGCGGTGGTTCGGCCGCCCTCTTCTCCAACCGCAAGATTATCGAAGTACTCCAGCAGGCACTAGACGCAACAGCTGTGCCACGCGAGGCGCTTCAACTTATTGAAGATTCAGACCGTGCCTCGGTCAACGAAATGCTCACCTTGAACGGCTTGCTGGATGTAATTATTCCACGCGGCGGGCGTTCACTCATTCAAAATGTTGTTCAGAACGCTACCGTACCTGTCATCGAAACCGGAGCTGGTGTATGCCATACCTTTTTGGACGCTACAGCGGATGCAGCAATGGCCGAAGCGATTACACTGAATGCCAAGGTGCAAAGACCGTCCGTGTGTAACTCGATGGAAACATTGCTCGTACACTCGGATTATGCAAAAGCACACTTAACAGGATTGGCAGAACGCTTTCGTGATGCGGGGGTTGAGCTACGCGGCTGTGCACGCACACGAGAATTGGCCCCTTGGGCTATTCCTGTTACAGAAGAGGATTACGGCACCGAGTATAATGATTACATTATGAACATCAAGGTCGTAAACAATTTGGACGAAGTACTAGAGCATATTGCCCGTTACGGTACGATGCATTCTGAGTGTATTGTCACCGAGGACAAAGCCCATGTCGAGCGTTTTCTGCAAGAAGTGGACGCGGCAGCCGTGTATCACAATGCATCCACTCGCTTCACGGATGGCTTCGAGTTTGGGTTTGGTGCCGAGATCGGAATCAGCACACAAAAATTACATGCCCGCGGCCCAATGGGATTGCCTGCCTTGACTTCAACCAAATATCGCGTGTACGGTACTGGACAAATCAGGGAATAATAACATAAATCAATCTGTATCCTTGGAGGTTATGAATCTATGTGTGAATCACAAACAAAGGTTTTAATTAATGAGCAAATTACATTTTTCGGGGCAGGATCAATGGCAGAGGCTATTATTCGCGGAATGACGGCTCGTTCTGTCGTCAAACGTAGTGGTATTACCGTCATCAACCGCAGTAATCAGGCTCGCCTTGAGGAACTTCAAAAGCAATATGGAGTCTTGTTCCAAACCGAGGATGCCGCCAAAACCGAGCTTCTGCGTCGTTCTCCGGTCATTGTGCTTGCCATGAAGCCCAAGGATGCTGCACAAGCACTTGGGCAACTCGGCCCACTTCTGTCTGATGAGCAGCTGATTATTTCGGTAATCGCAGGATTGTCCATTCGTACGATGCAAACGTTGCTGGGTCGCAAGCAGCCGATCGCACGGACGATGCCCAATACATCCAGCTCAATTGGGCTGGGAGCCACAGGCATTAGCTTTTCCAAGGAAATCAGCGAAAACCAGCGTAAAAACGTGCTTACGATGTTCGAATCTGTAGGTACGGTAACGGTTATAGAAGAAGAGAAAATGGATGTTTTGACCGGGATATCTGGAAGCGGCCCTGCTTATGTCTACTACCTGATGGAAGCCATGATTGCCGGGGGAATCCGTGGTGGCTTGACCCCTGAGCAAGCGCACGAACTAACGGTGCAAACCGCGCTTGGAGCGGCACGCATGGTGCAGCAAACCGGAGAGGAGCCTTCTGCCCTTCGCCACAAAATCATGTCTCCTAATGGCTCTACGGTAGCTGCATTGGAAATGCTGGACAAAGGTGACTTCTACGAAACGGTGATTGCGGCGGTGCAGCGGTGCGCTGAACGATCCCGCGAGATGGGAGCTGTACTCAAGGAGGGAATTGAATGAGCTATTGCTTGGCGACCTACCGGGTATACGATGACAAAGCCGATTTTAACCAAAAGGCCCAATCTATTGCCATCGGCATGACGGTGGGCAGCTGGACTGAGCTCCCGCAAGCCAAACGGGACGCGATGCAAAAGCATCTTGGCTCGGTTCATTCTGTGGATATTTACGATGGAGGTCCCGGTGAACGGTACGCGGACCTGACCATCGCTTACCCGGATGTCAACTTCAGCCGAGACATTCCTGCTCTGCTGGTCACAGTCTTCGGCAAAATTTCGATGGACGGCCGAATTAAGCTAACGAAGCTGGGTTTCTCGGAAGCATTCCGCTCTGCTTTTCCAGGACCGAAATTCGGTATCAGCGGCTTGCGCGAACAGCTTGGCGTGTATGATCGTCCCCTGCTCATGAGCATTTTCAAATCTGTAATTGGCCTCAATTTGGACGAACTTCGTGAACAGTTTACCCGGCAGGCTCTCGGTGGCGTTGATCTGATCAAGGACGACGAGATCTTGTTTGAAAACGCGCTGACGCCGATTGAAAAACGTGTCGAAGCCTGCATCAAAGCCGCCGAAGCGGCTGAGCGTGAAACCGGTAAAAAGCTGCTGTATGCCGCTAATTTAACGGGGCCGACCTCGCAGCTTAAGACGCAAGCTCTCAAGGCCATTGATGCGGGTGCCAACGCGTTACTGTTTAACGTGTTGGCCTACGGTTACGATGTGCTACATGAACTTAGTAGCGATCCTGCCGTCTCGGTGCCGATTGCAGCCCATCCTTCGTTGGCGGGAGCTGCTTATCCATCGCCGCATTATGGTATTTCGGCGTCCGTCCTACTCGGTCAGCTTATGCGGCTGGCTGGCGCTGACCTCGTCCTCTTCCCTTCTCCCTACGGCTCAGTGACGATGCCGCGTGAGGAAAACATGGCGATCCGCGATGAGCTGATCACCCCTGATCTACCGCTGAAGGCCAGTATGCCGGTCCCTTCCGCAGGGATTCACCCGGGCCTCGTGCCGTTAATTGTACGTGACTTTGGTACTGACGTTGTTGTCAACGCTGGGGGCGGGATTCACGGTCATCCGCTGGGTACAGAAGCTGGTGGGCGCGCCTTTGTGCAGGCGATTGAAGCGGTACAGCAAAATGTCCCTCTGGCAGAATACGCCCGTACTCACCCCGAGCTGCAATCTGCGCTCGACACATGGGGAGGTGAACGATGAGCACAGCGAAGAAGCCCGTCATTTTTTGCGATTTTGACGGGACAATTACGAACAGCGACAATATTGTCGCCATTATGAAGCATTTTCAACCTACAGGCTGTGAGCCCATCATGCATCAGATCGTAAATGGGCATACATCCATTCGTGAAGGCGTAGGTGCGATGTTTGCCCTCATGCCTTCGGAGCAAAAGGACGAAATTATCTCATATGTACTTGGACAAGCTGGTATACGCGAGGGCTTTGCACGCTTTTTGGACTATGTACGAGAGCAGCAGATTCAATTTTTCGTCACCAGTGGCGGCATTGATTTTTTTATTGATCCATTGCTAAAACCCTTCGATATTCCACACGACCACGTCTATTGCAACGGAGCGGATTTTTCCGGGGATCGCATCCAGATTACTTGGCCGCATCCATGTGAGGAACCGTGTACAAATGATTGTGGCATGTGTAAAACGACTGTGATTCGTCAATACCCTTCCGAACAATACGAACGGATTTTGATCGGCGACAGCCTGACCGATTTTGAAGGAGCTAAAATTGCCGATCTTGTGTACTCCCGTTCACATCTGACTTTAAAGTGTCAAGAGCTTGGCGTACCACATGTACCCTTTGAAACATTTGATGACATTATCGAGGATTTAAAGCAAAAACAGGAGCAAGGGGTGCTGTAAATGAGTTTTAACTTGGCAGACATTTCATTGGAAGAAAAACGCCGCGCACTGGAAGAACTCGCTGATGTCAAAGAACTATTCGCATCTCGCAACTGGTTCCCAGGCACGAGCGGCAATTTGTCGATCCGAATTGGTGACTTTCATCCCGAACAATTTTATTTTGCAGTCACCGCCAGCGGCAAGGATAAAACCAAGCGTACTCCGGAAGATTTTCTATTCGTAGACCAGTACGGAAAAGCGGCAGAAGCGACAAACCTCAAGCCAAGCGCAGAGACGCTTATACATTGTGAAATTTACCGCCTAACAGGCTGCGGAGCCGTTTTTCATGTGCATACCGTGTTTAACAATCTGATTTCCGAATATTACGGTGAGCAAGGCGCTGTACCTATCCAAGGTATTGAGCTGATCAAGGCTTTTAACATTTGGAAAGAAAATGCTGCCATTGATATTCCTGTGCTGCCTAATTACGCGGATATTGCCTCGATTGCCAAGCTCGTACCTGGTGTGCTGAATGATCAGGTGCCTGGAATTTTATTGCGTAACCACGGCATTTATGCGTGGGGCCGTGATGTATTTGAGGCTAAAAAGCATTTGGAGGCGTTTGAATTTTTGTTTGAAACGACCTATCGCTCCCTGCTGCTGAAAACTTTGAAGTAAATAAACTCATAAATATCAAAGATGCGTATCCTTATTTGTAAAAGTGGTCATTGAATATCGAGAACGGAGCCTAAGCGATAGCACAGGAACGTTCTCTTTTTTTATAATAAGGGTATTTCTATTCTACTAGCGACATAAAAGGAAATATGATGAATAAGAATCCTCCTGATATAATTTTGGATATGCTGTAAAAAAACGCCCCCTATTGGGGACGCTCCAGCGTGAATTGCTCTCCTAGCTTCGCATAGTTGTTCCCAGCCAAACGACTTACTGGACGCAACTCCTTAGCAATCACATACGTATTTTGATACGCTTCCTCGGACAAATGATACTGCACTACGCGTCCGATTAACAGATCACAGGCAGGTGTGTCCTCCTGACCTCCCAACGGTATAACCTGTTCCAGAATACATTCCATACGTATTTTCGCTTCTGCCACACCGGGAACTTCGATTTTTGTACTTTTGACCGGGGTAAGGCCTGCCAGTGTAACCTCACTCTCCTGCGGCAACAGACGGGAAGCCGTCACATTCACCGCTCCCACATTGTCCTCGTCTGTGATATGTACGACAAAAGCCTTATGCTCCATCGCATTACGTGCTGTATCTTTGGGTACTCCATCAACACGTTGTACGGATACAGACAGCAGTGGCGGTTCAGAAGCTACGATGGAAAAATAACTGAACGGCGCACCATTCAGCACCCCTTCGCTGCTCAAAGTCGTTACAAAGGCTACCGGCCTTGGGATGATACTTCCGGTCAACAGCTTATAATTTTCACGCCCTGTAAGCGTGTCAGGATTCAACGAAATCATTTTTCTCCCTCATTTCCGATTACAATCGCTATTCGACTGCACATCATCAAGTTTCGCCTGATAAGCAAATGCACCATTAGTTAGCGACATGGATGACATCTCAGGCTTCCCTTTCAGTATCGCGTGAATGATACGAAATGTAAAGTTGGAGCCGGAAGATCTCCCTATTTTTCAATTATATTTCCTCGGCTATCGCGCACAGTAACCGTAATTCCCTCAGGTACAGCAATCGT
Organism: Paenibacillus sp. FSL P2-0173; assembly: GCF_038008045.1. NCBI lineage: Bacteria > Bacillati > Bacillota > Bacilli > Caryophanales > Paenibacillaceae > Paenibacillus > Paenibacillus sp. FSL P2-0173. Next base: position 710,077 of record NZ_JBBOYK010000001.1, read on the forward strand.
AACATCAAGCTGCTGCTGAGTCTGCATAAACCGTGTCGGAATTTGACCCAGTAATACATACAAGGTATCGCCGATTTGCTTGGTCTGATATAAATCTTGCCCCTTTATTTCGTCCTCTTTGCCTGTGTATACATAACTCCCGAACACATGCACCTCCGGTGAGGTGGTTGCATCAATTTTGACCGCATAAGGATCTTCTCCCTGTACAATCACCTTGGTCACTCCGGCAGGCAGTTTTTCATGCCAGTCTGGGAGAAGCCTTGTTTCCTGAACCGAACTCATTATTTCTCTGACTTGCGGAGTGATCCCCAATGAACTGACCAAGGCAAATCCGATACAGCAAAAAACCAATACCGCCGTAATAAACATACTGAATAAATCATAACGAATGCGCTCACGCGTCCCTTTCCAAGCAGTATACATTAAAATTTCCAACCCCAGCAAAACAAAAACGACAGGCCACCAGGTCAAAGCCTGGTCCAGTATGCCCGCTCCCCAAAACTTGGAGGCAAACGTTATGCCCCCCAGCAGGACGAGGAAAAGTCCCATTGACAGCCTTCCGACTTTCCACACCCCTGCCGGAGCGTTTGACGCTTTAGAGGAACTATTTTTGTTAGACGATGTACCAAATATACCTGTGGAGCCTCCTCCATCGCTATGAGGATGATGGGCTCCCTTAAAGGGAGCCTCACTCTTTGAAAACTCAGTATCCATTCTATTGCTTCTCCTTTACTCGTTTAGATTTGGAATTCCCAATCATCATCCAAATACCACCGCCAATCAACAATAAGGATACGATAATCGTCCGTAGATACATGTCAACCAAATTATAAATCTCTCCATTCGGAAACAGACGATCCAGAGTAGGAACTAGTACGTTGATTAAGATGTAATAGGCGCCCAGCAATAGCAACCCCAAGCCTACCCAGCGGTGATATTGTGCAAACATACCGATCACAGGCTTGTCGATCAGCGGCTCCCGTCCATAACGGCTTACTTGCTGCAACGCATCAAAAAAGCTGTAAAACCAAACCACCGGAATCAGGAACAAAAAGAGTGAAAGATATAGCACGTCCAGTACATAGATGCCTCCTAAAAACAGAAGCATAAGCTGGAGTCCACGCTTTTGCAAACCGATATACATATGTCCAGCACCGGGAAATACCGATAAAATGGTAGCCAGCATTTTACTCCGCCGTCCCTCGACTCTTCCATGCTCCAGTTCCTCAAACAAAGTCCGGTCCTGAAGCATTTCTCCCGCTTGTTTGCGATGTACATGCTGCACCGCATCAAACATGCAATACAGCCAAATGATCGGCAGCACGCCCGCAAACGCCAAAAATCCGGATTCGTTTGTAATGCTGGTAATAAAAACGAGGATCGCTCCAAAGCCAAAGAAAGATAGCAGAAAAGACAAACCACGCTGCATCAGCCCCAAATGAAGGTGTCCCAATCCAGGAATGAACGACAGCAAAATCGTAAAAAAGCGTTCATTCTCCGATCCTTTTTGAAAAGCAGGTGATCCTGCCATACCATAGTGTCCTTGTTGATAATGGTTATAGCCCGGGCCATATCCCATTCCTGCTCCCGGTGCATCCACATCCGCGTCTGTTGCCCCCTCCGGTACCTCTCCCGTTGAACCAGCATGTCCATAAGGCCCACTTTGCGAGTAATAACCATATGGATTGGGTCCTGCATGTGGGGGATATGGAACAGCAGCTGCACGAGGATCATAACGTAATAAACTAATAATGATATGCAGCATACTCAGCCCCCAAAAAAGAGCGGCAACAAACATACTGGCCAATAAAGGTAATTCGTCTCTTGAAACCACTGAAAAAAATAATCCTCCCGCCAGACATCCGAAAAACAAAATGGTGTATACAAACGCATTGGCTTTTCTGGTCCAGTAGTAGTGTCCCACACCGGGAATGATGTTCAATAGAAATGCCAAGAGCTTGCTTCTTTCCGCATAAGGCATCGCTACACTTCCTTTCTATTTATGGGATTTAATAAAGTCCCCATTTGAAGGTTGTTGTTTGAGTTTTTTCATCTCAGCCTTTATCCGATGATTTAGGGCTTTAATTTATCGAGCCAGGTTGTTGTAGCTCGCATGACCTCTTCACTGTAAGAAACGCGTTCTTTTGGAGGAATCGGCTTTCCATCTGTTTGCGGCATCATTTTGTCAAAGGCTCCACTGGACAACAAGATCAACGTTAGGCTTGCGGCGACAACGTAGTGAAACACAGGTTTTTCAAACCAGCGGCGTTTTTTAAACAGAACTTGATTCGGTTCAGCTTCTATCTCGGGAAGAACGGCCATTACCTGATCTGTGAAGCGCTCCGTATCCATCCAGGCAGAATAATCTTTCATAGTTGACTCCAGTTGCTCCAGTGCGACAAGATATAGCATCAGCGCCTGTTCGTCTTCCAGCAGGAGCTTTTCCAGCCGGGCAGACTCCTCTATCGTGCAAGTTCCTGCAATGTAAGCATGCCAGTCATTCGATTTCCCTTCAATCCACGGTTTATCCTGTTGGTCAGTCATTGCCATTCCTCCTCCTTCCAGTGGTTTCGAATCCATAGCCGCGCCCGATAGAGCCTCGACTCTACTGTTTTTAAAGCTACCTGCGTCTCTTCTGCAATTTGGTCGTAGGTTTTGCCCTGCATATAATAGGCTTGAATAATATCCCGATGTTGCTGGGGCAACTGGGCGATTTTTTGCGATAGTTCTTCAATTTGCTCCTCGCGAATGAGACGAGCCAGCACATCCTCATCCCGGGAAGGGAGCTGTACAAGGGATTGTGCGACGTCTATAAGCTCTGCGGGTCGTCTGTCCTGTTTGCGCTTAATATCCAGCGCTTTGTGGAGCGCAATTCGGCTCAACCACGTTTTAAATCCTTCGTTCCGGTACTGGGGGAGAGACTTGTACACCTGAACGAATGCCTCCTGCGCGGCATCTTCTGCTTCCTTGCTGTCATGCAGTACCGAATAGGCGACATGAAATACATGCTTGCTGTACAGCTCTACGATCTCACGGAACGCCTGCCGGTCACCGGACCGTATTCGTTCAATGATTCTCTCTATATCAATGACGCTCTCCCCCTTCCCAATACTATAGACGCCAGGAAATTTCCTTCCCCTGCATATTTCAAAAAAATATTTAAAAAGGACACACCCTCCTGACGGAATGGTGTGTCCTCTATCATTAAAGCCTATTTACTCGCTTTCATTTCGGCTTAGTTCACGCGCACAGGCGATATTCCAGATTGTTCTCATTGCACATTAGCCAATTTGCAGTGACAACCTCGATACATAAGTCTACTGCTTAGCCTAAAAGGCTTAGACCGATATATCAATTGCGTCCGCCACCACGGAATCGCTGGGCGTATTCTTTGGCATCCTGTGCATTACGAACACGGTTTCGGCTCCACTCCAGCAAAATACGGTCTATATACCGGAAATGTACCTTCCCTGCAAATACCGCTTCCTTCAAAGCCAGCAAAATCAGCTCCTCGGGATACCGATCCTGATCCACCCAGCTGGTGATCGTCTCGTATTCCATCGGTGACAATGGTCGCCCGAATTCTTTCTCAAAAATCGTAAACAAATTCCGTTCTTCTGTAAGCGGGGATTCTGCTATTCCATTCAGTAAATCCGGCTTTCCAGCAAACAAAATGTCATCTTCATCGTGCTGCTCGTTACGCTCAGCGATCATACATTCTGCCAACTTACGATACAGCCCCGTCAAATTGTAACGTTCGAATTGTACGGATGAGCTGCGGTCTTCTACGGAATCGATTCTCAAAAATCCTTCTTTCATGAGCTTACTGAAATAGAGTGCGATTTCGTTCGCAGTACATCCGATGCGGGTCTGCAATTGTTCCCATGTCGGAAATTCATTACGTTCCGCTTGTTTAAAGGCAAGCAACTGCATCAGTAGCAGCATTTCAGCATCTGTCAGCCGAAGTGTCCGATAATGCTTGAGCAGGGCATAGGGAATCTGGACCATTCCGGCTTCCATAGCAAAGGCTACTCCCTCCGCCCATTCTGTCGCTGATGTCTTGTCGAATGATCCGGTCATCGGTTACGGATACAAACGATACAGCATACGTGGGAACGGAATCGTTTCACGTACATGATCGAGTCCACAAATCCATGCTACTGTACGCTCCAGGCCCAGTCCAAAGCCGGAATGCGGAACGGTACCATAGGTGCGTAGATCCATATACCATTGGTAGGCTTCACGAGCCAAGTTATGCTCGTTAAAACGTTCTTCCATCAATGCTGGATCATCAATCCGTTGGGAACCCCCGATAATTTCGCCATAGCCTTCAGGAGCGATCATATCGGCACACAGAACAACCTCTGGACGGGTTGGGTCTGGTTTCATATAGAATGCCTTAATGTGAGTTGGCCAATGTGTAATGAACACAGGTTTGTTATATCTTTCAGCAATCGCCGTTTCATGAGGAGCACCAAAGTCTTCGCCCCATGGGATATCGAAACCTTCACCTTGAAGGAAGGCAATCGCCTCATCATACGTAATACGTGGAAATTCGCCTTGAATTTGCTCCAGCTTCGAAACATCGCGTCCGATTGTTTCAAGCTCCTTCGCACAGTTTTTCAGGACAGATTGCACGATATGGCTTACAAACTGCTCCTGAACGCGCAAGGATTCTTCATGATCCACAAAAGCCATCTCAGGCTCGATCATCCAGAACTCAATCAGGTGACGACGTGTTTTGGACTTTTCCGCACGGAAAGTTGGACCAAAGGAATACACTTTGCCCAGCGCCATTGCCGCGGCTTCCATATACAACTGTCCGCTTTGTGTCAAATACGCATCTTCATCAAAATATTTAATGTGGAACAACTCTGTTGTACCTTCTGCAGAGGAAGGAGTCAAAATAGGTGGGTCCACCTTCGTAAAGCCGTTGCCGTTAAAGAATTCCTGTACAGCACGGATAATTTCCGCCCGTACGATCAGAACAGCACGTTGCTTGGCGGAACGCAGCCACAAGTGACGATGATCCATCAGGAAATCTACACCATGCTCTTTGGGTGTAATCGGGTAGTTTTCGGTCAAATGAATAATTTCAATGCCTGTAACCGTTAATTCAAAGCCCGATTGGCTACGCGGTTCTTCACGCACCACTCCAGTAACGTAAAGGGAGCTCTCTTGAGTCAAGGATTTGGCGTCATTCCAAATATCCTCGGACACTTCGCTTTTCACGATAACCCCTTGAATATACCCGCTACCATCGCGCAGTTGCAGGAACTGAATTTTACCACTAGATCGTTTATTGTTTACCCAAGCGCCGATTGTAACCGTTTCCCCTACATGGCGGCCCACTTGGGCAATCGTACTTTTATTCGTCATGACCGTCTCTCTCCTCTTAACCGAAAATCAAACAGCCCTTCCCCCTGGGTCAGGCTGTTTGCTCTCGCTGTTTGGTGCATGCGGAACTCAAACAATAGTCCGCATGCATAAAGTTTACACTTTCGAACCGAACTACTGAACCAAACGGAACGTGTCGCGGGCAATAACCAGTTCTTCGTTCGTTGGAATGATCAGTACTTCTACCTTTGAATTTGCAGTTGTAATCCGACGAGGCTCGCCAGAACGAATAGCATTCAACGATTCATCCAGCTCGATACCGAGGAATGTCAATTGCTCCAACACTCTCTTACGCAGAACGATGGAGTTCTCGCCTACACCTGCTGTAAATGCAATTACGTCTACCCCGTTCATTGCGGCAGCATACGATCCAATGTATTTGCGCAGACGGTATTCATACATTTCGAATGCCAATGTAGAATTAGCTTCGCCTTTTTCCATACCTTCTGTGATTTCCCGCATGTCACTGCTGATACCAGAGATAGCTAAAAGTCCACTATGCTTGTTCAACATGGAATTGACTTCATTGACAGTCAATTCTTCTTTGTTCATGACATAAGGTACGATTGCTGGGTCCAAATCACCACTACGAGTACCCATCATAAGACCTTCCAATGGAGTCATACCCATGGAAGTATCAACAGACAAACCGCCTTGAACTGCTGTTACACTACCACCATTACCGATATGACAAGTGATAATCTTCAGGTCTTCCAAAGGACGACCAAGGAATTTGGCGGCTTCCTTACTTACAAAATCATGGGAAGTGCCGTGGGCACCGTAACGACGAACCTTATACTTATTGTACAACACTCTTGGAATGGCGTACATATAAGCTTTTTCAGGCATAGTTTGATGGAACGAGGTATCAAATACCACAACCTGTGGTACATCTGGCATATTCAATTCAGCCGCTTTAATCCCCATCATGGAAGCAGGGTTATGCAGTGGCGCCAGGTCAAACAAGCGACGGATTTCACTCTTCGCTTCAGGCGTTACAACTGCTGACTGTTTGAAGATTTCGCCTCCATGAACCACACGATGGCCCACAGCCTGAATTTCACTAGTACTGGAGATTACACCATGTTCAGCATCTGTGAGTACGTTCAGCACTTTACGGATGGCTGTAGTATGTTCCAAAATCTCGCTAACTTCAGTGTATTCTTCTTTATTGGTTGGCTTATGCGTCAGAATGGAGGAATCCATACCGATGCGCTCTACCAATCCTTTTGCCAGAACGGACTCGTCCGTCATATCATACAATTGGTATTTCAGGGAAGAACTCCCTGCATTGATTACGAGAATTTTCATATCCGGTCACCATCCTTGTCGTACTTAAAGAAGCCTTCGCCCGATTTCACGCCCAGATTACCTGCACGCACCATTTTCTTCAGTACGATGGACGGACGATATTTCAATTCGCCGAATTCACGGAACATACGCTCCAGAGCAGCCAAAACGGAATCCAGACCAAAGCGGTCAGCCATTTCCAAAGGGCCGCTTTGGAAGTTATATCCGATTCGCATAGCGTCATCGATATCATCAGCGGAAGCCACGCCTTCTTGAAGTACATGGGCCGCTTCGTTAATCAGCAGACAGATAATCCGGCTTGTTACGAATCCAGGAGATTCATAAATCATGACTCCTTTTTTCTCCACTATCTCTTCCACGAACATTTTAGTGTTTTCAAATGTATCGTCCGAAGTTTTCAAACCACGAATAATTTCTACAAGATCAATACGGGATACTGGATAAATAAAGTGCATACCAATAACACGCTCAGGATACTTGGTCGAGCTAGCAAGCTCGGTCAGGCTCAGCGTGGATGTATTACTTGCAAGAATAATATTGCTTGGACACACATGGTCTAGCTCTTGGAACACTGCTTTCTTCTCGTCCAGATTCTCTGTAATAGTCTCAATGACCATATCACAGCTGCCGAGCTCCGCCAAATGAATTACTTTTTGAATACGGGATAAGATCAATTTTTTCTCAGCTTGAGTAATTGCCCACTTTTCCAGTTGTTTGTCCAGACTCGTTTCAATCATATTGTAGGCGTAGTCTAGTTTCTCTGGTGTCTGCTCTACCAGCAGCACATCGATTCCTTTGGACGCGAGCATTTCAGAAATCCCCTGTCCCATGGTGCCGCCGCCGATGACGCCGATTTTTTTAAATTGCATGATTCTTTACTCCACCCTTTCCTGGTCACTCTCATATATTGTATCCTTCTTTGTCGAAAAATACATGTTTATGTCCCAATAGATAATAATATCTTAGCACGGACTAAAAGTAAAAAAAAATAACCAGCATAAAAAATTATGCTGGTAATAAAGCATTTTCACTAAATTGACATCTAAATTGGTCTCCAGACAGAGTTTCTTCCTTCATCAGGATGTCAAGTGAGTTGTCGAACACAGGACGATGCTTTTCCAGCAGCTCCGAAGTTCGGGTATGCAGGTCAGCCATTATCTCGCCATTTTCCCGCATGAGTTCTTCTTTGGTTACCATTTCCATGTTAATAATGCCAAGTGAAGTCAAACCGGAAGTCATCATCGTATGGACGATGTTCAGCGCCTGCTCAAAATCATTACTTGAGCCGGTACTGCGACCGCCATAGTACATTTCTTCCGCCGTAGCCCCTGCGAGCGAGATCATAATTTGCTCCTCCAGGAACTGCTTGGTGTATAAATAATGCTCTTGCTGTGGATTGTGGCGCACATAGCCAAGCGCTTTCCCACGAGGGCTAAGTGCTACCTGGCTTACGCTACCGGGACGAACAATTTCGGCCATAATAGCATGTCCTAGTTCATGAATCGCTACACGTTTTTTCTCTTCCAAGGTCGATTCTCGGTCTGTCTTTTCACCCATCATCACTTTGTCAATCGCCATCGACAGATGCTTCTGCGCAATCATTTTCTGATCCTGTCTCATCGCATAGATTGCCGCTTCATTCATCACGCTCTCCAGCTGTGCGCCGGAAAACCCGTAAGATTCCTCAGCAATTTTGTCCAGATTTGCATCTTCCTGAATCGGTTTGTTTTTGGCATGAATTTTTAGAATATGAAGACGGCCCTTCTTGTCAGGCAGATCCACTTGAATATGACGATCAAAACGCCCTGGACGCGTTAAGGCGCTGTCCAGCATTTCTTTACGGTTTGTTGCCGCAATGATCAAAATCCGCGGTGTATCTGCGGAATAAATACCATCCATTTCTGTCAGTAACTGATTCAAAGTCTGATCATATTCTCGTTGCTGTCCACCCTCACGTTTACCACCAATTACATCGATTTCGTCAATAAAAATAATTGCATTTTCCTTCTTTTCCTTGGCTGCACGAGTACGCGCCTCCCGAAACAACTCACGGACACGACCCGCTCCAACACCAACGTACATTTCAACAAATTCACTACCTGAGGCTGCAACAAATACAGAATTAGTGTAGTGTGCCGCTGCCTTCGCCATCAGCGTTTTTCCTGTTCCCGGAGGACCAGTGAGCAAAACGCCTTTTAATGGACGGATACCAAACTTGGAAATTTCATCATGTCGATTCAAAAAATCCAGGGCCTCGCGCAGTTCCTGCTTAGCGCTTTCTTGCCCACCGATTTCCTCAAAAGTCAGCTTGTCCGGACCATTTTTTTTACGTTTACGCTCTTGCCCAGCACCTACGGCCAAACCGCCACGCGCATGCATAAGCATTAACAAGCCGCTGAGCATCACGCCAGCAACCAGAAGAGGGATAATATTTACCCCAATAAAAACGAGAAATATAATGGTTACCGGCACAATGCCGATTAATATTTCCTTAATCCATCTAGGCATTAGGCCATACCCCCATTTGCTGAGATTGACGTGGCAAAACGATAAACTTGGTCGCTTTACCTTCGCTGAGTCGGATATAGACATTGTTCGAATCCATGTCGGTATCAGCTTTGATACCCGTCTTTTTCTTTTTCATCTGCTCAACTGTAGATGAAATTTGAGTATACTTTTTATTTTCCATCGCTTCGGCCACAGGAAACATAGCCTCAGACCACCATTGATTCAGTGCTGAATTGGAACGATCTGCGATATCCAACTTAATGGTGCGGCTGCCAATGATGGATTGTCCTTTTTGCTTAACCACATCGACCAATCTGGCCACATCCGCCTGCGGTTTGAGATCTAGTTTCAATACAACCTGATCCTGTTTAATATCTATTTGAGCGCTTGTCACGCCTGGATATTGAGATACCAGTTTTTCCAGAGGACTTTGCATTGTAACCTGACGGTAAATGAACCATCCCCCAAATAGCAGCAAAGCTGCCAAAACTGCCGCCACAACGATAGGAACTGCACGCAATTTCAAACAACATCCTCCTCTCAAAATGTAAAACCCAGAAGAAACGGGACGAATGTCAACAAACAACCAAATTGCATGATCTTATAGTGATCAGCAATTCTTTTTTCTATCATTTTTGTCTATCACTTATAAAATATAGTATATCATAACGTATATCTAATATCGAAGGCAATGTGTGGAGGAGTTGTGATGAGGCAAAATCTTTGGTTATGGTGGAGGCGAGACGCTGCGTGTAGGATTTGATCTTACGATCGCTGTTGCCACCGGATTTTTTCGATTAGATTCTTATGGGGAAAATCCGGCGGCAAAGGCGAACGCTCCGCTTCTCCAGATTCAAATCCTCCACTCCGCTATTGCCCGCCACAAAGATGAATTTGACCTAGGAGAGAAGATGGATAGGTAAAGATGCTTCACTGGCTTTCAGCCAGCTTTACGGCATAGCAAAACTAAAAGACGTAAATACGAATTTTGTCGTATTTACGTCTTTTTCTTGAGCTTTTAATCATTTACTAGTCATTCATTCCACATTTGCCAATCCTCACACCAGCTCAGTTATTGGGCAAAGTATATTTCACACCCGTCGCTACCCCATCTGAGAAACGATAAAAGGTGTAGTAATGATGACTTCCATCATCGTAAAACAACTGCCACACATATTCGCCATTGAACACACTCGGCTGAAGCCTTACAATTTTTGCACCTGGAAGCTGCTGCTGAATTATTGCCGTCATTTTTTGCTCATCGACTCCGTTCTTCAGCAACTCGGTGTGAACACCGCTATTATCTGCGGCAGGTACGTTAGGTTGTCCTTCCACTTTTTGAAAAGGAACCCACACCATTATATTTTCATTCTGTGCATTTTTCCCCTGAACCACCCAATATACCTGATCCCACACAGACTTCCATGTTTGAGTCGTGCTAACCAGACCAGCTGATTGCTTGGCCTTAATGATAGCGGCATTTTTCTCAGCCACCTGGTCTTGAGTAACATAGGAATAATACCAGAAAATGCTGACCAGGATCAGTATCACGGCCAAAATGGCGACCGCTATCCATTTTTTCTTATTTTTCAAACCTGTGCTTCCTCTCTAAGGGGATGTGACACCTAAATTAGCGCGACAGCAGCCCTTCAAAGGCGGCTTGTGCCTCATGTTTGATACGTTCCTCGTCCATAGTCAGGCATTCGCCGTTTTTCACAACCTGGCGACCGTCTACCCACACATGAGCCACGTCCTTGGCGCTTGCAGAGTATACCGCATGGGAAATAAGATCTGTACGCGGCAAGAAATGTGCCTGATTCAGATCCAACGCGATAAAGTCAGCCTTGTTGCCCGCTGCCAACGCTCCTACTTCTTTTAAACCAATCGACTTTGCACCGTATTCTGTTGCCAGACGCAGCGCTTCACTTGCAGGAACTGCCGTAGGGTCACCGGATACACCCTTGTGAATAAGTGCCGCCAGACGCATTTCCTCGAACATATCCAGGTTATTATTGCTGGCAGGACCATCCGTTCCGAGAGAAACAGTAACCCCTGCACGCAGCAATTCAGGCACTCTTGCCACACCACTTGCCAGCTTCAAGTTGCTACCCGGATTGTGCGAAACCGCTACACCACGTTCAGCCAGTAAAGCTATTTCTTCGTCGTTCAAATGAACGCCATGGGCAATAAGCGAAGGACGGGAGAAAAAGCCAAGCTTATCCAAATGTGCAACTGGACGCAAACCGTAGTCGCGTACGTTTTGCTCCACTTCGGCGATCGTCTCAGACATGTGCGTATGCAGTGGCAAGTCCAGATCATGCGCTGCTTGTACGAATTTTTCAATAAACGCAGGTGGACATGTGTATGGCGCGTGCGGAGACATCATCGTTGTAATACGCCCGTCTGCTTTACCATGCCAGTTACGCGCAAAAGTCACGGCCTCAGCCAGCTTGATTCGCTGTTCTTCTTCCGAGCATAGTCCAATTGCTCCACGCATCAGACTTGCACGAATACCTGACTCTTCAGCTACACGAGCCACCTCATCCATATGATCGTACATGTCCAGGAAGGTCGTTGTTCCACCTTTCAGCATTTCCAGCACAGACAAGGACGTACCCCAGTACACGTCCGTAGATGTAAACTTGGCTTCCATAGGCCACATTTTCTCCTGAAGCCATACTTGAAGTGCCAAGTCATCTCCATGCCCACGCAGCAGAGACATCGCCGCATGACCATGAGTATTAATCAGACCAGGTAAAAACAATAGCCCCTTACCATCGATCGCTTCCGTCTCTTCCTCACCCGCAGGCAAAGTTTCGCCAATATAAGTAATACGGCTATCCTCCACAATCATAAAACCATGGACTACCCCAGCTTCTGATCCATTTACGGCAAAAGAGCCGTTTTTAATCATCCATTTATTCACTGTCATATTGTGTTTCTTCCTTTCCGTCCTCCAAATAATAAGCGAGGCTAAGCAAATCAGTTGTAAAGTCTGTGGCATGAATCCGAATGTTGGCCGGTGCCTTGAGAGTAGTCGGTGCAAAGTTCAGGATCGCTCCAATTCCGCTCTCAATAAGCCTGTCAGCCACGTGCTGTGCTTCAAAATCAGGTACGGTAATAATCCCGATTCGAATGTTTTTTTCTTTCACAGTCGCTTCCAGTTCATCCATCGGTTGAACGACCAATGTATTGATCTTGGTCCCTACCTTATCCGGAAACGCATCAAATACTGCGACAATCTTCATATTGTCTTTTAAATAAGCGTTATAATTCGAAAGGGCTTGCCCCAGATTACCCGCACCGACCAATACGACATTAATTTGCTGGTCGATTTTCAGGATATGGCGTATTTTCTCAATTAGATAAGAAACATCATAACCGATACCCTTCCGACCAAAATCTCCAAAATAGGCGAGATCTTTACGGATTTGGGCCGGGTTCAAATCTAGCCTCTGTCCCAACTCTTGAGAAGAGACCGTAGCCACCTCCCGTTTGTGAAGTGCATTCAGATAACGTAAATATACGGGTAACCTCCGTACGACAGCCTCTGAAATTTTATCTGATTTCATACTTGCTCCCCCTAATTGTAACGAACATACTTAGTGTCCGTCCGTTATGCCTCTGTCTCCGGGGCGGATTGGAGCCATTCGGCGATGCGGGGCACCATTTGCTCCGATGGCATATGCTCCATTTTTGGTCCCGGTAACGAGTACAAAAAGTGCTTTCCGTAATAGGATTCGATCACACGCGTATCGTAAACGATAACGACCCCGTGGTCGCTCGCTGTACGTACTAACCGACCAAATCCCTGTTTGAAGCGAATGACCGCTTGTGGTACAGACAGCTTCATAAATGGATTCTTCTTCTGCTGCTGAAGCAGCTCGCTTTTTGCCTCCAGCAACGGGTGATTCGGCGGTTGAAACGGCAAGCGAACAATGGCCAGACAAGTCAGAGCCTTTCCTGGAATATCGACGCCTTCCCAGAAGCTGCTGGTTCCCAGCAATACAGAAGCTTTGGCTTCCTGAAAACGGCGGGTTAGCTTGCTGCGACTCCCACTGTCCACACCTTGTCCCAGCACAGTAATTTCGCTGGATGCTAAGGCCTCTTTGAGCGGCTCATACACTTGCCGGAGCATCCGATAGGAAGTAAACAGAACGAGCATTCTCCCCCGCGTCGCCTGAGCAGTCGCTCCTAGAGAGCTAACGAGCATATCTACAAAGTGTGCATCTCCTACACTGCCCTTCACGCTTGGGAAATCCCGTGGAATGACCAGCAACACCTGATCCCTGTAATTAAAGGGTGACGGGAGCTGCGAAGTCATCAGCCGCTCTTGATCTGCGGCCTCCTGCAAGCCGAGCTGATCGATCATGTACTGAAACGACTTATCTACCGATAAGGTAGCAGACGTCAGAATAATGCTTCTTTTTTTGTCAAAAAACATTTCTTTCAACTGGCGGCTCACATCGACGGGCACCGCATAAAATTGCAATGATTTACTACGGAATTGCCCACTCGCTTCGAGCCAGTATACGGTTGTTTCATCATCGAGTCGGATAAAAAAGCGCAAATTTTCTCGGATTCCCGCCAAATCCTTGAGCAGACCCGTGATATCTGTAATAAGGCTATCTGCCGCATAATCGTCATGTTCTTCCTTGACGTCCAGCATCAGCTTGTCGCCCTTGCGCAAAATTTCGCTCATCGTTACATATAGCTGATTTTCCAAAGCACCCGCCTGATCCCACTTTGCAGGCTTGGCCGAAGGTTTGAGACGGGAAGAAAACTGTCCTGTTTCACCCGGTGTCGCATCGCTTCGCTCTGGCAACATGCCAAACAGCTTGTCGCTTAGCAGGTCCCAAGTTTCCTTAACCTCTAACACGAGCGGATACATCTGGTCGATGGTTGAAGCCCAATCCGCCGACTTCTCGTGCCCCGATTTTGCCAACTGTTGACGAAGTGAAGGCAGTTGTCCATTCTTGCTGTCTTTGAACAGTCGCGTCAGTGTATGCACGAGTGTGAAATATTTCATATGCATACCTAGGTGCTTACCAGCTACTTCCTCCAGGTGATGGGCTTCATCAATCACCAGATGTTCATAGCTCGGCAACAACTGGTGACTGGCTTTGACGTCTGTGAACAACTTAGAGTGATTCGTAATAACGACATCCGCTATCCCTGCTTCATGGCGTGCACGATGATAATAACATTTGCGGAACCATGGACAAGAACGACCAAGACAGGACTCTGAATCACTCGCCACCGTTTCCCAGAAATCCCCTCCACGGTTGCTCAGATTCAGTTCTTCATCATCACCGGTTTCTGTTAGCGTCAACCAGACGATCATCTGAGCCGCTGTAATTAAGTCTTCCTTCGGTGTCGCGAAGTCTCTTCTGTTTATTTTATGTTCAAACTTACGCAGACACAAATAATGTCCCCGACCCTTGAAAATAGCAGCCCGGAACGGAAACGGAATCACCTTGGTCAGCATAGGAATGTCGCGCTCGCGTAATTGCTCCTGCAGGTTGATCGTATGTGTACTTACCATAACGCGCTGTCCTTTTTTTACACTGTGATACAGCGATGGGAGCAAATAACCGAGAGACTTTCCTGTTCCTGTACCTGCTTCGATCAGCAGATGCTTGTCTTCACTCAGTGCCTGATTTACACCCTCAATCATCTGTATCTGCGCCTCGCGCTCCTCATATTGGCTCAAGGATGAACGCAAATTGTCCCGCACATCATCCATGTACTCCTCAAAGGAAACACCTGAAAGTGGATTCGGGTCATCTTCTCTACGCGGTGCAGCTAGCTCCGTCCAATCTTCCACTTTTAGCGCAAGCTGACGAAAAAACTGATGTCCCTCCAAATCCTGAATAGGATCAAGCTCTTTCTCTTCACGCACCCCATCAAGAAACCATCCAAGGTCACTGTCTTCCTCTGCAAACAAATCACTAAGCCGCTGTATCGTTATCAGAGGTAATGCTTGAAGCTCACCCAGACACTTTAAAAACACCTCAGCGGTAGCCAACGCGTCGCTGTCTGCTTGGTGAGGGCGATCATGCGCCAGCCCGAACTCAGAAGACACAAAACCCAACTGATACGAAGATAGCGATGGAAACATAATTTTCAGAAAATCCATTGTATCCAAGATTCTTCCGCTAAACGGTAAATATCCGCACCGATCCAGAGCGTTTTGCAAAAAATTAAAATCAAACGCCACATTATGACCGACCAGCACAACATCGTCCAGCATAGGCACGAGCTCCATCATCATTTCTTCAAGTGCAGGAGCATCCTTGACGTCATCGTCTGTAATTCCGGTCAATCCAGTGATAAAAGGTGGAATAGATCTGCCAGGGTTCACATAAGAGCCGTAAACACGGGAAATGCTGTTATCATGATCTATAATTGCAAGTCCGACTTGAATGATGTCATCCGCGGACTGGGTGCCTGTCGTTTCAAAATCCAATACCGCAAATTTCATTCGGGCTTAATCCTTTCTTATGACACTTACAAAAATAATAACTCTATATATTAGCATAGCAGAAGATCGCCTGTTTGGAAATTAAGACAGCCAAAAAAGACGATGCACACGCCGCCTGAGGAGGTGGGCATGCATCGTCTTACTCGGTGTCTGACAACTACATCCAGGTCATCATGGAGCTGTCGTATCGAAGCATTTCGGTACCGGACAAACAGGCTTCCATATTGTGCAGCGGCTCGGGTAACGCAGGATCGAACTGATGTGCGAGAGCAAAACATTTTTGCGCCTCCTCTACGTCAGCCTGCTTTGCCAACAGACAGCCTAGCGCATTATAGATGACCGCCTTTAGTCCTGCCTGCTCAGTCAGGTCCAGCACCTTCTGAAAATGGAATACAGCCTCTGCTGGATCATCCAGTTGAAAATAGGCCATTCCCATATACATGCGACTCTGCCAGCTGTTCGGAAAATGCTGTAGTACCTGCTCAAATTGTTGGATCGCCTCAGGGTACATAAGTAATCGATAATACCCTTGCCCCCGATTAAAAGCTGGCAGCTCTTTTTCAGGCAGCTCAGTGTCAGACATATCGGTCTCTGCGGAAAATCCGGCCGCACGCAAGCAAACCATTTTTTCCTCAAAGGCCAGCCACTCATCCATAATTCCGTCACTCATTCTCCGCAGCAGACTCCAGTGCTGTAGCAGCTCCTGCCTGCGGGAGCCCTGGGCTGATGGGTAATGCTTCACGATATCATCTAACATGCTGTTCATTTCTGCGAATACATGCTGGAACATGTGCATCCCGCCCTTATGAAAGATGGATTAATACACTCACATTTTTCGCTTAAAAGACGGGTTTCATCCGCACTCCCATTCATTACATGATCGTCGCGTGTACTTCTTTGTTCATCGTTTGGGCTGGTTTATTATGTTCATCAACAAATACCACTGTTGGTTTGTATGTTTTGGCCTCTTCATTCGACATGGAAGCATAGGAAATAATAATGACTGTATCACCAGGCTGCACCAAACGGGCTGCCGCACCGTTGAGACAGATCACTCCGCTCCCACGCGGTCCGGGGATAACATAGGTTTCCAGTCGAGCTCCATTGTTATTGTTTACAATTTGAACCTTTTCATTCTCCAACAGATCCGATGTCTCCATGAGATCTTCATCTATAGTGATACTCCCCACATAGTTCAGGTTAGCTTCCGTAACGGTAGCGCGGTGAATTTTGGATTTCATCATGGTTCTAAACATGGGAAAGCACCTCCGCCTTCTGTATTCTTATATTGTCAATCAGTCGGGTATTGCCAAATTTCACAGCCAGCGCTACGATGACGTCTTCCTGAACATCACATAGCCGTTGCTCGGGAAGAAGGGGCTCCAGACCGGGAAAAGTTAATATTTCAATGTAATCAATGTCTGCTAAAGGAGAGGAAGTAATGGTGGACTCCACCATTTGATGTAGCTGACGAATCGTAATTGTGTTTGTTACAATATCTTCGCTCACTTCTTGCACCTTACGCAGTGACTGGGACAGCACCAACGCCTGCTCGCGCTGTTCTGCACTTAAATACACATTACGGGAGCTGAGGGCCAAACCATCCGCCTCTCTGACGATGGGACAAGGTACGATAGTCACGTTCATATTGAGATCAGTCACCATCTGCTGGAGCACAGCAACCTGCTGCGCGTCCTTCATTCCAAAAAAGGCCAAATCAGGACCTATCATGTTAAAAAGCTTGGCTACCACCGTAGTCACACCATCAAAATGGCCGGGACGGGAGGCACCGCACAAGCGATCTGTCAAAGCGGATACACGAATTTTGGTTTGGGTTGGTTGTGGATACATTTCTGCTACAGTTGGCAAAAATACAATATCCACGCCCTCGCGCCGTGCTACCTCCAAATCACGAGCTTCATCGCGGGGGTAGCTTTCCAGATCTTCATTCGGTCCAAATTGAATCGGATTTACGAAAATGCTAAGCACCACCGTATCTGCCATTTCACGCGCCTTGTGCATCAAGCTCGCATGTCCTTCATGCAGGTATCCCATTGTTGGTACAAAGCCGACTTTATGTTGCTGTAAAGAAGCAGAATCGTTTATTGTTTTTGCTCCGTTTGTCCCAAGCTGCCGACGTTCAGCAATAATCTTGCGCAGCTGAGCCACTTCTCTTACGATGATCATGACCGAGATTCCACCTTTTCCTTAGCTTGTTCCTGTGTCGTTCCTTTTGCCTTACCGTATAGGGATTCCACAACGCGGTCATCCGCGCTGAACACATGCTCTGCGGCCGGAAATGCCCGCCCTTTCACATCACTCACATACTGCTCAATGCTGCTGCGGATCAAGCCGCCTACATCGGCATAGGTTTTAACAAAGCGTTTGCTGAAATAAGGCGATGCGTACTGAATCAGATCGTGATAAACAAGTACCTGACCGTCACATCCACGTCCAGCACCAATTCCAATGGTTGGAATGGAAAGCTCTTTAGAAATCGCTGTTGCCACTTCCTCAGTTACCAATTCCAGTACAACGCCAAAAGCACCCGCCTGCTCCAGCGCCTTGGCGTCAGCCATCAACCGGCGTGCGTCCGCTTCGTCCTTGCCTTGAATGCGATAGCCGCCAATTTGATTAACCGATTGCGGAGTAAGCCCGATATGTCCCAATACAGGCACACCTGCCTGAACAGTTGCTTTTACGACATCGGCAATTTCAGCTCCGCCCTCCAATTTAACAGCATGCACATGTCCTTCCTGCATCAGACGGCGGATGCCCTGAAGACTTTCTGATACGCTGCTGTGATATGTCATAAAAGGCATGTCCGCTACGATAAATGTATGTTCCGCGCCTCTTGCGACTGCCCGGGAATGGTACACGATATCATCCAAGGTTACAGGGATGGTTGAATCGTAACCAAGAACTACGTTACCCAGCGAGTCACCTACGAGAATCATGTCAATTCCCGCCTCCTCGGCTATTTTAGCTGATGGATAATCATAGGCGGTCAGCATACTGAGCGGAATGCCCTCTTGCTTCATTTTTTTCATTTTCACAATATTCAGTGCTTGTTTTCCTGCCATTGCGAATGGCTCCCTTCCATCTTTTTTTGGCACAAAAAATAACCTTTTATGAACGCCTGTACATCTGCGTCATCAAAAGGTCCGAACAGCCAAAAAAGACACTCATTTTGAGATCGTCCCTTCTGTCTCGGTCCTGTTCGGCTCAGAGCAGAATCCAACGTAACCTTCAAATGAAGTTATGATGGTCTTACAAACTTGCTAAAGTAGAGCATGTGCCCCTGGAGTGCAGCTCGGACCGTCCGATGCCGCCTCCTGCACAGTATAACAAAAAACATCAGCTTTTTCACGTGAAGTTTTGCACAGAGAATAGAACGATTTCGGTCGTTTTCATAGCTAAGGTCGCTTCTATAATTGTATATCCCCTGAAATGACCTGAATTCGCTCTCCCTGATCCGTTTCTATCACGAGTGCCCCGGAAGGGTCCAAGCCAACAGCTGTACCTTCTACAGTTATCCCTTGTCCGGTATGTGCCCGTACACTACGGTTCATAGTCACGGACAAAGCCTCCCACAGCATGGCTATAGGCTGGAACCCCTGCTCGGCATACAACTTACTTAGCTGTTCCATCTCTTCCAGCACTGAGGCAATCAGCACAGTACGGTCAATTTCACGCCCTGCTTCTATTTTCAATGACGTTCCCACCTGCGATAACTCTTCCGGGTAATCTTCTTTATTCAAATTTACGTCAATGCCGATCCCTGCAATACAATAGCGAACCCGTTGATCCTCTGTTGCAGATTCCATCAGAATACCGGATACTTTGCGACCATGAATCAGCAGATCGTTTGGCCATTTGATACCAGCCTCCACACCCGTCAGCCGACGAATGGCTCTACACACTGCTACACCTGTAAGTAGCGTTAGCTGGGGGGTAAAAGCCAAAGGCTGGGTAGGGCGCAACACAATGCTCAACCAGACTCCTTTGCCACGAGGTGAATACCACTTCCGCCCCAGACGTCCCCGACCTGCCGTTTGTTCCTCTGCAAGCACTACTGTCCCCTCTGGCGCGCCCTCTTCTGCCAAACGCATGGCATCCTGCTGAGTGGATACCGTCGAATCCAGTACAACGATACGCTGGCCAAACGATTGGGTATTTAATATATCGGCCAATTTGGAGACTTCTAGCCGATCCGGTCGGGATATCAACCGATAGCCCCGACGCGAGGAGGCATCAATATTGTAGCCCAACTCACGCAGTTTGTTGATCTGCTTCCATACTGCTGTTCGGCTAACCGAGAGCCGTCGGCTGATTTCCTCCCCTGATACGTAATCGGATGTACCTTCCTCCAGTATGCCTAACAATCTTTCATGATTATTCACTACTCATCACCCGTTTCGCTTCCTGAAGCAATGTTTCTGTTTCATTCGGAATATCTCCACAGGCAACAGCTTGTAAAAGCTGTTCCATCATCTGACCCAGCCAAGGTCCGCCTGGTCGATTCATCGCCTGAACCAGTTCATTTCCTGTAATATTTAAATCTTTGATACGAACGACTACAGCCTGCTTTGTCCACAAGCTTGCCAGTTTGGCTGTTTTCGCCACATGCTTTTCTACCCATGGCGGTAATCCGCGGAATGAAGCAGGCAGTGTCTTGTAAAGATCAAGCCAGTCTGAAGCTGTATTCTTTCCCAGTCTAATTAGCAGTCGAATCCAGCTACGACGCAGTGCCTCATCGTTGATGATGTCAGACTCCTCCGTAACGGAGTCGCCAGCTATGACACCAGTACTGTAGATTAATTCGGTCTCCCATTCCAGCAAATGAACCAGCCGAAGCCGTACCGCATTGGAGAAGGTCCAAGCTCTTAGTAGCTCGTCCGCTACCTCTGAGGTAAGTCTACAAGACATTAAGAGCAGGCCCCACCGCAGTTCTTCTTGCAGTTGAACGATCCCCTTGAGCGCTTGTGCTTCACATTGCTCCCAGGGAACCGGAACCTTTGTACAGCCGAGCAATCCGCTACGCCCCAGCATCTCCAACCCACGTAAAGGGTCAGGGCCCGCCAGCATCTTTTCCAGCTCGACCCGCACACGTTCCATGGCTATGTAACGAAGTCCCTCTCTGCGCCGAATCATACCTTTCCAGGTATTGAATGCAACGCGGAACCGAAATACAGAGGCAAAACGGATGCAACGCAGCATCCGCAACCCGTCCTCCTCAAAGCGTTCCTCGGCTCGGCCTACACAACGAACGAGAGCAGATCGTAAATCGGCTTCTCCCCCAAACGGGTCCACCCGCTCTCCGTGTTCTGCCATCGCAATCGCATTCATAGTAAAATCCCGTCGCATCAGATCCTCACGGATATCCTTCACGAAGGCAACTTCCGTTGGACGGCGGTGATCGGCATAACCGCTTTCCGTACGAAAAGTGGTCACCTCGAACGCATGACCACCCTGCATGACCGTAACCGTCCCATGCTGAATCCCTGTCGGAATGACGTGAGGGAATAGCGCTATGACCTGTTCAGGCTCAGCCGAAGTGGTCAAATCCATATCATGAATAGCTCGTCCTAATAGCTCATCCCGCACACAACCACCGACCCAGTAAGCTTCGTGTCCTGCTGCTGTTAGTGTATGTATGACCTCTCTACCATGAAGAGCCATCTCTTGGTCAGCATATTGCCAAGTATTTGTATTCACAGGGTTTCCCCCTTTGCAAGTATTCAATATAAAAAACGGACGCGAGTCCGCCCCCTTAAACGCTGATCGGTTTAAGATCCGGCACCTCGCGTCCCAACACACGGTAATATATCTCTTCATATTGACGGGTAATCAGCTTATCACAGAAAACTGTACGGGCGCGTGTCAGACACGCTTCACGGAAACGTTCCGCCATCGCTTCATCGGACAACAGCTCTACTGCATAATCAGCCATTGCCTCCGTATTACCGATTTCAGCAAGATACCCTGTAGTTCCATGCACAACGAGTTCAGGTACTCCCCCTGCCTGAGAACCGATAGTCGGCACTCCACAGGCCATTGCTTCCAGCGCAACCAGACCAAAACTTTCTTTTTCCGAGGGAAGCAGCAGTACATCTGCCATAGAAATCACTTCTGCGATCTGATCCTGCTTACCTAAAAAGAAGACCTTGTCTTGCAGACCTAAAGTCTCGATTTTGCAACGGATTTTTGGAAGATCCGGTCCTTCCCCCACCAACAGAAGCTTCGCAGGTACTTTACGTTGCACTCTTTCAAATATATCCAACACATCTCCCACCCTTTTGACAGGACGGAAATTGGAAATATGCATCATTATTTTTTCATGCGGTTGGGCAAAATCACTTCTAAGCGCAGCGGCATCTCGTGGATAATATACCCGTTTATCTACAAAATTGTAGGTTAAATCAATAGGCCGTGTAATTTCCAACGCATCTATCGTCTCCCGAATCAAATCCTTGGAAACCGCTGTCACAGCGTCACTTTTGTTAATAGCCAGCCGAATCAGGTCCTTCAACGACTCATCCTGTGCCAACACGGTAATGTCCGTACCGTGCAAGGTGGTTACCACCTTCAGATGATCACCCACCATTTCCTTCGCCAAGTAAGCGCATACTGCATGTGGTACCGCATAATGAACATGGAGTACGTCCAAATTCTTCATTTGTGCGACTTGGGCCATTTTGGTCGCCAGTGACAAATCATATGGCGGATATCTAAACACGTAATAATCGTTAACTTCAACCTCATGATAAAAAATATTTTTCTGGAACGCCCCGCCTAATCTGAACGGAATGCTATTGGCAATAAAATGGACCTCGTGCCCTTTTTCTGCCAGCAACTTACCCAACTCAGTAGCCACTACGCCGGAGCCACCCAGCGACGGATAACAGGTAATTCCAATTTTCAGTTTGTCATTCAAGCTAAGCTGCCTCCTTCCGCCCATCAGTGATAACTTTTCTACCGATTTATTTTAACATTCTGCAAAATGCTCAAGTATAGAATTCTTATGTCAGGATTTTGCAAAATTCGATTCCAATCGCTCCGAAGTACAAGATATAGACAAACTAAACCATTTCGATCTATATCTTATCATTGGAAGTCGCTTATTGGATTTTTGCAAAATCCTTATGTGAATAGCTTAACCAGGTATGGCGTTTTGGACGCAAAGCCTTCTGCATACGAAATCAGTTTGCGCTGACCCAACAACGAGTCACGAGCTTTTACGCGTTCCATATATCCCTGATTTAATGGTGTGGATACCGTATCCTTTCCAGGCGCTGCCTGAAATTGCGAAGCATAACTCAACAACGACTGTTCCTTGGCTTCATAATGCTCGGTAATATCCACAATCAAATCCGTTCTGCCAATATCATTAATAAAATAAAAATATAATTGCTCTACCTGTACCGCAGGATTTTCTGGCATAAAACGTCGCAACTTGGCGTTAAATACAGCTTCCTCCACCAACTTGCTGCACATGACATGGTCTGGATGCCGATCCTCCCAATAAGGAGCGAATACAACTTTCGGTGCATGGCGTCGAATTTCTGCTGTAACTGCAGCTACATGTTCAGGAGTGACATTTAATCCACGATCAGGCAGACCCAAATTCGTACGCACAGCAAGCCCGAGCACTTTCGAAGCATGTTCAGCTTCTGACATACGAGTATCCACATCACCATTGGATGACATTTCAGCCCGCGTCAAATCGCACACGCCCACCTTTAAACCAGCGGCTGTATGCTTGGCAATCGTGCCACCCATTCCTATTTCTGCATCGTCGGCATGGGCTCCGAAAATCAGGATGTCCAGCGTCATTTTACATCACCCTGCTGGTCAATGCCCGGTTTATATTTATGTACCAGCTCACGCCAAGCAAAATCGCCACGGTCTAGTGCTTTGACCAGTATTTCAGCAGTTGCAACGTTAGTTGCCAAAGGGATCCCCTGCACGTCACACAAACGTAACAAGGCGCTAATGTCCGGCTCATGCGGTTGTGCCATGAGCGGATCACGCAAGAATATAATCAAGTCCATGTCATTTTGCGCAACCATAGCCCCGATCTGCTGATCTCCTCCAAGCGGCCCGGACATGAAACGGTGAATTTGAAGCTTGGTTTGCTCCATAATGCGCAGACCTGTTGTACCTGTTGAAAATAATTGGTGATCTGTAAAAACATGCTCATAGGCCGTTATGAAATTGACCATTTCATCCTTTTTTCGGTCATGCGCTATAAATGCAATCTTTAACATTCAAAGTTCCTCCTGCCTCATTCTATAATTTCATTCGTCAAATCATTCGCGTATTCTTAATCGATGTAATGCTCAAATCCATATACAAGCCCTGGCTGCTCCATGACCTTCTGAATACCGATTTTAACACCAGGCATATAGCCCGCCCGTTCATAAGAATCCTGACGAATTTTCAGAGATTGTCCAAACCCTCCGAATATAACTTCTTGCTGTGCGAACACACCGGGAAGACGGACACTGTGAACACGGAACCCTTGATAGTAACCCCCCCGTGATCCTTCTAACGTTTCTTCCTCTTCCGGGTTACCCTGTCGTAACTCTTCACGCTGTTCGGCGATCAGTTCTGCGGTCTTAATGGCTGTGCCCGATGGCGCGTCCAATTTTTGGTCACCATGATATTCGATGATTTCCAGATGTGGGAAGTATTTCGCTGCCTGAGCCGCAAACCGCATCATCAAAATGACTCCAATCGAAAAGTTTGGCGCGATCAGACCGCCAATCTGCTGCTCACGACACTGCTTGTCCAGTTCATCAATCTGTTCGGGGGTAAACCCTGTCGTTCCGATAACCGGACGAACTCCATGCTTGATAGCAAGCGCTGTATGTGCGTACGCAAAACGCGGCCCCGTAAAATCGACCATGACATCCGCACGACTCTCCAGTAAAGCCTGCTCCACATCCTCCACAATAGCGATACCCGCTTCCGGTAGTCCGACGAGAAGGCCGGCATCACTGCCGGCATGTGTTCTGTTCACTGCGGCCACAAGCTGTAGTTCCTCATCCTGAAGAACCAATTTGATAACTTCACGGCCCATACGCCCTGCTGCTCCTACAACAGCCACTTTTATTGGTTCTGACATATCCCTACAACTCCTTATGCATCCATTTGTGTTAGATCTGTTCATTCATCTGCTGGCATAACTTCTTCATGAGGTTGGCAAGCTGCACATTGTGAGGAAACAGTGCAGCCGCCTCACGAGCAGCCTGCACAGCCAGCTTATACTCATTCAATTCGTCATAAATCAATGCGAGCAGCAAAAAAGCATCCCCACATAACGGATCGAGGGCTATTGCTCGTTCCAGTAGTAAAATCGCATCCTGACGCACCTGTGGCGTAGCTCTGTCAACATCCAGCATTTTTCTGGCCTTCTCCGTATGCTGCCTGGCTTCCTGCGCATGCAGATGGAGAATATATTCATCCTGCTGTGGAGCGAGACGAACCGCATGCTCTGCATATGCAAGAGCCTGCTCCAAACGACCACTGCGAGCATAGGTAACCGAGCACCGGAAATAATGCTCCGCATGATCAGGCTGGGCTGAAATTGCTTTTTCAAACCATTCCACGGCCTGCTCAAAATCGTTCTGCAAAATGCACTGATAAGCTTTCTGAACGTATTCCTCCGCCTTCATGACACTGCACCTCCGGGTAACCGGTTTGGTACAGCATATGTACAAAACGCCTAATCGGTGTCCTTTTTAGTCCAGCGATTCGCGTCACGCGTGTTAAATTTTTGCATGACCTTATCATGAGCCTCGGTCAAATTTATACCTAGTGAGTTCGCAAAGCAAACTGTGATGAACAAAATGTCCCCCAGCTCCAGCTCAATGGAATTGTCCGCCTCATCCGTTTTTTTCGGTTTCTCGCCAAAGGAGTGATTAACTTCCCTCGCCAGTTCCCCGACTTCCTCAGACATCCGGGCCAACATCGCCAAAGGGCTAAAATACCCTTCCTTAAATTGAGATATATACTGGTCTACCTCACGTTGAATTTCATCTAATGATTTTTCCATGAAACACGCAATCCCCCCATGTGCAGGTTTATTCATATGTTATCGTAAAGCACATTTTAAAACAAATTTTTTTTAATTGTGTACTTATGATCCCAACTTACAGTCATCAGTCTTTTAAAGCTACCGTAAAAAGGTATACTACATATAAGGAGCTGCGATTTAGCAAAATCAGCATGAAGTCGTTCTTCCTTAAACTGCTACTGCGAGGGATTATATGAAGATATCCAAGTCCATGGAACAGCTTAAAATGATTTTATCCATTGTGCTCGGGACCGCCATTTATGCATTCGGTCTGCTTTATTTTATTATACCCAGTAAACTGATGGAAGGAGGTATTACAGGGATCACCCTGCTGCTTAATTATGCTTTTTCGATTTCACCCTCTCTCTCCACATTACTTCTGAACATTCCTTTATTTTTAATTGGTTGGAAAATGCTTGGGGGCAAGCAAATTCTATATACAGGGGTAGGTATCGGGTCGCTCACTTTTTTTCTGTGGTTATTTGAAAAAATGATTCATTTCGGATGGATGGGAACGTTTCAGACTGAACACGATTTTATACTTTCTTCATTATATGCAGGGGTTACGCTTGGGGCCGGGTTAGGTATTGTGTTCCGCTTTGGCGGCACCACGGGCGGCTCGGATATTATCGCTCGTATTCTAAACCGGAAGTTTGGCTGGAGTATGGGAAGGATTCTGCTGGTCATTGATATTGTCATTATCGGTGCTTCACTACTTTACATACCAAAAGAAAAAATTCTATATACATTAGTCGCCGTGTTCATCGCGTCCAAGATTATTGATTTTATACAAGAAGGGGCCTATTCCGCCAGAGCCTTTATGATTATCAGCGACCACACGATGGACATTGCGGATATTATTATTAGGGACATGGATCGCGGAGTTACTATTATTCCGGCTGTAGGTGCATTTTCCAAGCAGGCCAAGCATGTTGCCTATTGTGTCGTGCCTCGTCAGGAAATACGACGTTTGCACCAAATTGTTAAATCGGTTGATCCACGGGCGTTTATTATCATACAGGATGTGCATGATGTACATGGAGAGGGGTTCAAAGAGGAATAGCCCGGAAATCCGGGCGATGGGCTAACCTATATGGATGGCTCAGCAGCCAACGACGCGAATGTTTGAATTTTGCATCGTTATCCAGAGAGACCAGCTCGATATTTACGATAACCTGCATAGACCAGCGCCAGCAGAACAATCATGCCGATTGCCAATTCTGCCCGGCGCTCACTTTCACGCGGGATAAATGGCGCCAGGGCAGTGGCGTCTTTTTCACGTCCAAACAAGGCATTAAACGTCGGATTCCCCTGATCCAACGCCCCTCTAATCGCTGAGGCATCTGCATTTTGCTGATCCCCCAAACCTTTGACGTAGGAAATCCATGAGTCAGCCCGGACAACTTCACTTGTTCTGCCATGAATCAATGCTGCTGTACGGATCGTCTCATAGTGGTCCTCCAGCACTGCGGCTCCAGCTTTGAAACCCTTCATGTTACCTTTAGCAAACTGGCTGTTCAAGCCACTAACATCTTCTTTTAAAATCTTATAATACTGCTGCCATAAAGGCTGACGCGGATGTGCAAGCGCATCGGTCGCAAGTCGTAAATTGGCCGCAGCCTTCACCCACTCATCCGGTGATGCTTGGACGGACTGTGTAGCTTGCTGCACCTCAAGGATGCTGCCGGACAAAGCATGAATGGCCTCTACAGATAACGCTGCCTGCACCTGTCCGGTGCCAAACCATCGACTCACCTCGGCTACATCCGCGCGCGCTTTTTCAATGTTCCCGTCCATGACATCCCGGTACAGTATCGCAGCTGCATGATCTAGTTCCTCAATTTCTTTTGTATTTCCTATGGGTTTTGACTGATCACGCGCTTCTGCCACACCTGGAGGGACGCAGACAGACAGCAGCAGGACCATAGATAAAACAACACTCGAAACAATACGTATCATAATTTGAAACGCCTGACCCCTAAACATGGGACATCCCTCCTCACCTTACTGTATGGCAAGGTTACCGGGACTAGAACTTGCTTTAGGACGAATCGTTTGAAGCCGGGTTATGCCCGGGACAAAATAGGAAACATTCGTTGGTTTTCTTTACATGTGTTTTGATCTTTAGTTTTATAAAATAGCGTCGTATCTTCCTGTTTCAACAGAGAAATATTGCAGCCTTCCTGTTCTCTTGGTGTAAAGCCAAAAACAACCTTCTTCGTTTCTTGTTTCGTTACCGCTGACAGTATGATATCCATAGGAATTTCGCCCGTTCCATAAATATCGTAACAATTCATCGTATCCCCTTCAAAATCTGCAACCACAATCGTATCGTATTGAGGTATATACCAAAATTTATCTTTAAAAAACGAGATGGCATAGAATAAGACCAGCCATTCACTACTTTTCGCAGCAAAAAGTGAATACGGATTTAATCTAGCACTTTTATTTTTGAGTAAATTTAAATCCGACTGCTCTTCCATGTTCAATTTCTCAACTTTAATGTCTACGTTGTTTGCGGTTACTTTCCGGTTTAATTGATATTCTTGTACCGAAACAAACCCGAATTTAGGGTAAAAATTCTTCACACTATCATTTGCGAACAAATACATAGCATCACAGTTGCCCTGCCAATCTTCTAATACACGTTCTATTAAAAACCGGCTCAACCCTTGATTTCTATAGTTGGTATCCGTCATTACAGTTCCGATTTGGATACACTTTCTCATTTCACTCGACAAACAAAAATCCATCAGACTTATAGATACATTAGCCACAACAACCTCCCCATCTAAAAGTACGTAAGGGATATATTTATCATTCCAAAAGCCCAATTGATACCAAGCCTCAAAATCAAAACCAAAGCTTTGTTTGGCTAATTGATTAAAGCTCTTTCTTATTTTAAGATCATCACGGATTCCTTTTTTAAATATATATTCTTTTTGGTTTATAACAATATTCATCTCTATTTCTCCACTTCTACTCCCTTTCGATTGCGCCCAAACATGGCAAGCCATGTCGCTATGATACTGACAAGGGTCAGCATATAGGTAAAAGCACGCACTTGCGGTACATCATCCGTTAGCGTCTTCGGAAGATACGGATATATGCCAAATGTATAATCCATCGTATCATTTAACAATGTCCAGAGTGCAGCTAGGCATAAAGCAGTCCATTTGCAGGTGAAAAAACGCACGAACAGTAACACTTCGACCGCCATTGCCGTGTGAGATGCCACCAGCATCCAATCCTGCCATATCATGTGTCCCCCCTGCGCGACTCCCCAAAAAATAATAGCCGAAGCCCAGATGCCATATTTTACACTCGTGACAACAGCCAACGCCTCCATGATCTGGCGAATGACCTTTAAGCTCTTGAGATGCGGAGAATAGAGCAAAAATGCTATAGAGATCGTAAAAAACAGACTCGCCGTCGGACTATCAGGCACAAATACAATCTGCCACAACGGGTGATAATTTAGTGTATATTCCAACTGCCCCCCATACCATATGTACCCATACACTGTTCCCACAAAATTACACCAGAACAGCAGCCACAAAAAAGGCCGGCTCGTCAAGAACGACCGGCTCCACAAATAAGATAACGACACGTCCTTCATCCTCCGTTCATACGACAGTTACCTTGTACAGGCTCCATCCTACAAAGACTATATCATATCCAAGCGTATCAAAAAAACCTGACCGCCGCTACAGTCAGGTTTGATGATTATAATCTCGAACTAACGATTTGTCTGAAATCCAACTTAGGGTTCCTAAAATTGTTCTAACTCATTGCTTTCAGCTCATCCGTAAGATGACGAAAAGCTACTTCATCTCCGGAGGCTAGCGCCTCATCAATATCCTTGTAGAGTTTTTCACTCCGGTGTTTACGTAATGCCTCGTCCAAAACCATCTCAGCAGACAGGCCCAACATTACTTCATAAGTAACCTTCATTTTATCCATAGGATGCACCTCCAACATGAGTTTAAGAGATCCTATATTCTTTTCCTTTCGCCACATAGCTGAGTGCCGTTCGTGACATCCGCTGCAAATCTGCATCTGTCAATTCGCGCACCACTTTGGCAGGTGTACCGAGAGAAAGAGTATAGGGTGGTATTTTGGTATTTTCCGTAACGACCGACCCTGCTCCTATTAAAGCATATTCACCAAGCTCCGCTCCGTTGAGTACAATGGCCCCCATACCGATTAAAGTGCCTTTGCCTACCGTACAACCGTGGATTATTGCAGCATGACCTACCGAAATGTCATCCGCCAGCAACAGGGGCTGATCCGTGTTCACATGTCCCACGACACCGTCCTGAATATTGCAGCGTTCACCGATGATGATAGGCGCCATATCTCCGCGCAGTACGGCATTAAACCATACAGAGGAATCTTGACCGATCGTTACTTTTCCGACAATTTTTGCTCCTTCTGCCACATAGACAGATGAATGGAGCTGTGGCATGTTTCCGTTATAGTGAATCAGCATCAACTTCACCCTCTCATTTTGGGTGAAATTCTATCAACATGTGTGCTGCTTGTCAATGGAGCCGTATACCCGAGTCGTTCCGCCCAATGCGGCACTCTCCCGCCAACTTCAGCCCCCAGGCCGTCATCTGTACAGATGGTCCTGTCGAATGTTCACCCTGACGAAGCATACCCAAGTGAAGCATCATTCGTATAATCCTCTGATCAAAGACCGAACGGGGCGTATCATAGTAAAACGGTCGAATCAGTGGGCCGATATGTACAAAAAGCGACTCTGAGGACGTCCAAGGCCTGGCACATTCTCCAATCCAGTAGACTAGAGAGAGCAAATTAGGAACGGCTCCTTTATACAATCTTAACCAAAACCTGAATAGCTGTATCATTTCCTGCTCAATTGTATGCTCCTGATGCGCTTCTCCCTTTGCCGTCAGCACAACTTGGTCCCCTTTCTCCTCAATGTACTTGGAGTGACGGGCATAATCATACAGTAGTGCCATTCGGTCTGGATAAAACTTAAAAGAGGAGCCATACCCGAAACGCCATCCTCCCTTACCCAAAAGCGGCTCCGCAATGTGCAAATGCTCCATCAGCTGCTGCTGATTGCGACGATACCAAGCTCCCTCGGGATTTAGCGGAACCTCATGCTGCCCCATGTATTGAAGGAAAAGCCGTAAATCCTCTGCCAGCAGATGCCCTTCATCCCGGTACGACGACGGTTCGCTCACCCGTGTCATTCCGCTTTGGAAGTCATGTACCATAACACGTCGAAAGCGCTCCTTCATATCCAACGGAATTTGGAACAAATACCTCGTATTGTGCGTCGAACCATTGAACAACCAGCCACTAGAACGCAGACGGGTCACAATATCCCTTGGCCGCTCACCAGGACTTTCGTCCTCCTCAACAGACTGTTTGGCTATTGCAACCAATTCCTCCATGCTGAAATACGGTCGGTCATCGAACAGCAGCGCGTTCAAAAACCTTACCTCTGACAACCTCAGCTCCTTGACCTGCGTCTCAAAAAAACTACTGCTGCCGAGCTTCGTCAAAATCCCCTGGATCAACTCATGCTTGGAATTAGGTTTACAGTCACAATCGTAATACACCGCGATTCTGTTCAAATGCACAATATCCGCAAATGTCAGCATATCCGCCAGATTCATTGTTCCATCGCCTCGTCACTGGACTGTCATCCGGAATTGATTCTTACCTGTTGTACCCACAGCTTTGACGGATTGTTCAGACTCTAAACCTCTTTTTTTGCAAAGCTATAATTAAAAAATAAAAAAGACCACGACTCCTACAATGAGTAGAAGCCATGGTCTTTTACTAACTTTTTGAGTTACAGTCACTTTTCTCTTGCAAATGCTTCGTGCAGTTATACAAAAGTGGTGCCCAATCCATATCCTCACGCTGGAGTACACTAAGTGACAAATTGCCGATTCGTTCCGTGAATTTTTCCTGATACAGAGCCTTATACAAATTAGCCAAAAAACCGCCGTGGGAAACGACCAGCAGATTCTTGTCCCGATTTCCCGTCCAAATGGCCTCCATAAAAGCTAGCCCACGAAGCTGAAGATCCGCATCGCTTTCCTGCCCTAGATCCAGCAGATGCCAGTCGACTCCCCACTTCTCTTCACGCTCGGCCTGTGTCATGCCCTCGACCTGACCATAAGCACGTTCTCTTAGTCGATCATCAGGCTCTAACAACGGGAGATGCAGAGCAGAAGCAATAATCTCCCCAGTCTCTTTCGCTCTGGAGAGACTACTTGTAATAAGCCCGTCCCAATGATAAGGCTCTTCCTTTAATCGTTCTGTTAGCAGGCGTGCCTGTCTGCGCCCTTCCTCATTCAACGGAATATCACTGTGGCCCTGGATTTTCCCTACCGCGTTCCAATCCGTCAATCCATGTCTGATCAAGCCAATAAGCATCGTGTCGTTTCCTCCGCTGTTTTGTTATTCAGTCATTATTATGAATTCATATTGGACCAGCTGTCCTGCTAATTTCTGACCCTTCTCGCCCGATGGATCCAGCCCAGAGAAAATAAAGCAAGCGCAAGTGCCAATACAGACAACAGCATCCAGTATTGCGGATAAGTAGGAACAATGCTAGCAACCAGCGGGTCCATAATGCCACTATTCACATCTTTAATGTGGTATTGATATTGTGGAGATGTACTTGTAGTTTCCAACAGGCCTGTCGGTAAAATACCAGTGTCCATGACAGGAGCTGCTTGAGGGGGATTTTCCTGAGAGGAGCTTCCATTCCAGTTCAAAAACAAAAAGCTGCATAAAAATACGGCCAAGAAGCCGGCGATCCATACAGACATATACTTACGGGCTGCTGGGTTCACACGCGCACGTCGATGCTCGCCCGGAACAAGCCACGGTGATTCTTCATAAATTCGATCCATGACCCTGCGATTCATTGCCTCTAGCTTATCATCTGTTATTTCAAAGGAAATATCACGAATGGCGGATCGATTTTCTTTTGACAAATCCCACTCTTTTTCTTCCGAACCATGCTCCCACCCAGCAGACGAGCTTTTGGCCCGTCTGCGCTCCGAGTCTTGTTTCGATACATTTTTGCCTGTAGCGAACAAATCCTCAGTGTCCCTGGATTTCATTGGCTGCTCATCCCTTCGTTTTCCTCATAGAGAGGCTCAAAAAAATAAGGCTCCAACTGCGTCTTCACACTGGTTCTTGCCCGGAAAAGCAATGACTTCACCGCACTGACCGTCTGTCCTAAAATAGTCGCAATCTCCTGATAATCTAATTGCTCATATTCACGCAAAATCAGCGCAGATCGCTGCTTCTCAGGCAATCTATTGATCGCTTCACGAACCATCTCTACCTTCTCACCGCGAAGGACGGCCTGCTCCGGAATTACATCCGATGGAGCTACCGGTACATAACCGCTCTCCTCCAATGGAACCTGACCGCTACGGTGCTTGCGAAGCTCACTTAGCACCGTATTGCGTGCAATTGTATATAACCAAGTGGAGAACGATGCGTCTACCTCGCGAAAAGAGTGCAGGCTCCGATACGCTTTATAAAACGTCTCTGAGCATAAGTCCTCAGCAATCATTTCCAGGTTCGAACTTTTCAGCATATGATAAACAAAAGCTAAAATTTTACGTTGGTGCCGCCTCATTAATTCTGAATAAACCTCAACATTACCTTGTTTGATTTCCTGAATCATCTGGGAATCTGTCATCATCCGAGTGAGACCCTCCTCGCCCATACATGTGCTGTTTTCCCGTTCGATTCTGTCTATATATACCGAACAGGTCAAAAAAAGTTGCGCCCTCTGCGCAAATGGATGAAACAGCATCATGGAACATTTGTTATTTTCTTACCCTATGTAGTGCCAACATTAACGGTGCTATCCCCAACAATATTCAACATCCAAAATGGACTTACCCATTGTACCACAAAATGACCGCCAGTAAAAAAGTCCAAAATCCCCACGATTTCCATCAATGCCTCCCTAACGCTGGCAACTAATTCATTTATACAGCTTTTCAATGGATTTTAAATTTTTTCAAGATTAAATGACTAACCGATTGAAAGTGTTCTATTCAAATGCACCAATAAGGATAAATACACAAAAAGAAAACGCTTTAAAAAAATATTGACAAAATGAAAACGTATACATATAATAAAAGTACAGTATGGTTTCTCTCCACTCCTATCCTACTCAGCTACTTCACTAAAAGTAGCTACCACCCGGGGCTTTACCCGGGTGGTCTTTTTTTTATTCAAAAAAAAGAGCTTTAAAAAAAGCGGACGAAGAAACCTTCGTCCGCTCTAGATCTTTTCTACTACTTCACTCCCAGAAAGTGTGTGTTGCTTTATAGGCGGTCAGTAGCGCAGAGGTTCATTTGAATCTGGAGAAGCGGAGCGTTCGCCTTTGCCGCCGGATTTTCCCATTAAAGAATCTGATCGAAAAAAATCCGGCGGCAACAGCGATCGTAAGATCAAATGAATCGCGAAGCGGCCTCCTTAACGAACATCTCACTTTCCTTCCTATACCACCACTTTATAGCCCATCGAATCCAGCAGAGTCTTAGCACGCTCCCAATCCTGCTCTTGACGGAAGGAAAGCCGCATGATGCCTGGGACATCCTCCCGGCTTTCAATGATTTGCATATTGCTCAGATTAATGCTGTGATTACCGAGTTCCATAGCAATTCGCCCGATAATCCCTGGGGTATCCGGTACATCAATATACAGATCAAACGTGGAGACGATGACTCCTTTGCGACGCTCTGGCAGTTCACTGCGGAAGTGCCCAGCTCTCAAAAACTCGTCAGCTATTCCCTCACCGTCTTGTATTCTCAGTAAATGGGTAAAACGCTCAATCTGTCCGTTCCATTCTTCCAACAGACCTAGTAAAACTTCACGATTGCTCAGTAAGATGTCCCGCCACACAACCGGATCACTAGAGGCTATCCGTGTAATATCACGGAACCCACCGGCAGCCAATGTACGGTACAACGGATTTTCATCATTGTGCTTTCGCACCTGATTCACCAGCGCCGCTGCAATAATGTGCGGAAGATGGCTAATCGCGCCGACAATGTCATCGTGCATATCAGGTTGGACACGCACAACATGAGCACTAGTATATTTTAACAATCGTTCCAGTGAACTGTATGCTTCCTCTGGCACACCCTCTGCCGGGGAAAGCACATAATATGCGTTTTCAAACAGCAACGCGGAAGCAGCCTTTACACCGGAACGCTCTGAACCGGCCATCGGATGACCACCGATAAAGTAAGCGTTGCGCAAAGAAATTTCTGATGCTTTCTTGGCAATTGCCGATTTCGTGCTGCCTACATCAGTGATAATACAACCCGCTTTAAGCGGTAACTTGCTTAACAGTTCGAGATAATGCTCCAGTAAGCCCACAGGTACGCATAAAAAAATAAAATCGGCATCCGCTGCCGCTTCTTCAACCGAGAGAGTCGCGGTGTCCACGACACCACGGCTTAACATCGGTTCCATCAGTTCAGGGAGATGAGCATGGCCGACAACAGTAATATTCGGCTTCCCTTTAAAACAAAGTGCGAGGGACCCACCAATCAGTCCCACGCCGAAAATGGCAATCTTCATCAATTATCAAATCCCATCTGCGGAAATTATAGGCGTACTTTCGCCGCTTCCGCCCCCAGGACCTGTTCCAGCGCACGAATAAACAACTCATTTTGCGGTTGTGATCCAACCGACACCCTAATATATGTCGGATATTTGTGATGACCTGCGCGAATAATCACACCTTTACGAAGCAACTCCTGGAATACTTCACCGGATGGACGACGTACATCCAGCATAATAAAATTACCATGTGCCGGGAAAGACTCCAGTCCCAGACGCTTCAGCTCATTTTGCAAATAAGCTCTGCCCTCTGCATTACGATCCCGGCATTCTTGAACAAATTCCTGATCTTCCAAGGCAGCAATGGCCGCAGCCTGTGCTACCCGTGATGTATTAAACGGTTCACGAACCTGATTTATCAAGCGAATGATTGACTCAGCTCCCATACCATAACCAATGCGCAGCGAAGCAAGCCCATAGATTTTGGAGAAGGTGCGTAGTACAACCAGGTTTTCAGACGCTGGCAACAAACGAATGCCGTCGGGATACGAGCGATCCGTCACAAACTCGGCGTAGGCTTCATCCAGTACAACCATGATATGCTTTGGTACTTGGTCCAAAAACGCAATCAGCTCTGCTTCGGGTACAATCGTGCCCGTCGGGTTATTTGGATTACAGATCCAAATAATTTTCGTACGGTCATTGATGTGGGACAGCATAGCATCCAGATCATGTACACCGTCACGCAAAGGCACCTCAACTGCAACCGCTCCCTCAATTTCCACGTTACTTTTGTATACGGAAAATGTCTGATCGGCCATAATGCTTTCTTCCCCGGGAAGGAGAAAAGCACGCGTAATCAACGCAATTATTTCGTCAGATCCGCAGCCATAGATAAACTGTTCCTCTTTTAAACCCGTCCGTTTAGCTAGTGCCTGTGTCAAAGCTACGGCACTTCCGTCAGGATATACACTAATGTTAGCAAACTCCTGCTGAATGGCCTGCAACACTTTGGGAGAGCTACCATACGGATTCTCGTTCGAGGCGAGCTTGATGACTTCATCGAGTCCCAGCTCACGTTTTACGTCTTCAATCGGTTTACCGGGCTGATATACTGGCAAATGTACAATATGCGGTTTAGGTTGCATGCCCCTACCTCCTCTATCCAATCAGAACATATTTATTACTTTCTATTTTGACAGCCATTACTGCTTTAATTGTGCCACAAAATTATGAATTTGCAAAAGACCTTCTTGCCTGCGCGCAGAATCATTCAGCAATGGAATGGCTTCTTCCACCTGACGTACAATAGCACTGCCGACCACAACTCCATCGCAAATGTTTGAAAACCGGGCTACCTGCTCTTGAGTAGAGATCCCAAAGCCGACCGCTACCGGAATATTCGTATGCCGTTTGACCTGCGCGATAAAGCCCTCTATACCTTCAAAAAAGGAAGCTCTTTCCCCGGTTACACCCAGCGAGGATACACAGTATACAAATCCTCGGGCCTGACGGACAATTCGCTCGATCCGCTGTTCAGAAGTTGGAGCCACCAGAGGAATCAGATGCACACCCACCTCTGCTGCCCGTCCTCCCAGCTCCTCCGCTTCCTCAAGCGGAAGGTCCGGAATAATCAGACCACTGATACCGTGCTCCTGCAAGCCTGCGAAGAAAGCATCCATACCCATCTGTAATACAGGGTTATAATACGTGAACAGAATAAAAGGCAGGCTTGAACCTGCCGCCCTAGCCAGAGAAGCTGTCTCCATGCACGTGCGGATGGAAATTTGCCGTTTCAGTGCACGCTCAGACGCGCGCTGAATTACAGGACCGTCAGCCAGCGGGTCGGAATAGGGTACACCCAGTTCCAATATGTCAGCTCCGGCCGACTCTAACTGCCGAATGATCTCTATTGTAGTATCCACATCCGGGTCGCCTACCGTCAGAAAAGGAATTAATGCCGTTTTGCCTTCATTTTTAAGGCGACCAAACGCCTGATCAATTAAATTCATGACGGATTTCCTCCCAAATACTTGATAATGGAGTCCACATCTTTATCCCCGCGTCCAGACAAACAAATAACGATAATATCATCTGCCGACAACGTAGGTGCCAGCTTGACGACCTGTGCAACTGCATGTGCCGACTCTAATGCAGGAAGTATTCCTTCGGTACGGCAGAGAAGCTGAAGCGCATCCAGCGCTTCCTGATCGGTAATCGGAACATACTTGGCCCGCTCAATATCTTTCAGGTATGAATGCTCCGGTCCAACACCTGGATAATCCAGTCCAGCCGAGATGGAATGTGCAGGCTGCACTTGTCCGTACTCATCCTGAAGCAGATAACTCATAGAGCCTTGGAAGACCCCTTGTGTTCCCTTGGTCATCGTAGCTGCATGAAATTCCGTTTCGACACCTTTTCCAGCGGCCTCCACGCCAATCAAAGCGACTCCCTGATCCTCAATAAAAGGATAAAACATGCCGATGGCATTGCTTCCGCCACCGATCGCTGCCACGATGACATCCGGAAGTCTGCCTTCCTTCTCTAGGATCTGGCGACGTGTTTCATCACCAATCACACGTTGGAAGTCCCGCACCATCATCGGATACGGATGCGGGCCGACAGCTGAACCCAAAATATAGAACGTATCATGGACATGGCTGACCCAGTAACGCAAAGCTTCATTCCCGGCATCCTTAAGTGTACGTGTACCCGATGTCACCGGAATGACCTCTGCACCCAAAAGCTGCATCCGAAAGACGTTCAGCTGCTGGCGCACAGTATCCTCTTCGCCCATAAACACCTTGCATTCCAATCCGAGCAACGCAGCCACAGTCGCTGTCGCGACACCATGCTGTCCTGCGCCTGTCTCAGCAATGACCTTCTGTTTACCCATACGCTTCGCCAACAAACCCTGAGCTAATGCATTATTGATTTTGTGGGCACCGGTATGATTTAAATCTTCGCGCTTCAAGTAAATTTTAGCCCCGCCCAAATGCTGACTCAGACGCTCCGCATGATAAAGTGGCGTTTCCCGACCAGAATAGTCCTTTAGGAGCCCGTTCAACTCTGCTTTAAACTCGGGATCATCCGCGTACTTACGGTAGGATTCCTCCAATTCAATCAGTGCGTTCATCAACGTTTCCGGTACAAAACGTCCTCCAAATGTTCCAAAACGTCCGTTGTTATCAGGTAATTGTGTCATGCCTGCTTCACCCTTTCTACGAATGCTGTGATTTTTGCAATGTCCTTGACTCCGTTCGTCTCTACACCGCTGGATACATCCAGCCCATCGGGATGATACTCATGAACTAGCTTTTCCGCATTATCGGCAGTCAGCCCGCCGGCTACAAACAAAGGAATTCCATGTTGATGAGTCCAAGCCTGATAGGCAGGAATTCGATCCCACGCAAACGTTTTTCCGGAGCCGCCACCATACAGGGGATCGTATGTATCCAGCAGTAAAGCGTCAATTGTCCCGACATAGGCATCCAATTCGTCCGCCGAGCGTTCTAGCTGCCCTTGACTGTCCACAGACCATGCCTTGAATACCTGTATACCAAAACGCTCCCTGATCTCCCGACAGCGCTGCGGACTTTCCTGCCCATGCAGCTGTATGACATCCAAGGGTGCTTTCTCCATCACATCATTTAACAGTGCATCACCAGGGTTCACAAATACACCCACGCTGCGCGGTCTGCTGCCTGAGGTCCATTCATCCAATACGCGAAGCAGCACTCCAGCCTGTACGCCGTCAATCCGGCGCTTGCTGTTGGCAAACACAAAACCTATATAATCGACCGGTAAGTTTACCATAGATTTTAGCACTTCAACGCTTTGAAGTCCACAAATTTTTATGCCCGTTTTGTTCATGCTTTAACCCCGTCCATCAATTCGGCTACAGCCTGTCCTACATCTTCCTTGCGCATCAGATGCTCCCCCACCAGGATACCGTGTGCACCTACCGAATGCAGATACTTAACATCTTCCGGTCCCGCAATTCCGCTCTCACTGATGAACGTAATCCCTTTAGGAATTAGTGAGATCAGCTCCTCTGTCGTCTGGAGACGAGTCTCGAATGTCCGCAGATTTCGGTTATTTACACCAATCAAGGTTGCTGTCCCCAGCTCCAGCACCGCTTTAAGCTCCTCGCTGTCATGCACCTCTACCAATGCGTCCAGCCCGAGGTCCTTGGCGATCTGTAAAAAGGACCCTAATACACGCGGTTCCAGGATAGCGGCAATCAACAGCACCGCATCCGCTCCCAGCAGACGAGCTTCATATATTTGCCGTTCATCAATGATAAAATCCTTTCGCAGCAGCGGAATCTTCACCTGATCGCGAATTTGCTGTAAATATTTAGGGCTCCCCTGAAAATACGTCACATCTGTCAGTACAGAAATGCAATCCGCTCCTGCTCCCTCATATGCACGTGCAATGTCCACAGGATGGAAATCCGGTCGAATCAACCCTTTGGATGGGGAAGCCTTCTTCACCTCAGCAATCAGTCCGAGCGGACGGTTGCGTCCGCTCGCGATCGCATTTTCGAATCCTCTCGTCGCAGGTAAATCAGCAATTAATCGTTCAGCTTCACTTATTTGAAAATGCTTCTTAAGCTGCTCCACTTCTTGTCGCTTCGTCACCACAATTTTATCAAGATACATATTGATATTCCCCCGTTGCCTGTATTAATTGATCCAGCTTGGAGAGTGCCAGTCCCGAGTCAATGGCTTCTGCCGCTCGTGCTACTCCGTCCGTCAAGGTGTCTGCTGCCCCTGATACATAAATGCACGCTCCTGCATTCGCTAGCACAACATCCCGATAAGCTCCATGCTCTCCGTTCAAAATTCGTCGTATGATATCTGCGTTAACCTGTGCGTCGCCACCCAGCACCTGATCGAGAGAATGCGTCTGCAAGCCCAGATCCGACGGATGAAGCTCGAACGTGTGAACCTTGCCGTCCTTCAACTCGGATACTCGTGTCGCAGCTGAAATACTAATTTCATCTAGCCCATCCAGACTACTGACAACCATGGCCCGTTTGGAGCCGAGCTGGTTCAATACCTCGGCAATGACTTCCGTTTTGTTGGCGTCATAAATGCCCAACAGCTGCCGATCCGCACCAGCCGGATTCGTCAATGGACCAAGCATATTAAATACCGTCCGTACACCCAGCTCGCGACGCGGCGCGGCGGCATGCTTCATAGACGGATGATACAGCTGCGCGAATAAAAAGCAGATGCCGATTCGGTCCAGACAAGACCTAGCCTGATCACTCGTCAAATGAATGTTGACTCCCAATGCCTCCAGGACATCAGCGCTCCCAGCAC
Source organism: Paenibacillus sp. FSL P2-0173 (assembly GCF_038008045.1). NCBI lineage: Bacteria > Bacillati > Bacillota > Bacilli > Caryophanales > Paenibacillaceae > Paenibacillus > Paenibacillus sp. FSL P2-0173. The sequence goes on from NZ_JBBOYK010000001.1 coordinate 750,779, forward strand.
GGCCACTTGCAGAACGATTGCCATGCTTTGCTACCCGCACTGACACCGAAGCTGCGATGATCGCGGATATCGTGGAAATATTAAACTTGTGAATACCCGAACCTCCAGTGCCACATGTGTCCAGCAAACGACCACTACCTTCTTCAGCTTGCACTGGACTAGCGTAGCTACGCATAGCCTCGGCAAAACCAGTGATTTCATCTACCGTTTCCCCTTTGAGGCGAAGAGCCGTCAGCAGCCCGCCAATTTGCGCCTGTGTAGCACTTCCACTCATAATCTGTTCCATTACGCTACGGGCCTCCGTACGCGAAAGATGCTGTCCCTCAATGATCCGGCTTAACCCCACTTGCATCATGTCATGTCGTTCCATTGTCGTCTCCTCCTCAAAATCAGATTTTTGTGTGTTACGGAGTGTACAAATAATCTTGGTTGATGACGCTGTTATAGGGCTGTGTTGTTGCCGGAAACATCACTTCTGCCGTGCGGATTGCCTTCAGCAATGCCTTTGCTTTGTTTACCGTCTCCTGATACTCGCTTTCCGGAACCGAGTCCCACACAATTCCAGCGCCTGCCTGGACATAGGCCCGGTTCTTTTTAAACACAATCGTGCGAATCGTAATGCAAGCGTCCATATTGCCCGAGAAGCCCAAATATCCAATCGCCCCTGCATAGGGTCCGCGTGCTTCCCGCTCCAACTCAGCAATAATCTCCATGGCCCGTAGCTTCGGAGCCCCCGATACAGTGCCAGCTGGCAGACAAGACAGGAAGGCATCGAAGAAATCTTTGTCCTCACGTAGCTCACCTGACACATTGGAAACAATGTGCATGACATGGGAATAGCGTTCAATTTCCATAAACGTATCGCATTTGACTGTGCCAAACTGTGATACACGGCCCAAATCATTTCTTCCCAAATCGACCAGCATCAGATGTTCTGCACGCTCTTTTTCATCGTTTAACAGTTCTTCAGCAAGTGCCGCATCTTCTGTCTCCGTTACCCCACGCGGTCTCGTTCCTGCAATAGGACGGGTTTCTACCCGGCCGTTTTCTACCTTGACGAGTGCCTCAGGCGAGGTACCTACGATGATCTCGTCATCCATTTTCAAATAATACATATATGGCGACGGGTTCATCGTGCGCAGCACGCGGTATACCTGTAAAGGAGAGGCCTCTGTATCAATGTGAAAACGCTGGGATAGTACAACCTGAAAAATATCACCGGAGCGGATATACTCCTTTGCCTGCTCTACGTTTGATATAAATTGTTCCTTCGTCATATTGGATTGGATCTCACCTAGTTCCACATCATCAGGAATGGAAGCCGATCCTAATCGCTCAGGCGGGGTCTGCTTGCGCAGATACTGCGCCGTTTCCTCCAACCTGCGTTCCACATCAGCATAAGCAGCACGAATGTCCTCATCGCGAAACCCTTCGCCTATATGAACATTGCCGACCAGCAAAATTTGCTGTTTCACATGATCAAAGACAATGACTTGATCGCAGAACATAAAACGAATATCATCCATATTCAAATCATCTACCGAATGCTCTGGCAGCTTTTCATAGTATTGAAGCAAGTCATATCCAAAAAATCCGATAGCCCCCCCTGTAAATGGAGGCATTTCTTTCAGTTTCGGACTACGGTATTTACGAAGCAATGCTTTGAGCGCTTCAATCGGCTTGTCGTTTAATATTTGCCGTTTACCGTGTTGCTCCAATATCAAACGTCCTTTTTTACCCGAGACCATTAGGAACGGGTCTGTACCGATGAATGAATGTCGCGCCCACTGTTCGCCTCCCTCTACACTCTCTAGCAGAAAGGCACGGTCCCGCTCGGCATACCGACGGAAAATCCGAATCGGCGTCTCCATATCAGCCAGCACTTTTTTGTACACAGGAATCAGGTTAAATTCACTCGCCATCGTTATCACTTGCTCCACATGCGGCGTTAACATGAGATCACTTCCTTTCCAAATTGGCGCAGAACCAAAGGAGAGAATATAAAAAAGCCTCTACCGATAAGGTAGAGGCTGTCAGTTATCGAAATTATAAGAATGCTCCATATGTAAAATGACTACAGCAAATAGATAAGTATACACTCATCCCTTTTGTATAACCGCACAGGTTGCCTCAAATAAGCTTCTCTGTAGAAGAATATCTCTTCATAGACAAAAGCTTACCCGCTACCGCCGATCTCTGTAATCTCATATGGAATTGGCTAAGGCTGCACTCTTCTCATCTCAACTCTGTCTCTGGCTAACTCTACTCTACTTAACTCTGCTACACACACTATATCTCATGGGATGTTACTTTGGCAACCATCAACTTTAAAAACGGGCACTTATTTCCCTTGGGAAGCCAGATCCGGTCTTAACGCCTGTGCTCCGTTCAAATATACATGTTTAATTTCACGCTGGGATTTATCGGTGTTTACCTGTACCATCAAACGAATGCACTTGGGTAAACTGCCTGCCACAGGAATTTCTAATGCACACATGAGCGGAACCATATCCCAGCCATCAAGCTGACGAATGGCCTTGGCTGGAAAGGCAGTATCCAGGTCATGGGTCACCGTAATCCATACGTTACTAATATCCTCCGGCTGAATTTCATTGTAGGATACAATTTCCTCCAGTAGTTGGCATGTTGCTTCCAAAATTTCGTTTTCTTCATTATTCACTACGGTCGTCGCGCCACGAATTCCCCGATTGTACATCGTTACGCCCCCTCTTTTAACTGTTCAATAACTCGTCGGATGTAAGAGACGGAAATATCCTTCACAACCTCCACGTGCCCGATGCTACGTGGGACGACAAAAGTAATGCTGCCTTCTTTGAACTTTTTGTCATGCATCATCGCGTCCAGCAGCCGATCTGTATCGATTTGTGACGGAAGGGAGGTCGGTAGCCGTAGCGAAGACAACATATCCTTCGTTTCATCTACCAAAGAAGGATCTGCCCCCAGCTTCACGCCCAAAAGTGCGGAGCCGACCATACCAATAGAAATGGCTTCTCCGTGTAAAAACTCACCATATCCCGCAATGGCTTCAATCGCATGACCAATCGTATGACCTAGGTTTAGAATAGCGCGTAAATCATTTTCTCGTTCATCACACGACACCACTTCGGCTTTTACGGAACATCCCTTTTCCAGACCGTACTCCAGAGCTGTCGCATCCAGCGCAAGCAAATCAGTCGCATGGTCACGGCACCACTGGGCGAAATCAGCATCCCAGATCAAACCATGCTTGATCATTTCAGCAAGCCCGGCAGATACCTCACGAGGAGGTAAGGTAGACAACGTATCTACGTCATATAACACAAGTTCCGGTTGATGGAAGGCTCCTATCATATTCTTCGCCAAAGGATGGTTGATGCCGACCTTACCGCCCACGCTACTATCATGGGCAAGGATCGTAGTGGGGATCTGTACAAACTTGACACCTCTCATATAAGAAGCTGCCACAAATCCAGCCAAATCACCCACCACACCACCACCAAGTGCAATAACGGCTGAATTGCGATCCAAACCGCCCTCAATGGCTGCTGTTATGACCTGCTCAAATACAGCAAGCGACTTGGAGGTTTCACCTGGCTTAACGACAAAGGACACTGTCTTGTAGCCAGATGCCTGAAGATTGCTCTCCAATGTTGCCAAGTAGAATCCCGCTACATTTTCGTCAGAAACAATCAACAACGGGCTTTTTTGCGCAATTCCTCGTTCCTTCAACAACTCTCCGGCTCGATGTAACAGCCCTCGTCCGATATGAATAGGATAAGAACGTTCGCCAAGTTGTACCGTCAGCGTACTCATCTTAGTACCGCCCCAGTTGTTCTTCGTAGGATGCAATATTCGCGCGAATCTCTTCAATCGAATCCCCACCGAATTTTTCTAGCAAAGCTTTCGCAATCTCCCAAGCTACGACATGCTCCATGACTACGCTTGCCGCTGGCACTGCACATGCATCCGAACGCTCAACCTGTGCGGTGAACGCTTCCTTTGTATCAATGTCGACGCTTTGCAACGGCTTGTAGAGTGTAGGAATCGGCTTCATTACGCCACGAACCACAACTGGCATTCCATTCGTCATACCACCCTCAAAACCACCCAAACGATTGGTACGACGGTGATATCCACGTTCCTCATCATATAGAATCTCGTCATGCACCTGTGAACCGCGCAATTCCCCTGCTTCAAAGCCGATGCCAATTTCCACGCCTTTAAATGCATTAATCGACATGACGCCTTGTGCGATACGTGCATCCAGTTTCCGATCATACTGTACATGACTGCCCAGACCAATCGGAACACCTTCTACAATACACTCCACTACCCCACCGACTGAATCACCTTCTTGCTTGATCAGATCAATATATGCTTCCATTTTCTTTTCGGTTTCTGGATCGGTTACTCTCACCGAGGAGGCTTCTGTCACGGCAATCAGCTCATCAATCGGCAAATCACGGTAAGGAGCTTCGATTTCCCCAATACGGATGACCTGACCTGCCACCTTGATTCCGAACTCAGCCAGCAATTGACGGGCCAAACCGCCGCATGCCACACGAATTGCTGTTTCACGTGCACTGGAGCGCTCCAGCACGTTACGAAGGTCCTTCAGGTTGTATTTCATTCCGCCATTCAAATCCGCATGACCCGGACGTGGCCGGTGAACCCGACGCTTGTCTTCATCACTGCCTTCAATAGGCTCAATATTCATAATGTTCTGCCAGTGCTTCCAATCGTTATTTTCTACAACCAGCGCAATCGGTGCACCTGTGGTATAGCCGTGACGTACGCCTCCGGCAATCTTCGCCGTATCTTTTTCAATCTGCATACGCCGACCCCGTCCATACCCTTTCTGACGACGGTGCAGCTGAAAATTCAATTCCTCAAAATCCAATTTTAAATTGCTCGGCATACCCTCTACAATGGCAGTTAGCTGGGGACCATGCGTTTCCCCCGCGGTTAAATAACGTAAACTCATGACGCGTTCCCCCTTTAAACTGTTAAACTGTGCATCGCTAAAATCTTTAACTGTGCTTCATTATAGTATACGCACCTTTCTTTGACAAGAAAAGCCACGTGTATGCAGATAAACAAAAACACGCCTCTTAGCCAAAGGGGCTAAAGGACGTGCTTTGCTGATAAGCCAACCATCAATTACTCAAGGATATAAATAAGTTCCTACAAACTTTGGATGATATATGCAGGCTTATGCTTTTTTGCGATAAAAAAAGGTTTCCGTCGATTCCAGACCATATTGGTTAGGAGAAAAGATTTGCTCTGTACTACCGACAAATAACACACCGCCGGGACGAAGACTGGCTGCAAACTTTTGATACAACGTATGTTTTGCCTCTTCTGTAAAATAAATCATTACATTTCGACAGATAATGAGATCATAACCATCCTCAAACCGATCCAGCAGCAAGTTTTGCTTTTGAAATTTCACGGCTTGTTTCAAACGGTCATCAATTCGATACATCGCACCATCCGGCTTAAAATATTTGCTAGCCACCTGCTCAGGTACATCCTTGAGCGAACGCTCCAAATATTTGCCTTCCTTGGCTTTTGCCAATGCACCGTCATCAATGTCGGAAGCTGTAATGGAACAATTTCCTAAAATCCCTTTACCGTCGAGAACCATAGCCAGGCTATAAGGCTCTTCACCAGTCGAGCAGGCCGCACTCCACAGCTTAAGCTTCTGCTTCCCCACAAGCAGCTGTGGCAAGATTGTATCCCGCAGCACTTCCCACCGATTGGGATTTCGCCAAAATTCCGAAACATTGATCGTCATTCGATCCAGAAATTCATAGAATAGAGGTTTTTCCTTCATCATGGCATCATAAAAAGAAACAAAACTGGGAAACCCGTTTTTGTTGCGAAGCGTAGTTAACCGCCTTTTCATCTGTGCTTCTTTGTATTGTGCAAGATCAATACCTGTGCTGTCCTTGATTTTGCGGATAAACGCTGTGTAATCGGGGTCCGTCTGACCCAGTTCCATATCCGTCATGCTACCATCCTTCTTCATACGTAATTTAACTTACATCCAGGTCGCCACACTTTTTTCATACCGAACGGATTCTTCCGGCATGAAAAAATTTGCAATCTCGCGCTCTGCGCTCTCCGGTGAATCTGAACCATGAATGAGGTTAAACGGTGTATGTGCTGCAAAGTCTCCACGAATTGTGCCCGGAAGAGCTTCAGTTACTTGTGTTTTACCAATCAACAAGCGGGAAAGCGTAACGATGTTATCCCCTTCCCATACCATAGCAAACACAGGGCCTGATGTGATAAAACCTACAAGCTCTTCAAAAAAAGGCTTGCCCACATGCTCCGCATAATGCCGTTCTGCCTGTTCTCTAGATACTTGCACAAGCTTGCCAGCCGTCATTTTGAAGCCTTTGTCTTCCAGTCGACTGATGATACGTCCAATCAATCCACGTTGTACACCATCCGGTTTAACCATCAAAAAAGTACGATCCATCGGCTCACTCCCAATCCAATCTAATGTATTTATACAGTACTAAACTGTATTGTAACAGAAAGCTTGGAACCGGTTAAAGCATTTTGTCACAGCAAACCCAAAACACAACTTTAGTAGGAGCGGCGTGTTACAAAATGAGCAATATCGCGTAGCGTCTTTTTTGTTTTGACATCTGGTAGTAAGTCCAGCGCGTTTAGCGCTTTATTAATATATCGGTCGGCGAGAATTTCAGCTTTAGCGATTCCTTCACTTTTTTTGATCATATCCACCGCTTTGCGTGCGTCTCCTTGCCCATCTCCATCCTGAATGCGGCGGATTTCAGCCAGTAGATCGGCACGCAACTCAGGCTGTTCAAGCGCATAAATCACCGGAAGCGTAATATTCCCCTGTCTCATATCGCTGCCCGGCGGCTTGCCAATCTTTTTTTCCGTGCCACACAGATCAAGCAGATCATCCTGAATTTGAAAAGCCATACCTACGTTATAGCCATAGCTGTACAGCAGGGAATTGACACTTTCTCGTGCCCCTGCAGCCATAGCTCCCAGCTGGCAACTAACCGCAATCAACAATGCCGTTTTTCGCCGTATGCGAAGCAAATAATTCCGCACACTCTGATCCACATTAAAAAAATCACGAATTTGTTCCATTTCACCAATGGACATCTGCACCAGCGCTTTAGACAGTACCCGGTGAATGTCGGGATTCGGCAGTCCAGCAGCAATAGACAGCGCACGTGCATATATGTAGTCTCCGGTGTACATAGCCACCCGATTGTCCCATTTGGACTTCACGGTGGGTTGACCGCGTCTCATTTCCGCATCGTCAATCACATCGTCGTGAACGAGAGAGGCAGAATGAATCAGTTCCAGAGGTACCGCTATACGCTTGAGCTTGTCCAGATCATATTCTCCAAACTTGCCTCCCAGCAATACAAATACGGGACGCAAACGCTTGCCCCCTGCTTTAAGCAGATGAAGCGACGTATCATTAATCAACGGCTCCGTACTGTCGATACTGCGATACAACTCTTCTTCTATAAAGTTCATATCCTTCTTTAATAAACCGAACAAATCCAATCGTTTCATTCTTTCACCCGTGTCAGCGTATTGTCACTCCAGAGAAGCGGCTTCACTCGTCGGTCAAGCAGCCCCAGTTCATGCGCATACTGAAAATAAAGCTCTAAACCTTGTTGTTGCTTCTCTCCAAAATCATAACACAGATTAGTAAAGTAACGCTCCCAATAATCTCGCAGACCTCCAATTTCCTCGCATGCTTCAGAAATAACAGGCGTCAGGTCCGACAGACTACGCTGCTTGCTTACGCGGAACGCACTTGCAATTTCAGCCACCGCCGCGGGATTTTGAGCAGCAACAGCACGTCGTACTGCCCATACAGCAAAAGTCATACTATAACCCGTCCAGCGCTTCCACTCTTCTCCGAGGTCCGTAACATACAGACCTTCGCTTCGCCAAGATGCCTTAATCGCGTGATCTCCAATCAGTAGCCCTGCATCTGCCTGTTCCAGCATCAAGTCAAGATCCGGTTCACAGTCAAAATAGGAAGGCTGACCTTCCCATGCCTTTTGCATCAAAATTTTCAACAAATTCACGGATGTAGCAGACGTATTCGTTAGTGCAATGGTTCCGTTTTTGATTTCGTCCAGCGGCTTGCGTGAAAATAGTAAAATGGATTGCACAGGACCATCTGCACTGACGGATAAATCCGGCAACAATAGCATTTCCTCAGCACCCGATGCATACGCAAATGAGGACATCGCACTGATATCCAAACTCCCATTCAGCATACCTCGATTCAATTCAGCCGGAACTTTAGAAACCATCTCCGCCGAATGGAGAAGCTCAGAAGGATTAAAATAATGAAAAATAGGCCAAGCGTTTGTATATTTAATTTTTCCGATTGTGATTGTCTTGGTGTCCGGCGTCGGCATCGGAATCCCCCCATCTCGTAAACAGTTGATGTTCTATACGCAAGCTGTCCAATACTTTGCCTACGAGGAACAGCACAATATCATCCAGCGTCTTCGGATGAAAGTAAAAAGCCGGCATAGCCGGAATCATTTTGACGCCGAGTCTCGCAAGCTTAAGCATGTTTTCCAAATGAATGGCATGTAGAGGTGTTTCACGAGGCACAAGGATCAGCGGACGACCTTCCTTCATCATCACGTCCGCTGCTCTCGCCATAAGGTTATCGGACGAGCCGTGTGCTACTGCTGACAACGTCCCCATCGAGCATGGCATAATAATCATCGCATCCACCAAATAAGAGCCGCTCGCAATCGAAGCTCCAATATCTGTGAACGGATGGTATACAAGAGAACCGGGACGGCCTCCGAATTGTTCATTCAAAGCCCCTTCCCGGTCAGTCACATTCCAGCCCAACTCCTCTTTCAATACCCGCCAGCCAGCATTGGAAACGATCAGGTGAACTGTGTATTGCAAGTCCAGCAAAGTCTCTACCAGTCGCACACCATAAATGCTTCCGCTCGCGCCTGTAATGCCAATAACGATTCGTTTGCCTTGATGTCCGCTCACCTGATTATTCATTAGTATTGACGCACCACCAAATCAATCAGTGTAAAGGCAAACACGACAGTGCTAAGTACACCGTTCATAGTAAAGAATGCCGTCTGCAAACGACTCAAATCTTTTGGAGATACGATATAGTGTTCATAAAATAAAATAATGTACGAAATAATCATGCCCGCCAGATACCACCAGCTTAAATCTGCAATAAAGAACAGTACAATAAATCCGATTGCCGTAATGACGTGGAATGCCCGAGCGATGTTCAACGCACCTGCTACACCAAAACGGGCAGGAATAGAATAAACTCCTTCGTTTTGGTCAAAATCTATATCCTGACAAGCATAAATTACATCAAATCCCGCCGTCCAAAATGCAATCGTGAGATATAGTACGATAGCAGTCAAATCTATTTGTCCCGTTACTGCAACCCACGCGCCGAGTGGCGCCAAACCAATGGTCAGACCAAGCACAATATGGCAAAGCCAAGTGAAACGCTTGGTGTAAGAATAAAAAACGAGCATAAAAAAGGCCAGCGGGAACAGCTTGAACGCCAGCGGACTTAACTTGAATGATGCCCAGAATAACAACACCAAACTGACGATAATGAAAATCACCACTTCGCTCGATTTGAGCAACCCCGCCGGGATAGCGCGTCCTGCTGTGCGCGGATTTTTCCCGTCAATCACCCGGTCAATCATACGATTGAAGCCAAAAGCCGCGCTACGTGCGCCAACCATAGCTAGCAGAATCCAGCCGATCTGCGGCCAAGAGGGAAGGTTGCCTGTCACGATAACAGACCCCAATACAGCCCCCATGAATGCAAATGGGAGCGCAAATAACGTATGTTCAATTTTAATCATTTCCAAAAAAATAGCAATTTTCTTAAACATGCTGACTCTCCTTGATTCCAATGTGCAATGCCGCAATGCCTCCGGTGAGAGAATGAGCCTGAACATCCTTCAATCCGACTTCACGGAAGATGCCAGCCAACTCATCCCTTCCTGGAAAAAGCGCCAACGAATCAGGGAGCCATTTATACTGCTCATAACGTTTGGCGAACAATTTGCCGAGCATGGGCAAGATGTGTTGAAAATATGTGTAGTAAATTCCCTTGAACGGCTGCCAAGTAGGTTTGGACAATTCCAGACATACGACCTGCCCGCCAGGTTTGACGACTCGTTGCATCTCCTGTAACACGTGGCGCAGATCAGGCACGTTGCGCAGACCGAAACCAATCGTCGCATAATCAAATGAATTATCTTCAAAAGGTAGTTCCATCGCGTTGCCCTGAACAAGCTTAATTTGCTTTTCACGGGATTCTGATGTAATCTTACGCTCGCCAACATTGAGCATGTTCTGACTAAAATCGAGTCCTACGATGTGACCACTTTCACTTGCTCGTGCCATCGCAAGCGTCCAGTCACATGTACCACAGCAAAGATCAATTGCCGTATCGCCGCGATGCATGTTCATTTTTTTCATCGTAAATTTCCGCCAAGCCTTATGTCTGCGAAAGCTCAGTATATCGTTCATCAAATCGTATTTACCTGCTATGCTTTCAAACACGCCATGAACGAATTGCTCTTTCGGCTTGGTGTCGCTTGATCCCATCACGTTCACCTAACCTTCCCTCACAACTGGGTGCGGACTATTTAGCAGCTTCAGGAAAGGCTCAAGCATGCGTTCAAATTCCTCGATCCCCGTATTTTGATCATCTGACAGGATCTGCCGGATGTGTGTAACAGCCGTGCGAAGCTTGTCCAGTATCGCATCCTCGGCTTTGTATTTCAGAACAAGCTTACGCCATGCTTCAGTGTCAGTACCACTCTCTGAAAGCAATGCCTGCTCGTTCCGGTCCCCGTTACCATAAATATGCCAGAACATATATCCGAAACGGGACTTGTCCGGTTCTGTCCGCTTGCCCCATTCCTCCACCAAGGTGTCACAGAGGGCAAATTTGTTGAGAAGCTGCTTCCAAATTTCCTGATCCTGTTCTGCTACAAGTGAAGTGAATGATAAAAAAAGCTCCTTTTTGAAACGAACCATCTGAGTTAAATACTGAGTTGCATCCAATCGGAATTGCTTCATTCCCCAGTACAGATTCATTTTCCCTGCGTTCACTTCACATACAGCATCACTCAGCTTCGAAATGGCCGTGATGCGGCCTGCCAGTGCAAGCAGCTGATAAAAACGACTGCTAAAATAGTCCCCAGCTAACACTTTCAGCTGTCTGGAACGCATCTCCTCCGGGCTCCGTATACCGGATAAAGTATCAATCATATCATGCGTATCCAGCCCCATCTGCACAAGCGAGGTTACCAATGCGTACAGTTCGTCCTCACTGGCATGCAGCTCCTGCGCATTCCGGTTCAAAAACACAAACATCAAACGGGTACGGCTGTCAGGAAAAGCCGGCATTTCCGTATGTTGTTGAATCATGTCGTATTCCACATATTTCCTTGCTAATTGGGGTACGCGATACGGTTTCATCCTAAGCCTCCGAGACATGACTTTCTGCTATACTCAAATAATTGCAATGCCTTATATTATATCACAATTTAAAATGATTCGCGACTAAAGTACTGTAGGTCCACCGGCAGAAACATCTAATCTGTATATACACCGTTAAACCTGTTTTGCCACATGGGCGTTACCGTAATGCGGAAACGGGACCTCAAATCCTCTGGCAATTCCGCGCCTTCCCGGCTTCTCAGCTGTTCCAATGCCTCGTTCGTCCACTCGTTCCGGCGTATATCGGATGCAAGCAGCAAATGACGTTCTCCTGACCATTCATCCTGTGTCACCACCCGAAGCAGCAATTGCCGTACATTCGTCGTTCCGTAAAAGCTAAAAGCGGCAAGCTCCGCCATGTTTTGATAAATCTCTAGTGGGGCAGTTTCTTCCTTAGACAGCTTGACATCCAGGGTCAGGACTGAATGTTCCCAGCTTGCGCTTGCAATCGGTGTGGTCAACGGCAGCTCATTCAGCGTATCCACCAGATTGTCATCCGACAGCAGCACCCGTTGCTGAGGCGAAATCGTCGCCTGTGTCTCGCGAACTGCTGCGGTTCCTGAGTCCAGCACCTGTAAGGACGGCAGCAACACAGCTGCTGCGATGGTTATGAGAATGGAGCCACCGAATACAATCCAAGGTTTCATCAGAGCCTCCCCTGACCTCTACCTCATAATGTGGGTTTGCTACGGTAAAGGTCCTCACTCTCATTCTACAACAAAAAAAAGCAGGCTATGCCTGCATTTTAATCCTCCGTATCTACTACCCCGTGCTTGGTCATCACAACGGCTTTGCCGCGAATTTTAATAGCAGAAGTATGATCCGTAAATTGGACGATCAGTACTTCGCCCTTGTCCAATTTTTCTGAATGATGCAAGCGTGTATCCTGACCTCTGGTCAGACCAAAAACCTGACATCCGTTGCTTTTCGCTTTAATTACGACGTACTCACTACTACCCGTCACATTATCTTCCATGTCCTTTTCCTCCCTGAGAGCCGAAGCTATACTTTTTATGATGGAGATTCAAGCTTGTTTTGTCAACTACATGCTTCCTTCGCTACCTGCAACAATTAGCGTGTCCCGAGCCATACTATCCGTGCAGTCCCATCCATTAAAGAAAGGAACGGATCTGATGAAAAACTATCTTCCCGCCAATCTCAGTCCTGCCCAAATCGAACGACTTCAACAGCTGGAGCATGAATTTGCTGAGCTAACAGGTGAACCCCTAGTGCTGATCGCTTATGCCTCGCGAAACGGCAGAACAGCTTCCTCTTCTCCAGTCCATAGCACCTCTACCACGAAGTAAACAGGACAAAAAGAAAAGGCCGTGAATCAAATTCACGGTCTTTTCAGCGCATTGGGAATATGTAAGAAATCTTATTTAATTCCGTCTTTGAGCGCTTTACCCGGTTTAAATGCCGGAATTTTACTCGCAGGGATTTCGATTTCTTCTCCTGTTTGCGGGTTACGTCCTTTACGTGCGGAACGTTCACGAACCTCAAAGTTCCCGAAACCTACCAGTTGCACCTTATCTCCGCTTTGCAGCGCTCCAGAGATCGCCTCAAATACTGCATCGATTGCTTTGGTTACGTCCTTTTTGGACAATTCAGTGCTTTCAGAAACCTGATTGATCAAATCCGTTTTATTCATAATATTCACCTCCCAATTCAAGTGTAGTCCAGCATTAAGGTTATCGGTGTTAATGACCGATATGAGGTCGCCTGTATAAAATAACCCGGGCGGCGTACTGCCTTCCATAATGTTATCATCTGTTTCCGTTTCGTCGTTAAATATACATAGAATATACCTAACCTCCGCAATATAGGCCGAAACTGGCGTTTTATGGCACCCTTCTTGCGTGGAACAAGGTTTATAGTAATACAGTCCACAGACAATTTCAAGTACGACGACGGTTTAACACGTAAAAAGTAACGGCCAGCGCAAGTACCAGCACTACTCCTTTGACAATATCATGGGCAAAATATTGCACATTCATCATCGTTAGTCCATTAACCAACACACCGATCAACACTGCACCAATAAATGTACCAATGACATTGGGTTTACCAGCACCAAAGACCGAAAAACCGACGAATACTGCAGCTACCGCCTCCATCAGCAAGGGGGAACCCGCGTCAATTTGGCCTGAGCCTACTCGCGAGGCATACAAAATACCGGCAATCGCCGCAAATACGCCTGAAGCAACATAGGCCAGAGTACGGACTTTTTTTACCCGTATGCCTGACAGACGAGCAGCTTCCTCATTTCCACCCGTTACATACATTTGACGCCCATGCTTTGTATAGGTCAAGAAAACATGCACCGCTGCCACAGCCAGCAACAGTAAAATAACTGAAATCGGGATACCCAACCATTTACCTTGCCCCAGCAAAAGAAATGCAGGAGATATCTCCCCCGGCGCCTTGCTGCCATCGGGAAACTGCATATGATTGTATATGGTATAGCCCTGGGCGTACGTTTTGTGAATCCCGCTTACAATATACATGATTGCAAGGGTTGCGAGCAAATCAGGAATACGCAGTTTAATAATCAGTAATGAATTCAACAGTCCTACCAAAGCACCGACAACCAGAGACACAATAATGACCACCGCAACAGGCTGCTCATACCAGACCATCAAAGAAGCTGAAACGACCGTTGTCAAAGATACTGTAGCTCCCACCGATAGGTCAAAACCGTCCACAATAAGTGACAACGTCACACCAATGGCAACGAAAGTCACAATGGCAATTGAGCCAAGAATGTCCATTAAATTATCATACGTCCAGAAATAAGGTAATGTAGATGAAAAAAACGCTAACACACCTATAATGACAACTACGGCACCGTAACGAAATGAGACGTTTAACCATTTTTCCTTCATGAATGCACCTCTTCACCGCCGCTGGCATACAACAGAAGCTGTTCCTGTTCCACTTCGCCCCGCGCAAATTCCTTTATAATTTTTCCATCATACATCACTGCAATCCGATCACCAATGCCAATCCCTTCAGCAAATTCACAGGTTAGATAAATGATCGCTTTTCCTTGCTCCGCCAACTCGCCAATGATACGGAAAATATCACTTTTTGCCCCTATATCTACACCCTTGGTTGGCTCGTCAAAAACAAATACATCCGCTCCAGAATGCAACCATTTCCCAATCGCAACTTTTTGCTGATTCCCACCACTTAAATATTTAACATTCTGGCGGAGCGATGGCGTCTTAATACCGAGAGAGGCGACAATTCCATTACCGTTATTTCGTTCTTTACGCCGACTGATGAAACCAAGGACACTCAGTTTGCCCAAAAGCGGAAGGCTGAGGTTTCTTTCCACACTCTCCTCAATTAACACCCCCTGCTTACGCCGCTCCTCGGGTATGGACACAATTCCTTGAGCTACCGCGTCCGCTGGCTCTCTCAATCGAATGGAGCGACCTTTAAAGGTCAACTCTCCCTTATCCGGCTTGTCTGCTCCTGTAAGAAGTCGTGACAGCTCTGTCTTGCCTGCACCAACCAAACCCACAATAGAGAGAATTTCACCACATCGGACTTGTAAATCAATGCCGTGCACTCGTAATCCTTTATGAAGCCCTTTCGCTTCCAATACCGTTTCACCAATCGGTACCTCTGTTTTTGGGAACTCCTCTTCAAATGTTTTCCCAAGCATATGCGTAACGATGTCGCCTACACTTAAATCAGAGGCAGGCCCCGTGAACACGCGCTCACCATCACGCATCACCGTAACATGGTCACTGTGTTCGATAACCTCCGGCAATCGGTGTGTGATGAGGATACATGCAACTCCCTCATCCTTGAGTGTATGGATTGTGCGGAACAAACGTCGCGTTTCTTCCTCGCTGAGCGGCGCCGTAGGCTCATCAAAAATGATGGTATTTGCTTGCTGTGTCAGAATGCGTGCAATAAGCACAAGCTGTTTTTCTGCCAACGTCAATTCAGACACATATCGTCTTACGTCAATATCTACCTCCAGACGTGCTAATGCCTCACGCGCTCGTCTGCGCATAGAACCCGGTGCAGCCCACCATCGACCATCAGGTGCAGACAAATCGTCCATTACAATATTTTCAGCGACAGTTAACTGAGGTACAAGCGCTGAATCGACCTCCTGATACACACAGTGAATTCCCGCTCTTTTGGCCTCCCACGGTGAACTAATGTTCAGTTCCTTCCCACCAACTACGATAGCTCCCTGATCGGAACGATACGCACCGGACAAAATCTTCATCAATGTGCTTTTCCCTGCCCCGTTGGCGCCCAGCAGAGCGTGAATTTCGCCACCCTGCACCGTAAAATCCACGGCTCGCAGCGCATCTACACCAGCAAACTGTTTGCTGATTTTTTTCATTTCCAATGTATATACTTGTGAACTCATGGTGCCCCCTCACGCCTGCTTATGATAAAAGCGCGCCGAAGCGCGCCTTTGCGTTATGCAAACATTTTATTTGGACGTTTCATATTCCTTCATCCAATCCTTATAGCCCTGCTCGCTTTGGCCCCATCCCTTCACATATTGGGACAGCTCGGATGTGGAAATTTGCTTATCTGGCAGCGCTTCGCGTTGCACATATACAGCCTTCAGTACAACTTTCTCCTCCGGATTATCCCCATGCAACTTCTGATATGCATAGCGCACTTGTACGCGCCCGATATCTGTTGGATCTACGGCTGCCGAGGCCACCCAAGGATTTTTCGGGTCCTGGATCATTTGCAAGTCCTCGTCGCTCATGTCAATGCCGTAGACTTTAATTTCCGTACGTCCCGCTTGTTGGATGGCACGGGCTGCACCTTTGGCAAACTCATCCCACGCCGCCCAGACGGCTGTAATTTCGCCCTTAGGATATTGCTTTAATACAGCTTCCATTTTGGCTTGCGTATCCAACGCAGGATTCTGAGCCGAACCAAAAGTCGCAATTTCTTTAATATCTGGATTGGATTTCAAAAATGCACCATAAGCAACCTGACGACGTTCCATCGGTGCAAATCCGGCAACCCATACTTTCACAATGTTGCCTTTGCCACCGATATCCTTTTTCATTTGCTCCAGCGTCAGCTCAGCCATGCTTTGGTCATCTTGGGCGAGCACTACCGCACCCGGAACATTGACGGCAGCATCGAACACGATAACCGGAATATTGCGGGAAATTGCCTTTTTCAGCCCTGTCTCCAGCAATGCATCACCGTGATCAGTCAAAATGACATCAAATTGCTGGTTAATCGCACTATCAAGCAGAGAAGCCATTTTAGCCTTATCGTTATCTGCCACAAACTTAGTCAGCGTACCGCCAAATTTCTTAACTTCCTCTTCCACACCTTGAACATACTGTTGCGAAAATGTGCCCGTGTTAAACTCCATGATCAACGCAACCCGTTTACCCTTTAGATTTAAATTGTCCGTTTTTCCGTTTGTTGTATTCGATCCTGCAGTGCTTGTCCCTTGAGTGCCGCTCTCTGTCTTCGGCACGCCACATGCAGTGACCAGCAAAACCAGCACCAGTAGCATGATAGCCCCCAGCCCTAGCTTTTTGTTTCTTTGGAGCTCTTTTTGGATATTCATGATTTCATTTCCCCCTCGTTCAATCCACAAAATAATTCAAATTTGATACTTAATATATCGCTTTAAACCAAGTATGTAAATAGGTTTTATGAAATATAGAAAAAAATTCCGACTACATATGACAAAATACAACAATTCCACAAAAAAATTAAACAACCGCCCCCGATTGAATAACGGGGAACGGTTGCTGCATAGAGGTGTCTTTTTAGTTCTCTACTTGACAGGGTACGCCACAGGGTCGATTTTTGCTTATGCTTAAAATGTGAACATCATGAGCGGAGACTAGCCTGGAGATACAATCTCCTTGTCATTTTCAATATGAGGACGCTCCCATCTAACTTATTTGGAGCACTGCTTTACCGGAAAACTTCCGATCTATCAGTTGTTGGGCAATAGTTCCAACTTCCTTCCACGATGCCTCCACTTCGATCCTTGGTACTAACTGGCCTTTTGAAACAAGCTCACCTAGTAATTTCAGATCTTCCGCTGGCGAATAGCGATTTATCTCCTCTCCTAGAAAGAAGCTGTACAAGGTCCTACCCCCTAAGCCCCTGATATTAATCGTTGCGTAAGGTGAGGACGAATGTCCCATGGATACACAAATCCCTTCTGGCACAAGCTGAGGTAGTAATGCAGCTAGCGTATCACCACCTACTGAATCCAAAATTAGATGATAAGGTCCAAATGTATCAACCGATAAAATCGCCGTATCTCCAACGACAACCTCATTAGCACCAGCGTCTTGAACAAGTAGAGCTTTTTCCTTGGTTCTGGCTACACCTACTGTAAAAGCTCCTGATTGCGCTGCTAGCTGGTGTGCAAAAATCCCCACTCCGCCAGTCGAGCCAGTTACCAATATCCGCTTACCGAGCAGCATTCCTCCTTTTCTAAGCGTATAGAGCGCTGACAGACCGGCTACCGGTAAAGTAGCAGCCTGGGCGAAGGTAATATCATCGGGAAATTCAGCCAGTAATGAAGTAGGGGCAGCAACTTGTTCGGCCCATGCTCCCATTTGGAGAAGGCCTACCACACGGCTTCCTTGTTTCGGACCCGTGCCATCTTTGGCCTGCTCGATGACGATCCCAGCAAAATCCCAGCCTGGTCTGATCTGTCTTCCATTATTCCTTGCATCTACAACTTCACCCCGATTAAGAGAGAAGGCCTGTACTTGAACGATCGCTTCCCAAGGCTGGGCCTGTGGGGCGACAGCTTCCTTTATCGCGAAATATCCTGAAGCAAACGGATCTGTTACAATTGCACGAATCATACGATCTCCTCCATGATTATCATTGAGAACCTCTTGTAAATAGCTCACCTTTTTCACAATGTAGTATACTGTAGGGAATCATCTGCACCAAGTGTAGAACTACACCTCATTATGAAAAGGATTGAAAAAGGATGACCATGCACAAGGACGAGGACTTCCAATATAAAACATTAAAAATCGTATTGGGAGAGATTGAAGCTGTTCGCATGAAACGTCAACGGGAATATACTGAGCTATCTCACCCGTTATTGAAACGATTTACTCAGCAGGAGCTTAATGATGAGGCATGTCCTACGTATAAAAATCTATTGGTTGGACGGTCTCGTCGAATACCGGATCGGCAAACGATGATCCATATTGCTGAGTATCTGGAGTGCACTTCAG
Organism: Paenibacillus sp. FSL P2-0173; assembly: GCF_038008045.1. NCBI lineage: Bacteria > Bacillati > Bacillota > Bacilli > Caryophanales > Paenibacillaceae > Paenibacillus > Paenibacillus sp. FSL P2-0173. Next base: position 769,555 of record NZ_JBBOYK010000001.1, read on the forward strand.
ATGAGCGCAATGATCTTCTTCTCGCCGCTGATTATCTTCCGATCCATTACGAATTGGAGGGACGGTCTCTGGAGCTGGCTCTGGAGCAAGCGCAGCAGATCATGAGTAATTTGCCATTTCCGGCAATGATCGTTACTCATACCTTAGATATCAAGGGGTTAAATGAGCCGTTTCGCCATTTATTTGATATCCCCTCCGATTCTTTTATGAATGGAAAACTGAATAAAGTTGATTTTCATTTTAACTCCGATTTTTCCATTCGTCCCCGTTCTACCTTCGATGCTGAGTCGTTCGAAGAGTGGGAGTCTCATGCTATTTACGGGATACAAGCTTTCAAAAGGTATAACATGTTTTCCCGATACGACCATTGGTATAAAAAGTTAATTGACAGATTTCGAAAATACGACGATCTTAATAAATATTGGAGTATGCAGCCAAAGGACTCATCAAATGAAGTTGAGCACTCTAAAATCATTTTGGCCAGAATGGGAGCCATGGCCGATTTAGCCCCCATTCGCTACAAGCAAATTCATCTTTCTGTAAGCAGCCACATGTATCCTGGAATTGAAGTGTACTTACCGATTGACGAACCTGGACGCAGAGTATTTGAATATTTGGGGTGTCCTGCCGAATGCCAGAACAACGCTTTTAATAAATAGCCAGTCAATTGCTATATCGATTATAAGAATCGTTCATTGCAAATTAAATAAGCCTCGGTGCTACGTTGAAAGAGACCAAATATGAAAATGACTACCAGGGTAATCACGTTGTGAAACTCATTAATCGGATTGTTACATTTGAACCTAAATCCCGCTAGGAGAAACGAAAAGCTCAATAAAAACAGAGGTAGTCTAGGACTTTATTTTCTCGTCCATGGCTACCCCTGTCTGGTTTTAGAGGTCAGTCTAATATTTTGTTTTTGCGAACCATAGAGAGCCAATTGCTCTCCACGGTATTTCTCTTATACATTTTTTTGGGTGTGGCTTAGCCTTAAAGAATAATAGCAATGAGACCGCCGGAGCCTTCATTAATGATACGACCCAGCGTTTCCTGCAGCTTATAGCGTGCATTGTCCGGCATCATAGCGATTTTACCCTGAATGCCTTCCCGTACAATGGAATGCAGCGAACGTCCGAAAATGTCTGACTCCCAAATTTTGATTGGGTCATTCTCAAAATCCTGCATCAGATAGCGCATAAGCTCCTCACTTTGCTTCTCTGTTCCGATAATCGGAGCAAATTCCGATTCCACATCCACACGGATCATGTGTATGGAAGGTGCTGTTGCCTTGAGCCGCACACCAAACCTTGTGCCCTGACGAATCAACTGCGGATCGTCTAGTGCCATTTCGGACAATGACGGCGCTGCAATGCCATATCCCGTTGTCTTGACCATTTCCAGCGCCTCGGCGAAGCGGTCGTACTCCCGTTTGGCATGGGCAAAATCCTGCATCATTTGCAGCAAATGATCCTTGCCGCGAATCTCTACCCCGACGACTTCGACCAAAATCTGGTCATATAGCTCATCGGGAGCATACAGATCAATTTCAGCTACGCCCTGCCCCATATTCATCCCGCTCAATCCGGCCCTGTCGATGAATTCATATTCCATAAACTGGCCAACCACTCGATCTACATCACGCAGACGTCGAATATCTTTAACCGTATCGCGAACGGAATTTTCATAATTGCTACGCAGCCAGTGCTCTTCGTTCAGTACCATGACCCAGCTCGGCAGGTTTACATTCACCTCATGCACCGGAAATTCATACAATACTTCACGAAGTACGCCTGTAACATCATCTTCCGTCATAGTCGCCGCGCTGAGTGTCATAACTGGTATATCGTACTTGGCAGCCAGCTCACTGCGAAGCTGGAGTGTTTCATCACTGCGCGGATGCGTGGAGTTGATAACCAAAACAAATGGCTTGCCAACTTCCTTCAACTCCTCAATGACGCGTTCCTCCGACTCTACATAAGAGCTGCGAGGGATTTCCGCAATCGTGCCGTCTGTAGTGACTACCACACCGAGCGTCGAATGCTCCTGAATAACCTTGCGTGTACCAATTTCCGCCGCTTCCTGAAAAGGAATGGGTTCTTCGAACCATGGTGTGGAAATCATCCTCGGACCATTTTCATCCTCGTACCCTTTTGCTCCTTCTACTGCATATCCTACACAGTCAACCAGACGTACATTCACGTCCAGTCCTTCCGTTACTTTGATCTGGACGGCATTATTCGGTACGAATTTAGGCTCCGTCGTCATGATCGTCTTGCCTGCCGCACTTTGCGGCAACTCGTCTACGGCGCGGGCACGGTCCGCCTCACTTGTAATGTTCGGCAGAACAATCGTCTCCATAAACCGCTTGATAAACGTTGATTTTCCTGTTCGGACTGCGCCGACGACCCCAAGATAAATGTCTCCTCCGGTGCGTTCGGCAATGTCTTTAAAAATGTCCACTTTCTCCAATGAAATCCCCTCCTCAAAAGTCTCCGAAGGAAAAATGCTTAAAGAGCATCCGCTTCGTGTTCAACCAACTGCTTGATCCCAGATGCGGCAGAACAGCCTTTAAAATGCCCGGAAGTCGTCCGCCGCCGAGATTCAGGAGACTGATGGAATCGGCGAAACGGCGTAAACTCGTACATGCATTTGGACTGATACCATCATATGTATCCCCTCCGTAAAATATGTTTAGTTTTTTAAAAAATAGATTACGACACAGCGATCATTGCAGAAACGATATTTTACGTTTGGGTCCACTCACCTAATATATGCGGGGCAAGACTCTCCCATGACTTCGTCGCTAGATTAAATAAAAAAAGGATGTTTCTCCTGACCGTTTAGAGTCGTCGGAAACCATCCTTTTTTATTCTCCTGATATAATCGGCATTACCACAGTTCATCATCCATCGCCTGACGCTCCAGTTGCCGCCTGATAGCCGCCTTAAGCCTATCCTCCGGTACGGTTACCTGCATATCGCCTTGGACACGCACCTGGCAGGATAAGCGTATTCCCTCATCCAGTAAAGGTCCCAGCTTACGCTGCTCTGCATCGCTGGGTTGGCCTGCGAATTCAGCCCATTCCGGTGATATCTGTACCTTACACATCAGACAGGCTGCTTTTCCGTCACAACGAGTGGGAATATATACACCCGCTTTACGGGCAGCCTGAAGCAATGACGTACCCTGACCGACCTGTACGCGCCTGCCTGACGGCTTGAACATAATCTGCACATTCATGAACGGTCCTCCAGTCGTCTTTCTCCTAACACACACAGCTTATACTTCATTGCCCATCAGGATGACGGAGTGCAACTCTGGCCAAGGCAGAAGTTCTGCAAGCTTGTCCAATTGCTCCTCATTCCAAATATTACTGACTAGTAGCTGCTTCAGTACAATGATATGACGTCGCGGGTCGCGCTTCATAACATCTGCAATCGCTTTATATCGGTCGGGTCGATTTCGCAATATATTGAATAAAAGTTCATGACTGAGCGGCATCAGACGCAGTGGAGCACTCCCCAGCTCAAGCTGAACCCCAGCCGACCAAAGTAGTCGCTCGATCTCTAAGCGGTATAACGCTCCGCCACATAATACCTCAAATCCCCCCACCAACTCGACTGGAAATCCCTCCAAGTCATAGTGGCTCAGCAATGAAACGTAAGAGCCGCTACGGTCAACCTGCTGTCGATCTATACTCATACCCAGGGGGTGCGCATGGAGCTGCTTTGCAGCATGAATATCCGCATAAATATCAATGTCCCGAGGCAGGCGATCCAGTTCAACTTCTTGCACAAGTAGTGAACAGCTCCCCCCCAGCATCCACGGAACCGACACTGTTGACCAGCTCTCAGCCAAGCTACTCAGCGCAACTGCCAGATTGTGAGGAAGCCTGTCTACTAACACTGATGATATTGCCTCCTTCAACATCGTTTCCTCCTTTGCTGTCTTTCCTTCCGTTTCCTGATGGGCATCATTATAACATGTTCGACAGGGCAGTTCGATATTTTGTGTACTGAAAAAGAGGTTAGCTGCTCCAAAATATAAAAAAAACCGCGAACCTTCCCGGTTCACGGTGAATAATACTAACCGGCGTGCCGCCAGCGGTCTATTTTTTCATCATCATTTTCATCAACGCTTCCATATTGGAAGGATTCATTCCGCTCTTTTTGACGGCACCAACGATATCCCTTACTGTATCTTCCGACACCGGAATGTTGGCCATCGCAGACACCTGCTTGATAAGCTGACGCAGTTGCGCTTCGCTTTGAAGCGTGTCCGCCTTTACCGTGCCTGCCAGCTTTTTCACTGCATTTTCGGATATGTTTTTGCCACCTTTTTTGTTAATGGCCTTCAATGCATCTTTCGGAAAGTTTTTATTCACAATCTCCCCTCCTCCGCCATTGCTCAACTCAGTCTATGAGTGGCGGAGACAAAAGGTGATTAAGCGTACATAAGACATGCCAAACGCCTAACTAAAAAAGGCTATCTCATTATAGAAAAAATCTACCATGAGACAGCCTTTATATTATTAAAGCTCATCCGACCCTTAAGAATGCCATTGCTCCCAAGTTTGAAGTGGCATGACTTCCATCTCGGTCTTAGGATCGCGACCCATCAGCGCCTCAACGGCCTTACGGACGTCACGTCCTTCAAACAGTACTCCATACAGCACCTCTGTAATAGGCATCTGAACACCTAATTTTTGAGAGATGGCGTATGCAGCTTTTGTCGTTCGAATACCTTCTACGACCATGCCCATCGATTCTAGCACAGCATCAAGCTGCTGGCCCTGTCCCAATAGGGACCCTGCACGCCAGTTGCGACTGTGACGACTCGTTGCAGTGACCACTAGATCGCCAATACCAGCCAGGCCGGCAAAGGTTAATGGATTAGCACCCATCTCAACTCCGGCACGGGTAATTTCAGCCAATCCACGAGTCAATAAAGCCGCTTTGGCATTATCACCGAAACCAAGTCCGTCTGACATTCCCGCACCCAATGCGATAATGTTTTTTAGCGCCCCGGACAGTTCCACGCCGAGCAAATCACGGTTTGTATAGACGCGGAAATAGGAGTTCATGAACAGCCCCTGTGCGGCCTGTGCAGCCTTCTCATTGGAGGAAGCTACAACGACCGTTGTAGGACACTTCTTCACCACTTCTTCCGCATGACTCGGACCAGACAGCACGGCAATATCGCCCTCCGCGACTTCCAGTTCTTCCGAGATCACCGTGGACATACGTTTAAGCGTTTCAGTTTCAAACCCTTTAATGGCATGCACTACCAGCATATCCTTGCTAAAATGAGCTTTCAGACTACGTGCTACCTGACGAGCAGCAGCCGAAGGAGATACGATAATCACTGCTCTAGCACCAGATACCGCAGTCTGCATGTCAGTTGTAGCTGAAATGCGATCAGACAAAATGGAGCCTGGTAAATAATGCTCATTCGTATGCTTCTCATTGATTTCAGCTGCTTGCTGCTCGTTTCTCGTCCAGACAGAGACATTGTTGTTATTGGCCGCAAGAACGGAAGCCAGGGCTGTTCCCCAACTCCCCGCGACCAGCACAGCTATTTTCTCAGACAAGACGATCTCCTCCTTTGGAGCCAAGCTTATTCTCATTCCCCCGTACCAGCTTGACTATGTTGGTACGGTGTCTCCACACAGCGAACAGACAAATGATTAGAGCCGTCCAGAATAACGGCCATGCATAACCAAGCACGAGTAATATCCAGGGGGTCAAAATGACAAAAATGAGCGATCCCAAGGATACGTAACGCGTCATTACGATTGCAAGTATCGCAATGATTCCGGCATATAGTGCGGGCAGTAAGGCAAGCGATGCCAATACACCAATAGCAGTCGCAATACCTTTTCCTCCACGGAAGTGAAAATATACCGGCCAGTTATGGCCCGCAATCGCCGCAATGCCGCACAAACCCGGTCCCCAGGATGATTGTCCACCTAACCAGTGCCCTATTAGCACTGCAATAACCCCTTTAAGTACGTCCAGCAGCAGCACCAGAATAGCTGGGCCTTTTCCAAGCACACGCAGCGTATTCGTCGCACCGGCATTGCCGCTTCCATGCTGGCGAATGTCGATTCCTTTTAATTTTCCATACAGCAAACTAAAGCTGACAGAGCCAAGCAAGTAACTGAGTACGATGGCAACGATTTGTAAAATCAACCTATTCGCTCCTAACTTTCGTCAGACTTGCGCCGTGTAAAGATACGAATTGGAGTTCCTTCAAAATTGAAGGCGGCGCGAATTTTGTTCTCCAGATAACGCTCATACGAGAAGTGCATTATTTCTGGATCGTTTACGAATACAACCATCGTAGGCGGCTTAACAGCAACCTGGGTCACATAGTTAATGCGCAGACGACGTCCCTTGTCTGTTGGTGGAGGATTGATGGCAACCGCATCGGAAATTACATCATTCAGCAAATGTGTCTGAATACGCAACACATGCTGCTGCGCCACATGCTGTACAACAGGAAGCAGCTTTTGCAGACGTTGCTTCGTTTTTGCAGACAAGAACACAATCGGAGCATATGTCATAAACAGAAAGTGATCGCGAATTTTCGTTTCAAACTGGTGCATCGTTTTATCGTCCTTGTCCACGACATCCCATTTGTTAACGACAAACAGCGATGCTTTACCCGCTTCATAAGCATAGCCAGCAATGTGCTTATCCTGCTCAATAATGCCTTCCTCGCCGTTAATAACGACCAGTACAACATCTGCACGCTCAATGGCACGCATGGCACGCATTACACTATATTTTTCGGTCGTTTCATAAACTTTACCACGTTTACGCATACCTGCCGTATCAATCAGCACATACTTTTGACCGTCTTTTTCAAAAGGTGTATCAATTGCATCACGAGTCGTGCCTGCAATGTCACTAACGATAACCCGTTCTTCTCCCAAAATGGCGTTAACCAGTGAAGATTTACCTACATTTGGGCGGCCGATCAAGGCAACACGAATAACGTCTTCATCATAGTGATCTTCTTCCAGCTCAGGCAAATTGGACGTAATGGCATCTAACAAGTCGCCTATCCCTGTTCCATGACTACCAGAAACAGCGATTGGATCACCAAATCCATAAGAATAAAACTCATAAATCAGATCGGCGCGACTGAGGTTGTCCACCTTGTTGACAGCTACGATGATCGGTTTACCCGAACGATATAGCATTTGAGCTACCTCTTCATCTGACTGTGTAATTCCTGCTTTCGCATCACTCATGAATACAATTACATCTGCTTCTTCTATTGCGAGTTCGGCCTGCATACGGATGGATTTTAAAATGACATCCTCACCATCAATCTCAATGCCGCCGGTGTCAATAATACTGAAGGATTTACCATTCCACTCCGATATACCGTATATACGGTCACGAGTGATTCCGGGTTTATCTTCCACGATGGACAAACGATCCCCGATAATCCGATTAAAAATAGTGGACTTACCCACATTCGGACGACCAACGATAGCCACAACGGGTCTTGCCATAAATTCACTCCTCCTGTCAATTCTTCCGCTATCATCATAGCAAAAAACATACCTATTGGCGATATGGTCACGTAACAACAATCGGCGAACCCTCTGGGTCCGCCGATGGTGTACGTTATGCTTATTATAAAATGTATTGATTTAAACTCATTTAAATTTGTTCAGCTTATCGCCAAAACGCTCGCCGAGCGTAATGCTCAGACCGGAATTATTGAGGGAAACGTTAGGATTATTCAGTTCCTCACGAGGTGCACGAGATGCACGTGGTGCTCTTTCTGCTTTAGGAGCAGCTTCAGGAGCTTCCTCAGTTTCTTTAATGCTCAGGCTAACACGTTTTTCGGAAGGATTCATTTCAAGAATTTTAACTTTCACTTCTTGTCCTTCTTCCAGAACTTCTTGTGGAGTTCCAATGTGTTTGTGGGAAATTTGGGAAATATGAACCAAACCTTCCACGCCAGGAGCGATTTCAACGAATGCGCCGAAGTTAACCAGACGTTTTACAACACCTGTTACGATGTCATTGTTGTTGAATTGTCCAGCAGCCGATTCCCAAGGACCAGGCTGTGCAGCTTTCATGCTCAGGCTGATTTTTCCTTTTTCAGGATCTACTTTCAAGACTTTCACTTTCACTTGATCTCCTTCAGAAACTGCATCAGAAGGCTTATCGACATGAGTCCAAGCAATTTCAGATACGTGAACCAGACCGTCCACGCCGCCAACATCTACGAAAGCACCGAACTGTGTAAGACGTTGAACCGTACCTACGATTTCTTGACCTTCTTTCAGCTCAGCCATTACTTTAAGCTTGTTGGCTTCGAATTCTGCTTCCAGAACGTCTTTTTGAGAAAGGATCACTTTGTTATTTTCACGATCCAGTTCTTTTACAACAACACGCAATGTGCGGCCTTTGTAATCACTGAAATCTTCAACGAAGTGACGTTCTACCATGGATGCAGGGATGAATCCGCGCAGACCTACGTCTACCACGATGCCACCTTTAACGACATCATTTACAACGACTTCAAATACTTCTTTGCTTTCGAACAGTTGCTCCAACTTTTCCCAAGCATTTTCACTGTCGATTGCACGTTTGGACAGAACAAGTTTTTCTTTGCCATCGTCGATGCTGATAATTCTAGCTTCAACCTCTTGGCCTACTTGTACTGCTTCTTCTGCGTTATCCAGACCAGAAGACAACTCGCGAATTGGAATAACTCCATCGTATTTATATCCAATGCTTACTACCGCTTGGTTATCTTCCAATTTCACGATTGTACCCTTAACGGTGTCACCTTTTTTCAGGGAGACGATTTGATCGAGCTCGTCTTGATTTGCCGCTTCAGCAGCTTCTTGATTTTTAATTTCTTCCGACATGTCAATACCCTCCTCAATTCAAAAAAAACCATTTATTTAAACCTGCGCATGGCAGAGTTCAAAACATAAATAAACTTTTGTTCTAGTTTTCCGAGCTTAGACACAATTCATGCAAGCCTTTCAGTTATTCGTAGGCTTACCCGTTTCCTTCATCGTGCGAATACGAGACATAATTGCTTCTGTTGCCAGTTCAAGCGGATCTCCTTCGATATCGGCACCCTTTTGGTAAGCGTCCAAATTGACAGGTTTACCGTATAACACTTTCGTTTTACGGAAAAGCTTGTAATCACCAATGATGGCGACCGGAACGGCAGCCGCTCCACTGCGTAGCGCAAAGCTTGCAGCACCCTTTTTACCGATTCCCCCAGCTCCTCTGGAGCCTTCGGGAAAGATCCCCATAACCTTACCGTCACGCAAAATGTTCAATGCCAGCTTAATGGATTCCTTACTTACACCACCGCGTTTGACTGGAAAAGCTCCCAGTTTCCCAATTAGCGGACCTAGTACAGGAACATTAAACAGCTCGGCTTTTGCCATAAAGTGAACCTTTCGCTTCAACAAAATACCGACTGTAGGAGGGTCAAGATTACTAATATGATTAGAACACAACAGTACTCCGCCCTCGGCAGGAACATTTTCCCTGCCTACCGCCTCAAGTCTAAACAGAACGCGGTAAATGAGACGCAAAATACTGGCGCATACAGTATATATCATTGGCTGATCTCTCCATCCTTCTCCGTTAAGCAATAAGATACGATCGTATCAACGACATCCTGAATGCCCATATGGGTCGTATCGAGCACGATGGCGTCCTCACTGCAACGAAGCGGGGATACCTCCCTCTCCTCGTCAAGCTTGTCACGTGCCGCAATGTCACGTTCTAGCTGCTCCAGAGTGATATCATCAGTTTCGCTCAGTTCTTTAAAACGGCGAGAGGCACGTTCCTGAACACTTGCGGTCATGAACACCTTGACTTCCGCATCGGGAAGTACAGTTGTTCCAATATCGCGACCATCCATAACGACACCCTTGCGTGCAGCCATTTCACGCTGGTTTTCAGTCAAACGTGTACGTAAACCAGCAATACTTGAATACTGAGACACGTTGCTAGTCACTTCCATCGAACGGATCACAGTGGTTACATCTTCCCCGTTACAATAAACCTTTTGGCCTGTGGGGTCCGGTACTAATTCAATCACCAGCTCAGGTACATGCTGAAGCACTTTTTGTACATTTTCTGCAGGAATTTCCTTACACATCATGTACCACGTTGCTGCTCGGTACATGGCGCCGGTATCTACATATACATAAGAAAGTGCTTTCGCCACCAGGCGGGCCACTGTACTTTTCCCTGCACCAGCAGGTCCATCAATGGCTACATTTATTTTGTTACTTGAAGATACATGTTGCCTTGCCAACAGGGAATTCCTCCTAACCTAACCTCAAGAAAAAAGCAGGCATTGCCTGCGACGTGAAAATTATACCACACATTTATAGGCGATGCAAAATAAGCGACAGGTTACTAAAAAAGAAAAATTTCGGATGATTAAGATTTTTCCCTGAATTCCAGCTGCCGTTCAAAACAATATTTAATCAGTTTTTGGCGCTCCTGATCAGCAATTTTCTCATATTTCAGCATAATGAGTCTGCGGCCGTTTTCCATCTGCTGAATACGTACAATTTCAGATTGGAACGGAACATGCTCTTGAGTTCCGTTTTTATAAGGGACCAAAATCCAGCAAGATAATGATTCTCCTTCTTCAAGATGATGAGCTCCCTGGGTCTGAAAAGAAACGCCTCCGCCTCCCACATCATGTGTCTCTGCTACAAATCTGGACTCGTTCTCACCATGCTTTACCGCAATTTCCAAGTTGGCCTTAACCCGAAGAAAGTTTCGGCGCTGAATTTTGCTGATGCTGTCTGGAGCAGGTTTGTGGATGCGAACCATCCGGAGGATATCCTCTTTAAAACCCGTAACGTGGGTATTGAAATAATTTTTAATCCCACCCTCGCTCATAAAAAATATAGACAGCTCTTCCCCTAGAAACAATTTTTTCAAGTGTCCACTTGTTTGTGACATAGGAATTTCAATTAGAAAGTTCTGTGACTCCTCTTCCGCAATACGAGACTTAAATTCAAAAATCTCGTCCTTATGGTCAGTACCAGCCACTTGTATGTATAACACATCATTAATTTTGGGAAACAAATGATCCACCATCCTTGTCCATTAAAAGCTCTAATTAAGGTATATAATACCACGACTTTATGCCTATATTAAGCATTATATTTGTTCGAGCTATGACTAAAGCACAAAAAACCTCCTTCATGAAGGAGGTTTAGAGTGACTATTGATTCATTTTCATGTAATCAACTACGCATTACTTGCAGTAACCTGAGGTTCATCTGAATCTTTAACCTCTTCAATCGTTTCTTCCATCCCTGTATTGGCGTTAATGTATATCCGGTAAACGGAACCATTGATTTTACCACCAAATTCATAACACAGAACTTCATTCGAAAGTTCATTTTCAATTAAGGCTTTACGGTGGTAAGTTTCACGAAACTCAGGATTCAATTTTGCTCGTGCTGCATTCAAATTCAATTTCGCTTGCGGAATGCGGCGGAGATGACTATGCTCATACACATAATCACTGGATTGAAAACCGATCACTTGTCCGTTATCAAGGCCTGATCTGACTGTGATTTTTTCTGGATAGATAATCACGTCCCCTTGTTGGCTCGCAAATGTAATGTTAGCTAAATTCCCGCTTTCATCATATGCAACTGGCTTCATTCCTTTGTAACCTTTTTGTTCAAGGTATTCACTAGCATAGCGAATCGCTTCATTACGTGTTGCTTTTTTAGGACCTACTGCCCTCATGTCATGATAAGAAATAAGCTTGCCGCCTTTTTTCGTGAAATCCATACTGGCCACGGGTTGCTTCTTATTTAGCAGGGTAGCTGTATAAGATGCCCATTCCGTTCCTTTACCGTTTTCGTTCACACGAATCTGACTTTCCGGTTTTCCTGTAAATTCAGCGGCATTTCGTTTAATTTGTTCTGCATTCACTGCCGGAAGACTCAATTTTTTCACAGAGCGTTTATCATAGATGCTGGCTACAGACGGTCCCCAATCCAGCTCCTTGTAGTTTTCCACCTTTTTGTCCACGGTTTTAAAGCCATCAATAATGGTATTGTCCTTCGGCCCAGTTTGAGAACCTGCCGCCATATCTACATCCATCCATCGCAAATTTTTGCTAAGGACCTTTTGCTGCACTTCCTGCATGTTTTTCGAAATTTCTTTGGAATTGTTATATAACGTTTTCAGGTTCGAAATTTCTTTCTCATTTAAAGGCTCGTGATCCAGATCACGAACAGCGGTCTGATACGAAAATGCAGATAGATGTGACAGCAAATCCTTGGCATGATTAAAAGGCATTACATTGAGAGGCAACTGATTAACCTCATTTTGGGCCTCACTTGCAATTCTCCACACGTTCATCAAACATTTGCGGTGCATCGAGTGTGAAGTGTTATGGACAGCAACCGCGTTACCGAGTTGAGAATGCAGCTGATCCATATGAAACGACAAATCGTGAAACGCACGCTGGTATTGATTTTCCGCTTTAATCGACATGTTATCTGCCTGAAGAGACACCTCTTTTCTCATCTGGCTTTGCTGATAACCCCACACAAATGCTCCTATCATCATCAGGGTAACCACCGGGAACAATACGGCACTAAGTCGCTTATACATATTGGGAGTCTCCTTTCTTCAAGTACACTACCGATAGTGTGACAAGAAGAAAGCTCTCTTATGCATGCTTTTCCATGACTTCAACAATAAACTCACAGTTATCGCAAATGCAGCGTTTAAAGCCGGTCTGAATCTGTCCTTGCTCTATGCGTCCTCTTAGCACAAAGCGTTCCCCGCATCTTTTACAATGAATTCTTACTTTTATGCGCAAAAAAAGACACCTCTTTCTCTAACAGGTTTGTCAGATCAGTGTGTCCCATTTCGTTACATATTAACCTTTTCTTCCCGCTTTAACAAGCGAAAAGGAGAACGGTTATTGGCTCGACTAATCTTCGCCATTCCCCCATACCATAGAAATGCCATCAGTGGAATGATAAACCAGATCCAGTCATGCGAAAATTTCGTCAAAATCAAATCGTATACTCCGTGCCAGAACCATGGAAGCACCAATGACAGCAACAACATGTATTTGCTCCTCAAGCCCTTTGAAAACTTGGCCTTCCCCATGTAGTAGCCCATCATTACGCCAAACATCGCATGACCGGATACCGGTAGCAATGATCGCATCAGCATCATGCTAATCGAAGCATGCCCCGCCCAGGCATATAACAGATTTTCAACCGTTGCAAATCCGAGTGAGACTGCGGCTGCATACAAAATACCATCATAAGGCTCGTCGAACTCGGTATGATTATAGATGATGTGATACAACAGAAACCATTTAAAAAACTCTTCCACTCCGGCTGAAATGCCGAATACCTGGATTAACGTGTGATCCCCTAGCCAAAGCAGCAGCCCGCGTTGAAAAATCATGACAGGAAGAACCACCAAAAAGCCGAGCAAAAACACTTTAATAACCATGTGCAGTGGCTCCGAATCATACCTGTCCTTCAAGTAAAAATACATCAATAAGGCGAGACCCGGCGCTGTGGCTGCCGCTAAAACCGAAAACAGAAGCACCGATCATCATCCCTCCATAAAAATGAGTCGGCCCTGCTTTCAGCGCAGAGCCGACAAATTCACTTCGATATCACTTTCAATAGAACGAATCAAGAACGGCTGTCAAAATGAGTGCAGATGACAGCAACTGCCTGTTCAGGAATGACCAGCTTGCCGTACTCTTCCAACATAGCTGGTGTAACGGATGAGCCTTCTCCAAATTCAGCAAGAACCGCGATTAAAGCCGCAAGCTTGGACTCCTCTACTTCTTCTGGTTCCAAATGCAGAATCCATTTTCCTCTATAATGATACAGCTTACCTGCTTCCGTAGTGTTGCTACGAAGCATATGAGCCGCTTCTATGAGAACTTCGAAATCGCTAAACGCGTAAACGATGGAATCGCTATGCTCCAGCGTGACTTCCATTTCGTAGACTTCTTCTGGAAGCTCCTCATCGGGACCCGAACCATACTGTTGATGGTCATATTTTCCCCGGGTGACGATAACAACCATTCCTTGAGCAGGAAGCGCAAAGACTTCGACAGCTAACGGTCCCGTGGCGTCGAAGCCCAGTTCACTGTATGCCTGATCCATCATTTCGGTAAACAGCTCATGAACTCTTGGAATTTCTTGCCACATATCGTCTTTTTGAATACCGCGTTCGCTCAAATCGTCAAAGGTAAGGAAAATCCGTATCTTGTCCTGACTTAATCTTTCTATTTTCATACTGGACCCTCCTCCTGGCAGCCGAGTGTTATTAACAGATTATGATGCAATTATGATGCCTGTGATGAAAATGGTTCTATGTAATCATGTTATCATTTTATAATCGTAAATGCACGCAATAAAAAGATAAAAAAAAGAATCATTTGAACGGCTTTTACAAAAAAGCCGCAAAATGATTCGGAATAAAGGTTTCTGGGTTACAATCCCGGTACGGCTGTATGAGTTTCTTTCAAAATTTGCTCGACCTCACGTTTAACATCGGGACTTGTGCTGATGAAGTCTTTAATCAACTTCATATTCTCTTCTTTGTTCTTGGCAGTATGGGCGTTATGAGCGGTTTTATCTGTTTGTAAATGATGGTCTTGATCCTTATGGGTGTCTTCTTTATTGAGCGTAATCTCGCCCATTCCGGGGAATGCCGCGTCCATCATTTTAGTACGGGCTTTCTGCACTAAATTGCCGCCTTTTTTTCCACCCATGTCCATAGATAAGCCCAACATGTTGCGGTTGCGGGAGATCAAAGAGCTTGCGACAGCGCCCAAGACGATTCCCAGGAAAAATGAAGATGTTTTCACAATTAGAACCTCCCTTTGTGGTAGAATCAAGCATAGTGTTCGTCAGTAGTGACAAACTCATACGGTATAAAATACAGGAAGGTGAGATGAAATAATGGGTACAAAAACAGCAGCCATTTTGTTCACTGCATGTCTGCTGCTTAGTGCTTGCACTGCAACCAAGCCGGAATCTGCGGCAACAAGCAACCAGCAGGATTCGGCAGCGTCTGACTCAAGTAACAGCGCCAAAGATCAGAGCAACGTCTCTTCCCCAAAAAGCAGCAGTAAGCAAGCAGGCAGTGATGATCATAACTCAGCGGGTAAAACCAATGCACAAAATGATAAAACCAGCGAAAGCAACGAAACAGGAGCTGCGACATCTGCAACATCTGCAACTACCAATAACAAAATGTATCACTTGGATAAAGCCTACAATGTAATCCCTAACCAACAAGGTACCGAAAAAAAAGTCGTGTTACTGACCTTTGATGATGGTCCTAAGGAAGCAGCCATGATTAACAAAATCATAGATGTACTGGACAAACACAAAGCGAAAGCAATTTTCTTCGTAAACGGTTACCGTGTAAAAGAGCATCCTGAGTTGCTCAAGCTTATCCATGACCGTGGGCAGCCCATCGGCAACCATAGCTGGGATCACATCGTGCTGAAGAATAAATCTGAGCCCGAGGTCAAAAAACAGATTGAAACAGTACAAAAAGCTGTTAAGGACATTACAGGGCAAGCCCCTGTATTCTTCCGTCCCCCTCATGGTGCAGGCGGAGACGTAGGTCGCAAGGTCGCTAAGGAAAACGGTCTCCTATACATGACATGGTCCGTCGGTTCTCTGGACTGGACAATGAAAAAGAATCAGCCTAATAAAACGGAGGCACTCCTCAAAAACGTAACAGAACAACTCCATCCAGGCAGCAATATTTTGATGCATGAACTGCCATGGACAGCTGAGGCTCTGGACAGTCTATTGACACGCCTTGAGCAAAAGGGTTATCAATTTGTCGATCCGCAAGGCATTGAGGTTCCTGCCAGCTAATAGACACTTGCGTATACTCCGGATTAACTATAGATGATGCAATAAAGGCCTCCATTCTCCGCTATTCATGCGGAGATGGAGGCCTTTACCGTATCATTACGCGCCTTGACCTAAGCACAGACGTCCATAATAACTTTATATTACCAAAGCATTTCACTGATGGGTGGTGCACCCTTGATGCCCCACCACAGTAACGCTGCAGTAATCAGCACAAAAAGAGTGCTCAAAAAATTTAAAAACCACTTGCTTACCCGAATACGGCGGGACGGAAACATTTCCGCCCGCGTTCGGTACTCACTGGCAGGAGTGTCATCCTCCATCGTCACAGCAACTTCTGGTGCAGCGGCAACGTGAGCCAATTCTGGCACGGGCCGTGAAGCACGGGAGCGAACTGGTTTAGATTTTGACCTGTCCTCCTCCTTGCCTTTGCGACCATTTCGACGGCTACCATAGGTCTGCACTCTGCTAAGTTCCTGATTCATTCTTCATACCTCCGAAAACGTAACGCTAAACCAGATATAAGGTCAATCACAAAATGACAAATGATCGGTGCCCACAGACTACCGGTCTGCACATATATGTAGCCCAATCCATAACTGCTAAGAAAAACCCAGCCAGTGGGAATCCAATGCCGTAAATATCGGATATGAATCACCGCAAACAAAATGCTTGTCCAATAAGGACCAAAGCTGTACTGAATCGCACCTCTGAACAAGAGTTCCTCACAGATGGAGACGATAGCTGCTATACAAATAATATGCCAAACCGGACGATTTTGAAACAGCATTTGGTTAATACCACCGTCATCCATAGCATCCTCAGGCATAATCCGGGATAGCAACAGATCCACAAGTAACATAGCGGCGGCCAAGCCCAATCCCCACCATAAGACGTGCAGAGTGTTCGGCAATGCAAATAGTTCTAACACATTTCTTTTCTGAAAAATAATCCAGATTGCGCCAATCAGCAGGGTCAGCCCCTGAGTTAGATACAAATTGTAAAGCAGCAAGCGGTCATTCAATTCATGAATTTGCGCTCTTTTCCATTTCACTTTAAGCTTTTTCATAGTTAGTTAGTCCTCTGCATAGTCTTCTTTAGCATCATAGCCAAAAAGTCGGACGGATTCAAGAAGACTTAAATCTTAATTTTCCGCATTCTGTAGCTATATATCTAGCCGGCTATCCACACATGTCGCATGTCCTATTGACATGCCCATGTAAGCCATGATACATTATGAAAAAATTATTAGCGACAACAACAATGATGGAGAAAAGGTATTGATTTCGTCCTCAGAGAACCGGTGCTTGGGTGGAAGCCGGTGACGAAGTAACTACTTTCAGCGCTCCTGAGTTATTGCACCGAGGTCTGGGGAATATTTCCCGGCATTAGATGCAATCGGCAGAAAACCGTTATCCTTTCGGTCATTTTATGACCGCTGAAGGCAGTCCATTGCGAAATGGCTGCGAATTAGGGTGGTACCACGATAACTCTCGTCCCTTACTATGGAGATAGTATGTGATTCGGGAGTTTTTTTGATGCCCGAAAACCGCAAAGTGTCTCCGCATAAGACTTTTGGTCGTTAGTTTGGTGCATAATGCTATTCCATCCCTTTTCTGCGTCAATGCGTTATCACACTAGTATTTCACACCGCTCTCCTGTACTTTTAGAAGCATTTCAAGTTTTTTCATGTTCTTTATGGAATGTATTTCAGTTTGAAGTACATCCTGTCCATAAAAGAAGTTAACTTTGAGGAGGAAACCAAATGTTTAAAGTGTTAGTATCCGATCCGATCAGTGACCTGGGCATCCAGCAACTGATGGATGCAGACGATGTCACAGTGGACAAGAACACAGGTCTCAGCGAGGATGAATTGGTTCAAATTATTGGTGACTATGACGCGTTACTCGTTCGAAGCCAGACTCGGGTAACCGAACGCATCATGACGGCAGGTAAGAACCTCAAGGTTGTAGGGCGAGCTGGGGTCGGAGTGGACAACATCGACCTTGAAGCAGCAACACAGCGCGGGATTATCGTTATTAACGCTCCTGACGGCAACACGATTACGACATGTGAGCACACTTTTGCGATGATGATGGCTCTAGCACGTCATATTCCACAGGCGTATGCCAAAACCATTGGCGGTACATGGGATCGTAAAACATTCCTCGGTGTCGAACTGCGTAACAAAACACTTGGAGTCCTCGGCATGGGACGTATCGGCAGTGAGGTGGCTAAACGTGCCAAAGCATTTGGCATGAGCATCCTCGGCTATGATCCATTTCTAACGGAAGAACGCGCTGAGAAGCTGGGCATTAAGCTGGCGAGCGTGGACGAAATTATCCGCAACGCAGATTTTATGACCGTACACACACCATTAACACCAGAAACGAAACATATGATTGCTCGTCCACAGTTTGAAGTGATGAAAAAAGGAATGCGCATCATCAACTGTGCCCGGGGCGGAGTTATCGATGAAATGGCTCTTGTTGAAGCCATTGATGAAGGTATCGTTGCCGGTGCAGCCTTTGACGTATTCGAATCAGAGCCGCCAGCACAGGATCACCCATTCCTGAGTCATCCGAAAATTATAGTCACACCACATCTGGGTGCCTCAACTGTCGAAGCTCAGGAGAATGTAGCTATCGATGTGTCCGAGCAAGTGCTGCATATTTTGCGTGATGAGCCTTTTAAAAATGCGGTCAACATGCCTCCAGTACCATCCAACGTCATGACGCAATTGCAGCCATATTTCTCGCTTGGAGAGAAGCTGGGCAGCTTTGCCGCTCAGATCACGAATCAGGCTGTACGTGAAATTCAGGTAGATTACGCTGGTGATTTGTCCTCTGTGGATACACAGCCGCTGACACGTTATATTTTGAAAGGTGTACTTAGCCGTCATCTGGGCAGCGATGTGAACATTGTAAACTCTGTACATCTGGCCAAAACACGTGACATCCATCTTGTCGTGTCTCAGGCGCCCGCCACCAAGGGATTTACCAACCTGATTACCGTTACACTCAAAACCCAGAGCGGCGAAGAGCAACGTGTATCTGGCACCCTGCTGGCAGGCTATGGCGAACGTATTGTTCGGTTGAACCAGTTCCCAGTAGATGTGGCACCAGAAGCTCATTTCCTGCTCATCTCCCACAATGATAAACCAGGCATTATCGGTCGTGTCGGCACCTTGCTTGGGGAGAACGGCGTCAATATCGCTTCCATGCAAGTAGGGCGTAAAATTGTCGGCGGAGAAGCCATCATGATCTTGACCGTCGATAAAGCCGTGCCTAAAGATGTGCTGGTTCAACTCGTTGGTTTGCCAGAACTAAATACTGCCCAAGAAGTAGTGCTAGATTAGTTCCAGACAGTATTGAGAAGTCCAAGGTTTATAATAAAGAGAGGCGCCTGGCTACCCAGGCGTCTTTTTCTTATACCGTTATCTATCATGAGAGCAATTATCTTGAAACAGGATGTTCCACGTTGAACAAGATAAATGTTGATTTTTCAACAAAAAGCACCCTCTTCCGAGGATGCCTGCAAACCGGGGTATATCAGTTGGGGCTTATAAGCCTGTTACAGACCCAGCTTTGTTTTGTTGGAGATCGGCAGCAAAATAGTAAATTCCGTCCCTTCCCCCAATGCGCTGGCAGCAGAGACAGAGCCTCCGTGAGCCTCTACAATATTCTTGACAATAGCAAGCCCCAAACCAGTCCCTTTATCCTCACCACGTACTCTGGCCTTATCTGCCTTGTAGAAGCGGTCGAAAATATAAGGTAGATCCTCGCTGGCAATGCCTACACCTTCATCCTTAATCCGAATACGGATTAACTCGTGCCGTTCTCCCAAAATTCGATCCGCCGCAATAGTAACCTTTTTCCCGCCGGGTGTATGTCTGAATGCATTATCCAGCAAATTGGTCAATACCTGCTCCAGTCGGTCTTCATCTGCCTCAGGCAGCAGCAAACGTTGGCCTTGCTCATGGTAATCGAGTGTCAGTCCCTGTTCCTTCGAACGTACCGTAAATTTACGATGAACACGCTCGATCAGCTCATTCACATCCACTTCCTGTCGGTGCATGTCTGTATGACCAGCCTCCATTCGGGCCAGATCAAGCAGATCTTTGACTAATCTTCCCATGCGTAATGATTCATCATGGATGACCTGTACCAGCTCCTCGGATTCTTCAGGTGAACCCGCCATACCATCCAGCAACGCCTCGCTGTAGCCCTGCATCATAGATAAAGGTGTACGGATTTCATGAGAGACGTTGGCCACAAAATCACTCCGCATCTTCTCAAGCTTCACTTCTTCCGTAATATCTCTAAGCACAGCTACTGCACCGCGGATTGCATTATCCGTATACAGAGGCGCCATCTGCACCGACCAGGAGCCCTTCTTGACATGGATATAGTCTCCGACATCCTCTCCCCTGTCCATAACGGTATGGAACAGAGACTGCAAAGGCTCAGGTACAGAAGCTCCAAACTCCTCCAGATCACGCTCCTGCCACTCCAGCTTTTTCCAGATATCCAACAGACTTTGTGCCGGCGGATTCGTCAAGATGATTTGTCCGCTTCTGTCGAAGGTGATTACTGCATCAGACATGCTTCGCAGTACACTGGATAAATGGTTTTTTTCCTCATTCAGACTGCGGATCGTTGCTTCCAGTTCCGTAGACATATGATTAAAAGTTTTCGCCAGTTCTCCAATTTCATCACTGGTCACCAGCGAAAGCCGAGTATCATACCTTCCCTCACGAATCGCATTCGCCGCCTGAATCAACAGCTGCATAGGCTGTGTGATTTTAGTAAAAAGGAATAGGGCAAAAAAGGTCGTCAATAAAAATCCGACAATGCATGTATAGGTGAACAAATGCTTGATTTCCGTCGATTCATACGCCGCAAAATTTCTGTTGATGTACGGCAATAAAAAAAGCCCTAGAAAAATAAGCACAGAGCCTACAAGACAAATGATGGTGATCCACAGCTTGCCCACCAGCGATCTCCAGAAGTTCACGTTATTTTGGAACCTCCAGCTTATAACCTACGCCCCACACGGTCGTAATCATAGCCGCTGCCTCTGGCGATACCTTATTCAGCTTTTCACGAAGCCGTTTCACATGCGTATCCACAGTGCGCAGATCACCAAAAAATTCGTAATTCCAAACGTCTTTCAGCAGTTCTTCGCGCGAGAAGACTTTATCTGGTGACACCGCCAAATAATGCAACAGCTCGTACTCTTTAGGCGTGAGACTGATTTCAATTCCACCCGCAGTTACCCGGTGCGCATCATGCTCAATGATAAGATTCGGAAAAACAATACTATTGCTTGGTACCGCCTCTTTCGTTAAAAAGGCAGTTTCCGACGAACGGCGTAAAATCGCCTTCACCCGGTAAATGACTTCTCGCGGGCTAAAGGGCTTAACCACATAATCATCGGCTCCGACTTCAAAGCCTTGTACACGGTTCACTTCCTCGCCTTTGGCAGTCAGCATAATCACAGGTGTAGCTTTGGTCTGACGCAGCCGTGTACATACCTCAATTCCATCCATCCCCGGAAGCATTACATCGAGCAAAATAATGCTGTAATCGCTTGCAGTCGCTTTTTGGAGGGCAATCTCACCATCCTCAGCTTCGTCAATTACATATCCTTCTTTTTCCAGATACATCCGCAGAAGGCGGCGAATGCGTTCTTCATCGTCTACAATTAATATGCGGTTGCTTTGTTCTGACATATTCCCAGCCCCTTCGCTAAAAAAAGCATTCTCTCTATTTTACTATTTTCCTGTGCTTGGTCAAACTTTACTCTCATCCAACAGTCTCTTTACACCAAAAAGGCCGGGGTTATGACCCCCGTCCTGTCCGTTTCTTTTTCGTGTTGTCTGATTTGGCAAGTTGAATGAGACGGTTGATTTCGTCCTTAGTTAGGGGTCTGGTCAGACCGCGCTTCAAGTTTTGTAGCAAAAGATCTCCGAAGGCAATCCGCTTGAGTCTGATGACTGGGTGTGAAATGGCCTCAAACATCCGTCTTACCTGGCGATTTCTGCCTTCATAAATGGTAATCTGGATCACAGACTCCTTACCATTCGGATCTACATCTTTATATTCTACCTCGGCTGGTGCAGTAATGCCATCTTCCAGCACGATTCCTTTTTTCAGCTTGTCCAGCTCAGTACCATGCGGAACGCCTTTGACTGTTGCCACATATGTCTTGGGCACATGATGCTTGGGATGGGTGAGCAGATTGGCGAACTCGCCATCATTGGTAAGCAACAGCAGCCCTTCGGTGTCGTAATCGAGACGTCCTACCGGATATACGCGTTCCTTAACGCCTTTCAGATAGTCTGACACGATTTTACGGCCTTCCGGATCGGAAGCACTCGTAATAACTCCTTTAGGTTTGTTCATCATCAGATAGATTTTTTTCTCGGTTTTGATCGGGCGTCCCTTTACCGTAATCATATCTTGATCAGGGTCTGCCTTCGTTCCCAGTTCAGTTACGACAACCCCGTTCACTTCCACGCTGCCCGCCTGAATAAGCTCCTCACATTTACGTCTGGAAGCTACACCAGCTTGGGCCAATATTTTCTGCAATCTTTCCATGTTCGCTAATTCACCTCATGCTAATGATACCCATCCATGAGCAAAATCACAACCCCCGTTCAAAAAACGATACAGAAATTAAAATATAAGCAGGCAAATCGCAATGGCTGCCACAAAACCAACCACATCTGAAAATAGTCCTACCTTCAAAGCATACCGTCCATTGCGGATACCTACCGCACCAAAATATACAGTTAGCACATACAGCGTCGTGTCTGTGCTGCCCTGAATCGTTGAAGCGATCCGACCGATCATGGAATCCGGGCCATAGGTGCGAATTAGATCCGTCGTAAACGCAAGTGAACCAGTGCCCGTCAATGGACGAAGCAAGCCTAAAGGCAATACCTCACCGGGGACGCCCCAGTGCTTAATCCATGGCGTTACCCAGGAGATCAAATAGTCCAAAGCGCCGGATGCTCGAAAAATGCTAATCGCCACCATCATGCCTACGAGATGAGGAATAATGCTGATGGCGGTAGAAAAGCCGTCTTTAGCTCCATCCACAAAAGAATCGTAGACAGGTACCTTTTTGGCATATGCATATAAAGGAATAAAAGCGAGAATAACCGGGATAGCCCAAGTTGATACGAGGTTAATAAAATAAAGCATGCCTCCCTCATCCTTTCCAAGTGGTGTCCCTGCCCTTGGCAGCCTTGATTCCCGTTCGCGGAACGGCAGGTGAAGATACGGACGACGTTGTTGAAGAGGCAGCAGATGTTGATGCTGGTGAGGTGAGTGGCGCCAAGGATGTCTGGAACGGCGGAATCGCTGGAGGACGGCGGCGCAATTCTCGACTACGGTACCAACGGTCCGCCGCAATTGCGGCAAAGGTGGCTATTGCGGTCGCTACCAGTGTTGTACCAACGATTTCTGCCGGATGTGCGGAATGAAAATTAAGCCGTATCGCGATCAACGTCGTAGGAATAAGCGTAATACTGGCTGTATTCAGGGCGAGCAGCGTACACATGGCTGGTGTGGCGGTTTGCTTATCTGGATTGAGCGTCTGCAACTCTTGCATCGCCTTGATTCCCATCGGTGTGGCTGCATTCCCCAGACCCAGCAGATTGGCGCTCATATTGGACAAAATGTAACCCATAGCGGGATGATTACGCGGAACATCAGGGAAGAGAAAGGCAACCAAAGGAGAAAGCAGCTTGGATATTTTCTGTAAGAGCCCGCCATCTTCAGCCAGCCTCATCATGCCCATCCAAAATACCAGCACACTTATCAGTCCAAAGCACACTGTAACCCCCGTAGTTGCCCCGTCAAAAGCCGCTTTCGTCACCACCTCAATATTTCCCTGCGCGGCAGCAAATACAAATCCAATACAAATCAAAGCCACCCATATGAGATGAATCATGGCTGATTCCTCCTTTACCCAATGATGTGACACGTGCAGCTCTATTTCCTGCTTGCCCTAGGCTCCAAACAAATTTTTAAGAATTTCGTTCCATCTGCTCGTCCAACCTCGTTGCTGAGTATTGTTCGCAGGATCTTGTGCAGTTGGAGCCTCCTGCTGTGGCCGTACGGTACTTTGAGCAGGCAGCTTACTCCCTTTTTCATACACAGGAACGGAACCAATAAGTTCACCATCCAATAGGAATTCGACCCGTCCTCGTAAGCCAAAAGATATGTCCGCTCTGTCTACAGAGGCGGAATTTTTATACAACACTAGTCTTTTGTGCAACTGGGTCTTCTCACTATCATGTAAAGGATATGCAAAGCTTGTACCTGTTAATAGTGGGTAACCATCGATAGGTTGCTGCTTGTCCGTAATCGGAATGAGCGGATAATATCGAAATCCGTAATCAAGCATACGGGCATGATCGTTCCAATCGTCCCCGTCATTCAAGGTAACAGCAGCGAGCTGGCGACCGTCCCGTGTGGCCGAACTGACCAGACAGCGAAACGCTTTTTTGGTAAAGCCTGTTTTCACCCCGTCAGCTCCCTCATACAGCCGCAGCATTTTGTTTTTGTTGTGCCATGAGTAGTCCCAAGAATCGTTGGGATTCGGTGCTTTTTTCAGTTCTGTTTTTACGATACGGGCAAAAGTTGGATTATGCAGCGCATAAGCAGTAAGCCGGGCCATATCATTGGCTGAGGAATAATGTCCCTCGGCATCCAGCCCGTGCGGATTAGCAAAATGTGTATGGCTTAGCCCAAGCTGAACCGCCTTGTCATTCATCAAATGGACAAATCCCTCTTCTGTCCCCCCCACATGCTCAGCAATGGCAGAAGCGGCATCATTACCAGAACGGAGCATTAAGCCGTACAGCATATTTTCCAGCGACATTTGTTCACCCATTTGCAGAAAAAGCGAGGAACCTTCTTTGGCATACGCCGTTGGACTCACCTTTACCCGGTCCTGCAAGCGTCCATGTTCAATGGCCACGATCGCAGTCATAATTTTGGTCAGGCTGGCAATACGTAGCTCCCGGTCACCCTCGGTAGAATAAATGATTCTTCCTGATGTGACATCAATTAAAGAAGCAGCCTGTGCATGGGTTCCTAATGAGGGCGGTGCTGCTTCTGTTTTTATCGCTCCCCGAACGGGCTGCGGACTTAGCAACGTAAGCGGCAATGACAAAATAAGCAGAAGTACCAGCGGCAAAACAAATGCGCGTGCCTTATTCAAGAAATGGCTGTGGTCCGCGTGGATGTGTTGCTTTTTTTTAAACATTTGGATTCCTCCGGTTTTGAGCAAGTCTTGTACCATTCTATGTCCAAGCTGTTCAAAGTATGTCCACCTTTATAACAGAAAATTCCTTTACAGGACAGCCATTAGCTGCTCTTTTTTCGCTTTCTTTCTACACAAACTAAGCAACATCCCTCCCTGAATACATATATATTAGTTACTAAACGTTAAATATGGATCGAGGGGTTATAACATGCAGCGACTACAGTTTGAAATGATTTTAAGATCGCGGATTGTAGAGTCCGCAGAAGCATTACACCGTAGTGGTGTATCCTTTGCCACGTTTTCTACCGCACGTTGCAACCAGCAATTTTGGGATTTAACGGAAAAAGGTGGCTTTCAGATCAAAGCAGGTGTCACACCGGCACAGGGGATCAGAGATATCTTTTTAAACGGACATCAATACGCTTTTGAATGTGCAACAGCTATGGTTATTGTGCTGTACAAAGGAGTGCTGGATTCCATTTTGGAAAGTGAGTTTAATCGGATTTTTGCAGATATGCTGCTGTATGACTGGCACTATGACAGCGACCTCAGGCTCATACAGCAGGAAGGAAGTCATAAAGCGGCTCCTGGCGATATTCTGTATTTCAACAATCCGGATGTGTCGTCTGAAACATTGGAATGGAAAGGAGAAAATGTCGTTAAGCTGAAGGAAGACTTGTTTTATGGACATGGGATTGGCATCTTGCCGGCGAAGGGTATTATCGATTCCCTGAATCAACATCGTCGACCGGAAGCCACGGTATCTGCTTATTTGACGGATGAAGTGATCTATCCGGACTTCATCTACCTATCCCAGTTTGCTGCCGAAGGAAATCGAAAAAATGAAATCTCGCTGCATACTTTGTATCAACAGGAATACAGTCACCATATACATACTGTCATTGGGAGAAGGCAGTATATTCGGGGATAGGGCCAAGTACAAGCAGAAAAGAAGGTATTCCTTAGCCTATACTCGGCTTTGGGATACCTTCCTGAGAGAACGCTTTTAATTTCAATAACTTTTACAAGTAAGCCGGGCCAGAATTACTGTGATCCGTAGCAACATCTACAGGTACCTGTGGGGGTGGAGTCTGCAAGTTGCCGCCTGCGTTCTGGAAGATAGACTGAACCTTATCAATCAGGTATGGCGTGGAGTCAATGAGCTTCTCAATCAGATGCGTTTGATTGTCCAATGGAACGATTTGTGCCCCCTGTTTGCCAACAACCAGAAAAGCAATGGGATGAATAGATACACCACCACCGCTACCGCCTCCAAAAGGATGCCCTTCCTTCCCGCTATGATTACCCGACGCCGAGGAAGTATGAAGTGCCTCTTCGTCTACGTTAAAATCACTTCCTCCGGCAGCGAAACCAAATCCTACCTTACTGATTGGCAAAATAACGGAACCATCGGGTGTTTCCACTGCGTCTCCTACAATCGTATTCACATCTACCATGGCTTTGATGTTTTCCATTGCGGTTTGCATGAGCCCTTGAATCGGGTGATCTGACATGATTTATTCCTCCTCTGCTTATCTCAAGCGTAGACTGCCTTTTCTTTCGCTATTGTGCGCAGGGGTTCAAGGAAATATGTATGTCATTCGATAGTTCAGAAAGGATTGAGTCTCACCTCACTCCACTGTTTAACTTTCACTGGTAGCTTGAGGATCCTCAGTTTTTTTGGAAAAAACCCGTTTCCACGCCTCCGGTCCACCCGGAACGCGCCATATGCGGTAAGCTAACATGAGCATAGAGAAAATCAAATAACCAAGCGACATATTTGCTTCACAGGTCAAGGTGGTAGTAAAACGCAAGCGATCCACCCAATAGGGCACGACAAACAGCTTCGGGATACAGTCCACACGTACAAAGCTGGTAGCAAAACCGATCAAGGTCGTTTTCAATCCCCATAAAATACCGGTTGAGGTAGCTGTATAAGCCGCATCAGCAAGACTTATATTGGTAGACCATTCCATTTTGGACAACGTCACATGCGCCAAGGTATGTCGCAACCATCGATGTAAGGATTTCGTTCCCTTGAGCAAAACCCGTATATCATGTATAAATTGCTTTATTTTTTCTGTATCAATATTTCCGCTATCTACGGAAGCATCCGTTTTATGTATGTTTTTATTGCGGTCAAGCCGATAGAGAAGCCCTTTTTTTAAACCTGTTATGAGAATGGCCGGAATATCGTAATTCATTTTAATCATCCCGTATAGAAATCTGATCTCTAGATGCGCCCGATCATCATTGTCATGTTTGGCAATATCCAGCTTCAATCGAATACGAGAGAGCAGAATAGCCAGCACAAGTAATATAACGACGATGATGGCGATACTGATCCATTTCCACACTGGCGAGTCCTCCCTACCTTTTTGCTATAGATATCATGGCAAAAATAGTATGACCGTTCGCCGGAAAATCATGCATCTTAAAATACCAACAGCCAGCCCCCAACTACGTGAGGACTGGCTGAATGTTTGAGCTTTTACATAAGTGAGCCGCAAGATCCGGAGCAACTTTATTGGGATTCAAGATCCAAATCGTTGGCCGCAGGCTGGCTGTTCTCCAGACGCTCGAACAATAATTGAGTCTCTTCCTCCAAATTGTCCGAATCCTCGAACAGCTCCGGTTGCGGTAGATCTGCCAAAGAGCCCAGACCGAAATAATCCAAAAATGATTTCGTCGTTCCGTACAATATTGGCCGTCCGATGGCTTCAGCTCGACCTTTCTCTTCAATGAGCTCCTTGTTGACCAGTGTATGTATGGCCCGCTCGGATTTGACACCCCGAATCTCTTCGATTTCAACTCTTGTAATGGGCTGGCGGTAGGCAACAATGGCCAGCGTCTCCAAAGCAGCTTGAGACAGTGAGGCACGTGCCGGAGAGTATGCGAGCTTTTCAAAGTAAGGTGCATGTTCGGATAAAGTTGCAAGCTGATAATGACCGGCAATACGGACAAGTTGCAAGCCCCTTCCCCCCTGCTCCATGTCCTGCTTCATATCTTCCAGGCACTGTTCAACCAGCTCTTGCTGCTGCTCTACAATGTCGGCGATCTGCTTGGTGGACAACCCTTCCTCTCCTGCGAGAAACAGCAGTCCCTCAATAATTGATTTCAGCTTCAGATAATCCATTAACCCGTAAATCCCCTCTCCACTCCATTACAATATCATCGAAAAGCTTCTCCTGATAACAGAAAATTTGTTTCATTTTCATCAGTTCAAGGATAGCCAAAAAGGTCACAACCACCTCATGCCGATACATATCCTCATGCATCAGCTTGGAGAACAGCAGCCGTCCTCCGTTCCCCAGCATCTCTAACGCCCCGATAACTTGCCGGATACGGTCCTTGACTGAAATTTCGTCTCGATGAACACGGGTTACCGTCGTACGTCGTTCTGCTTTGCGCAAAGCACGCTGAAAGGCCGCGACCAAATCGCTTGCATGCAGCCCATGCACCGGATTTGCGGGTTCAGTGGGCAGGAATGCGCTTAGATCTTCTGGCTCCTTGCCATAAATTAGACTCCGCTCCCACTCACGTTCACTTAGATGGCGAGCAATCCCTTTATATTTACGATACTCCACCAGCTTGCGGACCAGTTCCTCACGTGGATCATAATCCTCTTCCTCATAAAAATCCAAATCGTCATATTCCATCACAGGTGGCTTGGGAAGCAACAATTTACTCTTAATAGATAAGAGCGTCGCCGCCATCACCAGAAACTCGCTCGTAATGTCCAGTTCCAGCTCCTGCATACTGTGCAAAAAAGCCATATACTGATCAGTAATATCGCTAATCGGGATATCCTGAATGTCGATCTCGGCTTTATCAATCAGATGCAACAGTAGATCCAGCGGACCCTCGAATGTTTCCAGCTTGTAGTTTACGACTGTCAATGTGCTTCCCCCTGCCTTACTCCAATCATCATTCAACAATACCTTTCCCTATAGCACTTATGCTCTACGTTATCAATCCCTCTTTCTGTAGTATATACGTCATCGCCTTGCTTAACAATCCAATCCCTTTTCACCTTGCAGTTTATACCGTTCTATTCAGCTATTCCTATAATTAAAATTGCTTGCCGAGATTGGCCATTTCAATCGCAGCCAATGCAGAATCCCAACCTTTATTACCAGCCTTCGTACCTGCTCGTTCAATAGCCTGTTCAATGTTTTCTGTCGTCACTACCCCAAAAATAACAGGCACTCCCGTTTTCAGGCTGCTTGCTGCCACACCCTTGGCCACTTCATTGCAGACGATATCATAATGTGAAGTAGAACCACGGATGACCGTACCCAGCGTAATTACGGCATCATATTTGCCGCTTGCAGCCATTTTTTGTGCAATCAGTGAAATTTCAAATGCACCCGGAACCCAGGCTA
This sequence comes from Paenibacillus sp. FSL P2-0173, assembly GCF_038008045.1. Taxonomy (NCBI): domain Bacteria; kingdom Bacillati; phylum Bacillota; class Bacilli; order Caryophanales; family Paenibacillaceae; genus Paenibacillus; species Paenibacillus sp. FSL P2-0173. The sequence continues at coordinate 799,141 of NZ_JBBOYK010000001.1, forward strand.
CATCAATTTCATCTTCCTGCGCACCATGTCGTTGAAGGGCGTCAATTGCGCCGCTTAACAGCTTGCTCGTAATAAACTCATTAAATCTACCCACCACAATACCATATTTTAAACCGTTCGATACGAGATTACCTTCTAGAAAACGTGCCATGTTTAATCAACCTCTCATAGTTTAATTATTTAGGGACTTCGGATAATACTTCAGATTTACTTGGAACCGAGATGTATTTTTACAATGACAAACGACGACGGTAGTCCACCAAATGCTGAATACTGATCAGTTTCAATTGATGTCGCTTGGCGACCACTGCCAGATCAGGCAGGCGGGCCATTGAGCCATCTTCCTTTATAATTTCGCAAATGACCCCAGCAGGCTTGAAGCCACTGAGTCGGGCCAGATCAACAGCCGCTTCAGTGTGACCAGCACGCTGCAAGACACCACCATCGCGAGCAATCAGCGGGAACATGTGACCAGGCTTGCGGAAATCACTTCCTGTGACTGCTTCGTCTGCCAAGGCGCGTACAGTCAAGGAGCGCTCGGCCGCTGAAATACCCGTTGTTGTCTCCATATGATCTACCGATACCGTAAAGGCAGTACCGTGGAAATCTGTATTTTGCTCTACCATAGGATGCAATTCCAAAGCTTCGGCTCTTTGTCGTGTGATTGGCACACAGACCAACCCACGACCTTCTGTAATCATGAAATTAATGACCTCAGGCGACGCTTTTTCAGCCAAAGCGATAAAATCGCCTTCATTTTCGCGCTGTTCATCATCCACTACAATAACGACTTTACCGTTTTTTAAATCCTCCAACGCTTCTTCGATGGAATCCAAACGAATCTCTTCGTCATGTTCCAACTCGCCATGCTCCATGACGTTTGCCATTGCACTTGTTTGGCTACCTCTATCCATAACACTTTCCTCCTTATGTCTTGTGCCACGAATGCTCCTAAACAGGCTTACCATTCAATATCAGGCAAAGCCGTGTTTCGCCAAATAGTCCAAACTGAGAGGAGCTTTTTCTACTCTCTCCGCCTCCGCTGCACCTCTGTAATTTAAAAGCTGTTCTACATATTTGCCCAAAATATCACATTCGATATTGACGGTATCCCCCTCACGTTTGGCTTGTAAGGCCGTTTCGGATAAAGTGTGGGGAATAATGGATACGGCAAAGGTATCTCCCGTACGCTGTGCGACTGTGAGGCTGATACCATCAATTGTGATTGACCCTTTGAGTAGAATATATTTAAATAATGTTTGATTTTTAGGCTCAACTTCGAACACAACTGCATTCTGGTCTGATGTCACCCCGCGAATCGTTCCCGTCCCGTCCACATGTCCTTGCACGATGTGTCCTCCGAACCTTCCACTCGCCGCCATTGCTCGCTCCAGATTGACTCGGCTGTCGGATCTCAACTCTTTCAGATTAGTGCTGCGAAAGGTTTCCGGCATCACATCAACCTTAAAGTCTTTCGAACCAATCCGTATCGCGGTCAGGCAAACGCCATTCACCGAGACACTGTCTCCTATTTTCAAATCGCCCAACACTACGGAACCCGAAATCCCCAGCACCATCGCTTCACCGCTTTTGGAAATAGTTTGAATGCGACCCACTTCCTCAACTAATCCGGTAAACATGCCTTCACTCCTTTCCACTACATTTCAGTTTATCCCTAATTCATCAGCTATAAGCGCAAAAAACCCCCAGTTCGGATTCAATCCGTCATGGGGGTGATGAGAGTCACATTTGTAGTATACAAGCGCAGTTCATATGCATCTTAAGACGACATGAAATCATAGGTTTGCCAATAGAAAGCATGACTGAGGATACAACCAAATACGCTCAGAACACCCATCAAAAAGAAAGCTTAAGCAAGCTATCGCCCGATGCTGTCCTACAACGAAATAAGCCGTACGCACAATTGGGTATGCTAAAAATCGGCACATGTCACGTCATGCACATGCGCTTCGTATCCTTCTCCCATCCAGACTATACTGTCGGTCCCGGATTTGCACCAGGTCCACCTTCTGCCGATCATTCAGCATCCGGGTCACGGACTAAGCCATGCTGTTTCTCACAAAAACGATCCACAAACATGTCATCACCGCCGGTGGGGAATTTCGCCCCGCCCCGAAGGATCTTGCTCTTATTTAATTGAATTAACATTAAACTTGTTACGTATATTAGCACCGACTTCTAAAAAAAGCAAGTTATCTAATAGAAGCGCCTGCTTTGGTTTTGACATATTGGCTGGAGAGTTCTTCAAACCAGGTTTTATCATTCATATGAAGCGCCAAGTCAATCAGATCGGCCAGCTCCTCGACTCCCAACTCTGTTGCATGATCAAAGGTAATTACGGCTGAAGCAACAGGTCCCCGCCCTTCCTCAGAACATGCCTCATAATCCAGTCGCACATCAACATGTCCGTCAATAAACTCGCATTTCAGAAAATAAATAATTTCACACATTAAAATGGGGCGTACTTGTGTTTCTAACACGCAATCCATCACCTTGGCAGAATAATGCTGGTTCGTCAGTGTGAATTTGTGTTCTGTCGCTGCCAGCGAGGCCCGTCCAAAATCGTCCGTAAACTTTAGTTCTACTGGCTTGATGTTCATAACCTTAGGGATCTGCTTCTTTATAATTTCGATTATTTCAACTGTATTCAGCTTAATCATTACCTGCACCTCATTGCATCTTAAAATTCAGAAGAAAACTTTTTAACGTGCCTCTTATAGGCCTCCACTCCTATATCGGAAATCATTACCTGTTTTTTTATGCTTGAACCCATAAACGACAAAAAAGATTCTTTGCGCAATAAGCGCAAAGAATCTTGATCGAACCACTACAGTAACAGCGGCTAACAATGCTAATCGATGATTATGCAAAAAACAGAATTATAGCTCTGAAATTTCATGTTTCTTTTTCAGGGTAGTCCAGCGACGCTCAATCTCCTGCTCAAAGGTAGCCAGCGTAGCCTCTTCCTTGAGAAGATGCTTCGTTTTACCCATTAATTTCAACCATTCTGCAGCTGGAATCCGTTTTCCCTTGTCTTCCGGATTATACGTAATCGTCGTACTGCCTTGCTCTATTTCGTACAAAGGAAAGAAACAGGACTCGACTGCGGCGCCCACAATGCTGGTGCCCAGTCTGTCTTCGGATTTCCAATTCAGCGGGCAGGCGCACAGGATCTTACCATAGGCCGTACCCACGTTGTTCGCATACCATTGAGCTTTGGCTGCTTTACGCAGCATATCCTGCGGATGACTTTCAGCTGCTGTAAAAGCATACGGAATGTTACAAGCAGCCATGATTTGCACGGTATCCTTGTGATGCCCTTGCTTTCCTTTTTGCATTTTCCCTACACCCGACGTACTGGTCATGTGACCGAGCGGAGTGGAGTACGATTGCTGTGAACCTGTATTCATGTACCCTTCGTTATCATATTCCAACATGATCAGCTTATGATTACGCAGAGCCGCACCAATCGCAGAACCCATACCAATATCCATCCCACCGTCACCACTGATCATGATAAAGGTCGGATCGTCCGACATCTCAATTTCATTGCGGCGCTTCATTTCCATATAAGCTTCCAGCGCTCCCGAAAGTGTAGCGGCCCCGTTTTGAAAAAGATTGTGGATCATCGGTTGTTTGTGTGATGTATATGGATACCCTGTCGTCGTCACATATACGCAGCCTGTCTGGAACAGCACGACAATATCCCCTTCAATACCTTTGAAAAACAGTTCCAGCGCAGACAATGCCCCACATCCTGGGCAAGCCCCGTGACCTGGTGTAAGACGGCGTGGTTTGGTCGTCAACGACCGCAGGGGTGGTACCTTGACTTTGAGCTTCCCGGTCGCCTCGTCCGGCGTAACCTGAATCAGACCCGTACGGTATGCATTGCCACGTGGCGGTTGCATAACTTGCGGCATCACCTTGTCCGGTGAACCCGGATTAATTCCGTAATAATCAAAGGGCTTCTCGGCTCGTCCGGCCTCTGCCGCCTCAATCGCAAGCTGGAAGAACGCCTCTGCATCTTCCGCATAAAAATCCTTGCCGCCCAAGCCAAATATACGACTCAACACGAGTGTCCGGTTCAGCGGGTCCTCCTGCAAGGCCGCTTTAATTTCATGCGTTAAATTACCGCCGTCTGCCCCATACGAATCTGCACGTTCACCTACCAGCAGCGCCTTGACATCGCGTAATGCTTCCCGTAGTTGTGCAGCTGGGAACGGTCTGATGATATTCGGACGTATCACACCAGCTTTAATCCCGCGCGCGCGGAGTTGATCCGCCACATCCTTGGCCGATTCAGCCGCCGAATTCAACAGGAATACCGCGACCTCAGCATCCTCCATATGATACAGATCCAAAATCGGGTATTCCCGACCGGATAAAGCGGCATATTCTGCTGCTACCTGCTCATATACTCCTTCTGACAGCTTCAGTGCTTCGGATAGCTGAACATGATTATTCGTCAGGTCATCACCGTTCATATGCGCACCCACGGTAACAGGATGATCAAAATCCGTAATATTCGGATAATTCAAGTTCGGGTTAGGACCTACAAAACCGCGCACGGTCTCAGCATCGGCAAAATATTGCACTTTACGTTTTTGATGGGACGTATAAAAACCGTCATATGCGACCATTACAGGCAGCCTAACATCGCTATGCTCTGCGATTTTTAGTGCCATGATGTTCATATCATACACAGCCTGTGGTGTACTTGCCGTCAAAATGACCCAGCCTGTATTCAAACCATAGTACAGGTCCGAATGATCCCCGCGAATATCCAGGGGACCACTAACAGCTCGTGTCACCAGATTCATAACCATTGGAAAACGGGTACCTGACTGAACAGGTAACTGCTCCAGCATGTACAGGAAACCTTGCGAACTAGTGGCGTTCACAACCCTCGCTCCCGCTGCGGCAGCTCCATAACAAATCCCTGCCGATCCGTGTTCTCCGTCTGCTGCAACCAGCTTAATATTATGCTGACCTCTCGTTCTCATCTGATCCAGATACTGCGCTACCTCGGTAGATGGAGTAATCGGGAAATATCCCATCATATGATAATTAATCTGCGCAGCCGCCGTAGCTGCCATTTCATTACCGGATTCGAACGTTGTCACTTGCGCGGCGCCTGTCTGTTTGAGTTCTTCCTCCAGTTTTGCCATTACGCACGCCCTCCTTCATATGCCGGAAATTGGTGGGCAACTCGATTCTGTTCCGCCCATCCCCATTGTTCGCGACGCGAGCTTAATGCCCCCGACGGGCAAATATCTACACATTTCAGACATCCTTTGCAATACTGGTAATCAATTCCTTGCAAAAATGGCATCATTCTTCCGCGTTTGTCTGCTTGCTCTTCCCATACAAAACAGTAATCCGGGCAAATCGAATCACACTTGGCACAATGGGTACATTTATCAGCTTCATATTCAGGCACATACCCCTGACGTGAACCACTAACATCTCTCGTCATGCTGTTTCCCTGAGTTGCAATAACGCCCCCCAGTAGTTGGGTTTCGTATCCCAGCAATGGCTGCGGACGTTCAAAAACCCGATCCTCTGCGTCATCAGTAACTGGATATACGTGCAGTTCCATTTCATCATAACCACGGTTAAACGTACGCAGATTAGGTTCCACTAACAGTGGATTTTTCTTTTCAAAGGTACTGCGAATAACCGATCTCATCGCTTCCGGGTCCAGGAAATCACAGACACGGAACAAGGCACCGAGCATGGACGTATTTAGTTTGGTTCGCTCTTCCAGTGCGATGCCCATCGCATCCACCACCGCTAATGTACCGGATACCAGTCCCAAATCAGCCCGTATTTCTTCTGCTGGACGTGTGGAATTAACCACTACAATCCCATCCGCTGGCAGTCCGCTAATTACATTTACCGTTTTGTATAACGTTTCATGGAAAATGCCTACCACATGCGGTTGCTCAATCGGACTGTGATCCCGAATATCGACCTCCGGCTCACAGAAGCGGACGAAGCTTTTAACCGGAGTTCCCTTTTTTTCCGAACCGTAGGACGAAAAATTTGAAGCATTCAGCCCCAGACCAAGCACCCCGGTTTCGGCCAACATTTTGCCAGCCAGATTAGCGCCGAGTCCACCAATGGATTCCAGCCGGATTTCAAAAAATCCGAGTCGATTTGTGCGCGTTAAAATAGACAATGTGATAAGCCCCCTTCTTTTCCAATCCTTACTGAGTTTGAATACTCATATAAAATAAATGGAAAATGCATTCTTATGAAAAGGCTATCACAACACTTACTTTTCGAATGTGATCTTACGCACTGTAATGCCTACGTGATTGCGAAAATCAATAAACCGTCAAACAAAAGACAACAAAAGCCGCCCTGTCCAAAGACAGAACGGCTTAGGTGCAACGCTATTTAAAAAAGATCATGTAATTAACGGTAAAATTACACGTCAAATACTTTAACCTCTTTCATTTTGTCGCCTTGTTTTACAGCATCAATGAATTCCATACCTTTGGTTACTTTACCAAATACAGTATGTACTCCATCTAAATGTGGTTGTGGAGCGTAGCAGATAAAGAATTGGCTGCCACCTGTGTTGCGACCTGCATGAGCCATGGACAGAACGCCTTTGGCATGCTTTGTTGTATTCGTAGCTGTTTCACAGTCAATCGTGTAACCAGGACCGCCTGTACCGTTACCGATTGGACAACCACCTTGAGCCACAAAGCCCGGAATGACACGGTGGAAGCTCAAACCGTTGTAATAACCGCTGTTTGCCAGCTTTTCAAAGTTAGCAACGGTGTTTGGAGCTTCTTCTGGGAAAAAGTCAATTTCGACGATACCGCCGTTTTCAAGATCTATTCTACCTTTTTTCATTGTTTGTATCTCCTTTTCAACCTGTTTTGAGAACTAAATAACATCAAGTTCCAGTTTACTATGAATTGCCGCGCTTAGCAAAGTCTTGTCCAAAAAAAAGGGCCATTGTCCCCGGTGTATTATTACCGACTCAATGGCCTGCTTGATCTTACAATGCTAAAATCAGGACGAAACCGTAATCTTGGCGTTAGGCTGAACCGCCGGACTGGCTTGATCACGAATCAAGCGCTGTGGCACAACATCGTTGCGTACGATATCCTCGTAGGTTTCCCGACGCACCACCAACTCGGCCTCACCGTTGTTGACAAATACAACTGCTGGTCGACGTATTCGGTTATAATTACTCGCCATGGAGTAATTGTAGGCTCCGGTTGAGGCAACAGCGAGCAAGTCGCCGCTATTTATACGAGGTAGTTCTACATCCCAAATAAGCATATCGCCGCTTTCGCAGCATTTGCCCGCAATGGACACCGTCTCTTCGTTCGTATCCTGCGCTCGATTAGCCAGCATCGCTTCATACTTGGCCTGATACAGTGCAGGACGTGGATTATCTGTCATCCCGCCATCTACCGAGACATATTTACGTACCTGCGGAATATCCTTGATGCTTCCTACCGTATATAAGGTCGTGCCTGAATCGCCTACAATACTGCGTCCCGGCTCAATCCAAATTTCTGGAAGTTCATCGTAAAGTCCTGAAAAATAGGTTTTCACCGCTTCGCCGATAGCCTGCACATAGGTGGATACTTTCAGCGGTGTGTCCTCCTCTGTGTAGCGAATGCCAAATCCCCCACCCAGATTAATCACTTTGAAAGAAAACTGAAGCTGTTCTTTAATTTCTCTGGAAAAAGCTGCAACCCGTTCAGCAGCCATTTGAAAGCCATTCACTTCGAAAATTTGCGAACCGATATGAGAATGTACCCCTAACAGGTTAAGATGGTCCAGCTCGATAGCCTGTTCCACTGCTTGGCGTGCTGTACCATTCCCAATGTCAAAGCCAAATTTCGAATCTTCTTGACCTGTGGCCATATATTCATGCGTATGCGCCTCAACCCCTGGTGTAACACGCAGTAAGATATTCACCTGCTGTTCTTTCTCGGAGGCAAGGGCCTGCAACAAATGCAACTCCATTTCGCTATCAACGACGAAGCAGCCAATTTGCGCATCTAACGCCATTTCAATTTCTTCCGGTGTTTTGTTATTGCCGTGAAAATGGATTCGCTCTGCCGGGAACCCTGCTTGTAGCGCAGTAAACAATTCTCCACTGGAAACTACGTCAAGCGACATTCCTTCTTCAGCAGCTAAAGCACACATCGCCATAACACAAAACGCTTTGCTTGCATAAGCAACTTGAAACTTCAATCCGGTTTCACGAAAAGCTTCTATGAATTCCCGGCAGCGCCGGCGGACTAACTGTTCGTCAACAATATATAGCGGCGTGCCAAAACGCTCTTTCAAAAGCGTTGTATCACAACCGCCGATCTCCAAATGTCCATTGCTGTTAATTTTACTGCTTCCATGCAAATACATGTTCTGGCGCCTCTCTTTCTGGAACAAGCTAGTCATATTCCATCGAATGTTTACACCAGTATAGCAAAAAAAACATCAAGAACAATGGATTTTTATGCAGATCATTTATATTAATGCTCCTGTCCATTGCCTGAGTTCGAATCTGTGTCGGCATCCGTATGGGGCATACGCGTATTGTCCCTCGTTTTGTTAGATGACGGGCGGTTAGGCGCATCTAGTACAGGCATACGGAACAAGATGGAAGCTAACGCTTTGGCATTAAAAGGAATGAACGGCCACAAATACGAAGAATTATATGACCGATGCAGCGTCAGCATCAAAATGATCAGTGTCGTACCCACGACAAAGCCCGGTACGTGAAAAATTGCAACAGCAACCAGCAGGAATAGTCGAATCAGTCTATTCGCCAACCCCAGCTCATAGCTCGGTGTTGCGAACATTCCTATGGCAGCGACAGCCATATACAGCACGACCTCATTCACGAAAAGTCCCGTCTTAACCGCTATATCACCGACCAGAATCGCTGCGATCAAGCCCATAGCGGAAGCCAGTGGTGTCGGAGTATGCACAGCCGCCATTCGCATAAGATCGACCCCTAGTTCTACAATGATAAACTGGGCAATCAGCGGAAGATGTGCTTCCTTTTGAGGACCAATAAAATCAAGAAACGCCGGTTTTAATTCGGGATTGATGACCATTAGCAGCCACATCGGAAGCAGAAACATCGAGGCGAATATACCTATAAAACGTACCCAGCGCAAATAACTTCCCATAAAAGCGGTTTGCCGATTCTCTTCTGCATGCTGACACAAGTCAAAAAAAGTGGTAGGCAAAATCATCACGCTGGGTGAGGTATCGACGAAAATAACGAGCCTTCCTTCCATGATATGCGATGCCACGACATCTGGTCGCTCCGAATATCGTACTAATGGATATGGATTCCAACCTTTATTGATAATAGTCTCCTCTAATTGCTTGTCGGCCAGCGGAATACCATCCAAATTAACATTTTTAATTTTGTCTCGTACAGTATCCACCATCACCTTATCCACAATATCGTCAATGTAACCCAAACATACGTCTGTTCGGGTTCGACGTCCGACCTGCATAGCCTCAAATTTAAGCCCTGGGTCCCGCAAACGCCGGCGCACCAGACCTACATTTGTAAGCATTGTTTCAGTAAACCCGTCGCGAGCACCGCGCACAACCCGCTCCAAAGAAGGTTCCTCCGGATTACGCACCGGGTAATTACGAGTATCCAGAATAAGGGAAAAGCGCTCGCCTTCCATGAAAAAGGCACTCATCCCCGTCAGCACCTTGTTAATGACGACAGACATCTTATCTGTCTTCTCCACCTGAATATGTGGAATAAAATTTTCAAAATACGCTTGTAGTCCATCCGAAGAGAGATTATCCGGCGTCAGATAGGTGAGCCGCTTTAGCACTTCAAGCATGATCTGATCCTTCGCAAAGGTATTTAGGAACAGATATCCGGTATGACGCCCACCCAGCGTCATTTCCCTGAATACGACATCAAAGGTTTCTCCCAAACCTAATACTGTTTCAAGTGTATTCTTATTATCCTTCATCCTCGGCGATATATCATCTTCGGCCTGCCAGTAGCGAACGGACTCCTCTACGTTATCAGACCGCTCACTCTCTTTCTTGTGTTTAAAACGTGCTGATTCCTGCGCCTGCTTTTTCTGCCATGGACTTAACTCTTCTTCGCCGGTATGGTTTTCCTTTCCAATTCCCCCGTCTTCTTGATGCTGCTCCTGATGCTCTTGATCCGCTCTGTGATCCATACTCCTTGCCCCCTTCGCTTTCGTTGTTAACGGTTGTATACAAACCAGTCAAATAAGGAACCCGTCACCTTCCCAAGCACCATTGCCATTAACAGACCGAGCATATACACGGTCATGTGGAGTCGCTTGGCGAGTATAGGCAGGAGATTCAACACCTCCGTTAGAGCCGCGGCGAGCAAGCCAATAAACACTCCGCAAAATAACCCAGGTATCCATGTAAATATGCCCGGTAGTGGCAAGCAAATGTTCCAAAAATCGACCACAGTTCCCAGTACTGAACCTACGATCATTGCCTTTTCGTATGCACGTGATTTTTTATACGTACGGGTGAGTTGTGCTAATCGCGGCATGATATCCAGCACAATAAAAAAAGCAATTACACCGCTACCCACCGCAAGGCCCCCAGCAATACCTAAAATAATCTGAAGTGCAGCCTGTACAAATATCATGGTTTCTTATCCTTTGTCTGCAGACGGGCCATCTTTTCATATTCCTCTGCCACAACATACTGATCCACATTTTCCTGGTACAGATACATCTCCACCTCCAGCGGCGTCGGCTCCTCGTTCCAATTTTTCTTGAACAAGTGATTAAAAAAAACGATCATGCCAAAGCCGATGCCGATCGAGTAAGCAATTTGAAACAGGTACGGATGCTCATCCTTACGTCCCGTAATCATCTCTACAATCCGAACCTGTACCTCCATCATGCTAACGTCAGCATGAAAATTCATAATTGTCAGCGCAGAGCCAAAAAACAGAAGCACCCATACCAAAACAAACAGTATTTTGGACGGCTTACGGGGTTTCTCCACGAGTTCCACAAGTACATGCGGCTTCCCGAGAGATTCAACTACGACCCCCGGAATATGATCTCTAATTTTTGCTATAATCTGCAGCATGTCTATCAGTATCAGATTACCGTCCTGGTGCTGCGGCCGCTTGAGAACAAGCTCAAGCAAATCCTTTTCCCATTCAGGATTAGTCAGCAGTTGGGCTACATCACCCAAATGTAAATCCTGCCCTTGTATCATGCGGACACGGCTGCGGAGCCGCAAGTAGACAATAGGAGCTACTGTAGGAGCCGGACTATGAGTCATCCGATCCCCTCCTTATCCTCGTAATTATCGATTAGTATGGAACAAAGCAAGGAAACCTATTCTGTGTATTGTCTTTTATCCCACGCAAAAAAGAGTACCCTTTGCCATTAAAATGGCTTTGGAATACCCTTTAGTAATACGTAAGCATAAGGATTTCACTAAGATCCTGACTGTAATTATTGGGCAATCTGATCGCGGATCAGTTGTAAAATCTTTTTTTCCAGCCGTGATACCTGCACCTGAGAAATACCAAGCCGACTTGCAACCTCTGATTGAGTCTGATCCCGGTAGTAGCGCAGGTACACAATCAACCGCTCCCGCTCAGATAGTCCGCCAATGGCCTCATTGAGTGCCAGCTTGTCGAACCATCTTTCCTGTGATTCGTCAGCAATCTGATCCATAAGTGTAATCGGATCACCGTCATTTTCGAACACCGTTTCGTGAATTGAAGTAGGCGGCTTATTGGCCTCCTGCGCAAAAACAACATCCTCCGGTGTCACTCCCAGCTCATCAGCAACTTCCTTGACTGTAGGCAGGCGGTTGAGTCGTTTGGATAGCTCGTCCTTCATTTTGCGGACCTTATTGGCCGTTTCCTTCAAGGAACGGCTAACCTTGAGTGTACCGTCATCACGCAGAAACCGTTGAATCTCACCGATAATCATCGGTACTGCATATGTTGAAAATTTGACTTCGTAGCTGAGATCGAATTTATCCACCGATTTTAACAAGCCGATGCAACCAATTTGAAAAAGATCGTCAGGTTCATACCCCCGGTTCATAAAGCGCTGCACGACAGACCAGACGAGCCGGATATTACTATTGACCAGTGTCTCACGAGCCTCATTATCACCAGATTGACTCAGTGCAATAAGCCGCTTGACTTCCGCATCCTCCAAATAGCTGTGCGAAGTTTTTTTTCCTCCTGCTTCCATAGGATCAACTCCTAATTATATAAAGCTTTCTTGGATTCAATCCTTTTCTTCATCCGGACCGACGTGCCTCCGCCCGGCTCACTGACTGCTTCAAACTCATCCATGAAATTTTCCATAATCGTAAAGCCCATGCCGGAGCGTTCCAATTCAGGTTTGGACGTATATAGAGGTTGCTTGGCTAGCTCTATATCCTCAATTCCTCGCCCTGCGTCCTCAACAACCAACGTGATCACGTCCGCTTCAATCCCGACTTTGATCGTTACGACACCTGACGGATCGCTGTCATAACCGTGAATAATACTGTTTGTCACCGCTTCAGACACCACGGTTTTCAAATCGCTTAGCTCATCCATTGTGGGATCAAGCCTGGAAATAAAGGCCGCGACAGCCACACGAGCAAATGCTTCATTCTCCGATTTGGCAGCAAACTGCAAGCTCATGAAATTGTTTCCCGTGCCTTCTCTCATGACACAACCTCCAGTTCCGTGAGCGCATTTCCCTCGTTGTCATATATGGGCATGATTTTGAACAGCCCTGACATATCCAGCAGTCGGTGTACTGGCGGATTGACATCACAGACTGCCATTTTTCCGCCCTTTTGCTTGATCAGTTTGTACCGTCCCAAGATAACGCCAAGGCCGGAGCTATCCATAAACTGAAGATTCTTCAGGCTGAGCACAATATGCTCGCATTGCCGGCGCTGAATCGCCTCGTCCATTTGCATACGGACCATGTCCGACGTATGGTGATCAAGCTCACCAGACAGCCTTACAATCAGTACCCCCCGGTGATGCTCCATTTCAATTTGCAGGTTCATGCTTACTCACTCTCCTCCCGGTCTTGGACAAGGATTTCTACGTAGCCGCAGACGATTCCTGCCCTCCGACAAAACTAGAAGAAAACCCCGTAAAATCTACAAAGAAAATAGGTTCGACATGGTACGTTTAAACAATTTCCACCATCCGGCCTTTTCGATAGCCACAGGCGAAGTGATATTAAACTCCTTAAGCTGTTGTCCATCCTGATAGACGACCAGCTTACCGATTGGGTCACCAGCCCGGACAGGAGCTTTGAGGCTTGGGGCCAGTTGCAATTCATGACGCAACGTTTGTTTGTTGCCACCTTTTTTCACCAGTACACTGTAAGAACGGTCAGCCTGAATTTTCAGCTCTGGCAATACGCCTTTTTCAACTTTTACGCTGCCCAGCAATTCACCCGGCTTGTATATGGATTTCATTGTATATTGAGAAAATGCATAGTCGAACATGGAAGATACTTCATTGTTGCGTATCTTCGTATTTGGCTCCCCGAGCACCACAGCTACGACACGCAAGCCATCACGCTTCGCAGTAGCGGAAAGACAGAACTTTGCTTCTGCCGTATAGCCTGTTTTCAGCCCGTCTGCTCCAGTATAGAAACGGACAAGCTTATTCGTATTCACCAGCCAAAAGGGTTTGACTGAGGATTTGCGCAAATAGTCCTGATAGGCTCCCGTATATTTCGTAATTTGCGGGTATTTCAACAACTCTCGGCTCATAACCGCAATATCATGCGCAGAAGAATAGTGATTCTCTACGGGTAAACCGTTGCAATTGGCAAAATGCGTATCCTTGAGCCCGAGCTGTTGCACCTTCGCATTCATCATCTCGACAAAAGCCTGTTCAGATCCTGCAATTTTCTCAGCCATCGCCACAGAGGCGTCGTTGCCGGAAGCCATTGCAATTCCCTTCAGCATCTCATCGACCGTCATTTCTTCACCGGGCTCCAAGAAAATTTGCGAGCCTCCCATTGAAGACGCATATTCGCTGGCCCGAACTTTATCGGTCAGCTTGAGCTTGCCATCTTGAATAGCCTCCATTGTCAGCAACATCGTCATAATCTTGGTGATGCTCGCTGGAGGAAGCTTTTCACGACTGTTTTTTTCATAGATGACTGTGCCCGTATCTGCATCCATCAGGATCGCCGAGAGAGCCTCGGGAGCCAGCTCAGCCGCTGATCCCTCTTTGGGTTTGCTTTCAGGTCTGCTTTCTTCGGCCCAACCGCCGACAGGGACGGCAGTCAAGGCTACCAGACAAGCCAGGATGAACGCCACCACTTTTTTCTTCACAATCGGTTCCCTCCTCAACATATTGGCGTAAAGCACCGGAGCCCATTTACTTACCCCTCCGGCCTATTCGCGTGCTGCTAACCATTGTCGTCAGAATGAAAGAAAAATATTCCATATGAATAAAAACATCAAATAGCACCAAGCTGAGTCAGCATGGTGCGCATTTTCCAATATATAAAATGACAGAACATCTATCGTCTGTGAAATAATTGTTTAAATTCGGCTTATAGTGAGATATGTGATTCCTCCACCGGGTAGAATATCCATCGTATTTTGACTGAACACCCGTATATCAATAAAAGAATTCGCTTCCAATCTAAGTTCCATAGCTCCACTCAATGCACTATAGTTCAGTCCGCCAATTACCCTATCATCGAGATACGCATAGGCGGAACTTCCGGTAAGCTGCTCATCATTCAGGTGAAGTGCCAGCCGTGTGCGATTGCCATCCACTTGGGGATCGGTCGAAATGTAGACTTGTATTCTGTATTTCCCAGCTCGCTTGGCTCGCCATCGGCTATTCACCGCATCGAATTCGATCAGCTCATCATGGTTGATTTGATTAAACTTCACCTTCTGCCAGCTACCTGCGGGAAGATTTTGCCTTGCTCCCAGGTAGGCTTTAACAAAGGTTTCGTCCAAATGCTCAATCCCGTTGTTTGAGTATTTCTCGACAAGCAGCAAAGCCTGCCCTGTCCCATTATTCTCGCCATAACGATTATTGCTATAGCTAAAATCCAAATGTGAGCGAAGTGTCACCTGCTGTGTGGAAGAGCTACCAGAGAAAGAAATAAGCTGCTTTAGATTACGGGGATACCCTCCCACCTCGTCCACCAAAACTTTTTTGCCAATGACCACATCCACAAAATAGTTACATACGGATTGGGTGTCATCGAATTTGTCCGCTATCGCTAAAATGGAGTCACGCAAGGCCACATTTTTTGTTTCTTTGGTAGCACCAATTTGAATAAAAGAAGGCACTGTCATCTTATGCTCTCTGCTTAGTCCCTCAAACCAGCAACCTATAAATTCAGCGTTCATAAAATCATTAATTAGAATGGGAATATCATTGGAGCTTCCATCCTTAATGTGCTGGCTAGCCAAAAATCTGGCCCCATTGGAGCTATTCAGATCCAATGCCGTATCGTTCCCCAATGTAAAAAGCGCTATGCTAGTAAACTGTGAACTTCTGTTCTGCAAGTGAATCCCTGTTTTATTGTAATTAATCTCCGTGCATTTAAATAAATTCACATCACTTTCATAGCCCCAAAAAGCCGTTTCAAAATGCTCAATTAGGACGTTATCCAGGACAACTCCGCCACCCTTCCAATCCTGAATACCCAAAGTACCTTTGCCATAATATCCACGCTTCACTGACTGCGAAAACGGATTATTTAATGTGCCTATGTCAGCCCCCTCGTACCGGATCGATAAGTCATGAAACTGCACATTTTGATATCCGCTAAACGATGGTAGACTTTCATCTCCAATTTGAAAACAAGGACCCGTACCATAATATTCAATCGACGTAACACCTTTGCCTTGTCGGTATCTGCCCTTATGAATGCCAAAAATGCGCACACCCTGCTTGCGAATCTGTAAGGTAGAGGTTATTTTGTATCGTCCACTGGGGATGTGAAGAATGGAATAATCGGGGGTCTTATTAATCAATTCCTGTAAAGCTGCCGTGTCATCCTGAATACCATCACCAGCAGCTCCAAACCAGCTTACGTTTACACTTCGTTCAATGAATTCTTTTTCAATGGTTTTAAAATTTTCATTTAATTGCTGCGGCGTTAACTCTTTGCCCGTACCACTCAAATTCAACTTCAAACGGTCTGTAAAATGATCCGCCACCCGAACACCCCCCATGTTTAAAAACGTAAAAAGTTCCTTTTTTGACCAAGCCGAAGAATTCTTCATTTTCTTAGCATGGACTGAGTATATGCACAAGAGGGCTTGCTCTAGGCTTGAGAAAAATGAAAATAAATATTTTATTATTATTGTACAAGAAGATACGTTTTGTATATTATAGATACATAATGTATCCAGGTGGTGAAATCGTGAAACATGTACTTACAGTAGCTGGTTTACTGGCTTTTTCGATTCCTTATGCTTGTCAGGGTTTGTCCCCCAGAGTTATCACGATTTCCGTGCTTATCCTGTTGTTCAGCTATACCATGCTACTACCTTCACTCAAGTCATTGATCGCAACCTTAGCCGACAATCCGTTACTGACTCTACTCACGCTGTACATCGCTGCCTCCTGCTTATGGGCTGAACAAGAACAGACCTCTTCCTTGCTGATGGTTCTCAAATTCCTTGCCTTCTCTACCTTTGGGCTCTATTTGGTCACCCATTATACAACTCAGGGCTGCATTCGCCTCTTAGTCGTTACGTTAAGTATTTTGAGCATACTCAATCTACTCGCCGTTTTGCTCGTTCCCTCCTTTGCCATTCATGGTGGAGTAGAACATACTGGGCTATGGAAGGGCATCTCTGGTCATAAAAATACACTTGGAACTCTCTCTCTGTTAAGTTTTGTTTCACATGTCATTTATTTTTTCAGGGGTAAACGTAAAGTTTTGCATATTGGCTTTATCTTACTCAATGCCCTATTGCTCATCGAGTGCCAATCTACCACCTCTTTGGTACTTACATCTTCGCTCTTCATATTTATATTGTTTATACTGCTATTCAAGAGAATCCGAAGCATTGCGTTGCGCGGTTTCTTCATTAGCTGTTCCTGCTTGCTCGTTCTTTTGGGTTTGGTACTCACCTTTACTTATGGAGATGCGATTGCGTCGGAATTCGGAAAAACAACGACCTTAACTGGAAGAACGGAAATCTGGCAGGGGATTGGTGGTGCTATTCAGAGCCATTACTGGTTCGGACATGGTTACGGCTCCTACTGGGCAGCCCGACCCAGTATCTATGCGAACGGCATCCGATTTGATCTGACAAGCAGCCATAGCGGTTTCCGTGATCTGTGGATCGATGTGGGCCTTACAGGACTACTGGCAACAATTACACTCGCCATAACAACTTTATTTAAATTCAGAATTGGCAAAGCAGATATGTATACATGGCTGACGGCAGTGGTTTTTTTCCTATTTATCGTATTGAACAATATAACGGACAGCCGTTTCCTGAACTCGCTAGCCATTTACTGGATCATTTTTATGGTTATTGTGATCAAGGTGCAAGAACGACATAAACTGGCTGTAGCAGAAAAAGCGAATTCAACTGCATTGAGCACACCACCTCTTCATTAGGAGATCATACTCAGCTCAACCGTTGATGTAAAAAAGAACCCCATATCCACGCCATCAAAAGGCGATCGGATATGGGGTTCTTGGGATATATGTCCACCGCTTCGGTTGAACATGATCCCCAATCTACATTTGTGGAATAATCGCTAGCACAAGTTTTAAAAATTGCTCACGTACTTTCTCTGCCGTCTCCATCACTTCACCATGGGACAAAGGCTGATCCAGAATGCCTGCGGCCATATTCGTGATACAGGAGAAGCCCAGTACCTCAATACCTGCATGACGGGCTACAATAACCTCAGATACGGTCGACATACCCACCGCATCTGCACCCAGTGTACGCAGCATAACGATTTCAGCAGGCGTTTCATAGTTAGGCCCCAGCAATCCAGCATATACACCTTCTTGCAGACTGAAGCCCTGTTGGTTAGCCGTTTGCTTGGCAATTTCACGCAAGCGGCGGCTGTACGCCTCCGACATGTCTGGAAAACGAACGCCTAGACCAGCATCGTTCGGTCCGATCAATGGATTTTGTCCTGTCAGATTAAGATGATCCGAGATGACCATCAGATCGCCTGCTTCGTAGGAAGTGTTTACACCACCTGCTGCATTCGTCACCAGCAGACTTTGAATCCCCAATTGCTTCATCACCCGAACTGGGAAAGCCGTCAGCTGCGGGCCATATCCCTCATACATATGAAAGCGCCCTTTCATCATGACGACAGCGCGACCTTCAATCGTGCCTAACAGTAATTCTCCCTCGTGACCTTCTACCGTCGATACAGGAAAATGGGGAATATCCTGATAAGGAATACTAATTCCATCCTGAATTAAATCGGCCAGAATACCGAGACCTGATCCCAGAATAAGACCAATCTCTGGACGTATTCCGCTCTTGGCACGGATATAATCTGCTGCTTCCTGAATTGTAGATTGGTTGGCTGTTGACATTAATATCTCTCCTGACTTGTACAATCGTAAAGTTATAGTCATTATCACATTTTCTATGAAAGCAAAGTATCGTTACGTTCGATCTTTGCTTTCATGAGAAGTGCGGTTGCCGCCGTGCGGGTGATGCTTTTCATATACTTCCTTCATATTCCGTCTGGCCGTCTGCGCATATACCTGCGTCGTTGACAGATCAGCATGACCCAGCATTTCCTGTACAGAGCGTAAGTCCGCTCCGCCCTCCAGCATATGTACCGCAAAGGAATGCCGCAACGTGTGGGGCGTGATATCCTCGCTTATGCCTGCTTCCTGGCCGTACTTCTTAATCATTTTCCAGAAGCCCTGTCTACTGAGACGCTGACCAGATACGTTCAGGAACATGGCTTCCTGCTCTACCTGAGCTTCTTCACCCTGCCCGGATCTCAGCAATAATAGACGCTGCTCGTCCATGTAGGCTTGTGCCCACTGTGATGCCTCACGGCTGATCGGTACAACACGCTCCTTGCCTGCCTCGCCGCCACAGTGCACAAAGCGCAGATCGGTGCGGACATCACGCACGTTTAGGGCAATCAGCTCCGATACACGAATGCCCGTCGCATACAGCAACTCCAGCATCGCCTTGTCTCGCACCCCTTGCGGGGCAGTCACATCCGGCGCGTCCAGCAAACGCTCTATCTCATCCTGCGTTAGCACCGAGGGCTTCTTTTTAGTCGCTTTGGGCATCTCCAGCAGAACGGACGGATCATGGATCGTAATTCCCTCCCGAATAAGAAAATGAAAAAAGGAGCGAATGGAGGCGACGCTACGTGATATCGTCGCCGCAGCTTTTCCCTGTTCCTTCAAACGGCCCAAATACAGTACCAGATGTGACCGTTGGACGTTATCCGGCTGCTCAATACCACAGCTTTCTGCGAACTCGGTAAACTGCTGTACGTCCCGTTGATACGCTTCCAATGTGCTGCGCGACAAGCCCTTTTCCTCTTCCATATATTGAACGAAAGGTTGAATGTACATTTTCATGAGTTCCAAAAGTCTCCTTGTTCTGCATACAACGGTTCAGTCTCAGCGTCTGCTTCTTCGTGTGCGTTCATATCATAAGCTCATCAAGACCGATTACTTAGACTATTCACCATACCAGTAAAAGAAACGTAAACGTTCCAACACTGCTATTCGATGCTCGGACCCTTCATTTACTTTTTGCCCGCCAAATACCTTAACTGCATGTCCTTCCGGTATTCGGTAATGATCTACAGGTGTTATCCAATCTGTAAACAGCCTGAGGCTATAAAAGAACATACATGCCAGCACTCCGAACAATATTACCAAACGCAGCCATTTTAGTCCTCTCCGCAACGATAGTACCATGTGGATCAGCCGCCTTTTCCTCAGAATATAGTCCCTATTAGGACTCTCTATGGAAGGGTATGACAAGCTATTCCTTTTTATACCACTTAATCTCGAACAACAGATTCCTAACCAAAAAAGCTCTCCCGAACGCATCTTCGTCGGTGAGAGCTTGGGTAGTCAGCTTTTAGTCCTGAGATTTGTGTTTTCTGGATTTGCCCAAAGATTTCTGAGCCGTCGTATCGTTCTTCGCCTTACAACGATAACAGATACCGTGGAAGTCCAAACGATGATCCACTACGGTAAAATTATATTCCCGTTCCAGACGCTCCTCCAATGGTCCAAGCCAATCTTCCAGTATTTCATCTACACTGCCACACTGCACACATATCAAATGGTGATGGTGATGTTTGGTTGTATCGCCGCGCAAATCATAACGCGCAACGCCATCACCAAAATTAATTTTCTCCACGACATGCAGTTCACTTAGCAGTTCTAGGGTACGGTATACGGTTGCCAGACCGATTTCGGGAGCTTTCTCTTTGACGAGCATAAATACATCTTCCGCACTCAGATGATCATCTTCGTTCTCAAGTAAAACTCTGACGGTGGCTTCCCGCTGAGGCGTTAGTTTGTAGCCCTGGGATTGCAGCTGCTGCTTAATTTTTTCGATCCGTGCTTCCATGTGTCTCCCTCCCCCTGCAAAGCTACTGCCTACTGCACTTTTTTCACTCCTATTATTATAGGGGGTCTATACAAATAAAGTCAAACATTTTGAAACGGATCAAGATGATACGGAAGCTGTCAGCATAGGAGTGACCCATTGCATCATAACCGGGGTGATCCAAGTTTCAAAGGACGCGCTACCGATAAGAAGCACCATCATCACAGCAGTCAATCCTGCATAAGACAGCAACGGACGCAGCATCCCGTCTGACGGCCGGGTAGCGAGTATTTTGGTTTTGATCATATGGATGGAAAAAGTCATCGCAGCCACGCTGCAGACGAGCAGTACCGGAATGACGAGCAGGTTATGGGGAGCAACTGAAACCAAAGAAAATAGCAGTCCTTTCCACGAATATTGCCCCACCATATAACCTACTGAAAATCCGATTAGCACACCCTTGAGGAAATTCAATACAAGAATGCCCGGTAGACCAATAACCGAAAGGCCACACACCCAAATTAGGCCGACCCATTTCAGATGTAAAGATACGCTATCCCAAAAGGTCGAAGCCGCCTGCGAATCAGCGAAGCCCTGTTCGTTTTGATTGACTGTTACAAAAAAATCCTTCAGGTAACGGGACAAATCCTGTAACTGCTCCAGCGAGAGTGCGTTTACCATAAGTGCGCCAAAGACGACTCCCACCAGAAACAGCACAGCCAAGAAAACATAATACGGCGTCTGATCTTTTAACGTATGACGAAACCATTGCATCGGCGTCCTGCCCCTTTCATCTGCTTGTTTGTCCAAAAAACAACCGTAATCCGACGGCTGATGGCTAGAAATGGGGCAGCTTTCACTGCAGATCAAGCATCACGAATGATGTGCCAAGCCAGCGGCATAGATAATTTATGGTTATGAACAAGCAGACGCTGATATGCCTTTAGAGGGACAAGACTTTACTAGGACTTAGCTATTTTGCCGTATGTTCCACCACCACCGGATACAAGCGACAGTCTCCCCTCGCGTGAAAGCACAATTTGCTCTGCTAGCACTTTTCCGACGACTGCTGCTAACTCCTCCTGCGTAACCTCATGTAAAATATTCATTTCTGTTCCAAATGCAACCAATAGCTGGTTCAGCTTGGCTTTGCCCAGACCTGGAATAAACTCCAGTGGAATCTGGTAAATGTATGGCGGACGATGGGAAGGAATCATGGACTGTTCACGGTCGGCAATGCTCCATATTCGATCCAGCACACCTCGCACCAGCTTGGTATGACCACAGTCAGGACAACGTTCATCCGCCATCTGTTGCTCGTCAATAATCGTACCGCAGCTTTGACAGTAAGAACGATGGTATTTGCCCAGTTTCGGATTTAATCCGTAGTTGGCACGCACCCGTCGTCCTTCCCGCCGCTCCAAAGCCATTCTGAATTCATCAAAACACGGCTTTGCCAGTGATAATTTGTTGTATTCTCGTCCTATTTTCCCAAGTGAATGGGCATCTGAATTCGTGAGAAAGCTGAAGCGATCCAGTTCCGAAATCAAACCGGCCATAGATGAATCTGCGCTCAGCCCCAGCTCCACCCCGCTAACGAGCTCCATATCCAGCAATTCCTCCATACGGGCCGCTGAGCTGCCGTATATGCCCTTATGAGGAGTAAACACGTGCGCAGGCACCATAATGCCTCCACGTCCGTAAATTTGCTGCTGCAACTCGCGTGGCGGCGCATAGATTCGTTGTGAGCTAAGATTAACATTTTTCATATGCCGGGCCAGCCATTGGGTAAAATCCTCCATCGCCGCCAGATCTGGAAAATAGGCCAGTACGTGCGCCTCAGGGCGACCTTCAGCACGTATTTCCAGCTCCGTGCCAAGGAGAATAACCGTATCCCGGTAAGCGATACCGCCGCCGCTGATTTCCTTCATTTCACCCGTATGTAAATAGGTACGAATATCCTCCTGTACATTAGGTGCATGGCAGTCAATGATACCGATCAGCCCAATTCCTTTACGACCGGAGGCTTCCTTAGCTATGTTGGCAAAGGTCAGATCGCGGCTGCCACTAATTTTGACCGGATTTCCCTTCTCTGTTCTGCCAATATGAATATGCAAGTCTGCAAAGTAGTCGTTAAGTTCTACTATATTTTCATCCATCCGCTTAGAAGCTCCCTGTATGTTGGCGGTGTTGCCACGCATAGACGGCCAGAATCGTTTTGGCATCACTAATCCGTCCTTCACGAATGAGCGTCTGTGCTTCTTCCAGCGTCACCTCAAACAACTCCAGAAATTCATCCTCATCCGGTTCCATCTCACCTAACTCCAGTTCTTCGGCAACATACAGATGAATGATTTCATCCGCAAAGCCAGGAGAGGTATAAAAGGAGTGCAGCAGCTTCAACGACTTGGCAGTATAACCTGTCTCTTCTCTCAGCTCACGCCCCGCTGCTTCCATCGGATCTTCACCCCGCTCTAGCTTACCTGCAGGAATTTCTACCTCACAGCGCCCCATCGCCTGTCTGTACTGGTCCACGACCAGCATTTTCCCTTCGTGTAGAGCCAAAACAGCCACCGCCCCTGGATGCTTTACGATCTCACGCTTTCCAGTGGAGCCGTCGGGAAGCTCTACCGTGTCTACCTGTAATGTAATGACCTTCCCCTCAAAGATAGGCTGTGTAGACACGGTCTTTTCCTCCAGCGCAGGATTGGAATAAGGCTTGCGATGTGCATCGTTTGTTGGTTTGTTTAATTGTCCGTTCGTTTGCTCGTTCATCGGTAAGTTTCCTCCTTCATATCTATCTTTCTTTATTAATTATCACCAAAGTTAGTCTAACTTGTCCACTTTGTACATATGCTGGTGGTAGGATAACAAACTTCCTGTCATGAGGAGATGCAGAAATGAAAAGCTACCGTACTGAAAGCACCCTCCATATCGTTGGTAAAGCCTGGCAGATTCAAGCACTCTTGCGTCAGTGGCAAAAGGAACACGGACCTACCGCCACCATCGCTTCACTAGCTGTTCCAAAAAAGGTTCAGGTCTAAAGACGAAGGAACGCTGTTCCTGTCTTTAACCTGAACCTTTTTTCAGTATGTTGCAAGTGTATGATACAAGTTTATTTTGTGGTTTCTTGAATCAGAGCTATGACAACTTCAGCAACCTTCACCAGGTCATCGGCCTTGATTTTTTCCTCTGTTGTATGGATGTTCTGGTAGCCCACAGCCAAATTCACCGTTGGAATTCCAAGCCCGTTGAATACATTAGCATCTGAGCCACCACCGGAATGGAAGGTCGGCGTTGCCAGTCCCAGTCCTTGAATTGCACGCTGTGCAACCTGTACAACTTCGTCATGCTCCGTAAAGCTGAATGCCGGATAGATGACTTCACTGCGGAACTCTCCCTGTGCACCAAATTCGCGTGTGGTGGTTTCCAGCGCTTCACGCATATGCTGGATTTGATGATTAACCTTTTCCTGCACAATACTACGTGCCTCTGCACGGATCAATACAAAATCGCATACCACATTCGTCGCGCCGCCGCCCTCGAAACTGCCGATGTTAGCGGTCGTTTCCTTATCAATCCGTCCTAGTTTCATTTTAGAAATGGCTTTAGAAGCGACCTGAATGGCACTAATGCCATCTTCTGGATTTACCCCCGCATGAGCGGACTTCCCAGTTATCTTCATTTCAATACGTGCCTGCGTTGGGGCAGCTATACAAATAGAGCCAACTTCACCATTCGAATCCAAAGCATATCCGAAATCAGAATCTAGCACTTCTGGCTTCATCGCCCGTGCACCCATCAAACCAGATTCCTCGCCAGCCGTAATCACGAACTGGATTTGACCATGGGGAATATTCTGCTCGCGCACGACACGAATCGCCTCGAACAAAGCAGCAATTCCCGCCTTGTCGTCAGAACCCAGAATCGTTGAACCGTCACTACGAATCCAGCCATCCTCACCCAACTGTGGCTTAATGCCTTTACCCGGAGTAACGGTATCCATATGGCAGGTAAAAAATAATTTGGGTGCTTGCTCCACACCTTCCGCTTTCCAGGTGACGATCAGATTGCCTGAACCATGTCCGGTTCTTTCACGAGAATCGTCTTCCATTACTTCCAGCCCGAGTGCATTAAACTTTTCTTTTAGAACACGTGATATTTCCTGCTCATTTTTCGTTTCACTATCCACCTGTACGAGTTCCATAAATTCCTGTACAATTCGGTCTTTTACTACTTTTACTGTCATTAAACTTTCCTCTCTTTCCCGATTACGCTACAATACGGATAGATGTTCTTATCTATGACTTAAACCTATCCTAAAGGAGTTACACATGTCGAACAAAAAATGGGTTCGTTTTTTCGTCTACATTATGCTCGCAGCTATGATTGGTTCTACGCTGTTCATGGTAATTGAGCCGTTTATTATGCCACTATAATAACTATACCGCTCAAGGTATCCGGCTGCTCTAAGGCACTATTGAAGCCTTGAGTGGACGAGCTGTTACGTAAAGCAAACAGGCGGGCTTTCGTGTACATACACAATAGCCCGCCTTACCTTTATTGGAAAGAATGCGTTTGCCATTGCGCAGCAAATGAAAATTGCTGTTCAAAGAACGGTACAATTTCCTTCGCAATCTGCTCCACCGACATAGGCTTCTGTATGCAGTCCTCCAATGATGTCACACCGTATTCCTGAATTCCGCACGGGACAATGCCCTCAAAGCCCTCATGCTGTATCCCTGATTTGATGTTAAAGGCAAAGCCATGGCTGGTTACGAAGCCCCGACGGTGCTTACACTTGTTGAATTTGACGCCAATGGCCGCAATTTTTAGATTCCCGATCCATACCCCCGTATATTCAGGCTTACGGCTTCCCTCAACCCCATAAGATGCCAACAACTGGATGATCACTTCTTCCAGACTTCGAAGGTATCCGTGCAGATTCAGCGCCTCCCGGTTGCCGAGCATAAGTAGAGGATATCCGACAAGCTGCCCCGGCCCATGATATGTAATGTCTCCCCCACGGTCAATCTGAAAGACGCTGATTCCCTGCTCCTTCAGTTGCTCTGGTGTGAGGAGCAAATGTTCAGGATGCCGCTGAGAACCAATCGTGTAGGTCGGTGGATGCTGGAGAAGCATAAGCGTTTCTCTTGCCTCTCCCGCATCCAGCTTTCCCACAATCTCCTTCTGGACATCCCATGCATGGGCATATTCCATCCTATTCGTATAGGTTACATCAAGCGGTCGTCTGTTCACGGCCTGTCACTTCCTCTCCGTACATTTCCCCCACTGTTCGGATGATTAGTACAGCTTCGTATCCAAAGTGTAGCCTTCTAGATTTTCTTTAACCCGTTGCAGGAATCGTCCGCAAATCACTCCGTCCAAAATGCGATGATCCAGCGACAAGCACAGATTAGCCATCGAGCGAACCGCAATCATATCATCAATAACCACTGGTCTTTTGACAATGGATTCAAAGGTAAGAATTGCAGCCTGCGGATAGTTAATTACCGGATAAGATAAAATCGAACCAAAGGAGCCTGTGTTGTTTACAGTGAACGTTCCGCCTTGCATGTCGTCCAGTTTGAGCGTGCCTTCCCGGGTTTTACGTGCCAAATCGTCAATTTCACGAGCTAATCCAGCAATATTTTTCTGGTCCGCTTTTTTAATAACAGGAGTAAGAACGGAGTCCTCTGTACCCACGGCTAGCGAAATATTGATATCTCTTTTAACGATAATTTTGTCCACAGCCCACACCGAATTCATGATCGGATATTCTTTGATTGCATTCACGACTGCTTTCATGAGGAAAGCCAGATACGTAATATTGATGCCTTCTTTTTGCTTGAACTCGTTTTTGATCTTGTTGCGGAGCATTACCAGGTTGGTCACATCCACCTCAATCGTCGTCCATGCATGTGGAATTTCGGAAACGCTTTGTCGCATATTGCGAGCAATTGCACTGCGAATGGGTGTAACATCAATAAAATACTCGGATCTGTTATTGTTGCCACCCTCAACTTCGATCACAGGAGCCTTTGGAGCCTCCGTCAAATGAATCCCACTGTTACGAACCGGAATAGCAGGGTCCATATTTTGAATCGGTGTGCTGTGCTGAGTGGCAGACTGCTGTCTTCCTGCAAAAGGAGAGCCTTGTCCTGATGTTGTCGCAGTCGGCTGTCCAGATACTCCAGTGGGAGCAGAACCGCCCTGCTGCACATAATTCAGCACGTCTTTGCGGGTAATTCTTCCCCCCATGCCCGTGCCTGGTACTTGGCTTAAGTCGACATTATGCTCAGCAGCCAGGGTTTGCACCGCTGGGGAAAAACGTCCTCTCATGGACTGGTCCGATCCAGCACTCTGCTGAGATTGTGTTTGTACGGTACTTTGAGATGCTGGTGCAACAGGTGTCGCTCCTGTTGCCGCCGCAGGTGCAGTCGACTTCGTCTGGATACGGCAAATTAAATCGCCTACCGCTACTGTCTGACCTTCCTCTGCCAACAGATCACCCATAATGCCGTCCAATGTGGATGGGATTTCTGCATTCACTTTATCTGTAATAACCTCGCAAATCGGCTCGAATTGCTCTACCGTTTCACCAGGTTGTTTGAGCCATTTGGCAATTGTCGCCGATACGAGCGATTCTGCCAATTGTGGCATGGTCACGTCGTTCCATTGTGTTTGGTCTGACATTTTTTCAACTCCTTAACATCATAGGAGGGCGCGTTTTACCGCTGCCCCCGCTATACTTTTGGAATGCTTTCGTCCAATCTAGCTTTTATTAATACATTGCAAGACGGCGCATGGCTTCCTTAACTTTATCCTTGTTTAACATATAAAACTTCTCCATCGGTGGACTGATCGGCATGGCTGGTACATCAGGAGCACATAGACGCTCAATCGGCGCATCCAGCTCGAACAGACACTCCTCATTAATAATTGCCGATACCTCGGCACCGATGCCGCCCGTTTTGTTGTCCTCATGCACGATTAATACCTTACCTGTATGTCGTGCAGCCTCAATAATGGCTTCGCGGTCCAGCGGTTGGAGTGTGCGCAAATCCACAACATGTGCGGTAATGCCCTCTTCCTTCTCCAATTCCTCAGCAGCCTGCATGACAAAATGCAAAGGCTGGCTATATCCGATGACCGTAATATCGTCACCCTCACGTAATAGATTAGCCTTGCCAATCGGAACGATATAATCATCCTCAGGCACTTCACCCTTGATCAGCTTGTAGGATTTTTTATTTTCAAAAAACAGCACTGGATCAGGGTCACGAATGGCTGCTTTCAGCAATCCTTTTGCGTCATAAGGTGTAAATGGAGCAACAATTTTCAAACCCGGCGTACCAAAAAAGATAGATTCTGGACACTGAGAGTGATACAAACCACCAAAGATACCACCACCGATTGGCGCGCGGATTACCACAGGACAGTTCCAATCGTTGTTAGAGCGGTAACGGATTTTAGCTGCTTCACTAATAATCTGATTTGTCGCCGGAAGCATGAAGTCCGAATATTGCATTTCGGCAATCGGCTTCATTCCGTACATGGCTGCACCAATCGCAACCCCGGCAATAGCAGACTCAGCCAATGGCGTATCCATGACACGTTGCTCACCGAATTGGTCCATAAGCCCCTTTGTCGTTGTAAAGACGCCGCCCTTCACCCCGACATCCTCACCTAATACAAAAACCGTTTCATCCTGCTCCATCTCTTCTTTCATGGCAAGACGAATCGCATCAATATATTCCATAATCGCCATTGTTACCGGCCCTCCCCATCGCTATCTGCATACACATGCAGCAGCGTATCTTCGGGCTTTGGAAAAGGCGCTTTATCTGCATATTCAATCGCTTCCTTGACTTCGAGCAGCAGCTCAGCCGACAGATCCGCATCCTTGGCCTCATCCCAAATGCCGCATTCAATCAAGTAGTTTTTCATACGGGCTACGCCATCCTTGGCCCAGTTCTCATCCACTTCCTCCTTGGTCCGGTAAGCCAGATCATTATCCGAGGTGGAGTGAGGAGACAGACGGTACATCATGGCTTCGATCAGCGTAGGACCTTCACCGCGGACAGCACGTTCCCGTGCTTCCTTCACCGCCGCATATACCGCCAACGCATCATTACCATCGACTCGAATCCCTGGAAAACCATATCCCAAAGCACGGTCGCTTACCTTGCCTGCCAACTGTTTATGAATCGGAACCGATATCGCATATTGATTGTTCTCGCACATAATGATGACTGGCAGCTTCTGTACACCAGCAAAGTTACAGCCTTCGTGAAAATCTCCCTGATTGCTGGAGCCTTCCCCAAACGTAACAAACGAAACAAAATCCTTTTTCTGCATTTTGGCAGCCAAAGCTACACCTACTGCATGCGGAACCTGTGTCGTTACTGGGCTGGAGCCAGTCACAATACGCAGCCGTTTACTACCAAAATGTCCTGGCATCTGACGACCACCGCTATTGGGATCATCTGCCTTGGCAAATGCCGACAGCATTAGTTCGCGCGGCGTCATTCCTACCGCAAGCACGAATCCATAATCCCGATAATAGGGAAGAAAATAGTCCTTTTCCCGGTCAAGGCCGAAAGCTGCACCTACTTGTGCCGCCTCCTGTCCAATGCCAGAAACGTGGAAATTAATTTTCCCTGCCCGTTGCAGGAGCATGTTGCGCTCGTCAAATCTTCTTGCGAGCAACATATATCTGTACATATCAATAACTTGTCCGTGAGTAAGTCCCAGCTGTTCATGTCTGAAGCCAGCGTCTACAGCGCCTTTAGAACTCATTGAGGCACCTCCTTAAGTGTCAAACATCCTACTTCCAGTACCTAGTACCATCTTGTCTTAAAACCTGGTACTAAACTCTAGCTAACCCCATTATAATCCTTTTCTCCCCAAAAAGAAAAGCACCGATTTATTTGAAACGTTTATATGCCAATCGCCTGTCCATCAACGGCCAACATCGCTTCTCCCAAAATCTCCGACAACGTCGGATGCGGATGAATAAGTTGTCCGACTTCCCACGGCGTAGCATCCAGTAGTTGCGCAAGAGCGGCCTCGCTGATCAGATCCGTCACATGCGTACCGATCATATGTACACCGAGAATATCATTGGTCTTCTCGTCGGCCACTACTTTGACGAAGCCGTCCCGACTGCCGTATACTAGCGATTTTCCGATAGCTTGAAAAGGGAACTTCCCTGTCTTCACCTGATGTCCACGCTCACGGGCTTCTTGCTCCGTTAAGCCGACGCTCGCGGCTTCAGGACGTGTATAAATACACCGCGGAATCAGATGGTTAGGTACACTGTGAAACTCTTCACCCGCCATATGATGAACCGCCTGCAAACCTTCATGGCTCGCCGCATGCGCCAGTTGTAAGCCGCCGATGCAATCTCCAATGGCGTAAATATGTGGTTCATTCGTCTGCAAATGCTCATTAACCGAGATAAAGCCACCCTCTACGCGGATATCCGTATTTTCCAGCCCGATATTTTCCACATTTGCCTGACGCCCTACAGAAATGAGCAGTTTGGAAGCGCTGAGGGTTTCGGTTTCTTCCCCTTTTTGCACGTCAATCTGTACGCCTTCCTCATCTTTGCCGTATGTTTTAGCCAGCACTTGTGAACCCGTCAGCACCTTGACACCACGCTTGGTTAACAAGCGCTGCATTTCACGCGAAACGTCTTCGTCTTCCGTGGGAATAAGTCGATTCGCGGCTTCAACCACCGTAACCTCCACGCCAAAATCATTTAGCATGGAAGCCCACTCTACGCCAATAACACCACCGCCCACGATAATCAGGGATGCTGGTAGCTCCTCCATAGTTAACGCTTCGTCACTGCTCAGGATAAATTCGCCATCTGGCTCCAGTCCGGACAGCACACGCGGGCGTGATCCCGTTGCGATAATGAGATGTGTAGGAACAATCGTTTCCATCTCACCATCTTCTAGTTCCACAGCAACTGCCCCGCTTTTTGGAGAAAATATAGACGGCCCAATCACGCGTCCCTTACCGCTCAGCACCGTAATTTTATTTTTACGCATCAAAAATTGAACGCCTTGATGCAGTTGCTCCACAACGGCTTCCTTACGCTCCTGAACCTTAGGAAATACAAGCTGTGCTCCCGATGTCTCAATACCGTATTGTGCACTTTCCTTAATCGTCGCATATACTTCCGCACTGCGCAGCAAGGCTTTACTCGGAATGCAACCACGGTGCAGACAGGTTCCGCCAAGCTTGTCCTTTTCGATGATAACCACTTCCTTGCCTAGCTGGGCGGCACGAATGGCTGCTACATATCCCCCGGTTCCTCCACCCAAAATAGCGACATCACAATGTATAGTCATGTTTCTCCTCCATTAACAATTGATTATATATAGCTTATTGTACTCTCTTTATTTCACTGTACAAAATATAGCATTTAGGCATAGGCTACAAAAAAGATAACCCTTTAATCCAGATATCTTTCCATATCATTCATACAGCGCATCTCGTAATTTAGTAGACATCCTTGGACTTTGTGCTGATTTGGCTCGCAGCGCCTTGCGAAATGATTCATTTTGCTTGCGCAGAAAGTTCAGCTCTGTCTCCAGCTCAGTGATGAGTTCTAGAGCTTGCGGGCTGATCAGCCCTTGCTCCAGTAATGCTCCTTTTTTGGCACTATAATCCGTATTTTTTTCGTCCATGCCTTTCACTCTTCCCTTCATTCCACTACGCTTCACCATATCATGCCAGAGGCGGCAGAGCAATGACGACCACATTTACGTTTTAGGAATAGACATACAACAACATGTCGAAAAACAATATATTTTCTCTAGTCTGTATGCGGCTGGTTATGGTAATCTATAATGGCGTTTTCTTTCGGAGAAGAAGTTTTACAGTGTTATGTACATGTTACAGAGAGGGGAATTCGCTTTGCCTACAGGACGAATTACGATTATTACAGGCCCCATGTTCAGTGAAAAATCCGGCGAATTGATTCGCCGCTGTCAAAAACTAATCCAATACGGGCATCGTAAAGTGGTCGCTTACAAACCCGCTGAAGATAACCGCTATGCCGAGGACGAAATAGTAAGCCGGATCGGATATCGGCTGCCCGCTATCTCTATCCCCAGAAAACTCACAGATGAGCTCGTTCAGCGTATTTTGCAAGAAACAAAAGATGCCGACGTGGTTGCCTTTGACGAAGTCCAGTTTTTCAGTCGTCATATTATGTCGCTCGTACAAGAGTTAGCTTATTGCGGCAAGCATGTAATTGCCGATGGGCTGAATCTGGATTATCGGGGCAAGGAGTTCGGCTATGTCGGTGGTCTGCTCGCCATGGCGGATGACATCGAGAAGCTGACTTCCTTTTGCGCTGTATGCGGTAGCTCGGAAGCAGTATTTACGCAACGTATGGTAAATGGTAAACCTTCCACTGTAGGACCTATTGTGATGATCGGTGACTCTGAGGCTTATGAGCCTCGCTGTCGAAATTGCTTTATACCTCCTCATAAAGTGAACTGCGATTAGTAGACAGATAGATCGACAAGCTGCAATATGCCTACGTGAGTACCAGTTACTTTTTTCTTGCATTTTTTTGGAACGATTCGAACCATTGCCCCGTATATCCGGTTAAGCTGTACAAGTTTTTAGTTTTCGTTTGTATATCATGACCATGAGGTTATCTGGGGGGACGGAATAATGAGTTTTTTCAACAAAATCTTAGCAAGCGCAGGAATCGGTTCAGCTAAAGTCGATACACTGGTAGATCAAGCCGTATATGTGCCTGGGGAAGAACTTAGTGGCATCATGCGCATCAAAGGCGGCAAAATTGATCAGGAAATCGGCAAAATTGACATTGAGCTCAAGACTGAATATATCGTGGAGCACGATGATAAAAAAACTACCACCACCTGCTGCATTGCACGGATCAAGGTATCAGATGGCTTTCATCTACAGCAAGGACAGGAGCTTGAAATTCCTTTTTCCTTCAGATTGCCGTTGGAAACTCCTGTTACTCATGCCAAACAGCCCGTCTGGCTGGAAACAGCATTAGATATTGGCATGGCTTTGGACCCAACCGATCGTGATTCACTCAAAATCGAGCCACATCCCTATATGAATACAGTCTTTGAGGCGGTTCACCTGTTGGGCTTCCGATTCCGTTCCTCCACCTGCGAACGTCACCCTAAGCTGGGACGCGGTGTTCCGTACGTACAGGAATTTGAATTTACGCCCGGATCAGAGTATGCACGTGATATCGAGGAGCTGGAGCTGATTATGCAGTTGGAACCCGAGGGTGTGCATGTGCTTGTAGAAGTAGACCGCAGGGGCAGAGGGTTATCTGGTTGGCTGGAGACTGCCTTTGATATGGATGAGCGTCATGCCTGGTTGAGCTTAAGCCGGGAAGAGCTATCCTATGGACCAGATCACATAGCAGATGCGCTTGAGGAATTGATTGACAGGCAAATTAGATAACAATGTAAAGCACAAACAAAAAAACTCCTAACCAATTTACTGCATCGGTTGGGAGTTTTTATTAATTATAAGAATTTTTTAATGATGGTCCTCAATCGTCTGTATAAACTAAAGTGGCAACATATCCTGTCTTTCCGCCTTATGCTTACACTCTTTACACACCCCGTACAGCGAACCATTGTCATCCGCATAGAAGGTTAATTTGTCTTCTTTTTTACAAAAGGAGCATTTTTGCTTGCCTGTACCCTGGATAGAGTCAGACAGTCCAAATCCAGTTGGGGCCTGAATACCTGCTGCTTTTGCATTCGCGCATGAACCGGAAGACACTTTAGACTTAGGTTCATTTCCGGTGCGGGATTGTCGAGCGGACTTACGAGGACGAAATTCAACGACATTACTGCCCCGCTGTTCATTCACTTGTTTGTTGCTGCTGCGACTACGCCTTGCTTTAACAATCCAACCCAACGCCACCAACAACACGCCGAAGAACACCCAAGTCAGACTATTCCACATGCTCTCATCCCCGCCTTTGCTTTAGAATTAATTGGGTTAATACCACTAGCCCGTTCAATGCGATGACTTAGCCTATAGCTTTATTCATTGAAATATACCCGTTATACAGCCTCTGTGCTGTTCATCCGATTGTCTACCCATATAAAAATCGTACCCTCCATTGCAACATCCGACTCGCCTCTAAGCAAGAAATTGAGCATGTTAGATAAATCATCTTTTCCTGAGGGGTACATTGATCCGTTTTACAAATTGTACATCATCCTTTTGAAAAACGATAATATCCCCTCTATGAAGATCGTTCTCCTTATCATAGCCCAATGGTGAGAATAAAAATGGCCCAGATGGCTACATTACTCCCCTTGATAATAAAAATCAATGAATCTTTTCGTCAACGGATTAAACTTATCAAAGCGTTTGCGATGCGGTAAAAAGCCTGACTTATGTACTTGTTCTGCTAGTGTTTCTACATGTTCAAATCGCTTGAAAAAGGGCAACGCGAAAGTGTAGATATCTTCAATAATCTCTTGGATCACCCGTTCTCTTTCTGCTTCTGTGGACACAAGGTAATCCCTGTTTCCCGTATATTTCTTGGTGAGAGCAATCAGCTCACTGTGAAAACAAGCCCCAGTACTATACTTCTTTTTTATTCTTTTGGATTCTACGATAATATAAACTTTTAATGCACCATATTTCGTCGCACCAAAACAAATTCCAAATATAAATTCCTTGGTTTCTTTTTTCAAAACTTTTCTGCTTTTCAGATATTTAAAATCATTCAAAAATGGTGTAGCTATGATTTTTTCTATCGCTAACTGACGTAGGTCACTTGCTTTAAGTTCAGTCTTATTGTCCATGATGTCACTCCAACCCAAAGAAGTTCCCACCATTATATCATATCTTTCCAATTACAGATTCCTCATATCTCCACCCTTTAATCACAATATATTAATAAAAAAAGAAAAAAGCCGCTCACAATAGAGCAGCTAGTTCCTCTGAAACATAAAAAGCAGTATACGAATTATACTTTGAATTTACCAATTTGCCCTTGCAGATCCTCTGCCATCGTAGACAGGTTTCTTGCAGATGAAGCAATTTCCTCCATGGACGCCAGCTGTTCCTGAGTTGCGGCAGATACGTGTTGTGTCCCTGCTGCGGCTTCCTCAGCAATCGCTGAAATTTGTCTGACAAAACCAACAATCTCATCTGTACTTGCAGACATTTGTTCTGATCCGGCAGAAACCTCTTCAATTTCACTGGCCACTTTATTTACGGTTTCCTGAATGAGTTCAAAGGATGCGCCTGCATTTTGTACAACTTCACGACCTGTCATGACATCCTTCCCGTTAGACGCTACCGCCTCAATAGCATGGGTAGTATCCTTTTGAATCAATCCCACTAGCTCCGTAATTTGTTGAGCTGAATGAGCCGATTGTTCAGCCAACTTGCGAACTTCGCCTGCAACTACAGCAAATCCGCGACCATGTTCTCCTGCACGGGCCGCTTCAATCGCAGCGTTCAAGGCAAGAAGGTTGGTCTGACTAGAAATATTGGTGATAACATCAATGATCTTGCCAATTTCGTCTGAGCGCTCTCCCAATCCAGCCATGAGATCTGCCAATCCATTCATCGAATCATTCACGGCATTCATCTGCGTAACTGCCTGTTGAATCATCTGGTTACCTTCAGCCGATTTATGGGCCGCATCTTGCGCAGATGCGAATACATTTTGCGCGCGGATGGCGATTTGCTCAACACCGATAGACATTTCCTCAATAGCTTGGGACGATTTCGTCACCATATCTACCTGGTCTCCTGTTCCAGTAGCTACTTCTTGCACCGTTTCGGTTATTTGTGCAGAAGCTTGGCTATTTTGCTCTGCGCTGGCCGTCAATTCTTCTGAGGAAGTGGTTACCAACTCAGTCGTCTTACTCACAGATTGAATCAGTTGACGAAGGTTCTCAACCATGACATTGAAGGAATGTGCCAACGTACTGATCTCGTCCTTGCCCTTCACAATGATAGCTTCACTTGTAAGATCACCCGATGCAATACTTTCAGCAGCACGACTGATCCGCAAGATAGGTTTAGAAATAATTTGGGCTATGATGATTGCCATGATCAATGCTAATATAACGGCTGCTATACTCAAAACGATGATCAATTGTCTCCCTGAAATAAAGTTGTCAACAGCTTCTTTCGTAGTCTGTTTAGATCCATCTGCATTCAATTTAATGAGCTGACTGATCATATCGTTTGAACTATACCATAACTTATAGGACTCTTGATGAAGGATGCTTGATTGAGCATAATCATTAGCTTTACCTGCTTCGATCACTTCAGGCAACTTAGCCAAATACTCCGTATAATTTTTGGAGAATTCTTCGTACATTTCGCGTTCTTTAGGGGTAGCAATTAATTTTTCGTATGTTTTGCGGCCGTCCTCGACCTTTTTTAAAACCTTATCATATTCGGCCTGAACCTTCTCCATTTCCTCTGGGTCACGTTCTACAATAATGTTTAATGAAATCCGCTCTACATCAGATACATCACCATTTAGTGTTCCCAGTATGGTCACACTTGGCATCCAATGGCTATCAATTGCCATCGAAGTGTCACCTAGGTTTTTCATTTTTGAGATAGATACTGTACTAATCACGATCAGCAGGGTTATTACCGCAAGAAAACCCAATATCAATTTTGTTCGAATGTTAAATTTCATATATTCGCTCCTCAGTTCTCTTTATATTAGATACTATATCGACAAGAAACGACACTTTGTTTATATCAAAATTAAAGAGAATTTCAGAACTGTTTACAAAAGGAAAATTTCCCTTCGTGATGGTTGGTGCAACTGATTCAGGTTTATTTTATAACCTCGTGGAGAGCATTATGTTTTAGAATCCCCAACAATTGTATCGTCATATAGCGAGGGAGATGCTGAAAATCTTTATTCACTTATTCCATCAAACTTATAAGTTCTAAAAAAAGGATACCCAGAAACGGGTATCCCTTTATGTTTTACTTCCTAGCAATCACCATAAATCGTTCTGAATTTGTTCTTATTCCTATTTCGGTTTGATTGTCCACAATAAATTGTTGGAGTATTTGAAAATCAATTTCTTTTTCTCCGAAGTTAGGAATAATTGGAGTGTGTTTCAAGAGGAATATTAAGTCTGCAGGAGTCTGATAATATTCGTTTGCATTGAATTCAAATGACTGTATATCGTTAAAGCCCGCATCACTTAATTCGGTAATATATTTAGCTTTTAACGAGTCTTTCTTAGCACCCCATGCCTGTCCTCTTCCAAACGCTTCTTTAATATTTAATTTGTCGTTTTCGCTTACTTGCTGTGTCAGGAACATACCACCCTTTACTAACACCTTTGCTATTTCTTTTGCATAAAAACATGAATGTCGAGAAGAGGTTACATTAAAGAAGTTCTCAGGAAAATTCAGATTTTCAGCATCCATCTGGAGAAAACGAACATTTGCTATGTCTGATTCAGCAGAATTCTTGGTTGCTGTTTCAATCATTCCGGTGGAATGGTCAATCCCAACTAGAAGTAATGCAGAATCTGCTATTGATAAAATTGCTTCCCCGCCGCCAGTACCGATATCAAGCAATATATCCGACTTCTTGCATGTCTTCGCCACTTCATTGTAGAAGTCCCATTTTACTCCTTTGGAGATACATTTCACATTGCTGAAATCCCATCCGTTGATTTTTCCAACCTTATCATAAAACTCTTTATATTCTATTGAATTCATTTTTCTTCCACCTTCCAATTAAGGATAAAAACTACGAGTTAGCAGACCGATATCATTCAGAATTTTAGTTTTTGTAGCCAAAAGGATAGACTTCTCCCTTGACGGCTGGTACGCGTTTTTTCCAGCCCGGAAACTAAATACCTCGAACAATACGGAATGACATCCGATTCACCTCATTTGAAAGATTGTTTTAATTATATTTCTTATAGAGCTTGTCGATCAAGCAATAGTTCAATAACAATTCCAACTCTCTCCCTTGGTAGAACGACGACTGATAGCAATGAAATGACGATAATTGAAGAAAACTTTAAATTGTCCAGTTGAAATTGAAAATCGTTCATAAAAAATACCGCTCCTTTACTGGTTCTTGGAAGAACCAATAAAAAGGCGGTATTAGTTTTCTACTATTCAGAAGTTTATCGGTAATCTGGGCGGCTGTTTTGGAGATTAGAAGCCATCCCTGCAATTATCATTGATAAACGTCAAACCCCAAAAATCCCTTGCTTCATCAATCATTCTGACTCTTTCAGGACACCTTATTCTCAATCCGCAGCTTATCTGCCACCATCGCTATGAATTCACTATTGGTTGGTTTGGACTTACTGATATTAATGGTGTAACCGAACAGGTGTGAAATGCTGTCGATATTTCCACGGGTCCATGCTACCTCGATAGCATGACGAATGGCGCGTTCTACGCGAGATGCCGTCGTTTTGAACTTTTCGGCGATTGCCGGATATAATGTTTTGGTGATGGCTCCCAAGATTTCGATATTATTGTACACCATCGTAATGGCTTCGCGTAAATATTGATAGCCCTTGATGTGAGCTGGTACACCAATTTCATGTATGATGGCCGTGATACTGGCATCCAGGTTTTTCGTCTTACCCATAGGTACTACGTTGGACCGCATGGATGAAATGGTTACCGGACTGCTGCTAACTAACTGCGGTCCCACCAATTGGCGAACACGGTTAGCCAGCACTTCCATGTCAAACGGCTTCAAAATATAATAAGATGCCCCGAGCTGTACGGCCCTCTGTGTAATATTTTCTTGACCGAATGCAGTCAGCATAATGATTTTCGGCTGTGGAGTCAGGTTCATTTCTCTCAAACGCTCCAACACACCGAGACCATCCAGGTGAGGCATAATAATATCTAAAATAAGTACATCAGGTATGTTGCGGGATTCTGCGATGCGTTGGAGCACTTCTTCGCCGTTATAGGCGATTCCTGTAACTTCCATATCCTCCTGATCGGAAATATATTCAGCAAGCAAATTCGTAAATTCCCGGTTGTCATCAGCCAACAATACCTCAATTTTTTGCAATGTACTTCCTCCTCATTGAGTGATATTCCATTGTGATATCTGTTTACAGTATATAAATATTTCTTGTCGGAGTATATGATTTCGACATCGAATTATGAATTCCTTCTGTCGAAAATTATTTTTATTTATTTTTTTTAGAGTTTCTATTATAATTGATTCTTTATCTTGCAATTATGAGTTATTCCCCTGCTTTTCGACAAAAAAATCTTAAGGCCACTAGCTCGCCTTAAGATTAGAAGATGATTTCAAGCTTACGTTATTCTGCATGATTCCTGCATCGCGCAGCATCCATTCGATAAAACAACCGTAACCTGATTTAGGATCATTCACAAATACATGTGTCACAGCCCCGATAAGCTTACCATTTTGGATAATCGGACTACCGCTCATTCCTTGCACGATTCCCCCGGTCTTATCCAGCAGCTTTGGATCTACAATGCGAATCACAAGTCCTTTGGTTGCCGGTTTGTCCTGCTGAGAAATGTGTACAATTTCCGCCTGAAACCGCTGAATTTGTTGACCTTCCAGTACAGTCAAAATTTCTGCAGGTCCTTCTTTTACTTCATTCGCAAGGGCCACCGGAATAGGAGTCGAATACAATCCATATTGCGGCTCATCTGACATTTTCCCAAAAATTCCGAAATTCGTATTTCGTTCAATATTTCCTAATACCCGATGATCTTTGAGAAAATGAGCGCGTTTTTCTCCTGGTTCCCCACTTTGGCTTTTCGCAATTGACGTCACATTGGATTGCACAATCTCTCCGCTCCCCACGACAATAGGGGTTTGGGTATTCATATCGGTAATTACGTGACCCAAGGCCCCGTATACACCCTGGTCCGGTGCGTAAAACGTTAATGTACCTACACCTGCAGCCGAGTCCCTAATATACAACCCAAGCCGCCACGCTTTATCATCTTGATCATATGCTGGTGTTAACTTGGTGGAAATGGTCTGCTCCCCTCGACAAAGCGTGATGTCGAGCGGTTTTTTGTTCTTACCTGCTTCGTCTACTGCCTCAGCAACCCTTGCCAGGCTATTGAGTGGCTTGCCGTTCATGTGTGTAATTCGATCCCCTAGGCGAATCCCTGCTGTTTCACCAGGTGACACCTTACGATCATTACTTTCCTGAATGATATGGTGACCGACGACAAGCACTCCTGAAGATTTTACTTTGACCCCAATCGTCTGCCCCCCCGGGTATACTTTTAAATCGGGGACTACACTTTCTTGGGTTGTCCTCATGCTTTTAGAGCCGAACAAATCCAAAGAAGCTTGTGGAGGCAGCGCTGCTTGCACATACTGAGCGTTACCGATAGAACACATAAGAAAAACAAGCAAAAGACCGAGCAATTTGATCCTGGAGTAAAAATTCAATGGCTGTCACGCTCCCTTTGCTTCTTTCGCTTGACGAGTAAAGGTGGTCGCCAATTGCGTACCTATAAGGTAACCTTGCCCCCAGGCTTTTATAACTGTTAAACATTACGCCAGCCGCTCTTTTCAGGCTTTCTTTCCTTCCGCCAAATTCAGCATTTCCTGTGCGTGATGCAATGTTTTTTCGGTAATTTCCACGCCGCCCAGCATCCGTGCCAATTCCTTGACACGCCCGTCCTCCGTAAGTCCCTCAATTTGAGTCATGGTCCGTCCATCATGAACATTTTTCTCAATAAGGTACTGATGATCTGCCATACATGCCACCTGTGGCAAATGAGTAATGGAAAACACCTGACAAACGGAAGATAAACGATATAGCTTCTCGGCAATGGATTGAGCTGCACGACCACTCACCCCGGTATCCACCTCGTCAAAAATGAGTACTGGAATTTGATCATGACGCGCAAAAATACTTTTCATCGCCAACATGATACGTGATAGCTCACCGCCTGAAGCGATCTTACCAAGTGGACGTAGTGGCTCACCTGGATTGGGGGAAATAAGAAATTCCGCATTATCTATGCCTTGCTTGGTAGGTCTTACCTTCAGACCTTTATACTCATATCCGCGTGGATCTTCAATTGGATCAATGCGCACCTTGAGTGACGTTCTTTCCATCTGCAGGTCTTTTAACTCCTGCTCCACTTGCTCTGCAAGCTCTTCAGCACAAATTTCACGTGCTTCTGTAAGCTCTTCCGAAATCTCCAGCAAATCGGAAAGCAACTCATCCCGTTTTGCAATGAGCTGCTCCAGCCGCTCATCTTTATTTTCCAGCAGATCGGTTTCCTGCTCAATACGGCTATAGTATTCCAAAATCTGCTCTATACTATCACCATATTTTCGCTGTAATCCGGTAATTTGATTCAAACGTTGCTCCACTTCATGCAGCTTGCCTGGATTAAATTCAATATCCTCACGATAAGAACGTAATTGGAATGCTGCGTCCTCTAACTGGTAAAAAGCAGACTGAATCTGCTCCGCAATAGGCTGAAGGCTTTTGCTGTCATAGCTTTGGACATCGTTCAATCTGGACAATACGTTATTGATCGTATCCAGCCCACCTCTGCCGCTTAGCAGTTCGTATGCCCCTGATATCCCATCCATCATTTTCTCACTATGGGATAGCTTGACCCGTTCCTCTGCCAATAATTCATCTTCTCCCAATTTCAACTCCGCCGCAGCGATCTCTTCTAATTGAAATCGGTACATATCCAAAAGCTGATAAGCCTTTTGACTGGAGCTTTGCAGTTCTCTTACTTCTTTTTCCGCTTTGACAAAAGCATTGTAACGCTCACGGTAAAGCGTTTTGACTGGACCGATCACCGAATCACCGAACGTATCCAGCAGCGCCAGATGGCGATCTGCACGTAGCAGGCTTTGATGCTCATGTTGCCCGTGGATATTGACGAGCTGCTCACCTACCTCACGCAGCATCGTTAAATTAACCATCTGACCGTTAATTCGAGAAGAGCTTTTCCCCTGAACCGTAAGTTCGCGACGAATCAGCAAATGCTCCTCCGCATTGGCCTTAATCCCTTGTTCCTCAAGTGTTTTCCAAACTGGATGTTTTACCGGCAGCTCAAACAAGGCTTCCATCTCTGCTTTATCACAACCGTAACGTACTAGATCAGCAGAGCCCCTACCGCCTGCAATCAGCCCAAGCGCATCGATAATAATGGATTTACCAGCACCTGTTTCCCCGCTCAAGACATGAAACCCTTTATAAAAATGAACATCGACGGCCTCTACGACCGCCAAATTCCGTATAGACAAAGTGACCAGCATCGTTCTTTCACCTCTATGATGTACAAATTAAAACGCCTAATATGCGTAGCCATTATAATTAGGAAATGTAGCCCATAAGACGATTCACGATAGCTTCGCTGTTTTCTTCCGATCGGCAAATAATCAAAATGGTGTCATCTCCGCTAATCGTACCCATAA
Source organism: Paenibacillus sp. FSL P2-0173 (assembly GCF_038008045.1). Taxonomy (NCBI): domain Bacteria; kingdom Bacillati; phylum Bacillota; class Bacilli; order Caryophanales; family Paenibacillaceae; genus Paenibacillus; species Paenibacillus sp. FSL P2-0173. Next base: position 841,196 of record NZ_JBBOYK010000001.1, read on the forward strand.
TCTCGGACCATTCAATATTGTCCAATAAAGCAGCAATCGAGTTGGCTGTTCCCGGCAGACACTTCATCACAATCAGATTGGTTGTGTAGTCAATATGCAAAAAGTTATCGACCAACGTACGTTTCAGTTTCTGGGCCGGATTGTAGCGCTGATCTGAAGGCATTGAATATTTATATCTGCCATCGTCCATTGGAACCTTGATCAGCAGCAGCTCCTTGATATCACGCGATACGGTCGCCTGTGTGACCTGAAAACCAGCCTTACGCAATGCTTCAACCAGATCATCCTGCGTCTCAATCTCATGTTGTGAAATAATTTCCCTAATTTTAATATGTCGTTGACCCTTCATATAATCCTCCTATGGATTAACCTTCATATTCCTCTTCTTCGAGGTCTTCCACTAATGTAATAAGGCGAATACTTCGCTCGTCCGTATCAACGTACAATACACCCGCGCAACCCGGATAGAGCAACAAATACGGCATGAGCCTGTCCCGTAAATCAGGACCACTCCACTCCATTGGTTTCTTGCGGCGTGACGTTTTGACCATATATGTCGAACCGTTTCGTACAGCCACGTAGTCTATAAACAAACGGCTATACACGGTATGTCCATTCACTTTAAAAGCAAGCGGTATTTTCATTTTCCCACCCACTACTTCATAACCTGCTTCTTCGAGTATATCTATAGCAGGCCCTTCATCCAAATCCTCGTTAATCGGTATTGTCTTTAGCACAAGCGGCCCTGGCTCCTTCAACCAGGCACGCAGGCTATATAAAGCCCATATCCCTAATATCACCCCGATTACAGCGATGATAATCGTATCATATCTTGTGTCCATGGACCGATCACCTCATGGACATATTCTAGGACAAGATGTAAAATTCCTTTTCCTTTGTACATCTCATTATAGGCGAACGTGAGTTCTATAATCAATCCCTCACACCAAAAAGAGGTTCCCTTAAGTTCACAGAACTCATGGAGAACCCCTGAATGTTACTTACGCGATGGACCATTATTAAAAGTCTGCCCTGCTTCCTGAACAGTACGTTCAATTAGTGGTCTGAAATCCATCTTCTCCAGCTGCGATTCTGCAGCAGGAAGCCCATCCAAACGCCAATGCGCTAAAAATTCAATATTGCCTTCTCCACCTGTAATAGGCGAATAAGCCAAACCTTGCAGCGTAAGTCCAAGCTCATGCGCAAACATCAGAATGGTCTGCAACACTTCTTTATGCGTAGCAGGATCACGGACCACACCGGATTTTCCAACCTTTTCGCGTCCAGCTTCGAATTGCGGCTTGATTAGAGCTACAATATCAGCAGGTTGATGCAATAAGGCAAGCAACGGGGGCAAAATAATACGTAATGAAATAAACGAAACGTCAATACTTGCGAAATTCGGGACAGAACCATTCAAATCCGCAGGTGTCATATATCTGAAATTCGTTTTTTCCATTACGCATACTCGTTCATCATTACGAAGCGACCAATCCAGCTGATTATAACCCACATCAATGGCGTATACGTATTCCGCTCCATGCTGAAGTGCACAATCCGTAAAACCTCCAGTGGACGAACCAATATCCAGCATTGTCCTGCCCTTCATATCCAGCTCAAATTGACGAATGGCCTTCTCTAGCTTTAATCCTCCACGGCTTACATACGGATGCACCGAGCCCTTAACTTTAAGCTCGCTGGCGCGTGGTACCTTCATACCCGCTTTCTCTATCCGTTCGCTGTCCGCCAGCACTAGACCAGCCATAATCGCAGCTTTAGCTTTTTCACGGCTTTCAAAAAAGCCTTGTTCTACAAGTAATACATCAATGCGTTCCTTCGGAACAGACATGTTAATCTCCCTTTAGGCAGCCAGGCTGCTCTTGTCATACTTTTTATAAACGTCATGGTCTTCGCTTCAAGTTACCCTATACGGACTGTCCCATGCCATATGCTGGTTCAGCAGCCCATTTACGCAGCTTTAAGCATACATCTTCAATGGTAAGCCCTACTTCAGCACGCTGCTCTTTAATGGAGCCATGCTCCACGAACAGATCGGGAATCCCCATTAGGCGCACTTGCGCCTCTTGTATTTCGGCTTTGGCGTAAAATTCCAGTACAGCGCTACCCAAGCTTCCTGCTTCAGAAGCTTCTTCCAATACGATCAGCTTCGTATGCTGACGAGCCAGCTCACGCAACATATCCTCGTCCAAAGGCTTCAGGAAACGGGCATTCACTACGCCCACTTGCAACCCTTCACGTTTCATCGCCTCCGCAGCCTCTGTCGCCACCTGGAGCATCGGTCCTGATGCAATTACAGCAAAGCCCTCACCCTTACGCAGGAGCTCCCAACTGCCGATGGAAATAGCCTGTAATTCTTTATCCAACGGCACGCCAACCACATTAACACGCGGGTAACGATAAGCAATTGGACCGTCTTCATAATCGAGCGCTGTTTTCATCATATGGCGTAGCTCGTTCTCATCCTTTGGCATCATAAGCACAAGATTCGGGATATGACGTAAGAATGCCACATCAAACACGCCATGATGAGTTTCTCCGTCAGCCCCAACAAAACCTGCACGGTCAATAGCGAACATTACGTTCGCATTATGACGACAGATATCATGCACAATCTGGTCATAAGCACGCTGCATAAAAGTCGAATACACCGCAAACACCGGTTTCAGCCCTTCCATTGCCAACGCAGCACACATGGTAGCTGCATGCTGTTCAGCAATGCCGACGTCAATCATACGGCTAGGAAACTCTTTACTAAACGGTACCAGTCCTGATCCACCAGGCATAGCAGGCGTGACCGCAACGATGCGCTCATCCTGCTCAGCCAGCTCAATCAGCGTTCGGCCGAAAATTTCCGTATACATCGGATTACCTACAGCTTTGAGTACCTGACCCGATTCAATCTTGTAAGGGCTGATTCCGTGCCATTTGTGTGAATCTGCCTCTGCAGGTTTATAGCCCTTGCCCTTGGTGGTTACGACATGCACCAATACAGGGCCAGTGACATTATCAGCCTGCTGGAAGGTTTCGATTAGCTTCGGCAAATCATGCCCGTCCACTGGACCGAGATACGTAAGTCCCAGTTCCTCAAACAGTACACCAGGCACCATCATATATTTAAGACTGTCCTTGACACGGCCAGCCGATTTGGCAAGTTTACCGCCGATCGCGGGTATTTTTTTCAGCAAAACTTCCAGCTCATCTTTTGCTCGCAAATAATGACGGTCCGAGCGGATTTTACTCAAATAATTATGCATGGCCCCCACATTAGGTGCTATGGACATTTCGTTGTCATTCAGAATGACCATTAAATTTTTGCGCTCATGTCCGATATGATTCAACGCTTCGAAGGCCATCCCCCCAGTCAACGCGCCGTCTCCGATCATTGCAATGACTTTATTGTCCTCGCCCTTCAAATCTCGAGCCAAAGCCATTCCCATTGCGGCCGACAGAGAAGTGCTGCTATGACCGGCTTCCCAAACATCATGCTCACTCTCGCTTCTTTTTACAAAACCACAAAGTCCATCACGCTGACGAAGTGTATCAAAACGATCCATTCGCCCTGTCAATATTTTGTGTACGTAGGCTTGGTGCCCAACGTCATAAATCATCTTGTCCTTCGGACTGTTATAGCAATAATGCAGGGCGATCGTGAGCTCAACCACTCCCAGATTCGATGCCAGATGCCCCCCAGTCACGGACAGCTTCTCAATCAAAAAGCTCCTGATTTCCTCGGCCAGAGAAGCCAACTCCTCAACCGACAGTGATTTCAGATCGCCTGGTTGCTTTATGTGTGGAAGCAGCACGCATATCTCCCCGCTTTCCTTCAAGTTTGTGTGTAAAGTTAACAAGTATTATATCACACTTTTTGACTGTGCTTAAACGCAGACAAGTCAAAACAGCTCTAAGGCAACTAATGATCACGCTTCATCAGGTAATCGGCTATCTCCAGCAAACGAGAAGAATCGGGAATACCGCTCTCTGTTATCACTTTTTTAGCAGATGCGGTGAGTTTCTCCACCTGCTGCAAAGATGCGTCCATACCAATGAAATACGGATAGGTAACCTTCTCCTGTTCAACATCACTTTGCGTTTTCTTACCCATTTTGCTCTCATCGCCTATGAGGTCCAGTATATCGTCCTGTATCTGAAAAGCCAGCCCCAAGTCTCGTCCAAAACGGCGAAGCGCCTCTAATTGACTCTTGTCCGCCCCACCAATCCGTCCACCTGCCAAGAGCGAGAAAATAATCAAATCAGCAGTTTTATGAAGATGGATATATTCCAGTTCCTCGATCCCCGTCATTCCTTGCTCGCCTGACATATCGGCAACCTGTCCGCCTACCATGCCCCGCGCGCCACTCATTTCGGACAAATCCTCGACAATGGACAATAGCGCATCGGATGAAACACCGTGACGCCGTCCTGCTTGCACAATGCTGTAAAAGGCATGGGTCAACAAAGCATCACCCGCAAGGACAGCAACCGCCTCGCCGTATACCTTATGATTCGTCAGCTTACCTCGCCGATAATCATCATCATCCATGGCTGGCAAGTCGTCATGAATGAGGGAGTACGTATGTACCATTTCTACCGCACATGCCACTGGCAGCGCAGCTTCCCTACTTCCACCGAATGCTTCAGCAGCAGCGATCACAAGCAGAGGCCGCAGCCGTTTTCCGCCTGCGGTGAGTGAGTAATTCATGGATTCTCGAAGAACAGCGGGAATGTTCCAATCGACCGGGAACTGCTCGATCAGTGCGGATGAAACTACATCCGTCGTCCCGGTCAAATATTCCTTGAACGACGGTCTATTCAAGCCCTTCACCGCCGTTTTCATCCAATCCACCGCCAAAAGGCTTCTTGCGCAAATCTCCATCCTCTTCCACGATCATTTCAATTTTACGTTCAACCTGCTCCAGCTTCTGACTGCAAAGCTGAGACAGCTTCATCCCCCGCTGGAACAAATCAATGGCTTGCTCCAGAGGAACGTCTCCATGCTCCAGTTGTCCGACAATTTCTTCAAGAGCGGCCATAGCCGCTTCAAAATTCAATTCCGTTTCATTCGCCACCGTGCTTCGCGTCCTCCTTCATTCCCCATACTTGGCAGTCCAACTGCCCATCACTTACTTTAATCTTGATGGAATCTCCCGGCTGTACGTCTTTGAGCGACTTAATTAGCCGTTTCTCCTGCTCATCGTATACCAAGCTATAGCCTCGGGCCATGACTTTGAGTGGGCTCAGCGCATCCAGCTGACGAATTCCCGTGTGCAACTGCTGCCGTCCCGTTTTCGTAATAGCACGCATCGCAGACTCCAGCTGACGTTGCGCCATATCCGTCTGCTTGCGTGCCGAACGAATTTGTTCACGCGGATTAAACCGCTCTAGTACCTGACGCATACGTGCGTTCTTTTCTGCGTTCAAACGCGAACGGTTACCCGCTGCGCGAATCAGCCGCTGATGCAGCATGTCCATTCGCTCTGCATGCTGTAGCATATAACGGCGTGGGTGCAGCAGGACTGGCGAACGCTGAAGCCTCGCCAAGCGTTCACGGCTGGTTTCCAGCCGCTGCCGGAGGGCGTTGCGCAACCGTTGCTCACGTTGGAGCAGCTGATCCCGTAGCTCTGCCTGATTAGGCACAGCCAACTCGGCTGCTGCGGTTGGCGTTGCCGCACGCAAGTCAGCCACAAAATCGGCAATAGTAAAATCCGTTTCGTGTCCAACTGCCGAAATAACCGGAATGACCGATGCGTAAATGGCGCGCGCAACCGCTTCCTCATTAAAAGCCCACAGTTCTTCCAACGAGCCACCTCCCCGTCCGACGATCATCACCTGAACCTCTTGCATACGATTCATAGCTTCAATTGCCTTGATTATCGAGGGTGCGGCACCTTTTCCTTGTACGAGCACAGGATACAACACAATTCCAGCCTGCGGGTATCGCCGTTGAAGTGTCGTAATAATATCACGCACAGCCGCTCCGGTCGGTGACGTAATCACGCCAATGGTTGCCGGATGGGCAGGGAGATTACGCTTACGAGCAGTATCAAACAGTCCCTCTGCATCCAGCTTTTGCTTGAGCTGTTCGTAAGCCAGATAAAGGCTTCCTATGCCGTCAGGCTGCATTTGAGTTGCATAAAACTGATATTGTCCATCTCGTTCGTACACGGATACGTTTCCCCGGGCAATAACACGCGTACCTTCTTTCGGTACGAAAGGGAGCCGCTGATTATGGGTTGCAAACATAATCGAACGTATGCGACTCCCCTCATCCTTGAGCGTAAAGTACATGTGACCACTCGAATGATGCGTAAAATTAGAAATTTCCCCGCGTATCCATACATCAGATAGCACCTGATCCGATTCCAGTTTCATCCGGATATAACGATTCAGGTCCTTTATAGAGTAAATACGTTGTTCAGCCACAGGCAGCTGCCCTTATGCCAAACCGTGCGACCGCTTGGCCGCTACAAGCGTATTTTGCATCAGCATCGTAATTGTCATCGGGCCTACTCCGCCGGGAACAGGCGTAATCGGACCAGACACTTGCTTCACGCTCTCAAAATCAACGTCCCCCGCCAACTTTCCGTTCTCCAGACGGTTCATCCCCACATCTATCACTACCGCTCCGGGCTTCACGAACGAAGCATCAATAAAGTTGGCTTTGCCGATCGCAACGACTAAGATATCCGCTTGTCGACTTAGATCCGCGATATTCGCTGTACGGGAGTGGCACATCGTAACCGTAGCATTTTCACGCTGCAACAATAAAGACACTGGCTTGCCTACGATATTACTGCGACCAATAACTACCGCATGTTTACCAGCTATCTCCACTCCAGCACGCTTGATTAACTCAATGACTCCAGCAGGAGTACAAGGCAATAGACTATCGTCACCGATGACCAAATTTCCTACGTTCACCGGATGAAATCCATCCACATCCTTCTCCACTGCAATCGCGTCAATGACAGCTTTTTCATGAATATGCTTTGGCAACGGCAGTTGTACCAAAATTCCATGGATAGTACTTTGATGGTTCAGCTTGTCCACCAGTTCCAGCAATGCTTCCTGCGAAGTATCTGCTGTTAACCGGTGAACCTCTGAGTAATAGCCGAGATCATGGCATGCCTTTTCCTTGTTTTTAACATATACCTGCGAAGCGGGATCTTCGCCTACCAATACAACAGCCAGTCCCGGCTGAAACCGGTGCTCTTTCAGACGAATGACCTCTTGCTGAATGCTTGCGCGAATATCCTGAGAGATTTGTTTACCATCAATGATCGGTGCTGACATGTTTATCCACTCTCCAACCTGATTCAGTAGTCTCTACTTAAAAACGTGCTTTCAATTGCTCCAGTTCTTGAATCACTCGTCCCAGTACACCATTAACAAATTTACCGGATTCCTCGGTACCAAAGTGCTTCGACAATTCAATCGCTTCATTAACAGCTACCTTAGCTGGAACATCCTCACGGAAAATCATCTCATATGCCGCAAGTCTCAAAATTTGACGATCTACACGTGAAAGTCTGCTGATCTGCCAGCCTTTAAGATAATCCACCAACAGCCCATCAATGGCTTCCTTGTGCTCCCACGTACCCCGCACATGCTCCAAAACATACGCTCTTAAAACTGCCGCGTTTTTAACGACAACTTCCGCTTCGTTTTCCTCAGCGGCTTCCTGAAGCAACATGTCCACGGCTGCTGCCGCATCCACTTCATTCATTTCCATATGGTACATACTCTGTACCGCTAATTCCCTCGCCAGACGTCTTTTCATGCCCTGCCTCCTACGCTTGCCTATATCTATTTTTCATTCTAACCAATTTCCACAAAAAAACCTGTGAACGCATCCTCCAAAACGTTGGGCGCAAAGAAGCTACAGCTCTATTTTGGAGAACACGTATCACAGGGTTCATTTAAAAGGACGCCAACGCTGCGACAACCAATCGCCCCATTCCTTCCAAGGGAGGAATGAACCAAGCGCTGAATCGCTACGTCTTCCTAGCGTATATCCGATGAACACCATCAATGCAAAGAACAACATATTCCAAAAGCCTGCCCACAAATAAATAAAACCGAAAAAAATACCAGCCGTGATCCCCATGATCCGGCCCTTGTAACTTCCCCATATTTCTTTCCAGGGCATCAGGGAAAATCACCTCTATTCCACACGACTCTTAAAGCTGGGTGACTGAGAAACATTAGCGATGTACACCGACACATTGGACACAGGAATTCCTGTAATTTCTTCCACATGATCGTGTACCCCCTTTTGTACCTCGGAGGTTAACACCGGAATGGAGCTTTCCCCGTCTACAACCGCCCGAATCGTAATATCAAGTCCCGATTCCAACACGCGAACGCGTGCTTTCAAATCCTGCATCCCGCGAAATCGGGAAGCTGCTTTGAGGCACAAATTTTCAATGGTGTCCACTGAAATCTGAATGTCACCATATTCCGTTCGTTGATCAATAGAATGCTGTACGGTTTGGTTCCGTCGAATAGAGATATAAAAAAAACGAAGACTCAATAACAACAGAACCCCTGCAATAATCAGGCTGGTAAACCACACCACTCGCTCATCCTCAATACTTAAAACATACGGAATGGCCCCGCTCAGGAGGAGGATGGCGAGAATGGAAATAATTCCGATACTTAAGCTGTACAAGAACAGCAGAAGTCTGTCCATAACTTTAGCCACGAAACGCACAGCCTCCTTAAATTAGAGTAAACCCTCGACCCATAAGGGTCGGGGGTTTGTACAAAGTATCGCTCTATTTAACCCGTCCGGCGCCCAGCACTTCCGGCTCTTCTACTTTTTCGGCACTTTTGAATTGAACATCATGAATTTGCACGTTCACTTCAACAACGTTAAGACCTGTCATGTTCTCAATCGAACGCTTAACATTATGCTGAATAGCAGCAGCCACCTCAGGCAGACGGTTACCGTACTCAATAATGACGGAGACGTCTACAGCAGCTTCACGCTGTCCGACTTCCACTTTTACACCTTTAGATAAATTTTTGCGGCCTAGCAATTCGGCAAACCCACCAGCAAATCCGCCACTCATTCCCGCAACGCCCGGTACCTCAACGGTAGCCAGTCCGGCAATGACTTCAATAACTTCTGGGGCAATTTGAATCTCCCCAATTTCTGTACGTTCGAATTCGGTTGGCACTGTGCTCATACCTTCAACACCTTTCGGTCAAAATAAGTTTCATTCCAGCTTTGGATTTCAAAGCAGACATGCTCACTTATTATCCATACTATATCATTTGGCGTTCATTATGACAAACTGAGGAAATATACCGATTAAACTTCGTTTTCCTCCAAAAATTTAATATCAAAATCGCCTTTAATAAAGGTAGGATGCTCTAGCAAGCGCTGATGAAAAGAAATCGTTGTGGGTATGCCCTCAATAGCAAACTCAGACAAAGCCCGCTTCATTTTGGCAATTGCATCTTGCCGTGTAGGTGCCCACACAATCAGCTTGGCGATCATAGAGTCATAATAAGGAGGAATGCTATAACCTGGATATGCTGCGCTGTCTACCCGTACTCCAGGACCGCCTGGAGGCAGATAAAATCCGATTTTACCCGGTGCAGGCATAAAATTACGATCCGGATCCTCAGCATTAATACGACACTCTATCGCCCAGCCATTGATGGTGACTTCTTCCTGCGTAAAGGAAAGCGGATGTCCTTCAGCGACAGAAATCATTTCCTTAATCAGGTCTACACCAGTAATCATTTCTGTTACTGGATGTTCTACCTGAATACGTGTATTCATTTCCATGAAATAGAAATTATTGTCCGGGCCAAGCAAAAATTCGAGAGTACCTGCACCAGAGTATTGAACGGCCAAAGCTGCACGAACAGCTGCCTGACCCATTTCTTCACGAACATCCTGCGATAGTACAGGACATGGTGCTTCCTCCAATAACTTCTGACGACGACGCTGCACAGAGCAGTCCCGTTCGCCCAAATGGGCAACATTACCATGCTTGTCCGCTATGATCTGTATTTCCACGTGTTTCATACCGGTCAAGTATTTTTCCAGGTAGACACCCGCATTGCCAAATGCTTTTTGCGCCTCCTGCTGAGCAGTAGTGATTTGCTGAATAAGGTTATCCTCATCTTCGGCGATACGAATACCTTTACCTCCGCCACCTGCTGTGGCCTTGATAATTACCGGATATCCGATATCACGTGCGATGCTGATCGCATCCTGCAAATCCTCAACCAGCCCGTCTGAACCCGGAATAACCGGAACTCCGGCATCCTTCATGGTCTGTTTGGCTACGGCCTTATCTCCCATTTTGTTAATGGCTTCAGGAGAAGGACCAATAAACGTAATATTACACGATTCGCAAATTTCAGCGAAGTCTGCGTTTTCCGCCAAAAATCCGTAACCTGGATGAATGGCATCACATTCAGTCAATGTAGCAACGCTCATCAGATTCGTAAAATTAAGGTAGCTGTCCTTAGATAGCGTCGGTCCGATACAGTAAGCCTCATCTGCGAGACGCACATGTAACGAATCCTTGTCAGCTTCCGAATATACGGCAACTGTCGAAATATTCATTTCGCGGCAAGCGCGAATGATACGAACCGCAATTTCTCCACGATTCGCAATCAATACTTTTTGAAATGTCATGACTTTATCCTCCCTGGGAGTAGTCTTGCCGAACCCTCAAAAGAGGGTTCAAACAAGCTTTTTACTCCGGTTTCACAAGGAACAATGGCTGGCCATACTCGACCAACTGTCCGTTTTCGGCCAAAATTTCCACAATTTCGCCCTTCACTTCAGCTTCCAGCTCGTTCATCAGCTTCATCGCTTCAATGATACATACCGTTGTTTTTTCGCCCACTTTGCTGCCGATACTCACATACGGAGCCGTATCCGGAGATGAAGAACTATAGAAAGTGCCTACCATCGGAGATACGATTTTATGTAGATTGCTTGCATATTCCCTCGGTTCCCCAGCAAGTCCAACATCGGACTGTACTTGTGGATTTGGAATAACAGCTTGTGGTGCCACTGCATAAGCAGGTGTTGCCACAGGAGCCTGTACCGTAACGATCTCGCTTTTGCCCGGTTTCCGGATCAACAGGCGAGTTCCTTCATTTTCAATTTCAAGCTCATGCACAGACGTTTCATCCACCAGCTTGATCAATTCCTTAATCTCGCTTAATTTAAACATCTCTATTAATCACTCCTTCAGCATTTTGCCGGTTGCTGATAACATTGTTGAAACAGCTTTATGTATTATATCACAATCATTAAAAATAGAAAGAGCCCGGAATAATGCAGAAATCCGGGCTTTTTCGCGTTTTTTGTCTTATTGTGTAACATACTGGACACTGATCTTATCCTGCGTTACATTCAGTTCCTTCATGACTTTATCGACAATTGTTACCGCTTGCTTAGCATCCAATTTTTCACTCAGAACCACTACTTTGTATTTATCAGCATCTTCCTCACGGACGACCGCATTGGCGAACTGCTGCTGAAGCTCTTCTTCAATTCCAGTAATTTTAGCCTGCTTATCTTCAAGTACATGTAATTCCTTTTGAGCCTCAGCAGCTTTCTTTGGTGTGCTGTCGTTCATTGCGGTAGTCAGTTCATCATTTTTCTTCTGATTTTCCACATCCCGTTCCAGCAAATAGTTGTCAATCACTGCTGCTGCTGTAGGTTGGGCAGCTTGATCGGTTGCCACTTGATCCAGTACCTGCTGGTCGGTTTTGGCTGTAGAGGTTGCTTTGTCGTCACTTTGTGCTGTCGCGTCCGTTTTAGTCGCAGTTGTGTTTTGATCGGATGTCGCCGGTTCAGTAGTAGGGGCAGCTGCCGTATCTTTATCGCCTTTTGAGTTTTCCGTTGCTGGGTCAGTTGTGGAAGCCGTATCCGATTTTGTGGAAGTTGCTGATGCTCCATCAGTTACTTCGCCATTCGTCACTACTTCATTTACCTTCAGTTCGTTCAATTGTTCCTCTGCCTTCGTCGTTGCTTCCTGTGCGGCATCCTGCTTAACCTTGCTCACTTGCTCACTATCGGCTACTGGTGGATTTGCAGGGCTCGAGTCCTCCGTAAACAAATAATACGCAGACAGCACGACCATTAAACTCAGCATGGACACCAGCCAAACGGTTTGTCTTTTATTATTCATGTTCCGTCCTCCATATTCATTAATGGTTTAAAATATAAACTTCTTTGTTCCTCAATTCCATATTATCCCTGCTTGCGCGGTACGACTGAAATTTTGTAGGAAGGTACATTTAGTCCCTTCTGTACAGCATCGACAATTAGCTGCTTCACTGTAGGGTTTTCTGCCCCCATAGCCACAACAAGCACTCCCCTCACCTGCGGTTTTACTTTTTTTGTCACAATCGGGGTGTGCTGACCACCTGATGACTCATAGGTGACAATCTCGCCATCACGTGTATATTGAGTAGTGTGCCGTTGTCCACCATTGGCGTCCGTCTCGTTGTTCTCTTCCTGCATATCTTTTACATTGCGTTGAACGATAACTTCTTCGGTGGAATCTACCGTAACCATGACATCGACGGTTCCTACGCCAACAATCTGCTCCAGCATCTGTTTCATATTGTCCTCAAAAACCTTCTCGATCCCGGCAAAGGAACTTTCTTCACCTGTTGTTGTCTCTAATGTAGGCTCATTTTTCATCACGCCAGGCGGCTCACGCCCTACGTTTTCTGGATCGACCTTTTTCACATTAACGAATGAATTAAAAAGCATGATCGCTACACCGATAAGGCCAAGTATAAGCAGCCAACGAAATGAGTTGAATCTTTTCGCCCCATCCGCCCCTCCACCCAGCCATCGCTCGAGCTTTTTCAGCCATTTGCTCATTTCTGCTCACCTCCTGTTACCATTCATGTGTTCCATCCTGCGAAGAAACCACCTGAACATTTTTGCTGTCTATCCCCCATTTTTCACGTAGAAGTCCTGTAATTAAGTCAAAAGCTTTCGTATCCGTTGGCTTTCCGTCCTCAGCAGTTTTATCAGGATTACGATCATCTTCTCGCGTTCCTTCATTAAAATCTGAAGTTTTTGTATGTGTCGGCTCCACACGAATATTCACTGTCTTTTCGGCCACAGGCTCCACCATAATCGGCTTAGCATCTGCACCAGGCGAGACGTCTGTGTTTTTCTTTTCTTTTTCTGGCTGCTGCTCCGCCAATTTGACCACTACCGACTGGACACCCGTTCCTGCCTCCAGCCCCGATTCCTTCTGTTGAATCTTTGCAAGGGTAACCTGGACCGACTGAATTGCTAACCCAGTATACTGTTCCAATTGTCCTTTCATTTCCTTAGCTACCTCTTTGCCAGCCCATTGCATGGAGCTTTGTTCTTGCTGTTGCTTTAACTGGCTGCCTTTTGCCAAAATCTCCTCCAATGTCGGTTCCCTCTTGCCTGTCTCAGCCTGACGTTGAAGATCCAATGCTCGCCCTAAAACCTCGGAGGGGCTGCTGCTCAGTAAGCGCACGACCGGAGACAGCAACGTCAGCAGAATAAGCAGGCTGAGAACGAGTTTGACATACCTTTCCATAGATCGGCTCGGTAAGATCATATCGACAAAAGAAGCCAGCAACACGATTAGCACCAGTTCCTTAAGCCAACCTCCCAGCCAGGTCACGTCACTCCCCTCCCCCCTTGTTGGTTTACGTGCATTGGTTCACCTCATCATGACCGTCATATTTCCTGCTGCGAGCATGATTGTAATCGCAAGGAAGGACATTAAACCCACTGCCGCCAGTGCCGCGAAAACATAAATCATACTCTTGCCGATCGCATCGAGACATTCCACGATAGGCGTATCACCCAAAGGCTGCATGATCGCTGCTGTCACTTTATAAATGAGAGCCAGTGTCAGAATCTTGAGAGCAGGAAATGCGCACAGGAACAAAATAATAATGACTCCTACCAGACCAATGGCATTTTTAACGAGCAGCGAAGCCGAAATGACTGTATCTGTCGCATCTGCCAACGCCTTGCCGACCACCGGAACAAAGCTACCTGTAATATATTTGGCTGTGCGGATCGTTAATCCGTCAGTAACTGACGATGTCAAGCCTTGTACCGAAATGACTCCTAGAAATATGGTCAGCAACACTCCCAGCACTGCTACTCCAGCGTTCCGCAACAGGTCGGCTAGCTGGGTCAGTTTGTATTTGCCTGTCAGCGAGTTGACCAAGTAGAGCACAGCCGAGAAAAACAGTAGCGGGAAAACCAGCGTATGAATGACTGTTCCGACTGTGTTGATCATAAATACAATCAGCGGGTGGGTCACCGAAACTGTTACGACGTTACCCATCGAGGCTAACATGGTAAACAACAAAGGCAACATTGCCATCATGAAGTGAATCATGCTATCAATCGCTTCTTTGGCATAACCAATCGCTACACTAAAGCTATTAATCGCCAGAATGATAATGACCATGTATACGATAGCGTAGGCCACTTTGCTGACCTGTTTGCTTTCAAAAGCACTTTGCAGCGTTTCCAGCACCATACTCATAATGCTGAGCATGACGATGGTGACGAGCAACTTGGCATTTACCCGGATTTCATGGATGAAAAAATCAGCTATAGCGCTCAATACACCCTTTATGCTGAACCCTTCACCGCCTGGAAGCAGCATGTCCATGAAGGAAGGCGTTTTCTGATCAGGGAAAAATCCGCCGTATTGCTGCATGAGCCCGTCCCAATAATGTTCTACTTCATCTTTGGGCATTTGCTCCGCCTGCTGTCTGATCCATTCGTTTGTCGGTGTATCTGCAAAGAGGACCGCAGCTGAGGCACACCAGAGACATAGCAGCAACATTGCAATTACTTTGAGATTCGGCATGCCCCCTAGCCTTTTCATGGCATCACCCCCTCAGGCGGGCATCAGCTTCAGAATGGTATCAATAATAATGCTGATAATCGGGATTGCGAGCACCATAATGAGTACCTTTCCGGTAAGCTCAATTTTGGAAGCAATCCCGTCTTGTCCTGCATCCCGAACGATTTGCGCTCCAAATTCAGCAATATAAGCGATACCGATTATTTTCAATACGGTTTTAAAATAGATCATATCCATGCCTGAAGACCGGGCCAGTCGCTCCAGTACAGCAACCACAGATCCGATCTTGCCAATCAGCAGCAAAAAAATGACGATTCCCGCAGCTGTTGCAATCAAAAAGGCAAACATCGGCTTCTGTTCCTTAATGACTAAAATGAGGACTGTGGCAATGAGGGCGAAGCCCACCACCTGAATGATTTCCATGTGTCCACCTACTGAAAAAGAAAGATAGATTTGATCTCTTGCAGAAGGTTATCCAGCATTCGCACCACCATGAACAGGACCACGACGAAACCAATGACCGTTACCCAGTGGGCCATGTCTTCTTTGCCCATTTGCTTTAATACGGTATGAATCATAGCGATAATAATGCCAATTCCGGCAATCTGGAAAATTGCGTTCACTTCTAAATTCATTCGAGCACCCCGCTAATAGATCAAAATGACGATCAATGCTCCGATCAGCAGTCCCAGGCTCCTGCTCATACGCTCGTACCTCACCTGATCTGCCTGCGCCTGCGCTTCCTCATGGGATAACTGTTGGATGGTCAGCGCAATGTGCTTGATCTGGTCTTCACGGTCGCTGGTTCCAAGACTGTAAGCAAGCTGCCGCATCGCTTCCTTCTCGGCTTGCTTCATAGAGGAACGGTTCCACGAGTCTTCAATAGCTTTATGCAAGCTTTCTCTGGCAGTCAGGCCAAAAGAGGGGTGCATCCAGCGTGAGGCTTGCTGAAACAGAGTGCGCAGCGGCTCTCGCAAGGGCTCTCCTGTCTTGGCGAAAGCATCTGGTAGCGGAGACACCCCGTAGGAAACCTCGGTGGTCAATCTTTGCAGCGCAAGAATCAACTCCCTGATTTGCCGCGGCCTCATCGCAAACTGTCTTGCCCGCTGCCAGCCTGCCAGCGTAGCGGCCAGTATAACCAAGGCTGCACCCAGCAGCTTAAGCATAGGAGATGCCCCCATTCTGCCCTTCTCCAGGCAGTGTAAGCCTGCGCTGCTTGGCATCTGCCAGCCGGAATGAGACGCCCCGGCTCGTCCGCTCCAGCATGACGTAGAGTTGAAACAGCTCTTGTCCTGTAGTTAATCCAGCAAACGCAGACCGGGTCGCCATTTCAGCCACATCGCGGCCATGTGCGGAAGCAATGACTGCAATGCCTGCATGAAGCGCTTCGCGCACCGCCTCCGCATCTTCCGGTCGTCCGATTTCATCAACAATGAGGACATCCGGTGACATCGAGCGGATCATCATCATCATGCCTTCTGCTTTCGGACATCCGTCCAATACATCGGTGCGAGGCCCGACATCAAAACCGGGGATACCTTTGTGACTACCAGCGATCTCAGAGCGTTCGTCTATAATGCCTACCTTGAGTCCATTCCGTCGCCCCCCGTTGCTTTCCATCCCTCCGTAACTGAGTTGCCGAGCCAAGTCCCTAAGCAGTGTCGTTTTGCCATGCTGAGGAGGGGACAAAATGAGGGTGTGCCGGATTTTCCCGGACATTCGATCTGCTACATAAGGCAATATCCGATCAGCTATGCCGGGAATTGCACGAGCAATTCTTACATTAAAGCTGCTTATATCCCTCAAATGCTCCACTCGTCCTCGGTTGAGCACGGTTCTCCCTGCCAAGCCAATACGATGACCGCCAGGGATCGTAATAAACCCTTTACGAAGCTCCTCTTCCATGGTATACAGGGAATGATTGCTGATAAAATCCAGCAGTCGGTGGGCATCCTCACGGTCAGGCTTATAGGCTTCCACATGGTTCAAAGTCAGCCGACCAGCAGACGTTACAAAATGATGATCACCATTTGCATTAATTTCCAACGGCCTTCCTTCCCTGACCCGGATTTCTTCCAGTTGCTTAAATACCGTTTCTGGAAGCCTTCCGAGTATACCGTGCAACGGTTCGGGAAATAATTCCAGCCATTCCATACCGATGCCGCCCCCTCACAGTTGTCCTTTTTCTTTAAGACAAGTCTATGGTTGACTCTCGCTTTTTATGCCGAAAATATATTGAAAACCTAGGCAAACTTTTGCTAACTCCTATCAACACTCAACAGACCTTTCTCCCGCTTGTTTAAGCACCATTCTCTAATTCGCACAATAAAAAAGGGCCTCTCAAAGCCTTGTCGGCTAAGGGATACCCTTGGGTAGAAAAGATAGATTCAGCAAAAAAAGAGGCTGCCCCTCAGTCTAACTCTCACTGATGGAACAACCTCTTAACCTACTGCTGTATTCTATGATTTATCAAACTATAAATAGAGGGCCTGTATCAACCTTTACCTATCATAAGCATCGTTCACATTAGACATATTCAGTGTCTAGATCTCACGTTGCAGTTATTAACGACGGTCCTGCGGTCCACCCACAAACGCTTGCTCCTCGGTGTCCAGGTTATAAGCTGTATGCAACGCCTGAATAACCTCATGAAGTTTACCCGCTTCAATTACACACGATACTTTGATCTCAGATGTGCTTACCATTTTAATGCTAACGCCTTGCTCTGCCAGTACGGCAAACATTTGCGCAGCAACACCCGGATGACTAACCATTCCTGCACCTACAATGGACACCTTCACCAGGTTTTCCTCAGACGTTACTTCACGGTACGGAAGCTCTCCACGAATACCTTCCAGCGTCTTCAGTGCTGCTTCACGATCCGTCAGAGCTACTGTAAAGGAGAAATCCGCTTTACCAGCTTCAACCCCGCTTTGTACAATAATGTCTACATCAATTTTGGCTGCCGCCAGTGTTCCAAATACTTTCGCCAGTACACCGGGGATATCGGCGACGCCCAAAATACTGATTCTTGCTACATTTTTATCATATGCAATCCCACTGACTACAACGCCTTGTTCCATTACTGCATCCTCCTTTACGACCGTTCCTTCATTATGGTTAAAACTGGACCGCACAATCAGCGGTACCCGGTTATGTTTGGCATATTCTACCGCACGAGGATGCAATACAGCTGCACCCAGATTAGCTAATTCCAGCATTTCATCATAAGAAATTTCTTTTAGCTTACGAGCAACCTTCACGATCCGTGGATCTGTTGAATATATGCCGTCCACATCCGTGTAAATTTCACAGGCGTCCGCTTGAATTGCCGCCGCCAGCGCAACCGCCGTCGTATCAGATCCACCACGTCCCAGCGTCGTAATGTCTCCCTCTGCAGACATCCCTTGGAAACCAGCTACAACAACGATCTTGTTGCTGCTCAGTGCATCCAGCACACGCTGAGGTTGAATATCCGTAATCCGTGCTCGACCAAAGTCAGATTCAGTACGGAAACCAGCCTGCCATCCCGTAAACGATACCGCTTCATGACCCAACTGCTGAATAGCCATCGACAACAAGGCGATTGAAATTTGTTCACCTGTCGTCATCAACATATCCAGCTCACGTGCAGGCAACTCCTCATTCAACAATTTGGCCTGGTCAATCAGTTCGTCTGTCGTGTCTCCCATTGCGGAAACGACCACTACACATTGATGCCCTTCACTCTGTTTCTCCACAACGCGTTTTGCCACGCGTTTCATGCGCTCCGTGTCACCGACGGAACTGCCTCCGAATTTCATGACATACAATGACAACGATATTCACTCCCTCAGACTCAACAGTATGTAACCTTGAGATGGCACCAAACGACTTGAACGTGACATCCTGCGGCATAACTTTAGTACAGTATAATACGAAAGTGCTGTACGGAGCCATTGTTTTTTAATATTAGTGCTTATAAAAATATCCCCTGCCCTTAACAAGGACAGAGGAAATCTAAAAGCTGCAAAATTTATGCGCGGGAAATGTATTTACCATCGCGTGTATCAATCAGCAATACGTCGTCCTGGTTGATAAACAATGGAACCTGAACGTTCAGTCCTGTTTCAACTTTTGCATTTTTAGTAGCACCTGTAGCGGTGTTACCTTTAATACCCGGCTCAGTGTCAATAACCTTCAGCTCTACGCTGTTAGGCAGGTTAATCCCGAGAATTTCACCATTATAGCTAATGATGTTTACATTCATGTTTTCTTGCAGGAAGTTAAGTTCCCATTTCAGTTGATCGCTGGAAAGTGTGAATTGATCATATGTTTCATTATCCATGAATGTATGCTCGTCTGCGCTCGCATAGAGGTAAGACACACCACGGTTTTCAATTTGCGCGCGGCCGATCGTTTCACCCGCACGGAATGTACGTTCAACAGTGTTGCCGTTACGCAGGTTTTTAAGCTTAGAGCGCACGAATGCCGCACCTTTACCCGGTTTTACGTGTTGGAAATCCAGCACCGTAAAAATATCTCCGTCTACCTCGACGGTCAATCCTGTTTTAAAATCATTAACGTTAATCACTAAAATACCCCTCCTACAGGACTGTTATCGTTATTAAACGACTGTAAATTCTTTGCTCGAATGTGTTAATACCTTGATGCCGCTATCTGTAATAACGATATCATCCTCGATCCGTACACCGCCCAATCCAGGCACATAAATACCTGGCTCGACCGTTACAACCATACCCGGCTCCAGAATATCATCGCTTACCTTAGACAGGCGTGTAGATTCATGTACTTCCAGACCCAGACCATGACCTGTGCTGTGACCGAAATTGTCTCCATAGCCATGGCCAGCAATAATATCCCGGGTCAGTGCATCCGCTTCACGGCCTGTCATGCCCGGCTTAATATGTTCGAGTGCGTGAAGTTGCGCCTTAAGCACAATATCGTAGATCTCACGCAACTGAGGCGCTAAATCCCCTTGTGTAGCCACTGTACGTGTCAAATCGGAGCAGTAGCCATCCAGCAACGCACCAAAATCAAACGTAATTAGCTCGCCTGCTTGTACTAACTTAGCACTGGCTACGCCATGAGGCAATGCCGAACGAACCCCGGAAGCCACAATGGTGTCAAATGAAGAGGATGTAGCTCCCTGCTTGCGCATGAAGAATTCCATTTCCAGATCCAGCTCACGCTCGCTGACACCTGGCTTGATGTAAGGTAAAATGTGTGCAAAAGTAGCATCTGCCAAATCCGCTGCCCGCTGCATCACTTCCAGCTCTTCTGCATCCTTGTACACCCGTAGCTTCTCCACAATGCCCGACACCGGAACCAGTGAAATAGGTGACAAATCTTCGCTATAAGCTTTATGCGTCGCAACAGTTACAGCGTCTTGCTCGAAGCCTGTTTCGCTGATCTGATGGGAAGACAGTAATTCTTTCACCGTTTCCATGACCTGTGCAGCGTGCTGCACCACCGTGAAGCCTTCGGCTTGTTCGGTCGCTTGTGTCATATAGCGAAAGTCAGTCAGCAAATAGCTATGGGATTCCGTAATCAGCACATAACCCGCCGAACCTGTGAAGCCTGTCAAATATCGACGATTGACAGGGCTAGTAATCAGCATAGCCCGCAGATTATGCTCGCCCAGCGCCTGCCGCAGCTTTAACACCCGGTCATTCTTCATCTTTCATTCCGCTCCCCTCTGTCAAATAACCAAATGCTATTTTAACACAGGGGATAGGCGCTTGAGAAGTTTTTGTTACGTTCAGCCCTCAGCTTTCTCAGGCTCGCGCTTTCTTTCATCCGTATACTCGACAGCAACGGTATATCCGATAAATAGTCCCCACAGTATAAACACACAAATTTCCGTATATAAGGAATTCCATGTTAACCGATCAGGAGCATTCATCATTCCTAGCTTAGGACCTGTTAATACAAATAAAACAACCCACCAAATCAGACCATACACAATTCCGGGTATAGGACCCTTAAATCTGCGCAGCAACAGAGTGTACACCAGTGAAGCTACGACGGATAATCCAATAAAAAAAAGTAGCCCTACCAGATGTCCCGCCATGGTGTTCATAAACGAATGCTTGAAAAAAGGCTCCGCGAGAAAGCCAGGCGCTACTACCGTAAAATGCAACTTATAAAACAGCCAGCGCAGCAATCCCCAGAGTAAACCCGCAAAAAAACCCAACTCAAGTGCAAAAGGAATGAGAGGCGTATGTATTTTGCCTGACTGCTGCCTGCCTCTACCACTGTCGTTATGATGACGTTGATCCTGAGATCCGCGAGACTGCTCCTGTTCATGTCCTATCTTGGGTATAGAGTAGGTTTCACTCATGTTGTTTAATCCCCTTTCAATATGCAAACTTTTCCCATCGTAAAGACAATTGCAATCGGAAATGCATGTACGTCCATCGGATTCTGCATTCCATTTTGCTAGGTAGTATGCTCCAAGGGGGAATAGTTTAACAATGAACAGGAATGCTGAATAATGGCAGCTTTCCAATTGAGGGTACGGACCCGTTTTTTACATTGACAAAATTTCAATCCTCTATCATAATATAATGATGAAAATGATAATCATTATCATTTCCTAAAAACATATATACGGGAGAACGCTTCTATGAAAAAGGGATTAATCGGGATTTTATTGTTAATGGTTTTTACGCTCACTCTGGCAGGTTGCGGAGCAGCCGACAAAGCATCGGATAAAGATCAGACAGCCACGTCGGGTAGCAAACCGACTGACACAGCGACTGGTCCTGTGACGGTAAAGCATAATCGTGGTGAGGTCACGCTCAACAAGCCCGCACAGCGTGTCGTAGTGCTGGAATGGACATTTACAGAGGATTTGATTGCGCTGGGCGTTCAGCCGGTTGGTAATGCAGACAATGCCAACTACAAGGTGTACGTGACACCGGAGGCGGCTCTCGATAGTAGCGTGGTCGATGTCGGCACGCGTAACGAGCCGAATCTGGAAGCGATTGCTGCATTGAAGCCGGATCTGATCATTTCAAATGTTGATGGAAATGAGGCTATCTATGAGCAACTCAAGGCCATCGCTCCAACGATCGAATATAATCTGAACGATGGTAACGGCTACGATCATGATAAAATGCTAGAAATTTTTAATAGCATCGCAGGTGCTCTTGGAAAAGAAGACAAAGCTAAGCAGGTGCTTGCCGAACTGGATCAGCATTATGCTGAAGCCAAAGAAAAGCTCACCGCTGCTGGCAAGTCGGATTATCATTATATACTGACACAGGCTTTCACTTCGCAAAATGCGGCCAGCCTTCGTATGTTTTCAGATAACTCAGTCGTCGTGGCAACACTGGCGAAGATCGGCATGATTAACGATTGGAAACCGAGCAAAGTTGAACAGTATGGCTTTTCAACCGTAGGCATTGAAGCTCTGTCTGCCGTTCAGGACAGCAACTTTATCTATATTGTTCAGCCGGACGATAATGTTTTCGGCGCACCCATGAAAAATAATTCGGTCTGGAATGGTCTAAATTTCGTTAAAGAAAAACGTACCTATTCACTGAGCGGTACGACATGGACATTTGGCGGCCCCCTCTCTTCAAAAGGGCTGGTTGACCAGGTTGTCGGGGCAATTACGCAATAAGTTGTCTCCAAATATTCATTCGGTTTTATAATGAGTAGCATTTATGTGAGCAGTCTGAGCTCCATAAATGCTTTTTTTATAAGCCTGTGGCATGAGCTTTCTCCACGATAAGAATTTCTACCTTCTCCTTTAAAAGCAGAATCTTAGCTTGGAGTGGCCTAATTACTACACTCAGTTTCATCTAACTAGATATTCCCTTCCAAATTCGATACAATATACAAAAAAGCATGTATTAAGAGAGGTGAGACGGTTGTCACAAGCATCCAAGCCTGTGAGCTACGGCGGTCAGGCAGTCATTGAAGGTGTCATGTTCGGCGGCAAGCGTGTCAATGTCACGGCAGTTCGCCGCAAAACTGGCGAAATCACATATTTGGAAGTACCACGCAAGGAGCAATCCTGGGTATCCAAATTCCGCAGAATTCCTTTATTGCGGGGGATTGTAAGCATCATCGACTCCAGCGCCAAGGGTACCAAGCATTTAAACTATTCAGCCGATGCGTATGCTGATGATGAAGTAGATCCGGAAGAACGCGCTGAGCAAAAGAAAAAAGAAGAATCTCGCTGGAGTCTGAGTATGATGATCGGTGTGGCGGCAGTCGGTATTTTGTCATTCCTGTTTGGCAAAATTGTATTGACTCTCGTTCCGGTTATTGTAGAGAATTTCCTGTTCGGAAGCTTGTTTCACAGCCAAATTTTGCATAACCTCGCAGAAGGAGCTATTAAGCTGATTCTGCTACTGGCTTATTTGTGGAGTATTTCCCAAACTCCGTTAATTAAGCGACTGTTTCAATATCACGGCGCAGAGCATAAAGTAATTACAGCATTCGAAGCAGGGGAAGAACTAACCCCGGCCAATGTACAAAAATACAGCCGTCTGCATTACCGCTGCGGTAGTAGCTTTATTATGCTGACCGTGATCATCGGAGTACTTGTCTATTCCCTATTTACCTACGATAATCTGTGGGAGCGCATGGGGCAACGGCTTCTACTGCTTCCGATCGTACTGGGGCTTTCTTTTGAATTTCTCAAGCTGACCAATGCTCTTCGTGAAATTCCGTTACTTCGTTATTTAGGTTACCCCGGTCTGTGGCTGCAACTACTTACCACCAAAGAACCGACTGATGATCAAGTGGAGGTATCCATTGCCTCATTTAAGCGTATGCTTGAATTGGATGCTGAGTTGGAAAACGTACCTGTAAAGGAGACCTTCAACAGTCCGGTCCTTGATCCTGTGAAAGGATGAGTGAATAATGAACAGACATGCCGTTATTTTCTGGCTTACCCTTGCTTTGGGTGCATATGGGATTGTGGATATGCTATGGAGAGGAAGCTGGGGCTTTCTCATGAGTTTACTAATTCCCGTCCTTGTTTTTGCAGTTATATTTCTGCTATACAAATACCTGCCAGGGCAACGCAATCGTACTCCCAAAATCAAACCCTCTGTGCGCACCATGGCCAAAACAGCCAACGCACGTAAGCAGCAGACTACAGGCAAGCGCAAAGCGTATCCTTTTCATGTAATTGAAGGTTCCAAGGGCAAAAATGAAGAAGAACAACCTAAATATCATT
Source organism: Paenibacillus sp. FSL P2-0173 (assembly GCF_038008045.1). Lineage (NCBI taxonomy): Bacteria > Bacillati > Bacillota > Bacilli > Caryophanales > Paenibacillaceae > Paenibacillus > Paenibacillus sp. FSL P2-0173. Next base: position 865,283 of record NZ_JBBOYK010000001.1, read on the forward strand.
AATGATAATCATCCTTTAAAATGTAGCACAAAGGAGCCATCACCCGCGTATTCAAATATGACCGGGAAGAGGCTCCTTTTTTACACCCTTTTAAATTAACTTTAACTGCGAGTTAGTGTTTATTTCATAGCGTACATGGTATCCTTCATCAATTGGTACTTGCTATACTGCTGCTGGTAAGAAGTGATGCTCCATTTGTGGAAAAAAGCATCCCCTGCCTGCACACCGGAAGCATACAACAAATCACTTTGCTCTGTAGAAATGTTAAATTGTGCAGTGCGGATACCCAATGTTGGAATTTTAATCGTCCGATACCGATTCTCCTGCTCAATATATCGTTCATCGTGTGCTGATAGCATGGTATCAAAAATAGCCTGCAGCATGGTCAATGGACCCCGTATATAAGAAACTTTGGTCTCCGTCCCCGTTTTGCCCACCATTTGAAACCCTACCGTTGGAATCGTTTTGGCCTCACGTTCATTTACAGGCTCATCAAAAAGCCACAACGGCAAATTGCTTAGTAAAGCCCCATCAACTACAAATACAAATTGCTGAGAAAAAGTCTTTCCCTTGGCAAGTGCAGAATCAAGCCTTAACATAACAGGATCAAAAAAATAAGGGATACTTGTGCTCATCCGAATGGCTTTAGCTACCTCCAGTGAAGAGGGATTGATACCAAAACGTTTGATATCCTCAGGAAGCACCAGAATGCGTCCATTCGTGATATCTGATGCAATAATGCGCAGTTTGCCAGGAGGTAAATCCGCGAACGTACGCACTCCCTTAGCTCGTAACAGCTCACGTACCCAGTGCTCCAGTGCCTCCCCTGAGTAGAGCCCTTTTTTAAGAAAGATACGAGCTGCTGGTCCAACCCACTTAATATTGAACACTGGAGAACGTCGTAACAACTTGACCAAGGGGGTTTTCTCAATTACGGCTTTCATTTCATCCGCAGAGTATCCCGCAGCCAATAAAGCAGCTACAATAGCACCTGATGATGTACCTGCCAAACGATTGAATACAATTCCATGCTCCTCCGCAGCCTTAACTGCACCCGCCAGCGAAATTCCCTTAACCCCTCCACCCTGGAACACAGCATTGATCAGCATAGATCAAAAAACCTCCGTTCTCTTGGGAGTAAGCAGTTCTACTGCTTATGTATGAGAACGGAGGCCCAAATAGAACCTATATGATCCAATTTATATCACATTTGATAATAATTTTGAAGAAGCTGAATGAGTCCGTATGGATTTTTACGCAAATGCTGTGCACTAAAGTAAATATCCCCTTTGACCTGTTTATAATCTTCGTTCAGTTCAAGCTGCTTAATTAGCTCTTGAGCCGTTTGCCAGCCCTTTTCAGGGGTACCGATCTTATAAGGAGAATGACCGATATACAGCTTAACATCTGAGTTTTTTACCTCATTGGACCACCATGCGACAAGCTTGTCATATCCCGCCGCTGGGAAACCGATACTCCAGTAAATTTGTGGAGCTACATAATCAATCCATTCTTTGTTAATCCAGGTTCTTACATCCGCAAACGTCGTATCATACGCTGTAACGCCTGCCTTCGTGTCTGAACCCGTTAAGTCCTGAGATTTGTTACGCCATACCCCAAAAGGACTAATTCCGAATTGAACTTTAGACTTGCTGGCATGAATGCTTTTGCCCAAATCGCGAACAAAACTGTTCACATTATCTCTCCGCCAGTCGCCCTTGTTAGAGATTTTGTTGGCATTATATGCTTTAAAGGTCGCATCATCATCAAAAGTCCCGCTGTAAGGATAAAAATAATCGTCCAAATGGACGCCGTCAATATCATATCCGTTCACGACCTCCATAATCGCCGCAATGACATGCTGACGTGCAGCCGGAATTCCTGGATTGATGTACAATTGGCTACCATTCTTAACAATCCAGTCCGGATGTTGATTAGCCACATGGTTTGCAGCCAAACCGCTGGTTGTTCCTGTAGAATTCGCACGGAACGGATTAAACCAGGCATGGAATTCCATCCCTCGCTTATGCGATTCGCTAATCATAAATTTTAAGGGATCGTAGCCTGGATTTTTACCTTGGGTGTTGGTCAAATACTTGCTCCATGGTACAAGACTCGATGGATAGAGCGCATCACCGCTGGCACGAACCTGAACAAATACCGCATTGATGCCCATCCCCTGCAAATCATCGAGCATTTTAGTAAACTCCTGCTTTTGCTTCTCTGAGCTGCTTCGGGCAGCGGAAGAAGGCCAATCTCCGTTAATGGTAGAAATCCATGCTCCACGCATGGAAGTTGAAGTCTTTACCTGAACCACATTTGCCTGTGAAGAACTTGAACCGTCCTCACTAGTAGACGTTGACGGTGAAGCGACAACCGCCTGCTCATCATCGATGGCTCTCTGATCTGTACTTACACTCTCCTGATTGCCAGATGCAGACGTATCTGATATGGAGCCGCTGCTTCCCGCAGAAGTGTTCCCGCCAGTAGAGACACCTTCCTTACCACTGCTTAACGTAATGACTCGCTCTGAAGCTTGCCAATCCACTTTTAATCCCAACTCTTCCCCAACAAAACGCAGAGGCACCATGACTCTCCCGCTTGTCATACGGGCAGATGCATCCAGTCGAACTGACTTGCCATTCACCGTAGCGCTTTGTGCACCGTTCTCCATAGATATATTTTTGTTCTGTGCTGTAATCGTTACCGTACCGGACGATTCCGACCAGTTGACCTGAGCGCCCAATCCCTCACTAATCACTCGCAAAGGAACCATCGTAACATTGGCTCCCTGTACAATATACGGTGACGCGTCACTTTGCAGGGACTGTCCGTCCAATATAATTTCAATATTACCAGTTGGAGCTGCTTGAACTCCAGGAACGATGGCAGTCTGCACTGCTAAGAGTAGGCCAGCAGCCAATGCCACTATTTTCTTTCGATTCATATTATTACAATCCTCCGCTAACCCTGTTAATTTTAACCCCTATCTTGTCCTGCTATATAATGGATAGACGCTAATAACCGGATATTTGTTGCGGTCGGGACAAATAAAAAAGCATCGTCCGTAAGGACAGATGCTTTTAGGAATCTCCACTCAATTCCTTGTGTATGTCATGAAGCTGGCGCAAGCGATCTTCATCCCGACGAAAATACTCAACCAATGTTTCGATACGGGTGATGGAATCCCAGCTCAAATGATGCTCAATACCTTCCACATCTTTATATATCAGGTCCTTGTCAACCCCAATCATATCCAGAAATTGCTCTAATAACTGATGGCGATCAACCAACCGTTTGCCGACCTTTTTCCCTTTCGGTGTCAAAATCAGTCCCCGATATTTCTCATATACAAGATAATCGTCCTTATCCAACTTCTGAATCATTTTGGTGACAGACGAAGGATGCACCTCTAACCCCTCTGCGATATCCGAGACACGAGCATAACCCTTCTCATCAATCAGTTGGTAAATGCGTTCCAAATAATCTTCCATGCTTGGCGTTGGCACTTGTTTCCCTCTTTTCTGTTATTGAACGGGCGCTTACCGCCTTCATTTCCTGCGTTAAACCTACTATGTAATGATACATGTTATCATTGCCCATTGGCAAGTCTCATCCCTTCACTCACAGCTATTGCCACGATTTGTTCAATTTAAGCGGGGCACACTAATATCGTCGTCCCTGTATCGTTTATTTCTGCGGCAATATGTTAAAGTTGGACACCAGAGCACTGTGGATTTATTTCGAAAGGAGCGTTAGTCATGTCTACGCTTGAGCGTACTCCTGTCCAAACCAGAGGAACCAAGCCATTTTTGCCTGATCTGGTGTTTTTTGAGCCAGACGCACTGAATTATCCCAAGGGCCAGCGTATTATGGATTGGGTTAAAGCCAAGGATATTCCGTATCGGATGACTACCTCTCACAACCGAATTACCAATTTACCAGGTGAAACTGAAGTTGAAAAGTACCGAATGGCAAAAAAAACTTTGGTTGTCGGTATCCGTAAAACGTTAACTTTTGACCAATCCAAGCCCTCTGCCGAATACGCCATCCCCATTTCGACTGGTTGTATGGGGCACTGTCACTACTGTTATTTACAAACAACCTTGGGAGCAAAGCCGTATATTCGTGTATATGTCAACACTGACGATATCTTATCAGCAGCTAAAGCTTATATCGAGGAGCGTGCGCCTGAAATTACCCGTTTTGAAGCAGCTTGCACCTCCGATCCAGTTGGTTTGGAGCATATCACCGGAACGCTTGGAGACTTGATTCGTTTCATGGCAGATGAAGAATTTGGTCGTCTGCGTTTTGTTACTAAATATCATCATGTTGATCCATTACTGGATATTAAACATAATGGTCATACTCGCATCCGCTTTAGCATTAATTCCGATTATGTTATTAAACAGTTTGAACCTGCAACTTCACGCTTCGAGGAACGTATTGAAGCCGCTGGCAAAATCGCACGAGCCGGTTATCCACTGGGGTTCATCATCGCACCCATCATCTGGTATGACGGCTGGGAAGAAGGTTACGGCGAGTTGCTGCGAAAATTGGGAGAAACCTTGCCACAGCATGCTACAAAAGATTTGACGTTCGAATTAATTCAGCATCGCTTCACCAAAACATCCAAAGCTGTCATCGAGAAACGTTATCCGAAAACCAAGCTGGAGATGGACATAGAGAAACGCAAGAAAAAATGGGGCCGCTGGGGACAAAACAAATATGTTTATCCCGATGAACAGCAAAATGCACTGCGAGAGTTTATCACAGAGCGCATTTTTGAACATTTCCCTTTAAGTCGTATTGAATATTTCACATAACTAGCATCCAATCTGGGGTAATCCGTTGTAAAAATAGCGTTACATGGGTCATATGATCCGTTACCAGTAAAATGCCCGTAATAACTAGTAGTATGCCACCTGTCTTGATGAGGATGGAGGTATAGCGAGAGGATAGTCGAACAGAGCCTACCAGCAAAGCTAATACAAAAAATGGAATCGCAAAGCCAAGCGCATAGCCTGTAATCAGTTTGAACCAAATGTGATGCTCTACTGCCGCCAAAGCGATAATAGCTGTTAGCATGGGACCGATACAGGGCGACCAGCCTGCCGCAAATCCAATTCCGATTACAAAGGAACCGGCGTACCCGGCAGGCTTCCATGTCCAGCGAAGCTTATGCTCCCTCATTAGAATCAAAGGACGCACCACACCAAGAGATACCAGCCCCATTAGTAAAATAAGTGATCCCGCTACCACTCTTAGCGCATCCCCATAATTGGCAAACCATTCTCCAAGCAACCCGACACTTGCACCCAGTGAATAGAAAACCACCGAAAAGCCCAATACAAAAGCAAGCGTATGTCCCATCGTACGATAACGAACCTCAGTCTTGTGCCGTCCTTCAGCCAGTTCACGCGCAGACATCCCTGTCATATACGATAAATAAGATGGATACAGCGGTAAACAACACGGTGAAAAAAAAGAAACCAGTCCGGCTATGATCGCCAACCCAGCGTTGATATTTGTCATCATCATTTCCTCCCACCTGTCTTAAGTGAACACAAGCAAACAAGCCCTGCCTACTAAAACATACGTATAGCGGGAGCAAAATATGATGCAAGCCAAAAAGCGCATGCCCAGGAAGAATAATTCCCGGACATACGCTCATTACGCTCTTTTATTTTTACATAGCGTTCTACTTTACAACCGCACCATTCGGCATACCTTCCGGTACGGTGGCCAGCGTAAGCTGATCTCCATGTGATGCTGCCAAAATCATACCTTGCGACAACTCTCCCCGAAGTTTTACTGGCTTCAGATTGGTCACACAGATCACCTTGCGCCCAATGATATCTTCAGGTGTATAAAACTTCGCAATCCCTGATACTACTTGCCGCTGCTCATAACCAAGGTCAAGCTGAAGCTTCAATAGTTTATCGGCCTTCTTCACAGGCTCGCAGGCGACGACCTGAGCAACGCGCAGTTCCACCTTGGCAAAATCCTCAATGCCAATCTCTTCCTTTGCCTCCGGTGCTTCCTGGCTCGTCTCAGATGCATTCTGCGGTTGAGCTTGTGTCGTAGCTTCCTCCGGCTTCTTACCTCCAGTCATCGCTTCCACGATAAAAGCAACCTCTTGCTCTGAATCCAGACGCGGGAAGATCGGATTACCTTTGACCAGCTGCGTTCCTTCCGGAATACGACCGAACTGTTTGCCGCTATCCCATGTAGTCAACTCACCTTGGCTAATACCGAGCTGCTCCCAAATTTTATGAGGAGCACGGGTTAAGAATGGCTGGAGTAAGATGGAAGCGATGCGCAAGCTTTCTACCAAATGCAACATAACAGATGACAATTCGCGACGTTTTGCCTCATCCTTAGCCAAATTCCATGGTTGCGTCTCGTCAATATACTTGTTGCTACGGCTAATAAATTGGCTAATCGCCGTTAATGCCACGGAAAACTCCATGTTTTCCATGGCTTCTTCTACTTTACTATAAGTCGATGTTGCCATGTCTTCCAAAGCTCCGTCGAATGCTGTTACATTCGCTTCATAAGCTGGAACCTTACCATCAAAATATTTATCTACCATCGCCACGGTACGATTCAACAAGTTGCCCAGATCATTTGCCAAATCCGAATTAACTCGATCTACAAAACTTTCTGGTGTAAATGTTCCGTCTGCCCCAAAAGGCACCTCGCGCAGTAAGTAGTATCGTAGTTGGTCCAGACCATAACGGTCAATCAACGTCACTGGGTCTACAACATTGCCTTTAGATTTCGACATTTTACCGTCTTTCATGAGCAGCCAACCATGTGCAAATACTTTTTTAGGCAACGGAAGATCCAGCGCCATCAGCATAATCGGCCAATATATCGTGTGGAACCGTACAATCTCTTTACCTACGATATGCACATTTGCAGGCCAGAATTTATCATACAGCTCGGTATTGGAAGAGCCATAACCCAAGGCTGTGATGTAGTTGGAAAGTGCATCAATCCACACATACACGACATGCTTCGGATCCCCCTTCACCTTAATGCCCCAATCGAAGGTAGTACGGGATACAGCCAAATCCTCCAGACCCGGCTTGATGAAGTTATTGATCATCTCTTTTTTACGTGATTCCGGCTGGATAAACTGCGGATTCTCTTCATAAAATTGCAGCAACCGATCAGCATACTTGCTCATACGGAAAAAGTAACACTCTTCCTTGACCAGTTCTACAGGGTGTCCACTATCCGGGCTTTTTCCTCCAGCCACATTGCCTTCGGCGTCCTTCACCACGTCAACCAGCTGAGTTTCTGTGTAGTACGTCTCGTCAGGGATGCTGTACCAGCCTTCGTATTCTCCCTTGTAAATATCGCCTTGCTTCAGTAAACGATCAAAAATTTCTTGTACGACAGCCTTATGGCGTTCTTCCGTAGTACGGATAAAATCGTCATTGGAAATGTCGAGCTTCCGCCACAGTTCTTGAATACCTGCCACAATATCATCTACGAAACGTTGCGGCGTTTTGCCTGCTGCACTTGCTTTCTGCTCAATCTTCTGACCATGCTCATCCGTTCCTGTCAAATAGCGCACTTCATAACCGCGTAGCCGCTTGTAACGGGCCATTGCATCTCCCGCAACCGTCGTGTAAGCATGACCTATATGTAGCTTGTCGCTCGGATAATAGATCGGTGTCGTAATGTAAAATGTGTTCTCATTGGACATGTGTGTTGCCTCCTGTTTTGTTCACGCAGCTCTATAGGTCCTGCTGACATGATGGTACTCCAATTCATGAATTTGGCACACAAATTGGGCACAAAAAAGACCCCCGCCCCTATGGGACGAGAGTCACCTCACGCGTTACCACCCAATTTTCCTGTATCCTCGCAGACTACAGGCTTCACCGGTCACATCTGACCGCCCATTAACGCTGGAACACGCCTCCCCCTTACGCTTGCCTCCTAAACACTAATAACTGTGGCAAATACGCTCGAAAAAGGTTCCTCCAGGACCATATTCAGGCTTCGCTCCAGACCGGTTTGCAGCTAACCCCGGCTCTCTGTACTGGGCGGTTTACCCTACTCATCCCTTCGCAGGAAAACAATATTAACCAAAATATAACCAAATCCGCATAGCGCTGTCAAGTCAGACCCTTTTCAGAGTGGGTAGCCAAACGATCTTCGCTAGACCTATCTGTTCCCTTTTTTGCAGGAGGGACCAAATCTACGCCGCCCGGATGAAAGGGATGGCACTTGGCTATACGCTTAGCAGCAAGCCATGAACCTTTGAGCGCACCATGCATCTCTACCGCCTCCAACGCGTACGCCGAACACGTTGGATAGAATCGGCAGGTAGCCGGCTTTAACGGTGAAATATAGGAACGATAAAACTTAATCGGAGCCTGTACCACTCTGCGTGTGGTGATTTTCATTTCAGTAGCCCCCGTGGCTGTGAGTGTGACTGCTCGTCTGTCTGAATCCCCCATCCGAATTACTGTCAGTATGCCCATTCTTCTGTTGACAATCTTTGCAATAACCAAAAATTTCAAACTTGTGCTCGACGATTTGGAATTGATCCGTTGTATCCGTCATTTGCATTGGGCAAAAAGAAATCGGTAATGTTTTCTGACAGCTCAAGCAAATCATATGGTGATGGTGATGATGCTCATTACAGCTCACCTTGAACTTCATTCCATCCTCAAAAGATACCTGTTCCAGTACACCCAATTCCTGCATTACACGCAGATTACGATAAACCGTATCAAAACTAAGTCCACTGTACTTCTTACCCATATATTCATAAACGTCTTTGGGGGACAGATACCCTTCATTCTCGGAAAATAACGTGGCCAACGTCTTGCGCTGATCTGTAATACGCAGCCCCTGAGCGGACATTGTTGCAATAATTTCATCCTTTGTCAGCATGCGTTTCACCCTCCCCTGTCTGTAGTTTCAGGTTTTCTGATGCAGGCTTAGGCTTGCATCTATTTATTATACCACGATTAAAGTCAATATTATAAGAGATATTCGTATCTATACATAAGAAAAAGACGCTCTCCGGCGCTACGACCAAATTCGCAGCAGGAGAACGTCTATATTCTGCAAGTGACATCGACTTTTAAACGGTGAATGACGAGACCCAAGGTCTAAGCCGGTAAACAGCACCGGTTAATTCATATTAATTTTTAATAGCTGGTAAAGGCATAACTACTACGGAAACTGGCAAGTTACTTCCTGCAGCAGCAGTGAAATACATCTCTACACTTTCCTCGATATGCCCTGTGCGATACAGCACACTCATCTCATTTGGAGCCCATACCGCGCCGTTCGTCGGGATACCCACAACCTGATTGTTTACCATCGCATAGCCGGAATATTCGCCTCCACGCGGGTTGAACGTAATCAGTGAATACGGCGCTACATGATCCAATTTAACTTTATATACAACACCAAAATTACCGGCATTGGAAGCAGAAGAGCCGTCCAGACCGTCCGTACCAATCAGGTTCGGGTCTACCTTATTATCACCAAGAACGATACGTTGAGCTGTTTTACCAACCTCTTCGGTATAATTGAGCGAGATATCAGCATTAGCGTACGTTCCACGGTTGTGAATACCGTCCTTAGGCAGTTTTGCCAGAGTAGGCATCACGGTCAACGGATCTACATTTGCATCCAACACAATAACCGTGTATTGAATAGGTTGATCCGTATATAAATCGGATAACAGAGAAATGACCTGTTTTTGCTTGATTTTTTGTGCATTCAAATCCTCTAAAATAATGCGATTTTCGCCAGGATTTAGAACTGTGCTAGAACGCTTGCTTCCATCCTGCATGGATTGAAAATATCGTTGAATCGAGACTTTACCCGCAGCCGTGGCAAATTCAGATGGTCCAGCAAAACCGGAATTTTCGACATTTATATTGGCAGGAGTGATATTGTTGTTGGTCGCAATCACGTACATCTTCACATCTCTACCCGTTTCATTGACATGATGGACGAGTATGCGCGTGCTGCCTGATCCGGTTTCTTGATACACGATACCATCCTGGAACACACGTTCTGGGCTGTTAGCACGGATCAAAAGACGCGGTGAAGAAGTACTTGTCACTGGAATAGTAGCCATGGTTGGCACCTGACTGCCGTCTACTGTATATTTATCACCATATGGTGTGAAGATTTTATTGAAATCATCTTCGTTGTACAGCAGTTCATTTGTAATTTTAATCGTTTCACTTTTGGTACCTGTTGCGCCGTGCTTATCAGTTACGGTGAGCGTAATTGTTACATCACCTGGTTGGAAGAAGGCAAGTTTCTTATTCTCCCAATCACGCTTAGTGATAGCATTCTCATCATCTGTACTCAGGTCGGTAATGGTGATTTTCTCGCCCATCTTGTACTCTTTTTTATCAGTTGTAAACAGAGCCACTGGCGGCTGATTTGGTGGTCTTACTGTAATTGTAACTGAGTAAGGATCACTCCAGTTCCCAGCAGAGTCAAGAACAGAATAGGTAACTACATATGTACCCGGCTCCTGAAATACGTCCTGCTTACCTTCCCAACGTTGGTTCACAATCGGAAGACCTGTAGGAGAAGATTCCTTCGTCAAATACGTAACTTGGGTTTCGCCCGCATAGATATCTTTTTGCTGAACCGTGAAGGAAGCTTTAGGTTTCTGATTCAAATCCATGATAACTTGTTTAGTCGTATTATTCACAGTATAAGGAATATTTAAGGCCTGTGTAATCGAGGTCAATGGCACCATAAATACGTTCTTTTGCTGAAAAGCCGGTCCTTTCATTTGTCTGGCTTCACCGTTAACCGTATAAACCTTGCTGTCTGTTTTGAAGCGCATGACATTTGTTCCTTGTGTGATTACGGTTTCTTTGGTGGCAGTGTCATAACTAAACTGCAATCCGACACGGCTGACAAGAGAACGGATAGCTACATAGGAAACTCCGTCCTTAACAGTCATCGGCTGAGTTGCTGTGTACACCTGTCCGTTTTGTTCCATTTTCGCGCTGTTTAAGTACAAAATCAATTGATTAGCACCCATGGATGTTGGAGCTCCACCAGGATTGGTGATAATTCCGTCTCCACCGTATACATCATTGGAAACGTTCGATCCGTTGGTTGTATCCGTAGGCAGGCCAGTCAATGGATCATTGGATACGCCTGTGTTATTAGGTGTAACCGTGTCATTTTGTGTGCTAGTTCCATCTTGATCTCCGATGCTATTCTGAACGCCTGAATCAGCAACATTGGCCTGAGCCTGCTGTGCGCTAACCGAATCGGTGGATTGAACGGTTGTTGATGCTGCTTCTGCTCCTACAGGGGCTACTGCGGCCACCTGAGCCACCGCAAGGGCGGTGAGCATGGTCCATTTCTTGAAATTCATTGTCTGTCTCCTTCTATCACCAAATTATTATCATTCCCGTAAAAAGTCATACTATTAGACGCGTCAGTTGTTAAAAAGTTTCTGGAAATTTTGCTGATCATGAAAAAAAGGGAACTTTCTCCTGTGACTGCAAAAAATTCAACAACAAAAAACCGCCGCCCATCTGACCTGATGTGGCGGCGGCTTCATTACTAGGAAATAGCTTTTGAACCATTTACATTATGATGGACGACAGACAGCATTCTTTCCTGCAGTCTCCAGACGACCCTCTTCAATGAGTCGGTAAGCACGTTGAACTTCTTCATCTGTAGGAGATGGAACTCCCTCCAACGGATACTCCTTACCGAGCATTTCCCACTTGTAAACACCCATTTGATGGTAAGGTAATATTTCGAATTTCTCGACTCCGTTCAACGTTCCGATAAACCGTCCCAAATTCAATAAATCTTGCTCGTCATCATGAATACCCGGTACAAATACGTGTCTAATCCACATTTTGCGCCCTTGCTCAGACAACCAGCGAGCCGTACTTAGCATACGGTCATTAGACTTGCCTGTAAGCTTAATATGCTTATCATTGTCAATATGCTTAATATCCAGTAGCACCAAGTCTGTTACGTCCAGCAGTTCATGGATACGGCCCGCGTCATTAAAGCCGTTACTGTCCAGTGTCGTGTGCAAATTCCACCGACGTTTCACTTCTTTGAACAGCTCTGCGACAAAATGAGCTTGCAGCGTCGGTTCTCCACCGGATACGGTCAATCCGCCTCCTGAAGAACGGTAATAGGCTAAATACGGCTCAATCTCAGCCAATACCTCCTCCAACGTCATTGGATTACCTTCATTCAAGGCCCAAGTGTCCGGGTTATGGCAATATTGACATTTCAACAAGCATCCTTGCATAAAGAGCACGAAGCGGATGCCGGGACCATCGACGGTCCCGAAGGTTTCCAATGAGTGTATGTGACCTTTCAACATGTTGCATCATCCTTCCCGCATCCGCTATGCGTGCGTCATTGTAATACTTATTTACATTGTACCGTGGAAAGTACGGTTAATAACATCCAATTGTTGTTCACGAGTCAGCTTGATAAAGTTAACGGCATAGCCGGAAACACGAATCGTCAGTTGTGGATAGTTTTCTGGGTGTTCCATTGCATCCAACAGTTGTTCGCGAGCAAACACATTGACATTCAGATGATGTGCGTGGCTTCCAAAGTAGCCATCCATCATCGAAACAAGGTTTGTTTTGCGTGTTTCTTCTTCTTTACCCAGTGCTTTAGGCACGATGGAGAAGGTGTTCGAGATACCATCCAGACTGTGTTCATAAGGCAATTTGGCTACGGAACTCAGAGATGCCAAAGCACCTTTTTTATCACGGCCGTGCATTGGGTTTGCCCCTGGTGCAAACGGTTCGCCTGCTTTACGTCCATCCGGTGTTGTACCTGTTTTCTTACCGTACACTACGTTGGAAGTAATAGTCAGTACAGATTGAGTAGGAACCGCATTACGATAAGCTTTATGCTTGCGAATCATGCTCATGAAGCTTTCTACCAGTTCCACAGCGATGTTATCTACACGGTCATCGTTGTTACCGTAGCAAGGATATTCGCCTTCGATTTCAAAGTCAACAGCAATCCCTTTTTCGTTACGGATTGGTTTAACTTTTGCAAATTTAATGGCACTCAAGGAGTCGGTAGCAACTGACAGACCCGCAATACCACAAGCCATGGTGCGGAGAATATCACGATCATGCAACGCCATTTCAATGCGTTCGTAGCTATATTTATCATGCATGTAGTGAATAACATTCAAAGTGTTCATGTACAGTTTTGCCAACCATTCCATCATAGGTTTGAAGCGGCTCAACACTTCTTCATATTCCAGAACTTCGCCTGTAATGGCTGGGAATTCAGGCCCTACTTGGACGCCAGATTTTTCATCTTTACCACCGTTAATTGCATACAGCAGAGCTTTAGCCAAGTTGGCACGAGCACCAAAGAATTGCATTTGTTTACCGATTTTCATTGCCGATACACAACAAGCAATACCATAATCGTCTCCATAAATCGGACGCATCAGATCGTCATTCTCGTACTGAATGGAGCTAGTTTCAATAGAAACTTTCGCACAATATTTTTTGAAGCCTTCAGGCAATTTTTCCGACCACAGTACAGTCAGATTCGGCTCCGGTGCAGGTCCCAGATTGTAGAGGGTGTGCAGGAAACGGAAGCTGTTTTTAGTTACCCGAGTTTCTCCAGTTACGGACATACCACCAATGGACTCAGTAACCCAAGTTGGATCTCCACTGAACAGTTCATTATAGTCAGGTGTGCGCAAGAACTTAACAATACGCAATTTCATAACAAAATGATCGACCAGTTCTTGAGCTTGTTCTTCTGTCATTGTACCCTCTTCCATATCACGTTGAGAGTAAATATCAAGGAAGGAAGATACACGTCCTAAGGACATTGCTGCACCATTTTGTTCTTTGATTGCTGCAAGATATCCAAAATATACCCATTGGAAAGCTTCTTTCGCATTGTTAGCAGGTTTTGAGATATCAAAACCGTGTTCAGCAGCCATTTGTTTCAGTTCATTCAAAGCACGAATTTGTTCGGAAATTTCCTCACGCAGACGAATTACGTCTTCTTCCATGGAATCAACTTCAAGGCTTTTCAGTTGCAGTTTTTTATCTTGGATCAAGAAGTCTGCACCATACAAAGCTACACGACGATAGTCACCGATAATACGACCACGACCGTATGCATCTGGGAGACCAGTAATGATACCAGCTTTACGAGCTGCTCTCATTTCATCTGTATAAGCGTCAAATACACCTTGGTTGTGAGTTTTACGAATATGAGTGAAGATATCAATGATACTTTCCGGTACTTCAAAACCATAGGCTTTGCAAGCGTCGATCATCATCCGAATTCCACCAAACGGCTGCAAAGAGCGTTTGAATGGAGCATCTGTTTGTACACCGACAATTTGCTCTTTATCCCGGTCTAGATAACCCGGTTTATGTGAAATAATAGTGGATGGCGTATTCACGTCTACATCAAGCACGCCGCCGTTTGCCAACTCTTTTTTGGTAAGATCGGATACAATATCCCACAATGCAGTTGTGTTGGCGGTAGGACCAACCAAAAATTCTTCATTGCCAACATAAGGTAAGATATTAGTTTCAATAAAATCGTTGACGTTGACTTCTTTAGTCCATTTGCCTTTTTTAAAACCTCTCCAGCCAGATTGTTGCTCTTGTAATTCTCTCTCAATCACCGACATGTAAATCCCTCCAAATTGTTTGGTCTTCCGGACTTGTGATTTTTTTCACGATAAAGCTATTTCTTGAGCCCGGCCTGTTCACCGATGCCTTACGCTCAGTGTCGGGACCTTTCTTACACCCTTATTGTAGAATAATGATAGAGTGTAGTATGTGATAAAAATCACAACATGAGTGATTTTTATCACTTTATTTTCCCTAGCTTCGCGCCTATATCCTTAGCCTTGCCGTTCACCTCCCTTCCCAAACCAACAGGCCCTCTATATAGAGAGCCTGCATCGGTATTGAACGAGAAAATGCTTTTTCACAAGCCTCTTCGTACCTATTATATTATTGGTCAAAACGTCCGTAGAAGGCATTGCGATAGACATCAGCCAACTCCGTAACCAGTGGCAACTTCGGATTCGCAGTTGTACATTGATCTTCAAATGCGCGGTCAGCCAGATAGTCTACACGTGATTCGAAATCCTTCGCATCGAAACCGATTTGTTGGAACGATTCCTCGATACCGAGTGTTTTGTTCATCTTACGGATTGCTTCGATCAAGCTGTTAACCCCTTCTTCGGTGGTGCGTGCAGGCAGTCCCAGTATGCGCGCGATTTCTGCATAACGCTCATCCGCAACAAAGTGCGAATATTTAGGGAACGAAGCAAATTTTGTCGGTTTTTTCGCATTATAGCGAATAACGTGCGGCAGCAAAATGGCATTCGTGCGGCCATGCGCTGTATGGTATTGTCCACCCCATTTATGTGCAAGACTGTGGTTAATACCCAAGAATGCATTAGCAAACGCCATACCAGCAAGTGTGGAAGCATTATGCATTTTTTCACGAGCCAGCTTATCACCGATCAGAGCCGATTGTTCTAGGTATTGGAATACCAATTGAATGGCTTTAATTGCCAGACCATCTGTGTAATCATTAGCCATTACGGACACGTAAGCCTCGATAGCATGTGTCAGAACGTCCATACCTGTGTCCGCTACAGCTGTTTTAGGCAGCGAATATACAAACACTGGGTCAATAATTGCCACATCAGGAGTCAACTCATAGTCAGCCAGCGGGTACTTCGTGTTACCCAGGTTTTTGTCCGTAATTACTGCAAACGATGTAACTTCGGAACCTGTACCCGAGGTTGTAGGGATAGCTACAAATTGTGCTTTTTGGCCCAGACGTGGGTACTTGTAAATCCGTTTACGGATATCCATGAATTTTTGTTTTAAGTTATTGAAATCAGTATCTGGATATTCATAGAACATCCACATGCCTTTAGCCGCATCCATTGGCGAACCGCCGCCCAGTGCGATGATGCAATCCGGTTGGAAACGTCTCATCATTTCTGTACCACGTTCTACCGTAACTGTCGATGGATCTGGCTCTACTTCAGAGAACACTTCGATAGCTACCGGTGTTTGGCGTTGATGCAGATAATGAATAACACGATCCACATATCCCAGTTTTACCATCATAGGGTCCGTGATAATGGCTACACGTGTGATATCAGGCATTTTAGCAAGATACTGTGTCGAATTTTTTTCAAAATAGATTTTGGAAGGTACTTTGAACCATTGCATATTCACCGTCCGTTTCGCCACCCTTTTCACATTAATCAAATTGACTGCCGATACGTTCGACGAAGTCGAGTTACGACCGTACGAACCGCAACCGAGTGTCAACGAAGGAAGATTGGTGTTGTAAATGTCGCCAATCGCACCATGTGTGGAAGGTGCATTTACAATGATACGTCCTGTTTGCAGACGGTTTGCGAAGCGGGCGATAACGTCCTCATCGTTCGAATGAATAGCGGACGAGTGGCCCATGCCCCCGAATTCCACGACTTCAGCAGCGCGTTGAATACCTTGTTCCGCATTTTTTACTTTATAGCAAGCCAATACAGGACTCAATTTTTCCGCAGACAATGGGAATTTTGTTCCTACCCCTTCAATCTCAGCGACCAAAATTTTAGTTCCTGCTGGTACTGTGATACCACTCATTTCAGCAATTTTCACAGCAGACTGCCCGACGATTGCTGGGTTCACTGCACATTTCTCGACATTCATAGCTCCTTGAGTGAGCTTAGCTGCTTCTTCTTTATTTACAAAATAGCAGCCGTTAGCGATCATCAATTTTTTCACTTGTTCGAAGATTGGCTCTTCGATAATAACCGCTTGCTCGGAAGCACAAATCATACCGTTGTCAAAAGATTTAGAGAGGATAAGATCGTTCACGGCCTGCTTGATGTCTGCTGTTTTTTCAATAAAGCAAGGCACGTTACCTGGGCCTACACCCAGAGCAGGTTTACCGCAGCTATATGCCGCCTTAACCATGCCTGATCCACCAGTTGCCAGAATCAGAGCCACATCCGGGTGATTCATGAGTGAATTTGTCTTATCCATCGATGGAGCTTCAATCCATTGAATACAATCAGCTGGAGCACCATGTTTGACGGCTGCTTCGAGCAAGACGCGGGCTGCTTCCGCACTACACGATTGAGCAGATGGATGGAAACCGAAAATGATTGGGTTACGTGTTTTAATGGCAATCAACGCTTTGAACATCGTAGTCGAAGTCGGGTTTGTCACTGGAGTGATCCCCATGATAATGCCGACTGGCTCTGCTATCTTTTGAAAACTGTCAAAATCATTGTCTTCAATGACACCGACGGTTTTTTCATTTTTGATACTATGATAGACATATTCTGTTGCAAACATGTTTTTGGTGATTTTGTCCTCGTACACACCGCGTCCTGTTTCTTCAACAGCCAACTTCGCCAGGTACATGTGTTTATCCATCCCTGCGAGTGCCATAGCTTGTACGATTTCGTCAATCTGTTCCTGATTCATACTCATGAAAGCTTGCTGTGCCCGGTTCCCCCGGTCAATCAGCGTTTGAATATACTGCTCTGCGCTTTGCTCTTTTTGGATAACCTCGTTTTTAACAGCCATTTCCCTCATCCTCCTGTTATCTCGTGTACTATCTCTTGTTCACGCACTGATCGTAACACAGCTTTTCAAGATATATTGTGATTTTTTTCACAATCTATTTAAAATTTTATTTTATGAAGTGAATTAAATCACAAAGTTTGGAATTCTGCCACTTTTACCCCCTCTTCTTGCCCCAAAAACGCATTGCGCAGGTATATAATGAATTTGAATTGATCAAGTTGCAGATAAAAAACATAGGATACAAAGGGGAAATGGACGATGAGAAACACTACAAATGTAATGGAAGCCCGCGGCAACACCTGTTGCTTCTCGGAGGCCAGCTTCAACCGGTTGCAAGTGATGATGAAAGATCGAGTTATGCCAGAAAGCTCGCATCTGTTCTGGGAAGGAGATACAGCGGATAAGCTGTTTTATATTAAGCGCGGACGCGTGAAAGTAACCAAAACAACGGATGAGGGTAAGGAACTTATTCTATATATGTATCAAAGCGGCGATCTTGTTGGTCAAGCCGATCCATTTTTCGGTACTAAGCATTCCTTTTCTGCTGAGGTTCTGGAAGACAGTGATATTGGCGTAATCGATCATACAGATCTGGAGCTACTTATTTGCCAGCATTGTGATTTTGCGATTGACTTTATGAAATGGATGGGTTCGCATCATCGCATTACTCAGACTAAGTTCCGCGATTTGATGATGTACGGCAAGCCTGGCGCTTTATGTTCAACACTCATCCGTCTATGCAATACCTATGGTGAGCCTCACGGCGAACATATCCTGATTCATAAAAAAATTACTCATACTGACTTATCAAATATGATCGGTGCGACTCGGGAAAGCGTAAACCGGATGCTTAGTGATCTACGTAAGAAAAATGCAGTTGAATATGATAATGGCATGATTGTTGTCAAGGATTTGGAAATGCTGCAAGGCGTATGTCATTGTGAATTGTGCCCTCGTGAGATTTGCCGCATATAATAAATCGTTTTTTACGTAAAAGGGAGTGTTATAAGCCATTATAGCTTATAACACTCCCTAATTTATTTCCACTCCTCTACTTATACAGAAGCAGTTGCGAAGCATTTTAACAATAGTCCTTCTTCTGGCAACACACTTTTTAAAACTGTAAGCATAGATAACTTAAATTCCCCATCTCATAGCTTCTATGGATGACCTTGGCTTTGTTTGCAGGATTGCCACTCCCCATTGCAATAAACAACGGTACAAAGTGCTCTGCTCTTGGTACGGCCTGGCGAGCATACGGTGCTTCGCTTTCATAGTGATCCAAAGCCTCTATATCTCTACTTTGCACTTTTTCAATAATCCAATCATCAAAATCTATAGCCCAAGGTTCTGTTTTCGTTTCCCCCCATTTGACGATACGCAGATTATGAACAGTCACTCCACTGCCAATGACCAGAATATCTTGTTCTCCCAGTCCACGCAGCACTTCACCAATGGCATATTGTGCTTTGGGCGAAAGATATGGATTTACTGAGATCTGAACTACCGGAATGTCTGCCTCAGGATACATACGATGCAACAATGTCCAGGATCCATGATCCAGTCCCCTCACCCGGTCAGTTTGTACGTCAATGCCCTTTTGTTCATATAATTTTTCCAGCTTATTGGCCAGTTCCACAGAACCATGTGCTGGATATTTCACCATGTACAGTTCCGGTGGGAAACCGCCAAAATCATAAATGGTATCGTACACGTCATCCATCGAACTGATCGTCAACGTTTGCGCTTCCCAATGAGCAGTAAAGATAACAACCGCTTTAGGGCGAATGCTTTTCCCTAGTTGCTCTAAAAATGAAGTATAGTCCGTCTGTTCAATAGCAAGCACCGGTGAGCCGTGGCCAAAAATAAAGATGGCATCATATAAAGATCCCCTTATCAGTAATGGTTTATTTTATTCATTAAGTAACTTTATGTAAGTAATAATACATAAGTAACAAAGTAATGTCAACACAGATTTCAACATACACTTAAAGATCAGAGATTCCATAAATAAAGATTGATATAGGTATAAGGTCATAGTAATATATAACTAATAAATTTAAAATTTCACTATATTTCGATACAAAGGACTGGTTTCTATGGAGATACATACTTCTAATTGCCCAAAATGCGGTTCCGTTTTTCGTCAAAACCTTAGAAACCTGTGTAGTTCTTGTATTCAGGAAGAAAATATATTCTTGGACCGCTGTTCTAACTATCTATGGAAGCATCCTTCTACTCATACTCGTCAGCTCAGTGACGTAACCGGCACACCTATAGAATTGCTCACAGATTGGGTAAGAGCAGGCAAGTTTCCCTCCACATACAGTCAGCTTGATTATCCTTGTGAATCCTGCCGTTCCCCTATTTATGCAGGAAGACTTTGCCATTCCTGCTTGGGTACATTCCGTTCGGCCGCGCTGGATATTCAAACCCGTGTGCCCCGCCGTGCAACAGCAGGATTATTCTCAGTTGCAGGGCGCGTCAAAGGCTATTAAGCCGTCCTGCCTATGCAGATCATTTCTGTAAAATGGATAAGTAGTCCTATACACAAAATAAAAAAACAGCCTTTTTCCTAGGAAAAGGCTGTTTTGCTATGAGAAACGCTTATTTAGTTTGGTGCTCATCTAATCCATTCCTCAGCCCAAAATTGAATCTGTTCCATAACCGGCTGAAGTGCACGGCCTTTGGTTGTTAGCTCGTATTCAATGCGGACAGGAGTTTCCGGATATACATGACGTGTAAGAATTCCTTCATTTTCCAAATCTTTCATCCGTTCTGATAACATTTTGTCACTCATTGTGGGAATCAGATTGGAAATATCCTTAAACCGCTTAGGACCGCTCATCATGGATTGAATAATTAATCCATTCCAACGCTTACCCAAACATGAAAAGGCGGTTTCAAAACGCGGACACATTTTTGTAAATTGCGGTTGACTCTCCAAATTTTTCACCTTCTTTTGCATTTCGGTTTGATAAAGCTTTCCTTTTGTTAGTATATATCATTTTAGCATACTTTATCCCGAAAGAAAACACTTTCTTCTTAAATTAAATACCTGCGCTGATAAAGTTGCCATGACCAAAACTGATTATACAACAAACCAACACAGCAGGTATATGTCTAAATCGTTAAATACAAAAAGGCGGAATCCCTAGAGGTTCCGCCTATCAATCTGTTCATTATACAGCTCATCAAAATGTGATGATTGTTATTATACCAACACTCCACCGAGAGGTCTTACAGGTTCACTTCTACCATATATTGGTTTGTTAATACTTGTCGGAGAAGTCCAACGAATGCTGTTGGCGATAACTTTCAAAATATCAGGCTGGTAATAAGTCGGATAGGTCTCATGACCTGGGCGGAAATAGAATATCTTACCGCTACCTCGGCGGAAAGTACATCCGGTTCTAAATACTTCGCCGCCTTCAAAGTTACTAACAAATACCAATTCATCCGGCGCTGGAATATCAAAGAACTCGCCATACATCTCTTCCTGCTTCAACAAAATTTTGGCGTCTATGCCTTCTGCAATAGGATGTGACGGATTCACCGACCAAATAATCTCCTGTTCACCTGCCACCCTCCATTTCAGATCACAGCTAGTGCCCATTAGGGCTTTGAATGGCTTTGAAAAATGGCCCGAGTGCAGCACGATCAAGCCCATTCCTCCCTGCACTCGCTTTACAACACGCGCCGTAACTTCATCGCTCACCTGATCGTGGGCTTTATGCCCCCACCACAGCAGCACATCTGTGGAATTCAGGATCTCTTCTCCCAAACCATGCTCGGCATCATCACGAAGAGTAGCTGTTCGAATGGCAAATCCCTCTCCTGCCAGGCCGTCAGCCAACGCTTTGTGTATCCCGTCAGGATATATCTGTTTGGCTTCATCATTCAACTTTTCGTTCAAAAATTCATTCCAAATGGTGACGTTAATCATCAACATTTCCCCCTATTAGGTTAGACCCACCACATCTCGCTCAGCGGTTCTTCAATTAATACCTGGCGAAGATTGTGGACAGCCTTAGTAAAGCCTTCCTCCACGGACATCAGACCATCTTCATGCTCAATACTCACTACATAATCGTATCCCACCAGACGCAGAGCACTGATAATATCTGCCCAGGTTTTTACATCATGTCCATAACCCACAGTACGGAACTGCCAAGCGCGATCTAGCATTTTGGTATATTCCTGCATATCGGTAAGTCCATATTTATTTACATTGACCGGATCAATCGTCGTATCCTTGGCATGAAAATGGTGAATGGCTCCCTCTCGGCCCAAAATTTGAACCGCCTGCACTGGGTCAATTCCCTGCCACCACATGTGGCTCGGATCCAGATTAGCACCAATGACCTCTCCCGCAGCTTCACGCAAACGAAGCAAGGTCGCTGGTGTATGAACGGAGAAGCCTCCGTGTAGCTCCAGCCCAATTTTAACATGATGATCTGCTGCAAATTTTCCCGTCTCAGTCCAGTAAGGAATAATTTTATTCTCCCATTGCCACTTCAACACTTCCTGAAAATCATTAGGCCACGGAGCCACAGGCCAATTTGGATATTTCGCATCCTCATGATCACCCGGACAGCCAGAGAAAGTGTTCACAACTGGAACTTCCAGCTTTTCTGCCAATCGAACGGTTTTAAGAAACGTTTCATGATCAGCTTGGGCCAAATGCTTTTGCGGATGAAGAGGATTGCCGTGACAGCTAAGCGCACTAATCGTTAGTCCGCGGGACTCTACTGCCTTTTTAAAATTTTTGAGCGCTGTATCATTCTCCAGCAACTCATCCGGCTTACAATGCTTATCTCCTGGGTTGCCGCCTGTACCGATTTCTACAGCATCCAATCCTTGAGAAGCCACATAATCCAGTGCCTCCTCCAGCGAACGTCCGCCAAACAACACCATAAATACTCCAAGTTTCAAAAGAAATCCCTCCCTGTATCATATGTGAAAAAAGCTGCTTTCATTATAATGATGGTCTATTCGGGATAATTACGTGCTTAGTCAAAATAGACAGCTTTCCCGGTACGGGCCGATTCATAGATAGCTTCCAAAATTTCAGTAACAACCAGTGCCTGTTCCGGCTTCACAAGAGGTTCTTTGTCGTCCAGAATAGATTCGATCCACAGACGGGCTTCGCGGTCTGCTTCATTTTCCGTTTCTCCAGAGTAAAAGGCAACACCGCCTGCATCCAGATCTATTTTCGTATCAAACAAGCGGCTGTTCTTTTCCCCGTTAATGCGCAATCCATCCTGCATATCGGCTCCGCCTTCGGTTCCGCATAACAGCGTCTTCGCTTCGCCAAACTCTACGACGTTCAATGCCCAGCTGGATTCCAGTACAATCGTAGCTCCATTTTGCATCGTAATAAAACCAAAAGCTGAGTCCTCTACCTTAAATTCCTCAGGATTCCAAGGCCCAAAGGCATTTGCCGCATCTTTACGATCCCCTAGCTTATGGAAGGTTGAACCTAGTACACTTTTAGGCTTGTAATTATCCATCAGCCAGAGTGTCAGGTCGAGTGCATGCGTGCCAATATCAATAAGAGGACCACCGCCCTGCTTCTCTTCATCCAAGAATACTCCCCAAGTCGGAACCGCGCGACGGCGTAGAGCAATGGCTTTGCCCAGATAAATGTCTCCAAGCTCTCCTTGCTCAACCAATTGCTTCAGATACAAACTGTCATCACGATATCGGTTTTGATACGCAATAGACAGCTTCTTACCTGTACGGTTGGCTGCATCGAGCATCTCCCGTGCTTGCTCAGCAGTTTTAGCCATCGGCTTTTCACACAGCACATGCTTACCTGCCTCAAGCGCCGCTACGGTAATTTCTGAGTGCGAGTCATTGGGTGTACACACATGTACGACTTCAATGTCTTTATTTTCTAGCAACTGACGGTAATCACTATAAACTTGCGACCCTTCAACTCCAAACTTTTCTGCTGCCTCTTCAGCGCGCTCCTGAATGATGTCACAGAATGCAACGATTTCTGCACGCTTCTGCTTGGCAAGACTCGGCAAGTGTTTGCCGTTGGCAATGCCTCCACAACCAATAATCCCGATTTTGAGTGTTTTAGACATGAATATTTCCTCCCTGAGCTGCGTATTGTTGGAGCCATTCAATGCTGGTTTCAATGCTTTCGATTGGAGGGTTTGAGCAGAAATCCTGTTCCACGACGACCCAATCCACACCTGCCTGAATAGCGGCGTCTGTAATGGCCTGAAGCTGCACTTCGCCTTTGCCAAGCTCTACAGTCACTGCTTTTTGTTGCTTGTCACGTGCCATATCCTTTAAGTGAATGATAGGCAGGCGTCCATTATAACGTCCGATGTATTCCACTGGGTCATAGCCCCCATAGTATACCCAACAAGTATCCATTTCGACCTGTAACAAATCATCGGAAACCGCATCATATAAAGCATCGAATACCGGGCGATCATTGATTTTTTCTGTCAATTCAAAATCATGATTATGATAAGCCAGTATCAAGCCCTGTTCTTTCACTTTTTCACCAATACGATTCAAATTAGCAAAAATTTCATCCCACTGTCGCTGTTCTTCGGTTAAATAAGGAACGATTAGGTACTTATTGCCCAATTCTTTGTGGTATGCAATCTCCTCATCCAAATGATCCAACAAACGAGAATATTGTATATGAGTTCCGACAACTTCCAGATTCAGCTCATCCAAAAGCGCTCTGACATCCTTGGCATTGCGTCCGAAAAAGGTATGAAATTCTACCCCTTTATAACCAAGCTCAGCTACCTTGCGCAATGTACCTTCAAAATCCTGTTCAAGCTCTTCCCTTACTGTGTACAATTGCAATCCTACTTTAGCCATTACCCTTCACCTCTTTAATTAGGATGAATTTTCCATTATATCTGTTCCATAATACAAATCCTCGTCCGGCTTGAACGTGCTTTCCATCGTAATGTGATTGCCTTCCAATGATGAGCGCTGAAAAGCATGCATGGCTTCTAACACATGGTAGGCCAGCTCAGCATTAGCACGATGGTCCGTGAATTTCAATGCGCCAAAGGCTTTTCACTGTACACATGCTTGCCTGCCTCTAGTATCGCCACATCTGTCAGTGCATGGCTGCCAGGCACGGTCAGATTAAATACAAGCTCAATCTCAGGCTGACGAAGCAATTCATCCACCTTGTATACGTTTTCAATGTTGAATTCATCGGCCCTCTCCTTGGCCCTCTCATCTAGTAAATCAGCGACGGCCACCACTTCAATAAGTGGGCTCTTTTGGAGATTTTCAAGATATACCGAGCTAATAGTACCGCATCCGATAATCCCGGCCTTCATTCGTTCCACGTCGTCACACTCCTTGGCCTCCAACATGTACTTTCTCATCTAACATGTAAGCTTTACAGTTCACATAGTATTCTATTTCTGTTTCGTTTAAAATGAATAATATGATTAAAACATGAACAATCTGGTCAATATTTGAAACAGCCATATGCCCAAAGGAGTCATCATCATGTCTATCGTCGAGCCTTGTCAGGTTCTTACCGCAGGCTATTCCTTCCATCGAAAGCCCTTTTATTCGAACCAGCCTGATGGGATCAAAAATTATTTATTCCGTTTGCAAACAGATGGACGCTGCCAGGCCCGCATTAACGGGGAAATGACACGGATTGAAGCGGGTGATCTACTGCTATTCAATCCTACCGAGCCTTATGAACTGGATATTCATAGTGAGTTGAATCCCATGGGAGATCTGGTCGTGGAAAGTGGAGATTATCACATTTTTTTCGGTGGTTCCTGGGTAGATGAGTGGTGGAACCATCATAAACGACCCAACAGAATTAAGGTTCAGCTCACAGAAGCCCTGCTTGGCCTATTTCGTCAGCTTGTGATGGAGCAACGACGTATTTCTAATCCTTACCCGGAAATATCAAGTTATTACATGCGCATTTTATGTTTGGAGTTTGACCGTATGCTATCCGATCATCCTATCGCTACTCATCATAACTATCTTGCGTATCAGATTAAAAATTATATTGAAGAAAATGCATCCTCTAACTTCAAGCTGGATGACGTGTCTTCACACGTCGGTATCAGCGTATCCCGAGCAGTACATCTGTTTAAGGAAACATTCGATACGAGCATTATGCAGTACACGCTGGACATCAGGCTTAACATGGCGAGAGAACGAATCATTTTCAGTCCCATGTCACTGGAACAAGCCGCCGAATCGTCAGGATTTGCAAATTACACGTATTTTCATCGCGTATTTCGTTCCCGCTTCGGTATGTCGCCCAAAGAATTCAGGGTGATTCACCGCGAGCAATTGTAGGTAAAAGAGAGCGTTCACCTGAACGCTCTCTTTGTTCATAACCAATAATAATGAAATTGTGCTTACATACCACAACCCAGCTTTTTTACGGAGCAATTGTCAGCATCACTACCGACATTGGTGGCAGTGTAACATCCAAATGCTGACCTTGCAGCTGATAGGATGTGAAAGCTTCCTTTTTCACACGCTCTGGCTGATCAAACTTATTATGTGCCTGCATATCGTCGCTGGCAAGAACAACACCGCTGATCTTTTTAACCTCTTCCAGTCCTCTTAGCTCCAAATTCAAGTTTGCCGACTCGCCCGGATGGATGTTGCAAAAGCTAATATGAATATTGTCATCCTGCGCCTTGGAGGCGGACACGCTTACTTGTGGGATGGAATCCCCATCATATTCATAATCGCCCACCTTTACATGAACAGCCAGTGCTTGTGCATCCTGATGCACCTTAAACATTTCAAATATATGGTATGTCGGCGTCAACAGCATAGCAGGGCCTTCGGTCAGAATCATTGCCTGTAAAACATTGACCATTTGAGCGATATTCGTCATCTGTACTCGGTCATGGTGATTATGGAAAATGTGTAGGTGCAGCCCAGCTACCAGCGCATCGCGCATCGTGTTTTGCTGATACAGGAAGCCCGGATTGGTCCCCGGCTCAGTCAGGAACCAGGTTCCCCATTCATCGACGATCAGTCCGACCCTTTTGTCAGGATCATATTGGTCCATAATGGCTGAATGACGTGTAATCAATTCATCCATATGCAATGATTTTTTCATCGTCTCGAACCATTCCGCTTCATCAAAGCCGAGTGCTTGCCGTTTCCCTTCCCAGTTTCCCGGGATCGTATAGTTATGCAGGCTCAAACCGTCCATAAGATGCCCAGCTTCACGCATCAACACTTCGGTCCAACGATAATCATCCACATTCGCCCCCCCTGCAATCCGATAAATGCGGTTCTCGCCATAGTTACGGACATATGTCTGATAGCGGCGATACAGGTCGGCATAATATTCTGGGCGCATGTTACCGCCACAACCCCAGTTTTCGTTACCCACTCCAAAATATTTGATCTTCCATGGTTTCTCACGACCGTTTTCCTGACGCCATGCAGCCATAGGGGACTCTCCATCGAAGGTCATGTACTCTACCCACTCCGACATTTCCTGAACTGTACCACTGCCGACATTTCCACAAATATAAGGCTCTGCATCTAACAGTTCGCACAATTGAAAAAACTCATGTGTGCCAAAATGATTATTTTCAACCACACCGCCCCAATGCGTATTTACCATTCTCTTACGGTTTTCTTTTGGTCCGATACCATCTTTCCAATGATATT
The DNA here is from genome assembly GCF_038008045.1 of Paenibacillus sp. FSL P2-0173. Classification (NCBI taxonomy): domain Bacteria; kingdom Bacillati; phylum Bacillota; class Bacilli; order Caryophanales; family Paenibacillaceae; genus Paenibacillus; species Paenibacillus sp. FSL P2-0173. The sequence continues at coordinate 892,579 of NZ_JBBOYK010000001.1, forward strand.
CATCGGCAAAACAGCCTCCCGGCCAGCGCAATACAGGAATGTTCAGCTTTTTCAGGGCTTCCACTACATCATTTCGAATTCCGTTTGTGTTTGGAATCGGTGAGTCCTCTCCAACCCATATGCCTTCATAAATGCAACGTCCAAGATGCTCAGCAAATTGTCCATAAATATTTTTATTAATAATGCCTTGTTTCCAATCGGTATTAACAACAATAGAACCCTTCACAACAAACCCTCCCCAAAATATTAAGATTGTTGGAACACCCTTACGAATGTTTGCGCTTTCATTTTTGGTCTAAATATCACTCATATTACCGATCTTCTTCCGATCTTAATTTTTACGCAACATCTCATCTAGAAAACATTAATATAAATATTAATAATTAAATAAAAACATTTCACGTGTTTAATATATTTTATTGCCTACTTTTTGTCAATCGTTAAGAAAAGGTCCAATCAAACCAAAAAGCCTGCCATTAGGGCAGACCAAGGTATGACTACTTTAACCCGTAATCCAAGTTCAGCCGAGCCTGAGCATTGTATCTTTTAGGCTGTTCCTATCCAGCGTGAACCATGGTAACTGGGACAATTTTGAGCTGCCGCCAAAGCACGCACACGAACAATACTTCCGCTGATGCCACATGTATGCCCGGACATTAACTCTTCACATTGTGAGCAGGCCAACAGTCTGGCTTCGTACACTTCATCGTTTACACATTCCATTTTGGGTCTCATGTTGGTTAGAATTCTGGTAATTTGCTCTTCCGATATCGAGATATCTCTTTCACAGCCTTTACAGGTACTTGGCATAGGTATATCTTCCATCGTAAGCTTACCCTCCCCATCAACAATGTCTTAAGTAAATACAGTGAGTCCATGATGCCATAAATGATAACAGTATATTGTTTATTCTGGCTAGCCCTATTTCCGTTCCGACGAAAGGCTGGCAGCCGCCTCAGATACGACCATCGCCAAGTCCTCATTTCCGAACATGGACAGTACCCCTAATACCGTATCCAGCGGAATATCACCCGCTTCTTCACGCGATACAGTCAACTTGCGTACTCGTAGCAGACGCTCGTTACTATCCTGATGCGGATACGCTACACGATATAATTCCTCTGGCTCCAACCCGTGATTGATACACCATTGCGCAAATACAAGGATCATCATATCTTCTTCTTGCTTATAATTTTCAATGATGGCTTCTTCTAGCTGTTTACCACGGTTATCTTCTTCCATTCATTCATTTCTCCTTCAACCTAATTCTTGATGTCTGTCTGGACTGTTAAGATCACGTTCGGACGTTCCATATTAAACACTCAAACGGCTGATCAGTTCGTCAGCCAGCATATGGCTTTCCAATACTTTTCCAGCCCGTACAGCACACTCCTCCGGACGATGAATATGCTCCAGAAAATGATTCACGACTCCGGTGAATCCCCGTCTTTTCAAAATCGTATCCCAGCTTCCAAATGTTTGCGTTAGTGGTGAATGATTTTTTTGCATAAAAACAGCCTGTTCCATATTTATTACTTCAACAGACCGTCCTGCCCCGTGAAGCTCCAGCTTCTCTATGTCAGCCCCTGCCTGTCTACTCATACTGTAGCTTCCGGTAGCATTCCCCAAACGTACGGTCCCGAACGCAGCATCCATATATCCATCACTCGTCGTATTCATACTACTATGCAGCAGCTCATAATCATCGCCACCCAACCACAAAAGCAAATCAAGCATGTGAATTAAATCATCATAAACCGTCTGTGCCGCCGGTCTTCGATCATATCCAGTACGGTGTTTAATGGCCGCACATTGACTGAATCCACCTGCTTCCTCTAACCATGCTTTAGCAGCTACATAATGCGGGGCAAAACGTCGATTAAAGCCTACCGCCAGCAGCACGGCCTGCGCTTCCGCAAAAGCGGTCATTTCCAGATTCTGACGAACATCATAGGACAACGGTTTATCCACATACACAGCAATCCCTTTTTCAATACACGCCATAACTAGATCAAAATGAGCTTCGGTCGCGGCATGTATAAATACAGCTTCCGGTTCCCATGCTAGCATCTCCTTCACATCAGTCGTTCCTCTTGGCAACCTATATTGCTCCATAATGGAACTCACCGGCTCCTGTGAACGGTTCATGACACCTACAATGTCTACACCTTGGTGTGCTGCCAGTAACGGTAAGTATACTTTTCGAGCAATACCACCCAGTCCTGCAATAGCTACCCTTGTCTTCGTTTGCTTGTCCATTTCGCTCCCACCTTTAATCACTCATTCATCTGTTGTCTAGTTTACATGGAAGTCTGCTGACAAGCAAAGAAAAGAGACTGCTCCGGGTCCAGTTGGACCTAACAGAACAGCCTCTACGGCATGAATGTTCAGCTTCAGCTAAGTTTACTTAATGTAAGTTAGCTTAGGCGTGCTGCGCTTGCTTTCTTGTTTTTTCACTTTTAATTTTTTTAACACGCATCCCAATGGCTACAACCAGAACCACAACCAGAACCTCAAAGCCGTATTTAATGACCCCGTTCATAAACCAGTGTGCAATCAGCGGTTCCGCCACCACCATTTTGGCGGCAGTGTAAGCCAGTACAGCAGCACCAATCGTAATAACTACTGGGTAACGTTCAGTCAGCTTCAAGATAATCGTACTTCCCCACACCATGATTGGAACGGAGATTGCCAGACCCAGTATAACAAGCAGCATGTTTCCATGAGCTGCTCCCGCAACAGCAAGTACATTGTCGAGGCCCATCATCGTATCCGCGATAATAATCGTGCGGATCGCTGCCCACATTTGATTCGTAGCTGAAATTTCATGTTTTTTCTCTTCGACCAGCAGCTTATAGGCAATATAGATAAGTGCGAGTCCCCCAATCAAACGCAATCCATAAATTTGCAATAAATACGTGACCAGCACTGTAGCAATCACACGAATGATGACCGCTCCGACCGTCCCCCAAATAATGACCTTCTTTTGATTGGCCTTATCAACATTGCGAGCCGCCAAACCGATTACGATGGCATTGTCACCAGCTAGCACCAGATCAATGATAATGATGGATACTAATGCGGTTAAAAACTCAATTGACAAAAAATCCATACGTTTCTCCCACCTTTTTTATTTATTTGTTATACTGTACATAGTTCAGCGCTTTATACTAAAAAAGCGCCATTTCACGGAATCCGGAAACGGCGCTTGACCCAAATTTGGCATCAAAAAAAGACCATTTACCCGGATTCCTAAAATCCTGGCAAAGGTCTCGCTTACAACATTACGTTGCCAATAAAGCCGGGGATTAAAAATCCCGTAATGACGACTTTACTCGTTGAGCTACTCCCCTTTGGGAACTATTCTATTAGTGGCAGTATAGCACACATTATTGGGAATGTGAACCCTATTTTTTTCTGTATAAGCGATAAGCCGAACAGGGATATTGAAAGAGGTATGTAAATGAAAAAATGGCTACTCGTCGCGGCTTATGTTTCGCTGCTTTGCATCGCGTTTATCTACAGATATGATTGGCTCGCCTGGGCGGACAAGCAAACCTCCTTTCCAGTTCTGCTACTGCTCGCATTTTTATTCGCGTTAATACCGTTTGTGCCGTACAAGCTGATTATCGCTTCTATTGCTTATGCCGCAGGCCCCTGGCAAGGTGCTCTGATCTGCTGGCTGGGCACTACCTTGGCTGCGCTGGTCGTTTATAGTGCCGTACGTACCCTGTTCCGTGACAAAGGACGTGCCTATTTGGAGCGGGTTCCCGCATTGGAGCGCTTCAATCGGGTCATGGAGAGGGAGCCTTTTGCTGCTGTGCTGCTGGCTCGCCTGATTCCGGTCATCCCCCAGGCAGCGGTAAATGTATACGCTGGAGTAGCAGGGTTTCCGTTCTGGAGCTTTATCCTAGGTACAGCTATTGGCAAGCTTCCCGCAATTGCGGTGTATGCTTATGCAGGCGGCACCTTTGCAGAACATCCAATCACCGGTTTGCTCATTTTGGTGCTATATACTGCACTGGTGGGCGGCGGCTTTATACTCTACCGAAAAAGGCTTCAACGCGCCAATAGAATATAATGCGATAGTTTGCCACCGTCTCTTTCGTTGCGATTTTTGAGGACAGAGCCAGTTACACTGCTGTTTGGTTTCTGACGTTTCGTTGGATTTTGCAAAAATCTCGTATATAATTTAATTGTAAGCTATTTAAATAACAACTAATTAAACATTCTCAGATTGGAGTGACAAATATGAGCACCAACAATCCACACACAGTAGAAAAAGCAACTTTTGCAGGTGGCTGCTTCTGGTGCATGGTTTCCCCTTTTGAGGAATTACCCGGTATTTTGAAGGTTAGATCTGGATACACAGGGGGACATACCGAAAATCCTACCTATGAAGAGGTGTGTTCTGAAACAACGGGACATGTGGAAGCCGTACAGATTACATTTGACCCACAAGTTTTCCCGTATGAAAAACTGTTGGAGCTATTCTGGCAGCAGATTGATCCGACGGATGAAGGTGGACAGTTCCACGATAGGGGTTCATCCTACCAAACGGCTATTTTCTATCATAATGAAGAGCAACGAATCAAGGCAGAAGCGTCTAAAGAAGCTTTGGCTCAAAGTGGCCGCTTCGACAAGCCCATTGCTACACCGATCCTGCCTGCGGCCACTTTTTATGAAGCAGAAGAATATCATCAGGACTATCATAAGAAGAACCCCGCTCATTACAAGCGCTACCGCAAAGGTTCGGGACGTGAAGATTTTATCGAGCAAAATTGGTCCGGCAAGGTTGATAAATCCGATCTTAAAGATCGGCTGACGCCTATTCAATACGAAGTAACACAAAAAAACGCGACCGAGCGCCCTTTTCAAAATGAGTTTTGGGATCATGAAGGTGAAGGCATTTACGTGGATATCGTATCAGGAGAGCCTTTGTTCAGTTCATTGGACAAATTTGACGCAGGTTGCGGTTGGCCCAGCTTTACCCGTCCATTGCGCAGCTACAATGTCAAAGAAAAAACTGATCTCAGCCATTTTATGATCCGTACCGAGGTGCGAAGTCGTGAAGCTGACTCCCATTTAGGGCACGTATTCGATGATGGTCCTGGTCCAGATGGTTTGCGTTATTGCATAAATTCCGCCGCGCTCCGCTTTGTGCCTCAAGAAGACTTGGAACGTGAAGGATACGGAGCATATAAGTCATTATTTGAACAGTAAATAGCCATGGAATCATTGGGGCTGACCCGCGATCTATCTTTAATAGATGATCACGGGCCAGCCTTTTTTGGGATGTGGCAGCACATCATTACGTAAGCTAGCCATTTAACTCATTACCCATCCAAGCCAAATGGCTAGCGGTACTAGCAATAGCTGGGCTAATAAAGTACCTGCCAAGCGCGAGATGATCATCCAGCCGTACATGCTGTTCATCCGAGTTAAGGGTAGCTCCCCTCGTAGCGTTTTCTCCGACAGAACCGCCAATCTTGGATCAATTAACAAGGTTAATAATACCGTTGCGACGCCATTGATTAGACCTGACGACATTGACATTGCTGTACCTTGAGCAGGCCACAGGAATGATGCATATAAAGCAGATACTACTCCTGTTGTATAAATCGCAGTGACAGCTATATTCAGAATAATTAGACGCTTGGGTATCGCTCCACTAATCAGTGAAGTAAGCATTGACCAGGTGGGGCGCTTTATGTAGTAGCCTGCATGTTTCCAGCGACTTCGCAGCATTAAATGACGCACCAAAGCCGGAATAGATCCGGTATGCTCCAAATGCACAATCCATCTGGCTGACATGCGTACCACTGTTGGATACAGTAATATAGCAAGCATGGTTCCAACGGTTGCTGCCAGCAGTACCCCATGCATATATAGTTCCAGTCTAATATCCGTTCCGCCCACTTGTGTTGCAGCTTTAGCCTGATCGGCCATCCCTCCAAGTAAAGGCCCCTGCGCCATGTTAGAGGTGCGTGAAACCAACAGCAGCATCCCCGCAACGGTTAACGCCAATCCAAGTCGAAGAGCATAGGACAAGCTATCTGTAGTATGAATGATGATAGTCAGCAAAAAAACAAAACCCCAGGCAAGCAAATGCTTCACTCCTTTTTCTGGTATTCTGCACACCATTATATGCTTTTTCTCAAGATACATTTTACAATATATTCATTTCTTTGATTTCCGTTTGTTTAAGCCGACAACGGGTAATACATAATACATCATCTGTTATAAGGAGTGTGCAACTATGCCTTGGAACAAACATGATTACCCTCCATCCATGAAAAACCTGGAGCCTCGTGTGCGAGAAAAAGCCGTCGATATTGCTAACGCCCTACTCCGTGACGGCTATGAAGAAGGGCGCTCGATTGCGATTGCCACTTCCCAAGCCGAGGAATGGAACGATAATCATCCAGCCGAGCAAGATGAGAAACCGACAAAACATGAAAAACAGCATTCAAGCGAAAATCTGCACAACCATCATTCCGCTTCTTCCGATGCAAAGGAACCCATTCATGTGGTGCCGCACAAGGATCGCTGGGCAATCAAAGAAGAGGGACACAACCAGCCCATTTCAACCTTTAAACACAAAAATGAGGCGATTGACGAAGCTCAAAGTTTTGTAGAACGCCAACAGATTTCTGCAATTATTCATGACCGGAATGGACGCATTCATTCAACTTTAAAGCCTTCCTGATAGAAGCTGAATACAGCGAAAGGGTGTTACGTAAGAAGATTTCTCTCCTGACGTAACACCCTTTCCTTATTGACGAAGGCTGTGGACGACCGGCACTGTTTTGGCAACCACCTTTTTAGCGGGAATAGCCGCTGGCAGTACCTTTTTCACAGGTCGGTGCAGTTGGAACGTGGTCGTCCATGTAATTATTTTTCCGGCAAGCCACACAGCCAGTATTGTAAACATTGTTTCCTTCATAGGCAGATACAACAATGATAATCCCAGTACGATGATGTCACTGACAATAAACACATTGCCGATTTTCCACCCGCGCCACTCACTGATCAGCAGAGATAGGATATCATCGCCCCCGGTTGCTCCACCGAATCGCAGTACGATTCCGGCTCCCAAACCTGTAAGCACCCCACAAAGTAGAGCAGCTATCAGCAGATTTCCATGTAGATCTATAACCAGAGTCGAATACTTCTCAAATCCTGCATAAAACAGTGAAAAAGCGACGGCTCCGATTAACGCAAGCAGCATAAATCTTCTGCCCTTCAGTACCCATGCCAGCAATATGACGGGAATATCAAGCAACAACATACTCCATGCTGGAGATATGCCAAATGCGTAATGTCCCAGCAGGGCCAAGCCTGCAAAGCCGCCTTCTGACAAATGATTTTGAGCATTAATGTGATAGTACGTAAAAGCTAAAATGCATGTTCCGAGCAACATGACAGCAATCTGTCTCAATGCTCCATTGTTCACGATAGATTCGTAAGTTTTCCTCATACAGGCTCCCTCGGTTTCTCGTAAGTTTGATGTGGATGAACCCACTCTTACGGAAGCTACCGGGTAAGATGTGCCTGGAGGACTTGGTCCTTCGCATGTACAATCCCCTCTTCCGCAGAGTTGGCTTTCGCAACTTGACGTTACTCCGCGGAAAAGCTAAGTATAAGACAGATCAAATCGTTTCCAAATCGTCCTTTGGGGAAGTATCCTTCGGGGACACATGGTATCCTGATCCTTTCTTTTGTGGAATAAAACTCCGACATTTCTGTGGTGCATATAATTCTATAATTTATTATACCACACCTTGTCACCTGCTAAACAGCTTGCTTTTTTGCTGCACCATATTTTATTTTATGTGTGAGCATGCTTTATTGTATGTGCGAATTAACGCATTATACCGAAGGTTTGGCGAATGCACATTTAATATAATAACCAAAGCGTATTTTATTTCTGTTTAGATTATTATTCACTTAATTTGGCGGTTCTACGCTGGTTGGCCATAAACACGCCTCCAAGTATAAGGACCAGCCCGGTCAGAACGTTCCAGCCGATATGTTCATTCAGGAGCAAAAAGCCCCATACAATGGCACTTACTGGTACAAAATACGTCACCGAAGAAGCAAATTCCGCACTCCCCCGCAAAATCATGTAGTTGAACAAAATATATGCTACTCCTGATCCCAAAACTCCCAGTCCTATAAGAGAACCCAATACACCTGGGTCAGAAACAATCGACAAATCAGGTCTCTCCACAATTGCCATCATAATGCCACCCCCTACCGCAGCACCAAACAGTGTCGAAAAAGTAGCCTGATACATGGAAAGATTGGAGAGAAAACGTTTGGAGAGCTGTGTTCCAAATCCGTAGCAGAGAGTCGCAAGCAGCATACATCCAAAACCCACAGGATCAACAGAAATAATAGATGCAGGATTAATACCCAATAAAATAATGATTCCTACAAAAGCGAGACCCATTCCTAACCACTGCATTCGATGAAAAATAGCCCTGAAAAAAACAAGCCCCACCAACATGGTCCATATTGGCGTGGTGGCATTCAATACAGAAGCCATGCTGCTAGCTATTCTGGTCTCGCTAAAACCGATCAGTGTCCATGGCAAAACCATGTTGACCAAAGCTACCAGAACAACCGATTTCCACGGAATGCTTTTGATTTCAAACGGCCTGCGCATAAGTAGCATTAATAAGACGATAAAAATAAATCCAAAGCTGGATCTGAGAAATACAATCGTCCACGGCCCTACTTGATGTAGCAACAACACCTTGATAAACATAAACGAACCGCCCCAAATGAGGCTCAACAATAATAAAGCTGCATATAACGAACGTGACAATATGTATACCTTCTTTCTCCACTTTCTTAAGTTAAATAGTAAAGGCTGACCGCAGCCAGAACGATCTCTCCTTTTATGTAAGTTTTTATCCAATAGCTTAACATAAACTCTGTTTGACTGTCATTGGCGATAAACGCATGAATTCTTTACACAATGGCACATAGGATATCGCTCCCTACCACTTTTCCAATAATTGATGATTGCTTTAGTAATGGAAAAATTCCTATGATGAGGGAGGTATAAACAGAACATACGTTCTATATACTGATTATATATTGTATTCTTACTCGGAGTAAAGGAGATTTTTATGCCAAACCAAAAGACACTAAACCACAAGAATAAAGCTCCTTTGCCTTCTGAAGAAGACGCAGGGCTGATCAAGATCTGTGTACTTCTAACTCTTGTGCTGGATGTGCTGGAACGAGACATTCGTATTATAAATACCTCTCCTCTAAAAATGCCCGATTTGTATGTTCGTAGCCTGACTGGAGTACAACAGCGCGTAGCTGTTCAATTAGCAGAGACAAAGGCGCGAATGAAAACACTAGGGGTTAAAATATACAGCGAAATCCGAAATCATGAAGGCGTAGAGGTTTTGTATGTATGCCGCGGCTATCAAAGGCGTTTTTTCATGCTTTCATCCTTTGCCCGCAGCGAGGTCCGACGGAAACTGGGACATTATCTGGGAATTGACCCCACCCAAGATTAAGCCCCCTTGTAATCTCGTCTCTAGTTCTTGCACGATTAATTTTCATTCCCTGCAAAATAACCAACCCACCTCCCATTTATCAACCTAAATTAAATTCTAGTATAAAACTATTGCGTTACGTGAAGTGAAGGTGATTCGAGAATGGATAAGTCACCATATCATGGATAAACTCAATCCATTTGACTCACATTATGCCTATCTCATCCAAAAAGGAGGTGCTCTCTTGGCTGGACATGACGCAGCTTCCGTTGAATTAAGTAGGAATGTTTCCTTTATTGAGCAAGCCCTTTTTTATACGGATGATTTAAAAAAGCAGGCGATTTCCGTTGACGGCAAAGACGGTATGCTGCTCTATATTGATTCGCTCGTAGATCAGGAGATGATTCAAACTCATATCCTGAGTGCCTTATATGAGAAAACCGATGCAGTCTCTCATCAAATGTTCACTACCTTAAGCAGTCAAAAAGACACCGACCTTCAAAATGCTGCTGATTCGCTTATTCAGGGATATTGCATTTTTATGATAAATGGAGCGGAGGAATTTTTTATCCTTTCTTCCGAAAAAACGTATGCTCGCAGTACGGACGAACCAGAAAACGAAGGGATTATTCGCGGACCGCACAATGGATTCATTGAGCAGTTATCCATCAATCTGAATCTGATTCGCAAACAAATTGTCACACCGTCACTGGTTGTACGCTACTTTTATGTGGGATCTAAAACCCGGACTAAAATCGCTATTGTCTATGTTCAAGACTTGGCTAATCCTGAGCTAGTGGAAGCAGTGAAAACGAGAATTAAAGCGATCTCCTCCGATATGGTGCTCCCCCCCGGTTTTATTCAAGAGTTTATTGAGGACAACCCTTTTTCCCTCTTCCCTCAACAACTCAGCACGGAACGACCGGATCGTGTGACCGCCAATCTAATGGAGGGACGCATAGCGATTTTGGCTGAAGGTAGCCCAACTGCTCTAATAGCTCCCGTCTCTTTTTTTGCATTTTACCAAAGCCCAGATGATTATCACGGTCGTTGGATTATTAGTTCATTTCTAAGAACGATTCGAATGATGAGCTTTTTGATCGCTTTTACGCTACCTGCCATTTACATTGCGACGATTGCTTTTCATCCAGCTATTTTGCCATTAGAGCTGGCGCATACCATCAAAAAATCACTGGAAAATGTTCCATTCCCAGCGATTGTGGAGGCTATGCTGCTTGAATTGATCTTTGAGGTGCTACGAGAAGCCGGGGTTCGTCTACCCAGTCGGGTTGGTCAAACTATTGGAATCGTTGGCGGTCTCGTCATCGGAGATGCTATCGTTCGGGCTGGTCTCGTGTCGTATACGATGATCATCGTCGTCTCGTTAACAGCCATTTCTTCTTTTTTAGTGCCTTCTCATGAAATGAGCTCAGCGGTTCGTATCCTTCGTTTTCCGATGATGATTGCTGCAGCCTTGTTTGGATACATTGGCATTGCTTTCGGTTTACTTTTTCTTACTATCCACCTTTGCAAGCTTGAGACCTTTGGTACGCCCTACTTTGCTCCTCTTGCACCATTCCGGCTCGGTGATATGAAAGATGTTTTTATCCGCTTTCCGATTTGGACATTCCATCAGCGACCATATGATTCCCAAGCCCAAAAATTGAAGCAGCAGAACGACTCTAGGAGCTGGAAAAGACGTGAATAAAGAAAGTACCATTGCATCGGGTCAACTGTTTTTTCTCATCATTAAGTTTGAGATTGGCGTAGATATTTTGTCACTTCCCTATCAGATGCACCTTTCAGCTAAAGGAGGGGGTTGGATATCTGTCATTATTGGTGGCCTTTTGATCAACTCATTATTTTGATGTGCTGGCTCCTGCTAAGACGTTTTCCCTCCTCTTCGATTTATCAAATATTAACCCAGATTACTGGTTGCTGGATTGGAAAAGCATTGACTGTGGCTTACATTGCTTACTATCTGCTCATGGGTACCTCGGTTCTTGTGAACGCTTATGACGTCATTAACCGCTGGATGCTGCAATATACTCCCCGTTGGGCTATACTTGCCCTGTTTTTGTTCAGTAGCATATATCTGGTTCGCGAAAATTTAAGAACGATTGCCCGAGTACTTGTTTTAATTTCATTTCTGATTTTTCCCATGATGCTGTTAATTAGCTATGGTATAAAGCAGTCCAACCCGCTTTATCTGCTACCTCTGACTGAGGCGGGATGGCCCCGTATTATTGTCGGTTCAAAAGAAACGCTCCTAGCGATGTTTGGTTTTGAGTTCATTCTTGTCGTCTTTCCCATGGTTGAGGGCAAAAGTACAAGCAAGCTCAAGTCAATTCTGGCAGCTAACGCGATCGTGGTACTATTGTATTGTTTTACCGTATTTACCTGTAAACCGTATTCAGCCCCCAACAGCTTGAATTAATGCCGGAGCCAGTCATTTATTTGCTCAGATCCATTCCACTGGGAACGATGGATCGGGTCGATTTTATTTTTCTGCCGATTTGGCTCATTTCGATCTTTGGAGCTATAAGTGGTTATTATTATGCGGCGTCTTACGGAATAAGCTATCTATTCAAGCAAAAAAGTCACAAAAAGGCGGTTTCCTTTGTTGTGCTCGCCTCATGTTGTATTGCCTATTTGCCTCAACGAAGAGAAGATTTCGAGCTTATTGGTTCCATAGCCAATAATTCTGCTTATATTTTCCTAATTGCGTTCCCTTTTCTGCTGCTGATCCTCTCCTATCTCTTCAAAAAAAAGGAGGGACCTGAAACATGAAAAAAAAGAGCAGAGCGCTTGGAATGCTAACTCTACTCATTTTTATAACAGGCTGCTGGGATCAGGACAATTTGAAGGATGCCCGATTGGCAAATGCATCGGCTTATGATCTCACTCCTGAAGGCATGTTGTTGCAAACGCTAGAGGTTGTAGACGATTCTCAAAGCAATCAAGGTAAAAGCACCAATGAAATTCACTCAGGCACCGGCCATTCCGTTCGGCAAAGTACAGACAAAATCCGAGCCAAAGTAACCGGGGATATCCGCTTTTTCAAATACGGAGTTATTCTGTATGGTACAAGCTTGGCCCGAAAAGATTTATATCCCTATCTGGATGTGCTGTATCGTGAGCCTGACCATCCGACTTCCCATGTCAAGGTAGCTATTGTAGATGGATTAGCTGGGGAAATAATAGATCAAAAAAGCATAGGTAGCCTCTTGATTGGCGAATTTATAACCAAAAAAATCAGAAGCCTTGAGGAAATGTGTATGTTCCCGGAAATGACACTGGAGACACTGCTCCCCCCAATGCTTGATCCGGGTCAAGATTTTGTACTCCCCTATCTTTCCAAAGAAGGAGAAGATATTACAGCACGTGGAATTGCCTTATTTCACGGACAAAAATTCACAGGAAGCCTAAGTAGTGAGCAAGGTGTTTTATATGTGTTAATGACTGGAAAGTGGAAAAATACAGCTCGCTTTGTAAAAAGGATACATCCCGGACCTGTCGGTGATGTGCAAAACTTTATTACGTATCAGGCTAAAATCCAGAATGTCAAACGTAGCCTTAAAGTGAACGTTCAGCGCGATGGACAAATTGATGTGGAGCTTAACCTAAAATTGCCTGTCGATATTGTTGAATATGCACGAAACCATCTTCAAGATAAAGCTAACGTACAGCGTCTGAACCGTCAACTTTCCGAAATCATGACCCAGGATGCGGAACAAATTATCCGTACACTTCAGGAAAATGGATGTGATGCCTTTGGCGTAGGCAGACAGTTGATCGCTCATTATCCAGCAGTATGGAAAAGTGTAGATTGGAATAAAGAATACCCCAATATCCGTTTTCATCCGCAGGTCACTGTAGACATTGTCGGGAACGGCATTTTAAACTAGGCCGTTCCTGTCGTTTAGTTTTTGGGTTGATCAGATATTATTTCAGGATAAACAACTTCGTCAGATTTGGTTTTTGGAGTCTCACTCTGGCTTTGTGATTCAGAAGGAGTCACCTGCTCGTTTTCAACAGAAGGTTGCGGAGTATCTGTAGATGGCAAATCTTCATTCTCATCAGGCATATCTATCTCTGTGCCTGCGTCAGGAACAGTAGGATCCGTTTCCTCTGGTGGAATTTTCTCTTGATCTATTGCAGGTACCTCAACCTCTGGGACTTCTTTTTCCTTGATATCTGGTTTAGACGGGACCACTGGTCTAGCAGAACGCGGAAGCTGTTCTCTTCCAACTTCGGTAGGCACATACTTTTGATTAAACCAGTCAGTCACGAGTTGACCCGATTGACGGGAATAACGCCCTGGCAGCTTACCTGTAAGGCTAGAAACCGTAACTCTTACAACACCTTCCGGCCGTATAAAGTGCTTTTTCTTAAAAAGCTCAGGCTGGTCCTTGACCGCCTCATTCATGATCAGTGCCCACACTGACTGTGCTCTGGAATGGCCTTCTTGAGATAATGTATTAACCTGTTGGCGGTAACCAGCCCAGACGCCTAGTGTAACGTCAGGTGTGTACCCCATAAACCACACATCACCAAAGTTTTGTGTCGTACCGGTTTTACCGGCGATATCAATGGCACCGTAGCTTTTAAAAGCATTTTGCAGGCGTTTGCCGGTTCCCCTCGGATCTGATATAACCGTTTTGAGCATATCCGTCATCAAAAATGCGGTTTGCTGCGAATATACACGCTTCGTCTGCGGTTTAAATTCATATACGATCTTCCCGTTGGCATCCGTAATTTTGCTGATCAGATGAGGTGCATTATATACACCCATATTGGGAATCGTTCCATATGCTGCGGTCAGTTCCTCGACGGATACCCCTTTGCTTAGTCCACCCAAAACCCCTGTCTGAGCATGTTCATCCTGCGGCTGAATCGTCGTAATTCCAAGAGAACGCACAAAATTCCAAGCATTTGGAATTTTAACTTCATATAGGAACAGCCTCAGCGCAGGGATGTTGATTGACCGATTGAGTGCTTCACGGGCTGTCATAAGCCCCTCGTACCGTCTGTTATAATTTTTAGGAATATGATAACCTTTACGCCCGTCTTTCAATATGATTTGTGAATCATCAATAAGACCGGCTGGCTGAGTGTAGCCCTTTTCCAAAGCAGGTAAATAAGCAGCAATAGGCTTCATGGCAGAACCGGGCTGACGTGTCATTTGAGTTGCATAGTTCATTTGCTCGGTATTAAAATCCCTGCCCTCGATCATACCGAGTATAGCCCCTGTTTTATGATCAATCATGATTGCTGCAATCTGCTCTAATCCCTTCTTCTTACTGTATGGAGAAAAATTTTGTGGATTGGCTGCAATCTGCCGCATATTGTTATAAATTTTCTTATTTATCGTTGTATAAATTCGATAGCCGGACCGTTGCAACTCTTCTCGCGTATTTTGAAGAAGCTCGGCATGCTCAGGCTTGGAAATCTCGGCTGCCGTGATATCGGGATTTTGCTGGAGCGCTAACAATTGGGCGGCTTCCCGCTCTGTCTCCAGCATCAAATAAGGGAATGTATTATAACTTTTTTCGCGATGTGGCGCAAGAGTGGCTTTCACATCAAATTGAAGCGCCTCGTTATATTCGGATAGCGTAAGTTTACCTGTTGCCAGCATTCTTCCCAACACGACACGTTGGCGCTCCATCGCTTTATTGAAGCCTTCTTCATCGAAGTTCCCTTTACCATCAAAAGCGGAATAAACAGATGGCAGTTGCGGGAGACCTGCCAAATAAGCCGCCTGAGCAATATGAAGCTTATGTAGATCACTTACATTGAAAATCCCTAACGAAGCAGACTTGATTCCATATAAATTGTAACCAGCGGAACCATTACCAAAAGGCATTTTGTTTAAGTAAGCCGTTAATATTTTATCCTTGCCCATAAACCGCTCCATACGCAGTGCCAGCAGCATTTCCTTCACCTTGCGACTGTCCGTCTTATCCAGACTGAGAAAAACCCTTCGGGCTACCTGCTGCGTCAGTGTGCTGCCGCCTGTTTGGCGGTTTTCATTCAAAAGCTTCTGCTTAACGGCACGAGCAGTTCCCTTTAAATCCACACCACGATGCTCATAAAATTGGCTGTCTTCCGTTGAAATGAGGGCGTCCACAATAGACTGAGGAACATCCTTCAGATCAACGAGCTGTCGATCCTCCTCCATGCGCATTCTTCCAACCGGAGTTACCTGATCATTAAAAAATACAAAGCTGGTCAGAGCGTTCTCATTTACCTTTTCATATATCAACTGACGTGATCGTACAGGTTCATCATGAACCAGTGCCGCCACATAACCGGATATAAGACCTCCAGCAAACAGCACTCCAAGTACACCCGCAAACGAGAACCACTTGATATTAATCAGCAAAACTCTGCCAAAAATACGCCACCTACTGCGTTTTTGAGATGATGGTCGACGTTTTGGGTTCATAAAAATGGTTTTCTCCCCTCAATATTCATTCATTTCCACTTGTTTTTGCTCAAGATATTATGATACGCCATGTTAGGTTTTCCGTAAACTGTAACGTTCCAAAAAATACATTTGTATTAGGAACACTTGTTCTGTATATAATACTACTATAAGAGTATACATTCAAGAATATTTTGGAAGGATGACCCACACATATCAGGAGAGGAGGTCGGATTTTTGAAGGAAAGCAGAAATAGAACCATATTCTTATCGGACTGCCAAAGTTTTTATACCAGCATCGAAAAAGCAGATGATCCCAAATACCAACATAAGCCACTCGTTGTGGCCGGTGACCCTGCACTTCGTTCAGGCATTATTTTAGCTGCGTGTCCGCTGGCCAAAAAATACGGTATATCTACAGCAGAACGCCTGGGAGAAGCGGTGAAAAAATGTCCTGACCTTATCATTGTACGCCCACGTATGCAGCATTATATCGATGTCTCATTAAAAATAACAGAAATCTATAATGAATATACGGATTTGGTTGAGGTTTTCAGCATTGATGAACAGTTTCTGGATATGAGCGGAAGCCTCTCCCTGTTCGGGGATCCGGTGAGTATTGCAAGTGAAATTCAGCAAAAGGTACTGGCACAAACAGGAGTATGGATTCGAATTGGCATCAGCTCAAACAAAATGCTGGCTAAAACCGCAACAGATATATGGGCTAAAAAAAATGACAGTGGCATTTTCTTGTTGCCTACATCCGATATTGCAGCGTTGCTGTGGCCTCAGCCAGTACGTCTTATGTTCGGCATCGGTTCGCGCATGGAACGGCATTTGGAGAAGCTTGGACTACACACCATTGGAGATATTGCACGTACTCCCTTACCCCGGCTACAGGACAGATTCCGGTCTCATTTCGGCAAGCAGTCCGATATTCAGGCAGAGGTGATATGGCGAACTGCTAACGGGATCGATCACAGCCCGGTCAAGCCGGAAACATTTAATACACCTCCCAAATCCATCGGTCATATGATGACTCTTCCCCGCGACTATCTCCAGCCTGCGGAAGTGGAAACCATCCTGCTTGAACTAACAGAGGAGGTGTGTCGGGACGCCCGCCGCAAAGGATATATGGGCTCGGTTGTGACTGTTCATTGTATATGCAGTCCCTACGAGGCACCAACCGGATTCTCCCGACAAATGAAGATACCCGATCCTACAAACCATACCCAAAAGGTATATGAAACCGTTAAAAAAATCTTTTATACTTTTTGGAATCATATGCCCGTGAAGCGCGCAGGGGTTACTTTAAGCGGATTGGTGGATGATCAACTGTATCAGCTGGATTTTTTTGAGGATCTGGAGCGATCCCGTGCTTTGGAAAAGGTGACGGACACTTTAAAGGATCGGTACGGTCAGTCCATCATCATGCGCGCATCGTCGTTAACAGATGCCGGGCAGGCCATGGAACGGTCTATCAAAATTGGAGGTCATTACAAATAAAAGTCTCATGATAAGCACACACTAGCTATTGCCCGGGGAATGAACTAATACAAACCAAAAAGGATTGCCTGATA
Source organism: Paenibacillus sp. FSL P2-0173 (assembly GCF_038008045.1). Classification (NCBI taxonomy): domain Bacteria; kingdom Bacillati; phylum Bacillota; class Bacilli; order Caryophanales; family Paenibacillaceae; genus Paenibacillus; species Paenibacillus sp. FSL P2-0173. The sequence goes on from NZ_JBBOYK010000001.1 coordinate 910,107, forward strand.
TCAGGCAATCCTTTTTTCATCTGTGCTTCACAAAAAAACATGGAGAGCGCTTTGAAGCACCTCTTCAAAAGCAATCAACGGAACATTCCCCACAGCTTGATTAGATGGAATGTATTGGACGGATCAATTTTTTGTGCCAATACGAAGGCGGTCAATTGCTCCTCCTGCGCAGCCGTCAAACGCTCGTTTAAAATAGCAGAAGTGGACTTCACAAGATGACGCACCTTAGCTTTATTTTGCAGGTCCGCTTTAGTCACACCTTCAATCTGCTGCTTAACCCGCTCCTTGAGCGCACGATTCTTCATTTTCAACTTAATCCGCTCCACCAGTTGCGGACTAATTCCATATTGCTGATAGCTCAATGTTGCCACACCTCCCATATCATTCGGTCATTCCCAAATATATGACGGCCAGCCTGTCCATTGTGCCTATCTGTTTAAAACGTTTAGAACAACCTCATGATTCATGGTGGATTAGTCGATGAGATCCCCCTGGAAAATCTGTTCTTTTTGCAAATAACCGCGCAGTGCTTCATACTGCGGAGATGTCCAAAAGGACGAATCCTTGATCAGATCGGTTGCATCCTCCCGCGCCTTTTCCAGCACCTCAAAATCCGCTACCATATCTGCTAAACGAAACTCGGGTAGCCCACTCTGCTTGGTGCCAAAAAAGTCACCCGGCCCTCTCAAATCCAGATCGCGTCTAGCCACCTCAAAACCATCGTCCGTATCGGTCATAACCTTCATCCGCTCCTGACCAACCTCCGACTTAGGATCAGCGATCAGTACACAATACGAGGCATGTGCTCCCCGTCCAACTCGTCCACGTAATTGATGTAACTGGGATAATCCAAAACGATCCGCATCCATAATGATCATTAGCGTCGCATTTGGGACGTCTACCCCCACCTCCACAACCGTCGTTGAAACGAGCAACTGAACCTCATTCGCATAGAAAGAACGCATAACTTCTTCCTTTTCTGCGGGAGTCATTCGTCCATGTAATAGCCCAACGCGGTAATGTGGAAAAGCCTGTTGCATTTGAATATGCAAATCGATGGCATTCTGTACGTCCAGCTTCTCCGACTCTTCAATCAACGGGCAAATCAGATAAGCCTGCCGTCCCTGATCTACCTCGCGGGAAATAAAACCAAGTACCCGATCCATCAGTTCGTGCTTCACCCAATAGGTGGAAATTGGAATACGCCCCTTCGGCCGCTCTGACAACGTAGAAACATCCATATCGCCAAACGCAGTGATGGCCAGCGTACGGGGGATCGGTGTGGCCGTCATCGTCAGCACATCGGGATTATAGCCTTTGCGACGCAGTACACTACGCTGATTCACTCCGAATCTATGCTGCTCATCCGTTACAACAAGCCCAAGCTGGTGAAAATATACATCCTCCTGAATGAGAGCATGGGTGCCTACTACAATGTCCAGCAGACCCATTTGGAGAGCAGCTAGCAGCTCCTTACGCTTCTTCCCGGTTGTACTCCCAGTCAGTAGGCCCACACTGATTCCAAAGGGCTCAAACAGCTTGTGAAGCGATCGCATGTGCTGCTCGGCCAATATTTCGGTTGGCACCATCAGCGCTCCCTGAAAACCGGAACGTACTGTGGCAAATAAACCGATGGCAGCAACAACTGTTTTACCTGACCCAACATCTCCCTGAAGCAGACGGTTCATACAATAAGGTGAGCGTAGATCGTGCAGTATTTCAAGCTCTACCTTCTTCTGTGCATCCGTTAATTCAAAAGGCAAAGCCCTTACAAATTCACGAATCGTGGCGTTATCCACGGTATGTACCACCCCGTCCGCTCGACCACGATTTAGCGCCCGGAATGCCTGCATTTTCAGCTGAAATAAAAATAGCTCCTCATACACCATCCGCCGACGAGCCTCTTGCCCCTCGCGGTTGTCCTGAGGCTGGTGTATACCTGCAATAGCCTGCTTGCGCGGCATCATACTATATTTACGCACAAGCAACTCAGGCAATATTTCGGGGATCATTTCACCAAACTGCTGGAGTGTCTGGCTCATTGTTTTTCGCATCCAGCTTTGCGTAATCTTGCCGCCTATAGAGTACACCGGTTGAAGTGTCCCCGAGCGGGCTACTCCTTTATCAGGAAACTCAGAATCTGCAACAGTCATCTGCATCCGTTTGAGATCCCATTTACCAGTCACCACAATTTCACGACCTGAGGTTAGCTGCTCCTTCATGAAATGCCGATTAAACCACGTCGCGGTAAACATCCAATCCTCGGCCATCAATTTACAAGTCAACCTTGATTTGCGCCCGTAACGCTGAAGCACCGGAATGCCCATAATTTTGGCCTGTACTGTAATCTTATCTCCATCCTTCACTTCGCTTAGCGAGCGCAGTCGGTAATCTTCATACCGAAACGGATAATATTCCAGCATGTCCTGTACGTTAGAAATGCCAAAAGCGTGAAGCTCTCCCTCTTTGAGAGCACTCACGCCATGTATTTGTTTTAAAGGTATTTGATCCAATTGCAGCATATTACCTCTCATCTCCGGCCGGCCATACAAAAATGCCAATCGTTCCTGGCCCTACATGGGTCCCAATCACAGCGCCAAGTTCAGTATATATTCGATCTCCCAGCTCAAAATGCTCTGCCAGCTGAGCCACGAACGCTTCTGCCGCTGAGCGATCTGCCGTATGACCCACAGCAATATTAATTTTTTGGCCTTTTAAATCCCGCTCCAGTAGTTCAATTATACGTGCTGTCGCTTTTTTATGCCCTCTCGCCTTATCAACCGAATAAATAGTGCCTTCTTTGTCAATCGAAAGAATCGGTTTAATGTTAAGTAACGTACCAACCATTGCCGCTGCCTTGCCAATACGTCCGCCTTTTTGTAAGTATTCCAGGGTATCCACCAGGAAATACAAACGACGGCGCTCCCCACGACGTTCCACAGCCCGAACAATATCAGCCGGGGAGTGCCCGGCAGCCGCCAGCTCTGCCGCATAAACCACTAGCATGCCGTATCCGTATGAAGCTGATTTGGAATCCACCACAGTCACTCTATGTTCATGCTTCTCCAGCATGGATTTGCCCAGCAGAGCAGACTGATACGTTCCGCTCACACCCGAGGATAAATGGATAGAGATAACCTGGCTCTCGGGGTATTGCTCCAACAGCGTCGTGTATGTCTCCAAAAAACGGGCTGGTGAAGGCTGTGATGTCGTAGGTAGCTCATCAGCCCGTACTAGTTCGCTGTAAAACTGCGACGCTGACATCTCAATGCCGTCCAGGTAAGCTGTGCTGCCGAACATCACTGTCAATGGTACAACAACTATACCGAGACGGTCTGCTAATTCCGGTGGAATATCAGCCGTGCTATCCGTCAAAATGATGGTACTGCTCATCAGTCAGACCTCCTTTTGTTGTGGACTTCCATGGGCGTGCTAAAGCACATCAGGTTTCCACTGAGAACAAATAAGGATAAATCGGCTGACCACCTTCATGAACTTCCACTTCAGCATCCGCATAATTTTCTTTAAGCCATGCAACAAGCTGATCTGTGTCTTCTTGATTCGCGTCTGAACCTGTGAGAATCGTAACAATTTCATCGCCATTCACCAGCATTTTCGCTAGCAAAAGACGGGACGTTGCCATTAAGTGTTCCTCGGTCGCTACAATTTTGGAATCCTGAATACCGATGTAATGCCCGGCTGTAATATGCAGGTCATCCAGTGTCGTATCCCGTACCGCGTAGGTCACTTGCCCAGACTTCACCCGGGTGACTGCGTCACGCATATTGTCCTGATTCACCTCAAAAGCCTCTTCCTCCTGGAAGGCAAATGCTGCCGCAATGCCCTGAGGAATTGTTTTGCTCGGAATAACCGACACCATACGTTCCATCTCTAGCAGTTCACGTGCTTGTTCTGCCGCCAAAATAATATTGGAATTATTCGGAAGAATAAAAATATGTTGAGCCGCAATCGAGCGCGCCGCATTAACGAAGTCCTCTGTGCTCGGATTCATTGTCTGGCCGCCAGAAAGGACAACATCGACGCCTAAACTTCTGAAAATATCAGCAATTCCTTCACCGGAAGCCACAGCTATAAAACCAAAGGATGCCAGTTCATGAGCAGGGGGCTCAGACGGCTCTTCCTCACGTGCAGGCTCTGTTGGTATTTCAGCAAACCACTCAGGCTCAGGAGCAACATCCATACCCGCAGACAACAAATCACGATGCTGCTCGCGCATATTTAAAATACGAATCTGTGTAATTTCTCCGTAGCGCAGTGCCAAATTCAGCACTTCACCAGGAGCCTTAGAATGCACGTGAACCTTGATGACATCATCGTCTGAAATTACGATAATAGAATCACCATCTACTGCTAACGCTTTCCGGAAGGCTTCCTCATCAAAATCGGTACCTTGCGCTTCGCCCAATTGTCGATTAATAAAAAACTCCATATCATACAAAAATTCAATATTATCCGTTTCGAGCTTCGCTTGCGCAGAAATCGGCGCATCTGGGGAAGGAACAACTGCAGTAGCAGTAGGTCTCTCCGATACGTGAGGAGCAAAAACCGTGCGTACATTATCACTTTTTGCAGTTGAAGACGTCACCAAGCCGCTTCCAAGATGCTGCATAAAACCTTCATAAATGTACACAAGACCTTGCCCACCCGAATCTACAACTCCTACTTGCTTCAATACAGGGAGCATGTCCTGCGTCATGGCAAGCGTTTCCTTCGCTTTGGCAAGCACTTCTTCCATCAGTTCCGTGATGTCGTTCGTCCGGCGCGAGAAAAACACAGCATGCCTGGCCGCTTCCTTCGCCACGGTAAGAATTGTACCCTCCACCGGCTTAACAACCGCCTTGTAGGCCGCATCCACCCCGCTCTGCAATGCCGATGCGAACTGAAGGGTATTCAATTCCTCGTATGGGGCAGCGTAACGGCTGAAGCCACGAAACAACTGAGACAGGATAACCCCTGAATTGCCGCGGGCTCCCATCAGCAAACCTTTGGATAATATGCCGGACATGACACCGATGGAGGAAGAGTCCCCCCTCTTTAATTCCGTTACGCCCGCGCTCATCGTCAAATTCATGTTGGTTCCCGTATCACCGTCTGGCACTGGGAATACATTTAGTGAATTGACATGTTCCGCATGCTGCTGTAATTGTTCCGCCCCGGCTAAAACCATTGCGGTAAAATCTGTTCCATTCAAAGAACGATTACTCAAGAGAATTCCCCTTCCTAGCTTAATACACTTGTTTTACTATCAACCTTCACAACACCTTATTCAACTGTGCGTACAGGTTCAATTGAATTATACTAAAGCCAGACGACGAATACGAATATCACACTTTCGTAAGCTTTTGTACTCACGTCTGGTCGTTCTTCTACAGGTCATATAAAATGAAAAACCAGTCAACTGCCTAACAATAAATCATCGGCTGGAATGATGACTATAGTCCCGCCTCTGAACTGCCGGCATGACTGGAATAAGAATTCACATTCCATTTTAATACAAAATAATCGCAGCAATAACTATCCCATATTGTACTATAATGCGAAAGAGAAATAAATAAAGTTTTTGAATCAGTTGACGGAGCTTTTTTGACTATGATATTATATTTAAGTATTGTTTTGTTCAGGTTAGTGACTTACAAAGTCCGGCTGACCCAGTCGGCCTGAAGAGAGACCCGTTCCATATGGAATTTGGTTATTTTCAGAATAGGAGGTGGAATCATGTCTCGTAAATGTTCTGTAACAGGCAAAAAGCCTGGCAGCGGTAACCACGTATCTCACGCTAACAACCGTAATCGCCGTACTTGGGGCGTCAACGTACAAAAAGTTCGCATTCTCGTTAACGGTAAACCGAAACGCGTTTATGTCAGCACTCGTGCATTGAAAGCCGGTAAAGTGACTCGCGTGTAGTCGTAAAAAAATATCGTTATAAACAAAAGGCACCTCGTTTTAAACGGGTGCTTTTTTGGTTATTCGAAAGTAATATCCATCTGGTTCAGGAGAACAAAATGTCAGGCACCTTCCCGTGCGTTCCTATCTTTTACTGCCGAGCTACCTATCTGTTGTGCCCGGGAAGCATGCCCTGTGTACCTCCAGCTTTCATCCTACATCCTGTGTTTACATTACGTTGAATTCAGTTTTTCTGGAATGTATTCAAAATGGCTTTAACGAATCCACCCAGAAATTTTGGCAGCTTGATTGTGTAAAACTTCATGCCTCACCCTCCCCATCATCCTCCTGCATCCGTTCTCTGTAGTTTATGCAACCTGTCAAGGGTTGTTGCCCCACAAAAAAAAGGCTACATGAGAATCCCGCTCATGTAACCATATTTATGCACAACCATCCCAGGCTATACCATCAGACAAGTCCGCGAATATAGAGATATGCTGAGAGTATGAAAATAAACAGGATATAATAAAGTACGCTGCACACTACAAAACCTATTCGTAAACCACGCCGTTCATTTTTCCGAAAATAAAACAGTACAATTAGAACAGCCAAAAGTGAAAGAACAGCATTCCAAGGAGCCTTCACTAGCGAGAAACAGCTAAGGGTCAACCCCGTCGCCATGCTCGCTACAGTCATCCACAATGCTTCGGTCAGCTTCACTTGGACAAACGTGCTGCACTGTCCCGAATCGCAGCTATAGCCGCAGCGCGGTCTGTTCTGCCAAATACCGCACTCCCAGCCACCAGCACGTCAGCCCCCGCTTCAAATACGGCTGGTGCCGTCTCCTCCGCAATACCTCCGTCTACCTCGATATGTACGTCTGGACGACCCAGTTCGTTCAACCAAGCACGGATTTGTCTGATTTTATTTAACGTCTCTGGAATGAAGGACTGACCTCCAAAGCCAGGATTGACCGTCATCACCAGAATCATATCCACATTTGGCAGCACTTCCTTGATCGCGTATGGTGAAGTACCCGGATTGAGAGCCACTCCAGCCAGAGCGCCTTGCTGCTTGATCAAGTGAAGGACACCATGCAAATGAACACAGGCCTCAGCATGAACAGTGATGATGTTGGCTCCTGCTTTTACGAAATCGCCAATATAGCGTTCAGGATGCTCAATCATCAGATGAACATCTAAGGGAAGAGTCGTATGCGGACGAATAGCCTGAACGATAGGTGGGCCCAGTGTAATATTGGATACAAAATGTCCATCCATTACATCCACATGAATCCAGTCTGCCCCTCCTGCCTCAGCTTCCGCAACTTCACTGCCCAAGCGAGCAAAATCAGCGGATAAAATCGACGGTGCTATTTTTAACATATACTCAGTACCTCCGCTTTTTTTCTTTTAATTCCTGATAGAACTGCAAATAGCTATCATATCGTCCCTGTGAAATATGGCCTTCTTCCAGGGCCTCTCTTACTTTACAGCTAGGCTCGTGAATATGGGTACACCCCCGAAATTTACATCCTTCCGCATACTGCTGGAATTCACGAAAACAGGGAGATAACTCATCCACACCTAGCTCCAGAAAATCCAGCTGGCTAAACCCCGGTGTATCTGCTACAAACCCTCCGTTGTCTAGAGGAATCAGCTCCACATGACGAGTTGTATGTTTTCCTCGGCCCAGCTTATTGCTTATGGCGCTCGTCTCCAGCGTTAACCCAGGCTCCAGAGCATTAAGCATGGAAGACTTTCCTACACCTGATTGCCCGGAAAACACGCTGATTTGACCAGCCAACAGCTTCTTAAGCTCAGCCGTCCCTTCTCCGGTACGGGCACTGGTCACCAGCACCTCATAACCGATCTTCCGGTACATTTCCTGAACGGCCAGCACGGTGTCATCCTCTGAAGGGCTGCCTTCATACAAATCGCGCTTAGTCAGACAGATAATCGTATCCAGTCCGGCGTGCTCAATATGGACTAAAAATTTGTCCAGTAAAGGCAGGTTTAAATCCGGCTCACGCAAGGAAAACAGTAGCACGGCTAGCGTGGTATTAGCTACTGGAGGACGAATTAGCTCTGTCGTACGCTTTCTAATCTCCTCGACCATACCTTCCCCGTTCTCAGTCAGTTCGTAAACGACCCGATCACCGACAAGAGGCGTAATCTCTTTTTTCTTAAAAATGCCGCGTGCTCTGCATTGTACTGTAGCTTCGCCAGATACCGGACGCCCATCCTGATCCAGGCTGGAGACATAATAATATCCGCTAAGCGCCTTGACGATCAGACCTTCAGGCATGTGTAAGATGTCCTCCTTCATAATGTTCAAGTTTCATTGCGTATAACAGGTTGAGCATCTTCCTATTGCAAGTTTACTGATGCTGAACAGCCTCAATCACTTTTTCCTTCTTTGCGTGGCCTGGGTTGTTTTTATGACTAACCGCCAACTCACTGCGCGTACTCCCCGTGGAATTCGTTCCAGGAACAAAGGCGGAAGGGTCACCATTACCTCCTGTGCCCTCCTGATTGTTCGAGTCGCCTCCACTATTGCCAGTATCATTAGAAGATCCCCCGCTATCACCTTCCTCGCCGTTTCCACTTCCATTCTGCGAGGAAGTACCATCAGGTGTATCCGTTGGTGAAGTTCCAGCAGGCGGAGCAATTTGGGGCATCGTCACCGTTCCATTTTTCGCCTCAATATAAGAGACTGGATACGTATCAATAAAGTCACCATCTCTAAATACTGAGACAACACTGTCTTTGTTCGGAGCCATTAGCAGATTGATAGTGAACATCTGTGTCGTATTAATCGTACGGCTTCCCCATTCCTGATTTTCTCCACGCGCATCCGTATAAGTGATACGAATTTTGCTGTTTTTGCCCTCTTCCTTCGGCGCAACAGGCACATTAAATGGTAGTGTAATCGCTTCTGGCGGGTAACCCGTGCTTACATAAAACGTAATTTCCGTATTTGGTGGCAACTCACTGCCTGCCTCTGACGGCCACTGTTTGGTTACTCTTCCTTTTTCCTGCTCATAGCTAAATTCTTCTTTAATCGAGCCAACCTTCAGCCCTGCCTTTTTAACCTCATTTTCTGCTTGGTTCTGCGTCTTCCCTACCAGGCTTGGCATTTTCACAGTATCAGCGCCCTTGCTGACTGTGAGCACAACCTGGACTGAGTCCTTATCAAATGGCTCATTTGCAGCGGGTGTCTGACTAAGGACGGTCCCCGCGGCCTGATCACTGAACTGCTCATTTTGCTGAATCTGCGTCTCCTTAATTTGCTGGGCGGTCAGCAGCTTAACAGCATTCTCGTAGCTTTGGCCTTTGACATCCGGCATCGGAGTGAGCGGCTTGGCAATCCCGACTTTCAGACTAATCTTGGTTCCTTCCTTGACTAAAGAATCTGCAGGATAGCTTTGATAAAATACAACTCCTGGCGCGATTCCCTCTTTGTATTCATGCTGTATTGGCTCCTCAATGAGTAATCCCGCTTTACTGAGATTAACCTTCGCTTGGTCTTCTGTTTGTGTCAATACACCTGGTACTTTTACCTCAGGCACGACAAGTACACTTTGCACATAGTACACCACTCCGCCCATGCACAGAAGTAACACCAACACTAGTGTTACCCACAAGATCGCTTTTTTTCTATTATTTTTGGACGATTGCTTGCTCGGAAGCTGTTCAGACTCACGCGGTTGAACAGGTACATCATCGCCACTAGAAGACATCCCTAATTGTTGAGGCTTAATAGCCGGAATAACCCGTGTTTGATCCTCATCATCCAAATGTGTAAACTCCAGCTTGGATTCATTACGCCGTCCCGGCAGCAAACAGGTTTCCAGATCTTTTAGCATTTCGTCTGCCGATTGATAACGCTCTTCTGGATTTTTGCGCATGGATTTTAGAATGACATTTTCCACACTTTGCGGAATCAACGGATTAATTTTACGTGGTTCCTCAAATTCCTCTTGCAAATGCTTGAGCGCTACACTAATTGGACTTTCTCCCAGGAAAGGGAGCTGCGCTGTCAGCATTTGATATAAGACAATACCTAAAGAATATAAGTCCGATTTTTCGCCGGTGACGACACCCTTTGCATGCTCAGGTGAAAAATAATGAACAGAACCCACAACAGAACCCGTCTGGGTAATGGTCGTTGACGTAACAGCTCTAGCAATCCCAAAATCAGTTACCTTAACCCGTCCATTACGTCCAATTAATATATTATGAGGCTTAATGTCTCGGTGAATGATCTGATTTTGATGGGCATGCTCCAGCGCATCACAAATCTGGGAAGCAATCCGTACTGCTTCATCCACTTGCAATGGTGCACGTTCTTTAATAATCTCATTCAAATTTTTACCTTCGATGCACTCCATTACAATATAATGGATTTCATCCTCTTGGCCGACATCATAAATACTGACCACATTCGAATGCGAAAGCGAGGCCGCAGACTGCGCCTCACGCCGAAATCGGCGAATAAATTCCTCATCATGAACAAATTGCTGGCGCAACACTTTAACTGCGACATTGCGATTCAGCAAAATGTCTTGAGCCTTATACACCAGCGCCATACCGCCGCCACCGATACGCTCAATAATTTCGTATCTTCCCCCTAGCAGGTGCCCGATCATGCGTCACACCCCTTTTCACTCAATGAAACCGTGTCGTCGGGCAATTCAAACAAAGCTACAGTAATGTTATCGTCTCCTCCGGCAAGCAACGCCAGATGTAGCAGACGATCCGCGCGCTCCTCCAAAGGATTCTCTGCGGCACCTACTACTTTGCTGATTTGTTCTTCCGTTACCAGATTGCTTAATCCGTCGCTACACAGTAACAGTACATCGCCTTTTTCCAGCGCAATGGAGTCAATATCCACTTTCACCTCGGAATCAGTGCCCAGCGCCCGTGTCAGTACATTGCGACGAGGATGGTTCTCCCGTTCTTCCTTACTGATCTGACCGTTTTTGAACAGCTCATTAACCAAAGTATGGTCTTCTGTAAGCTGACGTACCGCTCCTTTAGAAATGACATAGGCACGACTGTCACCGATATGTCCGATAATTCCGGATGCGTCGTTTAATAAAACCGCAACAACTGTCGTTCCCATATTATGATACTTTTCATCGCGTGCAGCCGTCTGGAAGATGACTTCATTGGCATGCAAAATAGCGTCGCTGAGCGCCGCCGTCAAAGAATGTGCGGATAATCCGCTCTCCAGCGTCGCCAAATCAGCGGCAAGTGTCTCTACCGCAAGGCGGCTGGCCGTATCACCGGCCAAATGCCCCCCCATACCATCGGCAACAATCCCAAGGATATAGCCTTGCTCCAAGTGCCTGATCCAGGCAGAATCCTCATTCACCGAACGTACACGTCCGACATGGCTGACATGAACTGTTTTGATCAAATGGTTTCACCCCAACTCCATATGCTTTGCACGCAACTGACCGCAAGCAGCGGCAATATCGTGACCCTGTTCACGCCGGATCGTCACATTGACGCCTTTTTCGGCAAGAATACGTTGGAAATTAAAAATATCACTGCGTGATGTGCGTACATACTTGCGCTCAGGCACATGATTGACTGGAATCAAATTGACGTGACACAGCATGTCCTTTAACACATCCGCTAGCTCTTCAGCATGTTCTGCCTGATCGTTTACCCCACCAATCAGGGCATATTCAAACGAAATTCTCCGCCCCGTCTTAGCAAGATAGTAACGTAGAGAATCCATAACATCCTTAAAGGGATAACGCCGATTTACAGGCATCAGCTTCGAACGAAGCGCATCATTAGGCGCATGAATGGATATTGCCAGATTAATCTGGGTATCCTCGTCGGCAAATTTATAAATATTCGGTACAATACCGCTGGTCGACACTGTGATATGACGTTGACCAATGTTCAGACCTTTTTCATGAACCATTGTACGTAAAAACGTCATGGTCGCTTCATAGTTTTCAAAAGGCTCGCCCGAGCCCATAATCACGATGCTACTCACTCGTTCATTGGTTTTATCCAAAATTTTCTGAGCCTGCACCACCTGTGCAGTAATTTCACCAGCCGTCAGGTTCCGTTTGAGGCCTCCGAGCGTCGAAGCGCAGAAAGTACAACCAATCCGGCAACCCACTTGAGTCGTTACACAAATGCTGTTTCCGTAATTGTGTCTCATAATGACCGTTTCAATGGCATGATCATCGTGCAAACCGAACAGGAATTTTACTGTACCGTCCTTCGATTCCAACTTTGTAATTTCACTAAGCGTCACAAAACTAAATTGCTCCTCAAGCTTCTCTCTCAGCGCCTTGGACAAATTCGTCATCTCGCTGAAATCATTGACTCGCTTCACATACAGCCAGTCAAAAATTTGTCCTCCACGAAAAGCAGGCTCGCCATTGTTCTTGGCCCAGTCCTGAAGCTCCTCCAGAGTTAAATCATATATAAAAGGTTTCATCAATGTTTGCACCCGTTCCTTCTTCATTAAGTTCTGTTTGATCGCAGATAGTATTTTTCATTCTTCCTATTTTAGCACAAATCCCTGAGGGGGTAAAAATTTTTCGTCTTCATGCAAAAAACCGCCGGAAATGTTCCGGCGGAATGTGGAAATACTGGTGGAAAGCTGCCTGGAATTCTCTTCCGCGCTATTTCACCCGACGCAGGCGCGCGATATAAAATCCGTCGCTGTGGAAATGCTGCGGTAACAGCTGTACCGAGCCTCCCTGTATACTATCCTTTTCGCGGCTCACGTCCGGGAAGGAATGACCCTCTGCCAATTCATACTCTGGATGTTCGCTTAAAAATTGAGTCAATTGTCCTTCATTTTCGTCCGGTTCAATCGTGCATGTGCTGTATACCAGAATACCACCTGGCTTCAACAGTCCCGCCACACTATCCAGCAGCTCATGCTGAAGCTGTGTAATGTCGCGAACATCCTGCGCAGTTTTGCTCCAACGCAGGTCCGGTTTACGACGAATCACTCCAAAGCCAGAGCATGGCGCATCCAGCAAAATACGGTCAAAAGAAGCTGGAGCATATCGTTCCTTCAGTTCTAGCGCATCACCAGTGACTGTTTCCACGGCATCCAGGCCAAGTCGATTAGCCTGTTCACGAATTAATTGATGCTTATGGGCATGCAGATCATTCGCAACTATCCGTCCGTGATCCTTCATCAGCTCAGCCATATGAGCTGTTTTGCCACCTGGAGCGGCACAGCAATCCAGTACCAGCATGCCAGGCTCAGGAGCGACTGCTTCGGCAACGAGCATGGAGCTTTCATCCTGTACGGACAGCAAGCCGTCCGTATACCACGAGGTAAGCGCCATATTTCCACCGCTACGAACAACAATCCCATAAGGACTAACTGCTGAAGGAACGGCATCAAGCCCTTTTGAGTTCATCTCGTCCAGCAGCTGATCACGGCTGATCATTGTCGTATTCACCCGTACGCTGACCGCAGGGGGCTCATTATTAGCCTGACAGATAGCCTCAGCAGTATCTGCACCGTACTGCTTAATCCAGCGCTTAACCAGCCACTGTGGATGGGAATGTTCTAATGAAATCCGTTCCTCCGGTGACAAATCGTCAGGAATACGCAGCTTGTCCGGCTCACGCAGCATGCTGCGGAGCACGCCGTTGACCATACCGGAAATACCCTGATGCCCACGCCGCTTGGCAATGGTCACCGCTTCACTAACGACTGCATGATCCGGAACTCGATCCAGATACACCACCTGATACACACTCATCCGCAGCAACGAACGTACCCAAGCCTGAAGCTTGGCCGTTCCTTTTTGAACAAATTTATTCAAAAAATAATCTAGTGTATTTCGGCGTGCGACTGTACCGTATACAAGTTCCGTCGCCAAACCAGCATCACTTGCAGACAAACCTGCCTGCTGAAGCCGACGATTTAGCTCAAGATTGCTATACGCACCCTCTTGCTCCACACTGGTCAACACATCAAGTGCAACTTCCCGCGCCGTCTGATTGCGAGTCTTGCCGGTTCTGGCACCCACTCCCTTGCCTTGGCCTCCCTGGCGGGAGTGACTCCCGCTCATCCGAGCACCATGCCTGGCTTCATCTGTCCGCCGCGTGCAAAGGTTCCAGCATCCATAACTTTTTTGCCAGCCGGTTGAACCTGAGTCAGCCAGAGAGTTCCTTCGCCTGTCTGCACCTCAATGCCACGAGCGGTCAATTGAAGAACCGTCCCGGGTGCTGGAGCATTTGAGCCACTCACGTCATTATTTATGAAAGGCTGCTCAGCAGCCCATATTTTAAAAACATTTCCCTCCCAAAGCGTAAACGCGCCGGAAAAGGGAACAAGGCCGCGAATCCGGTTGTATATCTGCTGTGCATTGTCACTCCACGAAATACGCTCATCGTCGCGGTTCAGGTTAGGGGCATAGGTAGCCTCGTCCTCATTTTGCGGCGTACGGTCTGATTGGCCTGCCAGCAACTTAGGCAGCTCGTCCTGCAAAAGCTTTGCTCCAGCTACGCTTAATTTCTCAAAAATCGTACCGGAGGTATCCTCCGGCTCTATAGCAACCTCAACTCGCGATATCATATCGCCAGTATCCAGTCCTTCCGCCATATACATCAGCGTCACACCCGTCACGGTCTCACCGTTAATAATCGCACGCTGGATCGGTGCACCTCCCCGATAACGGGGAAGTAACGAACCATGCACATTCAGACAGCCGAACCGAGGCAAGTCTAGTACGGACTTAGGCAAAATTTGCCCATAGGCTGCGGTTACGATCAGATCAGGACGCAGCTCTGCCACCTGAGCCACCGCTTCTGGCTGGCGCAGGCGGGTCGGTTGCAGTACAGGTAATCCGCGTTTTTCTGCCGCTTCCTTGACTGGTGTAGGCGTCAATATTTTTTTTCGTCCCTGTGGCTTATCGGGCTGTGTAATCACACCGACCACGTTATAACCGTTGTCCAGTAACATGTTCAGCGATGGCACTGCAAACTCAGGCGTACCCATAAAGATAATACGAATGTCTTGACTCATCGAACCTCACTCTCCTATCTGACGGTTCGGTCCTGGCTGTTCCAGCGCAACCTCATATACTTTTTCTGCAATATCCGTGAATAAAATTCCATTTAAATGGTCAATTTCATGCTGAAAAGCACGAGAAAGCAACCCTGTCGCTGTAATGGTAATGGCCTTACCCTCGCGGTCCAGTCCCTTGACTGTAACCTTCTCGGCACGACGCACATCCCCGTTCAACCCAGGTATACTCAGGCAGCCTTCAGGACCCAATTCCTCCCCTTCTTCGGCTACGATTTCTGGATTGATCATTTTAATCAATCCATGCTCATCTCCAGCATCTACAACAATGAGACGCTTCAAAATACCTACTTGCGGAGCAGCAAGACCTACTCCCTCCGCTTCATACATCGTATCTGCCATATCGTCGAGCAGCTTTTGCACGTTAGGCGTAATTTTAGTGACTTCCTTTGCTACTTTGTGCAATACGTCATCCGGCTCCAACACTATAATTCTAATTGACATGACAACAGAACACCTTCCTCTTTATGTTTCATTTAGGCTTAACTGTATTCATCACACACGCGACTGCTACATTATCCTATGTACGGACGGCTTGTCCGCATTAATTGTGATAATAACTTTTGTGGCAACACTCTACATAAGCATTTGCGGATCAACATCCAGACTAATCAGCAACTTTTGTGCCTGTGCGGATTCGGCCATTTCATCAGCTACTTGCTGAGCCAAACTAATCGCATCGATATTTCCACGCCATTTTATCATACATTGAAATCGGTATCTATTCTTGATTCTCGAAATGGGTGAAGCTACTGGCCCCAAAATGTCGAGTACATCCGATGTAAGACGATCCATATTCCCGAACCAGCCCCGTTGTCTGGCCCGTCCCTGTAGTGTTGCTGAATAATTCTCAGCCAGTCGGACCAGCACCGGGAGTTGTTCATGAGAAAAGGTCACCAAAATAAGACGACAATATGGTGGATAGTGCAAATTGCGGCGGTGTTTCAATTCTTCCCTCACAAAAGAAGCATAATCATGGCGACTTGCGTGAATCACCGAATAATGCTCTGGAGTATAGGATTGTACGAATACTTCCCCCGGCAATTGATGTCTCCCAGCCCGTCCAGCTACTTGTGTTAACAGCTGAAATGTCTTTTCCGCAGCCCGAAAATCTGGCAAATTGAGAGCCGAATCCGCAGTAATGACACCAACCAGTGTCACATCGGGAAAGTCCAGGCCTTTGGCAACCATTTGAGTACCGAGCAGCACGTCCGCTTTTTTATCACGAAATTGCTTGAGAAGCTTTTCGTGGGCATTTTTTTCTGTCGTTGTATCAACATCCATTCGAACAACACGTATACCGGGGAATAGCTTCGCCAACTCTTCTTCCACTCGCTGGGTACCTGTACCGAAATAGCGAATATGCTCACTACCGCACTCAGGGCAAGTCTGAGGCACGGGCTCGGAATAACCACAGTAATGGCAACGTAAATTGTTCGACCGCTGATGATACGTAAGCGAAATATCACAATGCGGACAACCCGCGACATAGCCACAGCTACGGCACATGACGAACGTGGAGTGCCCACGCCGATTCAACAGTAGTACCGTCTGCTCCTTACGCTCTAACCGCTCTGCAATTCCATTATGCAACGCACGGCTGAACATAGAGCGGTTGCCAGCACGCAGTTCCTCACGCATATCCATGATATGTACTTCGGGTAACGTGTTCCCCAATGCGCGAGTTGGCATTTCAAGCAGCAGCGGCGCAAACTCGTCGTTGCTTTGTGAGCGAGCCGCATAGTAGCTTTCCAGCGACGGTGTTGCCGAGCCGAGAATAACGACAGCCCCATGCTGATGGGCTCTGCGAATGGCAACATCACGCGCATGGTATTTAGGTGTCTCTTCCTGCTTGTAGGACGTTTCGTGCTCCTCATCCATAATAATAAGACCTAACTCACGAAAAGGCGCAAATACTGCCGAGCGAGCACCAATCGCCACTTTCACACGGCCTTCGCGTATTTTGCGCCACTCATCGTACCGTTCCCCCCCGGACAACCTACTGTGCATCACTGCTACCTGATCGCCAAACCGGCCTTTAAAACGCTCAACCATTTGTGGGGTTAACGATATTTCAGGTACCAGCACAATGGCCTGACGATTCTGCTCGATACAGCGCTGAATCGTCTGCAGATAGATTTCCGTCTTACCGCTCCCTGTGACTCCATGCAACAAATAAGCCCCTTGCTCACGCGTGTCCAGCTGGCGAATAATCCGTTCATATACCGACTGCTGCTCTACTGTGAGAGGGAGTGGCTCTGTAGGCTTGAAGTGTCTGCCCCGGTACGGGTCGCGGAACACTTCGACATCCTCCAGCAACACATAGCCCTTATCTTCCAGCGCCTTAACCGTTGCAGCAGACACACTCAGTGAGGTCATGACTTCCTTCAGCGACAAAGGCAGAAACTCGCTACGTTCCAGCAAAAAAGCAAGTACCTCCCGCTGACGCTGCGCTTTGGCAGAAAATTGCTCCAGCGCCGTTGATGCCTCGTCTATGCCGATAGCCAGATCAACGGATTTCATGGTCTTTTTGCCGAGTTTGTCTTTAATAACTTGACTTTCCTGAAGCACACCCCGGCGTAACAGTGATTTAATAACCTCTGCTTCCTCAGGGAAACGTCGACTGAGTTGCTGCAATGGGACTTGCTCCTTCTCCTGAATGAAGCTAACAATCCGACGCTCCGTCGGATCACTCATACCATCGTCGGTCAGAAGTGCCCATTCGAGTTCATCGCCCTGATTCGGTTGTATAGTACGCTGTGAATGCGTTAACTCATGCTGCTCCGCAATTGAGATATAACGTTCTGCTTTGCCCTTGAGCGCGGTAGGAATCATCACTTGCAGTGCCATAATTTGATTACAAGCATAACGTTCGCTCATCCATTTGCCCAGTTCGACTAGGTCGGCAGATAAGGGTGGTACCAAATCCAGCAACTCCTGGATCCCTCTCATCCTGTATTTCGGTGGATCATCAGCTGGGACTACCGAGATGACAAAAGCCTGCACCGTCCGTTTGCCAAATGGTACAGCTACCCGGCTACCCGGCTCAATCCAAGGTCTCATTGAGTCTGGTATCAGATAATCGAAGGTGCGGTCCGTATCCTTGGCAGGTACATCGACAATGACCTTGGCAACTAAATTGCCCGTCTCCATTAATGCAGCACCCCACCCATGCGTCCCGCGGCTATAGTAAGCAACTTACGCGCAACTTCTTCCTTTGACTGTACAGGAATACGCTCTACGATCCCGCTTCGGTCATAAATTTGAACAGCATTCGTATCGACGCCAAAACCAGCACCATTCACAGTTACATCGTTTGCCGCGATCAAATCACAATTTTTACGTTCTAATTTATCTATCGCATACGTCTCCAAATGTTCGGTTTCAGCTGCAAAGCCAATTAAAAATTGATGTTTCTTACTCTGTCCGAGTGATTCTAGAATATCGACGTTCTTCACTAGCTCTAGCGTAAATACACTATCTTTTTTCTTGATCTTGGTCTGTGCAATCTCACGTGGTCGATAATCTGCAACTGCAGCAGCCATAACGACCATATCGCTCGTTTCCCATTGCTTTAATACAGCGGCGTACATGTCTTCAGCTGACTGGACTCTTTCAAGCATAATACCAGCAGGCGGTTCCGCGCTGGTATTGGCAGCAATCAAGTGCACCTCTGCACCCATCTCCTGAGCCACTTTTGCAATGGCAAAGCCCATTTTGCCAGATGAATCATTTGTGATATAACGCACTGGATCAATTCGCTCGATCGTGCCTCCAGCCGTTACAATGACTTTTTTGCCTGAAAGCACCGATTCATTCTCATTCACAAGTGACTCAGGCACTTGAGCCTCCATAGATTCGCCACCAAACCATCGTGGTTCAGACTTGATGTTGGTTTTTTGTTCCTGAGCTTGCTGATCAAAAAAGCGCTCTATGGTTTGCACAATTGTGTCCGGCTCTTCCAAACGTCCTTTGCCAACGTAACCGCAAGCCAGTAATCCTTCACCAGGCTCAATCATCTTCACGCCACGTGATACAAGCGTCTCCATATTTTGCATGACTGCCGGATGAGTGTACATATGTACGTTCATCGCAGGGGCCACCATAATAGGCGCTGTTGTAGCCAGCAGCGTTGTAGACAGCATATCATCAGCAAGACCATGCGCCATTTTCCCGATAATATTCGCAGTTGCAGGAGCAACAAGCACCAAATCAGCCGCATCCGCCAGATGAATATGGGATACGACTGACGGCTCTCTTTCATCAAATGTGTCACTGTACACCGGATTACGAGAGAGCGACTGCAACGTAAGTTCGGTAATAAACTCCTTGGCAGAGGCCGTCATAATCACATGAACCTCGGCTCCCTTTTGCGTCAACCTACTGCACAGCGCAGCCCCTTTGTAAGCAGCAATTCCGCCAGTTATACCAAGAATAATAACTTTTCCCTTCAACATCGTTAACTCCCCCTGACCTAAAAAAATAACAACCTTGCGGTTGTCAAAGGAATTGGCATTGCGCCCGGTTATAATAGTTGTGTATAATTCTTACTCGTCTTCGCCGCTTTCAAGACGCAGATGATCCGCGTAAATCTCTTCCAACGCCACTCCAACCTGTTTGTGGGATTTAGGATTCTTGAGAGTCGTCTTTTCACCCTCGCGCAACTGTCTGGCACGACGTGAAGCCGCTACAACCAACGAATACTTACTATCTGCCTTTTTCATCATTTCATCAATGGAAGGATACAGCACGAATAGACACCTCTTCATGTAGTTTTGGGACTGTATAAGCTGAACTCCAGTGTACACCTTCAAGCTCAGCTTATACAGTATTATTTCTCTTTAGGTACGCTTGGCATATGTAAAGCCCTCGTTTAAGGATGAACCTTACAATGTTCGGCGATAATAATGGATTCTATTCGTTTACAAGCGAAATCAATCTCATCATTGACGACCGCATAATCATAGTGACGCAACAAATTCATTTCATCCACAGCTACCGACATACGGTGGTCTATGGTCGCTTGAGTCTCTGTGCCCCGTCCCCGGATTCTATCCTTTAATTCGTCTAGCGAAGGCGGAAGCAGAAAAATGAATATGCCTTCTGGAAATTTTTCTTTAACCTTTAGCGCTCCCTGAACTTCAATCTCCAGAAAAATATCTTTTCCCTGCGCAAGCGTCTGATCTACAAAATCACGTGGAGTACCATAATAGTTCCCTACATACTCAGCATACTCCAGCATTTCATCTCGTTCAATCATACCCAAAAATTCTTCACGCGTTTTAAAAAAATAGGTCACTCCATCCTGTTCGCCTGAACGAGGTGTTCGAGTTGTAGCAGAAACGGAGTATGTTATCTCTGGTAGCTTATCACGCAATGCGTTGCCTACCGTCCCTTTACCGACACCCGAAGGTCCGGATATTACAAATAATAATCCCTTAGCCATAGTACACTCCATTTTTATTCGTCATTGTCATCATCTTTAGTGGATAGGCGATGAGCGACCGTCTCCGGCTGCACCGCAGACAGGATTACATGATCACTGTCTGTAATAATAACAGCCCGCGTCCGGCGGCCATAGGTAGCATCAATTAGCATATGACGGTCCCTGGCTTCCTGTATAATCCGCTTGATCGGAGCAGACTCCGGACTGACGATGGAGATAATTCGGTTGGCCGACACGATATTGCCGAAACCAATATTGATCAATTTGATTGCCATATTCAGGTCTTTCCCCCTATACATGTGACTCTTGCAGCCGTGCCGCTACCAGGTAGCTACTCAATATTTGCAGCCTGCTCACGAATTTTCTCGAGCTCTGCTTTCATCTCAACGACCAAATTAACCAATGTGAGATGATTAGCCTTGGAGCCGATCGTGTTGACTTCCCTGTTCATTTCCTGGATTAAAAAATCTAATTTGCGACCGGCCGGCTCGTCTGACAGCAGCAATCCCTTGCACTGTCCAAAGTGACTTTGAAGCCGGGTAAGTTCCTCATCAATATTGCTGCGATCCGCGAATAACGCAATCTCCATTCCGAACTTATGTTCATCAAGCGTAAATGAACCGTCCTGAAGCTCTTTAAGCCTGTGTTTCAGCCTGTTACGGTAGTCGCTCACAACATGAGGAGCCAGCACCGTCATTTCATGATGCAGGGATTCCAGCCGTAAAATACGGGATTCCACATCTTGCGCCAAATGCCCGCCTTCTCGCCTTCTCATCTCCAGTAAACCTTGCAAAGCTTCATTCAAAGCTCGCTGTAGTTGCTCTTCCCAGTCCTCTTCGTCTCCATGGCAAGCCTCTCCAGGCTCACCCAGAACGTCAGGCAAAGCAAGAATATCGCTTATCCCTAACGTTCCTTTCACTCCATAACGATCCGCCAGCTGCTCCGCTGCATGCAGGTAAGCCTGCACCACAGTGTCATTCAACCGCGCGGCGGGCATCTGTTCTTCATCACGTTCTCTGTGGATGAAGACATCGATACGACCGCGTTTAATCTGCTGTTGAACCGTTCTTCTCAAGCCATCTTCGTAACGAGTCCATTCGCGCGGAATTCTCATCATCACTTCGCAATAGCGGTGATTCACCGATTTCAATTCCAAGCGCACTTTATAGCCCTCATAATGAAGGATGGCTTGACCGTATCCGGTCATACTCAATGACATCGGCATCACATCCATTATACTATTGTAATTGATTATTATAGTCGAAACAAGGGGGCCTGTACGCGGCCTGATTTTTGCCATACGTAAGAAGTCAATTCAGCTGTCATTTCATAGAACATAAATGGAGTCATAAAATAGATACCATTAAAATGTTCCATTGCCGTATCGAGTAACTCCTTGGCAATAGACACGCCCATTGCTCGTCCTTCCGGACCCTCTAGACCAGACATACGTGCACGCACCTCATCGGATAACTGAATGCCTGGCACTTCATTGTGCAAGTATTCTGCATTGCGCCCACTAGCCAGCGGCATAATACCGATAAAAATCGGTACTTCCAAATGTCGTGTCGCTTCCGCGATGGCTGCAATGAGCTCGTGGTCGTAAACGGGCTGAGTCATAACATAATCAGCTCCGGAGGCAATTTTCTTCTCTAATCGCTGCACGGCTTTACCCAAATGCTTGACGTTAGGATTAAATGCGGCACCTACCACAAAATTAGCCTTCTGCTTCAGTGGCTTACCGGAAAATGCAACACCATCATTTAATTGCTTGATCATGCGTATGATTTCAAAAGAGGTCATATCATACACCGAACTGGCGCCTGGCAAATCACCGAACCGCGCCGGATCGCCAGTAACCGCCAGTACATGGTCAATACCGAGCGCGTCAAAACCCATCATGTGGGATTGAGTACCAATCAGATTGCGATCACGACATGCTATATGAATCAATGGGCGCAAACCTGTTTCAATACTGACCAAATGTCCAAGCGCCATGTTGCTCATACGAGTAACTGCAAGCGAGTTGTCAGCCAGTGTAAGTGCGTCGGCCCCGGCTTTCTTCAACGCATGAGCACCTTGCATAAACCTCGTAATGTCCAGATCGCGCGGAGGATCCAGTTCTACAATGACCGTATGTCGTTCCTTAACCAGATCCACAATGTTGGGCTCGCTGGTATGTCTGCCATTTCCTCGTTCCCCTTCATCTGCAATCTGCTCCGCCACTTGAAAGGACTCTTTCGACAGAGCTTCTTTTGAAGCCAGCGGAGGCGGTTGCAAACGGTTCAAAGCTTTTGAGATAGCTGCAATATGGTCCGGTGTAGTTCCGCAGCAACCACCGAGCAGCCTCGTCCCCAGGTCTACAAAGGACTTGGCACATTCCCCAAAATACTCAGGTGATGCACCGTATACATAGTGACCGTCCACATAATCTGCTAGTCCAGCATTCGGATATACGGACAGCGGTACAGACAAAGGGCCATCCAGCTGCTCCATTACACTCATAATTCCCTGCGGACCCGAGTGACAGTTAAATCCAAGGATGTCTGCCCCCTCATTACGCAGCACCGAAAAAGCTTCCGCAACTAAAAAACCATCCTGGGTACGACCAACCTGATCAACTGCAAACTGACAAATTACCGGAATGTCACTGTATTTACGTACACTGTGAAGCGCAATGCGTATTTCATCCAGTGAATAAAACGTTTCGCACAAAATGCCGTCGACTCCTTCGGAGAGAAGGGCATCAATTTGCTGCTCATAGTTTCTTGCCAGCTCCAGCTTGGATATGTTAAGCCGTTTGCCCCCACATATGGAACCCACCGCACCTACCACATAATGTTCAGGTCCGGCCGCAGCTCTGGCAATTCTCACACCGGCACGATTGATCTCTTCTACCTTAGATTCCAGTCCAAACCGGGCTAACTTATAATCATTTGCAGAAAATGTATTAGTCTCCAGCAATCGAGCTCCTGCACTTAAATATTGACCATGCACGTCTGATATAACGTCAGGCGAAGTGATGTTCAGTTCTTCGAAAGACGTATTGACTGGAAATCCTAGCTGATATAAAAAAGTCCCCATTGCGCCGTCTCCGACAATAATTTCACGATTCAGCACAGTACGCAAATCCGGTTTCATGTCCTCTGCTCCACCCCGCTCTTTATTTTCATACTAATGTAACATAAAGAGACTATAAACATAAGCCAAAAACAAAAAAAGCCGCCCCACTCCCCGACAAAATGATCTCAGGAGTGAAACGACTTGATTTATCTTTTCTATTTCCTACTACATTTTCATGGCATTTTCCCATCAGAAGAATGAAGAGAGTAAGCGTAAAAAGTCCCTTTTTTATTCACTTTAGCCACAATAGAATCCGTTCCCTTTTGCTGCTTCGAGAACGTATATTGATTCCCTTGAACTTTCACTTTATAGCCCGACAAATTGATATTAAACAACATTTGAGCCTTGGGCTTGACTAGCTTCAAAGCTTCTGAGGCAGTATATTTCGGGCTTGCAAATGTTTTTTTGAAATCTGCGTCATCATTCCAGTCCACCCCATAGGTGGATACGGCCAGCACTTTACCGGTTACCGCGCTAATTTTGACCTCACTCGCCTCGTTTGCATCCTCGAACGACCAATATGAAAGTCCCTTCGTCTCGTCCTTGTACCGTGAAGCGTGCTGTACCTTGATTCGCTGTCCACTCACACGCTTAAATGTGTTCATTGCACGGTTCAGTAACAAAGGGTCCACCTGCTTCAGCGCATAGTCCGCGTTGATGGTAATAGCGTTACCTCGATCCACATCCACATACAACGAGGAAGCTTGTTCTCCTGCGCCCCAAAATACCCAGTAATTTGAAGGCTTGTTGGACTGATAAGGGGATTTGACCCGCCAGAATGCTTCAAATTGCAAAGGACGCTTGCTGTCAAATGCTTTGGCGCTGTTTAGCACTTTCGTCTTGAGTGGCGCGTTCATCGCCTTTCCTAAGCTGCTTATTTTATATCGTATGGTTGTAGAATCCACTCTGTTTTTTTCTTTATTATATTCTGTCTGCAACGTAGCAGTTCCATCTTCCAGTTCGCCTTCTACAATCCAAGTTTTCCCCATATCTGTCACATCGTCAAATTGAAATGCTGTCTTTGAACCGATGAGTTCTTGCACCGCTTTTTCTAAACGGCTTACCACTGTCGGAGTTAGCGAGCCAACCTGCTTGTCCGTCGTTTCCGCGCCAGCAGGGATGGTCGCCGCCTGAACCGGAAGCGCGGTGGCTACAAATATGAGGACTGCAACTGCTGAAATCCAACGAAATTTCCGCACTATGAACGGCCTCCTTATTGTTTTCTCATTTTCTATATTATACATCGTTCAGGCGCCAAAAAAAGACAGAATGTTGCTTTGTTCATCGTATTCCTTGTATACAGTGGCATGTAAGTCCAAAAAAAGAAGACCTACTAAGGTCCTCTTTTCACTCACTTCTATACGATTCATAGGCCAGTTGCACGCTATTTTTAAAGTTCACATGATTTAGAACAGACGACCTTCGTACACGATCTCAGCCGGGCCCGTCATATATATGTGATTATCGTCCTCGCTCCATTCGATATCCAGATCGCCGCCCTTCAGGCTTACAATGGCGTGGCGGTCGCTGTACCCGTTTAGTACAGAAGCAACAAGTGTAGCACAGGCTCCGGTTCCACAAGCTAGCGTTGGTCCAGCTCCCCTCTCCCATACTCTCATATCTATATGCTTCCGGCTACGTACCGTGGCGAACTCAACATTTGTCTTTTTAGGGAACAGCGGATGGCATTCCAGCTTCGACCCCCAGGCTTCCAGATCAAAGCTTGGCGCATCCTCCACATAAATGACACAGTGCGGATTCCCCATAGATACAGCCGTAAAACGAAAACCACTTCCGCCAGCTTCAATGGGCTCATTAATTACGCTAGACAGATCCAGTGTAGTTGGAATCTTCAAACCCTCAAGAATCGGCTCTCCCATATCCACCTTCACCATACGAACAAGTCCGTTCTCTACAGTTAGTTCGACCTGCTGTACCCCTGCACCCAGTGTCTCGATCGTGATCTGTTCACGGTTGATGTGCTTACGGTCATATACGTATTTAGCAGCACAACGGATAGCATTACCGCATTGCTCGGCCTCCGAGCCGTCCGAGTTAATGATACGCATGCAGAAATCCGCTTTTTCTGACGGCAATATATATACCAACCCATCGGCACCAATACCAAAATGTCGATCACATAGCCGAACAGCTAATTCCGAGGCGTCAGACGGCAAATCCTGATGCCCAAACCAAACGATAAAATCATTACCTAGACCGTTCATTTTTGTGAATTCCATAGCTTACCTCCGCCGTTGCTGCTGATATCATGTTCCTCATGAAGCTTTGATCCCATGATATCATACAGGGCAATAGTGGGAAAGCGATGCGGTATACATGGACCTGATTTCTAGGCTGAAAACTTCGTACGTCCCGCTGAAAAGTGTGTATTTCCGCCGCGACGACGGTTGCGTCGACCGCCCCATACACTTCCCGCTCCCATAAGAAACGTAGGAATCCCGGCTGCCACAATGGATAGCGCCCACTCACGCAATCCAAGCGGTACCGTTTTGAAAATAGGTTGCAGCACAGGCACATACATAACCACCAGCATTAACACTACGGAAGAAAGCACGGCAAGCACGAGATAACTATTTTGAAACGGATTACGATGGAAAATAGAACGGGAACTACGGCAATCAAATACATGAATTAACTGTGCCAGAACTAGCGTAGCAAAGGCAACGGACTGTGCTTTGATCAATTGTCCTGCGTCATCCGGTGCAATACGTAATGTCAGCCAGAAGGCCGCTAGCGTACATAAACCAATCAACAAGCCACGACTAATGATTTTCCAGCCCAGTCGACGAGCAAAAATATTTTCCTTTGCGCCACGAGGTTTGTGCTCCATGAGATCCTTTTCTGGCTGGTCCACCCCCAGAGCCATCGCTGGTAGGCCATCTGTCACCAGATTCACCCATAAAATCTGGATCGGTAACAAAGGTAATGGCAGCCCGGCCATCATGGCAAAGAACATCGTCAAAATCTCACCAACATTGGAGGCGAGTAGATAACGGATAAATTTACGGATATTCTCGTAAATATTCCGTCCTTCCTCAATTGCGGCTACAATCGTTGAGAAATTATCATCACTCAGTACAAGCGCAGCCGCTTCTTTGGTCACGTCCGTCCCGGTAATGCCCATCGCAATACCGATGTCCGACGCCTTTATCGCCGGAGCGTCATTGACGCCATCACCGGTCATGGCTACGACATGTCCGCGTCTTTGAAGTGACTTGACGATCCGTAGCTTGTGCTCCGGCGAAACCCGTGCATACACAGAGACGGTATCAACGGCTTTGTCCAGCGCCGCATCATCCATCACAGACAACTCCTGTCCTGTCAACACATGGGAGCCGCGCTGAAGAATGCCCAGCTGCTGTGCAATGGCCTCTGCAGTTGTACCGTGATCTCCAGTAATCATCACAGTGCGAATGCCAGCACGACGGCACTTGCCAATGGCTTCGCGAACCTCGCGACGTGGCGGATCAATCATGCCTGTCAGCCCGATAAAGATCAGCTGTGCTTCAGCCTCCTCAACCGTGGAGACACGCTCATGCGAGCGGATATCACGGTAAGCGACACCAAGTACACGCAGCGCCTCTGAGGCCATTCCTTCGTTAGCTGCCAGTACCTTTTGGCGCAGCGTGCCCGTTAACGGAACGACATTTCCTTCCCATAAAATGTAGGAGCACTGACCCAGCAGCACATCCGGCGCACCTTTGGCAAAGACGATGTGTCCTCCCTGGTGGCGTACGAGTACCGACATTCGCTTCCGATCCGAGTCAAAAGGGAATTCTCGCTCCCTTGTGTACAGCTCATATAGCCCTTGTCTCGTGACCCCGCCCTTGGCAGCTAACGTGACCAGTGCTCCTTCCGTCGGGTCACCCTTCAGCTCCCAAACGGCGGACGGCGTCGGCTCTTTGGTCTTCTTTTTCGAACGCAACTCCTCTGTATCAGCTTGAACAATTTCAGCATTGTTGCAAAGTACACTGGCTTGTAGCAGTCTACGCAGAGATTGTCCGTTTTTAAGATCAGCAGGAAGGTCTCTATCCATAATATGCCCGTGTGGGTCGTAGCCCTCTCCCGTAACTCCCCAGAAGCGACCGTCCAGCCATAGCTTGGTGACTGTCATTTTATTTTGGGTCAGGGTGCCCGTTTTGTCGGAACAAATGACTGATGCACAGCCGAGCGTTTCAACAGAAGGCAGCTTACGCACAATCGCCTTTCGTTTAATCATACGCTGCACACCCAATGCGAGCGCAATTGTCACAATAGCTGGCAACCCTTCCGGTATGGCCGCCACAGCCAAGCTCACTCCGGCCAAGAACATGCTCATGGCTGGCTGTCCATGTAAAATGCCTGCTACGACAACGAGCACCGTTAGCGCCAACGCTACGATAATCAAAATTTTGCCCAATTGCTCCAATCTGTGCTGCAACGGTGTCTCCTGCGACTCCGTATTTTCAATCAAGTCTGCGATCTTACCCATTTCGGTACTCATACCTGTACGTATAACCATTCCTTGTGCGGTTCCTCTGGTCATCATCGTGCCCATAAAACCGATGTTTTTTTGATCCCCGAGTGGTACTTCGGCGGCATGAATAGGACGGGAATGCTTACTCACCGGAACTGATTCCCCCGTCAAGGCAGACTCCTCTACATCACAGCCGTTCGTACTCAACCACCTTACATCTGCGGGAATGCGATCACCACTTTCCAGCAGCACAATATCACCCGGAACCAGCTCTCTGGCCTGAACTTGAATTCGTTTGCCGCCCCGCAACACTTTGGCGGTTGGAGCCGACAGTTGTCTCAAAGCTCGCAATGAACGCTCAGCTCTGAATTCCTGTACAAAGCCGAGAATTCCATTCAGTACAACAATAGCAATAATGGTAATCGCGTCCAAATATTCGCCAAGCAGGCCGGATATCAGGGTCGCTCCCATCAATACGAGCATCATAAAATCCTTGAACTGGTTGAGCAGCAGCAAGATTGCCGAAACTCGCTTCCCCTCGCTCAGCTCATTCCATCCTGACCTTTCTCTTCGTTCCGCAAGCTGTTCCTCCGAAAGACCCTGCTTCGGGTCGACTTCCAGACTTGTTGAAAGCTGTTCATTGCTTAATTGGTGCCAGTGTGCTTGTTCCATTCTCCCCAATTCCCTCCCGGTCAGATAGTCCGTTTCCGTCGGTTGTGCGTAGGATGGCTGCCCGTTATTATATTTTTGTGCCGCGATTGCTGATAAGCTGGACAGACTTTCTAGATTCAATCTATTCGGACAGGACCTGAAATATCACAAAGCCGCTTAAGTTTTGTCCCAAAGTTATGTATCATAGAAGGAAGGCGAAAATACATTTGCTTCAAAGGAGAACATAATTATGGCATTGGACGGAATCGTAACCCGCGCTATCGTACACGAACTGCAAGGCATCCGGGGCGGGCGCATTAATAAAATACATCAGCCAAATGATCGCGATATCGTGCTGAATCTGCGGGCACAAGGCGGAAGCGTAAAGCTGCTGCTGTCGGCTAATCCGACCTTCCCGCGTGTACATTTTACAGAACAAAGCTTTCTTAATCCGACAGAAGCCCCTATGTTTTGTATGCTCCTTCGCAAGCATTGCGAAGGAGGCGTTATTGAGAAAATCACGCAGGTGGGCATGGAGCGTATTATTCACATGGATATACGTCAACGTGATGAACTGGGAGATATTTCACTCAAACGAATTATCATTGAACTAATGGGTAGACACAGCAACATTATTTTGCTTGACCCGGAAACAGGCGTGATGCTGGATGGCATTCATCATGTCACACCGTCTATCAGCAGCTATCGGGTCATTATGCCTGGCTTTCAATACACGGAGCCTCCTGAACAAAACAAGCTGAATCCACTAGAAACGGAAGAGGCAGGCTTCATATCCTCGTATCAAACAGCGATCGAGGCCGAAGAAGCTCCCAAACGCTGGATCGTGAACACTTTTACTGGACTCAGTCCCCTCATTGCTGAAGAGATACTAGCTCGAGTAACTAATGAAGTATCTGGTGATAGTGATCGTTCACTATGGAGGACATTCAGTCACATCATGGATGACGTGCGGAATCATCGTTTTCAGCCGGTATCTGGACTAAACGCACAAGATAAAGTGATATTCTCAGCCATTCCACTGACGTTGATCCAAGAAGGACGTAAGGAGTACGCTACTATCAGTGAGTGTATGGAGGACTTCTTCGGTGAAAAAGCAGAAAGGGATACGGTTAAGCAAAAGGTTAGTGACCTACTGCGGTTTCTGCAAAACGAGCGGAGTAAAAACCTAAAAAAACTCGACTATCTCCATCAGGATTTGGCCGAGGCGGAAGATGCCGATCAATTTCGCATTTATGGAGAGTTGCTGTTCGCTTCGCTGCATGAGGTGAAAAAAGGGGACAAAGAAGTGACGCTCACTAACTTTTATGATGAGAAACAGCGTCCAATGACCATCCCACTGGACCCACTACTCAACCCGTCGGATAATGCACAACGGTATTTTAAAAAATACAACAAATATAAAAACAGCTTGGCTGTCATTGATGAACAACTGGAGAAAACGCACGAAGAAATCCGTTATATGGACAATCTTCTTCAGCAGCTAGCCCATGCCTCTATGAATGACATTGAGGAAATACGTGAAGAACTGGTCCAGCAGGGCTATCTCAGAGATCGGGTCAAAAAAGGAAAGAAAAAGAAGAAAAACGACCGTCCAACCCTGCACGTCTATACATCATCCGAAGGTATCGAGTTACTGGTCGGCAAAAACAATTTGCAAAATGAATATGTGACAAATCGACTGGCCGGACCAAATGACACCTGGTTGCACACAAAGGATATTCCGGGGTCACACGTCGTTATACGTGCTGAGCAATTCGGGGATACGACGCTAGAGGAAGCAGCTCAACTCGCTGCCTATTTTAGCCAGGCCAAGCAATCCAGCAGTGTACCTGTGGACGCCACCCTGATTCGGCATGTACGTAAGCCCAGCGGAGCCAAACCCGGCTTTGTCATCTACGACCATCAGCGTACGCTCTTCATTACACCCGACGAGGAGCTGATCAAAAAAATGCCGAATCGCATCAAAAACGGCTAAGTCTCACTAGCCTATTGAATCCACAAAAAAAGCCCTTTGTTCTTTGCACGGTACACTTCTTGTGTTCCATGCATAAGGCAAGGGGCTTTTTATTTACTTTTGTCCAACAGCAGCCTTCCTCAATTCCTCGACAACCTGACCTTCCACACTACGGCTACCCAGATCACCGTGAAAAATAACACCTTGGCGTGCACCGTGAAAATCCGAGCCGCCAGTTGCAATAAGCCCATACTGCGCCGCCATCGCAGTATATCGGCTCTCAGCCTCAGCATCATGGTCCGAATGTCGCACCTCCAAGCCCACAGGCTTCGCCTCCTCTATAATTGAGCGAACCAGCTCATCATTTCCGTACAAGCCAGGGTGGGCCACCACAGGTACCCCTCCTGCTTCACGAATCCAGTTTATGGCCTCCGTAGGCTCTACACGGGGTACAGACACATATCCGGGCGCTCCTTCCGCCAAGTAACGGTCAAACGCGTCTCGCATATCCTTCGCATATCCCTTTTGAACCAGCGTATCCGCCATATGCGGACGTCCAATGCTTTCATCTGGTGCCAGCGGTCTGCCCATCGTAGCCACCACTTCATCCAGTGTGATTTCCACGCCCAGACTACGCAATTGACTTAAAATCAAATCATTACGGGTATCCCGCGCCTGGCGAAGCTTTTCCAACCGCTCCAAAAACACTTTATTGCGGTAATCCATAAAATAACCGAGTATATGAATATCCTTACCGCCAGCTCGAGTACTAATTTCCACTCCTGGCACCACAGTAATTCCTATGCGTTTTCCCTCCTCCAGAGCTTCTTCCAGGCCAGCTACCGTATCATGATCTGTAATGGCCACACCTGCCAGTCCTTTTTCCTTGGCCCAGCGCACATTATCTACAGGTGGCTGCATACCGTCAGATGCTAGGGTGTGTGTATGTAAATCATATCGTTTTACGCTAATCTGCTCCTTCATTATGCATCCTCCTTCTCTTTCAGCTTTGCAAGCTCGTCCTGCGAGTCCCTCTGCACGTCCGTTCCCTGATCATGACGACGCAAGTAAGACAGGAAGGTTACTACCGGAATCGGCAACAACGCCGACTTCAAATGAATTGCATAAAATTCTCGTTTGAACGTGATATCTGAAATGTTTACAATTTTCAACAATCCGAGCGCAACTTCATGCTTCACCGAAGAAGGTGATAGCATGGTAATACCCAGTCCAGCCTCTACCGCCGATTTGACCGCTCCAGTGCTCCCCATCTCCATTACAATACCAAGTCGAGAGGCATCCACACCACGACTTTTCAGCTCATCTTCTATCACTTGACGTGTACCAGATCCCTTTTCTCTGGCTACAAAGGGATGCTTAAACACATCTTCCAGAACCACTTTTTTAGCCTTGGCCAGCGCATGTCCTGAAGGCACAATCAGTTTCAGTTCGTCCTGCATCACAGGTTCCACCACGATATCTGGATGCTGGACTGGGGCCTCAATCAGTCCTAAATTCAACTGATGTTTTAGTATATCATCCATAATTTGAGTCGTATTCATCACATTCATCGCCATACGTATATGAGGGTATTCCTGGCCAAACGGCCCCAACATTCTTGGTACAATATACTCACCAATCGTTAGGCTGGCGCCAATATGCAATCTTCCCTCCAGCATGTGAGTAAAAGCAGACATCGCCTCGTCAGCTTCCCTGATCAGTTGCATGCTTTTTTTCGCGAAAGGCAATAGTGTCGCTCCCGCCTCTGAAAGCTCGATTTTTTTAGTCGAACGTTGCAGCAGCTTCGTGCCGAAATAATCTTCTAAAGACTGAATTTGCATCGTCACCGCAGGTTGTGTCATATGCAGCGCTTGTGCCGCCGCCGAGAAGCTTCCGCGCTCCGCTACGGTATAAAAAATGTGCAACTGATGAAAGTTCATACTGACAGCCCTCTCCCCTCTGATCTCCCTATTTTAACATAAGAAAAACATCTGTCGAAGCATTTCCAAGTAAACTTACCGAATTGGAGAGTTATATTGTTGGAAATAAAAAAGCATGCAGCTAATAACTGCATACTTTCTACTTAAAGTTGACGGTAATCATAAGTTCGGAGATTTTTTCGCCTAGGGCCGACCGCCCAATCACCGTCTATTTTTGCTTACGAGTGCTTTTCATCAGTGTCATGCGCCGCGAATGGCGTAGCCATGAATAGTATGACTTCAAATCCCTTAATTCAATGGTCTCCGACATCCGGCCCAAAAAGGTAATGACAATCATCTTGTGCAGCGGATTCCCCGCAATATCCATCTCGCCGGGCAACTCTCCAAATTCGGCCACGACGACCAGATCACCATCAATTAAATATACATCCTCTTCGTTATGATAGTAGGACTCCATCCTGTTTTGCTTCAGGCATTCCCAAAGCCAGGCGGCGATATGATTCGTCTCGGACTGTTTCTGCTCTATCCGATCTAAGTAGCGAGTTTTCGCATGATTTGTAATCACGATATCGGCGACTTTTTTATCGCCCATCTCCACGTAGAACGGTTCGTATGTACTCCATCGCTGCATTGCTTTGTCACGCACGGGATCACTCTCCCCACCAGATAGGTCTTTATATCTACCAATATATTCATATGTTACCTCAACAGACCCGGGACTACAAGTTACAAAATTGAAGTTTATGGGTGATTTTTAAAGATTTTTTAGGTCTAACAGCATTAAGACCATTATGCAAAAGTCCTGGCTTTACAAAAAAAAGCCAGCCCGTAGGCTGACCTTTTAAGAATATTTTACAATTTATAGACATTAGAAACTTATATTTCATATTCTTTCATCTTTTCCTTATCGTCGTTGTACTCCGTCCTAATCTCATTTCGAAAAGAGCGCTCGACCTTACGCACATAGGAAAGTCTGCGAATATTTTTAACGGTATCTTCTGCCCGATCCGCATTCATATATATAACTACATAATGCATACGCTTTGAAATAAAGTGGACATTTCCGTATTTCTCCAGATTGCGGGCAGCCTTGATATCGCTTACCCAAATGATGTACCCTGTCCGCTCGGCAAACATTCGCTTCATCTCCCCTCCACTCGGTATCATTCCTATGACCTATCCACAGGAGCATTTCCCTCCGCTGCCACATCCGCCCTTTTTCACATTCGGATCATTGCTCGGCACCTTAATGGTCTCGGACACGGAATATGCAATCGTTTCAGACATGGCATGAAGCATATCATCCAGCGCCTTTTCGGCTCGTTTGAACTCCTTAACATCCACGAATTGTTCCAGTTCCAGCTCAACGACCTGCACTGCATCCTTCGCTTCATGATAGTTCGGATGAAAATGCCCAAAACGCTCCGTTTCCGCGAATAGCTCCTTTTTGGCATCCAGCTTGCGTACACACGCCTGAATAGACGGGTTCAATTCCACACGCTGTTTCCAATATAAATAATCCGATACTTCAAAGGATCGGTTGACCATATCGCCCAATTCATAGGCGTTAATAAGCACTTCTGCCATATTGACCGTGTTCAATTCGGCTACGCTCATGAATGTTCATCTCACTTTATATAAAGTTCTACCCTGTAAAAGTAGACTCATTTATCATACCACATCCTTCTTTTGAGAAGAAGGAGTTTCATGCACTTCCTGGCTCTACTATGTAAAAGGAACCAGCAGCCGCATGTCTGACCATTCACTTGGCTGTAAAGTCGCAGGAGAAGGTGCTTCGTCATCCATTCCTGAGGCGTACCAGCCTGTGACACTCCATGGTGCACCGGGAACCACCGCCTCCGGTATCCATTTAACCTCTTTCCCACCGATTCGCAGTCCCACAGCAGCCTGCCAACGAATCGCTTGCTCGATCAACTGCCGGGCAGTGGAAGTATGGTAACTCCTCCATTCTTTTGTCCATGAGGAGGGGACTGTAGATCTTTCTGGAAAATAGTCAGACGGATCAGGCAGCGTGTGCTCTTGTTCGTAAAAATGCAGCGTGCGCCCAGTATAAACAAAACCTGCTCTTCCCTCTTGGGAAAATATAGAACGGGCTTGAGTAGGGTCGGACTCCATTTCACTGTTGGGGCTGCCTGAACTTATGTTCTCTGGTTCCAAAATCAATGGATAATGGTGAGTCGGATCGTCCACACCTTCCAGTTCACGACGTGGACCTAATCCAATTGCAGCAAGCGTTTTTCGTATTTTGACAGCAGAGCTCGCCGGAATAATAAAGTCCCTGTCACCGAGCCGTTCCAGCAATCCTTCCAGCGCGGGATGGCGTGCAACCATGTCTGCATCCTCCTGTGTGCCACATCGCAAAAGTGTTACCGTTGCAAAAGCCGTCCGTCCGACATCGCCTGCCCACTGTTCTACCGCCATGCGTACATGATCAGGCACACCTGTCCGGCTGAACTTGTGCAGAAGAGCAGGAATTGCTTTGGCCTCCATTCCTAACTCGATTGCCTCTGTAACACTTTCTCTGGTGATCCGGTATACTACCATCCGATCTCCTGTCACACGTTCACAGCAGCATTCCAGTCGCCAGCGCACATCATATGCCACATCTGGTGGAACCAATATTTCAAAATCAGGTTGTACATAAAAAGTACCTTGTTCTTGATGTGTATCCTCGTAATTATTGGGACGAAGCATATCTATCACAGATACATCCCAGCGAAAACACAGTTCGCCCGATGCAGTCTGGCCCCAATCGCCCATTCCAAAAGCAGTCAGTGCCTTCAGCCAACCCTTCAATTCCTCCATGAATGGTCCATTGAAATTAAAATCAGATACCGTTTCTCCCGCAAACCCTTCCGTATTTGAGATTGTAGGAACAAGGTCTAAAAGGGCACCG
Source organism: Paenibacillus sp. FSL P2-0173 (assembly GCF_038008045.1). Classification (NCBI taxonomy): domain Bacteria; kingdom Bacillati; phylum Bacillota; class Bacilli; order Caryophanales; family Paenibacillaceae; genus Paenibacillus; species Paenibacillus sp. FSL P2-0173. The sequence continues at coordinate 945,630 of NZ_JBBOYK010000001.1, forward strand.
TTCTTGGGATCAGCTCCGTTCGTACTCTCCTGCTGGATCAGACCTACCTGAAGCATCCATTGCAGCAAACACTTGATAGATATCCACCCTTCTGATCCTACATACTGGGAGACGGCACACAGCATATAGCGAAAATGCTGCATAGACGCTTCGGCCTTGCCGTATCTTTCCATGAGTGTAGCAAAAATATGCTTGCGCATTTGCCAAGCAGACAAACGAATCCAAGTCTCCAGTTCCGTTTCCTGAACGCGAAAAGACACAGTTTCTTTCACTAACAGACCCAAACTGAGTAGCAAATCCATCATTACCACCGTTTGCACTGGATACAGCTCTGCATGCGCATAATGCAACCCAAGACCTATCAGGTCCTCTGGGCGAAAGGGGGTCAGTTCATTCAATTTTTGCAATGACCGCTTATGTATGGTTCCTTTGGCCGTCAAAGGAACGCCCTGTACCGCAATACGTGACAACGCATGCAGCAAATCCGACTCCAGGCCTGTCATTGATTCATGTACCATTATCGGATGATCCGAATGCATCATGTTCATTGGATTTTGCTCTAACAACATATCGTACAGATCCGGTAGCCGATGAACCGGAATATATAAAATTCGTTCGCCCCACGATTTGGTAACAGCCTCCAGCCAGCCCCGGGCACGTAATCCACGCAGTGCCAGTTTCGTTTCGACTCCGCTTAACGCTCCCCGGGTAAGCTGTATAGGTTCTTCTTCCTTCATGGGCTGTCCCGCGTACCGGATAAAGCATTGTCTAAGCACCAGCAGCTCATCTGATGAAAGCTCATTCCAGCTGTCTTGCGTGTTCGTTACGCCCATTCTTGATTAGGCCTCCTTTTTCTTTCCACGATCTCCAGGCTTATCATCCCGGCCTACGATAGCCTCTGTCACACTAAATCTGCGAACCGCATATTCATAGCCTTGCTCAATCAGAAACAGCTGACGACGAGCTGCAAAATCCGTCTCCTTGCTATTCTCCGTCACTAGCGCATAAAAATAAGCTTTATTCTCGCCCGACTTTGGTCGCAAAATGCGGCCCAGTCGCTGCGCTTCTTCCTGACGAGAGCCAAAGCTACCCGATACCTCTATGGCTACTGCCGCATCCGGCAGATCCACCGCAAAGTTTGCAACCTTGGATACCAATAGGGTCCGAATTGTACCCTTGCGGAACGCATCAAACCAACGCACCCGCTCCGTCTGGCTCATTGAACCCGTAATCAGTGGGACACCGAGCTCCTGAGCCAATATACGTAATTGGTCCAAATATTGACCAATAATAAGCGTGGGCAAGCCGCTGTGCTGCTGCATCAGGCTACGTACCGCCTCCAGTTTGACCGGATTTTCGGCTGCAATTCGGTACTGCTGTCTACCCTCGGCACGCATACTGCGCTCCAAAAGTTCAGCTGTCATTGGAAGCCGTAGCTCCACACAATCGACCTGAGCGATCCAGCCCTGTCGCTCCAGTTCCTTCCACGGCATATCATACCGTTTGGGTCCAATTAAAGAGAACACATCGCGTTCACAACCATCCTCTCGAACCAGCGTGGCTGTTAACCCCAAACGACGGGTAGCCTGAATGTCAGCCGTCGCCCGGAATACTGGCGCGGGCAGCAAATGAACCTCATCATATATAATGAGTCCCCACTTCCGCTCACTCAGCAGTTTCATATGCTCAAAATCCCCATCTTTGGTGCGACGGTGTGTCAAGATTTGGTAGGTCGCCACCGTAATCGGACGCACCTCTTTTTTCTGACCACTATATTCCCCAATGGAATCGGCAGGAATATCCGTCTTTCGTTTTAACTCTTCTACCCATTGCCGTACAGAAGTAGTATTAGATGTTAGAATAAGCACCTCGCACTGAAACCGATTCATTACCGCCATACCTATCACTGTTTTTCCGGCTCCGCATGGAAGCACCAGTACACCACTACCCCCTAAGCCGTCCGCTCCTTCAAACGCATCAGCGGCCTTTACTTGATAATCACGAAGCTGCAACTTCGTTTGTCCCTTTCCCAAGGTGAAACTAAGCTGATTCCCCTCAAGATAGCCTGCCGTATCCACAACGGGATATCCCAAGCGCGTTAATTCCTGCTTGAGCAAGCCTCGATTTTCGGGCGGAACCGATGCGCTTTCCTCATCAACTCGAAGTAAACCAAGCTGTTTAAGCTCTTGCTTGGTCAGTAGCTCACCCAGTAAAGCGGGGGTCTCTGCTGCCAAGATCAAGCGATCACCCATTGTATAGCTGTTGGCTTTCCCTGTCTTTATACCTCCGTCTGGCTCATGCTCAGTACGGTATCCGCCAATAGTATCTGTACTATAAGCACGCTCTTCTTCCGTACCCTCCCGTGAAAGCGTCAACGTCCCATAACGAGAAACGAGCTGTTCAATATCCTTCAACAAATCACGTGGAATATCCCAACGGGACATGGAGTGCAAACTATTTTGAATGTCCTCAGCACTCCATCCGAGGGCAGCTGCGTTCCACAAAGACAATGGAGTGATGTGGTATGTATGAAAAGCGGACGGGCTTTTAACCAGCTCCGCATAAATCTGCAACTGAGAACGAGCCCATTCTGAACCGGGCAAGCCCATTTCCAGCAGAACGGTAAAATCACGTTGTACAATACAAGGATGATCTGGATTCATAACTACCTCCTGATAATATAACAATACATCATTTTAAACTTATATAATAAATAGCTTATCCGTTTATTGGCATATCAACCAGAATAGCAAGGAGCCCAACCCATATTCGGGTTGAACTCCTGATTAGAAGCTCGGGGTAAAGATCTCCCCAAACTAATACTACCTTAATTATTCTTCTAGTGGACCTGCTCGGAAATATGACTAAGCGCCTCTCCAGCGTTGTCTGCAAAAATATTACGAACAGCCAAATCCCCGATCGAGACAATCCCGATCAGACGGTCTCCTTCCGTTACGGGCAAACGACGGATTTGCTGTTCTGCCATCAGTTCAGCTGCTTGGTCCACCGACATGTCCGCACTGGCTGTACGAATACCTGTCGTCATGACGGTATCGACCGAACCCGAACCCGAATTTTTAGCCGCATAACCGCGAACGACAAGATCACGGTCCGTTACTACACCGATCAACTTATCACTGCCTTCGCTTTCCACAACCGGAATAAAACCAGTATCATTGTCCTTCATTTTGACCGCAATTTCATAAATATTGTCCTGCGGGGTAACCGTTACGCATTTTTTAGTCATAACTTCCTGAACCTTTTTCATGGGTACTCCCTCCTTTTCAACAGTAGGGTACCCCATTTCATTAACCTCATACTCCAGATTGAACCGTTCCCAATTCAACTCATTTTAGCCCTTAATTGCCCCTGCGTTTCGTTCCGCAGCGTATCCCATAGACATCGCAATAAACAAACGAACCGCGTTAATCATAGCATCCTCATCAAAATCAAATTTTGGATGATGGTGTGGATAAACTGCTCCTTTAACTGGGTTACCCGCTCCTACGAACATGAAGCAACCTGGCACACGTTCCAAATAATACGCAAAATCTTCAGCAGGCATCAACTTCGACGCTTCCTGCACATTCTCCTCGCCGAAAACAGATTTTGCTTCATTAAAGAAACGAGATGCTTCATGTGTGTCATTGACAACTGGTGGGTATCCCATAATATAGCGAACCTGTGCTGTTGTACCGTATGTTGCGGCTGTAAGCTCCGTCACCTCATGCAGTCGCTCCTTCATTACCGTTCGTGTCTCCTCATCAAACGTACGAATCGTTCCACTCAAGCGACACGTTTCTGCGATCACATTTTGCGCAGAGCCCCCTTGGATGGTTCCCACCGTCAGCACGGCAGGTCGTAATGGGTCGACTGAACGGCTTACAACACTTTGCAGTTGCATAACAAGAGCTGAACCCGCCACGACACTATCATTAGTGGACTGGGGCATCCCACCATGCCCACCCTTACCTGTGATTTCAATATAAAAATCGTCTGCCGCCGCCATCAACGGCCCTGCGCAACTCGCGGCCGTCCCGACCGGAAAAGGTGTCCATAAATGGATGCCATAAATGACATCCACACCTTCCAATATACCATCCTTTATTACACTGACCGCTCCGCCAGGCAGCAATTCCTCCGCAGGTTGGAACAACAACCGAATTTCTCCTTGCAGCTCGTCCCGATTCAGACTGAAATAGTAAGCCGTTCCAAGCAACGCGGATGTATGTCCGTCATGGCCGCAAGCATGCATGGCTCCGTCCACGCTGGAGCGATATTCACATTCCTTTTCATCCTGAATAGGAAGAGCATCCATATCGGCGCGCAGCAAGACGACAGGCCCAGGTTTAGCACCACGAATGGTGCCTACAACACCGTGTCCCCCTACCTGACGGCGAATCTCGATTCCCCAACTCTCCAACTTATCCGCCACAAAAGCTGCGGTTTTGCTTTCTTGAAAGGAAATTTCGGGATTCTTATGTAAATGTCTACGCCACTCCACCATGTTTTCTTGCAAACGATCAAACCAGATCTTATCTATCGCATGTTGTGTCAATTCTGCTCCACCTCTCCTTTTAAAGCACCGGGCAAGTTCCCGAATTAATCATGCAGCGTCACCACGTATGCACCGCTGCTCTCAAGTCTTCATTTTCATCCTATTGTAGCAGATATGGAATTGTTGCGATATCTGTTGCTTCAGGGAGGTTGCAGAAGCCCAACAAACATAATATGATAAAATGGATAAACGATAAAATGATAACCGTCTGCGAGGAATATACCTTGTGGCGAATACCGGGGGAAGCTGATATGAGAAATACGAAGCCGGAGACTCGAAGAAGAGGCACACCGGATTTTCAATTGCTGATCCTCACTTTGTTATTGGTTGGATTCGGTGTAATTATGGTATTTAGCTCCAGCTCCAGCGTAGCTCTGCTGAATAAAGAATACAATTTTGACTCTTTATATTTTGTGAAGCGCCAATCTGCTTTTGCTGTACTTGGACTTTTTATTATGTTGGTAGCTATGAATATTAAGATGGAAAAATATAAAAAGCTTTTTGTACCTTTATTTTTCATAACTATATTACTGCTAATCATCGTTCTTTTTACAGGCTCACTTAACGGCGCAAAAAGCTGGCTCAGGTTTGGTAGTGTTGGCTTCCAACCAACGGAGCTTGCAAAAATTTCCATCATTCTTTACTTATCCGCACTAATCGTCAAAAAAGGAGATCGCTTTAGAGATCTGCGGACTGGCTACATACCTGTAACAGTCATTGTAGGCTGTGTTGCAGGACTCATCATGCTTCAACCTGATTTAGGCTCCTGCTTCATTTTGGTTGCTACCAGTGGTCTGATTATTTATGCCGGTGGAGCCAGTGTCAAGCATATTACAGCATCAATTGTTCTGCTCGTGCTAGGCGCTTCCATCGTATTTGGCATTGGGTCGTTGTTTGGAGGAGATTCTGGAACCACAGATGGACAAGCTGCTGCCAAGCAAGATTATAAAATCGGACGCTTTCAAGCCTTTCTTAATCCCGAGAAATATAGACAAGGAACAGGATACAATCTGGTACAGTCCTTGCAAGCTATAGGTGAAGGCGGTTTAAACGGGGCAGGATTTGGTAAAGGTATTATCAAGCTTCACTATCTTCCTAATTCATTTAATGATTTTATCTTTTCTGTAATTGGTGAAGAATTCGGATTTGTCGGAACAGCCATATTCCTGATGCTATATTTGTATTTCATTTGGCGAGGCATGATCATTGCTCTGCGTTGCCATGATCCGTTCGGAACGTTGGTAGGCACTGGCATCATGGGTTTGATCGCTATTCAGGCCTTCATTAATATCGGCGGTGTAACCCAAACGATTCCAATCACTGGCGTAACGCTTCCATTTATCAGCTTTGGTGGCTCCTCCCTACTTGTCATGATGTTTTCCATGGGCATTATGCTCAGTATTTCTCGTGAGAACACCAAACAAGCGGTGCAGGAACGCACCACAGGGGTAGCTGTCCGTAATGAAGTACCCAATCGCTTTCAAACGCGTAGAACCAACCGTTTTCGTTAAAAAAAGAACTTCCATGGACCACTTACAACGGTGGCTTTGGAAGTTCTTTTGGTTATGTATAAAAATACGGGAATCCTCTGCAAAAATGGCTATACTGTTGACTCACAAAACGAAAACTGGCGATTCTATAACCACCAGTTTTCGTGTTTTTATTCGGGTTATCCCACGGAATTCCCGGCATGTATACAATTGGTGAAAAACGTCAATTTATCGGTTCCTGATTCTTTTACACTGCGTCGTCCTTGAACGCGACACCTTCCACTTTTACGTTCACTTCCACGACCCGCAAACCCGTCATACTTTCGACGGCTTCTCGCACATTTTGCTGAAGAATTCGGGACACCTCATGAATAGGTGTTTCGTAGAGCACGATAATACGTAGATCAATGGCAGCTTCCAGCTGTCCAACCTCCACTGATACGCCTTTTTGCACATTTTTACCGCTCAGCCTTTTGGCCCAGCCTTCCGATAAACCGCCTGACATTGCAGCAATGCCCGGTGTCTCTAATGCGGCCATCCCGGCAATTTTACCTACGACATCGTTGGAAATCTTGATGTTTCCTGCTTCCAGTTGTTGAATTTGCTCTGCCATGACCTATGTCCCCCTTCATCCATCCTTTATTTGTATTGTAAAGCCTCAGCCACTCCAAATGCAAACCCTACGTATGAAAAACAACTTTCGTTTACAACCTATATCATTTTGGGTATATTAATTTAGAAAATCCATACAAGTGACAGCTTTCACCAAACTTGTACACATCTATTGATATCGAGGTGCTCTTCATTGAAAAAATGGTTATCTCCCGCTTTGCTTATAGTGACATTTGCTCTTAGCGCAGTCGCTCATTACACGCATTGGAACGCTATAGCCCAATTTGTCATTTGCGCAATTTCTGTTGTATTCGTAGCCGGTTTTCTCGGCAGGGCGACCGAAAGTGTCGCGCATTATGCTGGCCAACGTTTAGGCGGATTCTTAAATGCCACCTTTGGTAACGCAGCCGAACTGATCATCGCCATCTTTCTTGTTAAAGAAGGTCTTTACGATATGGTAAAGGCCAGTCTTACCGGTTCCATCATCGGTAATCTGCTGCTGGTGCTCGGAGCAAGTCTGTTCGCTGGCGGTTTAAAGTACAAAGTGCAAAATTTCAATATATCGCTGGCTGGATTAAGTGGTTCTCTGATGATTGTGGCTGTTATTGCCTTGTTCGTTCCAGCTGTCTTTCTGAACACACACGTTATCACGGATAACGAATCAGATACGCTCAGCCTCATTGTCGCAGGCACGCTCATTGTCGCGTATATTGCGTGGCTTATTTTTTCTATGATTACGCATAAGGACTATTTAGCTGATGTGACCGAACAAAAAGATGAAGAATTGCCACATGAGCATGCCCCTGTGTGGTCCAGAAACAAATCCATTGCCTATTTGGTACTCGCTACTGTCATGGTCGCTTTTGTCAGCGAATGGCTGGTAGGTACACTGGAGGTATTTACGACCCAATTTGGGCTCAGCGAATTGTTTGTAGGTGCCTTCCTCGTCGCTATTATTGGTAATGCAGCCGAACACAGCGCTGCTATTTTACTGGCGATGAAGAACAAAATCGGTGCATCTGTCGAAATAGCTATCGGCAGCAGTTTGCAAATTGCACTATTTGTTGCCCCTGTGCTGATTTTTATCAGTTACTTTATGGGAAACACGATGAATATTGTTTTCACCACAATTGAGCTGGTCGCCATTGCTGTCGCTGTATTTATCGCCAAATCCATCACCCAGGACGGCTCAACCAACTGGTATGAGGGACTCATGCTACTGGTAGTGTATGTATTGTTAGGTGTATCCTTCTTCCTTGTGTAGCTTTTAAGGTTTTAAAATGTGCATTAGGATGGTGGAAGGGCGATGCGCTTTCACCATCCTAAAAGAACATTTTTTTAAAAAAGGCATCAAAAAAAGCATGCTCTCAAACTACGCATGCTCTCATCAATTCAACCGTCTTCCTAATTGGCCTTATTATTCATGGCCTCATATAGAATAGCCAGATTGCGTTCCAGCTCACTGACCAGCTGTTTACCTACCATTTCCGGAAGAAGTCCAGCGCGAACCGCAAAATCCACTTCCTTGGAAAATCCGTACATCTGAGTATCCAGCACTTCCTCATAGAGAGGGCAATAACGGGTTGCCAGATTCTCCATCTGTACTTCAATAAGCTTCTTTATTTTATCTGCATCTTCCTGAAGCAGATTAATAGCCTTGATATTCAATTGTTCCTGCAAATCAGATGAAGTCATGGATTCTTCCCCCCTATGTCTCAATGTCGCACAAGACGTCCTATCCTTAATATTAGACCAAATTGCAGGCTAATACAAGAACCTGACAAAAAAAGCATCCCTACAGTTACAGGTAGGGATGCTTTTGCTTCAAGAATAAAGTTAGCTGGCTACTGAAATATGAAGTCCGTGCTTCTCGAACACCTCGATGATCGCTTTCTTAGCTTCCTCCGCATCTGGTCCATGAACGTGTAGTTCATAGCTATGGCTGCTGACTAGGGTCGTAAACAAGCCCAGTATACTTTTCACATCAATATACTTATTTTCGGAATGAAGGACGATGGAAGAGGTAAACTTGCTCGCCGTCTGTGCAATTTCAACAACAGCCGCGTTATTATTGGACATAGAGATCCCTCGCTTTACTGAATTGTCATGTATCGTTACTCATCCATAATAATACATTGAAATCGCTTTCTCAGCAAGAACGGATATCGTTATTTTAAATTTTCAGGGTTTAATGGCTCCAGCTCAGGCAGTACAAAGATGCCGTCTTTACGAATCAAAACATCGTCAAAATAAATTTCACCACCGCCGTATTCTGGACGCTGAATCAACACCAAATCCCAGTGGATGGATGAACGATTACCGTTATCCGCTGTTTCATAAGCTTGACCTGGTGTAAAATGCAAGCTGCCAGCGATTTTCTCGTCAAACAAAATATCCTTCATTGGATGTAAAATGTGCGGATTAAACCCGATGGCAAACTCGCCAATATAACGTGCTCCCTCGTCAGAATCAAGAATATCATTCAGCCGCTTCGTATCGTTACTCGTCGCTTCCACGATCTTACCATTTTCAAAACGGAATTTAACATTTTCAAAAGTAATACCATTATATAGGGTTTGTGCATTGTAGCTGATAGTTCCGTTAACGGAATCACGTACAGGTGCGCTGTATACTTCGCCATCCGGGATATTGCATTGACCTGAACACTTGATAGCTCCGATTTGTTTAATAGAGAAATTCAAATCCGTACCCGGTCCGCTGATCCGTACCTTGTCCGTCCGATTCATCAGGTCTGCCAATGCATCTTGAGCTTTGTCCATTTTTGCATAATCCAAATTACACACATCGAAATAAAAATCTTCGAATGCTTCTGTGCTGATATTCGCCAATTGAGCCATGCTGTCATTCGGATAACGCAGCACTACCCATTTGGTGTGTTTCACCCGTTGTTCGCTATGTACCGCATGCTGATAAATGGAATTATACATTTTCATTTTATCTTCCGGCACATCTGACAGATCATTTACATTTTCCCCTGCACGAATTCCGATGTAGCAGTGCATTTGCTTCATCCGGTTAAGGTCAATCTCAGCCCAGGTCTCCAGCATTTCCTTTGTCGCGTGACGAAGCATGGCGCTCTGTACCTTACGGTCTGTAAGTTGTACAAAAACATTTCCACCTTTTTTACCAACTTCATGAATGATGGCGTTAAGCAAGTCACGCTCTGTACCAATCATTTCGATCAATACATTTTCTCCAGGCTGCACCTCAACAGAGTAACCTACCAAATTTTCCGCCAGCTTAAGTATTCTAGGATCTTTCATGTAGTGTCTCTCCTTCTCTATTTCATTCTTTTTGAACAATGGTTAATTCAAAATTCATTGTATCACGCCCGCTCCGTTACTTGTAGTCCTCAAAAGTAACTCTGGTTATCAAAGCCTCTTGATGCAGCTCTTCATTCACTCCCTGTCGGGAAATCCTGCATTCCGATGAAAGCTTTAAGGGTAAACCTGTTTGGCGATCTATGGTCAGATGATACACAGTACGCACAATGGATTGCTCCAACTGGTTGCTCATATCCTCACAACTTTGTGACCATACTTGAGTCAGCTTCTTTTGCAGTTCTCGATTCGTTCCTGTATGCTGCGTTTTTAATATCCCGATTTGAGGGTTTAACGTATTCATTTCTTTTATTAAACGATCTTTCAACCAGCGCTTTGCCGAAGCAGATTCCGGTTCAATCCTCAACATCCAAGTTCCCCGGGCAGCTCCCGTTTCCATACGAATGCTCTTATTCAGTGTATTTAATTCCTCAAGCTCCTGAATCGGATTGAAGCGATTTAACATACCATTTCCACCCAGAGGGGGATAACCGGATGTCAGCGCAACCCATTTTCCACTCTGACGAAGAAAATGTTCTTGTGTAACATCATGCTTGGACTTACCTTGTTGCAGGGCTACGTAGCCACCTTGCTTACGAAAAGCTTCTGTAGAGCCCCAATGCATGATCAATTCATCGTGATTTCTTAGCCTACCGCGATATTCAAACTGCTTATTCGTTGGCAGACCACTGTCAGTTCTAATTGCAGTCCGTCCAGTAAACGTTACCATCTCTTTGCCAGCCATTCCTGCAACAGATCTCTTAAAAATCTGCTCAGGAGTATATTGTCGATCCAGTGCACAACCACTTAACACACCTATCACAAGGAACACACCACAAACCTGAATCACCCATTGCTTTCTCCAATGCATCCCATCATCCGTCCTATCCTGAACATAACTGTACTCATGAGCAATAATCCTGCTTCAAGGCAGTTATGCTACCTGGTTCACTTTATCGTGTTTTCCCTATAGTTCAAACATACACACGATAAAGCTACGTTTAGGATTACCTGTCTGCAATGGGTTATGCAAGACAAAAAGAGAACATTCCCTAAGAAATATTCTCTACACATTGGCTACATGATCAACAACTATTCGATTGCGTCCTTCATTTTTCGCTTCGTACAAGGCCATATCAGCCCCATAAAATAAAGATTCAATACTGATCTGCTCGTCCAGCCAGTTCCATTCAGCAATCCCGCAAGAAACAGTCACCTGAGGCTCGGTTTCATGCTGTACACGGTAACGTATTTTTTCTGCATATCCGAGCGCCTGCTGTACCCCCAGCTGCGGTAAATAAATGGCAAGCTCCTCGCCGCCCCATCTGGCACATACATCCTCATCGCGAGTCGCCGAACGAACGATATTGCTGACGCTTTTCAGAATTTCGTCACCCGTCTGATGCCCATACGTATCGTTCACCTGTTTGAATTGATCAATATCTACCAAAATAAGAGATCCACAGAAATCCTTTTCCTGATGTTGCTGAATGATTTGGTCCACATAATGACGTACATACAGACCTGTTAACATATCCATATTAGCCAAACGTCGCACCTCAGCGTGCAGCATAGCATTGGTTACCGCCAACCCGATATGAGGGGCTAGCATTTGCAGCATTTTGTAATTATCATAAGAGAAAAAGTGTGGAAGCTTGCTGGACAATAGTATAACCCCTCTAGGAGTACCGCTGGTCTTCATAGGTACAGCCATCAAAGACTGGGAGTCCGTCGCATCCATAAAATGAGAGGTTATCTTCCCATCCTTTCTATAGTCAGACACAATCACTGGTTCTCCTGTTTTGCGTATCAGTCCAGCAAATCCCTCTTCATGAGGGTAACTTTCTAATTTTAAGCTTTCCACATTACTCGACATGACCTTAAAACAGCTTCCATCCTGATCAAGCTGTACAATACAACAAAAGTCAGCCATGAACATTTTTAATAACTCCTGCACGGCAAATTCAAATATTTCATTTAACTTCAGGCTCTGATTCAAGCGCTGAACCAGTTCATTAATGAGACGCAATTCATGAATAAGTACATTAGACTGCTCAAGCAGCTTCGCATTTTCAAATGCAGTGCCAGCCGTATCCGCCATCATGGCAATCAGCTCTACATCCACTTTTTTCATACTATCCGCACCCGATGGAAGGATCATATGGAAAACACCGTATACACCCTGCTTGCCACGTAATGGGATGCCGATTTCAGTCATTTCATCTTGTGTACCGACAGGCTCATTCACAGCCATTTGCCCTTTCATAAATGCACGGACGCATACATCTTCGTCCCGTTCATGCAGCAGCAAAGGTTTGACCTGCGGATTGCGACTGTGTCGATCCTGACTCATATACAAGGTGATATCTACATGGGGAAACAAATAGGCGATGCTCCCGAATACCTCATCCAGCACGCCTTCCACGTCAATTTTGTCATGCATCCGTTTTACAATCTGAAATAAAATAGAACGGCGTCTACCTTCACGATCGCTTCGATTCTGCATCCCAAGGATATCTTCCATAAATATATACTCAAACTTCGAGTAAAAGCAGGATTTAAAATGTAAAGCAGCTGCTAACAATGTGTCCTGATTTGAGACAGAATGTTGAGCAGGCCGTGTAAAACGAAGAGCGGCAAAGGGCTCCCTCTTGTAATTACGGCATAGTATGGGAACCATATACACAAACGCAAGGCTTCCATCACGAAGTTTGCGCTGACTCACTTCCATCTCTCTAGATATGCAACAACGTTCGACCAAATCCAAATCCTCGTCATCATCTTCTTCCCTACCAGCAACACGAACACCTATAAAATTAAAAACACCAGTATATTCTTCGTTAATCCAGGATATACCATTGCTCTGCTGTAACCAACTCCGATATCCTTGGACAAGCAGCTGGTTAATATAGGGGAAATCATAGGGTGTCATATCCATGTTCTGGAGCCAGGCAAAAGACGTATATCCTTTATCATCAAACAGCGGAGCACCGCCAGCCTGGACTGTTTTACTGTCAAGCATTTGCTGATCCGTTGTTGAAAATTCCGACATATTAAGGCGCTCCTTCACAGCAAAATTAGCTGTACCAAGACAGCGGCTATACACCACTATAGCTCATAATATGATCTATTTTACTCTCAACTCTAGAAATTTGCATCCATTTTTCAGAAATTCGTCCCACTTTTTTAGTTCTTAAGCCCTATCGACAAATTCTGACGTTTTCATTCTTTTTCTTTTCTTGACATTGACCCACTCTTACATATAGTATATATTAATGAAAAAGACTGTACGGCAGAACTATCTACTGTGCGGATCTTAAATTTTGGGCGTAACAGTTTGTGTCACCCTCATCTTTTTTGTTGCTGACAGGACAGCGGCTGAACTTTTCTGTCAGTAGTGCGTCTTACCTTAATTGGTAGCGCCGAACAAATTGGAGCGCAAAGAGAGCCCCAACTCAAATTTTAATTATGAAGGAGTTAACTCTATAATGGCACGTTACACTGGTCCTAAATTTAAATTGAGCCGTCGTCTCGGTATTTCCCTGAGCGGCACAGGTAAAGAATTGAAACGCCCTTTCCCTCCGGGACAACATGGTGCAAACCAACGGAGAAAAATCAGCAACTACGGTATGCAGCTTCAAGAGAAACAAAAGCTGCGTCACATGTACGGCTTGGGTGAAAAACAATTCCGTACCCTGTTCAACAAAGCTCAACACATGCACGGTATCGCTGGTGAAAACTTTATGTTCTTGCTGGAAAGCCGCCTGGACAACCTTGTGTTCCGTCTTGGCTTTGCTAATTCCCGTGCAGGCGCACGTCAATTGGTAGCTCACGGTCACGTTACTGTGAACGGTAAAAAAGTTGACATCGCTTCTTACCAAGTAAGTCTTGGCGACGTGATCGGTCTTCGTGAAAGAAGTCGTTCCCTGTCTTCCATTAAAGAAGCTTTGGAAAACCGCAACCACTTGGCAGCTTACCTGGAGTACAATGACGCAGCTCTGGAAGGTAAATTCATTCGTTTGCCTGAGCGTGGCGAATTGTCCCAAGATATCGATGAAAAACAAATCGTCGAATTCTACAACCGCTAATCCTTGTATTAGCACCAAAAAGCACCCGAATTTATTCGGGTGCTTTTTTTATATTCCCTATGCATCGAGCCTGAGGGTTTTATTCAATGGGGATGTATACCTTCATACTCAAGTGATCTGGATAGGAGGAATTCATCACGTCCGTAATTTCAAAATCAGGCCCCTCCCTCCGTTCAAAATTAGAATTAGGAAGCCATGTGCCATAGATAAAGTCTCGTATATTCTGAACCCGTCCATCTGAACCCGAAGCGTCAAACTCAGCATACTTCCCTGCTGGAATCTCCATATATACGAAACCCTCTGCCAGTTCTTTTGACTCTTCTTCAACTGCCTCGCCCACCACAAATGAAAATGCACCGTTGTCTTCAAATCGACAGGCAACCCCATATGACATTCCCGGTGCAATTTTGTTCGGGATAAACATAAAATATTCATTTGCTCCAAAGTGCCCATAAAACCCTGGGATTTCTTTATAGTGCTGCTCATTATTCAGATTTGTTTTATATTCATATCCTACAATTTTAACTGTTTCGAGCTGCAATATCACCGGCTTATTCACATCCAAATCCCCTATCGTATTTTTTTGGTAATCCAGAAAATTGATTTTACTTTGCGCAGGAAACTCGATATCACCGTTACGATACTTCCCAGGGGTGATCCCAAAATTCTTTTCAAAAGCGCGGGTAAAAGCTTCTTGTGAGTTGTACTGATACTCAATAGCAATGTCCAACACTTTTTGATTGGATTGTTTTAGCTGTTCAGCCGCCTCGGACAATCTTCTCCTTCTTATATATTGTTGAACCGTAAAACCCGAAATGGCCTGAAAAACCCGTTGGAAATGAAAAGCTGAAAAACAGGCCTGTGAAGCAATCTCGGCAATTTTTAAATCCTCCCGGAGATTCAATTCAATAAACTCAATCGCACACTGAATTCGTTTAAAATAGTCCATATAATCCTTCCCCGCACTTGTAATTGTTTTGGTTATCTATCCTACACCCAAATTGTGCAACCCACGTTTTCATTATGTATAACTCTTTACCTACATGTTTGATTATTTGTGCTAAGTTTACCATGACTTTTCACTTGTCAGAAATAAAAAAGCAGCGCTGAGATCGATACAATCTCAGCGCTGCTTTTGAAAATATTTTCATTATCCAAGCTTGATTTTAGCAAATTTCCGTTTACCTACCTGCACAATGTCGCCTTCCTTCGGCGTGTATGCTTCGTTCACATCGGTCCATTTCTCTTCGTTAATTTTGACCGAACCCTGCTGAATACTGCGCTTGGCTTCACCATTAGATGCTGCAAAGCCCAGATGAGTCAGCAACTGGATTACACGAATGCCACCTTCTTCTAACTGATCAGCCGTCAAGGTGAACTCTTCAATATCGTCAGGCAGCGCACGTTGCTGGAATACGGTCACAAAATGCTGCTTTGCTGCTTCCTCTGCTTCTTCACCGTGGTACATGCGCACTAACGTTCCAGCCAGCTTCATTTTGGCATCACGTGGATGTACTGAGCCGTCCTTAACACCTTTCGCCAGCTCTGCCAGCTCCTCGTTGTTGATATCCGTTGCAAGCTCAAAATATTTCAGCATCAGCTCGTCAGGAACGGACATGGATTTCCCGTATATTTCGTTCGGCTCCTCATCAACACCAATGTAGTTCCCCAAACTTTTGCTCATCTTCTGGACGCCATCCAGCCCTTCAAGCAATGGTAATGTAATAGTAGCCTGCGGCTCAACTCCGTATTCTTTTTGCAGGGTTCTGCCCATCAGCAGATTAAACTTCTGATCCGTCCCCCCCAATTCAATATCGCTTTGGAGAGCCACGGAATCCATGCCCTGCATCAGCGGGTAAAAGAACTCATGGATGCTGATCGGCAATCCGTTTTGGTACCTTTTTGTAAAATCATCTCGTTCCAACATACGGGCAACCGTTACTTTGGCCGACAGGGTTACTACATCAGCAAAAGACATTGGCCCTAACCATTCGGAATTGTAGAATACCTTTGTTTTTTCAGGATCGAGAATTTTAAAAATTTGTTCCTTGTACGTTTGTGCATTACGCTGTACATCTTCCTCAGTCAGTTGCTTACGAGTCTCCGATTTACCTGTCGGATCACCAATTCTGCCTGTAAAATCTCCGATAATCAGTTGCACTTGATGGCCTAATTCCTGGAACTGGCGCAGTTTGTGCATAACAACCGTATGTCCGATGTGAATGTCGGGCGCAGATGGATCAAGACCCAGCTTAATTTTGAGCGGCTCGCCGCTAACGACCGATTTGATTACCTTACGCTTCAGCTCATCCTCCGGTACAATTTCCGCCACACCCCGCTGTATCACCTCTAGCTGTCGCTCGACCTCTACCTGTTGCTCCGGCTTCAATTCTTCCCACTTCATCCTGTATACCTCCTATTTTTCATCCAAAATATTACATATTAGACAAACCAAAAAGCCCCTTTCATCCCAAGGGACGAGAAGGAGCTACTCGCGTTACCACCCTAATTAAAGAAACGCATGTCAAAGACAGACATTTCTTTCACTTCATTCCTATAACGGGCCTACACCCGGTACTGGATTACTATGGTAGCTTCGCAAACCTGCAAATGCTTTCCATTCATCCAGACAGCTCCAGACGGTAATTCAAAGGAGGGACGCTACCGATTCACACCACCCATCGGCTCTCTGTACAACGTGAATCCGCCTTCTACTGAAGTCTTTCTCTGCTTTTCACGATATTTACTTTGACCTATTTATAACACACTGCTTTTATGTAGTCAACGACACCAAAAGACAGGCTTTTTAGCATATGGGTTCATTTTGTAATTTTATGCTATAATAATGGCTGTTATAAAGGAGGAAGACTTAATGGTTGAAGAAAAAAACAATGTATCAGCGCCAAAGCCTTCCCGCTTGAGGACAACCATGCGAAGGCTCGGCCGTGTCATAAAGTGGGTCATCATCATCGGTTTTATGGGGGCACTATTTGCAGGGGGGGCCGCCGCTGGATATGTCGCTTCTATTGTAAAAAGCGAACCCGTGCGTTCCAGATCCATGATCCTACAGGAAGTAGATAAGAATGCAATTACAGGCTTCGCTTATTTCAATGATGGCTCTCCCATCGGACAACTTCGGACAGAAGAAGATCGAAGACCTGTCACGTTTAAGGAGATTCCACAACTCGTCATTGACGCAGTCATTGCCATTGAAGATAATCATTTTTATGAGCATAAAGGTGTCGATTTGTCGGGAACGCTGCGTGCTGTGAAGCAAAAGGCGCTGCATGAATCCGTACAAACCGGGGGGAGTACCCTCACCCAGCAGCTTGCGCGTCGTGTCTTTCTAAATCTCGATCGCACGGATGACCGCAAGGTCAAAGAAATTTTGCTGTCTCTGCGCCTTGAGCGCTTCCTGAGCAAGCAGCAAATTATTACGGCCTATCTCAATAAAGTACCTTTTGGTAACGGTTCAAGCGGTTACAACGTCTTTGGCATTAAAGCAGCGGCCAAAGGTATTTTTAATGAGAATGATCTGAACGAGATTAATGTAGCCCAGGCCGCCTATCTGGCAGGTTTGCCACAGCTTCCTTCTTCTTATTCTGCTTACAACGGTAAGGGCGAGTTTAATGAAGCTGGCTTTAAAAGAGCCATCAACCGCCAGCACCTGGTGCTCAGTCGAATGCTGGAGGAGAACAAAATCAATAAAGCACAGTATGATGAAGCGATGGCTTTTGATATCAAAAAATCTCTCGCACCACGCACTGTTAAAGCTTATAACACCTATCCATACCTTATGATGGAAACAGAACGACAGGCTGCGCAGGCACTCATGTCTGTCACCAATCCGGGTCAAGCAGCTAATGCCAGTGCAGATGCCAAGACCAAGGACGATAACGATTTACTCAAAGAAGCTGAACAGCAGCTTCGCACAGGCGGTTATATGGTGTACACCACCATTGATAAGAGCGTCTACAAATCTATGCGTCAAATTGCAGAAAATAAAAACAACTTCTCTGCCACTAGTAAAACCAAGGGTGACGAACAAGCAGCGGCTATTCTGATTCAGCATAAAACAGGCGCCATTCTTGGAATGATGGAAGGTCGGGACTTCCAAAAGGAGCAGATGAATTATGCCACGCAGATGGTACGTCAGCCAGGTTCGGCAATGAAACCGATTGCTGCCTATCTCCCTGCATTGGACAGCGGTCTTGTGCAGCCTGGTAGTATCGTGGATGATGCCCCTATTATTTTGAAAGATGGCAGTAATGGATATCACATTCCGAAAAATGCTAACAACCGCTATCAAGGATTGGTTACGGCGCGTTATGCACTGAATCAATCGCTAAATACGATAGCACTCAAGCTGTTTAACGAAAAAGTAGGGATTAGCAACGCTTGGGCTTTTGCTAAAAAACTGGGTATCACCACCTTGGAATCCAGTGATAACAACGCTCAAACGGGTGTACTTGGCGGCTTGGCCCATGGGGTGACTGTCGAGGAACTCACGAATGCATATGGAGCCATTCCAAATGGCGGTGTGTTTAATGACGCCTATATGATCGAAAAGATTGTGGATTCGCAAGGCAATATTGTATATAAGCATCAGGCTAATCCTGTGCAGGCCTTCTCACCGCAAACCGCCTACCTGATGACGGATATGTTGCGTACAGCCGTGTCGGAAGGCACAGGCAGACTGGTGAAGCGGAACTTTGATCAATCCGGCAAGATTCCGATTGCCGGCAAGACAGGCACTACGCAATCCTACACTGATGTTTGGTTCGAGGGCTTTACGCCTGACGTCACGCTGGGTGTATGGGTTGGTTACAAGCAACCTGTCAATAAGCTTGAAACGAAAGTCCAAAAAGAGCGGGCTCGTCGCTTATGGGCTCTAATCATGAATGAAGTAACAGCTAAAGATGCCCAGCTGTTCCAAACGGACAGCTTCAAGAGACCTGACGGCATTGTAAGCCGCACAGCATCCGCGTATGGTTCGGACATTTATAACAGTAAGTATCCACCTAAAAACAGTGAAAATGGTGTGAGCCGTGCGAAATATATTACCTACCAAGGTGTGAATTATATTCCACGCGATGGTACACCGGATGATATGTTATATGAACGGACCGTTAGAAAACGGGAAAAGCCCATCTCAGAATTGATTAAAGAGCTTCAGCAAGCCTTCAAGGTGATGAGACGACATAATTCGTTGTCCTACTATCTGCCTCAGGATGCAGATAAGGAAGCTCCTACTCAGATTGATCCACGCAAGGACGATGGAGCAGCCCCTAACGCTCCATCTAGCGTCAACGTAAGCTATAGTGACGGCAAAGCCATAATCAGCTTTAGCCCAAGCGGAAACAGCGACGTCGTAGGATACCGTCTGTATCGTTCTACAGATGGGGGCAGCTTCCAACGGCTTGGCAAGGTTGTTATGGCTGACGGCTCCAAGGTGTTCTCTGACAGCCCTGGGGGCAGCAGCTCCAGCTACTACGTGACCGCCGTTGATGTAGGCGGCCATGAGTCTGGGCCAAGCACGAAAGCAAGCGCAGCACCTGTGGTGCCACCTGCAGATTCTGAGTCTCCAGACGTTCCGGGCGAGGGAGATGGAACAGGTGCACAGCCTACAGAGGTTCCTACTGCCCCTGGACAGCCTCAAGCTAAAGCCGCTGGCTCATCCGTAGCGCTCCAATGGAGCGCAGGTAAGTCTGCGGACGCTATTACAGGCTATAACGTGTATTACAGCGAAAGCGGTGCGGAGCCTTTTACAAACATAGGCTCTACCGCATCTCCCAGCTTTGAATATAAGTCGGGGAAAAAGCCAAAAGGCTGGTTTCGTGTCACTTCCATGAATGCCATGGGGGAATCGGCTCCTTCCGGAGCCGTCCGTCCATAACAGAAGACAAAGCAGAAAGTGATAGGGTGAATATGAGATTCACCCTATCAAAAAGGGAGTCCCCTTAGCCATTAAGGCTTTGGAGACTCCCTTTTTTAATTCTAATATGCACAGCACTTCAATCCTCTATGGTAGATAAGTCACCTGTAGGAAGGTTAAGCTCCCAGGCTTTCAACACGCGTCTCATAATTTTACCGGAACGGGTTTTGGGTAGCTTTTCCTTAAACTCAATTTCGCGTGGAGCAGCATGAGCAGACAGCCCTTCCTTAACGAAGCGATAGATGTCCTGCTGTAAAGCTTCAGACGGTGCATAGCCTTCACGCAGTGCAACAAAAGCCTTGATAATCTCTCCCCGCACGGTATCTGGTTTTCCAATGACTCCGGCTTCCGCTACTGCAGGATGCTCCAGAAGCTTGCTCTCCACCTCAAAAGGGCCAATTCGCTCCCCGGAGGAGTTAATGACATCATCAATCCTACCCTGAAACCAGAAATATCCGTCCTCATCCATGTAAGCTGAATCACCCGATACATACCAACCGGGAAAGCGGAAATATTCCTGAAACTTGTTCGGATTGTTCCATATACGATTCATCATGGATGGCCATGGTGTACGGATCGCCAAGTGGCCCATCCGGTCAGGAGGCAACACCTGCCCTCTGTCGTCCAAAATAGCAGCCTGAATACCTGGGAGTGGCTTTCCCATCGAACCCGGCTTAATTGGCAGCTCAGGGTAATTACAGATCAACTGTGCTCCTGTTTCCGTCATCCACCAAGTATCATGAATGCGCTGTGTATACACTTGCCATCCCCATCGCACCACTTCTGGATTCAACGGTTCCCCAACGGATAATACATGCCGCAGACTGCTAAGATCATATTTGGAAACAACCTGCTCCCCTGCGCTCATCAGCATCCGAAACGCTGTAGGAGCACTATACCATATGGTCACTTCGTGACGCTCAATCGTGCGGTACCAGTCTTCCGGGCTGAAACGCCCCCCACGAATGACATTCGTCGCTCCATTTAGCCATGGAGCAAAAATACCGTATGATGTTCCCGTGACCCAGCCAGGATCAGCAGTACACCAATACACATCATCTTCCCGCAAATCCAGCACCATTTTGCCAGTATAGTAATGCTGAATCATCGCATTTTGCACATGATACACGCCTTTGGGCTTGCCTGTTGAGCCTGATGTATAGTGAATAATTAATCCATCTTCACGATTCAACCATTCTGGCTCAAGTTCCTCTGAGGACATAAGCATTTCTGTCTCGAAATCGATAATCCCCTGCTCGCGTGCATCCATATCACCAACCACAAAAATATGTCGCAGCTCAGGAAGCTCCTCACGTTTTACCCGTGACAGAAGCGCAGGTGTGGTCACTAATGCCACCGCCCCACTATCCTCCAATCGATCCTTAACCGCAGTTTCCATAAACGCCTCAAACAATGGACCGACAACAGCTCCTACCTTTAGAACACCAAGTAAACTAATAACCAGCTCGGGTGAACGTGGCATGAAAATAAACACCCGCTCCCCTTTACCAATACCGTATTTCCGCAGCACATTTCCGAACCTGTTAGAACTAGCACGAAGCTGAGAGAAGGTGTAGGTTTCGTGACGGTTTGCGTCACAATACAATAGTGCCGCTTTCTCACCTCGTCCTTCCTGTACATGTCGATCAATGGCTTCATGTGCCATATTGACCTTGCCTGTTTCATACCACGTAAAATGACGCTCTGCATCCTCCCACTGAAAGTTGTTGTAAGCTTGTTCATACGGGCCCATGTTGGATGTGGGAACTACAGTCTGGAGTTCTTCAATCTTCATGCGTTAAGCCTCCTCACAATGGATTAATGAGAATCACACAGAACAAGATAACGCTTACAAAATCAATAAAGCAGATGAAGTCCTTTGGTGTACTGGTTGATTTAAGCACTTAATTGTGAACATTTTATGTCTAAAACAGTATATCATAGGTCAGGATGTGACGACCATCCTTTTCATTTAATTGTTTTTTTGCTATAAGTAGGGGATATGAGGAACGAGCTCATGGCGAACAAGGAGGGCGTACACATGCAGCATTTAAAACTGTACCACTTGGACACGCTGGATCATAACGGACAAACAATCTATGTAGAAGGCCCCGTATCCGCGGATCAACTGCGTTCATTTCAAATGCACAAGCAATTAGATGCCTTTCGCAAACCAAAGGAACAGTTCGACGCGTTGGTGGATATTTCAGAACTGCCTGAAGGCAGAATTATCATTGCCCACAACGGGGAAACCCTTCTGGGATATGTTACTTTTCATTACCCAGATGAGATGGAGCGCTGGTCGGAAGCTGGCATGAAGGATTTACTGGAACTTGGAGCTGTTGAGGTAGCCGATGACTATCGTGGTCTGGGCCTGGGTAGCCGAATGATTCGGATTGCCTTTGAGGACAGACAACTTGAATCCTATATTATTTTTACCACCGAATACTATTGGCATTGGGATTTAAAAGGCAGCGGTCTCTCCGTATGGGAATACCGCCGCATGATGGAACGTCTGATGAAAACTGTAGATATGGTTTGGTACGCCACGGATGATCCTGAAATATGCTCACATCCTGCCAACTGTCTGATGGTACGAATGGGAACGGATGTGCCCCTCGCATCACAGGAGCAGTTTGACCATATCCGGTTTGTCCGAAGATTCATGTATTAAAAAATTATACCCTTATCCCAAATGCTTGAGCATGAACTCCACAATACGATGCGAACGATGTGAAGCCTCTACCGTAAATTCAGCATAATTAACGTGAGCCGATCCATCAGCCTTATCTGACATAGATCGTAGGACAACATAAGGCACAGCGTTCATATGAGCTGTCTGAGCCACAGCTGCACCCTCCATTTCGGTACAAGCACCGTCCATTTCCTGATGCAATGCAGTCACTAACTCACGATTTGCAACAAATTGATCGCCAGAAAGTACCTTGCCGACAATATACCGATCGCCAAACGATTTGCAGGCTTGCTCAGCTAGACTTGCAAGCTCGGGATCAGCCACAAACTCTGAGGTGTCCTGATAAGGAATGACCCCTCTGGCATAACCCAAAGGCGTTACATCCATATCATGCTGCATACATGTTGATGAGATGACAATATCCCCAATGTTTAAATCGGGATGAACTGCCCCTGCCACTCCCGTAAATATAATCTGTTCTACACCAAAATGATCAATCAGGATTTGTGTTGTTACCGCAGCATTAACCTTGCCTACACCGGATTTGCAGACAACGACTCTTTGTCCGTGAATGATTCCTGTAGTGTACGTGATTCCAGCCTTGACCGTCTTGCTCGCTTCCGTCATCGCTGCCAGCAGCAATTCAATTTCTTCATCCATAGCACCCATTAATCCGTAAAGTCGGCTCATTACGCATCCCTCTATTCTTGGTTTGATGATGATGTCCATAAGAAGCTTTATATCCGCGAAAAAAGCTCCATCAAAGGAGCTTTCATCGAAGGTATATCCTATTCAGCACTGCATCTAGTCTAAATAATTAACTGACAACCGCAAAATAGTTTCATGCGGCAAAATAACGCGAGGGTTCTCCACGTTTTCCTTTTTCATCAGCTTGGTCAGCAAACGCATCGCTACCGCACCCAAATCGTACATCGGTTGCGCGACGGTTGTCAGCTGAGGACGAACCATAGAGGCCATACGAATATTGTCAACACTGATTACCGAAAAATCATCAGGAACTTTCAATCCCTCATCCTGAATACTGTGGATCGCACCAATTGCCATTTCATCCGTAGCAGCAAAAATCGCACTTGGCTTCTTCTTCAGGCCGAGAAAATATTTCATTGCTTCGACACCGGATTCATAACGGTAGTTCCCGATTCGCACGAGATCCTCCTGATAATCAATTCCGGCTGTTTCCAGTGCTCTCTTGTAACCTTGGAAACGTGCATAGCCGTTTGCAGGGTCTTGAAGCGTACCACTGATCATTGCGATTTGACGGTGTCCATGGCGGATCAACGTGTTTACTGCATCAAAAGCAGCGGCTTCATGGTCGATATCGACCGAAGGATAGCTTCCTTTTTCATCACTCGTTGCACATAGAACGATAGGGACCGCAGCTGTATGGAACGCCTGAATATGCTCGTCCGTTACTGTACCACCCATGAACAGAAGACCATCCACTTGCTTTTCAAGCAATGTGTTGATGACACGAATCTCTTTTTCTTTTCGCTTGTCGGCATTACACAAAATAATATTATAGTGATACATATTCGCTATATCCTCAATACCGCGCGCAATTTCTGCAAAAATTGAGTTCGATATATCGGGTATAACCACGCCGACGGTCGTTGTCTTCTTGCTGGCCAGACCTCTAGCGACCGCATTTGGGCGATATCCCAATTGTTCAATCGCTTCGTACACTTTCTTGCGGGTCTGAGGTTTCACATTAGGATTATTGTTAACTACGCGGGACACTGTGGCCATTGAGACACCAGCTTCGCGAGCTACATCATAGATCGTTACCGTCACATTCCTTCTCTCCATTGCCAATAAATTTTCAACCGAATCCTAGATCAACTAATTAGAACCATGATACGACAAAATACTACTTTATGCAACGACAGCACACATTCTATCTATGTGAGATGATCGTGGAGTGCACGGGCTGTAATATTCGAATGGGATGTATGCCAAACAGCCTCTCCGCCCTTGATTAAAATGGCCTGCGGGGATTCATGCTTCACCTGAAGCCTGTCCGCGGTTTCATTGGACACCGGCCGATCTTCTACTACATAAATGATACCGTATTCAATATTTTCGTTGGGAGCGCCATGCAAATAGGACTCCACTTCCTGATATGCGCCTGCACTTATCGGACAACGTGTGCTATGTTTAAAGAGAAGCAACGGCTTGTCTGATGACGCTTCCAGAGCCGTATTTAATTGTTGAACAGTAGTCATTTTTGTCATCGTCGCCATTGGATATACATTCCTTTCTGTGTCTTGTCGTATGGCCTATTCACATCGTAACAAAAAGAACATGTAAAATCCAATGGTGACCATGAAAATTTTCATATTTTTTAGTTTTTTGTATTCGTAAATACCGATTCACTGGTAAAACCGGATAATTGAACCAATTTTTTCTCTACATCATTCATCCAATCTTCGTCTCCCAGACTTCTCGCATAGCGATAAAGATCCAGTAAGAGATTAATTCGAAGCTCCATGCGCTCCTCCAAAGCAGATTGCCAATCCACATTGGGATTGTCCGCTTCCTCCAATACAAGCTTGCGAATTATTTCTGCCAGTTCATTGTTGCGAGCAAAAGATATTCTCCGTGCCGTAGGTTTGCTCCCTAGACTTTGTAATAGTGCCTTAATGTCCTTCGTCACATGCTGCAAAACCTCACTGGAAAAGCATGACGAGCATGAGAATACAGGGACGTGCAAAATTTCAACCTTGCCCGCATAGATTACCTTTCGCAGTTCCAGTCCCATCGGTTTGCCACATTGACATTGCTTCTGCATTTAACCACCTCATTACGTAGGATCAAACTATACGAGGATCTCATCAGAATCCAAATATATCTATCTACTAGTCTAATAAATAATTGTTAACTCCATTAAATCTATCATACCTTGTTTTATTTCGACTTTGGGACCTCAAATCCTTCCACAGATTGCAGCTATGAACAAATTACCAAAGCTTTGGCGGGTCAGAAAATGACGACAATTGCTGTCAAAGAGCAGACTGCTAACATAAGAATCTGCGAAGGAATGGACTTCGAGCGTTCTTTTTCTTAAGATGTAAAAGTACAGATTACAAAACAGAGGTGTCATCATGTGACGCACGAAAGGATGGTTGGATGTCAAGACTTGCCGGAAAAAAGGTTATCGCCCTGGTGGATGAGGAATTCGAGGATCTGGAGCTGTGGTATCCGATTTACCGTGTTCGTGAAGAAGGCGCAGAAGTGCATTTAGCCGGTGCGGAAAAAGGTAAAAAATATATTGGAAAATATGGCGTACCTGCTGAAGCGGAATATGCCTTTGAGGAACTGAATAGCAGTGATTATGACGGGATTCTCGTCCCTGGCGGTTGGGCACCTGATAAACTGCGCCGCTATCCCAAGGTAATTCAACTCGTACAGGAGTTTCATGCTGCTCATAAGCCGATTGGACAAATCTGCCATGCAGGCTGGGTACTGATTTCTGCTAAAATTTTGGATGGTGTTACGGTAACCTCCACACCAGGTATTCGTGATGATATGGAGAATGCAGGAGCTATTTGGAAGGATGAGGCAGTTGTGACGGACGGACATATTGTATCTGCTCGTCGGCCGCCTGATCTTCCACCTTACGGAAAAGCGTTCTGCGATTTGTTAGCAGATAACACCCGGAAATAAGAGATTAAGTTAATTTTCCGTAATCTCAAGAGGCTGTCAACAAGATGAAAAAAAGAACCTTCAAAACCATGAATAAGTGGTTTTGAAGGTTCTTTTTCGTCCAAGCCGTGCTACGCCTTAAGGTTTGCTACGACAAGCTCAACAATACGGGGTGTTGGCTGTGCAAAGCTTTGCGGACATTATATATTACTGCCGTCCAGGCCCGGCCGGAGTGCAGCTGACATTAGCTGCAGTCAGCTTGTCTTCGATCGCTGCACCAGTGGACATGCCAAAGCAAACCTGAGCGACTGTCGTTGCCTCAGATGCAGTCGTATTCAGCACACGATGCTTGACCCGCAACAAAGATTGGGGAGACATGCTGAGTTGATGTATCCCCAGTTCCAGCCAAAGAGGAACGGAACGTTCATCTCCAGCCATCTCACCACATACACTCACATCAATTCCTGCTTGATGTGCCGCTTGTGCAGTCATGCGCAGCATTCGAAGTACAGCTGGATGGTATGGATGGTACATATGTGCAATCTGCTCATTCATACGGTCTACAGCCAGCACATACTGAACCAGATCATTCGTTCCGATACTAAAAAAATCTGTTTCAGCTGCCAATAGATCAGCGATCATCGCTGCAGCCGGTACCTCAATCATAATTCCTCGCTGAATGTTTGGATTATAGGCAAGCCCTCTTGCATCCAAATCCGCCATAGCCTCCTTCAAAAGAGCATCTGCCTGGCGGACCTCCTCCACGGATGAGATCATCGGATACATTACCTTGATATTTCCCGTTGCACTGGCTCTTAAAATTGCAGTCAACTGGGTTTTAAACAATTCCTTCCAATCCAGACTGATCCGTATAGCACGGTAACCTAGAAAAGGATTTTCTTCCTCTGGTAGTTGAAGATAGTCCAACGGCTTATCTCCACCGATATCCAATGTACGGATGACTACAGAGTGGTTTCCTGCCTTTTCCGCTATCAGCCGATATACTTCATACTGCTCCTCTTCATCTGGAGCAGATTTGCGATCCATGTATAAAAACTCCGTGCGGAACAGTCCCACACCTTGAGCGCCATGCTTCAAAGCTGCCTCCAGCTCTTTAATCGAACTAATATTGGCCGCCAGCCTCAGGGTGGTTCCATCCTTGGTCACGGCATCTACAGAAGCAAGTACCTGAAGCTGCTCTTTTCTGCGTCGCTGCTCGTCACGCAAAATTTTATAATGATCAGTTACCGTTTTTTCCGGATTCACATAAACTTTGCCCAGGTCTCCGTCCACAACCATCATATCTCCCGTTTGAACGGGCAAATTCAGATTGCTCTCCAGTCCTGAAACGAGTGGAATACCAAGTGCGCGGGCCATGATCGCAGAATGTGATGTTTTACCACCATTCATAGTTACAATCCCTAAAACATAGCTAGGATTCAAGTGTGCCGATTGGGAGGGTGAGAGCTCCTTGGCTACCAGAATATAGGGCTGTGTATCCTTGGGAAGAGTCACTTCCGGTGCACCCAGCAAATGCTTGAGCAGCCGGTTTCCCACATCTTTGATATCAATTGCCCGCTCCTTCATATATTCATCATCCAGTAAATCAAACATTGTTACAAAATGATCAATGGCTTCCTTCACGGCCACCTCGGCCGCCTTATACTGACGCTCAATAATTCCGCGAATTTCATTCATGAATTCTGGATCTTCCAATATCGCAAGATGAGCATCAAAAATGCTGGATTCCTCCGGCCCCACCATCTCTCGAAACTCATCCTTAATAAACTGGATCTCACTTTTGGATGTGCGTATCCCTTCATACAACCGTTCAAATTCCTTTGCAAGATCTACCGCATCCATTTTTTGATCAGGTAAATCCCACTCCCAGCTCGGCAGGACAAATGCCTTCCCGATTGCCACACCTGCTGCGGCGCCGATGCCTTCTATCATGTTTCTACCCCTCCAACATTCCTGTCATGCAGCACAACGGACATTACCGAGGCCTGACCTTTTTTCACTGTTTTAAACGGAGCAAAGCTCCACGACTTGACGCGATCCGGATTCGTGATGACCATAGGAGTCACCAGCGATGGAGCTTGCTCGCGCAGCGCCTGCAAATCAAATTTGATCAGCAATTGCCCCGGTTCCACCGTATCGCCTGCTTCTACCATAGCAGTAAAATTTCCTTTTAGCTGTGAAGTATCAATCCCTATGTGGAGCAGAACCTCAAGTCCCTCTCGTGTGGAGATGCCTAAAGCGTGCATAGTCGGATACAAGTGCATCACAGTACCATACACTGGAGACACAAGTTCACCACGTTCAGGAACAAAAGCAACACCGTCCCCGACCAGCTTCGTCGCAAAAATTTTGTCAGGCACTTCATGAATCGGGAGCATTTTTCCATGTACAGGAGCGTTGAACAAAATTTGAGGGAGATCACGCTCCATCAGCTTCGCGATTTCCTCACGAATCAGTTCTGAATACGTTCCGAATACAACCTGCAAATTACCTCCACCCAGATTGATAAGCCCGGCCGATCCCAAAGCCTTCATCGCTCCGGTATCGATCAGTCTGTCATTGTGGACGGTCAGCCGCAAACGTGTGATGCAGGCCTCCACCTGCACAATATTTTCCTTCCCGCCAAGTGCTTCCAAAATAAGCGGAGCACTATAAGGAATATTGCCGGCCCAATCCTCCAGAACCGAACCTTCCTCGCGCCCAGGAGTTGGAATACGGAACCGCCGGATAGCCCATCGAAACAGTACATAATACACAAGCCCATACGCCACTCCCACTGGAATTAACAACCAGGCGTTATGTGAGAGATGAAAATTAAGGACATAATCTATAAAACCCGCCGAATAGGAAAATCCGTGATGAATATCCAGCTCAAAGGTAAGCCACATGGCCAGCCCAGACATAACCGCATGAACGAGGAACAAATAAGGTGCTGCAAACAAAAAGGCGAACTCGATCTGTTCCGACACTCCGGTAAAAAAGCAGACAAGCGCAGCCGTCAAAAATGTTTTTTGCACCTTTGGCTTCAAATCTTCACGTGCTTCCTGAATGATCGCCAGCGCAATGGCAGGGATCGCAAACATCATAATGGGGAACAACCCGGACATGAAATAGCCCGCTGTCGGATCGCCAGCAAAAAACCGGGGTAAATCTCCCTGCACAACGTTGCCAGACGGCGTTTTATATGTACCCAGTTGAAACCAAAAAATATTATTAAGCAGATGGTGCAGACCAAAGGCCGCCAGCAACCGATATAGAATACCGTAGATAAACAGTCCAAAGCCGCCCAAGCTCGATTCCAGACCTACTATAAATTGCAGCCCTCTCTGTATGAGTGGGGCAATAATTAGCATGAGTCCTGCAAACACAGCCGAGAAGAGGCCAATAAGCAGCAGAACAAATCGGGTACCCCCAAAAAACTGAAGCACCTCGGGCAATTTGATGCTTTTGAAGCGATTATAAGCCACCCCTGAAATGACCCCCAAAATGATACCAATGAGCGTCGCCGGTTGAATGAGTCCGTTTCCAAATCTCAATGTGACCTGATCATATATAGCCATACCAGCTAATGCTGCCAGTCCCGCCTGACCTGCCTGATTCGACATCCCCAGTGCAACACCAACCGCAAATAAATATGGCAAAAAATAAAAAATCCCATGTCCCGCCGCATTTGCCATATCAGACACCATAGGGAATCCCCATGTGGACCAAGGAAGGCTGCCGAGACTTAGCAATATTGCAGCGGCTGGTAGCACCATCGTCGGGAGCATGACAGCACGACCGAGCTGTTGTAAGGATCCGAGCCAATTCATGGCATTCCTCTCCTTTCTATCCCTGATGGTAAGCCGAATAAATACTTTTGTCAAAGCAATGATTCCATCTGCCAAAATATTTATTTACACTTCTACAGGTCAAAAAACTTTATCACCACAACAGATAACACTATGAATCCGTCTAGACCATTTTCATCATCAGGCATACATACATTATATGGATTGCTAAAAGTATAATATACTTTACCATATTCCTCATTTCGCACCAAAAACCTTCAACCCTGTGAAGCAAGGGAAGAAGGTTTTCATGTGCGTATAGCACGGGTCACTGATCCTTGTTTATCCTTTACGTACAGCCTGGGTCACTGAGTCCTCCACCTTAATGCAACGATCCATAATAACCGTCATTCCATGCTCCTGCGCAATGTCAGCGGCTTCCTGGCTTATAATCCCCTGTTGAAGCCATAAAATCTTAGCTCCAATAGCTGCTGCTTCACGCGCAACCTCTGCACAGTATTCACTGCGGCGGAATACATTGACCAGCTCCACAGGCTCAGGTACTTCAGCAAGACTGGCATAACAAGTCTCCCCAAGAATCGTTTGCCCTGCCGCCGCAGGGTTAACCGGAATAATCCGGTATCCCCGCTTCTGCATGGCATAAGAAACCATATAAGAGGTTCGATCTGATTTATCAGACAAACCTACAACCGCAATATTGCCTACTTGTTCCAAAATGGTTTTAATCTCTTCTCTCGACGGATTTTCAAAAGCCATCCTGTTCCCTCCTATTCGCATCTTCGTTTGCTTTTATTTTACCCATTCTACAGAAGCACCAAGCGTCGTTAGATGATCAAAATACTGCGGATACGATTTGGCGACATGATGTGCATCCTTGATCACTAACGGCTTCTGTGAACGCAAACCTACAATCGTCAAGGCCATAATAACACGGTGATCAAAATGCGCGTTAATTTCCACGCCACCTTCGACACCCTCCGGTCTGCCATGTACGATAATTTCCGCTTGGCGTTCTTCTACCCGAGCTCCAGCCTTGGTCAGCTCATTCAAATAATCGGTAATGCGGTCACATTCCTTATACCGTAAATTCTCCACGTTATAAAAGCGGGACGTGCCTTCAGCAAATACAGCCGCAGCCACCATTGCAAGCACAGCGTCTGTTGCAGCATCACCGTCAAACTCGACAGCTTTCAATCGGCCATTGCCCTTCACGACAACGGTATCGTTCTCGTGTGTCAGTGGCACTTCCATCATGCGCAGCACATCTACGATAGCGCGTTCTCCCTGTTTGCTCTGCTCTTTAAGACGATGAATGGTAACATCAGAATTCGTTACTGCAGCAGCCGCTAGCACCGCTGCACTCCCTGGATAGTCTCCCTGTACAGTATACGTACGTGGCTGATAGGATTGCCGCCCCGGGACACGGAAAGACATGTAATCATCGCTTGCATGAATGATAATACCAGCCTCTTGCAATACCTCCAGGGTCTGCCCAATGACCACCTTGGATTTCAAGTCATGCAGCACTTCGATTTCACTGTCTTCCTCCAGTAAAGGCGTAAGGAATAGCAAGGCGCTCAAATATTGTGAGCTAACCGAGCCGGACACCTGAATTTTACCGCCCTTCGCCTGACCACCCTGAATACGAATTGGCAACTTACCTTCACGATGATCTACTTCCACACCCAGTTGCCCCAGTGCATCGATTAGATCATCATGTGGTCTCTTACCCAATGAGTCGGGATATGTATTAACAAATGTAACATCCGGACATAGAGATGCAATACCCATCAAAAAACGGAGCACCGCTCCTGCGTTTCCCACATTCAATTCCTTCACAGCTTGAGGATGGCTACCAAAACCTGTAATAACTATTTTTTCATCATCCTCTTCCAGTACTGCACCCAGATCGGCGATACAACGACGCATAGCATCACTGTCTTCACTATGGGCTGGATAATAAATGGTACTTTGTCCCTCAGCAAGTGCCGCAGTGAGCAGATAACGGGTAGTGTAGTTTTTGGAGGATAGGGCCCCAATCTCTCCTTGCAAGGAAGGGGTAGGTCTAACGATAACATCCATAATGTACATGCTCCTTTTCGGTTCAAACCATCCTATTTTACGTTAATTATACAAGTTGTAGCATTCATTTCTCCACCCAAAAAATAAGAAATATTAATCTAGGTCGCCCGAGTGAATCCCGTCGGTTAATTAATCTATACCTGCCTTTAGGATTAAGCCAATTGACAGCCTAGAGATAGCTTAGCTATCATACATAGAGTATGTGTGACATTTTGCACACATCAAAAACATACGCAGCACCCATTATTTATCAGAAAAGAGGTCCGGCCATGACGCAAATCGCCCTGATTGAACCTTCTGAGTTGCGCGCACGTCTGCAAGCAGGAGAGCAATTGCAATTAATCGACGTCCGCGAAGCGGAAGAAGTAGCGGAAGGCATGATTGAAGGTGCCAAGCACATTCCGCTCGGACAACTTCCGGGTCGTCTTGAAGAAATTGAACGCACCGGTGAAATTATCTTTATTTGCCGGAGCGGTTATCGCAGTGAACGAGCCTGCGAATATCTACAGCAGCTAGGTTATGAAGGCTGTACTAACATGACCGGCGGCATGCTGCAATGGGCACAGGAGCAATAGAAAACCTACTTAACAAAAGAGACGGGAACTTCCCGTCTCTTTTGTTTTAACTCAAAGCTTAGACGCGGTAATGCATTAAAACGTTCTGTCCCTATCATACCATAGCCTCAAAAGATTACACAATCCTCTACTACCCTAGAATGATATCCATAATTAAAAATTAAAAAACGGAAGCTTCTTCTACCCATAGGGCAAAAAAGCTTCCGTTGTATTACATAATGCTATTCATGCATATCCGTCCGTTCATTAGAACCATTGATGATGGAATACGCCTTCTTTGTCCACACGTTTGAACGTATGGGCACCAAAGTAGTCACGTTGTGCTTGCAGCAGATTTGCTGGCAAACGCTCAGTCCGGTAGCTGTCATAGTATGCAAGCGCGCTGGAGAAGCCAGGCACTGGAATACCTTGAGATACAGCTACGGAAATCACTTGACGCCATGCATCTTGATACGTTTCAACTACATTTTTGAAGTAAGAATCCAGTAACAGGTTTTTCAAGGCAGGGTCGCGGTCATATGCATCCTTGATGTTTTGCAGGAATTGCGAGCGGATAATGCAACCGCCGCGGAAGATCATAGCGATTTTTCCGTATTTCAAATCCCAATCATATTCATCGGAAGCTGCACGCATTTGAGCGAAACCTTGAGCATAGGACACAATTTTACTTGCAAACAGTGCTTTACGTACGCTTTCGATAAATTCTTTTTTGTCGCCACTGAAGGACTCAGCATTAGGACCGCTCAGCACTTTGCTTGCCGCAATGCGCTCGTCTTTCATAGCAGACAAGAAGCGGGAGAATACGGATTCGGTAATCATGGACAATGGCACACCCAGATCCAAAGCGCTTTGGCTTGTCCATTTACCTGTACCTTTTTGACCAGCAGCATCCAAGATAACGTCTACCATTGGCTTGCCTGTTTCAGCATCGTATTGGGAGAAGATGTCAGCTGTAATTTCGATCAGGTAGCTGTCCAGTTCCCCTTTATTCCATTCCGTGAAGATTTCATGAAGCTCTTCCGCATTCACGTTCAGGACTGATTTTAACAGGTGATAAGCTTCACCGATCAATTGCATGTCGCCGTACTCGATACCGTTATGCACCATTTTTACATAGTGACCAGCACCGTCGGGACCGATATATGTACAGCATGGGTCGCCTTCCACTTTGGCAGAGATTGCCGTCAGAATCGGCTCTACCAGTTTATAGGCACTTTCTTGTCCACCTGGCATAATAGCAGGACCATTCAAGGCACCTTCTTCACCACCGGATACGCCTGTACCAATAAAGCGAAGTCCTTTTTCCTCCAGCTCCTTGCTGCGGCGCTGTGTATCAGGGAAGTAGGCATTGCCTCCGTCTATAATAATGTCGCCCTTGTCCAGATGAGGCACAAGCTGTTCAATCGTGGCATCTGTAGCTTTACCAGCTTGAACCATGATCAGGATTTTACGGGGTGACTCCAATGAGTTCACAAATTCTTCAATAGAGAAAGTACCCGTCAGTTTTTTACCTTCTGCTTCTTTGATAAGATCGTGCGTTTTTTCTGGAGAGCGATTAAAAACCGAGACGGTGAAGCCTCTGCTCTCAATATTAAGGGCTAAATTCTTACCCATTACCGCCAGGCCGATCACACCAATTTGCTGTTTTGCCATCTGGTTCCTCATCCTTTGCAACATATTTTGTCTTCTACATCGCCGCTTTACCGCATTACACTTTATGTGAATCGGAACACGTGCACTTCTATTTTAACGTTTTTGGTGTCAGAAGTGAACCCCTGTCTATTCACAGATCAAAACACCCCATTTTCATGAGGTGTTCAGATGTATTACACTTCCATCATCAACAGTTGGTGGGATAGCGTTTGCAGGCGTTCATGGCAATTCCCGATTTTAGCTGTATCTCCCGCTGTCATCGCTGTGAACAGTTTCTCCAATTCATCGTCTACTTCCATTTTGAGCAGCAGCAGCCGGGTTTCCCCTTCATTGGAAGCGTACATATCCTCCATTTCCTGTGCGGACAGCACCGGTCCTTTCTGATAAATGACACGCTGCTTAAAGCCTGTAACCTCGACCAGACGAATAACCTCACCGAACAAAATATTTTCTACTAAAATATGATGATCCTTAACTCTTTTGACAATGGCATGACCTCGGGTGCTTCCAATCAGCTTCTCCAACCACTCAGCCAGCTTGGCATCGCGGATTACATAATCTCCAGCCAACTTGTAGTGTCCTGTGCGCAGCTGTTGAAAACGGAGCTTCACCAGCTTGCGCCCGGTTCTCACCGACAAAACCAGGTACGACTCATCCTCGCTCCAGTACAGCGAATACCCTTCCGATATCAAATCCTTGATCAGATTATGGATATGCCGACGGCTAAACCGGAGCTCTAGATTGCAATATTCTACCTCACAGCCCTTGTTCACGGCATTCCCTCCTTTTTCAAGTCCGATTCAAGAAGTCCGGCTACAGCAAGCCTGCGGCTTTCCCGCTTGATCTTCCCTTGCTCTATTTTATACTTCATTTTATGTAAGGGTACTTGGTTATTTGACCTATTTTTATGAGTAACAGCGCACAATCCTACTTTTGCCTTATATGCTTGTTTCAAACCTGGTCTAAAGTCGGCCACGCCCGGCGGCATTATGCTATAATCGGACATATTACGCCACACGACATGGCCTAACCCAGTTACAGGAGGAAAAGGAATGACATTTAGTGGATTTACTGCAAAGGACTTCGATGTTTTTGAAATACCGGGGTTGGAGCCTCGTATGGAAGTGCTGATTCAGCAGGTTCGGCCCAAGCTGGAGGCAATTGGCGAGGAATTGGCCCCGTTCCTGACAGACTTATGTGGGGAGCCTATGCACGTTCACGTTGCCAAGCATGCACGACGGAAAGTCAATCCCCCCAAAGATACTTGGGTTGCCTGGGCGGCAAACAAGCGCGGATACAAGGCGCTGCCGCATTTTGAGGTAGGCATGTTCGCTTCCCATCTTTTCGTCATCTTCGCAATTATTTATGAAAGCCCGAACAAAGCTACATTTGCCCAGGCGCTCGAAGCCAACCTGAGTGATGTACGTTCTAACCTACCGGATCATTTTTACTGGTCCATGGATCATATGGCTCCAGAAGGCACAGAACAACAACACATGGATAATGAAGATTTTCAAACGATCATCCACAAGCTGCAACAGGTAAAAAAAGCGGAGGTCATGTGTGGAATCCGTATTGACCGAGAAGATCCACTCGCCAGCGACGGGGCTGCATTATTACAGGCTGTGCGTTCTACCTTTGAGCATTTACTGCCGCTGTACCGAATGTCTTTCTCGAAAGAGTAGCCCTCGCCGCTTTTCAAGGTGCTGTTCAGGCCTCCACAGTCTTCCTGCGTGGATTACGCGCCAGAGCCAGGTGGCAGCCAAACATGAGCAGCATCACGACCCCACTGATGATAAATGGTGCTGTGTGTCCGGCACGGTCCCATAGCACTCCTGAAACGAGCGGGCCTATAACCATGCCGGAGCCTTGAAGTGTTAAAAAAAAGCCCCATACCGTTGCTCGCTCGCTTTCCGGAATCAGTCGGGCAAGAAATGTGTTCCATGCAGGCAAAATGAGCGCATATCCCAAACCAATAAGCGCTACGGATACAAACACCAGCGGAATAGAGCGAACGATTGAAAAGAGAAACAGTGTAATTCCGGCTAGCAAAAAACCAACATGTAGAAAATACTCCGTTCCAAGTCGGTCGACCAACTTGCCGCAAGGGATCAGTGCCAGCACAGTCACCCCACCGCCTGCAATCAGGAGGACGCTGTACAGGTTTGGTGAAATCCCGAGGTCCGTCCGAGCGTATAGCGTCAGTACCGGGCTGATTAAACCGATA
Organism: Paenibacillus sp. FSL P2-0173; assembly: GCF_038008045.1. NCBI lineage: Bacteria > Bacillati > Bacillota > Bacilli > Caryophanales > Paenibacillaceae > Paenibacillus > Paenibacillus sp. FSL P2-0173. Next base: position 982,361 of record NZ_JBBOYK010000001.1, read on the forward strand.
ACAAAAGACTGCAAAAACAGCGCCGGGTAAATTAACGGATTGACGTTAAGCTTTGTTTTGAGCACGCCAATCGTCTCCTGGATTCCTTTCAGAACTCCCCGCTTCTGCTTTATGTGCCCATCAGACGACACTAGAGCGCTCTGTTCGAGGTCACCTTTGTTAGCAGACCTTTTCGGTCCTGGCAGCATGAGAGCAACCAACAACAATACAACACTGCATCCTATCAAAATCATGAACACCATGCCGTAAGAATGCCCATAGTGGGATATGGCGAAGTTCATAATGAGCGGACCCAATCCCGTTCCGCCCATAGACGCAATTTCCAGTGTGCCCATCGCCGCGCCATTGCTGTTATTAGGCCCGGACATTTCGGTCGTTCCGGTCATAACACAAGGCCAGAGCGGAGAAGTACCCAGACCGAGCAGCAGACACGCGACGACGAGCCACACGGGCTCTGACAGTACGCTCAGCATAATAATAGCTACAAGCGTAAACAACAGTGCGGTCGACATCGTTCCACGGTAACCAAGCCGTTCAGCCATCCAGCCCGCCGGTGCCCGGAACGCATTGTCTCCAAAATATTGAAGTGAAAAGGCTAAACCAATAATCCCGGCTGACAAACCAAGCGTTTCTCCCATATATACCGGAAGGATGGATACCAGAAGAGATCCTTTCATAAATTCGACTAGAAATACCAAAACCCACAATTTGCTAAAAAAAGGAGTCCACAGCCGCTGCGGAGCTTCTTTTCGTCCTTTTTGCCACATCTAATCCACATCCTCCACCTTCGTTTTTTGGCTATAAAGACCGGGTTCTCCGCCTACTCCACTCTTTCGCAAATAAATGCGCCCTCAATCGCTTGCATTCCTACTTCAAACTGCTATACTCAATTTTGTTCTATTATCACTTGCACAGGATTGTCGAAATCCTGCACGAAAGGTTGTGACAACACTAATGAATCAAAGCAACACCCCGCTTTTTACTGCTTTGAAGAAGCACGCTCAGAGCAACCCGGTTCAATTTCACATCCCAGGTCATAAAAAGGGAGTCGGAGCAGATCCGGAATTTCGCGAATTTATGGGGGATAATGCCTTTTCCATAGATATGATCAACATCGCTCCATTGGACGATCTGCATCAACCAACAGGTGTCATCGAAGAAGCCCAAAAGCTTGCAGCAGATGCCTTCGGAGCAGATTATACTTACTACAGTGTACAGGGGACAAGCGGAGCCATCATCACCATGATTATGTCCATTTGCTTGCCAGGTGATAAAATTATTGTACCCAGAAACGTACACAAATCTATAATGTCTGCCATTATCTTTGCTGGTGCAAAACCAGTATTCATTTCTCCAGTCAGTGATGAAAATCTCGGTATTCACCACGGGGTTACAACCAAGTCCGTACGCCGGGCATTGGAACGCCACCCTGACGCCAAGGGCGTCCTTGTTATCAACCCGACATATTACGGTGTGTGCGCCGACTTAAAAGAAATTGTAGATCTCGCTCACAGCTATAATGTGCCGGTCCTGGTCGATGAGGCTCACGGGGTACTGATTCATTTTCATCCTGATCTACCGATGTCCGCCATGGAGGCGGGAGCAGACATGTCAGCTACAAGTGTCCACAAGCTGGGCGGTTCCTTGACACAAAGCTCGATCTTGAATGTAAATACGAAAAACGGATACGTTAACCCACAACGTGTACAAACGATTTTCAGTATGCTGACAACGACATCCACTTCGTATCTCCTGTTGGCTTCCTTGGACACATCCCGACGCAACCTAGCACTTAACGGTCATGAAATAGCACAACGAGCCCTTGATTTGGCTGAATATTGCCGCTCAGAGGTTAACAAGATTGAAGGACTATATTGCTTTGGTAGTGAAATTCTCGGCACGGAAGCTACCTACGATTATGATCCAACCAAAATTACGGTTCATATCCGTCATTTAGGTCTTACCGGATACGATGTCGAAAATTGGCTGAGAGATCACTACAATATCGAGGTTGAGCTTAGCGATATGTACAATATTCTCTGTTTGGTGACCCCTGGTGATACCAAAGAGGAAATTGAAATTTTGTTGAAAGCTCTGCGTGAGCTGGCTTCTCTGCACTATTCCACAGGTCAGGAGCATGAACTGGTTGTAAAGATACCGGATATTCCTCAGCTCTCCCTTATTCCAAGAGACGCTTTTTATGGAGATACGGAAATCGTGCCTTTCAAGGAATCTGCTGGCCGCATTATTGCAGAATTCATTTATGTGTATCCACCTGGTATTCCGATCTTACTGCCAGGAGAAGTTATTTCGCAGGACAATATTGATTATATTGTTGATCATGTAGAAGTAGGCCTGCCTGTTAAAGGACCTGAGGACCGAACAGTACATCAGGTGAAGGTTATCGTCGAGACTGACGCTATTTCATAATATTGAACTGTCAACACATGCTTACAAAATATGTTGATAGCCAACAAAAAAAGCCCCCATTTGGGGGCTTTTTCTTAAAGAGCTATGCAGCTGCTACATCCAATTCTATTCGTATTGGGCAACAAGCTCGCTATATGCGGCTTCTACACGTTTCCACTCATCTTCGTCCTCAATATTGTAAAGCACCATTTCTTCGTTTTCTTCTTCCATACGAAGAATAATGCCATCCGCTTCGGGATTGCCTCGCTCAAGCAGAAGAGCATAAACGTGATCTTCTACGTCAAAGGTCTCTACCAGCACCATTTCTACATCTTTACCATTTTCATCAGTTAGCGTAAGAACCATTTCTTCATGTTCGTGGTCATGATCGTGGTTGCAGGCTTCACCGTGTTCATGTTTGTGATCACTCATGGAAATACCTACCTTCAAATTGTTTTATTTTCCCCCGTATCGTAACATGATCAAGGGTGCAGGTCAATTTGTGGTATGCCTAATTTATCGCTGTAATGACTTTTTCGGACACCAGGGTATAGCTGCCGTCTTTGCTCTCTTTAATGTAGAAACCAACCCGGTAATTCCCTGCTGTTTTGAAATCATACGTAAAGTCGTTCGTACGGAACCAGAAGTTATCCTTTTGCGCTCCTTTGATATCTTGGGACTGAATATCCTTCACGTTGCCTGAAGGGTCGGTGATCGCTACCTTCACTCCAGAGATATCTGTTTTCAAGGTATCAATTTGACTGAATACATTAAATTTCACTTTATTGCCTTTATTCACGTTACCAAACACCGTATCTCCCTTGAACAGGAACATATGCACGTTAGGCTGGTCGAAAACAACTTTTCCACCGGATGGATCAAAATTTACAAGTCCGTTAAAATCACGGATGGGCACATAGGTTTTCCCATCAATGACAACTGCGCCATCTTTTGACACTTCTCCATTAATAATCAACTGCACTTGGTCCTTGGCGGATTCCGCCGAAATGGCGGTCCCTCCCATTATTGAAAAGGCCATCACTAGGGCCATCACTTTTCTCCATTTCATCACTACTAATCCCTCCATCGTTATCTGTTTAAAACCTTCTGTCGTACATTTATACCTAGCTCAGCCGCACAAGTTGCGCTGTGTTTCACAAATTGTCCAAAGTTTTTACATAAGGAGCCAAATCTTTAGTTCCAGCAGCATAGGTGATAAAATACGACTGTAGAATGTCCTAGTACACAAAGTCCGGAGGGATAATCCATAATGAGCCTAACGATACAAATGCTTGGCACAGGCAGTGCCTTTGCCAAGCATTATTACAACAACAACGCGCTGCTGGACAGCGGAGAAGGCAAACTGCTGATCGATTGCGGTACAACCGCTTCTTTAGCATTACACCAAATGGGCGTCCCTTTGCCTGATATTGGCGCAATTTTAATCACACATATTCACGCAGATCATGTCGGAGGTTTGGAGGAATTCGGTTTTCAAATGAACATTCTCCATCGTCGCAAGCCTCTACTTTATATCGCCGAACCACTAATCCACCCTTTGTGGGAACATACGCTCAAGGGCGGAATGTCACAGCAAGGTATGATTGACAAGCTTGAAGATGTATTCGAGGTAAACGTAATAACGCCTGGTGTACCCACTACATTAGTATCGGGTATCCAGGTGGAGCTAATCCCTACAAGGCATATTCCGGGTAAAAACAGTTATTCAATATTCATTAATGACCGCCTTTTTTATAGTGCAGATATAATTTTTGACCCTGATTTGCTTCATCATCTGGTGCATGAACGAGGATGTCGGAGTATTCTGCACGAGGTTCAATTACAAGGCGCTGGAGAAGTCCATACGACGTTGGACGAGCTGCTAAGCTTGGCGCCATCTCTTCAAGAGCGGATTCATCTGATGCACTATAGTGATGATATGGAACAATTCAGGGAGAAAGCAGGAGTCATGTCCTTTCTGGAGCAGCAACGAGTATATCAACTTACAGAGTTGGAACGTGCAGAGTAGCATGCTAAATACAGTTTGAACAATTAACAAAAAGCCGCCTGGCTTTCCTACAAAGGATAGCCAGGCGGCTTGCTGTTCTTGAATATAATGATGAACTTGTATTCTAATGTTGCGAGTTAAGGTCAGAACAATGGCAGTTGATCCAGGTTATTAGATGGATCTCCATCGGCATCTCCACGAATTCGTTTGCTTCCATCCTTGGCCTTGAAAACGTTAACGCCTGCAATTGAGCCTGCTTCAATCTCGTTCAATGCTTGGTTATAATCTAAAACCCGACCGGTAGATGTCTGAAAAGACGTAAGGTCGCCATCCCCGTCTTTACGTACTGCTGTAATTTGCTCTCGTTCTGTATCAGCCATACTGTATCGCTCCTTATCCATAGTATTATAGTGGAGGAACTTTTACTAGCATGCACATTGTACAGATTTGTATGCACCTTACGCTGTCGACTACAACTTTTTGCGCATACGTACATGCGGTATTCCCGCATCGTCAAAAGGTTCATCGGAGATCGTCTCATAACCGAGCTTTTCGTAAAACCTCTCGGCTTGGCATTGGGCATCTAGCAGCGAGTATCTTAACCCCAATTCACGTGCACGTTCCTCCAGTGCTAGCAGTAATACACGTCCATAGCCTGCGGCACGATGCTCCTTGAGAACGGCAATACGTTGCATTTTAGCTGTATCTTCCTCATAGTATGTCAATCGACCAGTGGCCACCATTTCACCATGTTCACAAATTAGCAAATGATGGGCCGTATCTCCCAGCTTGTCATAATGGTCAATTTCTAAATCAAGAGGAACCTTTTGCTCTTCGACAAACACTTTGGTACGGATCGATATTGCCTCTTGTAGCTGTTCCTCTGTTGTTACACTTATAATTTCTGCGGCCATCATCTGTTCCCCCTATCATTAATTCCAAATTGCAAACTCGCTAAATTCGAATTATATATATAAATGATCATGAAGTACAGGCTGACTTCTATTTTTTCACTTTACATATATGGTTAATACATGATATTATCTAGTAACCGCAGGACGGTAGCTCAGCGGGAGAGCATTATCTTGACAGGGTAAGGGTCATGGGTTCGATCCCCATCCGTCCTATTCGTCAAAAGCCTTGATTCTCAAGGCTTTTTTTATTTGTCTAGAGATAAAGCGAGTTATCCTAAGAAAAGAAGATAGGTCATTGACTAAGATTTAGCAATAACCTATTTTTTAATTTAAATCATACATATAAGATAAAAAAGCCGCCCGAAAAAATAGGGTCGACTTTTCTGTATACTCAGATCATTGCACTTTAACAACACCACTTCTTCAACAAAGCCTTTCACCTTGATCCTTCTATTATATAGAAGAAAAAAAGCAGAACCATCAGCACAATACGTATAGAACTCTTAGATTACGATATAAACCGCCCCGCTCTCACTATCAATCTCCGTGGGGTAAGCAGTCACACATCCAGTATCCGGCTCTTGCACCCGGCCAGTGGAAAGGTCAACTTTCCAGTCATGGAGCGGACAATGGACCGCTGAGCCACATATCATTCCTTCGGATAACCGCCCCCCTTTGTGCGGACAACGATTCTCAAGCGCATGCACGCTGCCATCGCTCAGACGGAATACAGCTATCTCTGTATTATGAATGCGAACTGTCCTTGCTCCACGTCGGTCAATTTCGTTCAGATCAGCTATTCTGACTCTGTTGGTTGTCGTATTGGTCTCCATTTTGTCAGCCCCCTATTCCGTTACTGCCTTAAGTTCCGGCAACTGTACAAAATTTTTGCGCAGCTCTTCGTTGTGAATAATTTCGTGCCACGGATCAGTCGTCGTGCTTAACGTCTCTTCAATTCTGGTCACCAGTTGTTTCCTCGTCTCTGCATTCGCGAGTGCCTGTTTGACGGATTCAACTCCGACCCGTTCCACCCAATGGGCTGTGCGTTCGTTCCAATTGGCCTGCTCGCGATAATACTGCAGATAGGCACCGGTCCATTCCATTACTTCATCCTCGGTTTTAACGGTACAAAGCAGTTCAGCTGCCCGAACCTTAATACCGCCGTTACCTCCAACGTAGATCCCCCAGCCACCGTCAATAGCAACGACGCCTAAATCCTTTATCGTCGCTTCAGCGCAGTTACGCGGGCAACCAGATACAGCCAGTTTGACTTTGGATGGCGCATTCAGCCGTTCAAATGCCTTTTCCAACCGAATGCCCATACCCATAGCATCCTGAGTGCCAAAGCGGCAAAAGGTGTTACCTACGCACGTCTTAACCGTTCGCAGCGTCTTTCCATAGGCATATCCAGACGGCATATCCAACTCGGCCCAGATCCCCGGCAAATCCTCCTTTTTCACACCAAGCAGGTCAAGACGTTGGCCACCCGTAAATTTAACCAGAGGCACATTGTATTTTTCTGCGACAGCAGCAATTTTCTTCAGATCGGCAGGTGAAGTAACTCCTCCATAAATGCGGGGCACGACAGAATAGGTGCCATCTTTCTGTATATTGGCATGGTACCGTTCATTCGTGAATCTGGATTCCTTCTCATCCTCATAATCCATCGGCCATACCATACCTAGATAATAATTGAGGGCCGGCCGACATTTCGTGCAACCTTCCGGTTCGTTCCATCCCAGCACATTCATCACTTCTTTCACGCTCTTCAATCCCATCTCCCGAATGCCATCAATGATCGCTTCCCGGTCAAGCGTCGTACAACTACAAATCCCCTCTTTCAGCGTTTCTCCGGCTTCTGCGCCTGCGTATAGCTGTAAGAGTCCCTCCACTAATGGCTTGCAGCCGCCACATGATGCCGATGCCTTCGTACATGCCTTAATCTCCCCGACACTCCGGCAGCCAGCCGCAACCGCCTCTCCAATGTCACCCTTGGATACACCATTACATCCGCATACAATTTCGTCATCAGGCATCTGCTCCAGCATCATGGCGCCACTAGCTTCAGGTTGACCGGGATTGAAGCCAAGTAATAACTCTTTCTCTCGGCCAACCACCGACCCGCCACTTTTGATCAAAGAAAACAGCATGGCTCCGTCAGACGTATCCCCAAACAGAACGGCTCCGATCAGTTTTTCGTCCTTGATCACGATTTTTTTGTAGACGCCGCCAATATCATCCTGATACCGCAGGGAACGTGTTCCCGGTTCATCCTTGTAATGCCCTGCTGAAAACACGTCGACACCCGATACCTTCAACCTTGTAGAAGTGACGGAACCACTGTAGCCGGGAGTCTCCATTCCCGCGAGCCGCTGAGCCAGCACACCACCCTGCTCATATAATGGAGCTACCAGTCCGTAAGTGATTCCCTGGTGTTCTGCACATTCGCCAACGGCGTATATGCCAGGGACATTCGTTTCCATGTAATCATTTACGATGATGCCACGGTTTACAGGAATTCCCGCCGACACCGCCAGTTCAATGTCTGGTCTGATGCCTACCGCCATAACGATCAAGTCTGCTTCCAGCTCACTGCCATCGGCAAATTTCAATCCTTCCACGCGACGACGGCCCGTAATAGCCGCCGTTCGCTTATTGACCAGAAAAGTCATTCCCTGCTCCTCCAGCTCGCGCCGGAGCATAAGGGAAGCAGCCTCATCCAGCTGCCGATCCATAATATATCCGTTAATATGAATAACTGTGACGTCCATCCCCAAGTTAAGCAGCCCCCTAGCTGCCTCTAGCCCAAGCAATCCGCCGCCGATAACAGCTGCTTTTTTGTGCGTCTTTGCCGTCTCCATCATCGTTTCACAGTCACGAATATCCCTAAAACCGATAACACCCTCCTTGTCGGCCCCTGGAAGCGGCAGAATAAAGGCTTTAGAACCTGTTGCCAACAACAACAAATCATAAGAGATGCATACGCCGGAGCGCGACGTCACCTGCTGCTTTTCCGTATTGATGGCTGTGACAGGATCATCGGTATACAATCGAATATTGTTGTCTTCATACCAACTCCAGTCGTTAATGACAATATCCTGCAAACCAGCCCCTCCCGCCAGAACGGAGGACAGCATGATCCGGTTATAGTTTGGATGGGGCTCGGCCCCGAATACCGTAATCTCATAGCTACCTGGTGCAAGCTTCAGCAAATGTTCGAGAGTGCGTATCCCCGCCATTCCGTTGCCGATCAACACTAACTTTTGGATATCGTTCATCAGGTCACTTCCCTTCCATTTGTATCCTCAAAACATAAAAAGCCTGCTTCACATATGGGGATTCAAAATATCCCTCCACATGAGAAAACAGGCTCCATTGCCGTTTCATCGAATACGCCGTTGTATCCATCAGAGTATGGAATTAAAAAGTATTGTAGCTAATATATAATGCTTCAAATGATATGTCAACATTCCTTACGCATTAACTTATAAAAAATTATATTTTATCACCATGTAACATATCTATGACGTATAAAATATCACTCCCCTACAAAATTAGGATTGATTTTCAGTCCAAAACACGCCAAAATGGTTTAAAAGTCCGTTTTAGCTTGATGATGATGAAAAAAATAAGCAGGCAGACAAAATCTTATGTCATATTTGTTATCAATGATTACTATCCCCATCGCTAACTACCCTTCATGTTACAGAGAGGAGGAGCCCGCTTGCGTTCCTTGTTGGTAATTCACTTACATTCTGACTATGTATCTGAGCAGACACACGCCGTTTCCTCATGGCAGGCAGGACCTGAGCACCTTTTAGAGTCCAACGGATACCTAACCCTGCCCTGCCGCAATGAATCTGAAATCAAACAGCTAATTCTTAATGCAGACGCGGCGGTACTAAACATACCTGTCGGCACTATCAGCATATGGAGTGGCAGGCTGGAGCAAGCCAAAGCGATCCCATTGCTCTGGTGGTGCAGCGCAGAATCAGCGCTATCATCGACAGAGGCCTGTGAAGCTGATGTCACTGTCGATGGCATTCTAACCCCTTCTATGGCAGCCCATGAGCTGAATTGGGCTCTTCATTTTAGCGCCAAACGCTTTTTTGAACGCCAGCACTGGCAAAGTGAACGCAAGCAACTGACCGCTCGGCTGGAAGAACGCAAATGGATTGATATGGCGAAAGGAATACTTGGGGAAGTAAACGGTATCCCGGAAGCGGAAGCATATGATGTGCTACGCAAAAAAGCAATGAACGAACGCAAACGTATCGTTGATGTGGCCATCTCCATCGTCAAAGCACAGCAAATGCTAAAAGCATAAATCTGAAAGGGGTCCGAACATGAATATCATTGAAATATTAAAAGAAGTTGGTCGCGGCAAAAGGGGCGCCCGGGATCTGAATTACGCCGAAGCCGAAGCTGCTGCCGAACTTATTATGACCCAGTCAGCAACCCCTGCTCAAATCGGAGCTTTCTTTGCCGCGGAGCGCATTAAAATGGAGAGTGTTGCCGAGTTGGAAGCATTTGTAAACATCTGCCGTAAATATACCCATCGCTTTCCGATGCAGGAAGGGATTGATTTCGCCGGTCCGTACGATGGCAGAAAGTCTTCATTTATCGCCACCTTCGCAACGGCCTTTCTACTCGCCTCATGCGGAATTCCTGTAACGATGCATGGCAGTGCACCTCTCCCTCCCAAATGGGGTGTTACGCTCCCGCTTTTACTGCAGGAAATGGGGGTAACGTCCCGGAACATGACACGTGAAACCGCCATTCATGCCGCGAAGCTGACTGGTGTACTGTTCGTTGCCTCCGAACAGTGGTGCGCGCCCCTGCGAGATATGCGGCCCATTCGCGAAGAGCTGGGGCTTCGCACAGTGCTGAATACTGCCGAGAAACTGGTTGATTACGGTTCTTCCCCGTATATTGTATTCGGCGTTTTCCACAATACTGTGTTCGAGAAGACGGCAAAACTCATGCAAAATCTGAATTACCGCAGGGCTCTGATCGTCCAGGGGAGCGAAGGATCGGAGGATCTGTTCATCGATCGGCCGACCCGGACTTACCTGCTTGCTAACGGCGAGGTATCACTACAGGTTATTGATCCGGAAATGTACGGGCTGGATTCGGTGGTACCCGAGCATAACTGGACCCCCACTGAACAACTACGCATTACGGAGGAAGTGCTACAAGGCACAGCTTCTATAGCCTTTTCGAATCAAGTGTTACTCAACAGTGCGGTCCGACTGTTCGTTGCAGGGCGAGTCGACTCCATAGAGGAAGGTTTGTATACCTGCAAACCGCTGCTAGAAAACGGGGACGCCTGGGGTTTGTATTGTCACTGGCGGGAAGCTATGCTCAGAAAAGAAATAAAAACAGGAGCAAGCAGATCCGAAACCCGAATGCATTTATAATTATTGGCGTCACGCAGTCTAGGGATTGCGGGCCCTAAACTGTCCAACCCAAAAAGGCCAGCTCCCTCACTCATGCAAAGGGGGCTGGCCTTTTATGCAAAGAAAAAGTCACTTACTCAGTCCTGCTCTAGAACTCAGACCATTCCCCATTATCTGCACTGGTCGCGGCTACGGCCAGGTGAAGGGGACGGATGCGTACAGCAGCCGTTTTGAAGCCAGGCATCCGGCAGAACGGATCAAGATCGGGTCGGGTCGCCCGATTTACATTTTGTATCCCACCCCAATGCATGGGCACGAAGAGCGTATCTTCGCGGATATGTGGTTTGATCCGGCTGCGGACAGTGAAGCTACCGCGCTGTGATGCTATTTCTACCCACTCCCCGTCCCTGATATGCCAGCGTCGCGCTGTCCGCGGATGAATTTCCACATAATTTTCAATCTCTCGCGCGGCCAGCGACGGACTTCTGCGCGTTTGTGCACCGGTCAAATAGTGAGCCAGCACGCGGCCGTTCGTCAAAATAAGCGGGTACTCCTCTGATATCTCCTCTCCTGCTCCACAGCTTTCAACCACCGTAAAAACAGCCTTTTGATCGGAATGGGCAAAGGTTTCCCGAAACATCGTATCCATACCGGCTCTGTCCGTAGACGGGCATGGCCAATATACCCCTTCTTCACGACGCAACCTGTCATATGTGATCCCATAATAATCGGCAGGACCGCCCCGGCTGGCAAGCCGCAGTTCTTCAAAGATATGCTCAGCATCCCTGTACGAGAAATAGCTGCCCTTGTTTAGCTTTGCAGCTACCTGACACAAAATGTTCCAGTCATCTCTAGCCTCGCCTGGTGCGGACCTCGCCGCTTCCCGTAGCAGAACGCGGCCCTCCAGATTGGTCATCGTCCCCGTATTCTCCAAATAAGACGTCACAGGCAAAACAACGTCGGCCATCCGCGCGGTTTCAGTGAGAAACATATCCGCCACAACCAGCAGATTCAGCTTTTTGAGGGCTTCCTCCACCAGCCGGACATTCGGGTTAGATACAACAGGATTAGAGCCCATCACGAACAAAGCTTGGATTTCTCTCTGATGGACAAGCTCCATCATTTCATAGGCGGACACTCCCTTACCCGGTAAACTGCTTGGTTTTACTCCCCACACGGACGCCACATAGGCTCGATCTTCTTCATCCTCAATCGATCTGTAACCAGGAAGCTGGTCAGCCTTTTGGCCGTGCTCTCGCCCCCCTTGCCCGTTTCCCTGACCTGTAATAGCTCCATAACCGCACCCTTCCCTTCCAATCTTGCCAGTGGCCAGCACCAGATTAAGAAATGCACGCACCGCCATATGTCCATCTGTCTGCTGTTCAACACCCCTGGCCGTAAAAACGATGCCGGTCTCCACACTGCCAAAGGCATGTGCTGCCTGCCGGATCATTTCTACTTCAATTCCACACAGCGCAGCTGATTCGTTCAGATCCACACCCTTCAAATGAGTCAACAGCTGATCATAGCCGTTGGTCCGCTTGCGGATAAACTCTTCATTCGCAAATCCTTCGTCCATGATGACCTTTAGCATGGCATTGGCCAGTACAGCATCCATACCTGGCTTGATTTGCAGGTGCAGATCGGCGGCCGCCGCCGTTGGCGTCACGCGCGGGTCAATTACAATGACAAACGCGCCGTTTTCCTTCGCCTGATGAAAATAAGGCATTAAGGTCGGCTGGCATTCAGCGATATTCGTGCCTGCAAGCACAATACAACGAGCCAACGGAATATCAGCTAGTCTGCAGGTCAGTCCGCGATCAACGCCAAACACTTCACTGCCAGCGGATGCCGCTGCCGACATGCAGAAGCGCCCGTTATAATCGATATATCGCGTACCTACAGCCACCCTGGCAAATTTACCGAGTAAATAAGTCGTTTCATTGGAGAGTGAACCTCCACCGTAAATTCCGATTGCATCGGGACCCTGTGTGGACAGTAGCGTAGAGAAACTGCTAGCTATAGTATCCAACGCCTCCTCCCACTTGACGGGAACAAGTTTGCCCTCTTTGCGTATGAGGGGCTGTACCAGCCTTTCCGCATGAGTCGCATGCTGATGCGCATTCATTCCCTTGATGCACAGCCTACCCTGCGAGGCTGCATTAGCCTTCCCTTCCGCCTTATACACTGTACGGATGATACCCGCAAGTGTCTCCGTACCCGCACTAACGGTCATCTTACATTGCACGCTGCAAAACGGGCACTGCGTATCCATTACTGACGATACATGTAGCCCAGCTTCCGGTTTGCCTTCTCCTGACTGACACATCAAAGTCACCTCCCCTTCGCCATTTTTCGGAATTTTATTGTCTGCACACGATAGAATATCGCCACAACTGAACTCAACCCATCACATCATCCTGTCAGCATTGTGGTCCGCAGGCTACCCGCCAGTCCACTTCGAAGAGCAACGTCAAGCACACTTTCCCGTAATGCCAGAACGCCAGTCCTTTCAATCCACTCCCACATTTTCTCCCCATACCGGGCACTATGTCGGTATATTTGCAAGCAGGCTACAGCCATCAGGACCGCTTCTGCCGGGTCTTCCTCCAATCCAAGCAGCTGCCCCTGGCGAACTGGATGCTCTGCATGGCCACCGGCATAAACCTCCCAGCCTACTGGAGATCGGGATATTCCAATATCGTGGACAAGTACACCTGCCGGATACGCCGATCCAGGACAAATAGCAACTGTAACCAACGCGGGCAATGCGAGACTTCCCCATAAAGTTACCAACCGCTCTCTGAGCCAGGCTACTTCTACAAATGCCTGATCCATCAGGTCCGACTCAACAAAAGCCCGATTCTCGGCATTTAGGTTCGTAACGCGCAGATCCGCAGAGGGCGCTTCTCCTCCGTACTGCGGTGTGACCTGAACCACAACACCAGCACCTAATGGATTTGTCGCAGATCTGTCGCGCAACCCAAGGGATTCCAAATAATAAAGTACAGCCGGCCGACACAATTCACACCCCTGCTGTCTAGTCCAACCGAGACGGGACACTACTTCATCTGGAGTCTGACAGGCTGCGTCCACCATAGCTGTTTTAAGCGAGTCATGATCGTAATGCGTACATCCACACACAGGGACTACTTCTTGGGCGGTCGGAGTAACTACAGGTCCGGAAACTGTCGATTGGGACAAACTATTTTTGACCAGTGCAGCCACCAGCGGCCGACAGCCCCCACAGGAACCGGATGCTTTGGTCCGGCTCTTCACCTCTTCCACCGTCTTCAGCTTATCCGTAGTGATCGCTCGCAAAATAGCCCCCTTACTCACGCCGTTGCACGCACATACCGTTTCCTCTTCCGGCAGTGCGGCTGCCGCATCCTCCGCTTTGCTTCCGCCGTTATCCCGGGATGTTAGCTCTGTAGCGGGTGCGCCGCGCTGTACCATTCCGAGCAGCGAGGTGCTTTCCGCCGTATCTCCGAACAAAATGGCGCCAGTGACAGCACCGCCGTGCATCATCACTTTTTTATAAACCTTCAGCATCCCGTTATATTCCATGACTGCTGTCTCGTTTCCCTCATCACGAATGTCTCCTGCGGAAAACACATGGATTCCCGCTACCTTGAGCTGCGCATACGGAACCGTCCCTTCATAGGGAGCCGTTTCACGACCACAAATAACTTTTGCCAGCACTTTGCCCTGCTCATATAGCGGCGCCACTAGCCCGTATGAAATCCCGCGGTGCTCAGCACATTCGCCGACGGCATAAATACCAGGAATACTCGTGCGCATATAATCATCCACGACAATGGCACGGTTTACGGTCAGACCGCTGTCCTGAGCTAATTCGATATTCGGTCGGATACCAACCGCCAGCACAACCAAATCCGTTTCCAACCTGTCCCCGTCCGCAAACATCAATCCTTGCGCCCTGTTTCGGCCTATGATGTTGACCGTTTCCTTCGCCAAATGAAACCTCATGCCCTGTTGCTCCAGCTTTCGCTGCAGAAGCACAGCCGCCGTCCGGTCAAGCTGACGGTTCATAAGACACTGCGCATTATGAACAACCTCAGTTTCCATCCCTAGATTCAGTAGGCCTTGAGCGGCTTCAAGTCCTAACAGCCCCCCTCCGATAACCGTGGCCTTGCGGTATGTTTTGGCATATCTCGCCATGGTTTCACAATCATTCACATCACGAAAAGCGATTACTCCCTGTTTTCGAGCTCCGGGAATGGGCGGCATGAAAGGCAATGAGCCCGTTGCCAATATGAGCATGTCATAAGGTTCTTTCATACCGGATTCCGTTTCCACCATCCCGGCTGCAACATCAATACGACAGACGCGTTCACCCGCGTACAACTTTACCCCGTTCTCTTCATACCAGTCCCAGTCATGGGTAACGATATGTTTAAATGAGCTCTCCTCCTGAAGCATTTTGGACAGGAGCACTCGGTTGTACCCGGGACGGGGCTCTGCACCAAATATCGTGATTTGGAACCGCTCTGGCTCCAAAACGAGTATTTCCTCCACACATTTGATGCCTGCCATACCGTTGCCGACGACGACCAGTTTTTTCATCATATTAAACCAGCCCCATTCTCCCAATAAAATAAGACAGAAAAAGCCCTTCTCCATTCAATGGAAAAGGGCACCGTTGCCGTAAATGTCGGCACATCGTTGTGCCGATATGTATCTAAGATTACTGAATTGTGAATGTCATGTCAATATTCAATACATGAATGCTATATTTTTCGCCTTATATTTAATTTTTTTGCGATTTTGTGTTACGTATATTGACATAAAACAGATCCTTTTTTATAATTTGATTAAAATCACTCCAACGTGATCATACCAAGTCGACTCACAATGAGGTGTGTCA
Organism: Paenibacillus sp. FSL P2-0173; assembly: GCF_038008045.1. Classification (NCBI taxonomy): domain Bacteria; kingdom Bacillati; phylum Bacillota; class Bacilli; order Caryophanales; family Paenibacillaceae; genus Paenibacillus; species Paenibacillus sp. FSL P2-0173. The sequence goes on from NZ_JBBOYK010000001.1 coordinate 997,979, forward strand.
ACCACGGCAATGAAGCCGCAAACCGTTTCCTAGATACCATGTAGGGGCGATTTGCGGCTTTTTCATGTTCAAATTACATTTTGCAGACAAAGAACAACAATTAGAACAGGAGAGATGGAGAATGAACAAAAAAAATTTCTGGAAAAGCGGACACAAGCCCACCCTATTTGGCTCCTTTCTGTATTTTGATATCAGTTTTATGATATGGGGAATGATCGGACCGTTGGCCGTTGTAATTGCTAATGATTATCCAATGGACCCTGTACAAAAAGCCAATCTTGTCGCCCTACCCATACTCGGTGGTTCCCTGCTGCGGCTCGTGCTCGGATTCATGTCAGATTATATCGGTCCGAAGCTCACGGGACAGATTGGTATGCTTGTTACGATAATCCCTCTCTTGCTCGGCTGGCTGTGGGTTGATTCGCTGGAGCACTTGTACGTTGTTGCCCTGCTCCTGGGTGTAGCCGGAGCATCATTTGCAGCTGCGCTGCCGTTGGCAAGTCAATGGTACCCCAAAGAGCATCAAGGCTTGGCTATGGGAATTGCCGGTGCTGGTAATAGCGGTACCGTCCTTGCGACTTTGTTCGCCAACCGCATTGCTCAACATTTTGGCAGTTGGGAAGCCGTTTTCGGATTGGCTATCCTCCCCATCTTAACCGTCTTCATTCTGTTCAGTATTTTTGCCCGCAACAGCCCTCACCGCCCGGCACCAAAAAGTCTGTCGCAATATGCTTCGGTGCTCAAACAGAGGGATGCCTGGGTATTCTGTGCCTTTTACTGCGTGACGTTTGGCGGATTCGTTGGTCTTTCTAATTATTTGACTATTTTCTTCAATACCCAATATGGCCTCTCCGCGGTACATGCCGCCGATTTTGCGACCGTTTGTGTGATTGCCGGAAGCTTCTTTCGTCCTGTAGGCGGCTTTTTGTCCGATCGGATTGGTGGTTCACGCATGTTAATGTACTTGTATGCGGGAGCCGGGATTACGCTCGCCGGCATTGCGTTTTTACCGCCACTTACCGTGGTAGTTGTGCTGCTGTTCGTAGGCATGATGTGCCTTGGCGCTGGCAACGGCTCCGTATTCCAGCTCGTTCCGCAGCGGTTCGGCAACGAAATCGGGCTCATGACCGGCATTGTCGGCGCTGCTGGTGGCATAGGCGGGTACTTCCTCCCCCTTATACTGGGTCATCTGTACAAATCAACGGGTTCCTATATGCCGGGCTTTATCTCTCTGAGCCTAATCACGTTCTGTGCCTTTACCCTCGTCATCATAATGCAATTGAAATGGCGTAACAGCTGGATGCAACGCTCTGCTACAGTTACTGATGAAGCCGTCAATCGCATCGGAGAATTAAATGCCTGATGTTCATTAAACATTGAGCTGCGAAGCATTGAATTTTGTCCCTCAACCATCCCTATAGCCAAAAAATAGCTTAACTTCGTTTATATAAAATGAAGTTAAGCTATTTTTCATGCACGCTTAATCGAACTACACCTAAAAAACTACGATAATTATCACATTCAATCAAGATTTTCCGAAAATATCATGAAAATCAAATGAAATTTTCATTCAAAAAACATTGAAAATCGCTTTCATTTTCATAATTTTTCTTATGTAAACACTTATATAACCATTTTTCACACAACATACTTGTTCACTTGGTTTAAAATAAGGCGTATACTTGTTCACGAATTGTTCAAGGATTAATTAAATGTAATTTTTTAGAAAGAAGGAATTGGAAATGCGTGCTTTTCATTTTACGGAAGACGGATCTATCGAAACTAAATTAACCGGAAAAGATCTACTTGCCAACCCACTGCTGAATAAAGGAGTAGCTTTTACCCTGGAAGAACGGAAACAGCTTGGACTTGACGGTCTCCTTCCTCCTACGATATTAACTATTGAGGAGCAGGTTCAACGGGTTTACGAGCAATTTCAGAGCCAACCGGATAATTTGCGTAAAAATGTTGCGTTAAATGATCTTTTTAACCGGAATACGGTCCTTTATTATCGTTTGCTCTCTGAGCACCTAAGCGAAATGCTCCCGATTGTTTATACACCAACAGTAGGCCAGGCTATACAGGAATACAGTCATGAATATCACAAACCTGGTGGTATGTATTTATCTATTGATAATCTGGCGGGTATTGGAGAGGCTTTTAAGAATTTGAACCTAGACCCTGATGATATCGACCTGATCGTAGCCACAGATTCCGAGAGTATTTTGGGAATCGGGGACTGGGGAGTCGGAGGTATTAATATCTCTATTGGTAAGCTTGCTGTGTATACTGCTGCTGCTGGTATAGATCCTAGCCGAGTACTGGCAGTTGTTCTTGATGCAGGTACAAACAACGAGAAGCTATTGGAAGATCCTTTATATATGGGGAATCGTCATAAGCGTGTACGTGGAGAACAATATGACCAATTTATTGACACTTATGTTCAAGCTGCACTTTCCTTTTTCCCGAATGCCCTGCTGCACTGGGAAGATCTGGGCAATGTCAACGCACGGAACATTATCAATAAGTACGGAAATAGTATTTTGACTTTTAATGACGATATTCAAGGTACTGGAGCGGTTACGCTCGCAGGTGTAATGTCCGGTGTTCAATTGTCCGGAATCCCACTGAGCAAGCATCGGGTTCTAGTCTTTGGCCCAGGAGCTGCTGGAATCGGCAATGCAGACCAAATTAGCGCAGCCATGATGCTGGAAGGACTGTCAGAAGCAGAAGCAAGACGTAACTTCTGGGCTTATGATTACCGTGGCCTGCTTACCAACGAAACAGAAGGACTTTTTCCATTCCAAGTCCCTTATGTGCGTGATGTTGCAGAATGCCGTGACTGGGAACATGCTGAGGATGGCAAAATCCCACTGCTTGAAGTCATTCGCCGCGTAAAACCGACGATTATGATTGGTACTTCCGGTGTTACTGGGGCATTTAGTGAGGAAATCGTTAAAGAAATGGCCAAACATACAGAACGTCCTATTATTATGCCTATGTCCAACCCGACTCCACTGGCAGAAGCAACTCCGCAAGATTTGATCCACTGGACCGAAGGAAAAGCCCTCATTGCAACAGGAAGTCCTTTTGAGCCGGTGATCTATAACAATATTAAGTTTGAAATTGGGCAATCCAACAATGCTTTTGTGTTCCCGGGTCTTGGTCTTGGCGCAATCGTGGTAAAATCCAAAATTATAACAGATAGCATGTTTGCAGCAGCTGCCCATGCAGTAGCTCAAATGGTTGATTTGTCGCAGCCTGGTGCTTCCCTGCTGCCAAAAATCAATGAATTACGCGAAGTATCTGAAGCGGTAGCCGTGGCTGTAGCTAAGGCAGCAGTTCAGGATGGAGTAGCGCGTCATCAACCGGACGATATCGCACAAGCGGTTCGAGATGCGATGTGGGACTGCAAATATAAACCAATCAAACAATATGGTCAGGAAGCGGTCCTGGTTTAAAAAATAGCGACAACATCAAATTTGTACTTGCATACGCAAAGTGATTATTTAACTGATGTCCGCCTTTTTTGGCGGACATCTTCATTGGAGGCGACATCATGGCTACAGGTCATATTTTTATTATCTTAATTCCTATTTTCTTTGTCATTTTAATTGGTTATTTCGCAGGATTGTTTAAGGCTTTTAACACTGCTTCTTCTAAGGGATTAAATACACTCGTGACGAAGTTTGCTCTACCTGCACACTTGTTTATTGGTATTACGACGACACCAAGAGAGACATTGATTCAAAAGTGGCCCTTTCTTGTGGCTTTGCTACTTGGTGTAATCGGCTTTTATATTGTATTGCTCATTGTTTATCGCTTAATTGCCAAAAAAGGCCTGACTGAATCCTCCATGTTCGCATTGAATTCGACACAGCCTTCTTTTGCATTCATGGGAATTCCGGTTCTGGGCAGCTTGTTCGGAAGTGCGGCAGTCGCCATCCCGATTGCGATTACTGGGATCGTCGTTAATGCCATTCTTGATCCGCTTGCAAGTATTTTGGGAACGGTCGGTCAGCGCAAAACAACAGAATCCGACGGCACTAAAGGCAACTTATTTAAAGTCACTATGAAATCAGTCCTTCATGGACTCAGCGAGCCGCTTGCCTGCGTACCCTTGTTTGGTGTCGTATTGACTCTATGTGGATTCCACGCTCCGAAACTTTTGCAATCCATGTTTGATCAAATCGGCAATATTACTGCTGGTACAGCCCTATTTGCCATCGGGGTAACCATTGGTATCAAAAAGATTACGTTCAGTCCAAAAGCACTTAGCATCGCTGTGCTGAAAGCCATCGTGATGCCTATTGTTATGCTCGGTATTGCTGTTCTGATAGGACTATCCCATGAGGATGTAACCAAAGCCGTACTGCTTGTCGCTTTTCCCGGCTCGGCTGTGGCCGCTATGATTGCTACCCGTTATGAAACACTGGAAACGGAAGCTGCATCTTCATTTGTTATTAGCTCAGTCTTATCGCTCATTTCACTACCCTTACTCATTTCACTTCTTTTATAGGGACAGAAACTTAAGAACCCTCAATGCAATCCAGGTATTTATAGGTATAAAGCATACCCGTTTGCTCACATTTATCTTATTTTTTAAATATTGTTTGAACAATAAAGTGATTTAGTAAGAATTGAGTTGGAAAAACAACATAAAATCCAGTTTTGCCGACAAGCGGCGGTCCCATCGTTTCATTTACTAGGGGCCGCCGTTCTTTTTGAATAACCTTCTACTCTCCCTTTTAATAAATACCTAACATTTAGAAAGCAAATTGTCGAAATATATATGGGGTAGGTTGTATATGAAACTAAATTGCTAATTCAAAGGAGAAGAAAACGTGAAAAACTTGAAGTGGAGAACTATGTCCTTTTTTGGTAAAAATCTATTAATCTCTTTTCTTAACATCGTATTAATAGGTGCTATTCTCATCACATCCAGCTATATACTTCAAAAGAACATTCTCACCACGCAGCTGCAAGACCAAGTTAAAGTATTGACTAAAAAATGGGCAGAAGATGTTGACAAAACAAAAGTACAACAAGCATTAAGCGAAAAAGATTATAACGGTTCTGCTCAACAGGATTTACGCAAATTCCTAGATTCTATCCACACATTTTATCCTAATGTTGCCCAAGCTTACATATTTGGCACAGAACTAACAGAAGGAAATCAAACCTCCATTATTGGCGTTCCCACAAATTTAGTCCAAGCTTTCCAAGACTTGAAGTTGGATATTGGGGATATGTATACTCTTCCTGACGAAAATGCACAAGCTGTAAATAAAATGCTTCAATCCAATAAATCATCATTGAGCAGCTTTTACTCGGACGAATATGGTACATGGACTACCATTGTTTACCCAATTACAGATGAAAGCGGTAAAATCACAAGTGCGATATACTTTGACGTAGACGCGAGCTCTGTACCTACCGGACTTCATAAATTGCTTGTATATGGTGTGTCATTGCTCATTCTGTTCCTTGCGATCTTCTTAACGATCCAATATTTATTGGTAAAACGGACCCTATCCCCGATTCGTAGCTTGATGAAGGGAATTGAGGAAGTCAGCGAGGGTAATCTGAATGTAAAAATCAAGACAGGCGAGGACGACCTTGGCATTATCAATCAAAAATTCAATTCTATGATCAAACGCCTTAACGATACAATGGTGAAAGTACAGGATACGACACAAGAAGTTACGGGATCTGCCCAGGAATTGTTAAGCATTAGCGAGAAAAACAGTATGAATACGAACGTCATTAACAGCAATATTCAGGAAATAACCCAGGGACTTGAAGCTCAGGATCACGCAGCACTTGAAAGTTCCAGATCTATGAATGAAATGTCGACAGTTATCCAAACGATTGCCGAAAGCTCCTCTTCCGTAGCCGATCAAGCTTATTCTATGGAAAAACGCTCCGTTGAAGGCAATCAGGTAGCCCAAAAGCTTTCCGCTCAAATGGACTCCATCTCCACTACAATGGAAAGTACAGCTGATTCCGTTAATGCGCTGCAGAACCGTTCTAACGAAATCAGCAATATCGTCAGCATCATTACAGGCATTGCCAGTCAAACGAATCTGCTTGCACTGAACGCTTCTATTGAAGCTGCCAGAGTCGGTGAAGAGGGCAAAGGTTTTGCAGTCGTAGCGGGAGAGGTGCGTAATTTGGCTGAACAGTCTCAAGAGTCTGCCAAACAAATTGCAGAGCTCATTGAAGAAATCCAAAGAGAAATTGAGCAGACTGTAAAAGGCATCAGCCTTGGTACAAAAGAAGTTCACATTGGGCTGGAAGTTACGAAGCAGACAGGCGAAATGTTCTCTGAAATTTTAGATGCGTCTAATAAAGTGTCGTCACAAATTCAGGAGGTATCCAGCGCAACGGAGCAGATCTCGGCCAGCACGCAGGAAATGTCAGCTACCTCTGACGAGCTGTCTTCGACAGTTAGCAAAACAGTCGGCAGCAGCAAACAAATCGAGCATACCATTGGAGAACAGGCTGAGTCTATGGCTTCTATTGTCCAAGCTTCTGACAAGCTTACATTGATGTCCGGGGAGCTGGAAGAGCTCATTTCGTTCTTCAAGGTGAACCGGGAAGCCTAATTTTATAACTTCCAAGTAACTCAAGATAACAATAAAGAACCTCTAGTCTGCATAGAAAGCGAACTAGAGGTTCTTTGATATACTCTTACACACTTCTTAATTTACAAATCCTTCCAAAGCCGAGGTTGGCTTACCGTCAGCCTGCCAAGCACCTTTGTTATAACCCTGATTGTAACCTGGAGTTGCAGCCGGCTCCCAATAAAATACCCCTGTACCTTTGCCACCTCCGATGTTCCGAACCTTCGTTTTGATTGCAGAAATAAATGCCTTGGAAGCTGCAGGTTCGTTATATTCCATCCCGATTTCACTGATGACAATGCCTTTACCGTATTTGGCAATGAGGCTATTGGCATTGGTAATCGTCTGGTCCACCTTGCCCTGCCAGTCAGAAGGAGACGGATACAGAGACAGCCCGATGAGATCAAACTGAGCTCCATTATCAATCAGTCCGCCGATATTCCAGTTCAACACGGAACCGTTATCCCCGTTGGCTAAATGTACGATCGTTTTGGTACTGCTGCTTACCGATTTTACAGCATTATTACCTGTATTGACGAGCCAGGCATAGTTTTTCATGTTCACCGAAGCTTTGCCGTCTTCCCAGAGCATTCCATTGTTCGTCTCATTACCGATCTGCACCCAGTCCGGTGTTACCCCCTTGCTTTTCATCGTGTTCATAACATAGACCGTATGAGACCAGACTGCATCCATGAGTTGTGTAAATGTGAAATTGCGCCACGCATAAGGTTTGTTCTGTTGCCCTGGATCTGCCCAGGAATCACTATAATGTAGAGTCAGCATAACGCTCATACCCAATTTTTTAGCTCGCTGCGCCAGTTCTGCTGCCTTTTCGGCATTCATGTATCCGCTTGCATAATCTTTCATGTCAGGATTTACCCACACACGGATACGTACCGAGTTAATCTGATAGTCATCTCGCAAAATTTGCAGTATATCTCGACGAACACCCTTTTTATCCTTCCAAGTCATACCTTGCGCTTCCATTCCTGCTACCCAGCTTATATCTGCTCCTTTGGCGAAAGCAGGGGCGGCCGAAGCCGCACCCAACCCTACAGAGCCGAACGGATACAATAAGCTGGATAGCAAGATCAACATCGCAAATACCATCGTGCGGTTACCTGTTTTCATAAGTCATCTCCCATCCGAATTGTATACTTCTCATTGCCTCTGACCAATCTACCAGTTCCCTCACTCGGGAAAACGACAGAGATCACACTTTAATATCATGTTCTATTTATTGCGCTCTGTCTTTAAAACCTTAACAGCGTAGGCATCCAATTGAACGCTGCCGTCTTCTATCTCATGATTTTCAAGCATATCCACATAAGTTCGTCCATCCAACGTAATCTTTTGCGGCTCATGCGTGAAATTCAGTATAAAAATATAATCATGAACCCCATCGGTACGAATCGCCGTATTCACTCCATGAGGCAACTTCACATTGAGCGCTTTACTAATTCCTGCATCATCAATTAAACTTCTGTAAAAATGACTGTGGAACAGTCCGGTGTTGCGTGATGCGATGTAATAAGCCTTTCCTTCTCCCAAACGGTTCACCGTCAAAGCCGGGCGTCCTGCATAAAAGTCTGAGCCGTACACAGCCAGTACCTCTGCACCCTCCGTATGAATGAGATCACACAATTCTACAGCTTCATACTCCCCTTGCAGATCCAGCTCATTGCCTTCAACCGGTAAAATGTGATTACGGTCATGATCATGCAATCCGTCAATCTCTTCCGACCAGATCCCCAGCGTCTTACGAAGCGGACCCGGAAAGCCTCCAAGGAAGCACAAATCATGTTCATCTACAATACCAGACCAATAAGTTGCTACGAAAACACCACCGTTTTCAACAAACTTCTGTATACGCTCCCCCACACCGCTGCGGACCATATACAACATCGGAGCTACCAAAAGTTTGTATTTGGAGAAATCTGCATCCATATGAATGACATCTACGGGCACTCCCTGCTCCCAAAGTGCCAAATAATGCGCTTCAGCTGTCTCCTCATATTTCACACCTTTGTTCCGCGGTCCCTGTGAATCGTTGATTCCCCAACGGTTCTCCCAGTCAAAAATGACTGCGGCCTCCGCCGGTACAGAAGTACCGATAACCTCCTCCAATTTTTCCAGCGCATTGCCAACCTCTGTCACATCTCCGAATACACGAGTGTGCTCATGTCCAACATGATCGACAACCGCACCATGCAGCTTTTCACTCGAACCGCGACTTTTCCGCCACTGAAAATATTGAACGGTGTCTGACCCGTGTGCCACAGCCTGTAAAGACGATAGCAGATGCATTCCTGGTCGCTTCAGCTTGCTTACGTCTTGCCAGTTCGTCAAACTCGGCGTACTCTCCATGAGCATCCAAGGCTTGCCTCCCTTGATTGAACGAATAATATCGTGCATCATGGCCACTTTAGCAGCCTGACGGCTATCATCTCCCTCACGGTCATGCCATGTTGGGTAACTATCCCAGGATATAACATCGAGCAGATCAGCAAACTTCCAGTAATTCAACCCTTCAAAAAACTCCATTAAATTGGTTGTGACCGGAATTGCTGGATTTGCAGCCTTGAGCGGCACAATCTCATGTTTGATAAAATCTGCGGTCTGATCGGTCACAAACCGTCTCCAGTCCAAATTCAGGGCATGGACCTGTGTTTCACCGTGAGGTGCCGGGGACTCAACTTGGCTCCAATCTGTAATCGTATGACTCCAAAAGGTTGTCCACCATGCGTGATTAAGCTTGTCCAGCGTACCGTATTTATCCTCGACCCAAGCCCGAAATGCCTCCTGACAATAATCACAGTGGCAATCTCCACCAAATTCATTGGAAATATGCCAGCCAATCACAGCCGGATGGTTAGCATAACGCTCGGCCAGCCTCGTATTCATGATACGTACTTTTTCCCGGTAAACAGGCGATGTAGAACAGTGATTATGGCGAAACCCGTGCAGGTTACGGACACGGTTAGCCTCCACACGCAGCACCTCAGGATATTTTTGTGACATCCAGGCTGGTCTTGCTCCACTAGGAGTGGCCAAAAAAGCATAGATTCCGTTCTCAGCAAACGAATCCAGAATACGATCCAGCCACTCAAACGTAAATACACCTTCCTCAGGCTCCAATGAAACCCATGAGAAAATACCGACAGACATCACATTGCATTTGGCTAGTTTCATTAGACGGATATCCTCCGCTAACACGTCAGGGTAATGCTGCCATTGCTCCGGGTTATAGTCCGCGCCATGCAGCATACGTGGAACTCGCTCACTAATGGGAGGGTACTTGATTATGTTTTGATTCGTCACTACAAATCATCTCCTTCTATGAATTCTGTTACTCTTTGACGGAACCTAGCGTCATACCTTTAACAAAATACTTTTGTAAAAATGGATATACAATGAGAATAGGCGCTGCACCAATGAAAATTTGCGCAGCATTAACCGTCGTTTGAGAAAGTAATTCCATCTCTTTGGGACTCATGCTCATGGAACTCATGTCCTTCTGAATAATTACAGTTTGCAGGAACGTCGCCAGCGGATAGTCCTTTGCATTGCTCAAATAGAGCAGACCGTCAAACCAGGAGTTCCAATGAAATACCATACTAAACAGCGCAATCGTGGCAATGGAAGGCAGGGATATCGGTAAAAAGATACTAAACAATGTCCGAAAATGTCCTGCTCCGTCGATCAATGCGGCCTCTTCCATCTCTTTAGGAATTCCTCTAAAAAAGTTCAACATAAGGATGACCAGAAATGTGTTGACCGCTCCTGGCAAAACAAGTACCCAGAAGCTGTCCATAAGATGGATCTTTTGAATAACCATATAGAATGGAACCAGACCACCGTTAAAAATCATGCTGAATACGAACAACCATGAATATACGTTTCTGCTACGGAACACAGATGTTTCCTTTGAAAGTGGATAAGCAGCTAAAAAGGTAATAAGCAATGTTAAGCCGGTTCCCAATACAGTCCGACAGACAGAAATCCAGATAGAGTGCAGAAAAATTGGGTTATTCATCGTCTTCTTATAGGCTTCTAATGAAAATTGCACCGGCCACAGCCCAACCAGATTGGCATCTGCTGCTGATTTAGCACTAAATGATACCGCCAACACATGAATCAGCGGAACGATACACATGATGGACAAAATCACAAGCAAGCAAATGTTAAACACATTGAAGATGCGATATGGCGTTGTTTTATGATACATGACTCTCCCTCTTTCAGCCTCGTGGAATCAAAATATGCGGTAACCTGCCCATTTGTAAGCAAGTCGATAAGATATCAGAATGAGAATCATACTGATAACGGATTTGAACAAGCCGATTGCGGTGGCAAAGCCCATTTCCCCATTGATTAACGCTGTCCGGTAGACGAATGTATCAATAATATCGCCTTTTTGGTAAACCAGCGGATTATAAAGGTTGAAAATCTGGTCAAAACCGGCATTCAGTACATTGCCAAGTGCAAGCGTTCCAACAACGACTACCATCGGAATTAACGAAGGTACAGTGATGTGCAGCGTCTGTCTCCAGCGGCTCGCTCCATCCATTTCAGAAGCCTCATACAACGAAGGATTAATACCCGCCAGTGCAGCAAGAAATACGATGGTGTTGTATCCGAACTCCTTCCATATATCCGATACAATGACAGTAAACCGAAACCAGTTATTTTCTCCCAGAAAAAAGATAGGCTGGATCCCGAAACTACCGAGAATACGATTCATAAATCCATCTGTAGCCAACAGGTCAATCAGAATTCCGCCCAAGATGACCCACGAAAGAAAGTGTGGCAGATAAACCAGTGTCTGAATGGATCGCTGAAGGCCGACCTTGCGAATTTCATTCAGCAGTATAGCAAAAACAAACGGAACCACCAGATTGAAAAACATCTTTAACACAGCAATAATTAGTGTATTCCAGACGACTTGAAGACTGTCCTCCCGTTGAAACAAAAAGCGGAAGTTATCCAGTCCAACCCACTCGGAACCAGTTATGCCTAGCCAAGGTTTGTAATTTTGAAAGGCCATCACGATGCCGCCCATCGGAATGTAGCTGAATACAATTAAGAAAATGATGGCTGGCAGCAGCATGATATGAAATGGCCACGTACGTTGCAGACTTCTCATTGCAGTTCCTCCTGTAACTCTCATGGTATACTTCAATTATAAAAGCGTTTTCGCTGTCCCAACAGTTCAAAAAACCAACATACATGGCACAAAAGCAATCATTTTTTAAGTTCGCCAAACGAATGAAAATTTTTTTTCACACACATCATAATAGCACATTCATTTCTACTCAATCCTGATAAAGCTGTAGTAAAAAGGCTGTCCACCTTGGGACAGCCCTCCTAACTATTACAACATCATGATTTTACTTTTCGACGCTTTTATACCATTCGTTTACTTCATTTGTAATTTGTTCGCCACCAGCTGTTTTCCACGTCTGTACAAAGGTATCAAAAGCAGAGATCGGCTGCTTGCCATAAATAATTTCATTGAAGGTCTGACTTTCAATCTTATCCAGATAGTCCTTTTTAGCCTTCATGGTTGGCGTAGTAGGGCCCGTGAACTGATCTTTCATGGAGATATCCTTCTGTTCCATAAGCACTTTGGCAGCTGCAGGAGTATCTTTCCCGTAATTCACCATTACATCTTTCTCCAGACGGGTCTTCGCTTCTGCGCCGTTAGCCAAACTTAACAAAGCCTTCATTTGGGCATCAGGTATACGCGCGCCATCACGAACCAGCAAATAACGAAAAGAGTTTACATAACCGCCTGGTATTTTATCGATAGACATTAGCTTTCCGCCCGCATCCAAATCATAATCGTAGCCCTTAAACAGCCCATTCGACAAATCGCCGTCCGGTTTGGCATTAGCATAATGGTCAAACAAATAATTTTGATAAGTGAAAAAAGCTTCAGGATGCTGCATTTGTTTGTTGATTAGTACAACACCATTGGTATATTGCGTTCCGTGGCGCATGGCTTTGTTGTCAGGACCCGCTGGAATCTTGATCGGCTTCCACACGGCACCCGGCGCATTTTTGACTGTATCCTGAAGCGGCCAGCCGCTCATCCAATATGGTCCAGGAATCATACCGGCTGTTCCTGCGACTGTAGGTTCTGACGTTTTATTTTCATCCCACAATGCTGCTTCCTGAGGAATATATCCCTTTTTGAGCCACTCGCTCAGCTTTTGCAAACCCGGCTTCATGCCAGGCTGCACGGAGCCATATTCCAAACTGCCATCTGTGCCTTTGTTCCACTGCTGAGGTAGAGTGCCATATGCCCCGAAAATCCAGGATGGGTCACCCATCCAAGTGTTCATGGATGTTTTGAAACCGATGCTGAGCGGAATCACTTTGTTCGGAGCCAGTCCGTCCGGATTTTTATTTTTAAAGGCATCCATCACTTTTTCCAAGTCATCCATCGTCTCTGGAGCCTTCATACCCAGCTTATCCAACCAATCTTGTCGTACCCACAATACATAATCATGGTTATAGGCAAAATCAAGCACAGGAATGCCCATTTTTTTGCCATCTCGGCTATACTGATTCCATACGTTCGTATCCTGATTCATCGCCTGCTTCCAGGAATCCGAAGCGTACTTGTCAAACAACGGACCAGCCTCTGCAAACATACCGGAATCAATCATGTCCTGTGCCAGTTGCTCATTCTCCGTCCCCAATACAACCACGTCTGGCATCTCCTGACCGGAGGACATAGCCAATCGCAGCTTCGTAGCAAATGCACCATTCGTATCTGTGACGGACCAGAGTGATTTGATATTAATACCGAATTTCTCTTTAGCCCATTTTGTCGCAATATTATTTTCGATAGATTCACCATTTTTAAATTTTAAGGCGGGATCTACACCCCATACCGTGGAAATTGTGACTTCCGGATTGTATTTTTCTTTGTATACGTTTTCAGTTTTAGCTGTGCTGTCCGCATTCCCACCATTTCCTGCTCCTGAGCAGCCCACAAGGCCAACTCCTAATACCATAGTTGCGGCGAGCAACGACAACAACTTTTTTTTCGAATGAACTCGCATATTGTTCCCCCTCTAAAAATCATTTTCTACTCTTTTATTATAAGAGGGCTTTTCTTCGCAGCCTATGTCACAAAATAAATATTTCTGCACCTTTCCCAACTGATCTTTGCTGGTTTCGTCCTTACTGGTCCCATCTTTACTGGTCCCGAAATTCATGCGGAGTCATTCCGTAATGCTTTTTGAACATCTTACTGAAATATTGGGGATTCTGATAGCCCAGTTCCGTCGTAATTTCGTATATTTTTTTGTTGGAATATTTAAGCAAATAAAGAGCCCGCTCCATTCTCATTCGGATAATATAGTCACCCAAACCTTCTCCGGTTTCAGCTTTATAAATTTTAGACAGATAGACTGGATGAAGATAAACCTGATCGGCAATCGTCTTAACAGACAGCTCCTGACCTTTATCCTGGGAGATGAGCTCCTGAACCTGCTTGACCACATAGCTTTTAGCGCTTTGCTCGCTTGCGGACCATTCAGATTTAAGTTTGTTCATCATGGAAAGTATCCACTCTTTGAGGTGAGGGAACGAATGAACCATTTTCTGCGCATGTAACGGATCGAAGCCTACTTGATCCATCTGTGTAATGAAACGTCCTTGTTTGTGCGCTGTATACATAAAGGCGCTCGTCACCGAAATAAACAGCTCATATAAATGCTCGCGTGTGTATCCCACCTCTTCCATTTTTCCAAATACACGGCTCACTTTCGCTTCGGCCTCTTCCCATTGCCTGGACTCTAGCAGATGAGTAAGCGTAGGGTGCATATAAAGCCCCTCCAGTGACTTAACTGAGCTGTGTGGCTGTTCTGTCTGTTCTTCTATGAATAGCAGTGTATCCGTCTCCTCCTGATGGTTCCAGTATAAGGATCTAATTGCTGTCTGATATAGCTTAGGCAGTTCCTCTGGAAACTTAAACCATCCGGTTAATGCAACGTAAATCTCCCCTTTCAAGTAATTGCTCACATTTTTTCGAAAGGTCTCAATCGCCGCACTCAAAAAACGATTCTGCTCATCCGCACTCCGTTCAGGAAATGAATTCCAATTTCCTTCTATTAATACAATTAAACAATCATGCGGCGCTTTGCAATGCCAAACGTGAAAATCAGGTGCGAACACTTCTTCGGCAATATTTCCAATCGCATACTCAATTAAGGACACTGAATGATAGTCCATATCAGAAAAATGCTTCCCTAGCTGAATAAGCAGCATACTGGCAGGATGTCCCGTGCGTAGCTTGATTTCGTACTCAGACATTTTGCTCTCTATTTTTGGTACTGGCAAATCACGCCCGAGTAGCAAATCATGCATCAAATGGGTCCGCAGTACACCAAAATCGTTTCTGCGGCTATATTGTAATTGATGGACCTTGTCAAATGCTTCCCATTCTTCCTTTAGCGAATCCATGGCAGCTGACACACATTTGATAAACTCTTCATCATCCACCGGCTTTAAAATGTAATCAAAAGCCTTAAGCTGGAGCGCTTTTTTAGCATATTCAAAATCGGCATAGCCTGTCAGTAACAAACTTCGGATATGTGGCCATCGTTCGTTTACCTCAACAATCAACTCCAGTCCCGTCATGCCAGGCATACGAATATCCGTAACCAGAATATCAATATCGTACGCTTCCAGCACATCCACCGCTGCTAATGCGGAAGCCGCTTGATGAACCCTCTCGATGCCTAGCGTCTCCCACGGAATGGTAGCTGCCAGACTTTCTGTTACATAACTCTCATCATCTACTAGTAATATCTGAACCATCTGGTCCCTCCGTTTTAACTATATTCGAATTTGGCGAAGGCTCAATTAAACCATTCGCATGCTCTGCTTCTGTTGAGATCGACCATTTTAAAACTGCACGCAATCCTCCCAATGGAGACAAAGAGAATTCCAGTCCTGCATCTTCCCCAAAATGTAATCGCATGCGTTGATGCACATTCCACAAACCGTATCCATGATCCTCTTCCACAGGCTTGTCAAGCGTTGATGTCAGGGCAGTTATAGCCTCTCTACTCAAACCGAGTCCGTTATCATCCACAATCAGGTACATATACGAGCCAACACGCTCGGTTAAAATATGAATTATACCACCCTCCGCTTGAGGCTCTATCCCGTGCAGCACCGCATTTTCCACCAGTGGCTGCACTACAAGCGGCGGAATCAGCAGACTGCTGGCTTGTGAAGAAACATGAATTAAAAACGTTAGCCTTGGCATACGCATCTGCTGTATGTTCAAATAATATTGAACAAACTCGACTTCCTCTGACAATGGAACCAAATCCCGCTCCTGTCTTGTCGTATACCGATAATACCTGGATAAATTATGAGCCATGGCTACAACCGCCTCATGATTGCGCAGCTTTGCCATACTTGTAATAAACGAAAAACAATTATAAAAAAAATGCGGATTGATTTGTGACTGGAGCTGCTTTAGTCGCGCTTCCTTGACATGTAGCTGCTCAACATACACCTTCTCAAACAGCTCCTGAATCTGTTCGACCATCAGATTAAATTGACTAGACAGGAAAGCAAACTCGTGACTCCCCCTTAGACTTAATCGAACAGCATAGTCTCCATCCTTTAATCTCCGAAATGCCCGCACAAGCTGAAGAATCGGCACTTGTACCTGTGAATGAAGCAAGTAAGCACCAATCAAGCCTACCAGCAGCGAGCCAACAACAGTTATATAAAATAGTCGATTCGATGAGTAAATCGGAGACATCATATCGGACAAAGGCATGTAATCAATCAAATACCAACCAGTCGTTTGCGAAAGAACGGCATGAACCAGGTAGCTTTCTTCTCCAATTTTCACAGTCAGATTATCAACTTCATGGAGTCCCATTTTTTCCAATTTAGAAATCAGCTTTCCAGACAGCTCTTCATTTGCAGTACGATTAAAGATCACTCCTACGCCTTTTTTATAATAAAAAGGCTCCTTTCGACCATCACCTTTGAAGCGGTCAAGCATGTCCTGAATATTACTGCTGTCAAATTCAACCTTAATAATCGTGTTAGCGGTTTCTGGATTACCAAGTGAAGAAAACGGGGATAATGTATACAATGAAAATATAAATTGGTCTTTCCCGTATGATCTTTTTTTGGATACCTGCCAGCCGTCTTTTATCAGCTGATTTAGTTTTTTCTGGTCATATAAACCTGCTCCATTCTCCGATACAACCCGTCCAAGCGAAGGAGAATAGATACTTAGCCCGGTTCTCCAATTAGAAGAGCTTTCCTGAAGCCCAAGCTTGGTTTGAATCCGTTTGACAAGGTTAATTCCATCCAGATTGAGAACCTTGTCCTTCAAAAAAATCGCTTGAAAACTGGCTACATCGGGATCATGAATCAGCAGATGCGGCCAGGAGGAAATCATTTCAATATTCGTATTCACCTGGTTTTGAAAAAAAGTCAGCTGATTATAATTAGATTGATTCAGCTCCTCACGTAATACACCTGTCGTTGTCTGATTAGAATAGACATACAGGATCAGCATAGGTATAAGCAATACGATAACGATGGAGACGATTTTAGTATAAAAATTAAATTTAAACATGAGTTCTACACATCCTCTGCACAAAAAACAAGCATACTTAAATGGTATGCCAGAGCCCTGACCTTCGTTGCCGTCAGTACATACTATACATTATCAATGGTTGGCGGTGATAATATGTTTGATGCTAAGCAAATGGAATGGTTTAACCAACTATCCGCTGAAGACTTGGCCATTTTAGGTGCCGGCTTCAATACACTAGGTGATTTTTTTGATTTTCTGGCGTTGATTAAGGCCAGACAGGAAACAGCCCAAGGTAATAAAAAGTAATAGCACTATTTCACAACAAATTTCACACGAGTTCCATCCTCATACTCATCCAATTGGTGACTGACCCATGATCCTGCCCCACGATTATCCTTAGGGGCTATGTATTTGATATTTGCACCTTTGCCACCTTCTGAGCACATAGCCATCGGCCATTCGTCACGATCGTATCCTTTACGAGTGGGAACACCTGCAAGCGAATGCTTGCGATTTTGCTCGGCTCCTTCACGGTCAATTGTGCATACCGGTGATTTTCCCGCCTGAATGGCTTCCTTAATATGCTGCGCCGTTTCAGGGTAACGACCTGACGGGAATTGCAGCGTAACCTGAGCCGATGAAGGCGGGTTCTCTCCTGTCATTTTTGTAAGAAGATTGCCTCCTTCAAACCAGTACGCGCCCAAAGCTAGCAGCACTAAAGCTATAAAACTTAGCAATTTTTTCTTCAATTTCCCTCTTCCCTTCAAGCTATTCCAGTAGATGCCTTCAACTAAGGTAATCCCTGGATTTTATTTTTTGTAACCCCTTACTGACTATAAAAAAAGGTTGAATATTCGACGACAAATAGTATAGAGAGGAGGTTGTACGAATGAACGATGAGATCAAACTGGCCGTGAGCCAAATGCAAGCCGTTGTAATCCGATTACTGAATGGAAGTACCGTAATTGGCTGGCCTAAGCTCCTATCTGACCAAGAAACTCAGCAATTCAAGCTCTATGATGACGAACACGTATATACGATTTCCGTTAATGACGTGGATACAGTCGCAAGAGTTATTGTATAAGATACAAGAAGCGACTTAATGAGACATCCAGCGGACAAGCCCAAACAAGGCACACCACAGGAGAAGACTGATCAGAATCCCCCAAAATAAACCTTTAAAAAGCTTCATACCATAATGACAACCTTTCCTACTGGGCTTTTCCCCCATTATAACATGTCAGAAAGACAGCTGTCGCAGCTTGCTCTTATATCATCTTCGTGTCATATATATTAAATTTTAAAATCACGACACAAAGGAAAGAATGAAATAATTCCGAAAATTAGGCCTGATCACCAGTGAAAATGCAATCATGACATAATAAAAGTCACATTTTAATCAAAATTTAATGAAAGTTTTCCGAAAATGATGTATAATTATTGACATAACAAAACGCACGAGGTGATCATCATGGCATTATTAAACAGAGTTCATGAATTAAAATTGCAACTGCCTAACGAGCATCATAGCATTTCCCAATACGTGGAGCATGCATTGCATTCGATTGACAGTTTTGTGGAGCAACATCGTCAATTTATAGCCGCTCAGGCTCTATATGGTGAAAAAATCAATGGTACGGAAGAAAGACTGTTCCGAGACACAATTTCTGAGATTAAAGCCCAACTGGTAGCTACTTTGGAAAAGACAGTTGAAGACTTCGCACACAAAGGCGATAAGCACTGGAAAAATCATTATCAGGACGGCGTAGAATAAGCTGAAAATAACCCCCGGTCTTTGGACCGGGGGTTATTTTGTATAAGTGGATGTGGCAATATGCGTAGACTATTTTAACACTCTGGCCGATGTCGCTACAGTCTTACCACCATAGACTACTTTGATACTGGAACTTCCAGTATCAATCGCCTTCACCTGACCGCCAGTAACCTGTACGATCGACGGTTTGGAAGATGTCCATACCGCTGAGCTTGTCACATTGGTAGTAGCGCCTGAATCATAAACTGCATTCACACTAAGCACTTGAGAGGAGCCTTTAGGCAGCTTCAGGTTTTTATTGCTCAATACCAGTTTGAGCAGCTTAGGTGTGACCTTGATCTCAACGTTAAACGACTTATCTTGATATGTGCCCGTAATTGTTGCTGTTCCAATTCCAACGGCTTTAATGGAAGAGCCTTTTACGATCGCTACGGAAGCATTCGATGATGTCCATTTCACTTTACTGCTCAGCGTAGCTTTTTTACCATCCGTATATATGCCGATGACTTTGATGGACTTACTTCCTTTCAAATTCATATCAGCACTCGAAAAGCTTGGTGTCAATGTAGAAATGGCTCCTTCCACAATGACAGGTACTTTCACATATTTGTTCATATACATAGCCTTGATTCCAGAGTTACCGCCATTTACCGCTTTTACTTTACCATTTGCTACTGTAACTGCGGCTGTTGTACCTACCCAGCTTACCTGATTGGTAACATCCAGGATTCCGCCACCAGCCATGTGTGCTTTTACTGTCGGAATACTTGCTTCTTGGCCTGCAACCAATACATATTTTTTCTCAGAAGCGGTCAGCTTGAGCACTTTGTATTGCACAGTCACTGGAATATCCAGTTTGAGTGCACCTACCGTTGCTGTCAATGTTGCACTGCCTGGGTTCACTGCAATCAGCTTACCATTTGCTATTTTAACTGCACTTTCACTGCTTAAGCTCCATTTTACATCGGATTGAACTGCTTTTTTAGCCCCATTGACCAAATAAGCAGATATACTCGGAAGAGAAGTTTTGCCTCCTGTTTCGAGAGTCAGACTGGCTTTGCTTGAAACCAGTTTTTCAACCGTCGGAAGTACATTAATCTTCAGAGTCTTGCTCAAACCGTGATAGGACGCTGTAATCGTCGAATTGCCTGCATCCATCGGTGTGATTTTACCTTGCTCGACTGTGGCAACCAACGGATTGGAGGAAGTCCATTCTGCCGTGTTGGTCACATCTGTCTTGCCGCCAGTCAGGTTGACATCGGTTGCACTAACCTGAATTGGAGAGCTACCCAGAAAGACCGATTTGGACCCAGTTGCATTCAATACTAATGCCTGTGAAGAAGAACGCACATACACAATCGTTTGTGCTTTGAGTTCATCTTTGCTTGCTTTAATGTAAGTCACGCCTTTGGCAAGTGGACGAACCAGACCATCTTCAACGGTAGCAACAGCCGCATTCGAAGAAGTCCATTCGACACCGGATACATTTTCCGTCCCACCTCCAGTAAGTACACCTTGAGCAGTCAATTGCTTTGATTCTCCACCAATCGTCAAATTAATGGGACTAGACGGATTTAATTGCAGCTTGCTGTAAGGCGATTTTACTGTAATCGTTGTACTTACCGTTTGCTGCTCATATGTGGCAACAATCTTAATCTGCCCTTTTGACACAGGAGTAATGAGTCCCTTATCTACCTTTAAAATGCTTGAATCCCCAGAGATCCATTCTGCTTTTTGTGTAACATCTTCTTTGCCCTTTTCTGTCAATGACCACACTTTTAATTGAGCGGGGCTTCCACCCAGATTCAATGTAGTCGGATTTTGACTGTCCCACTGTACCGTGGAAGTCGTGCTCTCCTCAGCCCGGATCAAACCCGCTGGCCATGCTGCAAATACAAACATCAGCAAAGCAAGTAAGAAGGTACTCCGTTTGCTCATACGTTTCATACGCTCCATTCGTTTCTCTCCCTTAGTTTCATCTCTATAAAATAGGATATAATTAACAATCCCATTACTTTTATCGGTTAGCAGCTAACTAAATTGAACCCTTCATCAAAAAAAGGTGAATAATTACAGTTAAAGTTCTCCACGTAGTGACCTTACTACAAACAAATGCTCTTCTTTAGATAAGGTTTGTCCATCTTCAAGAATTACATCGTGTGCCGAGTGGCTAACCAGCTTTACATTATAAGCAATCAGCTGATCCTCTCTCCAAATCGTCACCGCCGACTGAAAATGAATGGCATTATCAAACTGTAACGGAACGCTCATTACATAACCGATAGCGTTCAGCTTCGCCGGATGGCGGCTTCTACGTTCACGCCCCGGAGGAAGCATGGTAATATGCGTAATATTTTCAAAAGGAATAGCCAGCATTTTCGGGCCTAAAATAACACACTTTCGTATATCATCCCATTTTTCAAGCGTGCCGCGCACCTTCTGGGTATGACCGTTGTTGCCGTGATATAAAATGACCTGACGTCCCTTCCACTGACGCATGTCCTCACCTCCAGTGCTAGCGGTTAGGAATCTCCCACCGAATAGGCTCCATTCCATGCTCCTGCAAAAATGCATTGGTACGCGAAAAAGGCTTGCTGCCAAAAAAGCCTCTGTGAGCCGCCAATGGGCTTGGATGAACGGATTTCAGCACCAAATGCTTGCTGGTATTCACGAAGCTTGCTTTTTTCTGAGCATGGCTTCCCCACAAAATAAACACTGCTGGCTGCTCACGTTCATTAATCGCTTCAATGACAGCATCCGTGAAACGTTCCCAACCTATTCCCTGGTGAGATTGCGGTTGTCCTTCACGCACGGTTAACACGTTGTTTAGCAGCAGCACACCTTGCTCAGCCCAAGGAACGAGGTATCCTTGATTGGGAATAGGAGTGCCAATATCATCACGCAACTCTTTATATATATTTTGCAGAGACGGCGGTGTACGCACACCTGGTCTTACGGAAAAGCTCAAGCCGTGGGCTTGTCCCTCTCCATGATAGGGGTCCTGTCCCAATATAACCGCTTTGGTCAGATGAAATGGCGTTAATTTAAGTGCGGAAAACAAGTCTTCTTTTGGAGGATATACCTTATGTAACTTGTACTCTCTGGCTAACGTATACCTTAATTCATTAAAGTATGGCTTTTCGACCTCTTCTCGTAGTACATCATCCCAGTCATTTCCAAACATAACTCCCGTCTCCTCTCACTATATAGGTCCCGAAATATTTAAACGTTTTATTCACAAAAAAATAAGCTGGTCTCCCTCATCCGGAGCCAGCTTATTTATTCGTTACCTGTGTTACATGCCGAAGGACCAGGATAGAAACCATACGATAATCAGCTACCGTTGGATCTAAATTCGATTTCCTTATTATAGCATTAACGATAAGGGTGTCAAGTAACTGTAAGCCCAAATCCGCACGTTACCTCGTAAAAATCAAGGGGTTGCTCAGAACAGTCGGTTAAGCCTTATGAGTGTTCAGATACTCCAGCGCATTATATAACATAACAGCAGCTTCGGCACGTGTAATCTCGCTTTTTGGATGAAACTTTTCATTTGCATCCAAGGTATTGACCTTGTAGACTAGCGAGCGTTGAATGCTACCTTGGTAAGAAGGCTCCAGTTCGCTGTCATCCGCAATATTCGCAGGTGCGATTTTAATCATTGGAAGAGCGCCTGCTTTTTCCATGCCCTGAATCAGCATGTGGGTGAACTCTTCCTTAGTCAGGGTTTTTGAAGGAACGATATCCTTTGGAATAACCACACCATTATAATGAGCGTTGATAAAGGCTTCGGCATACCATGCAGTATCCTTAACATGGGTAAACAGTCCGCTGGCCTGTGGCGCCTTATTAAAATCAATAGCGGCCAAACTGAGCTGGAGTCCGCCGGAGATCAACTGAATGCCCTGGGCAGCGGTCACTTTAGATGACGGGAGAAACTGCGTGTCAGAGGCACCTTTGAGCAGACCCTGATCTTTAAGGGATATAATTTTTTCTTTGCCGCTTACGTTGTCCAAATCCTTGAATTGACGGTCTGCCGCAGACATTTGACCTCCAACGGAGAAGGACAAAATGGCTACAGTTGTAATGGCTGCAAATGCACTTTTTCTCATGTTCATGTCAAGTTCCACCTTGTAGTTGAATTAGGCCGCCTGGCCATTAACAACCTCTTTGACGTAGTTCAGGATGGAAAGGTTGCAAGCGATATCTAACAGAGATTTGAATGAAGATTGCCCGAATGCTCAATTCTTATCTTTCACGCCAATCACGATGACATCCCCCTCAAAATTATGCATATCAATAACCGTTACATTGCCCTGAAACGCTACCGAAGCTGCTGCAAATCGGCGGTATTCCAGGTCGATAATCGTAAAGTCATATTCTCTGAGATCGGCGTCTAGCTTCAGGACCGTGTTCACCGGCACATAAATAGCAATTTTTTCGAAGCCTCTGGTTGAGGCAACTCGAATCTCTTCCGTGTTTTTAAGTACTATGTTCCAAGGCTGCAAATCTACCAGTCCGTACATCTGGAACAGCCACTTCGCGAATCCATAATCCCACGCTCCCTCAAATTTAAGGGCAGCCTGCCATTCATAGGGGCTATCAAAACCTTCCCCGGTAACTCCAAAGCGTTTCCCTTTTTTGTGCCAGCTCCATATTCCATGTGCTCCGTAGGTTACGCCGGCTTCCGCACCGGACAAAAGACTTTGCCATGCAGCTTTACGCACGTCGGCACGGCCGAAACGACCGTATTCTCTCCGGCTGTATCCCATCATCTCGTAGCAAGGTTCCGAGTTTAGCACAGGCCGTGTTACCCGCTTGTTGTAGAAGTCCAACGCCAAGGTGTAGGCCTTGGACTGAAACTGCGAATTGTGACCTGATTGGTACATGTAAAAGTCCAAATTAGGATCGTTAATGAACTCATCCGGCAGATCCGCCAGTCTCCCCTGAATGTGGAGAGTAGTCAAACACTCCGGACTATGTGTCTTCACAACGTGAAGTGTGGTGCGGTAATACTCGTTCGCTCGCTCTGACGGGAAGTCGGTATCCCCGCTCACAATATAGATAGGGTGATACTTTGAGAATCGGTCTGCCGCGTAACGCACATACGGTTCTACCGCCTCCAGAGGCATCTTTTTCTCATCACGAAGCTTGGCCGCCCATGTATCCGGGATATAATTGCACCAAAGCAAAACAAGCGCGGGTACAAATCCCTTGCTCACCGCCATCTCGACCATTGTCTCCGCCCTGTCAAAATAGTCTGGATTCAGCGAATAAAAATCGTAGCTCCCGTCCTCAATCCGTTCGAACGGTTCGTAATCCAAATCACTGCCGCTGGCATCCCACTGCCGCAGCAAATTGATTTGCAGAACATTAAACCCCTGGCTACTTCTGTAGTCAAGATAATCAGCCCATTCCTCCAGTGAGATGTTGGTAAATGCGCTCCAGACGGTATCCGCCAGATAGAAAAATGGAACTCCTTCATTGACAAAGTAACGTTTATTCTCCGCTATGCCAAGCTTTATCATATGGCATCCCCCTTATTGCTGTAATGACAGAAAACGGCGAACAGTTCGCCGCTTTCCCTTTTATTGCTCATTTATGAAGTAACGATACTAGCTTGGGCTCCAGCCGTTCCCTCCTGCTCTGACTTCTCCTGTGCTTCGCGTTCCCTGTTCAACGCTTGTTTATCAAGCGTTCTAAAGAACGGATAGTAAATCAGCATACAAACGGGAATGAGCAAAAGCTGTGCAACTGCAAGTCTCCAGCTCCCCTCAATAAAGCCCAGAGCAAAAATCGGAGTGCCAAATGCCGGGTAAATTCCGATGGGCGCAGGCAGCAAGCCCGCAGTTGTCGCAAAATAACCGAGGACGGCGCAGACGATAGGAGAACTGATAAACGGAATAGCCAGGAGCGGATTCAAAACAACTGGAATTCCGAAATTGAGTGGCTCGTGAATCGAGAAGAAAGTCCCCGGAAGGCCGAGCTTGCCAATCGTGCGTAATTGCTTGCTCTTGGCCAAGAAGACCAGCAGGAGAGCGAAGCCCAGCATCGGCGCATAGTTTGAGAAGATATACCAGAAAGCCAGCCCGATAATGTTCGGTAGCGGAGCTCCCGCCTGGAAAGCGTCGAGATTGGCAAGATCCAGGCTCATCCAGATCGGTTTGACGATGGCAAGCGTTACGATTGCACCGTGGATTCCAAACATCCAGAGCACCTGCATAATGATGAGGGCGACAATCATAGCCCCCAGTGATCCACCCAGTCCTTCCAGTGGCACTTGCAGATAGGTATAAATAAACTCATGGACCGTACCGAATGACGTATGCATGAATAGACCGGAAACGATAACGAATACCATAGCTACGAGTATCGCCGGAATTAATCCTGAGAATGTTTTGACAACGGTAGGCGGTACTCCTTCGGGCATTTTAATGGTCCAGTTGCGATCGACAATCCAGATATACAATCGGGAAGCGAGCAAGCCAACCAACATGGCGACAAACAAACCCTGCGCACCGAGCCACTGAAGTGGAAGCGCCCGGACTTTATCGAATGTTTGGATCGGCGTCAAAATAAGAAACGAGAGCAGTGCCGTTGCTGCGGGAACCAGTGGGTCCTTGTCAAAAGCTTGCGCCAGTCTGTAGGCAATGAAGAAGACTGCATAGAGGGCGACGATGCCAGTTGTCATCGTCGATCCTAATCCGATAATACCCTTGATGGGTGCGATGAGGTTCTGGTAAGGCTCCCAGGCAAGTGCGGAGAAAAGCGTCGAAAATGCTCCAATAATCAAAAAAGGAAGGGTGGACATCAGTCCATTTGATATAGCGCTCATATAGCGATTTTGCTGAATTTTCCCAGCGTATCTTTGCAATTTATACGATAGTTTTTTTTCGTTAGCCATATTCCTTCAACTCCTGTTTTAGAGTTTCATCTGTTGAACAATAATCTAGAGAGCGCTTCCATTTGAGAAAATCATATTTTTGTACCAATGGAAGCTGTTCTTGCGAATCCGCCGCAATTGTCTCAGGTTGAACTCATCCCGGTCAACATAGACGAATCCGTAACGTTTGCTTACTCCCTGGTGGGTGCTGACCAGATCAATTGCGGACCAAGGACAATAACCAAACAGCTTCACCCCGTCCGTAATAGCCAGCTGGCATTGCTCGATATGCTTGCGTAAGTAATCGATGCGGTAATCATCTCTTACAACATCGCCCTCTTCCAAGGAATCAAAAGCCCCCAGTCCATTCTCGGTAATGATCAGCGGTAGCTGGTAGCGGTCATAGATCTTCCTAAGAGTAACACGCAGGCCTGCCGGATCAATTCCCCAGCCGAACTCCGTTCGCTCCAGATACTCATTTCCACTCCCAGCAAAAACACCCACTTCTCCAACTGAGATTTGCTGATCTCCCATCCCGCCTTTTTCTACCGAATTCTGGGTACTGGCTTTGACCGTTGCAGAGCTGTAATAATTAAAAGCGATAAAGTCTGGCTTCGCGGCGGCCAGAATGCTCATATCCCCTTCTTGAATCTCAGGCGTATAGCCTTTTTCCTCGAAGTAACTCCAGACCAGCGTATTGTAACGGCCAAACACCGCCATATCAAGGTATAACCAATTGCGGATTGCGTTGAAGTTATCAGCCGCCAGCACATCTTCCGGACGCGAAGACGCTGGATATACGCACGAGATGTTAGGGGCCGGTGCCACTTTAGCTTCAGGTAACATTTCTTTGCACAGAATCATCGCCCTGGCTTGAGCCAGAAGCATATGATGATTTTGCTGATACAATTCCTTTTTCGGATTCTTCAGGTTCGGGTCCAACGTTCCCAAAGCGGAACCGTGCAAAATCATCATGTTTTGTTCGTTAATAGTTAACCAATATTTCACCCGGTCCCCAAAGTGTTCGAACAATGTCTTCGCATACGTTTCAAATGCGTTGATTGTACTACGGTTCGACCATCCGCCTTCTTTTTCCAAAGCTGCCGGAAGATCAAAATGATACATGGTCACGATCGGTTCGATCCCGTATTTTAATAACTCATCAATTAAATGGTTGTAAAACTGTATGCCTTTCGGATTCAATTCCCCTGTTCCCTGCGGATAAATGCGGGTCCAGGCCACCGAGAAGCGATAAGCCTTAAAGCCCATTTCCGCCAGTAAGGCAATGTCTTCCTTATAGTGATGGTAATGATCGCTTGCCACCTTATAATCAGTGATCTCTTCCCGGGGCGGACGGGTGTCAATAACAGACGGCCCTTTTCCGTCCTCGTTCCATGCTCCTTCAAACTGATAGGACGAGGTCGATCCACCCCATAGAAAATTGGAATCAAACGCTTTCAATTTATGATATTTCATTTAACACCTCCAATGAAAAAGTGTTGATCTATATGTACAGACGATTATAGATTTAAGGCTTCGGCAAGTACTTTTTCACCATTCATCATGCCATAATCCATTCTGTCGATTACGCTTACCTTGATGCCTTTAGGCTCGTATTTGGTTTTAAAATCGTCTTCCAAGTAGCCAACCTGCGGTCCTATCAGCAATACGTCCGTTTTGTCCGCATACTCTTTAAAAGAGCTTTCGGAAGTAGCTCTGATTTCAACCTCAACATTTTGAGCCTGTGCAGCCTTCTGCATCTTTTGTACCAACATACTTGTAGACATCCCTGCTGCGCATACAAGCGTAATTTGTTTCATTGGTTATTCCTCCCCGATAATGGTGTGATGGATACTGTTGCTTCGTAACGGTTCAATCTGCTGTAAAGTTCCACGATATGTCTCGCCAGATCCTTGGTCGTAATGGCAGACATGAGATGGTCTTGTGCATGCACCATTAGCAGTGTCACTTCATGAGCTGTCCCACCCGCTTCCTGCTGGATCAGTCGCGTCTGCGATTTATGCGCTTGGACCAGCTCGTTCTTGCATTCTTCAAGACATTCTGCTGCCTGCTCCGCATTACCCTTCTCGGCAAAGCTGATAGCTTCCATAGCTTTACTCTTCGCAATACCCGAATTTGTTATAAGTCCCATTATGATTTCCTGATACTCATCCATTGAATTCACCTCATGCATTTCATCTCTTTAGCTTACAGATTCAGTGTATACGATTCTTGCCGACTTCTAAACGCAACCCTTTTCCACTAGAAGCGGAAATGCTTACAATGGAAAAAAATAGAGAAGCTCTGCACGATGCTTGTTCAAAATCCAAGCAGATGTCGTGCAGAGCTTTATTTTAATACAGTTTATGTTTGACAATAATTTGAGCAAAATCCCCGTAGGTTTTGCATTCCAGCATTTGCTGGATAATATCCGAGTCGTCGAGTAGTCCCATCAGATGCTTATACATTTTCGCCGGAGGCTCGTCGCCGTTTTTGTTAATACTGAGCAGGCAGACGAACTGCACGGGCTTGCCGGACCAATCTATGGGAGATTTCAGTGTACAGACCGCCCATACCGTCCGGTTGCTTTGCGGAATAATAGGATGAGGAATGGCTATCAGATTTCCGTAAGCCGTAGGAGCAGCATTTTCCCTTTCCATCACCAATCCGATGAATCCCTCGGAAGAGCGGATCAATCCGGAAGCATGCATTCTTTCTCCCAAAAAAGTAATAACCTCTTCTTTTGTAGTAAAGTTATGTCTCAGAAATACAAGCTCTTCCATAATGTAGCGGAAAGTAAATTCGTTTTCATCCGTCAGCAGCTCTTCAATCTTATCGATGTCACCGCCGCCAAGCAGAGTCTGAACTACCACGACCGGAACGGATAATGTCTGCGGGATTGGAACTGTGCTTACCACAAAATCAATGCCATGCAAAGGAACCTGCTGCAACTTGTAATACTCGGTCGTGCCAGCAACCTCAAGCCTTTCACCGAACTTGCTACGTAGCTTGTAATACAGCAAGCGGGCACTTCCAACACCCGAAGTGCATACGACAAGGCAGCGTTTAGGTCTGTTGTTCATCTGCTGCCTTTCCATGGCGGCCCCGATATGAATCGCCAAATAACCCATTTCTGTCTCTGGTATGGTCAAATTCAGTTTGCTCTCGATTAACTTGGCACCTATGACCCCCGCCTGAAAAGCCAAAGGATAATTATTCTTCACATGATCCAGCATCGGATTACGGATATTCATCCTATATTTTACGCGGTTTAGCGCCGATTTCAGATGAAGACATATGCCCATTAACAGTTCTTGATCCCGGCTGATATTCAGGTTAAAGCCCCTGTCAATTTCAGCCAGCATTTCTCTGCCAAGCTCATAAATTCCCCGATCCAAGAGCTTCTGAGGCCCTGTCTCTTCTGTCTGTTGCTCCGTAACTCCCTCAAACCACTTGTTCCCGGCCAGATGCATGGCGATATAAGCAACCTCATCCTCCGGAAAGGTCAAATCCATTTGCTTTTCAATGTGGCTAACAATATGTTCAGCGGCTCGAAATTCCTCGGTAGCCCGAAAATCTTCCCTTTCATCGGAAAGCATCGCGACCCGGTTCCCATCGCGAATACGCTTGCAAGCTATAGCGATATGAATGGACAGGTTGTTGAAGGCAACATCCGACAAAGTGACCCCGTGGTTCTGGATTTGCTCCAGAATAATACCTCGAATGAGTGTCATTTCCCAAGGGGTAACCATTCTCGATGCGGCCTCCACGCCCCCAGCCCTTTCTTCTTCAGAACGGTTGACGATGAATTCAGACATGCAGAAACGTAAGCGAACCTCGTCGCCCCTCAGCTTGACACCGTAATTCGGGCGCTTATCAATGCCGATTCCGTAAGCCTGTAGCATATGCTTAACCTCTTTGAAATCATTTTGTACGGTGGATTTGCTAATGTATAACTCATCCGCCAACTCTTCGAGCTTCAAATAATTTTCTGTAAGCAGGAGGCGCGAGATTAAATAACGCTGTCGGTATTCAGGAGAATTGGGATCATCCGGTTCGTTATACAGGAACAACTGCTGTAGGAGCGTACGAAAGCTGCGGTCGTCCGTGATTTTCAGTTCATACCCCCTTGAACGAACAGGCTGAATCGATGCTCCATGCTTGGCCAGAAATTCATCCAGTTCTCTGATATCGCTACGTACGGTACGTGAAGTAACCTGGATCAACTTTGCCAGATGCTCGCTGTTGACAGGAGTGTCCGCAGCCAGCAAATGCTGTAGAATCGAAACCATTCGCGTATTCATTCAAGGTGACCCCCCGTTCTTTTGTCAAAATCTATCCTCTACTCAGGCCTGCTCGGTTAGCTCGCCTTTAGGTACGAAAGTGGCAGGAGCAGCACAGGAATTGCGCTCTACAAATTTCGTATCCACTGTGATTTTTGCTGTAACCTGCGTTCCCTGCTCAATAGTATCGGTCAGGAGATCGACAGCCAGAACGGCCATTCTTTCTTTTTCTACATGAATGGTCGTTAGCTCCGGCGTAACAATGACCGATTCCGTAATGTTGTCAAAGCCGATAATTGAAGTATCCTGCGGCACCCGGATGCCAAGCTCGCTCATGGTCTTCATAGCGCTGATAGCAATATAGTCGCATTCGCAGAACCAGGCCGTCGGCAAAGTTTTCCCGCTCTCCAGATAAACGGTTAACTGCCGATTCAGATCCTCCTGCGAAGTAAGAATGGTTGGCGCTACAGCCAGCATTTGTGCCTCCGGAATCTTCAGCCCCCGTTCCATGAGTGCCGCCAAAAATCCGCGTTTACGTTCCTCAAAATTATGAATTCGTACATTTGAAGCAATATAACCGATTGAGGTATGACCCATGTCGCATAAATAAGCTCCTGCCTGATAAGCACCCATAACATTATTAATCTGGATAAATTGTACGGGAAGCGTATCAAAGCAGGTATCCAGCACAATCAGATTCGGTAGCTTGCCATGAATATCACTGATCTGCTCACGGGTCAGATTGGTTCCCAGAACAATGGTGCCTGCACTGCGTTTCTCCTCTGCAACCATCTGGATATCCCTCTGGAAAAATTCTACGTCGACCGTCGAGAAGATCAACGAATACCCTTTTTGTCGGCAACGTTCCTCAATAAACTGGATTAATTCTTTAAAAAATGGCTGTTGATAGTATTCCTCAAGGACAATGCCCGAATTTGTACACACGAGAAAAAGCAAGGACTTATCACTTCTTGAAGCCGTTATCGTCTTGCTTTTGGGACTGTATCCTGCCTCGTGGGCTACCTGGAGAATACGTTCACGCGTATCCGGGCCAATACCCGGCTTGCCGCTGAAGGCCAGTGAAACAGCTGATTTGGATACGTTGGCCAGCTTGGCAATGTCTTCCATTTTCATGCCCTAATTCTCCATTCTAAATAAGATGAACACAGCAGTGAAGTGAATAAATGAAGTTTACACCGATTTGAGATGCGATGCAATAATTAGCTGAATTTATTTATATTTGTTTAGTTATTTTTTTAGTTTTTATAACTAAATATCACTAAATAATTAATTGACACCGTTTTAATTCGATGTTACTATGGCCTCGACATAGAAATAGTCACTGAATTTAGTTTTTACAACTAAACTAATTTGGTTTTGTTTAGTTTATTTATTCTATTTTGTTCAGCAAATGTTGTTTATTCAAGTACAGAGGAGACATGATCATGAAGAAATTAAAGTTGGGTTATGCTCCGACGCGCCGATTTACGTTCAGCGCCGACGATGCCTTTAAGTACAAAGTGGAAATTCGCAAGAAAATTGAGAGTTTTGGCATGGATATCGACATTGTAGACCTGGAGGGCCTTAATGAGGAAGGCTTGCTGTATGACGACCATATAAACGCGGATTTAATCGCAAAGCGATTCAAAGAAGAAGAAGTCGACGCTGTTTTTTTCCCACATTGCAACTTTGGTACAGAAGATACTGTAGCTCGTGTAGGCAAGGCGCTCGGCAAGCCTGTCCTGCTGTGGGGACCGCGGGATGAAGCGCCGCTTGCGGACGGCATGCGCCTTCGCGACACCCAATGCGGTATTTTCGCCACAGGTAAAGTGCTGCGAAGATTCAACGTTCCCTTCACCTATGTAACGAACAGTTGGGTGAATGATCCGGTTTTCGAAAGAGGCTTTACCAACTTTGTGGCGGCCGCCAACGTCGTGCGCCAATTCAAGAGCTTACGCATTCTCCAGATTGGCCCCCGCCCCGCTTCATTCTGGACGATGATGTGCAATGAAGGCGAACTGCTGGAACGCTTCGGCATTGAGATTCATCCCATTACCATTGTCGACATTCAGCTTAGAACCAAAAAAATCGCCTCCAGCAATAGCTCAGAGCTTCTGGAAACGATGGATTACATTAAAGAAAAACTCGATTACAGTGAAGTGACCGAAGATGATGTAAGACGGATAGCCGCTTTAAAGGTCGCCATGAAATCCTTCGCCCGTGAGACGGGAAGCAGCGCTATCGCAATTCAGTGCTGGTCCTCTTTGCAGGATGCCATATCTATTATGCCGTGTCTGGCCAATGCAATCCTGACTGACGAACAAATTCCGGTTACTTGTGAAACAGATATCCATGGAGCCATTACTTCCATTATGGTGCAGGCTGCCTCCATGAACACATTGCCAACCTTCTTCGCAGATATTACTGTTCGACATCCTGAGAATGATAACGGCGAACTTCTCTTCCACTGTGGCAATTTCCCGGTCTCGCTCTCCGTAGAGAACAAACCGAAGTTACGCAAACATTTTCTCTTCGACGACCATTCTCCCGGAACTCATGAAGGCGAAATCCGCGGTGGCGGTATGACCATTGCCCGATTTGACGGCGACCACGGTGAGTACTCCATGTTCCTCGGGCGTGCCCGGGGTATTGAAGGTCCTTATACCCGCGGCTCCTACGTATGGGTGGAAGTAAACGATTGGCCGCTGTGGGAGGAAAAACTCGTAAAAGGGCCTTACGTCCATCATTCCGTAGGTATCCATGCCAATGTGATCCCGGCCATTTATGAGGCCTGCAATTATATACCCGGCCTGACGCCTGATCCGGTCGATCCCACGGAACAGGAAATTCAAAGCTGGCTTAGAGGATCCGATCTCGCCCGTAATAAGCGCCCGAACCTTCACGTTTGAGACGTCTAAAGCGACAAAGCCCATCCCTTTAATACCTATCTTGAGGAGGACATTATGGAAATCCAGGAACTGAAAGTAAAAGCCGCACAAATCCGCATGGACCTGCTAACCATCATTCACCGCGCCAAAACGGGACATACGGGGGGATCGCTGAGCAATACAGACATTTTAACGGCTTTATATTATAAAATCATGAACGTTGATCCTGCTAATCCAAAATGGGATGACCGTGATCGCTTTATCGCCAGCAAAGGGCATTCAGTAGAATCTCTATGGTGTATTCTGGCCGACCGGGGCTTTTTCCCAAAAGAAGAGCTGGAGACCTATAGCCAGTTCGGCACCCGACTCATTGGCCACCCGAACAACAAGGTTCCAGGGATTGAAATGAACACCGGGGCCCTCGGCCACGGCCTGCCCATTTCCGTAGGCATGGCACTAGCTGCCAAGCGGGATGACCGTCCTTACCGTGTATTTTGTTTAATGGGAGACGGCGAACAGGCCGAAGGCTCCAACTGGGAAGCCGCTATGGCAGGCTCTCATTATAAGCTGGATAACCTGATCGGCATTATCGACCGCAACCGACTCCAGATCAGCGGTGCTACCGAAGAAGTCATGGGACTGGAGCCGCTGGAAGAGAAGTGGACTGCCTTCGGCTGGAACGTCGTCTCTATCAACGGCAACAATATGGAAGAATTGCTTAAGGCATTCAGGTCCGCCCCTGAAGTAGCCGGAAAGCCAACGTTAATTATGGCCAATACCACCAAGGGCAAAGGCGTATCGTTCGCCGAAAATGTCCCGGCATGGCATCACCATGTGCCTAATGATAAAGAATTGGAGCTGGCTCTCACAGAGCTAAAGGCAACGATCGAAGAATTGACGCAGAAAGGGCAGGTGCATTAAGCATGAATAAAATTCCTAATCGCCAAGTAATCTGTGACACACTGCTGGAGTTGGCCAAAGACGACCGTGATATCATGGTACTGGCCAGCGATTCGCGCGGTTCTGCTGCAATGGCTCCCTTTGCCAATACGTTCCCGCAGCAGTTCGTCGAGGTCGGCATTGCCGAACAGAATATCGTAGGCATGTCTGCAGGCCTGGCCCACAGCGGCAAAAAACCGTTTGTGACTTCACCAGCCTGCTTCCTCAGTATGCGCAGTATTGAACAAGTCAAAGTTGACGTTGCTTATTCGCGGACAAATGTGAAGCTCATCGGCATTAGCGGAGGCGTCAGCTACGGGGCGCTTGGCATGTCACACCACTCCGTGCAAGATATCGCAGTAGCTCGGGCAATTCCGGGACTGGCGATTGTCCTGCCTGCTGATCGTCACGAAACGAAGAAACTGACCGAAGCGCTTGTAAAATATGACGGCGGCGTATACGTGCGAATCGGGCGTAATCCCGTTGAGGACGTTTACGAAACCGATGATTACCCATTCGAAATAGGCAAAGCTATAACTGTGAGAGAAGGCAACGACGTTACAATTATTGGTGTCGGTGAAACCGTGCGAATCGCACTCGATGCCGCCAAGGCACTCAACGACGAAGGCATATCCGCCCGGGTAATCAACATGCATACAATCAAGCCGCTGGATGAAGAGGCGATCATTACCGCTGCACGTGAAACTGGACGCATCATTACCGTTGAGGAACATAGCATTTACGGCGGTCTCGGCGCAGCCGTGGCAGAAGTTGTTGTGCAGAATCACCCGGTTCCTATGAGAGTGCTCGGCATCCCGGATGAGCCGGCGATTGCCGGTAAATCGGCGGAAGTTTTCCACCACTACGGCATTACGGGTGACAATATCAAACAAATTGCATTCGAATTGATTAATAAGTAGAGGGCGAAGCATATGGAGCACAATCAACAATATATATTGGCCATCGACCAGAGTACTTCAGGCACCAAAGCACTCCTTGTAGACCATCAGGGTACAGTAATCGCCCGCAGCGGGATGGAGCATAAGCAATATTACCCCCATCCCGGCTGGGTAGAGCATGATCCGCTCGAAATTTATGAAAATGTCAAAATAACGGCCCGCAGCGTATTGGAGCAAGCCTGCGTCCACCCGTCCGCACTAGCTGCGCTGACAATCACCAATCAACGCGAAACGGCATTGGTGTGGGATAAGACGACTGGTCAGCCAATATATAATGCTGTTGTCTGGCAATGCCAACGTACGGCGGACCTGTGCGCCGAGCTGAAGCAAGCTGGCCACGAAAGAACCATCCACGCCAAAACAGGGCTTATGCTTGACCCTTATTTCTCCGCTGCCAAGTTCAAATGGATCATTGAACATACGGAGGGAGCTGCCAACCTGCTGGCTGAAGGGAGGCTACTTGCAGGGAACATGGACAGTTGGCTGGTCTGGAAGCTTACCGGCGGTAAAAACCATGCAACCGACTTTACAAATGCCAGCCGTACATCGCTGTTCAATATCCACACGCTGGAGTGGGATGAAGAGCTTGCCCAGCTGTTCTCCGTTCCTTCTTCCCTGCTGCCTGAGGTTAAACCATCCGACGCTATTTTCGGATATACGGCAGATTGCGACCTTTTCAATGAGAAAATACCGATTTCGGGCGTCATTGGGGATTCACAAGGGGCATTGTATGGGCATCTGTGTTTCAAGCCCGGAACAGCCAAAGCAACCTTTGGCACGGGTACCTCTGTATTAATGAACGTAGGGAATCATCCGGTGGATGGCGGTGACGGACTTGTAACCGCTATCGCCTGGGGGGCCAGCGGAACTGTTACGTATGCGCTTGAAGCCATCATCCGGACAACAGGCGACAGCATCAAATGGACGCAGGACAACTTAGGACTGTTCTCTACCTTTGAGGAAATGCAGCGCTTAGTCGAAAGCGTTCCTGCAAACGATGGCGTCTATCTTGTGCCTGCCTTTGTCGGAATGGGCGCTCCCTATTGGAATCCCTACGCCCGGGCGGCAATTATCGGTATGAACCGTGGAACTGGCAAAGGACACATCGTCCGGGCTGCGCTGGAGAGCATCGCTTACCAAGTACGGGACGCTATAGAGTTTATTCAGGAACAGTCCGGGATTGAGTTGGTCGGCCTGCGCACGGACGGCGGGGCTTCCTCCAACACTTGGCTGATGCAATTTCAGGCCGATATTCTGGGCAACCTTGTGACCCGATCCACATGTGCCGAGCTGTCGGCCATGGGTTCGGTCTATCTCGGTGGGCTCGGCACAGGCTTTTGGTCCGATCCAGAGCAAATCGCTTCCAATCTTAAAATGTATGAAGCATACGAACCAAAGATGGATGAGGCTACCAGAGAGAAATATTATACTGGCTGGCAGCGGGCTGTTCAGTCTGTATTGCAACAACAGCATGAATCTCCCGTTTTATAAATAATCTCTGTACTCCATTCCTCATATCTCCCCAATACAAACCAAACAAAAAGGGCCCTTGCTTTTACAAAGGCCCTTTTATTAAGTTACTCACTCGAACGATATAACTGACCCAACGCTTTTACAAACTCACGGGCTGCCGGGGTCGCTTCATCAAAAGAATGCGCGATAATTCCGATATCCCGCGAAATTTGGGGAATGATCTCTTTAACGATTAGTGTATGGGACACCGAGCAAAGCGTAAACTTCGATATAATGCCAATGCCCAACTTTTTTTGGACCATATGGACTAAGGTTTCAGCCGTTTGGACCGTGAGACTCTCCTGGAAAGGAATTTGCTGCTCATGCAAGGTGTTTAACACAGCAGATTCATGTCCTCCTTTACAGAAGATAAGGTCGTTCCTGTTCTGTTCCAGAGAAACCTCATGTTCTGCTTGCAATGGATGATTCTCCGGCATGATAGCAACCATGGAATCGTGTTCAAGAATATGGACGTCATAATGATCGAAAGGAGAAGCTACTATTCCAATTTCAACAGTGCGATCCTCCACCCATTGTTTAATTTGATTCGAGTTTCCTTCCATCAGTTCAATGGTGACATCGGGGTATTGGGAGCGGAATAAGCAGATCGCTTCTGGAAGCAAGTTCGTAGAGGCTGCCGGGAAGGAGCCTATTTTTACTTTACCGCGTAAAAGCTTATTCTCCTGACACGCAAGCTGAACCATTTTATCTTCGATTTCCTTCATTTGTCTGGCCAGACTCAGCATTTCTTTTCCCACTTCGGTCAGTGCGAGTCCATTCTGCTTGTCGCGAATAAACAATTTCACTGCAAAGTATTTTCAAATTGGATCAAAGCCTTGCTAACCGCAGGCTGGGAAATAAACAGCGCTTTGGAAGCCTCCGTCATATTCATTTTCTCCGCAACCTTCATAAACACTTCAAGATGATTCATATTCACAGACATACACCCGTTATAACCATACGGTTATTCCCTCCATGAAATAATAGTACTTCAGTTATATCAAAATATACCTTTAACTGTCGTTTTAATTTGGGTGCTAGCGCATAATATTCTTTACACCTATATCGCTCCCTATCTAAATCAAGCTGGACTGGCTTCCCAAACAGATGTGTTGCTGCTTATTTTTGGAATAACTTCTGTTGCCGGAATCGGGTTGATCGGTGTATTCATTGACCGCTGGCTGCGTCTACTGGTACTTGTGAGTACCTTCGGCTTCGCTATCGCATCTTTAGCGCTGGGAATCGGAAGTCACCAACCTGCTGTTGTCTATTTAACTGTTGCCTTGTGAGAGCGCGGATGTGGCACAGTCTATGCTTGTAACCGCTTGGAATTTGGCCATTGGTGGAGGCGGTTTGCTTGGCGGAATTCTTCTGGAGACACTTGGAAGCAGCTCTTTCCCGTGGGCGTTACTGATTCTTATGCTACTTGCCTTCATAGTTTCGTGGCGTGCTAAGAATCACGAGTTCTCCCCCAAGAAATAGACCTATTGCCCTATAAAAACATTGACGGTTGATGGCTGAGAATCACATCCACACTTGGCAAGAAGCTCAACGAATATGTAGATCAGGTTATAAAGAACCTTCCTGTCCATCTAACTTCATGGATTGGAAGGTTCTTTATCAGAAGTCATACAAGTTCTAAGATCCTTTTAATATAATACCTTCTCCAGACAGCGTGCCAACTCATCATCGGGAAGGGGCTTGCGATGCGTATTCTCCAGGTAGATATATTTCTCTGTTTCTGGCATTAAATATTGTTTGGACCACAGGAACATATCCGGACTGTCTCCCTGAAGACGAAGAAATCTCCGCACAGTGTCCGCATGAGAAATAGTGTTATCTAGATTGGTTAACCAATCTGCCCGGTAGAAATGCTCCCATCTTCCAGTTCCTGCGAGCGATAACGCTTCTTTACCCATCCGGTAGCTCCAAACGGCATGAGAAGCTTGTATAAAAGCTCGTGGATAATCTTTTTCAAGGAACAGCCCATAAGCGCTACATAAGCTTGCCAGTCCACGTGAACCACTCAGATGCAGTTCAATCTGCACAAGCAGTTGATTATACAGCCTGCGACATTCATCTTCAGACAACTGCTTCATGATTCGTAGACACCGCTCTCGTAGTTCAACCCAATCCGGGATTGC
Source organism: Paenibacillus sp. FSL P2-0173 (assembly GCF_038008045.1). Classification (NCBI taxonomy): domain Bacteria; kingdom Bacillati; phylum Bacillota; class Bacilli; order Caryophanales; family Paenibacillaceae; genus Paenibacillus; species Paenibacillus sp. FSL P2-0173. The sequence continues at coordinate 1,036,578 of NZ_JBBOYK010000001.1, forward strand.
CGACTCGGCTTTTTCCTTGAACCAGCGTACCTGTTCAGGAAAAGGCCTTTCTCCAGTAGCCCAGTACAGCCGTTCATCACTGCTTTCTTTGCCTTGTAGCCAATACCCCATAATTTGCCGAGCCGGATGGTGATAGAATTCCTCCCCTGCTCGATCATCCTTATGCGGGCCATAATCGATAGTGCAACGGGAATAATCCCTGTATAATTGGGAAATCTCTTGAAGCTGACTACTGTACAGCCGTCCGATAAAATCAGTAAGCTGCTCTTCAGTATTCACTTTACCCTTCGTCCATAAATTTGCTACTAAATCCAGCGTATATACATGTGGCAAAATATTACCTGAATTGACCAGGAGATACTCGTCCGCCCCTGTAGTAAACGCTGCCGTTAATTCCTCTACAATCAAGCTGGCAGAGGAGGGAAATTGGGTAAGATGGTTCGACGCTTGCAAGTCGTGGAAGGTCACATGGTAATATACTCCATTCTTGCCCCCATCCTGCGCCTCGGGCAATGCTGGTACACGATAATTGAGATTCCCATGGCGCCGAGATACCATTTTACCGTAACCATTGTCTGCCCATATTTTGATCACCCCTTCGGGTACTTCAATATGCCCCTGCTTGTATAACTCGGCAATCTCACCATACATCGCCATACAGCACACGGGCTGCTCCACAAATTCACAGATCATATTGTACTGCTTGCGAACCACATACGATATTAATTGTCCGCGTTTGTCCGGCGTATTAAAGGAAGGATCATCTTCCCAAAAAGGCTTGTCACCCTGCCCGCGAAAAGACAATACCCATACAATTTTCTCTTCCTTCTGCCGTTCAATCGCTTCCTGCCACAGCTGTTCAAACAACTCGGGATGCTCTCTGTAGCTAGCTTGTTTACCCGGAAAGGCGCGCAAAAACATTTCCGCCCCCAACGGCTCGGCATGATGATGTGTGATCCATAAGCCCATGTCTGCTGCAAGCTTATGATGGATACCTGTGCGTGGTAAATCGGTTCCGGGAATCACCATATTTCCACCGCACCGCAGTAACGCTTCAAAAACGGGCTGCCACACCTGCTCCGTTGGTGGATAATCTTCCTTCCAGCCAATCAAGCATACCTCATCATTGACAAACCATCCCCGATATCGGACCTTGGACGGTATACTGTCAACATTCTGACTTGGCAAAACGATGGTATCCCGCTTAGGCGGGAGAAGCTCCGCCCAGAACCAGAACGGCTCCACACCCAGAGCGAAACGGCTGTAATGAAGCAGTCCATAAATAATTCCTAATTCATCACGGCCAATAATATGGAGTACCGTTCCCTTGCTACCAGCAACAAAACGCAGACAATAGCCCTCTGGCCAATGCGGGCAGCTATCTCCTTCCTGCGCATAACGGATAATGATCGAGGGCTCTACTTCTGTTTGCAATGGCTTGCGGCCAAACACTTGCTTATGATCTCGCGCAATCATGTTCCAAGCGTGGGCAATTGGCACACTTTCATCGGTTTGAAGATTGTATCCGCTTTCAGATGAAATAGTTAGAGGTTCACAAGCTTTCATTTATTGTCATCTCCTATTTTTTTCAACTATGAGGATTCTTCTTCTCTTTATTTTATAGGTTGGCAACATACATATAAAGCTGTTCCAACGTAAATATAGCTTTTTTTCGGTAAATCACTTGAGAGTTGAAGCTTAATTCGAGAAAGAAAAAAGTAAGGAACAGGAGAGAAATAAGAAAGACTTGATTGCTACACTAAAAATGTTCCAAAAAACAGACTGCCCTTAAAGATTCAAGTGCAGCAAAAAGGAGACTTGATATGAAATTGAAAAAACGATTTGCCTCTTTGTTCCTGTTGGCATTGATGGCATTTATCCCGGTCCAGGCATATGCTTCTGGGTCCGTTCCAACCACGCCCTCTGGAATTCCGATTTCCGAAATCGAAAACAGAACAGATCAAATTATGAAAAAATATATAGGAACAGCGATTCCTGGTGCTGCGGTTTCCATAGTAAAGGACGGGAAAATTGTTTTTTCAAAAGGTTACGGATACTCAAACATCGAGAAACAAACACCCATGAGTACGGAAACAACCTATATGGAGGCCGGTTCAGTATCGAAATTGTTCACCTGGACGGCAGTAATGCAACTGGTTGAGCAGGAAAAGCTGGATTTGAATACGGACATCCGCACATACTTGCCTGACGGCTTTCTCAAGCTTTCTTTTGATAAGCCTATTACCCTGAAATCACTGATGAGCCACACGGCAGGTTTTGAGGAGCACCTGGAAAAACTTTTGGTTCATGATCCTGCTGATCTTAGGTCTCTCAAGGAGCATATCGCACCCAGAAATCAGCCTGAACAGATTTATGAGCCTGGAACAGTGATTGCTTATTCCAACTATGGGACCAACCTGGCCGGTTATATTATAGAACGTGTATCCGGAATGCCTTTTGAAACCTATATTCAGAAACATATATTTGAGCCTCTAGACATGAAACATTCTTACTTTACACAACGATATGATCTTATCCCAGAGGTTATCGAACATAAAGCAACAGGCTACTCCAAGAAGGATGGAAACTGGGTGGCAAAGCCCAATGTTTTCTTTAATGATGTGCCGGCGGGTGCGTTAAACATTACTTCGGAGGACATGGCTCATTTTATGCTTGCTCATCTGAACATGGAGCATTCCTTAAAATATTCGCTATTCAACAAGAATGAAACCCTGCGAGAAATGCATGAGGCTTCATATACCCACTATCCCGAGCTTCCGGGGAATGCCCATGGCTTTTGGGAACGGTTCGCGGGAGATTATCGTGTTATCGAGCACGGTGGAAATACAGATTCATTCTCCTCTCTGGTCTCTATCGTGCCGGATCAAAACTTTGGGATCAGCATCCTGACCAATGTGGAAAATGAAATGTCCGGTGCAAGAAGCGAACTCATTGACCTGTTTGTTGGGGATTCCCACGCTACTCCGCAAGCGGATAGCACGTTGAAGCATAGCGCGGATGTGGCGGGAAAATACCGTTCTGCTCGTGCAGTATCATCTGGTATATTGAAGCTTATACCCGTATTATCCAATGCGGAAGAAGTGGTCACAGCCAACGGCAATGGCGGAATCACTCTGAGTATTCCATCCATGAATATTCATGTTGATTATGTAGAAACCAAACCCTATTTTTTTGAACGTGTGACTCCTGGGAGCACTTCTTATGATTACGCGGGCTTAAACATCAGTCGTCTTTTTTTCTTAACCAATGCCGATGGTAAAGTGACGCAGTTGTCATATGGAGTGATCGATGACCAATTGCCGATCTCCTTCCTGCAAACATCCATTTTCAGTTATATTCTAGTGGGGGCATGCGGCATTTGGTTTGCGCTTGGGTTTGTTTTTGGTATTACAGGGTGGCTGCGGAAGCTCAAGGACGCAAGAAAGCAGAAGAGTACTTCGCGGCTTCCCTTCCCTGACAGTGTAACCGTAATACCATTGCTGGGTCTGCTTGTGATCGTCAATCTCATTGCTTCCAGCATCCAATTGATAGGCGACCCCTTTCAGCCTATGTCCAATTTCAATTTGAATATTATCTTTTTCTGGGTACTTGGGCTTGCCTTTGTACCGGCCGCTTATCTTGCTGTAAGAAGATGCAATGTTACCAAAACAACATTGTTAAGAAAGGTATACACCGCGACGCTGATTCTTTCGTTTCTAGCTATTTCGATTTTCCTGTATTCCTATAATTTCTACTTTTTGGCATAGCTCCACTCGACAAGCCTGCCATACCTTCCAGTGTACCGATGAAGATTGCAAAATGAACAACCCCAATCTGAGCTAAATAAAAAAACTCTCCTCTGCATCTAGCAGGGAGAGTTTTTAACACACTCAATGAGATTCAAATACGTGCCGAATTCAGCCTTTGCTTTCAGTATGTTGTTGAATCTGTTTATTCTGTTTCTGGCTGAGTATTTACCAATTTTATATGAACATCTCTCAATTGTTTCTCAGTAACCTCCGAAGGTGCTCCCATTAATAGATCCTGCGCTTTGCTATTCATTGGAAAAGCAATAACCTCTCGGATATTCGATTCATTTGCAATGATCATAACAATCCTATCAATTCCAGGTGCTATACCTGCATGAGGCGGCGGCCCAAATTGAAAAGCATTAAAGAGTGCAGGAAATTTACTCTTGATATCTCCATATGTATAACCTGCAATCTCAAAGGCTTTTACCATAATCTCCGTATCATGGTTACGGACAGCACCCGAGGACAGTTCAATCCCATTACATACAATATCATATTGGTACGCTAGGATATCAAGAGGATTCATATTCAGCAGCGCATCCATACCACCTTGTGGCATCGAAAAAGGATTATGGCTAAACCCAATTTTATGAGTATCAGGATCCAATTCAAACATAGGAAAATCAACTATCCAGCAAAATTTATATATATCCTTTTCCAGCAAATCCAGTCTTTTTCCTAATTGATTTCTGACAGCACCGGCTATTTTTTCGACATTTTCAAGTTGATCAGCAGCAAAAAACAGTGCATATCCTGAACTAGCTTGCGTAACATGTATTAATTCGTTTTTCACCTCTTCAGAGATGAATTTTGCAATAGAGCCACTAAGAGACATATCATCGTTGAACTTAATCCATGAGAGGCCTTTCGCTCCAGCCTCAATAGCAAAGTTTACTATATCGTCATAAAAGCTTCTTGGCTGTGCTCCACAACCAGGAACAGCAATAACTCTTATCGTTTTATTTTTAAATACTTTAAAATCAGTCTCTGTAAACAGCTCTGTAACATCATGGATAATTAATGGATTCCTTAAATCAGGTTTATCGCTCCCGTATTTGAGCATGGCTTCTTGATATGGAATCCTGCTAAAAGGCTTTGAAATTTTAAAATTTGTAAATTCAGAGAAAACTTCATATAGCATATTTTCAACTACATTAAAGACATCTTCCTGTGTTGCAAAAGCCATTTCCAAATCCAGCTGATAAAACTCGCCGGGTGATCTGTCTGCCCTTGCATCCTCATCTCTAAAGCAAGGAGCAATTTGAAAATATTTATCAAAGCCCGAAACCATTAATAATTGTTTAAATTGTTGAGGTGCCTGAGGCAAGGCATAAAATTGGCCTGGATGCACTCTACTAGGAACTAGATAGTCTCTGGCGCCTTCTGGAGATGAACTTGTCAGGATAGGTGTCTGGATCTCTAAAAAATTCAAATCGATCATCTTTCTTCTGATACTTTGAATTACTTTAGAACGAAGTATAATATTATTGTGTATTTTTTCATTCCGTAGATCCAAGAAACGATACTTTAATCTTAAATCTTCCCGAGCTTCATTTGCTAAAGATACTTCAAAAGGTAATGGATTCACTACCTTCCCTAAAACTTCTATCTCATTAGCAGCTAACTCAATATGCCCGGTTTTCATAGTGGGACTAATCGTATTTTCAGATCTGTTACATACAGTGCCTGTAACAGAAATGGTTGACTCCCTGCTGATCTTTGATACAAAATCTTTCAATTCGTTATTATCAGAAACAACAATCTGCGTTACTCCATAATGATCCCTAAGGTCAATAAAAATAACCCCGCCATGGTCACGCATATTTTTTATCCATCCTGCAATTCTCACTACTTCGCCGACATGTTTTTGATCCAATTCTCCACAGTTATGAGTCCTATAACTATGCATGAAAAACCCCACTTTCTTTTATCCCTATCATCTTAATGATTTCTATTTTTCTCCACACATATACTCACATTATCGTTAAAGCTTTATACCTCTCATTCAGGTATTCCGCAGTTTCAACCATTATTTTTTGTCCTATTTCATCAACATGCCTGTTCTTCCAATTCTCAAAGACTGTTCCCTTGACCCATTGGTTAAAAGCGCCAAGGGCTGGTCCGCAGTGTACTTGATAATCAACCTTACTGTGTTTGTCTCCATTCATTGCAAGTCGTGTAGAATAAGTAAAGTACCATCTAAATATCAACGCCATCTTACGTTTAGGAATTCTTTCAGCTTTTTCAATGATCTCAGCCGGGTAATAAGCTTTAATATCTTCATATACTTGTTCAATACTCTTCTTAAAATATTTTTCTTCGATATATTTTTTGGTTCCGCTATCAATTTCATCTATGGAGTTATAATTACGGTAAAGATCATATAATTTATTCGCCCTGGCCGGGAAAAAAACTCCTTTTTTCATAACCTGAATTTTCGCTCCCATTTCAAACATATCCCCTGCGGGAGCGTAGTCTGTATCCTGTATATTTAACTGCTGGAGCAAATCCTTTACATCATCACTTGTCCCTGCTTCAACCGTACATTGGTTGATTGAGCCTGTCATGATAAAATCCGCACCCAGTATAAACGCTGCCGCAGCAGCTTGTGGAGTCCCTATCCCCCCGGCTGCCCCTACCCTTATACTTTTATTGTATTTATACTTAAGTAACGCTTCATCCCTCATTTTAAGCATTAACGGAACCAGTACATATGCAACAGCATGATCAGTATGCCCGCCTGAATCAGCCTCGACACACAGATCGTCTACCATAGGAATTTCCATCGCCATCCGGGCCTCATCCCGGCTTATCCTATTTTCCTCGAGCAGTTTATTTACGATATTCTGAGGCGCAGGACTCAAGAATGCCTCCACAACCTCGGGTCTTGATACTTTCGCTATAATCCTGTTCTGCGGTGTTACGATCCCCTTTTCATTTCGTTTCAAACCCTTCAATCTGTACCTTACCAAAGAAGGCGTTATACTCATGAACGCAGAGGCTTCAATAGTTCTAACACCGTATTTTATGTACAAATCAACGATGTTATTTTCTATTTCCAGGTGATCGGGAACATGAATAAGATTCATTCCATAGGCTTCGCCTTGGTTCAATTCTTGCTGAATATACTTTATAGCTTCCTCAAGGGCCCCAATCTTGACTCCCCCTGCCCCAAAGAATCCCATCATTCCTGCCTTACCTGCTTTTACGACCATCTCTTTTGAAGATATTCCCTTATACATCGAACCCATAAGATACGCGTATTTAAGTCCATAATATTGTTTGAATTCGCTATGACCAAGAGACTCCGCCGTAAATCGTTGGCCGGATATACTATTCTTCGACTTTACTTCCTGTACCTGCTCGCTACGTTCCTCATCCTCCCTCACAATCAGCGGTTCTGCGTCTCGTTGTATTGCGTTAACCAACCCTGTTATGACTTTTCCAGGCCCAACCTGTATGAACTGGGTTACATTTTTACCCATTAGATATCTTATACTTTCCGACCATTTGACTGGACTTACGATCTGGTTGATCAGCGTACTCCTTACATCTTGCTGCCTGTAGGGTCTGGCATAGATATTTGAAATGACTGGTATTTTCAATTTTGAGAATTCGAACTGTGACGCATAGGCCTCAAATCTCTGTCTGGCATCTTCCAAATACCTGGAGTGAAATGCTCCACTTACATTTAAAATCACATAGTTTGTGGCTCCTGCATCCTCAAAAATTGGCTGCGCCTGCTCAATCATGTCCTTCGGTCCTGAGATGACAATCTGGCTTGGCGAATTAAAATTAGCAACATCAATCTCCCTTAAATTATTTTTCTCGATAACTTCTCTAAATACTTCCTCGTTCAAGCCTATGACCGCTGCCATACCACCACCAGTAGCCTTGACCATCAGTTCTCCTCTTTTTTTAACCAGCTTCAAGCCCGTTTCAAAGTCAAATGCCTCTGCGGCAAATAAGGCATTGTATTCACCTAGGCTATGTCCTGCAACATAATCGGGTTTTCTTCCAGTCTCTTTTAATTTATTAAGATAACTCAAAGCGTTTACGACAAATAGCGCCGGTTGGGTAAAATCCGTTTGTCCTAGTTGATTGGCAGGATCTTCAAGACACAGTTTCTTAATAGAATAACCAAGAATAGCATCCGCTTTTGCAACCAATTCCTGAAATTCGTCAAATAGTCCTACTCCCATGCCTTTGGCTTGAGCCCCTTGTCCAGGGAACAGATATGCGATCATTTGTGTCCTCCTTTTTGCTAGTGAATGCATATTAGTCGAATATTTCAAATAGACGATCCAAATTTTTCATATCGTTTTGAAAAGGTGAAAGAATAGAACAAATACTTGCCATTTTCTTGTTACCAAAATTGTACTTCACAAAATTAGCAAGAGTGCCCGAGGGGCCAAGGTCAATATAGATGACCCCGTCCCCGTCTCCCAGACATTTTAAAGCGTTCCGAAAACGGATAGGTTTTCTAGTGACATCCCAAAGAAAACGGTTGTCAAGGGATGTCGCCTTTCCTCCGTACATAGATGAAACCATATTTATAGTCGGATTCCTTAGGGGCTTAAGCTTTAAATACGCTGTATATTCCAAGGCTATAGGGTCCATTAAGGAAGAGTGAAAAGCAAACTGGACCGGTAATCTTTGACATATAAACTCATTTGCTATCAAGTAGCGTTCAATTCCTTCCAGTTCCTCACAGCTTCCAGAAATGACAAAATGCGAGTCATAGTTGATTGATGCTAACTCTGAGTTGGCATTCAATACGGATATTTGGTCATACAGACTGAGGTCGCCAATTACGGCCAGCATGCCACCCTTTGGACAGTAGGTTTCTACCATTTCTGCTTGCTTGACAAGGCATTGAAGAGTATCTTCATAACTCATACAACCAGCCGCAGCAACAGATGCAAACTCACCGAGGCTGGAACCCAAAACGTAATCAGGATAAATCCCCTTTTCCAGTAATACCTGTGTGAGGGCATACTCCACCATGAAAATTGCGGGGTGAGTATATAACAGACTATCAAACAGGTCTCCTCTCCCACGGTTGTCGTCGTACAGCATTTTTAATACGGACCTGCCTGTAATATCCGTATGAATCTCATCCAGCTTGGTCATCCATTTTCGGAAAACTGGATTTAACTTAAATAATTCTCTTCCCATGCCGTAGTATTGTGAGCCTTGGCCTGAAAACATAAAAATCACAGATCTGTCCATTCTAACCTCCCACAACATACTCATTGATAAAATCCCAATAAAACCATTTAAAACGAATATTTCACAGTAAATTGCGAACTAATTGCATTTGGGAAGGTGTGGGATTGCTTTCGTTAAGAACATTCTCCATATGTTGTCTTATTGCAGGTTTGAATTTCGGCTCTGTTATGATATATAGCTGCCCTTTTTTGATTCCCTCAAACATCTGATTTGCTACATCCTCTGGAAGTATTCCATTCTGGACAGCCTTGCGGGCCAATTGATTAATGACTTGTCTTTCCGGGGGAAGATTTCCTAGTCCGGTCTGCTTACTCAGCTCCGTCGGTCGGTTTCGTTCCGCATCCATAATTTGGGTGCGTACGAACCCGGGGCAGACAACTGAAACCCCTACATTGGAACCTATCAATCTGAGTTCTTGGTGTAGCGTTTCAGACAAGCTTAAAACGGCATGTTTTGACGCGCTATATATGCCATTACCAGGGCCGGACAATAGCCCGGCGATGGATGCTGTATTCACAATATGACATGCGGTTTTCTGTTTCAGCATAATAGGAACAAAAATTTCAGTTGCAAAGAGAATCCCCCATATGTTTACGTTTATTACCCACTGCCAATCCGCCACCGTATTTTCCCATAATAAGCAGCCCGTGCCGGCGTCCACTCCTGCATTGTTGAACAAAAGATGCACAGCTCCAAATGTCTGAACCGTTTTTTGCGCTAATGCACGTATATCAGCTTCTTTGGAAATATCCGTCACCACGGATAACGTTTCTGCACCCATGTCTTTCAATTGTTTTTCGGCCCTTAGAAGGGCCTCCTCCTCAATATCCGCGAGGACGACCTTCATGCCCTCATTTACACATCGGTCCGCAATAGCACGGCCAATCCCACTGGCGGCTCCCGTAACTACGGCTATCTTATCTTTAAATTCCCTCATGATTTACCTCCAGAATATTTTGTATTTTCCATCTGATAGTGATCGGTTCCCTGTTTATGTTTAAAACAGGGTTATCGGTAGGGGGATTCTGCGAACATCTTTATCCTCATGGAGTGCCTCCCATGAAATCCTGCCCCCCTGGCTCCAATACATCGCTATATTTTCCATATTTTTCTCCTCTAGCAGCAATTGAGAAACGGTCTCTCCTATTTTCCCTGAGAGAAGCGCACTCGTGTTTGAGTCTTCTGCGCTTTCTCCTATAAATAAAGGAATAGATGCCCCTTCGGGCCCGTTGCCGCTATCGGCTATTTCGAGAAGTTCCCTAAGACCCGTGAGTAGATCCTGCCGCGTATTCGCTACGATTGCCGCCCGGCATATCATCGCTTCGCGGCCTGTCTGAAGTGTAAAAGCAATATCTTGTAAGGCATCATCGCTCTGCTGCTCCAAATATCCCAGTAATTGATTGGCAAGCGCCATCAGTCTCTCACGGTTTATGTCCGAGAGAATCACCACTTGGGGCTGATCTGCCACTCGCAAATGAATGTTGTCTTTTTCTGAAGGGATATATTCTTCCAGAATGAAATGCACATTAGAGCCTCCCGCACCAAAGGAGCTTACGGTTGCCCGCAACGGGAATTCCCGTTCTTCTCCCTGAATCTCAATTACAGGCCGCTCCCATTCCTGAACCTCCCGTTGCAAATAAAATGGAGTATTACTGAAATTAATATTAGGGTTAAGCTTCTCGGCCTTAATGGTAGGAACCAGTTTTCGATGCCACAATTGCAATATGACCTTGGTTAGCTGTGATATTCCCGAAGCCGCTTCTGCATGCCCTATATTGGATTTGACTGAGCCAATGGCACAAAATTGCTGCTCGGTCGTGAATTTCTGGAATGCTTTATTCAAAGCAGCAAGTTCAATAGGATCTCCCAATATAGAACCATTTGCGGCTGCCTCTACATAACTGATCGTCCGGGGGTCTATACCGGCTTTCAAAAAGTTTTCTTCGACTAGTTGCGCCTGCGCATTTGGGTTAGGGATTGTATATCCATTGCTATGTCCCCCATGATTGGTTGCCGTGGATTTAATAACCGCTAAAATGCAATCTCCATCCTGTACAGCCTTATGAAGCGGTTTTAAGAGTACCGCTCCAACTCCTTCCGCTGGAAGGTACCCATCCCCATCTGCAAAGCTTCTGCTATCTTCATGACTTCCAATCAACTGATTTTGACTGGATTCAATATACTTTTTGGGACTGGTCAATAGATTCCCCCCGCCAGCTACCGCTATTTGACACTCTCCCCTGATCAGGCTTTCACATGCCATATGGACAGCTACAGCTGAGGAAGAGCTCATCGTATCAATGGATATGCTCGGTCCCTGGAAATTGAAATAATGCGACATGGGATTTGCGACTGCAACAGACCCAAATGATGTTACCCGTTGGGCAGAGTCCGGTTCGATATCACAGGAGCAGTATTTGTGATACGTAGCGCCCACATAGACGCCAACCTTGTTCTGGTGCTTCTTCTGTAATGCCTCTCGCGTATATCCTGCACTTTCAAGCAAATTCCATATTATTCCCAGGAAAAGTTGCTCCATCGGGTCCATTAAACTGATCTCATAGGGGGTGAGATGAAAGAATGCTGGCTCTGACAGGCTTATTCGTTCCATGAAACCGCCCCACTTGCAGTAGGTTTTTCCCGGCTTGTTTCTCTCCTTGTCAAAATAAAGATCGTGCTCCCAACGGTCTTTTGGAACTTCGGTAATGCAGTCCTTGCTATCTTGGAGATTGCTCCAGAACTCCTGAAGATTTTCCGCCCCTGGATATTTCCCGGACACCCCGATGACAGCAATGTCCATCGCTCCTGTTTCTTGTTTCTTCTCCTCCTGAGCCTCTACCTCGGTTGCCGAAAATTGGGGACGACGGAATATCGGAGAAGGGGCTTTTACCTGCTCCATACCAAACCATTCAATCAATTCGCCTCGATGCGATTCCAGGAAATATTCTATTAAACTCTGGATATTCGGATATTCAAAAAGTAAGGTCCTCGATAGCGGGCCGAAGTTTTTTTCCAGCTCATCGGTTAATTCCATTGACTTTATGGAGTCAACACCATAGTTTTCCAGATTTTTGTCCTCTTCAATGCGATGTTCCGGCAGTCCAGTGGACGAAGAGAGCAGGCTCTTTAGGTAACTTGCCATTTTTTCACGCAGCAGCTCTTCTTCCTGGCTGGACACTGCCTTATTTGTTATAGAAGTTGGTTCGGCATTTTCACCCGCAGCTGTTGCCTGATCTATGCCAAACAAAGCGATCAATTGGTCTCGATAGGCTTCCACAAAATATTCCGTCAAACTTCGAATATTTGGATATTCAAAAAATAGAGTCCTCGACACCTGATCGAATGTTTTCTCCAGCTGGTCGGTCAACTCCATAGACTTTATAGAATCAACCCCATAATTCTCAAAAGGTGTATTCTCTTCGATTCGATATACGGGCAGTTCGATGGACGATGAAAGCAGAGTCTTCAAGTAATGGACCGTCTTTTCACGCAGCAGGTCCGCTTCTCTGCCGGACACTTCCTTGTTTGCTGCAACAGTTGTGTCAGCTTTCGCGCCTGCCACCGCTACCTGATCTATACCAAACAAAGCAATCAATTGGCCTCGATAGGCTTCCACAAAATAATCCGTTAAACTCCGGATATCCGGATATTCAAAAAATAGAGTCCTCGACACCTGATCGAACGTTTTCTCCAGCTGATCGGTCAACTCCATAGACTTTATAGAATCAACCCCATAATTCTCAAAAGGTGTATTCTCTTCGATTCGATATACGGGCAGGCCGATGGACGTTGAAAGCAGAGTCTTCAAGTAATGGACCGTCTTTTCACGCAACAGGTCTTCTTCTTGGCCGGGCTCTGTCTTGTTTGCTGTGGAGGGAACGATGTTAGCTTCTGACCCGAGCGCCTGATCCCGAGATGCTTTACCGCTTTCTTCAAGCTGTCCCTCCATGACCATCATTGTGCTGATTAGATCTACGTCTCCTTCGATCACCATGACCTGATCCGAAATACAGGCTATGCTTTGGTACAGGGCGCTCATTCCTGTCTCTGTCCTCATCGCATACATACCCACCTTCTGCATGGCCTTCTCCGTCTCCTGGTCAGGCCGCATTCCGCCATCTTTCCATAACGGCCAATTGATGGACAGCGTTTTGCCTGTACGCTCCATGGAGGTTACCAAGGTATTGCGGTACCAGGCATATGCGTCCATAAAAGCATTCGCGGCAGCATAGTCAGACTGACCTGCATTACCACCCACTCCCGAACCTGACGAAAAAAGGATAAAGAAGTCAAGAGCAATGTCCTTACTGGCTTGGTCCAGATTTACCAGTCCCGTAACCTTGGGCGCTAGCACTGCCCTGAATTCCAGGCTAGTCTTTTTAATAATATAGTTATCCTGGATTATTCCAGCACTGTGCAGGATGCCGTTGATTCCGCCGTATGTCTGTTTGATATCTTCAATTAAGCCAAGCACAGCTTCCTTCCGCGTGACATCCGCCTGTTTGTATTCTACCCAGGCGCCCAATGCCTTCAATTCCTCCAATGAAGTCTGCTTGTCCTGATCCAGTAGGGAACGTCCAGTAAGAATCAAAGTCACTTCCTTGGCCTGACGCGCAATCTCTTTAGCAAAAATAAGACCTAAACCCTTTGCTCCTCCAGTAATCAAATAAACCCCGCGGTCTTTCCATGGAATATCCGGTGTTTCTGACGGCATTTCTGCTTTACTCCAGACAGGAATCCAACGTTTGCCTTCTGCAAACCGGATGCGGCTATCCGCAGGGTGTCGGCTGCTCGTCTTTAGTATTTCAATGAGCCCTTCCATTTTTTCTGTACCCTCAACTTCAATTAACTGACCATAGATCTTTGGATTTTCCTTTTGCGCAGTTTTGAGTATGCCGCACAGCCCAGCGAAAAGCAGCTTTTCATGCTGAGGCATCGTTACAATCTGCACCAGCACCTTGCCTTTGGGTTTGTCATTCAGGATACTTTTTATTTTTTCAAAAACCTGGACGGCATACTTTTCGAAGCGCCGATCAACCTCTTCCATACCGGATTGCAGAGTGATACATTCCATTCCTGCCAAGGAGAACTCGATATCTCCTGCAGCAATGGTATCTGTTTCGCAAAGCATTACCACATGTCGTTCGTAAGTGGGAACCATCGTGTCCTCCGCAACCGCCTGTTCTTTCCAGAAGGGTTGGAGCATCATTACACCAGGTGTTTTCTCACATGCGCCCACTACCTTGTAGGAGCATCCTTTTATACGCACGCAGACTTGGCCTGCCTCATCACACAAATCAATGTCATACTTCTGCGTATTATGACCAGCCCCGCTTCCTCTGCTATACCGGATCAACGCCCACATTTCACAGGGACATTCCCGAAAAATTTCGAGTCTCTCAATGGCAGTCGGCCGTATTTTCTGTAGAGGGTCAATGCCTGAAGGCCGCATGATATTTTCATCATTCGAAAACAAGTATGCCGGCGGCATTTGCAAAGCAGCATTTATTATAAAGGGATGCAAAACAAATAAGCCCTCAGTATTCCTAATACCGGAAGGCAACGATAGCTTGGTCAGCACTAACCCCTGTCCTATATGCACTTGTTCATTGGCCTGATGTTCCGGACTGTAGTCGGCTCCCATGCCCCACACTGCTTCATCGTCTATCCCAGGCGAAACATGCTGAAAGCACTCCATCTGCAAAGCCTGTATATCCCACGTTTCCGCTTCATTTAGCATCTTCAGTTCGGCACTACCCTGGCTGTGTAAGACAGGGTCCCCGGCTTCTGTTAATCTGCTATAGATTTTGAAGCCAATCGCTCCTTGATCTCCCGGAAAGAGCCCTATATGTATTTCTAACGGCTGATCTCCTATAGCGGGAGCATGTGTCCATACAATATCTTTAATAATGATGTTTGCCTGACCCTTCTCCTGTACTGTTAACGACTGCTCCACCGCTGCCCGCACCATTTCAAGGCATGCCGCTTCTGACAGGACAAGCTTTCCGTCAACTACGGAGTCCTTCAGATAAAACTCCTGGCCGCTAAAGGTTGAACTAAATCTTTGCTCAGAAAGTACGGAGGTGTTTTGATGCAGTAATGGATGTAGATGTGCAGCCACATTGGCGAACGGCTTTTCTTCATCTACATGTATCCAATATCGTTCTCTGGCAAAAGGATATGTGGGTAAAGGGATACGGCGGGGCTGGACATTACCGTAAAGTCTGCTCCAATCAATACGGACACCCTTGACCCACAAGTCTGAGATTCTGCCGTACTTTTCCGCTAGAATCTGTAAATCAACCGTTTCATCAAGCGTTTTCTCCTCTGAGGCCATGTTCAAGCTCTCCTTGTCCCGCTTGGCCTGTCCCCGGTAAAGGTGTGCAATACTCTGTCTTCCTCCAATAAAGTCCCGCAACTTGTTTTTAAGTTCCTCCACTGACTCAACGACCACAGCGAGGCGCTCTTCCATCGCCTCACGTCCTGTTTGCAAGGTATAAGCCACATTCACCAGATCGTGATCGGAAAACTCATTCCGATCCATTGCAGCAGCCAATTGGCTTACCTGCTCCTTCAATGCTCCGTCACTTTTTGCCGACAGAACTATGACGACCGGTCTTGGAGGAGTAAAGGGATTTTGAAAGTCATCCTGTTCCGCAGGGAGGTATTCCTCAAGGACAATATGGGCATTAGCCCCACCGGCTCCAAAGGAAGATATCCCGGCGATCCTCGGGTATTCCCGTTGTTCGCCATCCTCCTCCACTATCGGACGCTCCCATTCAGAAAGTCCCTGTTGGACTACAAATGGCGTTTTGGAAAAGTTTATATTAGGGTTCAGTTTTTGGGAATGCAGGCTAGGGGCAATTTTCCGGTTTTTCATTTGCAAGATGATTTTAGCGATGCCTGCAATCCCTGCGGCCGCCTCTAAATGGCCTATGTTTGATTTTACCGAGCCGATAGCACAAAACCCCGTGTCCTGCGTATCTTTCTTAAATGCCTGGGTAAGCCCGGTGACTTCAATAGGATCACCGAGCTCCGTTCCAGTACCGTGGGCCTCAATATAACTGACTGCCCGGGCATTTACGCCTGCTTTATCAAAAGCCTCTCTAATCAGTTCACCCTGTGCTACCGGGTTAGGCACGGTATACCCGTTTGTTTTTCCTCCATGGTTGATACGGGTTCCCCGAATAACCGCATAGATATGGTCCTTGTCTGCAATGGCTCGTGACAAAGGTTTGAGCAGCACAACCCCTGCACCTTCGCCAGGGACAAATCCATTCCCGCCTTCCCCAAAGCTTTTACACCGCCCCTCAGGCGATAGCATTCTCATCGTACTGAGAAAGATATAGCTTGAAGGATGAAGATATAAGTTGACTCCTCCAGCAACAGCCATCTCGCATTCACCGTTATAGATATGCTCACAGGCCTCGTGAATTGCAGTTAATGAGGAAGAGCACATGGTATCAACCGGGATACTGGGCCCCTTTAAGTTCAAGAAATAGGATATTCTGTTGGCTACCGAGCTGAAGGAGGTTCGCGGAAATACGGGTTGTCCTTGTTCCCACAGCTTTGGTCCATATAGATTGAACCCCGTTCCCGTAATTCCTGCAAAGACGCCAATCCGGCCATTATACTGTTCGGCGAGCTGTTCCCTGCTATATCCTGCATCCTCGAAAACCTTCCAGCATTCTTCCAGGAATATTCGCTCCTGAGGATCCATACTCATTGCTTCCCGGGGAGATATATTAAAGAAGAGAGGATCAAAATCTGCAAAATCCTCCACGAATCCTCCATATTTACTATAGCTTTTGCCCTTCTCAACCGCTTCTTTGATGTCAGAATAGTAGAAACCTTCCCTCTTCCAGCGTTCCGCAGGAATTTCTGTTATACAGTCTTTGCCCTGTTCCAAATTACTCCAGTACTCTTCCATATTTTTGGCCTGCGGATATCGTCCGCTTATACCAATAATCGCTATTTGCTCGTGTTTCACACGGTCTCTGTTAGTATCCGTGTTGCGGATACGATTGTTTTCTTCCTTTGGCAGGGTTGACAAAGAAAACTCGCTGGCAGCATGCAAGGTTGCGGAAATGGAGACGGATTTCTCTTCCGTCTTTATCGGGCTTCCGAGTCCTGTCCACCGTACGCATTCCTTGTGATAATCAGCAATAAAATATTCGGCCACTGCCTCCAACGTCTGATATTCATAAAACAAGGTCATTGATATTTCTCCAAAAATGCCCTGCAGCTTTTGATTAAGCCTTGTAATCATGATGGAGTCAATGCCATAGCTCTCTAAAGGCTCGCTGACATCAATCTTGTCAATGCTCAGCTTGGTAACTTCTCCAAACAATAGTTTTAGCTGATATAAGGTTTTTTCTAGAAGCAGTTCAAGATTCACCTCTGAAGAAGCTGACTCTTCAACATATTCTTTCTCCTGTGGTTGGGACGCCAGGAAATACTTTTGCAATTTGGATTGCTCACCTTCTATTACTAATAACTGATTCAGGCCAGCGGCCAGACCGTTATATAAAGCCTGGATACCGTTTGAAGCTTGCATGGCTACCATGCCAATACTTTGCCAAGCCCTCTCCGTGTCATCGTCCACATGCATCCCTCCATCCTTCCAAAGAGGCCAATTGACAGATAGCGTCTGCCCTTTGCGCCCCTTTGAGGATACAAGGCTGTTTCGATACGCGGCATAGGCATCCATAAAGGCATTAGCGGCAGAATAGTCGGCTTGACCGGGGTTGCCCATAATCCCAGCTATTGAGGAGAAGAGAATAAAGAAATCCAGATGTAGCTCCTTGGTCCCCTGATCTAAGTTCACCAGTCCGGCAACCTTTGGTGCCATTACTTCCGCGAACTCTTCCTGTGATTTATTCATAATAAAACGATCCTGTATTACTCCAGCACTATGAAGGATACCATCAAGGCCTCCATACTCTTCCCTGATCTCAAGGATCAATTTGGAGACCTCTTCCTTCCGTGCTACATCTACCTGTCTGTACTCAACGCGGGTCCCCAGCGCCTTCAACTTCTCCAATATGGCCTGTTTGCCTTCGTCTAGATTTGAACGGCCTACAAGAACTAGCGTGGCTTCCCTGACTCGCTGGGCGATATCCTCCGCAAAAATAAGTCCTAAACCTCCTGCACCACCTGTAATCAAATAAGTCCCCCGATCCTTCCAGGGCACTCTTCCCGTTGTCTCAGTGGGTTTCATCTCGTTCCAACCGAGAACCAAACGTTTACCATCCTCATACCGTATTCTTTTATCCTTTGGATATTGACTGTTCTCTTTTAAATTCTCAATCATTTCTTCCAGACCTGCTGATTCCAATTCTACGAATTGTCCTACGATTTTCGGGTTTTCTTTCTCAGCTGTCTGCAGTAATCCCAATAGTCCTGCGAAAGGTTGCTGTGCGCTTTGTGCGGAAACTGCAATCTGTATCAGTACGCTACCCTTGGATTCCTCTGTGAGAACCATTTGCACTTCCGTGAGCAGCTGGAGGGCATACGCCTGAAAGCGTTCATCCATGCTGCTTTGGCTGGCATGCAGCTTGATGCAACGGGTTCCTTTCATGAGCGATTCAATGCTTCGCTCCGCGAAATGATCCAGTTCGCAAAGCACCACCAGATGCTGGCTAAATTCAGGGCGTGCCACTTTCTGGAGAGCAACTTGCTCTTTCCAGAAAGGCTCAAGCATAAGGACTCCCGTATCCGCCAAGGACCCCGCAGTCCTTGTTCCGCTTTGCGGGGCCTCATGTGAAACCATTTGAGCTTGAAATTGGCGTATTTTTACAATGGCATCCTCTTTCTGTATCCGTCCGCTTTTTACCTCGCCTAGAATATATTGAAAAAAATCCTTCATCTTCTATTGCCTCCCAGCACGTAGAAACTTCTCATTTACGTATACATATATTGAGGATTTCACTGGCAGCCTCATCAACAGACAGGGTATCGTTCATCATTTCATCCAAGAGTCTGCCGCACAATATATCATCAAAGTCTACATCGCTCTCACCTTGCGAAAATAATACATAGGCTTTTACTTGATCCTTGCTTTCAGAAGTCCAGTAATGCTCTTTAGCAAAAGGGTAGGTAGG
Source organism: Paenibacillus sp. FSL P2-0173 (assembly GCF_038008045.1). NCBI lineage: Bacteria > Bacillati > Bacillota > Bacilli > Caryophanales > Paenibacillaceae > Paenibacillus > Paenibacillus sp. FSL P2-0173. Next base: position 1,055,725 of record NZ_JBBOYK010000001.1, read on the forward strand.
CAGGCTGATACGGTGAGGCATCTTCCCTGTGTAAAGTTTTTTCCAATTCAAATTTATCCCTTTGGCCCACAGCTCCAAAAGCTTGGTATATTTCTTTTTGGAAATCCAAAGATCGATCATTTGTTGCAAGTCTTCGTCCCCCGAAAAAATAGACAACGATTCTCTGTTACGTTTAGCCTGTCCTCTATACAGGTTGAGCATGTTATGGCGTCCATCCACAAAACTCTTTAATTTTTCCTCAAGCTCTGCGGTAGATTCCACAAGTATGGCTAAACGCTCCTCCATCGCTTCGCGCCCCACCTGAAGCGTGTAAGCAATATCCGATAGGCTTGCGGAGAATAGCTGCTCCTGAAGAGCATTCAGCAGCTGCCGTCCCTTTTCCTTAAGCTGCTCCTTGCTCTTGGCTGACAACACGATCATGACAGGTCCCTGAGAAGCGGATTCTGCTCCAGACTGTTCCTGATACTCGGGAATATACTCTTCAATCACGATATGGGCGTTTGCCCCGCCTGCACCAAAAGACGATATTCCAGCCCGTCTTGGATATTCTTTTGTGATTCCATCGGTTGTAATTACCGGTCTCTTCCATTCCTCCAGGCTTTGCTGAACGATAAATGGAGTATTGTTGAAATTAATTTCAGGGTTCAACTTCCTTGAATGTAAGGATGGTACTAGCTGGCTGTGCTTTAGCTGCAACAATATTTTAGTCACTCCTGCAATGCCTGCTGCACTCTCACAATGGCCTATATTGGATTTGACCGCCCCTATGGCGCAGAACTGCTTATCCTTTGTGAATTTTTCGAAAGCCCTTGTCAGTCCTGCAATTTCAATAGGATCTCCCAGAGCTGTACCGGTTCCGTGGGCTTCAATATAACTAACTGTCCTTGCATCGACATCCGCACGCTGGAGCGCTTCTTCAATCAACCAGGATTGAGCTTGAGGGCTAGGTACTGTATAACCGCTGGTTTTACCTGAAGCATTAAGCATGCTCCCTTTGATTACTCCATAAATATGGTCGCCATCTGCAATGGCCTTCTCCAACGGCTTCAACACGATCGCGCCGACACCTTCTCCGTCGACGAATCCATCTGCCTGATCTCCGAATGACTTACATTCACCCGTTTTAGAAAGCATCGTCATAGCCGACAGCTTGATATAGTGGATAGGGTCTACAATCAAGTTGACTCCCCCGGCAATGGCACACTCGCTTGTACCGCTATACAGGCTTTCCAAAGCCAAATGGATCGCCGTCAATGAGGAAGAGCAAGCGGTATCTAAGGACATACTCGGACCTTGGAAATCCAAATGATAGGAAACCCGATTCGAGATGGAATTATATTGAGGTCCCAAACCGTAATTCCCGTTCATAACGCCTGCAAATACACCGACTCTTCTACTCTCACAAAGATTGGCAGGGGTATACCCAGCATCCTCTATGCTTGCATATGCTGCTTCCAGGAAAAGTCTTTCCTGCGGATCCATTGTTTCGGCTTCTGCGGGAGAAATCTTAAAAAATAGCGGATCGAATAAATCAATGCCTTCGATAAAACCGCCCGATTTCGTATAGATTGTGCCCCTTTTCCCTTTTTCTTGGTCAAAGTAGGTCTTCCAATCCCAACGGTCTTTCGGAATTTCAGTTATGCAATTTTTACCTTCTCTTAGATTATTCCAATATTCCTCTATATCACGAGCTCCCGGATAGCGTCCTGACATCCCAACAATCGCAACATCCCTAATTTTGGAGGATCGTGTCGTTGGCTTTTCCTTTGTGCTGTCAGAAGGCTTAAGGAAACGCCCTCCCCGGTCAAACTTCATTGGGACAGTAGCGAGTAATTGTGAAGCAGGGACCTCTTCAACTCTGGAAGTCTCTTCGGTCAACTCCTGTTCCTTCATTCCTACCAGCTTCTTCAACGAGTCCTTTTGCGTTTGAAGAAGGTATGCTACTAGATCATCTATGGTGTTGTACTCAAAAAACAGCGTGCTGGCAAAATCCTCGATGACTTCACGCAAAACATTTGTGATTTGCACAACCAATATCGAGTCGATTCCATACTCTTCCAGGGCAACCGTTGAGTCGATACTTCCCGGTTCCATTTTTAGCGTCTCACCAAGCAAATGTTTAAAGTACGCCGTACTTTTTTCACGCAGCACATGTTCTACCTCTATTTTGGGTTGAGTTCGTTGCTTCACTGATACCGTTTCTACGGTTCTTTTCTCTATCAATATTGATCTTCGTTTGTGCTGTCGCTTTTGCCGAACCAAGCCATCGCTTTGGGCTGCAACAATCTGCTGGCCCCAATCATGCGCCTCTTGCGCCGGGAAGAACGCTGCATGGAAACCTTCTTTGTCCAGTACGGTTTCCCATATTTGAGGGTGAAGCCCTGGGCATCCAGGAATACGCCATTCCGGATCCTCATACGCCCACCAGCCATCTAGCAATCCGAAGGTAAGGTGGGTAAACACGCTACTACCTGTGATTTCATTGAGCAGGAGCAAGCCGTTGCTTTTCAAAACCGCTTTAGCATTACGTAACGCCTGGCGGATGTCTTTTGCGGTATGAAGTACATTAGCGGCAATGACAATATCATATTTACCCGTCTCAACACCTTGCCCAGCAATAGGTTCTTCAACATTAAAAATCTGGTAGCTGAGATACGGATTATGCGGCCCATACTCTTTTTCCGCGTGCATCAAAAAGGCTTTGGAAATATCGGTATAGCAATATTCCTGAATGTGTTTGCGGTATGGGCGCAATTTCAGGAATAGCGTGGCACTGGTCCCTCCGGTGCCCGCGCCGATTTCCAGAATTCTGATTTCCGCAGCGGCGTCGGCCATAATCCTCTCCTGGATATAAGCGGCAGTAGTATCGGCAAGTACTTCATTAAAGTAGTCCACCACCAGATTGTTCTTATAAATTCCTTCCACTAGTTCCATTGAGGAATTGGGAAAGATGACTTCAGTCGCAGGCGATTTTCCGGTAAGCACTTCCGGTAAAGCCCGTAGCGTTGTCTCAACCAAATTAACCCTTGCTCTCATCTGCGGATATTGTAGCCATGTACGCTTGCGCTCTTCCCATTCCTGCCAGACATCATCTCGATCCGTCAAGCTGGAGTTTCTACCTGATAGGTCGTTATCCATCTGTGCCAAAATCTCCATGCTCTCTTTCAGCCATTTGCCATATAGCTCAGGTAGTCCGAGTTTATTTTTGAACTCGTCGACAGACTGACGATCTGTCCCTGATAACCCCATGGACAAGAGCTGCTCCCGCAACAACCTGCTTAGGAGATGTTCCATCTCCCTTTCCTGGAGGTCGCCCATATCGTCTGCAGCATAGTTTTCGATAAAATGGCTTCTTGATTGTATTGCTGTAGCAATATTTTCCTGAATATCCCTGAGATTCGGATCCGAATTAGGCGGGTAGAGATCAATCTCTTCCGTCGGATTAGTCCCTTCCATCTCCAGATGTCTTGTTGTTTTCATAAGCCCCATTTGGTCTATCGGTGAGGCAAGAAGCGTCTCAAGCGCCTCCATCCCCTCCTGCGGGTCAATGAGCCCAACACCTATTTGCGCCAGTCTGGAGTAATTTTCTACCTCCTGCCCTCCATTTTGAGAGGCATTGTTTTCGCCGCTCCCCCAGTATCCCCAGTTCATGACCTTCACTGGACAACGCCATTCCTGCGAAAGACGATGCGCAAACGCGTCTTTAAAGGTACTTCCGGCAGCATAGCTACTTTGTCCCGGATTCTTTACATAGGTAATCATGGAAGAGAAGAACAATACGAAATCCAACGGCTCATTTTGGAAGACCTGAGCCATGCGTACACTTACATCAACCTTTGCTGAAAGCCCTGACCGGAGCTCTTCCTCCGTCAAATCTTCCAAGCCCTTCTCCAAAAATGAAATGGCTGAGTGGACCACTCCGTTTATGTTGGAGTACCGCTGTTTTATTTCCTCATATGCCCGCTGCAGCTCCCTTTCGTCTGCTACATCCGCCGTGATATAGCATGGAACAGGTCCCAGGCCTTCAAATCCGTCCAGTTTGGCCTGGATAGAGGCATCCTTTTGCCTTCTGCCTAGCCACACCATCTGGGCCTGGTAGGTACAGGCCATATACTTGCTCCAAGCCTCTCCGATAGTGCCGGCACCCCCGATGACCACATAGACGCCTCCGGTTTTGTATAGCGTCTGTCCTTTTAAACCTGAAGTCTGTTTGAATGGGACCAAGTGCTGCCGGTACCACTGCCCATTTCTGTAAACCCACATCCTTCCTTGTCGGTCCGAAGGCAGCGTAAACATATCGGATAGCGGCCAGTCATCATCGGATTGCAGGTCAAGGATACGGATTTTCCAGTTCGGATATTCTTTGGCCATGGTGCCTACCAGCCCATGAAGACTTGCGTGAGTCGGGTTGACTGTATCGTTCTGATCCATCGGCTGAGCTTGATTGGTTATCGTTGTCCAGCCTAGCTTTTTCGTCCCGTATCCCAATAAAAGCATCGCTTTGACCATTCTAAAGAAGAGAAGGACTCCCTGCTCCTGTTCCTTGATCAAGGACTCGGCAGTCACCGATTCGACGGAAACACAGGGTGCAATCCACAGGATATGGTCAACGGCTCCATATTCTTCTACCTTTGAGGCAACTGTTTCAATGGAATCGTGCGCTTGAAGCTCCAAGAAATGCGCCCTAGGATAATACTCCCGGATGGCCTGTCTGTCTTTGTCAGTACCACCTGCAATGACCAATCGGTCTGTCGGTGACGGGGAAACGACATCTTTTTTTACAGCAGCAGGGTCCCATTTCGGGATGAGCATTACGGATCCTACAAGCGGGTCGGCGGCACTTTCTCCTGCCGCTGCGCCTTGTGCATTTTCAATGCCGACTTCTCCGTCCAGCGCCCGGGTGGATAATCCTGTTATTCTGACGCAAATAGTTCCTTCCTCATCACACAAGTCAATATTAAGCTTCTGTACCTTGTCTTCTTTCTTGCTGCCCTCGCTGTATTGAATCAACGACCACATGTTCGGGGTGCATGCCCCATAAATCTCAATCTCTTGGAGGGCAAACGGCATATGAGGCGTAGCTGGTACAGCGCTACCCGGCAACCCTCCGTTTTCTTGGCCCATAATTAGCCCGATGGATGCATGCAAGGCCGAATCCAGCAAGCTGGGGTGAAGAACCAAGCTGTCCGCCATATTAGAAATGAAGGAAGGCAATGCCAGCTTGGCTAGTACCCTGCCCGGATGTGTATATACCTTCTCCACACATCTGTATGCCGGGCCATAATCCATTCCCATTTCCTCGAAGATTTCATAACATTGCGATCCGTTAAACCTGTGTTGACCAAAATCTGCCTGTAACGCCTTAAGGTTTAGTGTCGGTTTTTGCTCTACGCAAACCTGCACCGCATCACCTTGGCTATGCACGGTATGCCCTCTTTCGCTTCCTACTTGCCCGCTATACACTTCAAAGCTGATTTTTCCGGTGTCTTCCAGAGAGAGCCTGGTGTGTACAGGAACTGGCTGGTTGTCCACCACAATGGGCCGAATCCAGTTTACATTTTTCAAACGGATTCCTGTTGTGCTGTTGTCCATATCTCCTGTGGAACGTTCTACAGCCGCCCGTACCATCTCAAGATAGGCTACGCCAGGCAGAACCTTTTGGCCTTTCACAACATGATCCTTGAGGAAAAATTCCTCGCCTGTAAACGTTGAACTGAACCGCTGCTCCAGAAAGTCTGAAGTGTTCTGATGCAGTAAAGGTGTCAAAAAGGATGATTGGGACGAAGCGGCTTCTGTTATTGCGGCGCTCTTTTCCTCATGTACGGGTATCCAATAGCTTTCTCTGGCAAAAGGATAGGTTGGCAGACTCATCCTGCGAGGCTTCACATCCTCATAAAGCTTGTTCCAATCCAAAATCAGTCCCGTAACCCAAAGTTCAGCGAGCTTTCCATACTTCCCTTTGTCCACCCATGCATCAATCATTTTAGCCATATCTTCATCGACTTCCTGAGTGACAAGCCCTCCTCTATTACGCTTTACCTGTCCTCTATACAGTTCTTCTACGCCTTCCTTTTTTTGTAGGAAGCCTTCCAATTTCCAGTCAAGCTCTTGGATGGATTTTGCAATGATCGCCAGACGTTCGTCCATCGCTTCTCGCCCGATTTGCAGCGTGTAGGCGATATCTGAGAGACTTGTATGCGGGTCATTCAGTTCTCTGAGTGCAGACAGCAATCTTTGCACCTGCTCGTCCAGCCTTTCCTTATTTTTGGCCGACAACACGACTATGACAGGATTCAGGGATGCAGGAGCAGCTTGCTGCTGACTAGCTTCTTCTGGAATATATTCTTCGATGACCACATGAGCGTTAGAGCCCCCAGCACCAAAGGCCGATACTCCTGCTGCCCTTGGGTATTCTCTGGTTTCACCGTTGATGGCAACTACAGGCCTTTTCCACTCTTCTAATTCTTGCTGAACTTTAAAGGGACTATCGCTGAAGTCGATATTGGGATTTAAGGTACTTGCATGTAGCGAAGGCACGATTTGTTTATATTTCAACTGCATAAGCACCTTTGTCACCGCGGCGATACCAGCAGCACTCTCACAATGCCCGATATTAGACTTCGCCGACCCGATTGAACAGAACTGCTTATCGCCGGTATATTTCCGGAAGGCCTTCTGTAAGCCTGCAATTTCAATCGGGTCTCCCAGTGGAGTTCCTGTTCCATGGGCTTCTATATAGCTGATGGTTCTGGGGTTGATTCCTGCCTCCTTAATTGCCTGACCAATCACACGGGCCTGTGCATTGGGGTTAGGTACGGTATAGCCGTTGGTTTTCCCCCCGTGGTTCACTGCAGTTCCTTTGATAACTCCATATATCCGGTCTCCGTCTGCTATGGCCTTGGCTAATGGCTTGAGCAGCAAAGCCCCGACTCCTTCTCCCGGTACATATCCGTCTCCCTGTCCGAAGCTTTCACATCTCCCATTGCTTGATGCAAAACTTCCCTGTCCCAACAATAGGTATTTGTTAGGATGGATGGAGACGTTGACCCCTCCTGCTACTGCCAGTTCGCATTCTCCATGCTGTAGTCCATGACAGGCCATATGAATTGATGTCAGTGACGAGGAGCACATGGTATCTACAGCGATACTTGGCCCTTGAAAATTACAAAAATACGATACCCGGTTGGCAACCGCCGAGGCATTCCCGAGAAGTCCAATCATCCTTCCCTTGGCTTGTTCCTGGGCTCCATAGAGTTGATACTCATGGTACATCACTCCGACGTAAACCCCGACATTGCCTTCTATGCCGCCAAGCTCCCGCTCTGCACAAAGGGTTTCTCTCGTATAACCTGCATCCTCTATCGTTTCATAAACGCATTCCAGGAATAAGCGCTCCTGCGGGTCCATCGTTTCCGCTTCCCTTGGCGAAATATTGAAAAACAACGGGTCAAACCAGTCCACTCCATCGATGAACCCTCCCCACTTGCTGTAGGTTTTTCCGGGCTTGCCTCTGTTTTCATTAAAGTACAGACTGTGATCCCAGCGTTCTTTAGGAATCTCTGTAATGCAATCCTTTCCATCCCTTAGGTTGTCCCAGAACTCTCGGATACCCAATGCTCCCGGATATCTCCCCGACACGCCGATAATTGCAATGTCTAATGCCTTCTTCTCCTGATGTGGTTGTATACCTGTCGGGAAAAGCCATGGACGCCTACGATTAGCCGATATCGAGGCTAAAGGCTCTATGGTTGCTTTTATAGGTACTTTCGGGCCTGCATCAGGAGCCGTATTCTTCTCTGTCGCTTCTACAGCATCAATCAGCCGACCGCGATACGATTCAAGGAAATAACCCGTCAATGACCGGAGATTCTGGTGTTCAAAAAATAATGTTTTCGGTAGTGAGCCGAAAGTCTTTTCCAATTCATTGGTAAGCTGCATAACCAGTATCGAGTCAATCCCATACCTGTCCATTGGTGCATTGACATCTATACTTTCAGCGGGCAGCTTGATCACGGTTGAAAGTACCGTTTTCAAATAACCCTCCGCTTTTTCCCTTAGCCATTCTTCTCCGATAAGCGATGCTCCCCCGCTTTCCATTACAGATCGGCCTGAGACATCAGTTTCCGAGAGCTGGCCTAGAATTGCCGCTTTAATCCTTTGGGGATACCCTTCGATCACCATAACCTGACTTCTGCCGGAAGACAGGCTTTGATACAAAGCTTTGATTCCATTCTCCGTTTGCATGGCAATCATGCCCAGGCCTTGCATCGCCCTTTCCGTTTCCAGGTCGACATGCATGCCTCCATCCTTCCACAGAGGCCAGTTTATCGACAGCGTTTGCCCCTGGCGCTGCTTTACTGTCACCAAAGCATTTCGATAGGAGGCATACGCATCCATAAAGCCATTAGCAGCGGAGTAGTCAACCTGCCCTACATTGCCAAGGCTTCCTGCGCCAGAAGAAAATAAGATAAAGAAGTCCAGAGGCAGGTCTCTGCTGGCCTGGTCCAGATTCATCACCCCTGAGACCTTCGGAATCAGCACTTCTCTAACCTCTTCTTTAGTCTTCTTGATGATGAAGTTGTCCCGAATCACTCCGGCTGTGTGCAAAATACCGTTAAGGCCGCCAAATTGCTCGACGATGCCATGAATTAACCCGGTAACCGATTCGTTGTGGCCCACATCTGCCTGTTGATACTCTATATGACCGCCCAGCGCTCTCAGTTCGCTTAACAGAGCCTTTTGGTCCGCAGAAAGTGATGACCGACCCACCAATACGACGGTGGAGTTTTTCACATTGCGCACAATGTCTCTGGCAAAAATAAGCCCCAGGCCACCTAAGCCACCAGTAATGAGATAGATCCCACCATCTCTCCACGGCAGGTCTGCATCTTCACGTAAGGCTTCAATTTCTTGCCACATTAAAGCCTGTCGTTTGTCCCCTTGGTACCGTATCCGTTCGTTATGCAGGCCACTCCGGTTCCCTTGTAGTTTCTCAATGATTCCTTCGACATTATCCTCTACATCAAGCTCAAGCAGCTGACCCATGACATTCGGATTTTCTTTTTGAGCGGTTTTCAGCATTGCAAAGAGCCCGGAATAAACCTGTTGGTCCTTCCGAGCGCGGGTTGCAAGCTGTATCAAAACTTTCTGTTTGGGGATGTCTAGCAGGATGCTTTGCAATTCTTCAAATATCTGAATGGTATAATCTTCAAACCGACTGTCCATATCCATGCTGGAGGACTGTAAAACAAGGCAGCGAGTACCATCCATGTGGGCTTCAATATCCTCCCCGGAGATACCATCCACTTCACACAGGATCACAACATGCTGGATATCTTCGTTAGCGTTCACCCCTGTGGTGACAGGTGTCTCCTGCCAGACAGGCTCAAGCATCAGTGTACCCATATCCTCAGTGATGCTGGCTTGCCCCACATCTCCTTCCAAAGCTCTGGATAAAAGTCCTTTGAGCTGCACGCAAATCTTTCCGGTCTCATCGCACAGATCAATATCCACCTTGCTTAATCCATTCGACGTCTCTTCACTCCCATCGTGAGAGATCCGGGCCCACATCACTGGAGTGCATTTTTCGGAAATCTTCAGTTCCTCCAAAGCAAAGGGTAACGCTGGCTTGCCTACAGGCAAATTTTCTTCCGAACCCATTACCAAGCCGATTGTGGCCTGCAAAGTTGAATCCATCAAAGCTGGATGCAGTACAAATTCAGTTTGAGTATGGAGTACAGAGGATGGTAGGGACAGCTTGGCCAGCACGTAATCCTTTTCTCGAAAGATTGCCTCAATGCCACGGTGTGCGGGTCCATAGTCTATCCCCATGGCTTTGAAAGCTTCATAGCATTGGCTTGAAGAAAGTGGTGTGCGGGTACAGTCTGCCCGTAAGACATTCAGGTCCAGATACTGTAGCTCGCCAGCCCTCTCCAGCACAGCCATTCCCTGACTGTGTATAATGCCCTCAGCGTCGGTTCCTTCCATCCCGCTGCATACTTCAAACGCAATCTCTCCATTGTCCTGGGGATATAGACTGATGAGTACCCTGACCGGTCCGTCTGCTACAACCACAGGCCGAGCCCATACGATATTTTTCAGCTGAATATGGGTCCCGCCTTCTACTACGGCCCCCACTGCCTCTTCTACAGCTGCTCGCACCATTTCGAGGTAAGCCACCCCGGGTAATGTTTGTTGACCCTTGATTCTGTGGTCTGACAGGAAAAATTCCCGGCCTGTAAAAGTAGAGCTATAACGTTGTCCGGAGAGATCGGAAATATTCTGATGCAATAAAGGATGAATTTGGGCAGTCATAGCCAGATTTACACTGCCTTGTCCAGTGTCTGTTTCGGATAACCAATAGCGTGCCCTTTCAAAAGGATAGGTCGGCAGACTGATTCGTCTGGGCTTGATATCTCCATAAAGTGCGTTCCATTCAATGCTTGCGCCATTGGCCCACAATTTGGCTACCTTATCAAGTCTTTTCTTCTCAGTCCAGGCCCGAACCAGGGTTCCGGTGTCTTCGTCCGAATCCAAGAGTTCGATTCCGCCACCTGGATAGTTCACACGGCCGATCAGCACTTTTTCCGACGAGTTTCCGTTAATAAAATGTTCAAGTTCATCTATCAGATTTTCTCTTGAATCCGTCAAAAACGCGAGACGCCAGTCCATGGCCTCTCTTCCCACTTGCAAGGTATAGGCCAGGTCCGTGAGATTAACGCTTTCGTGCAACTTAACAAAATTCATCATATCTGCTGCATAGGTTTTCAAGGATTGTTCACTTTTAGCGGACAGCACAAATAGTCCCGGGTTGTCTTTACCCACTGGGGGTAGATTCACCGCAGAGACTACAGGAACATATTCTTCAATAACCATATGAGCGTTAGTGCCGCTAAATCCGAAAGAACTTACGCCCGCACGCCGGGGTACTCCCGGTTCGGGCTCCCAGCTTTGCAGGCTGGTGTTAATATAGAACGGACTATCCTCCAGAGAAATATGCTCATTTAAGGATTCGAAATGAATGGTAGGCGGCAATTGGTGGTGCTTCATGGCCAGCAGCACTTTCATCACACTGGCCACTCCGGCCGCAGTCATCATATGACCCATATTGCTTTTCAGTGACCCCAATGCGCAATAGCCCTTCTTGCTTGTATAGGATCGGAATGATTCCGTAAGTCCCTCCACCTCGATAGGATCACCCAGCTTTGTTCCTGTTCCGTGGGCCTCTATCATGGAGATGGTTTCGGGATGAATGTTAAACCGTCGATATACGTCTTTTTCCAGCGAGATTTGTGAATTTACACTTGGGGCAGTTATTCCGTTGGTTTTTCCATCCTGGTTCATTCCCCATCCCCGAATAACTCCATATATGGAGTCCTTGTCTCTGACTGCATCAGAGAGCCGTTTTAATAAAATGACCCCAACTCCTTCTCCGGGGACAAACCCGTTTGCACGGGCATCAAAGGTAAAGCACCGTCCATCCTTGGACAGCATTCCTGCCTTGCTAGTCATAACATGCATCCCCGGACCAGCCATAATCATGACTCCGCCTGCCAAAGCAAGGTCACTTGTTTCTAAAAGGAGACTGTTGCAGGCTTCAGCAATAGCCACCAGAGAGGAAGAGCATGCGGTATCAATAGCCAAAGAAGGACCTTTCAAATTTAGCAGATACGAAATCCGAGCGGATAGAATTGAAGGCGACCCTCCCATAAGAACCTGCGCATTTAGCCCCTGCCCACTCATGGACCTCCCATAATCACTGGCTGCACAACCTACAAAAACACCGCAACGGCTCTCCGACAGTGAGGCTGGATTTAATCCAGCATCTTCAATGCATTTCCAGCTGCTTTCAAGAAATAGGCGCTGTTGAGGATCCATCATCTCTGCTTCTGCAGGGGATATATTAAAGAACAACGGGTCAAATTTATCTACATCCTCTAAAACACCCATCCATTTGCTATAGGTTTTTCCCTGAGCCTTGGGATCGGTATCGTAATATTCATCGATTGACCATCGCGTTGAAGGGATTTCCGATATACAATCCCTGCCCTGAGCCAGATTGTCCCAAAATTCAGCCAAAGTCCCTGATTCCGGGAATTGCCCTGCCATACCAATAATTGCGATAGACTCCTTATGTTCCTGACCGCGCGGCATATCTAGCATAGCTTTTTTAGAATCAGCATGCTTGACCGTTTTGTGGGAATCATTGCTATTCGGCAGCTGTCCATAGGCGAATTGAATCCGTTCTTTAACTTCTTGCTGATTCAGAAACGTTTTATCCTGCATTTTTATTTCTTTTTCAATAGTAGCCGCCAGCTTTTCTCTTATCGATTGGGCCATATGGTTTTTCAGCTCAATTAATGACTCCCTGGGAGACTCAGACAGTTTTCTTGCCAGCTGCATGGCGTGCGGCACCACTTCATTCCTCGGTACAACCGGAAAAGGAACCCCTTTGGTTTCCAGTTCCGAACCACTATATCTAGTACCTGTAAATAGAATTTCCTGTGCCATACTAACCCCGAATTTCTCAGGGAAAATCAGGGTCGAACCCGCTCCGGGAGTAAAGCCGTACTTCATAAAGTTAGTAGTATAGATGCTTTCCCGACTCATCACGATAAAATCGCAAAACATCCCCATGCACCAGCCAGCACCAATCCCATGTCCCTGCATAGCAGCGATGACGGGCAGCTTGCAATCCAAAGCAATCTTGTAAACATTGGTATCGCTATATTTCGCCTTTCCCTCATGGATAGCCAGCAACCCCTCTTGGGTGCCTCCTGTGGCAAAGTAGGTGTCATATCCCGTCAGAATCACAACTTTATAATTCTCGTTAGCCTGCACTGTCTCAAACGCCTGATTCAGGCCAATAATCAGTTCATCGGAAAATGTATTTTTGTGCACCGTGTCCTTCATTTTCAACAAGACAATCCCGTGCTCAAATTCCTGCAATTCAACCACAGACTGTACCTTCATTTGGGGGGCGCTTATCTCCTGCCCATCCTCCGACGTGTGGAAGCTGTCCAATGGTTGCAACGTGAAAGCCCGTCCTTCTGATAATTCCTGTGGACTGGCTTCCAATGATTCATCCGGGAGCTCGCCAATAAATTGAAGCAATTGTTTTTCAGCATCTTCATAATTGATTTCCCCTGCTTGCACCGCACGAAAAATATCTTTTGAATCCATAAACATGTCCTCCTAGCTGTATGAAATAGGACAAATATCATGTTGGCTGTCTACGAGTGTAATTGGTTGAATAACTGGTCGGCCTGTTCAAAATCTAACTCACCCTGCAGTACTTTCTGTAACAAGACTTGCATGGGCTGCTTAGGCTTCGGCTCTGTAGGATCCTGATTTGTATCTCCCGCCGACTTGTTCAATTCCTTTGCCAAAAATTTGGAGAATTCTTTAATGTTAGGATAGTCGTACACTCTGGTTGCCGGAATAGCTGTTCCAAAGCGTTTATTCACAGCCTGCACCCACTCTACACCTATAATGGAGTCCAGTCCCATATCAATAAATTGATCATCCCGGCCAATATCCATTTCATTCATACTCAAGGATTTCGCAAGACTTTCTACCAGTTCCTTCTCCAATGTTTCTATCCGTACAGCCGTTGGCGCATATGTCGACCGCTTTGCCTCATCCTTGGCAACAACGGGCGGCGGCGAAGAAGGCTTGGCCTCAGGTTGCGGCGGGGCAGGCTTGGATTCTGCCAGCACAGCTGACTTTTCTGGCTTATCTGCTACCATCTGGATGTTGGAAACGGAGCTTAGCAAAATGCCCTGCGGTTTTTCAGGTACTTTCGCCAAAGCCTGTCTCTGCACATTATCGTTGCTATGGTTAACTGCAGGAGGGCTGGAAACGAACTCTTGTACCGACACATCGACTACAGGAGTTTCCGCCTCGACGTCCCGGGATTCGCCCCCACGCGCGAAGATCCAATAGCTCTCCTTGGCAAATGGATAAGTTGGCAGACTAATCCGACGAGGGCTGGTATTCTCATAAAGTCTAGTCCAATCGAAGAGTAGCCCCTTCACCCAAAGCTCCGCCAGCTTTGTATACTTCCCCTTGCTTATCCAACTATCCACCATTTTTGCCATGTCTTCGTCTGCCTCAAGAACAGCTAGGATGTCTTTATTCTTCTTTGCCTGACCCAAATACAGCCCGTCAATATCCTCATTCCCCGCTAAAAAACTCTCCAGCTTTTCTGTAAGCTCACGGGTAGACTTAACTATGACTGCTAACCGTTCTTCCATGGCTTCCCGTCCCACCTGCAGAGTAAATGCTATATCCTCCAGGCTGGTTTGCGAGTATTCCGGCTCTTTGAGTTCAGCAAGCAGTCTTTGCACCTGTTCATCCAGTCGATCTTTATTCCTCGCCGACAGCACGATCATTGCCGGATTTTGCAGTGGAATGGTAACTTGTCTAGTCTCCTGCTCCTCAGGGATATATTCCTCAATGAGCACATGTGCGTTGGAGCCTCCGGCGCCAAAGGAGGAAATACCTGCGATTCTTGGGTATTCAACTGTCTTCCCATTCATTGTGACGACGGGTCTTTTCCACTCTCCCAGCTCCTGCTGAACTATAAAAGGACTATCGCTAAAATCGATATTCGGGTTTAGTGTTTTTGAATGCAATGAAGGCACGATTTGTCCGTATTTGAGCTGAAGGAGCACCTTTGTAACTCCGGCGATCCCTGCCGCGCTCTCACAATGCCCAATATTTGATTTTGCCGATCCGATTGCGCAAAATTGCTTATCCTCCGTATATTCCTGGAAAACTTTTTGCAATCCGGCGATTTCAATGGGGTCACCTAAGGATGTCCCGGTGCCATGCGCTTCGATGTAACTAATGGTTCTGGGGTTAATTCCTGCTTTCTTAAAGGCCCTTCCAATTACACTGGCCTGCGCATTGGGATTAGGAACTGAGAATCCGTTTGTCTTCCCTCCATGATTCACCGAGGTCCCCTTTACGACCCCATATATATGGTCGCCATCTGCAATAGCTTTGGACAGTGGTTTGAGCAGTACGGCTCCTACGCCTTCTCCTGGCACATATCCATCTCCGCCTTGTCCAAAGCTTTCGCACCGTCCTTTACTCGATACAAACCTGCCTTGCCCAAGCATCAGGTATTTGTTCGGATGAATGGATACATTGACGCCGCCAGCAATGGCAAGCTCACACTCGCCTTGTCGCAAGCTTTGGCAGGCCAGATGAATGGTCGTCAATGAAGAAGAACACATGGTGTCCACAGCCATGCTCGGACCGTGGAAGTTACAGAAATAAGATACCCGATTTGCGATGGAAGCCGGATTGCCAGGAACGGCAATCATTCTGCCCCTAGCTTGTTCCTGTGCCCCATAAAGCTGGTATTCTTCATACATGACCCCGACAAAAACACCCACATTCCTATCCTGCCCAAGGCCCCGCTCTAGTCCAAGCGCTTCCCGGGTATAGCCTGCATCCTCTATCGTTTCATAGACGCATTTCAGGAATAGACGCTCCTGAGGATCGATTATCTGTGCTTCTCTAGGAGAGATATTGAAAAACATGGGGTCAAACTGATCCACACCTTTGATAAAGCCTCCCCACTTGCTGTAAGCTTTTCCGGACTGGTTCCTGTCCTCGTCAAAGTGCATGCTGTGATCCCAGCGATCTTTGGGAATTTCCGTAATGCAATCCTTCCCATCGCGCAGATTGTTCCAGAATTCCCGTATGTTTTCTGCATCGGGATACATGCCCGACAAACCGATAATGGCAATTTCCTCTGATTCGCCTGCTCTTTTCGGTTGCGGTTGGAAACTTGCCTGAACTGGCATGAAACGCGATTGCTTCCGACTATCAGAAAGTGACCTTCCCGGGTCGTTTTCCATCGTAGAAGGCTTGAATTCTTTCGCAGGGTTGACCTCTGTCTCGATTCCAAGCAATTTAATCAGCTGCTTCTGGTGGACTTTAAGGAAATATTGGGTCAATTCCCGGATATTCTGGTATTCAAAAAATAAAGTTTTGGGCAGTGTTCCAAACGTTTTCTCCAACTCACGGGTTAGCTGTTTAATCATAATGGAATCAATGCCGTACTTCTCCATAGGGGCATCGGTTTCAATCTGCCTTGCCGGCAGCCTGATGGATGTAGCGAGCAATTGCTTTAAATAATTTGCCGCTTTTTCGGCAAGCAGGTCTTGTCCGATGACCGAACCCATCTCGCTTTCCCTTATCATAGAGGAGGCATCTCCAGCCTGATTCAGGGACGGTTGCTGCAGGAGCGTTTCTCTTAGCTGACTGGCATGCCCTTCCAACACCATGACTTGATTCTTTTCGGAAGCCAGGCTCTGATACAAAGCCCGAATTCCTGCACCAGTCTCCATTGCAAACATCCCCATCCCTTCCATGATCTTTTCTGTTTCCCCATCAATACGCATTCCGCCTTCTTTCCAGAGTGGCCAATTGACTGAAATCGTCCGCCCCTGGCGTTGTTCTCGCTCTACCAGCGTATTACGGTACTTGGCATAGGCGTCCATAAAGGCATTGGCAGCAGCATAGTCAGCCTGCCCTATATTCCCGAGGCTCCCTGCAACGGATGAAAAAAGGATGAAGAAGTCCAGCGGGATTTCCTTGCAAGCCTGATCCAGATTCACCAATCCCGTAACCTTTGGTGCCAAAACGTTTTGCAATTCCTCCCGTGTTTTTTTAATAATGAAATTATCGCTAACCATTCCTGCGCTGTGCACAATTCCGTCCAGCTTCCCAAACTCTTCCTGAATATCCCGAATCAAAACTTCAACGGCCCTTTTATCGGCGACATCGGCTTGTCGGAATACTACTCTTGCACCTAAAGCCTCTATCTCCTCAATCCTTGCTTTGGTGTCACCACGAAGCGGGGAGCGTCCGACAAGAATTAAAGCGGTATCCCTGGCCTGTCGTGTAATTTCTTCGGCAAAAATCAAACCGAGACTTCCGGTTCCGCCGGTAATTAAATATACTCCCCTGTCTTTCCACGGAATGCTGATCGCTTCCCCGGAGGCTTTAATTTCCGTCCATACGGCAACATGCCGTCTACCTGATTGATAGCGGATATGTGGTTCTATAGAACCGCGACTGTTTTCTTGCAGGATATTTATCAGACCTGCTGGATCCTGCTCCACATCCATTTCTATCAATTGGCCAACCAGTACTGGATTCTCCAGCCATGCTGTTTTTAAGAGTCCGGAAAGTCCCGAGAATACCTGTTGGTGATCCTGCACCGGAACGACAAGCTGAACCAATGTTTTGCCTTTGGATTCCGTTTTAAGAATATGTTGAATTGCCTCAAACACCTGTGTCGCATAAGTCCTAAACCGTGCATCAATGCTCTTCTCTTCGGATTGGAGAATGAGGCACTGCACCCCGTTCATTTGCGATTCAATAATTTCCCCGGAAATATATCCCGGTTCGCATAAAATTACCAGATGCTGTTGATAGTCAGGTGCTGTTCCTTCCAGAGCAATCGCTTGTTCTTCCCACACAGGCTCAAGCATCAAAGTCTCCGGTGCAGTCCATTCCTCTGGTGCCCCTGTCCCTCTTTCAGCAACTCGTGATAAAAATCCCTTCATCCTCACACAAACATTCCCCTGCTCGTCACACAAATCGATATCTAACTTTTGCAGCGGGCCATCCTGCCTGCTGTCTTCACTATTACGGATCCAGGCCCACATCTCTGATGTGCATCTGTTAAATACCTCTAACTCTTCCAATGCAAATGGTAAAGCTGGCTTAATGGAAGCTTTGCGATCACCTGCACTCATAATCAAGCCTATCGTCGCCTGAAGAGCGGAGTCCATCAAACTGGGGTGCATCACATAATGCTCCATCGTATGGTAAACGGAAGAAGGCAAGGACAACTTGGCAAGCGCTTGACCCACTCCGATATATATTTTCTCAATTCCCTGATGTCCCGGCCCATAGGAAATCTGCATCGCCGCAAACGCCTCATAGCACTGACGGGATGAAACGGAGCCCAGACTGCACTGCTCCAGCAAGGTTTTAATATCTATAGCAGGGACCTCTGCCACCGGAACAATTACTGCCCTGCCTTCACTATGCACCACCAGCTCGGTGTCCGTTGCTCCAGACTTGCTGTAAATTTCATAGGCGATCTCCCCGCCATCTTGCGGATAGAGCCCAATACTGACATCAACCGACTCCTCCCCAACCACAACTGGACGGATCCAATCCACATCTTTTAACCGGATGGACGTCCACTTATCTTCTGGAGATCCTGCAACCTGCTCTACTGCCGCCCGCGCCATTTCAAGGTAGGCCACTCCAGGCAAGAGCTTCTGCCCCCTTATCACATGGTCAGACAGGAAAAATTCCTTCCCCGTAAAAATGGAGCTGAACTGCAGTCCATAAATATCGGACGTATTACGCTGAAGTAAGGGATGAATGCCGACTGCTGTCTCCCGTTCCAACACAACACCGCTTGCTCCCGTCCGTTTATTGATATCGGTTATACAATATCGTTCTTTGGCAAAGGGATAGGTTGGCAGACTGATACGGTTTGGTTTAGCCTCTCCGTACAACAGGGCCCAGTCAATTGCGACTCCTTTTACCCAAAGGTCTGCGATTTTTCCATAGCTGCCTTCGCTAACCAAAACATCAATCGTCGTGCCTGCACCCTCTCCGTCTTCACGAGCTCTATTTTCTTCTTTATGGCGTTTGGCGTGTCCCACGTGTAAGCCGTGGATACCATCCCGGCCTTCCACAAATCCTTTCAATTTCTCTTCAAGCTCCCGGAGAGAGCCTACAACGAAAGCCAAACGTTCTTCCATTGCTTCGCGCCCCACCTGAAGGGTATACGCTATATCTACCAGACTGCTGTCTGTGAACGGATGCTCCCCGATTGCAGCTAGTAATAGCTGCGCCTGCTCTAGCAGTTGTCCTTCACTCTTGGCTGACAGCACCACAATAGCCGATTTTGGGGTGGTAAGGGTAATAGAATTCTGCGCCTGCTTTCCAGGAATGTATTCTTCGATTATCAAATGGGCATTGGCACCCCCGAATCCAAAGGAGCTAACACCCGCTCTTCGAGGAATATTTTTCCCTTGAGTATCCCGCTGTGGCTTCCACTCCCGCGCCTCCTGAACGATATAGAACGGACTACCTTCAACTTTTATATAGGGATTAATTGCCTCGCAATGAAGGCTTTTGACCAGCTTTTTATGCTTTAACTGAAGCAGTACTTTTATGACACCCGCGATTCCAGAAGCCAGTTCCAGATGTCCGATATTGGTCTTCACCGAGCCCAATCCGCAATGGGATTCTGTGATCCCGGGTCCCTCTGTATTCTCATAAAGCTCTTTGAAAGCTGCTTTCAGTCCGTTAATTTCAATCGGATCGCCCAGCTCGGTGCCTGTCCCGTGGGCCTCAATGTAAGAGACAGTCCTTGGATCGATTCCGGCCTTTGTATATGCATTTACCAACACATCCGCCTGAGCCCTCGGATTAGGAGCTGTCAGGGAATTGGCCCGGCCTCCGTGATTGACGGCAGTACCCCGAATTACACCATAAATATGGTCTCCGTCCTTCTCTGCATCCTTCAGCTTTTTCAGGAAAAGCATGCCGGCCCCTTCACCACGCACGTAGCCATTGGCCTTATCGGAGAAGGTTTTGCACCGACCGTCCTCACACAGCATTCCTGCTTTGTTGAAGCTGATATGGAGTTCAGGCGTGATAATCACATTGACACCGCCTGCAATCGCCATCTCGCAGCTTCCATCCTCTATGGCTCTAACGGCTCGGTGAATGGCCACCAGCGAACTGGAGCAAGCCGTTTCGATAGGCTCACTCGGACCATGAATATTAAGGAAATAGCTCATTCGATTGGGCCCAACAGACGGTGCCATACCGCTGGAGGAATACGCCTCGACACCCACATTTCCCTGATAGATCATACCGCTGTAGCCGCTGTTCGCGGTACCTACAAAGATTCCTGTGCGGGTTCCCGACAGACTCCCTGCCTGAATGCCTGCATCTTCAATCGCCTTCCAGATATAGGTCATCAACAGACGCTGCTGCGGGTCCATGAGTGCGGCTTCCCGTGGTGAAATTCCAAAGAATAACGGGTCAAACTCATAGATCCCCTCAATAAACCCGCCCCACTTGATGTTTGTTTTATTGGCCTCCTGCTCAGGGTCACCGTAATACGTCTTCCAATCCCAGCGATCTTCAGGGATTTCAGTGATACAGTCCCTGCCTTCCTCAAGATTTTTCCAAAACTCATCCACATCCCGAGCCATGGGAAATACACCGCTCATTCCCACGATGGCAATAGGTTCAGGAACAGCCTGAGTCTGTTGCGGCATGGACAACACATTCCCGCCTGCAAACCGGAAACGCTGCCGTCTAACGTGGGTACTGTCTTCCCTATCATCCTCCACGGCCTGGACAGCAGGCTCAATCCGGGCATGCACGGCAAACTGCTCGCCAAGCACGGCATCATATTCGTCCACCAAATACCTGGTGAAGTCATGAATCGTTGTGTATTCAAAAAATATGTCCGGCGTCAGCTCAAGTCGGTATAAGTGATTGATGTTGTTGGTAAATTGTGTGAGTAGGATGGAATCGAAGCCATACTCACTCAGTTCTACATGTTCATCAATATCTTCAAGTTTGACTTTCAGCAATTTTGACACGGCCTGTATCATAGCGGCCTGTACCTTGTCCAGCAGATCCGGTACGGCATTGCTTTTAGGGGAAGCTTCTGAAATTCCTGTCACCTTTTCAGGCTGCCTAATCTCTGGAGTCGTGATTAAACCCATGCTTTTCTTCATTTTTGCGAGATTGCCTTCCATCACCATAACCTGATCAACGCCCGCGATCATGCCACGATACAAGGCCTGAACGCCGGAAGAGGTTGACATGCCGCTCATGCCTGTACGCTGCCTTACCAGCTTCTCCGTTTCCTCATCAATACGCATCCCACCCTCTTTCCATAGCGGCCAATTGATGGATAGCGTTTGACCCTGGCGCTGCTTAGATGCTATCAGAGTGTTCCGGTATCCGGCATAAGCATCCATAAACGCATTAGCTGCAGAATAGTCTGCCTGTCCCTGATTACCTAATCCTCCGGCTACAGACGAAAATAGAACAAAGAAGTCAAGCGGCAGATTCTTGCTTGCCTGATCCAGATTCACTGTCCCTATTACTTTGGGTGCGAGAACCTCCAGCATTTCCTCGCTATTTTTTTGGAGTATGCGGTTGTCACGAATGACTCCTGCACTGTGAATGATGCCATTGATGTTTCCGAATTCCTCCTGAATTTCCTGGATTAAATCGGTCACCGCCTGCTCCTGAGTCACATCGACCTGTCTGTATATTATTCGCGCCCCTAATGCCTCCATTTTCTTTATCTCAGCCCGTTTGCCCTCATCCAGCGCGGAACGCCCCGTTAAAATCAAGACGGCTTTATGGACTTTATCCGTAATCTCTTTGGCAAAAATGAGTCCCAATCCACCGGCACCGCCAGTAATCAGGTACACTCCGCCATCCTTCCACGGGTTACCCGCCGCTTCCTGAGAGATGTGAACTTCGTTCCAGCAGGAAACCCACCGTGTGCCTTTCTCGTACCGAATCTGGATATCCTCGAGGCTACGGCTGTTTTCTTTTAAAATGTCTATGATTGCTCCCCAGTCCTCATCCTGTCCCAGTTCTATTAACTGACCTACCAGTTTTGAATGCTCAAGCCGGGCCGTTTTTAAAAGACCGGAAAGTCCCGAGAAAAGCTGCTGCTCCTCCTGTCCGCTTATGGCAATCTGGATCAGCACCTTGCCATTGGGTTTTTCCCTGAAAATGCTTTGAATCTCTTCAACCACCTGGACGGCGTAATGCTGGAACTGTTCCGCGATTCCGTTTCGGTCGGGTTGCAGTACAATGCATTGCACGCCGTCCATCCGAGCTTCAACTTGTTCACGGGAAATCTCGGACGGCTGGCAGAGTAACACGACATGGCGATCATATACGGGCATTTCAGCCCCTAGAGCAATCCCTTGCTCTTTCCATACGGGTTCAAGCATCAAGTTACTGGAATTTGACTGAACATCCGAGGAAATCAAGTCCCTATTCAGAATTCTTGATGAATATCCTTTTATCCTGACACAGATGGCTCCAGTTTCGTCGCTCAGGTCAATATCCAGCTTCTGTGCCTTTTCCTCAGCTAGACCGTCTGCATTGTAGCGAATCAGCGCCCACATGATGGAGCTGCAATTTTTTATAATTTCAACTTCTTGAATGGCGTAAGGCAAAGAAGGTTTGATCTCGCCAGACCCCAGCGTCAAGCCTACGGTTGCCTGCAAGGCCGAATCTATCATACTTGGATGCAGGACAAATTTGCTTTGGTTGTCAGAAACGGAAGCCGGCAAGCATAACTTAGCCAGCACTTGACCCTCTCCCGCATACACCATCTCAATCCCTTGATGTCCAGGGCCATAATCCATTCCCATATCCCTGAAAACTCCATACAATTGTGTGGAGTCGAAGTTCCGACTGCATACATTCTGCAAGTCTTTAATATTCAGTGTTGGGACCTCCACAGCCGATCTTCGTGTAGCACTGCCGTAGCTATATATCACAATCCCTGCATCAGCTTCTGCGCTCTCCCCATATATTTCATAGGAAATCTCTTGATGATCATCCAGGAAAAGTCCGATGTGTAGCTGTAGTGGCCCATCCTCTACGATAATAGGCCGTGCCCAAACCACGTTTTTAAGGCAAATTCCGGTTGGCCCGCCCTCATCATATCCTGTTGCCTGATCCACGGCCGCCCGGACCATTTCAAGGCAAGCAGCCCCAGATAGAACCTTGCGTCCATTCACCACATGATCCTTCAGGAAAAACTCCTGGCCTGTAAAAGTCGAACTGAACCGCTGCTCCGAGAAATCGGAGGTGTTTCGATGCAGTAAAGGATGGAGCGAAGCAGCAGTGACAGAAGTCATGCCTTTGCCTGCCTTGCTGTCAAGCTCAGGCGCCCAGCAGCGTTCTCTCGCAAAAGGATAGGTCGGCAGACTGATCCGGTAAGGTTTGATGTCCCCATACAGCTTGTTCCAGTCAATAGTTAGCCCCTTTACCCACAACTCCGCTATTTTTTTCAGTTTTCTCTTCTTGATCCAGGTTTCAAGCAACGATTTGGCATCTTCATCCGCCTCAAACATCACAATCCCGTCTTTGCTCTTTTTCACCTGCGCCGTTAGGACGCCAGCAAGCAGATCATGATTCGCAAATCCTTCGAGCGCTTTTAGCAATGCCTCTTTTGAATCTGCCACAAAAGCCAGCCGGTAATCCATCGGCTCGCGGCTCACTTGCAGCGTATACCCCATATCCGAGAGGTTAAGATTTTCCCGGGATGCAATAAAGCTCCTCATTCTTTCGGCATACGTTTTTAGTTGCTTTTCACCTTTAGCAGACAAAACGAAGAGAACGGGATTATGGATATCGGCGGCGGCTGGTGAAGTCGCAGATGTTCCAGTCCCGGGACGATATTCTTCAATAATAAGATGGGCATTCGTACCGCTAAATCCGAAAGAGCTCACAGCGGCGCGCCTTCTGTTCCCGCGGGAAGGTTCCCAGGCGTTCAATTCTGTATTTACATAAAAAGGAGAATTATCAAAATCAAAATGCTCATTCGGGTTCTTGAAATTCAGTGTCGGTACTAGTTTTCTATGCTTCATGCATAGCAACACCTTTTGCACGCTTGCTATGCCCGCTGCTGCAGAAGTATGCCCGATATTGCTTTTTACCGAACCTATGGCACAGTAGTTCTTCTGATCGGTTTTCTCTTTAAAGGCGGTTGATAAAGCTTCCAATTCAATAGGGTCACCCAGCTTGGTTCCTGTCCCATGCATTTCAACATAGCTAATGCTTTCAGGCTCAATCTGATATTTGTTGTATATTTCCCGCTCCAGCTCAATTTGGCTGTTTGTGCTTGGAGCGGTAATCCCGTTGGTTTTTCCATCTTGATTGATTCCGGACCCGATAATAACTCCGTATATATGATCCCGATCAGCCTCAGCATCCTTCAGCCGCTTCAGAACCAGCGCCCCTACTCCTTCCCCCGGAACAAAGCCGTTGGCGCTATTGTCAAACGTTTTACACCGGCCATCTGGCGACAACATTCCGGATGCAGACATGCCTACATACGATTCAGGAGTCAGATATAGCGACACCCCGCCAACCAACGCCATTTCTATCTCTCCGTTAGATAACGCCTGGCAGGCCAGATGGGTTGCCACCAGCGATGAGGAGCATGCCGTATCTACGGATATGGCCGGACCTTTCAGATTGAGGAAATAAGAGATGCGAGCCGCTGCAATAGCGTTACTGTTCCCAGTAGTATTGGTGAACTGCGCTTGATGCTTGTACCGCAGCATACTATATTCATTATTTAAAATTCCAAGGTAAACCCCGCATTTTTTATTTCCCAACTGTGAGCCACTATAGCCTGCATCCTCAATTGCCTTATATGCTTCCTGCATAAAAATGCGCTGCTGGGGATCCATCCCTTCCGCCTCGGTAGGAGAAATATTGAAAAATAACGGATCAAAATATTCCATATCCTCTAAAACACCCAGCCACTTGCAATTGATTTTCCCCTCTTGCGCTGGACGAGGATCATAATATTGGCTTACATCCCAACGGTCCTTCGGGATCTCAGTAATGGAATTTTTGCCTAGAGCGAGATTATCCCAATATTGCTGCACATCTTCCGCACCAGGATATCTTCCCGAAATCCCGACAATTGCAATTACGTCTTTATTTTCCAAAGGCATAGGCGATGAATCCTCTGCTACCTTTACCAGGTGGAATGGCTCGGAATCCTCCTTAGGCGATAGCCTTGGGGAACATTGCAGCGTGTCAGGTCCCTTCGAATGGACTTTCGCAATAGGCTTGTCCGTGTCCGGGACTGTGCTCAAGGACTGTTGATTGGAGCTTCCTCCACGCTTATTGATTTCTTGTGCCAAATATGCAGCGAATTGGTGAATGGTCGGATAGTCGTAGACCTTGGTCGCTGCTATAGATGTACCATATCGTTTATTAATATTTTGAACCCACTCTACGCCTATAATGGAATCTAGTCCGGTATCTATAAAGTTTTTATCCGCCTCAATCTCGCTCCGTTCCATATACAAAGCCTCAGCCAGGCTTACCGTCAGCTCTTCCTGTAACAGCTCTGCAGAGGCGCTGCACTCAGCCATGCTGGCCTGCGCCTGCTTTTCAAACGAAATCGGCATCAAATTCACCTGAATGGAAGCCTCTGCCGATTTCTCCGGCTCTAATGCAACGGATGACAGTGAATACTCTGCTGGAGAATGATCCGAAATAGACTGGGCAGAGAATGGCGCAATTGATTTGCTCAACAATTCCTTCTCAACAAATTTGCTAAAATCCCGGATGGTTGGATAATCGTAGACTTTTGTCGCTGTTATGGCTGTATTGTAATGCTTATTAATGCTACGAACCCACTCTACGCCTATAATGGAATCCAATCCAAGATCAACAAAGTTTCTAACCGAATCGATATCGCTCCGATCTATATATAAAGCCTGCGCCAGGCTTGTTGTCAGCTCCTCCTGCAATATTTCCGCCGATATTGCAGAAGGAATAGACGACAGCGCTTCCGTCTTCTTCTCATCCTCTAATGTGTGCGATGTCTCCTCCAGTGAAGTTAACATGATCGTTGTCCCCTCCTGGTTGGCAGACTTGCTTAGGTGCGGCTGATGGTCCAACAAATTCGGTAAGGATATGCCGCTTGGTTTTTCAGAACTATTCAAAAAACCGGGTTGTATTAGGGCTGTTGGCTGCATCGCATGAGTCTGGACGGGAATTGCCTTTTCCTGAGCTTCCGTAACAGCTCTTTCTACAGAAGAGACTCTTTCTACAGATGGACTCATAATATCCGTGATCCAGTACCGCTCCCTCGCAAAAGGATAGGCCGGCAGGCTAATTCGTCGCGGCTTGGCGTCCCCATAAAGCATGTTCCAATCCATCGCCAGTCCCTTGACCCAGAGATCAACAACCTTCGAATATTTCCTTTTCCCTATCCAGGCAGCGATCGTTTTGTCCATGTCTTCATCTTCTACCAGCGCCGTCAGCGCCTCCTTATTCCGTTTGACCTGGCCCCGGTACAACTCAGGGATTTCGTCCCGTCCTTCCAGGAATCCTTCCAGCTTGTCCACCAGCTCCTGCATAGACCCTGCAATCACTGCCAGCCGCTCTTCCATGGCCTCGCGTCCCACCTGGAGCGTGTATGCCACATCGGCCAGACTGCTTTCGCTTAGCTTTCCTTCCCGCATAACGGCTAGCAATCTCTCGGCCTGCTTTTTCAGTCGTTCTTCATTTTTGGCCGACAATACGATGATCGCAGGCTTTTGAGCCGTAACGCTCATCGGCACCTTCTCTTCTGCAATGTACTCTTCGATGATGACATGTGCATTGGAGCCTCCCGCTCCAAACGATGAAATCCCGGCAATCCTCGGATATTCCCGCGTCTCTCCGTCGATCTCAACCACCGGCCGCTTCCATTCCCCCAGCTCCTGCTGGACGACGAACGGCGTCTGACCGAAATGGATGTTCGGATTCAATTCTTGGGCATGCAGGCTGGGAACCAGCGTCTGGTTTTTCATCTGCAAGATGATTTTCCCAACCCCGGCGATGCCCGCTGCCGCCTCCAGATGTCCGATGTTGGATTTCACAGAGCCTATGGCGCAGAATCCCGTATCCGGCGTATCCTTCCTGAATGCCTGGGTCAGACCCGTCACTTCTATCGGGTCTCCCAGCTCCGTGCCTGTCCCGTGAGCTTCAATATAGCTGACCGTCCGCGCATGTACCCCCGCTCGCTCCAGTGCCGACCGGATCAGTTCCCCTTGGGCTGTTGGGTTCGGCACCGTATAGCCGTTAGTCTTACCCCCATGGTTGATGCTTGTCCCCCGGATCACCGCATGGATGAGGTCCCCATCAGCGATCGCCTTGGACAGTGGCTTTAATAGGACGACCCCCGCGCCTTCTCCAGGGACAAATCCATTGCCTCCTTTGCCGAAGCTCTTGCACTGCCCGTCTATCGACAGCATGTGGTTGGCGCAAAGTCCG
This sequence comes from Paenibacillus sp. FSL P2-0173, assembly GCF_038008045.1. Lineage (NCBI taxonomy): Bacteria > Bacillati > Bacillota > Bacilli > Caryophanales > Paenibacillaceae > Paenibacillus > Paenibacillus sp. FSL P2-0173. Next base: position 1,082,839 of record NZ_JBBOYK010000001.1, read on the forward strand.
ACATAGCTGAGCGGATGGAGATACAGATTTACTCCGCCTGCAATAGCCATTTCGCATTCTCCGCGGTACAGATGCTCACAGGCTTCATGAATCGCGGTCAACGAGGATGAACACATCGTATCGATCGGCATGCTTGGCCCTTGCAAATTAAAGAGGTACGAAATCCTGTTGGCCACTGAACTAAAGGATGTGTGAGGGTATATTTGTGTTCCTTTTCTCCATAAATCCAGTCCGTATAGATCAAAACCCGTTTTGGTAATTCCGGCAAATACGCCTACCCGGCGGTTATGCCGCAACGCAAGCTGTTCCCGGGTGTAGCCCGCGTCCTCCAACGTTTCCCAGCAGGCTTCAATGAACAGCCTTTCCTGCGGGTCCATACCGAGTGCTTCCCGTGGCGCAATATTGAAAAAGCGCGGATCGAAATCCGCAAATCCTTCGATAAAGCCCCCCCACTTGCTGTAGCTTTTTCCATTCGCTACCGCTTCCTGTGAATCAGGATGGAAGAACCCTTCCATCGTCCAGCGCTCACGCGGGATTTCGGTGACACAGTCCTTCCCTGCTTTTAGATTTTCCCAATATTCGTTCATGTCCCTGGACCAGGGATACTTTCCAGCCATCCCAATGATCGCTATCGGTTCACGCATTTCCGCAGGGGCAGACCCGGCCAAGTTTCGGACGGGCTTCGCTGCCGTTTTTGCCGCAGATGGCACGGCTTCTTCTTCGACATACAGCGGTGCCGCAAGTGTTTCCTCCACAGGCTGTATGTCATGGTTCATCCCGGTCCACTGCATGCACTCCTGTGGGTATTCCGCCACAAAATATTCCGTCAAAGCACGCAAGGTTTGGTACTCATAAAACAGCGTCTGGGACAGCTCTCCAAAGAAGCCCGCCAGCTTGGCATTGAGCTGGGTAATCATGATCGAGTCGATTCCATACCTCTCCAGCGGCTCATGGGCTTCGATGCTGCTGACGCTCAGCCGAGTCACCTCTCCCAATAGCACCTTGAGTCGATATAAGGTTTTATCGTAGAGCAAGTTCGAATCCAGCTTAGGCGCAGTTGCCTGGATAGGGACAGCTGCCTGGATAGCATGGACATCGGGCTGTGAAACGGCTTTTGCCAGGTAGGCCTCAATTTTCTCAGGTTCTCCTTCCATGACCATCACCTGCTTCTTGCCAGAGGCCAAGCTTTGGTACAACGCTCTCATTCCCGACCAGGTCTGCATGGCTGTAATACCCATGTTTTGCGTCATGATCTGTTCCGTGTCCGCATCGATCCGCATTCCGCCCTCTTTCCATAGCGGCCAGCGGATGGATAACGTCTGTCCCCGCCGTTGCTTGGCCCCTACCAGGGCATTCCGGTATTCGGCGTATGCGTCCATAAAGGCATTGGCGGTCGAATAGTCAGCCTGTCCCGGATTGCCTAGGCTGCCCGATATGGAAGAAAAGAGCACAAAGAAGTCCAGGTTCTGGCCACTGCTTGCCTCATCCAGATGGACCAGTCCGCTTACCTTCGGTCCCAGCACCTCCATAAATTCTTCACTAGTTTTTTTAATGATAAAATTATCGTGAATCACCCCTGCGCAGTGGATGATCCCATGGACACGTCCAAATTCCTGCTGAATGCTGTCCAATAAATCGATAACGGTGTTTCTATGGGTGATATCGGCTTGCCTGTACACCACGCTGGCGCCTGAAGACTCCAGCTCCTGTAGCCTCGTCTGCTTGTCTCGGTCCAGCGGCGACCGGCCCGTCAAAATGAAGGTCGCTGCTTGCGTCTGCCGGGAAATCTCTTCTGCAATCAGTAGCCCCAGACTGCCGGAGCCGCCGGTGATCAGATAGACCCCACCGTCTCTCCATGGAAGCCCCTCTTCTTGCCCAGATGTTTCAAGCCTGCTCCAGCAAGCGATTGTCCGTTGTCCGTTCTCATAGCGAATCCAGCCATCCATCGGGCTACGGCTGTTATCCTCCAGCTTCGCCAGGATGCCTTCCGCCTGTTCTCCCTGTTCCACTTCGATCAGCTGCCCGATGAATTTCGGGTTTTCCAGCCGGGCTGTCTTCAACAGTCCCGAAAGTCCCGAAAAGAGCCGTCCTTCCCCGGCGTTCCGCACCACAATTTGGACCAGCACCCTCCCCTCAGGCTTGTCTTTGAGTATGCTTTGAATGCTCTCAAAGGCCTGAATAGCATAGGCCTGGAACCGTTCATCAATCCGGCTCTTCCCGGATCGAAAGGCAAGCACCTGCACAGCTCCGTTCAAACTCGCTTCAAGTCGCTCGTGCAAAGCTTCGTCTGGTTCACAAAGCAAGACCATTCGCCGATCATAGGCAGGGACTTCGGCTTCCAGCGGTACATCCTGATTTTTCCATGTAGGCTCAAATAGCAGTGTACGACTACTCGTAACGGCAGGCGCTTCCGCAGCTCTGGCGACCGTTAATTTTGGTTCACGCTCTGCCGCTCTGCCGCCTGTAATTTCGTCCTCACTCCTAGGCGCCCAATACTGCTCTTTTGCAAAAGGATAAGTTGGCAACGGAATCCTAGAGTACTGTTCATTTGAAAACAAGCACTCAAAGTCTAACGAATATCCCTGAACATACAGATCTGCAATCGTAGTCAAAAGCTCCAAATACTCGCGGGTATCGCTTGCGTTTTGACAATTGTAAATACATTCATCCCCGTATCTTTTCAAAGATGTTTGTATGCGTTGATCTTTTTCGTGCAGTTCAGAATGATAAACTTGAGAAGCACTGCCTTTTTCCAGCCACTTTTTAAGGGACATGGCAAGCTCGCCTTGATTACGGGCAACACAGGCAAGACGATGATTACAGTGCTTTCTCCCAAGCAATAATGTATAACTCATATTACCGCAATCCGCCTTAGGCTCCTGTTCGCAATAGGCAAGCAGTTGCTCTACCTGCTGGCGCAATTGTTTTGAAGTCCGTGCCGACAACGGAATGAAATAACCTGGCTTTTCGGAATGTCTCCGTTCCGTCTGTGGAGCCTCTTCTATGACCATATGAGCATTCGTACCGCTGGCACCAAAAGAGCTGACCGCTGCACAGCGTCTGACTCCAGGCTCAACTTCCCAGTCCTGCAGATACGTATTGACATAAAAAGGACTATCCGCAAACTGAATGTTTGAATTGCCCGACCGGAAATTAAGTGTAGGAGGAATTTGCTTATTCTTTAATGACAATAACAGTTTGATCATTCCCGTAATTCCTGCCGCAATTTGCGTATGGCCAATATTCGTCTTAATGGACCCTATGGCGCAATATTCCTTCTTGTCGGTATACTTTCTAAAGGTTCGAGTCAGTGCCTGATATTCAATGGGATCTCCCAATTTGGTGCCAGTTCCATGTGCTTCCACCATCTGGATTTGCTCTGGGTGGATATGAAATGTATCGTATACATTTTGCTCGAGTCGCTCCTGAGATTTCTGGCTTGGCGCAGTAAGTCCATTCGTGGTGCCGTCCTGGTTGATCGCCGAGCCTGAAATCACTCCATAGATGTGGTCTCCATCAGCAACAGCTTCATGAAGTCGCTTGAGCACAATCGCGCCAAGCGCCTCTCCCGGAACCATTCCATCTGCCCTGTCATCAAAGGTATAGCAGCGTCCCGAGCGAGACAGCATCCCTGCCCTGTCACCATACAAATAGCAGCGAGGGGTCGTATGAATATAGACACCACCCGCTAAAGCCATATCCGTTTCTCCGGTCCATAAGCTTTGGCAAGCCAGATGAACTGCAACTAACGAACTGGAACAAGCTGTATCTACAGCTATTGCTGGTCCGTGAAGATTCAAGTAGTAGGATATTCTAGCGGGAATCACGGAACCCATATGACCCCAAAGCGCTTGTGGAGGCAGGTCTTCACCCAGCAATTGTTGGTAATCTCCCTCGGCACAACCCACATACACTCCACAGCGGCGACCCTCCATCCCTGTACCTGCATAGCCAGCATCCTCCAGAGCATGCCACGCTTCCTCCAGAAACAATCGCTGCTGCGGATCCATATAGGTCGCTTCCAGTCCCGAGATATTGAAAAAAAGCGGATCAAACTTATCAATATCCCCCAAAAAACTGCCGTGATTGCAATAGCTTGCATGTTTTTCCTGGTATTTCGAAAGATCCCATCGGGTTACCTCTTCCACTAAATCGTCACCGTTCTTAAGGTGATTCCAAAGCTCATATACATTATCTGATCCAGCAAACCGCCCGCTCATTCCAATAATCGCAATGGGCTCCCTTGGTGTTAAAGCTCTCTCTTTATCCTTCTTATTGGGTCTGTCCGGCTCAAAGGATATACTTGCCGTTTCAACAGGATGAATCGTATAATCCGTGTCTTTAAGTTTTTGGATGTCGCGACTTGCATCTTCCATGTTGTCTATTGGATTAGCGCTCTGGTCCAAGACTTGTGAAACTTTATCTCCATATTGGCTTAAAATGTATAGCGTCAGTTGTTTTACCGAACTGTAATCGAAGATGTCGGTGGTTTGCAAATGAATCCCCAGCCCCTGATTGACAGCCTGCACAAAGTTGACGCCAAGAATGGAGTCCAGGCCATAATCTGCGAAAGACTCATGAATATCAATCATAGTAAAGTCCACATTCAAAGCCTCTACCAGCTTCCCTACGATAAGCTCCTGGACATACTCTTCAGCCATCTCGCTTGTTACATCAATATCTGATCGAATTCCTTCGTCACGCTGTTTCATTTGAGATTTGTCGTGTTCAGGCTCCTGTTTGTTCCGAATCAGACCATCGCTTTCCGCCACAATAATTTGTTGACCTATATCATGCGCTTCCTGAGCAGGGAAGAAAACGGACCGGAAACCCTCCATTTCCAATACCTTTCGCCAACTTTCGGGATATAACCCGGGAGAGCCTGGAATGCGCAGCTCCGGATCATTATAAAGCCACCATCCCTCTAAAAGGCCAAAGGATAGATGGTTTAACAGAGAGTTACCGCTGATTTCATTTATAAGAATCAGACCGTTTTCTCGCAGCGCTGCTTTGACATTGCGTAACGTTTGGCGAATGTTCCGAGTGGCATGCAATACATTGGTGGCAATCGCAATATCATATCCACCTGTATCGATATCTTGTCCCTGAGCCGACTCTTCCACATTAAAAATCTGATAAGTCAGGTAAGGGTTTTGCGGACCGTACTCTTTTTGTGCATGTAATAAAAATGCTCTGGATTTGTCGGTATAGCAATATTCTTGAATATGCTTCCGATAAGGTTCGAGCTTCTGGAAGACCAAAGCGCTAGTACCTCCAGTGCCTGCGCCAATTTCAATGATTCGAATCGGTACCGACGGGTTATGCTTAATCCGCTCATTCAGATAGGAAACTACGATATCTCCCAACACTTCATTAAAGTAATCCGCTGCAGGACTGTTCTTATATATACCTTCTACCAGTTTCATAGAGGAATTAGGAAAAATGATATCGGTGGCTGGTATTTTCCCGGTTAAAATTTCCGGCAGTTTGCGCAAGGTTGATTCTACCAAAAATACCCAGGCTGAGAGATCCGGATTTTTCAGCCATGCCCCTTTCTTCCATTCCCACTCCTTCCATACAGCCTGCAGATCGACCGAAGCGGTACCCGCTACGCTATATGACTCTCCATTGCAATACAAATACTGATTCCGTACCAAAATCTCTATGCTTTCTTCAAGCCAACGATCGTATAAATTCAGTAAGGCGGTTTTTGTTTTAAAATCTGCGATCATAGCTTTCTTTTCCATTTGCGCATATGGACATAATCCCATCAAGCGCAAATGGCTCCATAACAGCCTGCATAAGATATCATTCATTTCCTTCATCTGTAAGCCTCCATTCCCGTTCAGCCCCTCGTGTCGCTCCGTCCTGTTCCGAGTAAGCTTTGCTGTCGACTGTAGTCGAGGACATTGTCTCGTATGCAGCCGCTAGGTAAGAAAGATCTGGCATCTTCTTTATTTTCACACTGGCAGAAATATGACTCTGGATGTTTTGGATATACGAAGGAATAGCTTTGGCATTTGAAGCATCGATGTCTTCCTTATTCATTTCCGAAACATTTGCCGTTTTGGCAAGTGTCTTTTGGGCAATGAACGAATCTGTTGGCTTTACAGCATCTGCAGATTCAATGGAAGCCAATTTAGTTTTAATATCCGTGATCCAGTACCGCTCTCTCGCAAAAGGATAGGCCGGCAGGCTGATTCGCCGCGGCTTGGCATCCCCATAAAGCATGTTCCAATCCATTGCTAGTCCCTTGACCCAGAGATCAACAACCTTCGAATATTTCCTTTTCCCTATCCAGGCAGCAATCATTTTCTCCATGTCTTCATCTTCTACCAGCGCCGTCAGCGCCTCCTTATTCCGTTTGACCTGGCCCCGGTACAACTCAGGGATTCCGTCCCGTCCTTCCAGGAATCCTTCCAGCTTGTCCACCAGCTCCTGCATAGACCCTGCAATCACTGCCAGGCGCTCTTCCATGGCCTCGCGTCCCACCTGGAGCGTGTATGCCACATCGGCCAGACTGCTTTCGCTGAGCTGTCCTTCCCGTATAACGGCTAGCAATCTCTCGGCCTGCTTTTTCAGTCGTTCTTCATTTTTGGCCGACAATACGATGATCGCAGGCTTTTGAGCCGTAACGCTCATCGGCACCCTCTCTTCTGCAATGTACTCTTCGATGATGACATGTGCATTGGAGCCTCCCGCTCCAAACGATGAAATCCCGGCAATCCTTGGGTATTCCCGCGTCTCTCCATCGATCTCAACCACCGGCCGCTTCCATTCCCCCAGCTCCTGCTGGACGACGAACGGCGTCTGACCGAAATGGATATTCGGATTCAATTCTTGGGCATGCAGGCTGGGAACCAGTGTCTGGTTTTTCATCTGCAAGATGATTTTCCCAACCCCGGCGATGCCCGCTGCCGCCTCCAAGTGTCCGATGTTGGACTTCACAGAGCCTATGGCGCAGAATCCCGTATCCGGCGTATCCTTCCTGAATGCCTGGGTCAGACCCGTCACTTCTATCGGGTCTCCCAGCTCCGTGCCTGTCCCGTGAGCTTCAATATAGCTGACCGTCCGCGCATGTACCCCCGCTCGCTCCAGTGCCGCTCGGATGAGTTCCCCCTGGGCTGTCGGGTTCGGCACCGTATAGCCGTTGGTCTTGCCTCCATGGTTGATGCTTGTCCCCCGGATCACCGCATGGATGAGGTCCCCATCAGCGATCGCCTTGGACAGCGGCTTTAATAGGACGACCCCCGCGCCTTCTCCAGGGACAAATCCATTGCCTCCTTTGCCGAAGCTCTTGCACTGCCCATCTATCGACAGCATGTGGTTGGCGCAAAGTCCGACATAGCTGAGCGGATGGAGATACAGATTTACTCCGCCTGCAATAGCCATTTCGCATTCTCCGCGGTACAGATGCTCACAGGCTTCATGAATCGCAGTCAACGAGGACGAACACATCGTATCGATCGGCATGCTTGGCCCTTGCAAATTAAAGAGGTACGAAATCCTATTTGCTACCGAACTAAAGGATATTTGGGGAAATATTTGCGCTCCCTTCTTCCATAATTCCGGCCCATAGAGCTCGTAGCCCGTCTTAGTAATTCCGGCAAATACGCCTACCTGGCGGTTATGCCGCACCACAAGCTGCTCCCGAGTATAGCCCGCGTCCTCCAGTGCTTCCCAGCAGGCTTCAATGAACAGCCTTTCCTGCGGGTCCATACCGAGTGCTTCCCGTGGCGAAATATTGAAAAACAGCGGATCGAATTCTGCAAAACCTTCGATAAAGCTCCCCCACTTGCTGTAGCTTTTTGCATTCACCGCCGCTTCCTGTGGATCAGGATGGAAGAACCCTTCCATCGTCCAGCGCTCACGCGGGATTTCGGTGACACAGTCCTTCCCTGCTTTTAGATTTTCCCAATATTCGTTCATGTCTCTGGACCAGGGATACTTTCCAGCCATCCCAATGATCGCTATCGGTTCACGCATTTCCGCACGAGCAGACCCGGCCAAGCTTCGGACAGGCTTCGCTTCCGCCTTTGCCTCAGCCGGCACGGCTTCTTCCTCGGCATACAGCGGTGCCGCAAGTATTTCCTCTACAGGCTGCATGTCACGGCTCATCCCGGTCCACTGCATACACTCCTGCGGGTATTCCGCCACAAAATATTCCGTCAAAGCACGCAAGGTTTGGTACTCATAAAACAGCGTCTGGGACAGTTCTCCAAAGAAGCCCGCCAGCTTGGCATTGAGCTGGGTAATCATGATCGAGTCGATTCCATAGGTTTCCAGCGGTTCATTGGTTTCAATGCTGCTGACGCTCAGCCGGGTCACCTCTCCAAACAGCACCTTGAGACAATGCAAGGTTTTGTCGTAGAGCAAGCCTGCATCCAGCATAGGTACGCTTGCCTGGTTAGGTACAGCTGCCTGGATGGCACGGACACCGGCCTGTGAGAAGGCTTTCGTCAGGTAGGTCTCGATCTTCTCGGGCTCCCCTTCCATGACCATCACCTGCTCCTTGCCGGAGGCCAAACTTTGGTACAACGCCCTCATTCCCGACCAGGTCTGCATGGCTGTAATGCCCATGTTTTGCGTCATGATCTGTTCCGAATCCGCATCGATCCGCATTCCGCCCTCTTTCCATAACGGCCAGCGGATAGATAACGTCTGTCCCCGCCGTTGCTTGGCCCCTACCAGTGCGTTCCGGTATTCGGCGTATGCATCCATAAAGGCATTAGCGGTCGCATAATCAGCCTGTCCCGGATTGCCCAGGCTACCCGATATGGAAGAAAAGAGCACAAAGAAGTCCAGGTTCTGGCCACTGCTTTCCTCATCCAGATGGACCAGTCCGCTCACCTTCGGTCCCAGCACTTCTATAAATTCTTCCCTTGTTTTCTTGATGATGAAGTTATCTTGAATCACCCCTGCACAGTGGATGATCCCATGGACACGCCCATATTCCTGCTCGATGCTGTTCAGTAAATCGATAACCGTCTTCCTATCGGTGATATCGCTTTGCCTGTACACCACGCTGGCCCCTGAAGCCTCCAGCTCCTGCAGCCTCGTCTGCTTGTCTTGGTCCAGCGGCGACCGCCCCGTCAAAATGAAGGTCGCTGCTCGCGTCTGCCGGGAAATCTCTTCTGCAATCAGTAGCCCCAGACTGCCGGAGCCGCCGGTGATCAGATAGACCCCACCATCTCTCCATAGAAGCTCCTCTTTTTGCCCAGATGTTTCGAGCCTGCTCCAAAAAGCGGTTTTCCGTTGACCTTCCTCATAGCGAATCCAGCCATCCATCGGGCTTCGACTGTTGTCCTCCAGCTTCGCCAGGATACCTTCCGCCTGTTCTCCCTGATCCACTTCGATCAGCTGCCCGACGAATTTCGGGTTTTCCAGACGGGCTGTCTTCAACAGTCCCGAAAGTCCCGAAAAGAGCCGTCCTTCCCCGGCGTTCCGCACCACAATTTGGACCAATACTCTTCCCTTCGGCTTGTCTTTGAGCATACTTTGGATGCTCTCAAAGGCCTGAACAGCATAGGCCTGGAACCGCTCATCGACCCGGCCTTTTCCGGATTGAAAGGCAAGCACCTGCGCAGCTCCATTCAAGCTCGCTTCGAGTCGCTCGTGCAAAGCTTCTTCCGGCTCACAAAGCAAGACCATTCGCCAATCATAGTCAGGGGCTTCGGCTTCCAGTGGTACGTCCTGCTCCTTCCAGGCAGGCTCAAATAGCAGTGTACGGCTAATCGCAGGCGCATCCACTGTTTCGGTTCTTACTGCTCCGGCCTCAACCTCAGGAGCCCAACAGCGCTCCTGAGCAAAAGGATACGTAGGTAGACTTATTCTTTTCGGTATGACATTGGAATATAGCAATCGCCAATCTATATAGAAGCCTTTGGTCCACAACTCTGCCAGCTTGTTCATTTCACGATTTGCAATCCATTTGCTCATTAATTCCTTGAAAACTTCTTCCTGTTCAAATAATTGCACTGAATCTTTTGACTGATTGTTTTCTCCCCTCCAGCAGTCCTCGATAGGTTCTTGTTCATTCGTGAACGATTGGAGCTTTTGTACCAGCTCGCTCGTATTCTTTACGATAAAAGCTACCCGGTTTTTCATTGCCATTCGTCCTGTCTGAAGCGTAAAGGATACATCCGACAAATTAATGTCTTCAGAAGCTATCAAAAAATCTGAAAGCTCTTGTGCATACACTTTAAGCCGATGATGATGCCTTGCAGATAATGGAATCAGATAGACAGCTTCTTCGTTCACAGAACTATCTTTAAATCGTTCTGATTCAGCATTGACTGCAAATTGTTCAAAAATGGCATGAGCGTTAGTTCCGCCTATTCCAAAGGAGCTTAACGCCGCCCGATGAGGAGACGACGCCTTCTCCCATTTTTGGAGACTATCAACAACATAAAAGGGTGAATCAGGAAAATTGATATCAGAGTTTGGTTTTTCGTAATTAAGTGAAGGAGGAATCTCATTATGGTATAAGCTTAAAGCAACTTTAATGCACCCCGCCAAACCTGCTGCAGTATCCAGATGCCCGATATTGGTTTTGACCGATCCAATACCGCAAAATTGTTTTTTGGTTGTATACTGCCTGTACGTTTCATTTAAGGCGGCAAATTCAACAGGATCGCCCAATTTTGTTCCAGTTCCATGCGTCTCGATATAACTGATAGATTCGGGATGAATTCGGGTTGATTCTATCGTCTTCTGAATAACCTCAGCCTGACCTTTGACACTTGGGGCATAAAACCCTAATTTGTCGGTTCCATCGTTGTTCACACCTACTCCCCGTAAAAGCGCGTAAATATGGTCACCGTCTCTAATGGCATCTGGCGCTTTCTTCAGTAGAACAACCCCAACCCCTTCTCCGCCAATCATTCCATCTGCCGACTCGTCAAAGGCTTTAATATGTCCGTCACTGGAAAAATTCAAGCCGGGTTGATGCACATAGCCTACACTGGTAAAAGGAAAGATCGTGGATGCTCCGACTAAAGCGTATTTGGCTTCACCGGATAACAGGCTTTGCGAAGCCAGACGCAATCCTACTAATGAGGAAGAGCAGTTCGAGTGCACAAACAGACTCGGACCTTTAAATCCCAATTTATGAGAGATCATAGTAGGAATTGTCCCACCCTGTGCTAAAATCCAGGTTACATATTCATCCGCGTTCTTCAGGACATTAGGTGATTGCGACGCCAAATTTGGGATAAATGCTTGATAGAAACTGCTGCTTGCCGACATATACACGCTGGTTTCAGGAATTTCTTTGCTAATATAGCCAGCATCCTCAACGGCTTTCCATGAATGCTGCAACAGCAATTTCATTTGAGGATCCATAAACTCTGCATTTTTCTGTGATAAGCTGAAAAACTCAGGGTCGAAATACTCTTTTCCTTCAATTGTGCATCGTCCGGGAACATAGCCTCGATTCCCGACGATTTCTTTTTCCAGCCCTAATCCAACCAATTCTTCCTCGGAAAAGAAGCGGACACTCTCCACCCCTGCCCTCAAATTGCTCCAAAACTCGGCATGGTTTTTGGCCCCTGGAAAATGACATGAAATCCCTATAATTGCGAGACTATCCTCAAAGTAATCTGGGTAGGGTGGCTTGAGGTCATCTTCGCCTGAATCCATTTTCGGTAAGGCTGTATTTTCAGCTGTATCTGTTTGTTCCGGTGTATGTGATTGTTCCGTTTGAGAATCAACATTCTCGCTTCTTGTTTCTGTAATGTAGGCACTGAGTTCCTTAACTGTCGGATACTTGAACAATGCTGTCACCGAAATATCGCATTCCAACAATTCCTTGACCCTTCCGATCATCTCTGCTGCTGAAAAAGAATTCCCGCCTACGTCAAAGAAAGCATCATCTGTACTTAGATCATCAACATTCAGAAGTTTTTTCCACACCACTAGAACCTGATGTTCAACATCCGATTGTGGTAAATGGATCTTTCTTGTTGTTGCTAACTCGATCCTGCGATTCATTAATTCTTTTCGATCTATTTTCCCATTAGGGGTCAAAGGCAGCTTATCTAGCTCTATAAAAAATGCTGGTATCATATAAAAAGGCAAGAAAGTTTTTAAATAGTTTCGCACTTCCTTCGGATCGAGAGGAGGCTTACCGGACTCGGAATTGTTCAGCAAACAGTAGGCAATAAGCTGCTTATTTCCCTCCTGTTCCTTGGCAATCACGACACAATCATCGATTCCTGGATATGTTCTGACCTGACCTTCAACTTCACTCAGCTCGATCCGAAACCCGCGAATTTTCACTTGATAATCCATCCGTCCCACATACTCAATAGAGCCGTCCGAAAGCCACCTGCATAAATCTCCAGTTCTGTAGAGCTTGGTTTCCGGATTGAATGGGTTGTCTATGAACTTTTCAGCCGTAAGCTCTGGCTGGTTCCAATAGCCTCTGGCCAATCCGCTGCCCGAAATAAAAAGCTCTCCCGGAAGACCAACAGGCACAGGTCTAAGATGTTTGTCCAAAATGTAAATCTGGGTGTTTGCAATAGGCTTACCGATCGAAATAGGCTTATCAGCGTCGATCTTTTGAATTGTAGACCAAATTGTGGTTTCAGTCGGACCGAACATATTCCATGCGTCACAGCTGTTATGAACAAAATAAGATTTCAACGTTTCCGAAAGGGCTTCCCCTCCGCAGAGAACTTTCATGTTCTCTTCGTTCTTCCAGCCGGCTTGAAAGAGCAGGGTCCAAGTCACAGGAGTAGCTTGCATAATTGTCGGTTTTATTCTTTGAATTTCCCGCTTAAGTCTTTCGGCATCCTTTATGTTTTTGGAGCTGCAAATATAGCATTGAGCCCCCTTAATCAAAGGCAGATATAATTCCAGTCCCGCTATATCAAAGCAATACGTTGTCACCGCAAGTAGTTTGTCCTGCTCTGTTAAACCGGGCTGCTCTCCCATGGAAATAAGAAAGTTGGTCAACGCTTTATGTGAAATCATGACCCCCTTGGGTTTCCCTGTACTTCCAGAGGTATATATCACATATGCCAAATGGTGAGGTTGCACTTCCCGTTTGATTGTCTTTCTACCCTTCACATCACTTTTCAGATGATCCCAGTCTTTATCAAGGACAATACAGCTAACGTTGTTCCCTTCCAAGCGTGATACTTTCTCCAACAACCCCGATTGCGTAATAACCAGTGAAACATTGGAATCCTGAAGCATATACTCCAATCGGTCCTCCGGATATTCCGGATCGAGCGGTACGTAGGCTCCACCGGCCATCAGGATTCCTAACAGCCCAATCACCATATCTAAAGAACGTTCCATGCAAATCCCCACAAGAGTATCAGGAGTTACCCCATGTTTCTGCAAATATAAGGCCAGTAAAGTGCTCTTTTCTTTTAGTTCCCCATAGGTAAGCGATTCCTTTTCATATACAACTGCAATAGCTTCAGGTGTTTTTCTTGCCTGTTTTGCGAATAATTCAGGGAAGCACTTATCAGGATAACTTGTTCCGGTAGCATTCCAGTCATTAAGGATGATGTCCTTTTCCTCTGGTAAGAGTAAGGAATGCTCCTCCAAGGGCCAAGCGGGATTCTCCATAAGTGCTTCCGCTAATTCTATATAACGCTCTGCCATCTGTATGATGGTTGAATGATCGAACAAATTGGAACGATATTTGATATTTAATATCATTTCCTCTTCCTGCTCTTGCAGTTCCAATACCAACTCGTATTCGCCTTCCTGGTGAATTTCTTCAACCAATTCGACGAAAAAGATATCTTTATATGGCTTGCAAAGCTGCTGAAAGCTTGAAGTTGGAAGGAAGTTTTGATAAGAAAAGGCTGCTTGGAAAACAGGTGAGCTCGTCTGCTTCCGCGGCACATTCAATTCTCGGACCAGAGCCGGAAAAGGATACGAGACATGATCCATTCCATCGACTACTGTCAGCTGCAATTTTTTCATAAAATCCAGGAATGTCTCTGTTTCCGATATCTGGATCCGTATTGGAAGCATATTGACAAAATAGCCGATTAAGTTATCAAAACGCTGCTCCGGGCGCACCATAACTGGCATTCCAACAATGATATCTTCCTGTCCCGAATACTGGTTAAGCAATACCGTATACATACCTAACAAGACTGTGGACAAGCTCGTATATTGCGCTTGGGCAAAAGACTTTACCCGTTTGACCCATTTAAGCGGAAGCGGCTTGGAATATGTTTGTGCTTCCATGCTTTGAGCCGGAAAACCAGAGCGGTCATATGGCAGCTCCAGGGTCGGTAAAGCACCTGACAGCTGTTGTGTCCAGTAGGAACGATACTTCTCCCCTTCTGCACTCGCTAACATCGTTTGCTCCCATTTAACAAAATCGCCGTAGCTCGCTGCGGGTGGAAACACTGTCGATGTCTTTCCCTGTATCACGTTTTTATAGGCATCTAAAAAGCTTTGTGTAAACATGCCGAAAGAACTTCCATCAAAAATAATATGGTGGATGACAACCAGTATGAAATGTTCCTGTTCAGATCTGGACATAACATAAATACGCATCAAAGGATCCTGTTCCAGCATGAATGGTTGCTTTGCTTTATTCCTAATAAATGGAATAATCTCATCTGCTTCCAAGGCTGAAATATCCTCCACTTGCACATGAAGCGGCTGCGTGGGCTGCAGCTTTTGATAAGGTATCCCATTTTCCTCTTCAATCACACTTTTTAAAATAGGATACTGTTCTAAAACGATGTGAAAAGCCCGTTTAATGCTCTCAATCTCAATCTTCGTATTAAACCGGAGGCATATTGGTATATTGTAAGCATTCATCTCAGGGGACATTTTATGTAATAGCCACAACCCTTTCTGAACTTCAGAAAGCGGATTCCTTCGGAAACTGAGCGAATTTTTCTCAGTATTGACCTGTACAGTGGATTTATCTTCTTCCACCTTTTGGGCTAAATATGCCGATAATAGTTGAATCGTCGGGTTCTCTAAAATTTCTCTTGCTTTGACCTTGATCGGATAGGACTTCTCAAGGCCGCGTATAAGCTTCATGACAAGAATAGAATCGATGCCATAACCATGAAGATTTGTATTCAAATTCATTTCCTCGTGCTTGAGATTCAGTTCCCAACACAAAAATTGCACTATATACTCCTGAATCTTCGATTGAACCAACGAAACGGCATTTATGGTACTGTCATGGTTTTCTGCGGCGGTTTCTTCCATATTCGAATGTGATAGTGAGAACGCACTCCGATATTGATAAAGTGCTTGAAGCTCTTGTTTGATATAAGCATTGCGGCAGATCTTTCTTTGGATTTTCCCACTTCCTGTTTTGGGTATACTTCCCTTAAGCAGCAAATAGATATCGTAAATTTCAAGTTGATGCGTATTGGATACGGCATTCAGTATGTTTTCGACCAGACGTTTATATTCCTGCTCATGAAGGGGCGCTTCAATTTCCTGTACGACGATTACTTTTTCCTGACCATTGATTTCAGAGGAAAATACCGCGATGGGCAAGGTCAACTCTGGCATATTCTTTTGGATGGTCCATTCAATATCGACGGGGTGATGGTTTTTACCGCGAATAATGATGACTTCCTTCTCTCTGCCGATGACATAGATATGATTATCCGCAATAAAGCCAAGGTCCCCGGAACGAAAAAAGCCGCCTTCTTTTGTATCAGAAAGGGCTACCTCAAAAGTGCTATTCGTTTCTTCCTTCCTGTTTAAATATCCCTCTGCCATCCGTGCGGATTTAATCCAAATCTCGCCGACTTCCTCCGGTAAGCATTGTGTATGCCTTTCAGGATGAACAATTCGTATTTGCGTCGGATCTTCAATCTCCCCACAGCTCACTACGGACTTCGATTTATTCTTTTCATCCGTGTATTGGACTCTTCGTTGCTCCAAGCTAGGGATATCCAAGTTAAGGAATCTCATCGACTGACCTGGTTTTATACTGGCGACAGGGCACAGCTCCGATAAGCCAAGGAGGGGACAAAATATATCCTCTTGTAGCCCTAATTCCCGGAATTTATGGATGAAGTTCTCGTAAGTTTCCTTCCGGATGGGCTCACCTGCACATATAATCGCTTGGAGATGGCGAAGTGAATATTGCTTAATTGAAGCTATGTCCAGTGTGGAGCAGCAATAATCGAACGCAAAATTTGGCGCTGCCGTATGGGTAGCCTGATACTTGTCAATCATATGAATCCAATTTTCCGGATTTTTAGCGAAGCTTTCTGGCGGGAGAATAATGCTCGACGCCCCGTTTAAAAGTGGGACTAAAATATTGTTATGCAGTCCAAAAGCATGAAATTGCGGCGTCCAGGAAACGACACGACTATTCCGGTCAATTCTCCATTGCTCGGCCTTGGCCTGATTCATCAAGCAGCTGTGACTAAGGATTACGCCTTTTGGCAAGGAGGTTGAGCCCGATGTATACATCAAAAGAGCAGTATCCTGCGGCGCTGGCATTCTCATCTCTATCTCAACGTCAACGGTGTCTTCTTGAAAGATTTCATCAATATTCAGGATACGGATTGAATTAAACTCCCTCCGTGTTTGGAGAAATGCTTTGAAGTCCGTATTGGTTATGATACATACGGCTTGGGAATCCCTATAGATAGGCATCATCTTCTCAAAGATTTTTTCATCCGGCTCCGAATCTGTAATAGGTGTAGGTATGGCCACGATATTTGCATAAAAACATGCCAGCATGCTGCTGATATATTCCAGACCCTGAGGAAATACAAGAAGTGCCCGTTCCTGCTCAGCCAGTTCTTTCAATAGGATATTGCCCAAAGCCTGTATTTGATGTAGAAGCGTATTTCCGGAAAGAATTTGAGGACTCTGGCCTTCTTTCTCAAACGTAAATAACTCTTTTTCAGGAAATTTCCGGCAAGTTTCAATAAAAGAAGCGATCGGAATATCAAGGTTCCATGTTTGGTCATGTTTTCGCATCATTCTCCACCAACTCCTCAAAACACAAAGTTTATATAACATGAGCTAAAGGCTTATCACCCTGTCCATTTTGAGCTATTATTCACGTTTGAAGCATTGCCAGGAGTTGCCTGCTAAAATATATCAAAGAAAAAACGAGTGATGAGGAAGGCTATATGCCTCTTTCACACTCGTTGCTGGTTCGCATGAACAACCGCAAAGGCGTTCAACGAATCTCTATTTGGTTATTTTCCAAACAAGTTGATAATTCGTTCTTTAACCTCTGCTTGATGAAAGGTCTTCTCATGCATGATAAGCTCTTGTTCTACGATTTTGGGAAGCTCTTCCCGGAGTGGAGCAACCAAATGATCCTTTAGCGTGATTAAAGAAAATCTGGGTTTCTCGGCTAGCTGCCGGGCAAGATCCATTACATAGCCCATCACTTCTTTGCGGGGCAGGGTCGGAAATGGAACTCCCCGTTTTTCCAGTTCAACACCTCGATAATTGCCCCCATTTAACAATAACTCTTCTCCCAAGCTGAACCCTAGTTTTTTAGGAATAATATACGTGGCACCCATTCCCGGTGTGAATCCGTATCTCATAAAATTAGTCGTGTACACACTTTCCCTGCTTAGGACTACAAAGTCAGAAAATAGCCCCATTACAAAGCCTCCGCCCACCGCATGTCCCTGCATAGCAGCTATCACTGGAACTTTACAGCCCAATGCAAGTGAGTATATATTTTCATCGGTAAACTTCGAGATTCCTTCATGTAAAGCCAACAGTCCCTCTTGCGTCCCACCCGTGGCAAAGTAATTATCGTATCCTGTTAGAATTACGACTTTGCAGGTTGAATCTTCTTGGATCGTCTTGAACGCTTGTCTTAGTCCATGGGTCATTTCAAGCGTAAATGTATTTTTATGAACTCTATCTTGCATTTTCACTTGAATAATGCCTCGCTCGATTTCAAGTAATTCAACCACGGATTGTGACATTATGATCTTCTTCCCTCCTACATCCCCATCTTGTGGCGTAGACCATCAGTCCATCCACGGAAATTGCCCCGTTTCGACGTATCGGAAAATGCCCTTAAGATTTTGAGCGTCTGAAAACACCTCTTGATTGGACGCCAACGCTAGTGGTTTACACTGACGCAAATCGTTGAGTTCATCCATAAAGCGCTTGTAGCGTAAGATCCCCTTCTTGGTCAATCGTCTGAGGCGTAATAAATGCTTGCGTAGCACCATCTCGCTCTGAACATCGTACGCATCAACCAATCCCCATACATGGGCCTGTTGAACCGAAACGGGCTGCGTCATTAGTGTTAAATAATGCGCTTTTTGGAATCCAATCCTGCGGACTAAAAATGGTAGAACGCAAGCAGGGAAAAGTCCGAATAGCAATTCTGACAAGCTGAACTGTGCCGTCTCGTCGGCTATCACAATATCGCTGGCAGCAATAAATCCGACGCCACCAGCGTTTGCTTTTCCTCGCACATGAGAAATCGTGATATAGGGCCCAGTTGCTAATTTTAACCACAGATCATACATAGGCTCTGGACTCATTGCATGTTCTTGTCCACTTTCCACTTTTTCACGCATTCCCTCAAAATCCGCCCCAAAACAGAACACCTCCGGCAAACCTTCCAAAACTACGATCGTAACTGACTCCTCACACAGCGCAAGTACATGCAAGCACTCCTCGATGAGGGTATTATTAATCGTATTATTTGCCTCCGGTCGGTAAAAGCGAATATAACAAATCGATTCTTGAAACCGAACCTGAATCGTTTGATAACTCATGATTCCCACCTGTATTTACGGTGGAATTCATAGATTTCTTCCAAATACAACCGCTGTCTCCCTTTCCCGGAAGCTATCACCCCCGGAATCAATTGAAAATCCAGCTTGGCGTTGCGGGTTCCAAACCGTACAGCGCCACTGCCTTTTAGCAGGGATTCATATTCATCCATAGTTACCTGATAGCGATCATTCAAATTACGCTCAATTTCAAAACGCCGCAGATGTTCCTGGCTTTGCGGCATAACAACCCCGCTATAAAATTCAGAGCAGCAGCCTGACCCGTAGGAAAAACAGCCGATTCGCTTTGGAGCATCGAATGTACCCTGATCAATCGTACCTGCCAAGGAGAGGTACAAAGTCGCCCCCATAATATTACCGACTCGTTGGCAATACGCCAATCCGGGCTTAACACGTTGTAAATAATCTGCCTCAATCTCATTTGGTTTGGATTGAGTCAACCTTCGCATCATCGTGCGATGCGCTCCTTTTACCATTCCGCCAAAAGGAGTATGAAAGGCAAGATACTGAAAGGTATCTTTATAATCCACTCCTTGCACCCGTTTTTGGTATTCCAAAAACGCTTGCTCGCAACAGTCCAGATAGGACATTAAAGACAAATCTGCATCCCCAGCCTCGCTATCTGGAATCGGCCGGCAAGTATCCATCACCTCATAGCCGTAATATCCATTAGCGCCTGCATCGATTTGAAAAACATGAGGATTTTCACTAATGAGCATTGCCACGGCCCCTGCGCCTCCACTTGGCTCAGCATAAGACCAATCCTCACTCAAGACATCCCCGCCTTCAGCAGCAATAAATCGTGAAATATCACTGGCAATTACAAGCGCTTTTGCTCCTGGCGAGACCTGAGAAAGAATAAAATTCACCGCCATTTGGAGTCCAGCAGTACCGGAATAGCAGGCTTGCTTGAGCTCGAATAATCTGCAATTCCGATTCAACCCCAAATAGTGGTGAATATATGTACTGATTGATTTCCCAAAATCAATACCTGATTCCGTACAGGTGATAAGCATTTCGATTCGGTTTTTTTCCGCTTCTGAAAGAGCGTCCACCAGCGGTTTTGCCGCATTTACTCCAAAGGTAACTGGATCTTCGTAAGGTAGGGCAACCGCCTTTTCTTTCATTAATAAATTTTCGAACCTTGCAGGATCCAATTGCCTGTGTTGGGCTAATTGCATAACATCCAGATAGGCAGAGCCACCAAAAACGTTCATTGCCTCAATTCCCACGACAACCATAATCGTCCCCCTCTCTCAAATACGCGACTCACATTTTTGCATACAAATGGCAGTATTGATTCCACCAAACCCCATGCTTAGATTCATAGTATTGTGAATAATTGCTGGTACGGACTCATTCCTCACCCAATTGCAGTCCAATTGGATAGGCTCCTCCAAATTAAGGGTAGGGTGAAGTCTCGACTCTTTCATTTGTAAAAGAGTAGCAATAATTTCAACAGTTCCTGCCGCGCTCAAGCCGTGACCGATAATGGATTTAGTTGCATTGATATAGGCATGTGACAATTTACAATCCTGTAATGCCTTTATTTCTATCTCGTCTCCAACGACCGAGCCTGTCCCATGGGGATTAATATAATCAATCTCTTCCGGTAGCAGCTTTGCTTTCTCCAAAGCTCTTCTAATCACTCGGGCTTCGCCTTCGTAGGAGGGATTGGGATTCCGGTTTCGATCCATTCCCATATCCCATCCTGCCAGTTTGGCATAAGGTTTCTCCCGAAGCCTCACGGCAGAATCGGCCCGTTCTATGACTACAACCCCGCAAGATTCCCCATAGATGAACCCGTCCCGCGACTGATCAAATGGTCGACACGCCATTGCAGGTTCATCGGCATATCGGTCGCTTCCCATCGCTCCCAAGGATCGCAATGCCTGGCATTCCATATACGAAATATCCATCAATGCCCCCATTGCAATGCAAACATCAACACGATCTGCTTGAATGGCCTCAATTGCTTGAATGATTGCGACTTGTCCACTCGCGGATGCACCACCGACGGTATAAGCTAACCCCTGAATACCGAACTGTTCGGTACATAGTCCGCACAAATCAGTATCCATAAAGGAAACCCCATAGGTCGGCGGTACAAAGCACATTTTTTCCCGGTAGGCCTCATAGGTCTGAAATAGCTCCCGTTGCTGAAAATTGGAGCCTCCAATCACCAGTCCAATACGGCTAGGATCAACGTTATCCAATTGGGCATCTTCCCAGGCTTCTTGAAGGGTTACCATGGCCACCTGCCCCGAAAATGATGCTGTACGTAACATTCGTTTGGATAATGCCTTCGGATAAGACAAGGGTGGCAGCTCCGCACCTATAAATGAAGCTTCACCTCTTCTGCCCGGGCGTTGCATGACGCCAAATGCATGTTGCCCTTTGAACAACGCCGAGGCAAAAGCAGCCTTCCCCTGCCCAATCGCCGAAGTCACGCCAATCCCCGTAACGACTAACTCAGACTCTTCATAATTTTTCATAATTTCGCATAAAGTGCATCTGTCAATTCCCCTATATTTTTCACGCCGGACAATTCGACGCGCGGAATATTAAGAGATAATGTTTCCATCGTCTTGTTTACAATTTCAGCCCGATCTACTGAATCTGCACCCAAATCCACCAATCGATCGCCATACTCGAACGTGTGATCTTGTAATTCGGGAAGCACTTCACGAATACAACGTTTAACGATATCGAATACTTCTTCCTTATGCATAGGTATCCTCCTAAAAAATAAATGATTTAAAACTCAACAAACCTAGTGTTCAGTAAACATGATCTACAAACGGATTTCGATGAAAACTTGCATTGAATTTTTCATAAAGCCGAGAAGTATTCATACTCCATTCCGTCTTCCTCGGTGCTACAATCGTGCAGATATAGTCACCTAACTGGTAAGACTGAGCAGCATATTGTGGAAAATGTGAAAATGTACTTTGGAAGCAGCCATCCACAAATCTGGTCTCATTCATTTCAAGTACATGCAGCGATGTTGTAAAACCTGTACGCAATATTTTCGACAGGGCCTCCTTCACTGTCCAAAAAACCGCCAATAAAGCTGAGTACTCCCCTACTCCCCGCACGACAGAGATTCTTCCTTTTTCTTCCGCCGTCAGTTGGCTTTCAATTGTCTTATTTCGCTTAGAATCAATCCTCTCAATATCAATGCCCATGGGATGTGCTTCGGGAAAAACAACAGCCGCTCCGATATAGTCGCAGTGGGCAATGCTCACCTGATAGCTGTGGACACCATTGATTCGAAGCATGGGCTGGCCGAAGACACCTGACTCCACACTTACGTTGCGCAGGTCTGGCTCGCTTAACAGCACCGAAACTGCTTGTTTAGCACTTAGCCTGCCAAGCACAAAGTTGGATTTCCGCCGATGGAATACCAAACTCTCGAAGTAACTACACTCATCCGAATGAAAGACTTCTCGATCAAGGGGAGCGTCTGCGTTATAATCTGCATGGACAAAACTGACGGCCGCCTTCATCACGGCATCTTCCCGCTTCAACATTAGTTGTTCTGCATACGAGGCTACGCATATCCCCCCTAGTAAACTACTAACTTAGCAGTCCAAATCAAAAAAGGCCTTCAAATCCCTTAAGGGTTCTGAAAGCTTCCTCATGGAGTATGAACTCGTCACGAGTTCTCCACTTTAAACCTTACTTATAATTTCCAAAGCTACTCTCACTAACCTGATATCACCCATAAATTCTAACTGAATGACCGCTTGTCGTTTATGTCTATCTATTTTCTTAACTATACTCCCCCTTCCTTTAAGTGGGCCATCTAGGATACATATATTGTCTCCTTCAATAATTCCAGTTGATGATTCTATACAATAGCTATCATTGCATAGACTTTCTAACATTTGTTTCTCCGAATCTCTCATTGAAGCTTCAAACTTCGAGTATCTCAATAAACGAATGATATCACTAGAAGTGCAAATCATTGAATTTGTACTGGTTACGAACTGCAAGTCAGGTAAATTCGACTCAATAAATACATAGCTTGGGAACAAAGGAGCCCATTCTTTCTTTACTATTCCTGCTACTTTAAAGAGTCTCTCTTGGAGTGGTATAAAGGGTTTGTAGACTTCAGAATCCAACCACTCATTAATAAGCTGCTTGACCTGTTCTTCCCTACCCGTTCGCACAAAAAACACGTACCAGCTCACTTAACTCATCTCCTATAAAAACGTACTGCCAAATCATCTCCTATAATGTCTACTACCCATATACATAGCTTCGCCCTTTCACTTATCCTACTTGATAAGCTACAATCTCTCACGATATATCCCTCTTTGATGGTTAACGTGACCCGCCAGCGATTAACCACAGAAAAGTTCCTTTATTTTTCATATAATCATATAATTGGAATAATGTTTTTCCATTATAATCCTCTACTCAAACCCTGTCAATTCACAGTTGATTGGAAACGGCCAAGTTCAGATTGGATTCGCAAACCTTTCTGAAAATACTTAATTTGAAGTCATTATTATCTTTCGAATACAGCTTCAACGTTTCTGGCGGCTTATAAAAGAACTGATCCGAGTGTTTTACTCTAGTTAACTTGAGCATCTGGGGCACAGACAAATGATAGATCGTTATGTATTATTTTTTATATTTAAGATTTTCTCTCACCATTAGAACTGGGCCACAATACAGACTCATTTGAAATCGAACAGGCCCTTTTGGTTCGAACGCATTCTAAATTTAATAAAAGATTCCTTACTCGTAAATTGAAAATAAATATTTTCATCCATGAGGTGATTGAGTGTAAAACCAGGCGCTTTACCAAATGAATGAGCAGGATAAATTTGAATAGAGTCATCAATTTCTCGCTTTATTTTTTGAACACTATTATATAATTCTATTGGATTTCCTCCATTTGGGTCACAAAAGCCACAACCTTCAATGAATATTGTATCCCCAGTAAATAAGCGATCTGATAAAAGATAGCATACACTTCCCGCGGTATGTCCGGGAGTCAAAAGACTTTTGATTTCTGTTTCACCGACCTGGATTGAATCCTTGTCTTTAATTGAATGTAAATTTCTACATCTAAAATGATAAAAATCGATTTCGTTTGTTGACATGAATACCTGCGGGTTATATTTTTCCAGGAGTGGATTTACCAAATTAATATGATCCCAATGTGAGTGAGTTAATAGTATCGCTTTGAGATCGCCATTCAATTGTTGAAGATAGAACTCTACTTTCAATAAATCCCATGATGGGTCAACAATAGCTATGTCTCTTGTTTTCTCATCCATTACAAAATATACATAATTGATGAAATTCATAAAACAGACTCTTAACTGTTCCATATGAAAAGTCAGA
This sequence comes from Paenibacillus sp. FSL P2-0173, assembly GCF_038008045.1. Lineage (NCBI taxonomy): Bacteria > Bacillati > Bacillota > Bacilli > Caryophanales > Paenibacillaceae > Paenibacillus > Paenibacillus sp. FSL P2-0173. The sequence goes on from NZ_JBBOYK010000001.1 coordinate 1,106,943, forward strand.
TTCATATCAGCTTCACCGAACCACCTTCCCAATAGTTAATTAAAAACAACAACATTCTGATTTAAGGTTTTGGGCCACTTCATTTTTTAGAAATACTTACTATTTAATTATAAAGGCCTAATTTCGTTGTCCTATGATTATAACAATTGATGCAATAGAAAGGCTCCAACTCTCTGTTACAAGATCGCTTAATTTTTCCAAAACAAAAAACGCCTCTCCGTATGTTAACGGTGAGACGTTTTTGTTGGTTCTGTGTACCTGTTACGGAGTATTCCGCAGGTACACAGAACCTCGCGTTATTTTCGTTCATTTAACTTTGATGTGTCCGTTATAAATCAAAAATGCCGAGGACCGGGATCGAACCGGTACGGTAGTCACCTACCGCAGGATTTTAAGACATGAGTTTTCAATATACTGTACTGGCATACAGTTCCAAAATCCAGCAGCCTCAAGGCTTTTGTGTGTTCGTATATGTTCTCATTTGGACTGTATTCTACACAAAATACTACAGTCTGTCCCCAATTTGTCCCCAATAAAAAGAGCAGGAGGGTAATCCCCTCACTGCTCTTTTGCCTGTGTGGTCACTCTACTAAAATACTTGTTAGAGGCAATCCAATTACAATTTAAATGGAAGTATTCATCCTTATATTATAATCTCCTTCTTTAGCATTTTTTGCCAAAGAAGAATTGCAATATCCTACTATACCCAAATAATTATAAAAAGCCAGACATAACGTATCTGGCTAAAGTTGAAGTAAAATTATTTTTTCTTTGTTCTTTTCTGTTTTTTTTCACTTATAATTTCAATGAATTCGATTTTGCTTTTATCCACTAAATATTCTCGAATTTCATTTTTTTCTTCATCTTCTATCATAAAATGAATAGTATTTTTCGAAGTCGTATTTTTTATGCTAATATTGCTAAAAACTTCTCCAGATAACTTCACATTTATTTTATGATTTTGTGCGTAAAATTTCCCAAGCATTTTGAAGGCTGGTTGTAAGTAAAGTCGTACTGTTAGATACATTATTGTTCCCATCACTATAAATGCATAAAAAAATGGAGGGCTACTCTTATAGATTTTTAGAGAAAAATCAAGTAAATTTATTGAATTAAGATGAAAAGTATCACTTACTTTAAAGGCCATAGTCTTTATAGAAAATGTTAAAAACAAAAAAATTAATACGAAATGTAGGGATGATATAAATATCTTATAATATTTTATTTTATCTGATACTCTTGCAGTGAATTTTGAAACTTTGAATATTTTAATGAAATATTTATTTATTGTTAGTTGAACTTTTGAAGTGGGAAATTCTAGTTGTGTTAAAATCATAATAGTAGTAAGAAGAAATATAAAATATAGAAACCAAAATGAATATTCTCTAATTCCACCGAAACTTACTACTACAAAGGATATGATCAAGGCATATAACCCGATCTCCTTAAATATTACTCTTATTGTTTTGAAAATATTAGTTTCAAATTGTTTTTCAAGAGGGGAGGATCTAAAAAAAGCTATTACGTGCATAGACAAAACAATAAACGTTATGATCTTATACGCGCCTAAAAAAGGGGCAGATATTTTCAGTAATTCCAAATTACTCTCTCCAGTTCATAAAAGTTATCTTTCACATGCTACTCCATCACCATCACGATCCAACTTTCTACTGTAACCTGGTTCACCTTTATAAATAGGATCGGCACCAGCAGCGCGAACCGCAGAGCAGTTTTTATAGTATACATTACTTGATGACTCTCTTGATTCAGAATAAGATTGAACTACTTCTTTTTTAGGAGTAGCAACTTTAGGCTTAGACTCTTTCTCGCTAGAGTCACTTTTTGGTGATTCAGCCTTGGCCGTTACCTTTTGAGCTGCCTTCTGATTGAATCCATCTTCTTGCGCATAGTTTTCAATACTCCAGATTCCTGTTCCACTCTTTTGAGCAATGGTTTGGATCTCCTTGAATTGATCGACGTATTTAACATTTGGAGGGTTTATGTAGGCCACCCGAGCATACCCTTTCTCGATTAACATTTCATTCAACATCTTATCTCCAACCCATACATATCCAAGTAGACGACCATACTTATCTCGTTCTGAAACATCAAGCTCTAGGGAAAGGTTACCTTGCTTTAATTGCTTTAGAGTAAAAGCAGAAGCTTCTTTTGCAAACGGTTGAACCGGTGTACCCTGTTTTACACTTTCAGGTGTATCCACTAGGAGTAGTCGAATCTTTTCCTCTTTCCCTTGAACTGATGCTTTAAATGTATCTCCATCTGTTCCAGCTATTAAGGTTATTGGAATACGCTTTGGTTGTTCAGGAGCTGTCTCTTCGTTAGATGCTGAGGTAGAAACAACATTTGAAGTTTGCTCGGGTTTTGCTGTAGTAGGTACCACAGAAGTTTGTTCTATTTTAGCTGGGGCAGCTGGTGCTTTATTCGCTAAATCCTGCTGCTTAACATTAGACAGATTGCCGATGAACGCTAGAAAGAAAATTCCGGCAAGTGAAAATAAAACTATGGCTAATTTACTTTTTTGATTTGCTCTCTTAGCATTCTGATATTTTTTATATCCCCAGTAACCAAGCCCTCCTGCGATAATAAGCAATCCTAAATACTTAATAATCGCCACAGCTATAATCACTGCAAAGATAATTCCTATGATCTTTCCCTTTCCATTACTTCTCATGTTATCCTCCTAGGTATTTAGTTCTAGGATAAATATACCATGAAATTTTTCCAATATATATACTTTTATTACAAAAATCGCACGAATATTTTGCTATTCTCTAGATTTATCTGCTAGATACTTGCTGAAATGATATCCTCCAACTTGATCCAACTATAATCATCTTCGCCACGAAACAGTTTCACTTCCCTGCGGGCAGTATTTATAGACGTGATTACACCTTTGAGTTCTTCGTCATCGAACGGACTAAAAACCACCAGTGTTACAGGTTGACGTGTGTTGTAGGACTTTATAAGCGCTTGCTCGATCAACCGGACTTCCTGATCGTCAAGTTCCGGCTTGCCTCTCCGCTGACGATCTTTCATGAGTTTTAAGTATGCTTCCTTGTGTTCTGGTATGATAATCCGGCTGTTTTCCCACAACCCGTTACCTTCTAATTTTTTAGACATGTAGTGTAGCCTCCTGATGTGTTATGTAGAAATTATACCCCGAACATATGTTCCTTACAAGAAATTATTATTGGCAGCAAGACAAAAAAATAAACCGCGGAATACTCCGAGGCTTGGTATCTTTAAGATGACATTTTGAATACAGTCAACAAAGGCAATTCCATTGCCTGAATAAAATGAATATGATAACATAAGAATAGAAAAAGGGAACGGCAGCCACCGTCCCCTGCACGACTTACCGCTATAAAAGCGGTCGGCAATTGAGGTTTGATCCAGAAATAGACCGTTAACCTTTAGCAGAGGGCGGTCTATTTCTTATTGTTTTGGTTCAACGCAATAACAATCGTAACAATTAATCCGATCAACGCTACTAATAGCGTGCCGAACATCATCATTAATGTCAGAGCATCCTTAACCTCCACAGGCATCACCTCCTTTACAGGAGACTAGCCGACCGTCCTTTATAGCCGTTTTGTCGCACAATCCAGATTATACCACAAAAAAAATCTAGATTGGTCCGAAAACTTGCTTTTATTTTTCCATTAATTTATTAAATATCTCTCTATCATTGGGAGTAAAATCGGAAATCCGTTTCTTTTTCACGTATGTGTTGGTACTTGAATCCAATTTAATGAAGCCATTTTCCCCAACCACATATACGATATTTTTTTTTATCTTATATGACACAATATTATCAACAGCTTTTTCCAGTGGATCAGCAAGATGATTATAAAGTATTAAAGGGTCTTCCGGCCCCCCTCTTAAAATTTGAAAAGTCCCGTCACCAAAATATTCTACGGTATCTTTGCCTGATGGGTATTTATACTTCGTATTATCCCCCAAATTCACTAAAAAAATTATAGTAGTAGTTATAACTAGTAGAGAGAGCAAGATCAAAATAAAGATATATCTACGCTTCATCCGCAATTCACACCTCACTTCCAAGCTTTTCTTGTATCAGTTACTGTTACATAAGACGTATACTCATTTAGTGTTCCCCATGATTCCATTAAATTTGTTAGGTTTGCTGCAGCCCAACCAAGTTTGTTGTTCCCAGTAAACATTTGTTTAAAATTATACTCAAAATTATAGACATCAGAATACGTTGTAGTAATTTTCCATTGCCCGTTTACATATGTTCCATCTATTTTGTACTTCATTTTGTGAAAAGCATTATATAAATCTCTATCACTTTCTAATTGCTCAGATCCATTATAAGAAAAACTTTTAACTTTTTTAGCATTAGCTTTTTTGACTTCATCATTAACTATTGCGATGTGCTCTTTAGATTTTTTAACTTGCTGCGCCTCATATGACCACTCGTTAAAGTGTAAATTTCCTGGTTTGTAGTCAAGTGAATGTTGAAGTAAATTGGCTGTGATGTCCCCGTACTTCTTTCGAGCTATAGGAACAGCTACTAATGCAAATGCTTTACGATCAGGATAATGTATTACAGTATCTGTTGAATTCTTTACCTTCTCTACGCCTCGCACCCAAGTCTTTTCTAGTTCTACCATCGGATTTTCAAACGGAAAAGTATTATTTCCTGCATACACTAACATATTCTTACTATATGCGCCTTCCAGTACTTTTTGCGAGACATCAGACTGATCCTTTTCTCTTGTTTCCATAGGTTCTAACTGAGGACTGTATTGAATTTTTCCCAATTGATCTTCTTTTTGTTTTAAAACAAGTTCAAACTCAAGGATCTCTTTGCTGGTATCAATCTGTTCTTGATACTCATCTACGTAAGCGTGTGTAAACGTAATATCTCGAATTGTGTTTTCATTTCTAACGATTTGGATATTACATTTGCGATAGTAATCCTCAGTATCAGGTTTATATTCTGTGTTTGCCCATGTATACAGCATGTTGGAATTATCCGCATTGTCTACAACTGAAGGAAGCGAATGAAGCGGAATTTTGCTTCGAATATGTAGTGAATGATTCAAGTTTGGAGACTTAGCTGAAAGGTTTATGGAACTATTATTCTTATAAGTAAAGCCAATGATTTCACCTTTTACAAACTCGATTGGTTCACCACCGGATTTGCGTTCTATTCTTAATGAAATGCTCATTGAAATAATCTCCTCTGTTAATTCAATCTAGTTTTATAGGAAATATTTGTGAAAAAAATAATTTCCAAATATTAATATATACGAAAAATATTAAATAGTAAACATATTTTCAACATGGTAAAGGGCGACAATAGAGTTTCGTAACCTCGGCAAATTATATGAAGAAGCTAAAACGAAATATATGCTAGCTAACACAGACCTGTTAGAAACGATAAAAGCTCTGCCGACCAATTAAGGTTAGCAGAGCTTTTTGATGTACTACTTTTTCCTCTTACTATTGTTGTTCACTTTTTGTTCTTATACTGTTCGGATTACCCTTTTAATAATTTATCTTCTTTAATCGGAGCAGTAATTTCTTTGATCTCCACTTCATCATTCATTCTTTGCAAATTCATTGGCATGGAGTCTAAATATTTATATTCCTCGACCCTAACGGAGTCTTCTGTCCAATTCCCCTCTTTATCTTTCACAAAGACCTCTCTCTTTACCGGGAGCCCTTTAGCATCAATGGTTACAACCTCTTTTTTAAGACTGGTTTCTGCTACAACCTCTTGAAGTGATGCATCATTAGATTGTGGTCGTAAAGATTTCACCCAATTTTGCTCTTTCATTTCTTTTTTCTGTTCTTCCATTAGAGAAATATTTAAAATTTTCTTATTTTCATTAGCCAGGTTAACGGGCAATATCCAGGTGTTCCCTACAAGTTTTCCCGTTACATGATCCCTCCCTATAGAAGTGATTCGTCTTCCCTCTTCAGAAACTATAATTTTATTTTGTAGGACTCCTCCCACGTAATCTTCAGTAACTTCACTTAGGTTTTTCCGATCACGAATTCTTATTTGATAAGAACTATCGGAATAAGTGCTTGAAGAAACAGATATTTTGATATACTCCACCTGACTATTGGTAGCTTTGTCAGCAGCTGCGATCGTTTCACTCTGTGCACTGACAACTCTATCTGTGTTTAGATAGAAAAAACCTGAAGCAGCTACCACTACTAATGGAACTGCAAGGATACTAATTAATGTTTTCTTTTTCATCATCTTCGCCCCCTTTACTCCGCTTTTAAATTCCAGCCATTCACATATCCGTCGGTATGGTAGTCCGTATCAAGAACCCTCCATGCATCAGGATTACACACCATTGCTAAACCCAACTACAGATGTAGTCCAAACAGCCGACCTTAAAGGTCGGCTGTATATCAACAATTAAATGACTTTAGACGATAATTTCTCTTCAAAATATTCTCTTACTTTAGAGTCTTCAAAGTAAACCCTACATCCACTAATTCCTCTAGTGAGGAGCACGTAATATATATTCAGTATGAAACTAGTAAGTTCTTGTTCATTGTATTCGTTCAGTAGTGGAGTACCACCAGTATCTTTATAGTTCCCTTTTATAGCTCTAAGTTTCCCGTTTTCACCAACAGCGATATCTTTGCCGATAATAATTCCGACATGGTCAATATCCGCGCCTTGAATGGCATGGATAGAGCCTATTTCATTCTTACTACTTTCAATCTCAACCCATTTTTCATACTGGCTATTCCATCGCCACTTGCTTTCATTCTCAACCCAATCATAAGGCAGATTAAACTTGTCTATTCCTTTATTTTGCGATGATTTTGGGTTTGAAATCCACTCTCTAGTATAACCAGCAATAACACGATTTGTAGTATTGGCATGACGGAGTTCAATTTCTCCAATGTATTTAAATAGGTCTTGAATGGAATCAACGATTCCAAAATAAGAGTCCTTGTTGCGATATGCGAAGACATTAGGATTAAATTCAATTTCATCTACAATGTCTAAAGCATACAGGATGCCATTGAGAAAATCGTTGCCACTAAAGGAAGCGTCACCCTTGATTCGATATTGTTGACTTAGAGATTCTTTTACATATCCTTGGGTGAGCTTGATGAAGTTAGCCCTAAGAACATCTTGTGGACGTATACTCTGGAACTGGTCATAGAAGAAAACGAGTCCATCTGTGATTTCTTGAAGCATGTGGATTTCGTTAATCTCAGGCTGACTCTTGTCGAAATGTTTTTTAGATTCTGGGTGTCCTTTGGGGTAGTATCTTTGCAAACGATGTGCTTCGTCAACTAAGATGATATCGTAGTGACTATTACTCTTGCGTGCTTCCTCAATAGCCTTGCCAGCTCGAACAAAGGTAAGTTTATTTTTCAAATTCAGTTGCTTTAAAATTCGATTAAACTTGTCGAGTAGGTTGCTTGTAGTGATCAAACCTATCTTCATATCTGGATTTTTGTTGATCAACCTATACATAAGCGACATCATGAGAACTGTTTTTCCAGTTCCAGCTCCACCCTCAATTAGATACTTATTACGAGGATCTTGAATTACTCTTTCCTCAATATCAGATTGTTGTTTGCTCAGTTGAGTGAAAGGGGAGTATTTGAAAATAATCTTCTGCCTAATTCTTTCTAGATCGTTTGTATGTACTAATCCTTGATTATATAATTCGTTTCCCCACAGCTTCACAAATACTTCTTGCTCCACTTTGTGATGCTCGTTGTATTGCGGTTGAGGTTGTCCATTATTTCGGTTATATATCTTGAACTTTGTTTCGTCTGTTTCCGCAAGCATATGGTTAATTATCATGAACTCCAAATCTTTGATATGGGACTCGGTAAAGAAGCTTGCATTGTAAACAATTAAGCAATTGGTAAATTCGCCATCATTGAAATGACTTTCATGAATGTGCTGGTCGTGACGTACCCAAAAATGCTTTGTTTCGCCTATGTATACTGTTTTTTTCTTTAGATTATAGTAGATATAAGTGACAAAGCCTTTATCTAATATATCTTGTTCACTTTGACAGAGATCATGAATACAATTTTGGTTTGTGCTGCTACCATTTACGTATAGAGGCAGATTCATTATTCCGTATTTCAAAGACATCTACTCATTTCTGTATCTATTTATATTACAATGTTAGTAAATCTAAATTAATTATTTGTGATTATTACGGTTGATGTCAATAGAGTTCAGCAAAATAAAACAGAGAGCGGAGAAAGAGCTATGTCACCCTACGAAGATAAGATAAAAAATTTAATGTCAAAAGTAGTTCAATTCAGAGATGATCGAAATTGGAAACAATTTCACAACCCAAAAAATTTATCTATCTCGTTAGCTTAGCGGGTATTTATTACGGAGCAATGTTGCCATACTTATTGTCTAGCAAAAGCCCAGCTAACCTTAATGGATTAGCTGGGCTTTTCACTATTTAACGATTAATTGGCCGGCGGGGATTGCTTTATTTAGAGTATTCACTTACCTCAAACGTTAGGATACGATCATACAGCATGTAGTCCTTACGGCTGCTAAATGGTCCTTTGTTGTTATCGTGCTTGTTGATTGCATAGGATGCAGATCCAGAACCAGCCTGTTTGCTTTCGTACCAAGAGATAAAGTCATTGTTTTGCATATTTATTTTTTATTAGGTATAAAAAAGACTCTATTGGCTGCTAACTATTAGAGTCTCTCATCCTTATTTCACTATAAATCTTACCTTTGTTCCATCAGCATAATTATCTAGCTGATGACTTACCCATGATCCTGCTCCCCGGTTATCACTAGGACTTATGTATCTGATATCAGCACCTGCGCCACCTTCTGCGCACATAGCCATCGGCCATTCATCGCGGTCATATCCTTTTTTAGTTGGAACTCCCTTTAAGGATTCCTTTCGATTTTCCTCAGCCCCATCCCGGTCAATAGTACATACAGCAGAATGTCCGGCTGCTATTGCATCCTTGATGTGTGCTCCAGTTTCTGGGTAGCGTGAGCTTGGGAAATCCAACGTATACCCTGTTGCTTGTTGACTAATTACTGCCGGTTCAGCATAGACGCCTTGAATGGAAAAAATAGCAGCTAGTAAAAATACGATTAATCCTTTTGCGATTCCTTTTATCATATGACACCTCCATAGTGTTTAAATCTCCTCTATACTAATTGGAGAGTCATGTCGAAGTATCGCATATGTTGTCACATAATAAAATAAAGGTGCTACCAGATACATATAGGTTGAGCTTTGTGTTCTTTGAAAATTTAAATACATTATTAAACTTATTTTTGAATATATAGACATTAATGTTTAGACATTCCTATAATTGAGTTTTATAATTCAGTTTGTTATTACATAATTTTAGGAGGAAGTCATGAATAATAAAATGTTCAAAAAGTTTGGGAGTACCTTGTTAGCATTATTTATTGGAGTTTCCGTGTTCTCATTATTTCCTACAGTTACAAAAGCAGAGACTACAAATGTAACTTGGACAAATGGGTCTTTAGTAACTTTTATTGATGGGTCAAGAAAAAGCGACAGAGCGACAGTAGGGAAAACAAGTGGGAAATGGTATTGGGAAGTAAAGGTAAACAATGTTGCCTCACTAATAGGAATAACAGGTGAATCAGATCGACAGTATCAAGCGATTTATGATAATGGTGAAATTGTCAATAACATTACATCACAAGTAAAGATAGGTTATAGTTCTGGTTTTGGAGTTGGTAACGTTATCGGCATTGCATTGGACTTAGATAACGATAAAATTGTTTGGTACAAGAATGGAGTCTCCCTCGGAGCTAATTCCATTAAACCATCTGAACTAGAGGGGACCCAGATTTTCCCTGTAGTTTCAAGCGGGACTGCTTCGAAAATATCTTATGAAGCTAATTTTGGAGCAAGCAATTTTAAATATCCTATTCCTGAGGGATTTTTACCTTATCAAGATTCAGGTTCATCTACAACACCTGATCCATCTACAACGCCTGATCCATCTACAAAGCCCGATCCGTCTACAACACCTGACCCATCAACAAAGCCTGATCCATCTACAACGCCTGGATCATCGGATACTGATGGATCATCGCAACCTACTGGAGACCGTGCTGTTCTGACTATAACAATGGATAATGGATTTGATAAAGAATTCGATCTAAGTAAAAAAGAATTGAGTGCCTTCATCGCCTGGTATGACGCTAAAGATGCCGGAAGAGGTCCTTCATTCTTTGCCATTGATAAGCACAATAACAACAAAGGTCCATTCAGCAACCGCAAAGACTACGTAATTTTCAACAAAATCCTTACGTTTGAAGTGAGTGAGTATTCAACTAAATAATAAATCAACAAAGGACTCCATACTGGTTACATACCAGCGGAGTCCTTTTTCACATCTACTCTAAATTCAAACTGCTTACGGAAAAAATAAGATCCGTTGATCTTGACTGACTCCGGTGTATACTTCTCGACAGGTCCTCCGTAATCTATAATTTCCACCATATTCTCATCTATTGGAGAAATGATATATACGCGGGAACCAGACAAAGCAGCGATCAAAAAGTCAGTGTCAGTATGTAATATTTTATGCAAGTAATAACACTCTCCAATTTCAAATCAATTTTATGCAGTATCTTCGAAATTCCTTACCCATTGCCGTTGGAACCATTAAAATTAAACATGGACTTAGCTGCAATCACTAATTTATTTAGGAATGATAATAAAAACTCTGTACTAAACCCACATACGAAAAATAAAAAATTCAAACCATTAATTCCTTCTAAACCATCATTATTATACTTAAATACACATATAAAAATTACTGGAAACATTATCGCCAAGAGATTTCTGTATGAAGTATCGAAAGCAGTATTAATATTTTTATTAAATTCCGAAATAAGAGTATACGTCATTCCGCCAATTGCTCCGACAGTTATAAACAAGATAAATTTGATCGGGAGATTATTTAGAAGACGTGTATCATGATTGAGTAAATTTAATAGTGTGATCATAAATCCGTATAAAAATATCAATCCTATCCATGAATAAATAAAAACCTTTTTCCCTTTATTAATACGTTTAACGATTTTTCTTCTTAAATCCACGATTTCATATTGCTTACTTAGCAAAATTGACGTACTCAAACTATTTTCTATAAGCACCTCCTCTATATCTCTACATTCAACAAGAAATCCTTCAACATTGAACTCTTTTTTTTCAAGTTCAATCCTTATCTCTTTAATTTGAGATAATAAGTCATCTTGAGATAAATGGCTCAACTTTAAAGCCTCCCTACCTTTTACTTATATTACCTTCTTAGATTATTACAACATTGAGTGAATTAGTCAACAAGAACTATTACTTAAGACATAGAGAAAACAAAAAAAAGAAACTTTATTTACCCATAAGAATGGGTAAATAAAGTTTCTGACACAATGAAAATCACAATCATTATTATATTTGTTTATTAAAATGCTTTGGTAGGGCCCCTATTTAGGAGGGACCGACCAAAGCATTCCTAAAATATTAAGTCAAATCGTATTTTTATCAATTCTTGGCTAGCAAGTATGACATGTAGTTTAAAGTTCCGATCAGTGAAATGAATATTATTAACATGAAGATTATAAAAACCAGATACGCTTTATAGATTGCATTATTGTTTGTCAATTAGCACACGCTCCCTTAGTTTAACATAACGGAGCTTTGGGTCGATCCACTTTAATTCTATTACATTGAGCTATAAAATGTCAAAAAATCACTTTATAAGCCTTATCCTCGGTTTTCCTACAGAATATATATTTTGAAACTCCGCCTCGGTTAGAGAAGTCACGTTACTTAAATCCTTGTATGAATAACTGAGATCAGATTGATGGATTTGCAAGATCTCTTCTAACATAGATGGCTTCTCAAAAGGAAGATCAAGTTCAATAGGTTCCCTCGTCCGATAGCCCGATTTTCCCATTTGAGTCCACAAGTATCTTGACTGTCTCTCAGTAATTTTATTTAAGTCCACAGCCCTTTTTAGCAAAGCATTCATTGATACTTTCCAATATGGCTTTAAAGCAGCAAGTTTAGGAAGAGTAATGCCACCCAAAGAGTGAGAAATCTCATTTTTAGGCATTAGAAATTCAGAAGAGAAACGGTCCGCTTGTTCTTCAATATCCACATCTTCACTTGGTGGTTTTCGATGCATAATAATATGTCCAAGTTCATGACATAATGTAAAACGGATTCGGTCCATAGTTCGATTAAAGTTTGTGAAAATGAGCGGAGGTACACCAGGATTCCATAAATGAATAGCATCTATATTAGCATCTTCAAAGTCGAAAGGAATAACTATTGCACCCGCATCTTCTAGAACATCAATTACATTTTGTATTGGCCCATTAGGAATTCTAAAAGTTGCACGAACTATTTGTGCTATTTTTTCGACATCACCATCATACTTTTCTGGGTCCATATGAAAGAACGTAGGCTCGTCTATATCAACTGATCTCAGCAAGGTTTGAATTTCCATTCTTCTTAATTCAAGCCGCGCATAAACAGTGTTTAATTGTCGTTGGGGAACCGCCTGTTTTTTTCTATGGAAAAATTCACTCAAACCAATTCCGTATATCTTCTCTTCTCTTTGAAAAAAATTATTCGGATAATTTAAAGCTTTTGAAATTTTATCTAACTCTTCTTGAGTTATTGAAATTAATCCATTTTCGATTTTCGAAAGTTTCCCCTGTGTAAAGCCAATTTTTTTGGCCAATTCACTTTGGCTGATAGATCGTGATTCTCTCCCCAGCACAACTAATTGGCTATTATAATTCACGCTATTTGTTAATTGCATTTTTATCACCAGCACTAATAGATTTGTCTTTAACCCGAACTCTTGTTTTTCTTGTTGTAGTTTCTGAAGGTGTAGGTAGCGGGAAAAGGGCCGGCTCCGCAATAGGAGTTACCTCTTCATGAGTGATATCCCACTCCCAGATATTTATCTTTCCATATCTGTAAGTGATATAAATTCCATCAATATTTGATTGAAGGTTATTCAAAGTATAACCAACATGCAACAATCCATACGGAGGTAATCCTTCCAGTTCCAATTGTACAGTATCTTGAAGATCATAGGCCAATGCTTGCATTGTTGTTATTCCATTAGAAAGAAGCTTGTCGTTAAACTTTTTAAACCGTAGAGTTAAAAGTCCTTCAATTGAAAGCATGAATAAGCCTTTTCTCTCGTCAGTTCTTACTTTAGGCAATCCTTCAAACTTTAACTTGATTTCATCTTTAATATTATCATGACAAATTGAAGCTGCTGTTCTTTGCGAGTGCTTGTGCCTTGTCTGAGCATATTCCTCGCCTATGTAATAATCCTGTACACCTTTAGAAACAGCAGTTTTAATCAAATCAATATATGGCTGCAACATTCTTATTGCGTCATCCTTCAATAGTGGCTCCATAGCTTCCCTCCTCTTTCTATTATTATATTATCAATTTAAGATTTTGTCAAAATCATTGTAAATTATTCCGTTAATTATTCTCTTAATTATTTCTAGCTACTTCCTCTCAATCCTCTGAATACAAAATTGCACCCTACCGGCTAAAGCCAGCAAGGTATTTACTTTATCCTTTTATTTCGTAGCTACAGGTGTTTAAAGAACTTTCTATATGGATATATATCCCTAGTTCTGATAGACTACGACTAGAATATCCAATGTAAAGGGGATTACTACTTTGGAACCTGTAAATCAAATCAAAAATGAACGTAAAAAGACCCGGATTAATTGGAGAATAGTTTCTATCTATCCTCTCGTATTAGCGTCTATTTTATTATTTGGACTTTTTATTTACCCCACTATGTACAAATACGATAAATTGGATCAAAAATATCCTGTAATGATTAATCGTTTTACTGGAGAAGCAAAGATTCTTACTCAAAACGGCTGGCAAAACACTCCTGATATTGATTCAGCACTTGGAAAAATGGAACAATATAAAGGTGAAATTTCTATGGAAATTGACAAACAGAAAGAAGAAATCACGCAGAATGTAATGGCTGCTATAGAAGGACAACTAGATGAAATCAAAACTCAAAGCATATCTGTAAATCAAAGCCCCTCTGAAAGTGAATTTGCAGAAGTCAGAAATCGAGACAGAGGAACTTTTGGTAAAGGGGATTCAATGGACAGCGTTGAGAAGGTAATGGGTACTGCTGATACGATAAACTATGCAGGCCCTTTCGAAAGATGGTTTTACGGAAATTCAAGCGTGAGTTTTAAAGACGGGAAAGTGAATGGATGGAGCAATTTGGATGGAAATCTATTACTAAAATAAAACAAAGGCCCCGACGGTAAATGCACGGGGCCTTTGTTTTATTCCGCAGCTACTGTCTGTTGAACAGCAGCTTCTGTTGGCGCTGTATTAGGCTCAGTTTCAAAGTGAACCTGACCTTGAATAACGGGCGTTACCTCTGCTGTAGCCTGTGCCAGGAAATCATTAAGCTTTGCAGCCAGACCCGATACAGCTTCCTTAGCTGCGGCTTGTGTCGCCTCTTCATTCGGCTGTGCTTCAGTAGCCAGTACCGCTTTTGTTTTGGCCTTATACTCCAGGTATGCTTTCTCAATCGCGGATTTTAGCTCTACTTGGGATACTACGATACCTTGACTGGAAAGAGTAAGTGAAGCATACTGCAAAGCTTCCTGAAGCTTACGTTCTCCTCCAGCTTCTTTAAATGCTGTTTGAGCAAGTGCGAATGCCTCCCCTGCTACTTTATGGATCACCTCACGTTGTGCTGCCGTTGTACGCGCCTCTAGCCACACGTTAACCTTAGTCTTGAGTTTGTTTAGACCTCCTAAAACAAACGCTGTAAGCACACCCGCAGCGGCTGTGGCGATGGTATTTACGTAAGGTTGCACAGTTTCGATAATTGATTGCATGATTACTTATCCCCTTTCGTTTTCAGACCAGCAATTTTATTTTTCGCGTCCCAAGAAACCTCAGCTCCATAAGATTCTGCGATTGGCCGAAGTTGTACATAAGCGACACCCTCCACAAGCTGCACAGATTGCAATTTTCGATTGTTCAGATATGCGACCTTTTTGGCATTATCCCAGCGTAAAGGGATACCGAGAGCATTCGCCAGCACGCGCAACGGAACGTGAGTCTTTCCATCAAACAGCAGAGCTTTACCCACATTCTCTCCGTTGATTTGGAATGATCCATCCGCAACAGTCGCAGGCTCTTCTTTGGGTACGGATGTCTTCTTCCTAAACCGTGTCCGAAGCTCATCTGCCGTACCGTCAAATTCATTCAAATCGACTGGACCCGCTATGCCAGCCACCTTACGTGTGCCGGACGGCAATGCGCCACCAGCCGAGCCATCGCTATACTGCCAGAAATCCCAGCGTGACCAACCAGATGCGCCAGGCGGAACCTGTGCGGCGCTGTACCGGGCAATCCACAATGGGTAATCTGATAAGCCGCTGAAATTACCGATGAACGAAGGATATGTGTACACGATTGGTCGTACTCCAGTAAGCCGCTCAACTTCCGCCAGAAATGTCTTGGCTACGGCTGTAAGCGCCGCTTTGCTTAAGCCGGACTTGTTGGACTCATAATCCATTACTGGTGGCAGATCGAAAGACGCGATGCCTCCGGCTGAATTAATGGCGCTCACAAAGTTTGCAGCTTCCTTTCGGGCATCCTCTGGCGTTATGGCAGAGTCATCTACATAGTGGTAAGCTCCAACCAGGACTCCTCCAGCTCGCGCAGCCTGCGCATTACCTATGAATGTCTTGTCCCGGTATGACTTCCCTTGACTGGCCTTGATGAAGGCAAACGATAAACCGTCTTCCTTCACTGCCTTCCAATCAATCTTTCCTTGATAACGGGATACGTCGATCCCTTGGGCATTACCTTTTTTCCTTGCTTGCATCTTCCCTATCCCCTTCCTGACTTCCGCTTTTACTTTTCAGAACCTCAACCGCTTGCCGGATCACTGGTGGAATTGGCGCTCCAAGCCTGCCTCCATTCTCAAGAATCGAAAGCAGCTCATTTGCCATATAAAAATAGGCGACCGCATCCCGGAATAGGTGCGAATCGCCTAAGACTCCATCAATCAGATGGGATACTGCTACCATTGCAAAAATAAATACTTTTCGAGCGATGCCGATGAGACCAATCTTGCTTTTTAAACCTGGTCCGGTTCCCTTCTTACCTTCTGCGCCAGCCGCAAATAATCCGGTCACATAATCAATAATGACCAGTGCAAGCAACACCCCCAATACTCCCGACCACCCACCGTAAAAATACGTCACTGCGCTACTTCCTAAAGCAGCGCTAAATTTAAAAACCTCCCACTTATCCACCTTGCTTCCCCCGTCTCTCCGTTCAGGAAACTTTTCCTGAGCTATCATCATCTGTTTTCTGTTCCTTTTCCTCTTGGGCCTGTATCTCTGCTAATGCATTTCCTACAGCTATATCCAATCCCTCAAGTATTTCTTTACGTTTATGTGGCTGTGAAGCAATTACAGCAGAAATGACCTCAGTCAATTCTTCAATCGGCCTTGTTAGATCCAGTTGTATATCCAATGTAGATTTTATCTTTGCCATGGGTTCAATCACCTCCTTCGAACGAAAAAAAGACACCTTATTAAAAGTGTCTTGCCGTCATTGTTTTGCTATGGAAATACCTTCTGGCGGAATTACACCGCTATTGAACCAAACTGCATATCCCGAGCCTACAATACATATGGTGAACTGCATCTCGGAAATATATTTCGAAAATTTATGTTTTTCGATTTCAAAAGAAAAAGTAGTGGCTCCAAGTTCTAAAGCTATTGCAGCTCCAGTACCATCTCCTTCATAAAACTCAGGAATGATTTTTTCATCAACCATTCCCATCAGCGGATCGGCTTGTCCCTCAATTTGAAACTCCAAACTACAGGTTGATCCGAACTGATTGATGATTTCAAACAAGCGAACAAGTTCCTTTGGGTTAGACTCAATCATTTTATCTGACATTAAGGTCATCGCCTTTCTTGTGAGTTTTACTATCTTGCGTTCAATTCATACAGTTCCTGAGCAAGCTCTTTCACATCGTTCTCATAGAGCTTCGCCGCAATTTCATAAAGCTCTGGAATCTTTTCCATCACTTTGTCAATGTATTCAATTTTATTTTTCAATTTCGGCTTGTTATTTTCGTTATAGCGATCCAAGCGAGCAGATAAATTGATGTGATATTTCATCTCGAATTGTTTGTACAGCTCACGCCAGCGTTCTTGATACCTCTTCCCACCTCTACGGACAACTCTATTTAAAATTTGTCGCTTGGCAGCAAGGTCGATATCATCAACTAACCCGACAATGACCGTCTCTTTATATTCAATTTCTTCACGTTGGGATATGATTACTTCGTTTTGTTGTCGCACAACCGCTAAAGTCTGTTTGAACATGGCTCTGGTCTGGTCGTCAGCAAAAGGGAGATATGTTTCAATGAATGCATTTTCGTTCGCTATGTATCCTCCGGTCTTTCTAATAGAAGGTAGTACCTCATCTGCCACCTTAGCCTGAAATGCTTCAGCTACTTCACTTTTGCCTTCATTGCAAGACGATAGAAAACATTCTCAGGTATATAAGATTCTTTCGCCCACTTGTGGTCGAAACCAAACTCATCCAGGTATTCAAAAATGCGTTCCCACCGGATGCTGTTGTATTCCTTCCCGTTCTTGGTTTCGCACTTAGTAAATCCAAGGCCGCGCACTGTATCTCCTAAATTCAGTTGAGCTGTACCATTTCCATCAATAAATCCTCGCACTCCATGAATTGTAAGTATATCCATTACTGATCTCACCTTTCTTTGTACGCAAAATAAGCCCCTGAGTTATCAGAGGCTTTCATACTTATATCTTAAATTGGTACTGTTGCTGTAACGCTGCGGATTTTAAAGGGAAACATAAATCAGTGAAAATAAAGTTGTAAACAGACCATACGTTTTCAAACTAACAGGAAGTATAGTTCCAATTATGGTAATATGGGGAATAATCTTTTGTTTGAGTTAGGATCGAGTTACCCATGGATCTACTCATAATTATTTTAGTGATCGGTTTTATAACCATAGTAAGTTATCTCAGGGCAATTCATATTTCTCTTCAGCGAATTATAGAATATAAGCGTAAAGAAAATGAATAGCTATTTTTAGATGTGCCAAAGTGTTGGGTGACATAGTTAAACCAACATAGAGATGATTGTTACATACTTGTTGGCTTAATCAATGACATATGGAGGTTAATAGGCAATGGATAACTGGAATGATAAAAATACTTGGGAACAGAGTGAGATTCATATTGACCAACTGACAGGCGAGATTGATCAGATTCTACACAAGATAATTAACGGGCTAGAGGATCTAGGTATAGCATACGGTATCATTAGGGAATTTAGTTATAATCCTGAAGAGCCACCAACCTGGACTATTAGTATTGAGGAATCTAAAACCGTACTCACCTTGGATATCTTATTCCAATATATGAGCCTGCATAGAAACATCGAGGATGCTTTGACTCATTTTATGCATGATCACTTTCCGTACTTTACTTAATGAGAGTATAACGGTGAAGACTATTCAACTAACGGGACATGATTGTTGAGCAGGCGCTATAAGCCTACTCTTTGGGCATTAGGCGCTAATTTGACTATTTTTAAAATGGAGTTGTTTATCATTTTAAAGCATTATAAGATGGTTTCAGACATCGATGTACTTTAAAAAGAAAGAGAAGAAAATATGAAGGCTGAAATTGAAAAAATACCGTCTTGTAGAATTGTATACATGAGACAGATTGGTCCTTATGGAATTGCAAATTCACAACTAATGGAGAAATTTAAATTCTGGGTTGAATCTAATGAATTATTTAATAATACGTCTATTATCCTCGGTATTGCCCAAGATAATCCTGCATTTGTAAAACCGGAAAATTGTCGCTACGATGCGTGTTTGGTTGTTCCAAATGATTACTGTGTTGATGCTGATGAAGTAATCCTGAGCAACATTAGTGGAGGAAGATACGCTGTTTTTAAGATAAATCATACAGCAGAAGCTGTTCAAAAAGCTTGGGCTGAAATATTCCTGGAGTTGGAAAATCAAAGGTTCAGCTTAGATGAAACCAGACCTATCTTGGAGCGATATACAGTTGAACTTATTAATAATCATTATTGCGAAATTTGCGTTCCGATTCAATAGACGTATTAAGATATAGGTTGTTTCTTTATTGAAAGCAGTCTAATACTATCCTCTTTTATAAAAGTAAAAGCCCTCTGTTTAAGAGGGCTTTTGTGTATACAGTATATAATTTTTGTTTGCTTCTAGATTACTACTTATTTATTTAGTAGCTAATGCTGCTTTAAGTTGTTCTAGCTCTTTTTTGTGCTCAAATAAACCGTCTTTGGATTCTTGTAATTCTTTCTCTGTCTCAGTGACGCTTTTTTCAATGCGTTCAATAAGTTTTTGATCGTCGCCTGCCGCACCTATTCTTCTTTTTGTGTCAGTCAATGACTTTTCATATTTTTTAACCTCATTATTATATATATCGATCAATTCCTCCACAGTTCCAATATGCTTCACAATTAGTTCCTTGGACCAATTGGTATATGGGTTATCTTTCAAAGCTATAGCTTGTGACTGCTCTTTAACAACCACATTAGAAGAAGGAGTTACTGTTGTAATTTCAATAGTTTTCCCCTTCACCACTAGGTTCGCCCCCAAAGATTCTGAGATCGAGCGCAAAGGTACATACGCTGTACCATCGACGGCAATAGCGTTTTCAGACAATGTTGTTCCATTTACTCTCACATTGTATTCCCCTGCAACAGTCTTCCCAACTAGTGATTTCACTTGATCTGCCGCAGCTCCACCAGAAGTAGCTAGCAGTACCCCGAGTAAAGCACCTATAAACGTATACATCTTTTTATTCATCTAAATGCCTCCGCTAACGGTCTATTCGTTTCTATTTTATTTCAGTGAAGCTATAGCTTTATTTATTTCTTCTAGTTCAGTCTTATATTTAGCTATATTAGTTTCAGCTTCTTGTATGCCGATTTCTGTATTCTTCTTGGTTTCACTTCTGATCGCCAAAATATCATCAGACACTGCGGTATTCATGTTCGATATCTTCTGAAGGTTAGAAACAGCCTTGTCACGATCTTTTTCGGTATCGGATAAATATTTTTCAAGTTCGGCCTTTCGCCCATTCAGCTTTTCTTTGGACCACCCTTCATATTTTCCTGTTGAAGCCGTATTTACAGGTTCCGTATCGGCAGTTCCATTAGTAATCTGAATTGTTTTACCATCCACTTTTAAGTTCACTCCTAGAGAGTCAGACACAGCTCTCAAAGGTACATGTGCTTTTCCGTCAACTACTATCGCACTTTCCGACAGAGAGTTTCCATTGACCTTCACAGTGTACTCTCCTGCTACTGTTTGCCCGACTAAAGATTTTAGTTGATCCGCAAATGCACTTCCAGCCGTAGCGACAACCGCACCAATTAACACACCGCTGAGTAAATAAGACCATTTTTTCATTATCCGTACCTCCTACATAGTATATATGTCCTAATATTACCATCGGCAGGAGGTTCAGTAAACATCATGTTGTCGAACTACTAGAGTTTCCTCCAGCAGGAATATTAACTGTAGCCACAGTTTTACCCCGACTAAATAGTTTCAGATTCCTAGAACTTGGATCGAAAGAGGCATTAGTGATTAAACCATTAAACAGATCACCGCGAATCTCTGAAATATCATTCTGCAAATTACTGATAGTTTGCTTTAAGTTCATTATTTTATCTATTTCCAGTCCGTTAACTGTCGCGTCATTGAAGTCAACTTCTCCTTGAAAATAAACCATATCATCTATAGATCGTAGAATCATACCAGCCATATTTCCTAAATGGAATCCATTCGAATCAGCAAAAATACTTCCTCTTGGTGAGCCATTATCCATAAAGAGTAAGGCTCCACCATCATTATATTGTCCTAATGAAATAGCTTCTCCACCGCGTAAGTTATAAGCAGTAAGACCATTAGAGTTTATCTCTATACGCCTACCCTCTTTGGCTGTACGGAATAAGGCTCCTGTAATAATACCGCCCTCGATCTCATTACCGATTAACTTACTCCCTCGTATCGTACTTGCATTAACTGTACTAGCCCTTATATCTGAAGCGTTCATTTCTGAGTTGTCTATCTGCCCAGTCAACTTAATCGAACGAGCTACAACATTCCCCTGCATGTCTACTCGGAATGGCGCAATGGTATAGTCGTCATTCCCTGCACTTATTCCATTCGTATTGATTTTGGTTACATTATTACCACTACCAATCACCAAGGATACAAAGTTACCGAGTTGCCCGACAATCTGTTCAGCAACAACGCCACGTGCTGTAATTGCTGTCCTTGCTGTTTTCCCTCCATCTGTTGTTAGGACTACCCCGTTTGAAGTCATAATAACTTGGTTCTGAGCATTGGTCTTGTCCTGTAGGATTATTCCGCGTTGATCGTACTTGATTTCTGTTTTGGAATTATCAATATCAATCACGGCCTGCTTTGCAAAGGATTCAAATACTTCCGTTCGGATCTTTCCATTACTAAACAAGTTATTGATAATATTTTTGTTCCGCTCCAGGTCAGAAATGATATCGGCATAGTCCCGTAAATTGACATTGGATATCGTAGGCTCGCTGTGTTTGTCACGGCTATACGGATATTCTGTAAGTTCTGTAATTCGGGCTTTGAGTTTGTTCATATCCATAGCCGGGTCAATGCACATTACATTGTCGCCCAAAGCTGGTTTAGGTTCAGTATTGTCTATTTTGAACAGGTCCGCCGTCGATACGGTTACCTCCAGCGTCACGTTTTCCTGTTCAGCAAGCGCCTTACGTGTAGCCTTTAGCAAGTCCTCTGGTTCCTCTATGTCCTGTTCAATGATTTCCCCATCGTAAAAAGGAACCGAATCGCTAGCCCAATACTGAGCATAAGGAGATATCAAATAGTTCACCGCCATCTTTCCATTTACAATCGTTCCTGGCACGCCGGAAAGCAAACTCCGCTCCTCGTCGGTCAGTTTGGACGCATCCATTCCAATAAATGTGCGTCCATCCTTCATCTGAGCGAACATTCGTGTGACCAGAGACTCACCCTTGTCTTTAAAGCTACTGGATACGATATTCTTTTTAAGCCGGTACTGTAATCCGCTGTCGGTTCCGATCTTTTTTCTCAGGTTAATAGTGAAGTTGTCTGGTTCGACCTCACACTCATACAACTGAATGATCTTATTTAGTGCTTCAAGACAAGTGCCGCGTCCGAAGTCCTTAACGTCATGAAGGTCGAATGTGTCGTGTATAACAAACTTGAATCTTCCACCTGTAGCCGTTGTAATCAGGTCAGTAAGCTGGCTAATATGGATACCATAGGCTTCTGCGATATAAGACGCATAAGGGAATTTGAAATCATTTAATTTAAACATGACATGGTTACAATAGATATTCGCCGTTAGCTTCCTTCCCTCACGTGATCGGCTACGAGACTGAATGACATAAAATTGACCACGCTCATCTCGAACGTGGCCCTTGATTGCTATTTTCTCACGGTAATCCTCACTGGTCATCGGTACCATAAATGTTAATTCGTAATCACTGTTAATCCTGCGCCGCCGCTGAATGTCATAAGAGTCCACCAGCGTCCCAACGCGCCGCATGTTTTTATCAAACACTTGCATAGTTGGAGTAGGCATAGTCCACCTCTCTTAATATAAGAATTTATCTCGGTGTGTAATACGGAACAAAACTGTCCGGCCTGTCTCTGGGTCTGTCCAGGTCAGGTTGTTGTTTCCGAGATTAAGATCGAAAAAGTCTCCGTTATACAGATGGGAAACATTCTGACCATTTCTCGTTATTTTGAATTTTCCTGAGTCAATGACAATTACCTCTCCTGGCCTGAACACATCTGTAAACTCAATGTAGTCGGTATGGAATTTCGACAGTTCCGCCGATATCCTTCCTTCCCCAGACATGGGTACTGCTTGCATCAGAATTTCTCGAACGTATTCTGCATTAGTTATGCGTCCCTCGCCAGACATAGGAACGGCTTCCAAAGCATACTCACGGACAAAATCAGCCTGTGCCTGTCCTTCACCAGACAGATTAGCCGCGGCTGTCATATCCAAAACAAACTCCAAAATGTATTCCGTTACCGTACCGGGTTCATCCACATTAAACGACATAAGATTGAACGCATTATCGTTTTCTGCTCCAGCTGTCTCCACCTTCCGTGAGTACATTTGCCCGGAACCAGAAAGAGATGCAGAAAGGTCAATAATGTTCCCTTCTACATCTCCTGTATTAAAACCAAGGCTATTAAATCCACCATTAAACATAGCGTCCTCCTGTCAGGCAAGGAAAATTTTCCTTACTGGAAGTCCACGCCTGTTATGGTCTTGTATTCGTCCGATGTAATTTCACCGAATGGATTTGAATCTGTCTTAACAGCACCCTTCAACTTCTCAGCCGTTACCCATTTCCATTTAAAAGCCATTGCCCAAAAACTCATCATTGACCAGCTCCTTTGAGATTAATTAACTCTAATTTGGCTGCTGCTAGTTCTGCTCCAAGTCCACTAATTAGCTGTTGTTGCTGCATCGTCTGTAATTTCATTTCAGATAATTGCTGTCCGATAACGGCGGATGCATCTTGCTCCTGTGCCGCATCCTTGGTCAACTCCGCAATTTCTGCCGCACTCAGCCCTTCCACCCATACGATTGGTTGTTCCGGTGGTGGGAGCTGCTCCTTAGCCGTCTCGTATGCTTTCCATGCCACTAGATCAAAACGAAACGTTTTATCCTCAGTTACATATGCACCAAAGCCTTCTGGAAAAGGAACGCCAACGATATACCCTGCTATAACTGGCTCTGGCTTCTCGATCTCGTCCCCATCATATATAATCGTCTCTGGTTGTTCATAAAAAGGAACGACACCCGAAAAGGCATCTTCCACATGTGCGACATCAAAATAAAAACCTTCAGTATTTACTTTAGGCACTGTTTTCACGTCTAGTCCCTCCTTTATTGTTCTGCCAAAAATTCAATTCCGTCGATTATCACATAATCGTTACCTGCATTCCCTGCTATTTGAACACTTCCATTAGGGGAAACTGATACAAAGCTTGTTACCAAAACCGAACTGCTGTTATAAGTGATGATGGGAAAGCGGTATATACTATCAGGTCTATAATCTGTCGGTAGCCTAAACACCTCTGTGTTTACAACACCTGATTTAATAACCCCCCGCACACGAACTATTGAGGAGTTATCTTTGAAATATGATGCGAGATGATCTCCTGCATTCCCTCTATTTACCCAACCGTTAGATAGTGTTGTAAGCGTAATCCATGCTGGGGCATCCTTCTCCGCTTTCTTATTCTCTACCACGGATAGGCGCGCATTGTTTTGTTGTACGCTGTCCACCAAATCCAACAGCAGCGTCTTTTCATTCGCGGCGTAGGTGCCTATGAATGAAGCAACTGGCGAACGGTCACGAGTAATGTAGGAAACAGTATAAGGAAAACCGTTATCTACATCTAAATTCATTGCATACATATAGTCTTCCCCATTAAATACATGTGGACGTAGTGACCAAGAACCGTCACGCATACCCGACTTATATACAGCTAATATACGAGTCGTCTTGTTTTTAAGGTTGCTTGTTCCACCTGCTGCATTAATCGCGTTGATGTAAGCACCGAAAGGCGTAGCTTTCTCGCGCAATACTATACCCGTGCCTACTTCAACTTGATTATCTCCTTCAATAAAAGATAACTGGCCCTCAGCTACAATAGGCTCAACAGTAGGCGTTGCAAGTTGGTATACGAGTTTATAAGGCGTGTACCCTACATAGGATGTTTGCGGTGCGGATTGTGTAAAATTAGCCGCGCCAACTCTTTGCACCCAATACTTAGTTCCCGTTCCTGTCCATGTCGCCGTTGTAGCTGCTTGAGCAGTGGCAGGAGTAATGGTGTTTGCATCATACGCCTTATACCCAAAAAAGTAGGCTCTGATGTCGTCCTGAGTAGGTGAATAATTGTCTCCCCATCCGCTGTCTGCAACAGGAATAGCTATATAAACGTCTCCGGCTGCGGTGACTGCGTTTGTGTCTGCTGTGTTGCCTGTACTCCCTTGGGGTACTATCTTACCGTCAAACTTCGTTACAATACCGCTTGCAGCCACAGCACCAGCCGCCAGACCTACCACTTTTACCTGTCTGACTCCAGCACCAACAGCTGCGTCACCGATCACCCACGCTCTGTTACCATCAAGTGTTAATCCTTTCCACTTCTTGGCCTTGTAATATTGCCCGTCACGCTCAAATACCGTATCAGCATTTGCTCCTGTAACTGGATCGGCGTACAGGTCTGTTTGCAAGGCCAGCATGGAGTCTTCTCGTGGCTTGAATGGCTTGACTGTCTCCCCAATGCTGAACATCATATTACTAAACGTATATGTTCCCGCAGCATATGTGTATGTGGAGGGATTGTTTTCATCAGTGTAACTTATGAGATTGCCCACATACACACGGATATATACCGTTCCATTAGGCACTATAAAAGTGACAGGCGTTGCGGCTGAAACGATAACCCTTGTAGGTGCTGAATTCGTCGCATCCACAAAGGATATAATCGCCTTGCCTGCCCCTTGAAAAGAAACTGTATATTTTTGTCCGACAATTACAGCCCTAAAGTCATAATACGAAAGCTCCTGAGTACTTTGTGCAGTAACAAGACTTAGTGCATTTGGATTTGTTACTTTAGCATTACTATGCACAGTCCATTCATAAAACGATGGTAACAAATTCTCTCCGTACCGAATTACATAAGGGTTACGGACACCGAATAAGCCTTTTTGACCGTCATAGTCGATTACCGTTTTACCTGTTAGTCCTGCTAAATTAAATACAGTCTGTTTGTCTGTTTTTACGATTTGGACACCTGGTTGTAATGTAATGGGTTTACGAGATTCTGAACTTGCTTCCTCATGCAAAGCTTGGATATTGTTTATAGCTGCTCTCCAGTCCGCTGCCGTGAAGTTGCGGGCGATTCGTGTACCAACAGGCCACGCACGGGCAACACCTTCAAAACCGCGTACACAGCCTTTTAAAACATTGTCTTGGACGGATGTATAAATAATAGTCTCTGCTGCATCTCCATTGCCCAAAACGGCAATACCTTCGCCTTGAAGCAGCACAGACGCATTAGCAACAGTAATTTCCGTTTGTTTGTCCGTAATCAATTCCGTCAACTCTGTTTTAGGAGAGTTGACGACTGGTGGATACATTTTTTCCACGTTTCACACCTACCCTTCGTCTACTTTAATTTGCCCAGCCAGAAACCTGATCGTGTCATTTGTCTGGACCGTGCGTGGTGTTTTGACTGCACCGTGATAGACAAGATTGCCCCCGGTTGCTGCTGTCCGAATGCCTATGTGTGTTATCAATCCCCAATCTGCTCCAGCGATAGGGAAAGAGACCTCCCCCACGCTGGAAGTAACGGCTCTACGATCCACTATAACTGGTTCTGAGAACGTCATAGCACGGCGCGTATAGCCTCCACCGCTTACCTCCTGCCCTGTATCCGCATCGGTTGGACTACTGGTGTATAGGGCAATGTATAGCGCTTGAGGAGAAGCAAAGTTAATCCCACGCAAGGCCGCATTAATACAGGCTGTTTTCCACCAGTTCGACTTACTTAGTAATATGTCTGCCAATATAAAGACCTCCTATTCTACTTGGTACTCATTCGCAATTCGGAAATTCCGTATGTCGTTATTACCGATGTTGGTCAGGACAATAACAGGACTTGCCCTTTCGTCGCCAACTGATGTAACTGAAACGGTCTGCGGCGATTGTGTGATGGTGACCTCTTCAATGTTCTCGTCACTCTCGGGAAACGGATGTTCACCCATTTTGATTGGTATAGTTAACTCTCCGTCCCAAAGTATTTTTTCGATATCCAATGTTCCGGCATAGCGTCCAATATATCGCCTTCCTGGTAAGTCCGAAAATGTGAATACGATATCCCCCTTTTTGGCATTAAAAAGAGCCGCCACTTGGGCGACTCTCCTATGGTAATCAAGGGTTGTATCATCTGCCATTACGACACATTCAAGGTCAATTGTCCTAGCTCCGTAAGTGCTGCCAAAATCCAATTCCCCATCACGCTCAGCTATTTCTAGAGAATGATCTTTCGTAGGAGGTAGCACGGGTATATTGTGCTTTTTCAACCCCAAACCAATGGATTTAAAAGACTTGCCATCTGCCGTAGCGTCGATCATTAAGACTTACCTCCCCTCGCTTGTAACCTCCGTACCAGGTTATCTCGTTCGGTCCAAAACACCTTTGCTGCGGACTCGTCTTCAATATAAGTATCTCCTGAAGTTACTGTGTAGTAATTGTTGTTATACTGCGGATTTGTCCCCTCCCCCAAAGCCATGGAGAAATTCGGCATAGAGAAATCAAGCCTTGGCATTTTGAAACTAATGAGGTTAAACAGGTTACTTTGCTGTTGATCGTTCAGATACATTTCTCCAGCCTTTGCAATTACCGGAACCTCTGCACCTCGATCCCCCTGAACGATCCCGCCAGAATGGAATTTTTGAAGCTTGCCTGTATCCTTCTTAATGCCATACTTATTCCGCAGAGCAGCATTTTCTTCGTGCAGCTTGCCCTTCTCAGCAGTGCCTGCCGAGTACCATTTATCAATATTGGAATTATATCGCGCCAAGTCACTATCTTTTTCAGAGATTGAGGAACCTGTATCCAAAGAAGCAGACAACGAGGTTGCATTAATTTCAGCCATTTTCATCTGATAGTCAGCAATAAACTGATCCAACTGACGCAAAATCTCCGCGTTCTTTTCAGTTTCTTTTGAGATTTGAGTATTTTTTAAATCTTCTGCTTTGGATTCAACTCCGTCTGAATACTCATCGTATTTTTCAGCAAGCTGATCATAATGCTGTTTGGCAGCTTCAATCTGGTCATTGTAATCCTTTTCTCGCTCAGTTTTCTCATCTTGAAGCTTTTTCTTTTGATCCTCCAAGCCGCGCTTTGCCAGCGTCCGGTTATGTTCCCGTTGCATATCCTCAATGTCTTTCTCGGTTTGTTTGCGCTCAGCGATACCCTCGGGACCAACGGCGGATTGGAGCAAGGCAAGACGTGCTTGTTTCTCCGCCATAGCACGATCATAGTCCTCGTCTTCATTAGCTGTCTGCATCTTGGCAAGCAAGTCGTCTATGGCCTTAATTTTAGCGTCCTGAGCTTCGATAAAAGCATCACGTTCCGCCTCGATACGCTTTACTTCCTCGTCCCGAGTCTTTTCAAGCGCCTCCTTCTCCTTTTTAGCTGCTTCGGCAACAACCTTCTTCTGATCTTCAAGAAGCTGTTTTTTAAGGTCATGAACCTGTACATCAATTTCCATCCGTTGTTCTGATCCTTCTTTATAAAGAGCCTGCATTTTTGTCCATAAATTGAGTTGATCAGAAACAGATACAGCTTCCATACTCTTTTGGTAATTGATTCGTTTTTGGAAGTCGGACAGGAACTCATCTTCCAAAGCTTTACGTTTCTCATAAATCTTCTGCTGCAACTCAAAACTCTGTTCGGCGGTACGATCCTTTGCCTTACTCATACGCATATAAGCGTCATATTCCATTTTGAGGATAGCAATCTGGCTTTGCCCTGCCATCTCCATTTTAGAAGTTTCTTTATCAATCCACTTCTCACTGTTTTGATAGCGTAGCTCATTGTATTTGACGGTTAAATCGTAGATTTGTTTGGCAATCTCTCTACGATTAGCAGGAAGAAGATAATTTTTATTTTGCTCCTTTTTGTAAAAGTCCAGGCTGGTTTTAACTATTTCAATTTCCTGTTTATTGGCCTGTCGCATGCGTTCACTTCTTCGCTCTAGGTTCTCAACATCTTCCTGATATCTGGAATCGTTAAGCTTCTGAACATCTCGGCTCCATTGTTTCATTGCATCCTTATCTTCGATAAGATATTGCTTATGCCGCTGAGCCAATCGTTTGTATCCTGCAACCTGTTGATCTATAGACCATTCATTACGTTCAGCGATGTATTTGAAGTTGTCCATATCATCGCTGTAAGAATCCTTACGAGCCTCAGCAGCTTCCTTGGCTGCTTTTTCAGCCGATTTTTCTGCATCACTCTTTCCTTTTCCCCCTTTTTTATCTTTGCTTGATGAATCACTAACTCCAAATTTAGGATCTTTGTAGAGCTTCGATAAAGCGTTAATCCGAGTGTCAAAGGATTTTGCTTGATTTTCATAATCAGTGTATATTTCATCAAGCTTTTTTTTGTTATCCAGTTTTTTCTTATCAACATCAAGTTGATTCTTGAAAGGAGCGTTTAAAACTGATCTAATGCCAGTCATGCTATTAAGTTCAGTTTGTCTTTTCGCAACCTCCAACGAACTCTGAGCCATCACACCATTAAGAGCAGCTTTTAATTGAGCTAAATTTCTAATAGCCTCTGCTTCAATGCTATAAGCTTTTAATCGTTCATCGGTGGATACTTTTGTGTTAAACGCTGAAGCCTTCTCGGATTTCAAATCGTCGATTGCTTTCTGAATTTTTGCTTTTCGGAGAACTTCCACAGCATCTTTTTCAAACTTCCATCCATCGCTCGTCTTATATATCTCTGCTGCAAGTTGAGGATATTTTAATATTAGGTCCGTGGCAGCAGCGGCGTTGAGAGACTGTCCTTTTGAAAGGTCGCTCAAGAGATTATTCATCTCAGATACAGCAGTGCCATTGCCTTGAATTTGCTCTCTTAAATCTGCTAATGCTTCCGCCTGAGCTTTGGCACTTTCAGCTGCTGTACCCGACTTCCCTGCAAATTGATCAACCGCATCAACTGCAACTTGGCCTAGCTGCACTGCGACTTCAGCGGCAGAGGCAGCAAGTTTATGGTTCTCCTTCTCTAAACCATTTACTTCGTCCTGGAGCAGCTGAACGGAGTTAGAAGCTTCGTCCAAACTCTTTCCAGTAAAAACGTTTTTAAAGAACTCTCCCATTTGTGAAGCTAGGCTGTCTTTAACTTTAAGGAGTTTCTCTTTTGTTTGCTCCAATTCTTCGGTGTTCTTTTTCAACTGATTGTTAATCTCATTTTGTTGATCGGTAAGCATGTTCTTTCGCGCTTCATTTTGCTTTGTAATCAGTGTGTTCAAAGCGTCAACTTGTATTTGTACGGCCTTTTCACTAAAGTTAGCGGATTCAAGCTGTTTAGCTCCATCCTTGCCTACTGTTATAATTAATGCTTTTGTGACCTCTTCCAGTTGTTTTTTTATTTGAGTTTGCCTCTCGATTGAGGTACCGCTAATTTTAAGCGAATCAGAAAGCGATTTATGAGCATTAACAAGTTTGGGAAGCAAGTCAATTTGTCGCTGATACTGACTTATCATTTGTTGAGCTGCCGAATCTTCATCTTTCAAGTTTTGTGCTCTTTCACGCGCTGCTTTTTCTTCTTTTCCACTTTCCCAAATGACAAGAGCAATTGCCCCAGCCAGCAAAGTCAAACCTGCTGTAGCAGCAGCCATCGTTACAGTGGATAACGCTTGCGCCCTAGTCATAGCTGTAGTTGCAATTGTTGCCTCTGTTGTTGCAGCAGTGGATGCCTGAGTTGCTGCGCTACGTTGGACGGTAGACAATGTTGCTCCTTGAGAAGAAACGATATTCACTTCATTGGCTGTAGTGTTGGCAGCAACAGCCAATGTTTCTGTAACCTTAGCTGTTGTAAGTACTTTCACAGCAGCTACTACATTCATAATTGGCCCGCTGAGGGCTTTATAAGCTAGAAGTAAACCTCCAATAGCTGCCGTACCCTCAAACACACCAGACGGTACTTTGGTAAGGCCAATAAGCAGTTGGTCAATCGCGTCCAAGACATTCTTGATCATTCTTCTTAGCCCGTCGTCGCCTGCATTGTTAAATATCTCAAGCAAAGATGCCTTGGTTTGTGCTGCTTTACGCTGAATAGTATCCATTTGAACTTTCAGGTATTCCATTGTCGATCCGGTTGAGCCTATAGAGGCTGCTGTACCAAGTAAAATATCCCCGGCATTAAGGGAAGCTGCCAATTTGGCATACTGATACACGCCGCGAGAGATATCTGCATATGACTTTGTAAGATCATAGTTTTTGTCGATTACTTTAGTAGAAAGATCCAACAAGATATCTTCTGCTTTTCTCCATTGCTCTGATCCATTAACAACTTCCTTGGTTGCAACACCCAAGCGTTCAATTTCTCCCACAGCCTTGTCGGTACGAATCGTACCCAAGACTGTCTTCCACATGTTACCGAGATTTTCACCAGAGAGCGCTGTGTTACGTACACCGGCTGAAATAAGACCGTTCATGAAGTCGAAACTTACGCCTGTTTCAGCAGCAATCTTACCTGTACGCTCGAAGGCTGCTCCCAAGTCTTTAGCTGGTGCCATCGTATCATGGGCAACCTTGGACCAAGAATCCAGAACGCGCCCACCCAACACCATAGCGTCATTACTGTCCTTGATTTGCACTCCATACTGAGCAAATGTAGACTCCATTGATTTTGTCGCATCTTCTAAGGACACAAGGTCAACAGTGGAAAGCATTGTAGACTTACGCACCATTTCCTGTACTACGCCTGCATCCTTATACATCCGGCCCCAAAGACGTGCTGATTCGGTAACATCCATGATTTCCGAGCCAAGGTCATGCGCCGTCCGGATAAATTTGGTCGTCTGGTCATGAAGTTTTTCGGTGTTCATAACCATTTCTTTAGTGCCTTCGTTATATTCTAAAAAGTAATGTTCATTTGTTTGGATATAACCCGCCATGTTGGATTCTATCCCAACCAATCCTTCTTTTAGTGCTTCCTGCACTTTGTGCATGGCTGCATACATTGTGTTGAATACAAGCGCATGCGTAGCCATGTCTCCTACTCGGCTCATCCAATTAGGCGTTGTAGTGAAGGTCTGTTTCATCTGTGCTTCGGTTTGGCTCAGTGAACGACGGATCTTCTGTTCTTCTTGAAGCACCTTTTCGCGAACCTGTGCTTCTTTCTGTTCTCTAGCACGCAGAGCGTTTATCCAGAACTTCTCATAATCCTGAGCGTTCTTCCTTGCTTGTTGTGCTTCCTTATCCGCATTTTGTTGCAACTTCATACGGATAGCCTGTTCTTGCATGAGGACACGTTCACGCGTCTTATCATCCGTTCCTACCCCTGAAACTTTAGCGGCTTTCTGTCCGGTTGATGTCGCCTTATTTTGAAGGGCCTCCATCCGTTTTAGATGCTCTCGTTCCTGCTGCTCAATTGCATCCTCACGCTTTTTTACAATGGCCTGCTGTGCTCTGAGTTTATCGTCGGTTATCTTATTCGCCTGGTCCAGTTGATTCTTCCGAGCATTATTTAATTCTGCCTGTGCAGTACGCTGCTTTACAAGAGCTTCGGATTCAGCGAGAATCTTCTTCCGTCTGTCTTCTGCACTCAAAGCAAACTTATCCGCACTACTGGCTAAGGATTTGAAATTTTTCTCGCTGATTCCTAATTCAGCATTTAGAAGTTTAAACGATTCAGCATTGGCTCTTGCTCCATTGTCGATAACCTTGAATGCAGGTAATATCTTGCTGGTATCCAGGTTTATTCGTGCGCCTACTACGTCCTTATTTAAGTCTGCCACTTAACTCACCTCACAAATGGTTCAGGAAAAGTTTCCTGACCTAAATACAGAAAAAGAGGCATCCTGCATGATTGCGGATGCCTCTTAATTTACTTGGCGAAGAAACCAAGATCAGATAACGTCTTGACCTTCTTCGGCTTTTTGTTTTCCACATTGCCACCGTGAAGAATGATTTCAAATTCCCGGTTTCTGTTCTTGGCTTTCATTAACGCTCTAATTTTTGGAATAGTCATATTAGGCCACTCTGAATCAGAAATACCATTACTCACGCATAAAGCCCAAAGTTCTATCCAGTCCGTTTCCCGATCATCCTCAGTAACCTCTTGGTCGTCTTCGTCGTCAGGCTCATAATCTTCATCAGGTGGAAACGACTCCTTATAGAAATCGTTCTAAGAGGCCGTCCAACTCCTTAATGCCCTCTTCGTCTACATTCTCGTATTCTTCCTCTGTCAGTCCTTCTACCAACACAAGATTAAAGGCTTCCTTATGCAATGCCTCAACTTTAGGCCAATCGACCTCGGCTCGATCTTCTGTGGCATCCCATTTTTCACGTCCAATCGAAAAAGAGAACTTATACTCATTTCCACTCATAAGTTGTCGCACCTGACGGATCAGAGCGATAGTTCCGATTTTAACGTGTTTTACAATTCCCTCACCAAGAGGGATTTCCGTCCCGATATTAAGTGTTTTATCTAACTGTTTGTCTGTACTCATTAAATTTCCTCCTCAATGTATGTAACCCCCTACCTGAGCGATAGGGGGTTGAGTTAGTGATTAATTAGATACCGAAAATGATTTCTACTGCATATCCGTTAGGGTTTTCCTGCGTGATATCCGGTTCCATAATCTCCAGCGCCAATGTATTGGTAGTTGGCTTTTTGCGCTCTTGGGACACATCCAAAGTCCCGCCGCCGAGAGCCTTCCAAATAGTGAGCTGGCAAGGGACTTCTTTGCCATTCCGATCATCGGTTAATGAAAAACGATGTACCAGTTTAAATGGTTTCGGACGGCGTTTACCGCTTAAGCTACTTCTTGTAGCATTCTCTTTTGACCATTTGAACGTAACGGTGATTAACTTCCCTTCGTTTGCAACGTCAGATGTAATTTTCCCATCAGCTGTAATTACGTACTGCTCTGCTGTTGGGGCAGATGCAACACGAGTCAGTTCAATGAGTTCTCCTGTGTCAGTGTCTTTTAAGTAAACACGGTCACTCTTAGCGACAAAAGTTCCGTTATACTTCGTGGGTGCTTTTAATTTATAGCCATCAGTAGCATTCAAAAATCCTTGCTCTACTTCATCGAATTGCGCCGTGCCTTTTTCTGATTCAGCCCCTTGAGACAATTCAGCCAAAATATCAGAGTAGCGCGGAACCTCCATAGAAGCTTTATCCCCTAAATCCTTAGCGGTGTAGTGGAATGCATACCCACTATCGCCACCCATTACTTTGTCCCAATCAAACTGCAATTGCAAAGTTACCTTAGTAATTTTATCATCAAGAAACTTAAGCCTTCCGCCTTCTTCATAGACCTGTGCTGACCCTACACCATCAAATACTAAAGGTTGCATTTTTCATCCTCCTTATGTGTGAATACAAAAAGAACCGATCAGATTATTTGACCAGTTCCCATAAACGCTTATCAATCTCCGCAATTCGTACGTACTCTTTGGTTAGCTTGTAACCCTGTTTTGGATTCCAAACACTCATAATACCCAACCCTTTAGCAAGTATGATCTTCTCCTCTATCAGCTTGTCCCACTCAGTGGGTTCAGGTTTAGGTGGTATAGGTTGAGTCCAATTCAATTCGGCTTCATAAGTTGTACCAGCAAGAGTAAGCACATTAAATTTGTACTTTTTGGTTGCGTTCGCTTCGCTAAACCATAGAGTCTCTTGATCATCGGGTTCAATTTTAACCCCATCTTTTTCAATGCTGGACACATTTGTTTTAGCCAAGGAAACTCGCTTTTGCGCTGAATCAAGCAACTCGTATTCAACATGGTTAACGCCATTGTGATCACCGGATCTTCCCGTTGCTTTCCATACTGCTTCTTCTGTCAATTTAGTTCACCTCAATTCATTCTCAAGTAATCAACATCGAAAATTGCTTTGTACCCCTTGGCCCCTTGTATACCAGTAGCAAAATCTGAGTCATAGGCCAGCACACAAAGATAGGACATAAACCCCTGTGCAAACAACCTTTTTTCGTGCAGGGTTTTGAATGCTCTTTCGAATAGAAGCTTTGCTTCATATGCTGTCTTACCGTAAAAGTCGATACAAAACTTACCTTCGAATACCAACGGATTAGTTGCGTAACGTCCCGGCATGACATATTGACAGATATGTGGAACTGTATCCTTAGAAACCGTTATCTCAGGCTCCATGCCTTTCGTAAATCGCTTTACTACCTCAGCAGAGGGTGATGAAGGAGTAAGCTTCAGCATGCTCATAAGTTCCGAATCTGCTTTTAAAGCATTCTGAACAGCATCAATAAGTTGTAGGCTCACTCCTTTACCTCCTCCTTGAAGTATCTGTGATACGGAAACTCAGTTATTACACGGCTAATGCCTTCCAAAATACGTTTCCGGTTGGATTGGATTGCAATACGCAAAAAGTAGGTTGGCGGTGTGGCCCTGAATGAAGGATCAATTTCACCACGCTCCGCGAGCTCTTCCAAGTCCACCCCAGCATAGCCCCCGCCTGATTCCTTCATTGTTCCGTCAATTGCCCGGTACTTTCCACGGGAACGACCTACAATAACACGATCACCTTTGGACCTCAGTCGGTTCCACGCTTCACTGTTCATATAAGTCACCAATCCGGGGTTTTGACTGCTGTCTGCCATCTTGGAGCCTTTACCAAATTGCTCAAGCCATGCTTGCCAGTAATCCGCTGTGATGTCGCCTGAAATCATCTGATTCGCCAGGACAAACATGTGCATTTCCAAGTGGTCCCGAACTGCCGGATAGTACCGTATGCCGCTTTTAGCCGTAAGCATGACCAACTTTGTTAATCCGGTAATCTCAACAGCCAGCTTATTTTCCAAATCTTTAGCAGCCCGAGCTGCATCATAACCTGTAATCATCGTCGATCCTCTGAAAGCTGAACATGCAGCAAGTTAGGATACTTGATCCTATCTACCACATCTACCTGGTATGTCTTCCCGCCCATTACAATCCGGTCAAGCGCGGATAGACTTGAGTCTTGAGGGTCTCTTACATCGACTGTCGTCTGTAACTGCAAGGTAAACACGGTACTCGGCAGCAAGCCCGGCTCCTGTTGTCGCAATTGTGCTGTGACATACTGTGCAGAACAAACAACATCAGCAGCGACCGACGTGAATTCCGCATCGCCCACCGGATTATCATTTGCATCGTAAGCTTGCTGGTATCTTTGCACCTCGACCATGGCGTTCGTTTTAATCAGAGAGCAATATTTATCTTTCTCCGTTGTTGGACGCAATGTCTGAACTAAAAAATGATCGTCATTCTGGACTATATCTCCCTGCTTTACAGGTGATTTCGATGAAAACAGACCATTGTACATATATTCTTTGCCAATGATCGTTGTCGCCTTGGTATCTCGGGACAGAATGACAATGTCCGGTTCGCCGTTTACGGTACATGGTGAATGCCGATGGGCAAAATCTTTAAACATCAGTAACGCCGCCCTTCTTTCGTCCGTGTTGGCCCCGCTACACCGAATACCGGAACATTTGTCCCTTGCTGCACTGTTGATATGGACTCGATAAACTCATAGGCTTCATCAACAAGCTGAACAGCGTACTTTTTCCAATCAACAACCTGATTTTCAAAAGAGAAGTCAAAGTCCTTTTTAGACTTCTTGATTCTCGCTGTCATGGAAGGGGCCAGTATGGCAGCAACCATACAAACGGCTGCTGCATACACATAAGTTTGATCATCACCAGTTAACTCAGCATAATCAGGAATGGCTTTCACAATCCTCGATTCTCCAATGGGTAAAACAGAAAGAGCGTCTATGTCAGCATCGGATATTACATCCTCACCAACGCCTAGACGCCCTCTAATTTCCTCGTGATACGTCTCCGTAGTGAGGATCTTATTTGCCATCTGCTCCACCGCCAGCAGCACTGATAGCCTGTTTCAATTCTTCAATACTCATTTTGGTGTATCCGGGTATTTTCAATTCCTTAGCTGAGGCTTTCAATTCTTTCAACTCACCATCGGACTGAAGAATATCAATTTGCTCAAGTAATTCTGCTTCTCGCGCTTTGGACTGTTCTAATTCGGCCTGAAGTTGTAACTCCCGTTCTGAAGGAGAACCATCAAGAGCCCCACCATCTACAATCTCCGCAAGCAATTGTCCAGTTGCCGCATTACGGATTTCTTTCTTTGCGATATCTACAAGACCATCAGGGGCATCTGTTACGATGTCCCCCGA
Source organism: Paenibacillus sp. FSL P2-0173 (assembly GCF_038008045.1). Classification (NCBI taxonomy): domain Bacteria; kingdom Bacillati; phylum Bacillota; class Bacilli; order Caryophanales; family Paenibacillaceae; genus Paenibacillus; species Paenibacillus sp. FSL P2-0173. The sequence continues at coordinate 1,144,142 of NZ_JBBOYK010000001.1, forward strand.
ATTGTATTGCCCAACAGCATCAACCAATACTCTTACAGTTGTCATAAATTAGATCTCCTCTCTTACGCCACTGTTGCGAAGATATGCCAGTTAACGTATTTCAGACGCGGTAGCACTGTTGCACCATTGATGGCTTGCCATTGATCGGGGTCTCCTTGGATCAACTTAGTCAGTGCAAACTTTCCTGTATGACCGGTGAAAATGTCTTCATAGTTATTCGGGCCAGTCACAAGATCCATAATTGAGCCTGTCATACCATGGCCGATTATGATTACTGCATTATCTGGAATGAACGGATAGAATACGCCAGAGTCATCAATGTAACCACCATCGTAAACTTCATACTTAAGACCATTCAAATTTTGGCTGACAATTTCAGCAAGCGAACCGTCAGTGACAACATCTTTACCAAAAGTGTACTTGATCAATTCGCGGATTTTAGCATTCTGCTTCAAATAGATATCGACTTTCTTATTAACAATAATTTTAACAGGACGAGCCCCACTTCCTCGGAATCGAAGTGACCAGCCATCTAAGTCAGCCAATGGATCTGCTGTTTCGGTATTACTCCACAATACGGATGCTGTTGGCTTGTTATTAGCTGGAACACCATAGTCAATCGTTCTGGCTGGTTTGGTGGATGTGGCTGGTACAATAAGTTTTCCTGTTAATGACTGCCATCTCATCCACTCAAACCGTGTCTCGAGGCGAAGGTTCAGACCAACCATTTTCTCAATCATGTATTCTTCGCCCCACTTTTGCTCAAGACTGTTGCCTGGCTTTCTCAAAGTAGCAATCTTTTCACGGTCGATAACAACCTTTTCTCTCCATTCTTGGTTCGTGAAGTTCATGTGTTTCACCACAGGTGGAGTATGAATAGGTGAAGGATCATTCAATCCAGTAGGTGGCGTCATACCTGTGTCGTCATAGGTGATGTCATATTCAATAGTGAGTCCAAGTTCCGGTTTGAAGTCAACTCCATTGGTTAGCAGTTGTGCCCCTCGAAAGCTGTTAATATCCGTTCGGATGTTCTGAACGACTTCCGTAAGGAAATATGGATCAAGTACGTTTGCCATGTATGTTTATCCCCCTTATACAAAGTAGCAAAGCTTCAGCGCTGTCTTAGCCGCTGTATCAATGCCTGTCAATTTAGATGATTCAAAAATTCCTGCAATCCATGCGGATGCGCCGATATCAGAAAGAGTAGTATCGTGGTCGTTATCCAGAATGCATAAAGCTACTTCGGAACCATCTGTTGCTGAAGCGCTGTAAGCCACTGCCTTGTCTTTATCCTCTCCAGCCGCTGTGATCCTGCCTATAACCGTCCCTTTTTTCAAGATCCCTTGCCCATTTTTCAGCAAAATCCCTCCTGGGAGTTTAGCTTGAAGGTCAGTAGACGCAAGTACCTCCGTAAACTCTTGAGTAATAACCTGTCCGGGACCAGGAGCACCGTTATACTGAGATTGCATCATAATTATTTATCCTCCTTCAGCAGATTACCTCTGCCTGTATTCTTAAGTGCCGCCCGAGCTTCTTCACGAGCTAATGCTTTAAGTTGTTCTGGCGTTTTCTCACTACCATCATTTTGTGAGTTAGCTGGTGGTGTTCCATTCAGTGCTCCCTCAGGAAGGTTTACATCTTCACCTTGTGTATGGCGACCACCGCCACCCAAAGCAGCTTGTGCCTGCGCCTCATACGTTGCACCGATCTTTTCAATTTCAGATACCGGCAGATGAGACAGTGCTGTTTTCATCGCCTCTACATTAAAGGCTTCACCAAGAGCGCGGACACCAGCTCCACATGCTTGTTCAGTAACTTTGATCTTGTATGTCGCCCCATCAGCAGCCTGAGCGCTCAATGATGTAAGCTTGCTCAGAATGTCGGAATCATTATCTACACTCAATGCAGCTCGAATTTGTCCAAGTACACTATTAGCTGCTGCCAATGCAGTTGCCTGGGTTTGTGCTGCTGCTAACGCAGCTTTTTGTTCGTCTGTCACAGTGTCATCTCCTTGGGCCAGTGTCTCGGCCTGTTCTTTTTTTTGATGCTGTTTAGATACAAAAGCAGACATGTCGCCTTTGTTGCTGAAAAAATAAAAGACACGTCCATCGCCATCAAGCGACTTCGCATCTAAAGGTAACGGTTCGTATTCAGTTTGTTTCGGCTGTTCGGATTCACCATGTTGTTTCATTGAGAGAGATTCACGTGTAATTCCTGCGCCTTCGTAACCGCCATCAAACACGATAGAGTTTTCCATGATGTATCCATCATCCGCGAGAACAAGACATTCCTTGTCATCGTACGTTTGCCCACGAATGTGTGAACATGCTGAGGAACCATAATAATCGCCGCCACAAATGCTACACGTATGCTTTGTAGTAACAAACCCTGCTGAGGTATCAAAGATAGTACCTGAGTCAATACCAGTAGCCAGTTGATCCGTTGAGATTCCATTAGCCTCTAGCCCTTTTGCCATGTAATGATCACCGAAGAGTTCCAGTTCCCCTCCCTCTTCAATAATCCGACTGTCAAAAGTCCTGCCATACGGAAAAGATAAGGCTTCCCACTTCTGCCACGGATGGTCAACCAGCAAGGCAACTCCCTCTTTAACTTGATCTGCCATTTTGCGTAGGAAGTTTGGAGTAATCTTCATTTTGTACTTATCAATACGCTTGGTTCCTATGATTCTTGCTTGAAACACATGAGTTTGTTCATCGGTTAAAGGGACCAATGCTTTTTGATTGATTTTCGCCAATTGTTCGGGTGTAGGTTTAGCCATATTTTTTATTCACCTCCCTCCGATGGAGTATTTTCTTCATTCGAATCAGATTCATGCTTCTTTACAAGCAAAGGAAGTAATTCAGCAGGAATTTTGGCATTAATACCAAGAGTCCAACGTATTTCCTCAGCAGCTTCCAACGGTGTGATGTAGAAATTCTTCTCCGCTATGATGTAGTTATCGATCTTTGAACGGCGGTCACGTTCAATCTCATTTTCAGAGCGTAGATCAATGGGGAGGTAGTCAGCTTCAACTTTTGTTTGAGTCCCTTTTACTCTTGCGGACAACGAAAAAGCCCGCTGCCAGAAACGTTTGGTTACGCTCCGCGCGGACTCTACATTTTTGATATATATTTGAGTATCAATCGAACTGTATGTTTCGGTTGACCCTTGATGCCGAGAAAGAATGGTTAGCAGTGTCTTGAGTGAAGTGGCCATTTGGGTATCAATGATATCAATTAGCTTTTTAATATCAATCATTGGCCCCGAGTTGCCGCCTTTGAGATACTCGACCTTTACACTATCCCAGTGGACAAGCGCATCATCTGGATTAAGTGAGTTGAAATGGTTTAGCATCTCATCCATTCGCTCTTTGAGCCATTTTTGCTGACCATCGGGATTACTCTTTAAGTTGTTTGGCATATTCTTCAGCATGATTTCTTCCAACATGGAGATATCAAGCCGTGGATATCCTTGGTTGTGCACTACTGCTTTTAGATCAGCCAGCACTTGGAGGTGGAAGAAAACTACTTGCAGCACTGGAAGCATGGGCGTTCGTCCATAAGGATCATCGACCATCGGATCGAACTCTTCATAGATGAACGTTGGTGTGTCAATTTTTTTGTAATTACCGAACCACTCTTCGTTCGCGTTCCTTCGCGGGTTCTTCACGTATTGCCACGGTGTAAGCCGGTTCGTATTTGGTTCCCTGCGGAACCAAATTAAAGCCGGATCAACCGGAACAATATCAACTACATCATTACACTGCTCGTTCAGCACAACTTCACCAGCACAAGCGCCACGAACCATAATCATCATTCGCTGAATGGTGTCCAACTTTTCCAGCGACCGTCCGTGTTGATATCCCGGCGAAGGTAACGGTGTATTCAGCATGGCCTTCAGTTCGTCCAAAACCAGTTGTCCACTCTTATCTGCATTCCCGTTTGGCTTCTTAGCTGTAAATGTTAAGTCGGTATCTCCCATACGTAAGTATGTGTATAAAGCATAGGATACGTCAGGATGAACGGATATAAGAAGCTCAAGCAATTCTTCTGCTGTGTAGCTTTGCAACTTTGTAAGATCAATATTGTGAGCCTGTTGATGCTTCTTAGGCAACCAGCTAAAGATTTCCCATGGGTTAGAGTTCTTTGGGACTGTCGTCCTACCAACACCCATCATCTGTCGCTTTACCGCTGCTGGAAGAACAGATATTGCTAATGAGTATATAGCTTTATGATACCATTTCAAGATTTCACCACCTTTCTTGTCAAACTTCTATGAATACAGAATAACATCAGTTTTATTCAGATTTACTACTGATTTTCTACTAGAAAAATGATTACTCTCGCCATAGCAACCTCCTTTAGAAGATACTGCTGAACTCCTAAACAACCAAAAAAGATCAGGAAAAGTTTCCTGACCCTCTATATACGCTCCCAAAGCTGTTTTTTTCACTGATCTTCGTTATCCATGCCCTAAATTGAATTAATTGTAAAAAAGAGAAGGGAAATTAAGCGTTTGTAAAGAATAATAAAATAGGGACGAAGATGGTTAATAAACAAAAATGAAGGAGGTAAAAGAAAAATGAGGAAAAACAAAAGCATAATATGCAAGGCACTAACATATTTATTTATTCTCACGTTTGGAGTTATCATGAATAATTCTAAGGTAGATGCAGCAATGGATAATAATTCTGTTACTTCTATCACGGAATCATCAGCCTCTATCTCTGGTCAATTTGATACACAGTATCCAGGTACTTATGTAACAATAAGTTTGTATGGAGCATTTGCAGATGGATCAACACAAAAAAACATTGGACAAAGGTTTTATTCCAATTATGGGCAAAATTGGAGAGCAGATGTTGATGGGCTAAAGAAAAATACCACCTATACCATTTATGTAACAGAGTATGAGGATGGAACAAAAGCAAGAACTCCAATCATAAGAAAATTCGCTACACCTGAGATAACAAATGGTCCCTCTATAAAATTAAATTGGTCAAATGTCGGACTAACAGGCGATTATAGTTTTGAGTTAGTTCGATCCAACTATACTGGATCCGACACACTGTATACCGGAAAAGGTACTTCCTTTACTGATACAAATCCATTATATAAAAATGGATATAATTATTATTTTGTAATTGCTAAAACCAGTAAAGGAACCAGTCTCATGTATTCAATGGCGGGATACGCAGGCACGGATGCAGTCTCAAACTTAAGAGAAGAAGAGCAGGCAACGAAGTTAAACTAACATGGGATCGAGTTAATAGAGTTGACCCGTACTCGTTAAACCAGAATAATCAGGGGTGCCTTCCACCATCATTATGGCGGTCTCCCGATTGAACGGTACAGTATGAACCGTTCCCTGCTATTCGCGGGCATTTACTCAAAATACAGCCTATCGCAGCGAATTTCTTGAAATAAAGCCTCAATAGGGTAGAAATCCATGCTTCCGAAGCAAGCTTTTCGTAGGAAAGCTTTTAAAGTGACCGTTCCGCATGTACAGCACCATTCTACCCTCTTCGTTCCTGTTCCACGCAAATATCCTTTAGTTCTTCTTTTATAGTTGCATAATTGGGAATACAATAAAAGCCTTCGTAGGTTTAGGACCATAAATTCTCACTGGCATACGAAGGCTTTATCTGTGTTCTCTTTTAATTATTTTCTTTCAAATTACCTTACGTGCACTGGAAATCCTCAAACAGCTTCGCGGAATCGACTTGCCTACCACATTGGCCTATATCTGACTTCCGAATTCTTGCTTCGCTTCTCCAAGATAGCGCTTAAACGAGCAGTTTGTTTTCCTGGCATATTTCACTGCTTCGACACCCAGTTGGCCCATATCAGCCTCTGTACCTTTGATACTTTTGTACGTCGGAATGAACCTGAACTCCTTGGTGATATATTGTTTTCCCTGCTCGGATGTTACCACCTGCTTCAAAAACTCCTTAGCCCCAGCTCTAACCGAAGAAGTATTATTGACCACCTAGTTAGCTTGTCCCCAGCAGCTGCGTCATCACTGATAGGCATAGGCAGAATACCCAGATTCAGCTTAGGATTAATCCCGTTAATTTGACCTGAGTCCAGTTCCCCTGCTGTATCATAGCGGCCTTGCCAAACAATATTTATTCGTCAATTTATCTTTTTACTACCACACTACCTATTGAAGGAAGCATAATATGTGTATCTGGCTCCATCAAATATTCTCCAAATGTCAAAACAAAAGCATCAGCTCTGTCTGGTGACTTGAGCCCACGCTTTTTCATATCTTTCTTACTTTCAAGCAGCATTTTACCTTTGCTGGTCATGTTCCATTTACGTGCTGTAAGTTGGGTTATTAGTACATCATCGTCGGGTAACTGCAGAACACTTGGATCTCCATTTATGAAATTGCTCATATTCTGTTCTAATTGTTCCTTAATAGATGCCCACATTTCTGTAACAAGGTTTCCATAGTGCTCATCTAAAGAAGAAGAGCCATTGTTAATTGGTATGATTTCATACGGTAGCCCTTCTTCAACTACGATTTCACTTAGTCGATCCGTTACTCCTCCGCCAACGCCGCTATCATCGACTCTTATTCTGATTCGGTTCAAATATGGATGAGCAACATGCAACTCTTTAGCTAGGTTAATCACCCAACCAGCAGTAACCATTGTGTCTTTCTTGAAATGATGGTGTTCCCCTACAATTCTTGGTCCTATGCCAGCAAACATTGAGGTTTCGTCATCACCAAATCGTGCAACGTCCACACCTATAGTTAACATATTTCCGGTGGGTTCCACCTTTACTTCTTTAGCTGCGAATTCAGCCACTTCTAACGAAATAAATGTATCTGATTCTCCACGGGGAAATTCACCTTCAACCCGGACTCTCCATACATCACTGCCTTCACCATACTTACGCTTGAGCATGGCGATATTATCCTTGCTGGTTCTTGGACTGTCCAAGCAGGATACCTTGCGTGTTTTGTAGTCTGCTCTGTCCTTATTGTGTGAATCATAAAAAACACCCGACGTTTTTGTCGGGTTGCCACACATCAACATTTTATTGAACTCACCCGACAACGTACCTAAAATGGCTTCCATGATTGGATCAGCAACACCTGAAGCTTCATCCACAATGAAAAGCATGTAGTCCTCATGGAAGCCTTGCATATTCTCGGGTTTGGTAGCTGTCCGAGCTGTAGCGAACCAGCGTTCCTCGTAGTTCTTCATGTAGATTTTGGTCTTTGTCCATTTTAGAATCCGTTTCAATACTGGACTTTTAGATTGCCATTTGTTAATCTCAGCCCATAAAACGTCATGTAGTTGCTGCCTTGTAGGAGCTGTACAAATCACCTTTGGATATGGGAAACACGACAAGAACCATAGAGCTGTTGCCGCTTCTAAACCTGTTTTTCCTACGCCCTGACCTGAACGTACTGAAACGCGCGGATTATTAGCTAAATCCATTAAGGTGTTTGCCTGCCAATCATCAGGGTAGAACTTAAGCATCTCTTGGCAAAACAATATTGGATTCTTACGATACTCAGGAATCCGTATCTTGAATGCTTGAAGCCTCCGTTTCGTCTCCGGCGAGTCATTCGTCTTCATTACCTACCACCGCCTCTACCCAATCGTCAATTAAATCGTCTTCTGTATTGCCTTCACCCGTGACCTTTGCCCTTTCAAGCTCAAGTTTCTCACGCTGCATCTTGAGTTTTTCGTTTTCAATCATACGTTTATGATTATCCGGCAACAAATCCATATATTTAGTCAGCACGTCCAATGCCTTGGTTTTGTCGTGTAGCTTTACACTCACTCCGTCCTTACCCTGTTTGACCTCTGAAACCAGCGTTCCATCAATTTCATCACTATTTTTAAAAGAGACATAATTGTACCTGTATTTCTTCGCTTCTCCAGTGTCAGGATCAAATACAGGATCACCTTCTAAGCCAAGAACATCCTCTTCCTTTTGACCGAATTCCACGTAATCCGTAATGTCTGCAAAAGCAATTTTCATGTACTCCATTAGAACGCGTTGAGCATTCAAACCTACCTCGTCGATCATAGATTCCTTATGCTGGCGAATAATGTTTTGAATTTCAACTTTCTTCAACAGCGCGAAACCGATCTGATAGGCTGTTTTCTTACTATATCCTGCCGCAATAGCTGACCTCGTTGCATTGAAGTCTCGAAGATACTCATATGTGAAAATCCTTTGTTTGGGCGTTAACCCATCTTCATCAGGAATCTCTGGTTCAGGTTCTTCAACAATCACTGGAGCGCTCTGTACTTTTTTGGAACGTTCCATATTGTCGGAGCGTTCCTTTACCTTTTTTGGAGCGTTCCGTATTTTTGGAGCATCCCCCAGCTCTTTAGAAAGTGCATCAACAGTAAGCAGGGTGGCATATACTTCTCTTGGCTTATCACCTTGATATGTACCAATGAATTTGCGCCGCTCCATTTCATCAATCAGTCGGGCCGCTCTGCTATAACCTATCCTCATTCTTCGCTGCAATAAAGAAACCGAGGCTTGTTTGGCCTCGGCTACAATTTGGACGGCTTTTAGAAAAAGCTCATCAGGATATTCTGTTGGGTCTTCATCTTCATTTGAAGTTTCGTTATTTTGATCCGTTCCATTTTTATTAGAACGTTCCTTATGTTCCGTTTCATTCCCGAGCATGTTCTCCCACTTATCTTTAGCCTTCCATCCTCTTACCGTACCTTCAGATACACTAAGTTGAGAGGCTATTTCTGTGAGACGTATGTTGCCGGAACTGGCTTTGTATAAATCAAATGCTTCGTCCCGTTTCGGATCTCTCTTTCGTCCCATGCCTTGTTATTCACTCCTTTTGATAATGTATCTGAAGCTAAGGAAAAGTTTCCTGAACAAATAAAAAAGCTACTATTCAGCAGCTTTCTTTTGTTTTTCTTTGTATTCTCTTAGATATTCCACTTCAATTTGGAAACCTTTTTTATACCAATTTCGTCCAAAGAATTCCCAGTAGCCCTCTTGAGTATGGTATTCTTCTTTAATATGTTTCCAATCCATATAATTTGTAAGAAAGTGTACCCAGATGAGTGATGATAATGATAGCGGTATGATTACAAAAACAATTATAAAGTCTCTTATTTTTTTATTCACTCAAATTCATCTCCTATATTGTTCCATACGATAGTATCGACATTAAGGATGCAGAATTTTATATAACAATACTTCATTCAAAATTAAAAAGAGCAGCGATTTTACGCTGCTCCTGTTGTAGTGATCGGTAATTTATAACATGCGGTTACCGCTAATCCGCCATGCCTGGAATAGGCCTTAAATGGACATCCTTCTTGCTCCGGGTTTATATTACCCTCTGAGTCCTGTCTCCGATTTAGTTTTAGTTTTGGAAAAATTACAGAAGTTGACCAGCTAGTGCTTTAAGGCCACTTGGTACAGCAATTTGTTTACCATCATCTTCATTTCCGTTTACATAAGCTGTGTCTTTGTCTACATAGTAGACTACACCTTCACCGCCAATAATCGGGAAGCCGCTTTCGTCGTAATCCAGATTTGTGCCGACATATTTTCCGTGCTTTTTTGCTTCACTCTCCAACGGGTGAAGATGAAGAATTCCCGTGTTGTCCAAATACGCATAACTTTGTGCCATGATTGTTGCCTCCTAGAATGGAATTAATTTGTTCCTGAATAAAGTGTAAATCCTTTCTACTCCGTACCTACTACGGATTTACATAGTTCCTACTGTCAGCAGAAGCTAAAGTATTAGGCTGAGTGTCTTTATTCCATGCAACCTTTCGAATTGTCATACCGCTAGACTCCATAAAATAAGTTTTAGACTGACCTTAGAAATTGGAACAGCGACAACCAAGGACGAGAAAATAAAGTCCTAGACTGTCGCTGTTCCATTGAACTAACGTTTCCCGTTAGCGTAATGAGACTGTCACTTTTTCAAAAGTGGTTTCCAGTTCTCATTACGCTCATCGTTAATCGTTGGCTTACGATTAAAAGCTTCTTGATATTGCCTTAGCGATTCAATATTTGCTCCCCCTTCATAATCGGGATCGTGATATTGAACAACATCATCCTCCCAAAAATAAATATCACAAATGTCATAGGTACCTGGTGGTTCATAATCCAGTGTCTTATAACCACAGCATGGACATGCATATTTCATATATAGTGACCTCCACATAAACAGTCAGCACTTTGTTGTGTTCGCTATATGATTAACCTAGCCTGCCCGTTATCTTAATGTAAAACGGAGCTGCTGCTGACAGCAAACTGCTCCGTTTAAATTTAAAATAATGCGTCCCAATCGTCTAATAATTGCCGCATATAAAAAATGAGTTCTTCGATGACAGAATAACTTCACGTCTTGAACAAAGGAGATTTATCTGAACCACCAATCAAATCAACTGTGAAAAATAAGGAGATAAAGTGTCCTCTGTGGGCTATTGTTTTTACTGCACTTGAAGTGAGACGAACAAGTGAGGGGGCGTTCCCCTCACTTTATTCTTAACTAGGAATAGTATACTTGTTCCACTTTATATAATGTATGCTCGATAGTTGGACAAAGTTCGGCATCTACTTTGTGAAATTTAACTCGAAAGTATAAACTTTTCAAGAAGTTCTTTATATTATTTTTTTGCTTAAAGGCATGAAGAAATTCTGGATTTTTCTCCACGTCACCAAAACTTTGGATCCATTTCTCTACATAGGTCTGACTAAGTATTTTTCTATTTAAAACACTAATTACGGATTTCACCATTCTTTCATCTTCCCCATCTGAGTAAACTCGATCTGTAACGGTCATCTTTTCATAAACCAAATCGAGGATGGTTAAGAGGTCTTTTTTGTCCAGTTCGGGACATTGGGCCAAATCGTCCAAAGCATCTGCTGCATGAGCTATGGCATGAGCCCATCCTTTTTCTTCATCATACCCACGGTAATCTCGCTCCTTATGTATATTATAAAATACTTTCTCTTTGATCTGATGAATATGCTCTCTTGAGAGAAACGGTGATGCCCTATGCCTCATAAGGAGAAGTGGTATAACTAGCATAGAGAAAGATCTAGTGAAGACAGAGTCTGTATTTATTTCATCAAGCCTGAAAAGCAAATGGTTTTTATCCAAAACAACGGGTAAGAGTTGTTCCAGTTCGTTTACAGTTAGAGCATTACCAGGAATCCAATTGGATAAGGTTGTATAAATTAGCTCATCACGTAATTGGGCATCTAAAGAACCGATGTTATTCATCATCTCTTGTATCAATTGGAATGTATCGGAAGGTGCTTGGTAGCCATTTGCTTTTATCAATATCAACTTTTCTTTTAGATTCATTTTACACACTCCTACTATATTGCTTGCTATTAATTTCTTATTCATCTCTATTTTAGTAACAATCCAAGCTAGTTCATGTATTAACTGAACATCATACTTTGAGCACCTTGTAATAGTAAGGAAATAACGAGCCTCCGGGCGATTTCACACTACACACTATGAATTCCTCCTTAAAATCACCAGCTAATTGGATCGATTTCATAAATCGAAAGCCTGGATATTACTTTTAGTCACTGTAATAAAGGATTTGCCGCTCTAATAGCGAGAAACTAGTAGTTCCTGCCCTTAATAATTTTTCACTCACTCTGTTCTCCTAATTTAATTACTTGAATAAATAGATTCCCACATATATGCCTTTCCCCTTTTAATTATCCGTAATTATCCTTTTGTATATTCAACTATCCTACCCGTTACTTCAATGAAAAAAAGCAGCCCCTCATGAACTGCCCTACTGCTAGTCACTTCAACAATAGGATGAGTTCATTCAAGGGCTACCTCATTTACCAAGTAATCCAACCACTCGTTCGTTTGTAACTGTGTAGGAGCTCGTATTCTTCACTACGCATCAGTCGTTTCATTTTTGTTCTATACAGACGATAATCATCTTTTCTTGCTATTTTACATTCTTTGTTGTAATGAACACTCTTGATTCCTTTACGGAAATCCTTAAGCTTCTCTTTTCTTGGATCTTTGGGCTTATTATTGATCTCCAGACTACGCTGTTTCTCATCTTCCCAGGATTGAATCTCTTCCCGTGTAAACATCTTCATCCCCGTTGTGCCGGGTTAGATTTTGGCATTTGAAGCCATGACCTTAGACACAACTAATAGAAGAAGATCTTCGGATTGAACATTAAATCACCTCTGATTTTATTCACCCTTATTTTAACATATATCCTGTCCGTTAGTTCAACAGGCGCCTATTCTTATGATACCATCGTGTTGCTTTAGTATCTTAATCTCTAGGTAACCTTTAAGGAAAAATGATAAAACGCATCGCCACGAGATTGGTTCTCTACATCTTCATCCATCCACCATACCCCGTATGAATAAAAATATGTCCCTTTTTCTGTAGGAACTTGAAAACTATTTTCTTTCAATAAAACTTCTGTAAGCCTTCCTTCATAGAATTGCTTGACATGAAATTTATTCGGTTGGGGCTCATAATTCATAAGGAATTTTACAACATCACCAGGCTTTACTGGAATCGGTTCTTTTCCTTTTAAAAGTTCAACTGGACCAGCTGAATCTACACATGATGTTGTCCAGCAATATGTGCCGAGTTTTGTTTTGTACATTCGTTTATCAATCTGAATTTGAACCTTTGGTGGTTCCTCTCCCTCAAGGTCCTTATTTTTTGGCTGAACACCCGTGCAACCAACTATACATATAAGAGTTAGTGCCATAATGAATAACAATACTGTATTCTTCAAATAAACCCTCCTATCTTTATTCGATCCTAATTATTCAACGATAGAAGAAGTAAATTTGTTACAAATCAAATTCATGAGATTAGTAAAATACTGTTTAATATGTTTTTTTCGGAATTAAGATTACTTGTTGAACTAAACTGCCCGTTAGCTTAATGAAGCATCCTCAAGACTATTACTTATTTTTCAGTCTATAACTTTATTTTCTTCTGACACCTACAATAAAGACCGCAAAGGCTAAAGCCCTTGCGGTCTAATTTACTTCTGGCATCCTGAGTCCAATTTCACCTTCCTTGTTACGGCCCCGACCATAGTCGATGATCACAAAATCCAATGTTCGGTTGACTTTAAGACTTTTTGCTAAATTTTCTATGACCTTGCGTCTTTTGTCAGCGAATGTTGTGGCCGATATACCATGAATCCCTTTTTTATACTCTCTACTCATATACTGTTGAGCTTTTAGATACTTCATCCCATCTAGGAACAAAAGCTTTGCAGCAAGCCTTTCATGCGCATCTCTAATATTAGAGATTGCAAAATAGATATTGTTTGTAATAAGGAGATAGAACCTGTAATTTATGTGGCGCTGATCCTTGAGCAAAACAGTATTTGCCGTCACGTCTGCCGTCAGTTCTTGACCTGTTATCCTTTTTGCTACAGAGCCTTCGGCTGAAAGCAAGTCATACGCCGACATTCCGTTTTCAATCTGCTCCAGTGAATGTTCATAGTTTTTGATTACATCAATTAAGTCAGTATATTTGTTCAGCAGCCACTTTGTTTTTCTTATATCTACTGCATCTACATCGTCAAAGAAGTTTACTTGGACTATTCTCTGTGTATCAGTAGACTCATCTTCAAGACTATTTACTATACACATTTGATTATCATTCATCATTTATCATTCCTTTATATAATGTGATAATTTGGTGAAATCGTTATTTTTGGTGGATAAATGTAAATCAAAACACTATAATAACCTTACACCATAGTTTGCACACGAAGATAAACAAACTAAGGAGGCTTTACTTTTGAAAAAATCTATTATTGCTTTGGCTGCTGGCACAGTTCTTCTTGGGGCATTGTCTGTACCATCTTTAGGTTTTGCAGAACAAGCCCAAACTTCAGCAAATATTTCTTCTGAGAGATCATACACTCCGACACAAGAGGACAAAAAATGGGTAACTGGCATCAAAGGTTCTTCGTTTAAAAAGTCAGAGTTTTCAGAGGCAATGAAAGATTACATTCCTCAAAGCATGTTTTACATACAAGGGAGTTATATGGGAACTATTTACTTATATGAATGGAAAACCTCTGGAAATAAAGTATACCCACTATTTCGTGGCTACCTTTACAGTATTATTCCGAAAAAATAAAATCCACCTAAAGTAAGCACTTTTGTCATAGGTGCTTACTTTTTTTTGTTTTTATATTTAACTTTTAAGTTCACCTCGCTTGGATCTATCCTTTCTATAATCACATACCTATCTATACTTACTACACCTATAAACAACAGTACAGCAGCTAATATAGTGGTATAAGCGTAGGTCATGGCTTGTCTCCTTTATCTTGCAGGAGAGACTCTTGTTCAGGCTGCACATGCGTTAGGTCTGGTTCATCGTGAACCTGAGCCTTTTTCAAGTCATCTATGGTTTTACGGGCCGCTGCCAAATCTTTCTCAAGCCGAATGCATTCTTCCGCGAGAGCATAAAGGTCTCTCTCTGCTTTTGCTCGAATTTCGCGTATTAATTCAAATCGCTTAGACAGCTTCAACTCGGCTATCTCTGCATCCTTTTGTTGTATAAGGGTTTCAGCCTGCTTCAAGTCATCTCCCAATCCTTTAGCAACCTCTGACCAGCGTATACGTCCTCTCAACTCTATGTCATATTGTTGGAGCCAGTAAGGAAGGGCTTCAGGTGCATTAATCATGAAACGCATGAATGCTTCCTTTCTGACATTTGGACCAAGTAAATCATCAAAAATATACTCAAACTCACTACCAATGACTATTTCCTGTTTAGAATCTTCTATCCACTCAGCTTCATCCGTTTCTACCCATGTCCAAGGCGTTGGTGGCAGGCCAGCACATCCGTTCATATCCTCTTGCCAGTTACGTGGTTTATCTGTCATACCTCTTCACCTTCTACCTTTTGGAGTTTTTCTACTTGGCAATAGCCAATCACTCTATCTCCAAACATCCCTTTTCGATCAGGCCAAAGTATAAGTGCCTTGTCTTTCTTTTTTGAAAACTCCTGAAAAATTCCGATCCCCCAACTTGGATGATGTTTATGCTTTACCTTTGACCAAAGTTTTATATCTGGCTGCTGTGGTGGGTCTGGATCGAACGTATTGCATTCTATTTCTGCCTTTAGGTCACAAAACAATTCCCAAGTTTCGTATTCAGCCCACTCAAGCAATTTATCTGCGCTTATAAGTCTCTCTGGTTTATCTGTCATTGTTGTTCCTCCCCAACCTCTTTAAGCCTCACAAGACGACCAGTAGAGTCTGTAACAATGTCTGGATCACCATAACCCCATTCAACTGCTTGCTGTGCTCTTTCCTTGAGCTGATCTACAGACATTGGCTCATACCATTCAGAGATTAACACGCACTTGTCTCCTGCATAAAATCTGTGGACTATAATTGGTCTTGCCATATTCATATATCCTCCCTTAGTGGGTGCAGGACCTACACCCTGTATTGGTTTAATCCCTATTTGATAATGTCATATAAGCAGCCTCTGCCCTCTGGCGCGGGCTGGCATTAATAAGTTCTGCAATCCGTACAAGTAAGGTTTCAGTAAACATATGGCCCCACTTGATTTCCTGTAAATTTTGAACGTATGAAGCTGCATCTACCTCTATAGCCTTTGCCTGTACCTCCAGAGAGGCGGCGGGATCGTTACAGTAGTTCGGCACAAAACCCCATAACTCATCCAGCGGGAATAATGACTCATGCACGTTATCTCCGTTAGGGCACATGAGCCATCCCCACTTATCTTTGTACTCTGATATGGTGTATCCCATGTATTCTGCAAGCCATCTATTAAGCTGCTGGTCTGTCATATCCAACATATCTATCATCCTTCCAACGCTCCGTCAGAGTGCAGGAGCGTATTGTATTGGCGGTTACTCTCCTTGGGGCTGTAGCAGCTCCGGGTTATATGGCTCCGGCATCACATGCGGTATGCCCCGTGCTTTGTTTTTAACAAATCGATCATCCGTATCTAAATTGATAATCCGGTATGATCTATATATGTCTACGTACCACCACAGGACGTAGGAGACGTGTTCGAGCGTTTGCCATACTGTGGCATCGTCCGAAGACTTAACATCGTCATACGGATGATCCAAGCCTGTACCGTCGTGTCTGAGATAAGATCCTGTCTTTATGTCCTGAATAACGAATCTTCCTGGCGTTTCTTGTTTAGGTAACATATCTATTCACTCTCCTTATAGGGGGTAGAAGTAGATCTTCTTTTTATCCCAACGATTGGATCTGTATAACCTGCAATTTCAAGTCGTCGTACCGCCTTGCGGAACACATAATCAATATCTTCACTGGCTTTGATAGTACCGTCAGCTTCAAGATGTTTAGTTGGTATCCACACATTCTGATTGGTGCCCCCAAGTGTGTAGCGTTTGGCTTTCCTGTTTATATAATTTCGCTGGATGCACACCAGTTCAATTCCCTTATATGTTTGTTTCTGCTGATTGATCTTTGGAATCATTCAAGGTTCCTCTCCTTTAAGGTATATAGGGGTATAGGGTAAGAGGCTGTTATACCTCTCCCGGAGAAGACTCAATCCGTTCCAAGACATCTTCTAGCTTTTGAAGATCACAATCTTCAGCATATTTTCGAATATCCTCAACTTTAAAATTGGATTCGCTGATAATATCGTAAGCATCGGCGCCCCAATCAGCTTGTAATGCAGCGGCGTAAACTATTCCTTGAATGAATCCTATCTCTCGCTGAGTTATCCGCTTTTTTGCCATGTTATCTCTCCTTTGGTATAGGTAGTAGGGGGTGTATCCCCTATAGACTGTCATTTATGGCTTTGATTGCAGCCAACACCAGATAAACCTGATGTGGATTAACTGCATTGCCCAGCGCCTTGAGCCGGCCCACACGGTTTTTAATACCAGTGGCTACCCGTGGCGGTTCCCAATCGTATTGATCCTGCCCTAATGCTGCAGGCCATCTATGCTCGTCCAGTTTTCGGGAAAGCCCATCAAGCATTCCACCCACTCTGGATTGAGCTGTCCCTCTTTCGGTTTTCCTTCCTCTACAAACGCTATTACGTTCAAGTCTGGAGAGTCCCTCATTTCTCCCGCGGCTCCCCTGGCACTCCTGAAATCCCTGTTTTTCGGCGTAGGCCACATTTTCACTGCGGCGTGCAAATCTGGTGTTCTCCGCTGCCGCTCCGATGGACAATCTCCTCGAAGACTCGCCTTTGGTGTAGGCCAAAGCCCCTTCTTCCAGTTGTCTATGTCCGTCCGAAGTGACTTGCTCTGTCCTCCCCCGTGACTGCCCACTGCATCTGCTGCGCTCGGTGTGGCCCACAATGAAGACTCTATCTCTGCGGTGCGGGGCATTGACGGCTGCAGACGGAATAACAAACGTTTGCGTGGTGTAGCCGATCCCTTCCAAGTCAGAAAGCACAATGTCGAGTCCCAAAGTGATGTGCCCAGCAACATTTTCACCAAGGAACCAACGGGGCCGGATTTCCGATAGTAATCTAGCAACTTCTGGCCAGAGGTGACGGTCATCTTCCTCGCCTCTTCGTTTCCCGGCATGGGAAAAGGGTTGGCAGGGGTATCCAGCGGAAATAATGTCAATTGCTCTATCGTCTCCAAGTACTTCATCCTCCCTTAATCTATCTGCTGTAAGTGTGCATACATCGTCGTATATAGGGACGTTGGGCCAGTGTTTTCGAAGCACCTGCTGTGGGAATGGCTCTCGCTCACAAAATGCCACCGTCTCCATACCTGCCCAATGTGCTGCTAAATCAATTCCGCCGGTCAAATGCCAGAGAATAAACTTAGCTTTCGCATCGTGTTCTCTTTAGGCACTGGCACCACCACCATTCTTAGATAACCAACCGTGTAATCTCATGTGTTCCTCATGAGTCATAACTTGCAAATTCTCTGGTCTATTGTCATTTTTCTTTTGGTTGATGTGATGAACGACTTCATTACATGGGTCACCCATTTTGTAAAAAACAAGGTGGCGGCCGATTTTTTCTTCAGCAACAAGTATATGTTCAAAAACATATCCATTATTTGCTTTTGCACGTGGGTGATTAGGGAATCTAACTAGAATATATCCGGCTTCGTTTGATACCCTCCCACCAGTCCACATATGGTTGTTAGACCCCTTCTGGTTCCTTTTTGCTGCTACTCTTGCTTTTATCCCATGATCTTTCATCCGCTTCCAAATGACTTTCTGGGTTGTTCCTAAAACAGCGGCGATTTCGGTTTGCGTCATACCAGATTCATACATTTCTTTCACTTGGTTAATATCCACCTTTACCGACTGAGATTCTGACTTCTTATTTCTCCACTCGGATGTGCAACGTCTTTTAGCTGCCTCAGACATTTTTCTCCTTGTCTCATCGCTGAACAGGCTTAATTTACGCATGTGTCTCTCCCCCTTATGGAGGGCTAAGCCCTCCTTCTTATCCCCTACGGGGCTAGAAATTTTTATTTGAATCCTTCCCATGACTCTGCTGCAACGATCTTTACACTTCCATCCGTGGTGCTTAAAGTGTATTTCCGCTCTTGACTATCAAGTCCCATTTCGTACCAGGGGTCTATATGAAATGAAAATGCCTTCTGCCTATTTAGATAAGCAGCTACCACATTCCATGCTTTCTGTACGTCCTTTGGTACATTTCCCATTGTTATGTCCTCTCTGCCCTTGGGGGCTATATATTTAATCCTCAAAACGCTCTCCGTAACCATAAGATGGGCTGGTCTGCTGAAATTGTTCAAGGCATCGGATATCATGATGCTAAATACGCTCATTTGCTTAGTATCCATAGACTCTAGCAACCGAATTTCTTTGCTTTTTAATGATCGTCCCGCCGCTGTAGTAAGCAAATCCACGACTGGCTTTATATATTCCAAACGTTCCTGCTTTTGGGCTTCTACACGCTCTTGTGCCGCCTGTTTGCGGTTGTACTCTTCCCAATCTTGCTCGTCAAACCAAAATCTAGGTCCATAAGTTAATGAATATGTCGTTATCCATCCTCGAAGTTCTTCCTCGTTTGTCTGGATACGATCATGACAGGTATCGCAGACACGCATGGCATTTGTCTTTACACCGCGTCCGCTTCTGCCTCTTGGCATTACGTGATGGGTTTGAGTGGATTTACGACCACACCCACATTGACAGATGCCTTGTGTCTCTTCTATTAATTCAGTAATTACTTCTGGCGGAAATTCAGCTCGGTCAGCCCGAGAAGGACGTGACTGGTGGTGAGCAAGAATATCCTTCTTCCATTCCGGAATCGGCTTTTTGCTTTTTTTACGCTGTCCAAGGCTGCTGTACGACTTCTTCTCTTTAACTTTTTTCTCCGGTTTCCAGAATGTTTGATGAGACATTCTCCCTCGCCACCTTTCCAACAGATTGATTCGTATTTCCTGTGCTTATGCTTATATTTTGAGCCTAAACCGCTATGGTTCCACTACGGATTTTAAAGGCTCCAATAATCCGGCTTCCTCTAAAACTGAATAATGTCGATATCTTTCTTTCGTTGTCACACGAATTTCATTAATCGTTAGTGATGCGTAAAAGGCCACAGCTTGTTGTACTTCGATAGGCTCTTCATCAAGCGTGTTCAAGTCGAGCTTTTTCACGAACTACTCTCCCTTGTAAGGCGATTATATTTTTCTACAAAATTATGCTTTATGTCAGGTGGTAAGGTATCAATGGCATCATTCCAAGTGTTCAATAATTCTTTGTTATGAGAATTATATTTTTGTATCTCCACATAACGCTCGGATAATGCTGTGGTGAATTCATCCGCTTCTTGCTCCGTCATATCCACCCCTCCTATATGTTTTTTGGTTCCAGTACAATGTTGCTCGTTCGGATACAATGTAGAGCGTAGGAAAAGTTTCCTGAGTTGATCATTTGGCTTGTATCAATCTCACCTGAGAATCTCCGCAATGCTGTAGACTTGAATACGTTATTCCATATCGTATATCGAATTTTAGTTATTGACCTAATAATATACGATATCGAATATAGAGTCAATGCATGTTGCTAATAAATATTCGGTATCGTATAATTCGACTGAGAGGTGAATTGCATTGCTTAAAGTGAAACCGAATTTGACGCCTTTGTTAAAAAAGAAAGGTATCATTCAAATGGAATTGTCTGAAATGACTGGAATTCCACAAGGTTCAATTAGTAGATTTGATAAAAATAGTCGCCATGAAGCCTGGCATTTATTTGCTATCGCTAAAGCGCTAGATGTTACCATTGAAGATTTGTTTATTACTGAGGAGCAAGAGGATTAATTAAGAACCCTCTATGCTCCTTTTGTTTTAGCCTAGATCGGATTAAGAAGTCTTTCGAGTCGCATAACCTCTTTCTGGAGGTACTGAATCAAATCAGTTGCCTCCTCCAGCGCCATAAGCCTCCAGTCATAGGACATATCTGATACCTGGTCTATGGTGATTCCATACTTCTTTAGACCTTTCTCGTTTTGCTTGTCCAGCAATTCTATGATCCGTTGTGTTACTTCTGGACGTTCAATTTCATTTTGAGAGTGCTTCATTTAATCGCCTCCTCCGTCTCCGGTAGAATAAGCATATCTCCGTCATACTTCAACTCCGCCTGATTAGGGTCAACCACTGGTCCCCAGTGGTTATTAGCCTGCATGATGCGGACTATATCAGCCGCATATGTTTCGTCGGTGTTAACTACCAGATAGGTATTTAAAGCTGGCTTTCCATTCAGATGTCGCAACTCTTGGATTTTCCAAAGAATGCGGGACAACTCACTTTTATCCCGATCATCAAGGTAATTCTCAGCATCCTCATTTTTGATTACGGTGAATCTGACTTTTATTCCGGCCAGTTCTGACATTTTTAATCTCTCCTTCGGCTCGTTTTACTAATTTATTGATTGCTCGCTTTCGATCTGCCCGTTCTTTCTTGGCCTGCTGTGTAGGGATAAATTCGCCACGCCGCTTTACCAGTATTTCAATTGGTAAAGTCGGGTATTTTAGTAGGAAAAGCTTCAACTTCACTCTGAAGGTAGCCGTTTCAACTCCCTTTATGTCAATTACTCGTTGGCTTCCGTCAAGATCAGTAACAAGGAAATCTGCAATGTAGGTCACCTTCGGGCTTTCCTGTAAGACGTATTTGGGCTGACAGACAAAATCCTTTATTTCCCCCTGCTGCTTCAGCAAGAGCAATTCCTGATAGTACTCTCCTTCCATTTTGCTATCGAAGCGAATCCCGTTTACATCAAGGTTATATTTCTTTACCAGCCATTCCTCGAATAGGGTTCCATCGGCTGTAACAATCACTTTTTTAGCATTGTATTTACTCATCTATCCAGCCACCCTATAAGGGAGTACAATGTAGAAACTAGACTCGTCACTCCGAAGAGTGAGAGGTTTTGAAGAACCAGTGTACCCGAGTGTAATTACATCGTTTTCTAAGACCTTCAATGCATCCAACACATATTTTGCATTCAACGTCAGGTTGAAATTTTCTCCGTTGAAACTGATTGGTGTTATGCTTTCTGTTGCCTTGCCCGTTTCCTTCCCCTTACCTCGAATGTTAATTTCTTTTTCTGAAACAGAGAATGTGACAGCGTTATTTTTTTCCTCTTTCGCCAGAGTGAAAATAAGCTCCAATGATTCGATCAGTTCTTTTCGGTTAACAGTTATTTCGGTAACTGATTTAATAGCCATAGCATGAGTTGTATCAGGATAAATACCTTCTAGGACACGAGAATAAAATATAAACCTTTCTGTTCGTGCAAACGCATATATCACGTCTCCGCCAGAAGACTTGGAAAAACCGAATTCTACTTCATCGTTGTCATTAACGATCTTCTGTAATTCAATTATTCCTCTGGCTTCAATAACAGCCGCGCCGATATTTCCAATATCAAATTCTCTTTCAGCATGGGCCAATCGGTGTCGGTTCGTTGCCACCATTTGAATTTTCCCGGTCTGAAGGATAACGTTTACCCCTGTAATGATAGGCAATGATTTTCCGTCTATATCAGCCGCGAAAACTGTCTTTTTGATCAGATTTTTTAAGTCTTTTCCCTTAATCTCAACAAACTCATTTTCATTTATCTCTGGAGGAGTAGGATATTCTTCTGGAGGCATTCCAGTAATCTCAATCTCCTTATTCCGTGACTTTATGGTGACTTGATTCCCATTTTTAACTTGCAGTTCTATTTTCCCATTGATCTTCTGGAGAATATCCAATAGAACTTTGGGCAGCGCCGCGGAACCAGTTTCTTTGATGTCTATGTTTTCTTCGACAAATGATTGGATAGTTGCTCGGTCATCGGTACCAGTAACGGTTACCCTGTCCTCCGTTGCTTCGATCAAAAAGCAGCTCAATATAGGTATTATTACTTTTGATGAGAGCGCCTTACTGGCATCTTCCAAAGCCTCAGCTAATAGAGCGCTGTCCACTACTATATTCATAAGGTTTGATCTCCTTTTTCGCATTAGGATTGCACTCCGGGCAAGGTCCCAGCATTACGATGGAGCCTTTGAACTGATATGCCACCTTACTGCCGCTGCAAGTTCTACACATACCCTTAATCCCTCCGTCTATTTCTACCACCCACCGGCAGTATCTTTACAAATGGTTCTATTCGCTCAATGATCCGGGCCGCTTTTTTGTCATTCTGTTTCTGTTCGCTCGGCTTGCTATCTTTCACATTCGCCAAGTGCTGTTTCAACTCACTCATTGTTAAATTAGATGTGTAGATCGTCGTTAGGCGTTCCATACGCCGCTGAAGTATCGGTCCCAGCACTTCATCCCTTGTCCAAGTCGTTAATGACTCGGCCCCAATATCATCCAATATCAACACAGGAACTGTTCTCAAAGCATCAAGTTTGCTTTCAACAGTCTCTGTCTTTGAGTTAATTGCATCCTTAACCTCCAGTAGGAAATCGGGAACATAGACCATCAGTACGCTTACGTCACGCTTAGCCAACTCTTGGGCAATGGCTCCAACAATCCGACTTTTGCCTACACCCATTTGACCGTAAAAGTACAAACCTTTTGTTGTTTCACCTGGTACAAACTCATCACAAAAGTTTATTGCCGCCGCAATTGCAGATATCCGCTGCGGGTCAGGTTCAATGTCTTCGAAGGTGGCATTCAGGATGTGAGCCGGGATGTAATGGCTCTTGATCCTCTGACCTATTCCTTGTTCTCTTTCGTGAGCGACCAACAATGGGCATTTCCGAAGTCGGAAGACCAGTTCGTCAGCTTTGGTCGGGTTAGGCTCCGCAACGCTTGCATGCCCCTTCTGTTCGTTCCGGCAAGCAAGCAACCCTGGACACTCGCTGCATTTATCGCAATAGGATATATGCTGTGACAAATCTCTATATCGTTTGGGTTCGGTCAGATCCTCAGTTCGGTCAGGAAATTCGCTTTTTAATCTTTGAACCTCAGGATGGTTTGTTAGACGTTCCAGCACCGCAGCCTGTCTCTTGGCAAAACCTGCGGGTATTAATGCCTTTAGCTCTTTGCCGAAACTCTCCATACGGCATCAACCTCCCTGTTTAGCCCTTAGTTTTGCAAGCATGCTTTGAATGTCCGACTCGGTGTATTCGCTTGGCGGCACATCTATTTGTGACTCAGGTTTATAAGGCAAAGGACTTTCGGCCCTCTCCCCCTTACCAACATCTTCACGTAAGGCGTGTAAGGAGAAAATAATAGTCGCACAATAACTCAGACTCCGTATCCCATCGCGCTTATGCTTAGGTTTAAATTTGTCAAAGGATTGATCAATTCCGTCCAAAGCGGTTTGAAGCGGTACACCAGCAGTCAGCAATTCATCAATGCTCGTTTCGTCGGCTGCTGTAATGTCTAATCCTTTCCCCCTGCGCTGTAGGTACTTGTTGGCAAGGGTGTTGCGATAATCAATATCCGAAGATGATACTTCATTCTGTCCAGAGTCGGCATCTGTTTCAGGATTGACAGGAACGGCATCCTGTCGGGTGAACGGTATCCCCTCATCTTCGGATTTGATTTCAGTCTCGGGCGTTAAACAACAACTTTCTTTTTCTAGTTCTAAATCTAATTCTTTATCTGTTTCGTTACCGACCGTTACTGTAACGTTACCAGTAACGTTTCCTGTAACATGAGGATCATTTCCACCTGAATCAAGCTGCTTTTGCTTGTTCCGGTAATTTCGAACCCTCTTTTTAGTTTGTTCCCTGACCTTATCCATTCCATCTACATTCTGATGTTTCTCCCAGTTAGGCAGAAAGAAAGCTCCTTGCTCAGAAACTTCCAGCATCCCGAATCTTTCGAAGATGGATAGAGCCATTTTTATAACTGGTAGCGGCCTCTTGATCACTGAAATCAACATGTCCTCTGTGTATGGAATAGTTTCGGTCAGCATGATGTAACCGCCCATGTTTGATCTGCCAGTCATAGTCATTAGCTTGAGCCATATAACAATGATCGTGTCAGCTTCGGGCATATCTTCGATGATTTTAATTTTTTCGTCGTCAAACATGCCAGTACTGAGCTTGATCCATTTTATTTCTGCCATGTTTCAACCTCTTCTCAGCTTTTGAATCATAAACCTACCTGTTTGCGCTGGCGTTGTTTCCAAACTCCGCCAGTAACACCTTAAGGCTGTATTTTAAAGAGTTTATTACCTGGTCATTACTTTCTACAGCATTACTCCAGCGGACCTTATCAGCTTCTGCATCTGCTTCTTGGATGCGAAGTTCAATTACCGCCAATTCCGCACGCTGCTCTCTTAGGTTCTTTGCTGCAATATACGCTTCAGCATAAACACGCTTCCTCTCAGCATATTTCTTCTTATAATCCCTTACGGCCTCAGCTGCCTTGCGCCCCAAAAGAATCTGGACTTCGGTCAGTAATTCAATCTTACGTGCCAGTGTAGCAGGGTAATCATGGCTGCATTGATCCGCAAGACTATAAAGCTCTCCGAGCGTATATTGTTTTTGTAGAGACAATGCAGCCACTCCTTTTTTTATACATGCGCTCCTATATGGAGTAATCGTTCTCTAACCTCAGGCCAAAGGTATGCTTGTCCACCTTCGCCGTTTCGATCTTTGCAAAACCACCGGGAGACTGTTGGCTTACCATACGTGACATAATCTCGCAAGTTTTCTACCCAACCAGACTCTGTACCAGACATCTGTTGAGGCATAGGATACAAAGGAATAGATTTAGGCGGATCGTATTTCTTCTCTCCCATCCTCATGCCGAGAAAATAAGGATTTCCTTCTGTCTCAACAAGACCGAGCCGCTTCGTTTCCTTGATGAACAATTGGAATTTTCGTGATACCCATCCGATTTCATAGAGGTATCCAAGTATAGCGTTAGCGAATTGGATTCTGCCTTCCCTGCCAGCCTGTTTTGCTCTTCGTTTCCAATCTTTCAATTGTCCTTCTGTAGGAACAAACCTTGATTTAGGGTTGTTATGCCCTGATCTCCGAATCAGCTTCTTGATTGCATTTTCAGGAACAGTGTCTAGGTCAAACAGTTCAAAAGCAGCCAAATTGGTGTAATGATCTTTGTTTACAATCACCCACCACATGTTATTAATGTTGTGGTAGACAGTCCCGCGCATCAGCGTTCCTTTTCTATCCCTGAAATACTTCACTTCTCCGTTATTAATCCGTATTCCATCTTTGTCGAGAGCGTTATAATCAGGAAGATTTTCTGAACTCCAGTGTCTGCTTGGTGAATTAAGCTCATGAAATACCTTATCGTATGACGTTTTTAGTACTGGTTCAGAGTCACAAGTGAATCCTTCCTCCAGTAAAAATTGTTCCATATATCTGACCTCAAGTAGAAACCGCTTTTGGAGTAGATAAGGCATCTTTTCAAATTTGTTAAAGTCATATCTACCGCCGTTTGGGTTCTCTACATTAATTTCTTGATAGAATTCGAGTTTTGCACCACAATTATATTTTTCACCAACAAACAGAAGCTCTCCCTTGTTGCCAGCAAAACGATCCTCCGAAAGAATAGGATAGTCACGGTCTATTTGTGGATCTGATCCAACGACAAAACCTCTATTTCTCATCATGTCTAACATTCGTAAAAAGGTAGGATGAGAAATTTCTTTATCGCCTCTTATAGCTATGCTTGTATTCCAGATGCTAAAATCTTTGTCTCCTCTCACAAGACAGGCCTCCTATTTTCATTTTCAAAATCTTGTGTTATACTTCCGTTGAATTGTTTATTAAATGATCGTGTTGGTAGCACGATTGTTTGTCTGGGCTTCTCTGTCTTTTCTTTTGCGGTATAACTTACGGCAATAGTAATTACAGAAAAGTCCTTCTTCTTTTGGATTAGGAAACTTTTGGCCTGCAAAGACTTCTTTTTCACAATGCTTGCAGCATCCTATTCTTTTACCGGATATCTTGTATCCCGATGACTTAGGAGCCTCTAGCCCTTCATATTCTTCGTTTTTAAATTCCTCAAGTTCACTTAGTTCGGCAGTAAGCAAGCCTATTTGAGCATGAATTTCGTCAGTCGGTAATCCAAATTTAACAGCGTCAATACTGTCCTCGTATAGCTCGCGTAATTGTGCTCTAAGCACCCTAGATTGTTTATGCTCGTCCAACTCTCTCAGCTCCATATCTCCGCTTCAAGTTCGGATATTTTCGCCTTCAATTGTCTTTCTTGTTTCTTCAAAGGTTTCATCTTCTGAATACAAACGTGATTAGGCCATGGACTATCTGTAATAGCATATTGAGTTTTATAAATGGTCTGAAGCTTTTGTTCAGTAAGTTCTTTCTCCTTTTGAAGAGAAAGCTTTTTCTTATCCTGCTCTGTCAGCTCTAGCATCTCAATATCTACTGAATGTTGACAATTCAACCAGCGATGCATGAGTAATACAGCGGCTATAAGTGAGTCTGCTGTTTGATCTAAGTTAAATTTGAATCCTTCATCATCCACGATTGGAATAGAGTAAATCTTGCTGCTCATTTTGACTTGTCCTTACGCCGGATATTACGAACGATAATGGCATGCTGTAATTCATTTTCGAACCAGATACGAGCCAGTTCTGGTAGAGTCATATCCTTCCCCCCTATATATAGTCTTCTGGACGAAACTCTTTAACGAAGTAAATGGAATCATCAAAATCTATGCGCCGGATGTGACTGTACTTTGCAACCGAGAACAAAACTTTCAGCTTACTCCAAATCATGCGGCGATATTTTCCGACCGTTTCATTAAATTTTCCATCTGTCTCCTTGTAACGATCTTTTGCGAGAGTAATGGACCTGATTCTTACTGCGTTCTGTAACTGATAGCATTCGGCATCTGTGAGCGTAACACTGTCACGAACCTCCTGGACCATCATCTGGACTTCCTCAACCTTCTCAGTAACATCCTGTTGCATCTGCTTCATTCCGTCCCACAGTCCGCGAATAGCAACTCCTTGAGACTCTGTAAGTTGGAGCTGCTTTTCCACCAGCATCATATAATCCGATTGTTGATTATTGTTTATCAATGTCATATACTTCTACCACCTTTCTGCCGTTTACGGCTGGTCTAACTTGGTCTATAAAACGTTGCAACATATCAAGGCTTTCCCCCAAGCGCTTTTTCTCCCCCATGTTTGCAGCCCCAATTGCACCTAACATGAATGAAGTGATTCCAACCGTTTCAAGAAATCTTTTTACATGGGCATTCAGTTGTAAGGCGTTGATATTGGACTCAGAGCGAAGCTTCTTCATTTTCAATTCCGCTTGCTGCTCATCAAAATCATCTGTCTTCTGCAATTTCATCGCTTCCAACTCTTCTTTTTTCTGTTGGTAGCCTAATTTCAGTTGTTCGATCTTTAAACGTTCTTTTTCCAAATCTTCGTTGATTTTGTTTTTCCAGTATTCATCACGTTGTTTAAGCTGTACCTCAGCCTCTTTTTCCTTTTGCCGGATAAATACAGTGGTTTCTTCTTCGTGACGTTCTACAGCAGCAGACAAGGCATCCTCAAGTTGATCCGCAGGAATGGCATCCTTGTACTGTCTTTGTAGCTCAAGCTTGTCCCGTTCTGCTTTCTCAGCTCTTTCCTCTGCCTCACGGACAGCAGCTTCGAGCCGAGCTTTGGTTTCTACAAAAGCCTTGTGAGTGCTGATCAAGCCTTCATCAAGCTGCTGAATGATTTCAGGAGTAGCATTTTCCGCAATAAACTTCGCTTTGTCGTACTGCCTGCCAGAGCCAAAGCCTGCCTGATCCGCTACAATATCCCGAACTTGTCCGGTAGGTTGGTCAGGAAAATTTTCCGTACCTCCAGCCATGCGCTCTTTGGCCTTCAAGCGTTCGACTTCTTCAAGTCGCCGCGCCCATTCTACTCGCTCGGAAAAAGTGAACTCCTTACGATGTTCATTCTCGGAAATCTCAAGCTGAAGTTGATGCTCAAAATCCTTGATTTCCATAACTCTTACCGTCACTTCTGAGCGTCCAAGGAACTGGTGCGCTCTCAAACGCCGCTCTCCGGCAATAAGCTGATAATCCGGTGTTACTACAATAGGGTTGATGAGTCCGTTTTGTTCTATATCCTGGGCCAGTTCTTCAATACCGCCGAAATCTTTGCGAATGCGGTCACTGACTTTTATTTTGTTAATGTCAATTTGCAAGTTAAATCTCCTTTCTAAAGGTTTTTCTGCCCCTATACCGAATTTCAAAGTAATGATAAATTACAATGAGAGGACATGTGATTATGAAGTTAAACAAAGACTGCATAAGAGATTTACTTTTAGCCGTAGAATCTGAACCATTCGGTAACGAAGTAACTAAACACACATTCAATAGCAATCCTTTTACTGAGCCATATTCGTTTGAAGAAATAATTTATACAACTCAAAGATTAATTGAAGCAAATTACATTAACGCCCAAGTTCAGTATGCTGGCGATGAGGTGCATAATTTTTATATCTCAAGCCTGACTTGGGAAGGACACCAATTCTTAGATAACATCCGAGACAATGGTGTTTGGATAAAATCCAAGGACATTGCTAGCAGGTTCTCCAGCGTTTCAATCTCCATGCTTTCTAGCATTGCTTCAAATGTTATTGCTCAAATTATCAAGAAGCAGATAGGCTATTGATAGTTGTCATTCAAGAAATGCTGAAACTTGTTCAAGAACGCCTCATATTTAGCTGGGCTGCAATCATTGCTAGTAAACATCAATTCAATAGTTAATTTACTTTGGACCATTTTTGATGGAATATCCGACTCGGTTGGTTGATTGATAGAATATCCCGAAACGATAACGTGAGTCATTGCGTTATCTCTTTTAATGGGATGATGATAAAAAGACAAGGTTTACCCTCCTTTAGCTCTGTCTTTGGGACCTTTCGATAAGATCAGATCGCTCTTGCCAAAATCTCTCCACAGTTCCTAATGAATCTTCTGTTTTCAGATTTGGTAGTACAACAAGAACCTCCTTTGCTTCTACATAGATATCCTCATCAGACAAATGTTCTTTATGATATTTTCTTTTAAGTTCAAAGTGTTGGTATGATCCAACGGATATCTTTTCAATCCCTGGTCTAGTTGCCAGTTCATTGATCAAATCATTCGTGCTTACATGCTTTAAATCAGGCAGTCGGTTATTCAGTTGTTCAATATTGGGTGTAGTCATTTAGTTTTGATTCTCCTTTCTTCATTTCTTAGCTCTTTGTTCAGCTCTCCAGGCCTCCAAATCAGATAAACGAATCTTTATTGTCGGTCTCCGAGAACCGGAAACTCCATACCTTTCATGAGGAATATCATTTGTTTTGCATAAGCTATAAATCAACTTTTCTGAAATACCAATATGTTTCGCAGCTTCACGGACATCTAGAGTTCTATCTACATGAGCCGGAAGCAATGCCGTAATTCGTTGTTCAGCTGCTGCTACTTCCTCAGCGATAATTGCACGAATTGCATCTTCTAAACCCATCATGATGCTTCACTCTCTCATTCTCATTTAAATACGTTGGGATTTAATTACCTTGCTTTCGTGTGGCGATTAGGACAAAAAATAATCAACAGTTACTCCGAAATAGTCAGCCAAAATCTTAAGTTTATCTGTTTTGGGCTTATATCTTCCCTGCTTCCAATTTGTCAATGTCGCCGTAGAAACACCCGTGTCTTTAGAAACTTGATACGGTGTTTTTCCATATTGTTCTAACAGAACAAGGAATTTCTCGTACAAGTCACACACTCCTTTCGTAAAAAACATATTGACTGGTAGCTAAGATTTCTTATATAATCAAAGTGCCACCTAAGTTATATAAGATTTCTCAGCTAACAACCTTTGTTATTAACTCAGTTTTCTAAGTTATGTTTGTATATTAGCATAGTTTTCTGAGTTGGTCAATGGATATTAGCTTAGTTTTCTGACTTTATTTTTTTAAATAAAAATTACGGAGGAAAACTATGTACGAAATATTTGATGAACTTCTAAAGAAGCACAACGTTACGGCTTATCGTGTTGCGAAAGAAACGGGAATTACTACAGCTACCTTTACTAGTTGGAAGCAAGGGAAATACACTCCGAAACAGGATAAGCTTCAGAAAATCGCTGACTATTTTGGAGTTACTGTAGATTATTTAATGGGGAACTCAGACAACGATATACCCAAAGAGAACCCCTACCATACCCTTACGAAAAAAGATGAAAAGGACATCGCCAAAAAACTTGAGGCAATGATGAACGACCTTGATTCTGATTCGTCGTTATCTTTTATGGGGGAACCAATGGACGAAGAGGATCGAGAGTTGCTTCGAATTTCTTTAGAGAATACTCTTCGTATGTCGCGTGAGATGGCGAAGAAGAAATTCACGCCTAAAAAATATAGAAAATGAACTTCCGGGGGCACCGAGATGATAGAAAAGAAAAAAGCTCGCGAACTCATTCTAACCCACGGAACCAATTCACCTTTAGAGATTGCAACTGAGAGAAAAATTGTGGTTCTTTTTGAACACTTAGGGAAACAAACATGGGGGTATTATTCTAATACTAATCGCTTACCTGTCATACACATCAACAATCGACTTAGTCGAGAACAAGCCATTTACACAAGTGCGCATGAGCTTGGACATGCAATTCTTCACCCAGGTATAAATACGCCGTTCCTTAGAAGCAACACTTTTTATTCAGTGGACAAGTTGGAACGGCAAGCGCATCGGTTAGCTGTCCACCTACTAATCGGTTTTAATGCGCCGGAACAAGGCGAGACTAAACAACAATTCCTGCTTAGATGTGGGATTCCTGAAATATTTCATATTTTTTATTAAACTTTGCGCTTTCCAGCCGCAAGGCTGTTTAATCATAAATAAATATCGAACATATGTTTGTTTGGAGGGATTATTTTGAAGGGTAGTATTGAAAAAAGAGGAAAGTATACATGGAGGCTCCGGGTTGATCTTGGGTATCACGCTGACGGTACTCGGAACCGGCCTGATAAGACCCATGAAATCGATGACCCATCCCTGATGAAGCTGTCTGAGAACTGCCCGAAGTACAAAGACGCAACACGAAAACTTAAGGATTATTTGGACGATCAATTAGCTGCTTTTAAAATTGAAGTATTAAGCGGTAACTACATCAAACCCAGCAAGCTGACGTTTAAAAATTTTTATGAAAATGAGTGGGTTCCGAAGTACGCCGTAATAGAATTAAAGAACGGAACTACCTTGGAATCTCACTGCTCCAAAATCAACAATCACGTTCTGCCGAAAATTGGCCATATGCCTATTGATGAAATTACAACCATGATTTTAGTGAAATTGTTCGCTGATATGAGAAAGCCCGGCGCCCGTGTTGATAAAAAAGGTAAAAAGTCTACTCTTGCATCGCGTACAATCCAGTATGCTTACGATGTAACAAATAGCATATTCCAACGAGCTGTAGAATGGCGTGTACTGACCAAAAATCCCCTGGAAGGTGTTAAACGTCCACAAATTAGCAAAGAGGATAAAAAGGCCCGCAAAGACCGCAAAAATTACTTTGAAGAAGATGAGGCAGTCGAGGTAATTGATAAATTACTTTATACAGACTCTAAATGGAGACTTTTTTTCTTGGGGGCGATAATGGGAGGATTCCGACGCGGTGAGTTAATTGCTTTAGACGAAGACGATTGCGACTTTGAAAACAACAGATTGAGGATTGACGAGAGCATTTCAAGCACCAAAAATGGCCAGGCGGACATTACAGATACCAAGAATGAAGCATCTAACGATTATGTAGATATGCCACAATGGTATATGGAGGAACTGGCCGTCCATGTTAAAGGCATGCGTAAACTAAGGTTTGAGGCAAAGGCAAATGGGACATGGCAAGGCGGGGATCGCAACTTTGTTTTTCACTCAGGTACAGGGAAACCCTATTACCATACAACGCCGTCCCAGCAGTGGAAAAACTGGTGTGAGCGGCACGGCTTCCGTAATGTATCACTTCATGGTCTCCGCCATACAAATGCAACGTATTTGCTTGGCCAGGGAGCATCTATCAAGGAGATTCAACATCGATTGCGACATTCCACATCTCAGGTGACTTCAGATACCTATGCTCACGTCACCAAGAAGCTTAGTCGTAAAACAACAGCACACCTCGATGTCTTTGATCCAAAAGTTCGTCCCCAATCCGTCCCCAAGAGCGAAAAAGGCGCTCGCTCCCTGTGATATGGAAGTCATGATTTCAATCACTAAAAAATAAAAAATCCCTTGATAATCAAGGGATTCAAGAGAAAAACCATAGTGCCGAGGACCGGGATCGAACCGGTACGGTAGTCACCTACCGCAGGATTTTAAGTCCTGTGCGTCTGCCAATTCCGCCACCCCGGCATAAATTTAGGAACGCTAATCTTCACACTTACTTGTCTTACAAGTATCTGAGAAACACGCATCTGATTAAGAAGTGTTCTCATTATGTAAATGTCGTTCAATTGGGCACCAACATATAATACGATAATTTTATCGAATTGTAAAGTGTTTTTTAAAAAAAAAATAAAATTCTCTTTTTGTATAACTTGTGCACATTTGAATTACACTAATAAACGTCTTTCCAAACTACCAGAAGGGGTGTTACGAATGCGTGAAGGTATGATTCCAGCTGTTCTTGGAACGGTAGTATCGGCTTCAGGCGCTGTGTTGCTGAGCAGTAAGTACAAACTTGCAGCTACAGGCATTCTCGGTTTCGGACTGGCTCATGTTGTTCTGGGAGCGATTGATCTGATTGAGCATCGCTAGTTGTTTGGGAAGTACCGGGCGGGATTTACTCCCTCCCGGTTTTATTTTTATCAACGTTTAGTCTGGAGCACAAGCGTTTATGTAAAGTATAGAAGCTGAATATGCCTAATAAAAGGAGCTGTGATGTGCTATGAGAGATAATAACTCTGAAAAGAATCGTACTGACGATCAAATCGAACATAAACAATCCCTGGACAAGCGCGAGCCAGGATTTAATCGCATTCCTGACACCGATGCAGATACACCTGCTGCTACTGATATGATTGATGAAGCCATAGGTCGCGGGATAGACAAGTTACGTAACGATTTCACAAAATAAAGCATGGGTAATAAGACACAGGTTTGTGAGCAGTCCTTAATCATTTGTTTTGATATGTACAGTGATTTCGTAAAATCACTTAAAGATCAGCATGATCCAGCCAATGATTGATATCCACAGCACGATGCTGATTAAGAGTCCACACATGATACCAAAAGAGAAATTACCTTCACTCTTCGGTACAGCACTACCAAATTTCAATCTAAGCTTCATTTGATTCCAGTTCATAGAACCCCCTCCTTAAGTTCTATTTCGGAATATGAAGCTTATTTTTGTAGACCTATAGTCATGTTTTCAAAAATAAAATAGGGTTTTTCGTCCTATCATCCTGATCGCGGAAATAGGATTACAGCTATACCGACCAAACAAATCAATCCACCAATGAAATCGTACAAGTCGGGTGTCTTTTTATCAATCCACCAGCCCCATGCAATGGAAAGAACAATAAAGACACCTCCGTATGCTGCATATACACGCCCAAAGGAGGAAAAAACCTGAAAGGTAGCAATGATTCCATACACAGCCAAGATTACTCCGCCGCAAAGTCCAACATACCATGTCTTTCCTTCACGCAGCCACTGCCAAATCAAATATCCTCCTCCAATTTCAGCGATGCCAGCCAATATAAAAAGTAAAGCTGCCTTTAACACCATTTCACATCCCTAATTCTTCAAATTCTTTTCGATTTTTTTGGATATCTCATTAGAGCACTCGACCTAAAAGGATAATCAATGCAATCACGCTAACCAGAATCAGCAGGTTGCTGACCTGACGCCATAAGCTAGGCACTCCCTCGGAGAGAAGCTTCCGCTGATTGGCATCAAAGTTCGCTTTGGCTCCTTCAGCATCTGCTGACCTAGAGAATGGTCTGTTTTCTTCATTCATAAGAGCACCTCCTTTTCAATCCACTTTAATCATACCAAACTTTTCCGTCGATTTCGCGTTGCTCTTATGCATATACTTCACATATATTTCTGATTGCATCTTCATATATGTGAAGTGTACATCCATATGTCAATATTTCGCTGAATATAAAGTATGATGTCGAATCAAGGTAGAGTGGGTATTTAGACGTCTTTCATTGCAGGACGGTAGTTATGGTATAATTTAGTCAACTTGTTCAAGATCGTAACCAGCGCTCAATTGTTTACTTAACTTGTAATTAAATTGACATCTAAGAATCCACATCCCGGTTACAACCTGCATATTCTGTTTGTAAACCCAGGAGGAGGATACCGATGTCCCCAATCTTTATAGCAAGTTTAATGATGATGGGCATATTTTTATTTCAGGCAGCCATCGTTTTCGGCATCATACATTGGATTTCAAAACGAACCCAACGTCCAGCACAAACCAAAATGTATCTTGCAATGGGTTTGCTCGTTGTAATTTTAGGTTTCCTTGTATGGGACAACTGGATACACTTACAGGAATTCAATGGATGGGCCACGATTAGTCTGTTGGTGATTATTATTAGCGCCTATATACAGCTTAGAAAGCAAAAAGAAAAATACTAATCCCATTACCATGCATCAAAGGAGGAGCGCCATGAAATCTCACTCAACACGCTTTTGGTTACAGAGGGTGCTACTGCTAATGCTTGTTTTACTCTTCAGCGGCTCTCAGCAATCATTCATTGTTGCCGATGCCGCCCCGCCAATTAATGTTCAGGCCTCTGCCAAAGCCAAGCAATTACTTGCCTACCTATCTAATGTACCGGATGATATGCTAATTTCCGGGCAGCATGATTACTTAGAGGCACCGGATGAACAAAATAACAAGCTACAACAAATCAGCGGACAATACGCAGGACTTCACGGCTATGAGTTTGGAGGATTGGCTAACCAGTCCCGTACGGCCCTACGAGAGCAACGTCAGCATGTTGTGAATAGTGCTATCCAATGGAGTCAGGACGGCGGAATCGTAGCTGTTACCTTCCATCAGGCGCTTCCTGGCAAACCCAAAACGTGGAAAAACGTACAAGCAAAAATTACTCAAGCTGAATTTAATCGTTACATCACGCCGGGTACCCCGCAATATAAACAACTGATCGCTGATCTGGATGAGGTGGCTTTGTCCCTTAAGACCTTACGAGACGCGGATGTACCTGTTTTATGGAGGCCCTATCATGAAATGAACGGCAACTGGTTTTGGTGGGGAAACAAGCAAAATTATGCTAAGTTGTGGAATCTAATGTATGATCGGTTCACTCATGTCCATCATCTGGATAACCTGTTGTGGGTGTGGAGTCCCAATGCTCCAAACGCATATAGCACTCCCTATAATTTGTCCTTCCCAGGTATTAACCGAGTAGATATTCTTGCAGCTGATATCTATAACAATGATTACAAACCCTCCTACTACACCGAATTGCTAAAGCTTGCGCAGGGCAAGCCTATGGGAATCGGAGAAAGTGATATTCTGCCAAGTGCGAAGGTGCTGCAAAATCAGCCAGCCTGGGCCTATGCCATGACATGGGGAAAGGAGCTGTCTGCAACCAATTCACAAGCAGCAATCAGACATTTTATGAACCAAAATAATATCATCACACGAGACCTTCTTCATGAGTCCCTACGCTGAAAGAAAAAAGCTTCCACTTCGCTCTAGGAGCAAAGTGGAAGCTTTTTTATACCAAATCCAAATAAAGCTCTCTAACTATTTCTAATAACCTCTTCTAGATCAATATCGGCATACGCCTCTTCACCAAGATGTACGGATACAATGGTGTAGATCCGCTTGGACAGTCTAGACATCAGCCGATCACCCGGTGCTACAGAATATTCTTCCCGATAATCTCCAATTTTGTGAAAACCGCTGGACATATGGATGTACAAGTTGCCCCTACGTGTTTTACCATGCACCAACATCAAATCTCCTCCTGCTGTGTAACCAACCTAATTTCCCTGTTACATGTATATCGGTCAGAACAAGATAGGATATAAGTCCCTGGTACCCTCTTTCGTTTCACATGTTAGTGCACGTAAACGAAACGGGTCTGCCAGTGATGTGACAGACCCGTTTTTGTAAACCCATTTTCGTGATTTAGGAAGAAACTATTCTTGATAGGATTCTGCTATTGCATTCGCTGCAATGATTGCATTGTACACGTCAGCAGGACTAACCGGGAACGGCATGTTGACCATTGTATCATTCGATGCACAAGCAGCTTCAGCCACTTGGCGCCATTCAGCCTCAACAAATTCCTCTACACCCAAGTCACGAAGCGTCAATGGAAGGCCTACATCCTTAACCAGTTTAATCACGGTTTCCAGTTCTTCTTTCGGTGCATTTTCCAGCACTAGCTGGGTTAACAAACCGAATGTAACTTTCTCACCATGCTGTGCTTTATGAAGCGAAGGAACAGCCGTCATGCCGTTATGAATGGCGTGTGCTGCTGCCAACCCACCTGATTCTGCACCAACACCGCTCAGATAAATGGTAGCTTCAATCGTATCCTCCACCGCACGAGTATATACTTTCCGATCCACAGCACGTTTGGCCTTCACAGCATTTTCCAGCAACGTATCATAACAAAGACGAGCAAGTCCCAATCCTGTAGTGGAAGGCTTGTTCAGAACCAGGTTATCCCCGTTAGCCTGATAGCAAGCACGAGCTTCAAAATAAGTGGCCAGTGCATCACCGATTCCAGCTGCAAAGAAACGTGCAGGCGCTGCTGCCAGAATGCCTGTATCCGCCAGTACAACGTCTGGATTAGTAGGCAGGAACAGATATTCATCAAAAGAGCCATCTTTTTTGTATATAACCGCAAGCGCGGTACAAGGAGCATCTGTAGAAGCAATCGTTGGGAAAATAACAACAGGCAGCTTTTCATAATAAGCGGTTGCCTTGGCGGTATCCAACGTTTTTCCCCCGCCAATCCCTATGATAATGTTCGAACCATGTTTACGCACCAATTCACGGTTACGATCAATCTCTTCTTTTGTACATTCATATTGGAATTTCTCGAAGACCACCTGGTTACCAGCTGCTTCAATTGAAGCACCCGCCTCCTTTTGGGCCCTTTCAAGTATGAACTCATCACAAATGACAAAGGCTTTATCGCCATAATCCTTAATATAGTCATTTAACGACGAGAGTAGATTTTGTCCAGAAATAAATTTCTTGGGTGAAGTAACGGACCTTACAACGTTTGCCATGTAAATTCCTCCTCAGCTTTGACTCATACTCAAATTAATAATGATTTGGGCATGTGACCCTTTAACTATAAACCTCTTTTCACGTTATTAAAAGGCTTATTATGGAATATTTTATGAACAAATTGTGTATCTATTATACTTGAACAGTCGAGCGCCATTCAGAATACAGGATACCCATCATGATACGATCATAACTGTTACCATCACGAAGAACAGCAGAACGAACTCTACCCTCAAGCTGGAACCCCGCCTTCTCATAAGTTCGGATCGCTTGTGTATTGTACTCAATCACATCCAAGCCGACCCGATTTAAATTGAGCTCATAAAACGCATAACGAAGAATGAGACCTACAGCTTCTGCCCCAAAGCCCTTGCCACGGTAGTCCGTATTACCTATACCTATTGCCAGCTGTCCGCTGCGATTATTCCACTCAATTCCGTGGATAGCAACAAATCCGATCAAGACATCATCTGCCAATGTTCTTAATCGAAAATAGACCTCGTTAGAGCTGGGAGATCCTTCTGACTCCATCTGTTTCAACGTGTAAGGGAGCGCCAAATCCGTATCTACATTTCGCAGATACTTCGCATCCTCACCCCATTTGAACATCACTTCGGCATCTTCTTCCCTGACTGCGGCCAGTTTTATTCGTTCCCCATAAAATAAATTTTCGATCTTAATGACTCTTCAGCTCCTATTATGAATTGTGTGCCATGTTTTCCGTCATAATTGTCATGCTATCCGATGTCCGCAATATAAGCTCTCCCTTTTAATTCAATGTTTAAATTTTACAAAATAATCAAACATAACACAACCAAATCATTACAGTTGTCATTGTGTGATACACAAAAAGACCTTGCAGCTGCAAGGTCTTCATATTCCTAGTATTTAAATAACATAGCAACCAGTTGATATCCAGCTCCAATCGTCCAGAACAGTACATAATCACCGCGCCGGATACGACCCGATTCAATACCTTCATATAGAGCAATGAACGGGCTACTGGTACCTGTGTAACCATATCGATCACCCACATAAATCATTTGGGCATCCTCTAGCTCCAAGTGATCCTGAATCTTCAATACATTTGCTAACGAGAACTGAGACAGACAATAAGCCCGTACATCCCGAGGCGTCAGCCCATTCTTTTTTAAAATGCGTTCAAGCAGATCAAATGTAGGAGGCAAGGCCATATTGGCGTCGAACGGAAGCCACTGAATATATTTTCCGGGGGCGTTCCTTTGGAGTGTCGCCGCTAACCCCTGAGCCGGGTACAAAATTTTATCTATATTGACTGGGTCCGTAAAATACATAGAATCTATAAATCCGGTGTCTTCTTCTGTACGCTCTAAAATAGCCGCACATGCAGCATCTCCATAGTTCGCATAAGCAATCCCATCCTCCGGACCGGAAATGAGTGAATTATAATCCGAACCGATAATAAGCG
Source organism: Paenibacillus sp. FSL P2-0173 (assembly GCF_038008045.1). Lineage (NCBI taxonomy): Bacteria > Bacillati > Bacillota > Bacilli > Caryophanales > Paenibacillaceae > Paenibacillus > Paenibacillus sp. FSL P2-0173. The sequence continues at coordinate 1,183,276 of NZ_JBBOYK010000001.1, forward strand.
CTGTCCGCACGTCAGGATTAGATAACATCGACCGACTGACTTGATCGACAGCGACTGTCATCCCTGCACAATTCGCGTTGGAATCCATCACGGCCACATCATGTCTGGCCCCAATCGCCTGGTGAACAAACAATGCATTCATCGGAAACAGTGACTCAGGAACTTGAGTGGAGAACACGATCATATCCACGTCACGGCCTGTCATACCAGCCTGTTCCAGAGCTTTTTGCGCAGCCGCAATTCCCATTGTTAGACCGTTTTCGTTCGGATCATCAATGATATAACGCTGTTTTCTACCCATATGCTCCATGAAGCGTCGAATATCTTTGCCCTGCTCGTCAAAATGGCGAACATAGTATTCGTTATCCAACGAATGGGACGGATGATACACACCCAGTGCTTTTATTTTGATATGGCTCATCAGGCTTCCCCCTTACACATACATCAGCGCATTATTGTACAACAATATCTACGTTGTTTAATCCTGCTTCGCGTGCTACTCGACCAAGCTGCATTTTAATAATGGTTTGTTGAAGGCTGATGCCAAAGATTACTTTGGTAAATCCAGTTTCTTTATAACGTACAAATGAGCCCTTCAATTTTTCCACTTCTCCCGGACCCAAAAGTGCCATCTGGGTACAATCTACCTTGAGTGTAAAGCTGGACGCCTGAATGGATGAGGTTTTGGCTACATAATCTTTTACAAAGCTATCATACTCCTCCTGGCTAAAAACTCCATTCACCGCCATATGTACCGTTTTCATGGCTTGATCTACTTCGATAGTGTAAGGATGTTGACTCATTTTAGAAGGACTCCTTTAATTTCATTTTTTTGTCTATTAAGAGTATCGGAATAATAGGTAGAATTTTTAATATTAAATCAGATAATTCACCACTAAAATATTACAAATTTGTGAATATAAAAAACCGTCACTGCTCCTAGAAGAAGCAACTGACGGCTAGAAATTTGCGTATTCTCATATGAAATTAATTCGTAAACGTATGGCGACCGAGTGAGATGACAGCCGGGCGACTTTTACTCCATTTGGCTGTAGCAATGGCCGGGTTGTAATAAAACAAGGACCCATTGGTCGGATCAGCACCATTAAGTGCCTGTCTGGCTGCACGGTACGCAGTCTTGTTGGGTTTCAGGCGGTATTGACCATCCTGTACAGCGGTGAATTGACCAGGCTGCAAAATAACGTCCGGGATCGAGCTTGGAAACTCACCGGACTGAACACGGTTTAATACGACAGCGCCGACAGCCACTTGACCTTCAAACGATTCCCCGCGAGCCTCAGAATAAATGATACGAGCCAGTTGATCCAGCGCGGTTACGCGCACCTCTCCGAAGGATTCCAGCTTGGCTTGTGTAGCCGCTCCGGCTACTCCATCAGGTGTCAGACCGTTATCCCGTTGAAAACGAGCCACCGCTTTACTGGTCAGAGAACCATAGTACCCAGTAAACCCAGCCTTGAAATAACCGAGCGAATGAAGCTGCTGTTGAAGCTCCAGCACCCGTTCGCTTTGAACCCCTTTCTTCAAAGCTGACGTTTGTGCTTGTGCTTGTCCTGGTGCGACTGACAATACAGTACCTAACATACATGCGCAGGACAGGATTAAAATAGATAACTTTTTCATATTCCAGACAACCTCCTCTTTCATGTTCTGTCCGGTGCAACCATTCCGGCCTGTACAACTCAGGGACGTTTATCCGATGATGTTTCTTATGACATAACTTATGCCTAGCTGCAGAAATGACGCGTGGCTACATACGGAATGGGACAATCATGCTTTCACACGTCCGTTGCAGTATACCATAAGCCGCATTTACGTATCATCCGGCTCTGATCCTAAGACTACCCAAGCAAATAAAACGCCATCCCTAAAGGGATGACGTGTATTAAGAACAATGGATCATGTTCTGACCACACTTGAATACGTGACTTTTTTCGCTATTTTTCGCTTCAACTTGCCCGGGACCGGAGCCTGATTTCTACTAATTCAAATCACATATCCGCGCACACATACATGGGCGTATGCATAGGGTAGCGTACGATCATCAAATTTCGAATAATAGAAAGGCAGGAAACGACGCGTGGATTCATATATGGATTACACCTCCCCTACTGTACAATTTACCTATGATTTAAGAGACAATGTTTTGTTTCAGAAGGATGCTCAAAACTCGATCAACGAGCTGTCGATCCAGCAGCTGAATACATTGGCGAATGTATCGCTGCTGGATATTCGCCTTAGCACAGCTAATGTTGTGGAGCCTCACTATCACCAAAATGCCACAGAACTGGTATACTGCATCTCTGGAGCAGTAACCGTGTCACTGATTAACCCCTTCACCCTCGAGTTACGACATTTTCCGATCACACCTGGCCAAGTGGCTAACGTTCCTCAAGGATGGTGGCATTATCTGGTCGCCACGATGGACAACACTCATTTGTTGACCATTTTTAATGCTCCGACCCCTGAATTCATACTGGGCTCCGACATTTTGCGGCTAATGCCAAGTAACATTCTGGCTCATACTTACTGCCTGAATGAGAATAAGATTCAGGAAGCACTCGCCCCAATTAAAAAGCCTGTCATCATCGGTCCTCCCAATGACTGCAAGCAGCAGCCCCCCCGAAAACCTGGGATACATGTAAGGCTTGCCGATACTTCACCCCACCCTCAGGTCGCCCCCCAAAGAGGTTACGCCCATACCAATGGATATCCTGGCTTCTCTTTTAATCCCTATCAAGAATAGGCTAACTCTAGTCAGGCCTTAAGTTCGAGGGAATACCTTTTCCCTGTATGTTCGCCGTTACCATAAGACCGTCCCTCTCATAAAATGCCAATGTATAAGAGGGGGTGATGGAATGGACGCTTATTACAACTGTTTGAACTGCATGAATAAAAAAGTGCGTATTCTCACCGTTGACGGAAAACAGTACGAAGGAACCATTATGGATGTGGATCGTAATAATGTGTACTTAAAAAAAGAACGGAACGGACGTGTACAAACGTCTGCCTTTTATCCTGGCTACGGGTATGGGAATCAAATCTTAACTTTGAGCTTGTTCACCCTGCTGGCGATTGCGTTAATTTAATCTCTGTTCCATTGTCCGTTCCTGTCTATAGATGCCAATGTACCTCAAATGACAGCTGCCCAGCCCGGCACAGTTTGTGTAGGGCCTGTACGCTGTTATTTGAGGTGTTTTATCATACGTTCCATCCTCTAAAACACTTAACCCCCCATCGGTTATATACCGATGGGGGGTTAAGCTACTCATTTCAATTTAAACCCATAAAGACTTAGTAATGATAACGAGCAAAATGAACAGTACCAGGATAGCTCCTGTCGATGTCCATACTCCTGGGTAGCCCCCTACTGAACCGCCACCACAACCTCTTTCACATTCACTCATGGTCATTGCCTCCTTCAATTCAAGGTACAACATAGCTTATGTATTGAGCTTTCCTATGGACCGGGCTTTTCGGCAATGTTATGAATGTTTTCGCTGATGGGCATTAGCCTACACCTTTCCTAGGCAGGAGCATAGGATAACACAACTAATCTTGAAGGAGTGAAGCAATTGAATTCAAATCAAATGCTCAATTACAACGTTAATCAACCTTTTCCTCACCATCCTACCTCTCACCACGTCGTGGTGCACCCTGTAGATCCATACGTCGTAGAAACATTAAAATCGGTGATCGGCAAGTACGTTGTACTTGAGACAACACGTGGCAGAATTGATGGATGCGTAGTCGATTGTAAGCCCGACCATGTCATTTTAGATGTATACGGAAAAAAATTCTTTGTTCGAATCAGCGAAATCGTATGGATCATGCCCAACTAAACAAATCAGACATTAAAAATCCTCGCAGATCCCGTTCCGGATTCGCGAGGATTGATCATGATATGATTTGGCTAATCGAGCTCTCCTGCCAGTGAAGCCCGGAGTTCATCTATCGTTCCGTTGTATTCATCCAAATCGACTTGGCCTTGAATACCCGGAACACTGCCTGTGCTACTGTACTGCCAAGCCCACCAGTTATTCCAAGCTGGAACCGCGGTCGGCTTTTGCGTAGTGCTGTATCGGGCTACCCACAGTTTATACATAGAAAATGTAGGATCAAACTTGGAAGCAAAAACATTGCCCGTGTATACGATTGGCTGACGCCCGGTAAGCCTCTCCATTTCATCCAAAAAGGCATGAGCCACTTCACTAATTTGTGCAGGAGTAAGACCTTTGGGGTTATTTTCATAGTCCATCACAGGGGGCAGATCTAGCCTGCCTCCTGCTGAATCTATAGCCCTGGCAAAATTAGCTGCTTCCTGACGAGCTCCATCCGCGGTAGTAGCATTCAAAAAGTGGTAAGCGCCAACCAAGATGTTAGCATCTCTGGCACCCTGTACATTTATCAAAAATTGATTATCTTGATATTTTGTGCCCTCTGTAGCTTTAATAAAAGCAAATGTCTTACCTGCCGCTGCCACTTGCTGCCAATCAATATTGCCATTATAGTGTGAGACGTCAATTCCTTGCGCGTGTCCATCAGAAGAAATCGCAGGTACAACAGGTATGGTAGGTATAACGTCCTCGGTAGTTGATGGCTCCTCCGTTTCCTGATCCAACGCTATAACAACCTTACCATCATCCGCATTGAGTACATGAAAGGGTGTGCTGTGATTAAGATCAACCACAATACGTACCGATGCGGGGGTTGTACTAAACATGGAGTATCTTACTTGGGAAACATCTGGATCTTCAGTGACTGGAAAACTTCCTTGTCCACTACTGTCAAATGATTGCGATGCTAGAAATTCCTCAGAAAACGTTGAACTAGGTATGTCTACAACAATACGGTCTGCATGAGTCAACGTAGTTACTTTGGGGGTTGCTTTTCCATTAACAGCTATAGTCAATTGGTGATTAGCGAAGCTAATTTGGTTTATAGCTGTACGCGCACTCTCTTTAGGATTACTTACAGCTGAAGTAGCAGAATGATCATGAGTGGACTCGCTATTGTCGCTTGAAGTAGGCGGAGTCGTCAGGAACACAGTTTTAAGCTCGTTGTTCCAGGCCACATCAATCCCTGTCTGTTCAGACACAAAGCGAAGCGGAACATAAGTCGTCCCCTCTCTAAGCAAAGGCGCTACAGCCAATCCCATTTGATGATCATTGACAGAGGCTATGGGATTGTTGACCTGAAGACTGAGGTTAAGATTTTGCTTATGTATAGTTATGGTCCCTGTCTTGGACTCCCAATTCACGCTATAACCCAATTCCTCTACAATGAGACGGAGTGGAACCAGTACATTCCCCTTTACTTCTTGAATCTGAACACCTTTGCCAACACTTATATCTTTACCATCCAACTGAAGATGTGAACTCGAAGATGCAGCATGACTTTCTCTTGGAAATGCTAGTAGAAACAGAAACAAAAAAGCAAATAAACAAATTTTCTTCATTATGTACCCTACCATTCTCTAAATTTTCGCTTATGAAATTCTTGCACTCTATGATTCTCAGGACCTCCATTTTGATAGACGCGAATCATATGTAAAAAGTTACGATTAATTCAGTATATATTTCAGTCTTATCATACAAAAGTACTAAAAAACTCTGCCAGCTATACAGCAAGCAGAGCTTTTTCCAGTTTTATTAATCTAGTTTACTAGCAATCTTATCACAAACGAATACTTCATGTTCACACTGTTAAAAATGTTAACCCTATAAGAATGATCGAAGTAACAGACAGTACCAGTAAGGGAAGCATTGCTTTCTCCCGCAAAGCCTTAAAGCTCACATTCAGCCCCATGCCTACCATAGCCATCGTTAACATAAAGGTGGTAACTTGAGAAATTCCGTTCGTCAGACTAGATGGAACTACAATATATTTTCCAAAAACATAGCTGCCCACAATACTTGTAGCCATAAAGCCGATGAGGAACCAGGGGAACTCCACTTTAGCGTCTGTATGAATTTTTCCAGTTCGTTTCATCCAAACCATTAAAACAAAGCTGAGCGGTATGAGTAAGAAAACACGCCCCAGTTTGGCTAATAAGCCCATTGCAAGTGCATCCTGTCCGGCAGGCGCTGCAGCTAAGGCCACATGTGCAATTTCATGTAAACTGATACCCGACCAGATTCCATATTGCATATCCGTCAAAGGAAGCCAGGGCCGAAGCACAGTAAACAAAATGGCAAATACCGTTCCAACCAAGGCAATGAGTCCTACCCCTATGGCTGTATCCTCATCTTTGGATTTTAACAAGGGAGAAACCGCTGCAATCGCTGCTGCACCGCAAACTCCTGTTCCAATACCAAGAAGAAGCGAAAGCGAAGCATCTGCCTTGAAACGTTTTGCCAACCAAACCGTAAAAAAGATGGAAAATACAACAGTGCCCACATCACGCAAAAGTAAACCAAGTCCATGATGAATGACAACATCCATGTTCAACTTCAGCCCAAATAACACAATAGCTCCACGTAGTATTTTCTTTGCTGAAAACTCAACTCCCAAGCGCACAGCTTCAGGGTATCCCCACAACTGTCGGTACAGAATAGCGAGAAACATGGCACAAGCCAATGGACCTACATAATGAAAGCCTGGCAATTCGTTCAGGCCATAGCCTGCCAAAGCAAATAACATCGTGAGGACAATGCCAAATATACGCTGGAATAATCGACCTCTGTTCGAAAATAATTTGGTGTGTTGTGTATGACTGTTCATGGTGAACCCCTCCAATTCTACATGCATCCAGCTTAATATGGTTTTTGTCATAAGAAAAATAAATCATTATAATAATGATAATAAGCAAATAGATATGATGAATTTGGAGGAATGGGCCTTGGACCAATCTTTAATCGTATTTGTTATGGTCGCGGAGAAACAAAATTTCACACGAGCTGCCGAGGTGTTACACATGACCCAACCTGCGGTAAGTCAATATATTCAAACGCTGGAACGTAGCGTAGGAACCCGCCTCCTGGAGCGTAGCAATAAGTATGTACGCTTAACCAAAGCAGGTGAAATTGTGTATCATCATGCTCAGGAGATTATCCGTCTCCATACACGGATGCAGTATTTGGTGGACGAGCTGATGCATACAGCAAAAGGAAACCTGTCGATCGGCGCAAGCTACACGTATGGCGAATATGTGCTGCCGCATGTGATCGCGCAAATGAGGGTCCGGTATCCACTCATTCAGCCCTCCATTACCATCGGCAACACCCAGGAAATTGAAAAACTCATGATCCATAATCAACTGGATGTAGGCATTATCGAAGGAGAATTTCAGCATGACCATTTACACATCGAATCATTTGCTGATGATAGAATGTATATCGTCGTTCCGCAAAATCACCGTTTGGCTGGTAAATCTCAAGTGGATGTAAGTGAGCTGCAAGAGGACATCTGGATTCTGCGGGAAGAAGGTTCTGGAACCCGGGAAGCGGCTGAAAAAATGTTTGCACGGTTTCAGTTCTCCCCTTCTCATATGATGAATTTTGGCAGTACACAGATCATCAAAGAGTCTGTAGAAGCAGGCTTGGGGATTTCTTTGCTGTCCCAATGGGTCATTCAGAAGGAACTTGCTCTGGGAACATTAAAAGTACTGGATATTCGTAATCTTCCGGTTATTCGAAAATTCTCCTTCCTAACTCCTTCTTCGACATTTGAAACGAAAGCAAGCACCGCTTTTTTGGAGATTTTGCGAAGTTATAATGTGAAAAGGTAAAGTGCAGAAACAACGAAAAAAGCACCCATTAAGGTGCTTTCAACATAATCATTATCATGTTTTTTTATGAGGAAAGATGATCCTTACCATGATAGAAGAAATGAGAAAAATCAGCGTAGCTTCCTTGGAATTGTTGCATATCATGAGCAGCAATACCTACAAAATTTCCTGTAAAACCCCCGGATAAAAAGCTGATATCCTGCATTTCAAAAAGCCGCTTCCAAGCAGGTTTGTCTCCGACTCCATAATAAAATTGCCCGTGGGATGCATGGACTTCCACAGCTAAATGTATAGGAAGATCGTCCTGAAGCGTAATTGCTTGAGGAACTAAGGTAAATGTATTGGCTTCACATCGCATCATGCGCAGTACCTTCCCTTGCCCCTCCTCATAGCTAATATAGGCATACAAATAATCTTCTTCATTAAGGTACAGTAGTAGCCCCGCCATTTGTAAATAGCTTGTCGGCTTATACTCCAATGCTGTTTCTACCCGGAAATGATGATCCGTTTGCCGAATGGCAAGCACGTGATGCTGGAACAGACTTTGAATGGATTCTCCAGCCAGAATGCGAAGGTAGCCTGGGCGCTGGCTTAATGAACACCAGCTATCGTCCGCCAGGATACGCAATGTGTTCCACGTTTTATCTAATGTGGGTCCCTCGAAAAAATCCTCAAAAACATAACTCTGCTGCTCTTGCTTAACCGAGAACATCCCTTGAGGTGCGGGTACCTCCAATTGAGGTGTATGGCCCCCAGCAGTTAATCGGAGCCAGCCTTCATCATTCCAGTACACTTGCTGCAAGGCTGTTTCCCGTCCTAAAATGGCATATTTCCCCTCTACTGGACGTGTGCATAAATGAGCCATGTACCATTCGCCGTCTGGTGTTTGTACAAGACTGCCATGTCCTGCGCACTGTAACGGGAAATCAAGTTGATCACGTGACGTAAGCATTGGGTTGTGCGGGTCTACTTCATATGGCCCGGATATCTGCTTCGAGCGTGCTACGGTAACGGCATGCCCCGTACCCGTTCCGCCTTCCGCTGTAACAAGATAATAATATCCGTTTTGCTTGTAGATGTGAGGCGCTTCTGTTTTCTTTAAAGGAGTACAATCAAAGATTTTAACAGGCTCGCCAATGAGCTGTTGTTGCTTGCTGTCATACTCCTGCATGACTATACCGGAAGATTTATTGCTTTCCAACATGCGGTAATCCCACAATGCGTTCAACAGCCATTTACGTCCGTCCTCATCATGAAATAAAGACGGATCAAATCCGCTACTGTTAAGATAAACGGGGTCCGACCACGGTCCTTGGATCGTAGGCGCCGTCATCACAAAATTATGAACATCCTTGAACGGACGTTTGGTGCTTTTCACATCCGTATAGAGCAGATAAAAAAGGTCATCTGCATAGCTAAGCTGCGGTGCCCAAATGCTACAATTTTTAGGATTACCTCTTAAGTCAACCTGATCGGTCAAAATATCTGTGCAATGCTCCCAATTTGCCAAATCTTTGGACTGGTACACCCGCACTCCAGGCAGCCACTCAAACGATGACACCACAATATAGTAAGTATCTTCGACACGTGTAATACACGGATCGGGATTAAAGCCTTTTAATATGGGATTTTGGATCATCATGAGACCTCACTTCTCCTTACTTCCAAAATGTAACTTCAGCAAAAAACTGTTCCTTGCTCCATGCTTCTGTTCCCGCTTCAAAACAATCCGCCCACGGAACACGCTGCTTACGTAACGCAGCAACTTCATCGTGTCCGTTATATTCCTGATAACAGACGGTTTTCTCGTTCGCAACATTGTCCCAATTGTCCCAGCCACGTGGGTCAATATGATCGCCCATTTTACAATCGACAAATACGGTCTTGGCATACTCCCGCCACGGACGCCCCAAAAAAACCGGGGTAATATCAGGCTCTGCAGTTAGGTAGCAATGGTTGAATACATAACCATACGCTTGTCCTTGCGGCGTAGAGGCAGCTGTAACGTAGCTCGTTTGGTTCTTATGATGGCGTAAACTGCGAATTTCGCAATCTTCAAAATACGCGGTAGCCCCACCAAAAATAAAGTCCACCGTACCCTCTATATAACAATGCTGATAGAGCTGCCGATAGTGCCTATGATGCTCCTTCAAATGGATTCCACCAAACTGGAGTCGTTCTTTCGGTGCAGGAGGTAAAGGGCCTGTAAATAAAGTATCCTGGTGCCCTTTAAAGGTACAGTTTCTAAAGACCGTTTCATCACAATGAGCGTATACCGCAACAGCCTGCCCAATGGCTTCTCCCTGTCCTGCCGTGTTGGAAATCGTGAGATTTTCCAAGATCAGATGGCTACCGCCTAAAAATAAAGTAGGTGTCGCAAAGGTCCCTATTTCCTCACCCGCTTCATCCCGCTCCTTGGCATACCGATCCATTCGAATCTCTACCTGCCCGATGCCTATAATATGAAGATATGAACGGTAAATTCGTACCTCTTCCTCATAAGTACCTGATAAAATAGTTAGCGTTTCCATTTCGTTGGAAGCCGACTGCTCCAATACAGCAATCGCCTCCTGAATCGTATGGAAATCACAAAAGGATTCTTTTCCAACTAGCATGGTTACCCCGATCCCTTCATTTGATTTACAGGTGTTCGGCTAAAAATAACTGCCACGCCGTTCGCATTTCCAACGTCTCCATATGTCCACCGCCCGCAATCACAGGCTGCCAATGCTCAGGGTGACCTGCCTCCTGGTAAGCTTCCAGCAGCCCTTTTGCCAAATGCTCGACTCCTTCAATAGGACACATCCGGTCATTTTGACCTGTTATACTCATCCGTGGACGAGGTACGATCCGCTTTTGAATATCCAAGGTGGTAAAATGCTTCAGCAAGCCGGGGACATAGGAGTAGAAGCCATGATGGTCCAATCCCCTTTTGGCGATCAGCGTATGGGCATCTACCTGTCCACAAATATCAACCGTGACCTGTATCCGTTCATCTAACGCAGCCATCCACCATGCCATGAGTCCACCCATCGACATACCGATTGTTCCGATACGAGAAGCATCAATGTCCTCACGCTGGCACATATAATCCACCAAACGACGGTTATCATACAGCATCATGCCCCACAGCACTTGGCCCTGCCAGAGCATTTCCTTTACCAGCTCGCTCTCGGTTTTGCCTCCACGTTCATTAAATCCCCACATGTCAATGCAGCATACACAGTACCCCATGTCTGTCAGAGTTGTAGCAAACGAGGGCTGCTGTAAGTAAGAACTGCTATGGATCAGTTCCTTGCGCCCGTTCGTATAATTGCCTCCATGCGAATGGTTAAAAACGACCAATGGGAACGGACCGTTCCCTTGTAAGGGTGTAGCTACATAAGCGGGTACAGACTCGATCCCGTTCAAGTCCAGCAGGAGACACTCCAGTCGATATCCCTCACGCTCTTCTTGATTCAGCAGAGTTGCCGTTACAGGGCGATCTGCCGGAAGGTCTCCCAACAATGCTTGCAACTTATCCACGTTGTACCTCCTTTCATGCCCTCCTAATTCATCATATTTTGTTCAGAAGGTTGTATCGTTACTTGTTCTATCAGCTTTTCGGGCTGAGCTGTATTCTTCGAATGGCAACGATTGATTTCAACGTCTTCCCCATTTTCAATATAAAAGGCAGGACCTTCATGATTCTCAATCGTCACATGTTGAAAACGAATATCCTTCACGTTACCTAGATAAAAACCACGGTTGTTCATATCTTCTATCCCTGTCATCATGGCCGGACGACCGGGAATTGCATTTTTAGCCATAGAAATATCAATATTGGAAAATGTGATTTCAGCAATATATCGTTCTGCAAGTCCGTATAAGAATCCAGCAGCCGCATGAACCTGTCGTGCCGTAATATCGGAAAAATGGATTCGTCTAAAGCACGGGGTTTCATCGGTAATCGGATAGGGATTTTTGTCCCACACATATTTGTCTTTGCCCCGAGGGCCGCAGAAATAATAAAGATTCAGAATAAATGGACAAATTACATCTTCCATCACAATGTTGCTGACGCGAATATCCTCGATGCTTCCGCCACGTCCTCGTCTGGATTTCAGACGTATGCCCCGATCCGTTTGCTTGAACACGCAATTGCTGATCGTAACATTACGAATGTCACCACTCATTTCGCTTCCCAGTACGACTGCGCCATGTCCATGCACCATCGTACAGTTGGTAATCGTAATATTTTCACATGGAATTCGCTCTTGTGTATCTTCGGTTCCTGCTTTGATCGCAATACAGTCATCGCCCACATCTATATTGCAGTTGCTAATACGAACATTGGAACAGGATTCAGGATTAATGCCATCCGTATTGGGGGAGTCCGCCGGGTTAAGAATGGACAAATTATCAATTGTAACGTTATAGCAAGCGATGGGGTTTACAGTCCAACTGGGGGAATTTTTTAACATAACATCTTTAATGGTAACCCGCTGACAACGGTCAAAGCTGATTAATTTGGGTCTCGGATACTGTAACTCCTCTGGATGATTGCGGTGCTTTTCCCACCACGGCTGACCATTTCCATCCAGCGTTCCGCTACCTGTAACTGAAATATTCTCAAGGTTCTGCCCATAAATGCATGACGCATGCACTTCCCGCTGAACGCCTTCCCATCTGGATTCTACTACAGGGTAATCAGCCAGTTCCGTACTAAAGGACAGAGTTGCGCCAGGGCTTACATGCAGCTCAATGTTACTTTTCAGAAAGATAGCACCTGTCAGATACGTCCCAGACGGAACAAAAACGGTTCCTCCTCCAGCATTGCTGGCCGCTTCAATCGCAGCCGCAATCGCTCCCGTAGCCAGCGTCGTGCCATCCTGAACTGCTCCATAATCTACAATGTTATACAATTGCATTTCGTTCTCTCCTGTCTTTATATTTTGTGAATGTTAGATCCATTTTGTATTGGAAAAGCATAAGCTGCCCCCGGATTTCAACATCCAAGAAATTATTCAAGGAGTCTGGGGGCAACAGCCATGCTCAGCTATTATTTTTTCGTTTTCTTATACGCTTCCTCGTACTCAGCAGTAATCCGTGATCCACCGGAGTTTTTCCAGTTTTCTACGGCTGCTTTAAATCCTGCTTCGTCAAGCTCACCCATAATAAATTTGAAGGAGGCGTCGGTAATGATTTTCTCCAGCTCTGTTCCTTGCTCATTAGCGGTGACTGAATCCAGTGGCACGGTTGGGTCCAGAACAGCAAATTCATTATTTTCTCGGACTAATTCATTAGCCAGTTCCTTTTCTGGATTGGCATCTTTTAAGTTGTAGGTCACTTCACTTGGTCTGGAGCTTGAAAACGGCTGAACATCTGCTTGCCACAAATCTGTATTCGTAATTTTGAAGGCTCCATCTTTTTCGATCTTATAATGAGTGCCTTCTATACCGCCGGTCATATACATATATACATCTTTGTCAATTAAATCATCTACAAATTGCAGCAGTCTCTTCAACTCAGCTTCTGTTTTTACTTCGGATTTCGGAAATGCCAGCAAACCTCCTACTCCGCTTCCCTCAGACCATACGTGGTATTTGCCATCTCCATTCGAAATCTTGTTAACCGGTACCAGCTTCAGCCCCTTTTGTAAGCCTTGGGACAAGGTTCTGAGGTTAGAGATATCGATCATACCTGTATAAATACCTGCTTTACCTTGTGCAAATTGTTGTTGCTGGTCCGTTTTAGCGGTTACAGCAAAGTCTTTAGAGAGATATCCGTTTTTGTATAATTTATTGGAATACTTTAAGGTCTCCAAATATTGAGGAGTATCAAATTCCGGCGTAAATTTTCCGCTTTCATCTACTTTCCAGCCATTAGGTGTGCCAAAGTAGGAACTTAAAGTTTTGAAGCTGCTGTAGCGTAGATCCGATCTGTCAACGAACCCAGTCGTATCATTTTTTCCATTTCCATCCGGATCATCTTCTGTAAACGCTCTCGCAACTTCATACAACTCATCCAGTGTCGTCGGCACCTTCAGTCCCAAGCGATCCAGCCAATCCTGGCGAATGACCAGACCCGCCCGAGCCAGATTCTTCTGGAACGGAACGCCATACAGTACCCCTTCAATGGATGCGGCTTCCCGAACTTCAGGCGGGATTTTCTTCAAATTTTCATAATCATCCAAATACTTTCCTACATCCCAGAATAGCCCTGATTTCAAAGAGCTTCGTACTGAAGAATTTGTCATCATCGTCAGAGTCACCATATCGGCCAATTCGCCGGATGCAAGCGCGGTAGTGATTCTCTCTTCTTTGGAAGCGTCAGGCACCCAATTGAACGTGATTTTAGAATTGGTGTATTCTTCAATTTTGCTTTTGATCGTTTCTGTAGGCGGAGAAGCTGTATGCAATACGTTTAACCAGGTAAATTCCAGTTTGGACTTCGGATCATAGGTTTGGCCGCTTTGATCCTCAGCTCCCTTGTCACCGCAAGCAGCTAAAAAAACACTCATGACCATTAGTACAGCAAGAAGGCCCGATACTCCCTTTTTCGTCGTGATTCCCTTTTTCATCGTGTTTGCTCCTTTTCTGTTTATATATTTATGCCATATCTTCCTCTTTCACCAGAACCTCTCGCTCTATTTTGCTGAACACCTGATGCGTCATCCACATCACGAGATAACCCATAATACTTGCTCCGGCAAAAGTTAGAATTCCTGGGTACAAGCCTAGAATCAATGCAAAAAGCACGACAATGGCTACAAAAAGAACAAGCGTATATTGTAAATACGAAAATCCAATCACTATCGACATTTTGACCTTCAGTCCGATACCTTTCCAATCATAGTGAGCCAGCAGCGGGAAAATGTAGGCCAAAGAGATGAGATACAAAAAGGCTCCAATAAGCGTCACCACACGAACATACCAGGACGAGACGTTGACTATATCCACGTAGAGCACGTAACCCACAAGGCTGTAAAGCCCGCCAATGATTGCTGCTTCTTTAAAGCTTTCTCTAAAGTAACGTACAAACGTCGAGAAAATGGCGACTTCCTCATTGCCCCGAATCCACTGCCTTAAAATACTAAGCATAGCAACGGTTGCAGGCCCAACGCCTATAAAACCCAAGCCCAGAATCGTCGCAACCGTCCAAAGCAAGTTAAGGTAGACCAGGCGCAGCAGGCGCATGCACCATTTGTTCATGTTTTCTACAAACCGTACCATTTTGCATCCTTCCCGTCGTCATTAGTAAACGCCGTCTTCACCAAATTTCTTGGCCAGTCGATTGGAGCCCATAATCAGGATTAACCCTACTACACCTTTAAAAAGTCCTACCGTCGTACTGAAACTTAATTGTCCATTCTTTAAGCCCGCAGTATAAATGTAGGTGTCAAAGATTTCGGCAACCTCGCGGTTTAATGAGTTCAATAGCAGATACATATGCTCAAAGCCCAAATCCAACGTGCTACCGATCTTCAAAATTAATAATGTAATAATGACTGGGCGGATCGCAGGCAAGGTAACGTGCCATGTCTTTCTCAGGCGTCCAGCTCCGTCCATCTCTGCTGCCTCATACAATTGCGTATCTACCACTGTAATCGCAGATAGATAAATGATGGTAGACCAGCCGAGTTCCTTCCAAATCACTTGCCCGATGTAGACGGTTCGCAGCCATTGAGGAGAAGTTAAGAAGCTGATCTTCTCACCGCCCAGCGCGGCAATCATTTCATTCAGCACCCCACCGTCTACGGTTAGGAATACATAAGAAATCGAAACAATGATAACCCATGACATAAAGTGCGGGATGTAGATAATGGTTTGAATAATGTTTTTAAAAAACATCTTCCTAACCTCGTTCAGCATGAGTGCCAAAATGATGGGCAATGGAAAAAAGATTACAATGTTCAGCGCAAACAAAACCAGTGTATTACGAAGCAGCATAAAAAACGTAGGCTCGGTAAACAAACGAATAAAATGCTTCATTCCTACCCATGGACTGCCCGTGATTCCCTGAAAAGCTTGATAATCCTGAAATGCAATCACCAATCCCCCCATAGGAAAGTACTTAAAAATAATGAAGTACACCAGTCCGGGTAAAACCATTAAATAGAGCAACTTGTGTTTCTGCATTCGTAAAAGGCTTTCTGTCGTTCTTTTGTTCTTTTTCATTTTCATGTTTGGTGCGGGGACACTTGAAACTTTCATTAGTTCGACCTCCTTCAAACGTTCCTGTATACGTTTTCAAGAGTACGCGATTTTCAGCATTCCGCATATAATCATCAAATGATAGCGTTTACAAAATTGAGTATACAGCCTACTTTTCAACCTTTTCACCTTAGCTAATGATTACAACACAACCTAATGATCATCCGCTTTTCTCCATGATTAGAGAACACCTCAAGATTTGATTATATACGGAATTCTTTCCTCTTGATAAGGTTGACATGTAAACGATTACGAGGAGGTCAACCACATTGACGCAACCATTACGAAAACAAAAATTACGAAAAAAAGAATCGCTGGGCAGCCGTATTTTCAACATTGTAAACAGTACACTATTGATTCTCATTGCCCTCACTTGTCTCTTACCTTTTTTGAATATCATCGCCAGCTCTTTTGCCTCAACTGAAGAAGTGATAGCCAAGAAGTTCATTTTATTCCCCGTTACTTTTTCCTTGGATGCCTATCGCTATATTCTGTCGACTCCCACCATTTTTAGAGGTCTCGGGGTTTCGGTTGGAGTAACGGTCGTCGGTACAGTTGTAAGTATGATATTTACTGCTTTTATGGCTTATGGATTATCCCGAAGATATCTACTTGGCCGCAATACGATTAACTTCATTGTCGTGTTTTCTATGTTGTTTAGTGGGGGGATGATTCCGACATTCCTGGTTGTAAAAAGCATGGGGCTTATCAATTCGTATTGGTCCTTGATTCTTCCCGTGGCCATTAATGCGTTTAACCTGATTATCATGCGTAACTTTTTTCAGGCGCTGCCAGATGATTTGGAGGAATCAGCCAAGATGGACGGGTGCAACGATTTTGGTATCTTCTTTAAAATTATGTTGCCGTTAGCCCTGCCTTCTATTGCAACCATCTCTCTATTCTACGCTGTTGCCTACTGGAATACGTATATGCACGCCATTCTCTATATTAATGATTCTGCCAAATGGCCGATTCAAGTCTTGCTACGTCAAATTGTAATCGTTTCCAGTGGTATGCAGGCAGAAGGAACTGCTGTAGATGTCATCCCGCCTGCGCAGACGATTAAGATGGCAGTCATTGTCATTGCGACCGTTCCGATGTTAATCGTGTATCCATTTGTGCAAAAGCACTTTGTCAAAGGAGCTTTATTAGGAGCGGTTAAAGGCTAATTGGCTTGCTTCATCTTTCGGTAAGCTCCTGGTGTAACCTGTTCCTTTTTCCGAAAAGAGCGGATAAAGTTTTGCGAATTATGATATTGCAGTCGCTCAGCGATTTCTTTAATCGTCATATCGGTCTCAACAAGCCATTTCTTGCCCATTTGTAACCGGTAGCCCATTAGATATTCACTAAACGTCGTTCCGTATTCTTTTTTGAAAATGCTGCTTAAATAATTCGGATTGTAATGAAGTCGGTCTCCAATGAGTTCTAATGATAATTCCTGGTCATATTCAGCACGGATAATAGCCGCAATTTTCTCCGAGAGACAGCGGAATTGCTGATTGGTCTTCTCCTTCATGCTTTTTACCATGGGGAAAATAACTTGCTCTATCAGCATACGTTCTATCTCTTCCGGGTTACGGATGTCCAGCAAACGATGATACAAGGCATGGTTGTCTTGCGTCAGCAGCACTTCAATCCCTAATAGCTGCTCCAATTGGATGAGGTTATTCACAAACCGTACCAACAGCACTTCAAAGTTCATGGAATGATTGTTTTTTATCATCATTTCCTCCAATAAAGAGTGCACGGTATGGTATACCTGCTCTTCGTCCCCTATTCGGATGGCATCAAACAGTTTTGATTCCAATTCCGTAGGATAATGAAGCAGCACCGGACCTGAAATGACCATGGAAATATCTTCATAAAAAATAATTGATTCTTTGCCTAAATTTAAACGGTGATGCAAAGCTTGCTTGCTCATCTCACAGGCTTCTTTACTTTCTAATAAGTTATCATACGCCGTACTAATGCCGATGCTGATGGATACATTCAAATACTCTTTTACGTTTCGAACCAAAAGGGTCGCATCATCTAGGACTTGCTTTCTCATTTCCTGTTCGCTCTTACCTGTCAGAATTAATATGGTGGCCTGAGTGTTATCGTTCAAAATGATGGGAAGCATTCGCTGCTGCTCTGGAATCGTTTCTTCTACGATTTTATTAATAGCCAGCAGCAAAACATCTTTATCCGAGGGCTCTCGATCTCCCAGATTATCCAGTTGGACTAACAAGGTAATATACATTTGATTCTCGATCGGCGGATAACCCAAGCGTGGCATTTTTCGTGCCAATTCCTCTGCAGAAATACGTTTGCGGAACAGGTTGAGAATCAATTGGGTTTCCAACTGTGGCATTTCGGACTGAATGAGACTTTCCAAGCTTTCTTTCTCGGTTACAATGTTATCGATTGAATTAATAATCCATTCAATTTCATTTTTAGAAGGTTCATTTTTGAAAGCGAAATTAGGATTTTTAGGCAAGCTTCGTTTTATTTGCTGAAATGGCTTTGTAAAGTAAATGGCAATGAAGTACGCCACTACCACCATTAAGAGCGTTAATACAAGTCCCATCATGATGATCCCAAATTTGGTCGTTTGAAAGGCATCCGCAATTTCTTTCTTATCTAATACCGTTAAGTAAGTCCAATTGTTGTAAGCAGATTTGGCATAAATGACTTGTCGTGCAGGCTGCTGATCCGTTTTCTCCAAAGTTAACATACCTGTGTTGTTCGGCTTCACTGCAGCTTCTGAAATATGCTGAAGCTGTTGGGTGGACAATAATTGTTCAGCAGGCTGGGTTTCATACATTAAATCGCCTTGTTTATTCAAAATAAAAACAGCCATATGATCCTCGGTTTGAATCGTATGATTTAACGTTTGCAGCGAAATATCCGACAAAGCAATGGCTTGCTTCTTCTTAGAGAATACAGGCAAGGTATTAACAAAACGAATTCCTTTATCTGTTTTAACCCAGAATAGTCCCTTCTCTTGGTGGTCGATATAGGTACTAATCAGCTTTTCTCGTTCCGTTTTCGTCAAATAGGACAGGCTTCCATTGGAGATTCTCCAATTCTGATCCAGACTGATTAGCGAATATTCCGTCCCCTCTAATCCCATCGTAGCAATATAATTGAGCTGAGTATTCACATTCCGATACGCTATAAAATCTTTTTCTGTAATGGGATTTTTCACAACATCATTAAAGGAACTGGTCGTGCTATACGTATTAAAAGCATATTCAATCGTTTGAATTTTCTGCTCCAGACTATTTCTGATCTGTGCCATGTAGCTTTGCTTGGTATTGGAAACTCTCTCCACAACGGAGCTAATTGTTGTAAAATAGATGTAGCTGCCAAAACTGGCCACCAATCCTATTCCCAAAACCAGAATCGTAATAAAAATAGTATAGAACATTCTTCCTTTTTTCATTGCGCTCCCCCTCTGGCTCTTTGCATCACAACAAAATTATAGCGCTTTCATAACAAGGTTTAAATCATTTTTTTCACGTGTGCATTATTTTTTACATCCGTATCATTCCAATTTAAGTCGATTTTGTTTGGTTTGCGGCAGTTAAAAAGAAATTTGGAGGAGTTATTTATGTTACATGTTGTTAGTCCTAAAGAACCGATTGTAAAAGAAGAATTTCCGTCAGACACTTCCTTTCTCTCCCTCTATCCCGTAGCAGTTCGTGAAGCTCGTCCTTTTATATTGGTATTACCTGGCGGTGGCTACGAGCATTTGGCCTCACATGAAGGAGAGCCTATAGCCCGATGGTTGAATGATCTAGGTATTCATGCGGGTGTGCTGGAGTATCAAGTCGGCGATTTCGAGATTACTTCCTTGTTGGAGGATGTAGAACATGCTCTGCAATGGATTCGCCAAACACCGCATGACTGGCTAGTCATTCCTGATCAAGTGGGGCTCTTCGGTTTTTCTGCAGGCGGTCACTTGGCCTCCATTGTCTCCACTATAGGGACGGTAAAGCCAGATCTTCTGTTGTTGGGATACCCTGTAATTTCATTTCATGAGCCTTATACACATATCGGAAGCCGTACACATTTTTTAGGGGAACAGCCGACGCTGGAGCAGCTTCAAGCCTTTTCATCCGATCGGCAAGTAACTTCACAGACACCTCCAACTTTGATGTGGACTACAGCCAATGATGGCGCTGTACCGGTAGAAAATAGTCTGTTGTTCGCTTTTTCATTATCCAGAGAACGTATTCCGTTTGAACTGCATGTATTTGAGGAAGGGCGACACGGCTTGGGGCTGTCAGAGGACAACCATGAATGCCATCAATGGCTTAATCTGGCGGAAACTTGGCTTCAAAAACATGGATATGCTCAGGCAAGGCAACAGATGACAACTCGACTGTTTATCGCTGGGGACTCCACTGCAGCTCAAAAAGGGGCTACCGAAAAACCGATGACAGGCTGGGGCGAACACTTGCAAAGCTACTTGGCACCGTCTGTTCATGTGGACAATCGTGCCGTCAATGGACGAAGCACCAAATCTTTTATAGCAGAAGGCCGGTTAGCTGATATTGAAAAAGATATTCAAGCTGGAGATTATCTGTTTATTCAATTTGGACACAACGATGAGAAAAAAGAAGACCCCACTCGCTATACCGATCCTGATGGAGAGTATCGTCAAAACTTAATTCAATACATTCAGTCCGCTCGGGAGCGTGGTGGAATTCCAGTGCTATTGACCTCTGTAAGCCGCCGCCGCTTCAAAGCAGACGGTGAACCTGATCCGCTGGCTGTAGGAGCCTATCCTGCTGCCATGAGACAAGTAGCCGCGGAAACCAAAACACCCCTGCTCGATATTTTTAAAGCTTCTCAGCAGCTATATCGTTCAATGGGTAAAAAAGAGTCACAGCAGCTATTTATGCATTTGCCTGAAAAAACGCATCCTAATTACCCCGCTGGTGTAACGGATAACACCCATTTTTCTGACGAAGGAGCCAAACAGGTCGCCCAGCTTGTAGCGGAAGCAATTCGACAGTGTGCGGAACTGTCTGCATTAAAACAACGTATGGTAGAAAGGAATCTAGACAGCGATGAGAGGCTTGCACACCAACTTGTCAACTGATATCAAGAACTAAATAGATACAAATACAAAACGGACTTGGAGCAAATCACTCTGACGTCCGTTTTTTATTTCGTGTGATCAAAGAGTATACAGCTATGAAGAATAGTTCAAAAGTATGGCAAATTAAAAAGTAAATACTTAAATTGTTATATTTTAATTATTTTGTATTTTATAGTACTTTAGAATCGTTTTGTTGTATTATTTTGACAACATTTGTCGAATGAAGTGAAATCAATAATTTTACATGGTATATTTTAGGAGTTAAAATCATACATCAGGAGGAATTCTTTATGAATACTAAGAAAATATTATTATCAACAGCTATGTCTCTGGGACTTATTGGGAGTATTATCGTCCCTAGCGCGTCCGCATCTGTAGGCCCTTCTCCGGTAATTACGCCTGTCGTAGAAGTTAACGGAGTATACTACAGAACGGCTACGTTGCCACGTAATTATTCCTATGCGTTGTCAAATTACCCAGGGGATACTTATAAAGTGGCGAGCGGAAATGTCACCGTCTCCGCTTCCGGGGTGGTAACCACCACTACTGCAACGAATGCAAGAGTTGAGATTTACGGCGGTAACGGTAAATTGAGAATGGTGTACACTGTTAAGGTGTCCTAAGATAAAAGCAGTATATATAGCACTGTCCGTTTATTCGGGCAGTGCTATTTTTATGGGTCGAAAAGAACTCATATTAGCTTTTTTATCAGCGGAATCCTTTATTAGTTTTCATTGAACTCTATTAACCGACTCTTGAGAAGTTTTATTTAAATGCTCCTCAAATTGAGTGCCAAATGCTCGAACGTCCTCTTTTCTAAACTTTCGTGAGATCAATAAAGATACCCCAAAAAATCTAAGTCTCCCTCACTCCAATCTATCTTTCCTACTTTTTTAATCATTATTCCATCAATTTTCTCAAAGCCTATTCCATTTGTAATAATTTTTTCATTATCAATTTTTAACAATTTAATTTTGTTCTTTACAGGCTTATATCCATTTCTTAAATACAAGTTCATATTATCAGCAAATAAAAGTATAAAATCAATATTTCGTGTAACGGATAACTTTTCAATTTCTAAAAGCAGTGCTGAAGCTATTCCCTGTGATCGAACATTTTTTGAAACACACAAATCAATTAAACCCAGTACTCTTATGGTTTCTCCGTTTAGATTCATTATCCTATAATCTAATCCAACATGCCCTATAAGTTGATAATCATGGTTAAAAGCTAGAAGTCTAAAATGTGGAAGTTGCTTGAAATAAATTCTATCCGTAGGGTAGATTTCTGAAAAACTGTCCATTAATAATGCTTGTATACTGGCTGCTAACTCTTGACTTATGTCATGTTCAAAAACTTGATCTATTTTCAAAATACCACTCCCATCCTTTTACCTACTTTAGCACTCTTCTACATTTAAGTGTGACAACTGTACGTGAATTGCGAAGGAATACTTCCTACTTACTGAAGCGGGTGATTTTTTTCTTGTTAATTCTAAAGGGGCTGTTGTATTAATTAACACAAATATAATTAGTGATCAATTTTTTGAACAGCCTACTATTCAGATTTATCAAGTATCCAAAAAAGAAAAGCACATAGCAATAACGTTTGAATATGGACCATCAAATACACTGTTTTATGCTTATCAATATAAAAACGGTACATTATTTAATAAACTTTCCATTATGGGCGATCAGGGTGTACAAGTTGATATAAAGGGAACCGTTAAACAATATTGGAAAAAGTACAGACCTGAGGGAGGATGGAATTTAGCTATAGCGACGTATTCATGGAATACTTCAAAGAATAAGTACCTCGGAGCAGGACAGCTGCCTTAGTTAAACATCTCTATTAAAATGCTCACGTTTAAAGTCATCTAAGGAAATACACTGGGACTCACACCAGCTTTCAGTCAGTGGAGTCCTCTTTTAGATCTAAAAGTAAAACTCACTAGTCCCTAATATTTTCTAAAGTAGCGCTTCCCATCTCCTGTAGGCATAATAACCTTCTGGTCCCTACCCCGTCATTCTACCCGAAATGTAGACCCTTCCGTCCACACAATATAGTCAAATCAGGCATCGAAAAGACGATATAACGATCGCAAAATGATTTCTGAAAGCTGTCCGTTATCAAAGGTATGACTGGGAAACTGATAAGTTATCGGAATGGCATACTGTTCCTGCTGGCGGCATTGTCATAATCGAAGGAGTATATTCCATCCGAAAGGAACTAGAAGACAAATATGACTTCAAAGTTTGGGTTGATTGTCCACGAAAAATTAGGCTTTCAAGAGGTCTTGAAAGAGACGGAGACTGTACTCGTGGGAAGGATTATAATCGCTCCCTCATAAAGGGGCTACTTTCCTCCATTTTCTCACCCTCTATAAACAACAAAAAACCCTTGCTACGCAAGGGTTTTTGAGGAAATGGGCCCTGAGGGACTCGAACCCCCGACCAATCGGTTATGAGCCGACCGCTCTAACCAACTGAGCTAAGGGCCCTCAAAAAAATATGTATATTCACGTTACATATTCATAACAGCAACGTTAATTAATATACAACATTTTCTTGTGTTTCGTCAATAGCCTATCGAAAATTTTCTTTTTAAAAATTATTTTCGTGGACTTACGGAATAAATCGGACACCATAACGACCTTTGCGCGAGCGGTACACCTCCACTGCGCGGGGATCATTGTAGCCATACATCCAGCCGTCGTGCTCCAACCTTTTTGCCAGACATCCTGCCTGAAATTTAGTCGTGTACAGTCTGCCATAGTAAATCCAATACATCCGAACTCCCTCTTTTCACATGATGGTAGGAGTTAGTGTAACCGGATCGAATTCGATTTACACGGCCTGAGCCATAACAATCTACAATGGTTAGTAACGAGTACGAATCGCTCTAATCATTATCTCTGTTGGCCCCTATAGCTCATCTTATTTGCCAAAG
This sequence comes from Paenibacillus sp. FSL P2-0173, assembly GCF_038008045.1. Lineage (NCBI taxonomy): Bacteria > Bacillati > Bacillota > Bacilli > Caryophanales > Paenibacillaceae > Paenibacillus > Paenibacillus sp. FSL P2-0173. Next base: position 1,207,259 of record NZ_JBBOYK010000001.1, read on the forward strand.
GAAGCCGGATCCTGACGCCAGGAACGCAGCAGTTCCATCTCTTCTTCCTGAATGGTTCCTTCACGCAAGGCAACGTTCATCAGGGCTGTATAATTGGACAGGCTTTGCAGCTCCACACCTGCTTCTTCAAAGGCTTGAGTCGCTTTGTCTAGCTGGTAGCTGAAAATAGCTAGTACTGCTAACGGCTGAGCGCCCGCTTGTGCTACGGCCTGTGCTGCTTTAATGGAGCTGCCTCCTGTAGAAATGAGATCCTCGATGACCATAACCTTTTGTCCTGCGCTGATGCGGCCTTCAATTTGGTTCTCTTTCCCATGTCCTTTGGCTTTGTCCCTCACATAGGCCATTGGCAGATTTAGCTTTTGCGCCACCCAGGCCGCATGAGGAATCCCTGCTGTAGCTGTCCCTGCAATGACTTCGGTTTCGGGATATTGCTCACGAATGAGGGCAGCAAATGAGTCTGCGATCAGCTCGCGTACCTCCGGGTAGGACATGGTCAGACGATTGTCACAGTAGATTGGCGATTTAATGCCGGATGTCCATGTAAAAGGCTGTTGCGGGCGCAATGCCACCGCCTGAATACGTAACAGATGGAATGCGATTTGCTCGGGGATACTATTGAATGTGGTCATACTTGTATCATCTCCTCAATAATGTGTTCCGCTGCGGCACGTGGGTCTGCTGCTGCGGTGATAGGACGTCCAACAACAATGTAGCTGCTGCCTTGGGCAATGGCTTGCCCAGGTGTAAGCACACGCGACTGATCGCCTGCAGCACTACCTGCCGGGCGTATGCCAGGAGTTATCGTCTTAAAGTCTGATCCACATACAGCACGAATGGCAGGCACTTCCAAAGGTGAAGCTACCACACCATCCAGTCCCGCCTCACGGGTCAGTTGTGCGTAACGAACTACTGCATCCTGTACCGTACCAGGAATACCTAACTCCTTATTCATGGTCGTCTGATCCGTGCTAGTCAGCTGTGTGACTGCAATAATGAGCGGCATGGAAAGCGAACTGTCTGCGGAAATAGCTGCTTCTGCACCAGCTTTAGCGGCTGACATCATATTAACGCCTCCAGCAGCATGTACGTTGAACATATCCACACCTAGGCGGGTAATGCTCTCTGCCCCTCCCCGCACCGTGTTAGGGATATCATGCATTTTCAAATCCAGAAATACGGAGTATCCTCTGGACTTTAGCTGTTCTACAAAAGCTGGCCCTGCATTATAAAACAGTTGCATACCTACTTTTATATAACAGGGAATTCCCTCTAGCTGCCGAATTAACTGCTCAGCCTGTTGTGCATTGGGATAATCTAATGCAACCATCAGCCGTCCTGCCATCTGCTGAAATGCTCCATTCACCGTTCTACATCCCCTTTTCACGTCAATTCGGGTACATTTGCCCGTGATAAAGGACATCCGTCAGCCGAAGCTGATGAATGTCCTTCCCTGTGCTACTTATTTCCTCACATCTATTCGTAACGCATTAGTTGCTTAGGACCGGCATGGATTCGGATGTGAAATTGATCGTTTCCAGCATTCTTAGCAAAGCGCGTACTGTATCCAGTGAGGTCATGCAGACGATGCCATTCTCAACCGCTTCACGGCGGATACGGAATCCATCACGCTCTGGCGTTTTGCCTTTGGTCAGCGTATTGAAGACAAAGTTGGCTTCACCCGTACGGATCATATCCAGGATGTTCGGGTTACCTTCGCTCAGCTTGTTGATCGTGTTCACCGGAATATTGGCCTGCTTCATAGCAGCCGCCGTTCCACCTGTTGCAATAATTTTATAGCCCAGTCTGTAAAAGCCCTGCATCAACTCGACAGCTTCTTCTTTGTCCTTATCTGCCACTGTAATGATGATTGCTCCAGTGGATGGAATTTTCATGCCAGCCCCCACAAGTCCTTTGTACAGTGCTTTGGCATACTGAATATCGCGTCCCATGACTTCACCTGTCGATTTCATTTCTGGGCCCAGCGTCGGCTCTACACGGCGCAGTTTGGCAAAGGAGAATACCGGAACCTTAACCGAGACATAATTACTTTCAGGCCAAAGGCCTTCTGAATAACCTGCATCTTTAAGCTTACCGCCCAAAATAGCCTGTGTAGCCAGATTCGCCATCGGGATATTCGTTACTTTACTCAAGAAAGGAACCGTCCGCGAGGAGCGAGGATTAACCTCGATCACGTACACCTGGTCTTGATGAATGACAAACTGGATATTTACCAGACCGATCGTTTTTAATTCTTTGGCGATACTGATTGTAATTTCCACAATTTTTTGTTTCAGCTCGGCAGACAAGTGCTGTGGTGGATACACCGCGATCGAGTCACCTGAGTGAACCCCGGCCCGTTCTACATGCTCCATAATGCCTGGTACCAATACTGTCTCGCCGTCGCAGATGGCGTCGACCTCAACTTCTTTACCCAGCATATAACGGTCGATGAGCACCGGATGCTCTGGATTGATTTTAACCGCTTCTTCCATGTACCGCAGCAATTCCGTATCTGAGTACACGATTTCCATAGCGCGCCCGCCCAGAACGTAGGATGGACGTACCAGGACCGGATAGCCTAGCGCCTGTGCGGTTCCTACTGCTTCATCTACCGATGTGACCGTGTTGCCTTTAGGCTGTGCGATAGCCAGACGAGACAAAAGTTGCTCGAACTTTTTCCGGTCTTCCGCTTCATCGATACTTTCCAGACTCGTACCCAAAATATTCACGCCTGCCGCACTCAGCGGAGCTGCGAGATTAATGGCCGTTTGACCACCGAACTGGACGATAACCCCAATCGGTTTTTCCTGCTCGATGACATTCATTACATCTTCGAAGAAGAGCGGTTCAAAGTAGAGGCGATCGGATGTGTTAAAGTCCGTAGATACCGTCTCCGGGTTGTTATTGATAATCACTGCTTCGTAGCCTGCTTTTTGAATAGCCCATACCGCATGTACGGTGGAGTAATCAAATTCAATCCCTTGCCCGATCCGAATCGGTCCGGAGCCGAGTACGATAACTTTCTCTTTGTTAGATGGAATAACTTCATTTTCCACCTCGTAAGAGGAGTAGTAGTACGGAGTTGTGGCTTCAAACTCGGCTGCGCACGTATCTACCATTTTGTAGACCGGACGCAGGTTTTGAGCTAGACGGAATTCACGTACCTCACGCTCGGTTGTCATACTGTCGTTTTGGCCCATACTGCGAATCTCGGCGATAGAGCGGTCGGTAAAACCTTTACGTTTGGCCTGATAGAGTGTTTCGTAGGTCAGCTCAGACTCTCCAGCGATGATGGCTTCGAACTTGACGATTCCCTCTACCTTATCGAGGAACCACCAGTCAATTTTCGTCAAATCTTGAATCTCCTGCTGCTGCCAGCCGCGACGGAACGCCTCGGCTACCAAGAACAAACGCTCATCATCTGCTTTAATCAGGCGATCCTTGAGCACGTCATCAGACAGCTGTTCGGCTCCCTTAAGATGCAGACGGTTTACACCGATTTCCAACGACCGTACCGCTTTATGGATGGACTCTTCGAATGTGCGTCCGATGGCCATGACTTCACCCGTTGCTTTCATTTGCGTGCCCAGCTTGCGGTTGGCAGAAATGAATTTGTCAAATGGCCAGCGTGGTATTTTGCTCACGATGTAATCCAGTGTTGGCTCAAAGCAAGCATACGTTTGTCCCGTTACCGGATTCACAATTTCATCCAACGTGTAGCCCAGTGCAATTTTGGCAGCCATTTTAGCAATCGGATATCCAGTTGCCTTGGAAGCCAGTGCCGAGGAGCGGCTTACGCGCGGATTTACTTCAATTACATAGTATTGATAGCTGTGCGGATCAAGCGCAAACTGTACATTGCAGCCGCCTTCGATATTGAGGGCGCGGATAATTTTCAGAGAAGCGGAGCGCAGCATCTGGTATTCGCGATCTGACAGCGTCTGACTCGGAGCTACGACGATACTGTCACCAGTATGCACGCCGACTGGATCAAAGTTCTCCATATTACAAACAACGATGCAGTTATCATTGCCGTCACGCATGACCTCATACTCGACTTCCTTCATACCTGCGATACTTTTTTCCACCAAACATTGTCCGATTGGACTGTATCTCAAGCCAGAGCTGACGGTTTCACGCAGTTCTTCTTCTGTAGAGCAGATACCACCGCCTGTTCCCCCTAGCGTATAAGCAGGGCGAACGATAATTGGATAACCGATTTCGTTAGCAAATTCTAACGATTCCTCTAAGGTTGTTACAATTACACTCTCTGGTACAGGCTGTTCCAACTCGCGCATCAAATCACGGAACAGATCACGATCTTCGGCTTGTTCTATCGAATTCAGTTGAGTTCCCAGCAGCTTGACGTTTTCACGCTCCAGCACTCCGGCGCGAGCCAGTTCCACTGCCATATTCAGACCTGTCTGTCCTCCCAGCGTAGGAAGCAGACCATCTGGACGCTCTTGACGGATAATCTGTGTTACAAAATCAAGTGTGATCGGCTCGATGTATACTTTGTCTGCCATGTTGGTGTCTGTCATGATGGTTGCCGGATTACTGTTGATCAGTACTACCTCGACGCCTTCTTCTTTGAGCGCTTGACAAGCTTGTGTACCAGCGTAATCAAATTCTGCTGCCTGACCAATGACGATCGGACCGGAACCGATCACAAGTATTTTTTTAAGTTCTGTATTTTTCGGCATATTAGCGCTCTCCTCTCACTGCGGCGGCGATAGCAGCCTGACGCGGTTGCTTTGGATGATTTCTTTTGTGCTCACGGATCATGTCCAGAAAACGGTCAAACAGGTAGCCATTATCGTAAGGTCCTGGTGCAGCCTCTGGATGATATTGAACCGAAAACGCGGGATACTTGGTATGTTTAAGACCTTCAATCGTTTTATCGTTGTTATTAATATGCGTCACTTCAAGCTCAGTTCCTTGGATCGAATTCTCATTCACCGTGTAGCCGTGATTTTGTGATGTGATAAAGCAGCGTCCGCTCTCCAGTTCTTTCACCGGATGGTTACCACCGCGATGTCCGAATTTCAGCTTTTCCGTATCCGCTCCCGAAGCTAAAGCGAACAACTGGTGTCCCAAGCAAATTCCGAAAATCGGATATTCCCCTAACAGTTCAGCTACCGTACGAACGGCATGGGGTACGTCTTTTGGATCTCCAGGGCCGTTAGACAGCTGGATACCGTCCGGGTCCAAGCGACGAATTTCCTCAGCCGTCGTATCATGTGGAACGACAACTACATCGCAGTCCCGTTTGTTCAGTTCGCGCAAAATGCCGCTTTTTGCACCGTAGTCAATCAATACGATCCGCTCTCCGTTGCCAGGACTGCTGTACGGATGAGGTGTGGAAGTCATAGGAACCTGATTACGCAATTCTTCAATGGTGAGGTCAGACATCATTTCTTTCAGTTCTTCCAGCGGCTGGGAACCAGTCGTCAAAATGCCCTTCATCGTGCCGTGATGGCGAATAATCCGGGTAAGCATGCGGGTGTCGATGTCGCTAATGCCAATGATGCCATATTCCTTCAGCAAATCGCCCACGCTGTATTGAGCACGCCAGTTGCTTGGCGCCGGCTCGTAATGTCGAACAGCAAAGCCGTGGACATAAGGCCGTACCGATTCAAAGTCATCCCGAGTAATTCCGTAATTGCCAATCAGCGGGTAAGTCATCGTTACGATTTGTCCGCAGTAAGAGGGATCAGTCAGCACCTCTTGATAGCCTGTAATCCCTGTGTTGAAAACGACCTCGCCTGTTTTATCACCTTCCGCACCAAATGATGTGCCTGTAAACAGCGTGCCGTCCTGAAGTAACAATCTTGCCTGCATCCCGTCTCACTCCTCTATATTGTTTCCTGCTATTAGGTTCTATTTATTTAGTGATTTCTATTTATTTTGCTTCGTCAGCAGACCATACCAGTTTGCCATCTACCCAAGTTTTCACAGGCCAGCCTTTGAGCTTCCAGCCTGTAAAAGGAGTGTTGCGTCCTTTGCTGGCAAACGTTTGCGGATCAACTGCCTGCTCCTGCTCCAGATCAATCATGGTCAGGTCAGCTGGAGCCCCTTCTTCCAGGCGTCCCGTATCAAGGCGGAAGACACGCGCTGGATCAGCAGTCATACGACGCACTAGAAAGTCCAGCGTCCACTGTCCGGTAGCTACGAATTTTGTGTACAACAGCGGGAAGGCCGTCTCGAATCCAACGATTCCAAATGGCGCCAGCTCCATACCTCTTGCCTTCTCTTCCTCACTGTGCGCTGCATGGTCGGTTACGACGATGTCAATCGTACCGTCTTCCAGTCCCTCGATGCATGCCTGCACATCACGTGGGGAGCGGAGCGGAGGATTCATTTTCCAGTTCGCATCCAGCCCAGGGATGTCCTCATCTGACAATACCAAGTGGTGTGGGCATACCTCAGCCGTTACCTTGATGCCAAAAGATTTCGCGTGGCGGATTAACCGCACTGACTGCTCAGTGCTGACATGGCATACATGATAGTGTGCCCCGGTTGCCTCGGATAACAAAATGTCTCGTCCGACATGAATGGCTTCGGATTCGTTCGGAATGCCTTTAAGTCCGTGGCGCTTGGCAAATTCGCCGTCCGTCACTGCCGCTCCTTCAACAAGCGTGTTATCTTCACAGTGTGCAATAACCGGCATATCCAGTGCCTTGGCCCGCGCCATGGCGTCCTTCATCATTTGCGCGCTTTGCACCCCGACACCATCGTCAGTAAAGCCGATTGCACCCGCTGCTTTGAGCGCTTCAAAATCTGTCAGCTCACGCCCCAGTTCGTTTTTCGTAATGGCTGCGTAAGGAAGAACCTTGGCAAGCCCGGCTTCCTGTCCCTTTTTCAATACCAGCTGGACTGTGTCCACATTGTCAGTCACTGGACGTGTGTTTGGCATGCAGGCAATCGTCGTAAATCCGCCTTTCACCGCCGCACGGCTGCCTGTTTCAATCGTTTCTTTATATTCAAAGCCAGGTTCTCTCAGATGCACATGCATGTCGATTAAACCGGGAATGACCAGTTTTCCCTGGGCGTCGATTTTTTCAACTTCGCGCTCCTGCTCAGATGCCCCTTCTTCTATAAGTAGGCTGACTCCAGCATCTGCATTTGCGATAGCCAAAATTTTTCCGTCGGCGATTAGGATGGATTTCAATTCAGCCTCGCCCTGCTCGTTCAATACGCTTGCATTCATTATTAATTGTTTCATCTGAAATATTCCTCCGCTCAGTTTTCTGCAACTTTTTCCTACGATTCTACTGACAGCTTCTACAGCTTCATTGCCCGTTCCATAACCGCCATGCGGATCGGAACCCCGTTTGCCATTTGCGGAAAAATTCGCGATTGTTCGCTTTCCACAACTGCACTATCAATTTCCACATTCCGATTCACTGGAGCTGGATGCATGATAATCGTTCCGGGCTTCAGGTTCGCTGCTCTTTTTTCTGTCAAACCGTACTGCTCTCGGTACTCATCCGCTGAGCGCAACATCCCTTCAGCATGCCGTTCCAGCTGTACCCGAAGCATCATGACCACGTCCGCCTGTAGTGCCTCTTGCATCGGAACATAAGGCGCGTACGCCGCAAGATCAGGTGCTTGCATATTATCAGGAGCGCAGAAGCTAACCTTGGCTCCGAATTTTTGCAAGGCCCACAGATTCGAGCGAGCGACACGGCTGTGCAGAATGTCTCCTATGATGGATACTCTCAAGCCTTTAAGTTCACCGAAAGTTTTGCGCATGGTGTACAGGTCCAGCAGAGCCTGCGTTGGATGCTCATTGTTGCCGTCCCCCGCATTAACCAGTGGGACACTGACCTTCTCGGCGAGCTCTTGCAGCACACCGGCTGGCTTTAACCGAATGACTCCTGCATCAATGCCCATGGATTCGAGCGTACGTACTGTATCGTAAATGGACTCCCCTTTTTCCACACTGGAAGCCGCAGCGGAAAAGTTCAAAACCTGAGCGCCCAGCCGCTTCTCTGCCATTTCAAAAGAAAAGCGGGTGCGAGTGCTGTTTTCAAAAAACATGTTGGCCGCAAAGCGTGATTGCAGTACTGGAACCAGTTTTTCTGGTTGAGACTCCCAATAATGAGCGCGATCCAGAATGGACTCGATTTCATTTCGGCTAAGTTCCTTTAACCCGAGCAGGCTACGTTCTTTAAGTTGACTGGCTGTTGTGATCATAGCTGTTCCCCCCGGTTCTGAATGATTGTCACTTCGTCCTTACCGTCCGTCTCTTGAAGGGCTACTACGATTTCCTCAGATTTGGAGGTCGGGATGTTCTTGCCGATGTAATCCGGACGAATCGGAAGCTCACGGTGTCCGCGATCCGCTAGCACTGCCAGCTGAATCATTTGCGGTCGTCCGCAGTGCATCAATGCATCCATCGCCGCGCGGATGGTGCGGCCTGTATACAGCACATCGTCAAAGAGAATGACTTTCTTATCATGAACCGATACGTCAGCAGGATTCATCAAAAGCTCTTTTCCATTTCCTTTAGCTTCGGCTACGCTGCTCCGGTCATCCCGGTAGGCTGTAACATCCAGCTCTCCCCATGGAATTGGTGCGCCTTCAATCTCAGCAATTTTTTCAGCCAGACGTTGCGCCAAATGAACTCCGCGTGTTCGAATACCTACTAGCACACAATCGTCAATACCTTTGTTTTTCTCCAAAATTTCATGTGCAATCCGTGTCAATGCCCGACGAATCGCAATTTCATCCATCAGTACATGTGTTTCATGACTCATGCTTCCAGCCTCCTCAGGTGATGTTCCCTTCAGACCTGGTCCCGTGTTCGGATACAAAAAAGACTCCTTGCCCAAGTTTGGCAAGGAGTCTCGTGTGAACAGTCTTCTACTGTTCTCCGATCTCTCGGACACACTGAAGACATACCGCCGCAGCGGATGCACTGATCAGTGATCCATTCACGTTACCTTGCCAGCCTCACGGGACTGATTTAAAGGTGCTATTCAGGATTTCCTTTGTCCTGCTTCTCATAGTGTGAGATGGTTAGCCATCTCTTGGACAAAGTTCATCGCAACTACAAGAAGTATGACAGATTGAAAATCGTGTGTCAACACCCGTTCAACCGGAACCACCGGAAGCACTCTAATAATTATACAACTTCATTGTATAATTATCCATAGTTGTTTTTACCCATACCTTATCCCACAATAAAAAAACCGCCATTTAGGCGGTTTAACTTAATAATTTATTCAGGTTTGTGAATAGGAATGCAAATTGTCATTGTTTTAGCGACTACGCAAGGATGCTAACACATCCTCCATATCAGGAGGGATCGGTCTGTTGAATTCCATGTACTCTCCAGTGGATGGATGCTTAAAACCCAGTACCGCCGCATGCAGCGCCTGACCATCCATACGAACCCCTTTACTACGTCCATACATAGGGTCGCCAACCAATGGGTGTCCAATAAATTTCATGTGAACACGAATTTGGTGTGTGCGTCCTGTTTCCAATTGAAGTTCAAGCAGGGTATAATCCCCCAAACGTTCAATGACGAGAAAATGGGTGACTGCATGCTTGCTGTTACGTTCCGTCACTGTGAACAATTTGCGATCACCCGAATCGCGGCCAATCGGAGCATCTACCGTTCCCTGATCGTGGCTCAAATGACCGTGAACTAAGGCTATATATTTTCGAGTCACACTATGATCCTTAAGCTGTGCTGCAAGTGATGCGTGAGCCTGATCATTTTTAGCCGCCATTAGCAGTCCTGATGTATCCTTATCAATACGGTGAACAATACCAGGACGTAATTCCCCGTTGATGCCGGAAAGATCGTGGCAGTGGTACATCAGTGCGTTAACCAATGTTCCCGAAGAGTGTCCCGGTGCAGGATGCACGACCAGACCACGTTGCTTGTTAATAACAATAACGTCCGAATCCTCGTAAACGACATCCAACGGAATATTTTCCGGTACAATATCTACACTTTCTGGCTCCGGTACCGATAATACAATACGATCTCCTTCAGCCAGCTTGTAGTTCGCCTTGATCGCCGTACCGTTCACCAACACCCGACCATTTCCGATCCACAGCTGTATCTGAGAACGAGACACTTCCTTCATTTCTTCGGCGATATATTTGTCTATACGTGTTTTGGCATCCACGGAATCCGCTGTGCATTCCAGAGATTCACTCTCCAGTTCGTCTTCATAAGACAGACCTGCGGCTTCGCCGTTTTCATTCACTTCGCTCATGCTATGACTTCCCTTCAATGCTATCATTGCCATTTCCTTTTTCCCGACGCGATTCCAGCAATGTATCCAAAATAATCAGTGCTACACCGATGACAATCGCCGAATCTGCCACATTAAAAATCGGGAACGTATAGCTTCCAAAATTGAATTGCGCAAAATCAACCACTTCACCTGAAATAGCCCGATCCAAAAAGTTACCGACTGCTCCCCCCAGCACCAAACTTAGCGCAACAGGAAGTAGCTTTTGTCCAGCCTTGACTGTTTTTCGCAGGTACCAGACGATACCGATCACCACTACAATTGTAATCACGATAAAAAGCCAACGTTGACCTTCCAAAATCCCAAAAGCGGCTCCACGATTACGATGGGAGGTGATTAAAAAGAAATTGCCGATGACTGGTATTTGCTCGTACAATTCCATCCGCGTAGCCACCAAATATTTTACTCCCTGATCAATCAAAAAAATAATTAGCGCAATACCAAAATAAATCACAGTCCTTCGTCACTCCGATCCGCTTATATCCGTTGTTGAACCCATTTATTGTAGCATAAGCGTTCTCAGATCGTCCACGAAACCCGCAAGCTATCAAGCACAGATCATCCATAAAATGAACTCCTTCGCATTTGATTAGAATTTCCTATGTAAAAGAGGTCTTCCCGGTGCAAACTACAAGGAGCATACTCGACACAACGCATGCGCATGTAAACCTAGAACAAGGAGAGGATTCCATGTCCCCATTGACGGAGCAACAATTGCAGGGCTTGCGTAACGAACTGCTGGAACGCAAAAAAGAAATTGAGCATCGTTTGCAAGACAACGACCATTACGGACTCGGCGATTCCCAACGCGATCAAACCGGCGAGCTTTCTCCTATTGATAACCATCCAGGAGACCTGGCTACCGAAACCTACGAGCGAGCCAAGGATATTTCCTTACTGGAACACGACGAATTCCAATTAGAACGCATCGAATCAGCTCTGATGGCCATGGAAAAGGGGACGTATGGCATTTGTGCCACCAGCGGTAAACCCATTCCCTATGAGCGCCTGCTGGCTGTTCCCTATACCATTTACTGTAAAGAGTACAGTCCCGAAACAGAAGTGTCTAACCGCCGCCCAGTGGAGGAAGAATTTCTCGCTCCCTCGTTCGGCAGAACGAGTCTGGATGAGCGTGATGATCAAAACGGCTTCGACGGTGAAGATGCTTGGCAGATCGTCGAAAATTGGGGTACCTCTAACACACCAGCCATGGCCGAAAGTGGAGACATCCACAGTTATGATGATATGGAAATTGAAGCAGGCGACGATAATATGGGCTTCGTAGAACCATACGAAAGCTTTGTTGCTACTGACATTTATGGACAAAATGTTTCCGTTATTCGTAGTTCCATTTATCAGCGTTATATCGAAGATGGCGAGGGCGAAGGTCTACTGGAGCCGGATACGCACGAAGACGAATCGTGAACATCAAAGTGGAGATCGTTGCCTAATAGGTAGTAAGCTCCAATTGTCGTTGTACAATCCGTACAATATCAGCGATATAATCACCGATAATCGGCAAATTCAACGCTCCGAGCACTTGCAGCACATAAATAATGGTAGCGGCAAAAAAAGTAAAACCTAGCGCGATGCCGATTCCCCGGGAAACGCCTGATATTAGATTTAGCCAGAGTAATCGCCAAGGCTTATTCAGCAGCAAAGCATAATCTGCAATACGTGTCCGTTCCATCTGCTCTGACACAGCACGTATCAGCTTTTCAACACGACTTAATTGCTCTGCCTGATTACCTGTTTTGCTTTTATCTGCGGCTACGGCAGCTCCCTCTCCGTTCATCCCTCGGAGACTTCTCCCCTGTCTACGCCTTGATCGTGCCGTCATATGCACAATCCCCCTTTTCCCATGGCTGCCCTGAACGCAGCAAACGAGCCGAAGCACGTAACGGAGAAAAACCGTTTCCGATGCTTAGGCTCGTTTTTATATGCTGCCTGTTATTGTATTATGGGACAGGGGGCTTGTAATTATTCTCCAATATGAACGCCGATGGTTTTACCGTTCACATCCACATGTTCTACCGGTTCGGCTTGACCAAATGTCACAGTAGTAACCAATACGTTCTCACGCAACACAGAATCGAAGCTTTCGATGGCCTGACGCAGCTCGTTATCTACATCCAACGTCAACGCCACATACTTTTCAATCGGCAGATCCAGTTTTTTACGATAATCCTGTACCGCACGAACCACTTCACGTACCCAACCCTCTTGCTCCAGCTCTGGCGTAATGTCTGTGTTCAACGCTACCGTTAAGCCATAACCGGAAGCAGAAGCGAAGCCTTCTTTCGCTTTTTTCTCCACCAGCAGTTCTTCGGCCGTAACTTGCAGCTCTTCACCTTCTGGAGAAGCGACGTTTAACACTCCTTTTTCTACAACAGAACGAGTATCCTCAGCAGACATTCCTTTGAAAAAGTTTTGTAGGAAACCGACATTTTTGCCGTATTTCTTGCCTGCTACTTTCAAATTCAGTTTCAGTGTAAAATCTACAAAGCCGCTATCGTCCGTCTCAACATGAATATGCTTCACGTTAATCTCATCTTTGATGATTTCCTCATAGCCACTCAGTTCAAAGTCCTGATCCATGGACAGAATCAACTCGGACAACGGTTGACGCGTTTTCAAACCCGTTTCGTTGCGGACGTTACGCGCCAATTCAACGACACGGCGTGCCGTTTCCATATCTCGTTCCAGTTCCAAATCGATCAAGGACTCATTGGCAGTCGGATAATCATCCAGATGAACACTTTCCCCGTTGCTTAGGTTGAGGCAAATATCCTCTGCAAGCAGTGGTGTAAACGGCGCAAGCAGTTTGGCAGTCGTTAACAGCACCTCAGTCAGTGTACGGTATGCATCCAGCTTATCTTCTGTAAGACCATTGCCCCAGAATCGGTCGCGTGAACGACGGATATACCAGTTGCTCAGCTCATCAACAAACGATTCAATTGCTTTAGATGAGTTCAGGAAGTCATTTACAGCCAGCGCTTTGTCCACTACCAAAATGAGGCTGTTCAGACGGGACAAAATCCAACGATCCAACTTATGAGCCGATGGTTTGAACGGATGCTGTGCCGGATCAAATCCGTCGATATCCGCATACAAGGTCAGAAAAGCGTGTGTATTTACAAGCGTATCCACCAGCTTCGATTTAGCCTCACCTACAATGCCTTTGGAAAAACGTTTGCTATTCCATGGTGCACTATCAGACAGCAATGCCCAGCGGAAAGCATCTGTACCGTACTCGTCAATCACTTCCCACGGATCAATAACATTACCCTTGGATTTAGACATTTTCTGCCCCTGCTCATCCAGTACATGGCCTGTCGCCATGACAGCTTTATAAGGAGCTTTGCCAGTCAGCATAGTCGAAACCGCAAGCAAGCTATAGAACCAGCCACGAGTCTGGTCAATCCCTTCACAGATCATATCTGCCGGAAATTGCTGCTTGAACGTTTCATTATTTTCAAAAGGATAATGATGCTGTGCAAACGGCATGGAGCCACTATCGAACCATACGTCGATTACTTCCGGTGTACGAGTCATTTCGTATTTACCGCATTGGCTACGAACCTTAATATCATCTACATATGGTTTGTGCAGCTCGATGTCCGCTGGTACATCGCCAATCGCACGTTCCCTCAATTCAGCAATACTATGTGGAGCGAACTGTTCTCCAGTTTCTTCACAAACCCAGATGTTTAGCGGTGTACCCCAATAGCGATCGCGACTGATGTTCCAATCCACCAGTTCCTCCAAAAACTTGCCAAAACGTCCTTCACGTATATGCCCCGGGTACCATTCGACTTCGCTGTTGTTGGCAATCAGTTGATCCTTGATCGCAGTTGTTTTGATAAACCAGCTGTCCATAGCATAGTACAATAATGGAGTATCGCAGCGCCAGCAGAACGGATAGCTATGCTCGTATTTTTCCTTGCTGTACAGCAAGCCTTTTTCGGACAGCATTTTAACAATATCTACATCACAGTCTTTCACAAAACGGCCTGCAAAATCAGTGATTTCCTCTACATAGTTACCTTGGAGATCCACTACGTTGATGAATTCAACACCATTTTCACGACATACCCGGTAATCATCCTCACCATGCGCTGGAGCCATATGAACGATACCTGTACCACTGGAGTCTGTTACGAACTTCGCACCCAGAATCTGATTACCCTTCTCAACCTGAAAATACGTAAATGGCGGGGTATACGTTTGGCCAACCAGTTCTGAACCGGATAGTGTGCCAATCACTTCATGATCGCCTTTAATTACGTCCTCAACCAGATTTTTAGCAACGATGTATACACCGTCTTCCTGCTTCACACGTGCATATTCCAGTTCAGGGTTGACGGCGAGCGCCACGTGACTCGGCAAGGTCCAAGGTGTTGTCGTCCAAGCCAGTACATATTCACCACTGCTATGCAACTTGAATTTCGCCGTGGCACTCAGATCCTTCACATCTTTGTAGCCCTGCGCTACTTCATGAGAACTTAGCGTCGTCTGACAATCCGGGCAATACGGACTCACACGATGACCACGATACAGCAGATCTTTTTCATGAATTGTCGCCAAAATGTTCCATACGCTCTCGATATAGTTATTATCCAATGTAATGTACGGGTTATCGAGGTCAGTCCAGTATCCGATCGCTTCGGTTAGATCACGCCATTGTTCCTCGTACTCAAACACGCTTGCCTTACATTTTTTAATAAACTTTTCAACGCCATATTCTTCAATTTCAGGTTTGTGGGAGATTCCCAGTTGCTTTTGTACACCCAATTCTACCGGCAAGCCATGCGTGTCCCAGCCTGCCTTACGTACGACGCGGTATCCCTTCATTGTCTGATAGCGGCCAACAAAATCCTTAATTACACGTCCCAGCACGTGACCGATATGCGGTTTACCGTTAGCTGTTGGTGGGCCCTCATAAAATACAAAATTTGGCTTTCCTTCACGATTTGTGATGGATTTACGGAATGTGTCCTCTTGTTTCCATTTGCTCAGGATGCGCAGGTCACGGGACCGTGCTTTTTCTTTAACATCCACTCTGTTCATACTGTCATACTCCCTCTCTGCTCATCATTGATTTCCCTAGCATTTCCTAAAAAAAGCAACAAAAAAAAGCCCCATCCCTGTAAAGGGACGAGACTGTGCTCGCGTTACCACCCTGATTCCGTAAAAACAGACCATTCTAAAAATACAGTCTCATCACGGCTCTCTGAGCCCCACTCAACTACAGCAGGGCGCCATTATAACGCATGGCAAACGGTGATTGCTTACACACGCCATAAAAAATCTTAAGCGCTTCAGCTCACTTCTCCGGGAGGATCTTCGGTCATGTTCTGAACGTTGGCTTGCACCGGAAGGCCAACTCTCTGAGGGACAAATCATGACGTACTCGTTCCCATCAACGAATTAAACATGTTAAATTCATCGAATATTAAATCAGCAACATCGTTGCCTTGAATAACAACCATCAGCCGACGGACGGATAATCATTGAATTCAGTATAGTATTTACAGTTATAGCCTGTTTAAAGATAAAAGTCAACCCTAACAAAGCCTAATAAAAGCTTGTCAGAAATGAAATTAGTAAATTTCTTTCATCTCACGCTCGCGCTCCAGTACTTCGCGTTCCCGGTTTTCAAGGGCTTCCCAGCCGTCTTGGCTTAACAAGTCAAGCTGTGCTTCCACCAGTGTACGAAACCGTGCTCGGTAAATTGATGCCTGCTTCTTCAGTTCTTCAACCTCCAACGCGATCTTGCGGGATTTAGACAATGCTTCGTTCACAATACGGTCCGCATTTTTTTCCGCTTCCTTCACAATCAGTTGGGATTCTTTCTTGGCGTTGTTACGAACTTCATCAGCCGCTTCCTGCGCCACGATAATCGTCTTACTCAGCGTATCCTCAATCGTCGCGAAATGATCGAGCTTCTCCTGTACGTTCAACAACTCGGTGCTCAGTTCTTTATTTTCACGAATAACGCCCTCGTAATCTTTGATCACCTGATCCAAAAATTCATTAACCTGATCCTCATCATAACCGCGAAGCCGGCGGGCAAATTCCTTGTTATGTATATCCAATGGCGTTAATGGCATGCCGTCCACCTCCTATAAGATTGACAAAAAATACATTTTCCGCGTCACGACGCTCACTATCATCTATCGGTCATCATACCCCGTTTTGTGAATACTGTACAGAGCAAAATCGTTCCAGTTCTTCGCTATAGCTTAATTCTTTCGACAGAAAGCTCGTGATTCCTGCCTACAGCTATACAAACTTACCAATTTTGACACGGAATCTTCCCTTTTTTGTCATCCCGTCTGTTTCAAGCACTTTGAAACGCCCAAAACCCTGCATGGAAATAACGTCCCCAGCTTTAAGTGGAGTGGATGGATTCTCCTCCACCTTCCAATTTACCCGGCACCGTCCCGCCCGAATCGGTGTTAATATTTTACTGCGGCTTAGCTTGTACACATCGCTGGCAATACCGTCCAGTCGCAAAGAAGCGACAGTCAGATCTAGCGCCTCTAATGCAACTTCCTTCGTTCGCAGACTCGCTACAGGCAACAGTTCTGTCCATACATGGACACGATGTACCTGCTGCAAATGCATCGTCATAAAATCGACAATCTCTGAAGCTACCAATACATGGCACCCATCATCAAGTACATGAATGTCCCCGATTTTCCCACGTTTGATTCCAAGTCCCAGTAGGGCACCTAGATAATCACCGTGCTCAAGGGTACCTATTTTATGATCGTCAGATGTGATGGAAAGGACCTGAATCCCCATCTCCTCACCGTCCAAATACGAATAATCGGGCGCAATAAGCGCCCGCTTTCGTTCTGAAGCCATATATCCGCCATCTACCCTAATCGTGACCTTGTCTTCCTTCGAAGCAAGTGTCTCCAATATGTACTGTTGGCGCGGGTCCAAAAAATCAGTCAGCTTCTGCTCATGATAAGCTCCCGCATGACTGATCCATTCGGAAGCGCGATCCACATAATCCCGTTCATCCGGGTGAAAATGCTCATAAATCTCAGTTCGCATAACTCCTCCTAGACGAAATTACCAATCAAAGAAATCAAACCGTATGACGCAAAACGCAGAGCAATCAGCGCAACGATGGGTGAAATATCAATCATCCCGAAGATTGGCGGTATAAACCTGCGAAAAGGAGACAAATACGGCTCCACAAACTTGGCAAGTAAATCACCAATTACACTCTCTCTGGCATTAGGAAGCCATGACAGCAGAACATATGCAATGATCATGTACGAATAAATCTGAAATAGCCAGTAAATTACCTCGATCAAGAAAAGTTCACCTCATTCTGTTAAGTTCTTGTTCAGTGTCAGCCAGTATTTCCGTAATAGAGCCTTGAATCTCAACCGTATCTGGTGTACACAGAAAAATATTGTTCCCGACCTTGGAAATACCACCACCCAGTGCATACACAGTACCACTCAAAAAATCAATAATGCGCAGCGCCTGATCCTTGCGAATTCGTTGCAAATTAACTACGACAGTGCGATGGGAACGGATATGGTCGGCAATTTCCTGTGCTTCATCATAAGAACGCGGCTCATACAGGACAACTTTCACATTTTTCTGTGAATGGATGCTGACAACATTAGTGCTCTTCTGGTTCTTACGTTTATCAAAGCTTGGGGTTTCAATTTCTTGATCTTCCGGCGTATTCATAACCTCTCGCTCTATAACTTCCTCTTCTTCCTGAAGCCCCAGAAAGTTCATGAACTTATTCATTACGCCCAATGGAAATCCTCCTCTCGTCCGACCAGTACGGAACCAAGCCGCAGCCAGGTCGCTCCCTCTTCAACCGCCACTTCAAAATCATTGGACATCCCCATAGACAAGTGAACGATGGGTTCTCTGGTCAAGGCTTGTCCATTTAACCTATCCCGTAATTCACGTAATCCCCGAAACACAGGCCGAGTTTTTTCCGGGTCTTCCTCATGAGGAGCCATCGTCATCAAGCCAATCACGTCCACATGCTCCAACTCGCGAATTTGTTCCAAAAAGGGGACAACCGCCTCAGAGGACAAGCCATATTTGGATATTTCCCCAGAAATATTGACTTGCACAAAAGCTTTAACTCGCAGTCCCAGAGCGGCTGCCTTCTTGTCCAATTCCTGAGCGAGCGATAAGCGGTCAAGCGAATGTATAAATTTAAATTTTCCAATCACATCTTTAACCTTATTCGTTTGGAGATGACCAATAAAATGCCACGTTCCCCGGTCACCCAACTTGCTCCATTTATCCGCAGCATCCTGCCAGCGATTTTCGCCCACATGCTCTAAGTCGCTATCCAATACCGATGTCATTGTCGCCGCCGAAACATATTTCGTGACAGCGATCACATTAACTTCATCACGCGAACGTCCGCTTCGGGCACATGCCGCTTCTACACGGGCATTCACTTCTTTAATTCGTTCCTCCAAAGACACGGGAGGACTCACCTCTCTTCCAGACCAATCCAACTCGCCATTCTTCCTGTGACGCCGCCTTCTTTGCGATATGAAAAAAACAAATCGCTACGGCTACTCGTGCATAAGGTAGTACATTCGATATGGCTCGGCAATATTCCTGCTTTCATCATAATGTGTCGATTGCATTGTTTCAAGTCAAGTAGTGTTTTTCCGTTGGTTAAGGGGAAGTAAACAGAACCTTCCCATTTATCATTACCCGGGCAATCATACTCCAAAACCCGAATTTGGCTCATCACGTGCTCATCCACCTCATAGGATTCAGAACCAATGGAAGGACCAATAGCTGCTAGTATATCAGACGGCTGAGATCCATATTCGTTTTGCATGGTCTGTACCACTTTCAATGCGATTTCCGCAACGGTTCCCTTCCAGCCTGCATGCGCCAACCCAATCACACGGCGCACTGGATCACAAAAATATAATGGTACACAGTCTGCATAAAAGGACGTCAGCAAAATGCCAGGTACATTCGTCAAAAGTCCATCTGTGTCCTGAAAAGCGGATGCACGATCCATAAAGCCTCGCCCGCGATCAGCAGCCTTGACCACGGCAACATGATGACCATGAACCTGTTCACCGCACGTCCACGCTTCAGCAGCAAAGCCAAGCTGCTCAGCAATGAGCCGACGGTTACGAATAACTTGCTCGGGGTCATCCCCTACATGGAACGCACAGTTCAGACTAGCGTAGGGCACCTCACTGACACCGCCATGACGACCTGTAAAACCCGCTGTTAATCCCTGAACCTGCCGCTCCCAAGATTGAATATATAACAACTCCGGTACGGGACGTCCGCCATCTTTCATAAGCGCAGCCCCCGTAGCCTCGGTGTTCACTACAAATGGTTCCATTCATTCTCACCTCTACTGCCCAGTGTACCAAAAAGCCGCCGCCGTGTCTTCACAACACACTAAAATACGTAGATCTGCAAGTTCAGAAGCCCCGTCGGTCACTCCGCTCTTGACGTTCGATATACAACTTTTCCTCCCCTTCACCCGGCGGCTCATGCAATCCTTCCAGTCGTACAAGCACAACATCCGAACCAATTTTCACAATGTTGCGCCACGGAATGACCAACTCGCTTCCGCCTCCAAACCAGCCCATAAAACGACTGCTGCCTGGAACCACAATGGCTTCAATTTTCCCCTGCCGCACGTCAATCTCCAAATCACTGATTTGTCCCAGACGTCTTCCATCTACAATGTTAATGACATCCTTGGTTTGAAACTCGGAAATTTTCATTGCTCTTACTGACGTTTCCGGTGCACTCACACGCATCACATCCTTTATTTCACTATATGAGCGGAAGAGCCCAAAAAATGTCCTGTAAACGCAAAAACGATCCGGTAGGATCGTTTTTATCGCTGAATCATTCAAGCATTCATTTCATTAGGACTTTACATGTTTTTGCATTTGCTGTATAGCCGACTTCTCTAATCTTGAAACCTGGGCTTGAGAGATACCGATTTCGTCGGCAACCTCCATTTGCGTCTTTCCTTCATAAAAACGCATAGACAATATCATCTTTTCACGCTGGCCCAGGCGATGCATCGCTTCCCGCAGAGCGATTTCCTCAATCCATGAGACGTCTTTATTTCTGTCATCACTGATCTGATCCATCACATAGATTGGGTCGCCCCCGTCGTGATATATCGGCTCGAACAGCGAAACCGGATCCTGAATCGCATCCAACGCGAACACAACGTCTTCTTTGGGCACATTCAGTGCCTCTGAAATTTCAAAAATCGTTGGTTCTCGCGAGTTCAGATTCGTCAGACTGTCCCGCACCTGAAGCGCCTTATATGCAATATCCCGTAACGAACGAGATACACGGATCGGATTGTTATCCCGCAAATAACGGCGGATCTCTCCGATAATCATCGGCACCGCATAAGTGGAGAACTTTACGTTTTGCGAAAGGTCAAAATTATCAATCGCCTTCATTAGGCCGATACATCCTACCTGGAACAAATCGTCCACAAACTCTCCCCGATTGTTAAATCGTTGAATCACACTCAGGACGAGTCGGAGATTGCCGTTGACCAATTTTTCTCTGGCTGATCGTTCATTATTTTGCTGAAGTGATGTGAACAACTCGCGCATTTCTGCATTGGTTAATACCGGCAGTTTGGCGGTATCCACACCGCAAATTTCCACTTTATTTCGGGTCATCGTGTCTTACCTCCCAAGGAGCAACATTAATGTACATTATCTCCTGAGGGCATTTTTTTATTCGCCGTTTCCATCGCTTCCGGATATACCCATGCATTATACCATTTTATTAAATTCTTTTCGTAAGCGCTTTATAATTCGCTTTTCCAGACGCGAAATATACGATTGCGAGATACCCAACAGGTCAGCAACATCCTTCTGTGTCTTCTCTTCTCCGTCTTGTAAGCCGAAGCGCAGCTCCATAATCAAACGCTCTCGATCCGTCAACTTATCCAGTGCCTTATGCAATAATTTTCGGTCCACCTGCTCCTCAATATTACGGTAAATGGTATCATTTTCCGTCCCCATCACATCGGAAAGCAATAATTCATTACCGTCCCAATCAATATTCAGAGGCTCATCAAAAGAAACTTCCGTTCTCGTTTTACTATTGCGACGCAAATACATCAAAATCTCATTCTCAATGCATCGAGACGCATATGTCGCAAGTTTGATTTTCTTCTCTGGATCAAAAGTGTTAACCGCTTTGATTAGTCCAATAGCACCAATGGATACGAGATCCTCAATGTTGATTCCCGTATTCTCAAATTTACGGGCAATATATACGACTAACCGCAAATTTCTTTCGATTAGCATCGACCGTACTGCTGCATCTCCAGAAGAAAGTTTCCCCAGCAAATATTCTTCTTCGTCTCTCGTCAGCGGTGGGGGGAGCGCCTCGCTGCCGCCAATATAATAAATTTCTTCACTTTTCAGCCCAAATAAAAATAAAATACGATAATATTGCAATTGCAACGCTAGCCTAATTTTCATCTTCAATTTCATCTGTTCCCACATATCATTCTCCCCCTTTTGAAAATAGTGCAATTCCAGCTGTGCTCCGCCCATTTCACCATTGGATATTTCTCGTCGCCTTCAAACATCATTTTGTGTTTATGCTCGTCATCCTGATTCCGTAAAATGCTCACTAAAATGTGCATCTCGTTTCTGGTTGGTATCAGCACTGCCCTCTTCTTGTGCCGTTACATCCGGGTGGATGATGGCACGATACTTACCCTCTGCTGACAATGTTCCCCCATCCAAGCCAATCAACACTCGATGATGTACAAAATGAGCCCCATTCATCACCACCTCTACTCGGTCTGGTTTGAGGGCGAGCATAAAGGAATGACTGCGGTTAATTCCACGATAGGGGACGAGACGAACACGATCCTGCCAGCTAAACGATTCGTCCCCCAGTTCCATCACCAGTTGGTCAGCATTACCCTCAGAACATTTTCGAAGCCAGGAGGCGGGCAAATACGATTCCCACAAGGCCGCCTCCATGACCATCACCGGGGTTCGGGTCAAAGGATCATAGAGCTGGTTACCTGTATCCAACAAGCCTGTACACTCAATATGATCCTGCCCAATCCACACCTGCACTTGTCCCAGAAACCCACTCATCCTTTCTGTGCGCTGCTTTGAGGACTGCACAATACGAAAGAAAAGCATCACTCCGCCAAATGCGCATAAAATAAACCAGAATGCGATTTTCAGTTCAAAAGACATTCCTCCCGAAGCGGTGTACCAGATACCATTAAACAATTCCCCCGTATTTTGGAGAAAATAATGCATCCCCAAAATGCCACCTGCAGCTACAAAATTGATCATGTAAAAAGCACCCATTGTACGAAGATACTTTTGCATGCTGCCAAATCCAAAAGCCACCAGCAGCATTATGACCGATAATGCCAGTTTGATCAGGAACGTAAATAAAAAGGACAGTTCCGGCACAAACATCATGACCACGTACATTGCGCCGATTCCAGCTGAAGCCATCAACCTCCACCACACCGGACGAATTTTTCTCATCCAGGCGGTGACCATCAGCAGCACAGCATCAATGAACAAATTGGCCAAAAAAATCAAGTCGATATAAACAACCAAGGCTTCACCCGCCCAGCGTTTGCAGGATAGGCTTAAGTATAGTAGTCATGCTGTTCAAAGTCTGTCTAACGGTGGGGACGGTGACCGACTAATTTTGTCGGAAAGAGGAGAAGCGCCTGAACTGCAGGATGCGGAAAACAGAAAGAAGCCCGCATCTCCAAGGAGAATGCGGGCAGTCTGAATTAAAACTAGTTATCGTTATTATTATTGCGCGAACGGTTACGTAAGAATGTAGGAATGTCTAATTGGTCACTGCTTTGAGTGTTACCAAATGGACGCAAGTTAGGAGAGCCTTTTTCCGCCGATTCGGAAGTAGCCGGGTTGGCTGCCGGTTTACGTCCCGGTGCCGGTTGACTTGGCTTGCCTTCAAAGCCAGTGGCAATGACGGTAACCTTGATCTCTTCTTTCAACTCTTCGTCAATGATAGCACCGAAAATCATGTTTACTTCCGGATCGGAAGCCGATGTTACAATTTCAGCTGCCTCATTAACCTCATACAGAGACAGGTTGTTGCCACCAGTGATGTTCATAATCACACCACGAGCACCTTCAATGGATGTCTCCAACAACGGGCTCATGATAGCCTTGCGTGCTGCTTCAGCCGCACGATTTTCACCAGTTGCTTCACCAATCCCCATCAAAGCGGAGCCACGCTCCGTCATGATCGTCTTAACGTCAGCAAAGTCGAGGTTGATTAGACCCGGTACAGCGATCAAATCTGAAATACCTTGTACCGCCTGACGCAGAACATTGTCTGCTTCACGGAATGCTTCCAACATTGGGGTTTTCTTGTCCACAATTTCAAGCAAACGGTCATTCGGGATTACTATCAAAGTGTCTACTTTTTCTTTTAATCCCTCAATACCAAGTTCAGCTTGATTGGAACGCTTACGCCCTTCAAACGTGAATGGTCGGGTTACCACGCCTACAGTCAGCGCGCCGCATTCCTTGGCAATTTCAGCAATGACAGGAGCCGCTCCGGTTCCAGTACCGCCACCCATTCCCGCCGTTACGAATACCATATCCGCACCTTTGAGCGTATTCATAATGAGCTCACGCGATTCTTCAGCCGCTTTTTTACCCACATCCGGGTTAGCGCCGGCACCCAGACCGCGGGTCAGCTTATCCCCAATTTGAAGCTTATGCTCAGACTTCGCTAAATGAAGTGCCTGGGCATCTGTATTGACTGTGATGAACTCCACACCCTGAACACCATTTTCGATCATTCGGTTAACCGCATTGCTGCCGCCGCCTCCGACGCCGATCACTTTAATTTGAGCCAAGCTCTCCATTTCAAAATCAAATTCCAACATACTATTCCATCTCCCCCTCAATGTGCATGGATGGCCCGTCCATGATTGGCATAATTAGCAATGAACGTTATATAAATTCACTGAACATATTTTTTAAGCGTTCAATCAACCCCTGCTTTTGCTCGCCTTCCGCAGCGGGACTACTGCTTTTGGTTCGGTTAGTCGGCTTCTTGGTACTTCCGCCACTGTTGCTAACGCTAGTCGATCTTCCGCGATAGTAACGAATAGCATTATGCAAGATTCCAACTCCGCTCGTGTAACCCGGATCCCTTACACCGATAAAATCAGGTACGGCGATCCTTACGGAAGCGGCCAGTTCGCTTTGTGCCACCTGAAGTACACCAGGCATGGAGACGGTGCCTCCGGTAAGTATATAACCTCCCGGAAGCTCTGTGTAACCCAAGCGCTTAACTTCCGCCTGAATGAGTTGAAAAATTTCCTGCACTCTCGGCTCAATAATAGCAGCCAAATCCTGCTGGTTGAACTCCTTATCCACGTTACTGCCGATACGCGTCACTTTAAAGACGACATCGGCTGCCGCATCATCATACCATGCGCAGCCGTACTTAAGCTTTACTTTTTCGGCTTGATCGGTAAGGGTTCTCAGTCCGTAGGCAATATCATTGGTTACAAATTCTCCACCAATCGGAAGTGTAGATGTGGCAACAATCGTTCCTTCCTGGAAAATGGCAACATTCGTAGAACCTGCACCAATATCCACCAGCACCGAACCCATCACCTTTTCATCCTTCGAAAGAGACAATTGTCCGGCTCCAAGAGGCAGCAAGACCAGATCTTTAATCCTCAAGCCGGCTTTCTCAACGCAGCGCAACAGATTATGTATCGGGGTCTTGCCTCCAGTAACAATCGTAGCCTCTACTTCGAGACGAACTCCAATCATACCGCGAGGGTCCTGAATGCCTTCAAGGCCATCCACGACATACTGCTTGGCTACCACGTCAATAATTTCTCTCTCCGGTGGTACGGCAATAACCTCAGCTGCCTTCAGTACACGCTCAATGTCCTCCTCACCGATTTCACGGTCCTCGTTGGACACGGCTACTACGCCATGACTATTTTGCAGGCCAATATGATTGCCTGAAATCCCCACATACACTTCTGTTATTTGAATACCAACCATGCGTTCTGCGTGATCCACGGCGTTACGGATTGATTGCACGGTTTGATCAATGTCTACAATTGCACCTTTGCGAATCCCTTCCGAGTCGGCAGATCCAACTCCAATAATATTAAAGGTTCCATTATTCATTTCCCCAATAATAGCCCGAACTTTGGATGTACCGATGTCCAAACTAACAATGATGTCATTGTTGCTCAAGTCTGTGGCACCTCCTGACTCCAAAATGAATTTCGTTCTTTAAACACACTCTGTACATATTCAACAAACTCCATGCTTTCCCTCTTTTTTCTACAAATTTTTTAGAAGCCAATTTATGGTTGCAGTCACATAAAAATTTGAAGAAAAAAGAAGGAGGCAAGTCTATTACCCATAAAATCAATTCTAGCATTTTTTCACATCACTGAGTAGTATCTTTTTCTTGGCCCTCTTCACTCGTATCCGGTTTGAACGGAACGTAGGAATCCGCCTCCAACATGGTGATCAAACCTGGATCTTCTGTTTCTAGCACCTGGTTCAAATAGCTGATTTTAGAATTCAGTAGAGAAACGGTTGTAATAACCTCAAACTGGGAACGTGTGTACATTTTGATGCGGTCCGGAAAAGAAGGAATCGGCGCGGGAATAATTTCCGAAATATCGGCTGTCCATTCCCCCGGAATGCGTGATAAAGCATCACACAGCTTCGCTTTGTACGGATCATCAGATTTCCATTTGGTCAAAATAGGCTTCTCAACGGCTATTCCGCTACTCCCCACGCCCACGCTTGTCCCGTTCGCTAGAATAGCACGAAGGCTCCCGTCACTCTGCAACTCGTAAGCGACCGTAGCAAACTCTTTAATGTGAATAGCAATAATCCCCGGAAACTGCTTGTCCACTGTGACTTGCTGTATCGATTGAATTTCCCGCAGTTTCTCAGAGATGTCGGATGAACTGACTCCGAAATACTGATCTCCAACAGCCAGACCGCTTCGATTAAGAAGCTGATCTCGGGTCGAAAATACATTACCATCAAAACGAATTTCAGAAACCCGACTCAACGAAGAACGGAAAAAGAGAACAGCGAGCAGTACGATAAACAACAAAATGAGAAGAATAGCAATCTTCCGGCTTGTACTTTTTTTCGTTCTGTTCTTTTTAAGAACAGGTATTTGAGCATTTGGCATAGCTTCTCTCCACAAAAGCCTTTTGTCCCCCCGTTAACGGAGGGACATTACAGGCATTAATTTACGAAATCCAGCTGCTCCGGCACCGGAGACTGACGGCTCATTCGGGCACCCAGTCCCTGGAAAAGACGTTCGATTCGGTCATACCCTCTGTCAATATGATGAACCTGCTCGACAATGGTACGTCCTTGAGCCGCTAGACCCGCTATGACCAGCGCAGCCCCTGCCCGCAGATCGGTAGCCTCTACCGTAGCCCCGTACAGACGAGAAACTCCTCTTATAAAAGCAGCATTTGCATCAACCGTAATATCAGCACCCATTACATTTAGTTCATCTACATGTTTGAATCGGCTTTCGAAGACGGTCTCTTTCATGACACTGAATCCGTCCGCCAAGGAAAGCAGAACCATGACCTGAGATTGCAAATCCGTCGGAAAAGACGGGTAAGGGGAGGTAACGATCCTCTCCACTGCTTTGGGACGACTCATACAACTTACGGTCATTATATCATTCAAGATGCCGATTTGAACACCAGCCCGCCTGAGGACGTGAATCAGAGCAGACAAATGGGATGGATTGCAGTGGGTCAGCGACACACTTCCTCGTGTAGCTGCAGCTGCAATCATAACCGTTCCAGCTACTATGCGGTCAGGAATGACCTCATACGTACACGGATTGAGGCGACTGACCCCCGTAATTGTAATCGTGTCGGTTCCAGCACCGATAATGTGGGCTCCCATGGCATTCAAGAAGTTTTGTAGATCCTGAATTTCCGGTTCCCTCGCTGCATTGGTGATCGTTGTTCGTCCTTCAGCCAACGCAGCGGCCATCATAATATTTTCCGTTGCACCTACACTCGGGAAATCCATGTGGATGTCCGAGCCGATTAGCTTGTGGGCTCGAAATGTAATTTGCTCGTCTTTTTCCTCTATCTCTGCGCCAAGAGCTTTTAAGCCCTCTAGGTGAAGATCAATTTTGCGCTCGCCTATGGCGCAGCCTCCGGGCTGGTAAATGGAAACTTCTCCATATCTGGCGAGCAGCGGTCCCATCAGAAAGATAGATGAGCGCATTTGCTTCATCAAATCTTCTGGAATTTGGAACGTTCGGACGGACGACGTATCCACGTATACCGTTTCCTCTTCATGTCGGCATGTACAGCCGAGTCTTTCAAGGATGTGCAGCATGACCTTAATGTCTAAAAGATGGGGCACATTCCGAATTTCTACCTTACCTTGTGCTAGTAAGCTCGCTGCAAGAATAGGTAGTGCCGCATTTTTTGCCCCATGGATACGTATGGTGCCTGACAGGGGACGGCCTCCCTCAATCACCAATTTGTCCAATGTATCACCTCCGAGTTTACCGCTCACCCACTACGAAAACCTCCGGAACTAGCTTGATGCCGGTTTGAGATGATATTGTACTTTGAATATGCTTCATTAGGGTAAGCACGTCCTCTGCTGTCGCTTGACCGGTATTTACAATGAAATTGGCATGCTGTACAGATACCTCTGCGCCTCCCGCCTTCAAGCCCTTGAGACCTGCGCTCTCAATAAGACGAGCAGCATAGTCTCCTGGAGGATTACGGAATACGCTTCCTGCACAAGCTAACTGTAACGGCTGGGTCAGCCGGCGGCGGTCTTTAAAAGCCGCAAGTGCTGCTGAAATTTCCTCGCGGTCGCCCCGCTTCATCCGAAACACTGCCTCTGTCACCATTCCGCGTTGCTCATGCAACACGGAGTGACGATAGCTGAAATGCATATTCTCGGCATCGTACACAACCAATTCCCCTGTATCCAGCACAATCTCAGCGGACTGGAATATTTGTGACACATCAGACCCATGGGCACCGGCGTTCATGTAGACAGCCCCACCGACTGATCCTGGGATACCACCAGCAAATTCAAGGCCGGACAGGCCCTGCTTGCTGGCCATAACGCACAGTTTGACCAGTGAAACGCCTCCTCCAGCAACGATCTGTTCATCTTCAAAATGAACATAATCAAATCCTGGCCCCAGCTTGATCACAAGTCCCCGTATCCCTTTGTCAGAGATGAGCATGTTGGAGCCCCGACCCAACTGCATCCAGGGAATTCCGTGCTCGCTAGCCAGCTTCAATACTCTTGCCAGCTGCTCTTTGGTATCCGGGATAACAAGTGCATCCGCAGGGCCTCCAATCCTCCATGTCGTATATTTGGACAGCGGCTCATGCTCCAGCACTTTTCCGATATCATGCTCCGCTAATAATGGCATCCATTGCTGCATTGTACTGAAACCTCCTTGTTGCTTGCCCCGCATGGTTATAAGGCTCTCACCTGACAACCGGCAGCCTGAGTGATGGTCACAATCTATAGGGTATCCTATGTAAATACCATCCGGTGTGTGACAACCGCCCAATTCTGCGCTGCAGACTACCTTTTATGGGCAAGACGTTCCATTTCTTTTACTAAAATATCTGCTGAGTCAGGCTTGCCAAGCGCAGACGCCGACTCTGCCATACGACTCCGCCATGCCTCATCCTTCATAATTCCCGCTATAGATTGAAACAGGGCCGGGCCACTCAGTTCCTTTTCTACAATCATGACGGATGCGCCTGCCTTTTCAAGTGTACGAGCATTAGCCTCCTGATGGTTATTCGTCACATTAGGTGATGGGATCAGAATGGACGGAATGCCCAACGATGTGATCTCTGCCAAGAAGGACGCACCTGCGCGATTAACAATTAATGAGGTACAAGCCAGCACCTCTGGCATATTGTGAATATAGGGAAGCACGTGTAGATGATTGGGCAATGAGCCGATCTGATTCCGTATGCTATCCAGCGTTTGCTCATAATAAGATTCACCGGTTACATATACAAAATGGACGTCTTTCAGTTGCGAAAGTTGCGGAGCCATTGCAATCATGGCGTCATTAATGGCCTTCGCTCCCCTGCTGCCACCGACCACAAGGACGACCGAGCTGTTCATCGGAACCCCAATAGTAGCAAATCCCCGATCCCGGTTAGCCAAACGAACTGTTGTAGCACGCGGGTTCCCGGTGTACAGTACATTTTTAGCTTTGGGGAAAGCTCCTTCTGAGCCTTCAAAGCTAACAGCCACTGTATCCACATAGCGACTCAGAAATGTATTAGTCAGCCCTGGAATTGCATTTTGCTCATGAATAATGCTGGGAATTCCCAACTTGGAAGCTGCATAAACGACGGGACCGCATACATATCCCCCCGTGCCAATAACGACATCTGGCTTAAATTTCTTTAATAATGCTTTGGATCTGCGAACCCCTTTGAAAAAGCGCATGATCGTTTTTATATTTTCCACAGACAAGCTGCGACGAAATCCTGTGATATCAATAGCCTCAAATGGAATTTTTTCCTGAGGAACCAACTTGCTTTCGAGTCCTCGTTGACCGCCAATGTATAAAAATTCAGCGTCCGGATCAATCTCTTCGCACTGTCTGGCTACGGCCAGCGCCGGATAAATATGCCCTCCGGTGCCGCCGCCGCTCAACACGACGCGCATAAACGTTCACCTCGCATAACGTGATAAATTTAGTAAAATGCCCAGAGCAGTTAGCATTAAGGTCAGAGAAGAACCTCCATAGCTGATTAAGGGCAGTGTTATTCCTGTCACCGGCATTAAACCGATAACGACCCCAATATTAATGACGACCTGTACGGCAACCATTGCGACAATACCCACCGCAAGCAAACTACCATAGGTATCCGGAATGGTTATAGCAACACGCATTCCTCTCCACACGAGAACCAAAAAGAGCCCCAGCACCGCCATTCCACCGATAAAGCCAAGTTCCTCCGCCAAAATGGAAAAAATAAAATCAGTCTGCGGCTCAGGAACGTAGCTATATTTTTGTCGACTCATGCCAAGCCCCAAGCCCGCTAGGCCGCCAGGACCAATCGCATATAGCGATTGAATAATTTGATAACCTGCGCCAAGCGGATCGGACCAAGGGTCCAGAAAAGCGGTGATGCGCTGGAGCCGATAAGGTGCAGCTGCAATCAGTGCAGCAAACCCTGCTGCTCCCGACAAAGCCAGCAGACCGAGATGCTTCATACGCGCGCCTGCCGTAAATACGATGAGCATGGACGCTCCCATCATTACCGTGCCAGTGCCCAAATCGGGCTGGAGCATAATAAGCCCAAAAGCCAGTCCCATGAGTCCAAGCGGGGGCAACAGGCCGCGCGTAAAAGAGCTAATATCATAGTCAGGACGACTGAGCCAACGAGCGAGAAAAAGAATCATACCCAGCTTCATAAACTCGGAAGGCTGAATGCCGAAAGAGCTAATACCGAGCCAGCTTCGTGCCCCGCCTCTTACTACACCAATGCCGGGAATTAATACGGCAACCAGCAACGCTAGACAGATCAACAACACAACCTTGGCATATTTCTGCCAGATCCGGTAGTCCGTTCTGGCAGTAAAGTACATCGCTACAAGACCGAGCCCTGCAAACAGCAATTGCCGCTTTACAAAATAGTAGGAGTCCCCGTACTCGTGAAAAGCGAGGACGGCGCCCGCACTGTATACCATAACCATGCCGATGGCTAATAAGCTTAAAATACAAACGAAAAGCCATAGATCCGGCGCTGGACGAGATTGCTTCATCAGGAGGCCACCCCTTGCAAAAAAGTAGGGGCTTATCCAACCCCCCTACTTACAATTTATGCGCCGCCTCTTTAAAAATACGTCCACGCTCTTCATAGGATCGGAACATATCCCAGCTTGCACAGGCGGGTGAGAGTAATACTACATCTCCCGTCTCAGCAAATTCAGCAGCCTTGTTCACAGCCTCCACGAGCGTAGCGGCGGCATCCTCCCCATTATCGACGACCTTGACATGCTCTATTCCGGCCTGCTGGGCGCGCTCAGCCAACTTATGCCGTGTCTCACCCAAGAGCACAACGGCTTTCACACCTTCCTGCAAGGAAGGTACGAGCTCTGTATAATCAGAACCGCGATCCAATCCTCCGGCAATGAGTACAATGGGTTGCTTAAAGGAAGATAAGGCCATCATTGTTGCTTTCGAATTGGTTGCTTTGGAATTATTGTAATAAGCTACACCAGCGTGTTCTAAAACATATTCAAGCCGATGTTCGACGCCGCGAAAAGTACTTAATGGTTCCGCCAAATTCGCTGGTTCTGCGCCTGCAGCAATGGCGATTGCGCAAGCAGCAAGAGCATTTTCTACGTTAAAACGACCCGGAAGTCCAATCTCAGCTACGCCTATAATGGGATGCAGCACACCATTTCCATCGCGGTATACGATGCTACGTTCAATATCGTCCGTCACATCCGGTATGTATGGCGGGTCAGCAAACAACCCTTCCTGCAAACGTTCTGTCATAGAGAACGGAAGCAGCTTCGCTTTTATATAGGGTACGAGCTCCCGGCAGACGGGGTCATCCCAGTTCACCACCGCAGTATCCGCCGCCGTTTGATTGGCAAATAGACGCGCCTTGGATGCAACGTAGTCCTCCATGCCTCCGTGGTAGTCCAAATGGGTCTCAGCTACATTGAGCAGGCAGGCCACAGCGGGCTTGAAATCCTTTGTTCCTTTTAACTGAAAGCTGCTCAGCTCCACAACCATCCACTCGTCCGACTTGGCGTCCACAGCCGCCTCACATAAGGGCGTACCGATATTACCAGCCACGATTGGATTCATGCCGGATGCCTCCAACAGCTTGCCTACCCAAGTGGTCGTGGTCGTCTTTCCGTTGGAGCCAGTAATTCCGATGATCGGAGCTTTACATAGATGGTAGGCGACCTCAACCTCGGTCACGACCTCAATGCCGAGCTCGACAGCTTTCTGTACGGGAGGAGCCGTATAAGGAATCCCTGGATTTTTGACAACCAGCTTCACTCCAGGATGAATTAGCCCCTCTGGGTGACCCCCGCATAAAACGGAAATTCCCAAAGCCTCTAATTCAGAAGCTTCGGGACATTGTTCCCTATCTTTTTTATCATTTACTGTCAGCTTGGCTCCGGCCTGGTGCAGCACCTTGGCAACTTGCACGCCGCTTTTGGCCAGCCCGATAATGACGACTTCCTGATCTCTGTATGCGTCTGGATGGTTCATTTGTCTACAACCCCTTGTTGAGATAAAGTCCGAGTCCTGCCAACAACAGTCCTACAGCCCAGAATGTAATAACTACGCGCCATTCGGACCAGCCGGACAGCTCGAAATGATGATGAATCGGGCTCATTTTGAAAATACGCTTGCCACGTGTTTTAAAAGAAGCTACTTGCAAGACCACGGACAGCATTTCAATTACGAATACACCACCGATAATGAGGAACAAAATTTCGCTTTTCGTAACGATGGCAATGGCACCTATGGCGCCGCCGATTCCCAGCGAGCCTGTGTCACCCATAAACACCTTGGCAGGATGAGCATTATACACGAGAAATCCGAGTACAGCGCCAATCATAGCCGCTGAGCATACTGCTGCCGGAAGCGAGGTCGCCTGAATCGCGACAATGGCATAAGCAGCAAAGGCAATGGCACTTGTACCGGACAGCAGCCCGTCCAGCCCATCCGTGAAATTGACAGCATTGCTAATCGCCAGCATCATGATAATGATGAACGGATAATAAAACCAGCCGCCCCAATCAAAAGACCATGACGTTCCAGGGATGCCGATCGCAGTACTATGATCATTACTAAGCAGAAGCCAGCACATGATCGCGCCAAACAATAATTGCCCAAACAGCTTTTGACGCGCCGTCAGACCTAACGAGCGTTTGAATACAATCTTGATATAGTCGTCCAAAAAGCCGATCAGCCCAAAACCCAGCGTAGCAACCAGCAGAACGTAAAAGTCCGTATTTTTGATAGCTGAAAACTTAAGAAAGGTCAGCGTAAAAGCCACCAGAATCACGATACCGCCCATTGTAGGCGTACCTATTTTTTTAAGATGGCTTTGTGGCCCGTCATCCCGGACCTGCTGGCCGAATTTCATTCGCCGCAGCAGCGGAATGAGCAGTGGAGCGGCAATGACCGCCAATATAAACGATACGACGATCGTCAGCAGTAATAATTGAATATCCATGGGAGTCTCCCTCTCGTCAACATCAGTTCTGTAGCGGACCGTTTTTCAGCGCATCCACAATTTCTTCTAGTCGCATCCCTCTGGATGCCTTAACCAGCACAATATCATTGGCGTGTAGATGAACCAGCAAATACTGGATCAGCTCTTGCTTATCTGTATAAGCGTGCACGTTAGCAGTTGGCATCAACCCTTGCGCACCCTGCGCAATCGAAGTGCCTAACGCACCGTAGGTAAACAGTACTTCTACGTCATGCTTTGCCGCGAAAATTCCAATTTCCTCATGGAATTGCCTTTCCTCAGGTCCCAGCTCCAGCATGTCACCAAGCACGGCGATTTTACGTCCGTCCGTTTTATACGCAGACAACGTCTGAATTGCAGCCTTCATTGAAGCCGGACTGGCATTATAAGCGTCGTTTAGCACGGTAAATCCATTAGGACAGTTCACGACCTCAATGCGCATGCCCGTCAGCTTTAAAGACGACAACCCTTTACGTATATGGTCTGCATCGACATTGAAATGACGCGCTACCGCCAGTGCTGCCAAACCATTTACAACATTGTGCTGTCCAAGCAAGGGAAGCCGGAAAGCCTCTTTTCCAGATTGGGCTGTTATAAATAAGCTGCCTTCTCCATCGGAAGTGATTTCAGTTGGATAGTCATCGTTGCCTGCAACTAGCCCGAACGTAAACAATTTTAAACCTTCAGGCTTGACCGTTTCAGACTCCGCCAACACTTGTGAAAGCAGTGGTTCATCTCCGTTGTAGATCAGCAAACCACCAGCCTTAAGGCCACTTGTGATCTCCAACTTTGCACGAGCGATTTCCGTACGAGAACCAAGCTGCAGCAAGTGCGATTCGCCTATGTTCGTTATGATAGCTACATCTGGTTGGGCAATATTAGCCAGCAGACGAATCTCTCCACGTCCACTCATGCCCATCTCCAGAATGAGAATATCTGTATCCTGCGGCATGGACAGTACCGTTAAAGGCAAACCGATATGATTGTTATAATTCCCTTCGGTTTTGTGTACTTTAAAAGTCGTGCCCAGCAGAGCGTTTACGATGTCTTTCGTTGTCGTCTTGCCGTTGCTTCCCGTGATCCCAACGACAGAAACGCCGGTTTCGCGTAAGTATGCAGCTGCTAGATGCTGAAGGGCTTCTAACGTATCCTCTACCTCAATAGCGTTCTCAGCCGGAGGTGCTCCATGATCCTTTTGCCATAAAAATGCAGCTGCACCTGCCTCGCTTACGATCTGCTGCACATAATTATGCCCATCAAACCGTTCACCCACGAGTGGAACAAACAACCCTTGGCTCTGCGCCCTGCGAGAATCTGTAAAAACGCCTTCGACCATCTGTTCGGTGTCCGCTTCTCCGTGAAGTATTCCTCCACACATAGATGCAATCTGACCGATTGTTCTTTTCATCACTTGGATAAACCCCTTATCGCTTCTTTGGCTACGATGCGGTCATCGAATTCATGCACCGTTTTTCCGATCAATTGGTAAGTCTCATGACCTTTTCCCGCAATCAATACTACATCGTCAGGGCTTGCCATTTCAACAGCTTTATGAATTGCAGTTCTGCGATCCACGATCAATTCGTATCGTTCTGCGGGTACACCTTCGTCGATCAACCCTTGTTCGATGTCTTTCAAAATCACTTTCGGGTCCTCTGTTCGCGGATTGTCGGAAGTAATAAATGAGTGATCGCTGTAACGCGCAGCAATTTTCCCCATCAATGGGCGTTTCGTACGATCTCGGTCGCCGCCGCATCCAAATACACACCATACTTTACCAACCGCAAATTCCTTTACGGTGCGAAGGACATTTTCCAATCCGTCCGGTGTATGGGCATAATCTACAATAACAGCAAAGGGCTGACCCGCATCTACAGGCTCTACCCGCCCATCTACGCCTGCGATAGACTCTAGACTGCGCTTGATATCCACCAGCGAGATTCCTTCCAGCAAAGCAGCGGTAATGGCCGCCAGTGCGTTGTACACATTGAACTTGCCAACCATTCGAAGCTCAATATCGGTATCTCCTTTAAAAGTAGACACATGGAAGGAGGTTCCCTTGGAACCTATAGTGATACGAGATGCCTGCACATCAGACTCCTTTTCCACGCCGTATGTAATCACTTGGGCCGCAGTTTGAGTCTGCAAATAGGAAGAAGCCGGATCGTCTGCATTCAGAACAGCATATTTGCTATCTGATGCATCCCGCGAGAAAGCATTTCCCAACCTAGAGAATAAAAGTCCTTTTGCAGCACGGTACTCCTCCATTGTGTTGTGGTAGTCCAGGTGGTCCTGCGTCAGGTTTGTAAATATAGCGGTGCGAAAATCAGTTCCTTTGACGCGGCCCTGCTCCAACGCATGTGAGGATACTTCCATGACACAGCATTGAACCCCCTGCTCTGCCATATTTCCAAGATAACGTTGCAGTTCCACCGCTTCGGGCGTAGTGCCAGACATTGGGTAAGACTGACCACCGTAACGCATTTGAATCGTACCAATCAGTCCGGTGTTCACCCCCGCATCCTTCATGATCTTTTCAATCAGATAAGTTATCGTTGTTTTACCGTTGGTTCCGGTTATTCCGATCATGCGCATGCGTCGGCTCGGTGAATCAAACATATAATCTGCCAAAACCGCCATGGCATGTCGTGCATCCTTAACTACAAGCTGCGGAACAGGTACATCCAGTTCACGTTCAACGACCAAAGCTACCGCCCCGGACGCAATTGCCTGCTCAGCATAGTCATGTCCGTCCACTGTAAAACCTGGCAAACACAGAAATAAATCTCCCGGTTGCACTCGACGTGAATCCGCCCCGATTCCTCGGCAATCCACTGTACCGTCACCCACCACACGGGAGACGGCCAGCAGTGAAGCCAATTGTTGAAGCTGCATCTTTCATTCCTCCATTGCTCTCTCGTTATTCATAGTATGGTATAAAATGAACCTATCAATCCCCCATGTAAATACGGATCGTTGATCCTCGCTCCAATCTGGAGCCCGGCTTCGGCGCCTGACTCACGACCGTCTTGCCTGACCCAGATTTCACGAGCATAAAGTTCATATTCATATCTTCGTACAAATCAGCTGCAGTAGCACCTACCAGATCAGGTACCGTTTCGATCGGATTTTCTCCATACTTGTACTCTTTGGCAATTTGATTGGTGCGAGGCGGTATTTTCAAGGCAATCAGCGCGTCCTTTAAAATATTTTGCACGATTGGCGCAGCAACCACCCCGCCGAATTGAATGCCCTTCGGGTTATCGACAGCGGTATAGACGACGATTTGCGGATCATCCGCCGGCGCAAAACCAATAAAGGATACAATATGCTCCGAGGAAGAATAACGTCCGTTAATGACCTTTTGTGCTGTCCCCGTTTTACCTCCCACCCGGTAGCCTTCAATGAAAGCAGGACGACCTGTACCTTTAGCAACGACGCTCTCCAGCGCTTCTCTTACCTGTCGGGAGGTCTCCTCTGAAATGACCCTACGTACTAGTTCTGGTTCTACTTTTTCCAGCACTTTTCCGGTTCCCGGCTGAACCCAACCTTTTGTAATGTGAGGCTTATAAAGATTACCGCCATTGATTGCCGCTGATACTGCCGTTACCTGCTGGATCGGAGTGACAGACACCCCTTGACCAAAAGCGGTTGTCGCCAGTTCTACAGGACCGACCTGAGGTAGCTTGAACAAAATGCCGTTGCCCTCACCAATCATGTCGATTCCCGTTTTGCTGCCGAAGCCGAAATTCCGAATGTACTTGAAAAGTGCTTCTTTACCTAACCGCTGCCCCAATGTTACAAAACCGGGGTTGCAAGAATTCTCCACCACTTGAAGGAACGTTTGGCTTCCATGTCCGCCTTTCTTCCAGCAACGCAGGCGTGCTCCACCGACTTCAATATATCCCGGATCAAAAAAACGGTCATTTTTGAGATTGACCTTCTTTTCTTCCAAGGCAGCCGCCAGTGTAATAATTTTGAAAGTAGACCCAGGTTCATATGTCATCCAGATAGGCAGATTTCGATTATAGATTTCAGGCGCATATTGCTTGTATAGTGCTGGCTCATAGCTTGGTCGTCCAGCCATGCCTAATATTTCACCCGTCTTGGGGTTCATAGCAATAGACAACGCGGACTTCGCCTGAAATTTGACCATGGCTTGGTCAAGCTCCCGTTCCATAATGGACTGCACAGACTTATCAATGGTTAATTGTAAATTCAGTCCATCCTTCGGTTCAATGTATTTTTCAGAAGAACCAGGCATCAGACGACCACCTGCATCTGATAAATACGCAATGCTTCCGTCGATTCCCCGAAGCTTACTGTTTTGCTGCTTCTCTACGCCTGTCAGCCCTTGATTATCAATTCCTGTAAACCCAAGAATATGAGCCGCTAGATCACCATAAGGATAATAACGTTTGTTGTCTTCAGCAACAACGATACCCGGCAGCTTCAAATCACGAATTTGCTGCGCTTTCTCCATCGTAATTTTTCGTCCGCCGGGCTGAAGTTTTTGGCTTGCTGTTCGTTTGGTAATCAGCTTGAGCACTTTATCCTCACTCATATCCAGCAAGGGCGCCAGCCTGCGTGCCGTTTCTTCCGGCTTCTTAATTTGCACTGGTATCGCCATGACTGTCGGCGAACTGACATTGTAGGTCAGCGCCGTACCCTGCCGATCCAAAATTTCGCCGCGCTTGGCGGCAAATGGAATATTGCGGCGCCACGAATCCTCAGCCTTGGCCGAGAGCTCGCCTCCTTTACCCAATTGAACATAGGCGAGCCGGATCGACAAGGCCGCAAACAGTACAAATAATCCCATTAGCCCCCATACCAGCCTCCGCCGCATGGTCACGTTAGATTTTTTCAAACGCGCTCCCTCCGTTCCTCAAATACTCATGACATGTCTTACCTCATGAATATTCAAAAGAACGGACATTAGAACAAGCTATCAGTTATCCTCGCCTTTAATCGCAGCAGCACTTTTCTCATCTGCAACAGCAGATATTCCTCCCTTAGGAGCTCCCGCGTCTGTTCCAGCATCAGCAGTAGTACTGGATTCGGTTTTAGTATCGGCCTCCGTTTTTGTTGCGCTGCCGGTCTGGTTAGCTGCAACTCCATTGGTCGAGTCCTGTGTTTCCTCCGGTTTCACTCCGGTCACCGTTTCTTTGGCCGGCTGAAGCGTCACGCTGACGATCCGCTTTCCATTTACCATTTGCGCCTTTTGAGAGACAACATAACCTTCGCCGCTTACCTGCACACCAACCTTCATAAGGGTCAGAACTTGAAGTGTGTCACGCAACGAAACACCTGTAAAATCAGGAATAGTCATGTTGGCACTATCCTCAGTCAGCAAGTAAATGCGTTGTCCGGGTTTCATTTTGACGCCTGCTTCAGGATATTGGCGAACAATTTTGGAGCCTTTGCCTACCGTTTCATAGGCAATTCCCTGTTTGAGCAATGCATTTTGCGCATCTTTCTTCACCTGACCAGTTAATGTTGGTACCGTTGGCAAATTCACTGTTTTTACAACAGCGCCACCTGATTTATTCGTTTTAGTTCCTGTTTTTGGAACCCCCATATATTGCAACGATTGAGATACGATTTTTTTAAATACAGGCGCTGCTGCTGTACCGCCGCCTACTGATTTGTTAGGTTCATCCATAACAACCAAAACAGCTATTTTCGGATCATTTACTGGTGCAAAACCTATAAAGGACACGACATCCTTCGAATGGTCATATACTTTTCCGACGACCTTCGTCGCTGTACCTGTTTTACCAGCTACACGATATCCGTCAATATAAGCAAGGCGTCCCGTACCAATTTCTTGGTCAGATACGACCTGCTCCAGATAGCTGCTTGTCTGGACTGCCGATTCCCGAGTAATCACTTGGCGGACTTCCTTCGGTTGAATCGTCTGAACTTCGCCTGTATCTGGGTTCATGATTTCTTTCACCAGATGAGGTTGCATCAGCTTCCCCCCGTTAGCAATTGCCGAGATTGCAGCTACCTGCTGGATTGGCGTTACCTGAACACGTCCGTGTCCATACGAAGCCGTTGCCACCTCGGATTTGTACTGGGTATGGAAAGTAATAGCTCCGGTAGACTCACTCGGAAGATCAATGCCTGTTTTCACGCCGAATCCAAAGTTATTAATATATTTCTTCAGCCTTTCGCCACCCAACTTATCCAATCCCAGATGGACGAAACCGACGTTACTTGAACGCTTGACCCCCTGAAGATAGGTTAACGTTCCCCAGTTACGGCTTACGTCACGAATATCCCAGCCTCCGACCCGAATCATACCAGATTGGTAGGATTCATTTGGATTGAACACCTTTTCTTGAACCGCAGCTGCCAAGGTGACAATCTTAAACGTGGAGCCAGGCTCGTAGATAGATTGAGTAGCATTATTACGGAAATATTCCAAGGGTGTACTCCCATATGTATTGGGATTAAAATTCGGGTAAGTCGCCATACCGAGAACATCCATCGTTTGGGGATCAGCAGCTACTACAGTCATCGTTTTCGGGTTGTATTTTGCAATAGCTTCCTGCATGGCATCCTCTATATAATACTGAATCGTATCGTCAATCGTCAGCTTTAAATTTTTACCATTTTGTGCCGGCTCATAGACACTTTCCGATCCTTGAAGAGGAACTCCCTTCCGATCCCGCTGATACAGAAGCTTTCCAGCCGTCCCCGAGAGCTCTTTATTATAATAAGCTTCCAACCCCATACCTGCTGTGCCATCTTTTCTTTGATAGCCAAGAACATGGGAAGCCAGCTTATTTTCCGGATAATAGCGTTTGGATTCTTGAACGGTGTCCACAGCTCCAATTACTTCATACTTATCCTTCAAATACTCTTTGAACGTATCCACTTGTGCCTTGACCTCAGGATCTACCTTCCAGCCCCCATTACGAATCTCGCGATTTTTTAAGTAGTTCCCCTTTTTATCCTTTGCAGAAAGATGTCCTCTCAGCTCATCCTCAGGCGTTTTGAGTAACTGGTGCAGCTTAGCTACAACCTCATTCTCCAAATCATACTCCTGAATGATGCTAGGATTGACAACTACCGTATAAGCCGGTGCATCCGTAGCCAATACGTTTCCTTTACGGTCCGTAATGGTTCCACGCTTGGGTTGAATCACCTGATCTCTTTCTACTTGATTAACTACCAGGTTATGCCAGTACTCCCCACTCACAACTTGAATCCAAAATACCTTAAGTAGCAGAACAAGAAAAAAGAGGGTAATACATCCCCCTATTAGCAGTGTGCGAAGCTTTATTCTTTTGACCATAGCTCAAACCTCTCTGCAAAAAAATGTACGTCAGAGCATAGCTTGATGCTATGCCCTTAACTATTTGGCAGCCTGCTTTTCCACACGAATGGGCTCTCTTGTTGGTTCGATATATCCCTGTTCCTTTGCAGTCGGCACGATCTGATTTTCCAGACGCTCCTTTTGAATCTTCAGTTGGGCGATATTGGTCTGTAATTTGGAAATGTCCTTGCTTGCCGTATTAATCGAATAATTGATTTGATAAATGTGAGCGTACCTGCTAATCAACATACCAGCAATGACAATGCACGCTACAAGTGTCAATAGATACAGCAGCTTTTCTCGAATCGGCAGCTCTCTGCGGCGTGTAACGACTTTGGTGGTCTCACGATACCGTTGTTGCTGAACCTGTTCCTGACGGGCTCTTTCTTTTACAGCCAAATTACCGCGTGTATAAGCCATGTCGCCTCTCCTTCTCCATTAAATTTACAATTTTTCGGCAACTCTCAGCTTCGCTGACCGGGACCGTGGATTAAGCTCCAATTCCTGCTCTGACGCCACAATCGGCTTACGGTTCACCAGCTTCAGATCGCCTATCATTTTGTCCTCCAAAATAGGCAAATCAGATGGATAGATACTTTTCGCCAAATACTCCTTGAAAATATGCTTGCATATCCGATCCTCCAGAGAATGGAATGTAATGACCGAAATTCTGCCTCCTGGAGCCAGACATCTTATTGCCTGATGCAAAGTATCTTCCAGTGCACCCAACTCATCATTCACAGCAATCCGCAAAGCCTGGAAACTGCGTTTAGCCGGATGTCCCCCGGTTCTGCGTGCCGCAGCCGGAATTCCTTCTTTGATAATATCGACAAGTTCCCCTGTTGTGTGAATAGGCTTGTTCAATCGACGTTCAATCATGATCTTTGCGATCCGCCGTGAAAACTTCTCTTCTCCGTAATGAAACAAAATACGCGCAATCTCTGCTTCCGACCATTCATTGACAATTTCGTAAGCCGTAAGCGAGCTACTCTGATCCATCCGCATATCAAGCGGTGCATCATGATTGTAGCTAAATCCCCGTTCCCCCTCATCGAACTGGGGCGAGGATACACCCAGATCGAACAAAATACCCTGGACTTGCGGGACGCCGTCTTTTTCGGGCAATCCCAGCTCGGTCAGCTTGTCCTGCAAGTGGCGGAAGTTGGATTTCACTAAGGAAATCTTTCCTTCATAGGCTGACAGCTTCTCTCGCGCATTGTTCAATGCCCAGTCGTCCTGATCAAAGGCAATGAGCCTTCCCTCAGGGCCAAGCTGTGATGCAATGACGGAACTGTGTCCTGCCCCTCCCAACGTGCAGTCCACATAAATCCCGTCCTGCCTGATGTTTAGTGCCTGTGTTGCTTCTTCTTTGAGTACGGTAATGTGGTGAAACAAACGGCTGACCTCCTAAATTACAATTCAAAGTTGAAATCAACCAATTTCTCAGCAATGTCGTTAAATGCTTCTTCTGATTGGTTGAAATATTGCTCCCAAGTATGCTTGCTCCAAATCTCTACACGGGTGGACACTCCCAATACGACGCACTCTTTAGTAAGCTTGGCGTATTCGCACAAATTCCCCGGTAAATTTACCCTGCCCTGTTTGTCCAATTCGCATTCAGTCGCCCCCGAGAAAAAAAAACGGGTAAACGCCCGCGCATCGGCCTTCATCAGAGGCAGTGCTTTAAGTTTTTTCTCCATGACAGCCCACTCATCCATGGGATACACGAAGAGGCATTGGTCCAGCCCGCGGGTAACCACGAACGAGGCACCGAGAAGTTCACGAAACTTGGCCGGTACAGTAAGCCGACCCTTCTCATCAATGCTATGTTGGAACTCCCCCATAAACATTGGTTTCGTCACCCCTTACCCCATTCTCCCACTTTGGCCCACTTTCCACCACCTAAGCATAATAGATTCGCTTTAAAAAATCAAAGACCTCTTTTTCATTACCAAAAAGTGATAGAAGCCGGATCCATACCCTTATGTCTGTTATTGTAGCCCTGCGTCACAAGATGCAAAAAAGCCCCTTACCCCATGAAGCCGGCCCCCGACAATATGCATCAGGTTTCGAAACAACACGGAATAAAGGGCTTACTCTCTGTCCATTATGCCAACCTAAACAAACACTTGCATTAAAAACGCAACACTTTTGCAGCGAAAATCGTGATTAAATAATCCGATTACGCGTTCCAGCTGTCCAAATAGATCTTTTGGTCTTCAGTTAACGTGTCAATTTGGATTCCCAGACTATCAAGTTTGAATCGAGCTACCTGTTCATCAATTTCATAAGGTACATTAATAACAGCTTTGCCTAGCTCATTGTAACGATCATTCACATATTTCAAGCCAAGCGCCTGAAGCGCAAATGTCGTATCCATAATTTCCGCAGGATGACCATCAGCAGCAGCCAGATTCACGAGGCGTCCTTCTGCCAGCAAATACATTTTACGTCCATCTTTAAAGCGATATTCCTCGATATTGCGACGCACCGTACGAATGGATTCGGAACGTTTAGCAAGCTCAGGCTTACTAACCTCCACATCAAAATGCCCTGCGTTACACAGCACAGCTCCATCCTTCATCACATCAAAGTGTTCTCCTGTAATTACAGCCTTGTTTCCAGTTACTGTAATAAAGAAGTCGCCCAGTTTGGCAGCTTCTACCATCGGCAACACATGGAACCCATCCATATGGGCTTCTACTGCCTTGATTGGATCAACTTCGGTTACAACAACGTTGGCTCCCAGCCCTTTCGCACGCATTGCAACCCCTTTGCCACACCAGCCATAACCTACCACAACCACTGTACTTCCGGCTACAACCAGATTAG
Organism: Paenibacillus sp. FSL P2-0173; assembly: GCF_038008045.1. Taxonomy (NCBI): domain Bacteria; kingdom Bacillati; phylum Bacillota; class Bacilli; order Caryophanales; family Paenibacillaceae; genus Paenibacillus; species Paenibacillus sp. FSL P2-0173. The sequence continues at coordinate 1,251,021 of NZ_JBBOYK010000001.1, forward strand.
TCGTACGAATAATGCCGTCGAAAGCTGACTGTCCTGTACCATAGCGGTTATCAAACAAATATTTGCAGTAAGCATCATTAACAGCCACCATCGGAAAGTGAAGTTGCCCTTCTTTTTCCAAAGCCTTCAAACGAATAATGCCAGTAGTTGTCTCCTCTGCTCCCCCACGGATCGTAGAAATCAGATCAGGCCGTTCGGATTGCAACAGAGTAACCAAGTCACCACCATCATCTATAATGAGATCCGGCTTTGTTTCCAGTGCCTTGATTTGCAAATTTTTGAATTCTTCCGGGTCCGGATTGTATTTAGCTAATACTGTAACGCCATCTTCAACTAATGCGGCGCAAACATCATCTTGTGTGGACAATGGATTACTCCCCGTAATAGTTACCTGCGCTCCACCTGCTTGTACCACTTTAGCCAGATAAGCCGTTTTGGCCTCCAGATGTAGACAGATGGTTACCTTCAGACCAGCAAAAGGCTGCTCTTGCTCGAATTGTTGACGTATACGGTTCAATACTGGCATATGGGCTTCTACCCAATCAATTTTCAAATGACCTTCAGGGGCCAATTTAAGATCGTGAACTATGCTATTTTGCAGAGAATGGGAAGTCATACTTTGTTTCCTCCTTCATATTGGTTAAATTTGAACCATGATAAATCCTATATAAAATAATAAATCATACATAAATAGCGCGATGCGTACCCGTCAGATCCAATGGTACACTCATAATCATATCAATCAGGCTGAGACCATGACGGTTCAGAAAATGATAGATCGTATACGCCCGCTCCTGCGGCTGTCCAAATGGAAAAAGCGACCACTCAATACGATCCCACTGGCGAAGTGCTGTTTCATTTTGCCGAAGCAACGCTTCCTGAACTTTTGCCTCCAGATAGGCGATCTGTGCCAGAATCTTATCGCGGTTGGTTTCTCCGAGCGGTAGCAAACCTTTTTCAATCAAACCTGTCTGCTGCACAAGCGGTTCGTACATGCGGACAAAAGCTTCCTTAGCCCCGGAAAACTGATCCTGCATTCCAAGCTGATCTTGAGTGGCGATCCATTGCTTTTTCCGTTCCTCAAGTCCGTCTCTAACTTGACCAAAACTCAATTCATACTTAAGCATATGCTTCTCCACGCCTGGCTCTACCAACGTAAAAGACATTCGTGGCAGCAGTATCGGCATCTGCATCTCCAACACCCCGAAAGCATCCCGTGTAATCGCCCAGTAAGCAATCTCTCCTAGACCCAGCACAGATGCCAACACCGGAAACAGTGAATCCTGCATTAGAGGACGAGTTAGCACATTGTTACTAAAACGTTCGGGATGTCTATCTATCTCTTCAAGCAGTTCATCCACAGTAAACACCACCAGACCGTGTCGATCCGTGAATAGTCCAGCTTTTTTGAAAAGCAGCAAGCGTTCATCTTCATGGATATAAAAGAGATTCGCGCCACCTTCATGCACATCCGCTTGTAAATGATATCCATAATCTACGATCCGCGCAGCAGTCGTCCGGTAAGCCTGCTCCAACTCATCATTGTGCTGAACCAGTTGCTTAAAAACGGATGCTTCCAGCTTGCGTAGCGAAGGATCTGCTGAATCCAAGAGTACTAATCCATAGGTGCCGAACAAAAGGCCCAGCAACTTGGCAAAGGCTTCACTCAGTCCATATGAATCCGTTAGCCCGTTCTCAATCATGCGCATTATTTCAGCCTTATGTTCTGAATCTGGCAAGCTTTGCTCTATATCCGCTATCGCTTGCTTCCACTCAACAGCCTCAACTTTAATGGCACTAACCGAAGAACGGCGTTCAGGTTGCTTATTCAGCTTGATTTTGACGGCTTGTGGGTCATTTGCCATTACGTATGTATGATTGACCTCGTCCCAGTCATGATCTTCGCCAGCAATCCAGAAGACGGGAATAACCGGACGTCCAAGCCGTTCCTCAGCTTCTCTCGCCGCCTTAATTAGAGTAGCAGCTTTGTAAATGACCAGCATCGGACCTGTGAACAATCCGCTTTGCTGCCCGCCAGCTACTACTAAGGCATCTGGACTTTCCAGACGGTCCAATGAAGCACGAACCGCCTCATACGAATTGTATTTCTCATTGTATATACGAAGACATGCTACGATATCCTTACGGTTTAATCGCAGATGCCCCGTCTTATCCAGCCACTTCGCCCGTTGGGCATAAGCATCGGCGTGCAGCACATTATATTCATACAAGTCGCTTGCGCGTCCTGTACCCTGTATATAATCTTCTGCCAAAGCCGACCCTCCGCGAAGCGTTTCCGGAATTATCTTCATGGGTCTGCCTCCTGTCTCCACCAAAACCTTACTGCTTGATTGTACCGAAAGCCCATGTCCACGTCAAAGCTTCCTACAAAAAAAACCGCCGAATAACTCGGCGGTTGGTGCATAAAACAAGATCAGGCGTAAGGCTCAGCTACAAAATGTCCTTTAGACACTTCGATGAGCGTGGCATTTTCCAGGTTATAAGCCCCTGTCTTGCTGCCAGATGCATCATGAATCGGGCCTGCTTGGTCGCCTGGCATAATAATCCGTTTTTTGTTGGCTTCTACTTCTGGATCAGGAAGTGGGATCGCCGACAAAAGCATTTTCGTATAAGGATGGATCGGATTTGCATACAATTCAGCACTTTCTGCAAGCTCGACCATTCTACCCATATACATTACAGCTACCCGATCACTGATGTGCTTGACCATCGACAGATCATGCGCAATGAACAGGTATGTCAGACCCAAACGTTCTTGAAGCTCTTTTAACAGGTTGACAACCTGAGCCTGAATAGATACGTCAAGAGCTGAAATCGGCTCATCACAAATGATGAATTTAGGATTAACCGCTAGTGCGCGTGCAATGCCGATCCGTTGACGTTGACCACCAGAAAACTCATGCGGATAGCGTGTTGCATGGTCAGGGTTCAAACCAACCAGATCAAGTAACTCTTCAATCCGTTTCTTACGTTCTGCACGGCTACCCGCCATGTTGTGAATATCCAGTGCCTCACCAATAATATCAGAAACGGTAAAACGCGGGTTCAATGATGCATACGGATCTTGAAAGATCATCTGCATATCACGGCGCATTGCTTTCATTTTACTTGGTGATAATTTGTAAATATCCGTACCGTTAAAACGCACGCTACCTGCTGTAGGTTCATACAAGCGCAAAATCGTACGACCCGCTGTAGACTTACCACAGCCGGATTCGCCAACCATACCCAGCGTTTCACCCTCGCGAATATAGAAATTCAGGTTGTCCACCGCTTTGAGCACACGGTTTTTGCCAACATTAAAATACTTTTTAAGACCTTCAACCTCAATTAAATTGTTGCTACTCACCATGATCTCACCTCCTATTTCTTCAACTTCGGATCAAGCGCATCACGCAAGCCGTCGCCAAAAAGGTTGAACGCAAGCATAATCAAACTGATCAAACCTGCTGGGAAAAGCATCCGCCACGGGTAATACATCCACCCGGTCAGAGCCGATTCAATCATTGAACCCAGCGACGCCTGAGGAGCCTGTACCCCTAATCCAAGGAAGCTCAGGAATGCCTCAGAGAAAATAGCACTTGGAACTGTCAAAGTCAGTGTGACAATGATTGGTCCTACCGCATTAGGCAACAAGTGACGGAACAGCAAACGACCTGCACCAGCACCCATTGAACGGGAAGCAAGTACGAATTCTCGGTTTTTAAGTTGTAACATCTCACCACGTACAATCCACGACATGTTAATCCACCCCGTTACACAGAGCGCAATAATAATTGTAGTGATACTTGGCTCCAGTACAACCAGCAACAGGATCGTAACAAGCAAGTAAGGAATGGAGTACAAGATTTCAGAAAATTTATTCATGATTTCATCAACGCGGCCACCAAAGTAACCCATAATTCCACCATAAATAACTCCAATCATCAAGTCAATCATTGCAGCAGCCAAACCAATAATCAAGGAAATCCGAGCGCCCATCCAAGTACGTACAAACATATCACGTCCCAGATCATCTGTTCCGAACCAATGTTCCGCCGAAGGAGGAAGATTGGTGCTCAACAAATCATTGGTGCGGTCATCGTATGGGGACAGCATCGGCCCAACAATTGAAGCAAGCACAATGAGAACCAACACACTCAAGCTCGTCATTGCCAGTTTATTTTTACGAAGTCGTTCCCAAGCATCTCGCCAAGCGGACAAGCTTTCGCGCTGAATAACTTCAGACTGCTTTTCATCCGCCCCGACCTTCTGGAAATCTTCCGGTTTTACCTGAAGCTTATCCAAGTTCACAGCATTATCTTTAACAGACATAAAGTTATCCCTCCTTCCCGCCAGTAAGCTTAATCCGCGGATCAATAAATCCATATGCAATATCTGTAATAAAACGCGCCACCATCAGCAAAATACCGTAAAAAATAGTAACTCCCATAATCATGGTATAATCGCGGGTTGTAATACTATCTACGAATACCTTACCAATACCGCCAATCCCGAAGATACGTTCAATAACAACTGAACCCGTAATAATATTGGCCGTCATGGGTCCCACATAGGTAACAACCGGCAAAATAGCATTACGTACAACGTGTTTGAACATAATTGTAATGGATTTCAAGCCTTTAGCTTTGGCAGTCTTAATGTAATCCGCATGAAGCACTTCCAGCATGCTGGAACGCGTTAGTCGAGCGATAAACGCAATTGGGGAAGCAGATAAAGCTGCAACAGGCAGAACGTAGTCCATCGGACCGTCAAAGCCCATAACATTAAACCAACCTAACTGTTGAGCGAAGAAAAATTGAATCAACGATGCTAGAACGAAGCTGGGAACCGCAATCCCCATGATAGCTAATACCATTGCAACGTTATCTATTAGCCTACGATGATACAAAGCTGCCAGCATACCTAGCAAGAGACCGACAATTATCGACACGATTATGGCAACAAAACCTAGTTTGAGGGAAACCGTAAAAGTTTGTCCGATAATGTCAGTTACACTTTGATTCAGCTTTTTCATAGAAATACCAAAATCACCTGAAGCAATATCACCTAAGTATTTAAAATATTGGACATATACAGGCTTATCCAGCCCATATTGTTCCATTAACCGGGCTTGAATCTCAGGAGAAGTCGCTTTTTCACTCATGAAGGGGTTACCCGGAATTGCTTTCATGAGAAAAAACGTCGCAGAGATCAGAATGAACAAAGATAGCAGCATATAGAAAAATTTACTGATCAAATAACGCGTCATTGCCCGTTTACACCCCCCATAAATTTTTTTCGACACCATTCGATTTTATCGAAATAGAATTGGACTGTCCAATCTACTTATTTGCATGGTTACATGATGATGGAAAAGACCATGACACACAAAAAAAACGGGATATATATGGTTCTATCCACATATATATCCCGAAGTAACTATCAAACTTCAGAATCGAGCTTCAGTTACTGTGTAATATACGCTCTTGTGAAATCAACTGCTCCACTAAAGTCAAGCCCAATGTCTTTTACATTCGGTTTCGTTAAAGAAACATTTGAGTAGTAGTAGATCGGAAGCATTACCATATCGTCTTGAACCAGAATTTTCTCCGCTTTCGCAAAATCTTCCATGCGTTTTGCTGGATCAGTTTCTTTCTTAGCTGCTTCAATCAAAGCATCATATGCTGGGTTAGCATAACCTGCATTGTTGTTGCCATTGCCTGTTGTCCACATATCCAGGAATGTCATTGGATCATTATAGTCAGCAGACCATCCACCACGAGCGATTTGGAAATTCAGCTTGTTACGTGTTTGGATAAATACGCCCCACTCTTGGTTTTGAGTTTTGATGTCAACACCAAGGTTTTTCTTCCACATATCAGCAACTGCCAAAGCAATCTTTTGGTGACTCTCGCTGGAGTTATACAGCAATGTTACCGGAGGAAGTGTAGTTACGCCTTCTTCCTTCATACCTTCTTGAAGCAATTTTTTCGCTTCAGTGAAGTCTTCTTTGAAGTAATCATCTTTATTCTCAGTACGGAATTCTTGAGATACTCCTTTGATACCTGGAGGTACAAAGCCGTATGCAGGAATTTGACCGCCCAATGTTACTCTTTCAACGATTGGTTGGCGTTCAATAGCCATCGCAAACGCTTTACGGATTTTAACATTGTTAAATGGTTTTTCAGTTACATTAAACAGATAGTAGTACGTACTTGCAATCCCTTTTGCCTTAAATTCGTTAGGCAGTTCTTTTTTCACAGCCGGAATTTGGTCGGTAGGAATTTCACCGTTTGGCATACCTGCGTAATCGAGTTGTCCACTTCTATAAGAAGCCAGCTCTGTTGCACCGCTATTTACAAGGGACATCGTAATTTTATTCAGCTTGATATCATCTTTACCCCAATAGTTTTCACTTTTGGTTACTTCGATCTTTTGACCGCTGTCCCAAGTCGTTAATGTGTAAGGTCCGTTAGTGATCATGCTATCTTTCTTAACAGCCCACTTATCATTACCTTTAACGGAAGGATTTACAGGGTAAAAAGTGTAGAAAGAAGTCAATCCCAAGAAGTAAGGAGTTGGGTGCTCCAGCTCTACTTGCAATGTATGGTCGTCAACAGCTTTAACACCTACATCTTTAAAGTCTGTAACTTTAGTGCCTTTAAAAGATTTCGAAGTGCTCAGGTTGTAACCCTCAGCATTTTTGATATAGTACAATTGGTAAGCATATGGAGGTGCAGGAGCCGTGGAAGGATCCAATACACGTTGCCAAGCAAATACGAAATCGCTTGCTTTGACTGGGTCGCCATTACTCCATTTTGCAGTATCACGAAGCTTGAACGTATAGGTTTTGCCGTCATCGGAAATTTTCCAAGATTCAGCTACGCCAGGGATTTCTTTGCCGTCAGGACCCATACGTACGAGACCTTCATACAAAGTTTTCAGAACCGTGTTAGTTTGACTATCCTGAGCTTGTGCCGGATCGAAGGTTGGCGGCTCGGAAGCAAGGTTAATGCGCAAAATTTGCTTGTCGGCCGGAGCCGGCGTAGTCGAGGTGTTTTCTTGTGCGCCCTTACCATTATCGTTCTTGCTGGAGCCACAACCTGCGAGCAGTGCACCAACTGCAAGAATGAGTGTCAAAAGGACTAAAAAGCTTTTCCTTTTCATCTAGCGTTTTCCCCCTAGTTCTAAAGTGGTATATGTTTATAGATTATACAACCAGCGGTCAAAAAAATCTACATTACATTTCTTCAAATTGAGCTTTTTTTTCAAAAAAACATGATTAATTCATATTTTTTCACCTTTTCATGTCACCTTATATCACATGATGTTGAATATATTCTTAAATATACCAACAACAGTCAACAAAATATACGCCAATGTCATCGCTATAAAAGTTAATCTCCAGACCGCTCTACATAATCTTTTACCATCAACCTTCCCTTTTATTCGATTTTGAGCTCCTCCAATTAAACCCAAGGCCAGTAATAGGAGCAGTAGAATCAAATAAAAACCGAATCGAGATGTAAAAATGACGTTAAAGAGTGCTGCGACGGAAAATATCAGAAAAAACGTGGTAATATCCATAGAAGTAAGTAACGATTTCTTTTTTTCCATTTTAAGAATGTAGCGACAAACCGCAAACACGATCAAAAACGGAAAAAAGGGAAGAATACTGAAAGTGATAATAGTACCTTGTATAAGACTCAACTGATCACCCCTCTTTTAGCCGCATGCCTTCAATTAATTGCCACAATACCTCATGAGTTGGTGCAGTAACTCCAGCCCGATCTGCCATCTGCACCAGTTGTCCGTTAATTGAAGCAACTTCCGTCATGGACTGTGCAAGTACATCAGCTAGCATGGACGAGTGATTTTCTGCCGTTGCCCGGCATACATTCATAATTTGCTCCCACCATGCGTTTTCCCAGTGGATACCATGAGCTTCATACACTTGAATGCCTTCATCGTACAGCCTGCGCATCATATGTATTCGAATAGGGTCCGAAAGCAGCTCGCCATTACGAACTCGCCATACCGCTGTCAGCGGATTGATCACAGCATTGATCAACAACTTGCGATACATACCGTTCTCGATTTCTTTCGACAAGCAAACGTCAAATCCTGCTGCAAGCAGCCGATTTAGCACACATTGATTAAAATTATTGTTCTTCGCCTCCTCCCCTTCCTCCGAACTACCAATTTCAGTAACACCCGATCCTGCATGTACAATAGATGCTACTCCCTGCCTCTTGGCTCCTTCAGTCGTCACAGCAGGGTATACCACAGCTTCAGGCCAAGCCTGTCTAATGCGTTCTATATGGCCGATTCCATTCTGCAAGCAAACAATTCCTGTATCTCTATCCATTTGAGCTGCAGGCTGGATCTGTTCTAATACTTCCTCAATCGCCCCCTGTTTGGTCATAAGCATTATCCATCGTGCTGGAGCCTGTGAATTTAACCGTTGCCAATCTGCCAATGGCGCTACCTTCAATTTATCCCCGGAAACATGTACTGCCGTCTGTCCCTCCTTATCAAACACAGTAATCCCTTCACGAGCAATGACGCGTGCCTGCTCAAGTGTACGCGTCCACAGCCTTACTTTTGTACCCGAAGCAGACAACCTCCCGGCAAACAACAATCCCAGCGAACCCGCTCCAATAATATCAATCACCTTTGTATCGTCTCGCTTCCATCTTTTTTTCTACTATATCATATGCACTCTAAAGAAATACAAAAAACGCCAACTACGGCAAAGCGCTAGTTGACGTTTTATTTCAATATTGCAGAAGTAATCTTGTTACTCAATGCGCTCCAGATTCCCATTGGCGTCCATTTTGAATCTGGATTTAAGCTCTTCCTCATCTTCAGTGATTAAAGCCAAGCGCCGAGCTCGGTCCATAATCTGAATCAGAGCTTTATAATCATCATTCACAACACGATAGTCGGTTTGTACATCATTCACTTCTTTGGACAGCCGGTCATTAATGGAGCGAAGCTGATTCAATTCTTCTTCCTTTTCCCGTAAATCTTTCTCCAGCATCTTAATCTGCCGATTCGTTTCCTGGACGGATCCCTTCCATTGGCGCAAGAAGCGAATTACTGCATCAATAGATAATGTATCCTCACTCGCACCATCCGTTCTGTATCCACCTTCGACTGTATCAAGCGAGGCAAAAGCCGCAACCTGTGATACACCCACCGGGTTCTGCTTACGGATATAACTGCGCTTCTGGCGCTGTGCTTTGGCAATACTAATCGCTTCATCGTAACGTTTGCGCACGCAGCTATTCCAACGAAACCCACATGCTGCAGAGGTTCTTCCTATTTTTTGTCCAACCTCCTCAAACGCAGCGAGCTGCGTTCCACCTTCACGGATATGCCGCAATGTCACCTCCGCCAATATCAAGTCATCTTCCACACTCCATGCATCTTGTCTTATTGCAGTCATGCCTCTAGCCCTCCTAACAACATCCTGAAATAACCGTCTTCATGAACCGATCTTGCCGGTATTTGAATAGGGTATAAAAGCTGTTTATTCATTCCTATGCCTCTCGTAGAGTTCATAGAATCTATTTGATACTAAATTGTATTTCCATTTCTGCAAGAACTCATACGTGAACGTAAACAGTTTCGGGTTTCAAGCATGCTCAGACTGCTGTACAATAAAATGAATGGTTAAAGAAACAGAAAGGATCATATACATTACCATTAGTTTTTTTCGGGAATACATAAAAGGGGAAACCAAATGAACAAACGAATAAAAATCACAATCAGCACCCTGCTGACCACCATTATGTTGCTAACTTTCATATATGTACGTCCTACCCTGGCCGCTCCCTCCCATGAAGAAAGTCAGATTTTACAAGATAGCCTGTCGATTGTAGAGATAGACCATGAAATTGAGCGAATCAGTCAGGAGCAGCATACCCTTTTGCAGCGTCAGCAGGAACTGCGAAGTAATCTCACCGTTCAGCAAGAGCAAATGACCATACAACGGAAGCGTGCAGGTTCTGTGCTGCGATCTTATTATATGGGGGAAAGGGACAAACTGTTGAGTGTGGTGCTAGGGGCGAAAAGTATAAGGCAACTTCTCTCTCTGTACGATTACTACTTATTATTGATTAATCACGATCAGGATGTGCTTCAAGAATATGAATCCAATTATCAATCTATGCGAAAAACAGAACAACAAGTCACCCAAGCCTCAATGGAACTGGAGACTGTCAAAACAAACTTACTGGCACAACGTAAACGCATTGCTCTGCTTCAGTCGCGTGTAAATGACGGCGTTAACGCCAGTAATGACCCGGATACCCTACGCAAGCTAATTGGCGAAATGACAGCTTATTGGGAGAATGTAGGTGTCTACGAGGTAAATAAGCACTTTAAAGCATTAGCTCAAGCTATGCAGAATTTACCACAATTCATTCAACAACAACAAGGTGCCATGGTTACAAATGGAAAAGTCATTACGATAAGCATTCGTGAAGAGGACTTTAACCGTTTTTTAAAGTCAGAAAATGAATTGTTTAATCACTTCAACTTTACATTTGCGCAGGATCGAATTGTGGTAGAAGGTCAGCAGGGAACGATGAAATTAAGGGTAGAAGGTCACTACACGCTAGAGAATGAGCCGAAAAATGCAATTTTATTTCATGTGGATCGATTGGTATTTAATGGTCTGGAGCTACCTGATACGACCCGCAACAAGCTGGAAAAGGATTTTGATCTGGGTTTCTACCCACAGCAGCTTATTTCATATGTCAAAGCCACAGAAGTACGCACTTTAGCAGGAATGCTTGAAGTTAAGCTCGAATTAAACTTTAAGTAAAATTTTGCTCACCTTTCATTGTTCTGAATTTTTACGTGTATAAAACAAGAGACCCCGGGAGATTCCCGAGGTCTCTATTATTGTAATAACGGTAGGGATTTTATAGTAGATCGGCTGCCAACTGCGCGAGCTTGGAGCGTTCTCCTTTTTCCAACATAATATGCCCGCTAATCCCTTCTTGCTTAAACCGCTCCACCACATAGGTTAGACCGTTACTGGCTGCATCCAGATAAGGGTGATCAATCTGCTCTGGATCTCCCATCAAAATGATCTTGCTCCCCTCACCCACCCGGGACACAATCGTTTTGATCTCATGTCGGGATAAGTTTTGCGCCTCATCGACTATAATAAATTGCCCAGGTATCGAACGCCCGCGAATATAAGTAAGTGCCTCCACCTGAATACTGCCCAAGCCCATCAAAATTTTGTCGATATCACCTGATTTTTTGGCATCAAACAGATACTCTAGATTGTCGTAGATGGGTTGCATCCACGGGCGAAGCTTTTCATCCTTTTCTCCCGGTAAATAACCAATATCCTTACCCATAGGAACAACAGGCCGAGCAATCAGCAGTTTCTTGAAGCGATGTTCATCCTCTACCTTAAGTAAACCTGCCGCCAGCGCCAGCAGCGTTTTGCCCGTACCCGCTTTTCCTGTAATGGTCACGAGGGGGATATCGTCATTAAGCAAAAGCTCCAATGCCATCCGCTGTTGAGCATTACGCGCGCTGATTCCCCACACCGATTCGTTACTTAAGTACAGCGGCTCTAATCGCTCTGCCTCCTGATTCACTTTCAGCAAAGCTGATTTTCCAGTTCCCATTTCATCTTTCAGAATAACAAATTCATGCGGATACAGCGTATAAGGTAGTTCCAGTGGCTTGATTGGTAAAAAACGGTTAGAGTAAAATTCATCTATGATGGACGGGTGCACCTGTATTGCCGAGTATCCGGGATATAGCTCACTTAGATCGCCTGTTCTATCGGAGAGGTAGTCTTCGGTCAGCAGTCCCAGTACATCTGCCTTGATCCTGACCAGCACGTCTTTACTGACCAAAACGACCGAACGTGGTTCAGGCTGCTCCTGCTCTTCCAGATGATAATTCAAGGCGACCGCCAAAATCCGGTTATCGTTCGAAACCTCCCCGAACATCTCCTGAACTTTCAAAAAACTTCGGTGGTTTAACTCAACCTTAAGCCTCCCACCTTGGGGAAGTGCAACGCCACTGTGCAGATGACCTACTTCTCTTAACCCGTCCAACAATCGCGATACATTGCGGGCATTCCGTCCAATCTCATCCGCGTTGCGTTTTTTGGAGTCGATTTCTTCCAGAACAACAGCTGGAATGACAACTTCATGTTCTTTGAAGGTAAAAATGGCTTTCGGATCATGCAGCAGCACATTCGTATCCAGCACAAAAATTTTCTTCATTAAATCCCCTCCAAAGCGGCGTGGACAATCTCGTGTTTCATACCTATACCTATTCACCGGGTACCCAATACTTGCTGATTCCCTGAAAAAAGAACCCCAAAGCAGATAAAGCAACGAAAAGTTGTAGTGAAGATAGCTCTGAGCCTGTACATTTTTAAAATTAGACACAAAAGGCCCAGTGATTGCTCACTGGACCTAGACTTGGTTCACTATAACTTTAGACATACCTCAACCCCCTTATGTTATATAAGAGCTTTACTCGCTGCGAGTATAACATAAGAGAGGAGAAAGATACATACTCAGGAATTGGAAGAAGCTGCAGTAGTGTCGCTTGCTTTTTTAGCTAATTCCTCTTGTAGCGCTTGTTTGGCCAAATCGAGCTGTTGCTCATCAATGTACACATACGGGCTACGCCACGTTCCTGCCACCGGATTGTATTTCACATTTTGCTTGGAAATATTCCAATAGGTTTGTACGATATTTTTCATTTGCTGTGACTCGATATCTGTCATCATATTCTTATCAACCGATTTAATAATTGCGCTAAACTTGGTCAAAGCGTTAAAGGATTGCATTTGGTCAATTAGGGAATGAAGCACCTGATTTTGTCGACGATTGCGATCAAAATCGTCAGATTCAGCTGTTCTTGGACGACAATTCGATTTGCGGTAGCGAACAAAATCAAGAGCCTGATCACCGTTCAAATGCTTGGCTCCGGCTGTCAGGTTAATATCGGTACCATCTGCACGGTCACGATAACACATGTTTTTATCAACCGTCACATCTACGCCACCCAAATTATCTACTACATCTCTAAAGCCCTGGAAGTTAATAACCGTCACATAATCGATATCAATGTTTAAATATTTGCCGATCATCTTCTTCATTTGTTCTTCAGCAACTTCACCAGATTCTTTCTCTCTAGCCTTAAACACCGGATAATACTCATTCAACTTGCGTGGTTTATATCCATCCATTTCTAGACGCGTATCGCGCGGTAAAGACACGATGGTAGACGATTTGGTATTGGGGTTTAATGTAGCTACCATAATAACGTCTGACAAATAAGTCGGATGATCAGGGCGGTAATCGGTTCCCAGCAATAAGATAGTCAAAGGCTTAGCTTCAGCCAATTGTGTTTTGGGTACTTCCTTGTTGATCCCCGTATCCAAAACTTCCTCTACCTGATTGTAAATATAGTAGGTATAACCACCTACTGCCAAAATACCTATAATGAGCAAAAACAAGACAAACTTCATAAACGATCTGAAAAAGCTTTTTTTCTTTTTCGTTTTTTTCGGTTTGGCGGATTTTTTCCCGCTTTGTGTCCGGGGAGGCAATCCGTTCGAAAGATTACTCATGCTTCAACACCTTTTCCTGCGTTTTGAGAAATATCGCTTTCTCCAAGTTTACAATCCTAAAACACATACAGCGGCGCATCCCGTTCCCGGGCGTCGCCGCTGTGGCCAAAGACCAATCCAATCAATTACGTATTTGCTTGTGCTGTTTTACGTTGTTTCTCCGCACGCTCGCGTTCACCTTTGTTCAAGATCTTTTTACGCAAACGGATGGCATTAGGTGTAATTTCGCAATACTCATCATCATTCAGATATTCGAGCGCCTGCTCCAGAGAGAAGATAACAGGTGTTTTCAGTTTAACTGTATCGTCTTTTGTTGCTGAACGAACGTTTGTCAATTGTTTTTCTTTACAAATGTTAACGACGATGTCGTTATCACGTGTGTGCTCCCCAACGATCATGCCCTCATAGATTTCAGTACCTGGCTCCAGGAACAAAATACCGCGATCTTCTACGCCCAGCATACCATAAAATGTAGAACTGCCGTTTTCCGTTGACACGAGAACACCCTGATGACGTCCACCTACTTGACCGCCAACAAATGGTCCATAGCTGTCAAACGCATGGTTCATTACGCCGTAACCACGAGTCAAAGTCAGGAAGTTTGTAGTGTAACCGATCAGACCACGTGCAGGGATCAGGAATTCCAAGCGAACCTGTCCGGTGCCGTTATTAATCATGTTAACCATTTCGGCTTTACGGGAGCCCAAACTTTCCATAACCGCGCCCATGCTTTCTTCCGGAATATCAATGAGGAGACGTTCGATTGGTTCCATTTTCTTACCATCAATTTCCTTGACGATAACTTCCGGTTTGGACACTTGCAGTTCGTAACCTTCACGACGCATGTTTTCAATCAGGATACCCAGATGCAACTCACCACGTCCGGATACAATAAAGGCGTCCGGGCTATCAGTTTCATCAACACGTAAGCTGACATCCGTTTCGAGTTCTTTCAGAAGACGCTCACGCAATTTACGGGATGTTACCCACTTACCATCGCGACCTGCGAATGGGCTGTTGTTAACCAGGAAGGTCATTTGCAGCGTTGGCTCATCAATCTTCAGTACAGGCAATGCTTCAGGATGATTTGGATCGGCAATGGTTTCACCGATGTTGATATCTTTAATTCCCGCAATCGCCACAATGTCACCAGCGCCCGCTTGGTCAGTTTCAATACGTTTCAGACCTTGGAAGCCGAACAGCTTCTCAATACGCGCTGATTTACTGCTACCATCACGCTGCATAACTGTGACTGCTTGCCCCTGCTTGATGATACCGCGGTTTACACGACCTACTGCAATTCGGCCAAGGTATTCGTTATAGTCCATCAGTGTTACGAGGAATTGAAGAGGCTCATCTACTTTCTCAGTTGGAGCCGGAATGTGCTCTACAACTGTTTCGTACAATGCTTGCATGTTATCGTCTTGCTTTTCAGCATCCATGCTGGATGTTCCATTCAGCGCCGAAGCGTACACAACAGGGAATTCCAATTGCTCATCATTCGCACCCAGCTCAATGAACAAATCCAATACTTCGTCAATGACTTCTGCCGGACGAGCTGCCGGACGGTCAATTTTGTTCACTACAACGATAGGCGTCAGATTTTGTTCCAGCGCTTTACGCAGTACGAATTTCGTTTGCGGCATGCAACCTTCGTAAGCATCAACGACGAGCAAAACACCGTCAACCATTTTCATAATCCGTTCCACTTCGCCACCAAAGTCGGCGTGTCCCGGTGTATCTACAATGTTAATCAGGTAATCTTTGTAAGTGATTGCTGTATTTTTAGCCAAAATCGTAATACCGCGTTCACGCTCCAGATCGTTGGAGTCCATGGCGCGCTCCTGAACAGCCTCGTGTTCTCTAAATGTTCCGGACTGTTGAAGCAGCTTGTCGACAAGCGTCGTTTTTCCGTGGTCGACGTGGGCAATAATCGCAATATTGCGAATGTTTTCTCTTGCATGCATGGTTTGTATCCATATCCTTTCCGTATATCAAAATAGTGTCTCTATCCTGAAGCAGTGCTGATTCAAGGCTAACAATCGTTCTTTAGGCCCACTCCCTGCCAGCCTTCTATATGTTTCAGGCTTTGTACAGACAGCTTCTCTCTCCGATTCGCGTGAAAACCTTAAAATAAGCGTCAGAAATCTCCGACGCTCTTATCATATCCATTATATTATAGTTGAAATATGTCATAAAGCAAGACATTATTGCCTGTTCCGTAATTTACCGCCATAAAATCTCACAGCTTGTCGTTTTACCTTTTGCGTTTGCCACGGTTGTTTAGGACCAACCAGGTTCCAGCTCCGATCAGTAAAACTGCAATAACATATATGATGCCCGTTCTTAGCAGGGTAATGACCAATAAAAACACCGATATCAACCCCAATATCACGCCCCCTGTATAAACATTACGAGAAAGCGAAATATCATTAATGGCGTACTGCCATAATCCAATCGCCACACCTAGAAGTAGCAAAGGCCATAAATAGGCCATTAAATGCCAGCCCCAAATATTGCAGAGCAAAAATAAGAAGCCATAAACCGACAAAATCCCTGCCGGCAGCAACATAAAGGGTGAAACTTTACGCTTCATGTACATTGCATGCAGTACGATTCCAGGTATTAAAAACAGCAAAGGCCAAAAGTTTCGTCCCAAGAAGGAGAACGTCCCCAGTTTCCCCAACAAAATAATCAGTCCTACGGCAACAATGCCCACTCCGATCATACGCTCTTTTCCGGAATTCATCGTGGTCTCCTTTGTTTGCTGAATTTGTTTTTAGGTCTTTTAATGTGATTGTTTTTAAGTATATTTTAGCCGATGTTTTCCAAAAAAACTACGTTCAAATATGGCGAGCTCGTAACTGACGATATATTCCTACAATGACAACTGCTGCGGCCAAAAGTCCCGGTAACCATGCATGTATTAGCTCCCCCGCACCTGCTAACCACACACCCAATCGGGGATCACGGAGTAGCATTTCTCCTGCCGTAAAAGCCAGGATTGCAGATCCAAGCAAAACAAGTACAGGGAACCGATGAAGCCAGATCGCAATCACGTTGCTGCCCCAGACGACAATCGGAATGCTAATTGCAATACCAATGACGATAATGGCGATATCCCCATCTGCTAGGGCTGCAATAGCTAATACGTTATCTAGACTCATCACAAAGTCCGCTACCAGAATCACCTGTATAGCCTTCCATATGGTTGTTTCTGCTCTGACTCCCACATGATCCTCATTCTCATAAAGCAGCTTAAACGCAATCCATAACAGAAGTAGACCGCCTGCCGCCTGAATAAAGGGTATGCCCAGCAAAATGACAGCTACAAAAGTCAAAACACAGCGCAGGAGGACTGCACCGACTGCCCCCCACCATATAGCTTGACTCCGCTGCCTTGCAGGCAAGTTTTTGCTCGCCATGGCTATAACAACTGCATTATCACCGCTTAATACCAAATTAATCATTAATATTTTCAACAGCAAAATGATATGCTCCATGTGTACAAACACCCCCATCCTACTTGTATGCGAAATAGGACGAGGCTATGCTTATAAGCCTTGTCAAATAAGTCATCATTTATTAAAAATTGATGTCAAATTTGTTGAGTAAAGACCTTGAAATCAATAACAAACAGCAATATAATGAATCGTATTTCCGAAAAACGGGTATTAAAATAAACAACATACAATGATTTTAGGATGTTTAATCAGGGAGATGAGAACGATTGATATGTCCGGACTTCAGTTCTTTTGGCTACTGCTTAATGTGATATTTATTGATCTTCTGCTCGCAGGAGATAATGCGATTGTAATTGGACTTGCCGCCAGAAAGCTGCCTCCTGCCACGCAAAAAAAAGCGATACTGTACGGTACCGGTGGTGCCCTGCTCATTCGCATAGCAGCCACCATTGTGGTACTCTGGTTGCTTCAAGTACCGTGGTTGTTACTCATCGGGGGTGTCATGTTAGTCTGGATCGCGTATAAGTTACTCGTAGACCAGGAGGACCATACCGAAGTCAAAGCGGGAACAACGTTATGGGGTGCTATCCGCACGATTGTTGTAGCCGATGCGGCTATGGGTCTGGACAACGTGATTGCGGTTGCTGGCGCGGCCCAGCAGCATTTGCTACTTGTAGTGCTTGGCCTGTTAATTAGCGTACCGATCGTTGTATGGGGTAGCACTCTTTTTATCAAACTGATCAATAAATTTCCCTGGATTATCTATTTGGGATCGGCTGTTCTTGGTTATACAGCCTCTAATATGATTACTGAAGAACGTAAGCTGGAACCCTATTTTACCGAGCACCCTGCGCTGCGTATCTTGTTTATTGCCGCAGTTATGGCTGGTATTTTGCTCACAGGATATCTTCAAAATCGCAGAGCAGTATCCAGTCGAGAAAAAGCCGTCTAAAATGATTCAAAAACTGTTTTAACTAAAATAAAAAGGCAGACCCAAATTAGCTGGTGGGTCTGCTTTTTTATTTTAAAACCAATCTTCCTGTATAACTTCCTCTTTACGCCCCTCTATAGCTCCACCTGTCTCCAGGACAAGTGTCTCCGTTTCAGCCACAGCCTGTTCAATCAAGGCATTTAAATCCCGAATAGAGGCTTCAATCTTTTGAACAACCCACAAATTCGGATTGGTGGTTGGGGATTTGGGAACAAACAATGTGCAGCAATCCTCATATGGAAGGATGGATAGATCGTAGGTGCCAATTTGCTTTGCGATTTCCGTGATCTCCTGCTTATCCATCATTACGAGAGGTCGCAGCAATGGTAATTCTGTCGAACGGCCAATCACATTCATGCTGGATAACGTTTGACTAGCGACTTGCCCCAGACTGTCGCCCGTCACGAGTGCCAGTGCTCCTTCACGCTCAGCCAGCATCGTTGCAATTCGTAACATAGACCGTCTCATTAACGTAATAATCAGATTATCCTGTCCAGTGCGCGTAAAGGCCGTCTGCACCTCTGTAAACGGCACAAGGTGGATTTTAATCCGACCCGCATAGCCTGCTAAGACCCTTGCCAATTCAATGACCTTTTCTTTCGCACGCTCACTTGTAAACGGATAGCTATAAAAATGCACACATTCAATTTCCAATCCTCTACGCATGGAAGACCACCCTGCTACCGGGCTATCAATTCCACCAGACAGCAGCAGCATAGCTTTACCGTTCGTTCCTAACGGAAAGCCCCCTACAGCCATAATAACATCGCTGAATATATAGGCCGCCTGCTCTCTAACCTCCACACGTAACTCAATATCTGGTCGATGTACATCGACCCTCAACGCTTGAAACTCTCGCAAAATAGGAGAACCAATTAAATGGTTCATCTCTTGTGAAGAATGGGCAAATTCCTTCCACACTCTGCGGGCATTTACCTTGAAAGTCGTTCCCTCGTCCACATTCAGCTCACGCATCAAAGCTACAGCGGTCTCAATTATAGCACCAAGCTCGACAGGAGCCATTTTGACAGGACTTATTGTCGTGATGCCAAACACTTTTTGTAACACTTGAATGATCTGTTCATAAGGCTCTCCTCCGAGAACCACATAAATCCGTCCAAATTCCTTCCGCAAAGAAGCACCGGGAAACGGTTTGAGTAGCAGCTTCACGTGATTCAGTACTGCCTTTTCAAAACGAGTCCGATTCTTCCCTTTTAATGTAAATTCACCGAAGCGAAGTAACAACATATCATAGTGCATTTTAACGTTTCCACCTTTCAAGGGATTCCAGCTTGGCTACAGCCTGTCGCAGTGCAAGTATAAGCTCATCGATATCCTGTTCCGAATGCTCATCACCGAAGCTGATACGAATGCCGCCAGACGCTTCCGCCTCATTGCATCCCATCGCCAGCAGCACCCGACTGGGTTCAGCCAATTTCGAAGAGCAAGCCGATTTGGTGGATACTACCACACCCAATTGCTCCAGCGTATGCAGCATTACCTCGGCCTTCATGCCCGGATACGAAAAGTGGACAATATGCGGCGCTTCTTCCCCGCTGTTCAGCCGCAGTTGACGGATTGTCTTCACTTCTGAGACCACCCGTTCTCTCCACTCGGTCATACGGCGTGCTGTCTCTACTTGCCGTTCGCCCGCCAACCGTACCGCCTTAGACATACCGACTAGCAGCGGTACATTTTCCGTACCTGCACGAAAACCCTGCTCCTGAGAGCCGCCACTATGCAGTGGGAAAAGCTCCACACCTTCCCGAACGAATAGTAGTCCAGCACCTTTGGGTCCACGCAGCTTATGCGCAGAGAGGCTGTACAGATCAGCCTGCCAGCCCCGGATATCAACCGGTAGCTTTCCAAACCCCTGTACACCGTCAATATGAAATAGCACACGGGGGAACTGTTTCTTGAGCGCAGCTCCGATATCATGCAACGGTTGCACCCTTCCCGTCTCATTATTGACATGCATAATACTGACTAAAATCGTATCTTTACGGACAGCGGCACAAACCTGTTCGGCGCTCACATGCCCTTCCGCATCGACAGGTAAAAATGTAACCTCAAAGCCCAGATTTGTCAGTTGTCTGCAAGCTTCGTACACAGACGGGTGCTCTGTTGATACAGTAACAATATGCTTGCCTCTGGTCTGATACTGCAAAGCTGCTCCCTTAATAGCAAGATTGTTGCTTTCCGTTGCTCCGGATGTGAAGACAATCTCTGATGGATACACTCCCAAAGCCGCAGCACATACTTCGCGCGAACGCTTAAGCAACTTATCCGCGTCCTCTCCATACCGATGCATTGAAGATGGATTCCCATAGTGGCGTCTCATGACCTCGGCAACTGTTGTAATCACCTCTTCAAAAGGTGGAGTTGTCGCGGCATAATCAAAATATTTCATTGCACTCCCCTTTTCCGCCCTATAACTACTGCAACAAAAAAAGACCAAAACAGGGAAAGGCTGCTACATTATAGCGACACGCTTTCCCCATATTGATCCTGTCTGCGGACCTAATCTAATTGAAATTACGCACTTTTTTTCGTTATAAGCTATAGGGCTTAGATCGTATATTTTTCACGTGCATTTTGAATTTTGGTAATATATCTTTGCGTTTCCAGCGGAAGCTTGTCCAGTACAGCCATTAACTGTTCATCACTATTTACACCAAGCCGCTGCACCCGTCCGGGGCCTGCATTATATGCAGCCAGCGCCATATTTTCTTGTCCGTTAAACCGTTTAATCTGGTAAGACAAATAACGAACACCTGCATCAATATTTTGAACAGGATCATATGGGTCACTGACTCCCAGACCTTGAGCCGTAGCATCCATAAGCTGCATAAGCCCTTTGGCTCCGGCCGAAGAAGTGACCGACGGATTGAATGAAGATTCCGTATCAATAACTGCTTTAATCAACGCTACTGGAATGCCGTATTTCTGACTAGCCTCGTTAATCAAATCATCATATGCTGTAGGTGTTGTGGGTCCGTCTGTTGCTGTACTGGAAGGAGCGGGATACAGTGACGAAGCCGTTCCCCTGGAAGGTCCCAATTGAAGCCATAGTAAACCGTTTTCGTCTCTGGTAACATCACTTGAATTTTCTCGAGTCACAGCACCATCTGTTTCCAACTGACCTACTTGTTCCAGTAATCCGGAAAAAGCGTCCGTTGTACCCGTCTGGGTTGTAGCACTCATATTATTTAACAGCTGCATGTCTAACATGGACTTGGACACGCGCGGATCAATTTGCATGTGGTGTTCCCAACTTTCTATAGTTGTTGTATCCCAAATAGCTTGTCATTACTGCTATGATACAACTTTTTACTATGTACTTCCATACCTTTTAATGAAAAAAAGCTCCGTTTCTGTCGAAAAGACAGCGGAGCTTTATAGATCAGCTTTAATGTAATTATATCACTAAGATGATTTTTCTCGGATATACAAAAGAAAACTGAGCTTTTTCCTCCAGTAGGGTCAACGAACGAACGGGATAAAAGCAAAATAACTCAATGTTGCCAGCGCCCCAAGACCAATCGACCAAATGCCGGTCGTTTTGCTGCCATTCACATAAGCAAAAAAACCTAAAACTGCAGCAATAGGCCCCAGCACAATTGACCACATAAACAATGAGGCAATTCCTGCAGCCAGACCAATATAGCCAGAAATACGACCACTATTGTTTATAATCTGCTCTTCACCTTTGACCTCATGTCGAGTCACAACTGAGCCGGGAGCAACCTCTGCTGCATATTCTTCACGATCATTACGGCGCTTGGCAGATCGTTCATGAATGTGACGGGGGTAATCTACACGTTTGCGGCTAACATGCTCTTCATTCTGATGCTTGTCGTTTTCATGATCTTCCATAATAAACTGCACCTCCAAATGCGAAATGAATCGCGTAATAAAATTCACACGGACTTCGGCTTAAAAGTGTGGCAACAGGTTGCGGCTGACGTGGCAGCCTTATCACGTTCTTCTGAACTGAAGCTTTCCCCCGCATATTCTTCTTTAAATTTCTTTCCGGCATGACCATCAACTTCAATCATGATCAAATCTGCCTTGCACAAGTTGTTTTCTCCCCAATAATGGCAATTGGCTACGCTACACTTAACGATTGGCTTGGCCTCTTGGCTCATGATCATCACCTCGGATTCATTGTCCCCCCGCTACCCTGCACCTATGCGTTCATGGTATATGGCAGTTGGTGACATACGAAAAAAGCCGCTTCCTTCACCTCCTCCAAAATGGCAGGAAGCAAGTAGAAAACGGCTTGCTTGTCTTGTTTTAGTTTTTGATTAGAAATGATCTTCCCCGTTGAATGCTTTAGGCATGAGTACGTCGAGTCTGCATCCGGCGCTGAGTCAAATAGTCACTTTCATAATAAGTCAGATCATCACGCAATTCTTCAAAATTTTTCGTAATGTCCATGATCACTTCGCGAGCGGCTGGCACTGGCGTTTTACGGAAGCGGATAGCATCTTGTCCCGTATACGCATAGCGTCCATCCTCTGCGTAAGATTCATTTTTGGGATAAAAAAAGCTGTTCACGCAGTCATGGTAAACGTTATACAATGCCTTTTCCGCAAAATCGACGTCAAAATTGGCACGGCGTAAAGCCACACCCAGCTTTTCATAAGATACTTCGGAAAAAACAAGGACATGACGGAGATCCGACAAAAAGCCTTTGTAAAAAAGTACGGACTCCTCATTGCCATCTGTAGCCAGTTGCGGCAGAGCATGCTCATTGAGGAATGTTTCCACCCGTTTCACGGCAGTTTTCAGTCTCTCCTGCGCCGACTCACATAATTTTTGTACGTTGACTGCTGACATCAAGGCAGCTCCCCCTTATTTGTTGCTTGTTCATCAATTTGGTTACCCGAAAATAGTCCCTTCTAACCGAAAGAGCTGTAATTTTCAGTATTTATCCTACCACAAATGAGCATTGAAAGGTATAAAAACATGCCAACCTCCTCACGCTAAACCATAAATTTATGAATACTCAAGGAGGACGGTCCCATGTCTCGGCGAAAATGGTTAAAACCCCTGCTAGGAGCAGCTGCCGGGGTGCTTCTCATCACACTGATGCTGCCTTCCCGTGATCATCGCCCTACACCACAGCCCGAATATACGGCCAAGATGGTGCCACAGCAAGAGAAGCAGCTCAAAAAAGGAATGTTGGCTTTGGACCTGTCCGCTACGGATACCCTCACACGCATGGATGCAAGGCAGGATATTCAATACGTGATGCGGGAGCTTGATGGTAAAACTGCTGATCAGAAAAGACAGTTTACTCGCACACTGCAGCAATCGCACAGTCATCTTCATACGTTACTGTGGATTCACACACGCGACGGGAACACGAGCACCTATACGGGCAGCAAAGCACAAACTCGTCTGCTCAGTCATCCTCAAATCAAAAGCAGCTTGGCTGCGGCTCGCCGTTCCGTCATGCAAAATAAATCCTACGAATCTGCTGCATTTCAGGCTGAAGGCGGTAAATATTTTGTCATGGCAGAACCATCGGCTGACGGAACATGCGGCGTTGCTGCCCTGGTCAGTCAGCAAGTATTGCGTGACGTGGAGAAGCATCAGCGGAAGAATTTGCGTTTGATTCCCTATCCAAAAGAAGGCAGCTACAAAATCGAATCCGTACATCCCGACACATTGCACGATATTACTGTCAAGACGGGCCATGACAACGAAAATGCAAGCCATTATTTCGAAAACGAAATTGTCGTTCGCTTCCGTCACAATCCTGATTCACGACAACTGCAGGAAATTGCAGCAGATTTACACTGTGAGCCAGGTCGCAAGCTTGGTTATACCTATGTATTTCATTCGGATAAGATGAATTTCAAGGAACTAAAGCAATATTTTTCAAGAAAGTGGAACCCGCTTTATACTGAGCCTCACTATATGTATCTAACCAATGAGAAAACACCCATCAAAGCGGACAGCTCAATCCCCAATGATTTGCTCTTTTCCCGCTATCAATGGAATCTGCCGGCTACTGAAACCAACCGGGGTTGGAAATTAAGCAAAGGCAGCAAGGACGTAATTGTCGCTGTCGTAGATACGGGAGTAGATTTGGATCACCCCGACCTAAAAGGTCAAATCCTTTCAGGTCATAACGTGGTAAATCCGTCTGAAAAGCCTTATGATGACGTCGGTCACGGAACGCACGTCGCTGGCATCATTTCTGCCCTCGTGAATAATGGTGAGGGGGTCGCTGGCATGACATGGTACAACAAAGTCATGCCGATTAAGGTACTTGACCAATCCGGCTCCGGTACGACTTACTCGGTTGCAGAAGGTATTATATGGGCAGCTGATCATGGGGCCAAGGTCATCAATTTGAGTCTGGGCAATTACGCACAAGCTGAATTTTTGCATGATGCAATCAAATACGCCTATGATAAAGATGTCGTATTAGTTGCAGCTACAGGTAATGACAATACGGAACGACCTGGCTATCCAGCAGCGTATCCTGAAGTATTTGCCGTTTCCGCTACAGATTCTTCTATGCACCGTGCATCCTTTTCTAACTATGGAGATTATGTAGACGTCATGGCTCCAGGTGCAAGTATTGCCAGTACGTACCCAGGGAACCAATATGCTGCACTGTCGGGTACTTCAATGGCCAGTCCCCATGTATCAGCGCTTGCTGCACTGATTCGATCCATTAACCCCGATCTGACCAACAAAGAGGTTATGGATTTAATGAGAAGCAGCGTAATTGACTTGGGCACACCCGGGCATGACAAATATTTCGGATATGGTCAAATTGACGTGTATAAAGCGTTGAAAGCAGCACAACGTCCATATGTTCCTTTGCAATTCTATCCACAGCATTTAAGTGACAAGTTAAAATCAATATTAAAGAAACTGGAAACGTAAGATTCCTTATTGGAAAAAAGCAGCCATGTTGCTCCATGGCTGCTTTTTTGGGCTTTATTAACGCTTGGAACTACTGCGAACAGGACGCTTGCCATGGCTGCGAGTATGACAGCAAGGTTCTCCAGGGTCCTTTATACTCACCGGAAATACGTGATGAGGTACAGGTACAATGTGCGTCTGATTAACAATTTCAATCGGATGAACCACAGGCACGACTTGTGGAAAAAATTGATGATTTACAAATTGGATCGGCGGGCACACGATCGGGTCGTAAGGGCAATGACTCATAATGTGCAACTCCTTTCGGTGAATTAGTACAGCATATTATGAAGGCGGGTGCTGTGCTTGGATGTTTACCCCCTAATACAAATATCCCTTATAAAATAGGCTTCCGTTCAACAATGACCGAATGATCAAGCAGTTCGCCCAACAAACGGCACAGTTTGTGAAGACCTGTTTTAAGTGTTTCCTTGTCCGCATACGAAAAAGAAATACGGATATGATTACTGTCCATACCACCTGCATAGCATACTGCACCAGGTAAAAAGGAAACTCCTTCTCGGTCAGCCAGCCGCTCCAATTCTGGAATATCAACATTAGGAGGAAGCTTAATCCACACATTTAAGCCGCCTTCGGGGGCATACCAGCTGACCTCTGGCGGAGCATAGCGCTGGAGCGTATGCAACGCGACTGTCAACCGATCCCGCATTTGTTCCCGCAACCTAACAAGATGCTGATCAAGTCGGTTCTTGATAAAGGGCAATAGCGCTTTTTGCGTTAATAGAGGGCTCCCCAAATCCGTAGTAGACTTGGCAGCCACCAAACGATCCATTACACTGCCAGTGGCCGCTACACAAGCTATACGGCAGCCGGGAGCAACGGTTTTGCTAAAGCTTTTGATATATATCACATGTCCGGACTGATCATGCGCCTTGATAGAGAGTGGCGGCTTTGTTTTATAGTATAGGTCGGAAAATGGATCATCCTCAACAATGAGGCAATGATAACTTTGAGCTAGATCCAGTAATTGTGTGCGTCTGGCCATCGTTAAAGTTACTCCGGTAGGATTATGAAAGGTGGGTATCGTGTAGATTAGTTTTGGGGGATGAGTGTCACAGAGACGTGTGAGGATATCAATCCTCATGCCCTGCTCATCCATCGGAATCATAATTACTTTGGCACCACGACTGGTAAACACATCAATGGCCCCGGTATATGTAGGAGCCTCCATGTAGACAACATCACCAGAACCAACAAAGGTCCGTGCCACCAAGTCAATGCCCTGTTGGGCACCACTAGTCACGAGCAGCTGTTCTGCCACTGTGCATATACCGCGTTCGTTCAGGTGATCTGCAAACACTTCCCTCAGCGCTAAATCACCTTCAAAAGTCCCGTATGCTGCCATTGCATCGGGATTTCCAGAGGATAGACGTTGAGTATCAGCGATGATTTCGCGTGTAGGAAGAAGCTCCGGTTGAATTGCTGCTATATGAAAAGAATAAGGAAACTGTCTGCTATGGTTAAAGTTTCTCCATAACTGTGCGCGCGGCAAATAATCGATCAGCGACATTTGCCATGACAAATCCTGCGCTCCCTCACGTTGAACAGCTACCGAAGGCTCCGCTACATAGCAACCTTTTCCCTGTGTACAGGTAACCAAATGAATAGACTCCAGCTCAGCATACGCCTTGCTTACAGTTACGGGACTTACCGCAAGCAGACTGGACAAATGACGGACAGAGGGAAGCTTTGTGCCCTGAGGCAGCAATCCAGACTGGATGCGATCTGCTAATGTTTTGGCAATCTGTAAATATAATTTGACACTGCTATTGCGGCTGAGATCAATATGCATCGGAACCGTCCCCTCCAAAAATCAACTGTTACATTTAGACGTTTACTGTTATACTTCATTATCGATATAATACAACAAATTTCATAGTACAGTATAGAACACAGGAGATGATTGGATTGGAACACAAATTTTCGGGTATGGCTCGTACTCAGGGCTCGTCCATGGTAAGGGACATTTTAAAGCTGACACAGGGAACAGATGTATTATCTCTGGCAGGCGGCCTTCCGGCCGATGCCTTTTTCCCCATCGAAGCTGTTGCTAAAGCCTATGAGCGGGTATTTCGTCTCGGCGGTACTACCGCTCTTCAATACGGCCTAACCGAGGGCTACATTCCTCTACGGGAACGTCTTGCAGCAATCATGTCATCCCAAGGCATCTCCGTCACCAGAGATAATATCATCATGACGACGGGCTCACAGCAGACCATTGATCTGGTTTCGCGTGTGTTGCTCGATCCGCAGGATACTGTATTGGTGGAGTCCCCTACTTATTTGGCAGCTCTTCAGGTATTTAATTCCTATGGTGCCAACATTGTAAGTGTAGATACAGACTCTAACGGTATGCGATTAGAAGATCTTGAAGCCAAGATCAAAAAACATCAGCCTAAATTCGTGTATGTCATCCCCACCTTCTCCAACCCAGCAGGAAGTGTTTGGAGTATGGAACGCAGAACGGGCGTTGTTGAACTATGCCGTAAATACGGCACTTTGATTTTTGAAGATGATCCTTACGGACGTCTTAAATTTGACGAAAACCTTAACTTTCCATCCCTTTTCTCAATTGATCAACAGCTAGGTGGAGACGGTCATGTGATGTACACTTCTACATTCTCTAAAACCGTTGCTCCTGGTGTTCGCTCTGGTTGGCTGGTAGCTAATCAAGCAATTGTCGTTAAGGTCGCCAATGCCAAACAATCTGCCGATCTGCACTCCAGCAGTATTGATCAACGTGCTTTGAATGAGTTATTGGACTTTTTTGACTTGGACGGACATATTCGTACCGTGTCCGCCGAGTACTACACTCGTATGCTACGTCTCACATCGCTGATGAAAGAACGTCAATGGGAAGGAATCACCTGGAATGATGCACTTGGCGGTATGTTTATGTGGGTTACCCTACCCGAGGGCTTCCGTTCTGATCGGTTGCTGCAACTCGCAATTCAGGAAGGAGTCGCATTTGTCCCCGGACAAGTCTTCTATGCTGACCTAAGTGGCAGCAACCACATGCGGATCAACTTCACGCATACGGATCCTTCCCTGCTTCCTAAAGCGGTTGACCGATTGGATCGAGCACTGAAGATGTACACAGAGGAAAGTGTGGTAAAAAGCGTGTGATGATGGAGTTGGCAGGATATGTACGTGAGGCCGCTTCACGAATCATTTGATTTTACGATCGCTGTTACCCCCTGATTCGTTTGGAATTTGAATAGTATGGTGGAATCTGGGACAAAGGTGCAGGCCTCGCTTCTACAGATTCAAATGCGTTGCTACGCTAACTACGTGCCTCATCCTCGAACGGTTTTACGGTAGAGGAAGTAAAAATTAAAATGAAAGCCCCCAGTAATTATGCTGGGGGCTTCATTCTAAGAAGGCACTATGTCTGCGTAATACGGTATGTTAAAAAGGGTGTGCCATGATTCCCGTTGGAATATGACACACCCTTTTTAATTCAATAAATACATTTGGATTAAAAGCTTTCATGCAAACAGGTCATTTACAAAAGTTAAATTTATACATTTTAAGGTGTTGCAGTGGGGAAAGTTTTCCGTAAGCCGGGTTCTGTGCTATTCGTGGTACAGACGGGAACTACCCTCCCACTACAAGCGACAATCATCTATCTAGGCCGAACATTGCTATCCAGCTCCAGCGACCAACCTAGACACGCCTCGGGCTAAGGCTGCTTCGCGAAGAAGCTGTGTCCCATTAGGTCTTGCTCCAGATGGGGTTTACCAGGAACGAAGTCACCAGCGTTCCTCGGGGTCTCTTACACCTCGGTTCCATCCTTGCCTGTGCCGCAAGCGGCCATCGGCGGTCCATTTCTGTGGCACTATCCTTCAACTCGCGCTGACTGGACGTTATCCAGCATCCTGCCCTATGGAGCCCGGACTTTCCTCTCGTGGCTCACGCCACCAGCGATTGTCTGTTAAACTTTCCGAACAACATTACATAGTATACAGGGAACGCGCGCATGATACAACCCTGAAAATATTGTAAAAAGTAGAAAACTCCCTTTATTTTCTCATAGGCGTTGGTTTTACAAAAATTGAAAAGGCTCGGTTTCCACCTGAGATACATGTACTTCCGTTGAGTATCGACCTTCTACCAAGCGTTTACGCATCCACTCTGCAGCTTTAGGCTTCATAATCTTTTCAGCGTTATGTCCAGGGTCAATAATAGCAATCCCCGCCATAAGGGCATCCTGAGCCGTGTGATAGTCAATATCCCCCGTGACTAATACGTCAGCTCCCTTAAAGAGCGACTTGTTCACATAACGGCTACCAGAGCCCCCAAGCACGGCTGCCTTTTTGATCGTACGATCTAAGTCGCCCACCACACGTACATGCTCGACGTTGAGACCGTTTTTTACAACATCGACAAACTCCCGTAACGTGCAGGTTTCCTTGAGCTTGCCTACCCGCCCCAGACCAAAGCTACGGCCTTGCAAATCCATATGGTACAGGTCATAAGCCACCTCTTCATAAGGATGAGCCTTCAGCATCGCTTGAACAACTTTACTTCGTACACCCTGCGGTACAATGGTCTCGATACGAACCTCTTCACTACGTTCCATTTTACCCGGCTCACCCAAAAACGGCTGTGTGCCTTCACCCGGCACAAAAGTTCCGTAGCCGTCAATGTTAAAGCTGCAATGGCTGTAGTTGCCGATATGTCCAGCTCCCGCCCCTAATACGGCATCAAGTACCCGTTGATGATGTGTTTTGGGTACGAAAACAACAAGCTTGAATAATTGCTCGGTGTGAACATCCTCCAGCGTACCTTCACTTTGAATACCCAGAGCTTCCGCCATCCAGTCATTCATGCCGTCCTCAGCCGTATCCAGATTCGTATGACTGATGTAGACAGCAATATCATTCTTGATCAGCTTTTCATACAATCTGCCCGCAGGCTGATCCGTGTTCAATGCTTTAAGTGGGCGGAATATAATCGCATGATGTGCAATAATGAGATCAGCTTTTATGCGGATTGCCTCTTCGACAACCTCATCATTAACATCCAGGGCTACTAATATGTTTTTGATTTCCTTTTGCAGACTACCCAGCTGAAGCCCGATTCTATCGTCCGGAACTGCCAAGTATTTCGGAGCCAGCTGCTCCATGTAGCTAATCACTGTCTGTCCTTTGGCAAACATGCAAGTACCTCCTCTAGCTGTTCAATTTGCTTGCGCAATTGCTCCCGCTTATGCTGTGCGGATTCCTGATCTGATCGTGCCACTTGTGCCAGCACATCCTCAAGCTTGCGAATCTCCAATTTCCATTTATAAAAAAAGATTTCATTCGGTGCTTTGACCAATAGCGGTCCAAGTTGCATTAACAAATCCTGTGTCAGTACCAGCGAACTATCGGGAAGTTTCCATGGTTGATACAGCTCATCCTGTTTCAGTGGGCTTATCGAATCAGGTACGGCCGTCAGAATTTCATATATTTTTCCGTCTTCTTCCATAATATGTTCACTTGTTAGTACCCATTGATGTTCGATGAGCCAACGGCGTAAGATATCCTCGCCTACGTTAGGCTGTAGAACAAGCTGTTTCACTGAAACAAGCTTGTCTTTCCCTTGCTCTAAAATGGAAGCGATCAAGGCACCACCCATGCCGGCTATCGTAATAACATCAACCTCATTGGCCTTAATTACAGCCAAGCCATCTCCCTTTCTAACCGCAATGCGATCAGTAAGACCTGCTTCGGCCACCTGCTTTTGAGCCGCACGTAACGGACCATCGTTGACCTCACCCGCCACGGCTTGCGGTACTCTGCCACTACGCACTGCAGCCACAGGGAGTAGTCCATGATCCGAGCCAATATCCGCAAGTCTGCTCCCGGCAGGAATTTGTTCCATAATATATTGTAATCGTTGAGAAAGTTTCATGACGTCACCCACGTAATCCATTTTTTTCGAGTCCAAAATAAAATTCCTACAACAAATGCCAACTTCAGTATGCTGTAAAATACCACATCACCCGCCGCTTGATGGCGCAGGATAATCATGTCTGCTTCAGCCATGAATGCTAGTGTCATGCCTATAGCGAAATAAATCAAAGCGAGACCCGGAAAGCGGCGATGTACCCACCAGCTTAGCCAGATCAACAATACTGCGTGCAAAATCCAAAATGCCTCAAGCATCACTAAAGTTGCTGTAGGCCAGTAGCGGCCTATAAGGACCGCGTACACTAAAAGCAGCCCAGCAAGACCACAGTAATGAAGTAAGCTGATCCGCAAAGTTAATCCCACAAGACACCATACCACACCGCATAGGCCTACGAGCAAAAGAAACCAAACCCTAGCTTCACCTTGATGGAGCTGAATGATCCACACACCCGAACCCAGCATAATCGCACTGCCTAAAGTGCTCAACATCGCACTCATACTCTTTTCGGAAGACCGCCAAAATGCGGCCACTCCATAGCAAATCGTAGTAACTGCACTTGCCGAGAATATTTGCATTGCCAACGGAAAAGCGGTAAAATAAAAACCGATCAAACAAATGCAGGAAATAATGACAAAACCAAGAAGCCAAGCGATCCCATGCCCGTGTCTAAGATATGTAAGCAGCCCGGTGTTGTTACGGTTCTGGCTCTGCGACGGATCTTCGTCCTCCCGATACAGGTTAGACAAAAAATCGCAATATTGCTCAGGGAGCAGCCGACTTCGCCGCCAATGCTCAATTTCATGTAACAGTATTGCCCGTTTTTTCTCCTGGTCCAAGCTTCTTCCCCTCCACCAAGGCTGCCATGAGATAAAAAAAGACCTCCTGCGCGCTTCAAGCCGCAGAAGGTCCGCAATGTTACGCTTCTATTCGAGGAAATCCTTCAGTCGCTTACTGCGGCTTGGATGGCGCAACTTACGCAGCGCTTTGGCCTCAATCTGACGAATACGTTCACGTGTAACACCGAACACTTTACCCACTTCTTCAAGGGTTCTGGTTCTTCCGTCGTCCAAACCAAAGCGGAGACGCAAAACATTCTCTTCCCGTTCGGTTAACGTATCCAGTACATCCTCGAGCTGTTCCTTCAGAAGTTCATAGGCAGCCGCATCTGCAGGCGCCAATGCTTCTTGATCCTCAATGAAATCCCCCAGATGTGAGTCATCCTCTTCACCAATTGGTGTTTCCAATGAAACAGGTTCTTGGGCAATTTTCATAATTTCCCGTACTTTTTCCACGCTCAGCTCCATCTCGGCAGCCACTTCCTCCGGCGTAGGTTCGCGCCCCAACTCTTGCAACAGTTGACGCGATACGCGAATCAGCTTGTTGATCGTTTCCACCATATGCACCGGAATACGGATTGTTCTCGCCTGATCGGCTATTGCGCGCGTAATGGCCTGACGAATCCACCAGGTTGCATACGTACTGAATTTAAAGCCTTTTTCGTAATCAAATTTTTCTACTGCCTTAATCAAACCCATATTACCTTCCTGAATCAGATCCAGGAAAAGCATTCCGCGACCAACATAACGTTTGGCAATACTTACAACCAGACGCAAGTTCGCTTCTGCCAACCGACGCTTAGCTTCTTCATCGCCGTTATTGATCCGTTTGGCAAGCTCCACCTCATCATCAGCAGAAAGCAACGGTACACGACCGATTTCCTTCAAGTACATCCGGACCGGGTCATTAATTTTAATACCGGGAGGCAGGCTCAGATCGTCATCGAAATTAAAATCATCCCCATCATTGTTTTCCGGGTCGTCATTTTGACGCAATCTGGTAACTTCTTCGTCGTTGTCATTCACAACTTCAATCCCCAAGTCACCCAGTTGCTCATAAAACTCATCCATTTGCTCGGGGTCCTGATCAAACGGCGACAGTTTTTCCATGATATCTTTGTAGTTCAGAGAAGAACTTTTTTTACCCAACTCAATCAGTTGATCTTTGACCTGATCCAGTGTTAGTTCCGTCTCCAGTTCAGTATGCTGATCATTCGCCATCTTTCGACTCCCTCCTCCCTAGAAACATCCGACCTCTGTGTGTTCATTGTCTCTCTAGGGCTATAATCTCACTTGCAATTTGTGCTGCGCGCAAAAAGTCACCCAAGCGCTCAGCGGCTCTCATTTCTTCCCTTTTCAAATCCAGTTGCTCCTGCAATGGAAATTTTCGCACCTGATGAATATAATCATCCAAAATGTGCGGTGCCCATACGCCTGGAGCATCCATCATCATGATCGAACTTACGTTCTTCTCCAGCCGGTCGTCTTGCAAAGATGAAATAAAACGGCTTGTATCTGGTAACTTCCCTTGCGCGTAATAGGCATATAGATAAGCAGCAATTGCTGCATGATCCTCAATATTAAAGGCGTCGCCCAGATGCTTTTCTACATACTCTGCAGCTTCTAAATCCTGCATCATCCAGTGAAGCAGCCTGCGCTCAGCCACATGGTAAGCCGGCAACAGATTAGGTGTGGAGACCTGCCCTTTTTTATGCCTACCATTATTCCACCCATTTTCGTTATTATCCCCAAAGTTCTGTTTTTTTTGCAGGGATTGACGCAGTAAATTGCATTCTTGCTTCAAGGTTTCAAAATCCACCTTGACTTCGGCTGATACTTCGCGCAGATACACTTCCCGCTCAGTCGGGGATGACAGAGGTGCAATGACATTTAATGCTTCGCGGGAATACGCGATTCTTCCTTCTTCCTCTTGCAGTATATGGTTTTTTTTCAGATATATAAGCTTAAATTTCACCGTTGAAACAGCACTTTCGATAATTTGACGCTGGAATCGTTCGCCGCCGTATTGCCGGATAAAATCATCCGGGTCCATACCGTCACTGACCAGCGCTACTTTCACGTGAAGTCCCGCATTTTCCAACAGCGGAAAATTTTTAAGCGCAGCAGCTTGTCCTGCCCGGTCACCATCATAACAAATAATGACCTCATCGCACAGTCCTTTTAACATCGTAGCATGGTGCTCCGTTAGAGCAGTGCCCATGGCAGCCACCCCATTTTGTACGCCAGCTTCCCATGCCGAGATGACATCACCGTAGCCTTCAAAAAGAACACTCTGGCGGAGCTTGCGAATTGAGGTTTTAGCATGATGAAGATTGTACAGCGTTCGGCTCTTGTTGAATAGCTTGGTCTCCGGTGAATTCAAATACTTCGGCTGTCCCTCACCAAGTATACGGCCTGCAAAGGCAATAACTTTTCCGTTGCGATTCCAAATGGGAAACATGATACGATCTCTGAACCGATCCACATATCCATCACCCTCATGCCGGGGAGAAATAAGCCCTCCCTTTTCCATCTCCACGGGATCAAAAGAACGCTTCTCCAGAAACTGAACGATCGTATCCCATCGGTTGGGTGCATAGCCAATTTGAAATTGATCAATGATCTTGTCACTGAATCCCCGTGAACGCAAGTACTCCATCGCTGGTTTGCCGTGCTCCGTATTTTTAAGCAAAAAATGGTACATCTTAGAAGTTAACTCATACGCTTGCAACAGCCTGTCCAACTCAGGATGCTGATGCGATGAATCACGTCCCTGCCATTCGCCGAGCGGGATATGACTTTCTTCTGCCATTGTCCTGACAGCTTCGGGAAAGGATAGTCCTTCGATTTCCATCATAAATTTGATGGCATTGCCTCCCGCGCCGCAGCCGTAGCAGTAAAAAATCTGACGATCCGGTGTCACGGTGAATGAAGGGGTTTTTTCGGAATGAAAAGGACAGAGGCCTTTCATATACTTCCCCTGCTTGGTCAAATGCACGTACTTGCTTACCGTATCTACAATATCATGATGTTGTAAAACCGACTCAATGATATCGTCCGGTATGTTACCTTGTCCGGCACTCATATTAACCACCTTCATCTCTTTAGCACGTAAATATAATTCGATACCGTTACTCATTCTCCTGCAAGCGAAGTAAAAGTTTTGTCAGTTTATGTTGAAAAACTTCACGATCCTCTAATGTAAACGGTTTAGGACCTTTTCCATAACGTCCTTTTTTCCGTTCTTTGGCAGAAGTATGACGTCGGTCAAGCATGAAATCTATCGAATCGTTTCGATACATAGCTCCGCGAAAAGACATCACTTCACAACCTTTTGCCAAGGCAAGTGCAGCAAGACCATAATCATTGGTGGTTACAATATCGCCGCGGCGGATATGATTGGCAATATAGAGATCGGCACTTTGGTCGCTTCGGTCTACTTTAACGATGCTTACGCCTTTGCTGCCCTGAATGAGATGATCATATGAAGATACCATAATAACCTCAATATGAAAACGGGAAGCTATCTCCGCAATTTCACTTTTAACAGGACAAGCGTCCCCGTCAACAACGATCCGCACATCCAGTAAAGTTCCGGTTCCCTCCATGAGCATCCCCCATCTCCATCCGCATTCGAGTAAAATACGGAACGGCTGCAAGATTACTCTTACACCGTTCCGTATATTTATACCCATTTTTTCAAGTTGTTCATACTACCACAACTGACGTTTAAACTACAAGCTTGGAAAAATCGGCAAAACGCTTCAGTTCTGAGTCAATAGCAGCCAGCAATGCCAAACGATTATTACGAACAGCATCATCCTCAGCCATAACCATAACGGAATCAAAGAATGCCGTCACCGCAGGGGTAATGGATGAAGCAAGCGCTAACGCCCGTGTCGCATCACCTTCCTGTAAAGCTACGCTATAAGATTCATAAGCGCTATACCATGCTTCGTAAAGCGTTTTTTCGCCTTGCTCCGTAAACTCACCCGTATTAACTGACTTATGAACTGCTTTAGCAGCCAGATTACCTACACGATTAAAGGACTCAACTGTTGCTTTGAATACCTCACCTGTTTGAACGGCAGTCATTAACGCAGTTCCGCGGTTAACAACGGAAGCGACGTCGTCATATCCAGCTGCAAGCACTGCATCCACAACGTCATAACGAAGTGTCTCAGACAATAGTTTCTTCACGCGTAATCCGAAAAACTCATGTAATTCTTTACGTATTTCATCCGCGGAACGTTTCATATTTCCAAGGTTGCCGTGCACATCGAGCGCGATATTGAACACATCAGACAACGTAGCCGAAAGCTTGCGATCCAACAATATCTGCACAATACCTGCTGCCTGGCGACGAAGCGCGTAAGGGTCCTGTGAACCTGTTGGAATAATACCGATAGAGAAGCAGCCTGTAATGGTATCTATCTTGTCTGCGATACTTACAATCGCTCCAGCATTCGTTGAAGGAACCGTTTCTCCTGCATAACGAGGCTGGTAATGCTCAAACACCGCTCTTGCCACTTCTTCCTTCTCTCCAGCCTTACGAGCATAATCCTCACCCATTACACCTTGCAGTTCTGGAAACTCATATACCATTTGTGTTACCAGGTCAAATTTACAAATATCCGCTGCTCGACTAACCGACTCCTGTGTATCTGGAGAAACGCGAAGCTTCTCTGCCAGAGCATCAGCAATACGGCGAATCCGGCGCACTTTGTCTCCAACCGTTCCCAGCTCTTCGTGGAAAACGATACTTTCCAGTTTGGAGAGTGCATCCTTAATTTCCAGCTTCTGATCTTCTTCATAAAAGAATTTGGCATCAGACAGCCGCGCACGCAATACTTTTTCATTCCCTTTAGCAATGACTTCCAGCGATTGACTTCCTCCGTTACGTACCGTAACAAAGTATGGCAATAGCTCTCCTGTGTGATCCAGCACTGGGAAATAGCGTTGATGTTCGCGCATGGAAGTAATGAGTACATCCTTCGGAATGTTCAGGAACGCAGGATCAAAACCTCCGAACAGTACTGTTGGGGTTTCCACCAAATACAGCACTTCTTCCAGCAAATCATCCTTGACCGCAATCGTCCAATCTTTTTCGGCAGCCAGCGCTTCAATCTGCTTTACAATAAGCGATTGACGTTCCTCAATGTCCACAATGACATGCTGCTTGCGAAGCACTTCAACATAGTCAGCTGGACTTTCTACTACGGCATCCTGTCCCAGGAAACGATGCCCTCTTGTCACATTTCCTGACTGCACGCCGGCAATCTCCAAATTAACAATATCGCTACCAAACAAGGCAATCAACCAGCGGATCGGACGAACAAATTTAAAGTCATAACTTGCCCAGCGCATGAATTTAGGGAATGTCATGGCATGTAAAATGTGCAATAAACCTTCGGATAGCACATCCGCTGTTGGTACACCTATGCTGCTCTTAGTTGCGTAAATATATTCCACGCCTCCAAGCTCCTTGAACGTGAACTGTTCAGGATCAACACCTTGGCTGCGAGCAAAGCCTAGTGCAGCCTTGCTCCAGTTACCAGCCTCGTCGAGTGCGATTTTGCGGGAAGGACCTTTAACTTCTTCGTTAATATCTTCTTGCTTCTCCGCTACTTCCTTGACAAGTACCGCCAAACGGCGAGGTGTAGCATAAACCTCTACAGCACCATAAGCAATACGCGAACTGTCAAGCCACGCCGTCATACGCTGCTTCAACTGCTGAATTGCATTCGGGATAAAACGTGCAGGGACTTCTTCCAACCCGATCTCAAACAATAAATCCTTAGACATTTGCCGCACCTCCTTTCTTCAACAGCGGGAAGCCCAGCTTCTCGCGCTCCTCCAGATAGGTCGCAGCCACCTGACGCGCCAAATTACGCACTCGTATAATAAACCCAGTCCGTTCTGTCACACTGATCGCTCCGCGAGCGTCCAGCAAGTTGAACGCATGAGAACATTTCAGCACATAATCATAGGCTGGAAACACAAGATGCTGCGTCATCGCTTTATTTGCCTCTTCTTCGTACATATTAAAAAGAGTAAAGAGCATTTTGACGTCAGATACTTCGAACGTATACTTAGAATGCTCAAATTCAGGCTGGTGGAAGACATCACCGTACGTGATTCCATTGACCCACTCCAAATCGAACACATTCTCCTTGTCCTGGATGTAGGAAGCAAGACGCTCCATACCGTACGTGATTTCTACGGCAACTGGACTGGCATCAATACCGCCCACTTGCTGGAAATACGTGAATTGAGTAATTTCCATACCGTCCAGCCATACTTCCCAACCTAAGCCCCACGCTCCCAGCGTTGGTGCTTCCCAGTTGTCTTCAACGAAACGAATATCATGCTCCAGAGGGTTAATGCCCAAACGGCTCAAACTCTCCAAATACAATTCCTGAATGTTATCCGGTGAAGGCTTCAAAACTACTTGAAACTGATGATGCTGATACAGGCGATTCGGGTTCTCACCATAACGTCCGTCTGACGGACGACGAGAAGGCTCAACATAAGCTACGTTCCACGGCTCAGGTCCGATCGAACGTAAATACGTCATCGGGTTCATCGTGCCTGCCCCTTTTTCCGTGTCATACGGCTGTACAATAATACAGTTGTGTTCAGCCCAAAATTGTTGCAGCGTTAAAATCATCTGCTGAAAATTCATTGGTACACGCTCCCTTTCCAATTCCCTCAAATGTTGGTGATTTCTTCTCATTAAGCTCGTATGTACAGGGCTACTTTATCCCAAAAGCCTTGCTAGAGACAGCAAAAAGCCCCCGCCTCTACGCCTGTACAGACGTAGGGACGAGAGCTGACTCCCGCGGTTCCACCCTACTTGATTGCGATCCTACATCACCAATCAGATCGTAATCCTCTTTTCCGTGTCCATTCAGACGCTCCCGAGTGCCTTGTTCACGAAGAATTCCCACTGGGCTTACACCGTCCCCAACTCGCTAATTACAGAGAATACATCCCGCTACTTTCTCGTTCAATGCATCTGCTCCCGAAGGAGATATATAGTAGGATATTACACGTTTTCAGCAATACAGTCAAGAGAATAGGGCGTTTCACATATCGTACTTGTCGAGCTGATCCAAGAAATTGCGGGATTTCAGCTTGACCTCCAACTGCATATCCATGAACTGACGCATGACATGTTTGATCTCCAGCTTTGTGGAGTCTTTTACGTCAATGTTGCCGAGCCGATTCAAATCCATTCTGGCGAACAAGCGCAGCAACTTCAATGTACGTGGAGTCACGCTCAATGCAGCTGGATCATAATGCTTGTAGCTCCGACACAAAACTCCGCCCAGCCTCGGACTGACAAACATATCTTCATCAGCACATTGTTGACCACTTGAAATACATGCATCAAGCTGAGGAGCATATCCGGCCGCCTGCAATATTTTAAATTCATAAATACTCATGACGATCAGCGGATCTTTGCCACTCTCCAGCGCCTCCAAACATGCTTTAAGCTGCTTAAACCAGAACGCGCCTGTTTCCTCATCCTGTAGCACCCGATCGAGTAATTCACAAGCATAAGAAGCGTAAGCAGCTTTAGTAATATCCTCGCGTAATGTATGGTGGGATTGGATGATTTCACCGGCATTCAACGTGCCTAAGCCTGTGTTTCGAAAAAAAACGAATTCACCGTACGTAAACGGCTGCGTTAAAGCAGCGTGACGGCTTTTGGACTTTTTTGCACCTCTGACCAGCACGCCTGCTTTGCCTCCGCTTTCGGTGCAAAGCGTAATAATTTTGTTCCCCTCACCGTAATCCATGCTGCGGATGACGATTCCTTCCACCCTGTAAAGCATGCCTCTTCCCCCAAACATTCGCGAAGAAGCCAGTGGCTTGTACTATTCACGGGCTTCTTCATGCTCGTCCGACTCTCCCTCATCCGTGTCTTGCTCCCTTGTCACGGCGCTCTCCCGATATAACAGATACGCACCGACATCTCCAGTCATCGCAAAATACTTCCACGAAAAATCTCGCAATCGTATTCATCCTTTCTTCGGAAATGACGTTTGCATCTCAAAAATAGGATGATGCGAAGAGGGGAGAAGTATGCGATGAAATTAATGGATTACGTTGAAAAAGGCTACTGTATGAGGGTTATAACACCGCTCCGCTACAATGTGCACACAGTTACAATAACTCTTTTAAAAGCACTCCTTATTTCATCACTGGAAGAAAGGGGTAAAAAGAGCAAGAGTTAAGCGCCGCATATGCGCGGCGCTTTGAATGACCAAAAAACTGTTACTTATCTCAGTCATAGAGATCGGGACGGCCTTTTTATGATGCTTACAACAACTATACATATTTATTTAATATCAATTTTTTTAGCCTCAATAAACCCTTGAACTAAAGTGACGTAGAATCAAGTTCTGTTTTTAAGCGTCGCGATGGAAGCCAAGGTCACGAAGGACGCGTTCCTGGTTGCGCCAGTCTTTTTTGACCTTAACCCAAAGTTCCAGGAAAATCTTGGAGCCTAGCAGGTTTTGGATATCCTGGCGGGCCTGTTTGCCCACTTCTTTGAGCATGGCTCCCTGTTTGCCGATAATGATCCCCTTCTGGGAGTCACGCTCTACAAAAATAACAGCCATAATATGCACTACCCCATTATCCTGCACTTTCATGTCTTCAATCATAACCGCAATAGAATGGGGTACTTCCTCACGTGTCATATGCAGAATTTTTTCCCGAACCAGTTCGGAGATGACAAACTGTTCTGGATGGTCGGTAATTTGATCATCCGGATAATATTGCGGACCTTCTGGCAAGTATTTTTGCACCTGCTCCAGCAGGGTGTTTACATTGTTGCCCATTTTGGCCGAGATCGGTATGATTTCTGCAAAGTCGTACAACTTGCGATACTGCTCAATCAGTGGCAACAACGCTTCCGGCTCAATGCGATCAATTTTATTCAGCACCAAGATAACTGGCGTTTTTACTTGTTTAAGCTGTTCCGCAATAAAACGGTCGCCACCGCCTAGACCCTCAGCAGCGTCAATAAGAAAAAGCACCGCTTCTACTTCACCCAACGTATTAAAAGCAGTCTGATTCATGTAATCGCCTAATTTTGACTGGCGCTTATGAATCCCCGGTGTATCCAAAAATACAATTTGTGTGTCCTCTGTAGTAAATACGCCGTGAATTTTGTTGCGTGTAGTTTGCGGCTTGTCCGACATAATGGCAATCTTCTGCCCAATGACATGGTTCATCAGTGTTGATTTTCCGACATTGGGTCTGCCAACAATTGCGACAAAGCCTGATTTAAAGTGTTTCTTAGCCATTTCATTTCCTCCAGCGCGATTAAGCACCTATTTTATTTTGGTTTTTCCATTAAAACAGCGAACTAATTAACGTTAACATAGGCCTATAAAACACAAATATACCAATAATTACAGCAAAAACCGCTGCCAGGAGCACGGCTCCGGCGGCGGTGTCTTTAGCCGCTTTGGCCAGCGGATGAATATCAGGTGAGATGAGATCCACCGCTGCTTCAACAGCGGTGTTGAACAGTTCGGCTACAATGACTATAGCGATAGCCACGCAGACGAATAACCAGTCGAGCCGGGAGATGTGCAGAGTTAAGCCTGCTACAATGACAAAGAGCGCCATGACCACATGTATCCGCATATTTACTTGCGTACGCAGAGCGTACATCACGCCTTCTGCCGCATAGCGAAAGGTCATTCTCCAAGGCTGACGTCTCATTACCTTGTCAACCCCGCTTGAGCCAGTACAGCTTCCTGTTTGCCCATCATTTCAGCTTCACTCACATCATCCTGATGATCATAGCCTAACAGATGCAGAAAGCCGTGAACAAACAAAAAACCGATTTCACGCTCAATCGAATGTCCGTATTCTTCGCTCTGAGCTTGCGCTGTCTGTACAGAGATTATAATATCCCCCAGAACATCCGGTACATCATTCATTGAAGTTTCTTCATTCGGTTCGTAAATAATTTCAAGCTCTTCATCCAGTGTCTCCTTCATAGCAAAAGACAACACGTCGGTGGGACGATCAATTCCCCGATAGTCCCTGTTCAACTCATGAATTTGCTCATCATTAACGAAGGTAAGGGCTACCTCACCGTCTGTGACTCCTTCCACTTTGCCTGCCTCCTCCAATAAGGTGTTCAGCAACGTAATCAAGGATTCGTTAATTACCATATCGTTTTGTTCATTATTCCAAGCTAATTGAAGGCCCATGCCAACCGCTCCTTTTAATTCTAGTGCTCTAACCGTGCTTCGTGCACAAGTTATATTAAGCTTTTCCATTTTCAGACTTGGGCCTTTCCTCTGGATACTCAATACGAGAATGGAAAATCCCCATTACTGTTTCCTTGAGGGTTTGAGCCACGATATCAAGCTCCCGCATGGTCAGCTCACAGTCGTTAAATTGGTGATCATCAAGACGGCTCTTAATAATTTTCTCAATCATGGATTCTACCTGTTCCACCGTCGGCTTCCGTAAGGAACGAACTGCTGCCTCCACACTATCAGCAATTCCCACCACAGCAGACTCTTTAGACTGAGCCTTCGGTCCCGGATAACGGAAATCATCCTCCGTGAAGTCAGGCTCCACCCCTCGCTCTTCAGCCTCACGCAACGCCTTGTGATAAAAATAGTGTAAGAATGTCGTTCCGTGGTGCTGCTCGGCAATATCGCGAATTGGCTTGGGTAGCTTGTAATCCAATTGCATTTCCACCCCGTCACGAGCATGGGCGATAATGATGGATTTGCTCAGCTTGGGCTCTATTGTATCATGTGGATTTTCCAACCCATTTTGATTTTCAATGAAGTACGAAGGCCTCTTGGTTTTACCAATATCATGATAATACGAACCAACCCGGCACAACAAGCCGTTTGCTCCTATAGCCTCCGCTGCGGCCTCTGACAGATTACCCACCATTACACTATGATGATACGTTCCCGGTGTCTCCGTAAGCAGCTTGCGGAGCAAGGGATGGTTGGGATTCGACAGCTCAACAAGCTTCAGTGCCGACAAGATACCAAAGGTAGACTCAAAAAATGGCATTAGCCCAATAACAAGTATTGCTGTTATCAGACCGCCTGCAAAAGCAAAAGCTACCCCATAGAGCGTCGTCGTTTGAGTCCAATTCCCTTGGTCAATCAGTGCCAGAGAAAAAACAGACAGGGCCCCGAACAGGCATACCATGATCGCCCCTTTGAACAGTGTTGAACGCTGGCTGGCTCGATGGGTAGAGAAAATCGCCGCCAGACAGACCACAAGAGCAAAAAACCCAAAATTAAAGTCAAAAATTTGTCCCTGACGGACATTCAAAATAACACTAGCCAATATACTGAATATAACGGCACATACGAAAGCCAGCGACATATCAAGCAACAGCGTTACGAGCATAGCTCCAAGCGCGATAGGCGCCAGATAGCCGAGATAGGAACGTTCACTGTTCTGCAGTATGGAAATTAACATCATTGCCCCCACTGTAATCACAAAGATTAATACTAGCATGAGCAACTGCGCATTATTATACTTGAAGTTTCGTGTTCGTGATTGGAATTGACGAATATACATAAACAGGCCCAACGCAAGCATCATAGACAGCATCAGTAGGCCAAATTGTGGCCAATAATTGATTTTATCCTTGAGCAATTCATTTTCATCAAGCAGTGTGTAGATTTCCTGGGTAATAATCTCACCCTTCTTGACGAGTACTTCACCCTGTTTAATGTAAACTGTCGGTGTATCTTCACGAGCCTGTACCTTGGCGTCCTTCGTAGCTGTATCATCATAAAACTTGTTGGCGGTAATCACAAGCCTTGCAAGTTCCTGAACAACCTCCCGTGAGGTACGCTTGGTAAGCGAGCTTGTACTAACCCGCTCCGCTACCTTGGCTCGAGCTGTCTGGG
The DNA here is from genome assembly GCF_038008045.1 of Paenibacillus sp. FSL P2-0173. Lineage (NCBI taxonomy): Bacteria > Bacillati > Bacillota > Bacilli > Caryophanales > Paenibacillaceae > Paenibacillus > Paenibacillus sp. FSL P2-0173. The sequence goes on from NZ_JBBOYK010000001.1 coordinate 1,294,733, forward strand.
CATCCGTAATTTGATCATTCATCAACCCTGTCACAATCTCACGGGCAACAGGCCGCATTTCAGCAATATCCTCAGATGTAAGGCGCGGAATTTTAATGAATGTCTCCTCTGGAATTCGGTACGTTTGCTCTTTCGTTTTTTCCAGCACTTCATCCAGCAACTTATCTGGGTAGGCATCCGCATTACGGCTGTTATTCACAAAATTTTGCACAAATTCCCGTGCACGTTGCGGAATCTCATCCTTATAAATCGAAATCTTATCTGCTCTGGAAACCTGATCATCCTGATTGAGCCGTTCAATTCGATCCAAAATACCAGTAATCAGGTTATCGTTGCGAACTGGCACAATGGTATACATGGGCTGCACACGTTCAGCTGATTCCTCTTGAGCCTTCAAAGTCGCCTTACTGTTAGGAAGCTGCATCGGGGCGACAATTTCCTTTTCACTCGGTTGATTTACCCGAATGTCATAACGCTCGGGAAGCAGCTTGGATGCAAAGCCTACATAAAAAAGAACCACCAAAAATAAAAACAGAAGATAGCGTGTCGCCACGCTATACTTCCATCCATTCATTCTATGCTGGAACGTTTTCCCTTTAGATAATTCCTTCGAGGTCATCTAAAACAATCCCTCTCCATCATCTTTTTCAAGGCAGCTACACTGCTCATTTTATACTTTTTCTGATCGTACACACCATACTCGTGATTGAATGGCTATCCATGATTTTCGGCAATACGGTCATAAGCAACAATGATTTTTTGAACTAGGGAATGACGGACAACATCCTCTTCTGCAAACTGGACAAAGCCTATTTCTTCAATCCCTTGTAAAATCGCATTCGCTTCAATCAGACCGGATTTTTTGCCACGAGGCAAATCAATTTGCGTAACATCGCCGGTAATGACCATTTTGGAGCCGAAACCAAGTCGAGTCAAAAACATTTTCATTTGCTCGGGTGTGGTGTTTTGCGCTTCGTCCAAAATAATAAATGAATCATCCAGCGTACGTCCCCGCATATAAGCCAAAGGAGCAATTTCTATTAACCCGCGCTCCAGTGCCTTTGCAGTCTGCTCTGGGCCCATCACATCGTATAGGGCATCATACAATGGGCGTAAATACGGATCAACCTTTTCCTGCAAATCCCCTGGTAAAAAACCTAAATTCTCCCCTGCTTCGACCGCAGGACGAGTCAGTACAATGCGCTTGACTGAACCTTCCTTCAGGGCAGCTACAGCCAGCACTACAGCCAGATAGGTTTTACCCGTACCCGCCGGGCCAATTCCAAATACAATATCGCGTTTCTTAATCGTGGTTACATAGTGCTTTTGTCCAATCGTTTTGACGCGAATCGGTTTCCCCCGGAACGTCGTCGTAATTTCACCCTTGAACAAATCGAGCAGCTGATCAGCACGCAAATCTTTTGCCAATTCAATCGCATAATGGACGTCCCTTTCGGTCAGTATATACCCATTGCGAATTAACTGGAGTAATACATCGAACAATTGTTCGAGCACTTCCACCTCGTGAGCATTACCAAAAACATTAACTTCTGCCTCACGAGATGCTATTTTTGCTGGAATAGCGGCTTCGATTAATTTTAAAAAGGAATCCTGCGGGCCAAATAACGCCTGTCCTTCTCCCGCATTGTTCAATGCAATTTGTATGCTGCGTTGTTGTTCTGCCAAATAGCCTCATTCTCCTTGGTTATGAACTAACGGAAGTTCTTCCGCAATATCCTGCTCCACTTCAAAAAGCACTTTCATATAAACTTTACCATTCTCTCTCTTCTCATGCAAAATTTTTTGGCTCATTATTTTCGTTCCTTTGCCGTATTTAGCTAAAATATCAGCTCGCGCGCCTTCTATTCCTGACATTTTCGCTTCTGCTTCCGTAAGCTTCTGCTCTTGTATCTTTGTCTCCCTCACACTTTCAGTCATCCAACCCATCGGAAGTTTGAAGGAACGCCAAGTTAGCGGATCATGTTCAACTGTTGTTTTATGTGTAGAATAAGGTATTTTCCCATATCCCCACAATTGTATCGCACGATTGCCTAACACCAGATACAAGCGGTCGTGACTGTTACCTGTATACGTGCTGCTGCGTTGCAGCGTAGGACTGCTAATTTCGTATTCATGCCATACAAGACCCTTAACCTCTCCTTTGGCTACGACCTGCTGCTGATTCTCCTCATCTCCAAGCGTTCCCGAGATGAGGATGGCTCCTTTTTTGACACGTGTATTTTTATGCACGACAGGACGACCCTGCTCGGCAAAAATCTCAGTGACTACCGCGTCTGCCTTACTGATGATATGACGTGGGCTGTAGAGCGGCGCAGGGGTAGGCTGTGAAGCTTCAACAACCTGAATCGTTACCAAAGTACCCTGCTTTTCCACACCGATCCAGGATGCCTCTGGAAGCTTCTGCATGAGCGCACGGGAAAGCTTGTCTTGACTGGAAAGACGAAAGCTCCATTGAAACGGATACAGCCCCTCCTGTCGGGCGGCTTTGAGAACGGAGTCCGTCGAGAGCTTATCATTCCCCTTCACTTCAATGTCCCAGATAAGCGAAGACATCAGCAGGAGACCTATCCAGAACAAAGCCAATCCAGCCATAAAAAATTTACGTTTGGCAAGCCGTATAACAGTAAAGGGAAGCCCTTGCCGCTTCAGAACATGCATTTTACAGCCTGTCCTTCTCAAAAGCGGGCGTAGGAGGAAGACGTGCGGCAGCAGAAGGTTCATTTCTGCATGTCTAGTACCCATCGGCCGCACGTTCCAAACAGGTATATGGTGATCGGTGAGTAAATTAATGAAAGCTTCCACACTTTCGCCCTTGACAGCAAGGGTAACCGTGCCACGCAGCATTGCTAAAGCAGGATGTTTCACGAGCCTTCCTCCGTTCCTTCCATTTGGATATCTGTTATATGTCCCTCCACACTTACCTGCTCTGGCAGAATAGACGTAATGACTAAATCATGGCCGGACACCCTCAGCCTGCCTTTCTCAAGTGCAAGTACGAGCTGATTCGGTGTGAAATCCACCACGCCCCGGTGATTCTCCACATAAAGCTGGCGGCTGCCGATGAGGGTTAACCGCGGCAGGTCAAATAGAATGTCCTGCGGAAGCTCCAGCGTCTCGCTGGCCCACTTTCGCAGTTTGCGGCTCATCCGGCTCATACGGCGAAATCTCCTTTCCTGTCATCAAAACATCTGTTATCCAACGGCTAATGTTGTTTTGATGACAGCACGCTGCTATTTTTTCATCTTCTGTTATTGCCATTCGGTACCCATAGATGTTTCATGGCAGCTACGCTGCTGGCTTTTCATCTTATATTCTTATTATCAGTGAACGCCATTACACCAGCGCCACAGATATCTGTACTGTACATTTTATGATCCAGTCCCCGCATTTATGAGGCTAAACTTACAATTCGCAGCAGCTGCTATATTGCAGAGGAAAAAGATGTGTCCTTTCAAAATTTACAACAAAAAAGACAATCTCATTTTCATATCGAAAACAAGGTTGTCTTTTTTTGATTTTCATCAGATGACACAGTTATTTTTCGGTATCTCGATTCAAAAGAGAGTTTTTTCTAGAGTATAAGAAGTAAACAGCCATACCAATGACAAGCCAAATAATAAAGCGAATAAATGTCTGGCCATTCAGATTAAGAATGAGCACCCCACATGAAACGATAGCCAGGATCGGAATATACGGAACCCCAGGACATCGGAAGGCCCTTGGCAAATCAGGTTGTGTTTTTCTCATAACGATGACGGCGACCGAAATCAGAATAAATGCTGACAAGGTTCCAATGTTTACCAAACTTGCTAACTCATCTAGCGGGATCAGCCCACCCATTAATGCAGATAAAGTACCAAAAAACAACGTGTTAATGTAGGGCGTTTTATATTTGGAATGAACCTTGGATAATATTTTAGGGACTAAACCGTCACGTGACATGGCAAACATAATACGAGTTTGACCATAGAGCATAACCAGCATGACTGTTGTCATCCCTAAGATGGCTCCTATATCTACAATACCCGCAACCCAGTTCTGGCCCGCAACCTGCAATACCAATGACACTGGGTGAGAGATACCTTCAAATTGCATAAACGGCACAATACCTGTCATAATCGCGCTAACAATAACATACAAAAACGTACAAATAACGAGTGAGAAAATAATGCCTCGCGGTAGATCACGAGCGGGATTTTTGGTTTCTTCAGCCGCTGATGAAACAGCATCAAAACCAATAAAAGCAAAAAACACAAGTGCTGCGGCTCCAAACACCCCACTGAACCCAAACGGCATAAATGGTGTCCAATTATCTGGCTTCACATATTTAAAAGCAACGATGATAAATAATAAAATAACAATAATCTTTACAATTACCATGAAGTTGTTTATCCGTTTTGATTCTTTTATCCCAAAATAAAGCAAGAACGTGATACCCATCAAAATTAAAAAAGCTGGGAGATTAAAATAAGTAGTTTGGTCTTTTAAAGTCCCCGGTGCGGCAGTGAATTCAAGCGGAATGTGAAGGCCAATTCCATTCAAAAATGATACAAAGTAACCCGACCAACCTGCAGAAACGGCGCTGGCTGCCAGCATGTATTCCAAAATTAAATCCCATCCAATAATAAAGGCCAATAGCTCCCCCATCGTAGCATATGTAAAAGTGTAAACAGAACCGGATACTGGAACGGTGGATGCAAACTCCGCATAAGCCAATGCTGCGAATAAACAGGCGAGTCCCGCAATCACAAAAGAAAGTACCAAGCCTGGACCAGCCGTAACTGCTCCCGTACCTGTCAATACAAAAATCCCCGTTCCGATAATGGCTCCAATCCCAAGCATCGTTAAATCAAACGCACCCAGTTCCCTTTTGAGTGCTTTTTCCCCCCGCGTAGCGGCGATCAACTGATCAATGCTCTTCTTTCTGAACAAGCTATTTCCCATCCATCCCATCCTCCTAAAAATTAATTTTCCATTTTTATAATCTTGTTTTATCACCTCGATATAAATCAAATTTTAGCTAAATTTGGAGTAAATTTCATAAGTATCTATCATTGAGAACATTATATATAAAAAAGAAAAAATGAAAACTGCTTTTGGAAAGCTCCATTCATATTGTTACATTTGATCATTTTTCACGAATATATTTTCATAAACGAGACCCTAAATTAGACAAAATGCCACCATTTTAGATGACAACAAATGTGAGAAACCTAGGGCGCACAAGGGATTATCACATTCGTTGTCAGGTAATTAGAGCAATTGTCGTTAATTCATTTTTTATTCTGAGCATGCTTATGTATTCCTAAAGCTCACAAAAAAAGATCCGCCACAGCCAAAGCCGTGACGGATCCACTATCATTTTAACGTCTTCCTCCACCCATATAGCGCTTGGAACGCGGAGGACCTAATATTTCTGCCCAAATCACACCTCTGCGCAGATCAGCCGTATCCACCGTATTACGGTCTTGCGAAGCTATCTCTGGCGCATCTGTAATTTCCCCTGACTCCCTCGCGTTGGATATACGATCGAGACGGGCTAAAACCAATCTGCGTTCTTCTTCCATAGCACGGATCCGATCCTCTAGAGTCGAACCGTTATCTAATGAATCCCGGTCCATCCGTTCTTCCGTTTCTGACCGATCGCCCACTTCTTCTATACGACGAGCTTCCATAACCACCCGTCGTTCATTAGGAAATTGACGTTGCAACTCCCCAGCAACATCCTGTTGGCGCTGCTCTTGCCCATGTTCCGTTGTGAAGGGTCTGGATGACGTCGAGGGCCCACGAGAACCATGATCACCACCAAAGGTGGGCATACCTTTTCGTGGCGGAGATTTCCGCCCTGTGCCTTGGATGCTTTTCCCCAAAAAGGACACCAAAGCAAAGCCAATCACGATCAGGATATACAAATGTTCAAAGATCCAGCTGATAAAGTTCATTACTCACCACCTAGCTGCCGTAATTCATCGGCTATGTCCCGTTATTAATCCCGGTTCTTGTTATCATTCCCCGAGTTCTCATTCGGTTTGCCTAAGGAGCCACGCATTTGCGTATCCGCCTCAATATTTTTCAAATTCATATAGTCCATGACGCCAAGTTTCCCGCCACGCAGTGCTTCAGCCATTGCCAGCGGCACTTCGGATTCGGATTCCACCACGCGTGCTCTCATTTCTACGACACGTGCCTTCATTTCCTGCTCCTGCGCTACAGCCATCGCACGCCGCTCTTCTGCTTTTGCCTGCGCAATACGTTTGTCGGCTTCCGCCTGCTCTGTTTGCAGAAAAGCACCGATGTTTTTACCTACATCAACGTCCGCAATATCAATGGACAAGATTTCAAATGCTGTCCCGGCATCCAAACCTTTGGACAATACAGTTCTCGAAATTGAATCCGGATTCTCCAGCACGTCCTTATGCGAATTACTGGAACCTACGGTTGTAACGATACCTTCACCGACCCGTGCAATAATCGTTTCTTCTCCGGCACCCCCGACGAGTCGATCAATGTTGGCACGCACGGTAACACGAGCTTTAACCTTCACTTCGATACCATCCTTGGCGACCGCTGCAACAGTAGGTGTCTCAATAACACGCGGATTAACGCTCATTTGGACCGCTTGCAGAACATCCCGTCCCGCAAGGTCAATCGCTGCCGCACGTTCAAATTCAAGCGGAATGTTAGCACGCTGGGCAGCAATCAACGCATTGATCACTCGGTCTACATTCCCTCCTGCGAGAAAATGGCTTTCCAGCTGGTTAATGTTCAATCCCAGACCCGCCTTGGTTGCCTTAATGAGCGGATTGACAATTCGGCTTGGCGTGACGCGCCGTAACCGCATAGCTACCAGCGTAATGATGCCAATACGCACACCCGAAGCCAATGCTGAAATCCACAGCATCACCGGGAAGAAACTGAAAAATACGCTCAATACAATAATCACTACAACGGCAATCAGCAAAACGCTGACAATACCCGATTCGAACACTCGCATCATCCTCCATTAATCTAATTCTTTGTTATTTACTTGTTTAGACACTAGTGTCAGCCTTGACCACAATTCGCCCACCTTCTACTTTGGATACTATAATCGGCATATCTGTAGCAATAAACTCGCCGTTCGTTACAACATCGACTCGCTCATCAGCGATCAGCACCGTTCCGGCTGGACGAAGTGGTGTCAGACTGACACCCCGTTGACCTAATAGCATTTCCCGGTTCACAACTGAAGAAAAGCCTTGTTCAGCCGTTAAACTTTCTTTAAGTATAAAACGGTTCCATATCCCTCGGTCCTTGAATACAACCGCGATAATCGCCACAACAGCAACCGCAGCTGCAAAGGCAATGCCCAAAGATATAAACGCATGCTGCATGTTGTATGCTGCCCGAACAACTCCGGCGACAAGGCTGACTGAACCCAAAATGCCCAAAATACCAAAGCTTGGGATGAACATTTCAAGTATAAGCAGAGCCAGACCGATAATAAACAACAGCCACGTCTCCGAACCTGCAAAACCAGCGATATAATTGCCAAAAAAATACAAACCAAATCCGAGTATGCCCAAAATTCCCGGTACACCAAAACCGGGTACGAGCAGCTCAATAACGACACCCGCGATACCGATAAATAAAAGCAACGTCTGCACAATTGGGTTAGTCAATATCTCGGCTGCTTTTTCAGCCCATGTTCGCTCCACATGAATTACATCATCCGTGCTGTAACCCATCCACTGGATAACTTCTTGTTCGGAAGACGCGATGTGATCCGCATAACCCAACTTCAGCGCTTCCTCACTGGTTAAAGAAATGATCTGACCATTTTCCTTATTAAAGTTCATCTCTGGAATAGATACGGTCGTTTTGGAGTCAACCATACCTCTGGCAATATCTGGATTACGTCCACCAGCTTCTGCGGCAGATGCCATGCTACTCTTCCACCAAGCTACCGTTTTTGGATCTGTGATAGCCTGCCCCCTACCGTCTACTAACGCTGCTGCTCCGATAATACTCCCCGGTTTCATAACAATCTTGTTTGCGCTCAACGCAATATAGCTACCCGCTGAGGCCGCTTCGCCCCTTATATAGGCTACGGTCGGAATCGGACTGTCTTTAATCAGTTTGCCCAGCTTCTCCGCTGTATCTACCCGTCCACCGGGAGTGTTAATATCCAGTAAAATCAGACCTGCTTTGGAATCTGCTGCTTCTGCAAATCCACGTTCCATAAATTTGCCCAGACCTTGCTCAATTTCCTGATCAACTGGTATAACAATCACAGCTCCACCTTTAGTTTGGGCCGCCGCTGATTCAGAATGAACTAAGGGTAACAGCAAAACGGATACCATAATCCATAACGTTAAAAAGATCAATTTGCGACTGGAGTGGTGATGTTCTCTATGCATTTCTCTATGCATTTCTCTATGCATTTCTCTCCCCCTTTCGATCTTTCTATATTACAGCATACCAAACTTTGTTAGACAAACTATACAGTTTTCAGGATTTAATGTGAAATTATTGGGTATATTGCTAATCCTGACGGCTGTCAGATACTTTACGCACCCAACGGACATCACGTTTCACACAATTAATAATAGCGCTTACATAAAAGAATCTTCTCATCATTACATTCTATGGTAGGCATCGCATATATAGAAATAACACCCTCTGTAAACAGAGGGTGTTGTGTTTTCCTGTTTGTCGCAGGTTTATTGCAGAAATTGCTGAACCGCTTGGTTCACGAGCTTACCGTCAGCGCGGCCTTTTACCTTAGGCATCAAGGCCGTCATTACTTTCCCCATCTCGGCTTTCGAAGAAGCACCGGTTTCCTGGATGGTCTGCTGTACAATAACTTTAATTTCTTCCTCAGAAAGTTGTTCGGGAAGGTACTGAGCGATGATCTCTATTTCTGCTTTAGTGCTTGTCGCAAGTTCATCACGACCGGCTTTTTCAAATTCATGGAGGGCATCTTTTCGCTGTTTGATCTCACGACTCAGAATATCAAGCACTTCGTTGTCGTCCAAATCCCGTTTCAAATCTATTTCAAGATTTTTAATCGTAGAACGAACCATTCGAATGGTGGAGAGTTTGAACTTGTCCTTACTCTTCATTGCTTGCTTCATATCTTCGTTCAATCGTTCGCTCAAATTCATGATTGCTTAGATCCTCCTAGAACTTTCTCTTACGAGCAGCCTCGGACTTTTTCTTGCGCTTTACGCTTGGCTTTTCATAATGCTTGCGTTTCTTCACCTCAGCCAATACGCCATCCTTAGCAATGGAACGTTTAAAGCGACGAAGTGCAGCATCAATTGTCTCGTTTTTGCGAACTTTAGTTTCAGACACCAGTTTTCCCTCCCTCCGACCAGACCGTCCAAGAGCAATAACACGGTTCATCAAATTTTATTATAGGTGAAACGGAAACCAGGTGTCAACCTATAAGAAAAAATGAATACATAAAGGGCCATTTTTCTCCATTCACATCCGTATTACTGAAAAGACAAGCTCTGTCATTTTTTAAAAATGTGAGTCCGAAATACCTGTCAAGGCACCCAATTTGGCGCCGCCCAGTAAGTGATAATGCAGATGCCCCACCGCTTGTCCACTATCTGGGCCACAGTTGTTAATCAACCGATAGCCAGACTCGGCAATTCCTAACTTTTTCGCAACCTCAACCGCAACACGATGAATCTCCGCGATAAGAGGAAGATCCTCCTCTGTCACAGCGTTCATCGAAGGAATATATTTTTTTGGAATAATGAGCACGTGTACTGGCGCCGCAGGCTGGATGTCATGAAATGCGAGCACATTGTCGGTTTCCAACACCTTCTTGCTGGGGATGGTTCCATCCACAATTTTCAAAAACAGATCGTCCATTCAAAACCCTCCTTTGGCAGTGAGCCGATCATAAGCAAATAGACAAAAACAGCCCTTGCTCTCGGCATTCAAAGTTATGTATTTCCCACACTGAATAGAAACATATACAGCCATGTTTGGTTATACTTATGTTTCTTTATGTATCATAACGGAAAAAGGGTCTTAATACCAGTTTCCCTTACTAACTTCCTCTATAATAGCTTTCACCCCTGCATCAATTTGATCCAACTGTGCGCGCGAAATACTTATGCGCAAAAATTTCTCTTGTTCCCTATAGCCTGATAAATAAAAGCCTTTGCCAGCTACAACCTGGATGTTCCTCGCGGAAAGACACTGTACCAAGCGTTCCAAATTCACCGTCCGAGGCAGTTTAAACTGCATATAAACTCCTGAAGTTACAGCTGAAGTCTGAACGTATCCGGCCTGATTGTATCGTTCCACAGCCTTGTTAAGAGCACGAACGCGCTCCGAATACAGTTTATATATCGTGTGCTTGTGGCGTTCATACATTCCATTTTTAATATAAATATCAAGCGCCGCCTGAGACAATATAGATGTGTCGACATATCTTTTATAAGTGTTAAACGTCTTCAATAGGACTTCTGGCAATACCGCAACTCCTAATCGCAAGCCGGGGAAAATGATTTTCGAGAAGCTTTTCAAATAAATAACATGGTGTGTCTGGTCGTATGCATAAATGGGATCAAAAAGATGATCGGCCCCCAAATCTGCCATATAGTCATCTTCTACGATGTACACATCATATTTGGCGGCTAAGGCAGCTATCGCTTTTCGCTCCTCTGTGTTGTAAGAGACTCCTAATGGATTATGATATCTTGACATGGTATAAAAAAACTTGATGCTCTCGTTCTTAAATTGATTCTCCAATTCGTGAAAATCCATACCTTCCGCTGTCCGGACGATGGTACTGACGGGTATGTTCTCTTCCTCCAGAAAACGCAAATATATATCGTAACTTGGCTGCTCGACCAAAACCTTTTCTTTGCCATTGGGAAACGGCATTTTAGCGAGTATCTCCAATGCCTGCTGAACACCCGAAGTAACGATAATCCGATCCATTTTTGCAAACACCTGAGTATCAGCCAAATGGGAAACCAACGTATGACGCAGTGTTTCCAGCCCTTGCGAATCGCCATAAGTGAACAGATGATATTTGTAGGTGTCAATAGCCTGATTCAAACAATGTTGGAAATCCAGATAAGGGAATACATTCAAATCCGGGGAGGCCGAAGCAAAATCAACGGAGTCTTGAATATGGCTATGGTGTAAATCGCCCGAATTTTCCACTACATAGTATCCACTTTGCGGTATGGAATAGATGGCGTGTTTCTTTTCAAGTTCAGCATATGCCCGCAGAATCGTGCTTTTGCTGCACCTGTATAATTCAGAAGCCTCACGGACCGACGGCAACTTGTAACCTGATTTATATTGTCCCTCGCGAATTTTAAGTTCTATATCCAATAAAATTGAAACGTATTTTTTCACAATATCCTCCCACCTGCTCTTTACATACTCATTACATGCTTATTCCGTCTTATGTTTCTTTACACGCTAGATGTTACCATGGTTTATGAATAAACAGGATACCTCATTTCATTGAACTGTACTAATACAGTTTCAATCATTGAATCATATTCGGGATGTTTTACGTGAAAAAGAGGCTGTTTCTTCATAATGGAAGAAGCAGCCTTGCATGGTGATAATGTATGGATGCGCCTTAAAGTCACTTGTACTGCACAAGAACTGTAGGCGGGAGAGAGCAGGAATTCACTATGTCTGACGACTAAGAAAATAGGATTAGTAATAAGGCAGCAAGCTAATCGCTGTCAACGCTGCAAGTGGCAGAATCAAACGATTAAAGCGACGGCGTCCGTATGGGAACCCATATGCATAAGCGGGTGCTGGATACGGGTACGGGTACGGATACGGAGGATAAGACGCATAGCCACCATATGCACGGGAGCCGCAGCCACAATTATTAGGCGGATATGGGAGATTAACATTGACATTCTCCATCTCGTCTCCACCCATAGGAACGGCTAAGTATATCTTTTCATCATCCACATGCTCTACAATGCCGTCATACATTGTCCCGTCCTTCACCCATACGCATACATAACGATGCATATGCTTTTGACATAGTGTTTTAGCATCCGTCTGTTCCGGTGCTGTAACTTTTTCGGTTGTCATGCTTTTTTCCATGGTTGTTTCCTCCTAGGCTCTTGCATGTATACCGTATGTTATTCAAAAACGGGCTATTTGCTACATCAAATTGGGCGAATTCCGGCTTGCAAAAAAAAAGAAGCACCCCGGGAGCTCTTGGCAGAGCCCCTCTGAACGGACGTATGATGGGAAGATTTCTTCCGCAGCATACGTCCGCCGGGGTGCTGTATGATTAACTTGTCGGCTTGGCTGTATTATAACAATAGTTTGAAACTGTATCTGTGACCTGTATCACATTGCTTCAAAAAGTTTCCATAACCACACGTGAGCCGCCTCCAGCCTGCTCTGCTGGCAGAACAACTAGCTTGCGCGGAAGACGGGCCCGTAGTTCAGGCACATGACTAATCACACCAACAGACAATTGATCGTGGTGCAGCTTTTCCAGTGAGGTGATCACTGTGTCAAGCAGCTCAGGGTCCAACGTTCCAAAGCCTTCATCCAGAAAGAAAAATTGCAGAGGGTATTGGCCCCGCAATTGAATTTGAGCCGACAGCGCAAGCGCAAGCGACAAGGAGGTCAGGAACGTTTCGCCACCGGACAAGGTCGATACCGGACGTTTGACCCCACCGTTGGCATCGTCACTAATGACAAATCCACCGCTGGAATCTACCTCTAGCGCGTAACGCTGCTTGGTCAGAAAACGCAGGCGGCGTGAAGCCGACTGACTGACCTGCATGAGCTGCTCCTCGGCAATATATTCAACAAAGGCATTGCCGCGAAAAACAGACTGGAGCTTGGACATTTTTTCCGCTTCGCTACGCAAATGTATACGATTGGACTCCAGCTCCATCCAGCGGACGTGCCGATGCTGCAAGTCCTCTAAATCACGCTCAGCCTTGGCGCGATTCTGAAGCGCCTCTTCATCGCGTGCACGGCAATCACGTAGCTGTGCAGTGGCCGTTTCCCACTGTTCCTCTGATACCGTTGCTCCATTCAGCTGCTCTTTGACATGTTTTAAGCGGGAAGACAGCTCTTTTTCCCGTTCTCGATGCAAACTCACTTCACGCTCATAGCGTGCGGCTTCTTCCGGTCCCAGGCAGCATTCCATGACCTCTGCTTCCGTAGCGAAGGAGGATGCTTCCAGACGGCTGCCCCAACGGGACTCTGCCATCTGACGTCTTTCTTCTGCCGAGTCGGAGGCCTGCCGGGCAATCAGTGAAGCATGAACGGCTTGCTGCTTGCGTTCTTCCGCTTCGGTACGGCGGCGTGCCGCGGCTTCGGCTCCGTTTTTAAGTCCCAACAGTCGCGAGGTCGCTTCTTCCAGCAATGAAGCCGCTTGGCCATCTCCAACCCACTTTCGGAGCTGTGCTAGCTTTTCACGAAGCGAATCATCTTTGCTTTGGAGCCCTGTACGGCGGGCAATAATGATTTTATCCTCCTCGATGATACTCTGCTGTATCTGTTGAACACGCGCCGCCTTTCCTTCGAGGAAGGTCACACTCGTCTCCAGCCGGGACCGCAGCTCTTCCGCACGCCCGTCGCGCTCCTGCATGGCGCGGTAACGCTCCGCGGCTTCGCCCGGAGCGACATCCGGCAGCTGCGCCGCCCATTCGGCGCGTAGCCCCTCGCTGCGCGTGGTGCATGCCTCGCGCTTGCTGCGTGCCTGCGTCAGCGCTGCGGCAGCTGCCTCCTGCTCGGCGGCAGCACGGATACGCCGCTGCTGTCCGGCAGCGTCTGCCTCGCGCAGCGCCTGTGCCTCGGTAGGCAGCATATGCGCACGTGCGGCTAGTTCTGCCGCAGCACGCTCCAGCGCCGTGCAGCGCTCCGCCCAAGCGGCGGCACCGCGTGGCTCTGCTGGCGCTGCCGCAGGCGTGAAAGGCTCGCCCGTGGCGGCAGCGCCGCTGTCTGCGGTGGCGGGCTGTGCCAGCAAGCTGCGCTGCTCATGCAACTGCTGGCGCAGTGTAAGGCGCAGCTCCTGCAAACCGAGCCGCAGGCGGTGCAGCTCATCTGGCGCAGCGGCATCCGCGCTATGCGCCGCGACGACGGCAGGCGCGGGGTGATGCAACGAGCCGCACACTGCGCACGGCTCGCCTTCGCGCAACTCGGCAGCGAGATGCTGAGCAAGACGGCCCAGCTCCTCGGCACGGAGCTCGTGGCGCAGTTGCTCTTCCTCGGAGGCCAGTGACGACATATCGACGGTGATCTCTGCCTCCAACGTCAGCAATGCCTCAATGCCATCAGCTGCCTGTGCAGCAAGGGCAGAACGCCGTGCCTCTGTCTCCTGTGTCTCCTGGTCCGTCAGCTGTAAACGTTCGTCAGCTTGCGCAAGCCGATTCTCCTGAGCGGTGTACTCCAGTTCAGCTTCACGCAATTGCTCATTCGCGACTTCCAGCTGTTGCAGCCGTTGCACAGCCTCTTGCAGCATACGCCGCTCATCTGCCCGCACTTCATTTTGCTTTAGCTCCTGTTGAAGCTCTTGCTGTCGCTTCAAGCCTCGCGTCTGTAGCTCTTGTTCCTTTGCGAGTCCTTCTGCATGTTCAGCAAGGGTTTGTTCGCTTTGCACAAGCTCGGCCGCCAGACGTTCCCGTTCGGTCCGCAACGCTTCCGTATCACGCTCCAGTTGAAGCGCCTGCTCTAGTTGGTCGATCCGAAGCAATAGCTTCGGTTCTTCGGCACTGAGTGCTTGCCGGGCCTGCTCATCTGCTTGCGCAGACACAAGCGCAGCCTCCTGCGCGGTAGCGGCCAGGACTTCCATTTCTTCGGCAGTCTTTTGCCGTTTTTCCGCTTCAGCAATGGCTTCCTTCCAATCCGTCAGCGCAGGCAGCAATGCCTCGGCTGCAGTTGCTTGTCGAAGCTTGCGCTCCAGCAAAGCAATGCCCGGCTCCTGTGCTGCCAACTGCTCCAGCTCGTTCGATCTTTGGCTGAGCTCGATGACCAGCTCACGGGTTTTGTTTAGCGCCTCCGATTCACGTGAGACACGCTCTAGCTCGCGACGCGAAGCTTCTGCATTGGCAATCGCCTCTTTGAGACGCAACTCTACATGTTCAAGCGCTTCAGCACTCGCATCCCCCAGCCCTTGCTGCTCCGCCTCTAACGCTTTCAGTGCGCTATCGTTATCTTTCACACGACGGCTTAGCTTCTGTGCAAGTTGATCTCCGTACTTCTCCAGATGGAATAAACGCTGTAGCATCTGTCTACGTTCACTGCCTTTTAAGGACAAGAATTCCGCAAACTTTCCCTGCGGCAATACAACAGCTCGTGTAAAATCGTCCATTTTCAGGCCGATATACTCCTCTACACAGCGCGTCACATCCTGCACCTTATCGGCAAGCACTTCCTCGCCATCCTCTGTTAACGCAATAAAACGGCTAAGCGTATTATTAACCGATACGCCTCCAGCACGTTTGAAACGTCGTTCTACACGGTAACGACGAGGCCCTTGAGCTGACATTAATTCAAACGTAAACGCAACAGACAACGTATCCTCAGCATGATTCATAATGCCTTGTGTACCATTCACTGCCCGCTCCACTTTACCGTACATAGCCAACGTAATGGCATCCAGCAGCGTTGATTTTCCACTACCCGTTGGGCCAAAAATTCCAAACAGTCCAGTTTCGGTCAAATCGTCAAAGCGAATTTCCTGTGACTCCCGGTAGCTTTGCAACCCCGCCAGTTTTAGAAGGATTGGTTTCATGCGTCATCCTCCTCAGCGTGCTCTCTTGCATCATCCTGTTCCACCAGTTCCAGAAACAACTGCACTAATCCGTCATCTGGCTGTGCTCCACCTGTCTGCCGCTGATAGAATGCCCGGAACAACTCATGCACTGGCAGTTCTGATCGTTGGTGCTCCAGCTGTGCGGCAGCCATTTCTGGATACATTGGGCGAATATGAATGATGCCTTCACGGCTTTTGCGCAGCCGCTGAATATCTCCCATCGACATCGCTTCATCCAGCGTAATTTCCAGATCAATAAAGGCATCGGCATCCAGTCCTTCGTCCAGCCAGCGATATACTTCCTCCAGACCTCCCCGTGCACGCCACCTCACTAATGGGCGTCCACTGGTAATATACAGTTCCTCGACCTGAGCAGGCTTGCCAGCAACCACGTCAATTAACGTAACCGATTTGGCTTGTCCGGCTTCGGAAAAGCTATAAGCCAGCGGCGAGCCACTGTAACGCATCAGCCCGTCTCCCTTCACATATTGGGGACGATGCAAATGTCCTAGAGCCGTATACTGTGCCCCAATGCTCAAAGCAGACGGATCTACGGTATACGCCCCCCCGACCTGAATCGGACGTTCCGAGTCCGATTCCAGCCCGCCGAGCACATAAATATGGCTCATCGACAAATTAACGGTGTCAGGCCGAAATGCTGTACCCAGCTGTGACATCAGCAAGCCCACACGGCGGCTGTATGCCTCGCGCAATACTGTTTCATCTCCGTCTTCAGACAATAGCTCGTTCAGACGAGACTCGGAGGGATATGGCAAGGCTGCAATGCATGCCATTTCACCCGTTCGCGGTGTATGAACGCGTACCGCTTCCCCATGGGGCAGTCCCAGCAATGTAATTCCGCGCCCGCTCACCAGCGGTGTGACCGAGGATACCCTTTCCGGCTGATCATGATTGCCCGCAATGACGACTAGTGGTCTTCCTCCAGCCGTAAGACGGGCAGACGTTTCATAAAACAATTGCTCGGCTGCGGCCGATGGATTGACTGAGTCGTATACGTCTCCAGCCATCATAATCAAATCGGCCTGCTGATCGTCAGCCATTTTCGCCAATTCTTCCAAAAACGCCTCCTGCTCCTTTAAACGGCTGCGTCCTTCCAACGTGCGGCCCAAATGCCAATCACCTGTATGCAAAATCCGCATGCTATTCCTCCTCTCCCTATCTATATAACTACAGCCGTACACTCTCTCCAGCTTCTAAAAAATACAGCCACTTCTCAGCAACCTTCTTGCCTGTAATCTCTTCGATCACACGGGCATACAGCTCCAATTGAAATCGATATTGGTCTGTTAAATGGGACAGTGTACGATATTCAGATATCCGATCTGTTTTATAATCTACCAGTACGAGTCCTTCAGGAGTTTCAAATAGACAGTCAATAATCCCGTTCATCAGCACCTTATCGCCGTCCTGTCTACCTTCCGAATCTGTTTCTTGTCCTGGTGACATCGATGGTAAGCTGTGGTTCCAGTAATCGGTTGCCCGCATGGTATAAGTAAACGGAAGCTCTCTTTGAACATGGGATGCTCCCAGCATTCTGCTACCCAGCTCACTAGTGAAAAAGCGTAATATTTTATCCGTATCTAGCGCCTCTGCATGAACATCCAGTAACATACGCTGATTGAGCAAACGAGCCTTGGTTTCCTCAATAACTTCGGCGCTCATCCCCCCATCTAGTGGCAAATGCAGCATCAACGTATGATAGACTGTTCCTCGTTCCGTTGGAGTCAGACGCTGATTCCCCATAAACTTAGGTCTGCGCAAGTGTAATTGACTTCCCCCAGTGTGAGAATCCTCCCGATCCTCCGGTAACTCTGCTAGTAGGGAGGTAGATAGATTCAGCCAATCGTCCGAACCCATCTCCTGCATTTCCAGCCATCTTTTCATCTCAGTAACCGATGTATTGGCTGCCGTCTTGCCAGCCCGTTCATACGGATAAATCCAGGAAAGAGCAGCTTCAATATCCGTTTCACTCTCTTCGTTCAAGTCGATTAGCTCCGCATTTCTCAGTGCTTCTGTCTTCTTTTGGCGCTCTTCTCCCGACACCTCTTCCTCATGATCTGAGTTCACACGAGAGCCGGAAAGTGTTTCCGAGGCCACGATTTTAAATAACCAGTCTGTTCCCAGCATATGTTCCAGCCTGTGATAGTACCCATCCTGATCACCTGCGGCTTCCCTCAACAAAGTAGCAGAAGGATGCCGAATCAAAGCGGGACCTACCCAGTCCAGATAGCTGCGGCCTGCCGCCAGCATATAGTCTGGTAAGACAATTTCCGTATGTTCTTTGGCACGTGCCCAACCCGCTGCGCGCGAAGCGAGATCCTTCACGGTTCCGGTCATAATCAGCTTTTCGCGCGGACGTGTAAGCGCCACGTATAACACCCGCATTTCCTCAGCCAATAGCTCCAGCTGTGAGCGTCGGCGGATCGCTAAATTAGGCAGCGTAGGGTAGCTGACACGATTTTGTTCCTCCACATATTTAGGACCAAACCCCAACTCCTTGTGCATAAGAAACGGCGCATTGAGATCCTGTTGATTGAACATTTTTGCTGTCCCGGCAATAAACACGATAGGGAATTCAAGTCCTTTACTTTTATGAATGGTCATAATGCGGACAGCCTGATCGGGTTCAGTCCCTCCGCTAATTGATCCTAAATCACCGCCTCGCTCCCGTAGACGGGAAATGAAGGTCAGAAATCGGAACAATCCTCGGTTGGACGTAGAAGTCTCATACTGTCTCGCTCGGTCATATAGCGCCCGCAAATTGCTTTGGCGCTGTGAGCCGCCAGGCAGTCCACCGACCCAATCCAGATATCCTGTTTCCTCCAGCACATTCCAAATCAATGCACTTAAGCTGCCTTGTCTGGCTTCATGCCGCCAGGCTTCCAAATTACGCAAAAATGAACGTAGTCGGGCAGACAATGTATTCCCGTCATTTCTATTACCAAAGTCAGATGAAGATAAAGAGTCCTCTGGGAAAATATCCAACTCCATGATCTCAGCTGAAATCCCTTTTTCGCTTTCTTCCAGTGGGTCAGCCTCAGCCGCCGCCAGCAATGCGCCATAAAACAATCCATCTGGCTTCTCCAACCGAATTTGTGCCAGTTCATCTTCGGTCAAGCCGACAATCGGCGAACGAAGCACTGATGCAAGCGGGATATCCTGCTGCGGATTATCAATAATGTGCAGCAGAGACAACATTACCTCAACTTCCGTTGCTTTAAAAAAGCCTGTCGTCTGCTCCCCGGAGGCCGGAATGCCCTCAAGCCGCAGTTCCTCCACAATTAGGGGGGCCCACACGCTTGCGGAACGAAGCAAAATGACGATATCACCGTAGACTGCCGGACGCATCGCTTTTAATCCTCTGTCGTAAATCAACAGTGGTTGTCCAGTGTCTCCGGTCAGTTCTTTAATCCGTTGCGCGATCGCACGAGCCTCTAACTGTGCCGTTTCTAACTCCACAAGCTCAGCCAGCTCACTTTCCTGTAAAGCAGATTCGTCCCCCGTTTCGGACAGCTCCGAAGCCTCAGAAAGACCATGTCCACCCTTATCAACTAACAGCAGCTCAGGTGCATATACAGATGCAGGGTCTTGATCCGACTGGTCGGGATAGGATGCGCCGTGTACCAGCCATGCTCGTTCATCGTACTCAATTTCCGCCACATCCACACTCATAATCTGGCGGAACACCAAATTGACCGCATCGACAACTTCCTCCCGACTGCGGAAATTACGCGCCAGATCAATTAATAAGCCATCTTCCTGCTCCTGCATGCCGTACCGTTGATACTTATTCAAAAACAGACCCGGCTCCGCCAGCCGAAACCGATAAATACTCTGTTTCACGTCGCCCACCATAAAACGGTTACCCGGTTCCTCCCGTGATACCAGCCTAACGATATCTTCCTGTACGGTATTCGTATCCTGATACTCATCCAACAGCACCTCGTCGAATTGCGCCTTATATTCGAGCGCAGCGTCGGAAGGTAGTAGCTTGTACGGAGTAGAATCGGGATGTCGTAATATTTTCAGACAATAATGTTCCAAATCCCCGAAGTCCACCAACCCTTTTGACTGCTTGTGTTGTTGAAATCGTTCCCCGAATACAATCACGGTTTCTATCAATTCGTCCATCAGCGGAGCCGCGGCGTGCAGCTCCTCCCAATAGGCTTCTGCTCTCCTGCCAAACAGGGAAGCCTTCATATCTGTAATCATTTTTTTGGCTGCTTCACGCAGCGTTTTAACCCGTTCCTGCAATGCAGGCTCGGTCTGATCTTTTTTGACGGGCTTGAGCTTACCGAAGGAAGCTGTCTGAAAATGATCATATAGAGATGCCCACGGCTGTGTCTCCAGCTCCTGTAACAATCCCTTCACCATCGCCGCATCCTCTTGCAGCGTCACGGCATAAGGTGCAGGACCGCCAGGCTGCATAGCTGTTTCATGCGCCTGTTCCAGCAAGCTCGCTGCTCCACGCAATGAAAGTGCAGCATCCGCCAAAATACTGCGAACCCAGGGAGTCTCTCCCAAAGCGGCTACATCCTGTACACGAAATGCTGCCGCTGTCTCCCGCAGCCAATGTTCTGGCCAAGGATGACTTTGAGAAAAATCATACAGCCGCTGAACAAGCACGTACATTGCATCATCGGTGCGTTCTCCACTGAACCAGTCGACCAGTCTGCGGAATGTACTGCCTTCATCATGAGCCTCATATTTCTCCTCAAACAGTTCTTCTAGAAGCTCCTGACGCAGCAATTCTGTCTCATGCTCATTCATAATCCGAAAACCGGGATCAAGGGGAATGGCCTGATAATGCCTGCGGATGACCTCCATACAAAATGAGTGAAGCGTCGTAATCGAGGCCCGATTCAGCAACGATAGCTGGCGGCGTACATGCTCACTTTCCGGTTCCTGCTCCAGTACACGTTCCAACGCTTCGCGTATCCGTTGACGCATTTCGGCGGCGGCAGCCTTCGTAAAGGTCGCTACCAGTAACCGATCCACACTGAAGCCGAGCTGGGGATCGACGATTTTACGAATAATACGCTCTACGAGCACCGCTGTTTTACCAGACCCTGCCGCTGCCGCGACCAGCATGTTATTACCAGATTCCGAAATTGCACGCCACTGGTCATCACTCCACATACTGCCTTCCGGCTTCGGCATGCCTTTAGTGTTTGACGTGCCTATCATTGGTCCATTCCTCCTTTCCCTTCCTGTGTATGACCCAGCAGATTCCAGATCTGATCCTTACCGGGTTTACCCCATTGATTGTAGCCACTACCGTCCAGACTGTCGTCAAATTGACAAACAGGCTTAAAAGAACAGAAGGTACAAGCCGTCTCTTGCTGGATACGATAAGGTTCAATGGCCACATCGCCCTCTGTCATCCGTGTGCCAATCGTCCGGATATTATGACGTACCGAAGCTAGCAGGCTGTCCCACTGTTCCGGCGAAGCAACCGAAGCACTGCTATAAAAACTGCCGTCTGCTTTCACCGCAACAGGTAAAATAGAGGAATATCCCTTGTCCAATGCTGTATCCATTTGCCCAACTACATCCCGATCCGCGAGCAATAATCCCTTCATCTTAAAACGTTTTAAAAGCTCCTGACGGGCCTGTTCTGCGCTAAGACCGTTAGGCGACTGCAACATCGGATTGTGGACGTGAAAATACAGTGTACCCGCTGGATAAGCCGTCTCGCCCAACCATTCCTCCGCCGCATTCAGCAGCACATCCAGGTAGGTGAGCATCTGCAAGGACAGGCCATAGTACACTTCATGCAGCTTGAGATCCTTTTGGCTAGATTTGTAATCGATGACACGCAAAAGTAACCCCTTTTCTCCCTCTGCCACATCTACACGGTCAATCCGTCCGACAATTTCCATCACAACGCCGTTATCTAACCGGAAGCTTAACGGAGGAAGCTGCTGACCCGGCCCAAAGTCCAACTCCAGCCCAATCGGCTCAAAGCTACCTCTTCGCGCATGTTCACCTAAAATCAACGAGGCACGGCTCACGATGTCTTTCAATTTACGCAAAATGTAGCCATACCGCTTGGAACTCATTAAAATCTCGCCTTGCAGACGAGGAGCCAAACGCTCCACTGTACTTTCCGCCTCTTGGCGGCATTCCTCCGTGCTGAGACTGCCCCAGCTGACATTGCGTTTACGCAAATTGATCGCCATCTCTCCAAGCGCTGCATGGAATAATTGTCCGATATCCGGGGCCTTCAGGCGATACATTTGACGTTCCTTCAAACGAAGACCGTGAGAGGCAAAGTGCGAAAATGGACATGCCACAAAACGTTCCATACGAGATACGCTGGTACGCAGCTTGCTGCCGTACAGACGGCGGCTCGTTTCTTTCTGCATTTCGGCATGGTTCTCGTAAAAAAGTGAGGTCAACAGCTGACGCAGCTTGTCTTTCTCACGCCCTTGCTGGCTTGCATACCAGTTATATACCTCCCACCAAGGAGATAAAATGTCACCGCCACGTCGCCAATGTCGTAATTGCGCAATGAGCTGCGGCAATGCCTCAGACGGATGAGAAGCATACTCCCATTGCGTCGTCCAAGCATCTCCAGGCAAAGGGTATCCAGCCAGTGGACGCTCGTCCAGACTAGGAAACAGGTGCCGCACATGTCGTACTAACTCAGACGGCAGCAACGACTTCCCTTCTTCATCAGTCACTGCATAGCTCATCCACAGGCTTTTACCGGCTGAAGTAAGGGCCGTATAAGCGAGAAAACGTTCGTCCAACAGACGTCTTGTCATATCCGGCGCCAGCTCTACGCCTCGTTCGTTTAATGCCGTACGCTCCTGCTCATTCAGCACACCGTCCTCATGGAACACAGCCGGCATCACACCTTCGTTCATACCTAGTACAAAGGCATGTTGAATACCGGACACACGTGTACGGTCCGTGTTTCCGACTAGAACCTGATCCAGAGCTGGCGGAACAAGTCCCATACGGAACTCAGCCAATCCCGTTTCCAGCACACCCGCAAACAAAGAGGTATCCAGCCTCTCATCACCCATCATTTCGACAATTTGATCCAGTAGTTCAAGCACCGCATCCCATACTTGACGATGCTCCTTCGCCTGCTCAGGTTTTCCTGCTTCCTCTGCCTGATGAATGAAGGCGTCCAGCTTGTGGCCGATTTCTGCATCCTCCAGTAACAGATATACCGCTTCACACTTCTCAAGTGCAGTTCGTGCCTTGCCGACACGTTTCTCAAACGCACGTAAAGGCGTCACGATCACATCCCGGCACAGTTCCATCAAATCCAACGTTTCATCCCGTTGACGGCTCCGTTCCTGCTCCTCCAGCTCCAGTGACAAGCTGGGCACAGCCTGCCACGGGCGACCGTCTGTCCAACGGCTGCCTTGTATTCCGCAGGCTAGTACATAGTTTTCCAAACGGTCCATCTCCTCACGACTTACCCGACCATCCAGCGGCAGGAGAAGGTCTGTTTTGACCGCACGGAATACATCCTCATATCGCCAACGACGCTGCACGATATCCAGCGAAGCCCGAATCAATTCCACTAAGGGATGATGCAAAACACTTCTCCGCTGATCCAGAAATACTGGAACCTCATATTGTTTGAATATCGGTTCCACCCATGGCTCATAATCTTCAATATGACGTACAAACAGGGCCATCTCCCGATAACGAGCGCCCTCATCTCGGGCCAGACGACGCATTTCGCGTACAGCCCCTTCCAGCTCTGCACGGCGATTAGCCGCAGTGTACAGTTTTATGCCTTCCGGCTGTTCTTCTGTCCACTGCTCTCGTAGCTGCTGCAGCCGCATCCATTGTTCCTGATTCCGTAACCCTGTACGATGTTCAAAGTTAGCCTCCAAATACGCCAACGCCGGACGCTCCTTAAATCTCGGCAGCGGATCAGGGCGCAGTAATTGTGTCTGCGTCTCTATCATCAGCTCGTCTGCCATTCCTTTGAGCTTTACATACGTAGCCGCTGAGGGATGAAACAAATCCAGCTCATGCGGAAGCTGTCCGCTCTCGTAGCTGCGGTTGCAAGTCAGCGCCACCGTCAACGAAGAAGCGTGCAGCATAAGCTGCTCCACCACCTTGTATTCATGTGGTGTAAACCTGCGGTAGCCATCCATCCAAATATCTGCCCCACGCACAAGGGAAGACTCAGCAATCTGTTCTGCCAGCATGCGCAGCGTATCTTCACCGTCAATATATTTAAGCGTCAGCTCTCGTTCAAAATCCTCATAGATTAGACTGATATCTTTGAGCTTGCCGCGCAAAATCGGAGTTGACTCTCCAGCAGCGTTCATTCGCTCCAGTTGCTCCGGTACAGACCGAGTATCATTTCCATACTGCTTTAGCTCCGTAAACAATGTATTCAACCGATCCACAAAGCCGAGCTGGTCTCCCGAATCCTTAAACAAACTCAGTTCATCCTTGCGACGACGAATAATTTTATATAAAAGCATCTTCTTGCCTTCTTCCGTTACAGGCACCAGTGCTGAACCCCCGGTTTCCTGCATAACTAAATAGGCAAGACGATGAAATCCCATCACTTGGGCGCGCACCGACCCCTGAATACCGTTTCCGGATTCTGTAAGTAACGCATGCTCAGAAGCAAATGACGATTGCTCCGGTACAAGTAACAGCATAGGCTTACCTAGCGGCTCCTCGCGTAACATAGACGTCATTTCATTGCGGATTAACGTACTTTTACCACTCCCAGAGCGGCCAATCAACAAGCGAACCGACATGATGCGGCCTCCTTTCCAACGAACAACATTCTATTAAACAGTATAGCATATCAGGCAAGGGAGAAAAGAACGTACGTTTGCCATGTTGTAGCAATTCTTCCTCCCTCTAAAAAAACAAATCAGTCCCGCAGATTGGCTTGGTGCATGCCTTCTCTACAGGACTGATTTATACCTAAACGAGTCTATTTTACCTATTTAATCACCAAAAAGGCGATTGACTTTGACCTTGTATGAAACCTACAGCTGTGTCCGGCTGCGCACCTCAAAGATGGCGAATTTCAAGTAATGGCCTTCCTCCACACCCAAAATTTGAGGATGGTCCTTACCAGCCGCTCTCCAGTCTACCAGACGAAGGATTTTGCCGGCATCTGCCGCCGCTTCCTTAATGGTATCTAAAAACAACTCTGGCCGCATATGGAATGAGCAGCTCGCTGTCACCAGATAGCCGCCCTCATTGACCAGCTTCATCCCGTGCAGGTTGATATCTTTATATCCACGTGTAGCTCCTTTGACAGCGTTCTTCGTTTTGGCAAAGGCTGGCGGATCAAGAATGACCACGTCAAAGGTGCGTCCGCCACCTGCTGTCAGCGGCTTGGATGTATCTCCTTTGCCCCCGGCTCGTGCATTGCGTTCCTCTACACCTTTCACTTGATTGCGCAAATATTGAAAAGCATCGTCGACGACAAACTCAACGCGTTCCTCAAAACCGTTCAGCTTGACATTATCCCGCGCACTTTCAATCGCATGCTCAGAAATATCAAGACAAGTTACTTTTTTAGCACCATGTTTACATGCATTGAGCGTAAAGCTTCCCGTGTGCGAAAAACATTCCAATACGGTTGCGCCATCCCAGAATGGGAATTCAACAACCTTACCACTTTTATTCACTGGCTTCATGACCGTTGTGCCCGCATCCCCTGAGTCTGCAGCTACTTCTTGTAGCGTAATTCCACTACGTGCTCCCCAACCTGTCATCAACGGTGCTATGGCCGCACGATTTTCACGCTGGTCAAAGAAATAACCCGTCTTCTGGCCCTCTACGATATCAACCTTGATTTGCAGGCCATTTTCCGTCACTACCACATGACGCGGGCAATCACCGTACAAAGGACCCTTCGTTTGTTCCAATCCTTCCAGCTCACGGATGGATACATCACTTCGCTCATATATACCAACAGGACCCACTACTTCAACGAGCGCATCCCTGATTTCTTCCCTGCGCCGATCCATGCCAAGCGTTAACAACTGCACGACTAACACATCACCAAATCGATCTACAATCAGTCCAGGCAAAAAATCAGCCTCGCCGTACACCAACCGATAAGCGTTTCCCCCGGTCACAAAACGTTCGCGGTGCTCCAGACATTTGCGCAAGCGTTGGGCAAAAAAGTTTTGATCCATTGCTTCCAGCGGCTCGTAGGACATCACACGCACTGTAATTTGTGAAGCTGGATTATAGTAACCTGTCGCCAAATAACGCCCCTGATGGTTAACGATACTGACCAAATCGCCTGCCTCTGGGTCCCCTTCGATCTTGGCTATTTCGTTTTTAAACACCCAAGGGTGTGCGTGCTCCAGCCTTTTTTTACGGCTGCGTTCTAATATTACTGAAGGCAAAATCCTTCACTCCCATTCTTGGATTACTCAAAGTCCTTAATATCGTTCCGTAAAAAAGAGCTCAGCCATGCTTGTCATGGCTGTCCCCGACAGATCATAGGCTGTTACATAAGTATTTTTACCTAGAAAAGGGGGCTATGCCCGTGTTTATACATGTTATACTCCCACTGTGCGGCGGGCTGTTTATTTTTTTGGGCGGGATGAAGCTGATGGAAGCAGCCCTCCGGCATTTAGCCGGCCCCTTCCTCACCCGCTGGCTGAACCGCGCCACAGTTTCCCCTTGGCGGGGCATGCTGTTCAGCTCAGGCATTACGGCCCTGCTGCAAAGCAGCACCGCCGTAACGGTGCTGACGATCGGACTGGTCAACGCCGGGCTGTTGACCTACGGCCGCACGCTCGGCATCATTCTCGGCACCAATATCGGCACCTGCCTGACCACTGAGCTGATGGGGCTCCAGCTTGGCATGCTGGCTGTTCCGCTGCTCTGCGGCTCACTGCTATGCTGGAGCACTGCCGTCCTGTGGGGTGAAGCTGTCCCCAATCGCCAGTATGCGTCCGCCGGAGCTTCACCCGGCTCCAATGGGCTTAGCCGTCCGCAGGCTGTACAATATATCAGCCTCGTCTTTGCTGGATTTTCGCTGATTCTGGCAGGTATCCGCGTAATGCAAACAGTCGGCCCCTGGATTGAGCAGGCCGGACTATTCCGCTGGTTTCTTGATCACGCTGCGGCCAACATGTGGTGGGCCTTCGCTGCTGGAGCCTGTCTGACCGCGCTGGTTCACAGTAGCGCAGCCGTCATTGGCATGGCGATTAGCCTTGCCGCTGCGGGAGCCTTGCCAGCCGATGTGGGGATCGCCATCGTCATCGGCTCCAATGTAGGCACCTGCGTAACCGCCCTGATTGCCGCTGTTGGCGGCAGCGTGTCCGGCAAATTTGTGGCCTGGTCCCACGTGCTGCTGAACGTAGGCGGAGCCTTGCTCTTTATGCCGTTGATCCCTGGTCTGGAGATGGCCGCTGCCTGGATATCTACCGAGCCCGGAGCTAAAGTAGCCCATGCCCAAACTCTGTTTAACGTTATTAGCTCTCTGCTGGTTTTGCCTCTCTGCTATCTACCTGTGTGGACGCGTTTAGAGGATCGTATATCTCCCCACAGAATCAAACGTTAATTCCTAGCATGGACAGCGCCTTGCTTAAAATGACATCATTATTGTCATATCCACCCTGGCGCTGGAGACGCCATGCTTCCTCAGGCGTATGCCACGCAACTCCTTTAATTTCTTCGATCTGTGCCTGTAAATCCCCATCCAGTGCCTCTACGAGATAATAGTGTACTTCTTTATCTACTTCCCCAAATTCTGGATGCTGATACGTATAAGCAATCATATCTACATGCTGGATAATCCGCCCGTTCAACCCTGTTTCCTCGCGAATTTCACGTAAAGCCGTCTGTTCGATTGTTTCTCCCAACTCCATTTTCCCTTTAGCCAAGGATACCTTACCATATCGGTCAGTAATGAGCTGAATTTCAAGCTGCTCCCCCTGTTTGCGAAACACAACGCCGCCTGCGGAAATTTCCTTTTTTGCTGCCATCCTGTAATCTCCCTTCCTTGCGCAACAAGGATTCCGTCCTCTCTGTAAGGAAAGGCGAAATCCTTGTCTGCCATCTCTATTGCCTGTTCAGGCTTTTTTTGTTCTTACAGAGCTGTTTGCAGCCCATTCTCTAGTACGCGGACCAATTGGCCCTCACTTTCATTAATACCTGCCTTCGTCAGCTTCACGCGGCATACCTTGCCAACCAGATCCTCAGTACCTTCAAACGCCAGTTGGATATAATTGTCACTATATCCATGGAGTATGCCGCTATCTTCGGTCCCTTTCGGCGCAACTTCCGGAATGACCTCCAGCACCTGACCTACAAACTTCTCAGCATACGCCAGTTGCATTTGCTCTGACAGTTGTATCAGCTCATGCACTCGTGCATTTTTCACGTCTTCGTCCACCTGATCCTCCATACGCGCCGCAGGAGTTCCACTGCGCTTGGAGTATGGGAACACGTGCATTTCTGAAAAATCGATTTTTTTCATCAGCTCATAGCCATTGCGGAACATTTCATCCGTCTCCCCAGGGAAGCCGACAATCACATCCGTTGTAATCGCTACATCTGGCATTGCTTTGCGAATCATAAGCATTTTGTTATAAAACTCTTCTGTCGTGTACTTGCGACGCATCCGTTTCAACACGGTGTCGTCCCCCGCCTGAAGCGGTATGTGAAAATGACGAACCAGCTTGGTGGAACGATTCAGTACATCAAGCATTTTTTCATCAATCTGGCTGGCTTCAATCGAACTGATACGGATACGCTCCAGCCCTTCCACCTTCTCCAGATCCCACAGCAGATCAGATAGGTCGTAATTATCCATGTCGTCACCATAACCGCCAGTGTGGATACCTGTGAGTACAATTTCCTTGTAGCCTGCGTGCACCAGTTGACGCGCCTGTGCAATAATACTCGCAGCATCACGACTACGGGATAGACCCCGCGACCACGGAATGATGCAGAAGGTACAGAAGTTATTGCACCCATCCTGAATTTTCAAAAAGGCCCGAGTATGATTAGCAAAATCAGGCACATCCATTTCCTCAAATACACGCGTTTTCATAATATTGCGCACGGCGTTCACCGGTTGACGCGTTTCTTGAATTTCCTTTACGAACGGAATGATTTTGTCTCGATCCTGAGTCCCGATAACGAGATCAACGCCAGGAATATCCATAATTTCGGCAGGAGAAGTTTGGGCGTAACAGCCCGTCACTGCCACAATGGCATCTGGATTCCGGCGAATCGCGCGGCGAATGATCTGACGACTCTTTTTATCACCGGTATTCGTAACGGTACATGTATTGATAAGATAGACATCAGCAGTCTGCTCATCAAAGTCCACCTGTTCATAACCTTCATTTTTAAACAGCTGCCAGATCGCTTCTGTATCATAAAAGTTTACCTTACAGCCCAATGTGTAAAATGCCACTGACGGCATATTAAACCCCTCCCATTTCTCCTGTCTCATATAAAATGCATGCCAATGCAGCCATTCCTGCGGTCTCCGCACGCAAAATACGTCTTCCCAGTCCTGTAGACTGTGCCCCGGCCTGCTCGGCCTCCAGGCTTTCCGCTTCAGTAAAGCCGCCTTCCGGGCCTACCACCAGCAGAACACGCGGCATGTCCGTCGACGCCCATTGTCCTGCCAAAGGCTGGATTACATCCCGTAGCTGTTTACCCTGCTCTTTTTCATAACAATAACATATCAAATCATACCCAGCAAAAGAAGCCAGAAGTTCTTTCCACGTCATGGGCGCGCTAATTTCTGGAATCCGGTTACGGTGGCTTTGTTCAGCCGCTTCCTTCACAATCTTGCGCCAACGCTCCAGTCGCTTGCCTTCTTTTTTGGCATCATACTGCACGACCGTACGCTCGGACAAAAACGGTACAAACCCGGTTGCTCCGATTTCTGTACATTTTTGCATCACCGTCTCCATCTTGTCTCCTTTAGGAAGACTCTGAGCGATAGTGACCTGCACATGCGGTTCAGAGGTCATCTTCAGCGGCTCAATAATCGTCGCCGTAACATGATCCTGCTCAATCGTATCCAATGCAGCCAGCGCTTCCCTAGATATCCCGTCACTAACTATAATTTTGTCACCACTACGGCCCCGCATGACTTTAGCGATATGCCGCGCGTCCTCACCCGCGACAATCACGTGATCTTCTAGAAATTGCTCTGCCGGAATAAAATAACGCTGCATTCTCTCTCACACCTATTCCTGGATTTTGCAAAATCCTCATTCTAAAAATAACTGTTATCCACTAACGTTCCGTACAAAATCCGAATAAATCACCAAGCAACATCATATCATCTTTTGCGCCTGTATGACCAGTCTGTTCCCTCTTCTATTCAGGTTATACCTACCTATTCTCGTAAAAAAAGGAGCCCTTAGGCTCCAAACAATCCAGTGATATAAAAAGAGAACTGCAAAAACTGTATATAAATCATCTGGGCCAGCGTGTAAAGAGGTTCAATTGTTACAGCTCGAACCTGCGGAATGACCAGGATAAGCAGAAAAATAAAGATCGACCACTGTTCAAATTGCTGAAGCTTACGGCGTACAGGAGTGGGGGCCACATCTTCCACAATCCGGTATCCATCCAGTGGAGGCAGTGGGATCAAATTAAAGATAAACAAAAATAGATTTAAATTGATCAGAGCATTGATAAACAAATAGATTGCTTGAGCTACCCGTTGGTTCTCCATCCCCGGCAATACTTGAAAATGAAGGAGCACGGCATAGATCAAAGTAGTAACAAATGCAAGCAGCAGATTGCTCAGCGGACCCGCAGCCGATACGATAATGCCCATGAGGCGCGGACGGCTAAAATTGTCACGATTAACCGGAACTGGCTTGGCCCAGCCAAAGCCTCCGATCAACAGCAGCAGCGTACCCAGCAGGTCAATATGCACTGCCGGATTTAAAGTCACGCGCCCAAGTAGCTTGGCCGTAGGGTCACCAAATTTATTGGCATAATACGCATGTGCAAACTCATGAACCGTGAACGATATGATCACAGCCAGTAAATAAAAGGGAAGAACATTTAAATTTACACGAAAAATATTTTGTAGAAAATCCATACTTACCTCTTTCTCGCCACAAACGCCAGCCAATCTTCATCCCGGCTTATTTCGGCAATCTCAAAGCCAGCTGCTTTCAAAGCAGTTTCGACAACCTCTTCTTTGTTCTTCCAAATCCCTGAAGCAATATAAATACCACCTGGTTCCAGGGCTTTATATACATCATCAATGAACAGCAGAATAATCTCTGCCAATATATTCGCTACCACTAGCTTGACCGGTAACTGGATACCCAGCGTTGGATCGCTTGCATTAAGCACAGATAGCAAATCACTTTCTTTAATGGTGATGCGTTCCTCCAGTCCGTTCAAACGCGTATTTTCCCGCGCACTGGATACTGCCACCGGGTCCAAATCCAAGGCAAGTACATGCTTCGCTCCCAGCTTTACAGCTCCAATGGCCAAAATACCGGAACCCGTGCCGACATCAATAACTTCTTCTCCACCCTTAATCACAGACTCCAGCGTTCTCAGACAAAGGGATGTCGTAGGATGCGTTCCGGTCCCAAAGGCCATACCAGGGTCCAGCTCAATGATTTTTTCCTCTTCACTCGCAGGCTCATAGTCTTCCCAAGTGGGTTTAATCGTCAGACGGTCCGACACACGCAAAGGCTTGAAATATTGCTTCCAAGCATTTGCCCAGTCATCCTCATCAACTGTTTTCAGCTCATACTGAACCTCACCAGGATCAATATCGAAAGTTCTCAATTCTTCGACGCGCGGCTCAATCTGCGAACGAATACGATCCATATCCACTTCTTCGGCAAAATAGCCTTTGATGATCGCTTGTCCTTCAGGTATGTCGTTCAAAGGCCGATCATACCACTGTCCATAGGACGTATCCCGCGGCTTGTTGAGCGAACCGGATTCTTCAATGGAAACCCCTCCTGCACCTGCTTCGTGCAGAAAATTCGAAATCATTTCGATGGCTTCTTCGGTTGTATGTATTGTAATTTCATTCCACAACATGGTTTTCATTTCCTCCTCATTTCACATGCATACATTACATTGTACTATATACATGCACAGGAGTTCAAAAAAGCTAATATTATCGAAGTTCAAAATATTTTTTGTAGAGCTTGTATATATTGTCCACTCTTTTAGTCCAAGCACCCTTAACTCTAGTACATACAATACAATATACTAGAAAAGGAGTGATTTAGTATGGCAAAGACGGTGTTAGATTATAATGCCAGTGTTATTACACCTATCACTAATGGTATAAATCTTCCTGTTCCGATTTCTCCAGCCGGACTTGGAATTGCTACGACGTCTGTATTTATTGATCCTGCTATTTCTGGAGCTGTCAACAACCGAGTAGAGTTAAAAGCCTCGATTGGACTACGTTTTGTCGGTGCCGGCAACATTAGAGTGCTTGTACGGATTTGGAGAGCCGGCAAGGAAATTTATTACGGACTGGAATCCAATGTCTTCGATAACAATATTATTCTTAATGTCGAAACGGTAGACGTTGCGCCTCTGGGCGTACAAAACTACCAACTGATTATTGAAAATCAAACGCCTGCGACTACTGCTTTCGTCGCCGGTCCTCTTGTTTTTAGTGCAACAGCATACAGCGGATAATGAATAGAAAAAGGAAAGAACACAAATAAGACGGGCTATCCCACAAATTATCCTTATTAATGGAGATAACCCGTCTTATTAAATTCTACTCATTGTCGATTATGATACGCTGCTGACGACGGTCAGCTACTTCGCTACGCCGGATCGCTTCTAGATCCTCAGCATCTGCCTGATCTGCCGAGAACTCTACATCTTCATTTTTAGCAGATTGCATGCGTTTGATTTTCTCCGTTTTGGTCAGCACTTTATCAAACCGTTTGTTTTTGGACATCGGTCACTACTCCTTCCAAACTTTTCACAGCATTCCACCCGCTTGTTCCACGATGGACATCGCCTGATGATGAATGGATTCATCCACCACAGCAGTCAACAAAATATCACGGCCCGTCGGTCCGCCCTGTCCTCCATCACTCATGCCACTGGCGGACGGATCAGCTGCAGCCAGTATTGCTGGAGTTGCATCTGTAAAGTCCACGCCCTGTGTCAGTGAGGACAAGCTGCTAATCTGTCCTGAAAATACAGGCAATCCGGCGTTGCCAGTAGACTGCCGCGGATACCGGCTAAATCGGTCTATCGACACATCGGCTACCCGGAGAGCTTCCAGTTTTCTAGCGGCTCCCTGTGCTTCCTCAGGACTTTTGAAATACGCCAAAATATTTTTTTCGCCCATCTCAAAATCTCCCTGTGTAGTATTGAGCGCAACTGCTCTTCAAGAGCATAGAGCGTTACGCTTTGTTATATCCTGCTCATTGGCACGATTTTATATTCCCTACGAAGGCTAGACGGATCAGGCGGTATCGAGAACAGCAGGCCAAGACTGTGAACCATAGTTTGTGAAGAATATAACTTTTACGGGTGTAAAGTAGCAGCCGGAGCTTCACCTGACTTGGCCACTCCTGTCTCCCATGCAGCACGAATGACAGCATCCCGTACCTTTTGAACCACCTTCGGATTAAAAACATTCGGTATGATATAAGTTTCACTTAGCTCCTCAGGACAGATCGCATCAGCGATGGCAAGTCCGGCAGCTAGTTTCATTTCCTCATTAATCGTCGTAGCATGGCAATCTAGAGCACCCCGGAAAATTCCCGGGAAGCATAGCACATTGTTAATTTGATTTGGAAAATCGGAGCGGCCAGTAGCAAGCACACGTACATGAGGTGCGGCTACAGCCGGATCAATTTCCGGCTTCGGATTCGCCATGGCGAACACGATAGGATCAGTTGCCATGCTCTGTATATCCTCCACAGTCAGTATATTCGGGCCTGACACACCGATGAATACATCAGCTCCCACAATCACATCGGATAAACTTCCACTTAAATTGTGCGGATTAGTCATGTTCGCATACTCTGTCCAATGCGGGTTACTGTACTCCACGTCACGATGAATAGCTCCCTGTCGATCAACGCCAATCAGATTGCGCACACCTGCCTTAAGCAGCATACGGGAGCAGGCCATACCCGCCGCACCGATCCCTGCAAATACAACTTTGACATCCTCCATTTTTTTGCCACATACCTTTAATGCATTGACCAGACCCGCTAATACAACGACTGCCGTACCATGCTGATCATCATGAAATACTGGAATGTCCAGTTCCTGCTTCAACCGTCTCTCGATTTCAAAACAGCGTGGCGAAGATATATCTTCCAAATTAATGCCGCCAAAGGCAGGAGCAATCATTTTGACAATTTGAACAATTTCATCAGCGTCCTTCGTGTTGAGACAGATTGGGAAGGCGTCAACACCTGCAAATTGTTTGAACAAGACTGCTTTACCCTCCATCACAGGCATAGCGGCCTCCGGTCCGATATCTCCTAATCCAAGTACCGCAGTTCCGTCTGATACGACTGCTACTGTATTCTTTTTGATCGTTAATTGATACGCTTTGGCTGGGTCATTGGCGATTTCCATACAGATTTCAGCTACACCCGGCGTATAAACTTTGGACAGCCCCTCCATCGTTTCAATTGGCTTCTTTGGTAAGGTCTCCATTTTGCCACCTGCGTGTAATTCTCTAATTTCATCTATTAAACTGCTCATATTTTTCTCCGTCCTTCCATGTCTCTATTTGGATATGAATCTCAGTCCTGTGTATAAAACTCATCAGCTCCATAATTGGAGTAACAAAGTTGCTAAAATGACCGTGCCTGCCCCTCCAATACGTGTTGCAATTTGCGCAAAAGGCATCAGTTCCATCCGATTGGACGCAGACAGAATGGCTACATCTCCCGTGCCCCCTAATCCACCGCGACAGCTAGTCACCAAAGCAGCTTCTACGGGATACATGTGAATCCATTTTCCTGTGAAGTATCCGGTAACAATCAATGCAACTACAACAGATGCGCAGGTGATGGCATAAGGAACCGTTAAAATCCCAACTACACTATCCAAAGGTACATACAAAATACCCAATCCCACCATCAAGGGCCACGTCAGACTTGCCGTTATACATTTGTACAAGTGAAAAGCTCCCTGCTCCAATGTGTTCGGCATGATCTGAATACACTTAATTAATGCCGCCGCCAGAATCATGAGGATCGGGCCTGGAATATGGAGATACGGCTCCAGCAACTTACCCACAATAAAGAAAGTGCAAGCTAACAGCAGGCCTCCTCCCATCAATGGAAAAGAAATCGATTGCTCCAAACTTGCCGGAGCTAACTTGTCTGCATCTTTCTCCAGTTTTAATAACCTCCCGTTACCTGAAGTTTTCGGATTTTTCTCTGCTAATCTCTTCAGAACACCCGCACCTATGATTGCAACAATGTTCCCGATAATTGCAGCCGGGATAAACTGGGATACGAATACTGCGGAATCCTTGCCCAGCACCAATCCATACGAAATGGACAACGGTAAAATGCCTTCCCCAATCCCACCGGAGATAATCGGAATGATGATGAAAAAAAATGTATGATAGGCGCTATAGCCAAAAGCCATCCCCACCACCATCCCCACGGCAACAGCTGCAATAGATCCTATAATAATGGGGGCAAAAATTTTGACAATTCCGTTCATCAGCATTTTCCGATCCATGCCAAGAATACTTCCCGTTACTAGACATGCGATGTAGAAGTAAAGAAAATTCGAGGTTTTCATAAGCGTGTGTACAGCACCCATCGCAGATGGACTGAACATATTCCAAAATACCATTAACGATGGAACCATAAGAGATAAAATGGCCGGCCCGCCAATATGCTTAAGCAACGGAAGTTTGGCCCCTAAATCACTGAGAAGTATACCTAAAATCATGATGACGGCAAACCCGCCCAACAGATCGTTCGGAAGTCTTTCAGTAATTGCAGCTGCATAAACAATTAGCGCGATCACGGCATAGAGTGGAAGAGGAATAACCCCCACCTTTACCCTACCCAGCATTCTGATGCCATCTACAAAATTTTTACTCCATCTTTGCCCCTTTTGAATGACAGGCTGATTCGTAGCATTTTCCATAAATCTCCCTCCATAAAGTGAAGAATGATGATCATGTTTCCATTCTACACCTTGGAAAACGCTTTATTTGGTTTTAAAACTAATCATTCACTTTTGTAATTAAAGTAATCAGAAAGAAGATTTAAATAAAACTATTCATGATGCCTTCTGCCTGTGGCAATATTCGGTATTGGTAAACAGGACGCCCTATGGTACCGTATATGGTTTCCATGGAAAGAGCCTCAATCTCTGTCATAAAAGCCAGGTACTTGCGCATAGACACCCTGGATATTCCTGCACTTTCCGCAATATCCTCGGTGGAAAATAGCACCTTATTATGCTGCTGGATACAATTCCATATCATAGCCAGCGTGGATTTAGTTATGCCTTTGGGCAAACGTGCCAATTCTTTAGTCAAGCTTTTATGATAAATCAGTCGGTCCAGTTCTTCCTGCGAAAGTAGGCTGCGCTCACGCACGATGCTAATGTGCTCTCGGTACCCCGTGAGGGCCTCCAAAAAACGGTTAAAGTGGAACGGCTTAATCAAGTAATCCACCGCGCCGAAGTTCATCGCTTTTTTGACACTGTTCATGTCACTTGCAGCCGAGATGACAATGACATCTATATTTACACCTGTCTCCCGTATGAATGACAGTAAATCGAGGCCATTGCTTTCCTGCATATACACATCTAGCAATATCAAATCAATGGCTTGTTCAGCTATATATTTCTTAGCCTCTTCCACAGAAGAAGCCCAACCCCCACATCGAAAACCTTCTACCTGCTCCATATATTTGCGGTTAAATTCCGCAACCATCGGATCATCTTCTACAATCAGGACATTAATCATGTTCATCATTCCCCGCTATAATGTATGGAATCGTAATCTGAAAACAGCACCCTTGCTCGGCTGGGATCAACTTTATACTTCCCTGTAATCTTTTCACGCTTTGCGTCACCAGATAAAGACCCATCCCTCGTGACTCTCCCTTGGTCGAAAAACCTTTTTCAAATATAGCCTTCACAAGCCCTTCCGGTATACCCGGACCATTATCGCACATGATACAGGTCAGATAGCCGTTCTTCTGGCTTTCCTCAAAATAAAGTGAAAGGGTAATCCGTTTGTGCTCCAAAGATTCCATCGCCTCCACCGCATTATCAAACAGATTGCCAAGAATAGTAATCAGTTCATGCGTCGTTTGAGTTTGACTGGATTCGGGCAAGTAACTACCTGGAGTCAGTTCAAAATTCACCCCTACTTCTCTGGCCCGGCTTAATTTCCCCAACACAAACCCTGCCATAACTGGGTCCCTGATCTGCCGGGTGATGGAGCCAATCTCCACTTGATGATGCTCGACGGCATCCATAATGTAATGCTCCAGTTTATCGTACATTCGCAAGTGTACCATCCCCATAATGACATGCAGCTTGTTCATAAATTCATGAGCCTGCGCACGTAGTGCTTCCGTGTACAGGGACACTCCTGTCAAACGTTCCGCAAGCTGGTTCATCTCCGTTTTATCCCGAAAGGTTACAATTGCTCCCACAATTTCCCCTTTGACCCGTATCGGAACACTGGTGGTCAGCAAGGTTATTCCACCCAGCTCCATTTCCTCATCCATCTGTGGAGTACTCGCTTCCAAGACCTCTTGCAATCGAAAAGCGGATAAATAAACGGTAATCTCCTGTCCGGAGAATGAGAAATCTTCAATCCCCGCTTGCCTAAGCAGACGTATCGCTTCTGCATTCATCAGCATGACGCGACCGAATTCATCTACCGCAATAACCCCTTCCTTGATGGATTGCAACATGGCGCTGCGTTCCTCCAGCAAGCGTGCGATTTCCGGCGGCTCCAGACCGACTAGCATATTTTTGATTTTACGAGCCAGCACAACCGCACCTCCAGTGCCAATCAACATTCCAGTGCCAATGGCGATAGCAATAAGACGGTTGTTGCCTTCCTGAGCCATCTGTACATCTTGCATGGATATACCAACAACAATCGCCCCTACCTGTTTCCCCGTTAAACTGAACACGGGGGAAAAGGCTCGCATGGACAAGCCCAATGTTCCCTTCGCAACGGACACGCTCTCATGGCCATGAAGTGCAGTATACTCGTCTCCGCCGACAAAGGCTTTGCCGATCATCCTAGCATCCGGGTGCGTTTTACGAATTCCCTTCATATCCATAGCCACGATAAACTGGATGTGATTTGCTGCTGAAACCCTCTTCACATACTCCTGCATAGAAGGAGACGAACCCGTCCCTTGCAATTGC
Source organism: Paenibacillus sp. FSL P2-0173 (assembly GCF_038008045.1). Lineage (NCBI taxonomy): Bacteria > Bacillati > Bacillota > Bacilli > Caryophanales > Paenibacillaceae > Paenibacillus > Paenibacillus sp. FSL P2-0173. The sequence continues at coordinate 1,332,891 of NZ_JBBOYK010000001.1, forward strand.
TCGACAATAAGCGGCGTATGGGCGAGTGTACGCGCGATGGACATTGCCTTTTCTTCCAGTCCCTTCTCAGTTTCATGTTCCACTCTCTCAGCAAATAACAGGGTTACAGGCAGAAGCACAAGTGCCATAACTAGACATACTAGCAGTGTAATTAGGCCTCTGAGCTTTAATAGCGGTTTACCCCGACGTAGCTTGAGCTGTACATTTCCGATGGAACTCACCCCTTTCTACTTGATATTAAGTCTCAACAGTTCAACATGCCTATACAAAAATGGTTATGTATGTGTTTACGTGAATATAAAAAAAGGAACTATCCCGCAATTGCGGAATAGTTTCCTTTGATTCATGGTTGAAGCTCCGCGATTCCTAATTGGGCTTAGTCGCCTCGGAAGGCGCGCTTCACACGGTCAAAAAAAGACTGCTCATTCTCATGTGTCTGCTCTCCGCTAAGCGAAGAGAATTGACGCAGCAAATCCTTTTGTTCTTCACTCAGCTTACTAGGCGTTACCACAACGACCTTAATATGCTGGTCACCCTGACCTACGCCACGCAGTTTTGGCACACCTTTTCCTTTAAGACGGAAGTAAGTACCTGTTTGCGTACCTGCTGGAACTTTCAGCTTCACTTTCTCGGTCAACGTTGGGATCTCGACTTCATCTCCCAATGCTGCCTGTGAGAACGTCAGCGGAATTTCACAGTAGATATCGTCTCCCTCACGCTCAAAGAAGTCGTGCGATTTCACACGGAACACGACGTACAAGTCACCTGCCGGTCCTCCGTTGACACCGCCTTCGCCTTCACCGTTAATACGCATTTGTGCGCCGTCATCTACACCCGCTGGAATGCGGATATGAATTTTACGTTGCTTGCGTACCCGACCCGAACCGCTACAAGTCGTACATTTTTCTTTAATGATTTTACCGGAACCGCCGCAATTGGAGCAGGCGCGTCGATTAACCATGCGACCAAACGGTGTATTCTGCACCACTTCTTCCTGTCCGCTGCCGTGGCAGACGGAGCAGGTTTGTGGTTGAGTACCCGCTTTGGCTCCCGTACCGTGACACGTATCACATGTTTCCGTACGTTCAATATGAATGTCGGTTTCTTTACCGAACACCGCTTCCTTGAATTCAATCGTCATCGTATATTGAAGATCGTTCCCACGCTGCGGTGCATTCGGATCACGTCGACCATTGCCGCCGCCACCAAAGAACATATCAAAAATATCGCCAAACCCGCCACCGAAGTCGGCGCCACCACCGAAGCCGCCTCCCATGCCCTGGTTCGGGTCTACATGACCATACTGATCGTATCTTGCCCGCTTCTGACCATCGCTGAGAACATCGTAAGCTTCTTTCACTTCTTTAAATTTAGTTTCCGCGTCCGCAGCCTTGTTCACGTCCGGATGATACTGACGCGCAAGCTTACGGTAAGCCTTTTTGACTTCTTCATCCGAAGCGCCCTTCGCGACGCCCAGCACCTCATAATAATCACGCTTATCAGCCAATGTTCCACCCCCATGCCTACAACGTGTCTGCACTACATATAAAAGGAAAGCCAAAGGCACGGGATGACCCGGCTTTGACCTTCCCATCATTTCAAGGCAGTACAACCCGTAATATGCTTATTTATCTTGGAAATAACTGTTACCCTTCGGCTAATTGTTATTTATCAAGGCAGCTACGCTGCAATTACTATTCAGTATATCATAACGCATCGGTGTACCGTAAAGCTACCACTACCCGATCCGTAGCTTAGTCTTTCTTCTGGTCTTCGTCAACAACTTCATAGTCCGCGTCAACCACATTGTCGCGGCCTTTGCTGTCTGCTGCGCCATCTTGAGCTTGTTGAGCCTGTGCTTCTTGAGCAGCTTGCTCATATAGCTTCACAGACAATTGCTGAACGATTTCAGTCAGTTCTTCAGTAGCTTTTTTGATGTCTTCCAGGTTGTCGGTTTCCAGCGTTTTTTGCAGATTTTCTTTAGCTGCATTTGCTTTTTCGACTTCGCCTGCATCCGCTTTTTCGCCCAGATCTTTAATCGTTTTGTCTACAGAGTAGATCAGTTGATCCGCAGCATTTTTCGCTTCTACCAAATCTTTGCGTTTTTTATCTTCTTCCGCATGCAACTCGGCATCCTTCATCATACGTTCTACTTCCTCGTCGCTCAAGCCGCTGGAAGATGTGATCGTAATTTTTTGGCTTTTGCCTGTGCCTTTATCTGTAGCGGATACGTTCACGATACCGTTCGCATCCAGATCAAAGGTAACTTCGATTTGTGGTACACCACGTGGTGCTGGAGGGATATCTCCCAATTGGAAACGACCCAGTGTTTTGTTGCCTGCTGCCATTTCACGTTCACCTTGCAACACGTGAATTTCTACGCTAGGCTGATTGTCGGCATATGTCGAGAATACCTGCGATTTGCTCGTAGGGATCGTCGTGTTACGATCAATCATTTTAGTAAACACGCCACCTGCGGTTTCAATACCGAGGGACAGTGGAGTTACGTCAAGGAGAACGACGTCTTTCACATCACCAGTCAGTACACCCGCTTGAACTGCCGCGCCCAAAGCTACCACTTCATCAGGGTTTACGCCTTTGTGTGGCTCTTTACCTGTCAGCTTTTTGATTGCTTCTTGTACAGCCGGAATACGTGTGGAACCGCCGACCAGAACGATTTTGTCGATGTCGCTGGCACTCATGCCTGCATCTTTCATTGCTTGACGAGTAGGTCCCAATGTACGTTCTACCAGACCTTCAGACAATTCTTCAAATTTCGCACGAGTCAGGTTCAACTCCAAATGCTGTGGAACGCCATCAGCTACTGTGATAAACGGCAAAGAAATCGTCGTTGTCAGTACGCCGGACAGTTCTTTTTTCGCTTTTTCCGCTGCATCTTTCAGACGTTGTACAGCAGCTTTATCTTTGCTCAGGTCGATGCCTTGATCTTTTTTGAACTCATTTACGAGGTAATCAATAATCACTTGGTCAAAGTCATCGCCACCCAGCTTGTTATCGCCGCTTGTTGCTTTAACTTCGAAGAAACCGTCGCCCAGTTCCAGAATGGATACGTCGAATGTACCGCCACCCAAGTCATACACGAGAATCGTTTGGTCTTCGGATTTTTCCATACCATATGCCAATGCAGCTGCTGTTGGCTCGTTGACAATCCGCAGAACTTCCAGACCGGCAATTTTACCTGCATCCTTGGTTGCTTGACGTTGACCGTCATTGAAGTAAGCTGGAACAGTAATAACAGCTTGAGTAACCGTTTGTCCCAGGTAAGCTTCAGCATCGGATTTCAGCTTTTGCAAAATCATAGCGGAAATTTCCTGTGCGGAATATTCCTTGCCGTCAATGCTTTCTTTATGGTTTGTACCCATGTGACGTTTGATGGACATGATTGTACGATCCGGGTTCGTAATTGCTTGGCGTTTTGCCGTTTCCCCTACAGTACGTTCTCCATCTTTTTTGAAACCAACAACGGAAGGGGTTGTGCGTGCGCCTTCCGGATTTGGAATAACGACCGCTTCGCCGCCCTCCATAACAGCCACACAAGAGTTGGTTGTACCTAAGTCAATACCGATTACTTTGCTCATCGGACAATTCCTCCTTCTGTATATACGAGGCCCGCAGGCCAGAATGGTTGAATCAAAATGATGTATTTCTAATGTATATTGAAAAAGCTACATGCTCACTTTTACCATCGCTGGACGAAGCACCTTGTCCTTCAGCATGTATCCTTTTTGTACCTCTTCAACGACGATGCCTTCCTCATGCTCTTCGCTCTCCACCTGCATAATAGCCTGATGGAAATCCGGATTAAACGGTTGTCCCACCGAATTCATGGCCGTTACACCCTCTGCCTGAAGCACACTCTCAAACTGGCGGAAAATCATTTCCACGCCTTTGCTGAATGACTCAGACTCCGCTCCTTGCGGTGCTGTTGCCAGCGCACGCTCGAAGTTATCCAAAACAGGCACCAACTCGGTAACCAGCTTCATAGATGCATATTTGGCAAGGTCTTCTTTTTCTTTCAGCGTACGACGGCGAAAATTATCAAAATCCGCCTGAGCGCGTAAAAACCGCTGTTGATGCTCTTCCGCCTGTGCGCGAAGCTTAGTCAGCTCTGTTTCGCTTTCTTGGTCTTCCAGTGCTGCCGCTTCATTAACCGGCTCTTCCTGCTGGCTCGTTTCGGCGGCTTCCTCTGTGCTTACATTTTGTTGTTTTTCTTCTTGGAACGCTTGTTCTTCCTTCAAAATGTTTCACCTCCTTCAAGTCATAACTACCTTTACAAAAACACGCAACAATGCACCCGCGCAGGATACAAACCGTATCCCGGCGCGGAACATGTAGTACCGCAACCTATGCGGTCTTGTTCTATTTAAACCGTTGCGTTAGCATTGCGGTCAAATCCTTAGACAGGATACCCAAAATATTAATAACTCTCGCATATTCCATCCGTGTCGGACCCAGTATGCCTATAGTGCCCAACGCTTCTCCGTCTACTGCATACGTAGCAGTAATCAGGCTGCAATTGGCAAACGCCTCATGATCATTTTCAGTGCCGATGCGGACTTGAATTTCAGGTGCCCCGGCAACAGGTGTCATTAGTTTAAGCAGCGTTGGTGTTTCCTCCAGCAGATCGAGAATATGTTTAACCTTTTCTACATCTTTAAATTCAGGTTGATTGAGCATGTTCGTCGCACCGCTCAAATACAAGCGCTGATCCGATTCATTATCCAGTGCTTTATCCAGCACCTTCATAGCGTCCTCAAAATGAGACACATGCTTCTCCATCTCCTGACCAAGTGCGGTGTAAAGGCGCGATTTAAGCTGATAAATCGGCACACCGACCAGCTTGCTGTTCAGTAAATTCACAACCTTCTCCATCTCGGAAATCGAAATTCCCGGTGGAATATCTACCGTTTTATTCTCCACCTGACCGGTATTGGTCACGATAATCGCTACAGCCGTCGTTTCGTTGAGCGGCAGCAGCTGAAAATGACGCAATGAAGTATGAAAAACCTCCGGCCCAAGCAGGATGGAAGTATAATTGGTCATATGGGACAAAATGCCTGACGCATGCTGGATCACTTGCTCCATTACATTCAGCTTTTCGGCGTAAAAGGCTTTCAGTTCCCGCATTTCCATAGGCTTCAGCGTATTCAGTGGCACCAGATGGTCCACATAATAACGATAACCTTTATGAGACGGGATGCGTCCCGCTGAAGTATGGGGTTGCTCCAGATAGCCCTGTTCCTCCAAATCCGACATTTCATTACGGATCGTGGCCGGGCTGAATCCGACATCCTGCCTTTTGGATATGCTGCGGGAACCCACTGGCTCAGCCGAACGAATGTAGTCATCAATAATCGCATTCAGAATGAGTCTCTGACGTTCGGTTAACAAGCGAATCCCCCCTTGTTGTTTATCCATAATAGCATGATTGTTAAATGGAATCATTAGCACTCGTTCGCGATGAGTGCTAACCGTTAATACAAAAATACCAAACCGACCTGATCATTGTCAAGTCAGTTCAGTATTTTCAATAAACAAGATTTATTACAACAGTTTAGTTTACTGCAGCAAATGCAAACCGTTTACACTTTTTTGCGAAAAATCTCATTATTCATCGTATTAATACCGTATTTATGTATAGAGATTCAAAAAACAGAAAATTCGTTCGAGACTATATCTTTATACCGTTACATCTTCTTTGTCCTTGAGGAGGAATTAAATTTGAGAACTAATCGCCGCAATCTTTTATACGCATCGATCGCACTTTTACCTACAATTTGTATTTTTCAGATTTTAATTGAGTTGTTTCCGTATACAGGACTAGGAAGAATAGTTGCTTTGCCATTGGTTTTCATCCTGAATGCAGCCCTTATTATTTCAGTCATCCATCTAATTCGTAAATTAAGCCCCCTGTGTTGTGCCTTAATCTTGGTTCCTACAATACTTTTAAGCATATGGAATACCATTTTGTTTTACCCTCAAGAATTCAGTCCAAGTATTCCCAAGCAAATAAAATACAGTATATCGGCAATACAACATTACGATGATTTAACACTAGCCGATTGGGAAGGATATACATATAGTCCAAGCAGAAGCGGAGCGTCTGAAAGATATGTTGTCGCCTTGTATAAATATAAACACCGAGTTCCATTAGACGGCACTGCATACTTTTATAATGATACTGATTATCATAAGGACCATCCCATAAGAAGCCTGAATGGAATACCTTCCGAACTGGAGCCTCATCATCAATTCATTTGGTGGTTGCTCAAAACATATGAGAAATGAACCAGGATTAAACAATGTAGGCTGTATAACAAACGCACGATTATGGCCTGATGAAAAAAGAACTGACCTCATTATTGACAGGTCAGTTCAGTACTTTCAACACTGCGATTTCATCACAATTGTTTTGTTTACTACAGTGAATGCAGTCGGTCCATACCTTTTCAGGGAAAATCTCTTTACTTACTACATCAAAACCGTTTTTTATAAAAAAGGAGACCTCGTAGGTCAATGCCATAATTTTAGGAATACGTTGCCGCCGTGCTTCTATAATAAGGCCCTCCACGAGCTTGGAGCCAATACCCATACCTTTATGTCCCTCAGAGATGCCAAGGGAGCGAATCTCTACCAGATCAGCGCCCAATTTGCATAAAGAACCACAACCAACAACTTCGCCGTCCACCTCTGCAACAATAAATAGCTCCAGTTGGCGCGTAAGCACTTCCCTCGAACGTGGCAGCATAATCCCCCGCTCTGCATAGCCGCTAATCATTTGATATAAAGGCTCCACATCCTCAGGAACCGCACTTCTGCACAATACATCTTTACACACTGAAGCCATCTTGCTCTCCTCCTGCCGCTTGCCGCATATAATGAATAAATATACAACATCACGCATAGAATCGCAATACTCCATTTACCCTGCTTTGACAGAATGTTGTTATAAAATGATTGTCCCAGCTTACGAAGTTGAAACGTACTGTATTGAAGCCTACGACTTACGACTTATGAATTTACCGTGATTGAACCGATGAACTCTGCAAATACATCATTTCCGAATAAAATGCCGCGTTCACTCAAACGATAACCGTCCTCAATTGATTCGATTAACCCCGCATTGAGCATTTTCCCGAGAGGAGCAGTAAACGTATCCTCCAATGCCTGACCGAATTGAGCTTCAAAGCGGGACTTGGATACGCCCTCTAGCATTCTCAAACCGACCATAAGAAAATCCTCCATGGCTTCCGCCGCCGGCACCTCAAAGCTATCCAGACGTGGTAAACCATTACGACTAGCCTCCACATAAGGGTTAATGCCTTTAATGTTCATATGACGCTCTCTGCCAACATATCCATGTGCCCCAGCGCCGAGACCGTAATAGTCCTCATTTCGCCAATAGGTCATGTTGTGCTTGCTCCCCAAGCCTGGTTTTGCGAAATTACTAATCTCATACTGCTCATACCCCGCTTCTTTCATGCGACGCATGAGGAGTAAATACATTTCCAGTTCGTCATCCTCATGTGGAAGTGGCAGCTGATTTTTCTGGTACAGCGTATGGAAGAGTGTGTTTTCTTCAACCTTCAAGCTGTAGATAGAGTAATGAGGAAGCTCCAGCTCTAGCGCTCTACTGACGCTTTCATGCAGCATCTCCACCGTTTGGTTCGGCAAACCGAACATCAGGTCAATCGACAGGTTGTCCAAGCCAACCTTACGGGCGTTTTCCAAACTGCGATATACGTCATCTGTACTGTGAATACGACCTATGCCTGTGAGTAGCTCATTCTGAAAAGCCTGTACACCAAAGCTGAGTCGATTGACGCCGCCTTCTTTCATCACAGAGAGTTTTTCAAAATCAGTGGTGCCTGGATTGGCTTCCATGGAAAACTCAATATCTTCCGCCCAATTTGGGAAATAGGTTCGGACGCTCTTCAGGAAATATTCCATTTCTTTCGGGTTTAGGGTAGTTGGTGTTCCGCCCCCGACAAAAATGGTTTTAATCTCTCCTGGCGGGTGAAGCTTGACTGTATGTTCCATCTCCCGTTCCAGTGCATACAGATATTCCATAACAGGTTGATCCTTGAGCACATAAGAGTTGAAATCACAGTAAAAGCATTTATTCGTGCAAAAAGGTATATGCAGGTAAACCGCTTGAGGCGCGGATGAATGTTCATGTTTTTGTATGGATGCGGTCATACCGATCCTCCTTGTCAATTCAGTGTGTGGTGATTGAAAAAAATGGCGAAGAGGGGAGAGAACGCTCCGTGGATGGATCATTCTTCCGATCGCTGTTACCCCCGGATTTTTTCTTTGTAAATAAACTTAATAGGGTAAGATCCGGGGATAAAGGCGAACGCTAACGCTTCTTCAGAACGATTCCATCCACTCCGCTGCTGCCCACCACCATCGGTCATTTTTTGTGATGTAGGTGTTGCAGTAAGAGTAAAGCATCTTTAGAAATACGCTAAAGCTACTGTTGTTATACTATTTTTGCAACCGAGATAACAAACATTCCATCTTTGGATAGCTTGCTCAAATAAATAACGTCCATTCTCCATGCACGGCAAATGCCCCATGAAAGAATGGACGAATACTTCAAGCAGCTTTACTCATCTATTTTCAGTACCGCCATAAATGCTTCCTGTGGTACTTCTACGTTACCGACCTGCTTCATACGCTTCTTGCCCTCTTTTTGCTTTTCAAGCAGCTTCCGTTTACGGGAAATATCGCCGCCGTAGCATTTGGCCAAGACGTTTTTACGCATCGCCTTAACGGTTTCACGCGCCACGACCTTTGTTCCCACAGATGCCTGGATTGGCACCTCGAACATTTGACGCGGGATTAGCTCGCGCAGCTTCTCACAGATAATACGTCCGCGATGATAAGCCCGATCTCTATGCACGATGAACGACAGCGCATCGACCTGCTCGCCATTCAACAAGATATCCATTTTCACCAGGTTGGACTGGCGATAGCCTGAAATCTCATAATCAAAGGAAGCATAACCTTTGGTACTTGATTTAAGCTGATCGAAGAAATCATATACGATTTCAGACAGCGGAATTTGATACGTAATGGTTACCCGTGTCGTATCCAAGTATTCCATATTTACGTACTCACCACGTTTGGTTTGACAAAGCTCCATCACCGTACCTACGTAATCATTAGGGACGATAATACCTGCTCTTACATAGGGCTCTTCCACATGTTCAATCCGTCCGATTTCCGGATAATTCGATGGATTGTCGATCTGGATCGTTTCCCCATTCGTCAACTTTATGCGGTAAATAACGCTTGGTGCCGTTGTAATCAGTGGAATGTTAAATTCACGTTCAATCCGTTCCTGAATAACGTCCATATGAAGCAGACCAAGGAATCCACAACGGAAGCCAAAACCCAACGCGCTTGATGTTTCTGGCTCAAAGCTGAGCGAAGCATCGTTCAGTTGTAGCTTTTCAAGCGCCTCACGCAGATCGTTATACTCCGATGTTTCGATTGGATACAGACCGCAATATACCATCGGATTAATTTTCCGATAGCCTGGCATCGGTTCTAATGTTGGATTTTTTGCATCTGTCACCGTATCCCCGACACGCGTATCACCCACATGCTTGATACCAGCAACGATAAAACCAACATCACCGATGTTCAGCTCGTCCACGATGCTCATACGTGGCATGAAAGCACCAACTTCAATAACCTCAAACGTTTTGTCAGTTGCCATCATTTTAATTTTGGAACCTGCCTTGATGCTACCATCTACGACGCGGACATACACAATAACGCCTTTATATGGATCATAATGCGAATCGAAAATAAGCGCCTTCAGCGGATTATTCGGATTCCCTTGCGGAGCAGGTACGCTTCTGACCACCTGTTCCAAAATTTCCTTGATACCGATTCCAGCTTTGGCCGATGCGTGGACAGTCTCGCTCGTATCCAAGCCGATAACATCCTCGATTTCCTGCTTCACCCGTTCAGGATCAGCACTTGGCAAATCAATTTTGTTAAGCACCGGCAGAATTTCCAGATTGTTGTCCAACGCCAAATATACGTTAGCCAATGTCTGTGCTTCAATACCCTGTGCCGCGTCTACAACTAGCAAGGCCCCTTCACAGGCCGCCAAGCTTCGGGAAACCTCATAGGTAAAATCGACGTGTCCCGGTGTATCAATCAGATTCAAAATGTACTCTTCACCGTCATCGGCCTTATAAGTGAGTCGCACTGCCTGGAGCTTGATTGTAATCCCGCGCTCCCGTTCCAGATCCATCTGATCAAGCACTTGCTCCTGCATTTCACGGGATGTGAGTGCACCGGTGTATTCCAAAATCCGGTCAGCCAGCGTGGATTTACCGTGGTCTATATGTGCAATGATACTAAAGTTCCGAATTTTACGTTGTCTTGCCAATATGTCAGTCATGCCTTACCCCCACACAATGCCTAGTGTCAATCAGCTTATTATAGCAGTTGTATAGGGGGTCAGCAATATTTCTATTCTGTCACTCCGTCAAAAACAGACACAACCCATCGAATCCCCTGTCTTGATAGGTTTTGCAGCAGCCCGGCCGTTTTGTCCGCCATGGTATCCACCGAAGCTTGTTGTCCCTTGACGGCTAACAGTTCACGCGGTGTCTCCAGGTCCTGAGTATTGACATGCTGCGCAGTCGTCGAATACCACCTGGATGCCCCGAGTTCCGTCTGCTCCTCATTTTCTTCACTTCCACTAGCTTCATTTATACCCGCTCCCGTTTTCGGCTCAACCTTAACATTTCCACTTGTGCTATACGTACCGCTATATGCACGAGCGTTAGCTGCGGGTGTATCGTCAATAACCGTCTGTTCATATCCGACTTTCTGTTGATTTACCGATTGAATCGTATCCCCGTACCATTCCGGTCCATACACTGAACGCAGGCCAGATCCTGCCAGTTGCATACCCAGTAGAATACCTGCCCCCATGAGCAATACAAATCCAAGTGCTTTCTTACGAAAATGTCCAGACATTACCTTTCCCCCTTACCGCTACCTCATTTAATTGCCGCTGTTGCTCTTTTTTGTATCCGATACGTTAGTGCCCGCTTTCTGAGCTTTCTGATCTTCCCAATACACTTCACCGATCATGTCCGCCAAAACGTCTGAGGTGCGTTTCAACTCCTCCTCGGTGTTGTCAATACCCCCGATTTCAATTAAAATGCTATGCGAAGATAAGCTTTGATTGTATTCACCGTTGTTGCCTTTGCCACCATCTTTCCCCCATACACCACGTGATACGCCATGATACGATTTTTCCAGCTTTTCATGAATACGAGCAGCAAAAGCTTCATTTTCGCGCCAATTTTTGTTGTCATGTCCGATAATAAAATACACCTTGGCATAAGAGAGTCCATTAATGGTTGCTGTTGTTTTTCCGTGACGTTGTGAATCTCGATGAATATCAAGCAAATAAGTTAAACCTTTATTTCCAGCTAAAGCTTCCTTGACTGTTTCGCGTGAATATTTATAGGAATAGTTCCAATTGTAATTTTGAACTGTAGTGGCATAATCCTTGTTTACATGCAGTGTGGATATCCCTTGTTTTTCCAGCCTCTTTTTTACGAAGTCTCCTACCCTTGACACATTGGCTGATTTAGAACCTGAATTGGGGTTGGGACTGGTTTTGCTGAGTAGTGGGTTATATGCTTCTCTGGGATGAGAATGGTAGATTAATATACGCTTGTCCCCTTTGGCCGTATCACCTGGATGATCCTCACGTGCCGGATCTGTTTGCGGTGTTGTCGGAATATCCGGCGTAGTAGTCGGTGGGTTCTCAGATGCATCTGAGCCACCAGGGGCATCCGTCGTTCCCTGATCGGGCTGATAATCCGTAGGACCCTCTACCTTTGTGTTCCCCGAACCCTTGCGCAGCAAGACAGGCGCTCCCGCAGACATGCCAGGAATCTCACGAGAAATGAGACTTTTGGGATCCTGCGGATTAATTCCTGTAAGCATCTGAAAAACAAAAGGCGACCATTGTTCACCCGACAACGAAGATTGCTGTTTCTTTTGTGCCAAATGAGGTACTTCCATACCTAGCATATCCGCAAAAAAACCGCTAGACACCGAACCTGCCAATCCTTTCATCGAAGAAACAGGAGATGTTTGTAGACGATTTTCCGCCAACCCCCCTAGCCCCAAAACGACAAATAAAAGCGCCGAGCCCATGATCAGCAGCACAAGCGTATGTCCCATCGCCAAAATTTCGATACCTTTTCTTCTCCATCTTCCGACGTTCCAGGTCTGAATTTTTTTCATGTGAGCCTTGTCCTCCTTCGTCCCGTCGAAACCCGCTTTATATTCGGAACATAGGGTTCCTATCTGCTGCGGAAATCTCTTATACTTCAACTCTATGAACGGAGAACAATTGCTAGAACACAAAAAATCTCTACCACAGGTTTATCACCTCCCTTTTTGAAAGAGATTAGATTCCTGTTAAATAGAGACTTTTGGTATGAAATACGATTTTACCAACCCTTGATTAATGCGTATAGGCGGCGACATTGCCAGGATCAACAGCTTCGTGCAGAGCAGCGTTCAATCCAGTAGCAATGATGTTCGCGATATCTTCAATAAATTCATCGATCTCTTTAGGAGTCACAATCAGATCATGCCCCAGCGGCTGCAGTACCTCTCTCACCAGCCCAAGTCTCTCAGGTTCTGAAATATCGTCCAACATCCCCAGGATTGCTTTTGTAGAAGCCTTTTCTTTGGTAAAATGTGTTTTCATCAGTTCGATTACGTTATTGACAATGGTAGAAGCGTAGCATACCGTCGGAACGCCGATAGCGATACACGGAACACCCATAATATCCTTGGTGATACCGCGCCGCTTGTTGCCAATACCTGAACCTGGATGTATCCCGATATCAGCCACCTGAATGGTCGTATTGACGCGCTCCAGTGAACGTGACGCCAGAGCGTCAATGGCAATAATCAGTTCTGGCTTTGTGCGATCCACGATGCCTTGAACGATTTCACTGGACTCGATCCCCGTAATACCCAGGACGCCCGGTGCAATTGCGCTCACATCTCGATACCCCGGGTTGATTTGATCAGGTGTCAGTTCAAAAAATTGACGAGTCACCATCAAATTTTCAACGACAAGCGGCCCCAGCGAATCGGGAGTAACGTTCCAGTTGCCCAGACCTACCACCAGTACCTTTGCCGTATTAGAGATCCCTATTTTTTGTATAAAATGCTCCATTTCTTTTGCAAATGCAATAGCTACACGTTGCTGGAGCCCCGTGTCGCCTTCACGCAAGCCTGGTACTTCCAACGTGACGTAATGCCCTTGTACCCGCCCAATACGGTTGGCTCCTTCTTCATTCAGTACGTCCAGCCGTGTGATTTTGATTCCGTTATCTTCCTCCACGTTCTCACTTATGCCCGACAGAGGTACAGGCTGATCCCGTTCGGCCAGTTCTCTTGCCTCTAATGCCAAATCCGTGCGTACCGCATACTTCTGCAAATCCAGATCCATCTTTTAAGCCTCCTTGGATACCATCTTTGACTATAGTGTGCGAGACACCCAACAGGTTTATGCACATCCATTTTCATCCTGTAATTCGCATCGCCTCAGAATGTTTTCTTATTGCAATTTGAGGTGTGGCATGCTAAAATATTTTAAGTTGTGAAACGTTTGTGTTCATAAGTAATGCCTTTACAGGAGGTGAATGTAATGCCAAACATCAAATCCGCTATCAAACGCGTTAAAACTAGCGACAAACGCCGTGCGTTGAACGCTTCCCAAAAATCCGCGCTTCGTACAGCAGTAAAAGCTGCCGATACAGCGTTGGTAGGTAACGAAGCTGAAACTGCTGCTGCTGCTTTCAAAGTAGCTTCCCAAAAGCTGGACAAGGCTGTAACTAAAGGTCTGATCCACAAAAATGCAGCTGCTCGCAAGAAATCCCGCTTGGCGAAAAAACTTAACGCTCTTACAGCTCAAGCGTAAGCAAGAGCTACTTTCATACGTTAATGAAAAAAACCTGACCAGCCTTGGCTGATCAGGTTTTTTTAGTTTATAACTTTTGTTAATTTATAGAGTCAGCTTTCCACGCTACATGAGCTGACTCTATAACAGCACATGGGGGGATTAGATTGAAGCCCCCGCACCCATTTTCATCAAAAATAGCTCCAGTCCCAGTACCTTGTCAACGACACCTGTTTTCATATGATAATCCAGCTCGCCCAATTCGTAGAGAAGCTGACGCAGCTGCTCAGGGCGGAACCTCCGCGCTTGGTCCCCTGCAACTTTCACCCCATAAGGATGCAAACTAAGCTGACTGGCAATTTGTTGCTGGGAATAGCTTTGACCTGCCAGCTCTTTGACCTGCAACATAATACGGAACTGTCGCGTGATCAAAGCGGCAATCTTGATCGGTTCCTCTTTTTGCTTAAGCAACTCATAAAAAATACTAAGCGCCTTATCCAGCCGCAAATTAGCCAGATCCTCAACCATCGCAAATACGTTTTGCTCTGTGTTACGAGGCACCAGGGATTCTATATCAGCGGATGAGATCGTTCCCTGTGCTCCTGCGTACAAGCAGAGCTTGTCTATCTCGGCAGCCAAGGATTGCAGCCCGGTACCTGTAAATTGAATGAGGCTTTCAGCAGCTCCTGCAGCCAATTGCACTTCTCTTTCTCCTGCACGCTTATGGATCCAAGCTATAAGATCATCTCCACCCATTGGAGCAAAAGCAATAACCGAAGCATCACTTTTCAGCTTTTTGACAATCTTTTTCCGTTCATCCAACTTTTCAGCCTGAACCGTAAAAACGATGACGCTATAGTCAGTCGGGTTATCCATATAAGTCAACAGCGTCTCAAGCCGGTGCTCTATCTTACCGCTATCTTTGCCTGCTGCAAATACACTGGTATCCCGTACAATAATCAGCTTCTTTGGCACCAGAAAAGGCGCTGTTTCCGCCTCCTCCACGACCACCTCAATTGGCGTTTCGGTTAAATCATAAGGAATGATGGCGAAGTCACGATGCTCCTCTTCCACCACTTTCTCTTTAAGCATCTCAACAAACTGCTTCATTTGATATTTTTCACTGCCGTATAGCAAATACACTGGCGAAATGTCGCCTTTGCGAATAGCCTTAGAGGCTGTTTTTACATCCATTTTCCGTTCCCCCCACCCACTGATCGTACCCGACATCCGACCGGAAGGCAAGTCATGATACAAACGAAGGGACCCTGCCTATAGACAGGATCCCTTCACCACCATCTATATCAACACGGCAGCAGAAAGCTCTAGAAACTTTCGGCCGTCGGGATACGACGTCGGTTCATATAGTATATTCTCTGTTTTTAAAAGTGTGCCAACTTACGGAAACTATTTTCCAGTGCTGCGCGGGACGGTGTACGTATATTTACTTGCTGTCCCATCCTGCTCCGTCTCATACATAAAGGTCTGGCTGTCTTCTGACCAGCTTCCTTTGACCCAGGCACCTTTTAGAGTACGGACTTCCAGTGTTGTTCGGTCTACACCGTTATCGGAAAGCTTATACACTTTCAGCTTTTTGCCCTCAATAGCCACCGCATAGCTACCATCTGGCGAGTTGAGCTGATCTGTAGAGCCAGATTGGGCACTATAGCTGGAAGCATTATTGTTGTCCGGAGAGACCAGTGAATTAGATACAAATCCTTCTTTACGAACCGGGTCTTGCGACACGGATGATTGCTGATCATCAGAAGCTGCATTGCTGCTATCCGTTCCTAAGGCATTGCCCGAATCCTTTGTGATACTTTTGGAAGTCGTTTCTTTCGACGTTTCATTTGACGCAATTCGATCCTGTACCTTCAAATCCTGACTAAGCGACGAAGAAGAATCATTCGTACTTGTGTTACCATTATTATTGTCCTGAGCGGTACCCGTACCCGCTAGGGGTGCTTTTTCCATTTTCGGTTCCAACTGTTCAGCAGGAGCAATCGTGGATTGATCAGATTTTTCCTGACTTAACTGTTTGTCCTCAGATTTAGGAGCATCTCCAGCAGACGGATTTTCCTTTGTCACCTGACGATCCGTACGTAGCTGCACCTGCCCTTCATCCTGACGAGAAGAATGTTCAGCTGGTGCAGACTTCGTCGAATCTTCCTCCCCAGCCCGCTGATCGTCACGTTTCCCAGCATCCCGTTTGGAAGAGTTCTTTTCATCGTTTGCATTGGTTGCACCTTGTTTGCTCAGGTCAGGATCTTTATCCGCAGGTAGCTGAGATGCATCCGTTCCTTGCCCCTGCTCTGACGGCTGCTGTGTAGAATCCGAACCAATGGCTGCATCACGGCCTCCACTGCCATTGGCTGTACCTGGAAGAATTTCCGTCTGATTCTGCCGATTCGTCACTTCGGGCGTCTGGGTTGTAAGTATGCCTTCCGCATCCTGCACTGTTTTAGGCTCGAAGTTAAACACTACAATCCCCAGTACAACAGCAGCGGCAGCCACGCCCATGGCAGCGCGCCCAGCCATTCGGTTCCACCAAGGTGTAGGCTGGGTACTTTGTCTAGGCACTGGTCCAGGTTTTACAGCCACAGGCTGCATTTCCTGAAGCGCACTTCCCTGCTCTTCACGTGCACGGTCAATGGCATCAAGCTGAGGCATGATGGAATCCACCAGGCTGAACGCCGGGGAAACCGTAGGCAATTCCTCCAGCTCGCGAGAGAGTGTCTGAAGAATAAGAAATTTTTCCGCACAGTCCGGGCAAGTCGCAATATGGTTCATTAATTGGGACGTCTCTTCTTCGCCCAGCTCATGATCCACATAACGCTGCATCCAATCCATCACCTCTTCCCCACACTTCATCCTGATACACCACCTTTCTGATATTCCTGAAGTAGCCCTTGCAATTGCTGTCTTGCACGATATAAGTATGACTTGACCGTATTTAGCGGCAAATCCAGAGAATCTGCAATCTCGTTATAGGAGAAATCCTGCAAATATCTTAAGACAATTACCGTCCGGTGGTGCTCCGGAAGTTGTTGTATAGCCTCACGAACATCCTGTGCCATGTAAGAGGTCAACACCTCGACCTCCACGTTTTGGGGATCGTTGAATATCATGTCGTGCTCGTCAATGGAAACCGAGGGCTTCGTTCTTCTGAATTTGTCGATGCATATATTCGTTACAATGCGTTGGACCCAGGTTTTAAACTGCGCTTTTTCCTCATAAGAGTTAATTTTGGAATAGATCCGTATGAGGGCTTCTTGTGAAGCATCCATCGCGTCCTGCTCATTGTTTAGAATGTAATATGCCGTACGGTACACATGCTGTTCTATCTCTCTTAATAGGGTAATGAGAGCGTCGCGATCGCCCGATTGAGCGGCTCGAATGAGTCCCTGCTCTACCACAAAGGATCCCCCTCTCCCTGCAATATTACAGACGTATCCATTTTGCAAATTGTTGCAGGATAGACGTCTGACACTAATTTTATTTTTTCAACAAAAAAAATTATACCAAAAAGCCCAGAATCCCCAGCGTATCCTCCCTTAGAATAACAGAAAAAGGGAAGGTAGTCACCTTCCCCTAGCTCCTACATACATCTAAATGCTAGCCTATCGAGCTGCAAGATCATATTGTTACTTCTTGGAAACCAAAAAATCAGATATGAGTTCTAATTGATAAGTCAGAGCAATCGGATCTTGAAAATAAAAATCGTCGATTGAGTATTGATATACTTTACCTGATTTAACGGCAGAAAGGTTCTTCCACACACTTTTAGATAAAATATCTTTTCCTTGGTCTGTTCCGTCGCCTCTAATACCCAACATTAAATAATCGGCATCGCCCAGCATCTCCGGTAAAGCCTCTATTGAAATGCTGGCCCATCCCTTCTCGAACGCTGCCTTTTCTACCTTCTCAGGAGCATGAAGTCCCAGCTCATCATAAAGTATGGCTCCTCCACGTCCATAAGATTTTCCATATAGATATAATTCTTTTCCTGTAATCTCAAAAATAGCGATTTTTTTGCCCGAATCAATGACGTCAGACAAAGCCTGTTTCTTCTCAGCAATCTTGGTTGCAAAATCAGCCAGGCAATTCTTCGCTTCCTGCTCCTTGTTTAACACTTTGCCCAGCTCCATCAGACGATCCTTATATTGATATTTACCATATGGAATATATACTGCAGGTGCTATTTTTTTCAGATTTTCATACGCTTTCTCATCATAGGTAATGATCAAATCCGGCTTCAGGGTGATTACCTTTTCAAGGGACAATGCGGAGCTGTCACCGATATTTGCAACACCATTCAAATATTTTTTATAGTATGGAGCATCAAATACAGTGTCTGGAGCCCCTACAGGTGTAATACCGAGTGCTAGCACATCACCTACATAATCATCGACTGCCACTACGACACGCTGGGGATGCTCAGGAAGAGTAATTGTACCTTTATCACTTTCATATGTACGTGTGGCAGCTTCATCTCCAGTTGATGTGGTCTGGGCGGCAGCAGATTGACCGCTTACCGTTGCAGTCCCACCCCCACTTGTAGCGCATGCACTCAATACCAGCATTAACGAAATGATGAACAAACAAGCTGATGCTCTGAATTTAAAATAACTCACAATATTCCTCCCATTAATAATGATTCTCATTTTCATTACTCATATGATTCTATCAAAGCTTACAGCTACTGTCCATGCAGATTGGATTCAAAGCAAACAGCTCACTCCTGAGAGTGAGCACCCGTTTTAGTGTGTTGTTGTACTGATAAAAAAGGATCGAAAAAACTATTTGCGTTGGTACCGCACACTCAGTTTTCCTTGCTGCGCTCGAATCTGTATCTCTCCCATCGTATCTGTTCGATATATAGCAGAATTAACTGCCGATAAACGTTCCAATACCGCTTCATTCGGATGTCCGTAAGTATTGGTCGCACCGACCGAAATAACAGATACTTTCGGTCGCCAGTAGGATAACCACTCTTCCGAGGTGGAGTACTTGCTGCCGTGATGTGCTATTTTCATGACATCTATAGCTTTCCTTACAGCCCCCGTTGCTCCCTCATCTTTCACACTTGATGAAAAACGAGTTAATTCAGAGAGCAACGACGACTCTGCTGCATCATCCATATCTCCTGTGAACAAAAAAGAGGCTCCCTCCATCTCCAATATCATGGCAACAGAGTAATGATTCTGTTCCTTCATAACAGGCAACTGCTCAGATTCGTTCTCCGGTAGTGTAAACGGATAGAGAAAGCGGATTTTCGTAGCCTGGTCTGGTTCCCATTCCATACTATGATGTGCACCATACAGCTTGATCTGCTTGTCTAAAGCCGTGTTCAACAGCTTACGAAATGGGGTTTTATCTGTCAGGGTACCGTTAAAAAACAAGGTATATACAGGAATCTGGTCAAGCACAGCCTGTAGTCCTCCGGCATGATCATGATCTCCATGCGTTAAAATGACAGCGTCCAGGCGATGCACACCTCGTTGCTTTAGCAAGGGTACAATCGTATCTTCACCTACCTCGTAGGGATCTGCACGCTTGCGCCAAGCATTTTTCCCTGTCGCAAAATCCATTGTACCCCCGCCATCAACCAAGATATGTTTCCCGCCCGGCGTTGTAATTAAAATGCTGTCACCTTGGCCCACATCCAGATATTGAACAATTCCCGTATTTCCCTCACCAGGAGATTGGTAACCTGTATACAATATTCCAAGCCAAGCAATAACACTTAGAGCCAGTGCCAAATGACGATAACCATTCCACTGTCGACTTGCAAATTTCCCTGCTCCCTCAGGTTCAGGAGCCGTATGCAATATAGCCGCCCATTCTGGAGAAGCTGCTAATCCTGTATATATAGGTGATGAAATGGCAGTAGAATTCAAGACGGTAATGTCGTTCGTTTGCCTGCGGGATGTCAGCCACCTTTTGAGCCAGTACAAAACACTGTACAGAGCTGCGTAATACGCCATGACCCACAGGATGGAAGAAGACGGCCAAATACTCACATAAGCATCATCTACATTCAGCCATTTCACTAGTAAAAAGGTCAAATCGTTCAATTGCTCTGCCGGCCACGCAAGAATACGAGCCCCATCCCCCCACAAAAAGGAAAGCCCCATCGCCACCGTACCTAATGGAAGCACGATATATGTAATAAGGGGTACAAGCACAAAATTGGCCGCAAATGATAACAACGAAAATTGATTAAAGTAGAATACCGTCATTGGAAACGAAACAAGCTGTGCCGTAATTGTAATCGCAACTTCACCGCCGATTAGGAAAGGCCATTTGGCGAAAAACGGCTTCATAAGCGGCATATAAATGAGCAACCCACCTGTCACCAAAAAGGAAAGCTGAAAGCTGACGCTAAGTAGATAATATGGATTCCAAATCAGCATGAGCAACGCGGATATACTTAGAATATTAAGTCCGTCTTTGAGCATACCTCGTCGGGCTGCAAACAAGCCGATCATCGCCATAATTCCCGCCCTCACAACAGAGGGAGAAGCACCTGTCAGCAGGACATAAGCCGGAATGAGTATCATCACGACCGTAAGAGATGTCTCGCGGCTAACTCTTAGTAGCTTGAGTAAATATAATAGTGTAGCTGCATATACCGCCACATGCATGCCCGATATTGCTAAAATATGCGTTAAACCAAGCTGCGTAAACTCGTTATACGTTGCTGGGTCCAACTCATCTGTTACCCCAAGTACCAGTCCTTTCATATATCCTGCGTGATGAAGTGATGTAAATGCCGATTCCATTCTCTGCCCTAGCTGCTCCCTAAGCTGATCATTCCATCTGAACAAAGTGTAGCGGTTCCACAGTGAAGCTTCCTGCTTCTGTAGCGAGGCTGCCCCATCGCCTTTGAAAAGCCAGTGGATTTCCTGTGTGTGCAGGTATTCACTGTAATCAAAGCCACCAAAGTTCCCCGCTTTTGCAGGAGCCTTTAAGGTGCCACGCAGTAGGATTGCATCTCCACGTTGCCACGCTGCCGAAAGTTGCTGTTCCTGCTTGGCAGCCAACTTGATATGAACAATGACCTGTTCAGAAATTAGTGCACGATTCTCGTCCTTTTTCGAATGACTTCCGTAGTGATTGATTGAGGTGACTCTCATCTCAAACTGTGTTCGATCACCATCTACCTGTACTTCAGAAGCGATAAGCCCTGCTACTTGAACAGGCATGTCTTCCAACATAGAAGACGATACATGAAGAGCATCGGGAATACTGCTAACATTATGCGTATCATGCCAATACCAATGAAATCCACCCCCGCTGATTGCAAGCCAAAGTAATACCATATGCCGGATGGGGATTTTCATCCATAAAGCTATAAGCGGAAAGATCAGGGTAACCCCCGCCCAGAGCAACAAAAGCATCCGTCCAGAATACAGACATGCTCCCGCACTTCCTGTAATCCAACAAACAGTAAGGGTCAATATAGGTCTAGTTAACACAAGCTTAGCTTGAATACAATCACCTTCCGGTAGCAAACATTGCTTTTTGTCCAAAATAAGCAAAACAAAAAGAACCTCTGACAAAATAGCATTCGTCAGAGGTTCTTCCTCGTTTACTTTTTAATTCATTACATCCATCAGCGTTTCTTTCGGTGGATGATAGGTCTTCAGCATACGAAAGGCGATTCCCTTTTCCTCCATCATAGCACGAACCTTGTCGGCATCTTTGGGATAAGGTCTGTGGTATACAATCTCCACAATACCGCTGTTCGCCAACATATTGGCACACGTCCAGCATGGCTGGTCAGTGACATATACTGAAGAGCCTTCACGATCAATTCGGTCAGTAAACAGTAGCAGGTTCTGCTCCGCATGAATAGTGCGAATACAACGCTGCTTCTTAACCATTTCCTCGCGCCCATCACGGTGAACGACCTCATACTCCTCTGAGATCATACAGCCTGCCTCAGAACAGTCAGGCACCCCGGATGGTGCTCCATTATAGGCCGTCCCCAAGAGCTTTTTACCTTGTACAAGTACGGCTCCAACATGACGCCGCGCACAGCGCGAACGGGTGGATACCATATAAGCGATATCCATGAAATAGGTGTCCCAGTCCTTGCGTACATCTGCACTCATTTCCATCTCTCCCGTATAAACAAGTTAAAACGTAAACCATATCCGCTACCGCCGTTCTCAGGGCCTGTACATTGTAATCTTATATAAGTTACAAGCTGACATACGGCTTCATTTTCGCCAACATTTTAGCTCCGATTCCCTTTACATGATCCAAATCGTTCACACGTTTGAACGCCCCATGCTGATTACGGTAGTTCAAAATAGCCTCGGCTTTTTTAGCCCCAACCCCTGGTAGCTCCATTAACTCGGCAGCAGTCGCCGTGTTGATGTTTACCTTTTTTTCGCCGGAAACGGGTGTAGTAACCGAATCACTTACCGTATTGGTCCTACTCGTCGTTGCACCACTCGAACTAACAATACCTGTGTCTGAGCTCGGATTCGCAGCAGCAGATACACCAGTAGAAATCTGCACAGTATCACGTTTCACATTGTCAGCGGCTTCGGCATTCCTACTGCGCTCAGCTTTGTCTGAGGGTTCTTTTACAGCAGGCTTTTTCTGGGCATAGTCACTGCTGCGCTGCGACTCATTTGGCTCTGAATCCATCGCCACAGCCTGCTCCACCTTATGGTTAAGTAAAGTCCACTCTTCTTGCGGCTCAGAGCGCTGTCCTCCGGCAAATAAAATAAGTCCACTCCCGATTACAGCAAGCGTTATCGCTGTTCCTGTCCATACGCGTTTCATTTCCGTATCGTCCCCTACTCCACATGGATTTCGGGAAATTGAGCCGACTGAAAACACCGTCTCAATCAAACAGAGCAAGTCTGTTCAATTCCCGTTAAACCGGAGGGTGCAAACAACCTCCATACGGTCTCGCTGTGAGCATTTTTACAAAAAAGTGGTACGACCCCGGGCACGATCTAACATGCTCAGACATAAAATTCGTCATGTCGGCCAAGACCAGGCGCATACACTAAGAAGAATGACAGCTGACAGCACAGCGTCTATACCGCAAAGTATGAAAGGAGGACGTTGAACAATGAAAGTTGGATTTATCGGGACTGGCAGCATGGGAAGTCTGCTAATTGAGTCTTTTATTAATTCTAACGCACTCAAGCCGCAGCAAATATCAGCAAGCAATCGAACGCATTCCAAGGTAACCGAGCTAGCCCGTCGTTATCCAGGTTTGCATGCAGCCCAAAGCAACCGTGAAACGGCAGCGGAAAGCGATGTTTTGTTTATCTGTGTGAAGCCGCTGGAATCAAAAGCCGTAACGGATGAAATACGCAACGTCATTACAGAAGAGCAAATCGTCGTATCTATCACAAGCCCGGTGCAGATTCGTATTTTGGAGCATGCACTGAAAGCCAAAGTGTCCAAAATTATTCCCAGTATCACCCACCAAGTGGGCAGCGGAGCCTCACTATGCATCCATGGAAGCCGGATTACAGAGGAGGACCGCACCCTTCTGGAAGAGCTTATGTCCCACATCAGCAGGCCGATTCGGGTTAAAGAATCTTATACTCGAATCACGTCGGATTTTTCGAGTTGCGGTCCTGCTTTCTTGGCCTTTTTTATGGACCAGTGGATTCAAGCCGCAGTTCAAGCTACAGGTATAGACCGTACGGAGCTATGCGCCCTGGCCGGTGAAATGATCATCGGCACTGGAAAGCTGCTCACGGAAGGCGGGATGACACCAGCCGAGTTACAGGCCAGAGTGGCGGTTCCCGGAGGTATTACTGCCGAAGCTCTCGCACTGTTGGACATCAGCCTGCATAGTGTCTTTCCCGAGCTGATACAGGCCACGCACAACAAGTATGAAGAAGACATGCAAAAGGTGGATGTCTCCTTCGGCTTAAAGCCAATTAACCGGCAACAATATTAACCAGCTTACCTGGTACAGCAATTACCTTGCGGATCGTTTTGCCGGCCAGTGCCTGCTGAACATTGTCCAACGACACAGCGAATGCTTCCATCGCTTTAGCATCAAGATCCTTGGCAATCGTTGCACGCTGCACAATTTTACCATTCACTTGCACAACAATTTCCACTTCGGCGTCCACCGTCCATGCTTCATCATAAGCAGGCCAGGCCGCGTAGGTAATGCTATCATTGTGCCCCAGCAGCTGCCACAATTCCTCGGCCAGATGGGGTGCAAGCGGCGACAGCATTTGCACGAAGTTTTCCATTGCTGCACGCGGCAGAAGGTCTGCTTTGTATGCATCGTTGGTGAAGATCATCAGCTGGCTGATCGCTGTATTGAAGCGCAGTGCATCCAGATCTTCGGTTACTTTTTTCAGCGTTTTATGCCAAGTACGATTGAACTCATCGCTACCGCCGTCATTTGTAATTTTATCGTTCAGGCTACCATCCTCGGAAACAAACAGGCGCCATACGCGGGACAGAAAACGATGTGCTCCCTCTACCCCATTCTCATTCCATGGCTTGGTCGCTTCCAGCGGCCCCATAAACATCTCATAAATACGCAGCGTATCGGCGCCAAACGTATTGACAATATCATCAGGATTAATGACATTACCGCGTGATTTACTCATTTTTTCATTGTTGTTGCCCAAAATCATACCCTGGTTGACCAGCTTATAAAAAGGCTCTTTCGTTTCCACTACGCCGATATCATACAGTACCTTATGCCAGAAACGGGCATACAGCAAGTGAAGAACCGCATGTTCCGCTCCGCCAATATACAAATCAACAGGCATCCATTCACGTTGTTTCTCTTTGGATACAAGCTCTTTGTCATTTTTCGGATCAATAAAGCGCAGGTAATACCAGCAACTGCCTGCCCATTGCGGCATTGTATTTGTCTCGCGGCGTGCTTTCATACCTGTCTCAGGATCAATGGTTTCGATCCAATCTGTTGCGTTCGCCAGCGGGGATTCACCTGTACCTGAAGGCTTGATATTGTCCATCTCCGGCAGTACGAGCGGAAGTTGGTCCTCAGGAACCGTTTTGATCGTTCCATCCTCCAGATGAATTACCGGAATCGGCTCGCCCCAATAGCGTTGACGGCTGAACAGCCAGTCACGCAGGCGATAGGTGACTTTGCCGTGTCCTTTGCCCTCGGCTTCCAGCCATTCAATCATCTTCGGAATCGCTTCCTCGTTGGTAAGTCCATTCAGCGGGCCGGAATTGACGTGCGGTCCATCCTCAGTATATGGCTCATTAGCCACATCTCCACCTTGGACAACCTCAATGATATTCAATCCGAATTGCTTGGCAAATTCCCAGTCACGCGCATCGTGAGCAGGTACAGCCATAATCGCTCCAGTTCCGTAGCCTGCAAGTACATAGTCAGCAATCCAGATCGGCAGCTTTTCGCCGTTCACCGGGTTCACTGCATAAGCTCCTGTGAATACGCCTGTTTTATCCTTGGCCAGATCCGTACGCTCCAGATCGCTTTTACGAGCAGCTTGTTCACGGTACTGTTGTACAGCATCCTTTTGCTCAGGCGTAGTGATAATATCCACCAATTCCTGCTCTGGTGCCAGCACACAGTAGCTTGCGCCGAACAGTGTATCTGGACGGGTTGTAAATACTGTGAGTTGCTCGTCATAGCCTTCAATTGGAAAACGAACCTCTGCCCCGGTAGACTTACCGATCCAGTTCCGCTGCATATCCTTAATACTCTCAGACCAATCCAGTTCCTCCAGATCCTCCAGCAGACGATCCGCGTATTCCGTAATTTTCAGCATCCATTGACGCATTGGTTTACGGACGACCGGATGACCGCCACGCTCACTCTTACCGTCAATAACTTCTTCATTCGCTAGCACCGTTCCCAGCGCCGGGCACCAGTTCACAGGTACTTCAGCTACATATGCAAGACCGCGCTTGTACAGCTGGATGAAGATCCACTGTGTCCATTTGTAATAATCAGGATCCGTCGTGCTGATTTCACGATCCCAGTCGTAGGAGAAGCCGAGCGATTTGATTTGACGGCGGAAGTTATTTACATTTTTCACCGTAATTTCGCGTGGGTGCTCCCCTGTATCCAGCGCATGCTGCTCGGCAGGCAGACCGAAGGCGTCCCAACCCATCGGATGCAGTACGTTGTAGCCGCGCATTCTTTTATATCGTGAAACAATATCCGTAGCTGTGTAGCCCTCTGGGTGGCCTACATGTAGGCCGGCTCCAGATGGGTACGGAAACATATCCAAAGCATAAAACTTCGGTTTGCCCGGCTCTTCCCCGGTACGGAACGTCTTGTTCTCATCCCAATATTTCTGCCATTTTGGTTCAATACTTTGCGGTTGATAGCCGTGCTTCGGCTGTGTGTCTGTCATTGTCTTTTCCTCCTCAAACGGTATGCAACAAAAAAACCTCTGCATCCCGTAGCGTGTCAGCGCTAGGGACGAGAGGTTATATTCCCGTGGTACCACCCTAGTTAGCAGAAAGCGTTCTTCGCGTTCTACTCCCTTTGCACCTGATAACGGAGGTGATCCGATGCGGGTTAATAACAGGATAC
Organism: Paenibacillus sp. FSL P2-0173; assembly: GCF_038008045.1. Classification (NCBI taxonomy): domain Bacteria; kingdom Bacillati; phylum Bacillota; class Bacilli; order Caryophanales; family Paenibacillaceae; genus Paenibacillus; species Paenibacillus sp. FSL P2-0173. The sequence continues at coordinate 1,359,425 of NZ_JBBOYK010000001.1, forward strand.
AAGCACCTGTATAGGGCGTTCCTGCGTTGGACGCATATCTCCGAGGCGAGTTCACTTTGCACTGTCAACCGGCTTGCACCACCCGCCAGCTCTCTACATGTCCAGACAAAGCTACTATTCCTCATCAGCGATTGTTTAACCGTTAATAATGGCACTATTATATTGAAAACCGCGAAAAAAGTCAAATAAGGACTACCTTTGGTGTTAAAGACCCTCTTCATACTAATTGTTCATGACACATGCATACGAATGTTTTATAATGATTTCGAATTAAATCGCTTCAAGTTGAGATGAGTTGAGATAAGAAAGGTGAGCTGAGAAATGGCACAGATTAAAATTTACGGAATAAAAGAAACTCTAAATCCAATCAAAAAGCAACTTTCAGAGGTGATTCATTCTGCTGTGGTGGATGCGTTCAAATATCCTCCTGACAAGAGGTTTCAACGTTTTTTTCCTATGGATCAGGAAGACTTTATATATGCCGATGGTCGCTCTGAGGCGTACACCATTATTGAAATCAGTATCTTTGAAGGCAGAACGACAGAAGCTAAGAAGCAACTCATTAACCTGTTATTCCAAAGAATTAACGATCTTTTGGGTATTTCTCCACAGGATCTTGAGATTACTATATTTGAAACACCCAAACAGAACTGGGGCATTCGGGGTGTACCGGGTGATGAGCTTCAGCTGAGCTATAAAGTGAATATATGAGTGCAAAAAGACGCCCTTCATGTCATCATGAAAAGCGTCTTTCTTTTCCCATACTCGCTAAATGAAGCCTTGCTATTTTACAGCAACATAAAACAGTCTCGCCGCGTCATCTTCTGCTTCTACCCATTCAAAATCCGCATATACCTTCACATCACGAAAACCCGCTTTGGACAATTCTGCCTTCATCCAGTCTGGGTCATAGGCACGTTGAACATGTATTTCCTCGAAACGCTGGTATAGATCGCGTCCTTCTTGTTCTGCTTTCGCAAAGATACTAAGATGATGCTCAATTTCACAACGGGGAGTGTCCAACGCACATGTCCAGATATACGAGATAGAGCGTTCATCCAGTACGAAAGGCTGCTCTTCATCATAACGTAAAAACGTCTGAGGATGATGTACATCGAACAAGAAGGTTCCGCCAGGCTTTAGACCAGCATGCGTTCTGCGAAAAGTAGAAATTATATCTTCTTCCTCCAACAAGTAATTCAGACAATCGCAAAAAGAAATTACAGAATCCACAGGCTCGGGTAAAATCCATTCTCTCATATCCTGCTGTATCCAGCGAACGCTTCCCTCACGAAACAATCGCTGTCCCTGTGGAGTGGTTTCCATTTTGCGACGGGCTACTGCCAGCATGTCAGAGGATAAGTCGATTCCAGCCACCTCGAAGCCCGAGTTAACCAGGGGGATCGTAATTGAACCCGTTCCGCAGCCCAGCTCGGCCACCGTATGAGGCATACCGTACTGATCCCAAGCCTGCCGTGCAAAGCGCAACCAGTCCGGGTACGGCATGTCCTGCATCAGCTCATCATACACATAGGCAAACTTCCGGTAAGAAGCCATTTTTTATTCCCCATTCCCGTCCTTCGGTTCAGGTATATTCTCCACCAGGTAGGTCCAGTTTTCCTTTTGTGTAACCAGTCCTTCCTTCATCAGCTTGCCCATCGCACGCTTGAAGGCGGATTTACTGATACCAAACCGTTGCTTGATAATATCCGGCGGTGTTGCGTCGGAATAAGGCATGCCGCCGCCCGGACGCTCTTTCAGAAAAGCAATCAACCGCTCCGCATCCTCATCACGGCCTACTTCCTTGCGTGGTGACATCGCCAGATTGACCCGACCGTCTTCCCGAACAAGCGTGACCCGTACCTTGACCTCTTCGCCCAAGCGAAGCATCCGGTTACGCTCCGAGGAATGAATCATTCCAATCGCGCCAAAACCAAGCACACCTCCGTTCACCAGGACGAATGTGCCCATCTGAAGCGGCTTGTACACAGTCGCCTGCACCCACGTATTCAGCCACGAATCAGGGGCGTGGAAGCACAACGGAGCCAGCTCCTGTTCCCCTGCCAGCTTAGCCCGCAGTCTGCCTTGCTTGTCATGCTCCATAATGGCATACACGTAGTCGCCCACACGAGGATGCAAATCTCGGTTTTCTGGCAACTCACGAATCGGCAGCAAAAGCTGACGACCCAATCCCATCTCCAGGAAACAACCCAAACGCGGATGCACATCGGCCACCTCAAGCTTTGCCATTTCGCCCAACGACAAGAACGGCTTTTTCATAGTTGCGGCCAAACGGTCCTCTGTATCGTGAAAAATAAATACCTCCAACCGTTCACCAACTTCGATTTCACGTGTCAGCTCCGTATAATGCAGCAGCACATCCTGCTCACCAACAGTGAGAAAATAACCGAAAGGAGATACCTCACGATCCACCATAATGGTGACATAAGTACCGGCGATCAAACTCATACCTTTTCCACAACCTTAGCATCCGACCAGAGTCGTTCAATGTTATAGTATTCGCGCTCGTCGCGATGGAAGACATGCACTACGACATCCCCCAAATCCATTAGCACCCAACGGGCGGAATCCATTCCTTCGATTCCTTTGATGGTTACACCTTCATCATGAGCGCGTTTGCGAATTTCTGTTGCAATCGCCTGTACCTGTGTATCCGAATTACCGTGGCAGATGACAAAATAATCAGCTACTAGTGATATTCCCCGCAAATCCAGTGCGACAATATTCATTGCCTTTTTATCATTTGCAGCATCAACCGCTGTTTGCATTAATTGCTCATTAGTTAGGGTCATTCATGAACCTCCGTTTTTCTCTGTTTTAGTTGTTGAATCAAGTCATTGCGCGACAAGACTGTCAGTGGAAAAATAACCTTTTTCTTTTCCAGCAACAATGTAATCGTGGAGTCAAATCCAGCGATAAGGCCCTGCTCCAAGCTTTTCTTTGCCTGTTTACGGATATGCTCAACCCCCGGAAAATCCCGTCCCGGTTCGATGTAATCAGCGAGACACACGACTTTATCCAGCAGGCTCATACCTACGCGTCCTGACGTATGCCAGCGGATCGCATTCCTTATTTCCGGATCATCCACTCCGTAATCTCTTGCTGCAACGCAGTATCCTACCTCTGAATGCCAGAGCTGCTTGTCATGTTCCAAAAGCTCCTGATCACATTCGGGATGACTGCGAATCACCTCTTCCATCTGCTGGACAGGCCAATATTTCGCTACATCATGCAAAATAGCCGCCAGTTCGGCCTTATCCGGATCTGCTCCATATCGCTGCGCAAGCTCAACTGAGGTATGCATAACACCTAGTGTGTGCTTCCAGCGCTTTTCAGGCATTTGACCAGATACGGCTTCCATTAATTGCTCACGGCTGTACTTCATACAAACCGCCCCTTGTAATATAGTCATGCACACGATCAGGCACAAGATAACGGATGGTACGCCCTTCCGCAGCACGCTCTCGAATATCCGTCGACGAAATGTCCACCACTGGCATATCCGCCAGCAGTACCTTGTCCTGCAAATAATGCGGCAACTCATCCAACGCAAGCTGGAACCCTGGGCGCCGAACACCAATAAAATAAATTCGCTGCGCCAGTTCCTCAATTCCCTGCCAATGAGGCAAGTAGTTCACCATATCCGCACCAATAATAAAATAAAAATCCACAGCAGAGTGCAACTCCTGAAGCTCCTTGATCGTGTCAATGGTATAGGATACTCCCCCGCGAAGCACTTCAATATCCAGCACTTCAAAAGCAGGATGACCCGCTACCGCTTCACTCGTCATCTCCAGACGCTCCTTACCGCTCGCCCCCGCCTGATGCTTGTGCGGAGGAATATGAGAAGGCATAAACCATACTTGATCCAGATCATAGGCATCTCTTGCCGCTTCTCCAGCCAGCAGATGTCCAATATGAATTGGGTCAAATGTACCACCCATAATACCGATTTTCATAATTTTCTCCCCGCGTGTTATCCTCTAGGCAACTCGATTTCCTTATGATCACGGGATTCTTTGTACAAAATAATAGTGCTCCCGATGATCTGAACAAGCTCAGAACCTGTCTCCGCGGCCAGTTCTTCCGCAATTTCATGTTTGTCGTCCAAACAGTTGTTCAAAATTTGCACTTTCATCAGCTCACGCTTTTCAATCGCATCGTTGATGTGACGCATAAGATGCTCATTCGTACCGTTTTTGCCTACTTGAAAAACCGGGTCCAAATGATGCGCCATTGAACGCAAATATCTTTTTTGTTTACCTGTTAACATGTATATTTAACCCCTTCGTCGCCACATATGCAATGCAGCATTTCCATAATTTTAATGTACAATCTTACTTACGACAGGCTACTCAGCACAGCCGCTCTCATTTGCTCTACAGCAGGGACAACCCCTGTGAAATACTCAAAAGCCACAGCCCCCTGGTACACGAACATGCCCAAGCCCCCATGTACAGTGCAGCCGCGCTGTTCACGGCTTTCCCGTAAAAGTCTCGTTTCCAGCGGATTGTAGATCAAATCACTCACAATGATTCCCTCCGGAATCAAGCTCGTTTCCAGTGGAAGTTCATCCGATAAAGGGGACATTCCCACCGAGGTTGTGTTAATCAACACATTCACTGTGGCGAGCACGCTCTTGGCATCCTCGTTAGAATAACCCCTCACTGGGATCGCCTCCGTCGTCCACTCTAATGCCAGTTGCTCAGCTTTGTCACGTGTTCGGTTCAAAATAATAACCGATTCCGGTTGCTCCTCCAATAGAGCATGAATTACGCCACGAGCAGCCCCTCCGGCTCCAAGAACAGCAATTCTTGCGCCCTTCAAATCGACAGAAGTCTCTTCTTTGAGGGAACGTACGTAGCCAATTCCGTCCGTGTTATAGCCCTTGAGCCGTCCATTGTCATTCACTATCGTATTGACAGCGCCAATGAGTCTGGCCCCTTCATCAATCTCATCCAGATATTTCATAACCTCGACTTTATGGGGAATCGTCACATTGACTCCGCGGAAATGCATAGCGCAAATCCCCTTCATGGCATCTTCCAGCTGATCCGGTTTGACATGAAGAGGTACAAAATCTCCTTCAATCCCCGCTGCCTGTAAAGCTATTTTATGCATAAGAGGCGATTTGGAGTGCTTGATCGGATCACCCAATACGCCCAATAGTACAAGACCTTGTTCGGTCGCTTCAGACTCCCCGCTGTTCATCGTTGCTCTCCCCCATATTGCAAAATATTAGGCCGCACAAATACATGAATGGCGGCAGGAACCAGTACCTGTTCCTTGCCGCCCTATAACATGGTTACAGCAACGTTATATCAACGCAGGCCGCAAAAGCACACGGACTCCCCGAGGAGCATGAACCGCAACCAGAGCTCCGTTCTCGCTATTCACTCTGATCCATCCCAAACCGGAAATGTAGATGTCCGATGGAGATTTGCGTGGAACGCGGAACTCATGTCTTGTCCATTCCGGCATTTCTGCCAATTGATCGCGTGTTGGCGGAGATAACAATTCCCCGGCATGATCAGCGAACAACTGATCAGCCCGCTCCAGCTTCGTGCGATGTATTTTAAGACCACCGTTAATGTAGCAGGTAAATGATTGGTGCTGACCCTCCACAAAATCAAATCGAGCCATACCGCCGAAAAACAATGTTTGTCCGGCATCAAGCTGATACGCAGCAGGCTTCAGCGGCTTGTCCGGCATAATAGCACTCAAGTCCTGACGGGAGACAATCTCACTGAATCGCCAAGGGTATACAATACCCGGAGTATCAATAATGTGCTTGCCGTCGTCGAGCGGAATATTCACCATATCGAGTGTAGTCCCCGGGTAACGGGACGTTGTAAGTTCCTGCTCCATATCGCTATAATCACGAATCAAGCGGTTAATGAGCGTGGATTTACCCACATTTGTCGCTCCGACCACATATACATCGCGGTTACCACGGAGCTCAGATACCACATCCAACAGACGGTCAAAGCCCTGATTTTTCTTAGCTGAGCACAGTACGATTTCTTCTGTGCGTAGTCCTTGCTCCTTCGCTTGCTTTTGTACCCAGTTACGCACCTTGTTCCAATTCGTTACCTTAGGCAGCAAATCGGTCTTGTTCACAGCCAGTATAACCGGATTGGAGCCTACAAAGCGTTGCAAACCGGAAATCAAGCTACCTTCAAAATCAAAAATATCTACAATGTGGATGACGAGCGCATTCTTGTCACCAATTTGACTGAGCAGCTTCAAGAACTCATCTTGATCCACCGTCACTGAAGACGTCTCATTATAGTTTTTGATCCGGAAGCAACGCTGACAGATGACAGGTTCGCGAGTAAGCAATTTTTCAGGAATATATCCCGGAAGCTCCGGGCTAGTGGTCTGCACGGTGATACCGCAACCACTACATTTGACGGCAGTGCCGCCGTCAGGTCTTTCAGTCATTCTTCTTTTCCTCCTCAAGCCATAAGCCTTTCTTACGTAACCTTGTGAGCGCGATTCGCTCCAACCGCCGATTAAATCGGGTCATGACTCCTTCATCATGAATGGATATCGGTAGCACCAACACCGTATGCAATCCCAGTCGGTTACCTCCCAATACGTCCGTCAACATTTGGTCTCCGACCATAATAGTCTCTTCCGGAGTCAGCCCCATCATACGGATGGCTCTACGAAAAGACGAGTTGGAAGGCTTCCGTGCGGCATGTATAAATTCAATGTCCAAAGGCGTAGCAAACACGGATACACGGTCCATATTGTTGTTAGACACGATGACAAGCTTAAAACCCGCCTGTTTGACCTTCTCAAACCAGGCCACCAGCTCGGGAGTCGCATTCGGCGCTTTTGCGCCGACCAGCGTGTTATCCAGATCCGTAATAATGCCGCGATATCCTTGAGCATACAAGCCTTCGAGATCAATATCAAAGACGGTATTCACCCGTAATTTGGGCATCAGCATTTCAAACAACGTCGGTCACCTCAGTTTCATACGACAAACTATACCATATTACTATGGCTTAGTAAAAAGCTATCCGCAACAAACGGACAGCTTTTTCACTAAATATATAGCTAAAGATTAAAATAGACGGCAAATTGAACCAAATCAAAAATAGACTAGTCTTGATCCTTCTGATCCGTCGCAGCTTTTCGTCCAGCCCATCGTTTTATCCATCCTTCTTTGTGTAACAGAGAGGCCTGCTGGCGAACCATATGCCAATCTTCTGCGGTTACGGATGAGGGACTATAACGCGCTTGTTCAAATCGTCCAAGCAGCTGATGTAAAATAGAAGCTTGTTCCGGTACTTCTAGCGACCATCTATCAACTGATTCCCTCAGCGTCTCGTGACTGGCGCGGACAAATCCCTTTCTTCGCATGTACCTTAACCAGTGCTCAGTTTCGACGACCACCTTTTCATCCGGGGTCAGCGGCTTACCTCTGCGTAAACGCAGCAGATAAAAGTGAATGTCTGCCCGATTACGCCAGACGATATAAGCAGCCCACAGCAGCAGAATTGCAGCAGCAGAACCTATGATTACAGGATGAATCTTTGAACCTTCCTCCGGATCAGTCTGCGGGTTCTGCTCAGGCTGTTCTGGTTCAGGCTGATCTTTAACCTCTGGGGCTTCTGGAGTCTTTGAATCCTCCTGTTCCGTAAGCAGCGGCATATCAAAGCCAGGCGTAGCTTCTACAGGAACCCAACCGTATTCACCTAAATATACTTCCGCCCAGGAATGAGCATCCGCATTTGTCACGGAGTAAGAGGACATATTTTCGTCACCTTCGCCCGTTGTTGCATCATCTGAAAACGTCTGCTGACCAGGTGCATACCCTTTAACCCAACGGGCTGGAACCCCAACAGAGCGAGCCATCATGACTAATGAGGTGGAATAATAATCGCAATAGCCCTCCCGAATCTCAAACAGAAAGGCATCCACAAAATCTCTGCTTCTTTTCCGTGAGAGGTCCGGATTGTTCGTATATGCATAATTTTGCTGCAAATACTGCTGTAGTAATCCGACTTTTTCATATGGCGTTTTCGCCGTTGACGTTACGTTCTGAGCCAAATCACGAACCCGCCGTGGTAACTCATCTGGAATTTGTAGATAGGCTTCCTGTTTGTTTTTTCTGTACAACTCATTAAAAGTTTTTGTGCGTAGCTCTTTCTCAGGGATCACAGGGACATGTGATACCAGAGTATACGTTTTAGGATAAGCAGTTCTTCGGGAGGATGGATTCCAAAGCAGTTCCGCCTGTTCCGGGTTCCAATGTAACCCATCTGCCCGTGAATCTCTGTCCACCGATTGAACACGCTGCACCGAATAGGCGCCAAACAGAACAGGATAGCTCTGGTCATTTTGCATCGTAATGGTCTGAACGACCTGCTCAGTCGAATGCCGCGTTTCTTGTGTGTTTTCAAGCTCTGCGGTCATCGGCACATCATTTAGCGTTTGATCATCGTTTCCCCCGTCACTCCAGCCTGTACCGGAATAGGTTCGTTTCGTTTCCCCCCGCCAATAGCTTCGTTGAGTGGTCGTGATGGTCATGACAGGAGAATAATCAAAATTAAAACCTCCACCCAACCGATTATCCTGGCGACTATACCCTGATGCGGTGTTCATCCGCTGATTCAGTGCCCCAGATCCATTGCTAATCCCGGCGGTGGTTGAGCTATTTCTCTGGGTCCACGCTGTATAGGGATCCGTCAAAGCTGGCTGTACCTCGGGCATATTGACACCAGCCATAATAATGAGCGCAAAAATGACCGCAATATTGGCTGCTATTTTATATGGATAGCGTCGAATATGCTTCCACCCTTGAGGATAATGCTGCCGAAAATACTGCAGATGCTGTGTCACTAGCCAACCCATACCAGCAAAGACGATCCAGGCAACCTCCTCCCACAGCACAGTTGGCGTAAAGGAATCAAGCACTGCCAGCGCGGCGATATTAATACCCACAAAAACAAGAATCCGCTGTTTCGTTGTAACGATGAGCGGCACCATTTCAATAACTAGCCAAGCGATGAGGGAAAACCAAATATAAGGAGACATATTGGATATAAATTGGTCCAGGCGATTGGCTACCCCTCCGAAGGGGATAATGATGGAGTAAGACACCAATGTCCGATACAAAATAAAAAACAGCGCCGCCGCCTTAACAATAAATTCAATCCAAGGACGAAATGGTAGTACAATCTTCACCAGAGCCAGCATTGTAATGGTCATCAGTACAAGTGCTCTTGTCTCTTCCAGCCATAATTCGGAAGCAAAAGAAACCCATTGCATGGCAATAATAATAATCCATAAAAATGTAAAAGCGGGGGCCCAGGAACCCTTTAACGATTGTAACCAGCTCTTCATAGTGTCCCTCCCCCCATTACAGCCGGGAGCTCTTCAAGGCTCTCAACATCGTAGCCCTTGATTCCCCTTGCACGAAGCATGCTCATCCATTTTTCAGCTTCTCCCTCAGCAGAACCTTCTCCGATATAGACATGGCACGGAGTCATCCCTCGGGTATCGGCCCAACGAAGAAGCTCCATCGCCTGATAATCATTCAGCGGACTAATCAGTATAAAATAACAGCCTTGCGGAAACTGGCGCACACTGCTTTCTACAGCGGATTTCAAGCTACCTTGTGAAGTTGTGTGTATGTCTACCAAGTGATGCATCATTCGTTGTCGTTCCATTGTCTGCTCACTTGGCTGAAAGACAGTGCCTTTTTCTCCAGCTGTGCACAATCCAACCCCCATTCGCTCCCGTCCACCATATTCCAGCAATGAAGCGGTGGAGGATACAGCTAGCTCAAACTGTTCGGCGTTTACATAATGCTTCATGTGTACGTCCAGCACAAGCATCGTTTTTGGAACGGTCTCATGCTCAAATTCCTTGGATTTCCAGCTACCTGTACGAGCCGTCGCATTCCAATGGATGCGCGAAAACCGATCTCCATATACATAGTCCCGTACACCGTTAATTTGTGTCGTCTCACGCCGCGTTCGAGTTTGAACGGTCTGCGGTCCAGACATCCTTGAGCGACGGTCATTCATCTGCCAATACGGAATGAATACCGTTCGGGGCAGCACCCGAAATTCACCGCGTGCGTTCAAGCTGCCTTTGTGCTCCAACAGACCGAAGATGTCCTCACTCACACATTCAGTTTCCTCAAAGTGGTAGCTTCCTCGCTCTAAAGCGGGAGTCTGAAATGTAAGCTGACCGCCCCCTTTTAGACTAGGAATGACACTGTCCTCAAACGACCAGGATTCACCTGTATGCCGCTTGAGGACCTCACGGACAATGACATAGGGTAACGGAAGAAAACCAGGAATGCTGAGGCTCAGCTTTACATGCACCTGATCTCCCGCATGCAGCAGTTCTCCAAACTCCGAGCCTTGCGAAAGCTGCCGGGAGCCTTGCACACGGCGAACTCCACTCAGACCAACGATCCCTAAATAAACGATTAACAGCGTAACCATAGACAACAGCATGACCGACGTCTTGCCGCCCTGAAACAACAAATATAGCAGGCACACCACCCATATGACCACCAGAAGCCAGATGCGGCCTGACAGCCGGGGAAGCCTGCGCTTCCTTTTGACCATATTCATTCCCTAAGGACGCTCCATTCGTACGGGTACATGAACCTGCCGAAGGACAGCTTGGAGCACGGACTGGGCATTGGAACTGTCCAGACGCGCCTCGGGACGCAGCAACAAACGATGCGTTAGCACATAAGGTGCCAGCGCCTTGACATCATCAGGCAGCACATAGTCACGGTTGTCCAGAAAAGCGTATGCCTTCGCAGCCATTACAAAAGCAAGCGCCGCCCGGGGGCTAGCTCCCAGCAGCACGGATGGATGTTCTCTTGTCGCACGCACGATATCAAGTAAATAGGACGTCACTGCTTCGTCCATATAAATTCCTCTAATTTCCTGCTGGATGTCAGCAACCTGCTCCATATGAGCTACAGCCTCCAGACGGTCTGCTGGCTGGCCTGCCTGATGATGAAGCAGCATGTTTCGCTCCGTCTCCATGTCAGGATAACCCAAGCTGATTTTGAGCATAAAACGATCTAACTGTGCTTCCGGCAGCATATAAGTGCCTTCAAAATCAATCGGATTTTGTGTCGCACACAGCATAAAAGGATGAGGCAACATATGCGTGTCCCCATCCACCGTCACACTGCGTTCCTCCATAACCTCCAGCAGAGCCGACTGGGTTTTCGTCGTCGCTCGGTTAATTTCGTCCGCCAGCAAAATATTAGTCATCACAGGACCCGGACGGAAATAAAAACGCTCGTCCCGTGGATGAAATATGGATACCCCTGTAATATCACTCGGGAGAATATCAGGATTACATTGAACACGGCGGTAATCACCGCGCATGGATTTGGCAAGCGCCTTGATCATTTGCGTTTTCCCCGTACCCGGAACGTCCTCGATCAGAATGTGTCCACCCGCCAGCATAGCCGTAAGCAGTAATTTTATTTCAAAGGATTTACCTAATATACATGATTCCAGATTAGAACGGATTGCAGATACAATCTGCACAGATTCTTGACGTACGGGCATAGCTCTGTAAACCTCCTAGATAGCAACATGTTTCCTATTATTGTACATGAAGGCGGGCACAGAGTACACTTAACCCCCTGCCCGTATTATTCAAACTCCATCCTTCTTTCGATCTTTCATGTGCAGAACAATTAAAAACCCTTCGGTCATTAGATCCGAAGGGCACATGTATATAATCATTTATTTTTATGTCATTTCTAAGTACGCTGCTTCTATATGCTTCCTTTTGGACGAACAAACAAGCATGCCAGAAAAGAGAAAATAATCGCAGAGGAAATTCCTGCACTTGTCAGACTAAAGATCCCTGTAATGACACCCAACCATCCGTCCTTCTCCAATTCCGTTAATGCGCCGTGTACAAGTGAGTTACCAAAACTGGTAATTGGAATGGTCGCACCCGCCCCTGCAAATTTAATAAGCGGATCGTATATCCCAACAGCATCAGCAATTGCACCTGCAACTACCAACGTACTCATCGTATGTGCCGGCGTCATTTTGAACACATCCATCATCAACTGGCCTACGACACAAATGGCACCACCCACTAAAAAAGCCCATAGAAATATCATACCGTTCCTCCCGCTTCAAAAGCTACAGCATGTGCAACACAAGGAATGCTTTCACCCTGCTGTGTAGTCAAAGGAGATAATAACGCTCCGGTCGCCACGACCAGTACCTTTTGCAGCTCTCCTTTTTCGATCCGCTTCAACAAATGCCCGTAGGTTACAACAGCCGAGCAGCCACAACCACTGCCTCCTGCAATGACTTTCTTTTGCTTATTGATATCGTAAATCAGTAAACCGCAATCATTAAATTCCGTCTGATTCATATCGAACCCATCTTTTTTGAGCAGCTCCTTGGCAATCGGTAGCCCCACTGAGGCTAAATCGCCCGTTACAATGAGATCATAGTAACCAGGGTCACGGCCAGTATCTCGAAAATGAGACAACAGCGTATCCGCAGCCGCGGGAGCCATTGCTCCACCCATATTAAAGGGGTCTTTAATGCCCATATCCATTACACGTCCAATGGTAGCACAATCCACCACCGTCCCTGACTTGGCATGTCCTACAATTGCGGCGCCGGAACCGGTAACAGTATACTGAGCCGTAGGGGGCTTCTGTGATCCGTATTCATTAGGATAGCGGAATTGTTTTTCTACAGTACAGTTATGGCTGGTCGTACCCGCCATCACGTAGTCACCGGCCTCTGAGTCCACAATAAGTGCGGCTAAGGCTAAGCTTTCCATTGATGTTGAGCAGGCTCCAAAAACACCCAAATAGGGAATGGCCAGCTTGCTAGCCGAGAAGGAGCTACTGATAATCTGATTCATCAGATCACCACTAATAAAAAACTGTACTTCTTCTTTGTTCAAATTCGCATTAATTAGCGCCAGCTCTGTAGAATGCTCAATCAATCTACGTTCCGCTTTTTCCCACGTTTTCTCGTTGATTTCTATATTGTCATAAATATAATCAAAATCTGTGGATAACGGTCCCTCTCCTTCATCCGGGCCCACAACGGTGGCACTTCCAATGATGCGCGGTCTTGATTCAAACTTCCAGGTTTGTCCTCCCTGTCTTCTCATAAGTGATTGCCTCCCACACCAAGGATGGCATATATAACGCCTACGATAAATGCGGCCACCACCCCGAATACGATAACTGAGCCTGCCAGCTTGAACATATTCGCGCCCACTCCGAGCACCAGTCCCTCAGAACGATATTCCAATGCAGCCGAACACATGGAGTTAGCAAAGCCTGTAATTGGCACAGCGGTTCCCGCGCCCGCCCATTGGGCAACCTTATCGTAAACCCCGATACAGGTTAATATGACCGCCAGCAAGATCATCATGGATGAGGTTGGCGGGGCGGCCTCCTTGGCTGATATGTGCATTCCTGCCATAAAAGCCTCTTGAATCGCCTGTCCAATCACACATATCCCGCCTCCAACCAGAAAAGCGCGCACACAATTGGCAAATACTTTCCTCGAGGGTTCATGCTTTTGTGAAATATTCTGATAGTCCTTCTCATTTATGGACAGCGGCGACGTATTGGTACGAAAACCGCGCTGCCCTGATTTAGCTGGCATCATTCACCACCCCTTGTCTGTAAGTTTTCGCGCTTGGCGGTTCGAATTGCTTGGGTCTTTTTCATTATGAGCTTTTTGGAGAAATGTTATGTCAGGAAAATGATATCGTGGACATTCGATACAAATCCATTCATACTGAATACATGACGACCACTGGTTAATTAATAAGGAGTGAGGTATACATCATGGAATCAAAAACATTGGAATTGTTTAAAACCTTAACGGAGTTTCCTTCCATTCCTGGACATGAGCGTGAGTTGCGGGCATGGGTTAAGGAACGGATATCCGGTTATACCGATGAAATCGTGCAAGATCGATTGGGGAGTCTTTTTGGGGTGCTTCGCGGCCAAGAGAGTGGACCACGAGTAATGGTGGCAGGCCATCTGGATGAAGTCGGTTTTATCGTGAATGGTATTACGGAAAATGGAATGATTCGTTTTCAGCCGGTTGGAGGCTGGTGGAGCCAAGCCATTATGTCACAACGTCTTCAAGTATTAACTCCAAAAGGCCCAGTTATCGGTGTAGTTGGCTCTGTCTCGCCTCATTTGCTGGATGAATCGCAACGCAGCAAACCTATGGACATCAAGCATATGTATCTGGATATCGGCGTAGACAGCAGACAAGAAGCGCAAGATCTGGGGATCGTACCAGGAACGGCCATTGCGCCGATCTGTGATTTCACTCCACTGGCAAATCCTAAAAAAATCATGGCTAAAGCGTGGGATAACCGCTACGGTGTAGGCTTGGCTATTGAACTACTTGAAGCGTTACATAAAGAAAAAGAAAAGCTTCCCAATACATTGTATGCGGGGGCCACTGTTCAAGAGGAAGTGGGACTGCGTGGTGCACGCACAGCGGCCAATCTGATTCAGCCGGATATATTCTTTGCACTGGATTGCAGTGCGGCTAACGATATGGGCGGCGACCCGAATGCTTACGGGCACCTCGGTAAAGGCGCACTGCTGCGGGTATTTGATCCGGGTATGATTACACATCGCGGGATTGTGGAATACGTGCAAGACATGGCGGAAACTCACAAAATCAAGTATCAATATTTCATCTCCACAGGGGGAACCGATGCGGGCCAAGTACACTTGAGCGGAATTGGCGTGCCATCCACCGTCATAGGCATCTGTGGACGATACATCCATACTTCCTCGTCCATTATTCACACTGATGATTATGATGCAGCCAAAGAGCTGATCATCAAGCTGGTTCAAAATCTGGATCGTACAACGCTGAATACCATTATTGAACGAGCCTAAGGTGTAACAGAGAATCGCAATCTATAAAAAAACAGTCAAGACACGTACAACGTGCATTGACTGTTTTTTTAATTTAATAGAAACAAAAGATAGAACATATCAAATCAAATGCTTATAACGAAGCAAAGCAATCACTACAAGTACAGCAGTTAAAGCAACGCAGACGTTTTCTACCTTAGCTCCCTTCCGGGTTCCAGTACTCATCAATTTAAATCGCAGCTTCCATTTAAACGGCGGCAAAGGTTTAATTCCATTATTCGTCAAGGAATCTGCCAGTAAATGCAGCAAGTACGCCATACCTCCAGCCAACCATATGCTGTCACCGTGCAAACGTGTCGTACCATAAAGCAGCGCAGTCCATGCGACTGTCCCGTATACCGTATGTGTCAGCCCCCGGTGTGGGACTAACGTACAAATGATCAGCAGACACCCGGCGATATAATTCCAAGGTGCATATGATTCTCCATACCAGGCTAGGCCGATACCAATTAAAAAGATAATAACCTTGCGCATGGATCGTGAAGGCATAAAAGAAGCACTAATCATCAGCAAAGCCAACACAAGATTCCATGGCGGTGGAGCCAAACGGGTGAAAAATACCCAACCAGCAGCCCCAATCATTAGAAGCTGTACGAGCCTAAGCATTTTGGTTGGTAGCGCTCGGCTCACGAGCATGGAGTTAGGCTCGTCAATATCCGGCAACAGTGAACCGACCGCAGCAGCTGCCACGGCAGCCGGGGTCACTTCGTATCCACTTAGAGCTAATACCGACAGGGAGACCCCGGTTCCAATAATCAAATGGGCTCTTCCCATCATGGTGCAAAACATCCTTTCGTTGCAGCATACAACAGAGTTCAACATCACTCCATTTGAATCAGCATGATTCGATTGTATACGACAAACAAAAGGAGAACAATAGTTCGCTTATTCTATTTAAAAGACTTCATTCAAAAGTCCTAGTTTCGTCCCCATTATTAAACCCCTCCTCTGTGCTTACTCTCCAGTCAGCCCTGCCCTCTGTTATAAGGCTACATCTTCCTGACCTTATCGCGGCTGCCCTGCAAACCTTCTGCGAAAAAGAGCACAGTTCAACAAGACATATGGCCTATGAGTATGTTGACAAACATCTTCAATATTTTCTTTTTGCCTCAAAGTCCTATTGTATAATTTGAAATATTAGGTAATATAGTGTTTATATTTACTATATGAATCTATTAAATGAATAAGGAGGAAATGATTATGCAAAAAAAATCGACGTTCCGAAAGTTCAAAACCATCGGTCTGACATCGTTGCTAAGTCTTGTATTATTCGCCCTTCCCGCTTCAGCTGCTTGGAATGATACATACACGGGGTACGCCACATATACGGGATCAGGTTACTCTGGAGGGGCATTACTGCTTGATCCCATCCCTACGGATGCCAAAATTACAGCGCTTAACCGCACACAACTGAATTATAACGGAATCAAAGCTGCATTAGCTGGAGCCTATTTGGAAGTTCAAGGTCCCAAAGGGAAAACAACCGTATATGTAACTGATCTTTACCCTGAAGGTCCAAGTGGCGCGCTCGATCTGTCCCCAAACGCGTTCAACCTGATTGGAAATCAAATAGACGGAAAAATCAATATTTCATGGAAAGTTGTCAAAGCTCCGGTTAACGGCAATGTCTCCTACCGCATTAAAGAAGGCAGCAGCCAATGGTGGGCAGCCATTCAAGTACGCAATCATAAATATCCGGTCTTGAAGATGGAAGTCCAACAAAACGGACAATGGCTCAATCTCGAAAAACAGGATTACAACCACTTTCTAGGTACTAACTTAGGAAAACAACCTCTGAAAATACGGATTACGGACATTCGTGGTGTCGTGCTGAACGATACAATCCCAGCTCTAGCGGAAAATGGTACAGGCGGAGCCTATATCGTTAAAGGTAACGTTCAATTTCCTGACTAATTGTAGTACCGTCATCTTTCTTCTTTTATTTGAATAGACAAACCCGGCCGGGAACCGACGCAATCCAATGCGTATAAGTGTTCCTGGCCTTTTTACGAAAAAATTATTATTTTTCACAAAGAATCGGTTTGTTCACTGTCCTGTTCACAAGATCACACGTATAATGAATACATAAATAGGGTGTACTTTACAGCTACGTGCACACAGACAGGAGGCCTGTTCATATGAGCAATTTCAAAAAGCATCACAAGCTTCACAGCAAATTGCTGGTCAGCATTACGTTATGTATTACGCTAACGTTGCTGGTATCCACCACTGTGTATTATTTTTACTATATTCGCGTGGAAAAGGAGCAGGCATTCGAGGCCAATCACAACAGCTTGACGTTGAGAAGCAGAGAGGTTATTAACATGACATCTATTGCTCAGTCGTTGGCATTCCAAATGTATCGCAGCAGTACCCTGTCCAAGTTGTTGTATTATCCAAAACCTAATGTATATGATGTAACCGCTGCCATGACCGAATTGAACAATTATCTTAACTCCATGCCGTATATCGAATCCATCTACGTGTTTAACCCTAAAAGCGGCACCTTCTACATTGCTTCCTCACAAGGTCAAAACGGGCTATTCAGCAAACATGAACTGGCTGATACAGATATCATTCGCGTGCTGGATCATTATCAGGACTATAAACCCTTTACGCCTATTCCACGCACGTATCCACTGCTGTCTGCCTCAGACTCCGGAGCTGAAGTAGAGCAAGCAAGCCCAGATATCGCAGCCTATACGTATTTATGTTATGACGCAATTAACTCGAACGAAGCGATAAATTCGGCTGTGATTGTGAATGTGTCGGCGGCCTGGATGAACAAGGAAATGGCGGCGAATCCAATCTCAGGCGGGACCGCTTATATTTTAGACGATCAGGGCAGACTGTTGTCTGGTACAACATTGACAGACGAAACTTTGAACGAAAAAGAACAGCTATGGCTGCACACGAGAGTCAAAAAACAAGAAACAGGCTATTTTGTAGAAGACTTTCATGGTAAAAGATCACTCATTTCCTACACCTCTCCAGATGGACTAGGTTGGCAGTATATTAGTGTCACACCATATGAAAGCGTTATCAAAATGGCAAGTGTTATTCGTAATGCGATGTTACTGATAGCCGCCATCATTGCATTGGCAGGATTCGTGGCTTCGTGGCTGCTGTCCAAAATGCTGTATACGCCTATTGGCCAAATTGTTGTGCATATGAATTCACTGGAATCAGAGAAACGAAACAGTATGTACACGATCCGGCAAAACATTTTGAAAAATGTGATCCGGGGAATCCGAAATCTTCCTACCGGTGAAGAACCGGAACGATTGCGCGAGCTTGGGATTACGTTCCAGTTTGACAAAGACTACCGCCTTGTGCTGCTGCGCATAGATGAATATACCCGATGGCAAAGCGAACGTGGACCTGATCTGCTACCCTATAAGTTTGCAATCATGAACATTGCTTCTGAAATATGCGGACAGACGTACCAGGTGGAGACCGTTGATATGGATGAGGACAGTGTACTGCTGATGCTTAACATTCTCGATCCCGCAGAACATACAGACACTGTACTGCTAGAAACCTTATTACGCCAAATACGTGAAGCTTGCTTTGAATATTTGAAGCTGAGTGTTTCATTAACTTACAGTGCCATCACGAGTCAACCAGAACGGCTGCATCTGCTGTACCGCCAAGTACAAGACGCATCTATGCACCGATTTTTTCAGGGGCACAGATGCATTATTAATGCGCAAAACACTACAGAGGAGGATATCCAAAATACTTACGTATATCCAGCCGATAAAGAGAAAAAAATGCTAGATATGCTACTGTCTGGTCATACGGAGGATGCACACAGTATGTTCAAAGAATTATTGATGCATATGGAAAAATATCCTTTTTCCTCTGTTCAAGTGGCGATATCCCGGCTCATCATGAGTGTAAATAATGCTGTTCGGCATATCAGTGAGCTCAATGGATTTGCTATAGAATCTAAATCTGAATTACCATCCGCTGATCGGTTAGAGACCGCTGAGAATCTTATTGATCATTATCAATTGGTCTTTGATCATATTCGCTCCAGTCTATCGGAAAAACGAAACACGAAGCAGGAACGACTGGTACGGCAAATTAATGAACGAATGGAGCAAGCCTATACGGATCCCAATTTTTGTCTCAATCAGATTGCGGAAGAACTGGATATGTCGCCGATCTATGTCAGTAGGCTATATAAGCAACAGACCATGTCAACTATCGTGGACGTCATCCAACAACTTCGTATTCGCAAGGCCTGTGAGCTGCTGGAACAGACCGACTGGTCCGTAGCTGACGTAGCAGAACAAACCGGATTTGCGAGTAGCTCTTATTTCCATCGTATGTTCAAACGTAGCTTGGGTGTAACACCGACAGATTTTCGCCGTTCTAAAGCAAATGCGCAATAAGTAAACTGCTCTACACGCCTGCTCCGAGAACGGAACATTGCTCCCAAAAAATAGACTGACATTAAAAAAGCAAGCCTCCAACTTTCTGGAGACTTGCTTTTTTCTTTATCACAATTCTTTATGTTTTATTTAATCCCCTTCTCCTTTACATAGGCTTCCCATTGTTTTGTATATTCGGTTTGAATTTTCTCCAAACCAGCTTGGTTTGCCTTTTGCAAGAAGGTCTGCAAGCCTTGATCTACATTGTCGATCAGTCCAGCTTGGAGCGGATACAGATATTGCTTCTCAACCTGTTCTAGAGCTGCTTTTTCTGCTTGATATGTCGTGTAGTCTTCTGCAAAGCCGGTAAACAGGTCAGGCTTCTGGATTTTATCCAGCTCGGCAAAAAT
Organism: Paenibacillus sp. FSL P2-0173; assembly: GCF_038008045.1. Lineage (NCBI taxonomy): Bacteria > Bacillati > Bacillota > Bacilli > Caryophanales > Paenibacillaceae > Paenibacillus > Paenibacillus sp. FSL P2-0173. Next base: position 1,379,197 of record NZ_JBBOYK010000001.1, read on the forward strand.
TTTCTTCACACGGTCAAAGCCAGAATCAAACAGCATGTATTCCGGGTTACGCCAAGCCCAACTATTCATACCTTCGCGTGAAAATCCATTAGTACTGCCGCTACCTATCATTTGGTAGTAACCATCTTTGACTTCGTAGTTTTTGCCTTCAATACCATATTGCGTGAGCAGGTTATAGCGTTTGTCCGTCACCAGCTTTTCATAAAAGGCCAATGCGCGCGCTGGATTCGGGCTGCTTTTTGGAATCGCAAAGCCGTTATGAATCGGATGCACTGGAGTTGCATAACCTGTCGTCAAAGGGAATGGGTAGTACTCGAGCTTCCAGTCCGGGTGAGATGCTTTGAGCTTAATGACCATATCATTAAACCGGGTTGGATTGTCACCGAAAATACTCGCTGCTTTACCAGAAGTCACTTGATCCTGAAGCGTATCTTTTACGTTTAATACGTTTTTGGGAATGAATCCTTTATCGGCCCAGCGTTTGTAAGTGTTCAGCTCTTCCTTTTGTTCATCCGAGCCCCAAAATTTATATACCTCTGTTGGTTTTTCGTATTTAATACCGATACCGTAAGGCAGTGTGCCCACACTCTTCGTTACTAATTCGGTATATCGATCATGCAGATTTCCCTTGATATCGCTGTTCAGAGATACGGTTTTCATATTTGGCTCATGCTGACGTATCCCATCCATATAAGCCTCATAACTTTTCATATCTGTCGGTTTAGGCAAATTGTACTTCTCACGTAAATCCTCACGCCATACAAAACCGTTTGTGACATATTCTTTATACGTGCCAGGCACGGTATAAATTTTGCCTCCGATTTTAACTCCATCCCACATGTCCTGAGGCACAAATTTTTGCAAGGCAGGTGCAGCCTTAGGCAGCAGATCGTCTAGCGGCAGGAATGCGCCCTTTTTGGCATAGGCCTGATACTGCGTCCAATCTGCAGTGAAGATCAGGTCGATAGGCTGACCCGAAGACAATAACAGCTTATATTTTTGATCCCAGTCTGTCCACGTCGTATAGTTAAATTTGACGGTGGCATTCAGATCTTTTTCCGCCAACTTATTGATCTCTGTCTCAATGGTAGGCAAGTCCTTAGGAGCATCCCCCAGCATATAAAATTGCAGCTGTACTTTCTGGGATTTATCATCCTCTCCATTTGCTTTTTGAGCGCTGTTTCCACTACCTCCTCCACATCCGGCTAATAGCGCCGTGATGACCATTACTGCAATCAGGATGGACATGCGTTGTTTTCTTTTCTTTGTGAATGTCATGTGAATCCTCCCTTTGAAATGGTAGTCTGATTAAATAAAACGCTTACAAAGAGTGCTATTTAGATGGCACAACGTCAGCACGTCATGCCATCACAGTCCTTGAGTGCCACTTTAGCCTTTTACCGCACCAATGGTCAATCCCTTAACAAAATAGCGCTGTACGAACGGGTACAGCAGCAAAATAGGTCCGGTAACCACGATAGCCATTGCCATTTTGGTCGACTCTGTCGGCATATCGTTGGAAAGGGTTACGCCAGTACCTGCACCCATTTGAGCGATAAATTGCATGGAGTTAATTACATTATACAGATAATATTGCAACTGGTATTTATGCGGATCGTTAATAAAGAGTGAGGATGAGAACCAGTCATTCCAGTAAGCCAAGGCCAGAAACAGTCCCACAGTGGCAATACCCGGTGTAGATAAAGGCAACACAATTCGATAGTAAATTTTAAAATCACCCGCACCGTCAATTTTAGCGGACTCGAACAGCTCTTCCGGCATGGAGGAACGAATGAAGTTTTTCATTAAAATGATCAGAAACGGAGTCATCAATCCCGGGAAAATAAGCACTGTATACGTATCAAGCAATCCTAAATACTTCGTCAGCATAATGTACCAAGGTACCAAACCGCCTCCGAACAGCGTCGTAAAGTAAATATAGAATGAAAACGCATTACGGTATTTAAAATCTTTGCGTGCCAGCACATATCCTGCCATCGTCATCAGGAACAGGCCCAACGTCGTACCTACAACCGTGGTAAAAATCGTCACCCCGTATGCCCTTAACACCTCTTCAGGAAAGGTGAACACCGTCCGGTAACCTTCCAGTGAGAATTGCTGTGGTATAAAGTGATATCCATCCCTGATAATCGATTCATTACTGGTCAGTGAAGCCGAAATAATAAGTAGAAACGGGAGTAAACAAGCAATGGAAGCAATAATGATAATCACATAAGAGATAATTTTAAAAATTCGAGTGTATACATCCTCTTTGATCGCCATCCGTTTGGGTCCTCCTTTCTAGAATAAGGCATACTCGTCGTTCAACTTGCGGATGATATAGTTCACGGTCATGATCAGTACAAAGCCGAACAATGATTGGTATACGCCTGCCGCCGAAGCCATCCCCACATCAAAAGTCACTTTCAGCGAACGGTACACATAAGTGTCCAAAATATCCGTCGTATTGTACAGCACCCCATTGTTGCCGATTAACTGATAAAAAAGATCAAATTGTCCTTTCATAATACTACCAAGCGCAAACAACAGCAGCACAACGAATGTCGATTTAAGCATAGGAACGGTAATGTACCAGATTCGTTGAAAAATGTTGGCCCCATCCATTTTAGCTGCCTCATAATATTCGTCACTGATACCTGTAATCGCTGCCAGATAGATCACCATACTGTAGCCGAGATTTTTCCATAAATAGAACAGGATAATCAGGAAAATCCATACCCATGGTTTGTTGTATACATCCACGCGTTCACCACCAAATTGCAGCAGCAGCGTATTCAGGAAACCATTATCATAATTAAATATGTTATACACGATAACACTTAGAATAACGAAAGAAACAAAATAAGGCAGGAACATCACGGATTGAGCGATCTTTTTAAAGTAGCGGCCTCTCAGCTCATTCAGCAAAATAGCGAGAACAATCGCTAGCACGTTACCGAGTAAAATAAACGCTGCATTGTATCCGACCGTATTCAATGTCAGTTTTGTCAGCGTGCCGGATTGCCATAGAAAGCGAAAATTTTGGAGTCCGACGAACTTGGCATCAAACAGGCTGGTATTAAAGTCGAACTGGGTAAATGCATAATAAATACCCACCATAGGAATGTAGGAATTAATGAAGAAAAAAATTAAAGTGGGCAACAACATCAAAAATAATACCCGATTGCGGAACAGTTCATAGAAGAACCCGTGTTTTCTACCCGTTCCCAGCCTCTTACCGTTCAGGCGGGAATCCGTTGTAAGCATTGCAGAATTTTTGGGCATAGGCTGATTCAATGTGAGTCACTCCCCCTCTGTATACGTTACCGACAGCAAAGTTTGTAGCACCGCCGCCGTATAACTATATTTTATGTAAGCGCATTCAAAATGAAAAGTGAAGCCTCTCATGCTTCATGAACAAAGGAGTGTCCTGAGGAGTGAACAATTCGGATATTTGTGAAGTTTTGTGTAATATGAGGCGTCTAATCGACGCCTTAAGCCTATTCATAAAGCATATTTGAACGATCTAATCTACTCCTTTTGCCCACCCTGGAATGTGGTTTCATCCTGTTTTACCCAAAATCCGATTTTCTTTGCCTGCTCCAGCAGCTCAGCGGCATTATCCTGCGGCTTATATCCGATTAGTTCTTCCAAGTAGCCAATGTCATAATAATTATCCGTATTGGCTGACGTACCGTACAAATTAAGATAGCTCATCTCCGGACGAGCTTCGATACAGCAGACAGTCAGACGGATCATATCGCGCTCGGAGATCCAAATATGAGCGGCGCGCTCCGAATGGGGCCGATCATCTCCAGGAAAATTTCCGATACGGATATTCATTGAAGATATTTTGCCCTGATCGGCATACAGCCGTCCTAACAGTTCAATGTAGCACTTACTCAATCCATAAAAACTGTCGGGTCGGTAGGGATCTTCTACATCTATACTTTCGCCTACTTTATAAAACCCTGTGGCATGATTGGAACTGGCAAAAACAATGCGTTTTACCCCATTTTTCACCGCAGCTTCATACAGCTTGTAGGCTCCACTAACATTGCCAGACAGCACTTTGCCGAGGAAATCCCCTTCATCCTTGATCCATGCAAAATGCAGTACCGTATCCACTCCGCGTGTAAGCTCAGCCAGTCGTGCAGCATCATGTATATCCATTTCCACAATCCCTGCCTCTTCATCCCTCTTCACATCAGCAGCGATTATTTCATATTTACCTTCCGCTTTTAGCCCTTCATACAATACTTTCCCAATTGTACCTGCTGCACCTGTAATCAACAATTTTCGTGCCATCGTCCGCATCTCCCTTCTTTGCTTGGTTGTATGCTGTCATCCATATCATAATCTTAACCAACTCCCCAGGGAGGAAACCCCTTAAACTCTCGAATTAGGCAGGTCAAAGCCCACGTAGCTGTGTCTCCTGTCGGCATATAAAAAGGGACCCTGCTACTGTGCAAGAGTCCCTTGTTGTTACTATAGTTTCAAGTTCTATCTTTCAATCTCTTGGTTTCAACTACTACGCTCAAGCTTGTCGTACTACTCTCGCTCTGCGATTAACCAAATAAATGCTAAGCCCGATTAAGATTAACCCGATAAGCAGGAAAGCCGTAATCGCTTCGCCCAGCACCAACGAGCTGACAAACACCGAGATCACAGGCACCAAAAACGTATAAGACGCAACCTTACTCGCATCCCCTGAATTAACAAGTGTGAAATACAGCAACCAGGAAAGTGAAATTCCCAACACCGTGCCGAATATCAGCCCTGACACATACGGGACATTCCATACGATATCCGACCAGTTTTCCGTCACCGTTCCAGCTCCCGTCAGCACGATGCCTCCCAGTGTACATTGGAATGCAACCAGCCACAGCGAATCCACACGCTGGTTTACCTTTTTCACATATACCGTTCCCAATGCCCAGCTCACGGCTGTAATAATGGCGATGATTACACCTGCCACAGCCACATGCCCTGAAAATCCGCCCACACTGACAGCTGCAACGCCCAAAAATCCGATGATCAATCCAATCACCTTGAGTCTGGACATCGCTTCCCCTAGCCACATCCATGCAAAAATACCGACCAACACAGGCTGGAGATATACCAGCACAGAAAACAAGCCGGAGGGGACGTACATCAGTCCCACTGTTTGCAGGCCATAAAACAGTACCACGTTAAAAATACCTGAAATAGCATACACCCGCCAATTTTCTTTCCAACGAATGCGATTCCATCTCGGTACTAAAATTGCTCCTAATAGCAGACCGCCCAGCAGTGTACGTAGCCCTGCAAACAACAATGGAGGTGTGAATTCCAATGCCACTTTATAAATGGGCCAAGAAATGCCCCATAATACAACCAGCAGCGCGATCATCATTATCCGCTTGGCTGTCGTTAACTCTCCCATGACGCTCTCGCTCCTCTATGAAAAAAATCACTAGACTTTATATACTACGCCTACAGAACAACTTTATCAAACAAAAAATATGTATTGGAAAGCTCCACCTTTCATGCCCGCTTGTTCATCGAGGTATGTCTTCGGACAGAGGAATCCAGTCATTTTCCTATGTTACAATATACCAAAAAGATAGATAAAGCTTATAAGGATAGGAGGTTGTCTGCACTTGATTTATATCATCAAATTTTTGTACAGCTTTGTGCTCCCTCCCGGTTTGTTCATCCTGGTGATGGCAGGGCTCGTGATCTGGCTATGGAAAAGGGCACGTATACCTGCGGTCGTATTGCTTCTTGTCACATTGCTGCTGTATGTTTCCTCGACCAATTTGGCTGGAGATTTGTTAATCAGTAGCCTGGAAAAACAGTACTCACAACCCCGTACCGTTCAAGGCGATGTCATTGTCGTACTTGGGGGCGGAGCCACACAGGGAACCCCCGACATCAATGGACAAGGCAATCTGCTAGGATCTGCGGCTAATCGACTGCTCACTGCGGCCCGACTGCACGAAGCAACAGGCTTACCTATTCTTTTCTCCGGCGGGCAAGTGTTTGGAGACAGTGGTAATGAAGCAAATATTGCGCAGAGGCAGCTACTAGGACTCGGTATTCCGGCAAAGGACATTCTGATCGAAAACCGTTCTTTGAACACACAGCAAAATGCCGTATATACATCGCAAATTTTGGGAAAACATCAACTCACTAGACCTGTTCTGGTGACCTCCGCTTTCCATATGCCACGTGCTGCACTGGAATTTCAGCGTGCAGGCATGCAGGTCATAGCTTATCCTACCGACTATCTGGCAAGTGAAAAGCTGGCACTGTATGCTGGCAAGCTCTCGCCGTCTGCTGGGGCCATGTCTACAACCGGAACAGCCCTCAAGGAATACCTAGGAATTCTTGCATTAAAGCTTAAATAATGTGATGTCTAATTGTATAGCGACACACAGCACAAACAAGCGTCTTGCGCTCGCAGGTATAAGCCTGTAAGCTAGCAAGGCGCTTGATCTACCATTTCATATTTAATCCAAGAAAATATCCGATATTTGTTCTTCCGATATGACCTTAAAGCCTTCCTTTTTTAACAAAGCCGAGGTTACCCCGTTACCTGCTATTTTACGGTTTTCGAATGACCCATTATATATTGCTGCTGATCCGCAGGACGGGCTATTTTCTTTTAAAACAACAAATTTTGCGTTAACCTCTCTGGCTATATTCAGGGCTTCGTACGCACCTCTAATGTACATATCGCTGACATCGTTGCCTGAAAACTCGACCACCTTGGCTGTGCCGTTCAGCACATCCTCCCCTGTCCCTCCAACAATCTCAGCAGGCTCTCTCGGAGTCACAAAGCCCCCCAAAAGCTCAGGACAGATTGTCATAGCCTTCTTTTCCTCTACCAACTTTTGAATATGTACATCCAGGCTATCGGTCCCGTTATATCGTACCTTCATGCCCGCCAAACACGAACTTACCAGAATCATTAGCTTCCACCTCATATCCATTGCATTCACTATTAAGTAGTTAAAGTATAAACAAATTTTCTCGTAGAGTCATCGTGCGAAAATTTAGACTCGCCACTACGTCCGCGTTCCGTAAGGTTATTCGTCCAGCTGATGTCATAATCATGATCCTGCACTCTACCCATACCCTTTTGAATTCTGTTCGAAATACAAGTAATGAAAAAAGGCCCTGATTAGGGCCTTCAAATACTGCGGGAGTTCAACGTATCTCCTTTGTCATTTATCCCTTCTGTTTGACTTTCAATGGCCTTGATCAGTCCGATGGTACCGAAGGATATGAGGTCCTCCAAATCTTCACTGGTTTATCAAATTTAAGGAAGGCGGAACGTGTACTCATCCAAAATAACCTGATAAAAACAAGCCGGAGGCGCATGTTGGGCAGCACTACGGCTTATTTTTATTGTTGAGGTTCACCCTGCTCGTAAGTAAGATAAATTCACTCTTGCTATAAGTCGTAATTTAAGATATATTATTAATTAAATGATCAATCATTTAATTAATAAAAGTTTAGTTTAGAGAGAGGGGAATACATTTGGCAAGACCCATCAATGAAGAAAAAAGACTGGAGCGGCGTAAACGTATCCTAGAAGAAGCTGTTGTCCTGTTCGCAGAAAGTGGATATTCTAATACCACAACGGCAATCATTGCGCAGAGTGTAGGAGTGACTCCTGGAACCATTTTTCAATATTTCCCTAGCAAAGAAGCTTTATACTACGCCGCTGTTCTTGAGCCGCTTGCTGATATTCAGGCGAAATCGCTTGCTTGTCTACAACAAGAGGAGACGCCGGGCGTATTGATTAAGAACATGGTGGCAGAACAATTCAACCATATCTACTTCTATATAAATGAATTGCGGCTTGTTCAATCTGTCTTAGGACAACGAATAAGATTCCCTGAACTTACACAGAAGGTCCTTGAAAGTATAAAGGTAATGACAGATGCGATCGAATGCGTCTATGCCAAGGGACAGTTAATGGGAGAATTCAACAAAAGCTTTTCTCCAGCAATGATCTCTCGTGCCTATATCTCTTTCTTAAATGGAGTGGGCTTAACTCTTGCAGAAAGTATTATTCATCATCCCGAGTGGGAAAATCTGAAGGGGCATGCCTTTTATTTGTTCGCACCCATACAACCTAAAGAAAAACTGGAGGAGTCTGAATGAGTCAGGCATCATTACAACCCGATCTAACATTTAACGTTCGTGTAAAAAAACGAAAGAAAATTTTATGGAGCCTAGGGATCGTGCTTTTGCTTGTGATGGCTCTTGTATTTTTTATATCTTATAAAGTAGTAGACACCTTGTTGCACCATCCTAGAGACACTAATGTCAGCTACGAATTGAATATGGATAAAACTCCCTACGAAGAGGTCGAGTTCAAGAGTTTGAAAAATGATAATACGATTAGAGGTTCCTTCTTTCCTGCAAGTGGTCTTCCTGGTAAATCAAGTAATAAGACGATTATTGTCGTCCATGGATATACGAGCAATCGTTTAGTCAAAGGGCGGACCCAAAAGTTAGTAGAGCATTTCGTTCCGAAAGGCTACAATGTATTGGCATTTGACCTCAGCTCACAAGGTAAATCCGATGGTGATTTGATTACACTGGGCTTCAATGAAAAATACGATTTGCTAGGAGCTGTAAGCTATTTAAAATCCAGAGACCATATGGGTGATAAGATTGGAGTTATCGGCTTTTCAATGGGTGCTGCTACTTCTTTGCTAGCCGCTAGTGAAAGTGATGACATCAAAGCCGTAATTGCAGATAGTCCTTTTCGTAATGCTGGTCTATTTCTGAGAGAGGGTTTGCCCTTCTTTTCAGGTTTACCTGCGTTTCCATTCAGTTATACATCGACATGGATGGCAAATTGGGCCTTTAAGGTTGATCTTGATTCCATATCTCCTATGGATGCGGTAAAAAAGATGCAAGACAAGCCAGTTATGCTTATTCATGGTACTGGAGATCAGCAAATTAGTTATAAAAATACAGAAATTATTTACGAGTCCTTAAAAGATAACCCAAAAGCAGAAGTATGGTACCCGCAAAATACGGAGCACATCGATGCCATCAACCATTACCCCACTGAATATTTCAAAAGAGTAGATCGCTTTTTGGATGAGTATGTAGGAAAATAAATTCAATCCAAGAGAGCCAACTAGCGAAGGAGCTTGTCCTGATGAAGTGAAAATACCCAATATATCAAGCATTTTTATCCTGTAGTGTAGAAAAACACTACAGGCTTTTATTTGCGTTTTAAATGAAAATACATAGCAAAATAGTTATTATTTAAGCGAAAAAAAACAGTGTACGAGTACTGAGCATGTTGATTAAAACAAAAAGACAAGCGTATGCTGTTCACTGGTCAGGAGAAGATCCTTTTTAGAGATCATTTGAACAAAGACCCGGAATCGAATTAATGAACTAGAAAACAACGCGTTCTCTACATGAGCAACAAAGAATAGTTCATCTGATATTCCCCATCTTGACAGTATTAAAGATATTCGGGAATTAAAGCTTATTGAACGAGTAACCACACTTATAGAAAAATTGCCTAGCGCTTTTCAGCGTAAAGGAGCAGTTGTTTTTATAGGATAGCCTTATATAAGAATATTGGATAGGCAGAGGGGGATGCAATTTAAACACGCCTCTGAAAAGAAGCAAGTAATTGAACTATGAAAAAGACCTAAAAAGGCCCAGTTAAGGGCCTCAAGCGGCTTCATATATCTCCTTATCCATTACCCCTTCTGCTTGTAAAATTCATGGTACAGCTTCATTAATGCACGCTTTTCAATGCGGGACACATACGAACGCGAAATCCCCAGCTCTCTGGCAATTTCCCGCTGTGTTCGTTCCTCTCCTCCGGCTTCCAGGCCGAAACGGCCAATCACCACTTCTTTTTCACGCTCATCTAAAATATCCAGGTTGCGATAGATTTTACTCTTCTCGATTTTGAGTTGTACTTTATCTACAATATCGTCCGCCTCGGTGCCGAGGATATCAATCAAAGTAATTTCGTTTCCTTCCTTATCAGTCCCTATAGGATCGTGGAGAGATACGTCTTTGCGTGTTTTTTTCAGAGATCGCAAATGCATCAGGATTTCATTTTCTATACAACGGGCTGCAAATGTTGCCAGCTTGGTGCCTTTCCCGGTCTGAAAGCTTTCAATGGCCTTGATCAGTCCGATGGTGCCGATGGATATAAGATCCTCCAAATCTTCGCCGGTGTTATCGAATTTTTTCACAATATGGGCCACCAGCCGTAGGTTATGCTCAATGAGTGTGTTACGGGAGTGTGCATTGCCTTCGGCAAACAGCTTTAGGTGTCGAGCTTCCTCTTTCTCAGTCAATGGCTGCGGAAAGGCGTTGTTTTTCACGTAGGAAACGAGTAGCGTCAATTCCTTGATGAACAGAGCGATAGCGCTAAATAGTCCGGGCACGGATGACACCTCCTGAGGTAGTTGCGAACTTACCGGCCTTTGTTACTTACCGGGCTTGCGGTCTGTTTATTGTATGTAGGCGGGTGCCCATCCGTGCCTGTACTCCGAAAACTGCTCCGTAACAATTTGCCGGATATCTTTCTGGAGCAACCTCCAATACTTAATTCGAAGCATAGAGATCTCTTCGACACAAATCAACGCACTCCATATAGCCAGAGGAAAACCCGGGATACGCTTTACATTATTCATCACTTGGTTTCCCCATTTTCTTTCAGTAGAGTATTAACTTCTTTCTAGATATGACAATGGAAGTGGCGAATAGACCATTGTATCTCCATCTTCATCTCGTTTTAAAATAATAGCAAACTCAGCACCATTACTTTCATCGCCTCTTGGCAACGGAAATATCATAGCCGGACAACGCAACTCATAATTATGAGGAAATTCTTTTCGAAAGTTCTCTAAAGCATAATTCAGAATCGCATCTATTTTGTCGGTAAGCACATTAAATCCACCTATTACAAAATCATTATATTCTTGGGAAGCGGTGTACTTCTCAAATAATTTTCTTTTATATTCCTCAACAGTACTAAAACAAACTTCCCAATCCAAAGGGAAAATGCCATCTCCCAAATAATAAGTGTATAACTAGTATGCATTCCATGTTCAAGGAATATATTCATAGAGAGTTTCATATAAATGATATGAATCAACCTTTTCGACACATTCAAAAATTAAACTTAAGGAGGAATTTCAACATGGCAAAATTCAGTCAAAATCCAGACGACTATACTTTTTCCGTGGATCCTGTTGTTATAGCAGAGGAAAATGTTTCAACGAACGGAGATTCTAAAAATACTTTTCCGAAAAATGTTTTAATCGATAATAATCTATATTGGGAAAGTAGTTTAAGCGGTAAAGGTGGAGAAATCATCTTCAAATTAGATACAGGTAAGACAATCAATGATATTCTTTTAGCTCAGCCATCTTCTCGAGCTTTTATACTTTCATTTTCTTTTCACGGCTCTAATGACGGAGAAAATTGGTTTAGGTTAGGTGAAGTCGAAGCTTTGCCAACCACTGCAAAAACAACCTATCAATTTAGTAATGAGATTCCTTTTTCATATTATAAAATAATTGTACTTTCATCCGGGATGAGTAGTACAACCTCCTATTATGGTATACGATATATTCAGCTAAAAACCGCACTCATTAATGGCGTTCCTGCCTACAGAGCATCCAATATAAACCCCGCTATTGCGGAATAAGTTAAGTTAGTACACACAAAAAAAGGGGCTGGCCAACGCCGCCCCTTGATTCGTTCTATTTCATTTGAAGCATGTTATAAATCATCTCAGCCGCTTCCGCACGTGTGACCTCCTGCTTGGCCCGAAAGCTACCATCTGGATATCCTTGTACTAAATTTATCTCCGTTAGACCAAGTACATCCTTTCTGGCCCACTCGACAATTTGAGAGGAATCCGAGTATGCACTGCTTTCTTGCTGTGGTGTAGCCTTGATAATGTTATTCACCATTTTAGCCGCCTGCTCACGGTTAATGACCCGATCTGGGCCAAATTCTCTATTACTAAACCCGCGAGCGACCTGATCTTTAATCGCCGTTTTGAGAAGATCAACGTACCACGCCGATGGATTGATATCCTCGAAACCTAAAGTCACATCTGTTTCGAGCGGTAATTTCAAGGAACGGACCAGCATAGAAGTGAACTCCATACGCGTTACAGGTCTGTTCGGCTCAAAAAGCGTGTGGGTTATTCCCTTTACTATACCCAAATCGGCAAGCACATTTATTTTTTCTTTATTAAATATCCGATCAATGTCACTAAAATGATTTGGCTTCTTCTCAACGGTTGAATCCTGAATGTGCTCTGTTTCTATCGGTTCCTTTATAACAGGCTGAATCGGTTTTACACTCTCCGCCCCTCCTGCTCCGCCACCTACGTCCACAGTATTACCCGTTGTTTTTCCATGCGCTTGTTTTGCCTCTGTGCGTTTTCCTTGACTATTTTCTGCCCAAAGTTGAACTGTATACAACTGCTTCTCTTTAAGTTGTCTCCAGATATAGCTTCGATCCTTACCACGATATAGCTCTGTTCCTCCTTCACTGGCAAGGACGAAAATATCATTCTCATGGTCTGATTCCCAATGGATGATAAATTCACTATTCGTTGTTTCCGTCTTCAAAAACGCAAACGCTGGAGACGGCAGCGTCTCGACCTGACCTTCTGTCTGCTTACCTTCACCACTTGTGTTCACTGGCTTAATGGTAATACGATACACTGTAGAACTGTCCAATCCATCTACTTTAAATTCATGGGTGGTCGTATGACCGATAAGCACCTCGTTTTGGTAGACATTGTAGGCATCTGCACCCGAAGCTTCTTTCCACGTAACAACCAAATCGGTATCTGTTACTTCTTTCACTGTCAATCTATTGTCTGGTATTTGACCTGGCAAAGCGCGAAGCGTAAAGGGAGCTATATTACCTACCCCCGTTGTATTCACGGCCTGTATACCAAACGAGTAAATCATACCAGGCTGGATATCTGAAAGCTTAATATGGGCATCTCTGGTGTTAAAAACTTCCCCCGTATCTTTACGGGTTACAGTATATTGAGAAGAGCTCTTGATTTCATCCCAGCTCAGTGAAATCTGGCCACCCTCAAGTTCTGTAACATTAACATTTTGTACTTCAGGAGGAAGTGTCAGCAGCTCACCCAACGCTGGCTGGCTGAAACCACTACTGTTCCCACTGCTCACTTGAAAATCATAGTTTCTCCCACCTGTTAAACCAGATACAACCACACGTGGTTCCGTACTATAATAATTTTGACCGTTGATCGTTACCTTATATTGAGTTGCCCCATCAACCGGGGCCCATATCAATGTGGCATCGTGCTCGCGAACATCTTCAGCTGCAAGTTGCACAGCCGAATCAGGTAGTGTTAATGCCTTGATAGATGTATCTTTACCCGTGCCACTTCGATTGTAGGCTCGTATTTTAATATTGGCAGATCTACCAGCAGGCAAGCCCTCAAACGTATAAGAATGGATACCACGCGCAACCCGCACCTTCGGTTCATCGTTAACATTCAAGATGTATCCTTCAGCCCCCTGCACATCCTGCCACGAAACACCGATAGCATACACATCCTTCGTCACACTCGATAATGTCGTTACTCGATCAGGTAAAGTGATAACTCCCAGATGGGCATAGTCTCCGAATCCTGTTGCATTTTCAGCGGAAACGTTATAACCATACTCTGTTCCCGCCTGAAGATCAGTATCGGTGAATTCTGTATACACATCGTTATAAACCGATACTTCGTCACGTTCTAGGGCGTAGTAGGTGGCAGTGATTACAGAATTCCACTTCAAGTCGATTCCATCTTCTCTTACAGTTACATTCCGAAATCCGTTCGGGCTGTCTGGTAGACTTAAAAAAGATACATGCTTTGCTGTACCCTCTCCAGTGTCATTAATAGCTGATACAGAAACATCGTAATATTTACCAGGCTTCATTCCCGTAATTGGATTATACACATCCTGTGTAACCGTATCCTTAAATATGATTTCTCCCGTACTTACGTCTGCTGCTGTAATATTATATTTGTTAGCTGATGAGACTGGCGTAAAGTCAGCCATGATTTCTGCAGAATGACGAGAGACAGGTCGTAACTGGATATGCTCAGGGGCATCAGGTAACGTTAATATATGGACTCGATTGGAATAGGCATTGCCTCCTACATGATTACTAGAACGGACTTCATATTCGTATTGCCGTCCTCCTTGTAGCCCTCTATCTGTAAAAGAATTTGTCGGATGCGTAACATCCCAAACCTCATTAGTTGTTAGATTTCGGACTGTATAAACGTAACCATCATCAAGACCAGACGGGAGAGTCCACTGCAAATCAGCTTCTGTATTTCGTATGGATGTCGCAGAGAGCACAACCGACTGGGGCTGCCTTTGAATGCGAAGTGCACTGCTGACCGTTTCATAAATGTTACCCACCCTGTCTTTGACCTTGGCATGAACATACCATTCACCTTCATCTGAAAGATCCATCTGGATTGTTGTATCGGCTGAAGCATCCCAGTTTTCTGGTGAATCAGGGCTGTTCGTGATTTTATACTGCATTGTGGATGACTCAATCCCCGAATGCTGATCGGCATATCGTATCCTCACATGAATATGGGTATCTTTCCATTCACGCGAATCCGGCGTCAGTTGAATCGTCGGTGGTTCCAAATCAATATAAGATATTGCGGATACTGGATCACTTCGATTCCCAGCTGAATCTACAGCTTGAGCAGTCAATTTTACGATACCCGAACCATTTAATATTCCAGACGAACCAGACACATAGGTGCCAGAACCCAATTGATATTCATAATGTACTGCTGTAGTATCCGTCGCACCCGATAGAGTAAACTGCACTGGCTTATTGGTATATCTGGTAGGTATCGTCACCTCGGAAAACGTAACTTTCGGAGGCGTTGGCTTGGTTCGATCAATCATGACCGATTGAGTCACGATTGGACTAGACACGTTGAGATTATTGATCGTCCGCGCTGATAATTCGTAAATCCCTTCTGCGTTTAATGTAAAAGTGCCATTGTATGTCTGCCATTCCCCTAATGGGCCCAAGCGATACTGTGTCATCTTAATTCCATTTGTAAGGTCACTTCCTGAATCAATGGTAATATTCACATCATGGTTCGTTGGGCCTGTTTCACTAGCCCGGATGACAGGAGCAGTCGGTCCCTTTTTATCAATGGTGACTTCTTTGCTTACTTCTTGGCTCACATTACCGACGCCGTCAATGGAGCGTGCATGTACCGTGCTTTTGCCATCTTTATTCACATGAAACACTCCATCATAGTCCTGCCAATCCTGATTCACAACGCCCGTCAAACGAAATTGAGTATGGGCTAGTCCAGAATAATCGTCTGTTCCCGGTTGTAATGAAATCGTATAGTCATTACTGTTTCCCGTTGCGTTTAGGATGGGTGGAGTTGGTGACATCTTGTCTATTCGGACATTCCCGGAAGAAAGACCACTATACTGGTTATTCACGTCTACTGTCCGGGCATAGATCGTATTTACACCGTGATCATATACAGTAAAGGGACCTGTGTATGGCTGGAATGCTCCTCCATTCAGGCTATATTCATAGTATTTTAGCCCTTCAGGAGCCACGTCCCCATTTATCCACACGGTTACGGGTTCTTTGGTCCATCCTGTAATCGCTTGTCCCTCTGTACCTGCATGGATCTGAGGTGGTTTAGGCATTAGGTCCGATTTGGGAATAACACGGATTCCAAACTTGGATATTTCATTGCTTGTCTGTTGGTTAGTTCCCACCGCTCTGAAATATCGAACATCCCTTAATGTAATAGAGTCGGTGATATCTATCCATTTTCCCTGGTAAAATCTATCGGCATAGAATTTCGTTACATTAGTCCATGTGTATAAGTTCGTTCCGTTAGGCCTCCAACTGTCGCCTGCTGCGTTATTAGATGTATATATATCAGTATGATACGACCCTTCAATGTAAACAAAAATTCTATAATCAGAAGTCTTAATAGATCTTCCAATATCAATAAAACGATTTGTCGGCTGCGTAGTACCATCACATTTATACCTGGCCGAACCCATGCCAGTGTATACTTCCGTTGCTCCTATCCCACTTCCTGACCAAGAGCCCCAACTGTCGCCTCCACCCGGCAAATTGTTTTGGCAAAAAGGTCCTCCCATGATCTCCTGAGTAGCAGCTGATACCCTTTCCGGAAATATGGGAATTATCGTTAATAGTAGGACTACAGCCAAAAATCCGTACACCCACTTCCTATACTTCCTTACCTTTCGCTTATTTTTTCGATACATACACTTCTCCTTACTTTATTTTATTTTCAAAGAGTTTTACAAACTCGCTTCGGATAAAATAGAAAAAGCACCTCAAACGAAGGCGTTAATGCCTAAGTTTGAGGTGCTTCCTCTATATCACGAGTATGTTTTGAAGCTATTATACTTCGTTCCAAGCAAGTTGTAAACAGAACTGACAAATTATTTGAAAGTGTTAATGGACCTGAACGCCTAATTTCCGAAAAAATCCTCGCATATTCTGCATGTAAGAATCCTGAGTAGCGGAAGATTCCTTAAGAAGATTTTGCATACTGTTCATAAAAGCAGAAGATGATGTCGTATCAGCTTTGTCAAACCGATTGTTTAGCGGTGTGTTATTGAGCAACTCTGCATTCTGTCCCGTACGTTCCTTGTATTTCTCAATCCAATCGGGATGTTGAGGAACCTTTTGCGCAAAATTTAACAGTTGGCTCAGCCCATTTCCTCCACCTTTAATATCATTCATGTACGCAGTATATTTTTGAGGATCAACCTGCTTCATCACTTCCGACAGCTTGACATAATCCTCAGGAGCACCTGACGGACGATCTATTGGAGTCGTGTAGCTAATATCTCCGGTCTCTGGATCAGTGGATCGTGTCAAAGCAATACTAGCAATCTGGTTCATGGTTTCCAGAAACTCTTTGGCCTTGTCGCCTTCCATGTAATGATCGGCAATATACTTGGATTGAGTAACTCCCATCTCCAGCAGCACAGCTCGTTGACTCTCATCCGTTACTGTTCCGTCGACGATAAAATTAGATTCAATCATACTGTACACTGCATTAGACACTTCTTCTGGCTGACCTTCCAAAACCCGGTTTAATGAATCATTGATCTGTGTTGTACCGAAATACTTGGTAGCCTGTGATACAATAGCTCCTTCCGCCAACTGTCTACCGGCTTCACTAATCTCCACGGAGTCTTGAACTACCACTCTGGAGACCTGTTCTTCATGAAGCTGGGGTGGTGGAGCTTGCTTGCTTGTCGGATTGATCCGTAAGCTACTTGCATTAAGAATCGCTTGCTGTGCTCTAAGAGGTCCAAAATTCATTCTATTTCCTCCTGTCATGTTTGTAACAGGCAATCTAAGGCGTATGTATAGTGTAATGTGACCCTGTTTCTATATATATCGGACAAAGCATATATGGAATGAACATATGCTTTGTCCTAAAATTGAACAAATATTGAAACGAACTACTTTTGTTTCAGATATAAAATATTCAAGCAACAAGTTACCTTAAGTGTTAGCTTAATAACCCGTCCATCAGCCGCCATAAATACTATAGGCAAAGTGATATACAATATCTGTGTCTATAATCGAAGTACCTGACACCTGAACGGCTACCCCTGATAGATCATAGTAGTGTGTAAAACTGATGGCTCCAGACAGGTATTCCGCTATACTTCCAGTGGAAGATGGCAGGGAAAGAGTCACACTAAAGGCTCCATTCTGGTCCGTATAAGCTGTGCCTGTACGAGTACGATTTCCGCTGCTTTCAGTCCAGTTCTGATTCAACCAAGTCACATCAACAGGCGCATTTGCCACTGGATAACCATCAGTTGTCTTAACTACCCCCTTCACGGTAAGGTTGCTGTGTTGATTAACCCGATAATGACGACCATATGAGTAGTTCGGATAATCATTAGGACCATTAACAGAATCATAGCCGGTAATTTCAATTTTGCCAGCCCGAAGCACTGGCTTCAGTGTAAGTGTGTATAAATGATTGGGTGAATACTGATTGGTTGTGTACACTCGCACATAGTAGGTTCCTGTATTTAAGCTGACATTATGGTTCGTTTGCGGCAAAAGCGCCATTTGGTTTCCTGTAAGAGCTCCGTAGACTTCCGCTTTGTAGCCATAACCGTCCGAAACACTATCAAGCTTTACGTTCAAAGCATCATAATTGCGGCTGGCAGGGATCGTAACTTGGTACCAGTCATTATCAATGCCTGAATGAATGGAGCGTGAATTAAGCGATGAACCGCCCGTACTAAAGGTAAAGTTATAGGCATGGAAAGCACTCTCATCTGGTTCATATGCATCGTAGCTGGAGCTTGTATCGACCGTTAGATAGAAAGGATCATTGATGCTGGAACCCTTTTTGGCATGAACAGCAATCGCATATGCCTTTTCATATCCGGTAGCGTTACGGGTTCCTACGTTCTCAGGAAGTGAGGCAGCCCCCTGTTCATAATTGTTAAAATAAGTACCATAGGTGGATGCGTCAATGGCATTAGGATTAATGTCACCTGTCGTCATATCAAACTCATATAAGTATAAGTCATAGTCAAGCTGGGCTGAAAATGGACCATCCAACTGGGACTGCAACAATTCACCAGGCTGCAAATAGATCGGATATAAAAATTGTGTGCCTCCCTCTTGCGTAATCGTACCGGAATACGTAGCAGAGGAAACTGTGGCTGATGCAGCCATTGGGTTTGCCTTCAGCGAAGAAATGGGTTCCCTTTTCAATGATGTTGTCTCTGGTGTCTTGAAGTTGAGATTTTCTTGCATGACATAAACCGAAGACGTAACGTTGTCTGGCTTGTCTGCTCGCGTTAAACGCTTAATCACGTCTTCATTTCCAGTTGTTAGCTGAATCTCGGATTCCGCCTTAATCGCTTGATCCGATGCAGCCTCCGTGCTTTCACTCGCATTCGCAGTCATTCCGAAAGCAAACAGGAGCATCATGCTTAACATCACTGCAATAGCCTTTTTGAACCTCTTCATACTGAAATCCCCTCTCAAATAGTTTAAGGAATTCCCGCTATCCCCGGATAAACCAGGGTGATTTCTAGGCTGTATGGCTCTATCATAAATCATCTTTGGTTCTATTGGAATATATTATGCAAAACAATTTCTATTTGTAATCTATGAAAACAAGACCATTTTCTTATTCTTGGTGAATAAACATGAAAAGTCGCTCTTTCAGAAATGGAAAGCCTCAGCTAACCATTCAAAAAAAGCGACTCTCATGAATCAAAACTACATTAAAGCATATCTTAATTTCTCAAGCTATAAGCAAACAGATAAACAATGTCCGTCGCACTAATCGAAGTTCCATCGACCTGAGCGGCAACTCCTGTAAGATCATAGTAGTGTGTGGAACCAATTTCACTTATATAATCTACATTTTTTCCTGTCGATTGTGGAAGAGAAAGGGTCACACTGAATTTACCGCTATCATCGGTGTACGTAGAAGCCGTTCTCGTACGGTTACCGCTGCTCTCGCTCCAGTTCTTATCCAGCCATACGACCGTGACAGGAGCATTGGGAACCAGTTGACCATCTGTTGTTTTCACAACACCGTTCACGATCAGACTGCTGCCTCCGTTAATACGATAATGACGACCGTAAGAATATGTCGGATAATCATAATAGCCATTGGAGTTATAGCCGGTAATTTCAATTTTGCCAGCTCGAAGCACTGGTTTAATCGATAGTGTATACAAATGGTCGGCTGAATACTGACTTGTGCTGTGCACTCGTACATAGTAGATCCCTGTGTTTAGGGTAACATTATGATTGGTTTGCGGTAGAAGCACCATTTGATTGCCAGTAAGAGCTGCATATACTTCCGCTTTGTACCCATAGCTTTCCGAAGTGCTGTCCAGCTTCACATTTAATGCATCATAATTACGACTGGCCGGCACTGTAACTTGATACCAATCGTTGTCTTTAGCGGAATGGATGGTGCGGAAGTTAATCGAGGAGCCTTTGTCGTTAACCGTAAAATTATAAGCATGAAAGGCACTGTCATCGGGCTCATAGGCATCATAGTTGGAGCTTACAGCTACAGTTAAATAGAAAAGGTCATTGATGCTAGCCCCCTTCTTGGCATGAACCGCAAGCGCGTAAGCCTTTTCAGCTCCGATCGAGTTGCGAGCTCCTACGTTTTCAGGAAGAGAAGCAGCTCCTTGCTCATAATTGTTAACATAATTCCCGTAGTTGGAAACATCTATTGGATTGGAATTAATATCGCCTGTCGCCATATCAAACTCATACAGGTATAAGTCATAGTCAAGCTGGGCTGAAAATGGACCATCCAACTGAGCCTGTAACAATTCACCCGGCTGCAAATAGATCGGATATAAAAACTGTGTGCCTCCCTCTTCTGTAATCGTACCGGAATATGTAGCAGTGGACGCTGTCGCTACGGTCGCTGCGGCTTTAGATGATACTGAGTTTGCACTGGCTTTGAGCGAAGGGGTAACTCTCTTTTTCAATACAGATTTCTGTGGTGTCGCCAAGTTAATATTTTCTGTAATGGTGTACACCGAATCTGTGATACTGGCAGGCTTGTCCGCGCGTGTTAATTGTTCAATAACACTTTCCTTATCAGTTGTTAGCTGCACATTGGAAACTGCTTGAATCGTTTGATCCGTCTTCACCTCTGGGCTTGCACTCGCGTTCGCCGTCATACCGAATGAAAGCAGGAGCATTGAGCTTAGTGTAACTGAAACCACCTTTTTAAATCTTTGCATACTGAAATCTCCTCTCAAATGTATTAAAAAAAATCAACCATTCTCCAAATATATACAGGGAAATTCTAGGATGTCCTTTTCTATCATAAAGTAATTCTGGTTCAAATGGAATATACTTCTTAAAACATTCTTATTTGTAATTCCATGTGAATAGGTTTAGGTTAATCAACTTAATTTTGACACTATTTTACCATAAAAATCCTACCATTCTCTTATTTATACGATATAATCAAATAATATGGATAGTTCTTTAAGACTATTAAATAAATCGAATTACCCATAACATACATAAAAAAGGGGAATACAGATGAAAAAACTTAGCGTGTTTATGTTAGTATTATGTTGCTTCTCCATTTTGGCAGCCTGCTCTACCGATCCGATAAAAAAAGATTTAATCACGTATGTAAATGATGGAATGCTTCCTTTGGCACAAGATGAAAAAGCAGTTACTGATAAGTATGAAGCTGTGACTGGAGATAACTTTACAGATGATGTTACACTATATAATGCTTTAAAAGACGATATCATCCCGGAATACACCAAATTTGTTGATAAGTTAGAAGCTGTAAAGACGGAAACTCCTGAGGTAAGAGCCGTCCACGAAACCTACATCAAGGCCGCCAGTACTCAAAAGGAAGCCTTCATTAAGATGCTCGATGCGTTGGATAAACAGGATCTGAACTTAGTCAATGAAAGTAACACCAAGCTCAGCGAAGGTAGAAAGCTATTCAGAGATTTTGGTGAACAAGTCAACACACTTGCTAAAGAGCATGATGTGGAGATGAATAAGAAATAAATAAAAAACTCCCTTTATGGGAGTTTTTTTATACTTCAGGATTTTGCAAAATCCTCACTTATGAATATTCGAAGCAAATTACCGCTTTACTTAATTCTTGGTCGTAAAATAAATAGACGGTATCCGCCCCACACGCTTGAAAATAATACCCGGTAATGGAACCGATATAGGCAAAAGTCTCACCATTGGGACGTTTAGGCACATGAAGCAGATTGGTTTGCTCGAATTGGAGCATCTCTTCCAGAGATTCGTCATATTCCTTGATGTAACTTTGAGCCTTGTCAGACTGAAAAGCGACATCATCCAAAATTCCATTAACTTCAGGGAAACTCAGCCCCCAACCGCTGGATTGCTTTTCCTCAAAATCACGGGTGAGCTCTTCCACAGACTTTTGGGCCTCCCCAAAGGAGGAATATGGATAAATTTTATTGTTTTCCAGGAAAAATGCTTTGCGAGCTTGGTAGTCTTGTTCATTAGCCATATACACCTGTTCCAGTCCGTCCAACGCCATAACTTCTCTCTTCATACGTAGGTACGCTTTATCCCCGGTAGACTTCAGCGCTTCATAGGTGGCTTCCAATTGCTCTTTCTGATGAAGACTAAAATAATTCCAGTCTGCTTCGAATTTGTATTTGCCGTCAATTACATCGAATCCCAGCATATCTTCCTTGGTAAATAAGGTATGAAATTGCTGAGTATTTTCACCCACACAGCCTTCGTGGATTTCTTTTACGGAAACAAAATGAAGCCACTCGTCCTGCTCCGGGAATAAAAACTGAAGATTAATCGAGCAAATCGGTAGAAAGTGCTTGCGGTGATGTTCAAGATTACCAATAAATACGTCCTCATATGCTGGAAACCGTTTGATAAATCTCTCTGGTATGTTCATGGATGCTCCCCCTATATTGTATGGTTTTCCGGCAGCCTTCTGATCTGAAACGTTCCTTCAATGGAAATCACACTATAGAGTTCATCAAATCCTTCTTCGTAGCTTGGGATCTCTAGTTTACTCATTACACTTTTAATACCGATTTCAGGAATATACTCTTTGCCTGTGCGCTGCTCATTACGCTTAATAGATTCTGCAAAATCGGGCTCAAAATAGTAGCCAATAATTTTAAATCCCTTATTTATACAAGCATCTATATATTTCTTCCGTTCTATAACAGTGGCATTTGTATTGTCTACAACAAAGCGCTGCATTGTTTCGATGGAGGCATGTAGATAAATATTTTCCCTATTCCGTGTTTTAAGCATATCAAGGTTTATTCGCATATGTGTTTTGAAGAAATGTTCTTTATAAAATGTCGACTTGCCCGAAGCCTGAATTCCTATAAAAATGACACACTCCAAATCTACACATCCTTGTCCAAGTATACATATTGGTTAATATAATCTCTATTCTGTGAAAAAATCGGTGTCTCATGATCAACATCCCACTTGCTTCTGACGGCTTCGCCTTTGTTGTACTGTTGTTTGGTAATGCAAATTCCCCGCTTTTGCCAGACTGGAATATCGTTCCAGTTTAGCCCTTTTTCCACAAAAAGCTTGTCTTGTAGCTGATTTCCGTTCAATCCTTCTAATTCTGAATGCCTGAAATGGGCTTGAGCCACCATAGAAATGCTGTTTTTAGTAGCATCTTGCTGTCTCCATAGAAAGTAGTTTGTAACCTCATCCTGGGGCAAGACCCATGCTCTCGCATCAAAAGTAGCTAAAGGCTGACCTGGGTAAACCTTTTGGATTTCCTCATTAAATTTGGCTGTAGCCAGAGAAGCAGATATGGACACCATCTTTTGAAGATTATTTTCAAACCAGGATTGCGTCGTTAATTTGTCATAATTCGTAAGAAGCAGTGAAATTTCATCGCTCTGATGATACACCAGTTTACATCCCATAATGTTATAGGCCAAATATTTACACGTCTCCCATAATGCAAAAATTAGTTTCTCATCAAAAGGTTTCGTCATCCCACGTGTAAAGGTATGAAAATGCGCACCATCAATTCTGATGATTACAGGTAAACGGCGTGTTAGGCTTAATCTATAGGCATTTTCATATTCCTTCATCCTATTTCCAAAATCATTTCTTTTCATAAACTATGTAGGTTCCTTTCATGATCCGTGATTTGCGCATAGAGTAAAACAATGTCTATCTTCCCCAATTGACATATATAAGAATTGTAACAAATTGGCTGATACATCGCTAGGAATTAAGCAAGACAAAAAAACTTAGCAGATGGACTTGCAGAGTCTTTCATTTTTTCTTGGTATCTATTCTCCAAATGTTAGGCTATAATAATTTCAGTTTTTACTTTATTCCGATATGAAAAGGATGATATATATGAGCCAAAATCCATCTTCCATTCCGCGTCCGTTAGTCAGGGCTAATCAATGGGTAATTGTTTTATCTGTAGTTTTTACTTGGATTACAGGGGGATATGGGGTGCTAGTTATTCCTCTTATCGCGGGGTTGCTCGGCGTCCTTTTTAACTTCAATCCAGTAATGCGGATAGCCAAGCTTTTCTTGAAGAAAAGCCCCTCCTCGTATGTGCAGGAGGACCGAGAGCAGCAAAGGTTTAATCAGCTTCTTGCCGTCTTTTTTCTGTTGGTCGCTTGGGTAGGATTTATGCTCCAGTGGAGTATTGTCGCTTATGTATTCTCGGCCATGGTCCTGGTGGCGGCCTTGGTGGCTATCCTTGGTTTTTGCATAGGATGTTTTGTTCTCTACCAATGGTCCCAATATCAATATCGAAGAAGAAAAAACGTGTAAACAGAAACAGCTCTCTTTTCATTCCATTAGGACATCGTTAATTAAATCGAAGGTGCAGCCGAACTCTCCGACAATATGGATGCTATGTCGGTTCCGCCTTCTTTTTATTTTGCAGTAATATTATCTTCAAATACAAAAACGGAGATGGCTATATCTTCCTCCACTTTAATATCTGAAAAGAGGTGCAGCAGCCGGGAATCCATGTAATCCTCCAGTTCTTTATTGAAGTGTGTGGGATATATTTTTTGAACCATTTTGGTTCGGGCTGCATGCACCATCTCTTTCCCGGATTCTTCTTGTGCAAGAAACTTTTCAGATGGGGTTAAATTTCCATACAGCATCGTGATAGCCATATTATCTACAAAGGTCGTATGTATGCGTTCCGGGCCTTTCCCAAACAGCTCTTTACGTACTTTTCGAATAATTTCGTTAAAACCCGTTTCCCTTCTCATATCGCACCGCTCTCCTAAAATCTACTAAAATCCCTATTACTATTTCCATCATAACCGATTCCTATCATATAAAACAGAGACTAGCGAAAGTGATTTTTGGAACATGATTTTATCTGCAATTATAAGCGTTCATTAATTTTGATTAACATTTCCTCTAAAATTCGCTTCTCCTCTTCGGTCAGGGCTTGAACAATTTCGTCCTCCACCTTTTGGAAAGAGTCACTAAAAGCTTCAATCAATTCAATGGCTTTTGGTAAAACATAAATATTTTTTTGCCGTTCATTATTGGCCGGGATTTTGCGCTCGATGAATCCTTTTTGCTCAAGACCTTGAAGTATGCTTGTAATGCTGGCTCCGCGCAGATGAAACCGATCGGCAAGATCCTTCTGAATTAAATCATTTTCTTGATTCTCGTAGATATATTTAATCATTTTTCCTTGTTGAGCATTTAATCCCAACTCTTTTATGCTCTCGTCCGCTCTTTTCTTTAACTTAAGACCAATAATCTGAAACAAATCCAGATAAACCGTATCCTTTTGGGTTTTCATAATCATATCTCCTCAAATTATTAGAAGTCTAATTGTCAGTAAATAAACTATATAAATCTCTAAACTGTTTGTCAAATGAAAATTAGTTTATTGACAGTTATAAAACTAATAGTTAGAATTCTAAGTGTTTAAGATTGAACACTAAGGAGGAACGACATGAAGAATGTAACTCAAAGCTCTACGGTAGAAAAAGTTACAGCGATTACGAATGTACGTATTTTCGATGGTGAAAAAGTTATTGAGCCCAGAAATGTTGTCATCCATGGGGAAACCATTATTTCGGTAGGCGGAGACCTTCCGACACATGCAACGATCATCGATGGGGAAAATGCGACATTATTGCCCGGCCTGATTGATGCGCATGTCCACACTTCAATCGGTGGGTTACGAGATGCTTTAAAATTCGGCGTCACGACAGAACTCGAAATGAACGGCAGTTTTACAGAAAGAGGGCGCAAGATCCAGTTGAAAAACGTGTATGACGTCGCCGAAGTCCGTTCTGCCGGCACAGCGATCACTGCTCCAGGTGGTCATCCGGATGAATTATTGCAGGATGAGGATGAAATTCCAGAGTTCGTATTAAAGGAGTTGGAGAAGTTACCCAAGGAAGACCGGGAAGCTATGCTAGCCGCCTACGCTCACGATCACGAAGAGGTGCCCCAAGTGACGACAGTGGAAGAAGCGATCAAACATGTGCATACCCAGGTGGAGAGTGGCGCCGACTATATTAAAATCATGATTGAAGAAGGGACGGTCTTGGGTGCCCCTGGATTACCTATTTTAAGCGACGAGATTTTAAAAGCAGCCGTGGCAGAAGCCCATAAATTCGATAAAATTGTCATAGCCCACGTCTTGACGGCTCATTCTTCACAAACCGCCATCGATATGGGAGTCGACGGATTGGGTCACTTATTTCTCGACAGGCCCGAATGCACATCCGAGTTGGTGAAATCCATAGCGGATTCAGGTGCATTTGTTATACCGTGCTTAGTATTGAACTCATCCATTCTGGGGAATCCGGCATCAGAATTGGCGAATGATTCACGTGTTTATTCCAAATTAAGTCCAGAATGGATCGATATTTTGAACTCAAGCTTCCATACTTTCCCGCAAGGCAATTTGGAGAATAGCTTTAAAAATGTGATGGATCTTCACCGTGCCGGTGTGGATATTCTGGTCGGGACGGATGTCGCCCCCGTTCCTGTTCCCAATCTTGGCGGCCTTGCTCATGGAGCCAGCGTTCATCATGAAATGCAATTGCTGGTTGAGGCAGGATTTACTCCCATAGAAGCGCTTCAGTCGGCTACTGCGAAACCGGCCCGTTGCTTTGGGCTTTACGATCGCGGCTGTATTACCGAAGGTGCGCTCGCTGACCTTATACTAGTAAACGGTGATCCGACAACCAACATCTCGGATACCTTGTCGATCAAGTCCGTATGGTTCAAAGGTGTACAACAACTATGTTAATCAGAGCCTCTCGAACAGAAACAACCATCTAATCTCATTTGTACGACTTCCATTTTTACTTTCCGAGGATAGCTTAATCTTGTTGCCAACGCAAAAACACCTCCAAAGTTTATCCTCATATCTTACGACATGGGGATTCTCTTTGAAGGTGTTTTAATTGCAAGGAACATTGTAAAAACGTACAAGCAGCGGCCCCACATAGTTTCGCTATGCACTAGTCATAAAATATAAGGCTTACTCGTAGGCACCGATGTTCACCGCGGCTCCCTGTACTCTAGGCTTCCCGTCAATATCCAGTGTTCCAATGATGGCACGGTCCGTGTTCCCGGCATCGATCGCCGGTGACGAAGACTGCAAATGGAAGTCGCTGTTCGCGGCATTCACGAATTTAGGATCGGCAAACAGAGAATGCGTATCGTTGCCGGTCCCCGATTTGTACGCGGAGAATCCCGTATACTCTTTATTTTTCCAGATCCAGTTAGCTTCCGAACTGCCGCTCGGAGCGAAATATAAATTATAATCCACAACATTGCCGGAATTTTTGGTGTATCCATTGGAGATCAGCATATCTGTGGAGCTAGCCACGAAAATATTGTTTTTGATCACGTTGTTTCGCGTATCGTACTGAACCAAAAGTTGGCCGCTTCCGTCGTCAAACGTATCGTTCTTGTATAGCGTATTGTTCACGATCTTGCAATTTACCGTTGAGCCGCGCTCCTCATTGTATCCCCCCATGGCAATGCCAGTCAGCCGGTTGGTATATATCACGTTGCTGCGAACCGTAATATTGCTGGTGGCTTTGCCGGCATGCTCGGAGGCCATTTCGACGCCGATGTCGTTGTTGTAACTGTAGTTCTGCTCGATAATGCTGTCCTTGCCTCCATCTACATAAATACCGCCGGCCGAGTTGTCATCGCTCTTGTAAGATGGGTTATTTTGAACAGAATTATTATACACCCGGTTGCTCTTCACCAGCCCGTTTCGCGCCTGATCGTAAGCAGTATTCGGCGCAGTTCCCTCAAAGCCGATCAGATCAATCCCGATGTTGTCATTATCGTGAATGCGGTTGTCGGTCACCGCAAAGCCGTCCACGTTGCCGTTTAAAACGAGCGATTCGCTGGAGCCCAGCACGAGATTGTACAGCTCATTACCGCTGATCGTAAGGTCGTGAATCGAAGCCGGAGCTTTCGTGCCATAAACAGCGATACCGTGAGCGTCCCGGCCCAGCCGATCTTTGCCGGTCGGGGTGACCGTGTTTTTGATGTCATGGATTTTGTTGTTGGACAAATTAATGAAGCCGCCCGAACCGTGGACATAAATACCTACGGGCACCGTGTTCTTGGAAGCAGTGGTAAAATTACGGATTTCAAACCCCTGAACGGTAACGTGATTGACATCGGCCAGTTCGATCAGCCCTTCGTTCCCGCTGACCGAAAGTCCAGTGCCGTCAATGATGGCGGTCTCCGTCCCATAGTTGGTAAACACAATGGAACCCTGCGAAGCGGAGCCAGAGCGGGTGATCTTCAGTTTCTGCTTGTACACACCGCCCCGGACGTAAACCGTGCTGCCCGCAGGAACCACGTCGGCCGCGTGCTGCAGCGTCTTCCACGGCGCGTCGCTCGTTCCTGCGTTGGAGTCGCTGCCGCTCGTGGACACATAATATTCTGTATCGGCCGCGGAGGCGGCGGGAAGCTCCACATTTCCTACCGCCAGACCAAGCCCCAAAACCATGGCTAAACCTACCAGAAACATTTGCCCGAATTTCTTCATGGTTCCCCATCTCCCTTTGCTTATTTTTTTGTAAATTATACCACAAAAATTCACCGAATCTGTTACGCCTGCAAACGGAGTACCGCCTCGACCTTCCGCGAGTCTCCAGTACCTCGAATGCCAAGAGTTGGAGAGTGAATGAAGAAGTCTAAGAGTTTTATTTTCTCAAGACAAATAAAACACAGCCTACCCTATCGGCAGACTGCGCATGTTCTTACTCCAAAAGAGCTAATCCTTTACCAGTCGATTAGAAAGCATCAACATAATAAAAGAGAATAAAATGATGACAGCTACCCAGCTCCAAGAGAGTGTCATATTTCCGACCTCGGACGCGGTGTAAATCGCTGTAGGCAGGGTTTGGGTCTGTTCAGGAATATTACCTGCAAGCATCAGCGTAGCGCCAAATTCCCCTAACCCTCGGGCAAATCCGAGAATGTATCCTGAAATGAGCGGTCGGTAGGCAAGGGGCATCGTAATGTGGCGAAACACTTGCCATTCGTTGGCACCTTGCGCACGTGCAGCCTGCTCTACCTCAGGGTCTACAGCTTCAAAACCTGCTTTAATGGTACGGTAAGCCAGTGGAAAAGCAACAACTACGGCCGCCACCACTGCAGCTCCCCATGTAAATACAATCGTCTGCTGGAACAGGCTTTCGAAGGCTGTGCCGATCCAGCTTTTCCTTCCCAGCAAGATGAGCAAAATAAAGCCGACAACAGTGGGAGGCAAAACGAGCGGAAGAAGTAGGACGGTCTCGATCACGCTGGTTCCCCTCCGCGGCGTGCAGTTCGCCATCATCCGCGCTACCACAGTAGCTAATAAAAAGACGATGATGCTGGCGACGACAGCAACTTTAACAGATACGATAACCGGAGGAAGAAAAGCTGACCAATCCAACGGAACCCCCTCCTTTATCTGTGAATTCTATTTTCCCGTCATTTCTGTAGGGGCTGAAAATCCATCTTTACTGAACACACTCATAGCTTCATCTGTCCGTAGAAAATTAAGAAACTCGCCTGCTTCCTGGCTGTGTTTGGTTGCTTTTACAATGCCTTCAGGATACAGGATGGGTGCATGCAATTCCTCAGGCACTTCCAGTGCTATGACCGTTTTATCAGATGATTTGGCATCCGTCAGATAGACGAGTCCTGCATCGGCGTTGCCTGTTTCAACATAATTTAATACCTGTCTTACGTCCTTGGCGAATACCATCTTAGGTTCCAGCTTGTCCCATAGTCCAGCCTTCGTTAACGATTCTTTGGAATACTGTCCGGCGGGAACGGTAGTAGGCTCCCCAACAGCCACTTTCAGGTAAGAAGGACCCATCAAGTCATTGAGCGTAATGCTTTTGTTATCTGTGCTTTTCGCCTTATCTTGTGGAACAACCACAACCAGTTTATTTTGAAGCAACACGTTATCCTTTTCCACCAATGAAGCATCCGTTAATGCCTTCATTTGCTTCATGCCCGCCGAAATAAATACGTCAGCGGGTGCGCCTTGTTCAATTTGTTTTTGTAATGTACCAGATGAAGCGTAGTTAAAGGTAAGTTTGATATCTGGGTGCTGTTTCTCATACTGGTCCTTGAGCGTATTCAGACTATCTTGAAGACTTGCAGCGGCAGATACGACTAGTTCTGTCTTGGGTGCAGACTGTGCCGACTGTACAGCAGCCGGAGACGAGCACCCCGCCAGAACCCATGCCAACAATCCAACGAACGTGAATATGTACCCAAATTTCTTTTTCAATTTTTTCTTCCCCTATCCTATAAATTCCAAAATGAGATGACGAAAATGTGATAGCGAAAATGAGAAAGCATTGTACATCTCATAACGGGTCGAATCTATTGGGTCAACCCAAATATTTGTGATAAATCGATCTCGCCTCAGCGATGTCCTTCGTCCCATGAATTAAGACGCGTCCATCCTGAAAAAGAACGATTCGATGCGTTCCGATAACAACGGATACCAGGTATGGATTATGCTCCACCTTGCCCCCCTGACGGGATAACAAACGTGCCGCTTCATTCAGATCACGTACAGTACCCGGGGCCGGGCGGATTTGAACCGTATCTCGTCCGCACAAGACAGCCGTTTTAGCCTGATGCTCCGATTGTAAAAAAGGATACACAGGGTACTCACCACATGTTGGACAATCAGCTTTCTTCATGGCGCTGATTTGGATCGCCTGATGCTGATTGTTCCACAGATCGAAGGAAATCAGCTTACCCTGTAAGGCTGATTCGTTCCCGGTGAGCAGCTTCAATGCCTCGGCGCTTTGATAAGCCGCCACCATCTGTACAGCCGGGCTAATCACACCGACCGTATCACAGGTCGCACCGCCGAGCGGTACGGTTCCGAGCAGGCAATGCAGGCACGGTGTCTGCCCTGGCACGATGGTAAAGGTTGTCCCATAGCTGCCCACACACGCCCCGTAAATCCAAGGGATTCGATGCTTGACCGCATAATCGTTCATAAGCAGACGTGTATCGAAATTGTCGGTGGCATCTACGATGAGATCCACCCCTGCTGCGATATCGTCGATTTCATCTAGCGAGACGTCCCGGACTAGCGCACGAATGTCCACGTCCGAATTGATTTGCTGCAATCGCTTCTGCGCGGCCACTGCCTTGGGGATCTGATCACGGGCATCCGCTTCGTCATAGAGCTGTTGGCGCTGCAAATTGCTCCAATCTACATAATCGCGGTCTACCAACGTCAGCCGTCCGATGCCCGCTCGCACCAGCATGTCAGCATTGGCAGTGCCCAGTGCGCCGGCCCCCACCATCAGCACGTGCTTACTACGGATATTTTGCTGGCCTGTCGGTCCAATTTTCGAGAATAATTCCTGTCTAGAATAACGGGCATGAGACGCATGCGCATGTGCTTGTGCAGCAACTTCTATTTTCTGGATTTTGTCCATTTCTGACATCGTTGGTTTACCCTCCATACTTATCCATTGATAGCTACAAGTTGATCAGACAAGCTAAAAGCTCAGATGTCCTCGTCCTTATTCGAAAGCTTTGGGGTATTTTGAGGATTCCAGCCACCCAGCTGATGCCCCTTCCATTCTGAGCCGTCCTCCCACACTTCCTTTTTCCAAATCGGTACGATTTGCTTTAACTGTTCAATGGCATGGCGGCTGGCTTCGTAGCAAGTATCGCGGTGTGCAGCAGAGACAGCAATCACCACACTCGTCTCTCCAATTCTGACCGTGCCAAGCCGATGTGTAATCGCAGTACGTGTAGAAGGCCAACGCTCTGCAATTTCGTCACCAATCTGCTTCATCGTGTTCATGGCCATCGGGACATACGCCTCATATTCAAGCAGCACCGTTCGCTGACCTTGCGTGAATTCCCGAGTCGTACCATTAAAGGTCAGCGAGGCGCCATGAGAAGGGTCGAGCACCTTTGAGGTTACTTCATCGGCATCAATCGGGTCGTACGTAATGGCAAATAAACCACATTTTGAAACGACCGTCTCCATCCCGGGTGCTGACTGATGAAGAGCAATTGCATCTGATGGAAGCACAAGTTCATCTGGCGAAGCCAGCTTTTTATGATGGGTAAAAAAAGAACCTGGCAGTTGTGAAGTCACTTCCGGGTACAGCTCATTCAGCCTTTTTCGAATGTCTGCCATGGTCACCGTTTCCTGTGAAAGTTCTACTGTGATCACATCACCAAGTTGCTCCGCCATACCTGCGAATAGCTGAATACGGTATTGCATATGATCTGCCCCCTTGCACCTATTCTATCGAATTCATCTATCTATATAATAGAATTCACCCTCCTGAAACCGGAGGAATAATCGCAATCTCATCATATATACTCACGAGGTCCTCAGGAGCGGCGTAGGCTTGATTTCTGGCAACAAAAGAACCCTGCAACTGAGCTGCCGATTCAGGGAAACACTGGGATAGCAAGTCTTTTAACGCGGCAACGGTCATCGTTTCTTGCTCAGTAGGCACCATAATTATAGGCCCTCCCATCTGTTCCGCAAGTCCGGCAAATACTTGAATATGATAGTTCATTTAACATGCCCTCCTTTTCAGTACAGTGAATGTCCACCACATATGTACCAAGAAAAACCAACATGAATGAATACCCCGAAAGGTTTTATTCCATGCTGGTTAACTATGACGGTGTACATTGAAGATTTTTATATTATATTTTAGATTCGACCAGTTCATCAATCCGTTCAGTATGCGTATACACATTCAGAGAACGACTGCGTATAAAGCCGACGGTCGTAATTCCCAGATCCTCAGCCAACTCAAGTGCAAGCTCTGTGGGAGCTGACTTGGACAAAACAACTTCACAGCCAATCTTCGCAACCTTCAACAAAATTTCAGACGAAATGCGTCCGCTGAATACTATGATTTTGTCTTGCAATACAATATCATGTTTTAAGCAATGTCCATAGATTTTATCCAGCGCATTGTGTCGGCCGATATCTATTCTGGACAGGATCATGCCGTCTTTATCGCACAACGCTGCATTATGAACACCACCGGTCTGTTGGAACGTAAGTGCCGAGCTTTGCATTAAATTCATCAAGCGGAAGCAATCGTCAAAGGACAGCGTAACATGGGTGTCATTCATTCTTTTTGCCACTTTGGCATCATTCATAAAATAAAAGCCCTGTCTACTTTTACCGCAGCAGGAGGTAATGTACCGTTTGGAATGAAAGTTTTGATAAAACTCATTCATTCGACGGGTTTTAATATGAACAAAACCTTCTTTTTCCTGAACCCAAATATCTTCGATATCATCGTACCGTTGAATGACGCCTTCAGAGGCCAAAAAACCTACCGCCATATCCTCCACATACTCCGGTGTACAAACCATGGTAGCAAATTCCTGCTGATTGATTTTGATGGTCACCGGATGCTCCGTCACCACAGTGTCTTCAAAACGCTTGATCTGACCGTCACGATAACGTAGAATCTCACGTTTTACCTCAGCTGGCTTTTCCATGTGCTCCACTCCCTTGTTTCTGACAGGCTGGCTCTTCGGCTCACCCGCCGATGTGTGACATTTCAATTTTAGATGTTGCTTGCTGTGTATGATTCAGCCGTTCCTCTGAATAGCGATCGGTACGTTCTCTCCAAACACGCTCAATGTAAGCTCTAATCTCGTCATCGGACTGTTCGGAACGCAGCATCGCGCGAAGCTTGTACCCTTGCGAGGCAAACAGGCACGTGTACAAGGAGCCTTCAGCAGAAATTCTCGCTCGTGTACATGTGGAGCAGAAGGCGTCCGTAACAGACGAAATAATGCCGATTTCCCCGTCTCTGTCCTGATACCTGTAGCGCGTCGCCACCTCACCTTTGTACTGGGGTGGGACAGGCTCTAACGGCATATGCTCGTGAATGGCTTCGATGATCTGCTGCTTGGAAACGACCTGATCCAATTTCCAGCCATTGGTGTTGCCTACATCCATAAACTCAACAAAACGTAAAATATGCTTTTTCTTTTGGAAATAGTCGGCCATGGGAACAATATCCTGATCGTTAAAGCCCTTTTGCACGACCATGTTTATTTTCACCTGCATCCCTGCTTGAGCCGCAGCCTCAATACCATCCAGCACCGCCTTTACACTGCTTCTGCCCCCGTTCATTTGGCGGAACCGATCATCATCGAGCGAATCCAGACTAACCGTCACTCTCTTTAGTCCCGCCTCTCGCAGTGCTACAGCATATTTAGGCAAAAATACGCCGTTTGTCGTCATTGCAATATCCTCAACCCCATCGAGTTGAGTTAACGAATGAACAAGCGAGGATAAATTTTTCCTCAGCAACGGCTCACCACCAGTAATGCGCAGCTTCGTAACACCCAGCGAGACAAAAATACGGGAAAGGCGCGTAATTTCCTCAAAGGTCAATATTTTTTCTTTTGGCAAAAACGGATAGTCATGGCCAAATATTTCTTCCGGCATACAATATCGGCACCGAAAATTACATCGGTCTATGACGGATATTCTTAAGTCCCGTAACGGACGATTCCATTGATCGTCGCTCCGGTTCGCCATCCTGTTCACCTCAATCCGTCTTCATTAATAAAACTCTTTACACTCTAAATTGGAACGGTATTTCCATTCATTTTATACTGAACCAAAAAAACCGGCATCACAACAACTTCTTCGCTTATGAATATCGAAGAATCTGCTAAATGCCGGTTAATTTATCTACATCAGGATTTTACGAATCCCACATCATGTGATATAGAAAAATCAAACTAACAAGCGCTGCGACAAATAAAATATACGCGATTCCCACGTACACTCCATTTACGATTGCTCTGAAATAGGTTACATTCCTATTGTTAGCAATCCTGGAACGTTTGTCAATGATTTTTCGATTTCTCAGACGATAATCATTATCAATTAAAAAATTAATAATGTACCGTTGAACTATCTTAAATTTTACGTTATAGTTACACGAGATGACATGCAGAAAATGACATATCTAAGTTATTCAGAAGTTATTGATATACAGACGGTGCGTACTGTCTGTTATTAATACATATTCAAATGGCGGATTGGCCTCCAGGACCTAGAGCTTGGTCACTACTCCACCATAAACACAAGTGCTGGAACACGAGCACTTGTGTTTATGGTGGAGTTTTTTTATTCCTAATTTTTAAATTTAAAATCTGAAAGGAGCCTGAACCGTGACTGATAGTGCGATCAAAATTACATTAAACGGACAGGAACTGAAAACGAAGAACAGCGCAACGATTCTTGAAGTGATTAACGAAAACAACATCGCCCATCCCCAGCTGTGTTACGTTCCCGAAGTCGATCCGATCCGTACCTGTGACACATGTATCGTGGAAGTGGACGGAAAACTTATGCGTTCCTGCTCGACACTGGCTTCCGATGGAATGAATATTCATTTACATTCGGATCGCGCGAAAGCAGCTCAAACCGAGGCTATGGACCGATTGCTGGAAAATCATCTCCTCTACTGCACAGTGTGCGATAACAACAACGGTAATTGTACTTTGCATAATACAGCAGAGCTAATGGAAATTGAACATCAAAAATATCCGTACCAACCGAAAGTTGACCCGACAGAAGTAGATATGTCTCATCCCTTCTATCGATATGACCCCAATCAATGTATTGCATGCGGCCAATGCGTAGAGGTATGCCAAAACCTTCAGGTCAATGAAACGCTGTCCCTCGACTGGGAAGCTGAACGCCCTCGCGTCATATGGGATGACAGGGTTGCGATTAACGATTCCTCCTGCGTCAGCTGCGGTCAGTGTGTAACCGTCTGCCCATGCAATGCCTTGATGGAGAAATCCATGCTGGGAGAAGCAGGCTTCATGAGTGGCATGAACAAGGATTTATTAAATCCGATGGTGGATTTAATAAAGGAAGTGGAGCCGGGCTATAGTGGGATTTTTGCTATTTCCGAAGCCGAAGCAGCGATGCGTGAAACCCGTACGAAAAAAACGAAAACCGTCTGTACGTTTTGCGGTGTAGGTTGCAGCTTTGAGGTTTGGACCAAAGACCGCAAAATTTTGAAGGTACAACCTACCTCTGAGGGACCTGTTAACGGTATCTCGACATGCGTAAAAGGGAAATTTGGCTGGGATTTTGTGAACAGTGATCAGCGTCTGACCTCCCCTTTAATTCGTCAAGGTGACGAATTTGTGGAAGCAACCTGGGAAGAGGCACTGAGCCTGATGGCCAGCAAAATGGGAGCTATTCAAGAAACTTACGGTGGCGAAGCACTCGGCTTTATTTCTTCGTCCAAATTTACCAATGAAGAAAACTATTTGATGCAGAAGTTGGCTCGTCAGGTTTTCCAAACGAATAACGTCGATAATTGCTCACGGTATTGCCAATCTCCTGCGTCATGGGGGCTGCAATACACCGGAGGCATCGGTGGGGACAGCGGTACGATTAAAGACATTGCCAAAGCAGGTTTGGTCATGCTGGTCGGTTGCGCGCCGGGAGAAGGACATCCAGTGCTGGCTACTCGTATCAAACGTGCGCATAAGCTGCACGGTCAAAAGTTGATCTCGGTCGACCTGCGCAAGCATGAAATGGCAGAACGCGCAGATCTGTTCATTCGTCCGAAGCAAGGTACTGATTATGTATGGTTATCCGCTGTAGCCAAATACATCATTGAGCAAAACTGGCATGATGCAAAATTCATTGAAGAGCATGTAAACTTCTATCCTGAATATTTGAAGTTGCTAGAGCGTTTCACCCTGGAATTTGCCGAACAGGAA
The DNA here is from genome assembly GCF_038008045.1 of Paenibacillus sp. FSL P2-0173. Taxonomy (NCBI): domain Bacteria; kingdom Bacillati; phylum Bacillota; class Bacilli; order Caryophanales; family Paenibacillaceae; genus Paenibacillus; species Paenibacillus sp. FSL P2-0173. Next base: position 1,416,088 of record NZ_JBBOYK010000001.1, read on the forward strand.
ACTGGTATTTCCAAAGAGACACTGATTGAGGTAGCGACTATGATTCACGAAACCGACGGCACTGCCATTTGCTGGGGCATGGGTGTGACGCAAAACATCGCAGGCTCTTACACTTCGATTGCAATTGCCAACCTGCTGCTGGTGACTGGAAACTTTATGCGTCCGGGTGCAGGCGCATATCCGCTTCGCGGACATAACAATGTGCAGGGTGCTGCCGATATGGGTACGATGCCGGATATTTTCCCGGGCTATCAGCCCGTGACGAACGATGTCGTTCGTGCCAAGTTCGAAGCGGCCTATGGCGTACAAATTCCAGGTCAACGCGGACTAGACAACATTCAGATGCTGGAAGCCATTGAAACAGGTAAGCTCAAAGCGATGTATATCGCTGGAGAAGAGATGGCATGGGTGGATGCCGACTCCAACCATACCCAAGAAATGCTGGCGAACTTGGATTTCCTTGTCGTTCAGGATGTATTTCTGAGCAAGACAGCTGAATTCGCTGACGTTATTTTGCCAGCCGTACCTTCACTCGAAAAAGACGGAACCTTTACGAACACCGAACGTCGTGTTCAGCGTCTATATGAAGCACTCCGCCCTCTAGGAGACAGCAAACCAGATTGGTGGATTTTCAGCCAATTTGCCAAGCATATGGGATTTGATTGGGATTACAGCCATCCAAGTGAAATTTTTGAGGAAATGGCGTCGCTCACTCCATTTTTCTCCCAATGTAATTATGACGTTTTGGAAGGCTGGAATAGCTTCCACTGGGGATCGCCGGATGGTAGCAATACACCGTTGCTGCACACCAACGGCTTTAACTTTCCGGATAAAAAAGCGCGTTTGGGACTTTTCGAATATGTACCACCGAAAGAGTACCCCGTTGAATTCGATTTGACCTTAAATAATGGTCGACTGCTCGAACAGTTTCATGAAGGAAATATGACGACCAAATCAGCGGGTATTCAGCTCAAACTTCCAAAAGTATTTGTGGAAGTGTCACCTGAATTGGCTGAGGAGCGCGGAATCACTAATGGATCGCTGGTTCGATTGGAATCCCCTTATGGTGCGGTCAAGCTACGCGTTCTGGTTACAGACCGCGTGCAGGGAACTGAAATTTATGTGCCAATGCACTCTACCAGCCATGATGGTGCGGTCAATCTGTTAACTGGTGGAGCGTTCGATGTGGTCACCCGTACACCGGCCTATAAACAAGCCAAAGTACGGATGCAAATTTTGGAGGTAGACGGTCAAAATCCACTACCACGTATCAATCCGCGTTACAAAAAACGTCATCCGCAAAATGGGGTTGAAGTGGACCGTAAGTGGAACCGTCCCGGTTACGTCGATTTGGTGGATCAAAAATAAGGAGGTCAAACCGTGGCTAAGCCTATTTCAATTGTGAGAAAACGCGTTCTGACAGAAGAAGAACGGCAAAAACAATCGCTGGATCAGCTTACTGCTGATCTGGCGGACAATGGGGCGGCATTGCAGAAGACGCTTGAAATCGTACGCGAGCTGCACGACAGTGGTCTTCTCGAAGCAGCTCAGTCTATGCTAAAAGCCAAAGAAAGCATCGCCAAAATCGCTGTAGGACAAGCGACGCGTAAGCCTGTGACGAACATCATCAATAATCTCATGGGAGCAGCAGGGATGCTGTCTGAGGTAGACCCCGAGCTGATGAAAAAGCTGACAAATAGCGTTACCAATGGCCTGAACGAAGCCGAAGAACATCTAAAGCAGAATAAAAAGACTCGTCTGCGCGATCTTATGAAGGCGATGAATGATCCAGATGTAAATCGGGCAATGGGATTTGGTATTCATTTTCTCAAAGGAGTGGGAAAAAGTTTGTCTGATAAATAATTCATAGAGCGTGAAGATGGAAGACTAGTAAACAACAGACAATAAAAAGAGCTGGCTCCGAAAACGGGGGCAGCTCTTTTTATTTATTTTTTATCCACCTGCAATAGCGTCACCGTTTTAAGAGAAACGGCATCTTTTATTTGCTCCTCTGCGATGACCTTGAGCTTAAGCAAACTGGCAATCTTCGACGTATCCGGCTTGGAAAACAAGCGCCATAGCTGCGGATCAGGCAGTGAATCATACAGCTTTGTATGATCGTATTCCTTGCGGTGCTGCTGTATAATCTTGACTCGGTAGTTGCCAATTTCCCAATCTGATACTTCCTGCTGTGCACAATGAGCGGTAATGTCATTACGCAAATCAGTCAGTTCACCTTCAATTTCTTTTTGCTTTTGCTTTAACTGGTAGTAGCGACGCACCTTGTTTTCCAATCCCATCACGCTCCTCTGCTTACATATGTATGTTTGCAGAAGCGTTTTAGGACAAGTTTTGTAATGTTAGGATTGAAGGTATAACTGCAAAAGCATTTCCCGGGTAATGGAAAGGTCCATAAGTTGAGAGCATCATCATCCAAACTTTATTTTAGGATTTTGCAAAATCCGATTCCAATCGCTCCAAAGTGCAATATATAGACGAACTAGACCATTTCGATCTATATATTGTTTATTGGAAGTCGCTTATTGGATTTTTGCAAAATCCTCATTTAGGTACATTCGTCCCTGGATTTACAGGCCCTGCTCCTTGGGATTTCCCCTTACGCTTCATATAATTGGCCCAGTATGCCGTCAAAATAGGTACCAAAATCGAGGTCACAATGACCGAAGCGGCAACTAATGCCGTTGCAGATTGCGCAACAGGCAGAAACTCAGGCTTGATATTGGCGACAATGACTGGATTGGCTACTGCTGCTCCTGCTGTACTAGAGGCTGCAATTCCTGCTGTACCGTTGCCACCACCGATATATTTGTCCGCCAAAATCAGTGGAATACCTGTAATGATAATGACAAAAACACCCAATAAAATACCAAGCATACCTGTCTGGACAATGACACTCAGGTCAATGGAACAACCAAGTGCAAAACCGAAAAATGGAATCAAAGCTTGCGTTGCGTTCCCAAAATATTTTCGGAAATCATGATCCAGATTGCCCAACATAAAGCCGACCAAAAATGGTAATACCGCCCCCACAAATGTCTGCGGTTCAAAAACGGCCAGCCCGGTGCTACCCAAAATAATCATGGTCACCAACGGACCCGATTCCAGTGACATCAGTACAAATGCTCCTGCCTCTTCCTTGGAGCCATACTGCTGCATAATGGAGGCGTATAACCCGCCGTTCGTCATATCCATAGCCGAGATCAGCGCCAGCACTGACAAACCTGCAAATAGTCCACTTTCTACACCACCAACAGGCAGCAATCTGGATGCAATGATCGCCACTACCCACGCAACCGCGATTTTAGTCAATACGAGCGTTCCTGATTTACGCAATACAGTACCCGTCGCTCGCACATCTATAGAAGCACCCATACAAAAAAACCACACTGCTAAAATGGGTACCGTACCTGTCATCAGCCCCTTGGTAAAAGATCCAAAATAGTCGCCTGCCCATGGAGTAAATGTATGAAAAAGTGCGCCAATAAACAGCGGCACCAGCATAATGCCCCCTGGAATTTTATCAATGTTTTGTTTGATTTTCATTACTTCGTTCAATCCTTTCGTTTTTGCCAATGCAAAAACAAGGCCGTATTACTTGCGGCTCAAGCCGAGCTCGGGAATCAGTCTTGCGAAGGTATCATGACTCTCCTTCAGTTGCTGCGCGAATGCCTCTGCATCCTGGACACGCAATCCCAACCCATGCTTACGCATTTCCTCCCTGAATTCCTCGTCTTTCGTCCCCTTGATCAGTGCATCCGTCAGCGTTTGAGCAACTTCATCCGGTGTATCCTTGGGTACAGCCAACCCTCTCCAAGTGCCGATAAAATGTACACGCAGCCCAGTGGCTTGCTGTAGTGTCGGCACTTTTGGAAACGCTTCCGAAATAGTGTCTGCCTGGATCGCCAGTATGCGAAGTTTCCCTTCGTCCACGTATTTCTTCACTTCTGCGGGACTGACGGGTACAGCATCCACGAATCCGCTCATCAAAGCGGAGACGGCTGGGCCTGCTCCCTCATAAGGGATATGGGTAAAGCGGACTCCGCTTTTCTGCTCCAGCATTGCGGCAGCAAGGTGCCATATGCTCCCCGTGCCTGCATTCCCCATTTTGAGCTTGCCGGGATGGGCCCCAGCATCCTCCAGAAATGCCTCCGCTGTCTTCCATGGTGCATCCGCCCGGACCGTAATGGCGGAAGGGTCCATATTGGTTTGAAGCAGCGGCTTAAATCGCTCATAGGTGAGCGGTAGCAGTCCCAAATGAGGCAACGTAGTCAGCTCAGCGACCAGATACGTTACAGTATAACCGTCCGCCTGCGCCTCAGCCCCTTCCATCAGCCCGACAGAACCGCCTCCTCCCGTTCGATTAACGACGATGATCGGCTGACCGAGATGCTTTTCGGCGGCTTTCGCCAACGCTCTCGCGGTAATATCTGTACCGCCTCCGGCCGCATAAGGAACGACGAGTGTTATTGGCTTCGTAGGAAATATACGGCTGTGATCCTGCAGGGTGCGGTGATCCACATATTCACTGATACTCAAGGCAGAAAGCATAGCTACTCCAGCCGCAACCAGCACATATTTTTGCCATGGCTTTTTCTTCATTATGTTTCCTCTTCTCCAAAAATGAACTGGGCCCGTCATGCGCCCGTTTTCACCTCCAACGTTTTCGGTCTTGTTGTTTGCGTTTACATGAAGTCAATGTACCGCAACGTGGAGGGCTACAGCTATCGCTTAATCTTCGTATTTATCTTCTATTTCGCCAAAGTATCGGCCTTTTGACCGATCTGCATATTCATTGGAAGATTTGCTGATTTGTCTGAATTTCCCTGGGGTCACTTGTTTGTGCTTGCGGAATACCCGAATAAAGCTGTTCTCATTTCGGTATCCGACCTGTTCTGCAATTTCACCGATTTTCAAATGGGTTTCACATAGTAATGTGCATGCCTTTTTTACGCGTAATCCAGTCAAATAATCGTAAACGGTGGTCCCCGTTTCTTCCTTGAACATGCTGCTCACCGAGGACACGCTCATGTGAACATGATCCGCAATTTCCTGAAGCCCGATGTTCAAATGCAAATGATGTTCCATATATTCGATCATCTCTTGTACACGCACAAAATCTTTGGACTGAATGCGACCGTGCCATTTTTCTTCGATATCAGTCAACATAATGACCAGCAATACCTCAATGTCTTGAAGGTCTAGTGTCAGAATCTGATTCCAGTGGTAATCAGCAAGCTGATCCGGCGGCGTCACACTCTGAGTGGTACACCATTTTAGCAAATCTTCCAGCAATCCATGAACAAACAAGTAGACCTGGGCTGGGGATGTTCTGTGGAGTCGAAGTTCTTCTACCCAGTGGCTGATTAGCTTTACACTTGCACCAGGTTCCTGTGACTCCAGGGCACGAATCATTTCCACACGCCGATTGTCCAGCAATGTTGAATCCTGAATCTGCTCCTTTGACTGTTCATCCACTGTGTTATCCTTTTTCACACTTATGCTGCTGTCTATATTCGTATATGAACGTCCATACCCCTCATACAAACGCAAATTAAGGGCCTCTTTTCCTTTTATAAAAGACGCCCGTGCCTCTTGAATATCCGTGACTATATGACCAATCCCTATAGAAATAGTCAAAGGAAGATACTCACCGACAACCTGAATCAGCCTATCCACGCTTTTCTGAAGCAAAATGCTCTCTTGGAGGTCAGTCTCTGTACCAACTTCATTCGAACTCTCGCTGAACTGTAACAGCACAATAAAACCACTTTCCTCCTCCGGCGAGCATACTGCTTTCCAGTGAGGTTCGAGCATCTCTAGCAAAATATTGTTCAGCGCATACTTGAGCAGCATTTTATCCTCTTCTGGAAAGCTTGCGGCCCACGCAGAATACCGGTCGATGGACACGATCATGACAAACAAAGAATGGCCGTCCCAATCGGAAAAATACTGTTCCCATTTCATACGCATTTCCTGTATGCCCATTCTACGCTGGATGACATCTTCCATATATTTGGAACGCAGCTCCGGCAGGCTTCGCTCTACCACCAATGATTTGCGGTGAAACTCTCCAACCAGTTTGCTAATCACAGGTTCCAGGTCATACAATCCTCCTTGGCGCGTTCCCTTATTGCCCGAATTTAATAGGCTATTAATTTTTTTCATGGGGCGAAAAGCTGCATAATTGTAATAGTAAACTGCTGAGCACCCAGCCAGTATGGAGATAAAGGCCAGCCACAGCATCATATTGCGCGCCAGCTTTACATTTTTCAGCAGCTTGTCCATCGGAACGAGCGATACTAGACGCCAGCCCGTTACATCTGAAAAGGTTTGGTTGGCCATATATTCCATGTCCCCTATCTCCACATAAGCATAGGGGCTCACATCCAGCTCTTTCAAAATCCTGCCCATATCATTTAAGGGTAAGGACGATTTCAGCTTGGGATAGATCAACTCGCCGTCCAGATCATACACGTATTGCGAGTTGGATAAATGAATATATAGTTTGGAAAAAAAACGATCGTAATCCAGATTGATTAGCACCGCACCCATGACCCGACCATTCTTTACTATGGGCCTGGCCAGCGAAAGCAACTCTATCGTCCCCTGCTCACGATCAGTGCCATACCATCGCCGCTTAATCAACAACGGCTTTTTTTGAATGTCCTGAATCCAGGGAACCCATGTGGTATCCGGTGCCTGCTTCCAATCAGGCATGTAACCATAATTGCTGGATACGAGAGCATGATTGTCCAAAGAAATAACTTCAACCGAATAAATTTCTTCGTGCGAAGAAAGGGTTTTCAAGTATTTCTGAAGCCGATCTATGACGGAGGCGTTGTCTTCCAGCGATTTCCCGTCCGTTTGGACACGTACAAAAGCCTCTACATCCGGATGATAGGCTGCGTCCAGCGCCTTGTTATCAGACTCACGAAAAGCCCGATTGGTCACATCCAGATTGATTTGCAATAATTCTATATTGGGTGTGTTCAGCTCGGTATCCAAACCTTCACGGTATCCTGAATACGATAGCAAGCCGATCACGCTAATCACAAGCGACACGCACAGAGTAAGCAGTAGAATCAATCTTGTCTGTTTATTTTTCAGTATCAATCGAAGCTTAAGTCGCAGCATTCCCGTAACTTCATCCTTCCGGACTTCGTTGTCCATCTTCCTCTGACCCATATACTGGTGACATATTCTCCCTATTACTATTTGACGCAAGAGTCGGAATTCCCTGCCTATGTAATTCAAACTTAATATAAGGAACAACATTCATATAAAAAAGAAGAAGTCTCCCTGTACAAGGTAGAACTTCTTCTTTGGCACTGCTTGTATTCATTATTCAGCAAAAACAGATACTTGCTTCACAGGTTTTAGCTTGTCTTTTCCACCTGAAAACGATCTAGCTCCCGCTGCATTTCCTCGCGAATCTGACGAAGCTCTTTTACCTTCTCAGCCGATTCCTCAAATGAACGCTTCTGCTCTACCGTGGAAGCCGTAATCTCTTCACTGCCTGCGGCGGATTGCTGAGTGATTGCGCTGATATTTTCGATAGCTTGCTGTACCTGTACGCTCAGTTCTCGCGATACATTCATGTCCGTTGATAACTTGCTGACTTGGCTGGCAATTTGCTGCACTTTGCCACTAATCTCTGTAAACGATTCGCCGGTTGAGGAGGTTGCCTTCTCCTGCTCACGGAACAGCTCCTGACTTTGCGCCACAGAAATCTTCACCTTATCCATAGCCTGCGTGATACCGTCAACTGCGGTATAAATTTTCTTTACAGCAGACTCTGATTGATTCGCCAGCTTTTTCACTTCATTGGCAACAACAGCAAAACCTTTTCCTGCTTCACCTGCACGTGCAGCCTCAATAGAAGCATTCAAGGACAACAGCGATGTTTGGCTGGCAATTTCGGAGACATATCCAGTCATGGTTGTAATCTCGACTGCATTAGCCTCCAGCTCCTTGACCGTCTGCTCCACTTCGGACATGGCTGAACGATTTTCTGCAACAATACGCAGTTGATCGCTCATGACCCGCGTACCCTGCTCAATGACACGCAAAGCATCCTCACTATACGCGGTCGATTGTGTGGTTTCCAGTAGATTCGATTCAAACTTCTGCTGCATCTCGTCCACAACGCCAACTGTCGACGACAGATCCTCAGCAATTTTCTGACTGCCTATTGCCAGTTCCTCTGTTGACGTGCTGACTTGTGTCACAATTTCCTTCATGGCCTCATTATGCTGATCAATATCCCGAGCCATCAGATCGACACGATTACCCGCCTGATCAATGGAGAGTACAATGCTGCGCAAGTTCCCGATCATCACCCGGAAAGATTCATTGAGCTCGTCCAGCTCATCGCGTCCCTTGGTTTGGGCAAGCTGCACTGTCAGATTTCCCTCAGCAATTTGCTTTGCGGCATCCGTTAATTTGCGTGTTCTAAGGGCAAGCTGCCTGGATGTATATGTATTATATAGCCCAACCGCCACCAGAAGTATAACTGCACCTGCCAAGGCCAATTGCCATGTAAAACGAATGCTCTTGGTCAAATCTTCTGTGTATTGGTCATAACGTGCCTTGGTCAGCAGATCCAGCATAAATACATCGTTCTGAATCCCTTGGGCACGCATGGCCTCCCGCTTGGACTCCGGGCTGTTTTGGGTACTCATGGCTTTCTCCGTTGCTACTTTCAATTGGCTGAATTTTGTTTTAATCGTATTCAGTCGCTTTTGCTGCGCTTCGGTTTGCATCATGCCCTGTGAAAGCAATGCAATCGTCTTTTCAGACTGAGTCAGTTGATTTTGCACATCGGCTTTGTTGCTCTCCGTCATGGAAGCTGAATAATTTTGCAGTGCCTGCCCTGACTGAATCAAATAGGCATTGAGCTGCTGTACATTCAACATAGCCGGAACCAGATTACTACTTTGCGAGTTAATACGAATTAATTCAAAAATGATATAAGCCACTAAAGCCAGGCAAGCGATCAAGGAAATCATCGCGTTCAGTACCAGTTTACCTTGCAGTTTCATCAGCCTTCATCCTCCGTTTGCGAAAATTTATTGGGTGGGTACAGTAAGTGTGCCGGATTTGATTTTTTCCTTTAAATCATCCAACAACTTTTGCTGATCCGGATTCAGTGTCACGACACGAATAGGCGCTAAACCTACACCATCTTCTGCAAGACCAAACACCATATCCTTCTCCGTAAATTTTCTTTGATGATCTGCAAAGCCTTTGATTGCTGTATAAATTGCAATGTCTACATTTTTAAACATCGAGGTCACTACCGCTTTTTCCGCAATAAAAAACTGGTCACTATCGACCCCGATGGCTAATTTTTGCTGCTTTTGCGCTTCCTGTAGCGCACCTACACCCGTAAGACCTGCGGCTGCAAATATAACATCAATCTGATCCTGATTAATCATGTCATCTGCAATTTCCGTACCCAGTTCCGGCTTTCCAAAATCTCCTGCATACGTTGCAGTAACTTTGGCATTAGGCTTGACTGATTGCACCCCTGCGCGATACCCAATTTCAAATTTTTTCAACAAAGGAGATTCCGCACCTCCGAGAAAACCTACCTGTTCGGTTCGACTCGTCAAACCCGCAACGACCCCAGCCATAAAACTGCCCTCTTCTGCTTTGAAGCTAATAGAGGCCACATTCGGTAAATCTGATTTCTCATCCACAATTAAAAATTTACGGTCTGGATATTTTTTAGCAATGGATTCCAAACTGTCCTTCACCATGTAACCCAGCCCAATGATTAAATCAGCCTTTTCTTGAGCAAGCTGCTCAAAAGCCGCATCATACGTCTTGGTCTCAGTTATTTCCCGGTATTCAAAAACAATCTTCCCCTCATCCCTTGCCTTGACCAAACCTCGAAAAGCCGCGTCGCTGTAAGATTGGTCACCCAGACCAATATCTGACAGTACGATTCCCACCTTAATGGGCTGAGCCTTGGTTTGTGCTGCCGACTGCCCACATGCACTTAGCAATAATGCAAAGACTGTGACAATGGGAATCCACCTAAAATTCAACAATTTTGCTCGCTTCTTCATGACATATCACCTCAGCATAATTTGGAAATCCCCAACATCTTTATATCGGTTATAAAAGCATATTTTTTCATAAGAGTTTCTGTAAATTCATTGTAAATAGAACATGATAAATGAGATCTACATGTAAAAAATGTATATTTTTATGCTTCTTTTATTATACGAACTGTCCAAATTCACTTATTTTCGTTTATATCGTAAGAATAAAGTGTAATTTGGAAAACATAGGTACTCTGAAACCATCACTCTATTTCAATCCGAAAGGAGCAACATTAAAAATGACTTCGACAGATTTAATTCCACAGCCCAAAACTTATGGTCCCTTAGGTAATCTGCCCTTGATCGATACACATGCCCCTGTCCAGTCTCTGGTTAAGCTTTCTTATGAGTACGGTCCAATTTTTCGCATGGATCTGCCTGAAGGAACGAACATTTATATTTCCGGTCATAAGCTGGTCGCAGATGCTTGTGATGAATCCCGTTTCGACAAACAAGTGTGGGCCCCACTACAAAAAGTACGAGCTTTTGCAGGAGACGGACTATTCACAAGCTGGACTGAGGAACCGAACTGGCGCAAGGCCCACCAAATTTTGCTGCCAAGTTTCAGTCAGCGGGCCATGAAGGGTTACCACAATATGATGCTTGATCTTGCTGTTCAGCTGATACAGAAATGGTCTCGGCTCAATCCCGATGAAAGTGTAGAGGTTCCGGAAGATATGACCCGGCTGACTTTGGATACGATCGGATTATGCGGCTTTAATTATCGTTTTAACAGCTTCTATCGCGATCAGCCCCATCCGTTCGTGACCAGTATGACACGCGCACTGGATGAAGCAATGGGTCAGCTGCAACGCCTCAATCTGCAAAACAAGCTGATGCTATCGAAGAGAAAGCAGTTTAAACACGACATCGAAACGATGTTTTCGCTGGTAGACAGCATTATTCAAGAACGCAAAACCCTTGGCAACCAAGGAGAAGAGGATTTACTGGCACGTATGCTGGAAGGCAAAGATCCAGAAACTGGTGAAACGCTGGATGATGAAAATATCCGCTATCAGATCATCACTTTTCTCATCGCCGGTCATGAAACGACCAGTGGGCTTTTATCCTTTGCTATTTACTATTTGCTTAAGAATCCGCGAACGCTAACCAAGGCCTATGAAGAAGTGGATCGCGTGCTCACCGATTCGCTGCCTTCCTATACTCAGGTTCGTGAACTCAAGTACATAAGGATGATACTGAATGAAGCTCTGCGACTATGGCCGACAGCGCCCGCGTTCTCTCTCTTTGCCAAAGAAGATACGTTGCTCGACGGAACCTACCCACTTAAAAAAGGTGACAGCGTCAATGTACTCATTCCAAAACTGCACCGTGATACCGAGGCTTGGGGCGAAGATGTTGAGGAATTTCGACCGGAGCGCTTCGAGGACCCATCCGCCATTCCGCAAGATGCCTACAAACCGTTTGGCAACGGTCAACGCGCCTGTATTGGACAGCAGTTTGCCTTACAGGAGGCCACTCTTGTGCTGGGTATGGTACTGAAACATTTTGAGCTGATTGATCATACTCATTATGAGTTGAAAGTCAAAGAAACGCTCACACTCAAGCCGGAGGGCTTCACCATTCAAGTACGCCCGCGCAGCACACAGACTGCCGTTATGCTGCCAGATGCCGTTCAAGAACTTCATGAACAAGAGGAACAAAAGGTTGCACCCCCCCATGCCGAAAAACATGATACTTCTTTGCTTTCTTTGTACGGCTCGAATCTGGGTACAGCTGAGGGACTTGCAGGTGAACTAGCCGATTTAGGTCGAAATTGGGGTTTCAACAGTAGCATAGCAACTCTGAATGATCGTGTGGACAATTTGCCTAAAGAAGGCGTGGTACTTATTACAACCGCATCTTATAACGGGCGTCCACCGGATAATGCTGATGCCTTTGTACAATGGTTGGAGCAGGCAGACGAGGGGCAGCTGGCAGGCGTAAGGTACGCTGTATTCGGCTGCGGCGACCGCAATTGGGCCAGCACGTATCAGCGTATTCCAAGGCTGATCGACAAGCTGATGTCTGCCAAAGGGGCGAAGCGACTGTATGACCGGGGTGAGGGCGATGCCAGCGGTGACTTCGAGAAGGATTGGGAAGCTTGGAACCACGGCTTATGGCCGGATTTGTTGAATGCTTTCGGGGTAGAGCACAATGATACAGAACCGCAGGACAGCAACAGCCTGAGCATAGAGTTCGTCAGCGCCATACTCAGTACACCTCTTGCAGACAACTACGGAGCAGTGACCGCCGTCGTTACAGCGAATCGTGAGCTGCTTGCTGCTGAAAGTGAACGCAGTACACGACATCTGGAGCTCAAATTACCAACCGGATTGTCCTATCGCGAAGGTGACCACCTTGGTGTGTTGCCGCGTAATCCTGCTTCGCTAGTCAAAAGGGTGATGCAACGCTTTAAATTACAGGAACAGGATTACATCGTATTGAGAGGCAGTGACCGGGATGCGGCGCATCTCCCCTTAGATCGGCCTGTCAGTATAGGAGATTTGCTCACTCTCAGTGTGGAACTGCAAGAACCGGCAACGAGAGCCCAGCTACGGCAACTGGCATCCTTTACAGTGTGTCCACCGCACAAGAAAGAAATTGAAGCTTTGCTGGAGGATACTACCTTTGATCGAGAGATACGACAGAAGCGCGTCACGATGCTGGATATTCTGGAGAAGTATCCAGCCTGCGAGCTGCCATTTGAAAACTTTATCTCGCTGTTACCACCACTCAAGCCTAGGTACTACTCCATCTCAAGCTCTCCGCTTGAATCGGATAATTCGGCGAGTATAACAGTGGGCGTCGTGCGTGGACCAGCCCGTAGCGGACAAGGTGAATACCTAGGAATTGCCTCTAATTATTTGGCACAGCTCCAACCAGATGATCCTATTGTCATTTTTGTGCGTAAGCCTCAGTCGGGCTTCCGTTTACCGGAAGATCCAGCCGTGCCTGTCATCATGATCGGTCCGGGTACTGGAGTGGCACCATTCCGCGGATTCCTACAGACACGCTATGTACTTAAGGAGAGAGGAGAGCAGCTCGGCGAGGCTCATCTATACTATGGCTGCCGTAATCCGAAGCTTGACTATCTGTACAAGCAAGAGCTGCAAGCCTGGGAGCAGGAGGGAATCGTTACGCTTCATACAGCCTTTTCACGTCTGCCCGATCAACCCAAAAGATACGTGCAGCATGTCATGAAGGAAGATGCGGACACTCTGATTCACTTGCTTGATGAAGGAGCGCATCTGTATGTATGCGGTGATGGTAGCCGGATGGCTCCCGATGTAGAAAACACCCTTTGTGCTGCTTACGCGGAAGCACACCATACCAATAAAGAAGAAGCACAGCAATGGTTGGATCGTCTCCAACAGGAGAAACGCTATGCTAAGGATGTCTGGACAGGCATCTAATGTTAACAATATAAGAGCAAGCATTATGTTAAAAAATAAAAAGGACTGATTACTGGGCTTCGATCTCGTCACCAGTAATTCAGTCCCTTTTATGATTATCTTTCGCTCCATTTGGAAGCAATCACTTCGGTTTTACTTTCTATGAGATCCATGACTTCCTCGCGCCGTTTCGTCTTGAATAAATCAATCATGTCGATCAAGTCGTTGCGGTCTAATAATTTAACCCCGTTGACAGCAGCAAGTGTTTTACAGGATTCCGTGTACCGGCCGGAGGTGATGACGAGGGACTTGTCAGCTGCATAATAACGCATAGAGGTATAGATCTCCTGCACTGCTCCCAGGCCTACCGGATGTTGTACCCCATAACGTTTGGCCTGTATGACTACTCTGACGCCTTCACGGTCTGTAAAAACCAGATCCGCTCCAAAATCCCGGCTACTGGTTGTTTTATAGATGTCCTTATAGCCAAGCGCGGATAATAACCGTTGCAAATAAAGTTCAAATTCCGAGCCATCCTCCATACGATCTATATCCTGAATTCCAATTTTGCGTGGGTCCAGATCACGTAAAATCCGATTTCTGCGACTACGTATCAGTCCTCTGATGATGAGCGCAAACAACACTAAAAGTACAATGAGTCCTATTCCTAATTCCTTGTATGCCAATAATTTCTCTAGCAACATCCAACTCTCCCTTTTCTACCATAAGCGTAGCCATATCATCCTTGACAGGACACTCCCCTATGCACGCTGGCACCCGTATTACATCTGTGTTATCACATAACAATAGCCCCGCCAGATTCGACGGGGCTATCTTCGTCTTGCCTCAAAGCTGTCTAAACTCCATACTCCGCATCATTATTCGCGATTCAGCAAAGATTCTCCGGCAATACCAGGCTGAGTCATTTGGTACGGGTCCAATATAATGTCCAGCTCCTCCTCGGTCAGTACATTGTACAGCAAGCACAACTCACGCACCGATTTCCCAGTCGTAATTGCTTCGCGAGCAATACGTGATACCACCTCATATCCAAGATGCGGATTAAGCGCTGTAATAATGCCTACACTGTTCTCTACATATTCACGACAACGCTCCACATTCGCTTCAATCCCTTCCACACAATGAATGCGGAAGACGTGGAAGCCCTGCTTCATAATTTCCAGCGATTGCAGCAGATTGTAGACCAGTACAGGCTCCATCACATTCAGCTCGAGCTGACCAGCCTCTGAAGCCAAGCAGATTGTATGATCATTACCAATGACCTGAAAAGCAATTTGGTTAATGACCTCACACATCACCGGATTTACCTTGCCCGGCATAATGGATGACCCTGGCTGACGAGCAGGCAGACTCAGTTCTCCCAGACCTGCACGAGGTCCGGAAGCCATTAACCGGATGTCATTTGCCACCTTAGACATATTCATCATACAAATTTTCAAGGCAGCAGACACTTCAGTATAAGCATCCGTATTTTGTGTAGCATCTACAAGATTTTCGTCAGCTTCCACAGGGAAGCCACTGACTTCTGCCAGTACCTCTGCGACACGCTGAATATAACGACGGTCTGCATTCAGGCCAGTACCCACCGCAGTTGCACCCATATTAATCGTTAGCAGGTGCTGCTTGGTCGCACGGACGCGTCCGATATCACGACCCAGCACACGCGCATAAGCCTGAAACTCCTGCCCTAATCGTATGGGCACTGCATCCTGCAAGTGAGTCCGGCCCATTTTAATCACACTATCAAACTCATTTGCCTTCCGGGAAAATGCTTCCTGAAGCTCACTCATGGTAGCTAACAGCTTATCAATCATACTTAATACAGCCAAGTGTACGGCTGTAGGAAAAGCATCGTTCGTCGATTGCGCCATATTAACATGATTATTAGGACTGATCTCCTGATAATCTCCGCGTTGCTTGCCAATCAGCTCCAACGCACGGTTCGCAATCACTTCATTTGTATTCATATTAATGGACGTGCCTGCGCCGCCCTGAATCGGATCGACGATGAAATGATCATGCAACTGTCCTTGTATAATCTCATCAGCAGCCTGAATAATGGCCTCTGCTTTGGGGCGATGTAAACGGGTTAGTTCCATATTTACCGTCGCTGCTCCCTTTTTCACGATCGCCATGGCTTTAATCAACTCAGGGTGCAGTCTTTGGCCTGTAATTGGAAAATTTTCTTTTGCTCTCAGCGTTTGTACACCGTAATAGGCATCTGATGGCACTTCCTTGGTACCTAAAAAATCATGCTCCAACCTCATATTCTCTGATTCCTCCGCTGTGTTTGCTACGTTCTTCAATTCAGTACACCCAAATTGACATAAAAAGACCTTTTCTGATCCCCTCTTTATTATACGTTTCTATTCCCGTGCTTTTCCAGTCGAATAAACGCGGAAAAAACTATGTAATCCTATGACAAGTTATGATTACCCGTATATACCACAATTATTCGGTAAATGCTCAGCTATGACTAGAATACAGATTTAATGGCTTATAATAATATCGAGTGGCATGAAGCTGACCATCGGCTGATTGAGCATAACCCGGAATAACACCAGCTTCTACGAACCCGATCGACTCGTATAGTCCATTGGAGGGGTCACCCACCCGCGTATCGAGCACCAGTAACGTTCTATCCTGACTTAGTGCCTCTTCTTCCGCTACCTTCATTAACTGTCGTGCGATCCCCAGTCTGCGTCCGGACGGATGCACCATAAGCTTTGCAATTTCCGCACGATGAATAGCGTTAGCTTTTTGAGCCAAATGCAGCTGTACCGTCCCTACTGGTACTCCGTCCTTCTCAGCAATCCACAGAACTACACCGTCCTCAAGTACATTGTTCCAATAAGCTGCTGCTTCCTCATAACCTAATGGGGGTAAGAAACCTATAGATGCACCGTCTGCAACCACGTCGATTAACAGTCGACTCAGTGAATCTGCCAGGGCTTCGCTCAGAGCTTGAACAGGGTAGACTCTCATTTCGTTAGACATTGTGATTCCTCCCGGTGAGTTCGATAACATACAATAAAGAAAGCAAACTATCTTTTGAGGATAGCTTACTTTCCATAATACTTCGTTTACTTCATCATTCTTATTTCCATTACTGCTCTGCCATATAAAAGAACTCCCACAGATGACCATCCAAATCCTGAAAGCTCCATCCATACATAAAACCATGATCTTGAGGTTCGTTCGAGGGCTTGCCGCCTGCTTCCAAAGCCTTGTGGACGATCTCGTCCACCTTTTCTCGGCTCTCTACCGATAAGGCAACAATCGCTTCTGTACTTTTTGTAGCATCTGAAATTTCTTTTGTCGTGAACGCTTTAAAACGTTCTTCAACCAATAACATGACAAAAATATGCTCACTAACAACCATACAGGTTGCATGTTCATCAGTGAACTGAGCGCTGAATTCAAATCCGATGGTAGTGAAAAAATCAATGGACTGTTGCAGGTTTTTAACTGGTAAATTCACAAAAATTTGTTTAGCTGTTACTCCCACGACATTTCACCTCTTCATTCGTCATTCATTCTACTTTATCATACTACCTCTCCACAAAAGATAACTTAACTATCGTATAAAGTCAATCAATCTGACATTTGTGTAATGAAGTCTCCTATTCCCAATGTAGCTTATCCAGTGTGCGTGATAATACAATCGCTGCTTCTGCCCTCGTCACAGATGTATCCGGGCCAAAACGGCCTTTCTCGTCTCCCTTCATAATACCTAGTCCAGACAAAGTCTTCACAGCCGGAGCTGCCCATGTAGAGATCTCCTGCGCATCCGATAATGATACAGATATACTTTCACTCACTTCTCCTGTATGTTCTTCTGTGTTCCCAGCGAAGCGCAAGGCTCTCTCTATGATCACAGCCAGTTCCTCCCTCGATACCGGTGTATTAGGACGGAAGCTTCCGTCAGCATAGCCGTTGATCAGCCCGGCTGCTGCTGTGGTACGTACGGAATCCGCATACCACGATTCGGTTTGAACGTCGTCAAAGCTCGTCAGCGTGCGATCTGTACGCTCCAGTCCAAGCACACGAACCAGCATCGCTGCCAGTTCAGAGCGTCGCATCTGGCCTTCAGGCTCAAAATGCATGTTCGCTAAGTCCCTTTCATGAGTCGCACTAGCTGTAGACGCTGTTGAATCGGTCCCCGTCACAAGCAGGCGAGTCGCCAGCCGTGTAATGTCTTGCTGCGCCCAATGGCCGGATATATCCATGAACGTTCTGACTTCACCAGAAGCCCCGCCATCAAGCACAGCGTAAGTCCCTCCCGAACGTCCATACACGGTTATTTCCTCACTCGCAGCGTGAAAAGGAACAGGCTGATAGGACAGCTGTCCGGCTTGGTTGGTCGATACCTTCACTACAGCAAGCTGGTCTGCATCGACCGTTGCAGGAACACGTAACAGATAACGTTCATACCCACTACCAGAGTCTCCGTTACCTGCCAAAAGCTGTTTCCGTCCATCCTCGTTTCTCAGCTCAGCGGCGATATCCAAAGCCTGTAACAGTTTGCGCCCTGTCGGAACATCCAAGCGTTTAGCCAATTCTTCGTTCAAAGCGACGGAAACATTCAAGGAAATTTGTTTTACAGGCACCTGCCAGGTATCAGCCAGTTTCTGAAGAGACAAACGACTTGTTGCTACTTCATATCCACCTTGTGGCGTTTCCACTCGAAGGGTATGAATACGGTCGTTCAAGACGGCTCCCAAAGCTTCACCGTTTAAATGAACCTCGTACGTCCTCGCTTCTACTTGCTCCCCTGCACGGATCACAAGCGTACCCTTCGCGCCATTTTGAATGGCCTTTTGTATTTCAGCAGCTGTTACTTGAGCAACTGCCTTTTTCAGTCCGTTTTGCTCCACTCCGATCATTAAAGACTTGACTTGCACCACATTTGTACCAGACAGGCTGCTTCCATTGGGTACACTACTGGCAGTCTGACCCTGCCCATTTACCGTTCCATTCATGTTACTGCTACTGCTATTCCCAGCGTTGGCGTTTCCAACGTTATCCTGCTGATCCTCATCGTCATCGTCATCGTCATTTCGGCCACTCCCACCATCTGTTGGTGGTTCTTCCGTTTTGCGCGGCAAATCTATTTGCGCAACCAACGGATCATGATCGCTTACCCGCCCGTCCGCCGCACTAAAGTCTGCATTCATATGAACGATATCCAGCACGGATGTTTTGCTCAGTGACGGGCTGACCAGCATATGATCCAATGTTTGCGAGTTACCTTCATAAATATAGGAGTACCGTTCCTTTTCATCCAAGTTGTCAATCAGATTGGTCAATCCCTGCCCCCGTAGCAAAGCCAGCGTTTCCGAAAATTGAAAATCATTCAGGTCACCGAGCACCACTATATTGGCCTTAGGGTTCACTTGCAGTACCGACTTTACAAAGCCATTCACAATCGTTGCAATCTTCGCACGCTGTATTTCGCTGCTTCGCACAGGTGGCTGAATTCCTCCAAATGGCGCTTGATCGCCCCCTTTGGAATTAAAATGGTTAGAGACCACAATCACCTGCTCGCCTTCAAACTCAAATTCAGCGGCCAACGGCTTGCGCGAGTCTTCAAATGACGCATTCAGGGGATCAATCCGACCCGGGTTGAGAGAGAGTCCCTGCACTCCATAAGTGACAGACGTAACTGAATCCCCCTTGGGCTTGTCGGTCAGCGTAACACGTTGCGGATTGTACAAGAAGCCAACACGGATGTTGCCACCGGGGGCACCGCCATCCTTATTATTTTCAGGGGCAATATCTGTAAAAGCGTACTCCGGGCCTCCATGAGCACGAATCGCCTCTATGAGCACTCGGAAGCTTTCGGAAGCGTCTGTGGTGCCATCGTCTTTCTCACCGTTATTATCCTGCACTTCCAGCAATCCTATGATATCCGGATGATTCAAATTTACGGCAATAGCCTGCCCCAGCTGATCTATTCGTTTTCCATCACCGGGATCGAAGTTTTCCACATTAAAAGAAGCTACTGTCAGCTTACGATCATCGCGTAACAAACGCGTGTTGGCTGGCTGGAGGCCGCCAGGTACAACATCCGGCATACGCTCTGGCAGCAGCTTATAATTGCTAAAGCTATAGCTCACCACACCTGTGATAGGACCCGCAAAACGATCGCCTGTCTTCAACGATGTCGAAGGCTTCGCATCAATCAGAATCCGTTGCGGGTTCAGACTTCTTTCTGTCAGCATGAGTCCGCCTGCCTCCGTTACAACCTCACCTGTGTTTGGACCGTTATCAATTCGGACTGGAATTTCATAACCATAAGGACCAATCACAGTGGCATCCTTCAACTCTACACGCATGCCTTCCAGGCTTTCGAAAAAGTCCAAGCCATCCTCCTGTGGATCAAACACCTTCATTCCGTCATTATCCACAACAGATGTCGGCATCACACGTCCCTGTTCACCTAGCAAAATTGGAGATGGCGATGGACGGTCATTGGCAATTACCTTAACCGAAGAAGCCACAATTTCTGTGGTCGTCAAGTCGATTGGCTTACTTGCATATGTTCTTTCCGTGTATTCCTTCACCGAACCGCTAACCCTTACCTCATCCCCTACCTGTGCACCGTGACTAGGCTTGTACACTAAAATGGCCTCGGATGTTTTTTCATCCTGATCCACTTGATCATCCATCTCTTGGATATAGAAGCTGCTCCCCTTCACCATTGTGACAACGCCTTCAATATCCGCTACTTTTTGTCCTTCATATGGAGAACGGTGTGCTACCCCCTGTATATCGTGGATGCGAAGCTTTTTAGGAAAATAGACATCTGCATATACACTTGCCCCTACAGTTACGGGTGAAGGTTGCACCTCTTTTCCTGCAAAAGATGCAGGCTCTGCCGAAGCTTTTCCACTGGACAACCCTACCGGCCCTCCAGCTGAAAGCACCAGTATGACACTGAGCCATGTGATTCCGAACCTTTTTAATTTCGTGGGTAATATTTTTACTATGTATTCTTGTTTCATCAAAAGATACTCCCCTCCCCATTTTTACTATGATTACGCTTACAAATATATTCTTCTTTTAAGATACCATAAATTAGTCAATTTAGTACCTGAATTATGTAAGGATTTTGAAAAATTCGATTCCAGTCGCTCCAAAGTGCAATATATAGACGCACTAGACCACTTCGGTCTATATATTGTTCATTGGAAGTCGCTTATTGGATGTTTGCAAAGCCATCATATAAAAATGAATTCTTCCTGCCGTAGCATATTCAGATCAAATTATTGTAAACTTGTTCTAATACAGAAAAAGGTGGCACATACGCTATGGAGCATTTGCTTAACGATCAGGTTAAAAACATTCAAATCAGCGGCATCCGCAAAATCGCCAACAAAGTTGCCGCATTACCCGGAACCCTGTCATTAACGATCGGACAGCCGGATTTCCCTACCCCTGCGCATATTATGGAAGCAGCCCATCGGGCCATTAACGAAGGACGCACCTCCTATACACCTAATCCAGGACTGCCGGAATTACGAGAAGCCGCAGTGACGTTTGTAGCTCGTAAATACGGCCTGAATTACCGTGGACAGGATGAGGTTATCGTAACGAATGGAGCCAGTGAAGCGCTGGATATTACTTTACGCACGATTTTGTCACCCGGCGATGAAGTTGTTCTACCTGTCCCGATCTACCCAGGGTACGAGCCATTGATCCGTTTGTCAGGCGGCATTCCTGTGTTTGCCGATACCCGCAGTAGCGGCTTCAAGCTCACGGCCGAGGTGCTGGAGCCTTATCTGACCGAACGGACAAAAGCAATCATTCTCGGATATCCTTCGAATCCAACCGGACGAGTGATGAGCCGTGAAGAACTGGAAGCGGTCGCGGATTTACTGAAGGAGCGTGATCTGTTTATCATTTCGGATGAAATATACAGTGAACTGATTTACGATACCCCCCACGTGTCCATTGCAGCTCTACCAGGTATGCGGGAGCGTACCATCGTCATCAACGGTCTGTCCAAATCACATTCCATGACGGGATGGCGCATTGGTTTTACACTTGCACCCGCTGAAATTACACAGCACATGGTCAAAGTCCATCAGTACAACGTAACCTGTGCCAGCTCGATTAGCCAATATGCTGCCCTGGAAGCCTTGACCACTGGTGTCGATGATGCACTTCCGATGCGTGAGGAATACCGCAAGCGTCGTGATTATGTACATGGAAGGCTGACAGACATGGGTATCCCGCTGGAGAAACCCGAGGGAGCCTTTTACCTTTTCCCTTCCATCGCGCATTTTGGATTAAGCTCTATGGATTTTACCTTGAAGCTGCTGGAAGAGCATGGAGTGGCTGTCGTACCTGGAGATGCCTTTTCTTCCTATGGCGAAGGATACATTCGCTTGTCTTATGCTTACGGGCAGGATGTGCTGGAGCAAGGGTTGGATAAAATAGAGAGGTTTGTTAAAGGGTTATAGGGAGTTAAGGCGGGAGGAGGCGCTACGCAGTCCATTTGATCTTCCGATCGCCGTTGCGGTGGGATTCTTGAATTGGATAAAACATTTATAGGTAAGAATCCCACAGCAAAAGCGAACACTACCGCTTCTCCAGATTCAAATGGCCCGCTTCGCTCACTGCCCGCCTTAAAATCCCACAATTCTCTAACGTGTGTGGGAGACGCAGGGGTACGCTTTGCGCGGTGAGTAAACATAAAAAAGGCCTCTGAGCCACCCGTACAGGTGGCTCAGAGGCCTTTTCGCTCTTCCACTACTCCCACCGGCTATCGGCGTAGGGATTCATGGGTGCGTACCTTTAAGCACGGTGCAGCGGAGGGGGCGGAATGGTGCTGGACAAGCGAAGCGGTCGCCTTTAAATTGAGATTTTAACCTTTAAATATTCAATCATAAAAATCGGAATTTAACAGCGATGGTAAGCACCATCCACCACCGCAGCGACCTTTAAAGCACCAACCCCTAATCCCAACGCCACTCCCCTACTTTAAATGCATTTTGAATTGCAGGAACAATTCATTGTAATGAGCGAGCATGCGCTTGCCCAGATTGTTGTATACTTCCAGCTTGTCAGTAATTTCCGACGGAGGATAAAAACGCTCGTCACCAGAGATATCTTCAGGCAACAACTTCTTTCCATCCTCATTAGGTGTGGAGTATCCTACAAACTCGGCATTTTGAGCGGCTACATCGGGCTGCATCATGAAATTGATGAACTTATGGGCCGCATCCACATGCGTAGCGGTTTTTGGAATAACCATATTATCAAACCACAAGTTGGAGCCTTCATCTGGCACGATGTAATCGAGCTTCTCGTTCTCATCCATGATTTCAGACGCATCACCGGACCATACAACGCCGGCAGCAGCTTCCTCGTTTGCCAGCAGCATTTTAATCTCGTCACCGACAACCGCTTTGACATTAGGCGCTAATTTCTCCAACTTCGTCAAAGCCTGCTGTAAATGTGCCTCATTCGTATCGTTCAAGGAATAGTGAAGGCTGTTCAGTGACATTCCTACGACTTCCCTCGCACCATCAACCAACAGTAGGTTATTACGTAGCTTTGGATTCCACAGACCGTTCCAGCTATGAAAATCAATGCCTTTCGTCAGCTCAGGGTTAAACACAATCCCGACTGTACCCCAAAAATACGGTACCGAGTATTCATTATTCGGGTCAAACGAAAGGTTTAGAAAATGAGAATCCACATGCTTCAAATTCGGCAGCTTGCTGTGGTCCAACGGGAGCAACAAGTGCTCCTGCTTCATTTTAGCCAAAGCATATTCCGAGGGAACCGCTACGTCAAACGAAGTTCCTCCCTGCTCGATTTTCGTCAGCATCGCCTCATTGGAGTCAAAGGTCTGATAAATGACAGTAATCCCCGTCTCCTTCTGAAACCGTTCCAACAGCTCAGGATCAATGTAGTCTCCCCAGTTGTACACCGTCAGTGTGTTGCCACCGGAGTAGCCTTGACTGGAATTAAGCCATGCGGCCACCCCCATCAGCCCAAACGAGATGATGAAGATGGACAGAAACACGCGCACAAGTGACTTCATCTAGGCACCCCCATTTCTGCCGCAGGCTCTTTTTTACCATTACGATTCGCCTTGCGCATAATAAAGTAGTAACCCACCACCAGCAGCACAGTAAACAGGAAAATGAGCGTGGATAGCGCATTGATGGACAAGGAAACCCCTTGACGGGCACGTGAGTATATTTCCACCGATAAGGTCGAATAGCCACTACCTGTCACAAAAAAGGTCACCGCAAAATCATCCAGCGAGTATGTTAACGCCATAAAGAAGCCCGCATAAATCCCTGGCTTGATAAAGGGTAGAATCACCTTGGTCAGCACATCCATTCGGCTGGCACCCAAATCACGCGCGGCATCGACCAGAGATGGACTCATTTCCTGCAACCGCGGCAAAATCATAATGACCGCAATCGGCACACTAAATGCAATATGGGATAATAAAACGGAGTAGAAACCCAGCTTAATCCCGACCATCGTGAACAAAATGAGGAAGGAAGCGCCAATAATGACGTCCGGGTTCACGATCAATACATTATTGAGCGACAGCAGCGTATTCTTGACTCGACGGTTCTGCATCTGATGAATAGCCAGCGCACCCATGATGCCAATAATCGTAGCTAACGCAGACGACAGCAGAGCAATCACCAAGGTGTTAATGACAATAATGATCAAGCGAGTGTCTGCAAACACCTCTTTGTAATATTGAAGTGTAAAACCTTCAAACTCATGCATCGTCCCGCCACTGTTGAAGGAATAGTACATCAAATACAAAATAGGTGCGTACAACACGAGAAAAACAATCACCAAATAAATATTCCCGAATCGGTTTTTATTTACCATGCCGCACCCTCCGTTTCGTTCCCGAGGTGAGCAGCATAATGATCCCCATCGCCAAAATCAGGAACACGGCAACCGTAGAGCCCATACCCCAATCCTGAGTAACCAGAAAATGCTGCTCTATCGCCGTCCCCAGTGTAATCACACGGTTACCTGCAATCAGGCGGGTAATCATAAACAGCGACAACGCTGGGATAAACACAGCCATGCAACCGGATCGCACACCCGCAAGCGTTAACGGGAAAATAACCCTGCGAAACGCGGTCCATTTGGAGGCTCCCAAATCACGGGCTGCGTCCAGCAATGACGGGTTTAGCCCTTCCAGCGCGTTATAAATGGGCAAAATCATAAAAGGCACAAAAATATAAACCGACACAAACACAAAGCTGGAGCTGGTAAACAATAATTGCTGACCACCCAACCCAACCATACCTAACACCGCATTCACCGGGCCATAGGTACCAAAGATCCCTATAAAAGCATACGTTTTGAGTAGCAAGTTAATCCAGGTCGGCAAAATAATAAGCAACAGCCACAGTTGCTTATGCTTGGTGCGTGTGAGCAAATATGCTGCCGGGTAAGCAACTAACAGTGAAAATACAGTGATCAGAAATGCATACCAGAACGAGCTAAGCGTCATGCTCAAATAAACAGGTGTCAGAAACTGAGCGTAGTTGTTGAAGGTGAGATGACCATCCACATCAAATAATGAATAGTAAAACACAAGTACAACCGGAGCTGCCACGAACAGCACAATCCATAAATAGTAAGGCAGCAGATACGCTGCTCTTGTATTACCGGACATGCTGATCCACCTCTTCATAGGCTTCCAGACGCCGATCAAATTCTTCCTCTGTTTCCCCGAACCGCATCACATGGATCGCTTCCGGGTCAAATCGCAGACCGATTTCACTGCCCAGCTCCGCCTTTTTGGTAGAATGTACGAGCCACTCCTGACCCGAATCATCATAGCAGCTTATTTCATAGTGAACACCACGAAACAATTGGGTATCCACTTTTACACGTAGCTTGCCTTCAGCCACACTCGTAATCTCCAAGTCCTCTGGCCGGATCACAATTTCAATAGGTTCGTTCGGACGTAATCCTCCGTCGACACACTCAAACTGTCGACCGTTAAATTCCACTTGATAATCCGCAATCATCCGTCCTGGGACAATATTGGACTCGCCGATGAAATCAGCAACAAACCGATTGATCGGCTCATCATAAATATCATTAGGCGTACCACTCTGCTCAATCTTGCCTTTATTCATGACAAAAATTTCGTCCGACATGGCCAGCGCTTCCTCCTGATCATGCGTAACGAAAATAAAGGTAATTCCAAGGCGCTGCTGCATTTCGCGCAAAATGTACTGCATTTCTGTACGCAGCTTTAAATCCAGTGCAGACAACGGTTCATCCAACAAAAGAACATCAGGCTCATTGACGATAGCCCGTGCGATGGCTACACGCTGACGCTGTCCCCCAGACATCTCAGAAATTTCTCGCTCACCGTAGCCTTCCAGATTGACAAAGGACAACGCCTGTGTCACCTTCTCCTGAATGTCCTTTTTGTTCATCTTTTTGATGCGCAGACCAAAGGCTACATTTTCAAACACATTCAGATGCGGAAATAGCGCATAATCTTGAAAAACCGTATTGACCTGCCGCTCATTGGCTGGAACACGATTAATGAGTTTTCCATTCAAATAAATAGAGCCTTCTGTCGGCTCCGCAAAACCTGCAATCATACGCAGAATCGTCGTTTTACCACAGCCGGAAGGACCCAGCAGTGTATAAAATTTACCACGCTCAATCTCAAAGCTAACGTCCGCCAGCACTGGGGGATCGTTGTCATATTGCTTGGTCACCCGTTCAAATCGGATGATGGTTTGCTCTCCCATAACACCCTCCTTCAAAAATTCGACTTCATTCCATTTCATTCTTTTCATTAAACATAATTATTCAGGGCGTATCATTTACCCTTGAGACTTCCATGTAAAATAGTCTGTCAGCACACGAATGGCTACACCAATCGCTTCCTCCGCAGGTTCCAGCTTCGCATGATGCAAACCATAAGGCGTATCAACACCAAGCCAGAACATCAGACCGGGAATTCGCTCCAGAAAATACCCAAAGTCTTCTCCGGTCATCGCTTCTCCGCATTCAATAAGCTGCACATCCTGCCGATTACGGACCCAGTTCATAAATTCCTCGGTCACCTGAGCTTCATTGTACACTTGCAAATAGTTTGAGCCATAGTGAATCTCTGCATGGCATTCAAATCCAGCTTCAACACCGCGTACCAGCGCTTCAATCCGTGATTTAACCAGCATCATTGTATCGGCTGACAACGTTCGAATCGTACCCTCCAAACGGGCGGTTTCCGCGATAATATTTTGCTTCGTGCCTCCGCTAACCTTACCCACGGTAATGACCGCTGCATCGAGTGGATTCACATTACGGGCTACAACCGTCTGTAATTGTCCCACCAGTTGGCAAGCAGCTACTACCATATCATTCGCCTTGTGTGGATACGCAGCATGCCCGCCCATACCCTTCAGGTCGATGAAAAGCTCCGACGTATTGGCAAATAGGATGCCCGGGCGAGTCGCAATGGTACCGACAGGATATTCAGGTGCAACATGCAGCGCGACAATTTCATCGGGTATCCAGTCTGCCAGCTCCATGCTGTCCCGCATAGGCAAGGCTCCGCCCGGCCCTTCCTCAGCAGGTTGAAACAGCACAACCAGGTCATCCTTAATCGGATGGCTTGCAAAGTGAGTAACAATTCCCAATCCAATCGTCATATGTAAATCGTGTCCACAAGCATGCATATAGCCGGGATGGTTCGAACGAAAATCGTACCCTGTCTCTTCTTCAATCGGTAAACCATCCATATCACAACGATATCCATAGCGGCGTTCAGGAGCTGTTCCATGAATGAACACTAACACGCCCGTACGCCATGTACGAATTTCCAACCGCTCCTGAGGGAGCGTTTCCAAATAATCCAGCAAATATTGCTGTGTTTTGTATTCCTCAAAACCTGGCTCGGGAATTTGATGTAAATCTCTTCGTATTTGGACAAAAGAACGATAGTCGACCGTACTCATTACCGCTACGCCTCCTCTTTATAGCTCATCAGCTCTTATCTGGCAAAAGAACAAAAGGACAAAAGCCCGGCGCAGCCGCCGAGCCTTGTCCGTTGTGCTTCGTCCCTAAGTTATGCTGTCAGTGCATCATGCTTCTGACAAGGAATCGTTCACCTTTGGTACATAAAAAACTTTTGCCTTCTTACAGAACGCGCAGTTCTTTCAAAATCTCAGTTTTAGATTTGGTCTTATCGTCGACCTGTTTGATCACACGTGCAGGTGTACCCGCCACTACGGAGTATTCAGGCACATCTTCAGTTACGACAGCTCCGGCTGCAACAACTGCACCTTTACCAATTCGCACGCCTTCCAATACGACCGAATTCGCACCGATCAATACATCGTCTTCTACTACAACTGGCTGTGCAGATGGTGGTTCAATGACACCCGCCAGGACAACGCCTGCACCGATGTGACACATGTTACCTACTTTAACACGACCGCCCAGCACAGCATTCATATCAATCATCGTGCCTTCACCAATGGTGACACCGATGTTAATCACTGCACCCATCATGATGACTGCGTTGTTACCGATGCCAACCATATCACGAATATATGCGCCTGGCTCAATGCGGGCATTGATGCCTTTCAGATCGAGCATAGGAACAGCAGAGTTACGGCGGTCATTTTCCACCACATAGTCTTCTTCTTTCGCGTTTGCGCTATCCAGTACAGGCTTGATATCAGCCCAATCCCCAAATACAACACCACTGTCTCCAGAAATAAAAGCTTGAACATTCTCGCCAAAAGATGCGGTAGCCAAAGCTCCTTTTACATATACTTTAACAGGCGTCTTTTTCTTGCTGTTTTTAATCACGTTGATGACTTCTTGTGTATTCATTTCGATGGACATAGTAAATCTAACAACTCCTTCATCGCTTCATACGACTTCGCAAGCCGGAATGATCTTATTCTCTCATCCTTTATAGCACAAAAGTGCAGGTCTCGCAATTATAGATTAGACCCTTATAGCTCTAACCTAACCCTTAAAATAACAATTTTCAGCGGCATGACTGCCTTAAATTCATGATTGTAAGCCGCCGACCACCCCAACACCAAAGAGGGTTATTTATTAGCTTGCAGGCTCTCCAGCGATGTATAAATGAAGGATTCGAATCCTTCAGCAGGTTCACCTTGTGGAATGTTCACTTTCACGATGAAACCGCCTGTTTTATTTTCTACAACAATATATTGCTGTGTCATCTTCGAACTGCTCGCTTGTAAGAACAGACGGCTACTGGATAACGCTTCAGGTATGGCTGCTTTGTCCAGCTTTTGCACCTTACCGATGGAAGCTAGATCCTTCTCACCTTCTTTTTGAAGCTCATCCAGATTAAAATCGGAGGGCAGCTTTGTAATTTCAGCATAATAGTTATCATCTACAGCCAAGGCAACACGGTTTTGATCGGGAAACAGGGACATCGGATCAAACACATACAGTGAATATCCCTCTCCTTTTGCCAATGTTGCTGTCTGCTTTTCCTTTTTTCCTTCAAGGGTAAGCTCAAAAGCTTGAGTTTTCGAGCGTTCCCCGCCTACTGCTTGACTGGAACTTCCGTTTTGACTGCTATCTGTTGCAGCCTCTGTTTTTTGTATTTTCGTTAAAGTCAGTTGCTTCGCCGTCGCGTCGCCCTCTACTGCTTTTTCGTTGTATTCAAACGCTACTGTATCGCCTTCTTTAAGTCCAGCTATTACCGTGTCCAGTCCCTCCCCCAATTGGAAGGATTGGGCTTCGCCATTGGTTTCAATTTCAACCGTATGGGGGTCAGCAGCTCCATTGTATACACCTGTGCCTTTTTTAACCTCCGGCTCAGCGATTGGCTCCGGTTTAACTTGCGGCTGCTGTTGCGTTTGCGGTTGGTCTGACCCTTGAGGTGCGGTGTTATTGGTTTGCGGTTTCGTTCCACAGGCTGACAGAGCCAGCACTGCCACTACAGTCAGTAGTATGATTGAAAATGTGTTTTGTTTTTTCATAAAATCCACCTCCACTATGATAGACGAGCTTGTGCAGCAAAAGTTCTACGCAGCATCTCACTTAAAATCCTACCTCCTGCTCCCGTTTATAATATTCTCAGGATTTTGCAAAATCCTAATACCACGGGAATGTCAGGTACGGTATAATGGGCTGTATTAAACCTATTTTTCGAGATACCGCTTGGAAAGAACATAGACGTATTTACTTTCTTCCATACGGATGGAGCTGCCACATGAATCAAGCACACAAACCGTCGTTTTCCTTTGAATTATTGTACATCGTAGGTATTATCGCTATTTCGTTCTCCTCGATCTTCGTAAGATGGTCTGAAGCCGAGGTGTCCGTCATCGCTATGTACCGTTTGTACCTAACCAATCTGATCATGCTGCCTTTGGTCTGGAAGTACCGCACTGAGCTGTTTAGCCTGACCCGCAAGCAGTGGATGCTGATCCTCTGGTCCGGCATTGCGCTAGGGCTGCATTTCTTACTCTGGATGGGCTCACTGCGACTGACCACCGTTGCAAGCTCTACCGTTATTATGACATTGGAGCCGATCCTTGTCATGCTCGGTTCTTTTTTGTTTTTCCGGACGGGCACGAATCGTGCTATGCTCATCGGAATGGGTATGGCTTTTATCGGCTCACTGGCCATCGGAGCTGGAGACTTCAATGTCTCGGGACAAGCCCTGCTCGGGGACGCACTGTCCTTCTTGGGTATGGTAGCCGTGTCCATCCATATGCTGATGGGCAAGCATCTGCGCGAGCATTTGAGCGCGTTTGTGTATAATTTTTGGGTTTTCGCCATCGCAGCCACCTCACTTGCGCTGTATAATGTGGTCAATGCCATTCCTTTTACCGGATACGCTCCACGGGAATGGGGACTGTTCCTGCTGCTTGCCATTGTGCCTACGCTGTTCGGACATTACCTGTTTAACTGGCTACTCAAATACATTAACGCCACCGCGGTGTCGATGGCGGTACTCGGCGAACCCGTTATTTCTTCCCTGCTAGCTTGGGTGCTGCTCGGGGAAAGGCTGTCTACTTTACAATTTGGTGCAGGCTTTTTCATCCTGTTCGGGGTATGGATTTTTATCCGATACGGAGCGGATTTTAAAAAGAAAGTCATCCACCAAAGTGAGTTGCCCGACACTGAGCATCCCCTGAAGGCCAGCTCTTAACTTATTTACCCCATTTTCATAAACCATACTCAACGGATTAAATTTACTGTTAAATAAAGGAAGGCGGAATCCTCTATGAAATCCATCGTATCCAAACGCTGGCTGCTGGCCCGATTGTATGAGCCGGACATGATCATTGCTGACTGCCGTTCCCTGCTCGGACAAGCCGGGGCTGGACGGACTCAATTTAATGAAGACCATATTCCAGGGGCGGTTCACTTCGATTTGGAAGAAGACCTTACTGCTCCTCTTGGTGAGCATGGTGGTCGCCATCCATTACCTGATGCGGATACACTTGCCGCACGTCTGAGTCGTGCCGGGATCAACGCATCTTCACGCATCGTCGCTTATGATGACCAAGGCGGTATGATGGCTTCCCGCTTCTGGTGGCTCCTGCGCTATCTCGGGCATGAGCAGGTGTACGTACTGGAAGAAGGCTACAGTGCCTGGAAGGAAGCAAAATTCCCCGTTACGGCAGATCAGCCGATTCGCATTCCCTCGACCTTTGTGGCAAATGTTCAGCCACAAATGCTCACAAGTATGAAAGAAGTACAACATATATCCGAAGATTCTGCTCCTGTTGGCTCCTATATCGGTTTTTCACCTATACTGATCGACTCCAGAGAGCGGCCGCGCTACCTGGGACTGGAAGAGCCCATAGATCAAGCTGCGGGGCATATCCCCGGTGCGGTGAATTACTTTTGGAAAGAAGTATTGGACGAAAAAGGCAGCTTTAAAAATGCGGAACAATTGCAGCAGCACTTTGCCGACCTTGATCCAAACGCAGAAATTATCGTGTATTGCGGTTCTGGCGTATCCGCCTGTCCCAATGTACTGGCCCTGAATGAAGCTGGATTTAGTAAGGTCCGTTTATATCCGGGAAGCTGGAGCGACTGGATCAGCTATGAGGAGAATCCGGTGGCGACCGGAGAGGAATAAAAAGTTTTCAACGGATATACAGGTTCTAAAGACAAATACACTGTCCTAAGCGATTAGGCTTACGGCAGTGTATTTGCTTTGTTCAAAAAGCACAAAAAATCAACTTGAGATAAGTGAAGCATAAAACGATGTAGTTGAAGTTGCTTGCTTTTTTGAATAGCTATCCAATCTTTTGAACAAATATATATCTTAATTCATATTTTTTCTGTTGTTTTTCTGCATATATCAGAGTTTCTCTTATGGAACCCGTTTCTAATATATTCAAATCATTAAAATGTCCTTTTAAATCTTCTTCAGTAAAGAAGTGAGCATATTTACCTTTCTTGTATTCATATGTTCCTTCTTCAATTTCCCTACCCACACCATTATTAAAATCACAATCAGAAAAACATGTGAAATACATTACTCCCAATTCCTTCAAATGCTTCACGCAATTCTGTATCAGTTTTTTTCGATCTTCTAACAAAAATAAATGCAATAAATCATAACAATATATTCCATCATACTTTTGGCATGTACTAAACTCTAATACCGATTCTTGAATAAAATTCGTTTTTAAGTCCCATTCTTTTGCTAGATCTATAGCTGAACTAGATATCTCAATTCCATCAACCTGAAAATAAGAAGAGAACGCCTTCGTATTTCTTCCATATCCAGCACCAGGAACCAAAATATCATGTACATTATTCTTTTTGAACAAATCTATAGCTTGGGTTACAGTTTGACTTGGTTCACAACCCCAAATCATCCCTTCTTCAGTAAATCTTTTGTTCCAATAATCCCCCATATGATTCACCCGCCTATATACTCACATAGCTTTTCTTTTAAGTTCATCAATCTGTCTGATATGATGTTGATCATGCCAGATAAAATCTCTTAAATATGATATTACAGTAAACTTCCCGTTAGCATATTCTTTAGTAAACTTATCGTCTTCAAAACTCTCTATACTCTCCAATATCATGTTACGGTACTGAATAGTCATTTTAATTAATTCTTCTTTCGTTTTTGTTTTTCCATATTCAATAGCATCCTGATTAAATTGTTCAAAATCCATATGTGTTAATGTCAAAGGTTTATTGTTTAATATCGGATTTATTGCTGCTTCAAAAAAGTATTTATCCCACAGCAGTATATGACTTACGACATCCTGAACTGACCATTTACCTTCAGCAATCGTTATTTGCCAATCCATTTCACGAATCTCAGAAACAAAACCGATCCATTCTTTGAACTCCTCTAGTAACCGTGACTTCTCATTCATGGTATCACGCTCCTTTTTTCAAATTGCAATTATTTAGGATAACGTTTTTGTATTCACGCTCCCCCAAAGGGGTTGTCTGCTGAAAATCCTTTTTCGAGACTCCTTCTCGCAGACCTAGGCTCCGTAAGGAGATGCAGTTGAATATTAAGTATAGGATATCCACCACATTTTTTTGAGCTACTAACATCTTCTAATCCCACATAACTCACCTGATAAATAAGACGAATATTCTGTCCTAACCAAACCAGAAAATCACTCTTACATCTTCAGCATTCCCTAATTTCAATAATTTTGGAATTGTTTCATTGATGAAGTTCGAACATGTATTCATAATATTTCTGTATTCCATAAATTGATCACAATAATAATTTTCATCCCATTTAAAATTAATTAAATCCTTCAATAATAGCCAACTGTGGTCATAAAAATCATCTTTATCCTCGAATGCAACTTCACTCAATTGAGGGGAAATATCCACTGGAAGACCTCTTGGCAAAGATATAAACTTTAGATTATGATCATTCCTAGTATTCGATAGAATACTAAATAAATCATAGTTTCTATCCCCACTGTAAAATTCATAAGGATCACTTGGTTTCAATTTAGAAGTCTTGTGTTCTGGATACAGATAGTAATAAGGGTTAACAGTCCACTTATCTACACTTAACCAAGTAGCAGTATCATTTAATTCTTGCTTACTCTTTTTGATTTTTCTCCAAGTACCATCAATCTGTTCACATTCGTCTCTGAAGTACCTTTTCTCTACAAAAAACCAAATGTCTGTACCCACATATAGCCTCCCACAATGTTTTTTGCATACACCCTACTTTAAAAGTCCCTGTACCGTACCAAAGGAAATCTTCATATTAGGTGTTATACTAACCAAGATTTATCACTGAACTCTTTAGAAAAAGTTGCTTCTGCTTCATATTGTTTTTGATATTTTATTGGCTTGCTTAATTAATTCCATGCCTTTGTCAATGCCAGTATATGTTGATCCATTTGGTAGCAATGGAAGAAGCTTTAGTCCTAAATATCCAAAATCGCATCCATAATCTATGATCTTTACAGGTTTATTTATCTTCCAAACCCTTTGTATAAGAAATTCCAAGTAATCATCGTTATAGTACAACCAGCGGGTATTTCTTAGATAATCAATTTTATTGTCCCAGTAATATCAGACATAAAAATCCCCCTTGTTATTTAATTTGGCGATTTTCAGCTAACGTTTATGTATTTATCCCCCGAAAGGATTAAGGTGCTTCAGCACCGAGTCAAATACTTAGCCTTGCAAGGTTGATCGCCTGAGCCCCAGAGAGATAGCTTGGAGAAGTATAAATTTCCGAATTTTCAATTCGAAGATGTACATCTGCCCAACCAATATTACTTAGTGTATAAGTAAATTTCATGTATACTCTCCTTTTCAATATTACGGTTATTTCGGCTAACGTTTGTGTATTCACGAACATGAGAACCTTAAGGCTCTGAAGGAGCTGCCCGCTACATGGTTAAGTTCTCAGACGGTCCACTGAATTCGCTTCTTGAGCCGCATCTAGTGGACCAAGGAAGCGAAAGCGACTACAGTGTGAATACGATGTTAGGTGGAATGCACTGAAATACTCACATAATTAATTCAATTTTCCCTTTAGGCTCTACTCGAACTAATACCTCTTCTATAGTCATTTCTGGAGTTATAATTATCGTTTTGTTTAGGTTCCGACTTAAATCTTTTAGAAAGTTCATGAGTACATCTATTTTTTTCTCTGAGTCTATCTGTATTGGTGAAATATCAAATTCAATAACGCTTCCTTCATAAAAATGCCCACAAATATCAATTTTACTATATTCAATAGTTATCCCAATACTTGCTTCTTTTTTTATTCTTAACAATTCAGCAATATCCCTAATTCTAGTTATTAGCCCATCTATAGTCACTCGATAATTAATTCTATTACTTTTCAAATGATCAAAAATTAGAGCCCATACTTGGATGTCTGTATCCAATATATAAATATCCCTTAGACTTCCATCTTTAAAGAATACTTCATTTAATACTTCATCGTAATTCATTCAGGCCTCCTAACACTCCGTATTTCACCTAACGTTCTTATATCTACAAGCCCTCACTATCTATTAGCTTCTAATCTTCATTCATTCTATCTGCTCGTATCCAGCTCATTTCCTCAATGTTTAATAATTCTTTAAACTCTTCTACTAACTGATGCTTAGATTCCAGTTGTGTATAGTAATTATTATTCAAAATATCGTCTAATTGTTTTATTCGCTCATTATCTAGTTCAAAAAATCTAAATGTTTTTAGATTGCAATTTGTAAACTGTTTTGCTATTTTCTCATTGTATTCATTAGATCTCAGAACTTCTTCAATTAATTCAGTTCTGATTTTGTCCCCTCTAGGGTCTACATATAAAAATTCAATGTGATCTTCCTCTGGATATCTTTCTTCTGCAAGCTTAATAATTGAAGTATCTAATAACACATATGATATATGAAGACTTGCTATCTCTTGTGAATTGTAAACTACACGGTATCCCCAACAGTGATCTTCAAAATTATAAAAATATAACACTGGGATTTTTTCTGAAATTTGAAATAGACTTTCTGGAATTTCTTCACTTTCTTCTGTATCTTTGGTTACGAAAACAAACCATTTGTCATTTAAATCCTCCGCGTATATAGGATCATGCTCAAGAATTGCTTCTTTATATTTCAATAGTGATAAGCTTCCTGAAGTAAATTCACTCATTGTTTTGGCTCCTTTTTGTTTTTTTAGTCATATTTCAGCTAACGTTCTTGCATTCATGAACCCCTAAGGGGTTGTCTGCTGAAATTCCTCTCCGAAATCCACCTCGCAGACCCATACTCCGTAAGGAGCCGCTGCTTGAATATGATGTTAGGCGATACCCTTGATCTCTTTTGAGTTCCTTAAAATAATCCCTATTACTACTGTATTTTAACTTCTCAAATCAACAACCATCGTGATTGATGAATCAACTTTCCCAACTTCTTTAAATCCGAATCTCTCGTAGAGTTTCATTGCCGCTGCATTGCTCGGATCAACACTGAGGGATAATTTTTTTATATTCCTCTTCCTAGCTTCTTTAAATAATTCATCCATTAAGGCCATTCCGATTTTCCTCCCCCTGTATTCTTTTAACAAAGCCATTCCTAGTTCGGGTACATCATTATCAATAAATCCAAATCCCTTATTATCCTCGTTAAAATATCGAACTGTTATTGATCCGACGGGTTCACCCTCATGGTTCATTGCTATAAATCCAAAATCCCCCTCTCTTCCCCAACCTTCAATATACTTTGATATATAAGGGTCTTTTATTATCGCTTTATCGAATGGCTCTTGACCTTCTGGGACAAATAATGATTCATATAACATCTCCCATAAAAAAAACACATCATCTTCTATTATTGGTCGGATTCTGTATTGTATCATTGAAGTTACCTCATTTCTAGATTCTCAAAGGTTTCACCTAACGTTTCTATATTTTCCATAAGAGCCGTAGCTTGAATATTATGTTATGCAATTCCTCCATCCTCTCCGAATCAACGTTCCAAAGATTGGCTTGCTTCTGTTAATTCATCATTTACCTCTAAATATTTCAATGTTTTTTCAATATCGTCGTGGTCCATTGTTTTCGTTATAATTAGATGTTTAATATTAAAGCCTGGTGGTTCCATTTCTTTTTTAAAGTGATTTACTAATTTTTGAGGGGTTGTCACCAAACTCCAACGTTCACTTCCATCCGAAAAAGTAAGGGTCACCTCCACCAAATCAAACTCCTTTGGATCATCATCAAACTTCCATCTTTCTAAAAAAGGCACTTCTATATTTCCTTCAATAAAATGAGCTTTTGATATCCAAACTGCTTTTCCATGGTTTCCAATAATTCTATACTTGTCCCCATCTTCTTTTTTTACGATGTATTTATTGCCCCTTGTAAGTGCATGAGCATAAACGCCTATACTCATACAAGTTATGATTGGTCCCTCCATCAATTCACTTCCATACCGTATTTAATTTACTGAGGTTTCGCATAACGTTCCTGTATTCATGAACCCCAAAGGGGGTGTCTGCTGAAATTCCTCTTCGAAATCCAACTCACAGACCTAGGCTCCATTGGAGCGGCAGCTTGAATGTTATGTTGTCAGATTACAGTGCCTTCCTTGATTTACTCAACGTCAATTTTTGTTTAAATCCTTTGTCAGTATTATTTCTAGAGGTTCGTTCTCAAGCATTAAACATCCAGCATCTCTATATCCAAGCTTTCTATAAAAATGTTGGGCTCCTTCATTTGAAAGTGTTGAGGTCATGACCATTTCAAATCCTTTTTGTTTCATTAATTCTTCCCAATACTGGACAACTTTTTTACCAATACCTGTTCCTCTATACTCCTCATCTATCCATATCATATTCATAAATGGTGTGTTGTCCCAAAAAAATCCGTATCTCATCCAACCTATTTCTTGATTGGATTCTCTAATTATTAGAATTTCATTTTCTTTTATTTTTGGTCTTATAAGTGTCTTATGTATGTGCTTGTCTCTTAACGCGATATACTCATAATCTGATTCAATCGCAAAATCAATCTGCATTGTAAATCCTCCCTTTCACTCTTTTCATTGAATAGCTTCTTGGTAACACTCAGCACTGATGTCTCATAACGTTTGTACATTACATAAGTTTATAAAGTCTTTTTAAAAATGTATAAGTCACCTTCTTCTCTAACCTTAGTAAACCCACACTTTGAATAGAAGTGATGATTCTTCACACTCCAGCTAGGAGTATCCAGCCACCATTCAGTGCTGTCTGGAAATTTACTTTCAATTTTCTCCATCACCTTCGTTCCGATTCCTTGATTTTTAAAATTTGGATCAATAAAGATTCTTCCTAGATTATGCACTTGATTACATTCTACAAATATCATAGCACCCCCGATTATTTCTCCATTAAAGAGTACCTTGAAATATTCGCAATTTTGCATCATCTCTTCTTGCCAACTTATGGAGTCATATCCTATTGGCCCAACGGTTTCGTTATTCTTAAAATGCTTTGATTCATCCTCAAAACTGGCCTTTTGTATTTCAGCAAGTTTTTGTGCATCATTTTTTCTAGCTTTTTCTAATGTCAGCACCAAACATACCTCCATTGTCTTTTTATTTTTTCCGGGGTTGTCTGCTGAAATGCCTCCTCGAACTCCATCCCAACAGGCTAAGGCTCCGTGAGGATTCTTATGCTTGAATATTATGTTATCAGAAGTTACCGAACTTCTTCACTATGCATTCAAAATCAATCTGCAAATTTTTTTATCAGCGAATTTTCTTATATGGTCTTTTTTCGTTTTGTAGTTTGATTATTAGTTCATATGCATCTCTTTCACTTTTCTGAGCTTTTAGTGACTCTTCTTCTGTTATTTCTATTTCTATCATTTGAACCACTATTCCACCAGCATCGAAACTAACGAATATTCCCCCATCTCTTTATACAATCTTCTAATCTGTTTTATAAAACTATCATCTTCTCTTCCCTTATTTATAATCTCTTCATCGGTGGTTACAGCCCATCTAAAAATTTGTTCAATGCTCCCGTAGCTACGTTTAAATCCTTTGGCCAACTTCAGTATGTTTTCTTTAGTTGGTGCAAATGATAATACTACTCTTAACTCTTCATCTCTCCAAGGTCTCCTCTTATTTTCTGTACTATACGCTTTTTTTTTCTCATATTCAAAAATCAATAATTTCGTTTTGTGGATTACTTGGTCTGTTGTTAGTTCTTCAATTCCTTCATTAAGTAATTCAATTAATCTATCTTTATATTCTTTCTTTTTCATAGATTTCCCCTCCATGATCTTTTCAATAATTACACATAACGTTCCTGTATTCCTGAACCCCGAAAGGCTTAAGGAAGCGTAAGCGACCGGATCCGGCGGACTTAGCCTCGCAGGGGTGTCTGTCTGAGTTCACTTCCTTGTATTAGCTGCTGGCAGACCAAGGGCCGTATGGCCCACTGCTTGAATACATTGTTATACGCCGTGTTTCTCTTCGTCGATATACCCTTCAATTGTCTCTTTAGATCTTCTAACTTTTCCACTTGTTCTATCGAATTGAATAGTGATAATATCGTCTTTTACTATATCATCTATCATTTCAACAATAATTCCATAATCTATATGATAAAGATGCTTATCTTTATCAAAATCAGAATTTATAAATACTCCTGTATATTCCATTCCATTTTCTTCATCAAACGTTGGAAAGAAAATAAAACTATGTATAAATGAATTGCACATTTGTTTAATTGTAAGTGAACTGTTTGAACAATTCATTAAATCGTAGAATTCACCGTAATCAATAAGATTTAGAAAATCTATTTTTTTCTCAGTTTGTATTCTTTGATATTTTCCACACTTGTAATTTTTCGAAAGTAATTCATCACTTAATTTTCCGTTTTCAACAAGTTTTCTAATAATAAAACTGCAAAGAAAATGAAACTTCTCAAGCCCCATTACAAAGTGTTCAGTATCATATTTTGAGAATTTTATTTGTTTGAGATATTTTTTGAAATTTCTCAATTCCTTAATTAATTCCGCTTTCCAAATGTGGGAGTTCCAAATCATCTTACAATCTCCTTTATTAATTTTTTAGAAACATGCGTATAACGTTCTCGTATTCGCGACGTCCATTTCCCTTAGATAGTTCCTATCTTAGGGGAATGGATGTATATGCCTGACTCCTCTTCTTCGAAAAAACTCCTGGCAGATCAAGGGCCAACGGCCACAGCGCGAATATTATGTTATAGGATGTCAGCGCCTTCTTCGAAATACAAAATCATTTTTTTAACTATCGTTTCCCGTTAACGTCATTCTATGTCTCCTGAAGCGCCCTTGGTGGATAATAATTATTTAGTAACGTTACAGTCATGAAATACGTAGTAGGTTAGGATTTCTTGTACGTCCCCTTACAATTATTCACCACCACCTGTAATTTGCTCTTTAGCATTGTTCATAATGTATTTGATTCAAATCAAAGCATCTTACATAATTGTCCAATCATTCTCTTTATGTCCAACATATCTTGGAGATATCAAACAAGAGGAGTTGATATTTTGGTACGTATTCTCGATAAAGCTGCCGTACAACCGCGCCGTAGATTCAACTTAGCAAACTCTTTTATTATCCGACGTTCACCAGCAAGATCTCGCCTTGCAACAATCACTTTACGTATTCCAGTCAATTCTCAACCTAATCGGGTAGATTTAGTAGCAACTGTGGGTGTTCGAGGTGTCACTGGCATTGCGCAAATACTCTTTAGAATCTTCCGCGATGGAAGAGAGATTTTCAACACCCAACAAGGTATCGAATCTGCTGGTTCTGAACAAAATTATGCAGTTACATTCCAGGCGGAAGATAGAAATGTAATAGCCGGCGCCCATGTTTACACAGTCACAGCAGAAAACCTTACTGCAAATACAAGAGCCGATGTTGTTGGGCCTGTATCGTTTAGTGGGTTAGCCGTTAAAACGAGAACCTAATACCATATTTGCAATTTTCAGTACTTGAATGATAGCCCTGTAAAAATCTCAATTTTGAGGAATAGGTACTCCAAGATGGAAAAAGAGATAGAAAAGTAATAAGCAGCTCGTTCCTCGTCAGAGGATGGGCTGCTTTTGCTCATTTTCACTAAGCATAACTGCCCCGTTAGTTTAATTCATCAATTAATTACTTTTGCTGATTTCCTATAACGTTCCTGTATTCACGACGCTTGGCGAATGCCAAGTGTGTCCGGCTGCTTCTACTTCCCCGAAATCCCTCTGCCGGACCGAGGGCGTATGCCCGATGCGTGAATATAATGTTATACGAGGCCCCTTTCTCTTTGAATTGTCTACATATCATTCCTTGATCACTTGTGTATCTATTATTTGCTTCATTAATATTAAAGAAAA
This sequence comes from Paenibacillus sp. FSL P2-0173, assembly GCF_038008045.1. NCBI lineage: Bacteria > Bacillati > Bacillota > Bacilli > Caryophanales > Paenibacillaceae > Paenibacillus > Paenibacillus sp. FSL P2-0173. Next base: position 1,456,994 of record NZ_JBBOYK010000001.1, read on the forward strand.
TTTGACACCTTCAGTTTCAGTTAAAATGTCCTTTAAATAAATTCTTGTATTCTCTGTATACTGATCTGAGAACCTAATGCTTAAATATGTCATTTTCTTTTTATCTGCTTCCCAGAATCTATACTTCACTTCAGTACGACCAGTATATTTCCTAAGAAATCGATCAATTGATTGTCCCTCTCTAACCCAATTACATAGTGTCTTACTTACCCATACTTCATCCCAATTTTTGTAGAATGGAAAATGAGCAAACAGATTTCTTACAAACTTAAATAGTTCACTTCCAATTTCGGCTTCCAAAGGAGGTCTTCGTTTTTTCATCTCTTCAACTACCCACTTAATTGGTTCATAATTCAATAATTCAGCATAGATTGTAAAAGCATCTTTGACTTTTGAGAACCGATAATAAGCATCCTTCTCCCAAAATGAGTCTTCAAATATTTCATCAAAAATATCATAAAAACTATTGTACGCTAGATTTAAGAATTCAAGCTCTGCCCTATTAGGTTTCAAGTGTTCATCCATATATTTTCATGTCCTTTTTTTGATTTAAGGGGTTTCGTATAACGTTTGGGCATTCCTGACGTTGACTTCCCTTAGATAGCTCTTATCTTAGGGAAATCAATGTGTCACCTGAATCTTCTTCTTCGAGATACCTCCGGTGACCAAGGGGCGAACGCCCCGCAGTAGAAATGCGATGTTAGGCGATTTATTCGTCTTCCTGTATTATCAAACAGTTTATTTGTCACTTATTCGTTTATTTTCTTGGCTCTTAAACCAGTTTCTAATTCCCTTTCCTGCAAAAGGTTCATCTGAAAATCTAGGTATGACATGCATATGAGCATGAAATACATGTTGTCCTCCAACTGACCCACAGTTCCAACCCACGTTATAACCATCAGGCTTTATATCTCTATCAAGAATTACTTTTATTTCTTTTAATAATGAGAGTGTAGAATTCCACTCTTCCTCACTCAAATCAAATACGGTTTCTCGATGTTCTTTAGGTATTATTATTCCGGATCCTTCTATTTCAGGTTTTAATAGTTGTAAGTATTTGCAGTGATCATTCTCTATTAAAACTTTTTGGTGTTCTAAGGTAATATTGCAGTATTCGCAATTCTCCATTTCTATCTCCTTTAAGTTAATAAGGTTATAAATGCTTTTCAACGCACTTCGAATATTTCACCTAACGTTCTTGTATTCACGAACCCTCACTGGCTTAAGGAGCGAACGCGCCGGGTCCGACGGACTTAGCCAGTGCAGGGTTGTCCGGCTGCTTCCACTCCCCCAAAATGTCTCTGCCGGACCGAGGGCCGAATGGCCCGATGCGTGAATATTTTGTTATCTGATGCCAATGCCTTCTTGATTAACTTTCAAATGTTGCTTTGACTCGTTTTGAGTTTTTAAAATACAAAATCCATATTGATCCAAAAATAATTGTAGAGATTAAACTTGGGAGTTCATCTATTTTGTTAATTGTGAGAATGAAGTTTAAAAATCCAAATATTATAGTGATTATTTCAATTTGAATTATTATATTTGGTCCTTTCCTTTTCTTCTTCAATATAAGCACTAGAGAAACAATAATTAAGACTTCAGAAAATAAATATATTCCGACAGAAATAGTTCTAGCAAGATTCCAACCAATTGTTCCAACTAACATATAAATATAAAATTCGAAATAAAGACCTATTAAATTACTTATAAGTAGATAAAAAGAATAGATCACAAAGAAAAGCAGCCCGCCTTTAATTCCACTCATACTATTCTGAGATAATTGCATTATTGGCTCCTTAATTTTTGTCTTTTATTTGCATTGAGCATTGGTTTCAGATAACGTTGTTGCATTCACGACGTCCCACCACCTTAAGGCCCAACGGGCCGGGCGCGACTGCGCTTAGGTGGTGCGGATGTGTCGCCTGAATCCTCTCCCATGAAAATGCTCCTGACGACCAAGGGGCCGACCGGCCCAACAGCGTGAATGCGTTGTTATCTGATGGAAATGTCCTCTTCGAGATACACACTCTAGTATTGTAAAAAAATGAATAATCATGTAGAATAATGTTATCGCCAAATAAAGGAGAATATTAATGAAAATCCTTAAATCAAAAACACTCTACTTTTCAAGTATTCCAGTGATATTGGTTTCAATGTTTATCTACCTAGCAATGCAATTTGATCTTAAGACTTATCCATCTTCGACATTCAGAAGTGTACTAGAGATTACATATTTCATCACATCATCATTGCTATTTATTATCGCAATCATTGGGTTACAACAATTAAGTATTGCCAGAAACTCCGCAAAAATGAATGCAAAAAGGGAAGCATATAAATTAGCAGCTGAACAATGCTCTTACTATTTAGAAGTGATAGTTTCCAAAGTTAGATCTCATTGATGATAAGATGAAAGAAAAAGGCATAACTACTTTCGGAGAGACTAAGATAATATTTCAGGATAAAAAATTGTTAATTGAAAACAAATATAACTCAAAGGAAAGAGATAAGATAATAAGCATTACAACAGAGATACTGAGTGCCCTAAATTCTATTGAAGCTTTTTCAGTATTCTTCACCTCCCAAGTTGCGGACTCGGATGTTGCTTATTCTTCGATTGGAAATACATATTGTAATTCTATAAAAAAATTACTACCAGTTATTTGCTTATCTCAAGGAGAAGGATTTACTAACATCATTAAATTATATGTATCATGGAATGATAAAATTGAGAAACAAAAGGCTCTCCAGGAAAAACTTTCTGCTGAAGCAAAGTTGAAGAAGAATAGTAGTATAGATTTCAAGAGCCTTGGAACTTAGTAATACTATTGCGTTTCTTTCAGATAACGTATTATTTACGAACTTCCGAAAGAATACTCTCTTTGTCATATTCACGAACTTCGTGAATCCTGCACTTTTCTCCTTATTCCGGCACTTTCTGCGTTTCAATCCTCCAGCGCGCTCATCCGATCCAACGGACTTTGAATCCGCCCAATGTCCCGTCTGCTCACATGTGTATACCGCTCCGTCGTTCGCACACTCTGATGCCCTAGCAGTTCCTGAATATAGCGAAGATCAATCCCATTCTCCAGCAAGTGGGTCGCAAAGGAATGCCTTAGCGAATGGATACTCACCTGTTTGCGAATGCCCGCTTCAGCCAGCGCTTTTTCAAACACTTTCTGCGCTGAACGTTCCGTCAGGTGGCGGCCTTCCCTCTGCCCAGGAAACAGTCAGTCTGCTGGCTGCTCCACCCCTATATACTGCTCGACCACCGCAAAAGCCACTTCGGATAGCAGCGTTTGCCGATCCTTCCTGCCCTTTCCCTGACGAACTTTCAGTACTTTCCGTTCACGGTCGCAGTCTTCAAGACGCAACCTCACCACTTCGCTTACCCGCAGCCCGGATGTATACGTCAGGTACAAAATAGCCTTATGCTTTAGATTTTTCACTGCTTTCAACAGACGCATAACCTCATTCAGGGACAGCACATCTGGCAGTTTACTCTCCTTTTTCGGACGAACATAGGCGGCGGATTTGGGCTGCTTTAGCACATGGCGAAAGTAAAATTTCAGCGCGCTGATCGCTTGGTTAACATAAGCGTGCGAAAGGCCTTTTTCGAGCAGCGCCAACGCATATTTTTGCACCGTCGCATCATTTATGCTTGCTTCGGTCCCTTGCAATCTTGCAAAAAAGCGTTCCGTTTGCGATATGTATGCTTTAATCGTCTTGCTGCTGTAGCCCCTTGCCACCAATGCATCGCGCATTTCTTGCCGCTGATCCGGGTTCCATTCACCTCGTTCCGAAGAAGAGGGAACCGCATTAGCCTGCGTGTCCCGCCGATCCAGCCATTCCCGGATGAACGGCAGCTCTTTATTCAAGCGCTCGTCGCACTCGAACTTGCAGCTCCGATACGCTTCCAACATGCTTTCTACAGCCGAGATACTGTAAGGAATGGTCCATATTTTTTCGTCTGGAACCCATTTCCTGCTCGGTATGGATCGAATCCCTTCTCGCTCCTTGACTCCGTATCGCTCCAACCGTACGCCGATCGTTTTTTCATCCCGATAAAGTAGGTTTATCTTCATCTCACTTGCCTCCTTAGTATATCAGCCGTTCAAAAAGTTGGAAATCTAATTTTACACAAAAAAAGGGACTTAAGATGGATATTCATCTTAAGTCCCTGATTCTTTAAGAGTAAATTATTGATCCATTAAGTCCAATTTACATTATCATAAAATGTCTTACCTTTATTTGTCCAGTTCCTCCGTCACATCATCCCATAGCATCGCCGCCACCTACCATGTTACTCGACCTTGAACTGTTTTAATTCGTCTTGAAGCTTATTGGACAATTGGTTTAATTGTTTGGATAGTTCAGCAACCTGTTCAAAGCTCTCCAATTGTTCCTGCGTGCTGGCGCTAACCTCTTCGGTTGAAGCGGAATTCTCTTCTGTGGTAGAAGAGATGATCTCCAGCGCCTGTAAAATCTCATCTTTGTGCTTGTGGACTTTGGAAGTGTTCGTGCTGATCTGGATCATTCGCAATTTCAAATCTTCCAAATCCTTGTTAATGCTAAAGAATACTTGCTTCGTGTCCTCCACCGATCTCGCGTTTTCTTCTGCAATTTTCAGACCGTGAACCGTATGCTCAACTGATACACTGGTTTTTTCTTCGATGACACGGACCTTCTTGTAGATTTCCTGTGTCGCCAGTGCAGTCTGCTCAGCCAGCTTGCGAACCTCCCCGGCAACAACAGCAAACCCTTTGCCCTGTTCTCCTGCACGTGCAGCTTCAATGGAAGCATTGAGCGCCAGCAGGTTGGTCTGCGTTGCAATTTGGTTGACCGTATCGACGATGCTGGAAATCTCATGACGGCTCAGATCAATCTCCTGAATAATAGACGACATCGCTTGTGTGGAATTGTGATTTTCTTCCGCCCATCTGGATAACTGATCTACTACCGCAAGCCCCTGTCCGCTTTGCTCAGCAGAGATTTGCACCATCGTTTCGATGGCTTTGGCATCATTGGCAATTTCGTCAATTTGGCCGGATAATGCTCCGGTTTTTTGTAAAATGTTATCCGTTTCGATGGATTGGTAGTTCGTTGCATTGGCAATCTCATTAATTGCTGTCGCCGTATCGTTCATCGTGATCGCGGTTCTGGAAGAAATGGATTGCAAATCATGAGAAGACTGATTCAAGACTTGAGCTGAGCCGCCCACCATTTGGAGCATGCCTTGAATTTTTTGAACCATATTGTAAATCCCTTGAGAAATTTGCCCGATTTCATTGTTGGATTGCGTATCAAACTGAACGGTCAAATCTCCATTTTCAATCAGCTTGATTTTTGCAAGCAATTTCGGGATTGATCTCAACAGATAACGGAGCGTTATATAACAAATCACAACAAGCAGGATGGTGGCTGCCGCAAAACCGCCAATGGTAAGCCAGGTAAAGGTTTTTAATTCTGTGAGCACCTCTTCTTCAGAAATGGTTAAGCCTACAGACCACCCCGTATCTTTACTGGTTGCATACCCAATATAACGAGGTTCCCCATTATCATTAATTAGCTGTACTCCGGACTCACCAGCAATCATTTTCTTTCCAATCTCCCCAAGATCACCTGTGCTTTCGTTAATCTTTTCTTTCAGCACTTTATTTTGATCGGGGTGATACAAAATATCACCTGTTTTGGACGCAAGAATCGAATAACCTGTGCTTCCAAGCGAATAGCTTTGCATAACGGCAGGGATGTCTTTGAAAGCAATATCAACTGCAGCAAATCCGATTAATTGGTTACTGCTATCTTTAATCGGATAGAAAATGCCCATGAGCACATTACCCGAATTGACGTCCTTATAGGGTTCTGAGTAGTATAAACCGTCTGCTTCAACAGCTGGCTTGAAGTATGGGCGTGTATGGATATCAAAATCCGGTTTAGAAGCAACACCATCATTCTGAAGAAAGAAGCCTTTACCAGATATTCCTGCAATCCAGGCGTCGGCAAAAGATGGCTCTGCCTTTACAATGGCTGCCAGAGTCGCTACTGTTTCCGCAGCATAAGGAGAAGTTTTCACCATTTCTGCCGATGGGGTGTTTTCTAAATATTGCTTAAAAAGATTGTTCGTTGACATTTGTTTGACAAGCGATCCCTTTTCCTTAAACAACGCATCGAATTGAGTGACAACGGCCTGCGTCTTGGTCTGGAGCATGGCCTCTTGCTGCTTGACAAGTATGCTTTGCGTGCTTGCAAACATGAACGTCCCCAAGGTTGCAAAGACGACAACGATAATGACTAACAAGACCATGGCCAATGTGTTGGCGATGCTGGATGATCTAACTACGCGCTTCTTAATATTTTGTGACATGCTGCCATCTCCCCGAGGAATATTGAGCGAAAAGCTCTTAGATAATATGTCGGAAGTTTGCAGTTGTTTTAATAGGTTTTTAGTATACACAATTTAAAGTTTCGCTATCTGATTCCTCATAGATTCCCTCCCAACCTGTTCGGTAACTCCAGCAAAAGATTAGGGCAGCACAAAGAGCCTCCGTCAGACGTAGGCTCTTTACTAAAAGCTATATATGAGAACGCAGAGTTTTGCGGATTTAGAGCGTTTCAGCGATCCGTAAGCTCAACCCTCATCCTCCGTCGTTAACCCAACTGCATCGTTGTGATACACGTATCGTTTTTCTCATATGTAGAGAATTCAGTTTCAGCCGTTTTACCTTCATGATTCACGCTAATGCGGTATGTTTTATCCCTCGGTAGCCATAGATCAATAAAACCATTGGATTGTGATTTCATGGCGGCATTCTCCATGATGACTTTCCCTTCGGAGTCGTGAACGGTCACATTGAACGCTCCGTTTTTTATTTCGCCTTGGCAGCCCGTTAGACTATGAGTTGCACAAGGGTGGGTCTGTTCCACATATGGTGCAATCGAAACAAAAAACTCGTTGTCAGGCAAATCATAATTCATGGTCTGAGTATCGTCCCCTGTGACAATCAACTGACTGGAATTAATGGAAGCGGACTGGGCTGTTGCCTTGCCTGCACTGATATCATGCACCAATTGCTTGATATCTGTTGTCCCGAGCTTTTCCGCTCCTTCTCTCTGAATATTTCCTGCAATTAGGTACGTCCCCAATGCGGCAACAACCAACCCTGAAGCGACCAAGATTCCTTTTTTCATCTGGAGTTCATCTCCTCGTCTATTTTGTATTATTATAAGGGAGAATGCACCATAATGGGCAAAATGGGGTGCTGAAGTCACCAGATATTCACATTCAACGTAAAAATACCCCATTACTCTTGTGGAGCATTGGGGTACACTCGTTTTTAACGGTCCCTGTTCACGACATAATGTATTAAGTGCTTCAGAAAAGCAATATTACGTGGGATCTCTTCCAATGCTTCCATAGCGAGGCAATAGTGTTCCCACATCTCTTTACTGGCACCTTCAAGACCGAGGATGGACACGAAATTCGAATTGTTATTATCAGAATCTTGGCCAACAGGTTTTCCGAGTAAGAGCATATCTCCTTCCACATCAAGTAAATCATCTTTAATCTGAAAAGCAATCCCCATATGATAGGCAAATTTCTTCAAAGCAGCAATTTCCGACTCCTTGACCTGTGCAAGCATGGCTGGCATAACCAGACAAGCCTCAAACGCCACTCCTGTTTTGTAAAAGCACACCATATTCAGCTGCTCCAAGGTCAGTGCCTTTCCTTTGGAATCCAGATCCATCGCCTGCCCCATACACATATCTTCTGCTTTCTGGGCCGAGTATTGTATCAAGGCAAGCACCGTTTCAGCATTGAACTGGTCAAGTGACGATTGTTCCCCAATCGCCTTCTGGATCAGATACAGACCGGTTAGTTCCGCGGTGGCGCTATTGTGCACCTGATGCAAGGTCTGACGCCCTCTACGGGTAGACGCATTATCCTGGGAAGGAAGATCATCAAAGATCAGAGATGCGGTATGCATATACTCCAGTGATCTCAGAAGAGGCACGATTGCCGATGCATCTAATCCATATTCGTTCACGCCCATGACCCAAGTCAATATAGGCCGTATCCGCTTCCCGTCCCCTTCGAGACTGTAATTTGCAGCCTCAATAAGCTGTTCTTTCATGGCTGGAATCCCTTGAGGCTTGGTAATTTTCAATTGGTTGTTAATCTGCTCACGGACCATTTTGACCGTATTGAAAAAGTCTTCCTTTTCCCTCGCATCGTTTTTCAGATGGGTAATCATCTGGTCCCGAAGCAGCTTATCTAAGAAATCTACATCATCCGCTTTTTGTACCATCTTCTGAATGAGATTATTAAATTCCGGATTTCCGGATGCAAAGATCTCCATCGTTTCATTATACTTTTCAATACCTACACGTTCTTTATAACGTTTGAGTCCATTCATTGCACGATCCAGTATCACCTCACGAGCCATGGTATCGGAGTCATATACGTTATGGATCAAATAGGAAATAACCGCCCAGTATAATTCAAAGGGATTGATAAGATCAGGTCTCTGATGATGATATTTTAAATAGTAGGTATAGGGTGTTACCGCACCGTCTCTCATATCGTCAACCATATCCGCAAAATCATCAGCAAGCTGGTTATAGATGCCATAAAAGAATGTTCGTTGCTCAAAACCCTCATCCGCAGGAACACTAATCACGGAACGGACAATCAATCGGGACGAAGAGGACTTCAAAATAACGGGTATATAAAGCTCTTCATTGGTATAAGTAACTCGCGTTAGGTCCTTAACACGGTCAATATCTTGAGCATGAAAAAAAACATAGGACTGCTCGAAAAATGTTTGCTGTGTGTCTGGCCGCTGATGTTCCTTAATATACTCAAATGCATCCGAGAGCTCCGAATGTATGTATTGAATCAACTCCATATGATTTCCGGTCCAATCGCCCAACTCAGGCACAGATCCACTAAGAAGCGCGGCACGTATCATACGGGAATATTGTTCTTTTTCTTCAACCGTCAAAACCTGGGAATCGAGAAGATCATCAATGAAAGGATAGGTTAGACCATAGGAGTACCCAAGCCTGATGGCTTCATCAAGTCTGCGAGCACGTTCCACAGGCAACACTGTATCGTCCATTTCTTCCATCACATGCAGAATAACCCCGATAATGATCTTAATCAGTTTGCGCTGGGCTTGCTCGGCATCCATCTCCATGGGAATATGGGAGGATACGGACCTAAGTTTGTTGATCACCCAAATTATCGCGGTTTCTATACCTTCCCTCTGGGCCCACCGATACACCCCGGCCAAATTCATAAATTCCGGTTGGTCTCCCCCGTTTGCACTGGTGGATTGGATCAAGTGTTTTTTTACGTCTGCAATGACACGCTGAATCCGGGTATGTGTGTCAGGAGAATTCAGAGCTTTGCCTAGGTCCCTCATATAAATATAGGAGACACTTCGGTCCAGATAATCATCCAATTTGCCTGTATAATTCAGCCATTGAATGTATCTATTATAGTCCCGAGTATCAGGTTTTCTCTTTCTCCGTGAAAAAAAGGATAACCATGAGGAATGATGAATATGATTTTTTTTCCACTTTTGAATGTCTTCTGTCAGGGTGGTCACATAAGATTTGTCTAAGACCTGATCATACAGTAATGCAAAATACTGAATCGCCTTCCGCTCAGCCAGCTGATATCCTGTATTGGCTTGTAATTTTTCATTCATATAATGCATTACCTCAACTTCTCATTTTGTTAAACATGGTTGCATTTCTCCCTGAGGGAACGAACTTGGATCATGTTTTTATCTTTATACGGAAAAAAAACTGTAAGGTTACGAAATTATCATGCTGCTTATCGATACCCCCTCTTTGGCAATATCCATGAATTTAAAACAAGAATATAGGCTCAAATTACTTCCAATCAACAAAAAAACCCACGTCTGACGTGGGTTTTTATAATAACTCTTCTATCGCCACCTGGTACAACAGAGAACCTTCACGGAGCAGCAGGCGGTTTTTTCTGAAATCCTGTTCGTGCGGCTGAAGAAACTCTTGATCGTCATTTAAAAAACGGATGTTTTGCCCTTTGCTCAAACTACCTGGCTTCACATTCTTTTTCAGGACATATTGTCCACTCTTTCCATACCCGCCATCGAATAAAAAGTGATATCCATCTGTAGCCACCCCAGAGCAGCCAGAAATCCTCGGATTCATTAACGTAATATTCGTGTGGTCACTACCGGAAATACGTCCTAATGAAAAGTCTGAATAGTAATAAAACCAGATTTCCTGTTCGCTGACTACGTTTAATGCATAGCAATCATCAATGGCTGCTGCTTGGTTCTCATATATTTTATCTCCCTTTTCATTCCAGGCGACAAGACCGGAGGACCCAACAGGCTCAACCCAACCATAATTGCCAAATATACCTTCGTCAAAATAACTGGTCCAGATCGTACCTTCTTCTGTTACCTGAACACTCTGGATGCCGTCTCCAAGCAACATCTCATTGACGGTATGACCTTCATAATCAAGGATTTTACCATTTAGATCGTATTGACCAGGTCCGTAATAATGGCACCGTGCTCCGACGAGTAACAAATGATTTTTTAGAGGCTGTACATAATGATAGTTGAACTGCTGCCCCTCCACACACACTTCTTGAATGTGATCGTCTAGGATGAGTACCTTGTAAGTATGTCTGTCTTTCAATGAGGCAGGCGTGAACATCCCCCGCACTCGTTCTGGGACTTTATCAATCAGCAAAATATACACGCGCCCATCAGGGCCAAATTGGGTCGAAACGATCTCAAATCCTTTTATATCGTTGGAAATATCAACAAATGAATGAAGCTGTTTATGTGGATGTGACAAGGTAATTCCTCCTCTGAAAGGTCAAAAAAGTGAGGTGTTATTTGTATTGAACTCATTTTGTCATAACGGCATGTTGCTGAGTAGGGCGGAAGTATGGCGATATAGCAAACAAAAAAAAACAAGCTGGGCTCTGCTTTATAAGAAAAGCAGCCCAGCTTGATCTTTATAGATGTTCCCCTTGGAGGGTTTGGTCCTTCTCGACCTTCTGCCATAAAGCCTCAGTCAGCTCATCTATTGTCTCCTTCATCGCCAGCTTCTCGCGCCAACGACTCGGGATACCGCTTATTCCGTAATAAGCTCCTGCAATTTGCCCGTACACCGCCCCAGTCGTATCAGCATCATCCCCCAGATTCACTGCCAGCAGTGCTCCCTCTTCAAATGAAGTCGAATGGTGGAATGCCCACAACGCAGCCTCAAGGGAACGAATGACATACCCGGTTCCTTGTATTTCGGGCGGCTCTTTATACCGGTAAGATCCCCGAATTATTTCTTCAATGGCTGCCGAATAAGCGGGCTCGTCCTGCCGCCACTTATAACAGACGTCCACCGATAACATGGATTCTTTGTCCGCTCCTCGCAAACCTGCCACAAGGATTGAAGCAAGCACAGCACAGGCCTCCACACTTTCGACTGCTCCATGGGTGGTTCGCGAGCTCATCTCAGCGTACATCACCGCCTCTTTCGGACGGTTCGCATAGGCCATAGCCACAGGTGCAAGCCTCATAATAGAGCCATTGCCGGCAGTCATGGGGTCAACGGACCCACTGTACGGATCTCCGGTAGCTTCGAAGCGATGCAGTGCTGTTCTCGTTGCACCACCGATATCAAAGCACGTTCCCGTGCTGCTCATATACCCCAAGTGGTACCAATTGGTGTATCGGCGCATTTGGTCTGCCGGATCAAAGCCATCTTTTCGCACCATACTCTCGGCCAAGCAGAGCGCCATCGACGTATCGTCCGTCCACTGCCCCGGCTTTAACCCAAAGACACCGCCGCCCACGATATCCGTTACAGGTTCAAATGTACCTGGACTGCTGAATTCCACAGTGGTTCCCAAAGCATCACCCACTGCCAGCCCAACCAGGCATCCCAAAAAACGATCCTTGATAAGTGCCATTTTGGTTTTACGCCCCTTTTCAAATGTAATAACTAATGCATATTTTCCCATCTCGCCAGGAAGGAAGCCCGACACTGCCATTTATTCGTAGCTTAAGGCTTTACAGCGGCTATCCGGTTTCAATTCAATGAAAATTCCTGCTTCTTGATGGTAAACGAGTGGAAACCGCTCCGTATCTACATATTCCCGCACACCGCTTGAAAGCCGCCATACCTGAAGCGAGACTCCTTTTCCCCATAAGAATAATCGGTCACCACAAATGGCCATATCCGCTTGGGGAAAAGGAAAAGTCCCGTCTTCAACAGGCTCACAATTTAGAGATGGAATCGCTGGAAGCACACGTCGGTACCCTGGCTGGGTCATATCGAATAGGACAACAGCCGGTTCAACTCCTTCCTCTCCCCAATCTTCCTCCTCCAGTAAATCAGCATCCATCTGTCCCCAAACCGCCAATGTATCGGGTCCTGTCCAGCACACTGGCCCATCCCAATCTATGGTTTGCCAAAGATCGCGAACCGACGGCCCCTTCTCCGATGCCCATGGATTCAGCAGCCAATCCGATAACGACCAAGTTCGGACCACTCCAATCGGAGCCCACACCCATCCCGTATCCGCAATCCACTTTCCCCCTGGTGAAATCAGCAGCCTCCCATGAAAATAATCTAGATAATGTTCATTTTTGCTGTCGCTGTTATAAACAGGGGTAGGCCTTGCTGTCAAAAGCATGCCTGTTTCTATATCCGTCAGGTCAAGCCGGTTCCATTCCTTCCCATGAACAAGAATGCATGCACCATCTTGGTGTACAAATGCCAGGGGAAACATACTTTTATCGTAGTGATATTCGTCCCGTGATAATTGCATTTTTTCTTGAGCATGGACTAAATCATAAACTGCCGCATGCCGTCCAAAACGATTGGAGATAGCTACGTAGCTGCCGTCAGAACTGGTAACCATTTGGACAGGTTGCATGGGATTAAAATCAGGAATACAAATACGTGTGCACAATTCTGCGCTGCCAGACCGAAGTTCTAGTCTCCACAGTTCTGCTTGTGTGTTTAGTGCCAGCAGGGTTATGCTTTCCTGAGAGTCACCCTTTAGTGGATGAATGGCTGTAAGGCGTCCGATAGACGGTGGTAAATCAGGTAAAGAAACGTGATGGAATGGCATCATTAAACCCCTTTTACTCTAGATAAATAATAATCTATACCCACATTTGTGAAGCTGGATTTATCAACAAAAAATCTGATATCAAGCAATGCAGTCAATACTTTCATAAAAACTCCCGGTTTTTTCTTGCAAAACAACTTAAGATATGTAATTTCACTAGGATCTCTTTTGAGAACAAAATAGGAGTAATTCATCAAGATCAAATGGGAGATGAACTGCTCTGTTGGAGATTGATGCTCATTGATACAGTCTATCAGCACCTCTAATACCCTATTTTTATTAGATTTGTAGGCTTGCATAAACATCGTTGCTTCTACAAATGGTTTGTTGAAATCATCGAATGGAAAATCATATACATCATGACTACCCAGCATAAAGTTGACCCATTGGCCTTGTAAAAATTTTATTTTTTCCAGCGCTGCTTGTGTATCCATATCCATCTTACTTTTGTTAATATGTTCATGCAAAATGTTAATAAGAATGTGCAGATCATAATATTGTGCGTCTTCCATTCTGTACATGATCCTATTATTTTCAATCGTTAGACGATCATAAATGTCGTCACCTAAACCCAGTTCAAATAAAAGATGTTGGAGGAAAAGTAGTCTGTCCTGAGCAAACGTGAATTCATTGCCTCTCTCTCTTAGATGTGAAACTTGATATTGATAATAAAAACAAAATAAGTTTTTTCTCCTATAAGCAACATCTTTATGTATATCAAAAACATTAAAAATGAACGAAAGCAATCGAACCAGGCGTTCAGCATCCAGTTCGCTTCGAATGACATGATCCATTTTTGTAAATAGCGACCTGTCAAACAGATCATGCCATCGCACTAGAGAAACATAATCCTGCTCGTTTATATTCAGGGTTAATATTCTTAAATTTTGCTCTTGATCGGGATAAGAATAAAATAGATATTCATGACTTAAATCAGAAATTCGCTCATTAAAATAAGCTCTTAATTTGTAATCGTATATTTTAGAAAATGACATACTTATCCTCCTTACAAGTAAGCCTGAGCATATTAAACTAAGCACAAAACATTTTCGAACTCCTATATTGTAAAATTAATCTGGATAGACTGGCAAGGCGGCACAATTACAGAAACATATGTTCTCCAAATCTATATTATGATATCTTTAGGCTAGAAATGAAACGTTATTGTCGGAGGTCATAGCCTACAATTAGAAAGGAATGGACACCTATGAAACAGTTAAGCGAAGCTCTGGCCTGTTTTGTACAACAACAAAACTTATATAATGAAGCCTATGGGCTGTTCCAAAACCACGACATCCAGCCCCGGATGGAGAAAATATCAGATTGCTGGGACAACCAGATTCCTGTATCCCCTGAACTTGAGTATCTGTATAGCCATTATGAAATGATCGATGCTAAGGCAGTGGGAACACACAAATTAAAAAATGCAGCAGTTGAAATCGGGGATGCCGCGGTTCTCTTTTTTGCCGCACCAGAACATCTGTATCGCCAACAGCTGGGCTATCGCTGGATTACATCTGGTGAGCTTGTCCAAGAATCTTCTTCGTGGCCGCCCCATCATGTCGTGATTGCCACTTTTAATGACGATCCAGTCATTGTCGATACTAGCGCACTCGGTTCCCCTGTATATGCTGCATTCGAAGGCGGTGTCCCGCAGCAGATTGCTGACTCTTTAGCTAACTTCTTTACGGCTCTCTCCATCCTGATTGAAGGTGCCTGTACCTTTAAGGGAGAATTGAAAGATGAGGAGACCTACGAAACCAAAGCAGAATATATCGAGCACGTAAAACCGCTGCTGCATCCGCTGTTGAGCGAAAATCAAACCACGTATTTAATGGAATACCTATCCCTTTGTTAGAAATCCTTTTTTTTGAAGAGAGGTGGGACTTTTTATGATCTATATCGCATTACTGCGGGGCATCAATGTTGGCGGCAACAACAAGATCGAGATGAAGAGGCTCAAGCAAACGTTTGAAAATGCAGGTATGGGGCATGTGACGACTTACATTAATTCTGGAAACATTATTTTTTCTAGTCAGACCCAGTCTAACCAGGAGCTTTCACTCATATTGGAACAGGCGATTCTGGAGGATTTTAGCTTACCCATCCGCGTCATCGTCCGTAACATGAAAGAGATTCAGAGCATTATGGAGGCACTGCCGAATGAATGGTCTAATGATACACAGATGAAAAGTGATGTAATGTTTCTGTGGGATGAAATTAACGATATTTCCGTTCTGGACAAGCTTCCTTTGAAACCGGGAATAGGCCATGTAATATATACGACCGGGGCCGTTCTGTACTCTGTCAGCAAAGAACAAGTCACAAAAAGCGGGTTAACGAAATTAGTCGGAACCAAGCTGTATCAGCAAATGACGGTGCGGAATGTGAACACAACTCGTCAGATTTATAAGCTGGTGCAAATGGCTGAACAGGAAGAGTTACGGGATACGAGCTCCTGACTGTAGTCGTGTTTAAATAGGGATAGGGCAAAATAAAAAACATATAGTGATAAAACTGCCAACATCTTATTACAAAGGTGCTGGCTGTATAAATAAAAAAACTCATCAAAAATATTGTTCGATGAAATTATCAATCTTTGTTAGATCATCCTTTATGATTTGTTCAACTGAAGAAGTGTTAAGCAATGGAGCTAACTTTTCTGGGTGCGCTATGCAATATTCATAATCAATTGCACATTCTGTCTCGTACTTATTTGTGGCGATCTTTTGAAATAAATCATAAGACAAATCAGAAGTCACTTCATTAAACTCTACTTCTAACATTTCTAAAAACCTAAGTAAAGTCCAATTTTTAATTGTACTCGATACTTCTTTTTTATCGTTCATCTCTTGAAGTGTATAGACAGAAGATAAACCAAATGCCAATTGTTCTGTACCATTCAGTTCCTTCATGTGCTCAATAAAAGATTGAATGCTTTCCAAAAAATAATTTTTACTTTCATCCGCAAAAAACTCAACAAGAATACAAAATACGTTATAAATATAAGTATGAAATTCGGACTCGTTTATAATCCAGTCAATCAAGCTCAAAATTTTGTCTTTATTATATGAATGGTCATTAATATTCTTACATAATAGATAGACTTGAATCTCAGAGGCTATAAAATACAACCATCCATTATTATGTCCCAAGTAGCTGCTCTCTTTAATCAAGTTCCATTCTTCATTTGATATATTGAGCCATTGTTTCAAATTATCCCGATTAAAATACATTTCGTTATGTTCCTGCGCTGCAACTGCAATCCTGGTAAGAATTTCATATTCGGAACATTCAATTGAACCAAACATGTTGTAAAAAAATTTGTGAATCTGATTCTCTATTCTATTACCTTGTTTATACTCATCAATAATTTTCGCAAGAAAAAGCGGATCAGTAGAATAATATGTTCCTTTCCATTTAGATTTCCCCATGAACAGTTCTTCTTGAACTCGATCTATGATAGTAAATTCACAGTCTGCTATTCCTGTTAAATTAATTAAAGAATCCCAACTATCTTGATTATCCCCATATATATAGGGAAGCAACTCCTCCATAAAATCCCTTTCACTTGTTTCTTCCACAAAAATATCATCTTCATGAAATTCGACTTGGCTTTTATTAGGATTACGATTTGTAGTTTCTTCAAAGTTAGAATGAATTCTATTCCACTTTACTGGATATCCATCCCAATTTATAGTTTTTTCCAATGTTCTCATGGCCTTAAGGGATTTTTTTCCAAACTTTATGTTATATAATTCGAACACTTCTGGAACGTCTTCGAATAACAATTGCCCAATCTCAATTTCCATATAATCGGATGCATAAAATTCATAATCATCCTCAATAAGCCAAACAATATTATCAGAAATTTCGTTGTAGTTTTCTTGGAGATAGCAGTCAAAGTCTTGACCATATATATCTCTGAATTCATAAAAAACAATGTAAAATTTCAAAAAATTTATTTTAGAACGATAGCCATCTAATAACTCTTTCATAGCAGGGATTTCGAACCCTTGCTTTAATAACTTATTGACAATCTTAGGAACGCCATACTTCTCTTCATCAGAAAGTGCATGACGGTCATCTTTTAACAAACTATTAATAAAAAACGCCTTTAACTTTTCTATTACATCCCTTAATTTTTGAGAGTTATATTGTTCATTCAAATCTAATATTTGTCTTAATTTAAGATTGTAACTGTCGGTATAATCTGAAGAGAAATAAAAGTCTGTAAATCTATCATCTGTACAGTATTCCTCTAGCCCATTGGAGTAGATAAAATCTAAACGTTCGTAATCTTTAGCGATTCTATCAATAATTCCTGGAATAATCGTCTGTTCAAACTCCATATTATTATGTTCATTAATTAAATTTAGTGAAAGTACATTGTGAGCGAAAAACAAAATAGGATTTATTAAATTAATACTCTTAATAATATTTAGCCCATACAGTGACAGATTTTTCGATATTAAATGCCTCCAAAATTCCATCATACTATGATTGTTAAAGCCTATAATTGTTTTTTTTGCTTCAAAGTCAATACCTGTCAATGTTCTGATAAAATTCATATCTCTAACGAAACAAAAAGAGGCGGACAATTGATCCAAAGCATCATCAAAACTTTGCCATTCTTGCCAAGGAAGGCTTTCTTGTAAGTCCCCGTAGCATTTTCTTAAAATATTTAATTCAACCGGATATCTAAAGATTGCCATACATATACCAAGATAAACTGCACTTTTTGAAGTCTCATGAAGGTGATTATACATTCTCTCATAAATTTCATTGGGATTCTTCAATGTTTCCAACAGTATTTTTCCCGGATGAATACCAACATCATACTTTATTTTAGAAAGAAGATGGATCGCATCATTAATAAATCTGGGATTATAATTATCGTGATTAATAATTTTGTCAGAAACTATTACAATGCTGTGCAAGAGACTATACTGTAAGTTCGACTTTTTTAGAATACTCCAACATATCCTCATTTTGTCTGAGCTTTCTAAGCTAGTTGAAGATAATTCAACACTCATATTTAGAAGTATTACATTTAATTCTTGTAATAATTTCATACCTTCAAAAAGAATATTTTTTCTCGAAATCAATACAATTTTATGATTATTGCCACTAATAATGCTCTTAAGCATTCGATAAATTTTAGACTCACCATTTTTGATCTGATTATTGACATAATTTACACCTAAAAAGTCATCTACTACAAATAATTGCTTTTTATCTGAGCGATAAAATTTATACACATCTTCAATAGTATCTGTAAAAAAAAGATCAAGCTCCTCATTTTGCATCAAATAGTGGAACGCTATATTAGAACCTATCATCGTTTTCCCAATTCCCGGTTCACCGTATACCAATAGACAATTATGTGAATCAATAATATCAAGTGATTCATGATAAGCTTTCGTTTTTATGTAGTACTCAACGTTATTTTTCATTTCATTTAAGTGAAATTGATTAAAATTATTGGGTTCACGCAAAATAATATTTTCTAAAATATGTTCAAAAACTACTGTACTAGGCGTCCATAAATTATTGTATTTTATTTGAATAAAAGAAAACTTAGGGTCAGTAAGATACTCATTTAGTTCTATTTTACCAATTATATCTTCATCAGAATGAATATAACCATTAAATAAATCCATTATTTTCCTTCGGTTCTTTTCTGTCAATTCAACTGATGTTACTAAAATATATCGAGACGGTTGTAAATTATGCAACTTTAATACTTCTTTTTTTAAACTGCTGTACAAAATGTTAAAATCATTTTTATAGCATTTTGCTTGAATAATAGTATTATCACTGTACCTATACCCATCAATACCTTCATCCCTACCTTTAGGATATCTGCGAAATACATTGGGTTCCAAATTTTCTCGAACTCGAACAATATCTATTGCCAACGCCTCAAATTCAACGTCATCTAATAATGCGTGAAAATCATAATTGTTTTTCATAATCTCCCATCTTTCTAAGACTGATATATTCATCTTTGAATCCTATGAATGTGTTATACTTCATGCTTTTAATTTAATAGAGTAATCTGTGATCATTATCAGTAGCTGTGAATAATTCCTTCATTTTATCTGCTAACAATTTATTTGGAGGATAATTGCAACACACTTTTTCAAGATCCTCCATACTAAGAGGAATTATATTCCTTCCATTTACAAACTGATGCTCAATCTCTTTTAATGAAATCTGCGTATAGCCTGCCATACTAAAAATAATACATGTTTTAATCCCTTTAGAATCCATTACAGGCACCAAATTTCTAACATCTGAAACCTTAATTTTTTCTTTTCTATTTTTACATTCAACAGAGATTAGAGCACCTAAATTCCAAAGAAATGGATCAAGAGACGCATTACAGAAATAAAGATCAACTTCCTCTCTCTCTTCCTTAATGCGGTGACCCATAAGTTTCAAGCCATACACACTGCGTAGAAAATAACTTGCCACCTCTTCAAATAGTAATCCTTTCTCATAACCACTCTTTAAATGTTTAGCTTCATCTAGCAGGAAACCAAACTCTTTCATATTAAATTCTAATTTTTCAAATCGTCCATTGACTTCTTTGAAAAAAAATGATTCTAAAAAGTTATAAATGACCGATAAAAAAGCATATCTATTTTTCATAAGGAAGATAATATTTTTGGAGATTCCTTCTTCTTCGCTACCAGTTAGATAAGATCTTAATTGATCTATTCCTTTCTGCACTACTTTCAAGAATTCAGTTTTATCTGGTAAAATCACTTCAGCTTTATAAAAATAACATATGTTTTGTTTTACTTTCTCCATAAAACTTTCGTACACTATCTCTAGTTTTTGTATAGGATACTTTTTAATCGGTAATGTTGCCAATCCGTATAATAAAACATATTGCCATTCATAGAATAATTCTGCTGGTTCAAACTGTACTCCGTAAGCATATACAGGATTTTTAAGAATCATTTCTACATCTTTAACCGTCCATTGGTTAATATATTGACTATCTATATAAGATAGGCTCTTGTAACCATCTTCATTGAGAGGGATAAGTAGTCCTCCTTCGACTAGAAGACTTACATGATCAGATTCTGGATTTCCAATCATCGTTGTTATCCTTCTTCCTTTGATACTTTCTCCCAAGACAAATGAACGGGTAAAACATTGATAGCCTTTTAAAAAGGGCTTTTCTTTTACTATCCATAAATTAATTATGTTATTTACAAAGTCCGATTCATAATTTTCGTATCCCTCAATCCCATAAAAAAAAGAAATTAATAAATCGTCTTCTTCTAATTCTTTTATTCCGCTGTAAGGGGCTTTTAAAGCTGTGCTGTTGAAAAGCTCATTAATATAAAGGAGAAAGAAGAGATTCTGAGATATTATATTATGCGGCTCCTTTATTTCCCTATCAAGCGAATCTAAGAAGTTGTCGTTTTCTGTAACTTCGTGAAAAATTGTTTTTATTTCTCTTTTCCATACTTCATTATAAAACTCCACTTCTTCTCTATGCCCAACATTCAAAAATATTGTTGGACCAGGCTCCTTATCCTTCCACTCTTTCCCAGCATTTAATACCCTATCCTTAAAATCAGAAAATGGATGTTTTAAACTATCTACTATTTCAATTTCATAGCCTAATCCTTCCTCTTCATCCTCAAAAATTATGTAACTCTTTATAACTACCGACAGTACACTTACCTCTTCAAAATTAGTTGCCATGTTGTAACTCCTTTTCATTATTATTAATTATATATAATAAATTATAAAATTTTATGAACAAACCAAGTTGCAATCTTAGAAAGCTAAAAAAGGAGCCTTCTTACGGCTCCCCAACTGTTTTCCTCATCCTCCATACAGGCTACTACTCACCGTGTGGCCCTCGTTAAATTTTAAAACCTTCGACCAGTTCATTCAGTCGGGCAGCGCTTCCCTTCACCTGATCAGACTGGTGTGCCACTTCAAGAGATTTCTCCGTCGATGAAACCATATTCTCTGCAATGTGCTGAGTGGATATAGCGGACTGTTCGCTGGCTGTTGCAATCTCATGAATCGCTCTCACCATCGTTTGGATGGTTGCATTCACCTGCTTAGAGGTGGCGTTCAAATCATTGACCGTGTTCGTATGCTCCACGGCATCATTGTAATATTGTCCTGCTGTATCCTCAAGCAGCTGATAATCCTTGCCTACCTGGGCTTGCAGGAAGTGCAGTAATTCTTCGGCATTAGTAGTTAAATTCTCTACCGATTGCACAACTTCTTGAGTAACACTCTGAATTTGGTCTACCGCGTGTTTGGAGCCGTCTGCCAACTTGCGAATCTCGTTAGCCACAACCGCAAACCCTCGACCTGACTCACCCGCACGAGCCGCTTCAATGGATGCATTTAGAGCCAGCAAATTGGTTTGTGCCGTAATTTCTAAGATGGACTGAGAAAGTAAACGAATTTGGTCTACGGCCTTGGCTCGTTCTAGCGCTTCCTTCATCTTTTCATTGGCCTTCCGGTAAATTTCCTTGGCCGCTTTATTGGATTCACTTGCCGCATGCTTCAATGTTTCGGCTTTTACACTTGTATCATGGGCAGACTGAGCTCTTTCTTGAGTTTTGACCGAAATGTACTCTGCTGCCCGCTGCATTTCTTCCGCCGAATGGTTCATATTTTCGGTGTATGCCGAAGTCTCTTCCATAGCTGCTGACAGCTGTTCGACCGTGGCAGATACATCTCTAATCCGCTCATTGAGATCTGTCATATTATGATTCGTCTGATCACTCAGTTGGTTAATTTGGCGTGACTCTTTGATAACCCCCGTAATGACCATTGAGGTTGAATCTGTCATTTGTTGAATGGCACGCGCAATCACAGCGATCTCATTATTTCCTTTAAGCAAGGCAGGATCAAGTGCTGCCGTTAAATTTCCTTGGGTAATCTCCTCACAGTATTTCGTAATAGTACTCATCCGAAAACGGATATTTCGAATGGCCGCAAAGGAGATGGTGATAAGAATAGCCAGCACGAGGGCCAGAACTGTGATCAAAACAATTGTACGCATTTTAATCTCATTTTGCGTATTTTGATATAAGTTGGCGGATTGCTCATTGTTATAATCTGAAATCGTAGTCAGCATCGTAACAATTGCCGTACTGGATTTATTAATCCGGCCTCTCTCTTCCGTGTCATACGTTCCGCTATTTTTTTTGACTGCCATGATTTGCTCAATATCCTGATAATATGTGTCTATACTCCCCCGTAGTTCCTCGTACATTTTCTGTTCCTTAGCATCCAAATTCCTTTGTGAGAATTCATTTAGTCCGGTTGTAACGCTATCTTTTCCTTTCTGCACCTGCTTATACTGTTTATCTGTGTACTCCTTATTGTCGAGTATTTTTGTATAATTAGCCCGCATATTATAGAAATCACTTTTGACTTCAAGAATATTCGTTTGGTGTTGAAAGCGATCCACATACAAAATACCTTGACCCTCTTTAGCTTGATACATACCGATAACCCCTACCAACGATACAATGAGTAAACCCACTAAGCTGATTACAATCATGGAGATCATCGTTGTCGTAACCTTTAAATCTCTAAAACCCTTCCCTTTTTTAGTCCTGTCTGATAGCTTGTTACTCATCCAAACCCCTCCAGATCGTCTATGGATAATAGTTCACGCTGCTCTCAACTTTCACGAGTTTCCGCTCGGTCTCCTTGACATTGCCCTCCAAACAACACAATGAAGCAGATCACAGAACGTGATGATATCTATATTTATATATATCGGTAGAAAGCGCTTAAATTTATAAGTAAGATAACAGTGATGCAAAAATAAAGAATATTATAATAGGCAACTTCATAGTTGGACTTGCTATGTAACTCAAAATTTTAGATACTCATGGGCTTGAAGAATTTGCTAAACCTATCTACTATTTACTTTTAGCCATATGATAACAAGCCCCGATGATAAGTTATTTCATCGGGGTATATTATCCTATGGCTATGTCCTTCTTCTCTTTATTGTTAAGTCTTCAATTTAAAACCTAGTGTGATAATTTCATGCGGCTTTACAGACTGAAGTAACTCATCAGAAGAATCCATTACGATGTCTTCTCCTTGTTCTTCGAGGATATTACTTTTATAAAAATCGTATTGCTGCGTCCTGGGCTTGATAATTAATTCGGCTATACTATGACTCATATTGTACCAGCGTAACAGCACATCCCCCGACAGCTCATTCATTTTCATAGAGGAAAAGGCAAGCTCCGTGCTTTTCCAATCAAACGGCGCATAATCTGGAGCAACTGTACCCTCATGAATCCCCGTTTGTTTTACAATCCAAGGAATTTGGTATTGATAGGCTTCTCTATACGCGCCGGACTGAATACCGTCGCCATCATGTGGAATGATTTCCAGACGGGCGGTATGCTCACCTGGACATTGCGCTTCCGGCGTCGGGAACCATCCCCAATCACCCAGCTCGCCAACTGAGCGAAGCAGCGTTACTGCAATCGTGTTACGTCCATCACGCAGCACTTCATATTCATTCAACCCGAGATTGGCCACGGTCAGACCGGTTTGTTCCCCGCTTACATCCACAAACGCCTGCTGATGTTGTGTATTGCTTGGGTTTTCCCACTCAGGTGCGGGTTCATTGTCCCGGATTGCAATTTCAAACATGGAGTCCACCCGATGCTCGCCAGAGTGTATTTCTGTCGGAAACAGCGCGCGTAGTCGGTGGTCCTTGGCTTGGTTGTTGAAGGTGGTTTCCATGGAAACACCCCTGCTGTTCCGAGATAAAGAAATGACAGTCCGTATCGTCAGCGGAACGGTCTGTCGGGAGCGCTGAGCCTGACGATACGGATAATAAACCAGTTCTCGCTGCTCCTGCCCCAGCGTTTCATCCGCAGAGGCTGGTATTTCCCAATGATGGATAATCTCCAAGGATGCGAGAAAAGGTGTATCTTCAAGCACACGGATGTCAGCGATCAAATCTTCGGTGGTCCGCGCCTGCTCTCCCTCGGGATGTCTGAACATATACTCGTTGCCGATATCACCAACATTTTCATATACGCCAAGGTCTTTGTAGCTGCAGCCTGTACGCTTATCCGTCAGGGTAAAAGAGCCGTTATCCGCAATTTCGACGTGAAGCAGATCATTTTCCATACTTCGACTGCCTTGAAAAAGTGAAGAGGAGTCAGTCTCGACATTGCTTTTCAGCCAAGCATAGGTTTTTAAGCCTAAAAGGGGCACACGTTCTACCTCAAAGGTAAGGCAAACCCGACGAGACATGTAAGGCTGGCGGAATCGATCATCCGGCAAATCATAACCGAACTGTAGCCCGAGGTCCTCCACCTTGCATGCCACCGGACACCCTTCACTGTCCACCAGTACGCGCCCGGAAAGATCCACTTTCTTCGCTCGATGAGAGGCCTCCTCAAGCGTGTATCCTTCACGGAAGTACAGACGCACCACTTCCAGTTCTGCCGACACTATACCACTGCGTTCCCAGCCTGACGTATTAAAAATCACGAGTGGCAACGCATCTTCTCCAAAGCGACTGAAGCCCGTCGTATCCACTGCTTGCGCAATGACCTCAATGCTTTCATCCACAATGCTCTCGGCTACATGACGGCTCTTATCAAACCGGGTCACCATCTCACGGTGCACCTCGTCCACACTACAGCCGCAAATACTGTCATGCGGATGGTTCTGCATCAGTGTTTTCCAGGCATAGGTGAACAAATGGTGAGGGTAAGCCTGCCCCAACAGATGCGCGAAGGTTGCAAGCGGCTCAGCCACTTTTTCCAGCATCACTTGTCCCAACTGGTTCATCTGTTTCAAATACACCCGGGCAGAAGCCGTATTCACCAGCGTTCCCCAGCCGTCCGTGCGCTGACTGCGAAACTCTCCCTTCACTGACGAGAGTTGCCTTTGGGTAGCCCGTTTCAGAGAGGTCAGATAATCGTTGAAATTAGAATGAATAAACTCGATATCCGGATAAAGCTTCTGTGCCGTACGGATTGCTTCCGGTAAATCAAGCTGTAAAGGCTGATGATCGCATCCGTTCATGAACAGCAGCTCGCCAGTTGAAGCATATTTTTGCGCATCATCCAGTTTACGCTTCCAATAAACCTTGGCTTCCGCCTCATCTACTGGAACTTCATTGCCGTTGGAATACCAGTTGGCGAATAAAATACCGAGTACCTCCGATCCGTCTGGCCCCGTCCATAACAGTTCCGAAAAGGAGGACTCGTAGCCTCTATCCGACACTGTATTGTTAAACCCTGTGGGCTTTACGCCCCTTCCGAAGAAAACATTCGTAATCCCCGACTGTAGCATTAACTGCGGAGTCTGCCCAACCAGACCAAACGTATCGGGGAAGTATCCGATCTTGGACGGATTGCCGTAACGTTCGGCATCGCGGTGCCCGATCTGCATATTACGTACATTGGCTTCGCCGCTGGTCAGAAAAGCATCCTGCAAAATGTACCAGGGTCCGATAAAAATACGACCATTGCGAATATGCTGCTCCAGCCGTTCCTTATGCTCGGGGCGAACCTGTAGATAATCCTCCAGAATGATCGTCTGCCCGTCCAGATAAAAGCTTTTATAATCCGGGTCCTGCTCCAGCTTATCCAGTAGAGAATCCATCAGGCTAATCAGGCGCATATGGTGCTTCTCATAAGGCAAATACCACTCCCGATCCCAGTGGGTATGCGAAATAATATGTGCTGTCGTCTTGCTACCCGTATATGTGTCTACTTCCCTGCTTATCGCTTGATTGCTGATTGATTCATCCCTTTGCTCGCTCATCGCATATCTCCTCACCGTATATCTTGACCTGCCATTGTTCACTGTATCACTTCAATCGTCACGTCCTCGGGACGATATACTGCTAGCAACTGACCTTCTCGATCCACAGCAAACAAGACAGAGCGGCTCCTTGGCAACAGAAAAGCGTAGGATAATCCAGTCGCCTTATCTCGAACACGCACTTGCGTATCCCGGGAAAACTCCGATACGAAAATATACAAGCCCCCATTCTCGAAATTCAGCTTACGTCCATATAGTCCCGGCTGATCGCCACCGTCTATCCACTCCAGTTCTCGCTCCACCCCGGCGGCAGTGAGGGCATAGCGATATAGCTCACCAATCGGCTCATCCCTGCCATTCAACTCCAGTGGAAGCGGACTCCAGATCAAGCGCCCCTTGCCAAGCGGCAGGTTCACGACTTCATCCACCATCGCTCCATCCGCTTCCGGTGACAGTTGTTCCTCCTTAGCCACCTCAGCAATTCGCCGCTGACCGAATGAGACAGGGAAGGTTTGACCCTCCAGACTCATCACTTCCTCCCGTTGGACGTTCCCCAGCGTACGCTGCCCAATAATATCATCGACTCGGTCGCTCACTTTCCAGTAAGGATCAAGGCCCAACGGTCCGGTGACTAGTAAAGTCACACCGAAGGATCGCACCATTTCCAGAAGATGTTCCAGCGATGTACTGTCGAAATTATGCGCGCTAGGGATCATAATCAGTTTCGGTAACTGCCGCTTGAGCGAGTCCAGATGATACTCGGAGACGGCACGGAATGGCTGCTTGAGATCATAGGACATCACCCGGGTAAGCCGTGTCGTGGCATCAAAGGCAAGCGATCGGTTGGAGAAATCATTCGAGTACGGGAATACAACAGCCGTTTCCTCCAGTTTTCGGTCTGTAAACAGATCGCGAATATCATTCATAAAACGCCCAAAATCGTAAGATACCTCTGCTTCCGGCTTCTCGGTCCCATCCGCACGTAACGCACCGATGTGAGATTCATTGGCATTATCCATATAAAAGTTCGTATTCCATATCCAATGAATCGCACCCGCTCCACCAGTCGAAAAGGCATACGCATACTTGCGCTCCAGCATGTCGCGCAGCTCCGCCTCTGAACGCTTGGCTCGACCATCCGGCGTCTCAACATACATTATTCCGGTTTCCTGCACGAGATTCGGTTTGTCTGGTGTTTTGGCAAAAATACCGTCCCACACCAAATGGTCATTCAGCCACCATGAATGCACCGTCGTATAATCCACCACAGCCTCATAAAAAAACGGAGACGGCCGCTGCGCGCCCATTGCCTCGTCCTGTCCTACAGTTACCAAATGCCCGGGACAAAGCTCTCGAATCGTAGTCGCCAATTGCTCGGCCCACAGATTGTGCATATCCATTGAAAACAGACAGTAATCCAGCCACTTGGCTCCCTTTTTGGCCTGATGCATATCCTGAACGTCGAAGTTTATCTCCTCCGGCTCGGGAATTGTGGCAGAAGCAAAACAGGGAAGCTGCTGTGGCGTCATATTCCATGCTTCCTGCAAACCCTCAATGCTGCCGTGCCGTTGCCCCAGCCATGTGCTGAATGCCTCCTGTTCCCATGAGTTCCTCGCAGAACGCGGACCATCCGCGAAAATGCGCGACGGATCAAACATGGAAGGCTCGTTAATCAGATCCCAGTCTACATGGGTTGTAGTCGTGTGACGGCTGACAATACTGCGAATGAACCGCTTTTGTGCTTCAACGCTTTGCGGATCGAGATAAGGGTTAACCCCTTCCCATGTTTCCGGTGTAAAAGAAAAGAACGTGAACGTCACCTGCAATCCATGCCTTTTGGCTGTCAGCAAAAAAGCATCAATTGCTCGAAGCGCCTCTTCCGAGGCGTGCCCGTCTATCTGCATCATGTTGCGATAAGCCGTCCATACCCCTGTACGAATCCAGTTGATGCCCGCTTTGGCCATCTGGGCCATATCCCGGTCCCAAATTGCTGCATTGGGCAAAAACAGAAACTTCCGTGCTACATCTGAGGTCATATAGGTCATGCCGACAACAGGCAACGGGCGCCCATCCTTTATAAAATAGTCCCGACTGCGCATGATGATCTGTCCTTCAGCCAGCAGTTCGGCATCCTGCCCCCAAAAGCCCTGTCGCAATATACGCACTTCACCATCCGATGACTCGGCTCGGCAAATGACCCGATATAAACCGCTTAGGATGAAAAAGGAAAGGGGAATACGTACAAAGTCCTGTTCTCTGCTAACTTCAATCTGCAAGCGCTTGCTCCATACCTGCTGACTGTGATCATCCAATATTTTCTCCACCGTCAGGTCAAAGCTCCATATCTCGTGACATCTGGGCGTGGCTCCTCCTCGCTGCAATCTTTGGGTTTGAAGTGTCAGTACAGCTCGTTCCCCAGGCTCATAAGCAGCGTAGTTTGGCTTGATAGATAGCTCCGTCATCCCCTTGGCGCAAAAACGTGCCCATTGGGCAAGCAACTGCTCCCCATCCTGTTCCCAAAAGGAAGCTATCAACGGCAATTGGACAAACATCCAGCGTGCGCCGGCAAACAGACCTCGGGCATGCTCCCATAGCACCACTGGGGCGGTAATGTCCCGTCCGTCCTTACTTACTCCCTTGAGCAAAGGATAAATTCGCGTATTCATCGGCCCGGCAGAGCCCATTTGGTGCGGCAGATCGCTGCTTTTGGTCGTATGTGGAACGAGATTCCACGTATCCGTCACCTGGAACAGAGACTCCTGACCACACAGCACAGGAATTTCCTCTGATGCGACCAGGGAAGTCACCTTCGATGCGTCTACTCTCAGCACCTCATGAATATGCAATTCCTGATGATATGCAGTCTGCTCAGTCTCAATTACCCAGTCTCCATGCTCATCAGCAGGATCGCGGACCGGATTCTTAAAGGGTGCTCCCCCGACGTTAAGCAGCCCCCCTCCCCTGTGGAGAAATGCCACGATTTCGGTCCAGGCGGACTTGGGGAAGTACGGTGCATGCAGATTGACAAAACAGCCGTTGTCCATATGCTTTAGCCTTTCAGCCAGTTCATCGGCTCGTACGACCACCACGTCTGCAACTCCCTGAAATGCCTCGTCTGGCAACAGGCTCCCTATAGCTGGAAAGCCTTGCTCACTGAAAACAACGATGGATGGGTTTACTATGGATTCATTCATAACAAGCCATCCTTCATGGCCTTATACACAAGCTGGGCAAACAGACTGTTGGACCAGGCGAACCATTTTCTCGTATAAACCGTGGGATCATCTGCATGAAAGCCTTCATGCATATATCCGGTGTCGCCATCGGTCGCTTCCAGCATCCGGATCATCTCCAGCTTTTCTTCTGTGGTCTGGGCCGTTAACCCTTGCATAGACAGGGACATATGCCAGATGTAACCCGGCAGAGTGTGCGGACTTCCGATGCCTTTAGCCGCCTTGCCTTCATAGTAAAACGGATTCTCCTGACTTAAAGCGAAGAGTCTCGTATTTTGATAGATAGGATCGTCCGCCGTCGTATAGCCCAAATACGGAATGGACATCAATCCCGGCGTACCTGCGTCATCCATCAGGCAGTAGTTGCCAAATCCGTCCGTTTCATAAGCATATATAGGCCCGAATACCGGGTGGCGGTAAATGCCGTACAAGCGGATACCGTGCTCCACCTCAGCCTCCAGCTCCTTCAGCTCGTTCAGAAAGTCCATATCACGAAATACCCACTCCGCAAACTCCTGCATCTGCCGTAGAGCAACTACCGCAAACATATTACCGGGTATATTGTAGTGGAAATCGCAAGCATCATCACTGGAACGGAAGCCCGACCAAATCATCCCTGTATAATTTACAGGCATACCGAGTCCCAGATTGCGCAAGGAATCGGTGAAAATGCCGTTATTACGCGTAAACCGATACGCAGATTGCTCTTGGTGACGTTGCTCCGTTTTGAACACATCCACCATTTTACGCAGAGCCATCTTGAATTTTGAATCAAAAATATCGGTAAGCTCCGTTTCCTTCCAGTACATATAAGCCAGCCGAATGACAAAGCAAAGCGAGTCGATTTCAAATTTTCGTTCCCACACCCATGGCGACATTTCCGTCTCATCGGCCGCGTTCCAGTGCCAGTCATTCGCCGTCTCATTGAACGCATTCGCATACGGGTCTATGAGGACATAATGAATATGGCGCTTGATCAGACCACCAATGATACGCTGTAAATCAGCATCCTCCCTGGCTAACGGCACATAATGAATGACCTGCTCTACGGAATCCCGCAACCAAAGAGCCGGAATATCACCTGTAATGAGAAACGTTGTCCCATCATCCATTAGTTTGGTCGTTGTCTCCAGTGAATTTGGAAAACAGTTTTTAAACAGCTTCAGCAGCTTCGGCCTGTGAGCCAGTGCTTGCTCCGCTTCCTTAAGTACGTCCTGAACAGCCTGCGGCAAGTCAAGGTCGGGCATCGGTATTTTGGGAAGTCTGAATTGTTCCAATAGCTTTTTCGCTCCTTTATCATATCTATTGCAAGCGTATCGTTTTAATTTCATAAGGTGTAAAAGACAATGTGAGACAGCTACCTTCCAGCTCAAGCGGCTGAAGGGGTTCCTCCAGCGCATTCGACACGTAGGCTGCGTTGAACGTGTAAGGCCAGATCAACTTGATCGTTTCCCGTCCCCCAGAAGATTCGTACAAACGAAGAATCGTCCCCAGTCCATCTTCGGCCGGCTTGATCGTATCCAGCACAACGTGACGGCTATCAAAGTTAATGAACGATCCGCTGCTCGGCAGCACTCCAGTGCTGCGCTTTTGCTGTTGCACAACAGGCATATCTTGGTTCAGCTCAGCCGCATGACGCAAGGTATGGGCGCTGCGCCAGTCTCCCACATGCGGATATAGCGAATACGTAAAATCGTGCTCGCCCAGATCGGCATCTTTATCCGGCCATTTGGGTGCACGCAGCAGAGACAGACGGATGGTGCTGTCTTGAATGTCGTAGCCATATTTGCAATCATTGAGCAGACTCACACCATACCCGTGCTCGGAAACATCCGCAAATCGGTGTCCACACACTTCATACTGCGCCTGCTCCCAGCTCGTATTCTGATGGGTCGGCCGCTCCAAAGCACCAAAAGGAATTTCATATGTCGCCTTGTCCGTAACCACATCTATAGGAAAGCCTACCTTTAGCAACTTGTGCGCTTCATTCCAGCTCACATGCGTCCTGAAATCAATTCGCCGCTCATGATGATAAAAAATCACATCCTGTGTCATTTCAGATTGATGGATTCGCCATCGGAAGCGCAGCACATCCTTCGTTTTCCCCTGGAGCACTACTTGTTTTTCCAGCAACTCGGCTTCTCCTGCTACCTGTTCCTCATAGCGGTCATCCAAGTCCCATGCATCCCACAAGGTCGGACGGTCATGGAAAAAATGAAAACGATTTGCCCGTTCCCCTTGCTTCAAGATTTCACGGTTTGCCGCTTTATCCAGCAGACGAATCATTTCGCCCCGCTCATTAAATTGCACCTTATAAAATCCCGTCTCCCAGATATCCCCCAGCGATCCAGATATCACAGCTAGCTCGGGCTTCTCACCTGTTTGAGCCTGTTCTCGCTCCAACCAAATCGTTTTGTAGCCCAGTGCAGGAACATCCGGAATACGCACCGAAATGCCGCCTTCCTCCACATCGATGTCCAGCCGCTCGGCTTCATCATTAGCGTAGTGGTAGGCATACAATCCCTTTGCCGATTCCGTAGCGATATGGATCACGGCACTACGGCTCCAGCCCAGGCTGTTAAACACAAGATACGGCATTCCTGTTCTCGAGCCTTCCGTGTTCACTTGAGCCGCCAGCGTCGTAATCCCCTGTTGAAGCCCGACATGTCCCCATTCGAAAATTTGCTGATACTCCTTATCCGAAGTGCCGTAAACCTCGGTAATCGCAGAGCCGGGGATAATATCGTGGAACTGATTCAACAAAATCAGCTTCCAGCCCTCATGCAATGCCGAACAGATGTCCTGCACCTGCTTCGGCTCCAGCTTTGGTAATGCTAGCGTGCTCCATAGCTCTGCCTCGCGGTAGACTCCCTCCGCTTTCCGGTTATTACGTTTGTTGCGAGCATGGGTCGTGTAGGTTCCCCGGTGCAACTCAAGGTACAAGTCACCATGCCATTGGGGAAGCTTCGGATGTGCCTGATCTATGCCTGCGAAAAACTGCCCCGCCGTGCTGAACCGACTCGCAGGCAGTCCCACCATTAGCGGAGAACGCTCTATATATTCCAGCATTTCACGCGTAACTCCACCGCCGCCGTCTCCATGTCCATAGAGCAACATGTGCTCAGGATGAGCCGATTTTTCACGATAGGACTGCCAATGGTCATGAATGTCCTGTGGCCGTGTATTTTCATTCACGCCATGATTGAGGTAGGACAACATCGAAGTACCATCGATGCCCACCCAGTGGAACAAATCGTAAGGAAACACATTCGTATCATTCCAGCCGAGCTTGGTCGTCATAAAATAGTCTATCTTCCCATGCTTTAAAATCTGCGGCAGGGACGCACAGTAGCCGAACGTATCCGGTAGCCATTCGATATGAGAGGTTTTGCCGAATTCCTGTTGGTAAAAACGCTGACCATACAGCATTTGGCGGATGAGTGATTCGCCACTAGGCAGGTTCAAATCAGGCTCTACCCACATCCCCCCAACCAGCTCCCACCGTCCTTCGGCTACTCTCGCTTTGACCCGTTCATACAGCTCTGGATCATTTTCTTTTACAAAAGAGAACAGCAGCGGCTGGCTCTGTGCATATTGATAAGCCGGGTATTCATCCATCAGCGCATCCACCGTTGAGAAGGTTCGGCTTGTTTTCCGTACGGTCTCGCGCATCGGCCACAGCCAGGCAATGTCAATGTGCGACTGTCCTACCATGTGCTCCAAACCTTGCGCATTCCCACCGATCTCCTGAACTTGCTGAATGAGCTCCTTTTCTGTCGCTGAGATCGCTCCCCCTTCTCGAATGGCGTCTTCCTCCAAATTCGCAAAGCAATCCATCACCCCATACAGAGCTTTCAGCAGGCGTATTCTGCGGATATCGCCCTCAGGCAGCAGTAGAGCGGCTTCGCTAATAACGGTAACGGTATACATCAGACTCTGCACGGGCTTGTTTGGCCGTACAAGATAGCTTGTAATAGAAGAAATCGGAGGTTGAATGACAGCCTGCCGATTAAGTGGATCAACGGGTTCGGGTACAGGATCAAACAGTTCTATATCCAATACCGGTGAAGGCCCGATGACCTGCGGATTAAGCGTGACATAGGTATGATTGCGGTCAAGCCCGTGATAGGCAGCACCATTGACCCGCAGCAATCCTTCTCCCCCGGACTCAAACACCAATCCAAAAGGTTTTCTCAACCACGCTGTCGGTACATCCAACTGCGTTTGAAAAAAATAAGTCGTCCCCTGACTGCTGGGGAATCGCTTGAGGTCCAGTCCTTCCGATAAAGGTGCGGCGTCTTCGTATTGACCTGGTGTTTGGTAAGTGGAGCGTGTAATGTTCCAGCTTCGCAAATCCAGCTTCTCCAGCCATTGGCATTCCGACAATTCCCGAATCAGGCGTTTGATACGCTCCATTATTCATCCTCCCGTACGATCAACTCGGCACACAGGGTATCTTTGGAGTGCCTGCCTACTTGAATAGAAAATCGCCCTGCCTCAACGACCGGCTGTAGATCACGCCCTATATATTGCAGCTTGTCGGAGCCTACAACAAACTCAACCGTCCGTGTTTCTCCCGGCTTTAATACAACTTTGCAGAAGCCCTTGAGCTCCCTGATTGGGCGGGTCACCAAACTCACCGTGTCCGAGATATAAAGCTGTACCACCTCAGCCCCTTCCCGTTCTCCCGTGTTGGTTACATCGACTGTAACCGTAACGGATTCGTCCGCTCGGATCGAGTTGGTGCTTAATGTAAGCCTTTCATAGCTAAATGTCGTGTAGCTGAGACCGTAGCCAAACGGATAGCACGGCTCGGAATCGTCCTCCAGATACCGCTTGCCCCGGGAACGCTTGCCATTGTAATATACCGGCAACTGGCCGACATGCTTAGGGATGGAGAGGGTCAAACGTCCCGAAGGATTTACATCCCCAAATAAAATATCCGCGATTGCATGTCCCCCCTCCTGACCGGGATACCATGCTTCCACAATGGCGTGCGCATGCTGCTCCACCCACGGCTCAGCAATCGGTCGACCGTTCATATAAACGACGACCAGTTCCTTTCCAAGACTGTAGATTTCCTGCATGAGTTGGAGCTGTACGCCCGCAAGCCCCAACGTCATCCGGTCGATGCCTTCGCCGCATTCCATGTCGTTCCAATCGTGATCCGATACCTTCGATGCGCCGGTTTTGAGATCAATCGTCCCTTCCCCGAAATCGCGGGCGCTGGACCCTCCAACCACCATCACCACTGTATCGACCTCAGCGGCACATGCTAGAGCGTTTTCAAAACCTTCTCGGGACTCTCCCTTGATCCGGCAGCCAGGTGCGTACAGAACGCTATCCTGATCCTTGCCCAGCTTGCCACGGATACCATCAAGTACAGTTATCACGCGGGATCTCGGCTGCGGTGATGTATAATCTCCCAACTGATTGTAGACCTGATCCGCATTCGGGCCGATGACCGCAATACGCTTGGAGGTTTTCGGCAGGGGGAGCGTTCCATCGACGTTTTTGAGCAGCACAATCCCTTCGGTCGCAAGCTGACGAGCCAACCGAATATGCTCCGCCTGACCAATCACCTGCTCTGCTCGTTCCGCATCCACATACGGTTTGTCAAACAGACCCAGCCTGAATTTTAGCGTGAGCACCCTGCGAACCGCCCGATCCAGCACACTCGTCTCCAGCTTGCCAACGCGAACCGCCTCGGCCAGATGACTTCCGAACATTTCGCCGGACATTTCCATATCAATCCCTGTGCGAATCGCCTGCACAGCGGCATCCGATCCATCCTCGGCCACATCGTGCCCGCTCGCCAACATTTCAATCGCGCCACAGTCCGTAATGATCACACCGTCAAATCCCCACGCCTGACGAAGAATATCGTCCAATAGCTCAGCATTCACTGTACACGGGACCCCATCGATTTCGTTATAGGCTGGCATAACAGATTGCGCCCCTGCTTCCACCGCTTTTTGAAATGGATACAGATCCACCTCCAAAAGCTCGCGCCAGCCCATATGCACAGGTCCGGCGTTACGTCCGCCTTCCGAGCTGCCATAGCCTGCAAAATGCTTTAATGTAGCAGCTACGCTATGTTCGCTGAGTAAGCTTTCCCCCTGAAGCCCCTCCACTGCGGCAACAGCAAATTCACCGATGAGATAAGGATCTTCGCCGAAGCATTCCTCTGTGCGTCCCCAGCGCGGATCACGCACAACATCAAGCACGGGCGAGTACGTGACCGCCCCGCCCTGAGCGCGGGTTTCACTCGCAACCGCACGGCACATATCGCGGTACAGATCGACATTCCATGTGCTGCCGATGGACAGCGGAACCGGAAACACAGTGCCGTCAATCGCCATATGCCCATGAGAGCATTCCTCACCGATCAGTATCGGGATGCCCAGCCGGGAATGCTCTACTGCATAGCGCTGGATCAAGTTCACAGCCTTCGCCCCTTGCTTGGCAGATAAGCCATTCTCCAAGGTCACCCCGGTCCACGGATCAGCGCGAAGTACCCCGTATAAGGAACCGACTCCCCCATTTTGCACCTGCTGCTTGAAATCATGATGTAGGGACAATCCCCCATCTGTGTGCTCATACACTTGCCAGCCAAAGGGCTGCACAAGCTGTCCCACCTTTTCCTCTATTGTCATCAAACCGATTAAGTGCTCCACCCGTTCTTCGATCGGTTTGCTTTTATCTTTATAAATCAACATGGTCATGCCCTCTCCTCCCCTGTTATTCCTTCACAGCCCCAACCGTAAGCCCCTGCACAAAATAACGCTGGAAAAATGGATAAGCGAATATAATAGGTAGCGTCGCCAGTACTACCATCGCCATTCGTGAAGTATCCTGCGGAATGGATTGAAGCGCAGCCAGGCTCATAGAGCTATTCTGCGAATTTTGCTGGATGAACTGAATGCTGGATTCAATCCGCATCAGCATGGACTGAAGTGGCACCAGATTGGGATTGTCAATATACAACAGGGCATTAAACCAGTCGTTCCAGTAACCAAGCGTGCTGAATAAACCAATGGTCGCAAGTCCAGGCAGAGAGAGCGGAAGCACGATTTTTAAAAAGGTGTAAAACTCGCCTGCCCCATCTATTTTGGCTGATTCGACGATGGCATCTGGCACGCTGGTGCTATAGAATGTGCGCAGGATCATAATATAAAAGGCATTCATAGCCAGCGGTAAAATCAAAGCCCAAATCGTATCCTTAAGCCCGAGCAATTGGGAAACGACCATATAGGTCGGGATCATTCCGCCATTAAAGAGCATGGTTAAAATTGCAAAAACCGAAAAAAATCTTCTATAACGGAAGCTCTTTCGTGAAATAGCATACGCATATAATGAAATAAGAATGAGACTGATCACCGTACCGATGACCGTTACAGCAATCGTCACCCCATAGGAGCGCAGTAGCGTATCACTGGTACGAAATATGAAACGATAAGCCTCCAGACTCCATTGGGACGGGAGTAACCGATATCCGTCCCGCGCCAGCGTTTTCTCATCGGTTAGGGAAATAATGACGACGAATAAAAAGGGAAATACACACAAGAACGCGAACACCCCTGCTACCACATTCAGAACAACATTCCAGCCCCGTGAAATATGATGGAAATCTCGTTTTTTTCTTTCTTTTCCAGAAGCCACAGTCCACACCCCTCTCCTCTTTTTTAGAACAAAGCGCTGTCTTTATCTATTTTTCGCACAACATGATTGGATAGGATGACGAGAACGAAGCCAACCACCGACTGATACAAACCTGCGGCTGTGCTCATCCCAATTTCCCCTGTCGTTTTCAACCCGCGATATACATAGGTGTCGATGACGTTCGTTACCGAATACAAGGTGCCCGAATCTCTTGGAACCTGATAGAACAAACCAAAATCCGCATAAAAAATCCGACCAACCGCAAGCAGCGTCATTATGATAATGATCGGCGAGAGCAAAGGGAGCGTCACATTACGAATTTGCTGCCACTTGCTGGCTCCATCTATCATGGCTGCTTCATACAAGGATTTGTCGATCCCCAAAATCGAAGCCAGATAAACGACACTGTTATATCCGATCGCCTTCCATAGACTGACTAGAATCAAGATATACGGCCAATAAGCAGCCTCCGAATACCACTGAACCGGCTCGATGCCAAACCCTGCGAGAATTTGATTCAGCATCCCCCGATCCATGCTCAGAAAGCTGAAGGCAAAGTAGCCCACAATGACCCATGACAGGAAATACGGGAGAAACATGCCTGTCTGGTACAGCTTCGCCAATCGTTTATTAATCAGTTCGGAGAGCAGAATAGCCATAGCTACCGAAAACACAAGTCCGAGAATAATAAAGACCAGGTTATACAAAAGGGTATTTCGCGTGATGACATAGGCATCGTTGTTATTGAACAGAAACTTGAAGTTATCCCAACCCACCCACTTGCTCGTATAAATACTGGCCCAGAATCCTTCCCTGTTAAAACGATATTGCTTGAAAGCAGCCACTGTCCCGACCAGCGGCAGATATGAAAAGAAGAAGAACCAGATAGCGCCGGGCAGCACCATGAACAGCATAACTTTGTTTCTCATCACATTTTTGAAAAATGCGGCCATAGGTATCCCCCCAATCTGTTATGAGAAAAGCAGCTAAAATAGCTATTGGAAAAAGACCGGGCGTAACTTACACCCGCCCGATCTCTCCTATATTTCACGAATTAAAATATTATTTGCTGTTTTTTTCCTTCCAGGCATCAAGCTGGGATTGCGCTTCCACCATCACCTTATCCAGACCAGCCTGCTTGAATTTCTCAATCACTTTCGGGAGATTCGTTTCCGGGTCCAGCGTACCTGTCATCAGCGAAGCCCAAAATTGCTCTTTGACGTTCTGAACGGCTGCCATCTCCGCAGATACTTTACTGCTGTCAAAGTTGAAGCTTAGGATTGGAGAGTTTTTTCCTTCCGAATTGAACTTCTTGAATTGCTCCCATTTATCAGCCGGATCATTCGGATTCAGATACAACAGCATATTGTTGCCGAGTGAATACGAAGGCATATCATAGTTTTTGGAATTAGCCAGATTTTCGATATACTGGCCATCTGTTTTTTTGTAATGCACTCCTTCAATACCGGAGTCAACCATATTGCGTAATACCGGATCTGTATTCAGCAGGTTCAGGAACTGCATCGCCTTTTCAGGGTTTGCCGAGTTTGCCGAGATCGCCATAATGGAGCCCTGTACAGACGTATTGGTCACAATTGGATCGCTGGCAGATGTCGATATCACTGGATAGCCGTAGCTTGCAGACCACAGGTTATCGGCCAGCGGTTGAGTTTGCGCACGATCCAGAAACCAGTTTCCGGAAGTAGTTAAATCATTGGTCGAGCCTGTGGTTGCAGCTTCCGGTGATACGTATCCGGCCTTGTAATACTTATGCATCGTCTTCAGCGCCTGCTTCATTTCAGGCGTTTCCAAGATGTTTACGATCTTATAATCCGTGGTATCCAGTTTGACAGCCATCGGCAGGTTTTGAATGATATAGTCATATGGAACAT
Organism: Paenibacillus sp. FSL P2-0173; assembly: GCF_038008045.1. Classification (NCBI taxonomy): domain Bacteria; kingdom Bacillati; phylum Bacillota; class Bacilli; order Caryophanales; family Paenibacillaceae; genus Paenibacillus; species Paenibacillus sp. FSL P2-0173. The sequence continues at coordinate 1,495,744 of NZ_JBBOYK010000001.1, forward strand.
ATGGAACATAGTTTTTGTCCATGCCGAATGCAGTTACGCCAGGCTCGTTTTCTTTAATCGTTTTGAGCAGAGGCTCCAGGCTATCCAATGAGCGGACATTTGAAAGGTCCAGCTTGTATTGGGTCAGCAATTTGTTATTGAACCGCCATACCTCTTGCTGCGGAAGCTCCTTGTTGGCAGGAATGCCATAATGATGTCCATCCACCTTAGAGCCTTCCAGAAACGCAGGATCAATCGTCTTTTTAAGATCCTGGCCGTACTTGTCAAGCAAGTCGTCCAGTTCCATGAATGCGCCCTTTCTGGCATTTTGCACATAATCAAAGCCACCGGAAGCCGTAAATACAATATCCATGGGCTCTCCCGAAGCCACGTTCACCTGCATTTTTTGCGGGTAGTCGCCCCAATCGACCATTTTCATTCTAATCGTGGCGTTTATTTTCTTTTGGGTATACTTGCTAACCTCTTCCATCACCCGATCTACATCTTTTTGAGGCGTACCAATGGTGTACCAGATCAGTTCTACCGGTTTTTCCGCTCCTCCATTCGTCGTTTCCCCGCCACCGCTGCTTCCTCCACAAGCACTGAGAACGAGCGTCAACACCATACACATCACGAGAACAAGCGAGTAGCTTCTTTTGCTTTTACCCATGTATGATCCTCCCTTATGAATTGGAATTTGACCCTATCTTGTTCATTGGAAGTCGCTTATGGGATTTTTGCAAAATCCTCATTTATGAAGCAACTACGTTAACCTTAACTAATGTAAGCACTTTCATAAAGAAGATAAACTTAATAAACCAAGGTACAAATTAAAGAAATCCATGTACACCTGGTATTTATCCCAATCCTTTATAGTCTGTCGGGGAAATGCCCACATATTTTCTGAACTGCTTATAAAAATATCCCGTCTCCCAATACCCCACGTTCCGCGCAATTTCGTGTACCTTGAGATTGGTGTTTTTAAGCTGTTCCTTGGCTTTTTTAATCCGGTACTGATTGATATATTCAGCAAAGGTTTCGCCTGTTTCCTTATGAAACAACTGACCGAGATAAACGGGATGAAGGTGGTACTGGTATCCTAATATTTTTAATGATAGCTCCTTGGCATAATGAACATGGATATAGGACAGCACCTGACTTACGATAGGGTTTTTCATATCTTGCAGCAGTGAATTCACCGTCTCTGTCGCCACATGCTGAAGCGCACTCACCAGCTCTGCCAATGTCGTACAGCATTTTATCTGGTGAAGCCCCTGCTGAAACCGTTCCGACTCATTGGAATGCTTGATGTTCTCCAGCTCCATCTTGAACCGGATCACCAGCTCCAGCGCCATATTCCGCAGTTCATCCGGGGTAACACTTTCGAGATGCTGAAGCTGCTCAAAATCACTCTGAATTCGTGCGGTAAGCGCATCTAGGTCTCTTGCTATAATCAGCTTCACATAATCCTTCCAGTCGATGGAACAAGTCTCGCCAGCGTTGCCCTCGCTCTCCTCCAGCATTGTATAGTCAATGATCCGGCGGTCATTATATATCATAAAATATTCCAAAGATTTTTTAGCTTCATTATAGCTGCGTGGAGCTGCAGCAAGCGAACCTGCGCTGCCTATCCCGATATACACCGTTTCTTCCCCGTCCGTCGACCACTGAACAGAAAAATCCTCCAAGAGCGTTAACAAGTCCTGTCTGCCCTCATCATAATTCGGTAGTGCGGCAATGATTACACTAACCGCATCAACATCGCGAAACAATGTTAAATCGGGCTGGTGTTGAATGTACTGCCTTAACTGTTGATGCATTCCTGCCGAATCCCCTTCCGTCCGTAACACAGCTACCTCCATGAAGGGGATATTTAACGAAAAACCTATCAATTCAGCACGTTCCTGGAATTCTGTAGGCGCAATCTGTCCTGTCAGCCAACGGTACAACGTATTTTCCTTGAGAACCTGCACCCCAAACGTCTCATATTGTTGATCCAACCGGGACCTGTCCAACTTCTCCATTGTATTGCATAAAGTGGATTCCAGTTCCTCCACATTAATCGGCTTCAAAAGGTAATTTTCGATGCCCAGCTTCATGCCTTCCTTCAAGTAATCAAATTCATTAAATCCGCTCAACACAATCGCCTTCAAGTCAGCATGCAGCTTTCTCGCCTCATGAATCAGCCTGAGACCATTCATCGTCGGCATAGAAATGTCCGTAATCAGTACGTCCACGGGTCTGGAGGCCAGCGCTTCCAGCGCTAAAGATCCATTTTCCGCATGTCCGACAATTTCTAGCCCAAAAGAGGTCCAATCCACAATATCGTATAATCCCTCAATGATAAAAGGCTCATCGTCTACAATAAATACTTTATACATATATGGCATCCATCCCTTCCCTGTTAGGGCATCGTACCCGAATCGTCGTTCCCTCGCCGCTGCGGCTCTCCAGTTCAATCCCGGAATCGGCTCCGTGTAAAAACCGAAGTCGGGTGTGCACACTGCGTAGTCCAAACATTTGTCCGTCTTCCTCCTGGCGTTCCAGTTCCTCCAGAATCTGTTTCAAACGCTCCCCTTCAATGCCCTTCCCATTGTCACGGATCTCAACCAGCAGAACCTCCCCCGTTTCACGCACTTCAATGGTCAGCACATTATCATTCCGGTCGCTTTGTATACCGTGAACAATATAATTCTCAATAATGGGTTGAAGCATCAGCTTCATGACAGAACGAGTATACAACTCGGGGTCGACCGTAATAGTGTAATTGAACCTTTCCTTGTAGCGTATTCTGAACAACTCAAGATATAATCTGCAAGCCTCCAATTCATCTTTAAGCGTGTATATTTTTTTCTGCTGAACCAGGCTTTTGAACAATACCGATAAGCTATAGATCATTTCTCCTACATCCTTGGCTCCCTGGGAAATCGCCCTCATACGTATCACTTCAAGCGTGTTATACAAAAAATGTGGATGAATACGTGCCTGCAAGGCAACAAGCTCCGTTTGCTTTTGCTTGATCTCTGCTTTATACACCCGTTCAATATATAGATTAAGATCGTCCAGCATATCGTTGAAGCTTCGAGAGATTTGTCCCAGCTCATCCTCTTGGGGGTCTTGGATACGAGCTGTAAGATCGCCATTTTTCACCTGACGGGTGAATTTAATAATCCGATTCGTTCGTTTAGCAAAGTTAATGACGAAAAAGGCAGGGAACAGCACAGCAAACAGAATACAAACGACACTGATTGTCAAAATCGTATTACGGATACCCCGGTACGATTGAGCCATTTCCTCATTGGGGACTGCCCCAATCACGACATATCCTTCGTCCGGAGAAATCAGCTTGTTGATGTACATATTTTGCTTCGCCTGAATGATCCCAGCATCGGAATCCACATCGTCATATAATGATCGGGTCACTTCGACGTAAGGATACGTTTTCCCGTAATAGTTACTCCTAGAATCGAACAGAACCGTTCCATGGGTGGACAGAACGATAATTTCGCCCTTTAGGTTGTTCCCGTAGCTGGAAAGTGCATTGGAGATACTTTTGGAATTTAGAAACACCAGAAGCTGACCGGTATTTTTGAGTGTTTGCTTATTGTTAATGGGGACTTGTAACGAATATAACGAGGGGCTCCACTGATCGATCGCCTTCCGAATCCAGTAATTCGGAGCAGAGACGCTTTTGCTTTCGGCAGCCATCACATCCGGTACAAAGGAACGCGCCGCATGCACCGGGAATTGCTTGAATTGCTTGCTCTCATTGAAGGTAGAGAGATATTGCTGGTCGGCACTGTACAATATCAAATTGCTAATATCGCTATTTTCATCCAGCCAATTTTTAAAATAAGTGAGCACATCTGTTGAATAATCATGACTCTCCATGTACGTTTCGTCCATGCGGTGCTGTACATATTCGGAATACGCGTGGTCCATAAAAAAAGAAACGTTCATCGAGAGCGCCTCATTCCGGTACATATCCCGCACCATGTTCTGAACGGATTCATGCCGGAGATGGATATAGCGGTCAACACTCTCCATCGCTGCTTTCTGGGTATCCAGTTCCCGTCGAACCATGGATTGCGAAATGGATATATACGTGACATATGCAATCGTAATAATTGACAAAATGGCAATACAGGAGAACAACAATAGTATCCTCAGGAACATGTTGTTTTTAAAATAAGCTGTGTATCTATTGCCCCTTTTCATCGTATAAGCCCTCCAGGATCGTTCATGCGTAAATAAAGTATACCATGTCCTTCGCTGGATATAAGTAAGCGCATTCATGAAAATGAGGATTTTCTTTAATTTAAACGCCATATCTTTAATTTAGCCTCTATGTAAAAACCGTTTTATTGATTATCTTTAGGGGGATAAATACTCGTTAGGGGGATGAGCTATGAAACGTAACAAGGTTCACAAGTTCGCTTTAAAATGGACTGCGCTGGTTTTGACTTCTGTCCTGTTAAGTCAAACCCTCTCTCCATCCGTTTATGCAGGCGATACCCTCCCATATGAAGGAGAAAGCGCCAAAGGGCCGAATCAACCTTATCAGCACGGATACGCCAGCTCACATATTTTGGACTGGACTCCTACCAAAGATGTCTATGGAGATATGCTTCGCGCTCGCGTCCCTCTGCAACAACGTAACAGCTCCTTCGCCGCTACACAGGCCCAACCTGCTTTAAGCCCTGACACGCAAATGTTTACACTTAGCGGCGATTATGGAAACGCTTTTTTTGATAGCTATTCCTATACCAATAAATTCAGTCAATACTTGTTTAACTATTGGCAGTATACCGACTATTACGGCTACTGGCATGGCATGCCTACCGCCCATGTACCCGAAGAGTTATACGATCCCCAAAAGGATTGGACGGAAAAATGGTTCGAGTTCGGCATTCTGAACATTCCAAATCCGGGTTATACAAATGCGGCGCACAAAAACGGCGTTCTCTCCATCGCCTGTATTTTTTTCTCGGATAATGACCGTGGACCGCAAACGTATAAGCAAATGCTCGTGCAGGATGCTCAGGGTGGATTTCCAGTAGCCAAAAAATTGATCGAAATGGCGAAATATTATGGCTATGACGGCTACTTCATCAACCAGGAGGAAGCTTCAAAAGGCGTAGCTACAGAGGACATCCCCCGTTACAAGCAGTTTATGAAATACTTGCGAGATCAGGGCATGTATGTGCAATGGTACGACTCCACCGTAAACGAAACCGGTAAAATTGCTTATCAAAATGAGTTTAATGCCGTGAACAGCCCGTTTGTCAAAGACAAGCAATACGGACAGGTGTCCGATTCTATTTTTCTCAATTATTGGTGGGACAAAGCGAAGCTGAAAAGCTCCCGCGACCATGCCAAGCAATTGGGTCTGGACTCTCTTAAAACCGTTTTTGCTGGGATTGAGGGCGGGAACGGTGACTTTGGCAGATGGAAGCAAAAATACGATCTTCGTCTGAATATCGGTGAGAACGGGCAGCCAATGAACAGTATCGCGACGTTGGGAGCAGATTTCACACATAATGCGCTGGATGAAGAGTTTGGCGGACAGGACACCAATCGCAGAGCTGACAATGCGTATCAATGGATGACCTTTATCCGCGACCGTGTCTGGTGGTCAGGTCCGAATCAGAATCCCGTCCGTGCACAAAGAAACCCAAGTGTAGATTTGTCCGATGTAAAAGCTTCGGGCGCAAACTGGGACGGTATCGCGGCATATATCGCCGAACGTTCTGTCATCCGTGGCTCCCATTTTAATACCAGCTTCAATACCGGACATGGCTTGCAGTATGTCGTGAATGGAGTCATCTCCAATCCCAAGGAATGGTCCAACATCAATATTCAGGATATCCCGGTAACTTGGCAATGGTGGCTCGATACCAAAGGTAAACCGCTCTCGGTTGACTATGACTATGGTCCGAATTATACCAAAGGCACTCGGTTTACCTATCAGCCTGTGGGCGCTTATCAGGGTGGCAGCTCCCTCGTCGTTAACGGAGAGCTGAATTCAGATAACTTTTTACGCCTGTATAAAACGGATCTGTCGGTAAATAAGAATTCAAACTTGTCCATCACGTACAATAAGCCTTCCTCCGATGACAGCTCGGTGCTGAGTATCGGACTTATTTTCAAAGATAACCCCGGCCAAGTCGTAAAAGTCAGCATCCCTAACTCTGGTAAACAAACCACGGGCTGGGTAAGCCACAATCTGGACTTGAGTGCCTATAAAGGAGAAACAATTGTAGCTTTGGGTTTATCTTTTGATAACGCAAATAAAACAATCAAAAACTATCAGATGAATATCGGCCAAATCAAGGTAACAGACCATTCTGTCCTGAAACCAGCCGCGCCGACGGGATTCAAAATCACCAAGGCACTGACCGATACGAACGAAATGCTCGTAGCCTGGGACCTTGAGGATTACTCCAAAGTTAAACAATACAATCTGTATGAGAACGGCTCCTATATCGGCGGAATTTATGACTCATCCTATTATATTAAATCCCTAAACCATAAATCCGGTGAATTAATGCTTACTGCAGTTGGGGCTGATGGAACGGAAAGCGAACCGGCTCGATTAAGCTACGATCTGAATGCTGCCGTCAGTCATATTAAGGTGGAGACTCAAGAAAACGGTGAGGCTACAGTAACGTGGAAAAATCCCTCTGAAGCGGACGGAACGGTTAAATTGACCTTGATCACCGACTATACGGACACCGTATTCCATAAAACCATTACGGCGGACAATAGCGCTGAAACGGCTACGTTTACCGATCTGCCCACAAACGGTGATAGCTACACACTACGTATCGCTATCGGCAATCATGAACCTGTAGCATATACCGGGTATCTCGCAGACACGACGATAGAGCCTTATGTAGAAGAGAATGTGACGGTCACTGGGTCAACGTATACGCTTGCTCTACCAACCTTGAAGGACTGGCATCGTTTATATGTATACGAAAACGATGTGCCCAAGCAATTTGGCGTAACTTATGTATCGAAAAAGTTTCCTTACATTGTCCGGGGAAGAACAAAATTAAGTGAACTGACTTTTACCCCTACTTCTCGTACCAGCTCGCTAAAGATCGTGCTTGAAGATTATGCCGGCAATCAGGCCACAACATATGTAAGATAGCTTTGTGCAAGAATCCCATGGTCCTGATTGTGTATCGCATATCCGCTACAAACAGTCCCAATGAAGAGTTCCTTCAATGGGACTGTTTGTAGACTTCTCACTATTGGCTATATATTGGGCAGAATCATGCAGGTATCAATACAATGCCCATTTTTCCGTACACAGCTCTATAAATGAATGGGCAACCTGTTCACATTCGTCATATCCCAGACTACCAGAATGAGCAAAAAGAACGGGATACTCATTGTTTCTTTTTTCCTCTCTCATATCAAACATATAGTGGTTTCCGCACCCATCCATCGCAAACGACACAGCACCCGGCATATATTCCGGCAACTCGTAGGCGAGGTTCATTTCTCTCAAATCTTCGGTATTGAAAAACTGAAAATAACGTTCTCCATTTTGAAACTCCCCACCATTAGAATATTTCAAAAACTCCATATAGCTGTCAGGAAATTGTCCTTGGGGCAGATGCCAGCCCACAGGATCTAAAGGTTTATATTGATCATAGAAAGGAGACGACTTTGGAAAAGGGTTCACTTGTCTTTGCTTGATTTCGTGAATCTCTTGCTCGGATAGCTTTATGTTCCATGTTTTCAAAAAATTCGCGATTTGTTCATCAGTTGCTTCCTGACTTATTACAAACGGTTGTTCAAATTGAATACTCCACATATGTGCCAACCTCCATGCCTTGATGCCTCTAAGAGTTGTTATTTCTACCGAGCAAGCTATTCCTTATCCACTACCGCCTGCCATGCTTTTGTAATGTCTATAGGCGACTTGCTGCTGGTCTCCCCTCCACCTTCTTGGGTCCATAGCGGCGGATAATATGCAAATACCTCTCCCGGCTGAAGTTGCTCCATATCCTTCTGCCAACCGTTCCAGCGGAATGTCTGGTAGAACAAGCCCAAATCTCCCTCAGCCAACCAGCTCAAGAAACCGGAATAGGCCAGCTCAGTGGATTCCCATTCCAATGCATCTGGTGCAAAATAGTAGATGTGACCGCTACGTCCGAATTTCCCTATATCCAATCCAAAAAATCCACCTGCTGCATCATAGGCCACCATTAGCATCCCCTCAAGCGCAGGAACACTTTCCGGTTCTTGAAGCCCGTTCCATGAGGTCAAGCTACCGAAAATTCCAGAGCCACCCGCACCCAGCAAGGTGATCCAACCGTAATCAAACACGATTCCTCCTGACTCATAGGCAACTGTTCCCAAATATGATTTCGTACTCACCTGCAAACGGTACAGCGTGTCCCCTGGAGCGGATTCCGATTCGGTCGATACAATGTGATGTGAATTCCGGCCTTCTTTCAGAATATTTCTGACCTCTTCCCATGCATGGTTATCCTTATCCACCAGTTCATCAACCGTTAAAGTATGCATGTTCATTCCCCTTCCCGCATATCCCAAAATTCACTTTCAACCTACAAACTGATTTTTGAAAACCTGCGTTTGATCTAAAATCACCCACTGATTCACTTCGTCGTATCCTTTTACAATTGCCGTGACCTCATGCTTCGGATACATCCACTCGGATGGTGTCTTTTCCTCATATGTACGAGTGTCTGACAATCCGACCGCATGATGCTGGAAAATATGAATAAGCGTACCGTGTGGAAAAAATACTTCAATATAACCCTTTACCTTAGTTCCAACGGGCAGTGCATTTTTGATTTGATGCCATTCCTGGTTCAAGGTGTGAAGATAATTGGACCATACTTCTTCAAACTCTTTTTTTGTAATTTGCGTATAATAGGGCTCCGTGTCATCAATCGCTTTCTCAGCTAATAAGAAATGATACTGCTCGTGCTTGCGATTAGAGGCGATATACGTGCCGTCATCCTGGATGACAATTTGTCGATAAGCTATTCCATCCGAATCTATTTCAAAATACCAGGTTCCCATGCCTGGTTCCGGACAATCCTTAAGATATTTCATAGGCCCCTCCTATTAAAAAATTCAATTCGTTTGTATCACTTTTTCCCGCCATAGGTTCTTGCCAAATATGCAAGATATTCCGAACGCGTCAGTCCTCCCGTTTGACGGTTGAACTCATCATACGAAATGTCTTCCGGGAATCCGAATTCGGCCAGTGCTTTTCGACGTTCATCCTGATGTAACGGATTATCCAGCGTTTTGTGCCACTCCCGCTCTTCCCAGGAGCCAAAACAGTCGGCAACGATACCTGAATAAGCACCGTTATTTGAAAATTTTCGCGAGGACTTGAACACGGTCTCCCCTTCCGGTTTGGAAACCGTGCCCGTTCCCCAGGACAGACTATATGTTTTTTCTTTTCTGCTATCCGTACTACAGCCATAGCCGATGGGGAACACAATATCCTCTTCCACTAACAGCTTATGCCCTACCCGCTCATAGGCACCCCGCATAAAGGAATCATCCATAACAATCCAGGTCGTTTCGGATAATGGGGCGGATGTGATAGATTCCAAAGCTGTTGAACGGTCACGACTCGTAAACAAATATGGACGTACGAATAAAGGCATGGTCATGACACTGTTCCAAATGCTCTCCTCTGCAAACAACTGATCCTTTTGCATTTGGCGCAAATCTCCAACGACCAGCACATATCCATCTGTGAAAAGGTCTATTTCCACGCGGAAGATGTCTCCTGGGACCGTTTTATAACGCTGGTTTTTCATATGCTTCAACCGGTGCAACCTGCGATCGTAATCCTTGGGCACAAGTGACGGATATTGCTGAAGCCAATCGATGATCTCTTCTTTACTATGTAAATGCTCACATCCCGTAATAGGGAGTTTCACACCCGTTTTGCTATTCACAGCAGTAACATAACTAAGAGGGCGATCCCTTCGAATGCCTGCTGAAAAGGTCACGCCTTCTGCCTTGATGCTCGAAACACTTGTGTAATTCAGCTTTTTCTCTTTGCCACGAGCCGTTTTAGGCAAAACAAATGCCCGGTCACGCGTAAAAATCTCTACATCGGTTTCTCCATAAGTATCCTCAGTGGAAGAAATTCGCTTGCGAATAACGTCTCCATCCACACAAATAAAGTATCCTTCTTTAATTTCTACCACATCCCAATGCTCTTCCAGCACCTCCAGCCCGAAGTACGGTCGTAACGCGTTCGTTAGCCAACTATTCATCTGTTCCTCCAGTTCCAAGTACATCTCAATGCACCCGGGTTCAATTTTCCCAAAGATTATAACATAACGCGGCATTTAGCTCGTTTATTCATACACTGTTCCAGCTTGGACCAACTCTTCCTGAATCCAGCTACTGCTGGTGGAAAGCTGGCGCAAGTCGGCAGAGATCTGTTTGACCTGCTCTTGCAATACGTGTGACTGATCCGTTCCTTCCAGAAAGCGACTCAAAAAATGAAGAAATACGTCTACCTTCCTAAGCAGCATCAATATAGGCACAGCATCAATCTCGGTGTGGCTTAAATGAACCTGGCGGCTGAAGCCCCGGCAAAAATCCCGAACTGCTGTCGTCTCCTCTGGTTGTCCCAAAAATCCTGATAAGATGACCGCCGGCTCCATGACCCGAACGTCTAGCGTACAAAATTCGAAATCAAGCAGTGCGGTTACTAGACTATGATCAGAATCCTTTACTAACAAATTGGAAGCGTTCAAGTCTCCATGTACAAGCTGATGCGGCAACTCTTCCAATGCATGAAGCGAATCTGTAATCTCTTCATAAGCTTCCCCTATTAATCGCAGTTCTTCATGCAAATCCTTTAGAGGCTCAGGCGGATGTAAACAAAAGCCCTGAACCGTTTCCCGGTTACACAACGGATAGGATTGCTGCAAAGCATAATACGGTCGATAGACTGGAGTCATATCAAGATTAACTGTCGCAAGCACAGCCGATAATTCCCCCGTAGTCTCGCCCAAAGAATAGGCAAAGCTTGAATCCTGCTCCAGGGGTGATATGCCTTCTATGTATTCGAACAGACACACATATTTACCGCTTTCCTTCTCCAGTTGAGCGAGCGTCTCTCCCCTGACCGTCGGAATAGGCGTGGGTGTCCTGAACGATAGTGAATGCTTACTCAGCTCCTGCAAAACTGCATGCTCAAATTCAATTTTGTCCCGATCCTTGTGTGTATCGTAGACGCGCAGCACTCCGTTTCGCCCACCACTCTTAACAAAATACGTCGTATTATTCCAACCCCCGGTTTGTTTCTGCAGCGTTCCGTTCCACTCTGGCCAGTGACGTCTTAGTATTGCCTCCAAGGATGTATCCTCCCTTATAAACATCAGCTTATGAATTTGCAGATATTATAACAAATATAGACGCCCAATAGAATTGGACGTCCTTGTATATCGTTTATTTCCTCAACTGTTTGTTTCGGATATTTTGCGGTGTGGCACCATACGCTGTTTTAAACTTTTTATAGAAAAAACTCATGCTGTTATATCCCACCTGTTTAAATATCATTTCGAACGGCAGATTGGTATTCACTACCAAAGAATAGGCTGCATTGAGTTTAATGTTGGCAATAAGCTGAGTGTAAGTAAGACCGGTTACTTTTTTTAACTTATTACTTAAATACGTGCTATTGTAATTAAAATGGTTAGATAATTGCTGTAGGCTTAAATGCTGATAGTGCTCTTCCATGTAATTCAGAATAGAGGTAATATTATTTTCCTGCTGGTTTAAGTGAATATTATGCTCGCTTTCCAATACACGGACCAATTCTCCAAATACAATTTGCAAATAAGCCTTCACCAATTCCATCGAATCCTCTTGCCTGGAATAATATTCGATTAAGATTCTACGCAATATATATTGAAGGTTCTCATTATGCTGCGACTCAAAAATAATAAAGTGATTATGGTGCTGATGCTGGAGGACAGAGTTGGCTAGAAATTCGCCAATCAGGCTTTTTTTCTTAGATAACCGCTGCAGAAACAGAGATGAGATCGTTTCTCTTTGCAGCAGGATATTAATAAGTATATTGTCTGATTTTTACACAGGTATGCTTGATATTTAACTTATTATCAAATTACAAAAGGATGAACTGTAACCAACTCCTCCCCTTAAGCATATATTAGAAAAAAGTAAAACATATATATGTATATGTTGAGGGGCAGAGATTTAGTGAGTAAGCATATACGAAAAATTATAGAGATATTAGAAGAGGCTCAAGTTTAAATTGTCAAAATTGATAAAGCAGAAAGGAAACACTTGTATAAAGGGGATTATTTTACACTTATTAGTGCGAAAACACTGATTAATTCTAATTAATCCCTAATTTAAAATAGTATTAAAAACATTTCATCTAAGAGAAAGGGAAATAATATCGAAGGACGAGCGACTATAGCAGTCTTTTTAATGGGAGTGATAGTCATAAAAAAATGCTGATCAAGCTTAAATTTACTTGAAAATCTTATGGTGCTTCAAGCTTATTGTTTTACTTCCGGAACGAGCCGACCACAATCTGTGCTATAAATGTAAAAATCCCCCGAGGGGGATTCCTTGAAATTAGTTTACAGATATTTGTTGACCGACCTGTGCCATATGAAAGGCTAGTTGTACCCGTTCAACTACTAGTGCCAGCAGAAGTTTGTTTATTAAGTCACTTAAGTCTCTGCAGACACCACCCTATCCATGCCATGTACATCAATGGAAGATTGTTTCAGGGCAAATACATGAATGTAAAGAAAAACACTTATCACACCCAGCAGAAACATTTCCAGTCCGATAATCCAGGACGGTACATATGCTCCGAACGTAATGGATAACGAACCGATCATCATGGCTCCCCTCGTTGTCAATGAATTGATCGCCATATAGGAGCCCCGTTTATCAGACGGCATAATATCCGCTAACAATGCTTGCTTTCGCGGAATATAGATTACTTCGCCAATGGATAAAATCAGCATGACAGCGAGAAGAAACCAGGGATTTTTGCCGATTACAATGAATGCATATCCGGCGGCGTACAGAAAAATTCCCACCATTACAGCTTTCGTATCTTTTGTTTTCTTAGAAAGCTTGGCAATAAGTGTGCCGAACAAAATAACAGACAATGTATTAATCATACTTAAAATACCAAACAAGTTATACCCGTTGATTTTCAAGGAGTAACCAGCTACAGAGAATAACGTTTGATGATCAATGATTTGAACAAGTCGAATGGGCGTATAATTGTTGGATTGCAGTTCAATGGACAGATCCAGTAATGAGGCAAACAGAAAGAATATAAACATCTTATTGGTTAAGACAACACGGTAATTTTCCGCTGTACTCCGCCAAAAACTTTTTTTTTGAATTTGCGGATCGGTTACGGACAAGCTTTCCGAAATGAAAAATGCGACGATCAGGAGCGAGCAGAAGGAAATGACTGCCAATGCAATAAACAGCTCCATCCGGAATTGTTCGAATAAGAAGCCGCCCAGTAGGATTCCTATTAGCATGGACACGTTCCAAAGCCAATAATCTAGTCCGTAAATATACTGCCGCTCTTCGCTTTTGCTGGAATCTATAATCAAAGCTGCCCCCGCAGGATTCGAAAGTCCTGCGCAGATACTGCTTATCAACATACCGCTGCATACAAGCAAAGTGGAATTAAAAAAAAGGCTGCTCCCCACAACCATTGCAATGATGGATGCTAACCGGACATACTCACTATATACTAATACCTTTTTTCTTCCATACAAGTCCGACATGTATCCGCCATAGAAACCTGCCATAAATGAAAGAAAAACATTGACAGCCAGCAATATCCCCGCCCATTTGACGCCGAATTCCATAGAAAAATAAATGCCCATGAAGGGAAAGATGGAGTTGGTAACCAATTGCGTTAAAAAGCGTTCAACCAATCTTAATTTAACATTAGGATGCAATTGCAGAAATTTCATATTTGCCCCTTTCAAAATCATCCCTTATGGTTCTCTTGCTTCTGAAGCTTTCTCGGCATGGAAAAGTTCCAGAATGTCGAAAGCATGCTCGGGAAGTTATACAGAAAATGTCCTATGACTGCAGGCAGGAGGGATTGGCTTATAACAATGGAATAGGACCAGGCTAGCCCCAACATAAACAAGGTAATGTAGGATTTCCAAGAAAACTCTTCACGCGTATCCCTTTGCATATAGTGTGAAAAAGAGAACATTGCGGAAGTGAGAACAACTGCGCCAACGATTCCCCAATCTTTCAGCAACTCCACCAAGAACAAGCGGTAAAACCATTCCTCGCATACCGCACTTCCAATTAAGGATAGTTCCAATATCACAAAGGTGCGAAATGAAATGGCCTGCATAAGGCTATAAATATCTTTATTTAACAAAGCCTTATATTCCGGCCACTGCCATATCAATGCAAACAATGAGGCACCAACAGCCAATACAAACGCTATCCCCCATCCGCCGCCCGTAGTTTCATTTGGCGGACAGCTTTCCATAAGCAAAGGCGGAATGAGATAAGGTAAGAAAAAGAAAACACTTCTAATCATATCCGCACCGCAAAAATGTCGGACTTTTCTTCTGATCAATTGCGTGGAATAAAACACGGCCAAAAATATCAAAACCGCAGAAATGAGACTGTTTATCACGATAAAGGACCTCGGCTTATATCAATCTGGGAAAAGGATGCCTTTTAATTAGGCAAGGATTTATAGCATAAGTAAACTACAGACAGTATTATACTTTTTGGCTTGCTTTAGGAGCCGCAACTTTTTGAATTTTAGGCTTTTTGTACATATTGTCACCTCCATTCCACTCGGCATCCTTTTCCCGGATTGAACAATTATATTGAAACCGACACATTCCTATACCACTTCGACAAAATTCACATTTTTAAGCTCTTGAATAAATTCATTTACATCCTCAAGAACTGTTTCTTTATCCTCTTTATACTCTTCGGCTATGGCTACGGCAATTTCATCAACAGTACGTTCTCCATCCAACAGACTCCAAATCTTATATGCTACCTCATCCAACAAATAGACGTCATTATTTTTCACAGCGTAAGTCTTGTCATTCAGTATGCGGGTTTGAATAAAAACATTACGAGCGTATTTCATTTTTATCAAGCTCCTTTATGGTTTTATGAATGAGATGTTGGGTTCTGTCATTCAATGTCTGACAGTATCGCAAGCATCTCCGGATTGAATCCCGAACGGTATTTTTATCGAAGGCTTCGCTTTGATAAACCAGATAGTCATTCAGTAAATTGGAATCGCTTGTCCAGTCGACATATCGTTTAAGTTTACGGAACAACCACTTGAGTCGTGGATTAGATTCCCCATTAACAGCCAAGAAAGCAGTCATACTGGCGTCCAGCAGATGTCTGGTTCGAAAAAACGCGGTTCCGTAGTCCCCAGATTGATAAGCCCCCTGGATATCTTCAATAATGTTGGTGTAATTAGTAGACTCAGACAATGCGATATACAGATCCAAGGATCGAAAAGGCAGCACTTGAAGACGTTCTACCATTTCTTGCGGACACGTTAGAAATATTGCGTATTTCAACCGATGCAGCAAATCAAGTTCATCAGCATTGAAGGAAATCGGGTAATCTTCCGAACGGATCTCGAAATGTTCAAGTTTGGCAAGGAGACTGTCAAAAAATTCATTCGTCAAATATGTAAAATCAAAGCGGACACTATCATGAACAAAATTATGGACAATGAACTGATTTACTGACAATACAATCGGATCAAGACCTTCCGTTTGTGAAAGTAAACTATCAATTTTAGGCATTGTATCCGTGATGACAAAAACGTCTATATCGGAAGAAGCGTTCCCAAAACCTTCGAAAACAGACCCTGCTAAATAAACCAATGCTCGGCTGTCAATCCAAGGAAGTTGGTCCATCACATAAGAATATTTTGAAATTGCGTCATCAACTTGAGTTAGCTTCATCAATTTCACATCCTTTTAATATATACTTTCGTGTATATATGTTAATATATATGTGTATGACAGTAATGTTAAATGCTTTTATTTCGCAAGAGAAAACATGTTAGAATGATAAAATGGAAAGAAAAAGGAGAATAACTTTATGTATCAAGAAATACGCGATTATAGAGAACTCCAGGTCCGGATGAATGAGCTTATCGGAGCCGGAAGTGTCTTTGCATGTTCATTGATTGATATAGACGACTTTCATGAGACCCGTCTTGAATTGTCCAAGGAGGAACGAATTCAGTTGATTTTCAATTCCCTATTCTCCATGAACGATCACGAAATGTATTATGTGGGATTAGATGAATTCGCTATTCTTAGCCTTCGCTACCAGTTAGAGGATCTATTTGTCTTGTTGATGGAGGGCAAACAGCATTTTGAGAAGGATGTCCAAATGACATTCAGTGCCGGACTTGCACAATTCCCTGATCATGGAGACAGCCCTGTTGATCTGCTCCGACATTTGGAGGAATCCTTGTTTAAGGCCAAACAAAACGGGAAGAACAAAATAGGTCTGGAACAGGAAAGAAAAATGAAATTGAAAAGCAACTATTATACCCTCACACAGTTGGAGCGGCTTAGTCAGGTTTCCAAATTATTAAACCGTTCGGAGGCATCCTTGCTTCGCGAATCACTGGATGAATTGCTGCGCAAGTATGAAAAATAGAAACTTTCCGCGATTCATGCCGCCCCTTTCCGGCAGTTGACCGGTTAGGAGCGGTGCTTCATTACTGGATGTTCCACAATCTCTCAACCCTCACTAGCTCTTCACCGTTGAACTCCATTTTGTATACATCCGGCTTGGAAGTTTGCATTAAAAAATGGTAATCATATTGGCTGTCAAAATATCCCATCATTAAGGTCATAACAGCTCCATGGGTTCCAATTGCTATTTTCCGTCCTCGGAAGGCCGTTAATAATTCTTTTAAAACCGCTACCGCGCGGCTCTGGCAACCGTTATTCGATTCCGCTCCCGGCAAAGCAAAATCGGGATCAGAAAACGACTTCTTCAACATTGGGAATAAGTCCTTATCAGGCATCCGGTGGTCATCAGTGGAAAAAATTCTTTCTTTCAGATTTTCAAATACAATGATTTCTTTTCCTGAACGCCGGGACAACTCCTGAATAGTTAGGATTGCCCGCTGATACGGACTGGAAACGAAAACCTCAATTCCTTCCCCATCCAACAATTCTGTTGTTCGATTAGCATCCGACATTCCTTTATCAGTTAACCCTCTTGTTCTTTCATTTCCCGCATTTTTCGGCGAATCACCATGCCTCACCATGTAGATAAACGTTTTCATAATATCCTCCATGAAAATTCAATGAATGGTTAATTATCTGGCCACTTTATTTTTCCTGAATACCCCTACCCACCATGCTCTTTTACCATTCACTTCTCCCGCGTAATTCTTCGTTACTTCATAAAGATCTACTTTATGAAAGTCACTCGTAATAATATCAATTTCCTTTTCAGTATAATGATGGTATGTCATCCCGTATTCATGCTCTTCATAGGATATGAACGTCAAACCATGATCTTCAAGAAGTTTATACTTGGAAGGCATATCCCGTGCCGTAGACCTGATCTTAAAAATCAAGTACCCACCCTTGGTCAAAACCCTAGATATTTCTTTAAATACGTTCACGGCAGAATTCCAATTGTTAAATTGAAGACTGTATAATGCAAGAACACAATCAAATTGCGAATCTTCGAAAGGAAGATGATAAAAATCACTTTCTATAAATTTAATGCTTACTCCAGCTTGTTTAGCTCTCGTTTCTCCTATTAGCAATGCTTCCTTTGAAATATCAATCCCCGTACACTTATGAAAGCGTGCAAGTTCCAATAAGTTGGTGCCATGGCCGCAACCTAATTCAAGTATATTGCTGCTAGGACGCAGTAATATGCTATTCTTTTTAACAATTTCTGACGTCTTTCCATTGATATCAGGGACTGACCGAACGGCGGTTCCCGCAAGAGCCTGGCCTTTATAAAGCTTGTTCCAGACCTCTTGATTTACAGCTGCGAATTCTTTACTGTTCACTGACCATCATCCTTTTCATATATTGTTTGTAAAATGCATTCTTCGCCAAATATAAAAAATGCACAGATTTACAAAGTACTTTTTTAACACTCATCCACACCAATTCTTTTATACTGTTTAAATGCATCAGGGTTTATACCGAAGAGTGTTAATAAAGATAATCTTGTTTTATTTTTATCAGTTTTCTGCTTGACAAATCTCCCCGGATAATGCTATAAACATGTTGATTCTAATATAAAACAACCAGCAATTCTTTCCCCAATGCATCAAGGTCCTTTGCTATTAAGTCTGCCGTCTAGTATCAGGAAATACGCGCCCATAATATAATCACAAATGAAAAGCGTTTTATCATATAGGACCATTACACATAAACTGGTCACAGCGCTTGGTATTGAGTTCTTGCCGTCATTATCGGTCACTTTATATTGATAATATTGAATATTAAACAAGCCGGGTTCCATCTATCCAATTCAAGACTTTCTAACAAAGTGGCTCACTAAAAAAAGAGGACGTCTCCCTGTAGACTAATCTATCCGATGCAGCATCTACAAATCATGGCCAGCCGGTTCGCTTCATAACTGATTTTGTGAAAAAATCACTTAATGACTGGTGTAGCTAACCTTCTACATGCCACAAAAATATTTACACAATCGTCAATATCTTTTCGGGTTGTTTGCCACGAGCATATACTTATCCGAATGGCGGGCTCATTCTGCCACAAAGCTCCACTACACCAACATTTTCTGCTTGCCTGTATATTCTTCAGCGTTGCCGAGGTTATTTCGGGGTTCTCGCATCTTACCACAATTTGATTAAACACTACGTTGTTTTCAATAAAAAAATTTTTTTCAGCAAGCTTTTCAGCAAAGTACTCAGCATTATCACAAAGATCGTCGACAAGTTTTTCAATACCGATTTTCCCTAAATATTTCATGATTGCCCATAACTCTACACTTCTTGCCCGCTTGGACAGTTCAGGAACATACAGCATACCGTCACGATGGTCGCTATATTGAAGATAGGACCCAGATGCCTGCATGGCGCTTACCAACGAATCCCTGTCTTTGCAAAGAACGACACCACAATCAAAAGGGGCGTTTAACGTTTTGTGTGCGTCAACAGACCAAGAATCCGCTTTTTCAAGGCCTTTTATCAAATACTTCCTCTTACCAGATACAGCGGCCCAAAGTCCGAAAGCCCCGTCCACATGTACCCAGGCACTTGTCTGGTTTGCCAACGTACAAATTTCATCTATCGAATCAAATGCACCTCCGGTAACATTTCCAGCTTGAGCTATAACCAATGTTTTGCTGTCAAGTGAAGGTAATTTACCAATGATTATGCGCCCCTGGTCATCGGTAGGCACCACTTCAACCATGTCTCTGCCAATTCCTAACATGGACAAGGCTTTCCATACAGAAGAATGGGCTTCCTTACCTACAACCACCCTGATTTTAGGCGCACCAAAAAGTCCTTTTGAATGGACATCATATCCTTGGTTTAAAAGCAATTTATTTCTTGCCGCGGTAACTGCACAAATTGTAGCAACCGAAGAACCACTAACAAAACCAGCAGCAGTGCCTTTTTTTAATCCAAAAAGGTCAACAAGCCACTTTTCGCATACTTCTTCCAGTTTTGATGCAATCGGTGACATAATATATAATCCGCTGTTCTGATCCCATATATCGGTAAGCCACTTCGTGGCCAATGCCACCGGAATTACCCCCCCGTTGACAAATCCAAAATATTTAGCACCGCTTTTGGCGACAGTTGCCTTTGACCCGTATTTATGTAGCATAAAAAGTATCTCAGAAGGGGAAGAGGACTCTTCAGGCATTTCCTCCTCAAACTTAAGCAGATTCTCCAAAGCTTCACAAGACGGCGAAACATCCATATGTGGCAAATTTTCTATATAATCATACGCATAGGTTTTAGCCTGTTCCATCAATTCTTTTGTTTTCAGTTGTTCCGTCATCTCATTTTGCAAGTTTATGTGACCCATAGTATGTTCCCCTCACATTATATTCGTGCAGCTGTGTCCCTTATTAATTTCACTGCAGCTGCAACATTTTCACCAATAAAAATCTCGGCATTTAAGATTATTGCATCAGGTTGGCAAGAAATGATGTTGTATAAATCTATTATTTCTGCTGGAGTAGGAATGGGTTGCTTGCGTAAAGATGTCAATATGCCAGTTGCAATATAGAGCTTTTTGCCTCTTCTCCTGGCTGTTTTGGATATTTCGGATTGATACTCGTATAATCTGCAAATTTCAGAATTCAACAACAAGTCTCCCCTGCCCAACATCAGGTTGGAAGAGTTTGCAATTTCATCGACATTTTTAATGGAATCTGCAGTTTCAATCTTACTAATGATTTCAATGTCCTTATCCAATATCCCATTTCTGCATGTTAACAAATCGCTTAAGCTCGTCACAAAAGAAAAAGCAACAGATGAGGGCTTAATCCGGTTAACCAAATCAATGTACCGCTGTCCGTTTAATTCCTTGATAACATAGTTATAAGACAGGGATTTTTTAGTGTACATTTTTATTTTGTTGGATAATTTTGCAAAAACACAATCTTGCTCATCATCTACTTTTACGACAGATAAAACACAATCACCATCGCTGTAAACAAGCTTTTGCCCCACAGAAACTGACCTGCATATATTTTCGTTATCCACAAATATAACCTTATTTTCGAAATATTTGAATTTGTTTTTATCTCCGGTTATAATGACTGTTTCTCCGGATTCGAAGTCATAAGTAAAGTGGTTATCTGCAAATGAAATTCTTGTCTTTTTTCCCGGAAAGGGGAGATCAAGCATAATCTTGCAATGTTGCATGTTCTTATTTTGAGTCAAGTTTCGAATGACCTTTTCAAAAAACTCCAGTTCTTCTTCCGAACTGCATTTCGCCAAGTTGAACCTGAAGCTTCGAATACCATACTTCAGCGCATAAGTAACTTTTTCGTTCACCGCTTCTTCATTAAACGGTATTCCGATAGTTGCAATAATTTCAGCATTACATATCAATATTGATCCCTCTTCTCCGTGAAAGGAAGGTATTTATAAAATAGAGCAACCTGTAATGCTGCTATACCTTAATTGCTGTCTCAATGATCTTACTTGCCAATTTGTATTTTGAAATTTTTTCTGGGACTAACCCATATTCTTGATTAATAAAACGAATCGGTATCTCTGCTTCCTTTGCTCCTTTAATTTCAAGTATTCTTTTATCAGGCTCCAGAATACCTAATGAGTTGTCTCCATAGGATGTGCAAACATCTCTATCAATTGTCAACCGGTATTCATTTCCAAAAAGTGTAATCATCCAAGGTGTCCGGTGATAACGCACAGTATAAGTGTTAAACTCACCACTCATAGATGGATGCTGATATGTTGGAAAGTTCAATTGATTGAGTAGTAGGAAAAATACCGATTCATTCGCGCAATAACATAAATTATGATAGACTTTCTCCTCAATCTTAATCCTTGTTTTTGAAACAAAGTCATTTTCTTTCATTTTTTCTTCAACAAAATAAAAATTCTGTTTTGAAGTTGTGTACATTCTCAAACGTATTTTTCCATGTTTATCATTTGAATTCCAGAAAAATTTATATATAGATTCAATTTTATAGCCCGAATCATCAAAACAGTTCGGATCGAGATGCCCATTATTGTTACAAAAAGAATCAATTCGACTTTCCAGGTTTTTATACAAAATATATTTATACTCAAATCCCATTGTTTACACCCCAGCATATTTTTATAGATCCAGACTGATAAGCATTCTAAACCAAATAACAGACAGACATTTTTGTATAGAGATCAAGTAAAAACTGTTTCAACTCGGAAATATTGAAAAAAGTAAATTGGTTTTTGGTTCCTATAATTTCTTTTCCAATTATCCATTTGCTGTTTTCATAATCGATCATGTTCAATTCTCGCTTCATAAAGTAATCTGTGAAGAAATTGATATGGTCATGTTCGAATTTCTTACTCTCAACTTCGATATACTTCATCCGTTTTTTCACTTCGCAATTCGAATCCAAAAACTGTACATCATGCCCGTTGACCTTATATTTTACGTCTTTGTATTTGATGGTCATTCTATTGAGTTCCTTGTAATATAATGCCAATACTTTATTTTGGAATATGCTTAAGTCCAATTCATCAATAGGGGCCCAGACGGTTTTATTCTCTTGATAGGTCTGTAAGATGTCATTTGTGGATGTCAACCTATCTTTGGTGGCTATGCTGTAGTATAAATCGCCGTGGTTCACTTTAAATGTGATTTTCTTCTTATCATGCTTACGATCTTCAAACAACATTTGAATACAATCGTTATATCTGAAAACAGTCAATCGGTTATCTTCAATCTGCTTATGCAAATCCTCAAGTAATTGTTGTGTATTCAAACTGAAATCGGACGTAATATAAGTTACTTCATTTTCCAAATTGATTTTCATGGTCCCCTCCTAAACTATGACTTTAAAGATTCATGCATTTTTCTTTCTTACTTTTACTACTTGTGGAGTGGCCAAGGCTCTCAACAAACTTGCCGATTTCATCAAACTCGTTAAAAATATAGGGTGAAGCAAATACATCACCCTGTTGGAACGATTCCAACTCAAACTCATAAAAAACTTTATTATTCATTTTATCAGTCGATTGGTCGAAGAAAGCGACGCCTAAAAATTCATTTTCACCGAGCACATTTATCCGGGGGAATCTTAAAATAAACCCCGTTCTGAACGAACTGACAATTGTTATATTCTTAAGCTCTAATAAATTTGTTACACCTAGAAATTTTTTTACAATTCTATGAATATCGCAATTAACATCGAACGTGCTCATATTTTCAGGGAGTTTACCGTCAACTTTGCAGGAATACTCATATCTGCTCCACGTTCTGTTAGTCATAGTCTGCGGAAGCTTGAGGTTTATTGAAATTTGCGGTCTATACCTCACCCTATACGTTATTCCGGCCTTTGATAGATTTAAATCATCTGTGTCGTAATAAAAATCATACATAAGTGCGTTTTTATACGGAACAACAACATAATTTTCCTTAAGATAGTCATAAATGGGTTTAAACTTTTTTTTCTCGGATATCTCAAACTTGAGTTCATTTTCAATGATCAATTTTTCCCTAATTGAATAACCACTTTTCTTCATTTTTCCCTCCATCTGTACTAGTGTGTCCATCACTTTTCATCCACCTTTGTCCACTTAATTAGTTTTTATAACATTACTCAACAATTAACATAGGATAAAAAACATTAATTATTACATTTGAAAAAAATTATATTTTTATATGGTTAATTTTACAAAGCGTTTACATTTTTCACAACTTCTAAAATTGTCGTTTATAATTTAATTTTGTCGTTTAATGTAAAATATAGTGAATAGTTTGTGTCTTTCCTTCCCAGACATCGACAAGATAACTTTAATTTTTTTTATAAGACTGATTGTCAAGCCAAATACGATATAGTACCTCTGTGAATGATTCGTGAGCGGTTTTCTAACCCAGACATTTTCGTGGGTGATGGTTAATCAGATGAAGCGAACGTTCCAGTTCCGTATGTCGTTGTTTTCCTTTATGTCTCAAATCTGCCACAGAGCCTTGTACCAAGCGCCCCTCGTTAATCCAGCGATAGATGGTTTTGTAGCAAACGATAGACCTACTCCCTTTTCTAAAACGCTCCACGCTCTGCTCAAAGTGACTAGGTCGCATGTTGCATTTCCCCTTCGATACCGAAGCTTGGGCAACGGTACTCGTAAGCTTGCTAAGAATCTTCGGATTCGTAAGACTTTTGTTCGGTATTCCAACGGAGTCCCCGGTTAATGGTAATGAGTTTCATCTTCGCTTCTACCGGGTAGCAGACTCTGGCTGCCAACGAAAAAACACCTCCAAGGTTGTCTCCATATCCTACGATAGGGTTGCATTCTCTTGAAGGTGTTTTTATTTGTCTCACGTTAGGGGAATCTTCATAAGCTACCAGCGTCAGATAACTACCTTACGTTATGGCCGTTTTCGGTTATAAAAGCGTATATATTTTTCGATTTTGGCTTTGTACTTCGGCTTGAGTTTCGCTTCTGGAGGTTTTTCGCTGCACGCCCAGCGGCCACATAGGTCTTAAATATTAAATATTATATCCAATTATTTATTAAACCATATTTATTTAATCATATAAGCACTTTCTTGTGCTTCACACCCCCATCATTTTGCCTAAAAAGAGTTGAAACTGCCTCATACTTGTCTTCAAAGAGCCAACTTGAGAATCTGCTCTTCGCTTGAGCAACCTAGGTTCAAATAAGCTAAGTATCCGCTTTTGGAAACCCACCGCTTATTCTTCATGTGCTTTAGATATTCCTGCTTTTAGTCATAATCCTTCGGGAACGAGAGACGGGTACTGCTGGAGCTACGCGATCATCTTTTCTTTATTCTGTAAATGCTCGTATCCCGTAAAAAGGTAAACTTGCGTTATTCTTTCTATTATAAGTCGATATGTAACAAGCAGCATCGTTCTCTTTGATGCCCGCTAAAAAGGTGATCTCCTCAGCCTTGACGCTCGACACATTCGTATAATTGAGCTTTTTTTCCTTGCCGCGTGCAGTTTTGGGTAATACGAATTCTCGCTGCCGCTTAAGAATCTCTACATCTGCTTCCCCATAAGAAGCTGCCAATGGAGATGCGTTTGCGAATAAAAACACCATCGAGGCAAATAAAGTACCCTTCGCGAATCTCTATAACATCCCAATGGTTTTTCAGGCTTTTAGCCCTAAATAGGGGCGCAATGCATTCGTTAACCAACTGTCCATGTTCTCCTCCTCATAGAACATCATTTCATCAGCCATGAGCTTATCAATTTGCAGATATTATAACATAGGACGCCCAATTAATATTGGACGTCCTTTTGTATCCTTCATTTCCTCAACTGTTTGTTTCGGATATTTTGCGGGGTGGCACCATATGCTGTTTTAAACTTTTTATAGAAAAAACTCATGCTGTTATATCCCACCTGTTTAAATATCATTTCGAACGGCAGATTGGTATTCACTACCAAAGAATAGGCTGCATTGAGTTTAATGTTGGCAATAAGCTGAGTGTAAGTAAGACCGGTTACTTTTTTTAACTTATTACTTAAATACGTGCTATTGTAATTAAAATGGTTAGATAATTGCTGTAGGCTTAAATGCTGATAGTGCTCTTCCATGTAATTCAGAATAGAGGTAATATTATTTTCCTGCTGGTTTAAGTGAATATTATGCTCGCTTTCCAATACACGGACCAATTCTCCAAATACAATTTGCAAATAAGCCTTCACCAATTCCATCGAATCCTCTTGCCTGGAATAATATTCGATTAAGATTCTACGCAATATATATTGAAGGTTCTCATTATGCTGCGACTCAAAAATAATAAAGTGATTATGGTGCTGATGCTGGAGGACAGAGTTGGCTAGAAATTCGCCAATCAGGCTTTTTTTCTTAGATAGCCGCTGCAGAAATAGGGATGAAATTGTTTCTCTTTGTAGCAAGATATTAATCAGTATATCGTCTTCTCCCAAAGGAGCGATGCTGTGAGGCACATCCTTATCCAGGACACATACTTGGCCTTCACAAAGCTGAATTTCTTTGCCTGCTATGATTTGATTGCACTTACCTGAGTAAACATAGTTTAATTCGATAAATTCATGCATGTGCTCCAGCATCGGAGCAAATCTATTGTGCTTGCTAATATAAATATCATGTTCTCCAAAGAAAAATAAAGCGGGCATACGGTATATATTCTGATTTATATCAAAAAAACGCTCATTCTCCGATTCTTTGGAGAGATCATTAATCACCTGATTGTTTTGCTGTTGTAAAAGTTCAATTTCCGTTTTGTTTCTCAGCAACTGATCCAACTCATGAAGGTTCATAAACACTGACTCCTCCTTCACTATATGATGGAAAACGGGCGGTTCTCCGCCCGTTGAAAAAATTACTATATCGGATACATCCCATTAACTGTGGACTGCCGCTTGAGTTTTGCTTCCCTTTCCTCTAATAGCGATTCCCAGACAAAGGAGTGCCGCAATCGTAAATACAATCGCAGAAACAAGGAAGGAAAATGAAGCCGTTTCATTTCCAGACAACACGCCAACTAACTTGATCACATAAGGCGAAGCAAACGCTCCCAAATTGGACCCTACCATCGCAATGGAAATGGATAAAGTCTCACTGCCTTTAGGTACGATTTTAGTTAGTATGGTAAAAATATAAGGAATAAACAGCGCAAAACTAAAGCCAATGATCAGCATGGCAACGGTAACCATGGTAACATTCTGAGCAAACCATAGTAGTACAAAACCAGTTGCTGTTAATAGACTGGAGATAAAGGGAGCGTAATTTCTAAACCATTTATAGATTCTACCAAACAGGAAGCCCGCAATCATGGTGGACAAGGAAAACAGCGTTAACGCAGTTCCTAAAAAACCAGCATTGGGCATGCTCTTTTCAGCAATCATAATGCCTGTTTTGGTATATACAATCATGATAAAAGTCATAAACAGAAAAAGTGCAGCCCCTAATCCAAGTACAGGTATGGATATTCCCCCGCTCTTGTGACCCTTTTCTGTCGAGTTCTCTACTGTAGGCTCCCCGCGCTCTGGTTCGGGAATGATCAGAAAGAATAATAGCGCAATAGGAATGGTGATTCCATAGCATAAAAAAGCGAACTGCCAGTCAATTAGGGCGAGCTGCCCTGCCACAAAGGTAGCCAAGCTGCTTCCGAGTCCTTGAACGGCGCTTTGAAAGCCTACTAATTGAGCACGTTCATCCCCTTCAAAAAAATCACTAATTAAACTGACGGCCAGTGAATTGAACATCCCGAGACCTGCACCTAGTACCAAACGCAGCGCAAGAATCCATGTAATATTCGTCGTGAACATGGGAAGTATTCCGCCGATGACTACGAGCAAAAGCCCTAGCAGGACTGTATTTTTTTTACCCAATCGAGAAGAAATCGGGCCACTCAATAGCACAAACAGCATCATCGAGAAGGATGGAATCGTGACTACGCTTTCAATCAGCGAACTGGAGACGCCTGATAATTGGTTCAGCATCATTGGTATGACAGCCGAAATGGCACTCGCTGACGTCAGGACTAAGGAAATGGATAGCAACGCCGTTTTAAACAAAACTTTGTTCTTTATATTCATTAAGCTCTCACCTCTAGTCTATGTTATTTAGCCTCTAGTTGCATCTGTACTGGAACGTATACTGTCCAGAACCGACCGTAAACGTCATTTCATGATCTCCGCTCCTTTGGAAAATCGCCTGTTCCCCTGTAGAACCTAATTTCCCGGCCAGCTCCTGTGGCACATCACCAGGCGGATACTGAATCGACGGATATTGCATAGCAATGGTCTGCTGTAGTGCATCCGGCTCCATAACGCCCGGAAGTGTAATCTCAGCCGTCGTATTATGTGGTACGTGAACCGTCATCTTCATTTCTTTATTCACGATTTCCCATTGGACTTCAAGCGTGCCATATGGCGTCTCCAGCTTGCCATGGGCCGAAGTAAGATTGGCAGGCGGTTTAGGAGCTAAACGTGATTTTTTATAGCCCGCTTCAAGCACATCGATTCCGGCAATATTTTGGTACATAAAGTCTCCTACTGAACCGTACGAATAGTGATTGAACGAGTTCATATCGGTGCTCCAGAATGAGCCGTCCACTTTAATGCTATCCCAATGCTCCCACATGGTCGTTGCTCCCCGTTCAACCTGATAGAGCCATGAAGGATAATCATTTTGAAATAAAATGTTATAAGCGACATCCGTATAGCCATGGTCGGATAAAACCAGACATAGATAGGGGGTGCCCACAAAGCCGGTATCCAGATGCATATCATTTTTTTCGATGAGCCGTACGAGCTCCTGAATCACTTGCGTTTTATACTTTTCTGGCACCAATCCGAAGTGCAAAGCCACAACCTGTGCAGTCTGGGTATTGGAGGTTAATTTGCCCGCGTCATCGAAGTAGCGGTTCGCAAAAGCCGTTTTAATCCCCTCATGTAAGTTTTTATATGTGTTGTAATCGGTATAGCGATTCAGCAGTTTGGCCGTCTGTGCCAATATATGAGTCGAATACGCAAAATAAGCAGTAGCCACCAGCGTTCCGTCCGTCGCCCCAAAATAGCTTCCTTCCTCGCTATCCAGCGCCAGCCAGTCTCCCAGCTGCAAACCGGTATCCCAAAGACATTCTTCGTCCCCCTGGGCGCGAATATAATCCACCCATGCTTTCATACTGTCATACTGCTGCACTAAGATTTGCTTATCCCCATAGCATTGATATAGGGTCCACGGACATATAACCGCCGCGTCTCCCCATGCTGCCGTCGTTTTGTCCATATTATCGGCAAAGGTTCCTTTGAGGACATCCGGCACTACAAAAGGCACTGCCCCATTTTCCAGCTGGTTGTAAGCCAAATCCCTAAGCCACTTTCGGAAGAAGGAAGCCGCATTCATATTGAAGCTGGCCGTTCTAGCAAAAATCTGTGCATCGCCGGTCCAGCCTAATCGCTCATCACGCTGCGGACAATCGGTTGGCACATCCAGGAAGTTCCCCTTTTGCCCCCACACAATATTGTGTTGAAGTTGATTCAGCTTTGGATCAGATGTCTCAAACACCCCGATCGTCTCCATGTCCGAATGCAGAACAACACCCGTAAAATCTTCAATCGTAACGCCATCAGGAAAGCCCTCAAGCTTCACATATTGAAAGCCTTGAAAAGTGAAATGCGGCCTAAATATCTCCGTCCCCTTCCCGCTACAAATGTACGTAATCTGCTGCGCTGCATCCCGAATATTATCTCTGTAAAAGTTCCCTTGCTGATCCAGCACTTCACCATGAACCAGATTCAGAACCGTACCTTCGGGGGCTTCCACTTTAAATTCCAGCCAACCTACCATATTTTGACCCAAGTTAAGCACCAGCTCACCTTTAGGAGTTCGAATGAGTTCAACAGGCTTCAATCGGTTCATCACACGGACAGGTTCGTTCTCCTGAGCAATCAGATGACTTAACGGGAACGAGACGACCTGCATCATTTTCCGTTCGGTTAAGGAGCTATGTTCGGCTGCCTGCTGCTCAAGTCGGGCATCATAGATTTCGCCGTTATAAATATCCGACATTAAAATGGCACAGCTCGTTTCCTCCCAGGAAGAATCAGAGCAAATGACTTCAGAACGGCCATCTTCATAACTAATCTTCATTTGAAATAACAATGCATTCGTGTTCCCGTAGGTGTCCTTGCGCTTTTGCCAACCCAGATAACCGCTGTACCAGCCTTCTCCCACCGTGACTGTGATTCGATTATGTTGTTCTCGAATGGTAGAAGTCACGTCATATGCTTGCACCTGGACACGATCGTTATAATCCGTCCATCCCGGGGTAAAGTAGGCATCGCCCACCCTTTGTCCATTGAACTCCAGTTCATACAGCCCAAGACTTGTAGCATAAATGACTGCTTTTTTCACTTTTCCCTCAACCGAAAAATATTTGGAAGCGGCAAAAGGAGCTCTTGTCTGAAACTGTTCATGGATGCTCCGCTCCTTCACTGTGATCCATTGTGCTTTCCAGTCCTGCTCATGGAGCAGCCCCATCTCCCAAAAGCCGGACTCACTCCATTCCGATTCTTCCGGTTCTGTGTCACCCGCTCCCTGAGCCCATACTTTTACCCGATAATAATATCTTTGTCCTGATTCCAGCGGGGGGCCTTCATAGGGAAACAAAATGGATTGATCCGAATAGGTAAAATGATTCCAAATCAGCGGTTCAAAAGTGGGATGAACGGATACTTGCAATTGGAAACGTTTTTGAGAAACATACATTTTTTCAGATTCGATCTGCCAACTTAACCGCGGTTTTAGACAACCCAATCCAATCGGATTATTTAAATGCTCGCATCTAAGCGCTTTCACTTTTAGCATTCTTATGTCCTCCCTGAGGTCTTCTTTTGTATTTCTATATTCAAATTAAAACGTTTCCATTGATTGTGCGCAATGTTGTATCCCTGCATGTTATATGCTTGATTTACAGGTGTTGAAATTCCACCCCTTATATTGAATCTTAAAATGGATTTATTGGAAAAATATGTGCGTTTGCAGAACAGCTACACTTAAAAAAAGCCTGAATCCGTTTGAGAAGGATTCAGGCTTGATTCTTGCTAGAAGGTTTATCTATTCTTTTTCAGCTGGCCTATGCCTGTCCAGCTAGCGCTTGTTCGGGCGTGGAAGCTGGATACAAGTGACAGGCTACCTGTCGCCCTGGTGCAGCTTCGGCAAAGATGGGCTGTACTTTGCTGCATATCTCCATGGCTGCCGGGCAGCGATTATGAAACGCACAACCACTTGGCGGATTTTCTGGACTGGGCACATCCCCTTTGAGTACAATCCGATCACGCTCCGCTTCCGGATCAGCTACAGGTACCGCAGACATTAGCGCCTTTGTATACGGATGCAGCGGCTTTCTGAACACTTCTTGGGTCGGTGCGAGTTCGACCAACTTGCCCAGGTACATCACACCCACGCGGTCGCTGATAAATTTGACGACCGACAGATCATGGGAAATGAACATATACGTCAGGTCATATTGTTTTTGCAGGTCCTTCATCAGATTGAGCACTTGCGCCTGAATCGACACATCGAGGGCCGAGACTGGCTCGTCACACACGATAAATTTGGGATGAAGCGCCAGTGCCCGTGCGATCCCGATCCGCTGGCGTTGACCACCCGAGAACTCGTGCGGATAACGATGTGCGTGATAAGGAGACAATCCGACCACTTCGAGCAGCTCTTCCACCCGCTCTTTGAGCTGCGTTTTGCTTAGCTTTTCATGCGTGATGAGCGGTTCTTCCAGCACCTGCTGTACCGTCCATCTGGGATCAAGCGAAGCAAACGGATCTTGAAACACCATCTGCATATCCGTTCTGAATTTGCGCAGCTGCTCTGTGTTTAGCTTACGTATATCCGTGCCATTAAACAGAATCTCTCCATCCGTCGGTTCGATCAATCTGAGAATTGCCCGTCCAGTTGTGGATTTGCCGCAGCCGGATTCTCCCACGATTGCCAGGGTTTCACCCTGCTGTACAGTCAGGTTAATACCATCCACCGCTTTGACTGCTCCCACTTGTTTGGAAAAAAGTCCTTTTTTGATCGGGTAGTGTTTTTTCAAATTACGTATTTCAAGCAGTGTACTCATGATATCCCTCCTGCTGTAGCAAGCAGCGGCTTTTGTGTCCGGGTTCCACTTCTGTAAGCTCCGGGGCCTCTGCACGGCAAATTTCCTTGGCAAACTGACAACGTGGTGCAAAGCGGCAGCCATGTGGCATATCAAGTGGGTTGGGAACCTGGCCCGGAATGGAAGCCAGACGCTCCTGATCACTGTTTAATTGTGGCAGTGAAGCTAGCAAACTTTGTGTATACGGATGCTTGGGCTCTTTAAAAAGCGTTTTTACATCGGTTTCTTCTACCACTTGTCCGGCGTACATAATCACGACCCGATCGCACATTTCAGCAACGACACCAAGGTCATGAGTAATCATCAGAATGGAAGTTCCTTCGGACTTCTGCAGCTCACGCATCAAGTCAAGAATCTGTGCTTGAATGGTTACGTCTAGTGCCGTTGTCGGTTCATCGGCGATCAGCAGCTTCGGATTGCACACCATCGCCATCGCAATCATCACCCGTTGGCGCATCCCGCCCGAGAGTTCATGCGGATAAGAAGCGGCTACTTTTTCTGGACGTGGAATTCCCACTTTCGTCAGCATGTCCACAGCCATGTCTTTCGCTTTGTGTTTGCTTACACCGTGGTGGTATCGGGCAGACTCCGCAATTTGCTTGCCGATTTTGAACACAGGATTTAGCGAAGTCATCGGCTCCTGAAAAATCATGGCCATCTCGTTGCCACGAATCGAGCGCATTTTCCGCTCCGAAAAATCCAGCATGTTTTCACCGTTAAACCGTACTTCACCAGCGGCTACTTTCCCAAGTCCCTTGGGGAGGAGCTGCATAATGGAAAGGGAGGTAATGCTCTTGCCGCACCCGGATTCGCCAACGATTCCGAGTGTTTCGCCTTTGCCAACCGATAGATCGACGCCGTCCACAGCCCGGATGGTGCCAGCCGCAGTCTTGAACTCCGTCCGGAGGTTGGTTACTTCAAGCAGTTGTGCCATGCCCTCTTCCTCCTCCTTGTCCATCATTGAACCTTCATGTTCTTTTTAACTTAGGGAATAAAGCTTATTCAGACTTGCCCATCGTTTGTAGATGCTTCATAGTACCGTACAATTTAGTAATATGTTGAAACTCCTTTTCCGAATGAAAAGAGCATTGCCCACGTCCATAAGCTTTGGCTGTTTCTACAGCCAATTTGGCCGCCAGCGCAATATCGCTTTCGTGGCTGGCCCCCGTTGCACTGCCTGGGACAGGAGCAGCGGCCGTGATGGCTACACCAACCACTGGAGCGGAAGTTGCCACCGCTGGTTGCAAAATGCTGTTGATGTGATACAGGTCGTTACCATAAGGTGTGATGTCCTGCGTAGTTACAGCAAACGTGACACACGGTTCGCCAGTAACGGTCTGAACAATATCGACGAGGTCTTCACTAATTCGTAGCACATAGCCTTGACGTACCGTCGGGGAAATGGCAATACCTTTATGGTTAATGACCCGATTCCCTTTGGTCGTATCAATGGATAGGATCGCTTCCATTTCGGGTGTCACTTCATATTTGTTCATCGTCAAAATATCTACGGGTGAATCCATAAATGGAACCGGATCATGGGGCTGAGTGGGTGCATCTGGACAAATATGTGTACAGATGATCACATCTCCGTCAAGCACATCTCCTTTGGACTGCATGCACAATAGTTTAGCCGCCGCCGAAATTGCCGCTGCCGCACCGTCACCATCGGATACAAATCCGATCATTTCCGGTCGTGCTCCAAGTCCACCAAGTCGCCCTACTACACCCAAGGTTGGAGAATCGCCCCCCTGAATGCGACCCGTTTTACCGGCAATGACAATTTTAATAAAATCCGTAGAGCCCTTTTCACCTTTCACGGTGGAGACCGTAATCTCCGCTTGACCCAGTTGTTCCAAATAAGCTTTGACTTCTGCCCCGCTGGCAAACGGACTATCCAAAAGGTCATAGACTTCAAAAACTTGTTTCATCATACGGCAGATCCCCTTATGCTTCTTTTTGTGTTGTTTTCAGATATTTAAGCGCCGTCAAGGCGTATACTTTCGCAGATTGAATGATCTGCCATACCGGAGCTTTTTCATTAAAATTGTGAATGGTCGACAGTTCGGCAGGCCCGTATTGCAATACCGGGATATTGTATTTGCGGAATGCACGTGCATCGCTGGTTGCCCATTGCAGTACGCCATAGGCCTCTTTACCGCTGACCTCAGCGATAGATCCCACAAGCTCCTGTACAATCGGCTCGGTTGGAGGGGTCCAGTTGGCATTACCATAAAATCCGAATTGTTTGGGTTCCGCGTCAATGCCAACACTTGCAAGCAGTTCTTTGGCTTTGGCCAGTACATCGCGGTGGTCTACGCCAAATGGAACACGGGAATCTACTTGCACTGTGCAACGGTCCGCAACCACATTGACTTTGGTGCCTCCCTGGATCGTACCAATGTTCACTGTTACATGATCAAACGCTTGTCCATAGCTTGGGTTCTCACGTTCACTTGCATAACGCTTGGAAATTTCAATGATCTCTTTGACTTCTTCCGGGATGTCCGGCTTGATGTCCCACAGTTGTTGCAGCGCTTCAATCCCTTTTGCTGCCTTCAAAATAGCACTTTCACCTGCAATCGGCTGCAAACTGCCATGACCCGGTGTGCCTTCAACGGTAAATTCAAACCAGCAGCTTCCTTTTTGCCCGATGGTCGGGTTTTGCGGGCCTGAAGGCTCTGCGATCACAGCAGCTGTTCCTTCAATCAGCTTTCTTTCCAGCACCCAAGGTACTCCGAGATGTCCCCCAGTTTCCTCGTCTGGAACTACAAGCAACGACAACGCACCTTCGAGTGGTACGCCTAGTTTGGAGAAAAGCGCAACGGTAAATATTAATCCGCCCAGTCCTGCTTTCATGTCCGAAGCACCGCGACCCAGGAGATAGCCATCACGTATCTCACCACAAAACGGATCAAAATCCCAACGAGTACGATCCCCTGCCGGCACAACGTCTGTATGCCCACAGAAAATCAGTTTTTTTCCATCCGCCGTTTCAGCGCCATAATCAGAAATGAGATTCCACATATTCAGCCCGGATTCATGCACCGTTGTTTCTATACCTGCTTCTTTAAGATAGTCCATAATGAACTGACTAATTTCGCGTGAATCACCTGGAGGATTTTCCGAAGGAAACTGAATCAACCGCGAGCATAGCTCAAGCAATTCGTCCTGCCGTTTATCTATTTCATCAAGAACTAACGTTTTCCAATCTGTCATTTCCATTCAGTCCCTTCACGTTTTTCATTTAGCCAACTAAATTTTTTACGATCCATCGGGATCAGCTTCATACTTCAGGTGTAAAATGATAGCCTTCGGCTGTAAAAACCGAAGGCATAAGGTAAGATCACAACTTACTCTTTATTCAATGAATAGAATCGGATAACCTCATCTGGGTAGTAAACATATCCAGTGACGTCTTTGCTCATGCCAACAACCCGATTGTATTCATACAGGTACGCCCATGGCGAATCTTGATTTATAAGCTCTTGTGCTTTGCCATACAGCTCTTTACGTTTATTTTCATCTTGCTCTTTGCCAGCTTGTTCCCAAAGCTTATCCACTTCTGCATTAGCGTAATGCATATAATTCGAGGAACCGCCGCTGTACATCAGGAACCCGAGATGGTAACCAGGGTCGTTGACGAAGGAAGTCCATTTGGAAATGTATGCTGTCAGGTTGCCTTCTC
This sequence comes from Paenibacillus sp. FSL P2-0173, assembly GCF_038008045.1. Taxonomy (NCBI): domain Bacteria; kingdom Bacillati; phylum Bacillota; class Bacilli; order Caryophanales; family Paenibacillaceae; genus Paenibacillus; species Paenibacillus sp. FSL P2-0173. Next base: position 1,530,808 of record NZ_JBBOYK010000001.1, read on the forward strand.
GTTGCTGTTCAAGGAACTGTGCACGGGCAACATTGACAACATTCATCTTTACGCCAATCTTGGCAAGTTCAGCTTGAATCAATACAGCATCATCTGCCCAGTCCTGGAAGCCGGAACCCAGTGTCAGATCAAAATTAAACCCATTAGGATAACCCGCTTCTGTAAGCAGCTGTTTTGCTTTGTCCAGGTCGTGCTTGTAGCTGTAACCCGCATCGGTGTAGCCAGGCGTGTTACTCGCTACAGAACTCTTCATTTGCTTTGCTTGGCCGTACATGACATCGTCGATTAATTGGTCGTAAGGAATAGCATAAGCAATGGCTTGACGCACTTTTGGATCATTAAAAGGTTTGACTTTGTTATTCATGGCGAAATACAGAATCCGGTTACTTGCATTGGATTGAACCTTCAGATCAGCGTTGGTTTCCAGCTTCGAAACGTCCTTTGCAGGAATTTCAATCGCCATGTCCACATCGCCTTTATCCAGCAGAAGTACACGGTTGGAAGCTTCCTTGGTAAACTTCATCGTTACTTTGCTCAGATTTGGCGCTCCTTGCCAGTAGCTGGCATTAGCATTAAAGACAGCTTCTGTCGCAGGGTCCCATTTTTCAAGCTTGAACGGACCTGAACCTGCCGCATGTGTTTTCAAATAGTCGCCATCGCCATTTTCTTTGACAAGCACATCATCCACAATAGAGAAGTTGTACAATGACAGGATTTGCAGAAACATATGATTGGGTTGGGACAATGTAACGACAACGGTGTGCTCATCAGGCGCTGTAGCGGTTTTAATGGAGCTCATACCATACAGGAAGCTACCGGAATCGGAATTTTTAAGCCGCTCAAAGGAATACAACACAGAATTGGCGGTCAGCGGGTTGCCGCTTTGGAATTTAACGTCTTTACGCAGATGGAGCGTATAAGTCATGTTATCAGCGGACACATCCCATTTCTCAGCCAGCATGGGCTTAATTGCTTCCGTATCTGCCACTTCACCGCTATCCGTAGACTTTTTGCCATAGGTCACAAGCTGATCATAGAGCGCAAGCACAAGGGTATCCGATGTAAGATCACTTGCTTCAGCAGGGTCCATGGTTGACCCTCCCTCCGAGTAAGCAAGTGTAATCGTCTTTGGTGGGGATGGGGCATCTGCGCCTTTCTCTCCAGATGAAGCGGACGGGCTGTTAGCATTGCTCGCACAGCCTGCCGTCCATAGCAACGTAGACAAGACGACAATTAAAGAAAGACTTTTTTTCAACATGGCTTACGTTCTCCCCTTTAATGATCTATTTATTTTTATTTGCTAGAGCGCAGTCTAGGATCGAGAACATCCCGCAAACCGTCTCCAAGCAAATTGAAGCCCAAAATAGCTGTCGCAATTCCAAGACCCGGGAAGGTTACAATCCACCACTCACCGGAAATGATATACGCTCGCCCTTCTGAAATCATTGCGCCCCATTCAGCAATCGGGGGTTTCACACCGAGCCCCAGGAAGCTGAGACTGGCTGAGGTGAGGATGGCGAAGCCCATTCCGAGCGTTGCATTCACAAGCAGTGGGGCAAGTGCATTAGGCAAGATGTGGCGAAACAGGATCGTTCCGTTCGTTACACCAATCGCCCGGCTGGCCTCAACAAACTCCTTTTCCCGGAGAGAGATGGTTTGTCCGTGAATCAGTCTGGCGAATTCGGGTATGCCTACAATGCCCACGGCGATGAGTGCACTCATCAGTCCTGGTCCCATCGCTGCAGCAATGGCCATGGCGAGTACCAGCGACGGGAAAGCCAACAGAATATCCATACAGCGCATAATAATGCTGCCCATTCGACCGCCATAGAAACCTGCGATGGCTCCAAGCGGTACGCCGATGATAAATGAGATCGACACGGCAATCATCCCGGTCCATATGCTGATTCTGGCTCCGTAAATGACACGGCTGAGAATGTCACGTCCGTAATTATCGGTCCCAAACCAATGTTCTGCACTTGGCGGCAGCAGCTTGTTCGCCGGGTCGGTTACATAAGGATCATGTGGAACGATCCATGATGAGAGGATGGCAATGAGCGTCCAGCCAACGATAAAGATAAATCCGATTAAAGCGAGTTTATTGCCAAACAGTAATCGCCAAAAGGTCTTGCGTTTCGGTATAGCGGCTGCATTGGGCTGAGGTACAGCCGCTTTTGCCACCAAATCACTTGCAGTGCTCATCCGAGTACCTCCCCCTACTTTTGTGCTTCGTTCATTATTCGTACCGGATACGTGGATCAATCAATCCGTAAACCAAGTCGACTCCAAGATTGATAAAGCTGTAAATCAGCGCACTTACGAGGGTAAATGCTTGAATCGGTGCGTAGTCAGCCGCCAAAATGGAGTCCGTCACATAGCTGCCCACTCCTGGCCAGGTAAAAATGGTTTCGGTAATAACCGCTCCACCAATCAGGTAACCGACCTGCAAACCAAGTACGGTAAGTGTTGGAATAAAGGCGTTAATGAGTGCGTGCTTATAAATAACAATTCCTTCGCGCAGACCTTTGGCTCTGGCTGTGCGAACAAAATCCTGACCGATCACTTCCAGCATGCTGGAACGCATCATCCGTGCCACAATCGCCATAGTGCCTGTACTGAGACAGACTGCTGGCAGAACCAAATGGGATAAACTGCTTTTTAAAGCTACAAAATCACCGGTCATCAAACTATCGAGTACATAAAGTCCCGTAACGTGCGTCGGCGGATTGATGTCACCGCTAATTCGACCCATGGGCGCAGGAGCGATGCCCCATTTAGCATAGAAGATATAAATGAATAACAGGCCAATCCAGAAAATGGGCATACATGCACCGATCAAGGAAAACACACGTGAAATGTGATCAACAATCGATTCTTTACGGGTTGCTGCCAGGATGCCGATTGGGATTGCCACCAGAATCGCAATAACCAAGCTTGCCAGCGCCAACTCGATGGTTGCTGGAAACCGGGTAGCAAAGTCGCTTGCCACTGACTGTCCAGTGTGATAAGCCTGACCCAGATCACCTTGGAACAATCCAACTACATAATGAAAAAATTGAATGTACTTCGGTTGATCCAGTCCCATGCTGCTTCGAATATTTTCAATCGTCTCGGGTGTAGCCTGTTCCCCCGCAAGCATCACGGCAGGATCACCCGGAAGCACTCTTGAGATCATGAATGTAATGACGACAATACCAAGCAGTGCCGGAATCATTTGTATCAATCTACGTAGTGTGTATACGGCCACAGCCTGTCCCCCCTTATCCGTAATTCCTCGTGTATTTGTCACCTTTCTTTTCATCACTTGTTATTTTTATTCATTGTACTAAGGAACAAGAACGGTTTCCACGTCCTGAATAACTAAAAATAATGACGAATTTTGTCGTTTGCGCACTAAAGTTACTCATCATGTTATTTAAATGTCGTGTTTTATTCGAATATAGAAATCAAAATCAGCATGATGCCAAACAAGCGATCCCCTTTCAAAAGGAAATCGCTTGTTTTTTATATATAGAGATTGTAGTATTAGGCCGATCAGGAAAGGAGAAATAATCGCGAGCACTGCAAAAAACGAGGTGTTCGACTCAGCAGCTTGCTGTCCGGTCGCACCTTAAAGCGAGGGGTAGCGAAAATACGTATTGCTTTGTCTTTCTCTATAGATTTCCAGTCACGATAATACCATTTGCTCGCTTCAGGTGTGCTCTGACCCAAGCTATAAAGGAATCGATAAATATGTGCAATTCCGGCTCCTTGGCAGGCCAAGCATCCAATTCTGTTAATATCTCATGCCATATCGACTCCGGAATCGGATTATCCCAACAGGGATCAAAAGCCTCATACGTTTCCCCCGTATCAGGATCGTCAAGTGGATATTTGGACTTTAACGCAGACAACACGATATCAAAGTCATCTGCGTAGATAAAGATTATCTCCTCCAGCTTTGGTTCATCCGTATCCCCATAACGCAGCGGTTCAAAAGTATATCCAATATTGGCTCGTGGACCACTATAGCGATAGATTAGTGTCTGAATCTCTTTTTTGTCCTTCTTACTCAATCTCACCACTCCTTTCTTCGGCTACAGATCGAACCATTCCGCAGCACGCTCCTCTTCTTCCAGCACCCTGTACATTCCTTCCCTCCACTTCACCGCATCTTCGCCACCAATATGAAATAGACAATAGATATAAAGTTCACCGTCTTTTAACCCTTCAATATTCCTTGCCTCTTCCACTGAAACTTGGAGCGCCTCAGGCCAATCGGGATCATTCTGAAGCAGGGCAAAGCCATCCTCATCCCTTTGCATCCGATATCCGTCAATCCTAGGCAGTGCTTCAGCTAAACGATCCATTAGCACTTGAATATCCTTAACATCTGCGACTTTAATTCCATACTCCCAACCCATCTGCATCCCTCCAATTTTATGAACTTCTCCTTAACTAGCCCCCCTAAATCGGATTTCACCTTCTCATTCACCTCAGGAGTTCAGTCGTAGTCCGCATATAAGAGGTACTTTTTTGTTTAAAACCACCCACTTTTGCTGGATTTCCATGAGCCTCCCACTTTCCTTCTGCTTTCCCTGAATTTTCTTAAAACTTATTATAATAGATATCTAAACTATGTAGCTTATGAATTAGCAAATTGAGACCTTTTGACTATCATTCAAACCAGCAAACAAAATAGGCTTCTCGTGAATATAGCACGGAAGCCTATGGGTTCATCAAACAATTCTTTTATTTATTTGGTCTCTGAGATACCAGCTCACTATTCCCTTTTCTCTTTCTTACCCCCAACATAATGATGGCCATAACAGCTACTAGAGCTGCTATAAGAGCAAAAGGAATATATTTGTCCACCCGATATAGCGTCGTTGTCAAAATAGGAGCAATAATTGCAGAAATCCCTTGGACAGTGGCCACCAGACCAGCGGCTCCCCCTTGCTGTTCTTTACTAACAGAAAGAGAAGCCCCAGCCATAAATCCAGGCATAAGCAAGCCTGTACCTATACCAAACATAAAGAACGCTAAATAGTAAACAACCATGCTGGCTGACATGAGGAATATCAGCATACCGGCAATAAGGAACAGAGAACCGAGCAAAATCATCGGCTTGGGTTGCCATTTAAGCCATTTCATCTGAACGATCTGTACAATCAACATGGCTGCACCGGAAAACATAAGTCCAAAGGAAACCACTCTTGCTGTTTCTTCGGATGAAAGGCCTAGTTGATCTTGAAAATAAAATCCGCCTATAACCTGGATGGTCACAATACTAATCATCGTAACCAAACCTGCAAACAAATACATTCGTAGACCGGGTTGAAACGGGTTAATCCGAGCTGGCTTTTGCTGAATAACGGGCTTGGCAGACGGAATTGCCAGCAAGGCCACTACAAATGCTACAGCAGCAATTACAATCCCAAAATATAGAGGCCACAGCAAGCCTATTAAAGTAAAGGCACCTGCAATAGCAGGACCAAATACTAATCCAAGTCCATTGGCTGCGCTAATGATCGCCATCCCACTGCCTCGATCTTCTCCCTCGGTCACATCTCCCATATAAGCTTGGGAGGATGACAATACCGCCGGGATAAACCCGCCGATCAAACCGCGTGTAACAATTAACAGGACTAACAGCAGCCCCCCGCTGAGCCAACCTTTTAATCCTGCAAAAAGAGTAAGCGTAAACAGCAAGCAGCTTACACACATCCCTATGAATCCAAGCAGAATCACAGGCTTGCGTCCCTTTGCATCACTCAGATTTCCCCATATTGGGGCCATTAAGGCCATCGTTATGGAGCCAAGCGATATAATTAACCCAGAATGACTTTCTCTTAATCCCAACTCACGAATAAGGGGCGGCATAATTGGAGCAATGAGCATGAGCCCAAGCATAGCCACAAATACACTGAAAAAGATGCTCCCTTTTATTCTGTTCATCCTCGCACACTCCTCTGTTATAGATTCTCTCTATGCAGAAGTATACGAGTCACAGCACCACTCTACTGCCTATATACGGATTATTCTACGGTTAAACGGATTTTATTTTAAAATACCTTCTTTAAGGATGATGGCTTCACTCCGTATTCCCGGAAAAATTGCTCTGAAAATGCACTCACATTGCTATATCCTACAGCCATCGCAGCTTCAGTCACATTGCTTTCTTGGCTTCGGAGCAGCTTCATCGCATAATCAAGACGAATTTGGCGCAAATATTCAAATACAGTAGTTCCAAAGCAGGCTTTGAATCCTTTTTTTAATTTAAAATCGTTTAATCCAACCTTTTTGGATAATGTGATCAGTGAGGGTGGATCAATCATGCTGAACTCAAGTATCTCCCGAGCCATATGCAGCTTTCTAACATCTTCTTTAGACAAACCTTCGGGCATAGGTGTTAAATCAAATAATTGAATCATAAATCGATTTAAAATCTCAAGTGCTGCTGCTTCCATTAACAAAGGCGATTTATGCACACTTTTCAAGTCTTTGATCAAATGTTCAATCATCACTATACTTCTGTGATCCAGTTCAAAACTAAAGTGATGGAATGCAGCTCCATTAAGAATTTGATTAAATTCAATAGCTACCTGCCGACGAGCCGCTAACTGTGAAGCCGCATAATTAAACAACGAAATCGGAATGCCAAGTGCAAATGATTTGTATTGTTCGTTAACCGGAGGATGAAAGCAAGCTTTAAAATCCTGTAAAAAAATAAGTGCCCCCTGTCCCATCGGGAGTGTATAATCCAACCCAGCCACATTCACATGACGTTGACCCGAAAGCGCAAATTGGAGCTCAATCATTTGTCCACTGGAAGCAAAGTTGGTCGGATACGGCTCGTGATATTGAATATGCGAATACACGATCTCAATTCCACTATAAGTTGTAACTCGGTAGATATGTCCATGGCCCGCTTCCGGTAAAATCATATACGTATGCTCGTTCTGTTGTCTGAACGGGGTCTTTTCCAAATAATGCTGATATATTAATGATAACGAATTTGAATTCACAAGCGTCCACCTCAAATGTTTTCATTCATCCTGATCCTTCGAATGAGAATCGTTATCAATAATAGTAGCTGAATTTGAATGGTTTGACCAGACCTATTGGAGTGAGCTGTGGAGACATTCCGGGGCTTTTATAATAAAAAGCCCGCCGTAAGAGGCAGGCTCGGCTAATTAGCTCTAAGGCGTGTCAGCTCTTAATTCCCTTTATTAAGACTTTATCTAACTCTTTACAAGATTTGCTGAATGAGTGACCCGATTTCTCCCGCCACTTTTGGAAGCATACAGAGCCAAATCCGCTTGATGAACAATCGTTTGTTCCGTATCCTCTTGCGTCACCGTTGCCACACCAATACTCACAGTAATAGCATATTCTCCCCAATCCATCGAGGCCGTCGTGGAGCGGTATCTTTCCGCTGTAAGAATAGCTTCTTCTTGATCGTTGCCCGGAAGAATAATTACGAACTCCTCGCCGCCATACCGAGCGACAATGTCCCTATCCCGTGACATGGATTGCAGTAATTCTGCCAGATTCGTAAGCACTAGGTCGCCCACTGGATGACCATAAGTATCGTTAATACTTTTGAAACGATCAATATCAATGATAAGCAGCGAAAAAGATATTCCACTCTCACGAAAGGACGCGAGGCTAGCTAGTAATTGATCTTGGAAATACCTTCTATTTTTAAGACCGGTTAACGGGTCCGTTGATGCCATCGTTTCAAGCTGGAGATTAATCCTTTCTAGCTCCTGCTGTTTGATTTCATAATCTTCGTGCAACCGTTCAAGCTTCTGGTTCGCTTCATTCGTAGCCTGATATAATTCCTGAAGCTTGGTTTTGGTCTGCAGAATATCTCTCTCATGTTCAATTCGCTTACGCATCATAAGCACTACACAATCAATAACAGTTTCTCCGTTGCGTTCCTGGCGCACCCCGTTTAGAAGTACAGGCACATCCTGTCGATCACTTGTCCGAAACGAAAAGTACATCTCATCGACATGCCCGTACAACTGAATATAGGGATAAAAATAAGTATGAAAAAATAGCTTGTTGGTAACAGACATTGTGGATTCAATCGGCCGTCCGAGCAATTCATTACGGTCATAAAGTAGCATATCCAATAAAGTTTGGTTTACCGATTGAATGAAGCCAGAATCCGAGATTGAGAAATATCCACAGGGAGCTTTATCTAATTGAATATCCATTTCATGACTGCCTTTCTCCTGATATTACACACTGGCTAAATACTCTTTAATCAGATCGCTTGTTTCTCCAGGTTGACTTAAGTGAGGATAATGCCCCTTTGCCCTCATCTGTTGAAGCCTGCTGTTTTTAAGATGAGTATGTAAATAATTCCCTACTTCAATCGGAGCAATGCTATCGTCCGAGCACTGGAGAATCAGTGTAGGAATCGAAGCATGCTGGAGATCGACACGGCAATCCGAAAAAAAAGTCACTTCCGCAAATTGTCGTGCAATATGAGGGTCTCTTGAGCAAAAGGTTTTCTCCAACTCTTCGGTTAATTCCTGTCGTTCAGGATTCTGCATAACAATGGGTGCCAGGTAACTAGCCCAGCCAATGAAGTTCATTTGCATCATATCAAGCAATTCATCGATGTCACTCTTATCGAAGCCTCCATAATAATAGGGGAGGTCATTCACATAACGAGGAGAGGGACCGAGCATGACGATGCGCTCAAAATATTGGGGATTGCGGATAGAAGCAAGCATTCCGATCATACTACTAACAGAGTGTCCGACGAATATGACATTTCTTAATTCTAGCGCTTCCATAATATCTAGCACATCTTGGGCATACCCTTGTAAGTCGCTGTATTTTTCTGAATCATAGTACTTAATTTGAGATTCTCCGGAACCTACGTAATCAAATAAGACGATTTGGTAGTTGTCGATAAAGCTAGGGACGATATAACGCCACATATCCTGATCGCATCCAAAGCCATGAGCAAATACGATCGTTTGGCTGCCTGAGCCCAGCACTTTTACATTATTACGTACGAGGATGTCAACGGTCATTATAAATCACCTCTCTGAGGTAGTATCTGTTCTATCAGCTTCTTTTCATTATTATATCGGAAAAGATTTGATTATGGATAATGAATCTCATTCAGAAATACATGTACCCAATATTCTTCTAGTTCGGAGTAACTCTGTTCATTTAACTCATTCAAATTCATATCTGTATCCTCTCCGCGGCATTTATTCATCTAAATGAAAATATTTTTTTATAGGCAAGGGCATCGCAGAGAATATTAATTCGCCTAATTGCTCTGGAGATTCCTTCATGCCGTTCTCAAGCCAGTCCTTAGTCACATTCACTCCTCCATAAGCGTTAAATCTTATAGCAAAAAGGATGTCGGGAGGCAACGAAGTCCTATTTGTTTTCTTAAGAATATAATTGGTGTGGCATTCAACCGTATAGTTAAAGATATTATTATAAAAAGACAAGTGCGTATTGTCATCAAAAGCCTTTTTAAAATAGATGTAATCCACTTTAATAAACTCAACAATTCTCCCGGCAACACGTCCCCAAGGCTCTTTTTCTATATATTGTTCAATAATTTTATCTGCCTTATCACTATATATCCATGAGATCAGGTCATATTTACTGGAAAAATGATAATAAAACATCTGTCTGCTAACCTGACAATTGTCAGTAATATCCGTTACGGTGATGGACTGGATTGGATGTATTTTGGCTAAGTCTATCAAAGATTCAGCAAGAAGTTCCTTAGGAGTTGTTTTTCGAATCATGTTAGCCCTCACAAAATTTTATTTTACATTTGTACACTATGAAGCATTTGTCTACATTTTTAACACTCTTAAAAATCAGTCTATTATTATTTAATTGCCTATATTTTATACTAATGATGTAAATAGAAGCTGGACAGCCATCTACCAAATGAAAAGGTAATGGTTCAAAATCTTTTTTATAAAGGAGAATAACAGCATGAATCCCAAAAAGATTAAAAATGTAACTATTAATGCTTCATTCAACAGCGAGAATGAAGTTGCTAAAAAGAACATGGATGTCATTGTAGACTTTTTTTCTTTATATTTAGGAGATACGGACAAATTTTATTCTTTGTGGGTTGAAGATAATCCGGCTGTAATTACCCCATTTACCACTGATGATGTGGCAGTTTTGCACAATTCTGTTCAAGAAGGCTGGGATGCTGTAAAAGGCTTCTTTAATCCCATTTTTAATGATATGAAAGGGACATTTGAATGGACCATCGATGAGTTTATAGTCGGAGAAAATCCTAACACGATTGTGACAAAAACACGCAGCCATATTGATATCACAGCGAATGGACCATGGGGAGAAAATAAAAAAATAAAATACAACGGGATCTATGTCCAGATCTTTAAATTTGAAAACAATAAAATCAAATCTTTCGAAGAGTATTATGATACTGCACTGTTAAACCAACAATACTCGTAAATATTTACTATTAGAAAAAGTCTCGGCCTGTAATCTACATTTCCATACGGAATGTACAATTCACAGACCGAGACTTTTTTTCATTCTTTATTCTGCTTCAACATCATCCGTGATTTTTTCTACTAACCCTCTCAAGCCGTGGTTGGTTACATTTAATTGATCAATAATATTCATAAATTCCGTAACAAGCTTGGCTTGCTCTTGGGAGGATACCGCAATCTGTGTGATTTCTTGTTCCATGTTATAAACCGATTGTCTGACGGCTTGCAAGGACTGCTCAATCCGTCCGGTTGCTTCCTTGGTGCCCGTAGACATTTTTCGGATTTCTGTAGCCACAACCCCAAAACCAGCTCCTGCCTCACCCACTCGGGCTGCTTCAATTGCTGCATTTAATCCAAGCAAGTTCGTCTGCTCTGAAATTTCCTTAATGTAGCCGGCCACCTCAGTCACGTTACCGGAGTCCTCAACCGCCTGTTTAGTATTGCTTAGAATTTCTTCGGCTGTCGCACTAAGCTCCTCCGAATGGGCCGCCACATGCTGAATCCCTTCAACTAGCTTGCTTGTAACATCCTCGGCTTGAGTCATCAACTTCTTCAGTTGATCTTGATTATCCATACTATAGGTGATACACATTACGGCCTCGATCTCATTCTGTTCATTCTTAATCGGATGAAAGTAAGAATCAGCAGCGATGCCGAAAACTTCAGCAGCGTAACGCTCTCTGGTCTTTTCACCGCCTACTAGCATTTTGAAGTCTCTGTGTACATCAGGAAGAGGATCGCCTGCTTTGAAGTCATAAACTAAGCTTTTACCCGACTGAAAGAACAGAAATTTTTCCCTGTCCATTACGGAAATTGAAACATCTTGTCGTGCAGCTTCTTTGATAAATGGCATGGCGGTCAAAACAGCTTCTACTTGATTCATAATATGTATCCACTTCCTTATATTTTGATATAAGTCCTATCTTCTTTTTCGACATTTTCATCCCATGTGTTTAGTGAATTTTAAAATACATGGATGATGTTGAGCCCCTACCTATAAACAATCTCCGTAGTTTCCTGAAGGGAATCCATTTTTACGGCCGGGATGCATATCCATTTAAGGTATTGTTTTCATTTCATAATAAATACAAGCAGCGCGTACCGATTAAAATTGGCACGCGCTGACGGTATGACTTTTATGAAACAGGCGCTAAGATTTAATCCAACTGCTCTCCATTGGTTTCAATCACATTCTTATACCAATAGAAGCTCTTCTTTCTGGATCTGGCAAGTGTCCCTTTGCCTTCATTATCCTTATCTACGTATATAAACCCATAACGCTTTTTCATTTCACCGGTTCCCGCACTTACCAGATCAATACATCCCCAAGGCGTATACCCTATTAAGTCTACTCCATCAGCAATCGCTTCTTTCATTTGCTCAATGTGTTGCTTTAGATAATCAATTCGATAATCATCGTGAATGGAGCCGTCTTCTTCTACTGAATCTACGGCGCCAAGGCCATTTTCAACAACCATTAACGGGATTTCATATCGGTTGTAAATGTTATTGAGGGACCATCTCAACCCCTGTGGATCGATCTGCCAATCCCAGGCACTTGCTTTCAAATGAGGATTCTTTAAGCCCATAGATAAATTTCCTCCCACCTTCTCCTGGTTGGGATCGGCACTGACACAAGTAGAGGAATAATAGCTGAAGGTATAGAAATCTACGCAGCCTTCCTTTAAGATGTCCTCATCCTCTTCTTGCATTTTGATCTGAATGTTATGATCTCTAAAATAGCGTTTGGCAAATCCCGGATAAGCGCCTCTTACTTGAACATCTGAGCATAAGAAATTACTTAAGTTATCCTTTTGTTGAGCTAGCAGAATATCATCAGGATGGCATGTAAGTGGGTAGGAACACATATAAGCAATCATACAACCGATTTTAAAGTCCTTATTGATTTCATGACCCAGCTTTACAGCCTTTGCACTGGCAATAAATTGATGATGCAACGCCTGATACAAAACCTGCTCATCCTTCACTGTAGCATGGGCAAGCTCTCCATTCCCCTCCGGCATCATAGCTCCAGCCATGAATGCGCCAAATGACAAGGTTAAAATATTGATTTCATTAAAGGTTAACCAGTATTTCACAACATCTTTGTATCTGTTAAAAAGCACTTCACAATATCTCACATAAAAATCTACGACTCTGCGATCTGACCAACCATTATATTTTTGGGTCAAATGAAACGGTGCTTCATAATGTGAGATTGTAACCAAAGGCTCAATATTATACTTTTTCAATTCTGCGAATACACGATCATAGAACTGCAAGCCTTGCTCATTCGGCTCTGCATCATCTCCGTTAGGAAATATTCTTGACCACGCAATGGACATTCTAAAGACCTTGAATCCCATCTCTGCAAATAAGCGGATATCCTCTTGATAGTGGTGGAAAAAATCAATAGCCTCGTGACTCGGATAGTTCACTCCTTCTTCCAGTATAGGTGTAATTCTTCGGGAAGTCGTATGCGTTCCAGCCGTAATCACATCCGCAGTGCTTAAGCCTTTACCTTCTTCATTATATCCACCTTCAAATTGGTTGGCAGCCGTTGCACCTCCCCATAAAAATCCTTGTGGAAATTCCAATTTAGTTGTATTTTCCATTGTTAATTCCTCCTCAACATTTAATTAAGATTAGACTACGACGGTCAATAAATCCTCTTGATACTCAATCGCCTTCTTCTCTGTTTCAATGACATCCAGGTAATTCGTAGTATTGGCAACGATAACGGGTGTGGTCAAAACATAACCAGCCTCTTTTATAGCTTCCATATCAAACTCCATAAGCAGCTGGCCTTTTTTAACAGCATCTCCCTGTTTTACTTTAGGATAAAAATGTTTGCCTTTTAATTTGACCGTATCTTTGCCTACATGGATGAGGACCTCAACACCGTGATCACTTGTAATTCCAATCGCATGACCTGACGAAAATAATGATGTTAATACACCATCTACAGGTGAAACGACCTTACCTTCAGAAGGTTCAATGGCGATCCCTTTACCCAGAGCACCTGTCGAAAAGGCTTCATCTGTTACTTCAGATAAAGACTTCACTTCACCTTTTAATGGACTCATCACCGTCTCTTGTTTTACTAAAACTTCTCCTCTTGCCGCTCCTGGTGTACTGTCTTCCTTTTTTGCTTCTTTCACTTCATCATCTTTAAATCCGCCAAAGAACATAAGCAAGAAGCCTAATACAAAGCTTACCAGGATACCGATAACAGCCCCATAAAATCCGTTGTCTATTCCTGCCGGACTGATATAGCTCGGGATAGCGAAAATACCCAATCCACCAATAATGTAACCTTTAGTTCCCATCATTCCTATAATACCGCCGCCTACTGCGGATGCTATACAGCTTAAAATAAATGGTTTCTTACGTGGTAATGTAATCCCGTAAATTGCTGGTTCTGTCACACCAAAAATCCCGGAGATGACAGCTGGAATGGAAAGTGATCTCAGTTTTACATTTTTGGTCTTAAACAAAATCGCCAGTACGACGCCCGTCTGAGCAAAGGAAGCTCCCAGCGTAGCCGCAAGAATCGGATCGAATTTAAGCACTGCTAAATTGTTCATAGCGATAGGAACAAGTCCCCAGTGTAATCCAAAGATAACAAACACTTGCCAGAAAGCGCCCATGAGCATACCTTCAATAATCGGACTTAAGTTATACACAAAGAGGGTTCCAGCGCCAAGCAGTTGACCTGCCCAAGTCGAGAGAGGTCCAATCACAATCAACGCTAAGGGTACAATAACTAACAATGTGAAAAACGGAACCAAAAATGTTCTCACTACGCTAGGGATTACCTTTTTAAAGAAGTTTTCTATTTTTGAGCCTACATAGGTGGATATGATAATCGGAAGAACGGTTGACGCATAACTCATCAGAATGACCGGAATACCTAAGAAGGTGATATATACCGGTGACTCAAATATAGTACCGCTAAATAGAGTGTATAGTGGTTTGCCCGAGGCTGTTATCGTGCTAAATGTTGGGTACACAAGCGATGCACCTATAGCCATGCCTATAAAAATGTTGGCATTGAACTTTTTAGCTGACGTATACCCCAGGAAAATAGGAAAGAAGTAAAACAAACAATCACCTAAAGCATTGAGAATTTGATAGGTACCCGATGTAGTAGCCAGCCAGCCCAAAGCTACAAATAAGGCGGTGAAGCCCTTAATCATACCTGTGGCACTTAAGACACCCAGCGTGGGTGTAAATACACCTGAAATGGTATCAATGAATCTATTGAACAAACTCATTTTTTCACCTGATGCTTCTTCTGAATCTCCTGTTTGAAAACCACCTACAGCAGTAACATCAGCATAAACCTCAGGTACATGGTTACCTATAACAACCTGGTATTGCCCGCCACTCTTTACCACAGTGACAACACCATCCATATTTTTCAAAACCTCTGTATTGGCTTTACTTTCATTTTTTAATTTGAAGCGCAAGCGTGTAATACAATGAGTTAGACTATTCACATTTTCTTTGCCGCCGACATTTCTGATGATGTCTTTTGCTAATGTCTCATACTTCATTGTAACTTCCCCTTTAATTGTATTTATAAAAAAAGGCAAAACCAAAATAGATCAAATTCGATCTAGGTTGGTTTCGCCTGCATTACCAGTAACAATCCAAGAGTTATTCAATTTTCTCTTTGGGTCACACGCTGAATATGAATCGTTATATACAGCTTTTCCTCATCTGACAATACCATATCCAAGTATTTCTCAATCTTCAGCATGCAGCCATAAGCCTTTTTGTACTTTGCTTTCACTTGCCTCCACAAAAAATCGTCTTCCAGTTCTACTTTTTCTTTTTTATTTAATCGCTGAAAGAAGAACCTTAAATGCGTAATAAATCGCTCATAACTGATCGAGCGTTCATCTATGGTGGTATTATAAGAGTATTTAATAATATTCAAGATGTCGTGTATTTTTTGAGTTTGCTGAGCAACATCTGCTACCTTGTTGTAGGAGCTGTTTACTTGAGCATTTATTAAATGAAGAGCAATATTACCTGCTTCATCTTCTGACAATCGTTTGCCTGTTTCGTCTTCAATGAACTCCAGTGCTTTTAATCCAACCGCAAATTCTTTGGGATAAAATTTTTTAATCTCCCAAATTAATGGATTTGCATTTTTAAACCCTTCATCAAACATTTTAAATGCATTGTTCATGTGATCCGTAAGCGAAACATATATATAATCGCTCAATTGTGCTTCTAATATGCTTTTTCCATATTCAATGATGTCATAGCATAACGAAACATATTCTGATGGAACATCCTCTAACAATAGCTTGAATTTCTCTGAAGCATCTTTATGTTTAAGCACAAAGACCTTTTCAATTAGATGCTCTTCTACTTGTTCACCTGCACTCTTTTTGAATGCAATACCACGACCCATAACAACAAATTCATCTCTTTTTTGATCTTTGGCTATTATGGCGTTGTTATTAAATATCTTCGTTATGATCATCTAACTGCCCCCCTTATCCCATCAAATTTAAAAAAGGATTTAGTTGCTGGGCGAAATTTCAGATAGGTCACAAGACGGTAATAGCCGATCAAACCTTCGTCGTAAATCAAATGCAAATGTATTGATTTACAATTTCGTGTTATGAAAACGCATTCATAATGAGAGACAAAGCCTTACGTTTTCCCTGAATGATCTTGAGTGCTTCCAAACCGATCTGATATTCCGTTTTGAAAATGAATATAGTCGGTTAACCACGTCCTATGACATCATTTTTCGGATGTCGATTCGTTGGTCGACGTCATCATCTTTGTTGTTCAGCACTTGTAAGGCTTTATATCACTCACCTTTCTGCGTTATGGCTGGGCCATATATTCATATCATGCAGGATATCGTAAAGCTTGTATTCTAAAAAGAAAAGGCAAAACCCAACACATGGAAATCTAATTCCATGCCTCGGGTTTTGCCTTTTCAGTAACAATCCCAAGATCATAATAACATCGAATTTAAGTTTTGCCAACAAAAATGTTTGCGCTTTCTTTTTCGAGGCAACCACATCAAATACAGCACATTCTCATGGTATAAAATGTCAGCCGCCAATGTAGGACATGTTAATCTTTTTTTTGTTGTTGGCTGTCTGCTCCGTACGTTCATCGGAATACCGGTCTGTGCGTTGCTCCCATACAGAAGTAATCACATCGAGTAATTCCTGGTCATTCGCTCCATTACGAAGCATCTGACGTAGATCAAATCCGCCTGAAGCAAACAAACATGTATAAAACTTGCCATCGCACGATAAGCGGGCACGTGTACAAGACGAACAAAACGATTCAGAAACCGAAGTAATAAAACCAATCTGTGCGTCGCTGTCTTTATAACGGTAACGCTTTGCTACTTCTCCAAAGTAATCCTGATCCATCGGCTCCAGCTCGTACGCATTCTTAAGTCGTTCAACGATTTCTTTTTTGGTTAGTACCTTTTTGAAGCTCCATCCGTTGTCATTACCTACATCCATAAACTCGATAAAGCGAAGGGTTATTCCCTGCTCCTTAAAATAGGCGGCCATCGGCAAAATCTCCGAGTCATTAACGCCTTTTTGAACTACCATATTGACCTTGATTTCAAAGCCGATTTCTCTTGCATATTCGATCTGCTTCAAAATAATATCAGGCTTAATCCCCCGCCCATTCAACCGCCCAAATAGCTCGGGGTCCAGAGCGTCCAGACTGACATTAAGCCGTCGTAGCCCCGCGTCATAGAGAGGCTTAGCCTGCTGTCCTAGCAGCACACCGTTGGTGGTCAAGCCGACATCTTCCACTCCGTCAATGGACAAAATTTGGGAGACCAGGTCGGGTAGATTCCTGCGCATTAATGGTTCGCCGCCCGTGAGTCGGATCTTTTTTACACCCAGGGATACAAAGAGCTTCGTCAGCCGGTGAATCTCTTCAAACGACAGACATTCATTTTGGGGAAGAAAGGCGTAATCGTCACCGAAAATTTCTTTAGGCATGCAATAGGAACAGCGGAAATTGCAGCGGTCTGTAACCGATATACGCAGGTCACGAATCGGCCGCTGCAACTTGTCTTTCAGTGGATGAAAATTCATACGCCCCCTCCTTTCTAGTTGTTTAGCATCGTTATCATTAGCCGCCGCTGACTGGGGGAATGAAGGCTGCAATGTCTCCATCCTGTAATACATCCGTAGACAACGCATACTCCTCGTTTATCGCAATTCGCACAGACTTGATCGGCATATCTGGATATTGATCTGTTATCCAATTGGATAAATCGCCTACCGTTTGGCCCGCCAAATCTGCCAATTCTTCTGCTTTTCCCGTCACCTCACGGAGTCCCGCAAAGTAGTACAGCTTAATCATGACTGATCTCCCCCCGGCTTTTTCTTTTGATCTCCGACCCACTGCGTTCCATCTTCCCAAATCTCTCGTTTCCAAATAGGAACTATTTCTTTGATTCGTTCGATCGCGTATTCATTCGCCTCATACGCATCCGAACGGTGAGGTGAAGAAACGGCAATGACAACGGCGACATCACCGATTTGAAGCTCGCCAATGCGGTGCGCGATCGCCACTCGCGTTCCTTCCCATTTCTGTTCGATTTCGCGACCAATCTCTGCGAGTTTTTTTTGAGCCATAGGGACATAGGCCTCATAAGCAAGGTATAAGGTCCGTACGCCTTGAGTCCATTCTCGTACGTGCCCTGTAAAAATAGTCACCGCTCCTGCTTCCGGCCTTAGGACATAATCCGCATAAGCCTGCGGGATAATGGGCTCCGTTACGATTTCAAACACACTCATCTTTTCCACCTTCCAGCCACCGGACAAGCCACTCTCCGGTGACAGACTCTTTTAAATGTTTCTGCTTTTTGTATCTACATCTCATTTAACCGAACAGCTGATGATATAGTTTTTGACCGTTGGCAACACTCCGGACACCGTGTATGAGAAGCCTTCCGTTTTTGAATAAAATCATTCGATGCTTAAAAGCATAAAACTCAACGAAATAAGGGGTTCTTTTTACACGATCTGCTATAAGCCTGCCCATTTTCTCTGCATCATCAAGCGTGATCGGACGTTGTGGGTCTGGAAGAACCTGTACCACGTTCCGTCCGCACAGAGTCGCATACGCCGAGCGACGTGATGCTGTCAGTGCAGGAAACGTAGGATGTTCTCCACAGGTTGGACAATCTTGGTTACGGATGCGGGAAATCCCTATGTCCATCTGCGTATTCTCCCATAGATCAAATAGATGAACCTTGCGGCGCATCTTATCATGTCTGCCACTCAGCCACTTCATGGCTTCTGCACATTGGAGGGCAGCTGTCACCTGGACTGCGGGTGAGATGATTCCAGCCGTATCGCAGGTCTGATTGATCGCAGGCAACGATGGCAGAAGGCAGCGTAAACAAGCAGACTCGCCCGGCACGAATGGAAAAACAACGCCTGTGCTTCCAACACAGGCTCCATAAATCCATGGAATTCCTGCCTTCAGTGCAGCGTCGTTGATAAGCAGACGAGTTTCAAAATTGTCCGTAGCATCCATCAGCAATTTACTTTTGCTGGCAAGTTCTTGAACAAGCTCGGCATCCAAATTATCGAGATATGTGTGCAACCGCACGTCTTCTCGTATGGCTTTCAGCCTTTTTTCGGCTGCCATGACCTTAGGCTGCATTTCCGCGGCGTCCTGCTCCGTGAACAGCTGCTGACGTTGCAGATTCGACATCTCCACATAATCCCTGTCGACAAGATGAAGCTCCCCAACGCCCGCTCTTACCAATGTTTCGGCAATGGCGGAGCCCAGTGCCCCGCAACCGATAATGGTGACGACAGCAGCGGATAAATTACGCTGCCCTTCGCCACCAATAGGTCTAAATAAGATCTGTCTGGAATAACGCTCATTCATTAGATTGTGTCCCTTGATAATACAGCCATATAACGAGGATCAGGCTAGCCAGCGCCACTTGGGAGAGGAGCATGAATCCAATGGAATATTGGCCAGTAGCGGCATGTATCGTCGACAACAAGATCGGAGGGAAAAAGCCACCGAGACCGCCCATCATGGATACAATTCCGTTAACTATACCTGCCTGTTTATTAAAATAAAATGGAACTAGCTTGAAAATGACGCCGTTCCCCATTCCAGCACATACAGCGATCGCCAAGCAGCCTACTGTATAAAGGGTAATCCCTGGTGAAAAAGCCAAAAGAATCGCAGCGACCGTATAAACAGAGAACGTGCCTACCAGCAGGAACAGGGGCTGAAACCGATCCGCCAGCCAGCCACCGATGGGGCGGAAGAAAGTGGCAATCGCTATAAAGCCTGCTGTACGCATCCCTGCATCCACTTTAGTCAGCTCAAAATTCGATACCAGGAAATTCGGCAAGTACACCGTGAACGCTACAAATGAGCCAAATGTAATAAAATAAAAGAGCGAGAAAAACCAAAGCTTTTCATTTTTGTAAACCCCTTTAATCTGTTCCATAATGGGCGTCTTTACTTTAGCTTCATGACGGTCCCCTAAGAAGAAATTCAAAGCGATAAAAACAAGCAGCAGAATGAGATACAGCTTCACTGTAGGGGCCCAGCCAATTTGAGTAGCCACAATAGGGGCCGAGAAGGTAGTGACGGCTGTTCCCAAATTTCCTATGCCATACATCCCATTTACAAACCCATGCTTTTCCTTTGGATAATACTTCGGCAGCGAAGTCACCCCAACCGAGAACACAGCTCCCCCAATCCCAAGGAACAAGCCACCGATAATTAAATCCATCATCGTAGAAGCTTCACTGATATAGTAGACGGGAAACAAAAGCAAAATAAAGCTAACGAGAAAAACGATTCTTGCTCCGAAGATGTTGGCATAATAACCAAGCGGAATGCGCAGAATCGAACCAAGCACGACTGGAATTGCCGTGACCATGGCCAATTTTCCGGGTGGAATAGCAATATCCTCCGTAATGAACGGCATAAGAGAAGAAATGATAACCCATACCATGAATCCAAGAATCAAGTTCAATGTTTGTAACGGCAACTGCATTTTTCTAATCATTTAACTCACCTTTTCAACGTTTTTTCTGTCGAATTATTGATTTGAATTTTCTGTCCCCATTGTAGCCGCTAGCCCATCCATTCGAATATAGGGGACTCCCCTTTACCTGGCAGGGGACTCCCTGAAAATATAAAAAGCCGCTTCTATAGGAAGCGGCTTGGTCAATTCAAGAGATAAGCGTATTTAATTTGTCACATAACTTGGTCAGATCATTCCGATTGATCTGTTGCTCTGCCATAGGAAAAAGTACGGCTTCTTCTTTTATAAAATGTACAGTCAGGACTTCGAAGGCCTCCCCCGCGTTCTTGGTCGCCTCCTGAATCTCATCAAGCGTGAGCAAACTCAGATCGCCCTCCGTCTGATAAAGAAAATGATCGATATAGCCCTCTATTTCACGGTGCTCCTCCTGTATACCAACGAGCGGTCCCTGCTCAAAACCAATGTAGGTTCCTAGCATAGAAAAGAAGTGTTCTTCTTCCTTTTCGGTATGTTTCTTGAGGGGTACCCTAAAATCGATAATCTGCGTTCTCAGTTTTTCCAGTTGCTTGCGGCCTTCTTCCAAATCTAGTATTCTGTGCTGCTCAAACCACAATACAATGGCATGCCATTCATCCATCAGATAGGTTAGATAGCGATGCTCATTTTCAAGAATACGCATGGCAGGTTTGGAAAAGCGCAATTTCTCATTTTCCAGCACGCGGATTTCCTCCATTCATCGGCTAAAAATCCAGCATTTTTTTCTTTAATGCATATTGGACCAGTTCAGGCCGACTTCTTAAATTCAATTTCTCCATGATTTTCGCTTTGTTCGCTTCCACCGTCTTGACAGAGATGAACAGCTTTTCCGCAACTTCCTTGTTACCGTAACCTTTTGCGACCAGAGGTAGAATCTCCAGTTCCCGCTTGGACAGGATCTCATAAGGATCTTCTGATTGTGACGTCGTATCTTTTTTGATGAACTCACGAACGAGAGAAGTAGCCATTTTAGGATGGATATAAGTCCCACCCCCATGAATGGTTCGTATAGCAAGCAATAACTCCTCATCTGGGGCATTTTTCAAAACGTATCCTGAAGCACCATTCTTTAAAATATGAAAAAGATATTCTTCATCGTCATGCATGGTCAGAATCAGAATTTTAGTATCAGGGTGGTCCTCTTTAATCTTGCCTGTAGCGATCAATCCACTTTCGCCTGGGGGCATGCTGAGATCCATGATTAGAATATCCGGACGATATTTAGCTACCATCGTATACGCTTCAATGCCATCCGCAGCCGTTCCGACAACCTCCATATCCGATTGGAAGTTCAAAATCATGGAAAATCCGCTTCGTACAATAGCATGGTCATCCGCTAACACAATTTTGATCAAGTCTCTATTCCTCCTCTTGGCCAATCGGAATTTGTAAAAAGACTTTGGTTCCCTGACCAACATTTGAAAGGACGCCAAAACTCCCGCCTACCAGCTCTGCTCGCTCCTGCATGCCATATAAACCTAATCCCGTTCCAATAGGCTTGCTCCCCTTTTCAAAGCCAATTCCATCGTCCTCTACAGTCAAACGAAGTGTATGATCGTGCTCAGTCAAAGAAACTTTAACCATGTCTACCTGGGCATACTTCAAGGCATTGAGAACAGCCTCCTGGCAGACACGGTAAATGACCGTTTCCTTTTCACTTCCATATCGCTTTTGGGAAAGATCCGACACAAATTCAACTACCAGACCAAAGCTTTGTTCAACCCTCTTAAAGTGGGAACGAAATGCCGCTTCAAGCCCAAAATCATCAAGTGTGGCGGGGCGTAATTCCACAGACAGGTTGCGGATATCATCCAGCAATCGCGTCATGGATGCTTCAGTCTGCTTCATATTTTTGATGAGCTGTTCATCATTCGTCATGTATTTTAACACCCGTAGTTCAACAACCGCGCTCATCAATTCCTGGGCCACACTGTCGTGCAGTTCCCTGGAAAGCCGTTTGCGCTCATTTTCCTGCGCTTCAATGACATGCTTCATCATTTTGTTTTGATACAATTTTTCCTGCGTCTGAAATTGTGGAGTCAAGTCTCTCAACATCAACACCCGTGTTCCATGTTCAGAATCAATGGTGTGAAAAGAAGCGGCATAGGGAACCATTCGGTTGCTCTTCGTTTCCAGATACACCTGAAAAGAAGCGAAATCCTTGGATTCTGGCATATTGAAATAACAGTCAAGGCAGGTACGGGGCTCCGTTTCGCTTGTATAACCCCTGCATGTTCCACATAAAGCTCTTTCCTTCCCTTCATAGAGTTGGATGAGGACGTCATCGCCCACAATCTCCTCAGCTGCCGGATTCATGGCTAGGGTATTCCCTTGCCTATCAAAAAAGAAAATGGCTTCCGTACTGTTCTCAAACAACTTCACCATTAGCGCACTCAAAGAGCCAGTCCCTAAAGACAATGTCAATTCACATCACTTCCTTCCCGTTCAACTCTCCAATTCCTCTATGTGCCAAGGCTTCCAAATCACGCATCATGGCTTCGGTCATGAGCTGTTCTTCCCGAAATCCACCAAGCAGTACGCCCGCGACGCGAGCATCATTCCATAGGGGAACAGCCCCGAGACTCTTGAGCTTCTCGGATTGAACGATCGGATAGTTAAACAGGTTGTCTGCCCCCACATATTGATAAATAGATGGAATGAAAACGGATTTCCCGGTTTTAAACACGATTCCTGCTATGCCCTTACCGGATTGCAGCACAATCCGCTTAAAGCGATCATTTAAATTACCGGCTGCATTTTTCCATTTAATTACGTATTGATATTCGGCCGGTTCAACCAGAGCTAGCGCCATGAAATCATAACCGAAATGTTCGCGTATTCGCTCAAGCTCCCTTTGATAATCCATCCTATTATTCATCGCTCTCTCCTAATAGAATTAGGAAAGAAGGCAGAGCCCGCTTTCCTAATTCGATTTATGTCTTCTGTAAAGGATATAACTTCTGCGCACATAATTCAACGGAACACTCCACACATGTACAAGCCGGGTAAACGGCCAGAATGCAAAAATCGCAAAGCCCATAAGTATATGAAGCCTGAAAGACATCGGTACGTCTCTCATCAGAGTCGGGTCAACACGGAATATGAATAAACCGCGGAACCAGATCGAGATCGTCTCCCGATAATCGAATTCCGGCTGTACCGCATTCGTTACGAGAGTCGCGAACATCCCCATGCATACAATGGCCAAAAGCAATACGTTTACAATCAAATCAGACGCTGTACTTAAACGGCGCACATTGCGCATTGTAAAACGACGAGAGGTAAGAATCAACATACCGAGGAATGTCATCGCTCCAAATATTCCACCAACATAAACTGCTCCAATATGATACAGATGATCGTTTACACCCAGTGCATGCATCCAGGTTTTTGGTATGCCCAAACCGGATACATGACCCATAATAACTGGGATAATACCCAGGTGGAATAAGAGACTTCCGATCATCAATTGTTTTTTTTCAATAAACTCACTTGATTTTGCTGTCCAATTGAACTGGTCGTTTCTATAGCGGAAAATATGCCCTACAATAAAGACCACCACGCACATATAAGGGAAAATAACCCATAAAAACTGCTCTAGCATCATCATTGCGCGGCTGCCTCCTGTTCTACGCAAACTTTAAGCGTTTCACGCAGTCCCTTCACCAAATGAAAATACGGGCTTTTCATTTTTTCCAACGCTTTAAGCAAATGATATGTGCCGTCTTCCAAGATCGCGATTGGCATGCGGAAGTTTTCTGTCGTCTTCGGATCTTGCGACCATTCGGCGGCATACAGAAATTCACACATGAGCGGCAGGTAATCTGGCAGCTCTCCATCTGGCATTTCAAGACCATACATCTCGTATAGCACCTTTAACTTGACCAACATTTGTCCCCGTTCTTTTGCATCTTCGAATTTAAAGTAAGTCATATATAGTGCACAATTCTTTTGAAAATCAAAGGTTTCCGTATACATTTCCTGAATCTCTTCCATACTGAACTCTTGCATAAGGGACCAGTAGGTGTTCGCATACGTATATGCCGGATGGTTTGGATCAAACGATGTTTCCAGAAAAGCCGGATGAAAATCCAGCTTTTCTGGGTACATGAGTTGCTGGGCGAAAAACCCGAATGATGGCTTGCATTCATACAGCTTCGCTACATTAATCACGCCAAATCCCCCCGTAGAAGTTTTCTTCATACATTTCTTTGCCCGTTTTCAAAGGCTCTTCCATCCCCATCGAACTTGCCATACTACAGCCGTCACATCCAGAGCCAGAACCCATGTTTCCCATGGTATCGCCGTAACCAGCAGATCCTTGAGCCCGATACGGATTCGAGTATCCTTCTTTATGCGATGTCGGAATGACGAAACGATCCTCATACTTGGCAATCGCCAGAAGTCGATACATCTGCTCAGTCTGCCGCGGTGTCATGCCGATGCGCTCAAGACGGCTTTCATCGAAAGATTGTCCTGTGGATTGGGCACGCATATAGGAGCGCATCATAGCCATTCGCTGCAAGGATTCCTTCACGGTTTGCGTGTCGCCCGCCGTCAGCATATTGGCAAGATACTGAATGGGGGTGCGCATCTCTTCGATAGCCGGAAAGATCATATCGGGATTCTCAATCGAGTCTTTCCCTTCAAAGTAATTCATGATCGGACTAAGTGGTGGCACATACCAGACCATTGGTAATGTGCGGTATTCCGGATGAAGCGGGAATGCCAGCTTGTGCTCAATGGCAAGCTTGTAGACTGGCGAGTTCTGCGCTGCTTCAATCCAGTCCTCCGAGATACCGTCTTTTCTCGCTTGAGCAATCACTGCCGGATCACTTGGATCCATGAACAGGTCGCACTGCGCTTTATAAAGTTCTTTCTCATCCTGCGTAGAAGCGGCCTCAAGCACTCGATCCGCGTCATACAGCATAACGCCGAGGTAGCGAATTCGTCCTGTACATGTCTCGGAGCAGACTGTCGGCAGGCCCGCTTCCACACGTGGGAAACAGAAGGTACATTTTTCCGCTTTGTTCGTCTGCCAGTTAAAGTACACTTTTTTGTATGGACAGCCCGTCATGCAATACCGCCATCCGCGGCAGGCTTCCTGATCCACGAGCACGATTCCGTCCTCGTCTCGTTTGTACATGGCGCCCGAAGGACAGGACGCGACACAGCTTGGATTTAGGCAATGTTCGCAAAGCCGTGGGAGATACACCATGAACGACTTCTCAAAGTTAAATTTAATCTCTTCTTCGATTTTCTGAATATTTGGATCAAGCGGACCGGTTACATGCGCACCCGCCAGGTCATCTTCCCAGTTTGGGCCCCACTCCAAATCCATTTTTTCACCTGTTACCGCAGAATGCGCGCGTGCCACAGGTGAATGCTTCTGTTCGCCGGCGTTGGTCAGTTGCTCGTAATTGTAAGTCCAGGGCTCATAATAATCTTTCATTTCCGGCATGTCTGGATTGTAAAAAATCTTACCCAGTGCTATCTTGGACAGCTTGTTGCCTGACTTCAGTTCCAGTTTCCCTTTGCGGAGCTGCCAGCCCCCTTTATATAATTCCTGGTCTTCCCAGCGCTTCGGATAACCGATACCGGGTTTGGTTTCCACATTGTTAAACCACATATATTCCGCACCTTTGCGGTTCGTCCAGGTTGTTTTACATGTCACGCTGCACGTATGACAGCCAATACATTTATCCAGGTTCATGACCATGGCAATTTGAGCTTTAATCTTCAAGCCAGTTAACCTCCTTCATTTTACGTACCGCAACGTACACATCACGCTGGTTGCCGATCGGACCATAATAGTTGAATCCATAACTAAGCTGAGCATATCCACCGACCATCTGGGTTGGTTTGAGATGAATTCTTGTCGGTGCGTTATGACTACCGCCGCGTGTATCCGTGATTTCGGAGCCTGGCACTTGAATGTGCTTATCCTGAGCATGGTACATGAACATCGTTCCTCTTGGCATCCGGTGGCTGACAACGGTCCGGGCGGTTACGACGCCGTTACGGTTGTATACCTCTACCCAATCATTGTCGGCCAGATCATGTGCCTCTGCGTCTTCATTGTTGATCCACACCGTAGGACCTCCGCGAAACAGTGTAAGCATGTGCTGGTTATCCTGATAGGTGGAGTGAATATTCCATTTACCGTGCGGTGTCAGATAACGAAGCACAAGTGAATCTTGCCCGCCTTTTATTTCCCGGTCGCGAGGGCCGAACACCATCGGCGGCAAAGTCGGTTTGTAGATCGGCAATGATTCCCCAAATTGTTGGAAAATCTCATGATCAATATAGAAATGCTGTCTTCCCGTCAAAGTACGAAACGGAACGAGACGTTCAATATTCGTTGTAAATGGTGAATAGCGGCGTCCCTTCTTGTTCGATCCAGTGAATACCGGTGTCGGTATAACTTCACGCGGCTGTGCCGTGATACTTTGGAAAGTAATCCTTTCCGCTGCCCGATCGGCCGAGATGTCTTTGAGTTCCACACCGTGAAGCTCTTCTGCCTGCTCATAAGCCTTTTGCGACACCCGTCCATTAGTCGCGGATGAAAGGTGAAGAATTGCATTGGCCACTTGGCGAGCTGTCTGGATTTTGGGCAGCCCATCTTTAATGGACTCATCGTAATAAACTCCGTTCAACTTTTTCATTTCCTCATATTCGTCCGCTACGGAGAAGCTGACGCCATGCGCACCTGCTTTCCCAGTAGTCAAATTAGGACCGAGTGAGATAAATTTATCGTGAATTTTAGTATAATCGCGTTCGATGATGCTGAAATTCGGCATGGTTTTACCCGGAGTCGCTTCAATCTCGCCCTTCGTCCAATCCTTTACAAGACCCATCGGCTGTGAAATTTCGCCTATACTATCGTGTGCGAGCGGCGCGGTCACAAGGTCTTTATATATTCCTGGTAGATACTCTTTTGCCATATCCGAAAAGACTTCGGAAAGCTGGCGGTAAATATCCCAGTCCGCGCGGGATTCCCACAGAGGGTTAACAGCCGGATTAAATGGATGCACGAAAGGATGCATGTCTGTTGACGACAAGTCTGTTTTTTCGTACCAGGTTGCCGCCGGAAGCACGATGTCCGCGTACAATGGAGTTGTTGTCATCCGGAAATCAAGTGCAACCATCAAATCAAGCTTTCCTTCTACATCTTCTCTCCAGACGATTTCCTCAGGTTTCTGTTCTTCGTTCGGCCGGGCAAGCAGGGCATCAGATGCTCCGAGTAAATGTTTCATAAAATACTCTTGTCCCTTCGCCGAACTGGAAATCAGATTTGACCGCCAAACAAAGAGTGAGCGCGGGAAGTTCTCGGCTGCCCCAGGATCTTCTACAGCGAAGCGTGTCTTACGTGATTTAATCTCTTCCACAGAATGATTAATGATGTCCTCGTTGGACTTCTTGCCTAATTGCGCAGCCTCTTCGGCGAACAGTAGACTGTTTTTATTAAACTGTGGATAAGAAGGTAGCCATCCCAGACGCGCTGCGAGCACGTTGTAGTCTGCTGGATGTCTGTAACTGACATCTCCGCCAATCGGTGACTTCAAGGAGTCTGTTCCACTTTCTTCGTAACGCCACTGCTCTGTTGCAAAGTAGAAAAACGATGTAGCATTTTGCTGTCGAGCCGCCCCTTGCCAGTCTTTTGCAAAGGCAATCGTTGACCAGCCTTCGATTGGGCGAAGCTTTTCTTGACCCACATAATGCGCCCAGCCTCCACCGTTTACACCTTGGGAAGCAGTCAACACGACAAGATTCAAGATGGACCGATAGATCGTGTCACTATTGAACCAGTGGTTGATACCCGCACCCATAATAATCATGGAGCGACCTTTAGTATCGATAGCATTTTGGGCAAATTCCCGAGCAATCTGTACCACAACAGACGCCTTCACACCTGTGATCTTCTCCTGCCAGGCAGGGGTATAATGCGAAGCTTCGTCGTAATAATTCTTGGCGTTATGAGGGCTGTCATTGCGTGCGACACCGTACTGGCTCATCATCAAATCGTACACGGTTGCTACGTAACGTTCCGAGCCATCTGCCAAGCGTACTTTTTTGGCTGGAATTACACGTTTGAACGTTCCATTACCGGCGTTATCAAAGTAAGGGAATACGACTTCTTCCCATTGCTCGCCATGACCTTCCACAGTGAGCGCGGGCTCAACCTTTGTTCCGTCTTCCCGTTCCAGAATCAGGTTCCATTTCTTATCCTGCTCCCAGCGCTGTCCCATCGTACCGTTCGGGACCAGCATTTCCCCCGCCGCTTCGTCATATATGACCGGCTTCCAGTCCGCATGCGGCGAAACATCCCCCAGGTCACTCGCCCGTAGAAAACGTCCACCTTTCCAAGCTCCCTCGTGCGGATCAAGCAGAATCATAAACGGCATATCTGTATATTGTTTGGCATAGTTAATGAACATCGGTTCTTGGCGCTCTCTGTAAAACTCATCCAAAATAACATGCGTCATAGCCTGGGCTATGGCAGCATCTGTACCCGGATGTGGTGCAAGCCAGTTGTCAGCGAACTTCACATTCTCCGCCAAGTCGGGAGCCACGGATACGACTTTTGTTCCCTTATATCGTACTTCCGTCATAAAATGAGCGTCTGGCGTCCGGGTAAGCGGTACGTTCGATCCCCACATAATCAGGTAACCCGCATTGTACCAATCAGAAGATTCCGGTACATCCGTCTGTTCACCCCAAATTTGAGGAGATGAAGGCGGAAGGTCGGCATACCAGTCATAAAAACTCAACATCTGTCCACCGAGAAGCGAAATGAATCGGGCTCCTGAAGCGTAGCTTATCATTGACATCGCCGGAATTGGCGTAAAGCCCGCGATCCGGTCGGGACCATACTTACGAATGGTATAGATGAGTTGCGCCGAGATCAGGCGTAGGACATCGTCCCAAGCGACACGGACATGACCACCTTTTCCGCGAGCTGCTTTGTAGAGCTTGGCTTTCTCCGGATCTTCCACAATGCTTGCCCATGCTTCCACCGGATTGGCATGTTCCTGGATGGCTGCCTGCCAAAGCCGCAACAGCTTGCCGCGCATATAAGGGTATTTCACCCGTAATGGACTGTATTCATACCAGGAAAATGTAGCCCCACGCGGGCATCCGCGCGGTTCAAATTCTGGCATATCTACACCGCAGGAGGGATAATCGATCTGTTGATTTTCCCAGGTAATGATGCCGTTTTTCACAAAAACCTTCCAACTACAGGAACCGGTGCAGTTCACTCCGTGAGTCGTCCGAACCACTTTGTCGTGAGACCAACGCTGACGGTACACGTTTTCCCATTCTCTATTTTTTTCCTCAAGGATTGACCAATTTCCCGAATAGCTTTCGATCGGTTTAAAAAAGTTGAGGTTGTATTTTTTTTTCATCGATGACCAACACTCCTTTTTAGAAAGAATCATCCCAACGCAAGTTCCAAGGGAAGACTCATTCGCTTACTCTCATTATGTAATTCATTCATCTCTGTTCCCATTAGGGAATGTCCTATAGCGCTACAGGAAATCCCTCGTTCTATGGAAAGATACAAAAAAGCCTCCCCCTGCTAAAGGGAAGCTTGTATGAAGTAATTAATTGTTCTTTTGACCCGTTAACAGGAGCATGATAAAAGAAATGAGTATGATAGAGCATGTCCACGCCCAGGCCATAGGAAGATGACCAGCATCCACCGCAATATAAATGGCCGTCGGAATCGTTTGTGTTTTACCCGGAATATTTCCGGCAATCATCAGCGTAGCACCAAATTCGCCCAGGCCGCGGGCAAAACCGAGTATAAAGGCAGCCTTAAAAGAAGGGAAAATTAAAGGGAAGGTGATATATCGAAAAACCTGCCATTCACTTGCACCCATCGAACGTCCCGCGTTTTCCAAGTCCCGGTCAACAGAAGACAATCCCATTCTCAGCGTCCGATAGACAAGAGGAAAAGCCACCACCACCGCTGCTATAACCCCTGCCCACCACGAGAATATAATAGGCTCTCCAAACCATTGCTCCACAAAACGTCCGAACCCGCTTTTTCGTCCAAGTAATATTAGTAGTAAAAATCCAACAACAGTTGGTGGGAGTACCAAAGGCAGCATAAGCACGGTTTCAACGACCGTTTTCCCTTTAAATAATCCTAACCGCGACATTGACCATGCCACAAGCAAGCCTAATATGATTACCAGAACGCTGGATAACAGTGCAACCTGCAACGATAATCGGATAGGAGGCCAATATTCATTCCAATCTATATCTTGCATGCTCACTTCGGTATGGTAAATCCATACTTAGCCATAATATTCAGAGATTCTTGCGATTGTAAGTATGCATAAAAGTCTTCGGCTTCTTGAATGTGCTTTGAAGCTTTGACAATCCCGATTGGATACTCAACAGGTGAATAGGTTTTGGGATCCACCTCAAAGGCGATTTTTGCCTTCTGTGAAGTCAACGCATCTGTTTTATATACAAATCCGACATCAGCATTCCCCGTTTCCACATATTGCAACACTTGTCTAACGTCTTTTGCCTGAACCAGCTTGCTCTGTAACGTGTCCCAAAGCTTCGCTTTCATCAGCGCTTCCTGTGCGTAGTTGCCCGCAGGGACACTTTCAGGAATTCCGATCGCAACTTTCTTCACTTCTTTTTTTGTTAAATCGGTTACACTCGCGATGTTCATCGTCCCGTCTGCAGGGATAACCGCGACCAATTCGTTCGTCAGCCACGTTTTTTGTTTTTTCGTATCTATTAACTGCTGATCAACAAGGGACTTCATGTTTTTGGTCGAAGCGGACAGAAACAAATCCGACGGCGCTCCTTGCTCAATTTGTTTTTCCAACGCACCAGAGCCGCCGAAGTTAAAATTCAATTTGATGCCTGTATGGGTTGATTCGTATGAATGCTGAATTTCTTTGAGCGCATCCGTTAAACTTGCTGCTGCGGATATGGTAAGCTCAATAGTTTCAGCCGTTTTCGAAGATGTCTGGCTGGAAGATCCATTCTTACCGGCGCTGCCAACGCATCCTGATAATAATAAAATGATGGAAATAACCAAAACGAAAACAGTGCTACTTTTAATGAATTTATGCATTTGGTTCGGCTCCTCATGTTCGTTCATCATCAATTAATGGGTTTCGCGATTAGCTGTGCCTGTCTCGTACGTTCGATCAGTGTACAATTTTCAAGAAGAATATGATTAAAAATATCTGCTTCCAGGTCTTCTAACCGCTTCAATACGAGTCGGTGCGTACCACAAGCTTCCTGCATCGGCTCAAAGCCGTTTGTGATCAAGCGCATTTCCTTCAGGAATTCCACCACCGTTTGATGCTCGTCTTGCAACTTGGACAAAATTGGATTCAACTCATCTGCTCGTTCCACTGTTGATTCTTGTAAAAATGCTTCAATCATCGGAAACACAAGGTCCTCCTCATTTTGAATATGTTCCGATAATTCCTGTTTAAGCAAGGTGAACAGTTCATTAACTCGCTTTAGATGCGGATAACGTTCGCCGTGAACCCGCGTTAGTTTGGTTACATACGGCGTTAACGCCGATAGTTCTTCCCGAAGCTTCGTATGATACTCATTTTGAATATAGGCGATTAGCTCTTTTGGTTCGAGTGAAGGAGGTTGCATTTGCTTATGCTGTGCCTGCTTTTCTTCCACTTCATGTATCTGCGTTAGCAGTTCACCAGCGTGGAGGCCTCGATTGGCTGCTGCTTCACGGAGCGATATTTTCCCTCCGCAGCAGAAATCAATCCTAAGTTTGCGGAACAGATCTCCTGTTTTGGGTACTGCTTTCACAATGTCCGCCACCCATGTTTCTTCCGTTAACTGGCTCATCTTCCATTCCTCCATCATACTTCGATTTTGTGCTTAACTTTCATTCTACGTCTCCCTTAAAGCTGAACCAATCAGGGGGTTCCCTCTTTCACTAGTGGAAAGAGCCTGATTATAACAAATCAGAAAGCAACTGTTCAGCCGCTTCTTTCCCTTGAGCGATGCAATCTGGAATTCCAACGCCCCCATAGCCGGCACCGCATAGAAAAACACCCGGTAAATACTGTGCAAAGTCCTGTCTCATCTTCGCCATATGCTCTTTGTGTCCAATCGGATATTGCGGCATCGATCGATCACACCTACTGACTTCTGTGAATTCTGGTTCCGCTTCCAGGCCCATTAAATCTTTCAAATCCTTGCGCGCGGCATCCACAAGTTGATTGTCTGTCATTTGAACCCACTCCTGTGCACCTGCATGTCCGATATAGGTCCGTAAAAGCGTATATCCTTCAGGAGCAGTATGGCTCCACTTCGTCGAAGACCAAGTGCATGCGGTAATCTTTTTGCCTTCTTTGCGGGGGACTAGAAATCCCGTTCCCTCAAAAGCAAAATTAAGATCTGTGTTTTTATAAGCAAGGGCAATATTGGCTACGGAAACATAGTGAATCTTGTGTAACCAGCTAGCGCTTGCAACGCCGGAAAATAATGCAGCCGCTTCAAAAGCTGGAACAGCACAAATCACCGCATCCGCATCTATTTTTTGTCCATGTTCTAAAATGACCTGATAACCGTTTTCTCTCCTTACTTCAACTACACCTTGCCCCATAACAAAACGTACGGTATCCAGCCTTTCCTTTAGCCGCTCCACGATCGTAGATAATCCTAGCCGATAAGAAAGAAACATACTTTTCTTAGCGATATCAGGCAGTTTGTCTTGTACTGCTGGCTTTCTTCCCGCCCCTTTAGACATACCCTTAATCAGACTTCCATGCTTTTGTTCCATTAGTTTAAATTGAGGGAAAGTTGACATAAGGCTCAGAGAATGAGTATCCCCAGCATAAATTCCAGACAACAGAGGTTCTGTAATCTGATCCAGAACTTCTTTGCCGAGACGCCGTTTGATAAAATCCCCTAGAGATTCGTCCGCATCACCTTTCTTCGCCGGAATGATTAAATCCAGAGCTGCCCGTGCTTTTCCCAACGGAGAAATAAGCCCTGTCCGAATGAAGGGGGTGAGCTTTGTTGGAATGCCCAGAATGAAGCCCATCGGCATCGTATGAAGTTTGCCCTTATGCAAAATGCAAGCAGATTTGGCTTTCGGGTTTGTCGATACCAGCTCTGCTTCCAGCCCCAACTCCATGGTCAGATCCAATATTGCTGTCTTTCTGGCCAAGAAAGCATCTGGTCCTTTTTCGATCATAAAATCGTTTTGGCGAACGGTTTGTAGCTTTCCTCCCAGACGTTCACTTTTCTCCACCAGTGTAATCTCTACTTCAAGCTGCCTATCCTCAGCCAGCTTTTTCACATAAAAGGCAGCACTTAAACCGCTTATTCCTCCACCGAGAATAACGACTTTTTTAGAACTTTTTTTCATGAAAACACTTTTCCTCTCCAACTCCGGGTATATAAGCACAATAAGGGTCACTCTCCAAATAGTCTCCTGTTATTGCAAAAGCCCTTGCTCTAGAGCCCCCACAGACAGCCTTGAATTCACAGACTCCACATTTACCTTTAAGTAGGGACTTATCTCTAAGATTCATCATGATCGGAGAGTTGCGATAAATATCTGCCAGGCTATCCTTTCGTACATTCCCGCATATAAGAGGCAGGAAACCGCTCGGGTATACTTCGCCGATATGACTAATAAAAACAAATCCATCTCCATCATTTACGCCTTTAGGAGCACGTCCTAAAACATCTGCCCTTTTTTGTCCGTCTGCTCCACTGCTCTCACCTGCTCTGTGCTTTTCCTGCAGTACGACCCTCCGGTAGTGAGGAGCTTCTGTAGCCTTCACACCGTACGGCATCTGTTGCTGTATTTGATACAGCCATTTCATTACGGCTTCATGCTCATCAGGAGTAATCATATCTTTCTCCATGCCACGTCCGGTTGGAACAAGGAAAAATAAACTCCATAACACGGCCTGCATTTCCTTTACCCTTTCTGCAATTTGCTCCAGATCATGAAGGTTGTACCGGGACACCGTCGTGTTCACTTGAATAGGGATATTCAGTTCCTTCAAATAACCAATTCCTCGCATGGTCGTATCGTAAGAACCTGCTGTACCCCTAAAATGATCGTGAATGTCTGCACATGAACCGTCCAGACTAAACGCCCATCGCGATAACCCAACTTGCTTTGCTTTTTCTACCGCTGCTCGTGTCACTTTAGGGGTGGCACTGGGGGTCATTGAAACCGACAGATTTTTCTCTTCAATTGCATATCGAGCCAGTTCAAACAGATCAGGACGCATTAAAGGATCTCCGCCTGTGAATACAACCAACGGATGATTCATTTCAGCAATTTGATCTATCAGCTTCTTACCCTCTTCTAATGTCAGCTGGCAAGGATCAGGTTTGTACTGAGCTTCCGCTCTACAGTGAAGGCACTTTAAAGCACAAGCTCGTGTAACCTCCCAGATGACTATAAACGGATCTGTATGATAATCACGCGGCGTTTTCAAAGATATCATTGATGTCTCTCCTTTTAGAAGTATAAAAACAACACAAAAACATAGAGCATCATTGAAAATCCAATTTCCGCCATGCCAACTTGTTTTGCCTTTAATCCGAGTTTAGGAAGCCATATGGCTCGTATCAAAAAAATCAAAAAAGGAACAAACAGAGGTAACTTTAACCAGGTAGCAAACAACAAAATCACCAAATGATAGATGACGGAAGCATAATGGTAACGTATATTTTTTCTTTCACGAATGATCGTTTTGACATACAAAGCAGTTCCGATAAAGTAAAGCACCAAAAGCAAGAATAGCTCTGTTGCTACTCTCCAATTCTCTCCTCCCCCCATATAAATAACAGGGTATATAAAAGAACAAAAGAGTAGAATTGCAACAATGTCATTGAGTAAAGCACGTTCATTTTTCGTTTTTGCAAAATAAATATTAGCCATAAAAAAGAGCAATAGAAGAACTCCATACCAGATCAAGGCAGGCTCAAACCATATCAGTGAAATTAACAAAGGAAGTAATATCACTCCGTATACAACGGCGGGTTTGCGGTATCTTGCACTGCTGCCTGTTTTGATCCATTGGAGGACAGGAAAACTGAATAAGTAGATAAAAAACCAGCACACAAATAGGGGAATATGAATAAGTTCCCCTCGAGAAGCAGCTAAACCGAATAAAAATGGAAGAATGAGCATGGCCCAGGCTCCATGTTGATTAGGTATGTATCTGCTCATTCCCTTCAAACCCTTGATCCTTTTTTCACAATCTTTTTTATGTCTGTTATTTCGGTTAATCGATTCATCATCCATTCCCCCAAAATTGAGTTTTATCTTCTAACTTCATTCTAAGTATTATATGAAATTGAACCAATTAGGGAGTTCCCTTTTCCTTAGCGGGGAATATCCTAACCGGAAAAATAACGCTATTTTCTTATGCTATACTGTACTAAAAAAGGGAACAAAGAAAGGATGAACTGTTATGGGAGGACCTTCTTTACGTCAACTGCATGCTCATCATGCCATTCATCAAGGCGGGCTAACTGGCGCTCTAGATAAGACGAGAGAAGTAGAAGAATTACTCGAAGCAAAAGAATTCAAGGTGGCGCGTCAGGCTGCCGACCACTTGATCGAATATTGGGAAACCCGCATTCTCAGCCATGCTGATGCAGAAGAGGAAGGATTCTATCAGGAAAAGGTCGAGAAAAAACCGGAACTGCAGGAGGCTGTCGTCAAACTTACACGGGATCATGACCTGCTCCGAATCATTGTAAAAGAGCTCAAAGCCGGGATCCGTGAAGAAGGGCTTACGCCTGAAGTTCTTCAGCAGTTCCACGCGCTTCTGGTTGTCAATGCTATTCATAGTCGGGAAGAAGAACGTTTGTTGTTTGAGGAACCGTCATGATCAAGATGTGGCATAACGATTCACTTTCTCTATAAAAACGTACCGAAGAAATAGTCCAACGCCTCCTGCGAGTATCTGTCATCTCCTTGCCAAGCTGCTACGGAATAAAAATCATGATTGCCGTGCTGTCGTTTACGAGGCGTGTCCTGTGGGACCAGCAGTCCGGCATATCCCCACACCTCCATGACTACATCACGCTCGTTTTTGCTGGATGGAAACACATCCTTCCAGCGCTTTTCCAATTGACGTGCACTGCTTTGGGCATCACAGTTCTGAACAGCTTCGAGCATGTTATGAAGTATAGCTAGATCCTCATCGGAAACCTGAACATCCTCTTCTTGACTGAACAATTCAAGGTCCATCCAGCAATATAGAAGGTGGTTCAGACGAATACCGCCCCATTTGATTCGTTCAAAATTCAGTACATTCAAATCTTCATTGACGTATTCATTATCAGACATCATTTTATTAAAATTACAATCCCCACAGCTACTGTAATTGGGCAGGACGACAGGCCGCTCACCATAGGTGTGCAAAGGAAGCCCAGCGGTTAATGCCCAGCTCGATAAGGCGCTTCGTAAATGAACCTTTTTCGTGGAAAGGCTGTGCAAAAATGCTGCTGCCACTCGCTCTTTTGTAGCCTTTTGCTGATGCAGCTCATGTAATCTGTTTATAATCTCGTTATGTGTAATGGTGATCGGATCGAACATCAAGCCCTTACTTTTGGCATATTCAAAATCCTCACCCGAAAAAGATCCCCGCTCCTGCTTCCAGCCGCTGGAGGACCAGAATGTGTTCATCAGTATTTTTTTTGCCTTTTTATCCACAACACATCTCCCTTACTCATCTCAACCCCTTCACCTCCAATACAAAGCTCAGGGTTGTCGTGTATTTTATGTAAGATTGCTATTCATCTTTATATTTAAAAGCAATGGCCGTATTTCCTGACCGGGGGTCAAAATAAGAAGAGATTTTCCCCCAGCTCAGTTCATATTCCATATAGGGGTAAGGCTTGGTTTGACGATAGCTTGGCTTCACGGACAAATGTTGCTGTAACAAACGGTCATGCTCCCCTTGCCGCTTTCTCTCCCCTTCCTCAGACCAATTATCCCAAGAAGTTGGAAATTCATTGCCCTGAAGCGAAATCTCCACGACAATTAGGCTTGTATCCTTAAAGCATACAGACACAAAAAAATGCCGACGCAGCAAAGAAACCTGATCGAAATGATACCAGATGTAGTCATTCCCTAGCCTTCTTACAGAATGAAAATATTTCGAATACCAAGTGGTCTCTAACAACTGATCTTCTGTTAAAGATGAGTAGATCGCACGCTCACCATCGACCTGAATGATTCCTGATTCCCAGTCATTCATTGCTGCCACTCCTTCAGCTATTATGCCAATCTCCTACAGTTACTCTGTCCTCATATGTACACATGATTGAAAATGGCCTGCCAAGCCCGCTCTAGCACGCGCGTATGTAATTGTTTGGCATAAACATTTCTAACGATGGCAAGAACGATCACACCCACGAATACAACACTGAGCAAAGTGATAGAGGGAACCCAATGGTCAAACATGGCATTCGCCAGCACTTGCAGCAAATGTCGTTCGGGTTGTAAATATTCCACCGCCGCAACGATGCCTGCTGCCAGCAATATAATCACAGATATGGTCATAAGCATTACATTGATTACTTTGTATTTAGCAAGCCCTCGCTGAAAAACGCGAGTTCCAGCATATTGCTCCAGCACGATGATCTGTTTGTGAAAATCATTTTCTACCTGTTCTACAGGCAGATCGTGCTTCTGAATAAATGCATGGGCTTTCTTCAATTCGGATTGAATAAATAAACTACTCTGGATAGCAGATCCCAGCTGACCTAAAACATTCATATCTTTTTCCCCCACTTCAATAGTGTCTAACTTACGAGTATATAGGGTTGCCATGCTCTACAACACGATCGGTTCCAGACTGCTCTCTAAGTGAGCTAATCAGTAAAAATCAAAGTAACCCCGCCAGGCTCCTTCATTCTGATGCTTGGCAAAATAAAAGCTGCCTCCATCGACAATATTCAATTCGGCTTTGGCATCTGAAGCAATCTGAAACACAAATTCATAGCCCTCGCCAAAGTCGATGCCCGATTGAACAAAGCTGGGATAGCCACCGATTTTGTGAACCGCATATATTTCCTCTACGATGTCCTCAAAATAGTCGGGTTCCTCCTCGTCCAAATGGTTGAGGGCATCGCCATATTCCTCAGGAATGTCTTCACCGTCCCAGACCGGATAATCATTCTCTTTGAGTTCGGGGAACAGCGGGAATGCTTTGATTTGCATAAATGCCGGACCAAAATCTTTTTCAACCAAATCCTCTAACGACGTATACTCACGAATACACATATATCCTTCCATGTCCTCATGATCCAGTACATCAGGAGACAGAAAGACCGTCAACAGCTTGACACTGTGTATAACCGGAGGAACAAAGGGCAAGGCAGGCAAATACAATTGCATGATCGGAGCCATAACATTCCCCTGTACATCAATG
Source organism: Paenibacillus sp. FSL P2-0173 (assembly GCF_038008045.1). Lineage (NCBI taxonomy): Bacteria > Bacillati > Bacillota > Bacilli > Caryophanales > Paenibacillaceae > Paenibacillus > Paenibacillus sp. FSL P2-0173. Next base: position 1,569,822 of record NZ_JBBOYK010000001.1, read on the forward strand.
GGTTGCTCCTCCGTTGGCAAAGCCACTGTAACTCTACCAATCCAGCTCTGTTCAAGGGAACCGGACGGTCTACGGCCCCCTGTATGGAAAATAGTAGCTTTACGTTTTAGAATCGTTCTTAGCTTCTCAATAGCGTTGCTGGACAACGAAACCACTCCTTTCTAATCTAGAATAGAAACGCAACAACATCCTCTCCTGCTTTAAAACCAAACTCACTTAAGCGGTCTTCCATCTCTTGAATCTGATGTAGATAATCTTCCTGCACAGCTGGCAGACCCTGTTCATTCACTAATGTCCCGCCGAGTCTGGCGCATGCATATTCGGCACTTTTCCACATCGTCTCAAACACAGTTTGCGGCTGCACGGTCCGTACCCCATCCATACTGAAAATCAAATCTGCAAAGCGATCCTCTGCGAGTGTACTCAACCAAAAAAATCCAGGCTCGGTTCCCGTATGTACGCTAAATAGTTCATCATAGCCTCCCAGCCCGTGATGGTGTGCATGGAAAATATCCATATCTCCCCACTCCATTCCGAGGCTCAGCATGACATCCCAGATATCCGCTCCACGGTAAGATTGGCCTTGATCCGCCACCAGCCTAAGCATGACAGCGTGTTCCCTTTCACCTTCCTGATCTGTAAATGCTTTAAGTTTTTCCGCTTTTGCACGTGCATGGGCAGCATCCTCCCGAGGAAGCACATGAACGGTGCCCTTCTCCTGAAAACGCGCTGGCAGTGTGTTCATAAAGTCTGCAACCTTGGCTTCATCTAAACGAACCTGCATCTCTACATTATCGAATATATCCATACAAATACAGATTTTATCAAAATGGCATTCGCCTGCCGATCTGCGTCCCACACTAGTCCATATCTGCAAATCATGCACATGTCCATACACGATATACCCCTTAAGCAATTGCAAAATATCCTCATCTGATAACGTAAAACCGCTGAATTCCACGTCAATCAGCCAATAGATATTAGAATCAGGCTCCACTTGATGGATTCCTTTTATGGTCTTCACAGGCTCATGTTCCAACTCCACGCTAAGGATGCTAGATACATCCTCACTCCCATGTTCGGGTAAATTCATGAATCTCCCTCCTAGCTAGCTGTTTTCACTTTACAGTTTCCTATAATTCTCAATCTATATTAAACTATAACTCACCAAGCACAAGTATAAAACGGTGCTGGGTCGTTGAACTTAACTTTTAGAAATTCAAAGCTTCGAAAGGGGAGAACTCGTGATGCAAAAACTTTGGCAAAAAGGGAAGGCTCTGTCTCTGCCTATTATGGTGTCCGCATCGCTAATATCTGGAGCGCTGTCTGTAAGTACACCTGCGGCGAATGCGGCTGCAACCAAGGAATTGCTTCAGCTATCCGGTCAGACTACTTACTATGGAGAGGTCGAGAATGGGCAGACGAACGGACGTGGTACGATCAAATGGAGCGAATATAAGCAGTATTCGGGTGATTTTGTGAATGGCAAGCGCTCAGGTACCGGAAAATATATAAATCAATACACCGATGCAGATGGACAAAATCATAAAGTCGTATACAACGGCACATGGAGCAATGACACGATGAGTGGCCAGGGTACGCAGACTGAAAAAGTGACCCAAATGGACGGAACCGTACGTTCGAACGAGATCCAAGTAGGTACCTTTCAGAACAATGGATTACAGAGTGGCTACCAAGTGATCCACGCTGTGGCAGATCCAGACTACAGCTTCACTTATAAAAATAGCAAAGAAATACTAAATATCTTGCACAGTAATCAAGATCTGGTCCAAAGATGGCAAAAAGGAGATCTCTTCTCCGTAAATTATAAAAATGGCTCTGTCCAAAAGGAATACTCTATGTTCCCTGAAGAGACTGCTACCAAGGAACGTCAAAGACAAGCGTCTATCAAGTATTTCAAAGGAATTACCGCCAAGGTCACTCCTCACTTGCAGCAGTTTGAAAAGCTGTCCAAGCAGATTCCGCTAAAATAATTAATACGACGCGAAACATGCATTAGCCTCTACGCAAGAAGGCCTCTCTTTCTAATGGAAAGCTCCATTTGAAAAGAGGGGCTTTTTTCGTTTCGTTATGAATGACATATAAGAACTTCGGATCATAACACCTCCTACTATTCTCCCTTATGCCCCCTCATGAACTCATACAAATGACTTATTTTTCACTTAAATCCCCTCCTTTTTTTGCTAACCCCCACTAGATTCACTAAAATATAAGTAATTATTTTAATCATCCGAGGTGGACATCATGGCTAAAATTATGGTTCCTCCTGAGAAACTAGAGGCGGTTTCCAGGCAGTTCGCACAGGCACGTGAGCTGGGGGCACAAATTTGCGGACAACTGTCACAGCATATTCAGATGTTGGAAAATAGCTGGGCAGGGACAACACAGCAGCGCTTTTATCAGGATTTTCATAAAGCGCGTGGACAAATGGATGCTTTCACTCAAACTGTCGGTTCTGTCAGCACAGAGCTGCGTTCCATTGCAGTAAAATTCAAGGAAACAGATACACAAGCAGACACGGGTATTAATAAAGGAGATCACAGAGGACAGATCGGCAGCAGTGAAGGGGCAACTTCCGGGAAAAAAGGACCCGATCCAGCAGATATAGCTATTAACAGCATTTCAGAAGCCAATAAATGGCGCGGGCAACTGGGATTTGCCGGAACAGCTATCTATAGCGGTCTAGCTTCCACACTTGTGCTCACCAAAACAGTAGAATTCAAGAAAAGTCTGAAGAATCCCACTCGAGCGGTTATACATAATGCGGCATGGGTGAATGGCAAGGGTAACAATGCGTTTATGCGTAATTTGGGCAAAAGCCTAAACCGCCAATTCGCTAAACCCGGTATTGTGATGAAGGGTTTAAAGGGCTTTGATCGTTTAGCTGGAAAGCTTCAAATGGGTAAGCTCGGCCTCGGATTCAACAAAGCCAATAGCTTTCCTCAGTGGACGCGGAACGTCATCGCCGGGGTGGAAAAAGGCCGTTACGGCATAGCCACCCGCCAAATTCCCGGCATGATTGCCAAAAAGCTATACCCTATTAATGCCACCATGAATATTGTGGGCGAGGGTATCAGTCTGGCTGGAAAATGGAAAAGCGGGAAGCTTACCGGAACGGATGTGGCTGTATCTGCTTCTAACGTAGCGATTAAAACCGCTGCAACTTATGGCGGTGCTGTTGCTTTGGGAGCCGTAGGCGGCGCTATCGGTGGTCCGGTCGGTGCAGCCGTCGGTGCTTACGTCGGCGGTACGGTGGGAAGCTGGGCAGGTGGAAAAGTCGCCAAATTCGCCGAAAAGGGGATACGTTGGGCCAGCAAACTATTTAAATGACATACACCTAACAGATGGAGAAGGAGCCTGACTATGGACAAACAAACGGTAATTTTAACGCTTGAGGAACTAGGCTTTGCCTTGACCGCACTGGGCGCAGAAGATATGGCTTCTGGTCTGCTCCAATCTTATTACGGGGAACTAACCGAAGATCGCTGGGAACTGCTTTTTCATGCCGCAACGCATAGCCTGATATCCAAGGGTTTGATGGAACAACGAGATGACGAGCAACAACAGCTTGAATTTGATGCGTTCATTGTTGAAATGCTAGCTCATCTGGTACAAAGTCGTCAGATGCTACGTGGCTACAAGGAGCAACAGGATAAGCAAAATACATTAACGATACACCATGGAAATGAACGTTTTCTGTATCATTTTTCCAGCCACAATGAACTCCATTTCTTTCGCTGGTCTTCCCCAGAAGACTGGCATCACGACATTGATCAATTGTTCGGCCTGCTTGCTTCGAACTTCAATGAGCACAGCCGATACGTCGATCTGACAGAAGAACAGTGGAATGAGTTAACCTCTTCCAGCTTCAGCATGCAGCAAATGACAACGTGGAAGCTTCATGAGTCCGCTCAGCAAATAATACAAGACTGGCGAGAGGATTTTGATCGTAATCAGTGTAGCCTAGATAATTTGAGCCAGATGATATACGCGGATACGGATGAAGATGGACCTTCCGTTACAAATCTACTATTTGTTCTTAAAGGAACGAATGATGTGTGGATCGTAAGAAATACAGAACTGGATATGCAGGCCACCCCATGTCTGCGTATTGAAAGTGTAACCGAAGCTGACTGGAGAGAACGAATAACTTATTTCATTCAGGAGTTTGTACGCGACGAGGCGGTATTCCGTGGATAAAATTGTATATCGAAGATCTTTGGCATTTTGGAAAGCCATGGGCAGCTTGATGTTTGTGCTGATTTGTCTGCTTTTGCTGCTGCTCATTTTTATCGACGAAGATATCTCAGCTCTACAAATCTTTTTCTTTATTACCTCCGCCATTATCGGATTTCCTTTTTTCGGTAGCTATCTTGTGGTTTGTTTGAGCAGAACGCTTCGTAAGGATACCTACCTGTTCATCTTTGACGAGCATAGCATTTCCGATGGTATTCGAACTGTCCCATGGTCTGCAATCACTAAAGTCGAATTCGAAGGAGCCTCCATCCGCAAATGGCTGCGCCCTCGCTTTCCCGCCTTTATTTTTCATCTGAATGACCACAGCACCTGGGAAGTCAGCACCGATTATGTGTTGAACGATGTTGAGCTAAACCAAGCCGGGAAACAACTTCGAACTCTCATTAACCAGCATGGCAAGCCAAAGAAAAAACGTTCCTGAATAGTGCCATTGAATATGTCAAAGCTTGTCTCTATCATATGCAGCTACAAGAGCCACAACCACTGCTGCCGAGTTGGCCGCAGCCAAATCAAGATTGGAGTCAAAAGAATCCGCCGCTTCTACACCGGCAAGATCAGACAAAGAACGGACAGCCAAAAACGGAACACCAAACTGGTACGCAGTCTGAACGACCGCGGCCCCTTCCATATCCGTCACTTTCGCTTCAGGAAACTGGCTACGGATAAAATGGGCGCGCTCAGCCTGGGAGATGAAAGAGTCTGCCGTCGTAATCAATCCGTTGACGATCTGCCCCTCAATCCTGGTCTCCGCCAGCGCTTCTGTCGCAAAAGCAAGCAGCGCTGGATCGACAGGATAACTTGCCGGCATCTGTGGCACCTGTCCGTAGGTATAGCCGAACGCCGTTCCGTCCACATCGCTGTAAGTCAGCTCGGTCGCCACTACAACATCGCCAACATGCAGCGCTGGATCGAGCCCACCCGCAGACCCGGTATTAATGACAAGCTCCGGGCTAAATCGCTCAATCAGCAGCGCCGTAGTCGAGGCTGCGTTCGCTTTGCCAATTCCTGATTGCAGCAGAATAACCTCCTTGCCCTCAAGCTGGCCTGTATAAAAAATCCCGTTCGCAATCTGGGTCATCTTTATCCCTTCGATCTGCGCTTTCAAATCTGCTATTTCTTCCTCCATGGCTCCGATAATCGCTATACTCAAAGTTCTTTTCCCGCTCCCTCCATGAATTCCTTGTATTCCAGCTTATACTTGAAAAATACCCGTTGCTGCGATACGCTGCACCGCCTCCAGCAGCCTTTCTTCACTGTTCACCAGACTGAACCGCACATGAGAAGCTCCCGCACGACCAAAGCCTTCTCCAGGGGCGACCGCAACATGCGCCTCGTCCAATAAAAAGTCTGCAAATGAAGCGGATGTATAACCCTCTGGCACCTTGAACCAGGCAAAAAAAGACCCTTGGGGAGCAGCTACATCCCAGCCAATACCTCGTAACGCTGCAATGAGAATATCACGGCGCCGCTCATATAACGCCGCGAGCTCCCGTACCGGTTCCTGCGTGCCCAGCAATGCCACAGCCCCCGCATCCTGTACCGCTCCAAAAACAGTGCTGTAGGCATGCGTATGATAATGCTTGAGCGCACCAATGATGGACGAATTTCCCACTGCAAAGCCGAAGCGCCATCCAGCCATGTTATACGTTTTGGAAGCCGTATACGTCTCGACGCCATATTCCTTGCCGCCGGGGATTTGCAATAAACTAATCGGCTTATGCCCGTCAAATCCAAGAGCACCATAAGCAAAATCATTCATAACCGGAAACTGGTACCGAGCGGCATAATTCAGCGTCTTTATCAGGAAATCTGCTGTAGCTACTGCTCCAGTCGGATTGTTCGGATAATTAATCATGAGCAATTTGACCTGCTCTGCAATTTCTTCCGGCACGGTTGTATAATCGGGCAAGAAGCCATACTTCTCATCAAGCGGAATCGTATGAATATGGGCTCTTGCCAGCGCAGCAGCGGAATAATATTGGGGATATGCCGGATCGGTGGTCAATAACCAATCACCGGGATTCAGCAGCGCCTGTGGAATCCCCATTACACCTATGGCTGAGCCGTTGAATATGGCAATCTCCCGGTCAGGATCCAGCTCCACCTGATACTCCCGTTTATAGAACGCAGCGACAGCCTCCAGCGTGCTTTTTTTCCCATGAAAAGGTGGATAGCCCTGATTGATCGGTTGATCGACCGCTTCATTCAAAGTGCTGATGATATGCGCCGGTGTCGGCTGATCCGGGTTGCCGGCTGCCAAATTGATTACATCTATTCCCTTACTTTTATACAGATTCACTTTGTCATCCATTGCGCTAAAATAGTTGTCAGGCAGAGCCTTGACGAGATCAGAGGATGAAAAAATCACGTTCATCTCCACCTTCTATCCATAAGATACAGGCTGACAACGTCAGCCCGCAGAAGATAATACCCCATATTATTTGAAATAGCTTGGCAGCTTGTAGCCTTCATAATCAGGATTCGATTGGATGTACTTTTGGAATTCATCTGAATGATATCCTTCAATAATGTCTTTGACGAAGGGCTTATCCTTGTTCTTGCTGTCCACAGCAACCACGTTCGTGAACGGATCTGTCATATTTTCAAGCTTTAATGCCGAGGTCAGCTTTATTCCATTCGATACAGCAAAGTTCCCTTGTATAGCCGCAAAATCAACATCCTCTAGTGCACGTGGCCCCTGTGCCGGGTCGGTAGCAACAAATTGCAGATGATGCGGATTAGAGGTGATGTCGTTCACCGAGGTTTGCAATGGATCGATATTGTCCTTTAACGTAATCCAGCCTACTTCCTTCAAAATATTCAGCGCACGCAACATATTGACTGGCTCGTTAGGCAGGTTGATTTGGGCTCCCTCACTGATTTCGTCAAGGCTGGTATGCTTGCTGGAGTACAATCCCATTGGAGGAGTCGGGACCTGCACAGCACCAATCAGATCAATATTCTCCCGCTTATTCATAGAATCCAGGTAGAGCGAGTGCTGGAACACATTAGCATCAATATCCCCCTTAGCCACGGCTACATTGGGCTGAACACCGTCTGTAAACTCTTTATATGTAATCGTATAGCCTTTCTTCTCCAAATATGGAGCCACACCATTCTTAAACTGATCGCTATATGGACCGGGATTAAAGCTGATATGCAGTGTTTTCTTTTCTTCACCCGCAGCGTTGCCCGACGTATTCTTGCTGCCGCAGCCTGAAATAAAAAGCACGACTGCTCCCAGCAGCAATATAAATGAAATCCATGGTTTCTTCATTTTGATGTCTCCCCCTGCTCCTTGATATCATCTACTTTTGGTGAGTTAGAATGTTTACAGTCGCCCAAAATACCAAGTAACTTGATGCGTTTTATAGATATTACAATGATTTTTTATTCACTGTCAACAACATTTAATTACGCATCTTCTGCATAACAAAAAAGGGGTCACAACAGGAGATCCCCTTGAAAGCAAAACACTTCACAAGTTTGTCATATACTTCCGTTTTAAATATACCCCATAGGGGTACATTTAAAATATGTAATTAAAACCGTAAAGGAGCTGTAAATATGAGAATGCAATGGGCTTTGCTCGCTGGTACAATCATGATTATTTTGAGTGGGTGCGGGAACAGTAACACGCCGAACCAGGAGCACACGACAAACAGCAGTCAACAGCACGACACATCGGATATGAACCATTCCACTTCCAGTAAGCTTCCTACCGGACTAAAAGAAGCGGAAAATCCAGCCTTCAAAGTTGGTAGCCAAGCGACTATCCGAGCCGACCATATGGCAGGCATGAATGGGGCTACTGCCACGATTGTTGGTGCTTATACGACTACTGCTTATACGGTCTCATATACTCCAACCACTGGAGAAGAAAAAGTGAATAATCATAAGTGGGTTATTCATGAAGAGATTAAGGATACAGGCAGCGAGCCCTATTCACCGGGAACGGAGGTTATTCTTACAGCAGATCATATGAAGGGGATGGATGGGGCTAAGGCTACCATTGATTCCGTCGAGCCAACGACCGTATATATGGTAGATTATACGCCGACTACAGGAGGAGAGCCTGTCAAAAATCATAAATGGGTGACGGAGAGTGAGCTTTCAGCCCATTAGAACTCTTACAACACAGGCGCTTATGATAGCAAAAGGGAGCCTTACATCGGCTCCCTTTATACGGCTTTATTTGAGTTTGGACAAACCTACTTTGCTAAATTCAGCTTGGCATCCTTGATGTCATACAAAGTCCCTTTGTTGGTTTCTACAAGCTTTTTCATTTGTTTGTTGGCTAGTCCATTCGCAGGCACGATTGCATTAAAAATAACACCATTTTTCTGTAATTGCTCGTTGATTTCATCTACTGAAAAACGGGCTTTACCCAGAGCTGTATTTTTATCATGAACTGGTGCATCTGTAATGAATATAATTGTTTTGGAATTAGAATTCTTGGGAAATTTACTTATAGCTAACTGAATAGCCTCTAATCCCGATTCCTTCAAATCCCCGCCAGCGGAAGGGCGCAGCATATTCAAATTACCTTTTAACTTGTTTTTATCGGTCGTAAACTCCAAAAATTCTAAATCTTTATCTGCCTTCAGATTGATATCCCGAAATGCAACGACAGCAAATTGGGAACCTGCTGGAACGGAATCAACAAAGCCTTTCACCTTCTGTCTCACATAATCCAGCGTCCCTGTCATACTACTCGTAACATCTATGACGAACACAATATCCGTAGATTTGGAGAAGGTGGTGGATATCTTTTTTAGAATCGTTGGATTGGAATGTGATTCAGAAGCATCTTCATTTTCCTCCATTAATTGTTCACTTTCACTGGTTGTCAAAACCTGCGGTGGAGCATGAAAAATCACAACGCTCTGAGCTGCAATATTCCATTTTACCTTCGCACCCAGCGCCTCACTTACAAAGCGAATAGGAACCATTACTTTGCCGTTAATGAGTCTCGGCGCTGCATTGAGACGCACTAATTTACCGTTGATATAGGCATCTCTGGAGCCTACAGTTAACTTGATCGTTGTATTTCCTTTGGTTGCAGTAACAGTCTTGGTAGCTCCATCCCATTTCACTTTCGCCCCAAGCGCCTCAAAAACGGCACGAAATGGCACCAGCATACTTCCGCTAATAGAGGTCGCAGGCTGCTCATATTGTTGCAGTTTCCCGTCTATAAACACCTCAACCTGCTGAGCCTTGTTATTATTTATGGGAACAAATTGGGGTACAGACGCTGCCGAATTTCCCGACTGGTCGATCATTTTGATATAAAAGTAGTATCCACCCGTAGATAAATTCAGGTTACTCAAAGGGTAGGTAAACGTTGTTTCCGGATCGAACTGAATCCGTTTAATTAATTGAGCATCTGCATTTTTGACCATAACGTATGAAGTGTACGTGGGTTGAATATTTTTTATTTTCAAACGAACCGAAAATGACGTACCTGAAGAGTTGATCGTAAATGTACCCGGAAAATTTTCTCCAGACGGGATAGTCAAAGGGATTTCCGGTGACTCATCCACCTCTTGGTCCACTTTAGGCTCCACGACAGGCTGGGTTACTTGAGATTCAATTACTTTCGGTTCGTCCACAGGTTGAGCAACCTCGGGTTCACTGGGAGTGGGAATCTCTTTTATATTGGTCTCCACCTCAGGCTGCGTTACTTTCGGCTCCTCCGCAAGTGGAGTTACTTTAGATTCATCGACTGACTGCACAGCCCCTTTCACAGTTATAGGAAGTTCTATATGATTTTCTGATCCTGGATAAGGTGCTGGTCGTGAATCCGCAATCGTAATTGTAGAGTTGGCATAATCAATCGTAAAGTCACCAGAAGGAATTTCAATATAGTTGCTATACAGACGAATTGGCGTATCAGGCTTAATCGTAAACGGGAGATCGAATTTAAACACTCTGTTTACTCCATTACCATCATCAAGGGTAAGCTTAAGCTTATCTCCATCTCTGAATACTGTCGAATTGGCAGCATGAACACTTTCTGTACACAAAGTGAACAACCCTACGAGTATCGTTAAAAACGAAAGTAGGAACATCATTCTTTTGAGCTTCATTCTTATTTCCCCTTTTGAATCTATAGTCTTGTCGGTAAATCATAGCATAGGGTTAGATGAAGTTCATGCCATCTGATTACAGTTATGGATATGCGAACTCACTTTTTCCATCATTCGCGCTCTGTTCATCTGTTCAATGTTCATATGTATCTCCTTGGCCCGCTTCTTCAACGTGGCATACGTAATATGGCCGCCTTCAGTGCTTTAGTGCCTTCTTCGCTTTTCAAATAATCCGACGGTGTTTCGTTGCCGAGTGCGGGGACTTTTCGATCCATCCAAGTCAGCAAATATTCCCCCATATCGGGCAGTAGCACAATCTGAATCTCCTTGGGAATTTTACTTTCGACCACTTTTGCTCTTATAGCCGGATCTACCTGTGCATACCGCTCCTGATAGATCTGAACCATGTTGGCCCAGTTCTCCGGCTTAAACTCTTTCAAATATATGTCTCTCATCTACGAACCCTCCTTAGGGCCTCAGACAACGCTTTTCATGCTGGAGCAACCATTCTTTTCTCCATAGCCCTCCTGCATAGCCCGTTAGTTTCTGATTGGAACCGATAATTCGGTGACATGGAATCACAATGCTCAGCTTATTTTTTCCATTAGCACTGCCTACGGCTCGGATCGCTTTTTCATTTCCAATAGCAAGAGCAATATCTTTATAAGCTGTCGTTTTACCGTACCCCACGGACACCAGAGCATTCCATACTTTTTGCTGAAAATCCGTACCTTCAAAGGCATAAGGAAACGTAAACTCAAAGCGCTCACCTTTAAAATACTCGTCAAGCTGGATAGCGCATTCCGCTAATACTTGGATTGGAACCTCTTCTATAGCCCTCGTTAAGAGCTCATTCCGATTAGAGAACATAATAGAATAGACAGCCTCATTTGTGCCCTGTATCTCTATCTCTCCAATCGGCGATACATACTTCAATACGTAAAGTTCACTCATAAAAGGATACGCCCTCCTTCCTTTTCTATTCCTTACTCAACTTTCTATACTCACTAGGAGAACAATGGTTCAAGCTGCGAAACGCCTTATAGAAATGGGAGGGACTTTGGAAGCCCGTCTCATAGCAAATCTCAAGATTCGTAAGATTTGTACTTTTAAGAAGATAGGCTGCCTTATCTACTCTTATTTTTTCCAAATACGTACGCGGGGTTTCGGCGGTTTCCTGTTTAAAGATCCGATCCAAGTAAAAGGAGCTTATTCCGATATGGTCCGCAATATCCTGCAATACAAGTTTTTCCTTGTAATGATTGACCAAGAAGGTTACTACATTCTGCACAAGTCTGATATACGGCGAATGGTCTGTATGGGGCTGGCATCTTTTGCAAGCACGAAAACCCGCCTTTTCCACTTTGTCCAAATCAAAGTAAAACTCCACATTTATTTTCTTCGGCTTTTTGGATCGACAGGAAGGTCGGCAGTATATGCGGGTTGTTTTCACAGCGGTAAAAAACAACCCGTCATACTTACGATCACACGCTATAATTTTCTCCCACATTTCTTCAAAAGAAAGACTAAGGTTAGCCATGATCGAATGCTCTGTCCTTTCTATAGTTCATATTCATCTAGCTCAAGGATTTTGCAAAATCCTCATATAAATGTGATGTATCTTGAAGCTCTATCAACTGTTCTGCATTCTTTTGCAAAGCAACTATTATCTTATCAGAAAATGCATTTCCAAAGCTAAACCGTTTAACTTCTAACTGCTGAAGCTGGTGGACATTCGTCAGACCCGGCAGGGATAAAACATTAAGCGGAGCATGTATATGAAACACAACTTCCCTGATCTCTTCATCACGCTTTAATCCTGGAACAAAAATTCCGCTCGCACCATTATCCACATACGCTTTGGCCCGCTCTATGGTCTCTGAAAGTGGGGCATCCATCTGCAAATATGTATCCGTTCTTGCGTTTATAAAAAAATTTTTAAACCCACGCGTATCCAATGCTGTTCTTATTTTGGACAACAGGTTACTGTGCAGGCCCACTTCTCGAAGTCCCTTTTTCGTTTTCAAAGAATCCTCAATATTAATCCCTGCAACTCCCACATCGGCTATCCTTAAAACATGCTCAACAATCGTTGCCGTATCCTCCCCATATCCTGCTTCAATATCTGCCGACACTGGAATCTGAACATGCTCAGCAATCGTCCGAATAATGCTTACATGCTGGTCAAAATCAATAAGCTCTCCATCTGAGAATCCAAGCGTATTGGCAATTCCCCAGCTCGTCGTACCTATCGCCTTAAAGCCTGCCTTCTCCAGAGCCACCGCAGATAGCATATCCCAGGCGTTCCCTAAAAATAAAAGTTCCTCTGATGTGTGAAGTGCATGAAACTGATGAATTTTGTTCATAAATATAGCCTCCTGATATGTGATGTAACTCATTTTATCAAGAGGCTATCTTTGTTTCGTCCTCATTCTTGCACTTATGGTCTGTAGGAATCTAGGAACAACTAGGTCCATTTATTCACATATAAATCATAATTTTTGAAAAAAACGGTTATTTAAGCTCTATTCAATCATATTCTTCTTATCTATACTCTTGCTAAATCAATTCGAGTTAGATGCAAATCTACGCTTTTAGCTTTTAGCCTTTCACAATTACATTATTATAGGAGGAGTTATATGTATAAAACAAAGTTCCTTATGATCTTGCTAAGCTTTACTGTAATTGCTTCTTTCTCTAGCTTGTCGGGTCCACCTGCCAAGGCTTTTGCTGAAGAGAATGGAACTCCAGTACAGAAAACGATCGATTTAAATGAGGGCTTCGACAACTCAAATGAAGCTAGTATAGAGCCATTATCCCTTACCAGCGAAGCAGCTACTAGCCAAGAAGCGGTTACAGCTATTGATCATGATGCTAATTTCTCACCTTCAACACTTCAGTTTCTGAAGGCTAATACAGGACTCGACGGTGAGCAATGGGATAATATTATGAAGCTAGTGAACAAACCAGAGCAAGATTCTTTGAAATGGACTGAATTCTATGGATATGCTGAAGATATCGGCGATAATCGCGGATACACCATTGGTATCTTTGGAGCAACAACAGGCGGTTCAAATGATACGGGACCCGATGGTCCGGACTTATTCAAAGCTTTTGATGCTGCTAGTGGAGCTAGTAACCCTTCCATTGCAGGTGGATTAACACGTGCTGGCCTGAAGGGGAAAATGAGTGGTTCGATTCTAAAGCTCAGCGATAGCGATAGTGTTATCAAGAAGAAGATCAACGCTCTCCAAAACAATGAAGCTTGGAGAGAAGCCATGTGGCGTACGTTCTATGACACCTATATCGAATATAGTGTACAGCAAGCACAGAAACGCGGATTTAATACTGCTCTGACGATTGGTTCATTTGTCGACACAGCACTCAATCAAGGCGCTACTGGTGATTCAGGTAGTCTTGAAGGAATCCTCTCACGTTCAGGCAGTAGTACGAATGAGAAGAAGTTCATGACTAGCTTCTATGCTAAGCGTACATTGGTTGTCGATACCAACGATTATAACCAACCTCCCAATGGTAAGAATCGTGTGAAACAATGGAGCTCTCTCTTAGCTTCTGGCGAAACAGATCTTAAGAACGCAGATGCAGCTGTGATCAAAGCAACGAATTGGGAACTGAAGTAAATATAATATACGTCATGAGGAGGGCATATCGTATGTCCTCCTTTATCTATTTTTTATGAACATTGAGTTGGTGTTGACTGCTAACAACATCCCATTCTCCCATACAGTTCCTCTCATCATTCGAGTATGTAGGTCGCGTGTACAAATAGAGAGACTGTCCCAAAAGCCCGAAAGTTGCAAGCTCCTGAAACAGTCTTGTAAAATGGTTTATGAAGTCGAAATAAGGCCGTTAGATGATTCGATAGCCAGATGGCAGTCTACCGCTACTGCGGATATTACGGATTTGCTGCAACGTCAAACGTTGATTGGTAGAGATAATAGATTCCACATCATTCCCGCGAATCAGATCATCCAGGTCGGCGATGTTGCGATTGCCTCTAAACACACGGAAGTTACCTCTAAACCGAGTGCCAGTAAAGAGTACAAGTGTAGCATTGCTGCTAGTAGAAAAGAAACGCAAACTTTCGATGCCGTTGAGAATGTTATCGGTATTACGAATGCCTAGGTTTCCTCTGAATACTCTCCTGGAACCCCGAAAATTTTCTTCGTTGTAGACTGTAAGACGTGGATACGTTTGAGATACATATGCTTTGTTGTCCATGTTGTAATTCCTCCTTTCAACTTTATCTTATGCTTCACCATCCGATTGGCGCGGGCCTCGCAGCATCCATCTAAAAATAGTTATGTGATTGAATAGAGCAGATGCAGACTTGAAAAAGGAACATATGTTCTGTATAATCTAGCTTAGCAATTTGGAAAATCCTGAACTAACGGAGATGCGGACATGGACGATAAATTTATTGAGGAACTACGTGAAATTAGCAGAAACGACAAGCGAAGATCCGAATTTCTTATTAAGGGTATGAAGGAAACACTTCAGGAAAGAAAAGAAAAAAACTTTATCGAAAGATGGATTTGGCGACAAAAAAATAAGAAGCTTATAGCGCGGAAGTTTAAATCCTAGTAGATATAACAACTGAATCTTCATAGATTTCTACTTTTTGTTTAGGTCATAGCTCATTTTTAGGAGGCAGAGTCATGATTGAGCTACTAGTCTCAAACGACGATATATTAAATCAAAATCAATTTTTGGCTGATGAAGTTCGATACAATTTGATCCATCGAATTTGTGAGTCAGAAGAGTCAACATGCCTCAAAACGTCCGATAAAAATATGATCTTTGCTCAATCACCCGGACATAAGGCTTGGCTATGGATCTCACAACAAATCACAGATGATTATAAATTGACCTATATAGAAGAACTCTTACGTTATTTAAAAGGAACCACCCTATACCCCGCCTAATTTGCGAAAGAAAGGTTTTGCCAGCGCAATGGTATCCGAGCTATGTTGCATTTTGGAAAATGAGCATTTAGTACCCATGCTATATGCAGATTTAAAAAATTCGGTTTCCAATCAAGTTTATAAAAATATCGCCTTTGAGGAAGGCGGCAAAATCACTGATATTGCGTTTGAATAAGCCTTCCTACTGCAAGAGAGCATGTTATTGCTCATTCAAATCAAAGAAGGCCGCAATGTCACCTTCATCACTGGGCCTCCTCTTCACTTATCTATACACTTTACTCCGTAACACCCACTTGTGTTTGAACTGAGGATCTTCGTGTAAGTAAATACGTAGCCACAATAGCTATACCAACCCCTGCTGCTCCAAACCAGGTGATGGAAGACAGCGAAACCTGACCAACAACTACACCGCCAATTCCGGCTCCGGCTGCCATAGCAAACTGCATTGTAGATTGATTGAGACTCAGCATCACACCGGAAGATTCAGGCACAAGTGTGACCAGATTATATTGTTGAGTAGGTCCAGTTGTCCAGGCTGCGAACGACCAAAGGATCAATAAAGCAAATACTGCGATCAGGGAATGAGCGGCAAAAGGAAGCAAGAGTAAGGAAATACCGTGCAACACCATACCCCCTAATAATGTAAAGGGTATACCCTTTTTATCCGCACTGTACCCACCAATTTTTGACCCGATTAGACTGGCAATTCCGAAGGCGAGCAATACTGAGCTTAGCATATCCTCTCCTACACCTGATACATTCAGCAAATACGGTGAGATGTAAGTATACGCGAGTGAATAACCTCCTAGCCAAAAGAAGGTAATACCTAATCCCAAAGCAACTTCAGGCTTTTTCAGAAGAGCAAACTGTTGTAGTAAGGGGACTGGTCGATCTCCTTTTAAGCGGGGAATTGTCATAGATATAACAATTAGGGCAATAATCCCTGTCAACGCGATGCCGAGAAATACGGTTTTCCAGCCATATGCAGAAGATATCATTCTCCCAAGCGGCACCCCGATAATCAGCGAAGCTGTAAAACCCATAGTGACTGTAGCAATAGAACTGGCCTGCTTGCCGGCTGGGGCAATTTTTGCTGCAATGCTCAGTGCTGTAACCACGACCATCCCCGCCCCGAGGGCCATAAGAATACGCGCGGCGATAAACATTCCAAAACCCGGCAGAATAAAGGAGAGGACATTAGCTACTGCAAATAATCCGAGCGAACTCAAGAGCAGCTTGCGTCTGTCCCATTTAGCGGTTACTGCCATCAGAATCGGCGTGCCAATCGCGTAAGCAAGAGAAAAGACTGTAATCAGCTGGCCCGCTGCGGACACCGTAATCCCCATAGTTGTCGCAATTTGATCCAAAATGCCTGAGATAATGTACTCGGATGTGCCTACCAAAAAACTAACAATTGCCAAAATATACACTTTCCACGTGCTCTGCATTTTTAAATAACGCCTCTTTTCTTTTGATATTTTTATATTTTTATATTTTTACAAATATCGAAATTAAGACTAAAAAAATTTATGTTATTAGGAACGGGGCATATTTCTGCGCTGCTTCCACATCCAAGCTGTAATAAATAAACGTCCCCTCTTTACGGTATGTGAGCAGCCCCGACTCTGCCATTTGCTTCAGATGGTGCGATAGTGTTGAAATAGCTACACTGTTCAGCTTCTCGCCCAGCACAGAGCAGCATTGGTCACTTTCCTCTTTTAGCAGAAGTGCTATTTTGAGACGAGTCGGTTCTCCAAGTGCTTTATATATTTTTACAGCCTGCTGCATCTCTGTTGTATCTTTCACCTTGTTCGGCTCCCTTCTGTTCAGTCTTAATTTCGATGTTTGTCGAAATAAAATTATCACAAACATTTGTAAAAGTAAACCCGTTTATTATAAAGGTACAGCTATTTTACACTCTGTGGTGTGAATAATGTTCTTTCTCATCCGATAAATCCCCCCCATCCATAAAGGATGGAGGGAAAAATGACTGAGTAGAGAGGGGGAATCTTGGACGCCATGGCGTTAATTCGGGCTTGCCGTGGGTCTGACAATAATTTCATTAACATCTACATCCGCTGGCTGCTCCATGGCATACAGAATGGAACGGGCAATGGCATCAGGCGAAATCGAAATACGACGGTACTCTTTCATTCCTTGCCGGGCCTCTTCATCTGAAATACTGTCAGCAAGCTCAGATTCGGTTACTCCTGGCGATACCAGCGTCACACGAATATCTCCCCCCACCTCCATACGCAACCCTTCAGAAATTGCCCGAACCGCATACTTCGTTGCGCAATACACCGCTGCAGTCGGGGTTACACTATACGCACCAATAGAGGCGATATTGATAAACTGACCAAATCCTTGCTTTTTCATAATCGGAAGCCCTGCCGCAATCCCATGCAGAACGCCTCGTATATTTACATCAATCATGCGATCCCATTCCTCTACCTTCAGGGCCTCTAATTTTGACAGAGGCATCACTCCTGCATTGTTCAAAATGACATCCACGCGTCCAAATGCTTTTTCCGCGTACTTAATGAACGCTTCCATCTGGTCCCTCTTTGTCACATCCAGTTGCTGATAATCAGCCGATCCACCTTTAGAACGAATCTCGGATGTCAGAGCCTCCAGTCGCTCTGTGCGTCTGGCCCCTAATATTACATGAGCCCCATGGTGAGCAAGTAAACGGGCAGTAGCTTCACCGATCCCACTGCTTGCCCCCGTAATAGCTACGACTTTCCCTTTAATATCCAACATTCTTATTCCTCCTCTAGTTAAAAATATCACTGAAACAGATTACTTTTTTACTTCCCTGTAAAAAACCATCCCTGCATGATACAAAACACCATTTTTGAATACACCCTCTGCCGTAAATCCGGTGTCGTCCACATATTCGATATAGTCATCTTCTAAGATATAGCTGCCTGTATAGGCACTTTGTCTCTGACCCCGTGCTTCATCATAACGACCATTAGGCAAGAGTTCGTGACGGATATTTCCGTCTTCAGTTACCCACATCCCTATATAGGGATGCTGCGAAGCGTGTACACTTTTTTCCGCTTTGTTACTCTCCATGACTCCCACTCCTTTGCACTTCTATTTTTTTCTCAATTGCTCATTAGGTGTTGTATCTGCATCTTATTATGAGAGGAATGTCCACCAGCCCGGTAGAAGAATCAGAGCAAATTATTGCCTAATCCTCCAAAGACCCTTAATATGTAATAAACTACTGAAAATGAAAACGGGCTACATTGCAAAGAAGGGATGTGTCATGATGGGGGCAACCAAAATAGAGGGTTCTACCATGGAAAAACAAGCCGAGTTGGCAAGGCTTATAGAACGATTTTCACATCAGGACGGAGTTCTCACTACAGCCATACCTTCGCTTCATTTCGTCCGAAGTTCAAATACAACCGTTCCGATACATCAAGTCCATGAACCTGCCTTATGTATTGTGACACAAGGCAGAAAAGTCGTGATGCTCGCAGAGGAAAGTTACCATTACGGCACATCCGATTACCTTGTTGTGTCGGTGCATTTGCCGATTTCCGGGCAGGTCATTCAAGCGTCAGCAGAAGCTCCTTATTTGTGCCTCCGGCTCAATTTTGATCCGCATCAGGTTTTGGATCTGATCAAGGAATCTGCTTTTCCCACAAGCCCCATGCCTGATTCCAGACGAGGCTTGTATGTAAGCCAAACTAACTCTCTACTGCTGGATGCCGTGGTAAGGCTAGTGCATCTTTTGGAAAACCCACAGGATGTTCCGGTGCTGGCTCCATTAGTCATTCGTGAGATACTGTATAGGATTTTACAGGGGAATCAGGGGGAATCCTTAAAACAACTGGTCATGACCGGCAGCCATTCCAACCGAATCGCAGAAGTCATAAAGCGGATTAAGCAGGATTATGATAAGCCGTTACGTATTGAGGAATTGTCCAAACTAGCGAATATGAGTCCTTCGTCACTACATCGTCATTTTAAAGAGGTTACGGCTATGAGCCCAATGCAATATCAAAAACAATTACGTCTACAAGAGTCCCGCCGCCTGTTGTTATCTGAATCAGCGGATGCGGCAGATGTCGGTTTTCAGGTAGGCTACGAGAGTCCCTCACAATTCAGCCGCGAATACGCCCGCTTGTTCGGCCTGCCTCCAATTAGTGATATTAAACGCTTGCGCTCAGATCAGGATCACCAGACCACTTGAACCCATTGTTAGATGAACATCTGAAACCAATGGTTCTACTAACGTTTATGCCAATCATAAATGCCAGGATGTAAAAAACAGCACAAAACAGCCGCTCCTCCGGTAGAGACGCGGCTGTTCAATATATTCCTCTATGCATGTGGTCATCACTATTTGAGCATCAATACGGATTATCCAGCTTGACGAACAAGGCTCGGATGACATCCTTCTCTGCCGTAGTAAGCTTTTGTCCTGCCTGCCATTGTTGAATCTCTTTCTTGACTTCCTTGGGTTCTCTATAGCTGAGAGCATACCCGATGCTTCCTATACCTTGTGTGCGGTTGGTTTTGTCCATATTTGCCAATGCTCGAGTCATCGCAGTTCTATCTCTTGTAAACAAATCTCCCATAAGACCAGCATAGCTTTCGCTTAAAGCTCCATCCAATCCGTCAGAAGCCTGAATCAGATTTGCAAAGCTTTCCGATGGAATAAAAGCGCGCTGCCTATACAGATATTCGATAATTTCCAAGCTTTGATGTTCTTTGATTTCGTTTATCTTTCCCCATTGGATTCCTGCTAAATGGTCCGTCATATGACGGACTTTTGCTTCATCACTGAGGGATGAATCTTTATAAAAGGACAGCACTAGCTCCTCTTTACTTTGCTGGGTGTGCTGCGTATTGGCTACAGTTTGCTTGGACTCCCCATTGTTTGCCCCGGACGGCGCCGCAGTTTCAGCATCCTGTCCCACTGGATGGGGAGTGCACCCTATGGTTACAGCCAGCAATAGTGCAGTACAAGCTACAGAAACGAACCCATTACCTTTTAACATGAATCCACTCTCCTGTCTGAACAAACAATGGTCGTTATAATTGCCCAAAATCCACTCATACCCTACTACTCATCACGCCCTACCGTAGGCTTACGGATCACAGAGACGCTCGATTCCCTCACGATCAGGCGAGGCTCGAATTGCACACGCTCATAATCCCCAGGTGTCTGTTCCTGAATCCGCTTGAGCAGCAGCTCCGCAGCCAACCGTGCCACCTCTTCTCCCATGATGGAAACTGAGCTGATCTGAGGGGTCGTTACCATAGCCCACAGATTGTTATCAATACCGACTACAGCAACCTCATCTGGCACTTTTACACCCAAATCCTTAAATCGATTGACGATCCCTATCGCCACCATATCGTTAACCGCATAAATAGCATCCGGCATATGTTTCAAGCTGTAAAAATAATCGGCTGCGCGCAGCCCTGTCTCAAAGGAGAAATCATCGCCAAAATAAACGAGTGAAGGGTCCACATGCTGGAGAGACTGCTCATAAGCGAAGTATCTTTCCTCGATTTTGTCCTTCGCAGCACCTGCATAGGCAATTCTTGTTCTGCCGATTTTAAGCAAATGCTCCATCACGAGTCTTCCCTCTTGCCGGGCCAGACTGACGATATCCGCTTTGACATCTTCGCCCAGCTTCTTGCCATAGTTAATAATGGACACGGGAACGCTGGCTTTGTTAATCAGATCTACCAACATTTTGGGATACGCCAGCGGCATAATGATGAGCCCGTCGACATGCAGCTTCTTGACCTCACGAACAGTTTCAAGCTCCATTCTGGCATTCCCGGCGGTATTGATTTGCACGACCCGGTAACCATGCTGCTTGGCAGCCTGCTCTACGGACCAAGCGATCTCTGGAATAATCGCGTTACGAATATCTGGCACGGCCAGTGCGATTTGTCGTGTCTGACGAACTTTCAAGCTCTGAGCCGAGGTGTTGGGCGTAAACCCCATCTCTTCAATCACTTGCAAAATTAAGGCTTTCGTTCTCGGGCTGATGCCCTCACTATCATTAATAGCTCTGGAGACAGTCGCTATACCGACTCCTGCCCGCTTGGCTACATCCTCTATGGTTACTTTCTTTTGATCTGTCACGCCCAAAATCCTTTCAAGAACGGAATCGTTTTCTGACTTTCTAAAATAAAGTCTTAATGTTGATATTATACCACAGAATGAGTGTCTAAAAATTGAAGTCGTTTTCTTCTTGTCTTTGCTTCACCTAAAAAATTCGCAAAATCTCTTTGTATAAAAGTAATGAGCCAAATATAGCACTGTAGTCACAAGTGATTATATTCACAAAAAAAATCAAGTGCTTTTTGCATTAAATTGGTTTGACAATGTGTAAAAATTGTGACATATTATTTTTCGGAAACGTTTCCTAATTCATTCACTTTTATAGAGGCAATGATCATATATTCGTCAAGGAGATGACAGACATGCAAGCATTGAGATGGCATGGAGTAAAAGACTTACGATTGGAAAACATTGAGCAGCCCGCTGCTCTGGCAGGAAAAGTAAAAATCAAAGTAGAATGGTGTGGCATTTGCGGAAGTGATCTTCACGAATATGTAGCAGGACCGATCTTCATTCCCCAAGATGCTCAGCATCCATTGACTGGCGAAAAAGCGCCGATCGTAATGGGACATGAATTCTCTGGACAAGTTGTCGAAATCGGCGAAGGTGTAACCAAGATTCAAGTTGGCGACCGTGTAGTTGTAGAACCGGTGTTTGCATGTGGAGAATGTGATGCATGTAAACAAGGCAAATATAATCTTTGCGATAAAATGGGCTTCCTCGGTCTGGCAGGCGGCGGTGGTGGATTTTCTGAATATGTCGCAGCTGACGAGCACATGGTTCACAAAATTCCAGAAAGCGTATCTTTCGAGCAAGGCGCATTGGTAGAGCCTTCGGCCGTTGCTTTGTATGCTGTTCGTCAAAGCCAACTGAAAGTCGGCGACAAAGCCGTAGTATTTGGCGCTGGTCCTATCGGATTGCTGGTTATTGAAGCATTGAAAGCTTCGGGTGCATCTGAGATTTATGCAGTAGAGCTTTCCGAGGAACGCAAAGCTAAAGCTGAAGAGCTGGGTGCTATTGTGCTTGATCCTAAGACTTATGATGTGGTGGAAGAACTGCACAAACGGACTAACGGCGGTGTAGATGTAGCCTATGAAGTCACTGGAGTACCTCCTGTACTGACTCAAGCTATTGAATCCACTAAAATTAGCGGACAAATTATGATCGTCAGCATTTTTGAAAAAGAAGCTCCGATCAAGCCTAACAATATCGTTATGAAGGAACGCAATCTGACTGGTATTATCGGCTACCGTGATGTATTCCCAGCTGTTATCAGCCTGATGGAAAAAGGTTATTTCCCTGCCGACAAGCTGGTTACCAAACGTATTAAGCTCGAAGAAGTGATTGAGCAAGGTTTTGAAGGTCTCCTGAAAGAGAAAAATCAGGTTAAAATCCTGGTATCTCCGCAAGCCTAATTTAGAAAATAAACCAGATGTCTGCTCTGTGCAGACATCTTTTTATAAAAAAACGCTCTCCTTCCTGCGACATGCTGTCGTCAAGATGAGTAGCGTTTTTTGTTTACCATTTGGATTACTTAGTTACATTTTTCAGAACATCGTCAATCATTTGACTGTTTGCAATTGTACCTGTATACAACCAGCTGGAATCCTTACCAAAATCGTATACGTGGCCTTCTTTAACGGCTGGAATTCCCGCCCATACAGGATCTTTTACAATATCTTCTTTACTCACGTTTTTGCTGTTCACGATAAAGATATAATCCGCATCCAGCTCGGCCAGCTTCTCCAGCGATAAATTACTCCAGTTCGCCTTAGCCGTTTTGGAAATCTCCTGTACGACTTGTGGAATCTTGAATCCCAAATCCTTATACAATACATCACCGCTGGATAGATTCTGGTTTACGACATACACATTTTTATCCGTTACCCATAATGCCGCCGCAGTTTTTTGTCCCACCGTCTGGCTCAGCTTGGCCTTAGCCTCTGCTGCTTTTTTGTCGTAGTTGCTCAATGCCTGCTTCGCTTCATTGCTCTTATTCAGCACCTCACCCACGGTCAGCAGCTCTTCACGCCAATCATTGTTCATATTAGTGCCTACCACGTAGGTTGGAGCAATTTTAGAGTATTGATTATATTTGTCGCCTTCCACCATGCTCGCACTGTCCATAATGATCAAATCAGGCTTGAAGTTCAGAACCGCCTCAAACGGAAGATCTGAAGCAATGGTAGGAACGTCCTTCAGTTCTTTTTGCAGGTAACCTTGAACTGAATTTTTGCCTACCGACCATTGGGCTACGGGTTTAACGCCTAGGGCCACTAGATGATCCTCCAGATAAGAAGCGATCACACGCTGAGGCTGAGCCGGAACCTTTACCTCATGTCCAAGTGCATCCTTCAACACCCTTTCCTGTGATGTTGGTTCCGCTGATGTATTATTGTTCCCTTGGGAAGCGCCATCGGTTGCCGCAGGACTGGATGTACCTGAGCACGCGCTGAGCAGCAGGGTAAAACTAAGCAATAAAATAAATGCCATGGAATGCTTTGCGTTTCTATTCATTCGTAAAATCCCTTCATCATGATTTTGATAATGATTATTATCCTCAATAACAGTATGCAGGGCGCCACTTGTCGAATCAATGGAACATTCGGACATGCTTAATGGATTATCCAGACTGGTATCTCTCACAAAAGCAGATGAATATAGGCTGTCCCGGTAATGAACCGGAGATACACCCGTATATTTTTTGAATGCCCGGCTAAAGAAATAAACATCCGGGTACCCCACACTGACAGCGATATCCTGTAAAGTCGCATCCGTCTTCCGCAAAAGCTCCTTAGCCTTGTCCATTCGCAGTTGAATTAAGTACATAATCGGGCTACAATCCGTTTGTTTTTTAAATAACCGAGTCAGATGTCTCGGACTGCATTCCAACAATCCGGCCAAACGTTCGAGCGTTATGGACTCCGCGTAATGATCCTGCATAAATCGAATCGCCTGTGTCACGATATCCCGCCCAGAAGTTCGAGCCTTCGGTTCTTGCAATTGCCGCATACATTCATATGCAAAATCATAGAACCGACCCTGAGCCTGAATCTTGGATAGCGCCTCATGATCCTGCCATGCGTACTCCAGTAGTTGCAGCTTTTGGTACAGTATAACCGGATAAGGCGGTACAAAACCATGAGCTATCGAAGGATGATTATACATCGTGTGTCCCGATAGAGAAGTCGCTTTATATAGTACAAGGATATATTCTATCCCGTATTGCGAGGGTTTCATATTCAGTTCAAAGCCTTTGCTGCCATGCAGTACGTACCCTGAATGTGGCGTATCCTTCCAATCACCATCCAAACGCACGCTACCCTGCAATACAAATACAAAAGCCTGCGCTGGAAGACGATACGGTTGAAGCAACGCTTCCGGCTCCAGTCGAATATGCCGGACATCCATGACACGGATCGACGAATGAAGCCATAGGGACAGCAGTTTGTTTAACTCATCAGCTTCATGTCCCTTGCTCATCCCGGTATGGGAACCTGCCTGCTTTTGTCGATCCTGCTTCACGTATCAAAGCCTCCGCTTCATAAATATCATACTTTTTTTCCACACCAACCTTATTATATATCATCTTTTACTGCGTCTACTATGAGACAAATATTCCTGCACGAAACAAGGTGAATATACCATTTCCATGGTACAATTTGTATAAATACAAGATTTAAAATACATAGGGGGTTTGACAGCATGAGCGGTCCCAACATTGCATTGAGTACAGGAGCTAATGCACCATTCGGTAAGGAAGATACGGTGCGGGTCACCATTACATGGAAGCATGCACCTGCCGAACTGGATGTTAGCTGTTTTATGGTAGGAGCAGACGGAAAGGTTTCCTCAGATGACTACTTCATTTTTTACAATCAACCCGCTGACCCGCACGGCCATGTACGGTTACAGCGTCCAAATGACAGAACCACTGAGTTTACTGTAGCGCTCCAGGAACTGGAACGAACCGGAGTGGAAAAATGTGTGTTTGCGGCCACACTGGACGGCCCGGGTACTTTTGCCGATGTGGTCGGCTGCTCACTTACTGCTCAAGGCAAGCAATCCCATATCACCTACAGTATCACCGAAGCCACCAAAGAAACGTCACTCGTATTCGCTGAAATATACCGCCATACGTCTGGCTTCAAGCTTCGCGCAGTTGGGCGTGGTTTCAATGGAGGACTAAAGCCGCTCGCCGAAGCTCATGGTGTCACCGTAGAAGAAACGGAATCGCCAGCAGCACCGTCAGCGGATAAAGCCGGCGTGAAGGAGCCTTCTCCTGTGAATGGAAGAATTAATCTGCTTAAACAGAAGGTACAAATTTCACTCCAAAAGAAGCAGATAGACCGTGAAAAAGCACGAGTAGCGGTTGTATTAGACGCTTCTGCTTCCATGGCGAAACTGTACTCTAAGGGAACCGTGCAAAAAGCCTTCGAACGTGTTCTGGCTGTATCGGCCTGCATGGATGACGATGGTGAAATGGATGTATGGTTTTTTGCGGACAAAGCCAAACGTGCTCCAAGCGTCACAGAGAGGAATTTCGAGAATTACGTAAAACGAAATTTCCCAGAAATCGGATACGGAAATATTGGATTTGGTAACAATGAGCCTGAAGTAATGCAGGATATTATTTTAAAATATACAAAAGAGGCACCCAATGAAACAATCCCGACCTACATTATCTTTTTCAGTGACGGTGGCGTATATGAAACGAAAAAAATATCAAAATTGCTGATCAAGTGCTCAGAAACTCCTATTTTCTGGCAATTTGTTGGTCTTGGTAATGCTGATTTTGGAGTCCTTCAAAAGTTGGATAATCTGCGTGGTCGCGTAGTGGATAATGCAGATTTCTTTGCCTTGGATGACATTGAGTCCGTGACAGACGCAGAATTGTACGACCGTCTGCTGAATGAGTTTCCTGGTTGGCTCAAGCAAGTGCGGGCTAAAGGAATATTGCGGAGCTAATCCTTCACCGCAATGCGATACTCCTACATGATCACTTAAATATCCGCCGAGCAGAACAATAAAGGCAGAATGACCGCAGATAGAGCAATCATCAGCGCCAGCATGCTGCCTCTGTTTTCCTCGGTTTTCTTC
The DNA here is from genome assembly GCF_038008045.1 of Paenibacillus sp. FSL P2-0173. Classification (NCBI taxonomy): domain Bacteria; kingdom Bacillati; phylum Bacillota; class Bacilli; order Caryophanales; family Paenibacillaceae; genus Paenibacillus; species Paenibacillus sp. FSL P2-0173. The sequence goes on from NZ_JBBOYK010000001.1 coordinate 1,596,338, forward strand.
AGTTTGTCCTCTAGCGATTTCAATCTCCCTACCAGATCCTATTTATTTCATTTCCTAATTGGATATTTTCATGTAGTATAAGTCTAATTGAAGTAACCCTGTTTGGGCCATGCTGAAGCTATACACTATATGAAGGAGGATTTCATATTGAAATCAAATGAAGCAACTTTGCACAAAAAGCTGCTCCCACGGCACATTACCTTTATGGCTATGGGTGGAGTTATCGGAACGGGAATTTTTAAAGGAAGTACCGAAACGATTAGCTTGGCGGGACCTGGAGTTATTTTATCCTATGTCTTCGCAGGACTCTTGCTCTTAGTCGTTATGGGCGCAATTGCCGAGATGGCTACCGTCTATCCCAACATGAATATGAAGGATTTTATTCGCAAAGCTTTTGGAGAACGTCTGTCCTTTATTATCGGCTGGTTGTATTGCTTTATGTGGCTGGCCGTCTGTATCATTGAGGTCATTGCTGCGGGGAGCTTCCTGCAATATTGGTTGCCAGATGTTCCTCTATGGGTACTCAGTTTAGTGAGTGCGGCTTTCATTATTGTCGTCAACATGCTGAGTGTCGGCGGTTTTGGGGAGCTGGAATTTTGGCTTGCGGGTATTAAGATTGCCATGATTATTATCTTCATCGCCTTGGGTGGCTGTATACTGTTCGGGATTATTCCCACTGAAACTCCACCTTATCTAAGCAACTACGCGCAGCACGGCGGATTTCTACCTAATGGCTGGTTAGCTATCTTTTCAGCGCTGCTGGTCGTTACCTTTTCATACGGAGGGTCCGAGCTGATTGGACTGACGTTGACGGAGACAGAAAATCCAGAAAAGGTACTGCCTAGAGTGGTTAAAAGCTTTATTCTTCGCGTTGTTTTGTTCTATACGTTGCCCATTCTCATCATTTGTGGCTTGATTCCCTGGAACCAACTGGATGCGAATACCAGCCCGTTTGTACAGGTACTGTCTTCTGTAGGGCTTCAAGGCTCGGCTCATGTTATGAACTTTATTCTGATCACTGCTGTACTGTCTGCCGCCAATTCGGGAATTTACGGGGCTACACGTATGCTGCATTCGCTGGCTATCAATGGAGAAGGTCCCAAATCACTCGCCCGCTTATCTTCAAACGGGGTTCCGGTAAATAGTCTCAAATTGTGCGCTGTAGTCCTGATTGTCGGTTCCATGGTTGCTTATGTCGCTCAGGACGGGCTGTTCCGTATTTTGATGGCTGTACCTGGCTTCGTCGTGCTGCTCGTCTGGAGCTGCATTTGTCTGTCCCAATTGAAATTGCGCAAATCTTATCCAGTGGAGCCTACTTTCAAGATATGGGGATTCCCTTATGTAACGGCGGTTACAGTGGGATGCCTATGGGTCATTGCGTTTCTATTCTTGCTTGACCCGCAAAATCGCATTAGCATTAGCGTGTGCGTGGCTTTCATGGCATTTCTGGTCATCTGGTCTTTGGTGAAGTTCCGGAGAAAGCAGGCGTAAGTAGCACATGATTCAATCTTACCTGTTTCCTGTTTCGTATGCCTTTCTTGCGTTTCCTTTTGCTGCCTTATTGTTCACACTGCCTTTCCTAATCGTGCAATATCGCAGGCATGGCTATATTCACAAGGCTAGAGCATGGCTGCTTTACTTGATGCTGTTATACTTAATGAACGCCTTCTTTCTGGTCATACTCCCGCTTCCAGCATCGCGTCATAATGCTGCATTAGCCGGGGGAGCGTTGCAGTTGATGCCCTTGCAGTTCGTTCACGACATTATAAGAGAAACATCCGTCTCACCCGCCCATCCCTCCAGCTATGTTCATTTGCTGAAGGAGCGAGCTTTTCTGCAAGTCGTTTTTAACGTTGTGATGACCGTGCCTTTCGGTATGTTCTTACGTTATTATTTCCGTGCACGATGGGGATGGTGTCTGATTCTGTCCTTTATCCTCTCCCTCTTCTTTGAGGTGACGCAGCTGACAGGACTGTATGGATTTTTTGACCATGCGTATCGTGTGTTCGATGTAGACGATTTGATGGCTAATACATTAGGCGGTATGCTAGGCTTTCTATTAGGCGAATGGTTTTCACGCTTCCTGCCCCGCTTGGAACATCTGGACAAGCATGTGGACATGGCAACGAAGCGAGTGTCCTATACCCGACGGGGCGTAGCCATTTTCGTGGATTCTATCATTTGGACCGGGCTACTCGGCATCATGGAGTCCCTACATGTGCCTGCTGCCTTCTGGGTTTCCAGTGGGGTATACTTTATAGTGGTTCCTTACCTGACGAATGGACGAACTCCAGGAAAATGGCTGGTGCGTATTCATCTTACAGGGACAGGACAACGGATTTCCCTGTGGGGGCTCATCAAGCGTTACAGTCTCTTGTATTGGTTGTATTTTGGACTTAATTACGTACTGGGTGGGCCTGTCCTATGGTCTCAAGTGTCCCCTTGGCTAAGTGTTCTGATTAGCCTTTTGCTGTTAGTGATCAACGGATGGTTCTTTTTCCATCTGGTCATACGCCTATTTAAGAAAGCCCCGTTATTTTATGAGGAGCTTAGCCATACTTCACACCAAATTATATGGCCCAAGCACTATCATCATCCTCAAAATGACACCGCTGACTCGGCAGAAACGTCGGGAGCGAATACCGTGAAATGATAACTGAAAGACTGACAACGTGATAAGCACCCGCGATCTACGTTGCATCTAAGCAAATAAAAAAACAGGTGAAGCAAAGGATTTCCTTTGTCCGCCTGTTTTTTATTTTGCGCATAGATATTAGTTCGTTTCCCTTATTTCCACTGTGCAATTTGATCAATAGGCAATCGTGTGGACGGATGACCATCGTTGATACCTTTACCCATGGAAATGAGCATAACAGGGACATAACGATCTTTTTCCAGACCAAAGGCTTCAGCAATTTGATCCTTTTCAAAACCGCCAATAGCGTTAGTATCATAACCATGAGCGCGCGCTACCAGCATAAGCTGCATGGATACCAAACCACCGTCAATCAGGACTGTTTCTTTGTTCACAACTGGATCAAGCGCTGCAAAATGAGCTGCCACTTTTTCCTGTTGCATTTCTTTAATGTCTTTTGGCATATAGCCCAGTTCTACAGCTTCTCCGAAAATTTGTTCGAAATTATCAAAGTTATTCAAATCCCCAAATACAGCGATCACTGCCGAAGATGTTTCTACTTGACGTTGGTTGAAACGGGCCAATGGTGCCAGTGTAGCTTTACCTTCAGGGCTGTCAATGACGAGGAAACGCCAAGGTTGCAGGTTAATGGAAGATGGTGCGCGTGTAGCTTCTGTCAAAATCTCAGTCATTTCCTCACGGCTGATCTTCACGGACGGATCGTATACTTTTACAGAACGGCGTCCCAGGGCGATTTCTTTAAAATCATTCGTTTTTACAGTACTGGATGTGTTCGTATTATTCATTCCAATCTCTCCCACTATAAATTAATATTTTCTCATGTTTTCTCACTCGTTCTTCGGTTTTCAGCCATTGACATATCGAGCACTGGAGAAGTCATGTAAGGATGTCATTATTTTCCGGAAGAGCCGGTGGCAGGATAGAGGTTGAGACATTTTTCCCAATCTATGGATCGACTTCTATAATCGCACCTTGGATATCCACTCCTGACTCTTGATGGCTTACCCTCCCATATCACGCGGGGTCTTTGCCCTTATGGAAATGATTCCTGCGGCTGCTCCGTGCTTCCTTTGTCTCTGCTTATTCCTGTCCGATGAGAAACATGAATCCGGTTTTTCTTAAGCTGTCTTCTGTAACTGGGCCTCACGTACTGGCCCTAAAACGTCGTTTGCATCAATACCGAACTTGCTTGGTGCCGAGCGTGTGAAGAACGCGAATCAGCTTCCCGCACAACGCTACAATCGATTGCTTTTTCTTCAGTGGATTCTGGCTTCGTTTGGTAAAGTATTGGTGCAGTACCTTAAACTCCGCATTCTTCGCCACCATGAGCATCACGGCCCGAAACAGTAGCGCTCTTAGCCTTGCGCGTCCTCGTTTGGTTATACTGGATTTTCCTTTTTTCTTCCCCGAGCTGTTCTCTTTGAGATTCAGTCCGGCCAGCCGTATAATCTGCTGTCCATGCTCGTAACCCCTTAGATCCCCCACTTCCGCCAGGAACCCCGCCAAGGTGACCACAGCCACGCCTGGCACAGTGAGCATCTCTTTCGTTCCTGGGATTTAAGAGAGTAGACGTTCCACCTCGGCTAGAATCTCTTCGAGCTGTCTGGCGAACATGTCGTACTGTTCCAGAAGTGTTTTAATCTCTATTTTTGCTGCTGGAAGTCCTTCGGTCAGACCGATGGAACTTCTCGCCGTTTCCACCAGTTGCCGGGCTCGTTTCACGTCTTTCTTCCAGCGCTGGACGATGGCTTCTGCACCTAATTCTACGATCTCACCTGGCGTTGGAAACTCCTGCAAGGTATGCGCGAAGCTTTCCCTTCCCAGTCTTTAAATACCTGCGTGTACTCTGGAAAAAAGCGATCCTGCCAGTTCTGTACCCGTGCATACAGGAGGCGCTTTTTTTGTTCAAATCTCAAATTAATTCATTACAGAAATGGCTCCTTACCTTAAAATGAATGAACCCACTTCATCTTCTGACATTAGCGATCAGATAATAATTTTCCTCCCAAACCAATGTTTTCTTTTTCGCTTTCCTTAATCAAAACAATAAAAGCCGACTCGGGTACATTCATTATGGTTGAAGCTGATGTGGTAAGTTCAGTGACCAACGATCTTTTTTGTTCTTTATTTAATTTGCCTGCTTCAATAGTAATTACTGGCATGTAAATTCCTCCTTGTTTCCCCTATGGGTATAATGTAATTGGGGTCAGTCCATATCGGACATATGACCATTCATAACTTGCAGCATATCGGCTAGCTGGTGCCGCTGGGTCTCGTCGAAGCTCTGTAGCAGCTGAGCTACAAACTGCGAGCGCTCCTGCTTAAAGATGACAATGCGTGCACGCCCATAATCGGTCAGGCTTACCAAGGTAACCCTGTTGTCCTCTGGCTTCGTGCGTCGTGTGACCATCGCTATCGCTTCAAGCTGCTTCAAATGGCGCGTTACGGCTGCAGCGTCAATGCCAACCTCTTTTTGCAGCAGAGTTTGACTAATCTCCTCCACTTGATACAACTTGCACAATAGCTGCAATCTGGATGCGCTGACTCCTGCGCAACGCTCAAACTTGGAGCTAATCTGCTTGTTCAGCAACAACAGCATGTCAAAAATATACTCAGGCTCGGATGGTGTCTGGGTGATATCAATCTCTCCTCCCTTAAGCATATCGCTGGGCTTCGTGATCCGACCTTTGATCCATCAATTATTGATCTATCAAGTAATATACATCCTCTTTAAAATTAAATCAAGTCCCTGAGAAAAATAAAGTGCTCTTTGCAAATAAAAGCTGAGCGACTCGCACAAGAGCCGCTCAGCTTCAATTTAACTTTATTATGTTCCGTTGCTAAATAATCCCGTGTGACAACATTGCGTCGGCTACACGCACAAATCCTGCGATATTGGCTCCGACAACCAGATTGCCCGGCACGCCGTATTCCTTAGCCGCCTTCACGCTGTTAGCATAGATATTTTTCATAATATCATGCAGCTTGGCATCCACTTCCTCAAAGGTCCATGACAGGCGCATACTGTTTTGTGACATTTCGAGCGCCGAAACGGCTACTCCGCCTGCATTGGCTGCCTTGGCTGGTCCAAACAGAACTCCATTGCCCAAGAACACTTCAATGGCCTGTAGCGAGGATGGCATATTGGCACCTTCGCCTATAGCTTTTACGCCATTGCTTACCAGCAGCTGAGCTGCTTGCTCGTCAATTTCATTCTGTGTGGCGCATGGCAGTGCGATGTCGCATGGGATCGACCAGATCCCCGAACAGCCTTCTGTATAGATTGCGCCTGGACGCTCTTGAGTATACTCGCTAATCCGCAGACGGTTCACTTCTTTCAGCTGCTTCACCAGCTTCAGATCGATACCGTCTGGATCATAGATGTAGCCATTCGAGTCACTACATGCCACGACTGTAGCACCGAGCTGCTGTGCTTTTTCAATCGCATAAATGGATACGTTCCCCGAGCCCGACACGACGACGCGTTTTCCTTCAAAGGACGATCCCTGCGCCTGCAGCATCTCGTTTACAAAATAAACACAGCCATAGCCAGTCGCTTCCGTACGTGTGAGACTGCCTCCGTAATGAATCCCTTTACCCGTCAGGACGCCACCTTCATGTCCTCCGCGAATCCGCTTGTATTGTCCGAACATGTAACCGATCTCGCGGCCACCTACTCCAATATCCCCAGCCGGAACGTCGGCATCTGGACCAATATATTTATACAACTCAGTCATGAAGCTTTGTGTAAAACGCATCACTTCGTTATCTGATTTCCCTTTGGGATCAAAATCCGAGCCGCCTTTACCACCACCGATGGGAAGACCCGTCAATGCATTTTTGAAAATCTGCTCAAAACCCAAAAATTTGACGATTCCCAGATATACAGACGGATGGAAGCGAAGTCCACCTTTATAAGGCCCTATCGCACTGTTAAACTGCACACGGAAGCCACGGTTGACCTGTACAACCCCCGCATCATCCACCCAAGGTACACGGAAGGTAATGACTCGCTCCGGCTCCACTAGCCGTTCCAGAAGCCCCTGCTGCATATACTTAGGGTGCTTAGCCAATACCGGAATTAGCGAATCCAATATTTCCTTGACGGCCTGATGGAATTCATTCTCATGAGGATTGCGCGCGATAACCTTCTCAAAAACGGACTGCACATATTCGGCTGCTGCTTGTTGACTCTGCTCTGGACGGATCATGGTCATTATTTAATACACCCCTTTTATAATTAGCCCCTCTGTTAAATGACGGAACGACGTTATTCTGCACCTTCGAGAGTGGAACTTTATGTATTCATAAAATTTAGTTAACTATACATGATTTTTTATAATAATACATCTAATTCGCCTATAAAAAATTTTTGTATCCTTCATTAAATAACTCTATGAACCTCTCATTGTCTGTTAGTTTCCTAAAGCTAAATCCCTTGATTCACGGGCTTTTTTCACGATTTCTAAGGCCCTAACACCTTACCCTACATGGCATTATAATGTGAACAAATTGAAACTAAAACATACATTATGTCTGGAATATGGAAATAACAAAAAGAGGCTGCGCGCAAGGCGTAGCCTCTTTTCCCATTCTTTTACACATAAAAGGCTTCAAACTGACGCACAATTTCTGCCTCGTCATGCTCTACCACCTGCTGATGCTGCGATTTGGAGAACAATTGTTCAATTTGCGTTGGGAACTCCTGCTTGATGTCCACCAGACGGATGGCTTCATCAAATTTGGCCGGATGCGCTGTCGCAAAGGTCACACATACTTCGTCCGCGCCATTATACGCCTCATACGCAGCAATACCGCATGCCGTATGGGGGTCCAGCAAATAATCGTATTCGGCCTTGTATTTCTTGATCAGCTCCAAACACTGCTCATTCGAAGCGCCGAGCGCTTCAAAATCCTTCTGTACCCGTTTCAAATCCTCTGCACTGATCACAATCCGTCCCTCGGTTTTGAGGTTATTCATGTATTCAGATACCTTGGCTGCATCTTCTCCAAGGAAGTAATACAGGTATCTTTCGAAATTGCTCGCCACCTGAATGTCCATCGAAGGACTGTATGTGCTTTTGAAGTCACCTGGCTTGTATTCACCTGTCTTCACGAAGCGCTCCAAAATATTATTTTCATTGGTTGCAATGATCAGCTTATGGATCGGCAGGCCCATTTTCTTGGCAAGAAAACCGGAAAAAATATTGCCGAAGTTGCCAGATGGCACACTGATATTGATTTTTTTCGTACCCGCTGACTCCTGCGCCCGGAAATAAGCATAGAAGTAATATACGGTTTGCGCCAAAATGCGCACAAAGTTAATCGAGTTAATCGCCCGCAAATGATGTTTAGCTTTGAAATCCAGATCGGCAAACAGGTCCTTAATGACCTTCTGACAATCGTCAAAGTTCCCTTTTACGGACAGATTCAATACATTTTCATCGTCTACCGTCGTCATTTGCAGCTCTTGTACCTTGCTCACCTTTTGGTGTGGGTGCAAAATACAGATTTTAATGCCTTCCTTGCCACGCACGCCCTGAATCGCTGCCGCCCCAGTATCGCCCGAGGTTGCACCCAAAATGTGAATGATCTCATTCTGCTTTTTGGACACATAGGAATAAAACTCACCCATAAATTGCAGCGCCACATCCTTGAACGCAAACGTAGGCCCGTGGAACAGCTCCAAAATAGACAGGGAATCGTTGATCTTCTTCACTGGCGTGACTTCCGGGTGACGGAAGCTCGCATAACTGCGCTCGACCAGCTGCTCCAAATCTTCACGAGGAATCTCATCATTGATATACAGCGCAAAAACTTCCAGCAGCAGCTCTCTGTAGCTCAATGTAGCCCACTGCTCCAGCGTAGCTGCCGACACGGTCGGAATCTGCTCCGGTACCATCAGACCTCCATCGTCAGCTAACCCCATGAGCACGGTATCAATAAATCCCTTGGCTTCTACTCGACCTCTAGTGCTTATATATCTCATATACATCCCCCAATAAAAATTCAATTCGAACCTTTTTTCGAATATATTATTGTCTATAATACCCTGTCGCGGTGCTGTAACCAAGCCTTTTTTTCATATTTCAAAGACTTTCTCCTACTTTACCATACCCTGATGCATCAAGCATCTGTAATCACTAGGCAATCGGAACGTCAGAAACAGGCCGTGAGTCTGAAAAAAGAAGGCTGCTCCAGTCATCAGGAACCTGAAATCGAGAGTGCAGCCAGCTTGAGCGAAGGGGATGTGCAGCTTCCCGTAAAACGTAAATCGTTGCCAACTTCCTCTACCTGCTGCAGCACATCAAAGAAGTTGCCCGATACGGTGATCTGATTGACTGCTCTGACCACTTGCCCCTGCTCAATCCAGTATCCCAGACAAGCCAGCGAAAAATTACCGGACGCCGTATTCGTACCCGCATGCAGCCCCTGCAGCTCTACGATCATCAGCCCGCGATCCGTCTCGCGAATCATGTCCTCCAACGTAGACGTGCCTGGTTCCACATACAGATTATGATACGATACACCGATTTTACCGTTATAGCTTCCCTTGGAAGCATTAGAGGTACTTTCCACCCCAGCCTTGCGGGCTGTCTTGCGGTTATGGAAATACGTCCGTAGTTCTCCGTCCTTGATGATCTCATTACGATGCGTTGCGCTGCCTTCGGCATCAAACGTACTGCCTGCGGGAACGTTCTCCATCAGCGGATCATCAATCAGCGTAATGCGCTCGCTTGCCACCTTTTGCCCCAGTTTCCCAGCTAATCGCGAAAAGCCTTTATCCACCGACTCCGCTGAAAATACCGACGTATACGCAGCCAGCAATTGCGCTGCTGCATCATGACGGAAAATGACCGGATAGTTATCCGATTGGATCGTGTGCGCACCCAGCTTGGAAACAGCCTCTTTTACGGCTTTACGCGCCACATCCACAATATCGATTTCCTCCACGCTCCGCAGGGAATAATCATGCCAACCCCCGGTAACGGTCTCGTCATGATCTGCTGCAATCACATACACATAAGCGCTCGCCAGACTTTTGCGACGATGGCAGTGCAGTCCTTTTGTATTTACTATCAGAACCTCATTTTCACGAATGCTGACCGAGCAATGCCGAGCCATCACAATCCGCGGATCTGCGGCAAGCGCTGTGCGCTCCATTTCTAGCGCCGCTTCAATCAGAATCTCAGGAGCGGTGTCGGCCAACGCTGAGGCAAAGGCAGGCTGCTCAGGATAACTCTTAGAGCCTGCGAACAGCTCATCCTGTTCCTCGCTCTCCAATATGTCCGCATTGCTGCGTGCTTCATCCAATAAAAAGTCGATCACGTCGGGTTCCAGCTTCTCCGTAGAGGCATAGCCCATTTTCCCGTTAATGACACCCCGGAAGGAAAGCCCACCGGTTTCGACGATGGTATATTGGTCAATTTCTCCCTTCAGCACCTTTACCGAGGTAGAACGTCCATTTACATAGTAGATTTCCATATCCGCGTAGCCCATTTCTCGGCCTTTGGCGAACAACGCTTCCTGAAATTGCTGAATATTCATCGCCTATTCCCCCTTCCGTCCGCCGACGGTCATCTCGGACACGCGAATTGTCGGCTGTCCGCAGTTGACCGGAAGACTTCCGCTGACCGAGCCGCACATCCCCTGACCATGATCCAGATTGTTGCCGACCATATCAATATTTTGTAGGGTTTCAATCCCTTTGCCGATTAGCGTTGCGCCTTTGACCGGCTCGGCAATTTTGCCGTTGCGAATCATGTATGCCTCTTCGACTGCAAAATTAAACTCGCTCGTCGAAGTATTCACCGAACCCCCGCCCAGCGATTTGGCATAGATTCCGTACTCCGTATTTGCAATGATTTCTTCACGGGTCGAATCCCCGTTCGCAATAAACGTATTGTTCATACGGGACGCAGGCGCGAATTTATAGGACTGTCTTCGTCCTGACCCTGTCGCAGGTACACCCATCTGGCGCGAGCCCATGCGGTCGATCAGATATCCTTTTAGAATACCGTTCTCGATCAGTACGTTACGCTGTGTCGGCGCTCCTTCATCATCGATATTGAGCGAGCCCCACGCGTTCGGAATCGTTCCATCATCTATAGCCGTGACGAGCGGTGAAGCTACCTGCTGCCCGATCTTATTCGCAAACACGGAGGTTCCATGGGCCACCGCCGTAGATTCCAGCCCGTGTCCACATGCCTCGTGAAAAAGAACGCCGCCGAAGCCGTTCTCAATCACGACGGGCAGTCTGCCGCTAGGCGCATATCCCGCTTTGACCATCGTGGTCGCAATACGAGCGGCGTGTCTGGCATTTTCTTCGATATTCAGATTCTCAAGGAATTCAGTCCCTGCATACGCTCCCGGCCCACGGAACCCAGATTGTCTATGCTCCCCATCAGTCGCGATCGCGCTTATTCTCATTCGTGTATACGTACGGGTATCCTCCACCAGCAGTCCGTTGCTATTGGCGATTAATACGTTCTGGATCGAATTGCTAATCCCAACAGAGGTTTGCGTGATGGAAGGATCGTATTGGCTTGCCGCCTCATGCGCCCGTCTCATCATGTCGATCTTGGCGCGTTTCTGTGAACCGTCAGGAATGATCGCAATCGGATGTTGGTTAGGAATCGCGTGGGGATGGAGTGTAATGGTGTGTGTACCTGGTGCTCCACCTCCGCGAATAGCCTTGGCAGCCGATTTGGCCAGCCTGATGAGGCTCTGTTCGCTCATATCACTGGTATAGGCATACACCGAGAAATGCTCCTTCATGATCCGAATGCCAATCCCAAAATCCCGGCCTGACAGCGCCGTATCCACGACTCCCCCGGTCATGCCCAGTTGTCCATTGGTTCGGTCCTCGACGAACACCTCTGCAAAATCTCCGCCCGTCTCCAGCGCGGCTTGCAGCATATCCTGAATCTGTGTTGGATGTATCATCACGTTCCTCCTCGTTTTTGCCATGTTTCATATTGTACGGTTATTCGTTCAAGATAATATGCGGGTTCATGTTTATTTCCCATAACTTTACTATACATGATGTTGGGAGTGGGTGTAACTATCTGGGTGGCAGTGTTGGGAGGAGGAGTGAAGATTTATGGGTGGGGATAGAGGGATTGAAATGAGAAAACCCGATTAGACCGTGAAGGGTCATGTCGGTTTGGCTTTTTAAAGAGGTTTTACGTGCAACTAAGGACGCTACGTGGACGGATCATTCTTCCTATCGCTGTTGCCCCCATATTTTTTTGATTATATTTTAACAGTAAAAATCCGGGTTCAAAGGCGAACGCTCCGCTTCTTCAGAACGATTCCGTCCCCTCCGCTGCTATGCTTGGGTTTGCTTCATTTTGTTTGCCAAAATACTTTTTTTCAAACGGACCTTAAACAGTTCTCTTCGTAAATCTAGTTCCATGATATGAAGATGGTCTGCTGCTTCTTTGACCGTCTCCATGTGCAGTACGCTTGCCTTTTGAGAAATAATAGCTAGCGCATCCCAAATGAGCTTTGTGCATGTTTTAAGTCTCTCTATGTGTTCATCTTCTTGCTGTACCAAACTTTCGTATTCTTCAGCTGTATTTTTAGACGGGTTTGTAAGCTCCTCTCCCTTTTGTTGTTTCGGTTGAGTATCCAAAGTGATCATCTCCTTTTTACTCAAAGTGTAGCAAAGGATGATAACGGATGTGGTACGTGGATACGTAGCACTGAAATGATCATACTTGGGTCAGTATCTTTGACTTATTTCTTCTGGGTTTTCAGCTGGTTTAGTCCCCCAATTTCACGTTAAAATTCCTGCCCCAGACTTCACAATCACTAATGTCAGTGAAGAAATCAGCGGAAGGCGATCCTACTTCAAGAAAAAACTAGGCAGAAGCCTTGTATCACAAGAATTTTTAGAGTTTTCATTCAGGATTGTACATTACTCATAAAACGTCTTAAGCTCTAATTAGAGATTTTATATCCTAGATTTATAAGATGCTTAAGATATAAATGAGGTAATACAAACTTGGCATTGACTTGTATCCAATTATCTAAACTACCTGTATAACTTTGAGGTATTCTTTTAACTAACGCAAGAGCCACTGTCCTAGTAATTCCTTTTGAAATGAGCTCTAATCCTCTAGGGTTATCCGTCCCCATTTCTATCATATTACATAGATTGAGGATATATTTATGTGTTTCTATATCCTCTTCACTCATAAAATGTTTTAGAATATCTGACCACAGCTTAAAGTACTTTACCATCAGGAATCTAACATTTTTGTTAATACTCTTAGTTACTCTCCTTACAGCTGAATCCACTCTATTTACCACATCTTCTTCAGGAACTCCTTCAAGTTCTCTTTCAATCAATACTTTATACGATGAACCCCTTATCCAAGGAACTGTATCTCTAACTATTTGCCTAATAGTATAAGTCGAGTAATTGCTATTATTATTAGCTTCAGAAACTATATCAAAAATATTATTCAATGCTTCAGCGACATGTTCAAATTGTCCATAAAAGTTTCTTTCTTCAAAAGCCACTTCTCTTTGTTCTTGTGCACTTGTGATATCCTTTGTATTAAAAGGTAAGGCAGTAATTAACCATTTATTTAATCCATTTTGTGCAATATCTCTAAAAAACTTATCTTGTAAAAGAGGGTCAACTAAGGGATTTAGAGTAAGTAATTCTTTAGGTATAATTATTGATGCTTCATTTTGTTTCAGTTGTGAAATGATAACCTTTGAATCAGCTTCATCTACTTTCCTGGTAGTTAAGTATTCTTGTAGTTCATTTTTATCTTGAATAAGTTTGTGTCGAAGTATGCTAATGGTGTATGCGATTCCTTCATTAGCTTTTATATATTTGGGATCCATCATTAATGCAATTTTTAAGTCATCTAAATTTTCAGTCAAAGCTTTACCAGTTGCTGAAATTATTTCTTTAGAAAAATCATTAGTAAGTTTTTCTTTGGCCCATGGTTCTTCATCTAATTCAATACAATAAATTGAACCATATAAATGCTCGGACATTCTTCCTGCTCTACCTATTAGATTACCAAAATCAAAATCACTTAGGTCACTATTCGCTGTCTTTGGTTTAATAAGGAATATCTTTTTTGCAGGTAAATTAACTCCTTCTAGTAAAGTAGATGTACATACCAAATTTAGTATATCACTACTATTTGAATAAATATCCTCTATCTCAGTCCTAGCTATGTCAGGAAGACCAGAGTGATGGAAAGCGACACCTTTCTTAAGACACCTAATCAACGAATATTTTTCATGCACTTCCTCTGAAAGATAAGCTATTAATTCATTAATACGTTCATCTAATATTTCCTTAACGACATTTTTTCCGTTTTCCGAAATTTTTATCGCCCAATTTTCGGCAGTATCTGTACGATGTGAGTAAATTATATTCTTGCTGTCATTTCCGAATATGTTAACTATGTGTGCTAGTGCTTCACCTGGGTTATTTTTAATCTTAGAGAATAAACTAGACATAGTTTTAACATTCAAGTCAATTATTCGTCCAGAAGGACTTACTATACTTGCTTTCAATGCCTTTTTATTTTGTTTAGATGCACTGATAACTGTCTTAAGCTGGAATACAGGTGACAAAGTGGTCATCTGTGGAGTAACACTTTCTACTTTTAGTTCTAATAATAAGTTTTCAGATCGTTCCAAATAAGGGCCTGCGGTTACTAGCTTTGCATTTGGCCATCGAGTGTATAATTCTTTTAGGATATATTCAAGTAAAATCCCTCTTGAGCCTTTTTCAACATTTTGGATTTCATCAATAAAAATCACATCAATTTCTGTACTTGATGCAGAATTTGAACTTAGCTCAAGTAGTTTTAAACATCTCTCTGGTGTAACTACTATTATTTCTTTTTTTGAAATCTCGTTATCATCATTCCCAAATCCAGTTCTAACAACTATTCCTTCATCCTTAAGATTTCTTTTGAAACTTGCGCTAACTTGATATATTAGAGCTCTAGAAGGTACTATATATACTGCTCTAAATGATTTTGATATGTGGCTTTTATTAATTATATAATTTTGAATAATATAAGATTTTCCTGAAGAAGTTGGTGCAGATATTGAAATGTTATTTTTTTCATTATGCAGGGCCTCCCACAATCTTTTTTGGAATCTCGTAGTAACAAATCCATGGTCAGCGATGTTTATTATTGAATTGTATCTTTGCAATCCCACCTCAAAATCTAAAAGTGTACTAAATGAATTCGAGAAGTTATCTTCATCAAATAATCCTGCCAAATGCTTGCCTAAAGGTATATTACCTGTTCTTGATTGTGTCAAATAGCAATTTCGTAGAAAGAGATCATCATTATTTTGCAGATAACAAAGTGTTGAGAAATTAAGAGCTTTTTGTTGATGTGATTCTTCAGAACTTAAAGAAAGTATTGAACACAACCAATTGGCTTTTCTAAGCTTTTCTTGGGGAATCTCAATTAGTGACTCCGGAATATTATTATCCAAAAAAAATTGATTTTGAATAAGAATATCAAGAGTTTCGTCCAAAGTAAGATGATTAAAAGCAGAATTAAAGGTATTACTGTTCATCCTTAATCCCTCCCACTTTTTTCTTTAGTCTTTGCAGTTGGGTTTTGAGGGATATAGGCAACTCCGTGAATAGCCTGGTACATAGTATGTCTAAGTTGCTTGACACTTGTTGTAGGTAAGAAGAAAAATTCAAGAAATACTGTCTTTACTTTTGAATGATTCAGAATTTTCGATTGGATATTCCGCATTAATTCTGGAATTCTTTTTCTCATTCTGTCACTTAAGCGAGACTCCCCATCTAAATTACCAGAGCAAGCAACTTCAATATCACCGATATAGCTATCTTCATAAATAATAAGTATGGGATGGACTAAGTTATTGTTTTTATACGTTTCTGTTTTTGGAGTAAAGCTATCGTATAAATAATCCAGTTGTTCTGGTGTTAAGTCCTGTCTAAGTATCTGGCTTGCAATAATCAATTCGTGTTGGAATTGAGAAGTGGTTTCTAAATTGGAATGAAATCTTTCAATTGAACCAAGTGCGTGTGTTATTGCAGTTGTAGCTTCAATTTCAATCTTTGATTCACCAATAAAAAGAGAATTAATACCGTTGTATTCCCCAAAAAATATCCCATCACCACCTTTTACTTGATCACGTGTGTTTGTTAATAGAGTCATTTTATGCGCAACCATGGGAGCTTGTAAAACCGATTCAGTCAACATATATAGCAATAACTCTCCATACTTTCCGTCATTTTCAGGATTCGTATCACCAAAATAACTCATTGCACGTCTATAGACATCTATTCCATCAGTCTCAAAGCGTCTGATCTCTTCAGGCGGAAATACAAATTGTTTAATATGATCAATAATACCATCAATAAAGCCCATAATTTGGTATTGAGTTCCGCTAAATTTCAAGCTATAACTTCTCACATTAATTTTTGCATCTGTGTGTAGCTCATGACTGTTAAGATATGATTTAATCCAATTATCAGAGATTCTGGTACACTCAGCCCAATTTAGGTTCATCAAATCACCTCTAGTTTTTGTTATAAATTCGACCAGTAATACATTGTGTTCCCAATAGGACTGAAATTTTTAATAGTCTGAAAACTTCTCCTATAGTCACAGAGACAAGTAAGATACCGAAAAAATATTTCCAGTGCAAACCTATATATTAAAGCAAATAGCAAGGTCACCTATAATAAATAGCCTCTCAATACATAAGCAACTTGTCTGCTTTTCTGCATAATATTTTCTTGCCAACTGTTTTTACCTCAATGGAATGCTTCAGCTTATATAAAAGGACTATATACCCAAGCCCAAGGAAATGCCTCAGCCCATTATTCTACTAAATCCTGTATAAATCTTCTTTATTTCTTACACTATAGCATATTCATGGGGATATATGGAACCAAAAAAAAGCCCTTGAATAATACCAAGGACCTAATTTGAAGCATATGGAATTCTTTTGAAATTTTAATTTAATCCCGACTAATGAGGCTTACTTAAAAAGTTCTATACCACCACAGTAGACGCCATTCGTAAATGGACGGGTCGTGAGGGATGTTCCTCCAGCTTTCTGTCTAGAAGAGTGTGGACGATCCAGGTAAGCTGGTTAGCATCGCGAAGTCTCTATACTTCGCAGCTCACACGAGTATTCATGCCCGAAGAGGCTCCATATCAATCGCTCTTACAACCTAAATAAAAACATCTTTAACCACGCAGTATAGTGAAGAGCTGTAATTCTTTGAGTCAAGATAATTTCCTTCTCTCAATAAGCAAAAGAGCAATATACACGACTAATACGCCAGCGAAAAGATAATCATAGTACATTTTGTATGTATTTAAGTCAAATTTATAGTATCCAGAGATAAGGCTCCCCGTAGTATAGCCCATAAATAATAAAGAAAATGCATAATTTAAGGGTCTACTAATAATGTGCTTCCACCGTTCATCTTTTCCTTCTCTAAGCAAAAAAATAAAATTTATTAGTACCCCTACCAAAATAATAACACTTATTAAAATACTCATTGTATTATTCCTCCTCGTTTTCTTCATAGGCTGCAAAATGAAATACTTCAGTAATTTCTTTTTTAAATACATATGCTATAGCAAATGCAAGCTCAAGCGAAGGAACAAACTTATTGTTCTCAATTGCGGCAATCGTTTGTCTAGTTACACCTAGTTCTTTGGCTAGGTCTGTTTGGGTCCATCTCCGTTCAGCACGAAGTAAATAAACTTGGTTGCTGATATCGCCAAATGCAAACATGAATTCTCCCCCTTTCAATATTTATAGTATTATATGAATAACAAATTGTAAAGTGTACATAACATTTAGAACAGTTAATAAAACAAATTGTAATTAAAATCATACAAAAAACCTCCTATCAAAGGAGGTTCGAAAATTTATCTTCATTATTAATCGGAAGAAGCATTCTCCCTATAGTTCAATTCCTCCAACTTCTTATATGTCTTATGTATTTAATCCCGCATTCAATCCTAATGCTATTTTTAGAATGTAGGAACATATTCAAATTACCCTCAATCCCTCGTGCATTACTGCCTTCTTATCTCGATATATTACTACCACGCACTCCACGTGTGTCGAGACAGCGGAAGGGATATATTCCTTTTTATTATATATATTACCTATCATATCAAAAGCCACTCCTTCTCACAACACCCTCATTTTCCAGATGATACCTGTTTTCCCTTCACTTCTATCGATCCCACTAGTTCCATATGAGCCTGTATTTAATTTACCCGAATCCTTAATCACAATTAAATTAGCCCCGTTCCTAACTTTGGAAGGCAATTGCTCAAAATTACTGTCAGCTTTCTCTCTTCCCATGTCTCTCCCTTCCAATAATACACATTGAAAATCCCCCAATGAATGGGTCATTCTGTAAACTAAATCTCTCTTTTAACCGATAAATACATATGCTGGGTTGTTTATTAAATATCACCTCTAAACCTTTATAGCGCACAAACCTTGTAATACATATCTATCTTGACTGACAGTTGTACTCATCTGCGTATTCTTTAATCAGAAGCAATTTCAAGATGACGTGCTTTACTTGGAAATACCCATCGCATCTAGAAAGGAGTCTTGAACTCACTTGAGCGTATTATCAGATGGGATCGGATATGAAAGCCTACGCTTTTATGGTCCCTTTCAGCCACTACACATTGAACTACTTCAAATAACACGTGCCATCAACGATCATGCCTATTTACACATCAGTGGCATGCTCTCCGAAGAACAGGGAGCGGCTTGTATTGGTCAAAATATGGAGCAAGAGCCGATTGTGATTCGTCAGTTGAATGATCAGGGACAATCGCTGAGAAGGCTGTTCCATGGGATTGTTACACGTATGTCCGTACACTGCGTACGAGGCGTGTATACGTTTGAATTGGAGGCCGCTTCTCATTCATATCAGATGGATATTAAACGTAAAAGACGCTCCTATCAAGATATTCACCGTACCTATGATGATCTGGTCACTGCGCTGGTTCGAAAATATCAATACGGAGATGCCATTGATACGGTAAGCAACCATGCCAAACTGGAGACATTTGTTTTACAATATGAGGAGACGGATTGGGCGTTTTTAAAACGCCTCGCTTCTCGCTTTGGTTCCGTACTTGTGCCAGAGGTAACCGCAGCCTCGCCCAAGGTTTTCTTCGGGATGCCCGAAGGCAAGCAGCATAAGGTGGAGCGAGATGTATTTTATCGAGTTCGGAAAACGTTTCATGAGTTGGATGCGGAAAAGCCCGGAAAACGTGCTAGCTCGTATGTCACCTATATGATCGAAAGTCTGCAATACTATGCGCTGGGCGACCTCATCACGTTACCCATTGGACAAGGCAAAGAACTGGTCGTGGTTCGGGCAGTGACCACATTAACGGATGGCTTACTGCGTACCCGCTATGACCTTCAAGCCGAGCAGGATATCCACTATGCCCGGTATGAAAACGATCAGGCCACCGGGATTTCGCTGACAGGGACGGTGCTGAAGGTACAACAGGATTTTGTACAGCTTCAACTGGACATTGACCCGAAGCAAGATCCTGCCAAAGCGTACTGGTTTCCCGTAGCCACCCGTTATGTCGCTGAAGAACATAGTGGCTGGTACGATATGCCTGAGATCGGGGAAAAGGTGGAATTGTATCTGCCTACACATCGCGAACAGGATGCCTATGTCACGGATTCACTGCGACAACAACGCCACACAAATGGTCAGCCGAATGTGAAGGTATGGCAACATGTGCAAGGTAGCGGCGTAGAAATGTCTGAGCATGAGCTGACTCTATCCACCTCCGGTGAATTTTCCATTACACTGCATGAAAGTAGCGGCATTACCATCGACAGTCCGGGGAATGTGCAGATTCAGGGTGGTCACGTGAAGCTCGATGCTGGGCAGGAACTTTCGCTCGAAGCTGGAACGGCGCTGTATCTAAAAGGCGGGTCCAGCAGCATGGTACTGGATGGTGAGACGGATACCAAAGCTCCGGTGATTTATCAGGAAGGTACGGTGAAAGCACCTGTTTTCGTAGCCGACCTCCCTCCTGTGCCTGAGCCACCATTGATGAGCATCAAAGCATACGAGGCGGCGCAAGCTCCATCAGCTACTAAGACATCAAGCAGCACTCCTACCGCCAAAGTGACAAGTCCGGCTGCACTTCAACAGGCAAACTCTTTGTTGGGTACAGTATCCAAGCTATTAGGCTCCATTCCAGTGATGGGAAAAGTGGCTGGCGTTGTTGCAGGAGCTTTAGGTGGGCCTGCGGCGGGTGTCATTCTGAAAGCAACCGCAATGATCCCCGTTCGGAGCAAAGGGACTCCTACGATTGGAGGCGGAAAGGGGAACGGTATTCATCCGTTGAAACACTTGGCTGGTCTAGCACTCCAAGGATTGATTAACCAGTATGAACATGATCAAGCGAGACAAGCCTACTATAGCAAGTGGATTCTTGGGAAAGTGTTTACGAGTGCACGTCATATAGCGCATTCCGGTGGCCCACTGGAACTGGTTCAAAACCTGCTGAAAGAGTCTAATGCCATGGTTCATGCGTATCAGCAGATTCCTGTAGATCTGAGACAACGCTGGAGAGCCAATTATGACAGCTACATGGCAGCTGAAAAAGCCAAAGTATCCTATAATTTTGATGAGTATGATAAAGAATTTATGGGTACTATGTGGGTCCTCAGTAAAAATGGAGTTACCGATCAGAAAGCAGCCCAAGCCACTCTGGCCTATAACGAAGCTATCAAAAATGGAGAAATCAAATTACATCGCGAACCAGAAAATGTGGATATTTTCGTAGAACAGATTAAAGCAGCTAAAGAAGGAAAGAACTATTGGACAGGCGAAGAAATACCAAAATGGCAGGCAAATGCAATTATAATCAGTAGCGTATTTTCTGAATTTCAGATGGTAGGAAGTTTATACGGTGCTAAATTTGGTAGGAATATAAAGATACCTTCTAAATCAATTAAAGCTCCAGTATCTATCGTTGAAGAACCAGGAATCGTAAAGCCTCCGCCTTCTAAACCTATTGAACCACCCAAAACTGAAGGAACGATTAATGGTAAACCTAAGTTACCTTCTGATAAAAAATTACTTGATGCTGTTACTGATTGGTCAAGCATGCAAAAAAAGCTTGCTCCTTCAAAAAGGAAAATGGATAATTTCAATACAGCTGCTGTAGCTTATGACGCAAAAACAGGGAAGTATTATTATGGAATGAATAAAGGTATACAACTTAGTGGAGATAAAAAGAATACAGTGTTATTTGGAAGCAAAGACAAAGCAGGATTATTGCCAAAAGATTCTCTTAATGAATATGCAGTGGGAAATTGCGCAGAAGTAGATGCAGTGAATCAAGCGCTAAATCAAAAGGCTAATGTGAATGATTTATATATATATACTATTAAAACAACTCCACACGAATTTGGAGCAGCAAAAATAGCTTGCGAAAACTGCACATTTACTTTTAAAGGAAATGTTGCTGACGCACTCACCGGATGGTATAAAGGAGACTAACGATTATGAACATGGAAAAATTTAAACATACTTCAATGAGGGGTAGAGTTGCATATGGTGTTAGCTGTTTTGAGAACGCTATTATAGCCTTGAAATATGATGTTAATGATTGGAAGATCGTTTTGAATTATTTATGGGAATTCACTAATATACAATACTTGGATGATTGGAATGATATAGTCGTTGAATTAATTCCTGAGAATTTAACAGAATTCAAAACATACGAAGAGGAAGAGTTTGAGAAGTTGAGTAAAGATGAATTCATATATTTGTATAGCTTATATCAAAATATTGATGGATCAGTCGACGCCTTACTGCGAGGTATTTATGACCTTGGTATCAGTCATGCGTACACTGTAATCGAAGGATACGGCGAAAGCAGTTTGAAATCTTTGGAGAAAATTGTAAAGCTCATGATAGATTACAATTTTCCATTGCCAAGTATCGAACCATTTCTAAAATTTTCTATAGAAGAAAATAAAGGATGGGGTGACAAGTTTGATGGCACAAAATTATCTAAAATTCTTTAACATAGAAATTGATTAGTTTAAGTGTACCTAAACAGTAAAATTCCAGAAGCTTATTCCAACTTAAATCTATGAGTAGGGATAAGCTTTTTTTTCTAAAGATCTAGCTGAATTGTATACACACAGTTAGCCCTATATCAGATTCCACAAAAATAATGTCGTGATCACGATCACGGTTTAGACTGTAAATTTAAGTTAAAATACAAACAATTTTAAATTTATTTCAGCTGAAACCAAAGATACCGTGACCGATCACAAAGAAAAAACAAGGAAGTGTACAAAGATGAAAAGAACTGATTTACCTCTTGTTTATTCATGTTCTGGATGTTCCTCCGCAGCACAAACCGCTAACATGATCGCTATACAAATGGATCGAGAAAAAGTCGCTGAAATGTCCTGCATAGCTGGTGTTGGTGGTGATGTCAAACCACTTGTCAGAACAGCAAAATCGGGACGTGACATCATTGCAATTGACGGCTGTCCCTTGTCCTGTTGCAAGAGTTGCTTAGCAAGGCATGATGTTCAACCCAAACACCATTTCCTGCTGTCTGACTTTGACGTACCCAAGATAATAGGAGAAGATCCTAACCCCGATCATTATAGGAATGCTTACACACAAATCTTAGAACAAATTGGACAATAATTCTTAGTCAAAATTAAGGTGTGTATCGAAAGATGGCTCACCCATTTTTTTATTCCTTTGAGGTGTTGGTACAATATACAGTAAAAGTATAGTTGGCTCTTATTAACAATATAAGTAAATTAGTTTTTACTGGTGGCTCCTATCGCATCTTTAAGGGGCACCAGTATTTTTTTACTCCCAGTTTAATGCAGAGTCATTTTTTAAATTTTTAAGTAGCTCATTTGCAACATCTGGCAAAGCGTTTTCGAACACTTTTCTTACAAGTACTATACATTTATTCTCTTTTTTTAATTATTTTCAGATAACTGAGGTTCCCCCTCCTATATTACAAGCTCCCCCGCTCCTTGCTGCCTTGTAAAATTACTCGTCGTTACCATCCAAGCAACACAGCAACTATGTACCTGCTTACTAGCCTTGAGTTGGAGTAGTATACCATTCTCAACATCACATTTCCAGCATTTGCACTGAACGGCGATTTTATAGCTCTCTTTGCCTTTGAGAATTACTTTGCGTAATAGCGAAGAGCCTAAAAATAAACGTAATGATGAAATTGGTGAATATCACAATATGACAACAGATGTTATATTATACTTGATTGAAGTTAAGCAAAGGAGATGCTTATGATGAATCAAGAACCAAATCAGCAATTAGGTGAGATTATTGAACAGTTCATACATTCATATATTGCAGAAAATAACAATATTCGATCCCGAAAAGTAGTCAACACTGCAGATGGGGATACAATAGCTCATTTAAGGGGAATTGGTTTTCCGAAAAAAGGAAGACCGATACAAGAGGTCGTCGATGAAATGAGGAAAAACGTCTATCCTCACCAAACCTTCATGCAACACCCTCGCTTTTTCGCATTGGTTCCTGGTCCAATGTCTCTTTACTCGTGGTTAGGAGATATCATGACCAGCGCTTATAATACCCATGCCGGAAGCTGGATGCTGAGTTCGAGCGCAAGCCTTTTAGAGGGGGAAGTGATCCGGTGGATGTGTGACCAAGCAGGATATCCCAATACTGCTGGAGGCTTATTTCTGTCGGGCGGATCGCTGTCGAATTTGACCGCTTTAGCGGCTGCACGCAATGCAAGGTTATCCGAGCAGGAATATGCCATTGGAACTGCTTATGTTTCAGATCAAACTCATTCATCGGTCGCCAAAGGGTTACGCATCCTCGGATTCCGTGGTGATCAAATCAGAAAGATTCCAAGTGATAAAAATTTTCGTATGGATGTTTCAGCCTTAGAAAAAAAAGTAATGGATGATCAGGCGGCTGGCATGAAGCCTTTTGCGATCATTGCCACGGCAGGCACAACCAATACGGGAAGCATCGACCCGTTAAACGAAATTGCTGACCTATGTGAAAAACATAACATTTGGTTACACGTGGATGGAGCTTACGGTGCATCGATTTTGGCTTCTTCGAAATATAAGCCCCTTTTGAGCGGTATATCGCGTTCAGATAGCATTACCTGGGATGCACATAAATGGTTAATGCAGACATATTCCTGTAGCGTAGTTTTAGCCAAAGAAAATCAACAGCTCAGAAACTGCTTCAGCACACATCCAGAATATTTGAAAGATGCCGAGACTAATGAAGAATATATTAATTATTGGGATCTGGGCCCTGAATTAACGCGGCCTGCTCGAAGTTTGAAACTATGGGTGACACTACAGGCTTTAGGAACTAATGCTGTCGGTGAAGCCATAGAGCATGGAGTTCAACTCGCAGAATGGGCTGACGATGAAATCAAAAAACATAATGATTGGCAAATTGTATCCCCCGCACAGTTAGCGATTGTTAATTTTCGATATGCGCCAACTGGATTATCTGAGCAAGAATTAGATTCACTCAATAAAAAGATCTCCCAAGAAATGATGACAAACGGATACGCCTCTGTGCTTACGACACAACTTAATGGAAAAACTGTTCTCCGAATCTGTGCAATTCACCCAGACACTACGGAACATGAGATAAGGAATACAATTCAGCTTTTATCGAATATAGCACGCTCATTGAATGAGACAAAAGCCTTTTTGTGATGAAAAATTGTGAAATGAAATGCTATGCTTTCTGTAAATGAATAAAAATGCTCAACATCACACAAATAAGAGGGGCTCGCGGCCCCTCTTTACTGTTTCCTAAACATCTTCCAAATTATTTGCCATTGTGCAATGCAGTAACAATGAACAGCACTCAATCCTGAAACGTTTTTTGGATGCAGAAATATATTCAAGTTGCTCTTAAACTCTCGTACATCAATGCTTTTCATATCGCTATATTACTACCCCGCATTCCACATGTGTCGAGACGATGGTAAGGATATACCTTCTCGCTTAAGTTGAAAATACTTGCTTTGAAGAACAATACACCATACTAAAAATCTGGTAAACAAATTCTCAAACCGACTTTCTAGGTAGGTATACATTTTTAACGAAAAATAAGTGTTTGATTAAATAGCAAATCATTTCTCTTTAAGTAATTACCATTAAAAGTAATAGGAACCGAGGTTCCATTGAAGTAATCTCTCTTATTATCATGTTTTATAGCATGAACATGAAGATGCGGCTCACTACTGTAACCTGAGTTCCCTACTTTCGCAATTTCTTGTCCAACCTTGACAAAATCATTTTTCTTAACTAATAGACTATTTTTCTTCAAGTGTAACAACAGAATATTATATCCTTGGTGTTTGATGATAATCATATTTGTAGTACTACGGCCCAGGGAGTTTGGGACATTATCTTCTACTCCATCCACAACTTCGATAATTCTACCCTCAACCGGACTATATACTGAATCATTATAAATGGGATAGGATTTTAAAGATTCAGGATTATCAAATATCCCTTTTCTTGAACCTAACGGGGTGAGCTTAGTTATATCCACCGCATATTTCAGAGTACGATGCGAAAAGTGATAGTTCATAGATGAACTCATTCCACCATTCACTACCTCGTAAGCCCCTCCTTTCAAAGGGAACGCTAAATCGACTGCATCTTCGTGTTTAGGAGTGGATGTAATGTATGAAATACTAAATAAAATACATATAAAAACTTGATATATTGCTAATAAACCATAAAGAGAAAGGAATATTCGTGTTCTTCTATTTAAGCCATTAAATTTAAAAGAGCGTAAAGTAATCATTTGACGGAATAAGGAACATCCAAACAATACGATGCAAACCGGTCGTAAATAATAGCTAATTTCTGTCCAATCATTTATGAATAAAATCATGAACGTATATGCACTTGTAAACAAAGTGTGTATATACCACGAAATACGATTTTTAAATGGAAAGTAAGCCATGATCCAGTAAAGTATAAGCGGAATCAGCAGCTTTTTTACAAAATAAAAAAACATTCAATTTCTTCCCTTGTCATATGATAATTTGCTTCTTACCTCTTCTTGAAATGCAGTATCCGTTAATAATTTGTAAAAAAACAAATCCAGCTTCTGCTTGAGCCAAATATGATCCACCCCAGAATCATCTTGAATAAACATGGCTAGTTGAATGTCATTTCCTTCCCGATCCGTACAATATAAAGCCTCTGTTAGAACAGAAATGGTAGATCCACCTTTGTTTCCAAACTCTATTAACTTGGAGTTATCCACTTGTCGCTGAATTAGCATCTTTAGATATGGATTTATAGTAGAAGGAACCAACTCCCCCTTGTGTATAAGCTTCATGAGGTAAGCATACTCTTTAGTCGTTGAACGAGGAAGCTTGCGCGATTCCAGCACTTGAAGCTTTCGTACATAATTCTGCCTGGTGTTCCATTTCTGAATACATTCTATCCCCTGATCACGATTTAAAATCTGATGAATTTCAATAGCTTTTTTCATATATTCCTCGTAACTCATCTCACTTATCTTTTGTATCGACTCTTTAAAACCTATGTTTTCGGTCTCTTGGATATAAGGAGACATGAATCCCGCAGATGAAAAAGGAAAGATTTTATCATGGGAAGAAAGTGAGAGCTTCATAATATTCTCATTTATCTTATCCAAACCCATTTTCGCCATCAGAAATTCTGTATTGGCATTGGAACTATATGCTAACATGCCGTGAGTAATATCCAATAACGTAATTTTCCCTTGAACCTCTTTATGGTTTGCGCGAATGGATTTGATCCAGTTATGATGAGCGTTACCATCGGAACCAGGGATATAAAATTTATTTAATTCCTCTAAAGGAACAAGTTCCTGCTCGTCTAATATTTTCGCTGCAACTTGGCGAGCAAATTCGATAGCAATGATCACTTTGGCCGTGCTGGCAAGCGGCATTTTAACTTCTGAGTTATAGCTGATTTTCTCCATACCATTTTTGATCATAAACAAAGATGCTTTACTCGGATTTTCCTTCAAAAAACTTAGAACATCCATTTCTGTTTTCTTATTATTTTGGCGCTTCGCAATGAACAAAAACAGGATACATATGAACACAAATATTAAAATTATAGCTACTAACGATAAAATTATTTTCATACTTTGCTCCTTAATGGACACGCTTAGGCTGAAGTTCACATAAGTCGTCACAGTTCCCCACGGGAATCACTTTTCTTTTAGAAGCTATATAATCATACAAATAACCACCAATACCCATTTTTTTGAAAATAATTATAAAGGGAACCGCCCACCAAAGATACGGTATTCTTGTACAAATTTGTGCAATAGAGTCAATTCCACGTTGTATTTTACTGGAATCATTCATTGAGAAACTATGCATTCGCCTTTCTAATTCATTAACATCTAATTTGTATGCTTGAACCAATGAAGAATTCCGAAAACTAACAAGCCGTAGCATTCTAAAATAATCTAGCTTGTACAAATTGTCTTTTATATTTGTACAGACAGGACACCAACCATCATAGAAAACCAGAATTTGTTTGTGTTGAAAACTTACATATCCTAATTTTCTTGTTTTTCTTCGAATTGTAATTGATATTTTCCGGAAGCTGATCTTTATAAAATGGTATAACTTTTTATATTCTCGATCCGTAAACAACAATAATTCCATAACAATCATAATTAGTGAAAACGTCAGTAAGCCCATGCCTATACCGATTCCTGCATGAAACAATATCATAGCAATAACTACAAACGGTTTAAGGCTTTTATTAATTACAGCAAAAGGAAAAGCTATTTTAACAATTATAGATAAATAAGTGAATAAAATGGTGAGTCCAACATAATGGTTAACCATATAATCCAAAATAGGTCTGCTAAACTCTCTCACCTGAGAGATATAATAAAGTGCCGTTCCGTTTTGCCACATTTCTCCCATAAGCTGATACATTCCTGAGAAGAAATAAACAATACACAGTTGTATAATACAAAAAAGTACTGCAAAATTGTGAATTATTATGGATAACTTATAAATCAAAGACTGCTTCGAGCCTTTTCCATGTAAGCTATTCAATTTAGAATCAAAAGAGAAATATGCAGTATTATTGGCGAATAGGAGAAAAAACATATTTACTATCAGTAAATTGTCTCCTCCGTCACTTATATGAAAAGAACGAACATACAGTGAATAAAAAAATAGATAGGTCAGAATTGAAAAAAGGCGGCCTTTGTATCCAATTAAATAAAAAATAGTAACCACAATTCCTAAATGATAGATAAAGTCAAAAAATAAAGCTGATGAATTCAAATTATAATGTTTCCTGCCAAATTGGCTAGATGGTTTCAAGAAGAATTACGCCAGCAATTTTGTAAACAACATGATTTAAACATAGCAGAATGTCTACAAGCTCCATCAAACTCTATGCCTTAAATATTTCATGTCTACATTTTTCAATTGATTAAAAACAAAAACCCGCTCAATGAGCGGGTTTTTGTATAGAGGCGGGGGGGGAGTCGAACCCCTATTCCAAACTTTTTCAGCTATGCATTAATTGTTATTATTATTGCTCTTCAAACCTTATAGGACCTCTCTCCATTTATCAACTAGACCCTCATTGAAGGCAAAATACCAATACTTCCTATATTCAATCTTTCCTTAACATCATTTTAGCAGATAGTCACTTTAATACACTTTACCAAAAAAGTGATTGCATTTATTCTCCACTAAAGCTTTTGGCCCATTCAGCAACCCTACGACTACTTTCTTCTTCTGACAAATCCTCGATTCTGGTCATAATAGACCATCTTACTCCGCAAGGATCCAATATACTTCCGAATCGATCACCTGAAACAAAGTTTGTAACTGGTTCCCTTACTTTCGCTCCTCTTGCTACCGCATTTTCAATGACCTGATCAGCATTCATGACGTAAATTCCGAAAGAATAACACGCATTCTCTTCATCTGGCGGCAAGACCAATTGATATGCCGGATTCGCTGCTCCCAGCTGCAAAAAACCATTTCCAAAATCTAATTCAGCATGAACAATTATTTTATTGCCATTCTCATCAGGATATTCAGTAATATCCTTAACCCTTGCATTGAAAACCGTTTTATAGAACTCTATTGCTTCCGAAGGATTCTTCACGGTAATAAAAGGGGTAATAGATGTAAAGCCGTTGGGCATCCCCTTCTTTGTATATTTACCTGACACTCCCATATATTCTCTGCTTTCAGTCATTTTGACTCCTCCTTTAAATGATCGTAACAGTTCAATTTAATGCTCATATCTTTATTGGATTGAATTCATCAACTCATAGTAATATTTGGATTCACGAGTTTTGTTAAGACTATACCAGGCTTCTAATGTTTTTGAAGAAAACACACCCAGAGCTTTTAAGACATGTACAGAAAACTCCAACGGAGCTGTTCCAGATGCAGTGATCAGTTTTCCATCCGTTACAGCAGACTCCACTTTGTAATAATTTTCGCCCGTGTAGTTGGGACAGATCATTTTAAGGTATTCCAGATCATTGCTTGTATGCCAACGTGAATTCAGCAATCCTGCCTGGGCAAGTCCCATGGTAGCACCACAAATCGCTGCAACCCATATCCCTTCCTCTAAACACCTCTCAGCGATTTTTAAGATGGGTTGGTGAATGGTTTCTGTCCATGTATCTCCACCGGGTAAAATCAATGTATCTGTGCTTTCAATGCTGCACTCATCCAGTGTGATGTCAGGCAGGATTTTCAATCCGCCCATTGTAGTTACAGGGGTCTTTTCCATTCCCACGGTAACTATTTTTGATGGGACCAGCCCCTTTTTATAATATCTCCCCGAGTTCAGTTCGGCAGTTAAATAACCTATCTCCCAATCTGCCATGGTGTCAAACACATAAAGATATACTGTATTATTCATTTGCAAATTCTCCTTATTTTATAATTCATCGAGTGATACCAATCATCCTCCGGTAATCAATGATTATCATCATTATAAAGAAGCTTCACTGACATCTGCTGTCAGTGAAGCTATTAACGTTGATAATATTCCATTAACTCCGACGCAACAGCAACAAGTTTTTCCTTCAAACTCTGTGGTTCGATGACTTGAATGGATTTCCCGTAGGGTAGGAGTAAATAAGGGACATATGTATGAAGAGATTTTTCCTCAAGCAAAAAGATGGCTTGATTGGATGTCCGCTCTTTCAGATGATGCCCCAAAAACCAATGCAGACATAAGTCATCCAATGCCTCTGACCTGCCTCCGATAGTTAAAGAAATTAACCCGTCCTTACCCACTAAATCAGGTAATAGATTTTCCATAAAAAATTCACGGGCTGAAAAAGCTTCGGAAAGCTTAAATATGATTGGAGTACGCTTGATTTGTAGAATCCGATCTGCCCGAAAGCTACGGATCTCATTTCTTAGGTGACAAAATGCAACAGTATACCATTTATTGTTCCAGTAGACCATTCCATAGGGGTCTATCACCCTATTCTTAGGTTGTTCTTCATGGCTTGTGCGATAATCCATTTCTACAGAGAATTGGTTGGCTACAGCCTGCTCCAATTCTGCCAATATCGGCTGAAGAGAAGGATCTCCCATGCGGTTAATAACTTCAAATCCGGCTAAATGACGGCTAAGTATACTTTCCTGCTCTTGATTCGAATACATTTTCAATTTTGATGTCGCATTGTCTAATGCCTCACTCAAAGGGTATCCAGCTTCTTTTGCAAAAATAGCAGCATGAAGTAGTGCTTTTTTTTCTTCAATATCAAATAGTAAAGGTGCTCTGATAAAATTATTCAGCAGGCTATACCCGCCATTATGCCCCGCGTCAGATATTATAGGCACTCCACTGGCACTTAGTGCATCAATATAACGATAAACTGTCCTTATATTTATTTCTAACTTTTCGGATATTTGTTTTGCAGTCATTTTTACGCCCGAATTCAGCATCCATAGAATGGCCAGCATATTATCGTTTTTTGGCATAACATAAACCCTCATCTTTCATTTAAGCTCAATCTTTTATAAATATCTTTTGATACTCCCTCTTACCATCTATTATATGCTTTTTTCGTACTCGTGACGGTAAACTGGATCGCCAATACTATAGTGAATGGAAACATAATTATCCCGGCGATTTCTTCATGCTAACTAGGAAGCAAGGAGTATCTGAAGAAGAGAAGAAATGGATGTTCTATGCTATTATCACAGAAAACCCTCTTATGTTTGGTGGTCGAGGGGGGATTGACCATACTAAAGAATTAAAAGGGATACTTTCAAAACTGGGTAGAGGAAAAGGGTTCTTTAATATTTCTTCTGGAGTAAGTGCAAAAGTAAGAGTCCAGGAATTATTAGCGAGACAACAAATAGAAGCTAGAGAAAACATAGCTAACCCAAAAAATAACCAAACTCTTGAAACCAAAGGCTACAAACCACAACCAAATGAAAGGTTAACAACGAAAAACCAATATAAACAGCAGGATCAACAGGCAAGGAAAACGCTACGAGAGACTGCCTCCAAGGCAACTAGAGAAGAAAATAGTAAAATTCAAAAGAAGGTCATATATAATGTAGCTAAGAGTACAAATACAAGAAAATCCTCAAATATAAAAGAATATTTAAAAAAGGAAAAAGAAATTGTTAAATCATCAATAACAGCAACTCCCGAGTTGGAGACTCATATAAAACATAGAGAGTTTGTGGATAAGAACGGAAAAGAGCACCCAAACAAAAAAGGAATCGTTGGTGCACACAATAGTGAGGAGTTTTATGAAAATGATGTAAAAGTAGTAAACGAGTATAAAGTTTATGACGTGAATGGTAATGAAGTAAGGGGAGTTAAACAAGTAGAGTATAGCATGCCTGAATTAGATCCTAAAACAAGACAACCGACTGGTACTTATAACAAGAAGGTGCTAAAGAAAACTATTTATGATCCTAATGTTATATCTGATAAAAAATATATTGAGAGAGGTATCGAAGCTGCGAACAATGCTTTAACAAAGGAGACGTCAGGAACTTTACCTCGTGTTTGGATGGGAGTAGATTCAAAAGGAGTATCATGGGTCGGATATTATGAAGATGGAAGAATAACATCGTTATTCCCAACCACACCTTAGGAGGAATGAAAAATGAAAAATATTTTAAATTCTGAAGATTTGATTAGTATTGAACACTTGCCATTGGAAGGGCTGGTGAATTTTTGCTACTTATCAAATTCATTTAAAGATGCAATGAAGTATTTAAGTAGGGAAGTAGGTTTTGGGACAGATTTCGGCGGTTTTACCTTTTGGAGTGATCTTGATGAAAGTGATAAAAGTTTATATCATGAAGAGTTCAAAGGTATTGAAATCGAGTACGGAGATGATTCGATAATTATTGCTTATGAAAATCTATATTATTATTTTAAATTAGCAGCAAAGAGATACATTGAAAAAAATCCGCAAGATGAGCAAGAAATCGAAAAGTATCTTAAAGAAATGAGAAGTAACCTAAATGTAGAGCAGGAAAATTGATTTATAAATTTTATAAGAATTAACTATCAGTATGTATATTGTATAACACCATATGTATAAAGATTTCTCCATTTTGATAGTACGTACAATTTATACCCCAAATAACGCAATAGCATTACATTGAACAGGTCGACTATGGTCAGATACCACCATGATTGACCTGTTTTATGTTATATTCGTTTTTTTCACAGTTTTTCAAAATCCTTCAAACTGTAGAGTATACCTCCCCGATAGGGAGAGTGAAAGGATAATACTGCAACATCCAAGCAATATAGGCCAAAAACTATAGTGCAAGGATTAGAATAGTTCCGCAACAATCAGAACAGCATCCGTATTAGACTTTACTGCTAAGTGCATATTTGCTTGAGTATAATATATAAAACTTATTCCAATAGAGTTAGGGTTGGAGTTATCTAAACGTATAGAGAGATAGCAACTTTCCCTGATAATATGCTACAACCATAATTTTAAGGAGGATATTTAATGTTTGAAGAAAAAGTAAGAGCAATCTTGGGTGCACGGGCATTACTTGATGATAACGATCCAAGAATAGAATAAAAATGGGATGAATTAATTAATTTACTCAGTGAAGATGAAAACTCAACTTTGAATTTCTTGCAGATATGCAATAAAACAGAGATTTCATTTTTAGGTGGGTTTTCGAAGAAGTGGCGTACAATTTACAGAGCAAAAAGTATATCGACATATTATATTCTTTAGATAAGAGATATCCAGACTTAGATTTAATAAGACATATTCACACCGCTGAGAGCTACATGGATTATCGATTTGAAGCTCACAGTATCGATTATATCAATATTTAATAATTTACAAATTTTACTGTATAATACCTATTCCAACTATCCCTTCGCTTTTTACGCGTACGACAGCAAAATATATCACTTAAATAGTGGAAAGTAGTTACATAGAATAGGTCAGTTATGGTGAGAACCATCCATAATTGACCTTTTTCTCCACAACACCGTTACATTTAAAATAGATAACCCCCATTAGAATGGATATAGTAAAAGCTAGCCACCCTAAAAAAATTATTTTAGTGAAGTTCTTGTTCTCCCAAGCAAATAGTCCAAAATTTAATTTCACACAAAAGAACAATGGCTCGCAATCATCTTCAACTCAAACTAGACTCGCATAAAAAAGCACCTCCTAGCATTCATCGGACAAACCAAGAGGTTTGTTCCAATGTCTACACTAGGGGGCACTCTTCTAATCTGGGGAATTTGTTTTATCCCTTAACCGACCCGGCCGCAATCCCTTCCACAATCCGGTCACTCATGATGAGAAACACGAGCAAAATGGGCAAAATGCTGATCATCAACGTAGCTCCGATAGCTCCCCAGTCGGTCGTATATTGTCCAATAAAGTTTTGGACGCCTACAGTCAGTGTTTTGTTTTCGTCCGAGCTGATGAACGTATTGACGAAAATAAACTCATTCCAGTTATAGATCATGTTAATAATAGATGTCGTTGCCATGACGGGGGTTGTCATGGGCAGCACGATTCGGAAGAACATCCGGTTGACGGAGCAGCCGTCCATAACGGCCGCTTCTTCCACTTCACGGGGCAAAGCGTAATAGAAGCCCAGCAAGATCATCATCGTTGTCGGTAGATTAAAAGCAACATACGACAGGATGATGGAGAGTGAAGTGTCTGTTAAATGCAGTTTGAGAAACATACTGAACAGCGGGATCAAGGTGGAATGGACTGGAATCATCAGTCCGACCATAAAGAGTCCGAGAACCAACTGACTTCCTTTCCACCGCATACGCGTAATGGCAAACGTTACAAAGCTGGCTAGCAGCACCGTCAGCGCCACGGATATGACCGTAATCCACACACTATTGAAGAAATACCGCCCGATATTGCCGCTGGTCCACACATTCATATAGTTCTCCCAATGCGGCTGGGACGGTAGTGCAAACGGCGGAAGGTTAAACACTTCCTGATTATTTTTAAGCGAGAACAGCATCAGCCACACCAGCGGTAAAAGCTGCGTCACCGCCAAGATGATTAAAATGATATACAAAGCGGCATAACCGACCCGAGTTAACATTTTGCCGCGGGTAGCGACTCCAAGCGGATAGTTGGCGGCTGCCTGGGTTTTCATATCCGTTCCTCCCTCTTCCTGTCCTTTGTTACCCTCATCTATTAGCAAGACTGCATTATGAATACTGGATGGTGTCACTAGTAGCCGTAACCTTGCGGATCAGCCACGTAGCGATTAGACAGATGAGCAGCAGGGCAAAGGCTGTAGCACTGCCGTATCCAAAATCAAAGCTGCGGAATGCCTGATGGTACATGTAAGAGGCCATCACTTCACTGGCTCCATTCGGTCCACCATCCGTCATGACGTAGATGAGGTCAAAATATTTGAGCGAACCGACAATGGACAATATGATCGTAACGTTAATCACCTCGCGCAGCAGGGGCAATTTGATACGAGTCGCAATCTGCCAGGCACTGGCCCCGTCGATCCGGGCAGCCTCCATCAGCGTTTCGGGAATGTTTTTCAGCCCGGCATAGTAGATCAGGATATAAAAGCCTGCATATTGCCAAATAATCGGGATAAACAAGGCAATCAACACCAGAGACGGATTAGCTAACCATTCAGGTGGGTTGTGAACGCCGACCGACACCAGTAAGGAATTGAGCACTCCGTTCGTTGGATGATATATTTTAAGCCATAGCTGTGCGATCGCTACAGAAGACAGCAGCATGGGAATCAGATAAATTTTCCGCAGCAGATTCGCTCCCTTGATTTTTCCTGACAAAATCATCGCAATGACCAGGTAACCGATCAGACTGATGCCTGAAAACAAGGCCAGCAGCAGCGAATGCCATGCACTTTGCCAGAACGCTTTGTCTGTGAACAGATGTTGATAATTGTCCAGCCCCACAAAAGTCATAGAGCCGATTCCATTCCACTGATTCAGGCCGTAATAGCCGGTCAGTACGATGGGTACATATATTACGGCGAATAACAGCAGCAGAGAAGGCAATACATATAGAGCAATAACAAGCTTATTCGACATGACCTTTTCCACGGTCGGACCTCCTTAGGTGGTCAATTTCAATTTCCTTTCTCGATGGCAGCCTTATGCTGGTCGGCAAATTGTTGCGGTGTCACCGCTTTACCAAACAACGCCTGAATCATATTCAAATGTACCTGCGCTGCATTCGGCTTCATCTGTACATCGGCGAACAATGTAATACTGCTGGCTTGATTCAGTCCGTTCAGCAAATCGACATATAGCTTGGGCAATTTTTCTTTGGAGGTGTCCACTTTCGTCGCGGGAATAACGCCTGCCTGTGTGACTGATTGCTCTCCCCATTTGACTACGAAGTATTCAACGAACGCTTTGGCCTCTTCTTTCACCTTGGAATTTTCCGAAACGAACAAGCCTACTCCCGGACCTCCTACCCAACTGTTCTCGTTGCCCTTGCCGCCTGCAACCATCGGGAATTTAAAGAAGCCAATTTGATCTTTAAATGCTTGTGGGATTGCGGGATTGGTCGTAAAATTCGGCAATTCCCAAGTAGCCATCAAATACATAGCTGCCTTGTCGTTCATAAACTCGGATTTTCCCTCATCATTGGACAAGCCGTTAAATCCTTTGTTAAAGGCATTCATATCCACAAGCGTCTGGACTTCGGAGGCCGCCTGAATTAAACCAGGGTCATCGAACGATCCTGAGCCGTCAATCGCTTTTTTCAGCGTTTCGTTACCCGCTATACGCTCTGCCAGATACATGTACCAGAGTGAGCCGGTCCAGCGGTCTTTATTGCCCAATGCAATCGGTGCAACTCCATGATCCGTAAGTGTTTTCACAACCTGCTTAAACTCGTCAAATGTCGCAGGTACCTTCAAGTTGTATTTTTGGAATATGGCTTTGTTGTAATAAATAGGTGTAATATTCAATTCAATCGGAAGCGCATACGTTTTGCCATTCAGCGCATAAGCTTCGGTCGTTCCCGGTACAAATTTGTCCTTCAGCTTGGAACCATTCAACAGGTCATCCATCGGTGTAAATAATCCACCTTTAACGTAAGGCTCCATAAAGCCCGCTGCCCAGGTGATTCCGATATCCGGCAATTCATTGGAAGCTGACAGCACTTTGAGTTTGTTTTTGTATTGTTCATTTTCCAGCACTTCCTGCTGAATGACGACATTCGGATGATCCTTTTGGTATTGATCTATAATCTGAGTCACAAGCTTGCTCTGCTGTGCCGAGCTTCCCTCTGGCCACAGGTGCATCATTTTGAGTGTAACCTTTCCCCCTTCTCCACTGGAACCGCCTTGACCATCCTTACCAGCACCGCAACCGGATAGCACCAGCATGAATGACAGCAGCAGGGTCAACCCAGCAAACCATTTTTGATGTGAGCGCTTACGTAAACCATACTTGTTGGACATCGTTAGACCTCCGTTTGTTGTATTTATATTTTTTGTAACCGTTATCATTTGTAAGTTTAGCACTCCATTCCTGCTTCCAACAGGGTACGCTCATTGGGTATAATTCCACTTTTATTGGGTTTGATCTGCCTATACGTCAGTCGATATTCTCCGGCCCTGTACGCATCTGCTGCCTGTAGCGACTGGGACTTACCCCCTCGGTCGCTTTGAATACTTTAATAAAATATTTATCTGTTCGGTAGCCTGATCGCTCGCCGATTTGGGCAATCGTTAACTGGGTATGCAACAGCAACTCCTTAGCCCGTTGGATCCGTAGCCGATGCAGATATTCGCTGAAGGACAAACCACTTTGCTCCTTGAATAAAACACTAAAATAGCTGGCATTCAGGTGTGAATGCGCGGCAGTCTGCGCCATCGTAATGGATTCGTGAAGATGCTCCGCCATATAGGTGAAGGCACGTCGTACCGGATCACTAAGAGTAGTTGCCTGGAGATCAAGCTCTAGCAGAACAGGGTCAGCCAGCTTGTCCAGCTTCTCGTACCGCTGCCGCTCCTCTTCCAGCCGAAGCGCTTCATTGACCGCATTCAACAGCTCCTGCTTATCAATCGGTTTGAGCAAATAATTGACGGCTCCCAGACGAAGAGCCTGCTGGACATAATCAAACTCCGCATAACCCGATATGACAATGATCGCTGGTCGTCGTGAATCCCGTTCCAGAGAGCGGATTAAATCCAGCCCACTGAATTCCGGCAACCGGACATCCGTAATCAACAGATGAACTGTCTCCGCTCGCAGTATATTTAATGCTTCCAAACCATTATCGAATGTCACAATCCGGTATTTCCCGGCGGCCCATTGCTCCAGTGTCTGGTGTATCCCCTGACGTGTTCGCTGTTCATCGTCTACAATGACAATGGTTTTGGATGAAACACTCATTCCTACCGCCCTCCATATTCATCAGGAATTTCAAAAGCGACCACTGTTCCTTCCTGCTCAGCACTATGTATCAGCACACCATCCGTTGAATAAGATGCGCTGTCATAATAAAGAGCAAGCCTGCGCTGCACATTCACTAGTCCCATACCGGTTCCCTTGCTCTCGCAGGCTGCCCCCCCCATCAACGCTGTACGCACAGCTGCAAGTTCTTCCAGTGTCATTCCAGGTCCGTTATCTATGACCGCGATCTTGGTCCAACCCGTTCTGGTCGAAGGAGTGACACTAATTTCAACACGGCCGTTGCCGATGCGATTTTCGACACCATGCAAAATGGCATTCTCTAGAATAGGCTGGATCAGCAGTTTAGGAAGCGGAATTCTGGCTGCCTCCGAAGGCATATGAATTTGCCAGCTCAGACGTTCACCCAGACGCATCTCCATCAGTTCCAGATAACGACGGATTTGCGCCATTTCTTCCCCGAGTGTCACCCAAGAGTCATGGTGAGCCGGTTCGATAACATAACGAAACAGCCGCGACATGGACACCATCAGCCCGGCAAGCTCCTCTTCTCCCTTCTCCTGTAGCGACCAGTTGAAAGCATCCAGCGTATTAAAAAGAAAATGCGGATTGATCTGCGCCTGCAGAGCTTTAAGCTCGGTTTGGCTTTGTAAAACCTCCTTCTCGCAAATAACACGGATCAATTCATTAATATCGACAATCATTGTGTTGTACTCTGCATTTAATTCTCGCAGCTCGACCGCTGCTGCCGGTTCTGGATTCAGTGCCAATGCCCCTTCCCGTGAACGACGCATCGCCTGAATCAAGTGACCTATCGGTCTTGTAATCAACGTAGACAACATAAAGGACATGAACAGGAATAGCACGGCACCAAGAGACGCGGAAATGATAAGTGTAGTCCGTAAAACCGTAATTCCGTCTGTGACGACGCTAACCGGAATCAGGATCAGCAGCGACCAGCCCGTCCGCTCCGACTGCTGAACCGCCTTCACATATTCCCGCTCCCCAATATGAACCGTCTGTGTCTTGCTGTGCAGTACACCTGACAAATCCGTCTGGTTCATAGGTTCACCCGACAGCAGCTGACCTTGTCGATCTACAAGCAGCATAGTTTCATCTGCTTCTTCATTGACCGCTGTCGCACCATTCAGTCCAAAATAACTTCGCTCCATACGGGTAATCAGATACCCTCCACGTGAGAACCAGCGATCCACCAGGCTCACCTGCCGAATTGCCAGCAGAGACCGGGAGTCTTCGGGATCAATGCCGATCCAGACCAGTCTTCCTTTCATCTGATTCGCTTCCCGGATGTCTGCCTGTCCGATACGTTCCTCCAGACTGCCCTCTCTAATCGGAAACAACATCTTTCCTTCGGCGGTATACAGCTCCAGTGAGCCGACACTCGGCATATATGCCTGATAGCTATGCATCACTTGCAGTAGTGATTGACGCTGTCCGAAATTCACCTTGACCCCGTTGCGCTCCTCCAGCAGAATATGCTGAACAGACGGGTGATTCGCGACCTGCTCCGTCAAGCTATCCATCTGGCCGATTAATGCATCCAGCCTACCGCTTGCTTGTACCGCAGTCTGACCAATATGCCGCTCGGCACTGTCTTTTAACAGGTGAGACACATTGAGATAAATGAACGCCCCCGCCACACTCATCATAATGAGCATCACCAGTATAAATCCGATAAAAATCTGATTACGTAATGTGTTTAATGGCTGAAACCTTGACCTTGAACGCATAAGCCTTCTCCCCCTGAACCATCGCAGAAAAATGGGTGATGATAACGCTTTCCTTTTCCTATTCTATCGCATCGTTCGTCTTTGTTGGCATATTTTCAGCAGAGATTAATCAAAATGGGCAGGAATGCTATGAAATAGAAAGGTCGTAGGGTAAACGAAAAAAATGACTCCCGACAAATGCAGGAGCCATCTACTGACCAGTTACACCGAAGCTTCTTTCAAATCACCCAAACTAAGGTACCGTCCAGGCTCCGAAACTTGTATATGAAATGGGTATCCTATTGGAGCACAGCCAAAATGCGGTCGCACAGCTCCATCGTTTTCACGTTATCCCGTCCACTTGAATCAGGCGTCCGTCCTTCTTGGCAGCAGTTCATGAAATGTGCGATTTCACCAACAAAACCGCGCAAGTACAAATCACGGTATCCGCCCGACATCGCGGAGGCTGACGGTGTCAGAACCGTATCGTTTTCCGCAAGGGATTTCCAAGGAAGCTCTGTATGACTCTCCGACTTGTGAATGATCAGTGTATTCACCTCATCCGCGTTCGCAAAACCATGATCAAAGGTTACCGTAATACCTTCACTCTCGCGTGTCCATGCTGTCATACCTGCGAAGTATAGGCTACCCACTACACCATTTTCAAATTTCAGGGCAATCGTATGGGAAATACACTCGCCGTTATCGTTCGCAAATCCGGTAACCTGCGCCACTTCTCCGAACAAATAACGTACCAGATCGACCATATGAACCGCCGCCAGCTTCATGAAATCTTCGCCGGTTTTACAAAACAGGGTACTGTCCACGAGAAATTTTGCCTGAAATGAGCGTGCGGCTCCAAGTGAGCCACCCTCAATCAATTCTTTTAATTTTATGTATACAGGCGCGTAGCGCTTCATGAAACCGACCATCAGCACGACACCCGCTGCTTCTGCCGCATCTGCAATTTGGGCCGCTTCCTCGGCATTCCAGCCCAGTGGCTTGTCTACAAAAACATGTTTTCCAGCCTTAATGCAGTCCAGTACGAGCGAAGGATGATCTGCCGCTTGTGCAATCACGACAACTCCATCACAGTCTTCCTGCTCCAGCATAGCCTTGTAATTGTCATAAGGTGTGCCGCTGCTTCCAAACTGCTGAAGTGCTGTCTTCGATCTGCTTAGATCTCTAGTCGCAATCGCCTGAATTTCAGCACCTGCCCCAATGACAGCAGGATATATATTCGTTGAAGCGTGAAAGCCCGCCCCGATAAAACACAGCCTCGCCTTGCTCATGTTAGTCCCTCCCATGTACACACTAAAATAATCCGATCCCATCGTACCATATTGCCGAAGTATATATACAGTGGCATAAAGATAAAGGACATGATTCTTAAGGAGAACAAGATAAAAAAACCTTAACAAAGATAATCCCTTATCCTTGTTAAGGCTCTGTCTGTATCACCAGCAACAATCCTTAAAAATACATTCAATTACAGGGTTCAGACATTATCTTGTGGATAACGAAGCCCATTTTTGCTCCAGCCACTGATCAAATTCAGCACCCTTGTCACCTTCATAGATGTCATAAATATCGACTCTCATCTTGTGCAGCTTCTCGCGAAAATCGTTATAGGTATGGTCGGCTGGCAAGCTTTTTTTAATCCGCACCAGAATCTTCGTCAGGCCCTTAACAAGCTCACCCTCTTTGCGCACAGGCGGCTGTACATTCTCGCCCCATTCCTGAAGTCTGCGGTAAGCGGCTTCCTGAACGGCATATACCGTATCATTATTCAAACGGTGTGTCAGCAAGTCAATCGTCTGCTGGTTCTTCCATGTACCCAGATCATTTACCGCGGCTAGGCGTGTTTTCCAATCGGAGGTTCGGTTTGCAGCTACTTTAAGCTGCTCATATACATCTGCAAATTCTTGCTGAGTTTCGTTGTTTTCCAAAATCATCTCATCCTTTTCTAAAAATCACTATATTACTGTTCATCACGATTGCCGTTTGTTAAATATAACATACTTGCAGGCCTTCTTCTAAAAAAAGATAAAAAGAAATGTATCGGACATGACATGGTCAGAAGGCGTTCATTCGCCTCTGTTGTCTGCCGCTGAAAGGCATCGTAAATTCCTCCAGATATCGGGGTAGATAAACCGTATTTTGAAAGGGGAATTTACAGAAAATCTGCACGTGCTGGTGTAAATGCATCTAGCAGAATACCGCCATCCTCCAGTGGGATACAGCCATGAAGAGTATCGGATGGAAAATGGATGCTGTCTCCTTCTTTGACAGTCTGCACTTCCTTTGTTTCGCCATTATCGATCATGAACTTAAAGCTTCCCTTTATTACATAAGTGACTTGTTCATGGACATGCTTATGCAACAGGATCTCCCCTGTTTGGGCTTTAGCAAACATCACTTTGACATACATAAGCTGGTCACTGTGGGCTAGCACTTTCCGTGTGGTATTACTGTCAACGATATCAATTTGAATATCTTGATCGTTAAAAAACATGGATAATTCCTCCTCTTTTTAAGCACAAATGATTTAGACGCAAATGATTTAGACGCAAATGATTTAGATAAGTTATTTTGAAAAAATTCATAAATCGATTTAGTTTAAAACCAACGGAAAATAAGCCAAAGTACTCCGGAAAGGGTAGTAAAGTCGGGATCGGCGAACGTTACCCCTTCGGCACCCAAAAAAGAAAAGAGCGGCAAGGTGAGAGCTGGCAGCAGACAGAGCAAGAATCCATTAAGACAACTGGAAATAACAGCTCCTCTGAAACCACCGCTGGAATTGCCAAATATCGCGGCTGCACCACCAGCGAGGAAGCAGGCCATGATCCCTGGCACAATGACAGGCAATCCGATAAGCGGGAAAAGAAAGACGCAGGCAACGCCTGTGAAGAAGCTGACCAAGAAGCCTACCAACGCGGAATTGGGTGATTTGTCGAACAGTACCAGAACATCCACACCAGGGATTGCTCCAGGTGCGAACACTTGGGAGAAACCTTTGAAAGCGGGTACAATTTCAGTTGTGAACAGCTTAACACCTGCTTTTGCGATATACAAGCCGGCAGCAAAAATAGCTGACTGTTCGAGGATAAAGACGATATATTCTTTGCCATCCGATAATTTGCTGACATAATCAGAACCAGCAACCAGTCCAGATACCAGTAAAAGCACAAGCATCGTCAAGGTCGTTGCAACATTGGGGTCGCGCAAAAAACTGATGCGGTCATTAATTTTCACATTTTCGGTGTCATTTTCACGGTTGCCAAAAACTTTCCCTAAATAGGTACCTAGAATGTAAGAGGTCATGGAAGCATGAGCAATCGTATATTCATCCGATTTAATAATGTTTTTGCTGGCATTCCGGAGTAGGTAAGGAAACACCGCCATATAGCTCCCAATTACCAAAGAACCGACGATAATCGTAGTTAGCGAACTGAGACCCAGACCTTTCATAACGGCTGTAGCGGCAAAGCTCATGAACAAAATCAAGTGAAGAGAC
This sequence comes from Paenibacillus sp. FSL P2-0173, assembly GCF_038008045.1. Classification (NCBI taxonomy): domain Bacteria; kingdom Bacillati; phylum Bacillota; class Bacilli; order Caryophanales; family Paenibacillaceae; genus Paenibacillus; species Paenibacillus sp. FSL P2-0173. The sequence goes on from NZ_JBBOYK010000001.1 coordinate 1,639,245, forward strand.
AAATAAATGTACTTGAACTTGGTCAGGCGTGCAAGCACGATGTTAAGGATCATGGAAAAGAGCAGAATGAGCGCAGCATCCGCCCCGATCTGATCAATGGTCAGTGCCATGATGGCTTCATTGCTTGGTACGACACCTTTAAGGTTGAACGCATAAGAAAAAATTTGACTGAAGTTGGTGAGAACGCCACCTAAAATTCCGCCGCCGACCTTGATCATGGTGAAACCCATAAAAGAAAGGGTAGTTCCCGTAATGATCTCTGATACTTTCTTCCTCTGGAATATGAGGCCGAGTAATGTCACAATCGCGATAATGATGGATGGCTCCCTGATAATGCTCATAAACATTTCCATAGTGATCTCCGACTTTCTTTTATTTATTTTCCATTCTTACTAAATCGATTTAGTAATACTCGAAAAAAATTTCCCTCTCGGGAATGTAAAAAGAAGCAGAATCATTTTTTGTGAATTAAATCACAACTTATTCCATACATTATTCGTTTAAGTTTCCATTCCTCCCCTCTCTTCAATCGCAATCATCACTAAAATCAGGACATACATAAATGAAAGGGTATTCATGACTCGAATCATAAGATCATTATAGCTCTTTATTTTCTTTTTACAATAGAATTTATAAAAACGTTTTCAAAAAGATGAAAAGGACTTATTCAATCATTCAGTTCAGTTTTTGGACAGATTCTCTGTGGTTAATGACCGGATTCATTCGGATGATTTCTGACAGCTCCTCATGATCCTGTTCTTTTTGATCAATTTTCTCCAGCAGTAGCCTGGCACTTCTTCTCCCCATTTCAAAACTCGGCTGGGAAACGGTTGTGATCGGCGGATTATAAAAAGATGCAAAGGATACATCATCTATGCCAATCAAGGAAAAGTCATTAGGTATGGTCAGATGATTATTTTTTGCATAAATCAGCACTTGCTCCAAAATCATGTCATTCGTAGCAATGATTGCGGTGGGCGGATGCTCCATATGGAATAGTTGTCCAATCAGATTAGGCATTTCATCCAACCTGCCGCTTTTGATATAGTTTTCATTCACTGGTATGTCATGTTTGCCCAACGTATTTCGATAACCTGACAGCCGCTCACTTCGTGTGGTGATCGCTTTTTTGCCTAAGGGGAACGTGATAATCCCAATGTTGTTATGACCATGCTCAATAAGTGCTTCAACCGCAAGCTCGCTGGCCTTTTCATTATTCAACAGCACTGTGTCTACGCTGATTTCATCGATTTTTCGGTCCACAAACACGAAAGGATAGCCATTCTTGGCAAGGGAAACATATAATTTCTTGTTCTCTTCCGTCGGGAAAATGATAAGTCCATCCACTTGCCGAGCAATCATCGACTGGACATACTTTTTCTCTTTGAGCGAATCATCATCGGTATTGCAGACAATGACCTGGACATTTTCCAGTTGGCATTCATCTTCAATTGCACGCACGACTTCTGTTGTAAATCTCGATAAAATGGTTGAAGAAATAACCCCCACAATGAAGGTCTTCTTCTGCTTGAGACTACGTGCCACCTCATTAGGTATATAACTGAGATCCTCAATCGCTTGCTCGATCTTCTTCTTAGTGTTTTCACTCATATAGTTGTATCTCTTTTGCAGAAACTGCGAAACTGTACTCTTCGACACCCCGGCACGTTCTGCAACTTCCTTCATCGTTGTTACCATAATTACCCTCCTTTCTTTTTCTGCATGTCAGGCGTATTAATTTTCAAATATAATTCTGCAACCTGTATGTAAAGTGAATTTCACTTTATTATATACCTTCTTTTACAGCAGGAAAATATAATAAATGAGGAGTTAGAGCGTGCCCTCCAGCCCCTAAACAACCGCTCCCACAAAAGCTGGACACTTAGCTTAACCATCCGTTGTTACGAATCTATTGAATTCGAACGAAATCTTAGAAATATACGAATTTTATGAACTTGTTTGATGGAAGATTTGAACATAAAATGAGAATGTAATCGGTTACAATTTCTTTTAAATAAAGGAGGAAGCAGAATTATGAAGAAAAAAGGACTAAAAAAAACATTTTTCATCATTACCTCCCTCGTAATGGGCTTCACACTGTATGGCTATACTCCCGCTTCAGTAGATGCAGCCAGTGTGAAAGGATATTATCACACCCAAGGAAACAAGATTGTAGACGAATCCGGGAAAGAAGCGGCATTTAACGGCCTGAATTGGTTCGGTCTGGAAACTCCTAATTACACCTTGCATGGACTGTGGAGCCGTTCAATGGACGACATGCTAGATCAGGTGAAGAAAGAAGGCTACAATCTGATTCGTCTGCCTTACAGCAATCAGTTATTCGATTCCAGTTCCCGTCCAGACAGTATTGATTATCACAAAAACCCTGATCTGGTCGGATTAACTCCGATTCAAATTATGGACAAGCTGATCGAAAAAGCTGGACAACGCGGTATTCAGATTATCCTTGACCGTCACCGTCCAAGCTCAGGTGGGCAATCCGAGCTGTGGTACACATCCCAGTACCCTGAGTCTCGCTGGATTAGTGACTGGAAAATGTTAGCTGACCGTTATAAAAACAACCCAACCGTCATTGGTGCGGATTTGCACAACGAGCCACACGGTCAAGCAAGCTGGGGTACAGGCAATGCCTCCACAGACTGGCGTCTGGCGGCACAACGTGCAGGGAATGCGATTCTGTCCGTGAATCCGAATTGGCTGATTCTCGTAGAAGGTGTAGATCACAATGTACAAGGCAACAATAGCCAATACTGGTGGGGTGGCAACCTGACAGGTGTAGCCAACTATCCTGTCGTTCTGGACGTACCGAACCGTGTCGTATATTCTCCTCATGATTACGGCCCTGGTGTGTCTTCGCAGCCATGGTTCAACGACCCGGCCTTCCCGTCCAACCTGCCAGCGATCTGGGATCAAACCTGGGGCTACATCAGCAAGCAAAACATAGCTCCGGTGCTGGTCGGTGAATTCGGCGGTCGTAATGTTGATTTGTCTACTACTGAGGGGAAATGGCAAAATGCACTCGTAGACTATATTGGTGCCAACAACCTGTACTTTACGTACTGGTCCCTGAATCCGAATAGCGGCGACACAGGCGGTCTGCTGCTGGACGACTGGGTTACCTGGAATCGTCCGAAGCAGGATATGCTGAGCCGGATTATGAAGCCTGTTGTTTTCGTAGCAGAACAAGCGAAAGCAACCGCCGAATAGGCACAGGGCTTCACTTCACTTATTGAAAAAGCCGATTTTCCTCCTTCAGGCCAGATTATGCTGGGCTATGAAGATGTGGAGAAACGGCTTTTTTTTGTGATACCTGCAAACCTCCAGGATTACACTCCACGTGTGTACATGTTTTCCTCCCCTTCTTGACGCCTTCTATCCAGTTTTATACATTGTAAATTTCCCATCGAATGGGGCATTTTGTAAACTAAATCTCTCTTTTAACCGATAAATACATATGTTGGATTTGAACTCAGGAAGGAAGATTTCATGTGATTGTTTGGAAGGGTTTTGGTATTTTAAACATCGTTGTTCCAGGGATTTTATTTGTTATAGTCGGGAGTTTAGTATCCGCTCTAGGGCTTGACTCCATAGATTCCCGGCTACCGATGGCTTTTGTGTTCATTGTGTCGGGGGTTATTATCTGGTACTTGGGAAAAGCGCTTAACGCCGACTCGGACAAAGTGCTAGTTGATATGGAAACGGGGCAACGCTATCGAATGGGAACCCAGCACAGTCTGTTTTTTATCCCCATGCATTATTGGGGCCCTGCCGGTCTAGCGATCGGATTTATTTTAATCGTTGCATCGATATTTATATAACGTTGATTGCAAACATGGGCTATCCCGAACACCACAATGCGAGTCAGTTGCTCCCATTGTGGTCTTTTTCCTTTTCGCAGGTCAATTATGATCAGATACCACCATGATTTACCTGTAGGCCAATGAATTTGGGGCAGGCAGGTGAAAACCTAGCTCATATTTCGCCCCAGCTGCTCCACCTTGCTCAGCCAATCGTTGCGCTGCTGATCCGATAATTTATTCATGAGATCAATCGCAGTAGAATGCACCGGTTTGACACCACATAGATACAGCGTGGAATCCTTCATCATCCGATGTCCAGGCTGTCCCTGGAAAAATCGGTAGTACCAATGCGGACCGTCCATCGTTGTAATGAGGCGGGCCGTTCTTCCTTTTAGAAGCTTGTCAGGCAGGGGTTTTCCTTTTTGATACTTAAACGCAAATCCCGGCATAAAGATACGGTCAATGAATCCTTTCATTAATGCAGGCAAGCTGCCCCACCAGATCGGAAAGACAAAAACGAGGTGTTCTGCCCATTTAATCGACTCCTGTGCTTGGATCAAATCAGGTTCCAGCGGTAATTTATTACGATATCCACCTAATAGATTTGGATTAAAATCCAACGCGGACAGCTGCAACAAACGAACCTCCGCCCCTGCAGCCTTCGCTCCTTTTACATAGGATTGAGCCAGCGCTTCCCCATAACTGCCAGCGACCGGATTCCCTTGAATCACCAATATTTTTTTAGACATATAAACCACTTCCTACCTTCATATTATGATTTTAGTTAGAATACACTAACTTTATATTTAAAAAGAAAAGGTCACTACTGACCTTTACTTAATAAAGCAGTTAAACGTTGTTTGACCTCTGCTGCAAATGGAACCAACTGCTGTGGAAGTTCACCTTCCAGGCTGGACACGGACAAGCGTGTAATGGCTCCAATGATGAGCACACCGGATAGCAGAGCATCCTGCTTCGGCAGTTCACCTTGTTGAATCCCCTGTTCGATGAATTCAGTCAACGCCTCCAGCGGCTGACGCACATTCTGGCTCTGGCTTGCTTCAACATACAGCTCATGATGTTGTGATAGTAGAAGCAAACCATACTGGTCCTCATCATGCATATCCAGCACTTCATCCACCAGTTGATGGAAACGACTAACGAAGTTCCCACTCTGCTTGCGATAGAAGTCAATTAATGTGGTGTAGCTATTACAATACTGCCCGAATACTTCCAAGGCCATCGCATCTTTACTCTTAAAATGCTTATAAATCGCGGCATCCGTCACACCAGCAGCCTCTCCAATTTCTTTGACTGAAATCCCGTCAATTCCTTTGGTTGCAAATAAGCACATTGCTGCCTGCAGAATATCTTTCTTTTTGCTGTCTACATGTGTTTTCTTATTCATAAGCTTATAGTAAGTGATAACTAACTAAAATGCAAATTATATTTATGCAGGCTCATTCTGTCTTCATACTTTCATTTGAAATATATTGAATTAAACCTAAAAACCATGTTTTATAAGCGATTAATCATAAATACCCTAAATAATACGTGCATCATCCCATTTTATTCATATAAAAAAGATATGTAACCGAATAAAACGGGCGCTAGGATAGGTGGGACTAATTATGCTTGAGGTGCATGCAGTCACCCAGCAGGGAAAAGACTCAGGCAGTCTTGGATATGGAGCGACGAGTACATTTCCCCGCTGCAAAAAGTCGTACAAGCCATCCATGACCAAGGCCCCAAAGCCGATCTTCAGCTTTGGCGTGTCGGGCGCAAAGGCTCGTTGCCCCAAGAAACAGCTGTATCTGCCTCTGGGTTGCCTCACCGCAAACAGTATCATCCACTGGATCGCACACTAAATTGGACAATTTCCACAATAATAGGTGTGCCGGAGAGAATTGCCTCTCCTTCGTTAAGGCGAATCGTCAGCGATAAAGGTGTCAGGCTGTACAATGTGCTTTCTTGTATCATTCCATTAATGTATAGATTGGCATAGCTGTTGCTTCCGACATTAAAACGCTGAAAGGCCTCATGTACACCATCTACAGAAAATTGATCCGCCATAATCGTGATTGAAGATTCAATTGTAGCAGGTGCAAGATAAAAATACCGCTCAGCCGTAGGAACAATTTCAATATTTGAAATGTCAGCTGCCGGGCCGGTTGGCCCTGTTATACCTCGGGCTCCAGTAGGACCAGCTATGCCCTGCGCTCCAGTAGGGCCGGGTACTCCTGTTGCACCTGGACTTCCTTGGACTCCAGCCGGACCTGGCACTCCTGGCACTCCTGGCGCTCCCCGCGTTCCTGCTGGACCCTGTATTCCTGGTATTCCTTGGACTCCCGGTGTTCCCGCAGTTCCCGATATACCTTGGGCTCCTGCTAAACCTGGAATACCTTGTACCCCTGTCAAACCGGGAATGCCTTGTGCTCCTACCGAACCCGGTGCAGCTCGCTTTCCCGTCTGGCTCATGCTCCTCCTCCGCTTGCTAGGAGTATTTCTGCACCTCCGTTGCATGATTAGCTTTGGATGCTTTTTGGCATGGAACCCCGTTTTTGTTCTACCTTTGAATGAATAACTTGTTTTACACTTTTTACGTTTGTTGATCTTGTAATGTACGGTCCTCTTTCCTAGCCTCCTTAGTGATGAATCGCGTCTCCTCATACCAGCCGTATACACCTCCTTCTCACATGCTTATTTATGTAGTGTATGCACATCCCCCTTTAGGGTTTTAGGCATTTGTAACCTTCAGATTCCAAGTATTCGCTTCCATCTATATTTGTAGCAAAATAGGGCCTTCTCCATTTACCCTATTATTAATAGAAAGGTTAATATGCCGTTTCCGAATAGGTTGAACAATCATTTATTGATTAAGAGCCAGCGAATGCAAATGGCTCATTACCAGTAAAGAAAGGAGATGAGAACTATGCCAATCATAAAACCTGTGTTTACAGCAGTAGCTACTGCTCCCGTATCAACGGGTGGCGCCATAGCCACGACCGTAGCCCCAGCCACGACTCGCTTTTTTGCAACGATTACAGCTGGAATGATCGGAACAACAGAAACAACCGTTCCTGCTGCAAGCTTTGTAGATGACGCCGATGCTCCAGTTGTTGCTTTGCCGACATTAGCAGCTACTGATTCTTCTAATTTTTATATTAACGGAGTTATTCAGCAGAGCTCCTTATTCACCCTCACCACAGCAAGTCTGGTCATTGCCTCCGTAGATATTACACCAGGTGTCCCAGTTGTTATAGAAATAACAGATTTTAGCGGCACAACTTCCATTATCGCGACTCAGCCTACCATCTCTGCGCCTACCGTCACTATTATCACTTAACACTTTTCATATTTTTGATTCAAGTTGGACTGAACGGTCATTCACGCTGTACATTACCCCGTATAAGCTAGAAAAGACCGATTCAGATGTCGATATCTGAATCGGTCTTTTAGATTATATAATCGTTTTCAAATGACTGGATACTGTATGATTAAGGCAAAATAGCAAAGGAGCGCACCGGAAATCCAGGGGAATCTTGAATGCTCGGAACGATATTATATATGACCGCGCCCGTCGGGGGCAGCTTGTCCAAATTCGTCAGCACCTCAACTTGATACCGATCCTGCTCCAATATGTAATATTCCCCTACCAGCTTGCCAGCTTTGCGATAAGCTACAGAGGAATCGGTATCTAGCGTTTCATGCCCAATGGCAGCCACATTCCGTTCTTCTACCAAAAAGCGCAGCGCCTCCAGCGACCAGCCCGGGCAGTGTGCATCTCCGGCGTCGTCCTTGTTCGAGAAGGCATCTGAATCAGGCCAACGTTTGCTCCAATCACTGCGAAAAGCGACAAAGGACTGATCAGCAATGCGTCCATGCTCTTTCTCAAAGTCCAAAATATCCGCAACCGTAAGTTCATAGTCAGAATTGGCTGCAACGGCTGCTGAACGGTCAATGACAACTAGCGGCAAAACCAGCTCCTTCAACGAAAGCTCATGCAAGTAACGTTTGCCCTTCACAAAATGAACGGGTGCATCAATATGAGTCCCATACTGACCGGGAAAGCAGTATTGTTTTACAAAAAAGCCATCATCGTGGGTAAACAGGGTATCCACCTGAACATTATCGAATACTGGAAAATGAGGGATTTCAGGATAAAAAGCGTGGGACAAATCCACCCACTCTTTTTGCTTCAACAACTTCAAGATATCTGCTAAATGCTCTGCCATGATGCCCATTCCTCCTCAGCTTTATTACAAGCCATTTTACCTGAGGATTCTGCAAAAATCTATAAATCGATCTGCTCTTCTAATATATAGAAAGAAATCTATTTTGTGCGACGGTATGGACGAAGAAGCTGCCATCCCAGTCTACGATGAAATGAGCAATTTATTAATATTTGATATTCATGAATGGCCTGTATCAGGCAAGAACTCCTCCAGCGACTTTTTAAGCCTCCCTAGAGATCGGTTAAGCGCGAGCCAGCTTCCCGTCTATTCAAATGCTGATCAGCTCTATCTTGTACAACAGCAAAAAAAAGACGTTTCCAGTTTATACTGGAAACGTCCTCTCGTGCCGATCTGAGCATCAACAAAATTGTACCTCTCTCTAATACTGACAGCCTCATACTTTCCATTCCTAGCACGTATATTTTCGCAAAAACGAACGAATACTGTTAATTTTCAATGTGCTATTTTATTCAACTCCTGTGCTTTTTGCGGGCTGTCTGCACCTTTACCGTTCATTAATTTGAAACTATCCCAAAAGGGGAACCTCTACTTAAATCAAGCTCTTTTGCTTCGGTTTCTCATTCGTGTAACGACTACGATCAAGAGTAAGGGAAGAACATATGCCAGATTATCGAATAAGGTCCAAGCCATGTATCCGTCCTCGTTGAAGGACGCCTGATCATGGTACATGGTAACTGAAAGAAGCAAGCAGATATATGCTATCGGAAACGTTAAAATACGGTAATTTTTTACTCTAAAAAATCGCGAAAATAAATTCGTCAATATAAATACCATGATCGAGGTTTTCATGTACGAACCGGCAATTAATGAAAATCCGATTACAGGCTCAATTCTTTCGATAATCTCCTGTATATAGATTAATCTGGCCAGCTGATACATGGAATAATTCATCTCGCCTGCTAAAGGTCCTAGAGCCAGAATGGTGCAAATAATAGATGCAATTAATGTGACTCCGTTCATTATAATAGCAAAGTACATATATTTTCCGAGCATTCGCTCTTCGCCTTTACGTGCAAACGGAAGAAGTGAAGAGTACAATACGACTTCTGCGAATGGAAACCCATAGGTGATATAGGCTCCATGAAGAATCGGTTTCATTCCGTCCGGCATGATCGGCAGTAAAAATTCTGGATGGTAGTTGGCAGAAGCCAAGACCAAAACCAATAAAATAAACCCATACATCATAATCAATAAAATGAAAAACATTCGGGCCATAACTTCAATTCCAGCCCGGGCTGTCAGTGCAGCCGTCACAAAAAACAAGGTATGGACAACAGTTACAGGCGTTTTTGTCATTATAGTACTATTGAAAAAACCGCCAACTTCAATAATTATGGCGGCGTTCTGCCAGAACAGGGCACAAGTAAAAGGAATGATCATTAAGAGGGTCAACCATTTTCCCAGCGCTTTACGGCTGTATTCGACGAAGAGCAATCCGGGATATTGGCTGTGCAAATAAAGGACGCAGGCCAATAGACACATCCCCATTACCCAAGCTATTAATAAGGAAATCCATGCTCCGTTTTTAGCAGCGCTGATTACTGAAGCAGGGATCAGAACGATGGCCGATCCCGTCATTCCGGCAAGAAACAACACCGCTGTCTGGAGCGCACTGATACTCTCTTGATTTTTCATGAGATTCCTCCGCTGATATGAAGTGAGTTCAGGTCGGGAGCCTGAACCATGCGACGATGCGTTTGGCCGGAGCGAGAAGAAAGAAATCAATAAGCTCGTCAAGATTTGGCCACGGGAGATTCGTAATATAGAGTAAGCCAAGATAGGCTATAGGCAGCATAAGCGATAGATACAGGATACGTGCTCTGCGATTTGTCCGTTTCCACTTTGGAATATCAGTGATCAGCATTGCAGCATTACAAATCATAAAAAACAAAAATTTAGCAAACATGGCTATCTCCTTTTCTAAAATGGTACTCCTATCCCCATTCCCGTACTCACAATATTAACTTCAACGGCTACATTAAACTCAGCCTTGGCAAACCGCTCGTTCCAGGTTGGCTTCCAGCGTTTCCATAATGCCGAATTTTTTTGAAAAATCTGATTGCCGATTCCTATTGCATCTAATCGTTCCTTCTGAAGAAGGGAAATCGTTTCCCTCAATTTCTCCTTAATCTCGGCTTCGAGTCTGCCTTTAAATTTATTTTGCTCCTCTCTGGTCATCACGGAAGAACTATGCAGCTCGCCGATTGCCCCTATGATTTTGATATGTACACGAGCAACGACATCCTCTCCTTCGATAAAAGGTACTATCTTCGTTTTTAAGGAGATAACCTGGAGGCTTTCTTTGGTTTTCTTTTTTTCAGACTCTGCATCCTTATCCGCAATATCGATAACTCCGCTTTTTAATTTTCCAAGCAGCATCAATAATGGTTGGGTATTTGTCGGGCTGATAACACTTTTTACCAGCTTTCCTTCTTTAAGCAGCGCAACTCCGGCAATGGAAATCTCATCGAGGGGCTTGTCTTTGAACACATTAGGAAGCGTTGTGACTCCGGTTTCGTTTTTTAGTTGAATCGCCAGATCAAGTAACGGAACTCTGGAAGTTTTGGCAGAAAACCGTGCTGTCGTTTCTTCAATTTTCCGTAATTGCTGACCTATGGTGTTCTCAATATACGGCTTGGTTTCTAAATAGTCGCTTGCTTTCCCCCGAGCAATCAGGACAAGTATGGTTTTTCTAGTTTCAGGATCTCTCATGAAAAAATCAAGAACGTCTTCTAAACCTCGTTGTCGGGACATTTCTTCCCCGATGATAAGAATGCGCATGTGATCCAATTTTGCCCTTCTACCAAGGTGGATGGGAATGTCTTTTATCGCTTCATTCATGTTATCTCCTTTTGTTAGGATATTAAATGCTTTTGAGGACTGCTTGGGGGCTCCTCCCATCTCCTGCGAACCCGAGGGATTGTAAAAATGGGTAGTGAGATATATTTCTTCACTTTGGTCCAGGTCAACCGCTATCGCTTGTGCATACCCGAATTCCACCAGCTCCGCCTTGTCCCAGCAGCCCGCGAGCAGGATGACAGCCAATATACAGAAACCAATGGATATTCGCGTTCTCATGTTTTCCCCCCTTTTCTTTTATGCAAATGGCGGTTTCGCGGTTGGTGAAGCAGTATTTTTCGCGGGGCAACAATGAATACATCGCGCAATTGATTGATTCTAAGCGGCCCCAGTGGTGCAAAATAGGGTTGACCCAAAGAGCGCAAGCAAACTAAATGCAAAAATATGAGGAGAAGTCCGAACATAATTCCAAGTCCTCCCAAAGTGCTAGCAAGGATCATTAAAGGGAATCGCAGCATGCGGATCGATATAGCCATACTGTATTGAGGCAGTGTAAACGATGCGATACCGGTCAGAGCGACGACTATGACCATTACCGGCGAAGCAATCTTGGCTTGAATCGCAGCTTGACCGATGACAAGCGCTCCGACAATGCTTACAGCAGAGCCTATCGGACGGGGCAACCTGATTCCAGCTTCCCTAAGAAGCTCGAAAAAAACCTCCATAATCAGTGCTTCCACGAAAGCGGGAAACGGAATCCCTTCTCTCGTATCCAGAATGGCTAGAAGCAGAACGGTCGGAATCATCTCAGAATGGAAGGTTGATAAGGCAATATATATGCTTGGAAGCAGGAGTGCCATCACGAATGCACCAAATCTTAGTATACGTATCAGCGAAGCGAAGATGGTTTGCTGATAGTAATCCTCACTGGAGGCGAGGAACTCAAAAAAAATTCCCGGACATATCAATATTGTTGGAGTTCCATTCACCATTACGATAATCTTTCCATCCAACAGGGCAGACACAACGGTATCTGGCCGTTCCGTGTAGCGCACCTGAGGAAAAGGAGAATAGACAGAGTCGCTGATCCATTCTTCCAAATAAGATGTTTCAAGAATCTCTTCCGTGTCGATGTCTGCAATTTTTTGTTTAAACTCTAATAGCGATTCAGGATTGACGGCCCCATCCAAATATCCGTAAGCAATTTTTCTCTGACTTATTTCTCCTACCGTGAAATACTCAAATTTAAGTTTGGCTGATTTGAGCAAGCCACGAATGATGCCTATATTCACATTCAGTTCTTCAATTGTACTTATATGAGGCCCTTGAACGACCGGTTCTGTGATCGGCTCACTAACTTGTCTAAAGGGAAGCCCACTAGCAGCATAGCTAATTGCTTCCTCCCAATGATCAAAGAATATAACTATGGCTCCACTTAATATCTGTTCATTAACTTGATCAATGTCTTTCAACAGCTTGGGAGAATGGCCAGTTATTCCATGTTTTTTGAAGAAACGCATCACAGCTTTGGGAGTGACCGCCTCCGCCGAGCCAGCTTCATAAGTGATTAGATCCTCCATAGCAGATTTCATGTATTTTAAATGTTCATTTTGAATCATTGTCTCAAAGTAAACAGAAAGAGCATTATGTTCAAAACTCGAACCATAACTCCAAGGTATGAGAACAAGATCGGTACAATCGGAAAAGCTGTCCTGAATTTGTTTTAAATTTTCGGCCAAGCATTTCGATATCATCACCGTTCCCACCTCTTAGCTATCCTTTATTTAAACTATTTTTAATGTGCTGATTAGTATCTCTTTAAGATGAATCTTTTATGCAAGGCTATATCTAGTTTCTCACGAACAAATCAGCCTCTCCATATGGCAAACCCCGCGATAAATGGGTGAGGGGAACACTCCATTTTTTCTCTGGCCACAGGGTCGTTCTCAACATCTCCATAGATCCGTCTCTCCAGATGAGGTCTTAAATTTTGGCACCATGCTATCATCACCGACAAGTGTACCGTCAATGTCGATAAACACAAATGACATGATTGTTGTTATGTACTACATTTACACCGTAATTAGTGTAACGCATTACAGGTCAAATCTTTTTTTGAGAAACTGATACGTTAAAACAAAAAAAAGCCGCCAATATGGCGACTTCCTATATGACTAAAACCTGCTTGGAGTGTAATTGCTGTTTTTTAAATACTCGATTACGAATTTGTCTAAAAATAAAAACAGATTTTCATTCATCACTTTGTAGTCACTATTTCTCAGTAGTTCTGGCTGCTGAATGAATCTGTGGCTACTACGTTCAGATAGTCCGGCTTCCGAATTCTCGATTAGAAGCTCTACCAATTCATGTTTAAACTCCATATGGCATTGAAAACCGTAGACAAGCTTCCCGTATTCTCTATAATCTGCCTCGGACAAGCTTCACTGTAGGCTATTATTTTGCAATTTTCAGTTAATCCAGGCTTATCATTTATGCCAGTGTCCAACAATACTAGTATTGTCAAAATGGGCAAATTTATCATTGCATTTGCCTTCATCTGTGAATATTATGAAAAAAAATCCTGCTTCTAACTTTTTCAGTGTACGATTGTACGGTTATGTGTTATCCAATGTTTTTAACATTCCGCTTCGGGCGTTGTAAGATTCAACACATACTTTCTGAAAGTACAATATTCGCTAGCTCCATCAGGGTTTTTATTTCAAAGGTTGGTTGAATTGCAGATGTGTTTATTTTCCCGGTAGGGTTGAACCAACAGCTATCAATTCCGTTATTGTTCCCTCCCTGAATATCCTAAGTCAGTGAATCACCGATCATGAGAGCCTTCCTTTTATCCGAAATGACCCGCTTTGTAAATACATAATCAAAAATAGCAGCTTGTGGCTTTTGGTAACCTACTTCTTCCGAAATAATCACCTGTTCAAACACATCACGCAGTGTTTGATCTCCCAGTTATTATACAGAAGCTGGTCGTGCCATCAAGATACGATCAAGAATTGAAATCGTTAACATTCTGAGAAAAATACAAAAACAATTCCATATATTCATATATACATTTCCTATTCCGTGTGATTGTTAACGTTTTCATTATTGCATATACGTCTTGATTGGAAAAAGAAGGGGTCTATTGAATTATATAAAAAATTCGACAAAAATTTTAGTATGTAACTTTTATTATATTAACAAATACTGGAACAGAAAGTATGATAGAAAATGTAGAAACCACAGGAGCACCCGGGACTCCCTTCGTTCATCTACTCCATTAATCCAATATACGGAGGTATTTTATGAAAAAGAGATTTTCACTCGGAATCGCAGCGGCTCTACTGTTCACTACTCTGGCTCCTATAGGTGCACCTGCTCATGCAGCCAGCGATATTGGCAAGGAGACGCTCGGCAGCAAAAACGGATGGGCATCCTTTTCTACAGGCACAACAGGTGGAGCTACGGCGACTACCTCCAATATTTTCACCGTAACGAATCGCAAGCAACTTGTCGATGCTTTGGGCAAAAACAGCAATAGTACGCCTAAAATCATTTATGTCAAAGGCACGATCAACGCCAACGTCGATGACAATAATAAACCGTTAGGATTGAACGACTACAAGGACTCTAAATATGAGTTTGACGCCTACCTCAAAGCGTATGACCCGTCCACATGGGGTAAAAAGGCCCCGTCTGGCACATTGGAAAAGGCACGTGAGGCTTCACAAAAAAATCAGGCCAGTCGTGTCGTCATTGAAATTCCGTCCAATACTACGATTGTCGGTCTGGGAAGCGATGCGGTCATTAATGGCGCAAACTTCCAACTAAAAAAAGGGACAGACAACGTTATTATCCGTAATATCGAATTCCAGGATGCCTACGATTATTTTCCTCAATGGGACCCAACGGACGGCAGTACAGGCAATTGGAATTCGGAATATGACAGCATTACAGTTAACGGCGCCACACATGTATGGGTAGACCACAATACCTTCAATGATGGGTCTCACCCCGATAGCCAAAATGGCACCTTTTACGGCCAAGAATACCAGCATCATGATGGACTTCTCGATGTGATTAACCAAGGCGATCTGGTTACTGTTTCTTACAATCATTTTTACGATCATGATAAATCATCGATTATTGGCAACAGCGACAGTAAAACAGCAGATGAAGGGGCTTTACGTGTAACTCTGCATCACAACTATTATGAAAACACGGTACAACGCACACCACGCGTGCGGTATGGACAAGTCCATCTGTACAACAATTACTATACTGGTGATGTAAAACGCTCCGAATATCCTTCACTGTATATATGGGGCGCAGGTAAATCCTCCAAAATCTTCGCCGAAAACAATGTCATTGACGTTGCCGGTTTAACTGCAGCTAAAATCGTGACTGTCTTTGGAGGAACTGCCCTGTCAGATACGGGCACAATCCTGAATGGACAAGCTGTTAACGCAGGCTCCAGCGCGGGTCTTAGCTCCTCTGTAGGCTGGAAACCATCGCTGAACGATAAAATCTCCCCATCCGCCAGTGTGAAGGCAGAAGTCACTTCCCAAGCCGGTTCCGGTAAGCTGTAAGCACTGCCTGCTAACACAAATAACCACAGGCGCCTACAACCTGCGATTTTACACCAAAAAGGCTGTTTCCTCCGTAGAATGATTCCACACGGAGAGAACAGCCCTTTTTTTATTTTTCATTTGTTTAATTACAAATTATAACACGCCTTAACTGCCGTATTGTTCTACCAAAACCGGCTTTTCAAATGCGTTATCCAGCTTGCGAAGTTTAGCCTTTACAGCTTCTGGTGGCTCAACCGCAGGCGCATCTGGATGCAGCAACCATGATTTCACAAAGTGCGTATCGGATAATTGAAAGAGTGGAGGCTCTTTCTCAAAGTCAATTTTCATAGCATAAGAACTGCGGGCTGCAAAAGCATCCCCTACAGGTGGGTGAAGCAGATCCGGAGGTGTTCCCGGAATAGCTGCCAGCTTCTGACCATGGCTGTCCAAACTTGGCATAGAAGCGAGAAGGCCCCATGTATATGGATGTTTCGGGTTATAGAAAATTTCATTAACCGTACCTGTTTCCACGATTTGTCCTGCGTACATAACGGCAACGCGATCAGCCATCTTCGCCACAACACCGAGGTCATGAGTAATAAAGATGATGGAAGTATCGATCTTTTTCTGAAGATCCTTCATTAACTCCAAAATTTGAGCTTGAATCGTTACGTCCAACGCAGTCGTCGGCTCATCGGCAATCAGAAGTTTCGGATTAGCAGCCAATGCCATCGCAATGACGACACGTTGACGCATACCGCCACTAAATTCATGCGGATATTGGTTAAAACGCTGTTCAGGATGTGGAATACCTACCAGATTCAGCAACTCAATACCCCGCTTGCGAGCAGCATCCTTGGATATTTTTTCATGCTTGAAAAGCACTTCCGTGATCTGCTTACCCACTTTCATCGTCGGGTTAAGCGAAGTCATTGGGTCCTGAGAAATCAGGCCAATTTCCTTACCACGAATTTTTTGCATCTGCTTCTCTGTTTTATTAATCAGCTCTTGTCCGTCAAACATAATTTGACCCTTTTGATAAATGCCCGGAGGGGTCGGAATCAACTTCATAACAGCTTGTGAGGTTACGCTTTTGCCTGAGCCGGATTCGCCCACAATCGCCAGCGTCTCTCCTTTATTGACATGAAAGTTTACGCCACGAATGGCCTGCACTAGTCCCTGACGGGTCTTGAAAGATATCGTTAAGTCCTTCACTTCCAAAAGGCGGTTCATCTCATCACTCTTTCATTTATTATTCATCACTATTATTGACCACTATCTAAAAAAACGACGTCCATGAGTCAAGGTATATACGATTAATTTTACTCAGTTTAGTACCTACCAGTCAAGCAATATCTAAAATATCATCAAAAACCTTTCACACCATGTTATATAAATGGAATGTTTGTCCGAAAAAACGATCATTTTTAACCATTTCTGTACTCATTTATAACATGCGCTGGATATAGCTGAAGCGTGCTCCACCCCATGGCGAACGTGTGCAGAGTAGTTCTCCGTTCAATCGGGTAGCAATTTGACGACAAATAGCCAATCCAAGACCTGTGGCACCATTCGAGCCCGCATAGAATCTTCCAAATACCTCGGCTGCCTCTTGTTCAGTCAGCCCTTCCCCATCATCATCCACATGCATAACCCATACAACCTCCGGTGTTGTCCCTGTCTCCAAATGAATGACAACCTCCGTAGAGGTGTGCCGAACTGCATTTTGCAACAAATTCAATATCATACGGAACAATTGCTCGGCCGGAACGGCCACATGCAGGCCCTCTCCCTCCACTCGAAGCGAGATAGAACGTTCAGCAGCCACCGGCATCAATAGATGAACAGCATCCTCCGCCATGCTTCTAAGATCAACCAGAGAGACAGGCCATTCTTCATTCAGCGCCTCCAACCTCGATAGCTGCAGCAGCTTTTCCACCATATCAATTAACCGCTGGGACTGCACTTTGATGATACTTAGCCCCTCGTCCTGGGATACCACTTGATCCTGAATGGCATATACATAGCCTTGAATCGACATTAACGGTGTCCTTAGCTCGTGAGATACATTTTGCAGGAATTCAATTTGACCGTGGTGATGGTGCTGAATACGGGCGGACATGGAATGAAAGGTACCGATCAGCTCGCCAATCTCACTTTTATCCGCCTGCGGAAAATCACTATCCTGCGGCTGATTCGGTTCGTAGTTGCCTACCGCCTCCTTCAATCGTTTGAGCGGACGCACCAGACGTGAGACAACCATCAGACCAATGACGAGAATCACCAAAAAACCCGCGATGATAGACAGTAATGTGGTTCTCATTAACGGTACATACAGTGCTCGTAAAGAAGATAAGGGTGAGTATACAAAAATACGAAAAGGTTGTCCGGGCAATTCTTCATTCGTAAACAGTACCTTTTTACCTTGAAGCACAGCCACCCCTTCATGTGTAGCGGTCAGATCCTGGGCAGACGGATGAACCGATGCAAAAAATCCTTGGCGGATCAAAAGCAAATGCTCTATCTTTTTGCCTTCCATTCCAGAGACGCTTGAGTCGATGATGCGGTTATCCGTGCTTAAAATAAAGTAATCAGCAGATAAAAGCACGCCCTTGATAACATAGTTAAATTCAGCATTATCCAGTCGATCAAAGCCTCCGTCGCTCATAATATGGACGGCTTTGCGCGCCTGCTCATGAAGCTTGGATTTGGCCTGATTCACCAGAATGTCGTCGATAAGCCTGATGAATAAGACCACCGTAATACAGACGGTAATAAGCATGGCGATGGTCAGGGAAAGCAGTATTTTAGCTCTCATCGTACGCATGGTTACAACTCCTGAACCGTTGCTTTATATCCGAAACCCCATACGGTGTTAATGACGAGCGTAGAGTGATATTCAGCTAACTTTTTACGAATCCGCTTGACCAAATCATCCACGACTCTCACATCACCTATAAAATCATAGCTCCACACCTGCTGAATCAGATGTTCCCTGCCGAAAGGTCTTTCCAGATGATTCGCAAGAAACAACAGCAGGTCGAATTCACGTGAGGTCAAATTTAGCTCTTGTCCGTCCACTGTGACTTTACGAAAGTCAGCAAAAATACACAGATTGCCCGCATGGCATATATCTGCGCTTTCTGCCGCTTGCCTATCGTCTGATGCAGACATTCCGGCCTTGCTCAGTCTCAGCATCGCTTTGACCCTTCCTACCAACTCCCTTGGATTAAAGGGTTTGGTCAAAAAATCGCTGCATCCCAGCTCCAGCCCGTGAATACGGTCGTTTTCTTCTCCACGGGCAGAGATCATAATGATCGGCATTTCCGTAAACTCGCGAAGCTGAGTCAGTAGAGAAAGCCCATCAATGCCAGGCATCATAATATCAAGAACGAGACAATCCGGACGGTTCGTACGGATATGCTCTACCAGTGTTTTACCACTGGAAAAGGAAGTGACCTCGTAGGATTCTTTTTTCAAATATTCAGATATTAATTGCAGAATGAACACATCGTCATCCACTACTACTATTTTTGTCATGACCTTAACCCCTTGCCGTTGTTCTGGATGCTTCCATCCTCTCTTTAAGCTTAACAGAAGCCCAGCAGAATAGACAAAAGACGGGTATACCGTTCCCGGTCCCGTCTTTCTTATCATGAATCGCTGCTGTATATGCCAGGCGAGCTGAATGCTAACTACATATCAGTCTTATTTCTTGGTTGTTACTGTTTTTGGAGCTGTTTTGACTGTTTTTGGAGCTGCTTTGGCTGGAACTGCTTTTTTAACTGGAGCTTTGTGGGTCACTTTTTTAGCTACGACATGATGTGCACGAGTTTTATGAGTTGTTGCTTTGTGTTTAACAACATTATGTTTTTTTGCATGATGTTTAACTGTACGATGCTGCACTTTCACTGCTTTTGTTTTGTGGCTTGCCACTTTTTTCGCAACGGATTTTTTGGCAGGGGCTTTCTTCGCTTTGGTTGTTGTTTTATGAGCTGTTGTAGCTTTTTTAACGGGTGCTTTCACCACAGGTGTTTTCGTCACAGGTGATTTTGCCGGTGTTTTGGTAGCCGGAGTCGTAACCGCAGGAGCTTTGATTGCTGGTGCAGTGCTCGCTGGAGTCGTTGTTGCTGTAGCGGCGAATGCGCTGCTTGCTCCTCCCAATACACTTACTACGGTTAATACGGCTGCTGCATTTTTAGTCCATTTTTTCATGATTGAATCACCTCTCCTTTAAAGTATCTTTAGCTTATCAGGAGAATTCGGGATAATTGTGGAGCAAATGTGTGAAAAGTATATGAAAAAGCGTGCAGCCCTGTATTTAGAAAATACATGAGTCTGCACGCTATGAGTTTTACAATAACCATCTTCACTAACCAATGGCGATCCAGGAAATAATACCGTAGTTATGCGCGGTTTCGTTCCACTTGGTTACGACGATCACTGCTCCATTCGGCGTCTGAGATTTCAGCGTCGCATGAAAGAGAGGGTGGTTCGTCATCGCTACCAACGTGTAGTCCGGGTTTACAAAAGGCTCCCCGAATACAATGGTCACTTCCGTCTCTCCTTCACTGCCTTTCAAAAGAAACGGCGCTCTGCCAAACTGCTGCAATGCTGGCTGATTCGCACAAGTACGGACCGGAGTGATGCTCAAATGCTCCGGCTTCACTGCGTTCAGCTCCAGCTCACGTGAGCCTACCGAGCCTTCCACCAGATGATGACCTTCAATGCTCTGCTCTGCCACATGATGGCTTTGTACCGCAGCCGCTTGCAGATGCTCTGGTCCCACGGCTTCTGGGCTCAGCACCTCGCTGTCGACGGCCTGAGCTTTCAGATGGCTGCGAGATACACTGTTTGCCTGAAGTCTGTCACCACTGACGCCTTCCTCTGGCAAAAGTCCCGAGAGATGTATATCTGTGGACAGCTGAGCCAGTGTCACCGAGCCCGGCTTTAGGTGATGCGAATCAATAACTTCCTCTCCAATGTGGTGGCTTGCAATAGCCTCCTCAGCCACATGGCGGGACTGTACCGTTCCATCTGCCAGCTTGCTGGACGTCACCGCTCCTTCCTGTATAGCATCCTCAGCCACTGCCTGCCAGCCTACATGCTGTGGCTGAATAGCCCCTGCCTGCAGATGCTCCGACTGGACTGAATCCAGCGCGATATGCCTGGACTGCACCACGCCTTCTGCCAGTGCGGACCCTTGGATCGCCCCCTCGGCCAAATGCTGAGCGTGTACGGCATGCTCCGTTAAATGCACGGAGTTTATGCTGGCTTCTGCCAGATTCGAAGCACGCACTGCCCGAAGCGCAAGCTTCTCAGCGTTCACGCTGCCTGCCTGGAGCGCGTGAACCGATATACTCCCTGGCGCAATATGCCGAGTCATCACTGCCGAAGCCTGCAAATGGGCAGAGGTGACGGATTCAGGAGCCAGATGGCTCGACTGGACGGCCTCTTCTGCCAAATGATTGGCTTGCACCGCTTCGTCCGTAATATGCCACGGCTGGACCGAATGAGGAGATATTTTGGCAGCAGTCACGCCATCATCCGCCAGTTTGCCGGACGTAACCGACTCATCCTGCAAAGCATCAGTTGATATTGCTTGGGATGCGATATGCACACCCTGAATGGTTCCAAGGTGTAGATGGTGCGGCTGAATGGACTCCGGTGCGATATGCACGGACTTCACTGCCCCCTCTGCCAGCGCTCTGTCCTGTACTGCGCCAGGTGCCAAATGTCGGGGGTATACGGCATGCTCAGACAACTGTGAAGGACCGACGCTTCCTTCCGCGAGATTCGTCGCTTGCACCGAGCGTGCCGCCAGCTTTTCCGAGGTGATGCTTTCTGCTTGAAGCGCACGACCTGACACACTGTCAACGGCCAGATGTCTCGCAAACACCGAGGAAGCCTGTAAATGATCAGAGGTGACGGATTCCGGAGCCAAATGGTTCGACTGGATGGCCTCTTCTGCCAAATGATTGGCTTGCACCGCTTCGTCTGTAATGTGCCACGGCTGGACCGAGTGGGCAGACAGCTTGGCGGCAGTCACGCTCTCATCCGCCAATTTGTCGGACGTAACAGATTCATTCTGCAAAGCATCGGTCGATATCGCCTGTGAGGCGATATGCACACCCTGAATGGTTCCCATTTGCAGATGATGCGACTGGATGGACTCCGGTGCGATATGCACGGACTTTACTACCCCTTCTGCTAGCGCTCTGTCCTGTACTGCGCCAGGTGCCAAATGCCGGGGGTGTACGGCATGCTCAGACAACTGTGAAGGACCGACGCTTCCTTCCGCGAGATTCGTCGCTTGCACCGAGCGTGCCGCCAGCTTTTCCGAGGTGATGCTTTCTGCTTGAAGCGCACGACCTGACACACTGTCAACGGCCAGATGTCTCGCAAACACCGAGGAAGCCTGTAAATGATCAGAGGTGACGGATTCCGAGGCCAAATGGTTCGACTGGACGGCCTCTTCTGCCAAATGATTGGCTTGCACCGCTTCGTCTGTAATGTGCCACGGCTGGACTGAGTGGGCAGACAGCTTGGCGGCAGTCACGCCCTCATCCGCCAATTTGTCGGACGTAACGGACTCATCCTGCAAAGCATCGGTCGATATCGCCTGTGAGGCGATATGCACACCCTGAATGGTCCCCGTTTGCAGATGATGCGACTGGATGGACTCCGGTGCGATATGCACAGACTTTACTGCCCCTTCTGCCAGCGCTCTGTCCTGTACTGCGCCGGGTGCCAAATGCCGGGGGTGTATCGCCTGCGTGGACAGATGTGAAGGGCCGACGCTTCCTTCCGCGAGATTTAACGCTCGCACCGAGTGTGCCGCCAGCTTTTCCGAGGTGACGCTTTCTGTTTGAAGCGCACTACTGGATACGCTATCCGAGGCCAGATGGCTCGCAAGCACCGCCGAAGCCTGCAAATGGGCAGAGCTGACGGATTCCAGGGCCAAATGGTTGGACTGGACAGCCTCTTCTGCCAAATGATTGGCTTGCACCGCTTCGTCTGTGATGTGCCACGACTGGACTGAGTGGGCAGACAGTTTGGCGGCAGTCACGCCTTCATCCGCCAATTTGTCGGACGTAACGGACTCATTCTGCAAAGCATCAGTCGATATCGCCTGTGAGGAGATATGCACATCCTGAATGGTTCCCGTTTGCAGATGATGCGACTGGATGGACTCCGGTGCGATATGCACGGATTTCACTGCCCCTTCTGCCAGCGCTCTGTCCTGTACTGCACCCGTTGCCAAGTGCCGGGTGTGTATCGCTTGCGTGGACAGATGTGGAGGGCCAACGCTGCCTTCCGCGAGATGCGTCGCTTGCACCGAGTGTGCCGCCAGCTTTTCTGAGGTGATGCTTTCTGCTTGAAGCGCACTACTGGATACGCTATCCGGGGCCAGATGGCTCGCAAGCACCGCTGAAGCCTGCAAATGGGCAGAGGTGACCGATTCCTGGGCCAGATGATTGGACTGAACGGCTTCTTCTGCCAAATGTTTGGCTTGCACCGCTTCGTCTGTAATGTGCCACGGCTGGACCGAGTGGGCAGACAGCTTGGCGGCAGTCACGCCCTTATCCGCCAGTTTGTCGGACGTAACGGACTCATCCTGCAAAGCATCGGTCGATATGGACTGTGATGCGATGTGCTCTCCCTGAATGGTTCCAATTTGCAGATGATGTGGCTGGATGGATTCCGGTGCGATGTGCACGGACTTCACTGCACCCTCTGCCAGTGCTCTATCCTGTACTGCTCCAGCTGCCAGATGCCGAGTGTGCACCGTTTGCGCAGAAAGATGTGAAGGGCCGATGCTGCCTTCCGCGAGGTTCATTCCTTGTACCGAGCGCGCTGCCAGCTTTTCCGAGGTGACGCTTTCCGCTTGAAGCGCACGACCTGACACACTATCCGGGGCCAAATGTCTCGTGAGCACCGAGGAAGCCTGTAGATGCACCGAGGTGACCGCTCCTGCAGCCAGATGTGCCGAATCCACGGCCGCCACAGCCAAATGGTTGCTTTGTACAGCTTCGTCCATAATATGTCCGGACTGCACGGCATGGGCAGACAGTTTCGTGGGAGTTACGCTTCCCTCCGACAGTTTGGCAGAGGTGACCGATTCATCCTGTAAGGCCGGAGTCGCTATAGCCTGCAATGCGATATGCTCTCCCTGAATGACCCCGCTTTGCAAGTGCTCCGATTGGATGGATTCGGGCGCAAGATGTGCAGACTTCACAGCATTCTGGGCTAATTCCGTCTCCTGTACTGCTCCTGCTGCCAAATGCCGAGTGTGTACGGCTTGCGCAGCCAAATGTCCGGGACCCACGCTATTTTCCGCCAGATTGGGAGCCTGCACAGCACGGGCTGCTAGCTTCTCAGAGGTGACACTTTCCGACTGAAGCGCATGACCGGATACACTATCGGGGGCGAGGTGTTTGGTTTGGACCGATGCAGATTGCAAATGATTAGAGGTGACGGATTCCGGAGCGAGATGATTCGCCTCCACCGCTTCAACAGCCAGATGGTTACTCTGCACTGCTTTATCCGTAATATGCCACGGCTGCACGGAGCGAGCAGACAACTTAGAGGAAGTGACACTACCCTCAGCTAACTTAGGAGCCGTAATCGCCAAATCATTGATTTTATCCGTGGCCACACTTTCCGGCGATAGTTTCAGCGAAGTAACAGCATGATCCTGCAAATGATGGGAGTACACCGCTCCGCTGGCCAAATGCGCGGTTTGAACAGCGCCTTCACCTAGTATGTCCGCGGTAACGGACTGTTCTTGCAAAGCCGAGGTTCCAACACTGTCTTCCCCAAGATGTTTGCTCAAAACAGAACTCTGGGCCAGATGGGCCGAATCGACGGATTGAGCCTGCAATGCCTTTCCACCCACACTGTTGTCGGCAAGGTGGTTTTCACGAATTCCCCCCGTTGCAATGTGTACGTGTGTAATGGCTTGAGAGGCAATCTTATTTCCGGTTACCGCCCCTTTGCCAATTTTAGGTTCTGTCACTGCTTCGTCAGCGATTTTGTCAGACTTAATCGCGCTCGAAGCAATGTGATTTTCCTTGACAGCCTGATTCGCCACATGGTGTTCCAGAACTGCTCCCTTCCCTAATTTCTCGCTCGTCACAGCCCCGGAATGCAAATGTTGCTCCGTAACCGCCTCCGATGCAATATGATTCTTTCGAATGATTTCGGACTGGAGGTGTACGGAAGAGACTGCCTCCGGAGAAATTTGGGGACCTTGTATGGCTGCTGTAGCAATATGTCTGGTAAGTACCGCCTCGTCGGCAATTTTGTGTGGTAATATGCTCTGATCCGATATCTTGGATGAAGTGACGGATTGATCGACAATTTGCAATGAGCCTACAGACTGATCTGCCAGTTTATTGGACTGAATACTCCGATCCGCCAGGTGACGGGCTGTTACTTGGCCCGTTCCAAGCTGCTCTTCCCCAATGGAGCCAGGACTCAGATGCTTTCTTTCAATCGCTCCAGCCTGAATATGCGAACTGGTAACTGCCTCCGACTCCAGATGACGCCCGCTGACAACACCTTCCTCCAATTGTTCCTTGCCCACAATTCCATTGGATAGCTGCTTGCGATTAATCGAACCGGGGGCCAGATGCCTTGCATGAACGGCATGCTCGGTCAGGTGTGCACTCTCAATGCTGCCAGCTTGGATTTTAGCCGCATCCACAGCCCCATCCCGCAGTTTGGAAGTGGTCACAGATTGATCGCCCAGCTTGGAGCTATCGACAGCTTCATTAGCCAAATTGTTCGATTGAATCGTACCACTGCGAATTTTATCAGATGTAACCGCCTGATCTTGAAGCATATCTGAAGACACGATCCATTGCTTGAAGTGACGGCTCTCAATGGAGCCATTCGCAATATGATCGCCGCTGATAATCTTATCAGCCAGCTTTTCTGGAGTGATGCTGCCATCTCGCAGTTTTTCACCACCGATGGAGCGATCCTGCAATTTACTGCCTGCCACCGATGCGTCCGACAGATGTTCCACCGTAATGGAGTCCGGGGCAATCTTCGAAGAAGTCACAGCACCGTCGGCTATCTTAATCGTTTGAACGGCATAATCCGCCAGAGATTCCGTGTGGATACTCTCTTGCTTCAGCTTGCTGGAATCTATGGAAGCGGGAGCGATCTTCTCACCCGTTACAGCGAGATCGCTCAAATCGTCTGTATAAATGAAAGCGTTGTTTATATGCGGAGCCTTCTTATTGCTCAGAATTTCCTCCACATCAATTGGATCAGGTTCTGGCTCTGGCTCTGGCTCTGGCTCCGGCTCTGCTTCTAGCTCTGGGGGTTCCTCCATCGACACTTGAGTCTCCTCTGCATCCGCAAATTCAACCTCCGTCTCATGCGAAGCCTCGACTTCAGGTTCGACAACAGTCTGTAACTCCGGCTCCTCTTTGGTTGGGGGAGGCGGAGAAGCAACTTGATGAAGTCTTGCTTCTGTCTCCCTCTCCGCAGGCTGTGGCTTCACGCGATGTATCATACTTAATTCATTCATATCCGGGTCAATTACACTATAGAGCGGCTTTTTGTTTCTTATGGTTTTGCGGCTCTTATTCTTCAAGCAACTCTCTCCCTTCTCATATTTATCGTTACAGCATCATATGCAGGCACTTAGGCACTTGCCACCCCGTGCAAGGATACACTTTTGGGTAAAAAGGATACTTACTAAAATCCACGTTTGAAAAAAAATAGTTAAAAGTTAAAATAGTAAGGGTGAAGATCGCTACAAGAAGAGAGGAATTACAATAACATGATTATCAAACCAAGAACACGTGGCTTTATCTGCACCACTGCTCATCCGGTGGGCTGTGCCCAACATGTTCAGGAGCAAATTGACTATGTACAGGCCCGTCCTGCTATCCAAGGACCCCGTAATGTACTTGTGATCGGGGCATCTGCCGGATATGGGTTGGCCTCTCGCATTACTGCCGCCTTCGGTGCGCGTGCCAATACAATTGGTGTATATCGCCCTAGTAATGCTACCGCCACACGTACAGCATCGGCAGGCTGGTACAATTCTGCTGCATTTGAAAAAGCTGCTCAGGAAGCTGGGCTTAAATCCTTAAGCGTAACAGGCGATGCCTTCTCGGATGAGGTCAAATCCAAAACGGTGGAAGCCATTCGCGAAGAACTGGGACAAGTCGATCTGGTGATTTACAGTGTCGCTTCAGGTCGTCGTACAAATCCCCGCACAGGCGAAACGTTTAATTCCGTGCTCAAACCTATTGGTAAGCCTTACACAAACAAGACCGTTAACTTCCACACCGGGGAAGTCAGCAGCGTGACGCTTGAACCCGCAACAGAAGAAGAAGTACAAGCAACTGTAGAGGTTATGGGTGGTGAGGACTGGAAATTGTGGATTAACGCCTTGCGTGAAGGCGGTGTATTGGCTGATACTGCAACGACCTTCTCTTTTTCGTACATCGGTTCAGATATTACACAAGCCATCTACAGAGAGGGCAGTATCGGAAGTGCAAAAGATCATCTGGAGGAGACAGCACGTCAGCTGAACGATCAGCTGAAAGTTACAGGCGGACGCGCCTTCGTCGCAGTCACCAAAGGACTCGTTACCCAATCTAGCTCCGCTATCCCTGTCGTTCCTCTGTATATTTCTGTTTTATATAAGATAATGAAGGAAAAAGGGCTGCATGAAGGGTGCGTAGAACAGAGCTACCGCCTGTTTGCTGAGCGTCTGTACGCACCAGAAACTCCTGTAGATGAAGAAGGACGTATTCGTATTGATGATTGGGAACTGCGCGAAGACGTACAGGCAGAGGTTGAGAAGATATGGGAGGCGCTGACGACCAACAATATCTACGAATTGTCAGATCTTGAAGGATATCGTCACGAATTTTTCCAACTGTTCGGCTTTGAGTTTGAGGGCGTAGACTATGATGCTGACATCGATCCCATCGTAAATATTCCTAACGTGCGCTAAGTCTTTTCATATCGTCATTATGTCAGAAAAACAAAAAAAGCTGTTCTCCAGCAGAGAAACATTTCGTTCTGCATGGAGGACAGCTTTTGTTTTTTAATTAAAAGGGACACTTGTGTCCGCTTCGAACTGCAAAAAGAAGCAAACATTGCAATTTTAAAATTCATTTGATATTGTACAAGTAGGCATAGCAAAGTCCCTCTTCCTAACAAGAGGGTAAACACAGTTGGACAAGTCCTACCTTGACTGACCGTGATACTATTTGCTCAGCCCACCACATCCATATAAGGAGGTGTACAACATGGCAAAAGACGTTCTGTGTGAAGTCAATTCATGTACGCACTGGGCCCAAGAGAATAAATGTAGTGCTAGCTCCATTTACATCGTAAGCAACAGACCTGAAGACACTCACAAATCCGAAGAAACAGACTGCAAAACCTTCGAAGCCAAGTAAATCTTTGATTTCAAGCCTAGTTTTATAATGAAGGAGCCCATGCCCGGGTTCCTTCTTTCTTATGATATTCTAACAAGAATGATAATTATTATCAAGTCCTTTTTCAGTACAGAAAAACGCTATTCGCTTGTATACAATCATTTCTCTGCTACTTTATAAATCCAAGCCTAAAAGGACACTGCTGTTCTCGATAAAGACAAAAAAAAGAAGCGTCGCTCTGAACGATTCGCTTCTTGTGCTTGATCTTCTGTAATTGTTCTTGCTTGGTCGGCTTCATTCGTATGTGCTGTGAAATCTCGCCATAATGGTCATTCGTTTTGCGGCTTTGTGCCGCGCAATAGATTCCAGCGCGTTTTGCCTTGCTCAACGCTTTTTGTGTTTGAGTACGTGCCATATGGCTTCACTCTCCTTCATTGGACTCCTTTTATCATAGCATCCAATCGTCAAGTCGTGAATGGTTTGTCTGACTCAAGCATTCTTCAATTGATTAAATGTCTGAAAAAATATCCGGATCGCCACTGGAGGCCGCTACAATAAAAACAATAACTATAAAAATGATGATCAGTGTATAAATCAGTGTACCGATAATACTACATACCAATCCAGCAATGGCCATACCTCTGCCTTGCTCGCCATGACGGTTAATTTCCTTCAAGGAAAGACTGGACAAAATAATACCCACAATTCCGATAATCAACCCGATATAGGGAATGACAACAGATAAAATCCCGAGCACCATCGAGGCAACAGCTTTACTATTCGTAGGTGGAACTACTGGGGGCGGGTTAAATGGGGCGTTATAATCGTTCGTCTCCTCCTGAAAAGGATCGGAAGATCGAGGCTCCTTGTACAAATCACTCATCTGTTAAATTCAACTCCAATACGAAAAATAGCAATTATATAAGTTCTAGGGTACCACAATCTTACAAATCAGGACAGTACTTATTTCGAATTTTTAAATTAGAACGTTAAAAAGAAGAAACCTAGCGATATTAGCACTTTTTGAGGTAACCGGGCATACAGTATTGTACCTGTTACAGATCAATTGCGCTCCATGAGAGCATCCTACCAAGGAGGTCGGAGCTATGCTATATCGTGCAACATCCCGCAGAAAGGGCTCGCCTCACAAACGTTTAAATGCAAACACACTTAGGATAATTTCCACTGCCATGCTGCCATTTTACAAAGCTATTGCAACTCGCCGTGCGTTTGCAGTTCAATGGTCACGAGCTGTCGTTCAGGGCAACTTGGATCGGATGAAATCCCTTCTCTGCTCAGTAGCGCCATTTGCCGCCAAACAAGGCTTAGGCACGAATGGCATCGGCTACTTTATTTCCTTTTTAGCTCATCCACCGATGCTCTATTATACGAATGGAACGACGATTCCACCGGGGACTGTGCAGTTTACGTTTGAGCCGAGAGTTCATCGCGCCATTGCAAAAGCCGTTTTTCCGCTGTATCGCGAATTGGCACGCAATCCATGTTTTGCTTCTGCCTTTGCCAAAGCGATCAACAGACAAGACCAGCGTGCAGTTCATGTCATGATCCGTAGTTTGATTCCATCCTCTGCGCTGAAATCCGTACAAATTGAGGATGATGGCTTTGCATTGCTATTTAAGTATCCCTTTAGTAAGTACCCATATCGCAATCTGCTCTTTCGGGAGTTCACTTAAAAAGGTATGCTACTAGCGTGCTTGCTTGAGTTCTCCAATGAGCTCTTTCCCCAGTTGTATAGCCATATCTGTCAGCACCCGGATTTCGTCCTTGGTTGCATGATCTAAATGTGCCCCGCAGCAAATGGCAAAATTGCCTGCAAACTCTTTTCGCAAGCGAACTGCAATTTCTTCGGTAATATAAAACTCCTTGTGATTTTGCAATTGCACAGTTTGAATCGGCTCGAGTCTGGCCCCTGCTGTAATCGTTCCCAAATGAGGCTGATCACCGCCTGAAATGAGTACAATGATATCTTCCCCCATAAAATAGGCATCCAGCTCTAGACGGATACGTCCGCTTTCTTTTTGCAAATGAATCAATAGGATCCTCTCCTGCTAAAAAATATTATTCAGGATTTTGCAAAATTCGATTCCAGTCGCTCCAAAGTGCAATATATAGACGAACTAGACCATTTCGATCTATATATCGTTTATTGAAAATCGCTTATTAGATTTTTGCAAAATCCTCTATTGTGAAACGATTCACTTTATAGAGTTCTACTCATTGTACCGCTTCTTGAACGGTTCGACAATTTAAAAATGGCCCACAGCAGCCTCTATAAACCGTGGCTTGCTGTGGGCCTTCATTGTTATTCTAAAAGAAGCATTTCCTTTCCTACTGGCTGCTAACGGATCGTGATCGTATGCACAGTCTTACCACTTGCGCCGTCATTATCCGTCACCGTTAGCTCTACGGTATACGTTCCAGCTGTGGTGAATTTATGCTTCACCTTGGAACCGACCGCCGTATCGCCATCGCCAAAATTCCAGCTGTAACTAACGATCTCACCGTCTACATCACGGGAAGCTTTGGCGTTAAATTGTACATTTTTGTTCTTCTTAGCTGATTCATTAGCCTGAATAATGGCTACCGGCTTCTCATTGGATGGATTCGGATCAGGGTTCTGTCCTCCACCATTGGCTACATACAATCTTCCCGGTGCCTCCGTCTCCACTTCATTTCCCGCTGCATCCCTTACCCGGATCACGATGACTCCGCCTTCCAGATTCAGAGAAGATGAAGTGAAATAAGTACCTTCATAGTGGCCTGACGAAGTTTCATTTAATGGAATATCGTTGCGGCCCAAAGTGGACAGGTTGAAAGGCAGCTCCACATGGAAGGACGCCTCCAAACCGGATGCACTGTCAAAGGATACTCGTACCGGCTGCCCTGGAGTAATACGCACATCCTCAGCAGGGCTAATGTTTTCAAGCTTCGGCAGAGCTGTATCGACATACACCGAGCGCGTAACACTTGTTTCGTTTTCGGCAAGATCCTTGGCCGTCACCGTAATTTGATTTTCACCTTCGTTGATAAGCAACCGCTTGTTAAAGCTGCCGTCACTTCCAAATTCAGCGGGCTCACCATTAATCGTCAATTCGGTGAGGAACTCGTCATACACGGTACCGACTACACTGACTACACCCGCGTTTGTACGGGCCCCTTCATCAGGTGAAGTCAGGATCAGACCCGGTTTAGTCTGATCGAGTGTCACAACCACCGTTTCGGAACGATCCGTTAATTTGCCGTATACCGCTGCTTGAACACTTAGCGGATTAGCTCCTGGTTGAAGATCAACCGACAAACTGAAGTGGCGATCCTTCACTTTCGTTGTGCCAGCCAGCTCCTTACCGTTAAAGAGCTGAATATCGGCTCCTTCTGCCGGGGAAGTTCCTGTTACGGTAATCGACTCTTCCTGCGTATACGTAGCCTTCGTAGGAGTCGTAATCGTTGGAGCATTCACCGGATATCTGACGATAGCCCGGATCATGTAATTCCCTTCCTCCTCAGGTGATTGGCTCCATGCGCCGCTTACACCTTGCCAGCTGCGAAGTGCATTCGGGCCACTCTCATCTGTAGCAAGACCCGGCGACTGTGTGCCTACAGCAGACTGTGTATATACGATGTAGAAGTCACCTTGAACCGTCACCGGCTCTGGAAGCTGCACCGTCGTCCATTGTGACTCGTCCCGCACGGCAGTCCCGTCGAATGGACCAGCCAATAATCGTCCAGGCGCTCCTGCCGCACCGGAGGCGTCATAGACAGAATATTGGAATGCCGTTCCTCCCGGATTCGGGAAGGCAGAGTTCCAGAACAAAAGCGATGCTCCTGTCACTTGAGCCACTTCCGACTCAGGCGTCATTCTGACTGCCCATGAATTGCCTGCCGCGTTAAAGGCTCTGGCATTTTCTCCTGTCCCGTCATCGTAGGCGATGCCTCCCTGGAACCCGATGAAAGGTTTCAACGTGACATCCGCTTCCACGCTACCATTCGGAGGAGCAATAACGGATACACTGTCGCTATAATAATTCTCAGCTGAAATGGACAATGTGTATGTTCCTTCCAGCACGTCCAGCGTAAATTCTCCAGCCTCATTCGTCTCTACCGGAGCAATACGTGCATCCTCCAGCACCAACACTTTCGCTTTTTGGATCGGTTCACCGGATTGCTTGTCGGTAATGACCCCGTGAATCGTACCGTGAGGTATGGCCTGAAGGCTAAAGTTTGCTCTAATGACTTTGTTATTCTCAATCGTGACTGCTTTCGTTTGAGGCACATAACCATAGGCTTCAGCCTTCAGCGTATAGTCGCCCGCTACATGGGTGAAGCTGTATTTGCCCGTGGTCGGATCCGTTTTCACCGAACGTCCGGTTTCCAATACCGTAACCGTAGCGCTGGCTGGAAGACTGTCGAGCCCGACACGTCCACTATCCACCGTTGTTTCTGCCGGCTTCACTTTCTCCTGGAATTCACTCTTTTCAGTGCTTGTAATTTTGTACAGCGGGAACTGTTCTTCCGCTTTTTCCAGCTTGATATTCGACTCAGGTACGATGTCCTTGGTCACTGTCGCAGCTGGAATACCCAACACACGGAAATCGTCAATGTACCAGCCGTTCTTGTTCACACTGTTATCCGATTTCAAACGGAAGCGAATTTGGATCTCATTGCCGGTGTAGCTATCCAGATTGTAATAAACCGGAGTCCACTTTTTCCCATTCGTATTGTGAGA
The DNA here is from genome assembly GCF_038008045.1 of Paenibacillus sp. FSL P2-0173. Taxonomy (NCBI): domain Bacteria; kingdom Bacillati; phylum Bacillota; class Bacilli; order Caryophanales; family Paenibacillaceae; genus Paenibacillus; species Paenibacillus sp. FSL P2-0173. The sequence goes on from NZ_JBBOYK010000001.1 coordinate 1,671,852, forward strand.
GAACTTGCCCAGCTCGCTCCACGTGTCGCCATTGTTTTTGGACACTTCCACATAACCGTAATCATAGCCGGCCTCAATTTCAAACCAGTGATTGAAGGTCAGTGTTGCATTGCGTACAGCCTGTAAATTAATTTTTGGAGAAACCAGCGAAAATTCAGCTCCGTTCTCATAATTGCTATCAAGATCGGTTGCCCATACATTTGGTCTGGACACTGCGCTTTCTGGTCCTACTTCCTTCGGAATGCCACGTTCCCACTCATCCTTGGTACCGGAATGAGTCCAGCCATTATCCGAGCTGCCGTCAAAATGATCGCTATACAGCGTATCCGGCACGTCTACTCTCAGAGAAGCCTCATTCGACTTGATTCCTTCATTGCCACTATAATCCTCAGCCGCCACTGCATAATGATAGGTCGCTCCACCGACCGTGATGGTATCTGTGAGTGTCAGTGCTGAGGTTGTACCGATGGAAGTATAATTTTTGCCTGATTGGGTAGAACGATACACCTTGTACTGCTTCACATCATCATCGGAGGAAGCATTCCAGGCCAGTGTGACGTTGCCCACAGTATCGGCTTCAGCAGTCAAATTGCTCGGCGCAGCAGGTGCAACGGTGTCTGGCTCCTGAATTGACAGATCGTCAATATACCAGCCATCTTTCACAACCGTATTGTCACTCGTAAAGTTGAAGAGGAGGTATACCTTTTGACCCGCGAATGCCCGCAAATCAAGATATTGTGTTTTCCAGCCGTTGCTGGTGCCAGTAAACGATAATACCTGCTCAAACGCATTCTGATTGTTTGTGGTTGCTACGTATACTTTGCCGAAATCAGAATTGTTTTCAAGATCGTACCAATGCTTGAAGCTGACCAGTGCCCCTTTTGAGCTCTCGGTCAGATCAATCGGAGGGGCCATAAAATAACTGTTGGAGTTGGCCTGATATTGGCCTTCGAGATTAGTCGCGATGACCTTTGTACCCGAATGTGCGCTTTTAGGGCCGCTTGTCGGAGTTCCCCATTTCCAAACACTGCCCTGTCCACCGATATTAATACCGGCAATGTCTTTTTCAAAGTCTTGTGTGTAGCCTGGTTTTACGCCTTTGGAGATTTTAACCTTGTATACTTCAGTTTCAAATCCGTTATTACCGTAATCATTTACACGAATATAGTATTCCAGACCAGCGCTGTCCACCAAAAAAGTCGGGATGGACGCTTGATATGTACCATCTTTGCTGTCGCCGGAGGTCCGTTCCAACGGAATATATACATAGTTTGACGTACCTGCTGTTTTGGCAAATGCCTCAACGGCCGTCACGCCGACATCATCCGTTACATGAGCAGTCAGAGGTATATCAATACCCTCGAATGCCGCTGCGGGCGGTGTATGCTCGAGAACAGGTGCTTCCAGATCGTCGCCACCCGTTACAACTTTACCAGACACGGAGCCCAGACCTTGCATGACCGAACCGACTGCATCCAGCGCATTAATGACACCATGTCCGTAGCCATTGTTTGGCGAAGTAGGATATGTGCTGTCCGTGCGCGGTGTAGCTGTGTTCATCAAAATTTCCTCAAGCTGGTCTACGGTAAGAGAATGATTCGCTTGCAGCAACAGAGCTGCAAGGGCCGCAACATGAGGTCCGGCCATAGAAGTACCGTTATATCCGCCTTTATAGCCGCCACCAGCGACAGATGACCGGATATTAACACCCGGTGCGGAAACTTCGGGCTTCACCTCACCATAAGGTGATGGTCCTAACAAGGAGAAGCTGGCTAGATTATCATTGATATCGGTGGCTCCAGTAGCGAAGGATTCCGGATAGTTCGCCGGATTGGCTACCGAAGCAGGTCCGCCCGGATTGGAAAGAGAGGTATTACCTGCGGAGAATTCAGGGAAGATTTGAGCATCCCGCCATGCCTGAACCACAGGCCGGAACCATTCATCAAGACCCGGTCCGCCTCCCCACGAGTTGTTCACTACGTCTGGAGCAAGCTCGGGATGAAGATTCCCTTGGGCATCTTTTGGCGCAAGCAGCCATTGACCGCCATCCAGTATAATCGCATCCGTCGTTTCCGGATTAAAAATCCGAACCGCAATCCACTTCGCACCAGGTGCAACGCCAACTCGGTTCGTTCCGTTTTCCTCAGAGCCGACCATCGTGCCCATCGTATGTGTACCATGGGAATCGTCTTCCTGATCGACCGGAAGCGTTGCATGACTATGCGGATCGTACCAGCTCAGCTCGGGATTCACGACATTGCCTGCCGCGTCCAGACCCCGCCATTTGCGATGAAGGGCCGGATGTGTATAATCTACACCTGTATCCAGATTGGCGACCACGATTCCGGTTCCGTCGATTCCTTTTTCCCACACTTGTGGTGCGTTAATATGGGATATGTTCCATTCCACCGTAGATGGGTCTACATCGTTCTTACCTGCATTGCCAGGCTTAGCCGATGTTTTGCCATCGTCCTTCTCCAGCTCTACAGCTTTCTCTACCGTCGTAGACTTCGCTGCGGCTGCTGTCACTGTTTTAGCTGTTTCAGCCGTTTTGGCATTTGCTCCCTCTGCTTGCTTGTCAACCGTCACCTTTTGCAGATAACGCGTTTCATTCGGCAAGACTTTATCGACCTCAGGCAGCTGCGAAATATGATCCAGCACCTCCTTGGTGCTTGTTACAGCCAATGCATTGACAATAAAAAAGCTTTTATATTCCTTCACTCCGCCGCTCTCTGATTGCTTATCCAAATAATTTTCAAGCCCATATTGGGTTCTTGAAGCCGTTTCACGCAGAGAACTGATCACATGGCTGCGTGCAGCCATTTTGGCAGCGGAAGGTGTTATTTTCTCAAGTGAGGCCTTTTGAAGAGCATTTTTGGAAACCTTGTTGGTGTCTACCTGTTCTTTTAATTTGACCAGATAGGTAACATAGTTATTCTCCTCAAACTGTTTGGTCAGTTTCGGGGATACCTTCGCGGTCGTGACCTTATGCGAGGCGGATTTCAGCTCCAGCTTGGAGCCATCTGGTGTGTTATTCGCCAAAGCGGGTTGAACAAAGGAAAAGGCCATTAGCAAAGATAGTCCGATAGATAGTGGTTTCTTGAATCGTTTAGGTTTAATCAATTACTTCTCCACTCCTTTTACTAGGTTTAATGTTTCTGGAATAACCTGTACAGAGTAAGACCTCATACCTTACACATCAAACACACGGGTTGCGCAACACGATGTGGTTGGCGACCACCTCCTTCATAGAATATAGAGGCACAAAAATATTTGGCTGTTCATAGGTAGCAGTACTTCATAGGTGAGTTTGCAATCCCAATAGAAAAGCGATGAATTCAGTAGAAACCAAGGAGAAAAAGCAGGAGAAATTCGAAGAAAAACATGTTATATCATTACATTTTATATTAAAAATTGATATATAATCATATATTATGGAATAGTATAAAGTTATCAAAACAGATATACAAGTCATTTTTTTGCATTTTTCTTGAAATTCTATGACTTTTATATTCTTTTATGTACGAAAACCCCTTTTTGCGGCTACGTAATAGTGCATTACACGGTTAATAGGTGTATGCAATCTCTGTACAAGCCGCTCAAAGGGATATTCGGGGGTCTTTCTTAATCCTATCTTTCGCTCTATATCTTGTTCATTGGAAGTCGCTTATAGGATTTTTGCAAAATCCTCACTTAAGTACGGAGTTCACCGCAGCAAGCGCGTCGATCAGACCATATCCGTAACCATTGTTCGGTGAAGTCCGATACTGGCTATCTGTCAGCGGCGTCGCTGTTTTTGAAATAACATCCTCCAGTTGATCCACAGTCAAAGATGGCTTGGCCTGAAGCAGTAATGCCGCTAATCCAGCAGTATGCGGGCCTGCCATAGAAGTACCGTTCCATCCCCCCTCATACACTCCGCCCGGTACAGAAGAACGGATGTTTACACCAGGAGCCGAAATTTCAGGCTTCACTTCGCCATAAGGAGAAGGACCGCGCAGCGAGAAGCTGGCTAGCTTGTTGTTTACGTCCGTGGCTCCTGTCGCATAAGCTTCCGGTAGATTCGCCGGATTGGCTACAGACCCAGGTCCGCCCGGATTGGACAATGTTGTGTTGCCAGCGGAGAACTCAGGGAAAATCTGAGCCGCTCTCCACGCCTTGGTGACTGGACGATACCATTCATCCAGGCCAGGTCCACCGCCCCAAGAGTTATTCACCACATCCGGTGCAAGCTCAGGGTGCTTTTTACCGTTTTTATCTACAGGAGCAAGAATCCACTGTCCACCGTCCAGTAAGATGGAGTCGGTGGTATCTGGATTGAATACTCGAACCGCAATCCATTTGGCGCCGGGAGCAACACCGATTTCATTCGTACCGTTGCTGTCCGAGCCAACGCTCGTCCCCATCGTATGTGTACCATGTCCATTTGAATCAGTTGGCAGCGATGCTCCATTAACCGCATCATACCAGCTCAGTTCTGGATTAACGACCTGGCCGGAAGCGTTCAGACCACGCCATTTTCTTTTCAGTGCCGGATGAGTATATTCAACGCCTGTATCCAGATTGGCGACAACAATGCCTTTGCCGTCAATGCCTTTGGCCCAAACCTGTGGTGCTTTGATTTTAGAAATATTCCACTCGACACGGCTTGGCGTTACAGCATCCTTATACACGGATTCTTCCACCGATTTTTGCGCATTCTCTTCCGTCACAGCCGTATCTACAGCGGCTTGATCTGCAACCGCTTGGTCAGCTGTAGATTCCTCAACTACGGGCTGGGCATCCTTATCTATTTCTACCTTTTGCAGTTCCCGCTTTTCATCCGGTAAAATTTTGTCGATCTCAGGAAGTGTGGCGAGATTATCCATGACCTCTTTGGTGCTGGTTACCGCAAATGCGTTCACGATAAAGTAACTCTTGTATTTTTTGACGTTTCCGTTATTGACTTCCTTCTTTAAGTATTCTTCCACGGATTGTTGCGTTTTTTCTGCTGTATCCATGAGAGAGTTCACAACCGTTGTACGTACAGAAAGCTTAGCAGCAGCGGGTGAAATTTGCTCTGCAGAGGCCTTTTGGAAAGCATGCTTGGCAACTGACTCCGTATCCACCTGATCCTTCAATTTAACCAGATAGGTGACATACTCACTGGCACTGAATTGTTGGTTCAGCTTGGCTGAAACCTTGGCGGAAATGGTTGATCCTCCTGCTGAGGTGGTTGTGCTGGAATCTCCATATACCGGAGAAATTAGAGAAAAAGCAAGAAGAGCGGTAAAACTGACCGACAGCGTCTTTTTGATATTTTTCGACTTAATCAATACTTTCCATCTCCCTTTACTTGGTTTTTTAATTCTCAAGGACAACCTTCCGGGTAGCTACGTCAAAAGTTCACAAAATAGCCTCTGGTACTCACCTCCTTTAAAAAATATAGATTCCGCTGGGGTGAAATCCATAGGTCATCATCTGAGGTGAATAACCCTTGGTGCAGACCGCAAAGAACGAGCATCGGGTATGAACAGGTGGACAAGTTTGAAAATAGTAAGTGAAAAAAATGAAGAAAAAGGTAGGGTAAGAAACTAGAAGTGATCGAGGAGGTTGATAAGCAAGTATTAAAATACAATTTAAAACAAAAGAATGAAACATATGGTATCTTTTGAATCTAGTATAGTGTCATAAAATCAGATATTCAAGCATTTTTTTGAATTTTATTCCTTTTTTTCTTTAAGAAGAGAAAAATCTCTTCCATTTTCGAAGCAAATGCAAGTCTTCATTGTGCACTTGGTTTCGGAGATTAGAAGAGATTTTTCGGCATTCAGCAACAAATTTAAAAGAGTGTTATCTGCCGCTATTTACTGGTAAGGGAACCGAAATGGCTCCGTCTGGAAAGGAAGATTTGGTTTGCTGCGATCTGCGGCACAGACTCGTACATTCTCGGAAAGCCATTTGCCTGCATCCACAGCAATGATCCTGATTCACCAGCGCAAGGGCAGCCGTAAGGGCCTCTCCTGTATGTTCGAAAAAATGCTTTTGTCCAATCATGTCGTAGCATCCGGTTTTCTGTAGTAATGCCAGCGGTTGAGGCTGGAGTCCGGAAACAAGCACCGTCCCGCCAGACTTCCGGTATTTCTGAATTAATGCGGTAAAGTTACCTTCTCCCGTCATATCCATAAAAGGGACCTTTCCCATACGCAACAACAAAATCCCTTGTAGGTGGTCAGTCTGACCTCCCACACCTGAGTTTTCCAATACCGAAGCTGCACCGAAAAATAGAGGGCCTTCCACATTGTAAATAGCCACCTGTGGACAATCATGCTGATCTGTGACCATATGCGCGCCTACTTTTTCATGTTTTACAGAAGGATCAGGAAGTACCTTGTCTACTGAAAGTGTATTGCTCATACGTTTAACAAACAATACAACCGCCAGAATTAAACCCACCTCCACAGCCGTTGTCAGCGTCGTAAATACCGTCAGCAAAAAGGTGACAACCAGTACGATAGAATCCGCTGTCCGCGTTTTGAGAATGTGCGCAAAATGCTTGCGCTCACTCATATTCCACGCTACTACCATCAGCACCGGAGCCATACTGGCCAACGGAATATTAGATGCATAAGGTGCAAAAAGCACCAGAATGAGGAGCACCACGAACCCATGTACGATGCCTGACATAGGAGAAACAGCACCGTTACGGATATTTGTGGCAGTGCGGGCAATTGCACCTGTCGCAGGAATACCGCCGAACAGCGGTGTCAGCAAATTAGCAATCCCTTGTCCAACCAGTTCACGATTGCTGTTATGCCGAGCTCCCGTCATACCGTCAGCTACCACCGCTGAAAGCAGAGATTCAATAGCTCCCAGCATTGCAATAACAAGTGCTGGCGGCAAGAGTTTCACGATCAAATCCCACGTCATCACAGGAATATGTAGCTCAGGTAAAGATGCTGGAATTGCGCCATACGCAGATCCAATGGTAGCCACCTGCCCTGGAAAAAGTAAAGCTGCCACCAGCGTTGACAAGAGTAGGCCAACCAGTGAGCCGGGTATCTTGGGCCATTTTTTTGGCACCAAAATAAGCGCGGCAAGACAGATACAAGCCGTCAGGATACTATATACATTCAGTGAAGGAAGTCGATGGATGAGCTCTGCCATGGAAGGCAGAAAAGTTTCATGCCGCTCTACCCCGCGCAAGCCGAGAAAGTTAGCAATCTGACCGCTGAATATCGTCACGGCAATTCCGGCCGTAAAGCCAATTGTTACTGGCTTGGGAATAAACTTAATCAGTGCCCCCAGCCTTAGCACACCCATTAAAATGAGCATAATGCCCGCCATAAAACCGGCTATGAGTAGGTTCTCATAACCGTATTGCATGACAATAGCCAGCAAAATCGGAATAAATGCACCTGTAGGTCCTCCGATCTGGAATTTGGACCCTCCCAGCAGCGAAACCAAAATTCCCGCAACAATGGTCGTATACAGCCCATATTCCGGCTTTACTCCTGATGCAATGGCAAACGCCATACCGAGCGGAATCGCCACAATCGCTACAATACTTCCGGAAATTAGATCCTTTCGCAAAGCCCCTGCGTTATAGCCTTCGAACCTTCCTATCCACTTCATTCCTATAACCCTTCTTTTCTGTAATAGCATTACTTCTCGTTACGTATACCTTCCAGCAACGAGATAGCTTCGACCAAATGATTGTCAAAAATCCGCCGCGCCACCGCAAGCAGCTCCGTCAAAAGCGGATCACGTAGTGAATACACAACCGATGTACCTTCCTTGAAGCTGTTCACCAAATTTTTGGCCCGTAAAACGGCCAATTGCTGCGATACGGCAGAACCTTCGGAACCGAGCGCAGTCTGCAGCTCGTTCACATTCCGTTCTCCTTCACTCAGCACCTCCAAAATGCGGATGCGCAGAGGGTGAGCCAATGCTTTGAAAAAGTCGGCCTTAAATTTCTGGAGATCTCCTTCCATGCCTGCTCCGTCCCCCTCACAGAATTGTCCTATAAACGATCAACAATATCTGAATATTTGAATATTCAGTACAATAACAGCTTTGGGCCAATTGAACTATGATGTTACTCACACTTCACCATGAGTAAAGTCACATTCTCCCACACTTCTACCTTTCAGGGGTTGACAGCTTCCACAGGTTTCCATTAACATAGCAATTAACTTTAAGAAAAGGGGGCCGATAGACATGACCGAGCTTTACATGATAACGACAGACAGGCAGCATGATACAACCACATATTTGAGTTTTCGTCTCATCGGCCCCGTTCGGGCGACATGATGGGTGATATCACGCTGTCTGACGGCGTGATTAGCCAGGCTTTTTTATTTTTTTATGCTATTGGAAGAACAGGTTATTTTACGTATTTATGATGTGTTGATCATAAAATGTAATGACACTTTCGGTGCAGGAAGCCGTAGACGACAAGTCTGCGGTTTTTTTTGTTTTTTAAATCTTTTTATGCAAGTATTTATGAATTTACATGAAGAAGGGAACTCCCCATTTATATGAATATACAACATACAACCAACTCGTCCTTGCATGAAGGACCATACAGCCATCTGATGAAGCTTCCAGCAGGTGATCTAACCGTATATGCTTCTCAGCAACTTTTCTCCTCACTAGATTACAAGGTGTTCGAGATGGCTAATAACAATTTACAAATTCCAGGTATCCGCTATATGGGATACACACCAGATGTACATGTAGGCGTCGGAACCTGCATCGGTACGACTGCTGTATGGGGAATGGAGGACGGCTATGTATCTCCCTCCATCGTTGGCAGTGATATTGGCTGCGGCATGCGCGTACACCTGACCAATCTGCACAAGGATGCTTTGAAGGAAACCAAGCTACGCCGCAAGCTGGTCAAAACCATCGACAAATACTTGCCCATGGAAGCCCACCAGCGCGGGCATTATTCGGATATCCGACTGGAGCATATTGTACGCAAGGGTCTACACGGCTTACCCAACAAATATATTCCGGACAGCTACACTCCTAAGAAATCCACCTCACTCACCCATGTAGAGCACAGTAAGTTCTCCTTTGACGAGGAGGTGCTGAATCTTGTCGAAGACCGTACATGGCATCGGGCTCACCGACAGCTCGGCACACTGGGTGGAGGCAATCATTTCGTCGAAATTCAGGCGATTGAAATCGCGGAGGAAAACCGCGAAACAGCTGAAGCGTGGGGTATGTTCGACGGTCAGGTGGCTGTGATGATTCATTCTGGATCGCGGGCTTGGGGTGGAGCAGTCAGCCAGGCAAGTTCATCTGCTATTGCCAAGACGATGAGCCGTCTCGGACTCGGTACCTCCGATCCAAGACTGGTATTCGCACCGCTGGACCATCCCGAGGCTGCACATTATGTCGATATGATGTATTCGGCGCTAAATTATGCCGTGGTGAACCGACATCTCATCGCATACTCGGTGCGTGAAGCCTTCCGCGATGTCTTTGGTACAAAGTGCGAGTTGCGTACTTTATACGATCTAATGCACAATTATGCTTGGAAGGAATCCCATCCGGATCACGGCAGCGTGTTTGTGCATCGTAAAGGTGCTACGCGTGCTCTTCCAGCAGGACACCCCGACAATCCGCGGCCTTATCAGGCGACAGGGCATCCGGCCCTGATCCCCGGCTCTATGGGGACAGCCTCTTATATTATGGTAGGTTTACCGGGCGGTCAGGATAACTTCCACTCCATTTGTCATGGAGCAGGCCGTATTCGTTCGCGTTCTGCGACCAAACGACTCGTCAGTGTGGACGATTTTGCAGGGGCCCTGGGTGTAGGGACAGACGACGAAATTGTGGTCAATCAGGCATCACTGGAAAGCATTATCGACGAATCTCCGCAAGCCTACAAAAATGTAGATGATATTATCGAAAGTGTCACCGGGGCAGGACTCGCAGCAGTTGTAGCCAAATGCAAGCCGCTAGCCGCCCTGAAAGGAGCCAAATAATTTGAGTATAGACATCCCAGCTATTTACGAATTTGATGAACGTACAGATGGGCGCATTACCGGTTATGCCGCTTATGCCCGTCTGATCGACGGTATCAGTGAAGCACTCTATAACCGCTACGGCGTAAAATACGTGCTGTATGCCAGCGATGATCCCAATATTGAGTATTGGGATTTACTGGAGGAGGACATTCGTGCAGGCAGTCCCGATCTGGAGCATGTAGCACGGGTCTTCGATCGTCTGGAGGAACGCACCATCCAGTATGACGATGACGGACCGACTCCTGAATACGGCGTGCATCTGTCGATGCGTAATAATGTATTCGCCTATCCCAAGTGGGGCATCGCGCTGGCGCGAGTTCCCTTTTTCCGTGAGAATGGCGTGTACAATGAAGATTACGTATTTGCGATAGGCGACCAAGAGCTGCAAGGCTTCCTCGCGGGAGTACGCGGTCGTGAACGTAAGCAGAATATGAAGCGTGTCACCGTTTTTACCGACACAAGCCGTGGACTTTCTCGGCAGGCAGAGCCGATAACCCGCGCAATTACGCGGGATGACGTGATTTTGAAAGCGGAAATCAAACGGGATATTTTCCGATCACTCGATCAGTTTTTTGAAGCGGATCGTACCTTCTATCAGACTTATAACATTCCTTACAAGCGTGGTATTCTGCTATACGGCCATCCGGGCAACGGTAAAACAACACTTGTAAAATCAATTGCCAGCAGTGTACCGGGTCCAGCAGCCTACTGGCAAATTACGGAGTATACAACCAGTGAATCGGTCAAAGAGGTGTTCGAGGCGGCTACTCGCCTGGCTCCGATGGTACTGGTTATTGAGGACATTGATTCCATGCCTCAGGAGGTGCGTTCTTTTTTCCTGAATACCCTCGACGGTGCTACATCCAAGGAGGGCATCTTCCTGATCGGAACGACCAATTATCCCGAAAAAATCGACCCAGGTCTGATGAACCGGGCAGGGCGTTTCGACCGGGCTTATGAAATCAGTTTGCCTGACGAAGCGCTGCGACTGGCGTATCTCAAGCTGCGCAACTTCCTTGTTTTTGCAGGGGAAACAGGTACACAGAAGGCGGCAGCCATGACTGACGGGTTTTCGCTGGCACAGCTCGGAGAACTGTATGTCAGCACTGCTCTGGAGTGGCATGAGCAGGGAAAAGCCGATATTGAACTGATTATCAAAGGTATGCGAGGCGAGCTCGATAAGAGCCGTAAGCAGGACTGGTTAAAAAATGTGGCCGAAGGACGAGTCGGGTTCTTCTGAGTTATCCTTTCATTGCCTTATCAAGAAATTTATGTTACGTTCATAAATAATAAAGTATCGAAAGGGTGACCTTAAGCCAATGATCTACTAATCCTATTCCACCAAAGAAAAAAATCGTAATCTTACGAATTTTCTGGATAGGATTAGTGTAGGCTTTGGGTATTCACGATAAGCATTGCTTCTTTGACGGGAGCAGTGTATCTTCTTGTTCGCACGTCTACCTCCTATCCAGAAACCAATGGATAAGGAGGTTTTTGCATGAAAAGAATACTTGGAATCCTAATGATTAATATCTTCATCGTTATGGTGGGCGTTGGTTTAATTACCCCCATCCTGCCAGAACTGATCATTGAGTTTGGAGCCAGTGGACGGGCGATCGGTTTATTGGTAGCAGCCTATGGCATGACACAATTCCTGCTCTCTCCCCTGACTGGACAGCTGTCTGATCGATATGGGAGAAAGGCATTCATCGTCGTAGGTGTCATTGTTTTTGCTGTGGCTAAATTTATCTTTGCTATTGGAGATGAGCTGTGGATGCTGTATACCTCAAGACTTCTGGAAGGAATGGCAGCAGCCCTGATTGTTCCACCCATGATGGCATATGTAGCGGATATTACAACAACCGAAGAACGCGCCAAAGGAAATAGCCTGCTAGCCGCAGCCATGTCATTCGGATTTGTTATTGGACCTGGACTGGGTGGTCTTCTTGCAGGATATGGAACGAGAGTGCCGCTTTACGCAGCGACAGGTACTGCTATGGTTGCTGTTATTTTTTCAGTGTTTTGTTTGCCTGAAAGTTTATCGAAAGAGCAAATGAAAGCAGCGCGGGCAAGAATGATTCAGAAGGAATCTATTTACAAACAATACGCGAGATCGTTGAAGTCAAAATATACGATGCTCTTTGTACTTGTCCTGGTGATGACCTTTGGACTCGCTAATTTTGAATCTGTTCTTGGTTTATATGTAACGAACCGCTTCCAATTCTCACCTCAAAATATTGCTGTCATTCTGACCGCAGGTGCTGTGATCGGAGTCGGTATGCAAGCATTAGTTGTTGCTAAAATAATCAATAAGTTTGGTGAACAAAGGGTGATCAAAGGATCGCTTCTTTTCACCTCAGTTGCTTATATTTTATTTCTCTTAGCCAAAAATTTTTGGAGTATCTTCCTTGTCACTTCCCTTATTTTCTTTGCCACAGCTATGCTTCGTCCAGCTCTTAATACACAATTATCGAAGATGGCCGGGAATGAGCAAGGATATGTAGCGGGTATGAATAATGCCTATATGAGTGTCGGGAATATTTTAGGCCCTACTCTTGCGGGATTTTTGTTTGATGCAAATCTGTTCGCTCCATTCATAGCAGGCTGTTGTATTCTGTTGATTACTTTTTTGCTTACATTAAAATTGAAATAAAAGAGGACAACTGATGAGCAAAAGGCAGCTACGGGTTCGAGGCTTATTTTTCAATGCCCGGCTGTAGCTGCCTTTTTATTCAGTCTAAACGCTTATTTTAATAAATACTGTAATTCCCTTTATTCCGCTTCCCCGCTCAGACGATTCAAAAACTGAATAGCCCGTGGACTGGTGGGCTGCTCCAGAACCTCATGCGGCGTACCCTGCTCAACGATTACACCCTGATCCATCAAAATCACATGGTCCGCGACCTCAGCTGCAAATTTCATTTCATGGGTGACAATGACCATGGTCATCCCTTCGGCGGCCAATTGCTTCATGACCTTAAGCACCTCGCCTACCAACTCGGGGTCAAGCGCAGAGGTCGGCTCGTCAAACAATAGTACCTCAGGTTCGACCGCCATTGCCCGGGCAATACCGACCCGTTGCTGCTGTCCTCCCGATAACTGATGCGGATAGGATTCCGCTTTATCAGCCAACCCCACTTTTTTAAGCAACTCCAATGCACGTTTGCGCGCCTCATCCTTGCTCTTTTTCTGAACCGTGACTTGGCCCTCCATCACATTTTGTACTGCTGTCATATGCGGGAAGAGATTGTAGGCTTGAAATACCATCCCTGTCCGCTTGCGCAGCGCCAAAATGTTTTCTTGCCGGAGCTTCGTTCCTTTCGCAAAATTCAGTACAATATCCCCTACTTGGATCTCTCCTTGGTCAGGAATTTCCAGCAAATTCAAGCAGCGTAAAAGCGTTGTTTTACCAGAACCTGAAGGACCGATGATAACAAGCACTTTCCCCTTACCCAACGTCACGTCAACACCCTTAAGCACTTCCAGCGAGCCGAACGATTTGTGTATATTCCGAATTTGGATCACCGGTACAATCTCCTTTATCTGACGGAAAAACGGCCTAGTCGCTTCTCCAGGTAATTTTGCAGCACAGTCAAAATAGTGCTAAACAGCAGGTAAATAACCCCAGCCTCGGTATACACCAATAGCGGTTCGTATGTGGTAGCTACAATCTGGTTAGCCGTTCTGAACATTTCCACATAAGTGATGGTCGCAGCCAGTGAGGTATCCTTCACTAAGCTGATGAATGAATTAGCCAACGGAGGTACGGACACACGGGATGCTTGCGGAAGCACGATACGCCGCAATACTTGCCAGCGCGTCATACCCAGAGAGTATCCCGCCTCCCATTGGCCTTCCTGAATGGATATGATAGCCGCACGCATAATTTCAGAGCTATAAGCCCCTACGCTGAGGGTAAAGCCGATCACTGAAGCAATAAACGGGTCCAGTGTAATACCCACGGAAGGTAAACCATAGAAAATAATATACAATTGCACCAGCAAAGGAGTTCCTCGAATCACCCAGACATAGAAGCCGAAAATCAGCTTGAGTATTCTCCATTTGGACAGCCGGGCCAACGCTGTAATCAGCGCCAGCACGAGTCCCAGAGCAAAGGAGATAAGCGTGAGCGGAATCGTAAAAGAAACCCCTGCTTTTAGCAGAGGCAATAATGAATCGATAATGATTTGTATTTGACGATCATCCATTGTACAGACATCCTTTGAAAAGATAGGTTTGAGAAGATTCGGTTCGACTTGGCGAACGTTTGGTCTTCATTTATTATTTGGATACGTCAGCTCCAAAATATTTCTCGGAAATTTTCAGGTACGTACCATCAGCCTTCATATCAGCCAGCGCTTTGTTTACTTCCTTGATCAAATCTTCGCTGCCTTTATTGAATACAGCTGCGCTGTGTGAAGCATCTGGAGATTCGTCCACCTTTTTGATGGGTGCGTCAGGCTTTTGCTTTTTCAGATCGAGATAGGATAATCCATCATTGACGGTCGCATCCACCCGTTTGGAAGTGAGGAGGTCGATGGCTTGGTTGAATCCCTCTGTTGCCACAATTTCCGCACCGTTGCTTTTCGCGATTTGAGTCAGGTTACTGGTCAGGGACTGCCCAGCCTTTTTTCCTTTTAGATCAGCAAATTTCTGGATGTCTGTATTGTCTTCGCTTACGATCAGAACTGCCTTGGAGACAATGTACGGATCGGAAAAATCATATTTTTGCTTACGCTCATCTGTAATGGATACTTCATTAAAAACCGTGTCAAACCGCTTGGAGTTCAACCCTGCGAATATGCCATCCCATTGCGTCTCGATAAACTCCGGTTGCACCCCCAGGCGTTTACTCACTTCAGTCGCAATATCGACATCGAAGCCTGTCAGCTTACCAGCAGCATCATGGTAGGTAAACGGAGCATAGGTACCTTCCGTGCCAATTCTTAGCTTGCCGCTTGCTTTTACAGATTCAAGAGTAGCTGTAGCAGTAGTATCTGCTTTTCCATTATTAGATCCGTTATCTCCGGTAGATGCATTATTGGTACTGGCGCCTTTATCGTTGTTACCGCAGGCCGAAACCAGCAATGCCATCACGATGAGTACAATCGGCAAAAAACTAAATTTTTTCATGGTATCCACACTCTTTCCCTTTTTCTTGATAACCTAGCACGCGGCTGGTCATTGAATAGTACATCATTCATTTTCACGCGTCAATGCTTTTATCCAATAATCCCTATGCAAAAGGTAAGTTATATATCTTTGCAGCCTAAAGTTATTCTAGGTTGACTCTTTCATTGGCAGGCTATTCATTACAACTCCCCTCACAGCAACTTTTTCTGTACCCTTACGTTAGAGATTTCGTATAATAGGTTTTAATATGCAGTTTAGAAATATACCGGAGTGTGATCATGGATACCCAAAATTCAACCTTATCCTCTACATCACCTGAAGGAAGTCACTCGGCCTGGGCTACCTTCACTTCACCTTTAAAACAATCCAAAGCGTTCACCTTGTTGTGGCTTGGACATTGGATCGCAATGTTGGGGAGCTCAGTCACCACAGTCATTTTGCCACTGGTTATCTATTCCCTAACAGGCTCGACTACTATCATGGGACTGGCGATGACTGTTTATATGCTGCCTAACGTACTTATTCTGCCTTTCGCAGGAATGATCGTGGACAGAATTGACCGAATTCGTCTCCTTCTGTTTACGAATATCGCCCGGTTTGGACTGATGTTCATTGCGGCAGTGCTGATGTTTACAGGCGGGATGAAATTGCCGGTTCTATTCGTTGGCCTAGCGTTGTACGGATTGATGGACGGTATCTTTAATCCTGCTTATTCTGCCTTACGCGCACAGGTGTTCACACCGGACATACGTAATGCAGCTAACGCGCTTAGTCAGATCAGTATACAAGCCGTCCGTCTACTTGGCCCTCCGTTAGGAGGCTTCATTGTATCTTTTTCCTCACCGGGTGTCGGCTTTGGACTGGATTCCATCGCTTATCTGATATCTTTTGCCTGTTTTTGGATGCTGAGCGCTCATTTGGCCTCCATCATCGGCAAAGGTCAGGTAGATCCAGAACAGCAAGATCAGGGTGGACAGCATTTTCTCAAGGATTTTATCGCAGGCTTTATCATTCTCAAAAGCCACCCCTGGCTATGGATTACGATTCTTGCCTTTTCCTTCATTAATATTTGTTATTCAGGCATTATCGCTGTACTCATTCCGTGGCTGTTCAAGGTTCATCATGGCTACAATCCAGTCATATACGGCATTGCGATGGCAAGTAGCGGCATTGGCGCCATGCTGGGGGCCTTTGTGTATGGATCACGCAAACATTGGAAGCATCGCGGTCTGCTCGCATACTTAGGTGCTTTTGTCAGCGGCCTTGCTTTACTACTGTTGTCTGTAGTCACTTGGATGCCAGGACTGATTATGAGCATGATGCTCGAAGGATTTGGCATTATGATATTTGCGATTATCTGGGAGACAAGCCTTCAGGAATTAGTCCCAGCCGAGTCTTTTGGACGTGTAGCTAGTCTGGATCTAATGTTTTCCTTTGCCCTGCTCCCTGTCGGCTATCTGGCCGTAGGTGCTGTAGCGGATAAGCTTGGTGGTATGTTCACAATTGGCATGTTTGCAACCATCGGCATGTGTATCGTGCTCGGCGTTCTAAGTGTTCCTCATATCAGGCGTTTTCAATAGGAAAAATTCGTCACTTTTCCTCAAAAAAAGCTGCTCCCACAGGTTCTTTTTCGAACCTTGCGGAAGCAGCTTCTTTCCATTTTTAGCCTTGTGCCCATAGGGGCTAGTCTATTCAATAATTCGTAAAGTTACCCTCTACTCCGTCCAACGGAACGGAAGATCAAGCTTACAATCACGACCAGCACAATCGCACCAATTAATGCAGGAACGATGTAGAACGATCCGATTTCAGGACCCCAGTTTCCCAGAATCAAGCTACCCAACCATGCGCCGATAAAACCAGCGATGATGTTACCTATCACGCCACCCGGAACATCACGACCTGCAATAATTCCTGCCAACCAACCAATAATACCACCAACAATCAATGCCCATAACCAACTCATTTTGCGTCACCTCGTTTAAGTTTTTATCGTTGTGTTCTATTATTAACCACTCGAACTCCTTTTGAACACACAAAAGACGATTGGTTAATATTACCACAGAACGGAACACTGATTTAGGGACTTGATACCATCTTACGTGCCTCTACGACTATTTATACCCCTTGTGTGAAAAGTGTGTCTCATATGCGTTTATCCTTGTATTCCTGCTTTTTTTGTGCCATCCTCACATTATGGCTTCATTAATGTCACTTCATGCATAAGTTACAAAAATAACAGATTTTAAGGAGTGACCCCAACTGGAGTGTCGAGTAGGATGTGCCGCGTGCTGTATTGCCATTACGATTTCTTCCCCTATTCCCGGCATGCCAGATGGAAAACCAGCTGGTGTTCCTTGCCCTCAGCTCACTTCCGATTACCGTTGCCGATTGTTTGGCAAACCTGAGCGCCCAGTTGTATGCAGTGGATTCCATGCTGATGAGGATACGTGTGGAAGCACTAATGAAAGAGCATTTGAACTGCTGAGAAAGCTGGAGGAGTCAACTTTACCGGGTAAAACTTAAGGAGAAGTTCATTCTATATGAAGGAGAATTTTAATTATGAATGTTATTGAAAAAAGAATTGCCGAATTAAAGCAATATCGGCCCGATCTTACCGCCCCGAAGGATATCGATTTATTCTGGGCCAAAACATTGGAAGAAGTACACACCAAACCTGTACGTGCGTTCAAAGCTCCCGTAGAAACACCATATCCTCATATCCTTGCCTACCGGGTTACTTTTGAGGGTGTCGATGATACGCCTCTGCATGCCTGGTATGTACGCCCCCGATTTGCCGGAGATCAAAAGCTGCCGTGTATCGTTCTGTTTCATGGCTATACAGGCGGAAAAGGCTATCCTGAAGATTATTCCTCTTGGCTCATGCTTGGCTTTGCTGTATTGGCAGTAGATGTACGTGGTCAGGGAGGAGAAACGGGAGACCGTCTGGGTGATCCTCACGGTACGGTTAAAGGCTGGGTAACGAAAGGAATATTGGACAAGGATACCTGCTACTACAAAACGATTACAACCGATGCCCTTAGAGCCGTAGATTGGGTAGCGGAGCAGTCGGATGTTGATTCGGCTAAAATCGCAATCAGTGGCGCCAGCCAGGGCGGCGGACTTTCATTAATGGTGGCTGCGCTCAGCGATAAAGCTGCCATTACGGTCGCGGATATCCCCAATATGTGTCATATGGATTTTGGTATGATGAATTCTACCAGTTCACTGACGGAAGCAGCTGAATTCGTCAACCGATTTCCGGAGCATTTGGAGCAGGTACTACATACATTAAGTTATTTTGACGTGATGAATCTTGCTCATCGCATTCGTACCCCGATCATGGTATCGGTAGGGTTCAAGGATACTGTGTGTATGCCAGAGACGATTTTCGCCGCTTATAACCGTATTGAATCACCGAAAACGATTGAAATTTATCCGTTTACCGGACATTGGGTTGAAGGCTTTCAAAGACGCAAAACGGCAGAATTTTTAGTTCAGCATTTTTCATAATTCCTCCGGTGCACAAAAAAAGAACACCACGCATCAAACTGCGTAATGTTCTTTTCTACTGTATCGGGGCCAGTTCCGCTTACGCTAGACAAACTCCTCGACACTTCACACTAAAAAATCTTCTAAGATTACGATGCAGCTCGCTGTTCTGCTGCCGAATCCCCTGTCCATTTTCGCACCCAAACAAAATCCATAATCATCAGACCAAACGGGATGAAGGAGGCGAACATAATAAAAAGAGGCCGCCGTATAGACCAGTGCAGTGCTGTTTTTCCATAGATTAAAGCAACGAGGAGCAACAAAAAGCTCACCCGGTATATGTTACCAATCACCATAACCGCCTGGGTCATGCCCGCAGCTTGCAGCGGCTGGTGGGTGAATAGTATCGCCAAATAAGCTATAGCTTGAAGCCAAAGCATGAGTCGGACACGCCCCAAAGGTGTTCTTAACACAAATTCAATCCCCTCTCCATAAGCAAGGATGTTCTCTCATCCTTTACACATCCTTTATTATAACGAAAAGGTCCCCAAACTCCAACCTATCCATTTTTGAGTTTTGACCTAATGAGTTGTGTCTGATACAGTTGTGTAAGAGGTGATTATAAATGCTTAAACTGGGTATACTGGACCAGTCTCATATTCCTGAAGGCTGTAATGCTCAGGATGCATTATCCAATACAACAGATTTAGCGCGTGAAGCTGATCAACTGGGATATAGCCGTTATTGGGTATCCGAACATCATGCGTCCAAAACACTAGCGCACTCCAGCCCTGAGGTGCTGATTGCGCATTTGGCTGCTCACACATCACGCATTCGTGTAGGTTCAGGCGGTATTATGCTGCCACACTACAGCGCGTATAAAGTCGCCGAAAACTTCCGCTTGCTGGAGGCACTCCATCCAGGACGCATCGACCTGGGAATAGGGCGTGCTCCCGGTGGTTTACCGCTGGCTACTCGTGCCCTGCAGGAAGGCAAGTACCAATCTGTCGAACAATATCCACAGCAGATTCTCGATTTAATCGACTACTTCCATGATTCGGTGCCTGACAATCATCGATTTGCCGGTCTTCATGCCTCCCCGATGATATCGACCGTCCCTGAATTATGGTTGCTTGGCTCCAGCGGAGAAAGCGCTAGATTGGCTGCGATGATGGGTGCCTCCTATGCCTTTGCCCAATTTTTCGGGACTCCAGGTGGTGTAGAAGCTACTGCACGTTACCACGAGCAATTCCAGCCTTCGATCCTAGGTGATAAGCCCCATTCCATGGCGGCAGTTACGGTGGCCTGCGCGGAAACCGAAGAAGAAGCTGAACAACTGGCGTCCAGTGCTAGTTTGTATTTCCTTTTGCTCATGCAAGGTAAAGAAATGAGTTCTCTTCCGTCGGTGAAAACAGCAATGTCCTATCCGTACACGGAGTTGGATCGTGAGCGGCTGCGTCAATCCGCAGCATGGCGTGTTGTTGGTACCCCTGAACAGTGTAAGGAACAGCTGCTAAGACTGGCTGAGCAGTATCGTACCGATGAGTTGCTGATCGTTTCATCCATACATGACTTTGATAAACGTGTTCAGTCCTACCGTCTGCTGGCCAAAGCTTTTGATTTGGTATAGACACAGTTGAACGGAGGCTGAGCTTCAGAAACATAAAAACCCCCGCCTGCCTATAATGGCAACAGCGGGGGTTTGTCGTATGAGAGGGGTTCATTGGAACCACCCACTCTGCACTATGGAAGTAATTCAAGCACCACAAAAGTCGAACATCATCTGGTACTTTGGTAGTATATATACCGAAACTAAAGTGTTAGTCGTTACCTTCTAAAGTTCCAGTCCTCATATACCAAAGGCGCATATTCTATACTCCAAACCTTGGAAATATTCCACCCAAAAGTCCCATATCTTTACTCGTTCCGATAAAGTTAGTAACGATTAAATTCTAAGGCTCTATCCCCCAAACCAGCTTACCCTGCTGATATACAGTGCCATGGTCCCAGTCTGCGAATGCTGTTTGGGTAGCACCATAGGAGTAATCGTTGGTCTCATCAAAATTGCTCCAATTTGCAGCATGAATCCGGGGTTGAATTTCTCCGCTTTCCCCTCCGGGCTGAATCGTTCCCGCTCCATCTGTGAAAGAGATCTCCATATATTTATCAGCCTTAGCCTTTGGATTCGGCAATGTTACAAATGTTGCTTTTACCTTTTCATTGCCAATCCTGGCCCAGTCTACAAAAAACTGCTGAGCTTGTTTGCTTTCATCTGTGTAATAGTAGCGAATTTTTAGATCACTCAACTTCACAGCTGTTTTCCCTGTATTTTTGATATTAAATTCAGGACGGATTGCGTTATCCTTGGCGTTCGTGTCACCGGTGCGATACTGAAGCACAATCCCTTGATCGTTACTGCCTGGTGTACTTCCTCCGTTACCGTTATCGCCGCCGTTGTTGCCACCACCGTTATTACCGCCAGTGTTGCCGCCATCTCCGCCGTTATTCCCACCGTTGTTTCCGCCTCCACCATTGTTGCTGGAGCCTTCCAGAATCGCCTGTTTTACGAATTTGCCGGAAGCGGACAATTGTGAATCAGGCCATCCGCCCTTACGGTCAGCACCAGGCAACAGCGCAGCAGAGGTCTCATTTTTATCTGCCAGCGACCAGTTAGCCCAACTGATTCCACGGCTTGCCAGAAAATCAGTCCATACTTTGGATTCATTCAGGAACGGACCACCGTTACCCGAAGCATCGCTTGTACCCCACTCGGTAGCAAATATGCCCACGCCTTTGTTCAGCGCATAATCGACCCGATCGCGCAAGTACTGTCCATGCGTACCCGCATAGAAATGTACGGTATACATTGTATTCTTGTCTGGAAGTGGATGGTCTGCTGCATCATGTACATCCTGACTCCATGTGCCTGTTCCTACAATAATAATATTGTCCGGGTCCTTAGCACGAATAACCTGAGATACCTCAGACGCATAAGGTCGGATTTGATTGTTCCAGTTCACATTCCCATTCGGCTCATTGGCAAGCTCATAGATAACGTTAGGCAAATGGCCGTACTGAGTCGAAAATTCATTAAAGAAAGCTTTGGCTTCATTTTTATGAATGTTCGGATCGCCATCTGAGAGAATATGCCAGTCAATAATGACGTACAAGCCCAGTTTCTGTGCTGCCTCAATCGCTTCCTTCACTTTATTTTTCAAAGAAGGATTGGCGATATAACCATCTTCTTCAGTGTACAGTGCAACCCGGAATACGGAAATGCCCCAATCGTCCCGTAGCCATTTCATAGAGTCCTGATTTACCAGATCCCCAAACCATTGGACGCCGTGAGAGCTAATACCTTTGAGTTGTACAGGTTTACCGTTTTTATCCACCAGTTTACCATTCTTTACTGAAAGTTGTCCGTAACGTTCCACAGGGGTCGTCCCAGCAGCCTCTGCTGTTTGCGTATTCCAGTTGAATCCGTTCGTTAACGTTAACAGTAATACTGCTGTTAGCATCACCGCTACTCTTTTTGCGATCCTTGGCAGGATCCATTGCCCATTCATCATTTACACATTCCTTCCTTTTTATAAAGTAGATGAGACTTATCAGTACGTTGTTCTCCGCTCTTTTGCCCCCTCCTTCATACAACAAGAGGATCAGGTCCAAACATAGATGTCACTTACCTGTATATGGATGATACTACTATTATAGTTAGTTTCATGTTACATTTCGACTTTATGATAGAAAATGAACAGGAAGTCACGGTTTTGGGATGTGTTCTGCTTAGTTGACTACTATAGAGTACTAAAGGGACAAAAGACTCATTTTCCAAATGCAAAATTTGGAGAATTTTAGTTGTTTAATAAAAAAAGACTGCTTCCCGATGCTTTAGCTCGGTATAGCAGTCTTATAGATGATCTTATATGTGATCGAATAATGTTACAAATATCGTCTTAACGTATGATCTCCCTATTACCCCTGAGCGGTTGCTTGAGGCTCTTTGGTCGTCTGATCTTCCTTCATATCGCCGCCATCCGTCGCTTGATCTGTCAGTACAGTCTCAGATGAGTTACCTATTACCTTGTCTATAAGTTGCAGCCAAGGTTCTTCACTACCTCCACAGCTCTCAATATCACCGAGCAGGGACTCTAGCGTGGTTCCTTCTTCTGGCAAATCAATAACTAAACTGTCTTCGTCAACTTGGATGGTGCAGCAGGTTTTCATTGTAAATCCCTCGCTTAATTCATATTTGAGCATGCAGTAAGCTAGCTCAGATGGGATGAACTCCCATGGATTCCGGGATAAGCCCTTTGAATCCGTCTGAAATTATAAACCTAATGCACATCAATTGCAATGAACAAACCTTGAATTTTTAAGAATTAGCGAGTGTTACAGAATGGATATCTAAATGAAGTGTTCGCTATAGTAATTTTGGATATATAGAGAATCATTTCAAACACTCAGCGAGCTCCGTAAATATCACCCCAAGCGCATAAGCCCCCGCATCTGGATAACCGAGGCTTCTCTCTCCGACCGTTCCGGCACGACCCATGCGCGCCACGATGTCTTCCGTCTTTTTGGCCCCTGATACAGCGGCTTGAGCACCACTTACAAAGGCTGCCTTCACATCAAAATCTAATTTCGCGCTCTCCAACCAGCTATCCGCACATGGCACTAATGCATCTATAAGCGTTTTATCGCCAACGACGGCTCCTCTGCCGAAAGAACGTTCGCCTGTCGATTGTATGCCTTGCACCGCAGCCTGCATCATATCGGCGAATTCGGAAACGGTGAGTTCGGTTCGTTCGCCCGCAGATCGTGCCGCTGCGCGAAATGCTGAACCCCAGATCGGACCCGAAGCGCCACCGCAATATTCCATGATGACGAGCGAGCATGAATGAAGAAAGGCTCCCATCGTCAAAGAATCTTGATTCAGGATGTCTCTCCATTCCCGTTTCAGCTGACGAAATCCCTTAGCAACGCTCATGCCAAAGTCGCCGTCGCCTGCATGAGAGTCAAGATCGCAGAAAGGTACCTCATTCTTGATGATAACCTCGCTCATCTTATCGACTAAATAGATAAGATTGTTCAACGTAACTTTGTTGTTCTCAATAACCGCGAAGGCAGGGTCCGTTTCCACCTCAAAGGATACTTGCCGCTTTTCGTCTGCTACAGTTGAAATATCCGTGAATACGACATGATCAACAGGTCCAGCCACCTTGAACGCAGGTGCGTTGCTTTCATGGGAAAGGAGCGTTTTCAGTTCGTTGTCCAGCTTCATGATGGAAACCGAGATGCCTGCCATATCGATACTCGTCATATAATTGTTGACAAAAGTGCGATCGATCGTGATCCCCTTCGCTGCTAGTTCGCGAGTGACCGAATGATTGAAGAGGTACAGTTCTTGCAGAGGGGTGCCGCCGAAACCATTGATCAACAGGGCGATTTCTCCGCCGAATCCAGTTTCGATCTGCATGTCTCGAAGGAGATCGGTTACCATTCTGTCTGCCAGCGTATCCGCATCCGTCAGCTTCTCGCGGCTGGTCCCAGGCTCGCCGTGAATGCCGACGCCGTACTCGATTTCATCATGCCCGAGCTCTAATGTTGGCGTGCCCTTCGCCGGCACGGTACACGAAGTCAATGCGAATCCAATACTGCGTACATTCGCAGCGGCTTTCTCCGCCACTGCTTTAACTTCCGCCAGACTCCGGCCCTCTTCCGCCGCTGCACCCGCGATCTTATGGACGAGTACCGTTCCCGCCACCCCGCGCCGTCCGACCGTATATAGGCTGTCTTCTACAGCGATGTCGTCTTCAACCTTTACATAGTCCACTTCCAGACCGTCTTCAGTGGCCAAATGGGCGCCGTTTCTAAAGTTCATAATATCGCCGCTGTAATTTTTAATAATCAGCAGCGCACCTTTT
This sequence comes from Paenibacillus sp. FSL P2-0173, assembly GCF_038008045.1. NCBI lineage: Bacteria > Bacillati > Bacillota > Bacilli > Caryophanales > Paenibacillaceae > Paenibacillus > Paenibacillus sp. FSL P2-0173. The sequence continues at coordinate 1,696,423 of NZ_JBBOYK010000001.1, forward strand.
TTCCCGGTTGTCGCTCGGATGGCCTGATATACTTGAATTTGTGAGGGAGAGGCGAAGACATCACCGCAGACCGCGGCATCGAGCATCCCTTTGCCAACAAAGCCGGCGTGGGCGGGCTCATGACCACTGCCACCGCCGCTGATGAGCGTTACTTTCTCCGCGTTCAATTCCTTTTTTTTGAGCACTTTGTATTTTGGCAGAAATTCCAGCTCGGGATGCGCGAGCGCAATACCGCTGCACATCTCAAGGACCAAATTTTCCGCACGGTTGATGACCTTTTTCATGCTACTTTACCTCCGCTTTGTACTGGCTCCCGATACGGTCGGCCGCAGCGATTGCCGCTGCAACCTGCTCCACTGTGACCGGAAACGGCATGGAATGAATCGATTCCTCCAGAATGCAGGCCTTTGCAGCTACTTCCATGAGTTCTTCCTGGCTGATATGATCGACGCCAATATCGGCCAAGCAGACCGGTAAACCGACGGCTAAACAGAAATCAAGTACCTGATGTAATTCTTCCGTCGGTGCGTTTTCGAGCACCAGCTGTGCGATCGTGCCGAATGCAACTTTCTCTCCATGATAATAATGATGCGTGCCTTCCAAAATCGTGAGTCCATCATGAATCGCATGGGCCGCCGCAAGTCCGCCGCTCTCAAAGCCCAGGCCTGAGAGTAAAATATTAGTTTCAATGATATTTTCGAGTGCTTGCGTAACTTGGTTTTCATCACATGCCGCTTTTGCTTTGGCACCGTCTTTCAACAGCATTTCATAGCATAGCGTTGCAAGTGCAATCGCCGCATTTGTACCTACTGTTGGCGCACACTGTCCTTCGCGTACTCCGTTAGGCAGTCCGGCATTGACCCTGGAGTAAGAACGGGAGGTCGCACGGGCTTCAAAGTAAGTCGACAGTGCATCACCCATGCCTGATACGAGGAATCGGGTTGGTGCATTGGCAATTACGGTGGTGTCGACTAATACGACACTCGGACTTTGCTTAAAATAGGCGTAATCGTCGAAAGCGCCTTCCGGGGTGTAAAGAACGGCCGAGTGACTTGTCGGTGCATCCGTCGCAGCAATCGTCGGACAGATGATAAGCGCTTCCCCTTGGGCCACGCATTTCGCCGCGTCGATCGCTTTCCCACCGCCGAGACCTACGATACAATCGCATCCATTCGCAGTAGCAATTTCCTGAAGTCTAGACACTTCCTGTCTGGAACACTCACCCATAAAACCGCTTTCAATAAAGGTCACGTTATATTTATCCAAAGTGGAATCAAGCTTATCTTTTACCCGCGCCACATCGGCAGGATGCGCAATCAGTAAAGCGGATTTGCCGAAGGTGCTCACATAGTAACCCAAATTCAACAATTCGTTTTCACCTTGTACATATTTGCTTGGGCTGATAAAAGCTTTTCTCATCTATAATTCCTCCTTATGATTGTGTTGGCTTCGTTCTGATTAAAACTATAACCGAACCATGTAAACTTTACATTGGAGGAATCAAGGAATATATTATAATCTACAATCGTATTTTTTTGCACTGAAGATCACAAATTGTACTTTTTTGTTATCGCTTACAGGATAATTTACCATTAAGGGATGAGAATCTTGATACGTGAACATTTGAGCATCCAGAAAATCTTTGATTTGAAAAAGTGGGAGCAGTTGCAGGATTCATTAGCATCCGTTACCAAATTAGCCATTCTCACCGTCGATTATAAAGGGAATCCCGTAACTAGCCACAGCCAATGCCAATCGTTCTGCAAGAAGGTTCGCCAGGATGAGAGTCTCCTTCCCTACTGCCAAAAATGTGACTCTCGCGGCGGTCTTGAAGCGGTGCGTTCCAACAAACCTTATATTTATCTCTGTCATTATGACATCGTCGACATCGCGGTACCGATCATTATTGACGATAAGTACATCGGCGCCGTCATGGCAGGTCAGGTCCGCTTAGCCGATCCTTCGAGCGCCTTACAGCTGGAGCAAATCCTCACGTCAAAAAATGAAAAACTGTACAGTTCCAAATGGGAGGAACTTAAGAACGACTACGCCGATCTGCCATCCATGACCTATCAGGAAATTCAGACGATCTCCAACATGTTATCCTTATTGTGTAATTATATTGTTGAAGAAGCCATGAACAAAAATCTTCTCGCAGAAATGTTCGAGAAGGCGTCGGCCACACAGTCCACTCTGCAGTTGTCCGAGATCCTTCCTGGCTACTCGTTGGAGCATATCGAAAGCCTTAAGAAAGAAATGAATAATTTCTTAGCAGATGCCTATCTGAATTCCTCAGGAGATGTGGATATTCCGTGCGGAAATCCCGTACTAAAACCCGCCTTTGAATATATTTTTCAGCACAAGGGTGAAACTTTTTCTCTCAAAGCCATGGCTGACTTGTGCCACATTAGCCCAAGCTATTTTAGTCGGCTGTTTGCCAAGGAAACGGGGGAGAACTTTTCCAGCTATCTTTCCCGCCTGAAGATTAAATGGGCGAAGCAATTGCTCGAAGCTACAGATATTCCTGTATCTCAGATCAGTAGCGAGCTCGGCTTCAATGAGCCGGGATATTTCATTAAAATATTCAAAAAATATGAAGGCACAACGCCCGCGGTGTACCGAAATTATTACAAGGGATAAAATAAACGAAAAACAGATGATTCACGGGTCTATCGTCTCCATGATCATCTGTTCATATTGTTCCGTCCAAGTTACGTATCCAGGTCGTGCTTCTCAGGCTGCCTGAGTTTGTGTTTTTCGCTCAATCACCGTCCCCTTTTTATCAGTTATTTTATGGAGTGTTTCTTTATCTTTACTGTAGTGTTTCTGACTGATCCTGAGCGTTCGTTACATTGTACATGGATACAGATTTTTTCTTGCGAAATAATTTGGCGAAAAACTTGCCTATTACACCAAACATACCTGCACAAGCAGCACCAATAAGTATGATAACCTTAATTCCCGCGCCCTTAAAAAAAGCAATACTTGAGATTGGCAAAATTACTTTTACTATCGCCATTTCTTCTCCATGTAGTTCCTTTCCATTTTTATTTTGGGTATACAGAAAAAAAGCCTATTCCCCCATTGATTCAAAACGGAATAAGCTTTAAAAGTTTATTAAAACTGAAGTTATTTATTGCTTAGTTGACTTTGTTAAATACTTAGCTTCATTCCTCACTAATTACCTTTACTTCTTTACTCTCACATAAATTATTCATAGCTTCATATATATTATTGCCAAATTTCCAAATATAATAATCGTCCATGATACCGTATACTTTTCCTGTCTTAGACATAAACATAGTTGCATTATCGTCATATGCCAATCCGATTACAACTAGCTCTTCTCCAATTATCGTTTCATACCTGCGATAGTGTTTCCTTTCGATTCCTTCCCTTAAAAATTCAGGACCTATCTGAAAGTCATCTGATTCGTCACTAGGCACTGAATACTCTAGTCCTCCGAAATGTTCAAATGCCTCTTTAGCAGGATCAAATACTTCAAATCCTTTTTTTTCTAAAAAGTTTATTGTTGAGCTGGTCTCTACTTTTCTTTCAGAATACCAACCAGCATCTTTTAAAACATTAATAGTTCTTTGCGAAAAAGTCATATGTTAACCTCACTCAGTTTATTTATCATTTAAATTACCATTATCAACCATAAAGTCCTTAAATGTTTCCTTGCATTTTTTAAGTATCTAGTGCTTCATAAATGTTATCTCCGAACTCTAAAATGAATATTCATTTTCCCTACATAAAACACTATAATTAGAAATAAATATTATTAATTTTGTACTATGCGCCTTGTCTAACTACAAGTTTTGTTTATACTGTATATTTACTGACAACTCTCGCAGCAACACTCTAAAAGCCTCAGTCTATGAAAGTATGCCTTTATCCATTTTCGCAACTTTCGCTACTAAATTGTAATCGATTATTTCTCTGCTACTTCTAGCTTTTGATACGGTTTGCAAAAAAAGACTTACCTCAACTCAAATTTCGAGTGGAGTAAGTCTGTGGCTAAGTTATTAGCTTTTATTAATCGTATTAATTCAGTATATTCTACTTTCGTGGTAGTACGTAGGCTATTTTATATTTGATCTACAGTACTATAAATTAATCCTCAGGAAATAAATTAGGGAATTTATCTTGGTCTAGATATTCCTTGTTAAAATAAACTTCTAACATTTCATAAAAATCGAAACCTATAAAAACAATATACATAAATTCATATGAACCAGCAAAATAAAATTTATCTGAGTCTGAAATATAAATATCGAGTGTACTTCTAGGAAAGAAACCCAAAGGTGTCAACTTCTCACCAATTATTTCTTCAAATTCTTTTAACTCTTCGAATGTTACCTCGCCTTCACTTGGATCAAGTATTAAAGATGTATAATAATTCGAGCCTTTGGATGGTAATTTCAAATTTATACCTCCAAATTCCCCCAATATATTTAATGCTAAGGGATTTGGCGTAATATTGTACTTTTGATACATGTCCTTATAATGTGATATATCAATTTTCCTTCCTTCATACCAACCATTTTCCTTGAAGTATTTTTTAATCTTTTCGCTCTTAAAAATGTTTCCCTCCATTATTTATTTTTTCCTTAAATACAATTCAAATAAATAATCCATAGTGCCAAATCCTCTAGATTTAATTCTTTTATCAACAGATGATTAGTTGCATTAAACTCAACACAGTTCTTATCTATCTACGCAATAGGTTAGATACAGGAATTTTACCGTGTTCTTTAATTGTTTGCTTTCCCAACCCTTTCTGTCCCGATTTCCCACTAAATCTAATATCAATGCTACCTATTTTTCTATCGACGGTAACAGCTTGCTATCTTTAGAGCACTACTTTGAATCTTTATGAACTTTGACAAGACCTTTTTAGCAAGCTAATCCGCTTCTTCTTGCGTAAACTTATAACTCATGACCTTATTGTAATTCTTCTGCATATCTGTCTGTGGAAGTCGTACGCTGTCCATCTTATTAACGTGTGGAACCGATGGAACAGAGGCTCTGTTGTCCATTTAAATTTCTGACCCAGTTAGCTGCCGGTCTGCTCCAGCTTGTTTACATCTTTGCCAAAGCTCGCTCCGAGGCTGGGACAGATCACTTGTCTAACTTTAGCGATATCACTATTTCCTTCACTGTAGTGACACCATTTATGGTCGTGTTGTGACTGTAATCGGAGCTACCGTTGACATTGCGCCATCTCCTCACCACCCCCAAGGTAGCAGCTAGAGTAAAAAAAAAAGCCCTAAAGGGAATTTTGGACTTTAGAGAGTCCTATTCCATATTAGGGACTTACTATATTTTAGAATTAATCTGGCTTGAAGAGTGAATTTACAAACTCGCTAAAACTTTGGGATACTAATTTAATAAATTCTTGCTTTAACCCGTTGTCCTCCTCAATATAATCCAAATCGCAGAAATAGACTGTTCCTTGGTCCTCTCCATTTATAGAAAGACATATAAGACTATCTGCAGGATCTACACCAAAAGGGATAAAATTAGAAGGAATTATTTTCCCAATATTATATTTTTCATAGTAATATTCTAAATTATTCTCCGTTTCTTTACTTAGTGGAAGAAATAACATAATTGACGATGTTATTGTCTTATCTTTTGTTTCAAATCTTCTTCGAACAGTCTTACCTCCATTATGACACAGTAAAAAATTCTTATAATCATTTGGCAAGATAAGATTAAACGTTTCTTCAAAAGTTTCTAATTCTTGATTTTTAATTGGTTTAAATGAAAATTCAAATTCTATATTCATAAAATCCCACCCACTATTCTATAGAATACAATTTATCAAGTAACTCCGTAAAAGTATCACAGACAGGTGTTATAGCTTCTTCCCCTATCTCTTCATGATCAAAGAATATAATTAACGGAACTTCTTTATTAAAGCGATAATCAAAACCAAGTAAGTTGCCAAATGGGTCTCTCCCAAAAGGAATAATTCCTTTGGTGAAAGAATCCTGTGCAAACTCACGAAACATTGTAATATTTAGCTCGCTATTGGTAAAGCTAATCAAATCATTAAATACTCCTTGTGCGCCGTTATCATAATCAAAGTTATTAGGTACGGGATAACCACCATTAAAATTTTTAACGCATTCCTTATAATCTTGAGGGAAAGTCACTTGAAAAAGTTGCTCAGTTGCAGCTATAGTAGCGTCATCGACTGGCCCCTCTGCAAAAAGCCATTTTTTCAATCCCATATTAACATCTCCAGTATTTTATTTTTCAGTTTCCCCGTTCTACCTGGTTTTCCGCCACCCCAAACCGCTCTTCCACCGGTATGTCCTGCAGCTTGATGTTCAAAATAATCAACTACTTGCATTTTTCCTGGATCTTGATGATGATGCCAAGTTAAAGTTTTTGGAACTTTGCCTTCTTTTAATAAGGCTAATTCATCTGCGCTGAATTTTTCAGCAAGTTTTGGATTTTTAGCTATATCATCATATAGCTTTTTTGAAAGATATTCAAATTGTACACTATCCGGCTCTAAGTAATATTTTTCAGGTAAAGAAAGATCATATTTTGAATCAAACATAGGGAAGCCTTCTTTATCATACGCAACTAGGTAATTATTACCATTTTTTACAGAAGTAAAAGTGTAAGAGGTTGTACCATCCTCATTGCGAACTTTCTTTTTATAGTTTCTTGGCGTGTTAGGTTTCCTAGTATATGGAGGTTGCTTTCTAGCTGCTTCTTCCATAGCCTTCTCATAAGCTTCTTGCTGTTTAGCTTGGGATACTTTCCCCGTTCCCTCAACCTTTTTCGCCGCGCTCTCTTCCATTTCCTTCATGACCTTGTTGTAATTCTTCTGCACATCCGTCTGTGGAAGTGGTCCGCTGTCCATCTTATTAACGTGCGGAACTGGCGCTCCGTTGGCTGTGGCCAACTTCCCGGGGCTGAGGCCGTCTGCCATTTTACTTAGTTGCTCATTGAACTTCTGACCCAGTTTACTGCCGGACTGCTCCAGCTTGGTTAGAGCTTTGCCAAAGCCTGCCCCGACTGCATCTACACCTTTGCTAATCCATTGCGGTGTAACCTTGCTGCCTACCTTTTCCGCGAATCCGCCGATGGCCTTGCCTACTTTGGAATCCAGTACGCCTACGGTGACAAAACCTAGTCCTGCGTCTTTTGCTACTGAGCCCCAGTTGATCTTTTCACCACTTAGCACCTGACTCGCCAAATTTTCCGCGGCATTTGTTACACCGCCGATCGCTGCTTTTCTTAGCAACGTTCCTCCTACACCGAGTGGACCAAAGATCGCTCCAGACACTGCCCCGATCCCCGCTTCTTTTAAGCCGGTCAGGGCATAGTCACTAAAGTCGCTCACTTCCCCTCGAGCGATATCCGATGCCGCCAAACTCGCTACGCCCAAACCACCCGCCAGCAGTGCTCCTCCGGCTACCGCCGCAATGACCACCGTACCCGCTCCAAGCGTCGCTACCGTAATGGCTGCTACCACGGCTACGGCTGCGACAACCGCCAAACCGCCCAAAATATTCATCCCCAGCTTGCCCCAGTTAAACGGTTCAGGGGGTGGCGGCGGTGGAGGTGGCTGCCCTTCCTTCGGCTCATCGTCGAACGGCGGGTACGCGGTTCGGTCGCTACCGTCCGCCCATACATTTCCTCCCAACACGTGGTATTCGTTCTCTACCGAAAGCCCCGTGCTTCCTCCCGTCTGGTACGCCATGACCTGACTTGTTCCGTCAATAATGATTTTCTTCGGCGTATTCAGAATGATTTCCTGCTCTGCTTCTAGTGTTAGCTTTTTGGGACTAGTTATTTCAATCCCAGTAGCATCGTCCAGACTCATCTGCAATGTCCCACCCGGATCACCCATGATATGGATGCGACCCGGTGCCATTTTCAGCTCACTTCCATGCTCCGTACCAAAATATCGATCATTGGGATTACTCGTTTTCGCACAACCGTCTCCATTTGTACGAACCGCACCCAAAATCATTGCTCTGGAACCAGACGCATCTGGAAAATACAGGCTTGCCTGTGTTCCCACCTTCGGCATACTGTACATCGCACTTCCCGTTGGGGGAGCGAACGGGTACCAATGCGGCTCAGATACCCCGTCATCCTTATCAATCGCCAGCCGCAGCTTCACTTCCTCTCCCCGAACCGCGAGAACCTCTCCTTCCAGAGAAATTCCGATCGTTTTGGAATTGGGAATGAAATCACTGCGAATGCCCTCCGCGCGGGCCAACACATAACTGAATAGCAAATGACCCTTTTCCATGCGGCTTCGCAATTCAGTTACAATCATCGTTTTCTGGCGAAATTGTACCTCGTCTCCAAGAGCATACCGTTCTCCGCTTTCGATCTCGTATTTGAAAAAGTCGGTATCATGTAGCCCGGCTGACGTTCCGCCTGCCCACTGATAGCCCTTTAAATCTTTACTTGCCGTATAAGGCGTATCCTTCCGAATCGTTCGTTGGGTGCCAGCAGGCATGCCGAAATACAGCTTCGGCGCTGCGGACTCCCATATGTCGCTGACCACCACTGTATGTAAACGGCTCGCCATCCGTTTCATAAGCTCCCAATCGGTTTCATCATATTGTAAAATGGCTTCGCCCACCGACTGCTCCCCGGTTTGATACAGCACATCACTTCGTGCATAGCCTTGAGCAAGCTTATTTACTAACTGCTTGTATGTTTGTTTTTCCTCAGGAAAAGACCGCTTTCTTTTGACAATATCCAGCTCAAATGAGCCACTGATTCCTTCCAGTGTAAGTGTATATACACCATTATGGTTCTCAACTTCCACCGTATGGACGACACCCTTAAACAAGCTGATTTCTTCTTGTCCATTCTGCGCATACACATGTAGCTGATCCTCTGAGGTCGCATCCAGCGCAGCCGTGGCATGACTCGACTCCTTACAAATGCCTGTGAGTGTAATACGTCCATGCTCACCCAGCTTCCACTCGATCTGAACATCCTTTAAGACCTGAATGGGGTAGGGGGAATCTATTCGAATCTGATCATATCCTATCATGTTTTCAAACCTCCCTTCCAGCTACTCCTCCTGCTGGCCATTCGTATGAAATTCGATAAATCCATGATATAAACAAGTCTGAAATGAAGAGGTCGTCAAGGCTGGCTGGCCTTCCACCTTTGTCTGTTCTTTTGTGTTTTTCCACTTATCCGTCAGCATCGGCAGGCATGGCTTTCCAGAAATAGTAGAGCCATCTTCGGCGATCAGATAAATAGTTTCGGCACTCGGCTGTTCCGGACTATTACAAATTCCAAAATGAGGAACATTTTCAGGAGAATAATCTCCTTCATTCATCATGGGTTTACCATTAACAAAAGCCCCGTGGCTGTTCGGCAAGTTGATCTTTCGAGGATGGGTCCCGCAAGTGCAACGCATACAGGCCCCCCGTACGACATAATACTCATTGTCTGACATGTGCCCTTTCCCTCCCTATTTCACCTCGACTTGCTCCAAAGCGATCCCTGTGTAATCACGCCGCAATATACTTTCCGCCACGTCTAAACGGACAATGATCATCGGGATAGCACTCTCCTGGATTGTAAATATCTTGTGGCTCCGAATAGCATCTGCTTGTAATACCAGCTTTCGAAACACACTTTGATCCAAATTCCATTCACTTTCCGGATGTACAGCTGTGAGCCGCTCCACAAAAGGAATATAGTAATTCTTCTGTATCCTCTGTTCGATCTGAGTAAGTATCGTTAATTTCATAGGCATCTCCGGCACATAGGCCTGGACAAGACGCTTTAAAGCATCTGAAATAAGAGGAATGGGACCTTCTAGATAATCAATAAAAATACTTTCTGCATCTGCCTTCACGTGAAACATCAATGGCTTGACAATATCCTCCGGCTGCAAATCATACAGCTTCCACGGATCAATCGTTTCCATCACCTTTTGTAGCGTAGGAACATTGGTATACCGCACATCCTGCTTTAAGAGGAAATAATCCATGAAGATTCCCCCTCTCGTGTCTCGGCTCCCTCACTATGCGTAAAACGGCACAATATTTCGCTATCATCTCGATACTCTCCGGCAAATATCGTGCATATGTCAGCTTTCGGCAACCTTTCTAGTGAAGGGGAAGCAACGAAGGCGGGCATCTGACTTTTCAGAAACTCAACGGTGAGCAGATGGTATTTAACCGCTTCAATTTGTTGAATTTGCTCAATATCCATCGTCTTAATCTTACGGGCATAATCGGACTTGAGCTTTTCCAGCTTAGCCATGCGATTGAACAGAGGCTCGAAAACAAAGTTTGCCGACCATTCCACAGCGCATTCAGCCTCATCCAGAAACCAATTCTCATCATAGGCGTCTATACGATAAACCGCTCTATTTTTCATAACACGGGTTCTGAGCAAGGAGATATAAATATATCGAATATCCCCCTTGCGACCTTGCTCGTGCTGAAGGGTAGCGAGCTGGCATAGCGACTCTAAAGCTGCTAAAAGCTCCTCTTCAATGGCTTGCTGCCGTGCCAGAAAGTTGTTTTCAATAAGTGCCAAATCATGTAGCCATTCCGTAAATACGTGCTTTTCCAGCAAATCCTGCAACGCAGCATCCCGATCCATGAGCTTCATTCAATGTTCACCTTACCCCCGGTTAATCTCACATCGTCCATGATGTCGAGTTTGGCTCCGGATTGAATAAAACTTACGCCTTCTTTCCCCTCCATAATAATTTTCGCTCCCCCTGTAATTTGGATATCTTCCTGAGCAGACAGGGTTATTTTTTTGTTACTATTAATTTCAATCCCGCCTTCATCCGTGAGACGCATGAGCATTTGCCCACTGTTGATAATTTCTACTGCACCAGGCTTGAAAACGACTTGTTTGCCGTACCTGGTGCTGATACTTTTGACCGCAGGATCACTCCTTTTAACCGGATCAGAGGAGGCAAGATCGACAGAACTGGCGGCAAAAGCATGCTGCTCCCGTTCATCCGGAAAGTACAGACGAATTTGATCCCCTGCTTCTGGCATAACATACCAGCCGCTGCCATCAGGAGAAGAATAAACCGTAGAATAGGGAAACCACATAGCCCCGGATGCAGTCGAGTCTTGATCAATTTCCAGCTTGATTTTCACTTTTTCTTTGGAAATATCAATCACCTTGCCAAACAGAGAGGCTCCTGACAGATCATAGGCATAGACGGTTGGGCATTTTAACCCATGTGCATCTCGTAAAATGTAACGATTCACGATCAGATTTCCTTCTGTGGTCGTTTCCGCCTTGGCTATGTAAAGAGTTCTTTTATGAAAAATGACGGAACTACCGAGTTCTAGCACTTTGTTGCTGGTCACTTCATAGCTCAAGCTGTTAGACTCGCCATATTCCGGCAGTCCGTTGCGGGACATGAGCTTGTGCTCCTTCAAGTCTTTTTTTATGGAATAGTTATGTTCGTTCAGCGGTTGAGGGGCACTAGAATGGGGGACACCAATCACATATTTCAGTCCTTGTTGCATCGTAATTGGAATTAAAGCAGCATGTAGCCGAGAAGCAATTCTTTTGACAAAAGCCCAGTCCGTTTCATTGTATTGCACTAATAATTCACCGATAGCTGCGCCATGAGAAGCCTCATCAATCACTTCTGCATCAGTATATGAACTTGTAACATGCGAAAACAGTTTGTTATACGACTCTCCTGTTTTTTGGAATGAACGACGTTTTGGGCGAATATCCATCATTAAGGTTTCACTGCTAGCCTCAATCGTAAGCTCGCGTACTCCGTTTACAGCTTTTACAGCAATATTCGTGACGATTCCCTGAAAAAACCGGATCTCCTTGCCTTCACTTTTTAAGAAGACTTCAATGTGCTCATCTTCATCCGCTTTTTCTACGTATTGATCCAGCTTGTCCTCCGAAACAATTCCACGTATGCAGAAGCTCACATGTTCGTTTAACTGTTTAATGAGATGGATACTTAATACACGCTGAAACTGATAAGGGGCCACCTGAACATCTGCTGTGGTGTAAATGGGGTTACTCATTCATATCCCTCCTTTTCTGCCTCGTCAACCGTTTGAATGGTACGAATCATCTGCAGGGCGACATCCCGCCATTCAGCATACTGCTTATACGGACAACAAAATGTTCCCATGACCGTCTTTCCTTCCAGCTCAAAGTAGAACATATTGTGGTAGATGGGCTGGTCCAGCGCAGGACTTTTAAAGTCAAAATAGCCAATCTGCTTACCATGTATCTCTTCTATTTTTTCTTCATAAAATACGTGGGCAGGATTCATATTTTTCATCATGGCCTTCATGCCAGAAGTGAGCTGTTCCACCCATTCATCTTGTAACGTCTGGTCCACCCGATTCAGGGTAACATCCACACTGCCCAAATCATTCGTCAAAATCATTTCTGGACGTTGCTCATGAGGATATTTAATCTTTTGCAAATGCTTGGGCATTGGAGTAAAGATAGAGGGGACATGCATTTTCAGCTGATCTTTAAAGAAAGATCGTTCTTCAAACACATAGGATTGACCGTCAATGATTATGGGTCCTGCTAAAATATTGTTAGGCCTCTTCAGCTTCTCCATCTCACGGAGCTGATCCAAAATCTTTTCATCCTCATATTTCATAATGCACACTCCTCTACCTGATTTTCTAATCTACAATCATCCGTCCGGCTCCGCCGCCCTGCCAACGGCCTGCTGTTCGTTTTCCACGTCCGGCGCCTTCTAGAATAAGAACTAGCTGTCTATGCAACTGAGCATGAGAATAATCTCTGTATTCCGCCCCATTTCGGTTTGCAATGTAATGCTGGATAGATTCTCTGTCCACGGATTCCAGGTTCAGGCACAAAAGCGCAAACATACAATCCATCGGATCTGTGGCACCACTTTTAAGCAGCTCGGATGCGAAGTAGCGCATCGTCTCCGGGCGCAATGTACTCTGCTTCAAACCCGCAAAAGGAGCATAAATATCGCTCCATGTATTGAATTCGGTAGCTATGTCAGCAAAATCCTGATAATCCGAGCGAAGCACGGCTCCATCTTTGAGCTTGAATCGACCTAGCTCCATCTCATCCAGACCGATCTCTGCCTCATCCTCCAGCACGATATCTGCATGATGGGCTGTGAAATCCGGGCGATCTGTTTGTTCCAAAAAGAGCAGCTTCAACACCGATAGCCGCCCCGTGGCCGTATACGGTACTTCCTGCTCCTGCTCCAGCAGATATAGTCTGTCCTTGTGCTTCACGATGCCTCTACCAATGGTCAGCGTGTATTCCCCGACAGTCACGTTCATTCCGGTAATAATGCCATCCGAAAAATCCTGATACCGGATATCCAGAAAACTGCGCGGGTAATCTCGCAGGTTCTCTAGCATCTCGGTTTTAAGAATACGGCCCTTCTCAAACTTCGGAACGATATGCGTTAACATGGTGCTCCCCTCCTTTCTCTATTCTTCTTTATTTAGGGGAACAGATAGCCGATTCACACCGGGTGCAGGAGGCGGAACAGGAACTGCATCATCGATGGGTTGAGCTTTACTTACTCCAAGTAATCCAGTAAATAGGCGAATATTCTTTTCTAAAAATCTGCGTATATCCATCGTGCTCCCCCTGATTGAAAACTACGGTTCATAATAATCTTAGAATCTATTTATCCACCTTTACATCCCGGCTCCCCGTTGAGCCTGCTCACGAAGGATATAGTCCAGCTCGCGTTTGTCCACAACATAGGTACGGGCGATTAGATCGTGGAGGGCCTGTTTTCTCGCCGTAAAGGCTGCCATGATAAAGCCGACGAACAAAATGATGACCGATATAAGCTTACTCCAGTAGCGGGCACTTGCACGTCCAAAGCTGAGCTTGTGATTAAACTCATCTACCACAACGATGCCGAGAGCCAGCTTGCCCACCGTGGCTTTGCATTTGGATGATTCCATAAGCGCATAATATAGCCATATAGCCACCCAATTCAGCAAGGTCTGTCCTATTGTTTTCATTGTAAAAATATAAGGCGATCCGTGTGAGACCAAAGAGCTTTCTGCTGGAGAGGGTACCCAATCCCCTAAGGCCCGAATTACAATCCAGATCAATCCAATTATTAAAAATACAAACCATAGAATAAGACTATCGATGATATAAGCTAAGGTGCGTTTCCAAAAACCCGCATACAGCATGCTGTCCCCTCCAAATGTGTTTACTTTTCTTATTCAATTATTTCGTGCCGTCAAAGAAATCCAGCTCGGAGAGATCATTTTCGAAGGCAAAAAAGCGTTTGGGACCCAGATGCAACAATTCATCTCGACGGGTAATCGGGACCACATAAAAGCCCCAGCGGCTATCCCCGACAAAAACAAAATATTTCGTTTCCTCATTGCGGATGGAGTCCGTATCATCTTGCGGGATATCCCGCCCATACAACACGGCAATTTCCTCATACGGCATGGGTTCAAAAGCTTCTGGCCGACTACGATACACATGCCGCTGACGCAGCTTGCCACCGTCGGCCGTCAGGAAGAACTCCACCTCAGCCGCATGGGACGGCCGGGAAATAGAACCGCGTACCCGGTTGCTCTCCAAACTCGCAATCAGCTCCTTCTCGCGTCCCGTATGTGTCCATGCGCTGACCGTATACGGAATAGCCGGAATATGATTGGTAATGACAGGCTCAATCGTGCCCATTTTTTTAGCGTTCAGGTAACGGATAGCCCCGCGCAGACAGGCCATTTTCAACTCAGGTACCCGGCTGAGGTCCTCTGCCTTTTGACGAAACTCAATACTGCGCCCTGGTACAAATTCCTTGAGTGCTTCGCGAAATACGTCAATCCGGCAGGACTGCCCGGTTAGCTTGATAATCGAATAATCCTGCAAGCGCCCCTCCAGATAAAAATCATCCAGAAACTTGCGCACAATATTGTAGATGTCTGCCTTAAGAAGTTGCTGTATCTCCCGAATGTTAAACACCACATCAGGCAAACCATATTCATCACGAAACCGTCCGTTCTCGATGACTGAAACCAGCCAACGATCCATCACTGCAATGTTCAGGTCGCTTTCAGCAGATAATACCTGCTCGGATTCGAAGCGGCTGCGCAAGATCCCCGTACGTAGAAAAAATTCCTTTTTCATATTTTCTGCCGCGCTCCACAACAGATGAAAATTACTCAGTACCCGCTGATATTCATCTCGTGTAGCATGCTCATACTGTTTGAACGCGGTAGGCAAGATGGCCTCTGCCTCACGGTAGCGTTCCTCCAGTCCCGCATATACAGCATCTACACCAAACTCATCCACATGACGGTACAAATCTCCCGAAGGAATACCGATCAGGGCATCAATATCGGTGTCAGGCAAACGAGTCTCCGCAGCATAATAACCTGCAAATACAATTTTCATAAACTGCATAATCCGATACGTCAGATTGTTTCCGCCAAAATTGGTATCCCCATTTTCATACGTTGTGTGAATATCCAGCTTGTAAGCAATACGTCCGTCCTCAATTCGGAATCGGCAGGAAGACAAATCTGTCGTGCCTCCACCACAATCAATGACAAGTGCCTGGTACTCCTCACCGTCCGCAAAAGTCCCTCGTTCCATCTGGTCTGCCAGCGTGTTGTACAGCACCGCCAGCCCTTCGTCCAACGCATCCTCCGCTTCAATCCGGTAATCAGGCAAAATATCGCTAAACATCTCTATAAATTGGGGCTGCAGCTTGACCGGAGCAGAAAAGTGCAGATTGCGGAACCGACACTTAAATTGCTGCTCGGCTGTAGCAATCACATAACGGATAAAAGCAGCTAAAATATCGCTGCGGGAGGCAGTTGCTGTATTCCCCTCGGAATCCATTAATTCCTCGATTCGCTTGTAGTCGTTGACCCACCGCTTGATTCCCCGTAATACTGTCGCACGGCTGCCTGCCACGTCAGATCCACGTAATGCATCCTCCCCAAATACATAAAGGATATGTTCCGGATTGGAGCAGTCTGCGACGCGAATAGCAGTCGGCAATACTTCGATCCAGTCGCCTTCTGCCCCTTCTGGGCCGGGGAATGACACATAATTGATGGCGTTCAGCCTTACTGTGCTGCTCATACCTGTATCAGGGGCCGTAACGTAGGAACTATCCAAATAAGCACCTGCTGTGGTGTTAGAGGTGCCAAAATCAATCGCAAGTACCGCATCTGTAGTTTCCGTGCCTCGAATGATCAGCTCTGCCACCGGAACCCGGTGACCTTGAAGCTTCAGCGGCAGCATCGGCTTATCTCCATAGTAGAGGTTATAAAAATATTCTGATTCCTGTCTTCGCAGAAATAGCAGGCTATAACTATGATTGGACGTCTCTCGCAGTTCAGCGTCGCGATGACGAGAAAGATAATATACGCCTGTTCGTCCCTCATCCTTCACCAAATTCAAAACACCGCACAGTTCTCCTGTCGTATTCACCAGCAGCACATTAGATGAGCTCAGCCAGGGCAAATCGGATTCGATCCGGTAGTTGTCCATGCGACCTGTGCGTACACCCTGATACAGCGTGATTTTAGCGGGAACCCGGATACCGCTGCTCTCCTGCCGACGGTCGTTCCAGTTTCGCTGTAGAGCCGATTCCATGCGTTCAAAACCGCCAGGGTTCGGCCTTGTGATGAGTAAATGCTCTTCCGCGCTCCGAAAACGCAAAATCACGCGAATCAATTCTTCACGTGCCAGGCGATTGGCAAAGCCCTCGACCAGTCGTTCCTTATCGCATATTCCGCGTAACTGAAAGGTCGTCATTTGTTCCAATTCCGCCCGCGTGTATTTCGCCGTGAAGCGTATGCTTTTTCGATCGGTGAGCGGGTCTAGCAACCTGTATGTATAGGGTCCGTTCATCGTTCACATGTCCTTTCTTAGCCATTTAGCCTTAATAGAGGGCGATAGCGTCTATTTTCATCGTAGGATCTTCCTCTAAAATGCCGAAATGACTTGTCCAATACAATTCCGTCGTAAAACGTGCCGGAAGAAACAAATCCAGAATCAAATCCACTTTAATCCGTGACAACGGTGTCTCCTCTTGGCCGATATAGATGAGCAGTTCGTCTTTTTCCTCACAATTGGTGTAAATGATTGAGCGATGAAAGACGCGCCGCATCGTTTCTTTTAGCAGATGTACGGCTTCTCCCGTCTCATACAGGCGCAGCAGTCCTTCAGCAATCGCGTCCTGATCCTCACGGTTTAATTGTCCAAAGCCTTCCTTTACCTTCGGGCCAAAAATGCCCTCTGCAATATCACACCGAACAAACCGGATATGGTACTCCCGCCGATTCATCCCTTGATACAAGTCCATTTCCGCCAGAAAATGCATCATAATATCAAATAGCGATTCTCTCAGCTCCAGATACTCTTCAGCATCCGGTGGAAACAGATCCCGAAAAATAGAATAAAAGCGGTAGTACGGATTTATTTCCACTACCTGCTCCAAATGGGAAGTATTCAACTCTGCCAGACTAAGCTCCATATACGGAGAGTAGCTGACAGCGGGTACGAAGCGGAATTTATCTACATCCAGCCCCTGTTCCCTCGCGCGCATGAGCAAATCCCAGACGTAATTCACACCCATTCTCCTTCACACTTGTACTCCGGAAAATACATCTGCACTTCCGATACCAGAAAGCTCATTAAATCGGATAAAATATAAGCAGGCGCGGTGGGCAAAACATCGTCAGAACCACGCCTGAACCCCAAACGCATGATCTGCTTGCCTTCCTCTGTCCGCACGTTATCGCTGACAAACGGATTTAATGGATACGTCTGGGTTTTGGTTAACAGGTTGCTTACATCATTTCTCCCTGCACCTCCCCAGATGTCCACACGTTCCAGCTCCAGCCCCTGCGCTGCTTCAAACGAGTTTACGATGCGCATGATTTCCGCTTTGGCACGGACAATCACGGCCTGTTTTCCTGCATAGCGGCCCAAAAAGCTGTCCTGTCGCCGATTGGACAATAACGGATAAGTCTGACGACTAAGTCTCGTTGTAACAGGCTTCGTAACCTTCAACACATTCCATTCGCCAGACTTATCACGTGGTGTGACAATCGTCAGTTCCTCTTCTGTACGCTTGATATACCGGATATCACCTTCAGTCCCGTCAATCAAATAACCATGCTCAGGACCTGTTTTTCGCAAAGGCAGCACATGCTCATAATTCACACGATCCATAGCGGGTATAGGAAAACCGCTGTTCTTTAGAGATAGCCTTTCAATGTTCCAAAGAGGAAAAACGTCGCCCTTCTTAAAAACATCGAATTCCTCCAATGAAATTGTAATTTCATGAATTTCTTCATGGGCAGCCGGCTCGCCGTCTCCACCAATCAATACACAGTCCACAAACTTATAAGCGTACGGGTGATTAATTGTTTTCCACGGCATGCCATTTTGCATAAACGTGTGATATAACTGCTCAATCTCCAAAACATAAGAACGGTTATGCTCCAAACGAAAACGAATCGGATAATTGCCGGTTTCCGTGACCAACATTCCTGAGAAAATTCGCTTGCTGCGCACCAGCGCTGAGATTCGTTCGGTCTCCATCTCAAGAAAAAGCGTAAACAGCGGCATCGCACCGCCTTCGCGTACCACCTCTGCCACACGGCTGATGTCCATCTGCTTTTCCTCCGTATCAGACGCTAACACAGGATATAAAAATTCATGAATCGGGTCATAGTCCTCACGCGATGTCAATGACACGTACACATCAATCTTTTCTTCCGTATTCTCAATTTCCTCAAATACCCGCCGTTCTAGCTGGCGGGTCATTTCTTCCTGATATTCGACGAGGTTCATAAATACCCCCGCCATCATATTTTTCAGTAAACGTCTCTGCTCTAAATCGTCCATCTTGCTCAAACGGTCCTGTACCAGCTCTTTCACGACGTCTCACTCCTTTCCGGCTCCAGCTTCATTGAACATGAAAAACTTAACTTCCGTTCGCAGCAGCCCGATCTTGGTTCTCTGAATCAGACGCCCCTGCTGCTTTAGAAGCAGAATCAGCAGTTCCTTGCTCTTTGTTGGTATCCACCTTGGCCGAAGGGGCAGTTCCATCGCCTGTACCCATGCTCTTTGCAGCCGAAGAGGCTTCCTTCTTCGCAGGTGTAGTTCCCGCTGAAGCCGTTGGCGCAGCCTTCGTTTGCGATTCTGCAGCAGGGATTGCAGCAGCGGAAGATGAAGCTTCACTCGCTGCGTCCCCTGCGTCCGTGTCGTTCAACGCTCCGTTAGACAATCCCAATGCAGCAGGAAGCTGACCGTTTTTCTGCTGCTCCGCGCTCTGCTTTTCCTCCGCCTTGGCTATGCTCCGCTCCAATGCCAGAACACTTTCGAGCTTATCAATCTCCTGATAAATTTCCTGTGCCCCGCTATAGGCATCAACGGCTCCTTCATAATCGAGATCCTTCATCATCCGATCCCCTTTGGCTTGAAGTTTGCCAGCTTGAATCTCCTTGAGCTGCTGCTGAATAGCTGTCAATTTATCGTTGGTCTCGGTAATTTTCTTCTCCAGTTCTTTTTGCGCGGACGTATAACCGGATTCCATCGCAGCCTTGTTTGCTTTTTTGTACAACTTAAGCGCATTCGTGTAATCGCCGCCCTGAAATTTTAAATCTCCGTCCTTCATCCAGCTCGCCGTCTCGGCATAGCTGTCCAATTGGTCGATTTTATGCTCAATATCCTTCACATTAAATGGTGGATATAGCCCGGCACTTTTCCGTGCTTTAGCGTAGCTGGCTTCTGCTTTGGTGAAGTCCGCCTTTTCCACATAGCCGTCACCATCAACCATTAATTGAGACAGTTTCTGCTCTGCAGTATACAGTCGCTTGTGAATCTTATCGTTAATTTTAACCGCCGCGTTTTTCGCTTCGCTGTAAGACTTAAGCGCCTTCGCATAATCCCCTGTCCTTGCATAATCGTCTGCGGCTTGGGCTGATTCGATCATCGTTTCCAGCGCAGCTGCCTTATTCGCAGCCATACGAGCCAGCGTAATCCATGCTCCCCCGCCCACAACAATAAAGACAAGCAACGCAATCAAAATCCGTTTGATCAGCTTACGACGGTTTTTAGGCTTTTCCTGAAAAACTTTATTTACATAAATGGCCGCTGCCGTGTAATTATTCACCGTCCGGTGCTGTTTGCTTAGCAGAACCTCTTCCAATGTGTCCGTCAGCATGACCGGGTCCTTCGCTTCCTCCAGCGCCCCCAGCATTTCCGCCAGCTCGACGTCCTCCCACATCCCTGACGTAGCGAGCAGGATTACATCTCCATCTGCAAGCTGCGTCTTTTTGGCGTAATGGGCATGAACTCCATTGGGATTTCCCAAGTATTCCAGCAGATTGCCTCGTTCATCATGTGTGCTGGTCGCTTCGTCTGGAATGCGTCCATCATCTGCCAATGACTGAGCCAGGCTATGATCCTTACTGCGAAAATTAAGCCTTCCATTGCGAAAATGATATAGTCGCACATTACCGCACGAAACATACACCATTTTGTTGTAGTTGGTCACTACCATCAGCAGACTGGCTTTGAGCCGAACACGACGGCTTTCAAATTGCAGCCATTCCTGCGCTTCACGCAGATCTCTCATCAAGCGCCGTTTGGACATGGAAGGCTTCTCCATGAAGTTTTCCAGCACCGTTTTGACAACCATTTCTGCGCTGCGCAGCTCCTGATCCGAATCCAGACCGTCTGCGAGGACATAACAGGCCATGTCGTCCGTCTCCATGAATGCAAAATAGTCCCGGTTGTCTATGTAAGAGCCCGCTTCCGACACAAAGGCGGTACTAAAATCGCTGTTGTCCTTGCGCATCGCTACCCCCGTCTTTCTTGTTTCATCCTATCGCCAAAATAAGTACTGTCGCATTATCCTGACTTTTAAAGCCTTTATCATTAATGGCGTCGATCATGGCATCCGCTGTTTCCTGTGGTGTTCCACCCTTGCGCATAATCTCTTCCAGTTCAATCTCCGTCAGCGCCTCCTGAATGCCATCGCTGCACAGCAGCACATGATCGCCCGAATACAGACGAATCGGTGCACTACCCAGCTCCATGCTCTCAAAGCCCTCATAGCCCAAGTAGTTGACCAGTTGATTACGCACTGGACTCGTTTTGGCTTCCTCCGAGGTCATTTGTCCAGCAAGCACTCGTTCCTCCAGCAGTGTTTCCGCTGTATGCTTGGAATTGACTGTTTGGAAATGACCATTGCGGTAAATCGTAATCAGGCTGTCGCCCACCGCTCCGTAATACAGCTGATAGCCGCACACAATGACCGCAGCCAGCGTCGTTCCTCCGCCCTGTCCATTCAAATTTTGCAAAATACCGCGATTGCTTTGAGTTGCCGCCTCTGCAAAATATCCGTTCAAATTCGTTGCATCTTCCAGCTTGGCAAACGCCTTCGTAAAAGTCGTCACAGCCAAGGTACTGGACATACGTCCATTGGCCAGTCCACTAATACCGTCTGCGACAACAGCCAGCGTACCGACAGGTGTCGTCATACTGGAGAAATAATCATCCTGCTCGCTCCGGCTCCCGATCGTTTGACCATTTCCGATCTCAATTCCACTCACGGTACGGCTGCCGGAACTTCGCGTCAGTCGTATACGGATCATGAGAAGAACAGCGAATATTACCGCAGCTCCACTTACAACAAAATAAGGCTGCATATCGTTACCTCCCTGCACCATTGCCCAATTCCGTCCTAGTTTTCGTTATCCCACTCAAAATGGGCGCCACACAGCGGGATAAAGATAAATTTGCTGTGTCCCAGCTGAATCACGTCATAGGCAGCCAGCTCTGCTGGTGAATATACCGCCTCGTTATTGTGGTACGCCAAACCTGATGAATCGCCTGGCAGCAAGTAAAAGTTACGTTTCTTCGGATCATACACAATGACAGCATGATTTCTGCGGGAAATCGTGTTATCCCCGATAATGCGGACATGCATTTCCTCTGCGCGCCCGATAAAGTTTTTCTCCGCCATAATGCGATAGTCCTGACCCACCTGTGCTCCTTCGATGCATACCAGCCATCCAGTTACTGGATGAATGCCCACTGTCTCACCCAAATACGGCATTGTTTTGTCATTATCTCCCGCGACGTTTGTTTTTGCTGCTGGCTCTGCGCTCTTGGGTGCAGCTACATTTACTACCGTGTTGCAATATGGACACGTATTTCCGTGCTTTCGTGTACTGAACATGTGTCCGTTCGGGCATCTTGTCAAACTCATAGTCGGTTCCTTCCCCCATTGTCATGATTGTCTTTTCAGCGATCTAAGGATTTTGCAGCATCCTCATCTATTTAACGAGCAGTCTCGTATTGGCAATATATAATAAGTCACCTGAGTAAATCCGGTATGGCTCACCGCTTTCCAACTTCTTGGTTACACTTTCGTTGGCAGACCGCAAGCCTGTACCATTACCGGAATCCACATCCTCCACAAACCAGTCGCTGTTCACCCGGTTGAGCACCGCGTGCTCCACACTTACCAGGGAGGCATAGTCTGTACCTACCAAATCAATATCCGCCTCTGAACGTGACGTTGTTTTACCGATTAAGAGCGACGTTTCGCCTTCGATATACCATTCTTTAATGGACTCGCCCTCTTCATCAATCAACACCAGCTTGGCAATCCGATGACGTTGTGCCTTTGGCTTGGCCACGGGTACAACGGACACCAGATTGCGCAATATGTATACAAGCACGCCGATTCCAATACCTATCGCGACCACGGTTTTCAAACCGCTGTAGCCTGTACGATTAAACACATAAAAGGCGATCGCCAGCATCAGCCCGAACATGGCAACATCTATGATGAAAACCCATCTGTTCTGCGCCGTTTTCACTGCTTGCTTCCCCCATTTCTATCCTGAAATCATCACTTTTTACGAATACCGAAAAATTGGTTAAACATCGCTGAGGTATCCGTCGGATCACCGGGTTTTTTCGTTTTTTTCCCTGGTGAGCCCTCCTTCGTTTTCGGATTAAAACCAAAAAATTGCTCAAAATCAGTTCCTATATCAGCCGGATTGAATCCTTTGGCTGCCGCCGTACGCGCACCGCCGGAGGATGCAGCCCCTCTGCCTCTCTCTCGCTGTTCCCCGCCAGCTCCCTCAGTTTTTCGGATGAGCTCGGCATCGTATGCCTGCCGCAATGCTTCGTCACGCAAGGTATTGTAAGCCTCGTGAATTAGCTTGAACTTGCGCGTTGCTTCCTCGCTTCCCTGGTTGGTATCAGGATGATACTTTTTGGCCAGTTTACGGTAAGCCTGC
Organism: Paenibacillus sp. FSL P2-0173; assembly: GCF_038008045.1. Taxonomy (NCBI): domain Bacteria; kingdom Bacillati; phylum Bacillota; class Bacilli; order Caryophanales; family Paenibacillaceae; genus Paenibacillus; species Paenibacillus sp. FSL P2-0173. The sequence goes on from NZ_JBBOYK010000001.1 coordinate 1,719,711, forward strand.
TTAATCTCTGCCTCCGAAGCATCCCGGCTGACACCGAGCAGCTCATAGTAGTTGGTCATTGTGTGATGTTCCCCTCTCCGAAAAAAATAAATATTAAGAGACCCGTAGGCCTCTTAATATTTATCCACCCTGCACTTGTGTGCCGGGTGAGTGTGTGTTTAAGCTGCACTTAACGTGAAGACGTTAAGCTTAAACCGGATATCCGCCGTCGATTGTAGCCAGCTCGGTTTTGTCTTTCTTTTGTTTGATGTAGAGTGTAAATGCACCTACACCTTCTGTGTCGCCGAAGTGCTCGTTGTAGTCTACAACGAAAGCATTCGGGAAGTGGATTTTACGCACAACTTGATCAGCTGCGATAACTTCCAGTGTTACTTTACGGTAGCTGTCTGCTTTTTCAGCAGGAACCAGAGACCACAGAGCCAGTTTCAGCGTGTCATCCGCGCTGTCACCATCTACTGCTGTGATGATTTTGCCGCTGATGCGCAGCGTGGAGCCTACGTCAGTGGAGCGTGCATTGGAATCGTCCGGTGTATCGGTGTCATAAATAACCGTTTGGATGTTATCCAAGCCCAGCTCGATTGTTTCTTGTCCTTCTACTTTCAATCTGAATCCCATGTGTGTTGCCTCCTTGAAATTAGGTAATATGATGGCGGGAGATGCAGAGCTTCTCCGCGATTTATGTATAAAGGCGGTTCTGGATAGAAACGCCTCTAACATCTTTCGTAGTGCTCGGATCATGATTTGACCGAGCTGGTTCCCTTAGTGATCATGACTTCCAGGTTCTTCACATTACCGTTGAAGACCAGATCGATATGGCACATATTGCTTTTCTCATCAATAATGAAGCTCATATCGTCTCCGTCCTGAATGATCGAGTTAACAGATCCTCTGCTGCTCAGCCACTTGCTCTTCTGACTGCTCGGATTGTTACTGAAGAAGCGGACGATATTTTCGTGTTTGAAGTCCCCTGTCTGGTAGCGCAAAATACGTTCAATGTACGTGCTGACCAGCGTCTTGTAGATGGAGTCAAAACCGTCCTCGGACATCGCCATGCTTCTCGCCTTGTAGACGGTAATCCGGCGGATATCCTTATCCTGAATCTGGGCATTCTCCGACGAGAATACAAAGCCGAAGTTTTTACGGTTGATGGCATCCTTGATCGTGTTGGTGAAACCGGTGATTTCCTTGGCCATCGTCGTCACCGTGCGCAGACTGTTGTCTCCCGCTTCAATGTCGAAGCGTACGCCAGGGAAGTTCTTATTGACCGTTTTGAACGTCTCACGCAGGTATTCAGGACACTGATAGGAAGCGACCAAGCCGGCGGCAACATAGGCTGCACCCACATAAACGCCCTCGATCCACAGCTTGAGAATATCCTCTTTCTCCTTAGAGAGCTGTACACCATCTTCGGTCTGTAGCATTTTGCTGTCGATAATGACACCCGATTTGTCCTTCGGAATAATCGTAAAGTTCGGTACACAAGGAATGGCAAATTCGCTATATTCTCTGCGAACGAGACTGGCACATTTATCGACATATTTGTCGATACCTGCTGTCGCCATACTGTTGAAAGTCGTTTCTTCACCGGATTCAAAATTAAAGAACATTTGAATTTTGTAATCCTTCACGACTTGCAGCAGCATCGAGAGCGATTCCATAGAATTTCCGCCCTGCTTAACGACCTTCTCGTTGCCCTTGAAGCGTTCACGTGAAACCTTTACCTTACCGGCTGCTTCAAGCTCGACGGATGGAACGATACCGAACCAGATCGTGTCGCTGAATTCATTCTTAGCATTCACAGTATTCAGGTACGTTTCCAGGCGCGGGATATTGCTGCTTTTCACCAGCATGTCCAGCTTGTTGTTCGCCACCAGCATTGTCGGCAGCATGCCTTTGCTCTTCGTTGCATATTGATCGAAGAACATTTTGACACCGAGAATTTTCTCCACAAGCGGCTTAACCGCCTTTACGAAATCGTCCTTGGCATTTTTATAGAACTCCAGATACGTGTTGTAGTTTTGAACTTCAACCGCTGTATCCACCTTGGTCTGAACAGCCGGCAGTGGCACAAACGTGCGAACCACCAAATCCTTCACATAGTCAGAAGGCGTATCTGTGATGGAGTTATAATCCTCTTCGAATACTTGGGAGAGATCGCCAGTGCTGTTCTCATCCAATAACATCAGCTCAGTACTGTCGCTCTTCGGCGCTTCAATAATTTTCAGTTCGCCGCTTTCCCCAATGGAGAGCATACCCACCTGAATCAGCTCGCCGGAGTTTTCCTCTTGGGCGCCACCGAGCAGAAGGCGGGTTTTGATGTCCTCAATTGCCAGTGGGAGCATAGCCATAACATTGTTATAGTTCTGACTCGCTTCCTCGAACATTCCATTCAGCTTGTCACCCATGTCGAGTTTCTTTGGATCGCCATCATCCAGCTTGTCGTATTCACCATACATATAGTGAATCTCTTTGCGGACTTGACGAATATCATCCATGACCTTTTTCGGTGAAATCATATCCAGCAGATTTTCAAATTTGAAATCTACATTTGTAATTCCTTGACTGCGCTTGGTATCGATGAGCGTAAACAACATTTTCAGAAAGTCATTACTTTGATTTACACGAATTTCAGAAATGCTATCCTCATCAATTCCTTCTGGCTTTTTAAGGGTGTAAACGACTTTTTGATTGGCCGCGTTAAAAAACGAATACACGGTTGGTGAAAACTTATCCAAAAATTCGTCAAAGCTGCGCACCAGAAGGTGCTGATTAATTTCCTTGATCTTTTCATCGCTCAAGCTGTCAATACCCTTCACATCACCTACAATGGTGATCAGGTCCAGCTTTTCCGGGTTAATCTCTTCAAAAAGCATTGTCCGGTTGGTTTGATAAATGATTTCCATCGCTGTCGGCAAATGAATAAAGTATGAGTTATAGGTCCATTGCTCCATATACGGACATGGGATGTCCAATTTGAAACGGACGAATACTCATTTTTAGTTCTTTTGCCTCCTCCCCCCTACTTAACATTTAAATTCGTCAAAGGATTGAGCTTATACCACATTTACGGTACAGGCATGTAACCTCGAAAATCGGTCCGAAGCGTTATTCGGCTTTTAACGGCAAAGCATACAAATGAGATGTTTTTCAAATTCAAAAGTCAGATAACACAGAAATTTTAAATTTATGATTTCGTATTCCTAACTTCAATCCCAATTTTTGCCGTTGATACGAGAGCTATCATACAAAGTACCCTTCAGTTTTGTCAATTTCTGTAGTCTCAGATTGAAACAGGGCATTTTGACTCATTTTATGCGTGAATACGTAATTTTCATGATATGTTAGACCTGTTTCTTCAGGGAAATATTCACAAATGGAACCCAATTACCGATAGAAGTCCATTGGATATTTCTGATAAGCGTAAAAGAATCAAATTCATGGCTAATGTGAGGTTTATCAGCTGTTTTGATCCTTTATCCCTTATATCCCAAGGATTAGGAGAGTTGATCCCCCCATGTTGGTCTCGACGATGGAGGAGCTTATGTTCAGAATAAGGAAACTAGGGATTATTGTTTTCATGACTTTTGTACTATTTTTACAAATGGGCTTAAATGGGGGCATTTGCACTGTAAATCAGGCTAATGCAGCATCTTTGGGTGCTGTCCCGATCGAGGGTTATGATGCCGTTTTTGTATTGGATACCAGTTATTCCATGAGGGATACTGATCCTGAGGGCATTGCTGCCGAAGTCATCAATATGTTTATGGATTTGAGTGATGCAGACCGCACACGCGTAGGATTCGTTGCCTACAATCACAACGTGGTCGCCTCGAAACCACTGACTACGATTGCCGTGGCAGCGCAAAAATCCCAAATCCAGCAGGATATCAGAATGCTAAACCGTTCCGGTTATACGGATTTGGGACTTGGGTTGCGCAAAGGCTCGGAGCTACTAGCGGCAGGAGCATCCCAAGGGCGTCAGCCTTTTATGATTCTATTGTCAGATGGAGAGACTGATTTTGGTGCCTCCTCTGGTTCCCGATCTAAAGGTGACTCCAATAACGATGTGTCCTCTGTCATCAAATCTGCACAGACCAAGGGATATCCGGTGTACACGATTGGTCTGAACCATGATGGCACAGTGAACCGACAAGAACTCGAACGGATCGCTTCTCAAACGGGTGGAGCTTCTTTTATTACGAGTAGTGCCGAGGATCTGCCGGAAATTCTGAACCGTATTTTCGCCAGTCAAATTCGCTCCAAGCTCGTTCCAATTGCTGCAATTACGACCACTGGCGAGATGCAAGAATTAACTGTAACTCTACCTGATTCTAGTATGGAGGAAGCCAATCTGGTGCTTTTGTCGGAGCATCCCCTTCTGGAAACACAGCTATATTCCAATTCAGAAAATGTCCGCAGGTACAAGTCGAGCCGATATGCGATTTTAAAAATCGAGCATCCACAGGCAGGTAAAGTGAAGTTGAAACTACGGGGCATACGCGGGGATTTGGTAAAAATTAATTTACTTGGCAGCTATCGACTGGAAGCCGAAGCTACCATGGGAGGAAAGCAAGCAACGGCAACTCATGGCGACAAGCCTGTGCAGTTGCTGAAAGGTCAAGCCACACCGTTTCAAGCTCAGCTCCTGTTACCCGACAGTCAAAAGCTTACGGATGAAGCCGTATATACGTCTCTCCAAGCCCATATTATAGTTACTCCAAAGGGGGGCACAGCCAAAAAGGTGCCTATGACCTATAAGTCAGGAGCCTTCCATACCGAATATGCGTTCCCTCAAACCGGGGATTATACATGGCAGCTATCCCTGGATAGTCCGCAATGGTACCGTAAGGGAACTGTACTTAAAGTTCACGCGGCCAATGCAGCGCCACAAGTCTTGAAAGACCTGACGATTCGCCTGGTAAAAGAAGACGGCGATTCCCGTCGAAGTTTATCGGATTTTATCATTGACCCGAATCATGACAAGCTGAACTATAAGCTGGATTCAGAAGCCTCTGGGGATGCGGTCCATGCTGAGATTAACGGTAATGATCTGCTGCTATCCGAGCTCCACACAGGTGACACTCAGCTAAAGATTACCGCTACCGATCCGGAAGGCGCATCCAGCAGCGCTACACTAACCGTTTCCGTACAATCCCGGTATACAGCCATTAAATGGACGGTAGCCATCAGTGTCGTGGTAGCCGCTTTTCTGTATTGGTTCTTGCGGCCGAAGCCGCAGTTTGCCGGAAGAATCGAAGGATATTTTCTCGCTACAGCAAGTGGACAGGAGATTCCGGTAAAATCTTGGCCGCTCACCTCCTTTCCGGGTCGTAAGGTCAGCTTACAGGAGTTGTTCCGTACGCTTGACGTTCACGAACCGTTGCCAGAAGCGGAACGGATTCTATTTTCCGCAGGAAAAAAAGGGAGCCTAATCGTGAAACATGATACACGCTGTGCCTTACAGCATGGAAAGATCAGATTAGCCCGCAACAAAAAAGCGGTCATGGAGTACAGCGACAAACTGTACATTACATTCGAGGATGGTGTGACTGAAATCGAGCTGCGATACAAAGCGATTAAACCGAATACTTCAGTGTACACCGACCATATCCAAGCTCCGACAGGATAATGTCCGTCACAACGTAAAAAAAAGAGAAGCACCGTCTCTTACGATTAACGAACCGTAAGAGTAGGGCGCTTCCCTTTTTTTATCCAATATTCCGCACGTAGTGCGGCTTTAAACCATCGAAGTGAGCGGCAACGCTTGTTAGCCTGTACCTCCAGACCACGCCGAATGACATACGGCAGCAGAGAAAGTCCCGCATTTTCAATCTGAATCCGCTCGGAATGATCTGCAAACAATCGGCCTGGCACATCTGGCGGAGGTGTTCCTTTTCGGCAATAATACAGCGTGGCGGCCAAACTATAGATATCCGATACAGGTCCCTGCTGCGAACGATTAGAGTAAAATTCCAGTGGAGAATAGCCCGCCGTGGTGAAGATCGGATGCTCTTTGCCTTCAAAATGCACAGCCGAACCAAAATCAATCAGCTTGATGTTGCCATTTTCCCCAATCATAATGTTGCCCGGCTTAATATCCCGATGAATAATTCCTTTGTCATGAATGTACTCCATGGCATCAATTAAAGGTAGCAGCGTATGGTACAAAAAAGTGGGATCATACGTTGGCACAGCCTCTTCTTTCATCATTCGATCCAGTGTCTTGCCTGCACAGTATTCCATGACCAGATAGGCAGTTCCATTTTCCTCAAAGTGATCTATATAACCGACAATTCCCGGATGACTTAACTCCTTCAACATTTGCCCTTCACGCAAAAAATAATGCATAAACTCCACGTATTTGGATTGCATAGAAGCACCGCAAGTGACCGTTTTTCGATCCATCCCCCGCAAAGCCAGTGCATTCGGAAAAAATTCCTTCACAATGACCTTTTCTCGGTTATCCAACAGCCTTGCCGTATACACGATGGCCAGCTCACTGCGGGACAAGGCGCTTCGAATTTGATATGTATTTCGCAGCTTCGTATTGCGGGCAAGCAGATTCCCGCTTGTATCCACGATCATGACTCGTCCTCCTGTCAGGTTCTTAGCTTATGTCTTTTGTATATATCGGCTTATTACACATCTTTTTATTATACCGTAAAATAGATTATTGGAAAAACAAATAACCTGCCATAATCTCCCTTAGAGAAATGATGACAGGTCTTTTGGCATTCATCTGGTTCTTTTTTCTCAAATCGTTTAACCCAGTTTCGTTCCGGGCTTCATGCTGCGCACACTGTTCGTATTTTTCTTCCGTTCACTGCGCAGTTTGCCTTTGCCTTGTTCTGGAGTGCGAATGGTGAGGGCAATTAGGAACGATACGACACACAGCACAGCAATCGTGGTAAAGGTCGGGATGAATCCACCGAGCAAGGCTGCAATAAATGACCCCGCCAGCGCACCGAGGCCAAAGCCTTGATACACAATACCATAGTTTTTGCTTTGATTTTTCAGACCGAAGAAATCAGCTACAATGGCAGGAAAGACTGTAATGTTGCCGCCGAAGCAAAAAGCAATTCCTGCTACACAGGCAAAGAATAAACCATAATTCAGCGGTACCAGACTCAGCACTGTGACTGCGACCGCCGTTGTCAGCAACGCACCCGCTACTACTTTCAGACGACCTACTTTATCCGATAGCGCACCTAAAATGATCCGACCCGCCGTATTAAAAATAGCGACCATAGCGACCGCATTAGCAGCTGTTGCTACATCTAGGCCGGCCATCCGTACGCCGATATCTTTGACTACCCCAATCAGGTAGAGACCACTCATACAAGCGGTAAAGAACATTACGAACAACAGATATGCCTGCTTGGTGCGCAGCATTTCTTTGACGGTGTAATCTCGCTGTACAACCCCATTTTGTACCGAAGGCTTGTTCACGACTACAGCTTCTCTTACCAGGAAAGAACCACCCACAATCATAATCAGCACGATCATTCCCCAATATAAAAACGCTTGTGATACGCCAACGGACTGAATCAACGAACCATTAATATACTTGAATATAAGACTGCCTGTTCCATATGCCCCAACCGAAATACCGGAAATAAGTCCTTTTTTCTCAGGAAACCACTTAATCAGATTCGACAATGATGTAATATATGCCGTTCCATCCGCAAAACCTACGACAATACCCGCCAAAATGTAAAGCAGGGACAGCGATGTTACCTGCGAACTGAGCATAAGCCCTGCTCCTAACACGACACCTGCACACAAAATCAAACGACGTAGTCCCCATTTATCCTGTAGTTTGCCTGCGAATAATGTAGCAAACGCCAGTGCAAAACTGGTAATTGAAAATGTAATGGCAACCGAACTGAGGTTCCAGCCAAAGCGGTCCACCAACGGTTGATTAAATAAACTCCATGTGTAAATGGTTCCTAATCCCATCTGGACAATTATCGTTCCAAGCACGACAAGCCAACGATTTCCGCTGTTTGTTTTCATATAAATCTCCTCTTTTCATTCCGGCTCTACAGCGTCAGTTTGTTATCATGATAACCGGGAATCCAGTACGCTTTGCGCCTGTGGAGGAGCAAGTCTGTAAGGATTCTCTCTACATCGATTATTATAACCCTGCATGTTAGCCAGAAATCGTTTGAGGAATGAAATGCACATATAGCGGAATGAAATGCCTTTAAAGTCGCATAATTTGCCGAAATTCCTTGGCTTTACTACGGCTCACCGGAATCTCTGCTTCTAGTCCACGCAAACGCAGGAGATACGTATGGTTGAACCAAGGTACAATTTCACGGATCTGCGATAGATTCACCGTGTATGAACGGTGACAGCGGAAAAAGTCCTGCTGCGGCAGCCGGGCATGAAATTCCGAAATGCTCATCGGCATCGTATATTCTTCGTGCCTTGTAAAGACACGGGTCACCTTTTCCTGCGCACACGCATAGTAAATATCGTTCGCATCCGTCACAATGATTTTGTCATTTTTCAGCAGATTAATACGACCTGGAGCTGCAACGGTGCTGGCTTCAGCAGCTCGGGGTTGCGCAGTCTGGACAGGTTCCTGTATTGGAACGTTCTGCTGCTCATAAGCATTTTCCAGCTTACGCAGCATAGATGCGATCCGTTTTTCATCATATGGTTTGAGGATGTAGTCGAACGCCTCCAGCTCAAAGGCTTGCGCCGCATGTTCTTTATAGGCGGTCGTAAAAATAATATAGGGCTTTTTGGCAAATTTGCTTATGTTCTGTGCCAGCAGCATCCCGTCCAATGAAGGAATGTTAATATCCAGAAAGATCGCGTCCGTCTCCTGATCTTGCAGAAACCGAAACACATCTAGCCCATCCTCGAAACTATCGGTCACCTCAATGTTGCTATGAGTCTGAATAAGATACTCCAGCTCTTCACGCGCCGGAAGCTCGTCTTCTACAATTATGGCCTTCATGACTTCTCCTTTGGTATGTCAAAATAAACTTCGGTGCCCGGTTCATGCTTCAGAATAATAACTCCTTCGCCGTACATAAGCTTGAGCCGTCTGTGCACATTGTACAAGCCGATCTGTTTAGCCGGAACCCGATCATGATACAGGTTATCCACAACATCATCGCGTATACCTACCCCGGTATCTGCCACAGAAATACGCACCTTTTCTCCACGATCCTTTACAGAAATAGTTACTGTACCTGACCCCTTTTTCTTGAGGATTCCGTGATTAATCGCATTCTCAACCAGGGGCTGGATAATAAGACTTGGAATACGCACAGACACCTCATCCATTACATACTCTACCTGAAGTCGGTTGCCGAAGCGTGCTTTTTCAATTTCCACGTAATCAGACACCTGCTGAAGCTCTTTATGAATTTCGATCAAATCATCATTCAGCTCCAAATTATAGCGCAGATAGCCCGATAAATTAATGATCAGCTCTCGTGCCTTATCCGGCTTGGTGCGTGTCGTAGAGGCAATGGCGTTCAGCGCGTTAAACAGAAAATGGGGATTAATTTTCGTTTGGAGCGCCTTTAGCTCGGCTTTATTCGCTGCTTCCTTAATTTGCTCCACACGCGACACTTCCATTAACGTGGAAATGATTTGAGACAAGCCAATCGCCATCGTCTGCAACGGATACGTGATTTTATAAGCTTTGCGATAATATATCTTCAACGTGCCGGTTACTTCTCCGCGCTCCTCTAACGGGATAATGAGCAGAGACTGGATTTGGGGTGTTTTATCGTCTGCAATATGGTTGCGGATCGTGATTTTACCGCTACGGATCGTCGTTTTAGTCACATCGCTAATGATCTCATCTCCGATGTGATAACGCTCTTCGCCAAAACCGACATAGGCCAGCACATCTCTGGTATCCGTAATGGCCACCGCGTCTGCCTTGATATCTTCTTTTATGATCGAGCAAATGGTATGCAAGGATTCCGCATTAATGGAGCGAAAATAAGGCAACGTCTTATTGGCAATGTCCAGTGCCAGCTTGGCCTGTCTGGCCGCGATATTCTCCTTTTCCCCCTCCACACTCTGGATCAACAGAACGATTAAACCGATACTGACTTCTCCGATAATCATCGGTAGACCAATCTTAGAAACGATGTCCACTCCAAGGTTATGGGGTTGTGCCATTACCAGAATGAGCAGCATCGTTAATGCTTCGCAGACCATACCTGCGGCGATACCGACTAGCCATCTCTTGGAACGGTTGACCCGGCGGCCGATGTATCCTGACACCACACCTGCCAAAATACTCGTAATCAGACACGGAATCGAGGTCACTCCCCCGATATCAATTAGATAACGATGGATACCTGATACAATACCTGTAACGATCCCAACCCATGGTCCGAACAAAATACCGCCTGCCATAATTGCAATGATTCGAACGTTAACAAGCGAACCTTCGACTTCAATCCCGGTGTAGGTGCCGAACAGCGCAAACATACAAAAGATCAATGTTAATATGGCCAGCTCTGCCGGAGAATGGCTGTTCTTTTGCAAGGTTTCCTTAAAGCGCGGGATACGTGTAATAAAAAATAAACAAATCAGTAACAACGCTGCGCGCTCAAATAGCTGCATCAGCATTTCCAACAAGGCGTTCACCTGCGTTCCTCCCAAATAAAAACGGATATGCCTACATAAGTTGTGTTAATTATTCACATATTTCAGTACTCACCCTGCCATTACGGGCATGGATGCTAGCCTTCCCACCAATCGGATATGTAAACTGCGGCGTAGTATGACCAAAATCAGCATCTGCAATCACTGGAATGGAGGCCAATTCTCTTTTCGAGCTAATGATTTGCCGCAGCAATTCTTCTGTCATATGCGACGCCTGCTGAAATCGTCCTATGATGATCCCCTTAACCTGATCAAATCCAGGCTGGTGCAACAGTGATTGCAAATCCCGATCAAACGTAGCGGGAGAGCTTTCGTAATCATCCTCAACAAATAGAATGCTTCCTTCCAGACTCGGCATATACGGAGTCCCCTGCAACAAATTCAGGGTACACAAGTTTCCGCCCACAATCGTACCCGTTGCTTCACCTTCATGAATCGCATACGGACCCGCATTGCGGTAAAAGCTTCTTTGATCCTGATCTAGATACCAAGTATCGTCACTCCACTCCGACGAAGACTGGATTTGAATGCTGCCCTCTTCCAACATCAACCTTTGAAAATACGCCGTCGTATAATCATTTCCTCGCAACATGGCAAACGTCAAAAAATGAGGTCCTGCATACGTGATAAGCCCCGTTTTTGCATAAATCGCATGGCTTAACGCTGTTATATCCGAATAACCACATAATCGTTTAGGATGAGCTCCAATCAGTTCATAGTCAAGATGGGTAAGGAGCTGATTGGCATTATAGCCCCCAATTGAAGTCAGGATGCCCTTTACCTTTGGATCGACAAAAGCTTCGTGCAAGTCTGCGACTCTGGACTCTATCGAGGAAGATGTAAAATCATCATTTTCCAGCACATGTTGCGAAAAACTCACTTTAAACCCTAGCTCCTCCAGTCGTTGCTGGGCAATCAAGCGATTTTCCTCAGAAACGATCGACAAGCTTCTGGACGGCGAAAGAATGCGTATCTCGTCTCCAACTTTTAATTTGGGTGCTTGCTTTCCTATGATCATGGTCATCCCCCCTTAGTTACAAAGCATTTAAACTGCCACAAATTATACCATCAACTTCCATCTAATTATAGCTTCTAGAAATCCCATCTTCATTTCCCTTCTTCAAACACAGTAAAAAACCGGAGAGTACCGCTAGATAGCGATAATCCCCGGATCTCTAGTCCGATAATGAAGCATTTCGGTTATTTGCTTTTGCTGATTTCGGTAGGAATGTTGTCCTCCTTCTGATCATGTACCAGTTCTTTTAATTGGATAATCAACGCCTCCAGCTCACTAAACCCGGTCACCATATTGGAGGTTATATTTCGTTGCTCCTCTACTCCAGCCAAAATTTGTTCTGACGCTGCACTCGCTTGTTCCGTTACACTTGAAAATTCCGTCATTTCTTGAACAACCTGAGATGAGTATTGCTGCATGCTATTCGTACTGTTTTCCACATCTACGGCCTGCTGCAGCACTTTATTGGCATTTTGCAGGATATCCTCCAGTACAATTTCGGTCGAATGTGCCGATTCCATACTTTGCTGTAGCCTTTGCTGTCCCATATCAAATTGGTTAACGACAGAATCCATCTGAGTTCTCAGTTGAGTCAAGATACCTTCCATCGCCACCGAGGTGTTCCCTACCATTTCAGCCAAATTACGCACTTCTCCAGCTACGATGGCAAATCCTTTTCCATGCTCTCCCGCTCTGGCGGCCTCAATGGATGCATTCAAGGACAGCAAATTAGTTTGTTTTGAGATTTGAGTAATATCTTTAAGCATGGCAGACATGCTATCACTTTGTACTTTAAACTCGTCCAGTTCTTCTTTGGTACGACTCATGACCTGACCCAAATCCTTGATTTGAGACGTTAATGCCAGCAGTTGACTGCTCCCTCTGTCCCCGGCATTTTTCGTATCTTCGGAAAGCTGCTTCAGTTCTCGGGAATGATCAGCTACCTCTCGCACGTGCCGGTCAGATTGGGCCAAGTTATCCGTAACCTCGGTGATATTCGAAGCTTGCATTTCTACCCCTTTGGCAACCTCCTGAAACCCGATAGCGACTTCATGCGTCACGCTGCCCGTAGCATCCACTTGATTCCTGAATCGTTCTGTAAAGTTATGCAATCCAGCCACTGCTTGTTTAACTTGCTCAAACAGAAATTCAATTCGTTGCCTTGTAGCATCGATATCTTTATTTTGCTCTTCACTTTTCTTAAACTGCTTTTGATTTAACACCGATACCACTAACAGTAGCAAACCAATAAGTAAAACAATAATAAACTCATGCACATAGCGCAAAGAACCGGTAGCTGGGGGAACTGGGGGCGTACCGATTGTTATTTGCACAAAAATATTACAGAGATTTAAGGTCATAGCTACCAGAAAATATCGGTAAGAAGGATACAGCAAAAACAAAGAGCAAATTAATATGGTGGTCACTACCTCGACGCTAGATAAGTTCAAAAATATACACATTAATACGCTAAAAAACGTAGTAATCCACGGAATAAGGCGGATTCCTTTCTTTTTCATATTCAGGATCGTTAAAACTGCCGCGACTACAAATCCTACACCATTAGATACCCACATCGAGGGATTAGATAATGCCGGGACGATGCCGCTCAAGGCCATAATCCAAAAAATAATGATCACCAATTTGTTTCTTTGCCACAACAATTCACTCGTTCTGTCCATGATTGTGTACGCGCTCCTTAGATATATATTAGGTATTTATAAAATAAAAATGTAAATGCCATACTTTATATATCGTCATATCAGAACACGTAGTGAATGAAAATCGTACAAACACTCCACATTCCCTTTAATCGCCAAATTACAACAGGACAACTTTTAAAGGGAAAGAGTATGTAATCGTAAATAAATGAATGAATGCAAAAAATCGCCCCCTAGCAGGGAGCGATTTTGAATTCATTTTTGATGATCTTCGCAATTGGAAAAGGTTCATATACCAACTGACAACATTAGGATTCCTTGTTTTCGGAAGCCTCTTTAGCGCCTTCGGTTGCCGCTGCATCACCTTCCACAGCAGCATTTTCCACTTCAACTGCACGCGGAACGATAATAGAAGCAAGCAGTTCTTCTTCAGGGACGTGCAGTGTTACTCCTTTAGGGAGTTTCAAGTCGCTAGCGCTCAGCTTGTCGCCAACATCCAGTGCGGATACATCCACCTCAATGGTAGATGGTAAATCAGCCGGAAGACCTTCGACTTCTACTTCCGTTTCCTGAACTTGCAGAATACCGCCTGTTTTTGTACCTACAGGTGTACCCTGATAATCAATAGAAACACGCACGCGAAGCGGTTTGTTTTTGGCAATTTTCAAAAAATCGGCATGCAACCACTGATTGTCACGCTGTTGATAATCTTTAATAATAACTGGAATGGTTTCTCCACCCTCTACAGTGAGGTTAAACACCTCTGAACGTCCGGTTCTGACTACTTTATTAAATTCCTTGGCATCGACATGTACAGGGGTTCCTTCAAGCTCAGAGCCGTAAACCACAGCTGGAATCCGTCCTTTTAACCTCAATTCACGAATAGCCGAACCCTTCTTCTCTGTTCTCGGCTGGGCGGTCAGTTGAATACTTCCTCCATTAGAACTCATGATATACAACCTCCTTCAGGTTACCTTACAAATGATTTTCCTCCAAGAATCTTGCCTGTTTACCAGTCGTACTACAGGATATAAGCCAGCAAGCTGGCAAAACTAAACAAGTCCATAATTCTATTTTACCCCTTTTTTCTGAAACTGACACACGTTTGCATAAAAAAATAGCATTTCTCGAAATGATCGAAAAATGCTACTTGCGTGTATATAGCGACCAAGCATACAAGTCTATCCGGCCCGATTATCATTTACCAGTAGCAAATATTCTTCTCTGCCACTATGAATCAATACGTGCATCACAGACTGGTTCGGGTCTATATCAATATATCGATCTGCCTCCACATCCTTGGCATCCCAGTGATTAAGCCGGACAATGTAGCCGATTCGCTGTATATCAGGGGCCACCTGAATACGCGCTACTGCACGACCATCATCCAAATCACGGAATTCGACATGTCCGTCGCGGTGCCCCGTTCCCCATACCCATACGTTCCAGCCAGTGTATTGCCGATCCGCGCGCTCGTAGATCAGTTCAATCGTGCGAAATGGGGCGACTTTACTATCTTTTCCAAACTGGACATCTGTCAACGCTATGGCTGTACCTGCAATTTCTTGATCTGTCCCTTCATCCGAGTCTTCCAATTCGTTCTCCGCCTGACGATTAGCCTGATCTTGTTCAGTCACAAATGAGACTCGTGCAGGTTCTTCCTGATCATATAACACCATCATCGACCAGCGTGATACGGTTACACGATGGCCTACGACTTCATACCGTGTCTCATTACCAGCCCCGTGTGCGTCCACGACCACATGCCAACGATCCGATTCCGCAGGCAATGCTATCGTCTGCTCTGCATCCGAGCCGTTATAAATCACCACAATATGATTCCAGGCATCACCGTTAGCATGGTGCCTCAAAGCAAAAGCCACCACATGCCCACTGCTTTGCAGCACTTCCATGTGCTGCTCCACCAGCTCACGATGATCCATTCGGAATGCCGGGTGGCTGCGTCGCAAAGCAATTAAGCCTTGGTAGTAATCAAACACTGGGCGAAACCTCGCCTTGTTATCCCAACGGATGGCATTGACTACATCTGAGCTTCGGTAGCTATTATGGTCTCCACATTTGGAGCGCAGCAGTTCATCCCCTGCATGAATAAAAGGAATACCTTGAGATGTAAGTACCATGCCGTTAGCTAACAGGGACTTGCGTACGGTTTCGTCCTCTAGCAAGTTATTTTCATCCAGTTCCCAATACGGGTCTGCTTCGGCAACAGCTTGTTCAGGTGTCCTCCCATCCTGTGGCTTCCCCTGCTCCCATTGTGGAAAACGACAGTGCTCCCGCAATTGTCTTACCGTCAAAATTTTATCCCACAGATTGAGATTATCGTGGGCAGTTACATAATTGACGGTCTCCGATGGCTGAGCTGTGAAATCATGAATCGCCCCAAAAGCACCTTTGAGCACCTGTTCCTCCTGATGTTCTGCACCTGTGGCAAACCCGCTCCCAGTACCGTCGCTATCCCCCTTAATAGCAGAACGGTAGTTGTCGTTAAAAACAGCAAAGCCTTTGTCCCGTTGCGTTCCTTTTAGCGTAAGCAAGGGTTGCGGAGATTCTCCTCCCGTCCAAGGCTCACCATAGATAAGCAGATCCGAACGCACTTCAGAGCGAAGTTCTTGCGTAAGCTGCACCACGGTTGGGGTATCAATCAGACCCATCAGATCAAATCGAAAGCCGTCTATATGATATTCCTCTGCCCAATAGCGTAGTGAATCCTTGATATACTTGCGCACCATCGGACGTTCGGTTGCCACCTCATTACCTACCCCTGATCCATTGGTGAGCTGCCCTTGTTCATCTGTACGGTAATAATATCCAGGTACAACAGGCTCAAATGGCCCCTGTTCCACCGAATAAGTATGGTTGTACACAACGTCCATAATGACACCGATGCCGGCAGTATGCAAAGACTGTACCAGCAGTTTCAGCTCTCGTATGCGTGTCTCCGGATCAGCCGGATTGGAAGAATAAGACCCCTCCGGCACATTATAATGCTGCGGATCATAGCCCCAGTTATATTCAGTATCTAATTCCGCAAAGTCATTTACCGTATGAAAATCAGCTACTGGAAGCAAATGAACATGTGTAATGCCCAGCTCCAGTAGATGATCCAGCCCGATGCTGTTCCCCTCAGTATCCTTCAATCCCGTATACGTAAAGGCCTCAAACCGTCCCTGAGCAGCAAATAAGTCTTTTTTCCCCGTATTAAAATGGGTATCCATCGAAAAATCACGTACATGAAGCTCATAGAGAATGGCATCCGTCGGCCGCTTAAGTGTAGGCCCCACATCCAATTCCCATCCGTCCGGGTTGGTTTGAGCCAAATCAATGATCGCTGTACGCTGCCCGTTGGCTGATACCCCTGTGGCATATGGATCGGCAGCATAATGAATGGTGTTGTCCGCCCACTCCAGCCTGTACATGTAATAATATTTGTTCCAGTCCCCTTCCAGCTCTATAGACCATACACCTTGATCATCACGGCTCATGAGAAATTCCTGACCACCGCTGTGCTCCTGAACGTTCCCCTCCTGATCGTACACCCCCGCATCGTTATACAACGCTATATGGACCTGCTGCGCAGTCGGTGCCCATACCTTGAACTTGCTGCCCACAGGCGTATAAGTAAGACCCAAATCATAGCCTTCATATATGGGATATGTTGTGTGCTCAAGCTCTTTGAGCTGATTGAAATCTGACATTCCTGTTCACCACCCATTTCTGTACATCGGCTTACAGCCTCTGTTCATCCATCATTTATGATGTTTATGACTTGTCAATATACCTCAGGATTTTGTAAAATCTTCACCTAATAGGCTATCAAAATAAGACAAGCTTGAAAAGCTGGATGATTTAAATAAGGATGACGCTTCCATTTCAACGCACACTCCATTTTATGACAAAACCATGAACAGGCTACAGCTTTTGCCCTCAAGCATAACAATAATTTCCTAGATTTCATCACTTATCGCTAAATAAGTACGTTAAAAAACACGTTAGAAAAGTCAGGACAATCTACGGTTATCCATTTCAAAAATATCGTCTGCAATCCGCATGGTAGAACTTCGGTGCGAAACAAGGACAACCGTTTTATCTTGCTGCTGTTCCTTTAACGATTTTAAAATAATCGCCTCGTTCAGGCTGTCCAAATTGCTGGTAGGCTCGTCGAGCAGTAAGAGAGGCGCATTATGGACAAAGGCTCTCGCCAACCCCAAGCGTTGGCGTTCTCCACCGGACAGCCTGTCCCCTAATTCTCCAACTCGGCTGTCATACCCTTGAGGCAAGGTCATAATAAAATCGTGCACTGATGCCTTACGTGCTGCTTCCACAACCTGCTCATGTGTAGCATCAGGCTTTCCGATTTTGATATTAGCTGCAATTGAATCATCAAACAGGAACGTATGCTGGTCTACATAGCTCTGTAACCCTCTCAAATGTCGGGTTCCAATTTCCTTCAAATCGTGTCCGGATAGCAAAATTCCACCTTGCTGCGGGTCCCTAAATCGCATCATCAACTTCAGCAGCGTAGACTTACCAGAGCCGCTTTTACCCTGAATGCCTAGAATCCGCTTATGCGGTATCGTGAGACTTACATCATTCAGCACCGTTTGACCATCGTATGCAAAAGTCACCTTGTCTACTTGTACCCCAGTAAAGGCAACACTCATCCCTTCGATATTTTCCTCTACCTCCGGGGCTTCCTCCAATAGACTCAACACTCGTTCCCCGCTCGCCAGCGTTTGAAGCAAATTGTTGGACAAATTGCTCAGTGCGACGACAGGACCAAATGAACTAAACAGGGCAATGACAGAAATTAGCATACCTGTAAAGTCAACCTGACCATTAGACATACCGTACAATCCAGCCAGCAGCATCAAGAATGAGAATCCAACTACAGCCGCATCTGTGATGGCTCTTGTGATACCTTCATGATGCTTCAAGTCCTTCTGCTTGGCATCCAATTGATCCGTACGACGGTTAATCTCATTCAAACGTTGTTCTCCTTGCCCATATTGCACAATTTCCTTCATACCCCGTAAGCTGTCCAAAAAATAACTGCTCAGCTTGCCAAAGCTACTTCGGTATTCCATCCCCTGACGTTTGCCCATACGTGACGTGAGTAAAGGAATAAATAAACCGACAGTTAGGTAAGCAAGCGCAGCAAGCCAGCCTAATAGAGGCTCATAAGAACCGATAAAAAACACCATGAGTAGTGAAGTGATGATGCCGATCATAACAGGCGCTATCGTATGCGCATAAAATACTTCCAGTAGCTCAATATCACTCGTAATGAGTGAAATCAGATTCCCCTTGTCCTTGCCTTCCAATTTGGCTGGAGCGAGTCTGCGCAGGGCTTGAAGTACCTTATCACGCAGTACAGCCAGCAGCTTGAAAGCGAGATAATGACCACTCATTTGCTCGCCATAACGGAATACGCCGCGTAGTACGGCACAAACCACGATCGCCGTCAGCAAAAACGACATGGTGTAGCCTGTCGTGATGCCCGTTGCTGTAAGCAGAGCTAGGGCTCCAAACACTATAATGCCAATAGCACAAACAAAACCAAGCACTCCTGTAACAATCGTGATGAGTAGCACAGGTAAAAGAGGTCCCGCCAATACCAATAATTGGCCCATGATCCGTAATCCATGTCTACGCATATACAGCCCCTCCTTTTACAAACTGCTCTACCCGGTGTTGACTGAGATACATCTCCGCATAATGTCCCTGCTGGCTCAACAGCTCATGATGCGTTCCCGATTCTGCCACCAAACCGTTTTGCAGCACATAGATACAGTCGGATTGAACTACATTTTCCAGTCTGTGAGAGATAAGAATCACTGTTTTTTGACCTGCCAGCGCATGTATAACCTCCATAATGCCTTCCTCACTTTCACTGTCAATGTTAGAGGTGGCCTCGTCAAAAATGTACACACGACTATCATGCAGCAATGCTCTGGCTAGTGCTAGCCGTTGGCGCTGTCCTCCTGACAGATTTGCCCCTTGCTCCTCCAGTTCTGCTTCCAGTCCTCCTTCTGAAAGGATAAAATCATACAGCTTCACTTGTCGCAAAGCTTCCAGCATTTGTTGCTCATCCGCGTGCTCATTGCCCATTTTTAAATTTGCTTCCACTGTGCCTTTAAAAATATAGCTATTAAATCCGATCCAGGTCATGTGACGCATGCGGCTTTCTTCCGAAATATCGGTAAGCTCGGTTCCTCCAATCGTCAGACTTCCTCGATACCCCTCGTGGTGCCCAACGATCAATCCGGCTACCGTACTTTTACCAGAGCCTGATTCCCCAACAATTGAAACAAAGCTGCCCTGGGGAATATCCATGGATATATTTCGTAAGGTATCTCTTTCGTCGTAGGCGAAACTCACCTGTTCCAGTCGAATATCTGTGTTTTCTATGCTTTCTTGTCCTTGTATAAGATCCTCAGTACTCAACATTTGAAATATTTTGTCGCTTGCTGCCATTCCGTTCATGGCGATATGAAAGTAAGAACCCAGCAGACGCAGAGGAATGAAAAATTCTGCCGACAGCAAAACAATGATGATTGCTCCTGCCAAGCCAATATGGCCTGAAGAATATTCGCTTACCGCGACCAGTACACCCGCAGCGGCACCACCAAATGCGATAAGATCCATAATGGCCACGGAGTTAAGCTGCATAGTCAGCACTTTCATCGTCATTTTGCGAAAATCCTCCGCTGCTGTGTTCATTTCCTGATGTTTATCCTGGTCTGTTCCGTACATTTTGAGCGTAGTCAGACCTTGTACATTCTCCAAAAAGCTGTGGCCCAGATTGACGTAACTGCCCCAATATTTCCGAAAAAGCTTTTTAGCCATCCTCATAATGACAATGATCGACACTGGAATTAAGGGAACGCAGATCAATAGTATAATGGCTGCTTTGAAGCTGACAAAAGAGAGGGTGATGAATAACGTTACGGGGGCAAGCAGACTGTAAAATAGCTGAGGCATGTATCTACCGAAATAGGTTTCAAGCTGCTCTACCCCTTCTACAGCAACCTGTATAACCCCCGAGGTGGAGGTATGATCTGTATATGCGGGTCCCATTTTGAGCAACTTGCCGTAAATTTGCGAGCGCAGCGTTTTTTTAGCATTTACCGAAGCACGATAGGATAACATACTGGCTGCATAATTGCTCAGACAGCGAACTGTAATAGCAGTAATAACAATGACCGTCATAGATAGAATCAGCTTGCGAGTCACTTGTCCTTCCCATGCCTGCTGCATAACAAAGGCCATAGACAACACAGCGGCTATACTCCCCAAAAGACCGATCCACTGCACAAGCACACCCAATACGATATATTTCCGAGAATGTTCCACTAGACCGAGCAGACGGCTGTCGACCATTTTAGACCTTTTTTTCGGAGTAGGGGCAAGTGAAGATGAAGGCGTTATTTCTGCTGCAGCGTTTCTCACTGTTCCGATTCGGAATATAAAGTAATAATATTTAAAAAGGATGACCAAGACGATGAGCGCTTTGCCCCACACATTAGGGGTGAAAATAAAGCCTGTAATCAGCATCGCTGACGCTAAGCCCAATGTGGTGATTTTCGTAGACAGCTTCAACGACCTTGTTTGAACAAAACTCTCTAGATGCTTTTGGTACAGAGCGGTATTCGAAAACCACTGGTGAATCCTTTCGGACCCCCGCATAAAGAAAAAGGTCGCTAGCAGCAGAAACGGTGTAGTCGGTAGCAACGGTAGCACTACACCAATAACTCCAAGCGCCAAAAATAAAAACCCTAAGGTAATATAGATCGGTTTCACTATAATCCTCCCTAATAGTTATAATAGTAATGATTTCATTTTATAGATAATGATAATCATTATCAATATAAACAATTTAAGCAGGTTGTTATGTGATGTAAATCACGCATATAAAAATCCTCTTGAAGCACATCTCTACAGAACACGTTAGTGTTGATGTCGATGCTTTGTCTTCAAGAGGATTTCCGAGAATAGATGTTGATAATTCGTTGTTTTATGAATTTATAATATCATATTGCTCCAATATCTGCCGATGTAACGGGTGATCTGCGGTTATGGAAGTATAACGCGTCAGCGCCACACCCAGTCCTTCAATGCGGATCACCTGCTGAAGCTCGACTGCCTCGGGGTCCTCCGTAATATCAAATTTACAGGCAGCAGCCATTCCTAACGCCAGATGATCCGTCGGGATGCCATACTCCTGCGCTTGCAGCGCGGGACGTACAAGACGGTCATTGGGAGACAGCTTGCGCAACGGTGAACGTCCGACCCGAGTAACATCGTCTGTCAGATTAGGGTTGCGGAAGCGATCCAAAATTTTAGAGATGTACTTCTTATGCTCCCCTTGATCCAAACCGAAGCGCTTCACAAGCACTGCTCCTGTCTCCTCCAGTGACCCTTGTATCGAATCCACCACCTTGCTATCCTTCATGGCCTCCTGGATGGTAGCATAACCTGCGGTATAACCAAGATAGGCTGCCACGCAATGCCCCGTATTCACCGTGAACAGCTTTCGTTCAATGTAAGGCTCTAGATCCTGCACGTACAGGATGCCTTCGATTTCTTCATGCTCAGGTGCCATTTGTGAACGATCCACCACCCACTCGTAAAAAGGCTCTACCTGCACATGTAACGGGTCCTCGTGGTGTTGGATCGGCACAATCCGGTCTACAGCAGCATTGGGGAAATATACCGAAGCCTCTGCCTTGGCACGAGTCGCCTCATCCAGTAGCGCAAAAACATGCTCTTTCAGTTGGGCGCTGCCTCC
Organism: Paenibacillus sp. FSL P2-0173; assembly: GCF_038008045.1. Classification (NCBI taxonomy): domain Bacteria; kingdom Bacillati; phylum Bacillota; class Bacilli; order Caryophanales; family Paenibacillaceae; genus Paenibacillus; species Paenibacillus sp. FSL P2-0173. The sequence goes on from NZ_JBBOYK010000001.1 coordinate 1,741,843, forward strand.
GATTGCATTTTCGCAAGCAATCACATGCAGCGGGCCTGCCCCTCGCTCCACCCGCCGCGCTATTCCCTCGGCAATACCTGCTGCAATATGCCTGAGGATGCTAACCCCTACCGCGGTCGTTACCAGATCAGCATGGTCTACCGCATCCGCTACAGCGGATGCATCTCTGCCGTCAATCGCCGTTACATTCGTGACCAGCTCCGTATCCTTTGTATCATTGGCTAGCTCTACGGTGTATTGTTTACGACGACGTAACTCGGATACAAGGGTGTCGTTGACATCTGAAAAGACAACCTCATAGCCTGCACGCGACAGAATCAATCCGATAAAGCCGCGACCAATATTTCCTGCTCCAAAGTGGACGGCTCTCATAGCTCCATCTCACTTTCGAACAGATCTATAATTTCCTGTGGGGTCACCGCGTTGCGAAGTTTATCCATATTTTCTTCCTCCGCACACACCACAGCGATACTCGTCAAAATCTCCATATGATCGCCGCCTTGTGCTGCAATGCCGATTACCATGTATGCTTTTTCTTCCCCAAAATCTATGCCTTGTGGAAACTGAACGATGGAGATGCCTGTGGATTGAATAAGCATCTTGGATTCCTTGGTGCCATGTGGAATAGCCAACCCGTTCCCGATATAGGTGGACACGATCTCCTCGCGTTCCAGCATCTTGTCAATGTACTCACTTGAAATATGTCCTGCATCCAGCAGGATTTGTCCAGCCATACGAATCGCCTCATATTTGTCTTTGGCGGTTGCGTTCATTTTTACTTTGTCTATCGTCATAATACTCACGGTAGGTTCCTCCCTGTCCCTAATTTACTGTGGAAAAATTCAGCTAGCTCACTCGATATATAATTGACAATATGATCCCTGCTACCGTGTTCCAGTAGCGTAACCATGTCTTCCTGCAAGAGTAATGCACTAATCTCGCTCAATACCTCCAAGCTTTCTCTCGGCAGCTCACGAGGTCCCAACATGAGCAGCACGCATTCTACCTGTTCGCCTGTATCCGCCAACAGCGGCTCTGCCAGCTTATACAAGGTAAGCGAAGGCTTGCGAATATAGTGGCTGCGCGTATGAACTAAAGCAATGGAGGTATCAGAGATCACCTGACTACCTTGGCGCTCTCTTTCCATGAGCTGTGCAGCAACCGCAGAAGGCTCTGTCACATTCCCCCGCCCCGCCTCCAACATGCATATAGCCTCTACGGTCGCCGCCATATCCATCCCCTGATTTTCCAGCGGATACACTTGAAATTGCTGTACAATGTGTACAATTTCCTCAAGACTTTTCCGCAGACCGGTAAGCCACTCTATATCCTGACCAGGCTGAACAGCCTGTTCCTGCTGATGGTCATTGGGATGATTGAGTGTAATATGCTGGATGAATTGACGCAGGCGATCACTCTCCTCCTGCGTCAGCAACGGGCTGATCTTAAGATACCGATCCGGTTCAAGCGGTAGCTCTACTGTCGAAATGATCAGATCATAATCCTCCTTGGGAATCCGCGCCGCCTCGTACCATGAAGCCCTATCCACAATTTTGATCTGTGGGAGCTCTTTGGCGAGCCTTGTTGCCAAAAGTCTGGATGATCCAATACCGCTCGTGCAGACTACGATGGCCCGCACCTCCCGCCGCAATTGTCGTAGCCGCTCCAGCGAAGCGCCAAAATGCATGACGAGAAATCCGATCTCTTCATCTGGTACTTTCATTTCTGTCATGTCCGCCGCAGCCTTTTTCACTGAGTCGAATAAGCTGCTGTAATCCTTGCGGATTTGCTGAAGGAGGGGGTTACGAATCGACCTGCCTTCCTTCAAACGTTTGAACACCGGGGCCATATGGGCAATCAGTCCTTCACGCAGAACACGGTCCTCTTCCAATGGCGTGCCTGTCTCTTCCTCCACACGACGAATCAACTCATGAACCGACTCCAACAGTACGAGATCATCCAACGGCAGTAGTCGGGTAGAGTGATCCTCGGCATCACGAAATAGCAGCCTGAGATAAGATCGTTCCGGCTCTGGAAATTCAATATCCAGCGCCTCTGACAACTCCGTGCATATGCGTTCCACCATAGCTGTGCGAAGCATGATATTTTCATCTGAATCTGTTTTTAAATACGAGAGAAGAGGATCTATAACATACCCGAGTCGCAGACGTACCAGCGAAACGCAAATTTGAATCAGCAGCTCCATGTATTTGCTTTCCACCATGTTTTCCAACCATTTTTCATGGGGCTGCCAGAGGGCCTTTTCCACAATCAGCAGGTTATCTCTGCCAATCATCTCCAGCAACTTGTCGGCGACACGGGTTACAGAACGAAGTTCTTCCCGGGCTGAAAACAGATCGGATTCATCCAAATATTCGAGAGCCAGCTCGGAAATCGCCCGTCTTTTGTCTGTCTCCCGCCCTGTAATCTCGACCCCGTACCCCCGTCTGCGCACAAGCATGAGTCCACGTTCCCCAATCCAGCCTTGCAATTCGTCCAGATCATGACTGACCGTAGTTACCGTGACTTTCAAGTCCGAAGCCAGCGCCAGCAGCTTGATCGGCTCCCGTGTATCCAGCAGCATGCAGAGAACCACGATCTTTCTCTCCTCAGCCGAATATTCGTCTGACTTCGTATGCAGCAATTGCCTTCGCAGGCATACAAGCTGAGCTGGGTCAGCATCTATACAGATACCAATCCCTGACTTTTTCTCCAGCTTCACCTCATGAGCAGCCAGCCAATGCTCGACTGCGCCCAGTTCCCGATGAACCGTCCTTGTGCTGACATTGATCTTCGTGGCAATTTCCCCGGCTGTAACCTCTTTGGACTGCTCCAGAAGATATTCCACGATGTCACGTTGTCGTTTCGTAATATTCATAAGCGCATACCGTTCCTTCCCAAGCTCATCCCTCCAGCAGGAGACGTACACTGCATACGACGGGGATTAAGAATCGGATTTCAGACGTTCAACCAGCGCTTCGTATTCAGGGCTCTTCAGAAAATTGTCAATGGAAATGTGCTCAGCATTCGGGGCTACTGTTTTAGCCCGGTCTGTCAACGTTTTTTGCGTAATGACAATATCCGCATCCTGTGGAATTTCACTGATTGCCGTATTCGTAACTGTTACGCCTACACCCGCCTGCTTCATTTTTTTGCGTAAAATCGAGGCGCCCATAGCGCTTGAGCCCATACCTGCATCACAGGAAAAGACGATCTTGTTCACTTCGGATTTATCCTTGAGCGTTCGAGCTGCGGCAATCTCAGCAGCACGTTCAGATTCGTGATTATCTTCCATTACAGTGGCGTTAGCACTTGCACTCTTGCTTTGATTTTTCATATCTTTCAGGCGGGATGCAGCTTCCTCCAGCCCCTCTTCTTTTTGCTTACTAGTCTTGAGTAACACTGCGGCAACAGCAAAGGATACGACCGCAGCAGCGATCACCCCGCTCAGCATTGGCAAATATCCGCCTTTTGGCGTCATTAGAAAATAGGCGATGATGCTGCCCGGTGAAGGAGCAGCAACCAGTCCGGCACCTGTCAACATAAAACAGAAGGTTCCCACAACGCCCCCAGCTATAGCAGCAAGAATCAAAATCGGCTTCATCAAAATATAAGGGAAATAAATTTCATGAATCCCGCCGAAAAAATGAATGATGACCGCTCCAGGAGCCGATGACTTCGCAGAGCCTTTGCCGAACAGGCAGTAGGCTAGCAAAATACCGAGCCCCGGCCCAGGGTTGGATTCCAGCATAAACAGTACGGATTTTCCTGTTCTTGCAGCTTCCTCTAACGCAATCGGACTCAATACTCCGTGATTCAGCGCGTTGTTTAAAAATAATACTTTTCCGGGCTCAATAATGAGGTTGACAAGCGGCAATAGCCCTGCGTTCACGAGGAACTGTACCCCTGCCGACAACACTTGACTGATCATTTGTACAATCGGGCCAATCGCCACATGGGCAAGCAGCGCTAGAATGGCACCGATAATTCCGGCCGAAAAGTTATTGACCAGCATTTCAAAGCCTGATCTGACTTTGCCTTCAATGGCCTTGTCGAACTTCTTCAATATCCACGCAGCCAGCGGACCAGCTACCATCGCGCCCAGGAACATCGGGATATCGGCTCCCACTATGACACCCATCGTCATAATGGCACCAATCACACCTCCACGCTGTCCGTGAATCATCGTGCCCCCTGTATAACCGATCAGTAACGGCAACAAATAATTTTTCATCGGGTCAACCAATTGTGCAAAACCTTCATTCGGGAACCATCCGGTCGGAATAAAGAGTGCCGTAATCAGCCCCCACGCAATAAATGCTCCCATATTGGGCATAACCATACCGCTAAGAAAACGGCCAAAACGCTGTACGGCGACACGAGTGCCTCCTTTTGAACTTGGCTTTGCGTCCAATGTACTCATATTCAAATCCTCCTTGTAGGTAAGCATCACTACCTTTTCTTAAAATTCATACTAAATGACAGCGCTATCTTCATCAACGAAATGAAAACGTACTTTCGTCATGAACGTTGATGACAACATTTAAATTTAAATTATCCGGGAAGGTATTATACCTGCATAATTCTTCTTAATATGACCTGTAGCTATAGAAATTAGTCGAAAAACCGTGCTGGATTATGTATGATTCTTATATGGGGACAACCCTCTAAATCAGAATAAAACACGTAATTACGTTTGCAAAAAGACAAAAAAATAGCCGCTACGTCAAATCATAGCGACTATTTTATACAAAAATCGAGCAGACAAATAACCCTCTTACTCCATACTACAATGCTCCATTATTGCTCATCGGAAATCAACTGCTCATACTGATCCGCAGACAGTAGCTTGCCCAAGGCTTCCTCCACATCTTTATCCATCTCTACTTCGATCATCCAACCTTTTTCATAGGGAGATTCATTCACTAGCTCAGGTGTACTTTCCAGCGTTTCATTCACTTTTAGTATGGTTCCCGTCACCGGAGCAAAAAGGTCGGATACTGTCTTCACCGATTCAATCGTACCGATCTCCGCTCCCTGCTCAATCGTTGCTCCCGCCTCAGGTAATTCTACAAAAACAATATCACCCAGTTGATGCTGTGCAAAGTCTGTAATACCAATTCGTACCGTTCCATTCTCTGTCCGCTGAACCCACTCATGTTCGTCTGTATACCAAAGTTGCTGCTTTACTTCACCCATTCTGTTCCCCTCACTTCCATATGAATAAAATCGCTTTTGCTCACTGTACTAGACAGGTTAAGATTATGACAACAAGAACACTCATGTCAATAATACTAACAAAAATACTTCATATCACCTCATATAGCGTACTATATAAAAATATGATAGCTTATAACAAACGCTTACATATCCTTATTTATATATTAAATGTTTTTTCTATTGTTTTTGATGACATTTTTATTGACATTTTGAATGAATTTGCGTATTAATGGGTTATAGCAAATGCTTTGGGAAACACCCCGACAACTGCAAACGCGGATGAACGCGGAGGGAGAGACTGCCAAAAAGATTCGCATAGCTGTTGCCGCTTGTGAGACATAAGTGCACGCGAATCGGATCAAGTTGTTATCTGCAAAGCCAGGTAATATACCGTTGATCCCGAAGGTAGCGCCGAAGGAGTAAACCTGCATTGCAGGTGAATCTCTCAGGCAAAAGGACCTCTGCCGGACGCATCTCTGGAGAGCATTCGCTATTGGAGCGGATCACCCAAGGGGAAACCCGGTACATACCGGGGTAACTTTCTGGTATCAAGGACAGAGCTGAAAAAAAGAGTGTAGACTGCCGTCTATACGTTTTTTTCGGCCTGTCTTTTTTGTTTAGCCGATCACACCGGATAGGAGTGGAATAATGACTAATTTGCGAAAAACACCGCTATATTCGTCCTACGGGACGCAGTCTGGGGTTCGTTGTATTGACTTTGGCGGCTGGGAGCTCCCGGTTCAGTTTAGCGGCATTCAAAAGGAGCATGAGGCCGTCCGGCAACGTGCGGGTTTATTCGATGTATCGCATATGGGCGAATTTTTGGTTGAAGGCAAAGAAGCCGAAGCTTTTCTGCAAAGGGTGACCACGAATGATGTCAGCCAGTTGGAACCAGGTCAGGCACAATATTCACTCCTGTGTTACCCCGATGGAGGGGTAGTAGACGACCTACTTGTTTACTGCAAAGGACCGGAACGCTACATGCTCGTTGTGAACGCATCCAACATCGATAAGGATTGGGATTGGCTAATTCGCCATATGCCTGCATCCGTTCACATGGAGAATGTGTCTGATGCGATAGCATTGCTAGCGTTGCAAGGACCGGAGGCAGCACGTATTGCCGCAGCCGTGGCAGATACGGACATTACGAATCTGGCATCTTTCCGCTTCCATGAGAATGTGCCATTGTTCGGAGCAAAAGCACTTGTCTCACGAACCGGATATACGGGCGAAGACGGTTTTGAATTTTATATACCTGCTGCGGAAGCACCAGCCGTATGGGAGGGTTTGCTTCGTTCCGGTGAGTCGTATGGGCTGATTCCCGCTGGACTTGGTGCTCGGGATACACTACGCTTTGAGGCACGGTTGCCGCTATATGGTCAGGAGTTATCTGCCACGATTTCGCCACTCGAAGCTGGTCTAGGTTTCTTCGTCAAGCTGAATAAAGGAGATTTTATCGGTAGAGAAGCACTGCAACGTCAGAAAGAACAAGGGATTCCTCGCAAATTGATCGGGCTGGAAATGATTGATCGCGGTATCCCACGCGCCCATTACCCGGTATTCGCAGAAGGACAACACATTGGTGAGGTCACAACGGGGACTCAGTCGCCCACCTTGAAGCGTAATCTGGGCCTCGCCTTGGTGGACAGTCGTTTTAGCGCCCTCTCCACACCGTTGGAGGTTGAGATTCGTGGCAAACGCCTGCGTGCCGAGGTGGTGGCAGCACCCTTTTATAAACGCCCGCGCTGATCTTAAACTCTTTTTATTTCTATAAAGCAAATATGTCAGATATGAACTTCTGGGTTTTTCATCTCACACACTTTTTTATTAGCTAATTTACGATCTAAAATCTTGCTTTTCGAAAGGAGTCAGAACCTATGAAGCAGCATCGTTATCTCCCTATGACTGAACAGGATCAAACCGAAATGCTGCGTGTGGTGGGTGTATCATCTATTGATGATTTATTCAGTGACATTCCAGAGGCCATTCGATATCAAGGGGAACTGCCTCTCTCTTCTCGACTCGATGAGAAAGCCTTAACCCGCCACTTGGCCGAGCTGGCCGGACACAACGCCAATACAGACACACATGCCAGCTTCCTTGGCGCAGGAATTTATGATCATCATATTCCGTCCGTCATCCAGCACATCACTTCACGCTCGGAATTCTATACAGCCTACACCCCCTATCAGCCGGAAGTAAGCCAAGGCGAGCTACAAGCCATTTTCGAGTTTCAGTCGTATATTTGCGAATTGACGGGCATGGCTGTAGCTAATGCCAGCATGTACGACGGAGCGACTGCACTGGCGGAAGCGGGCTCACTGTCCGCCGCAGCTACCCGCCGTAAACAGCTTATCGTATCAAGGTCCGTCCATCCGGAGGCACGTCAGGTATTGGCAGCCTATGCACGCGGATTGGATTTGGACATCGTGGAGATCGGCTGTTCGGACGGCGTAACGGATGCTGATGCGCTAGCGGCAGCCGTATCGGAACAGACCGCGGCTGTTTTGGTCCAAAGCCCCAACTTTTTCGGAGCCGTGGAAAACCTGAAGCCGATGGCTGACCTCATCCATGCGCACAAAGGTCTTTTGGTCGTCAGTGCCAATCCACTAGCACTTGGCTTGCTGGAAACACCCGGCAAACAGGGCGCGGATATTGTGGTAGGAGACGCGCAGCCACTTGGCATCTCCTCTTCTCTCGGCGGTCCGACCTGTGGATACTTTGCCGTTTCTCAGGCACATATGCGCCGTATCCCCGGCCGTATTGTGGGTCAGACCACAGACCGCAACGGTAAACGCGGCTTCGTGCTGACCTTGCAAGCGCGGGAACAGCATATCCGCCGCGAAAAGGCCACCTCTAACATTTGCTCCAACCAAGCGTTGCTAGCTTTATCTGCATCTGTATACTTGTCTGTCATGGGTAGACAGGGGATCAAGGAAGTAGCCGAGCTAAATTTGCATAAAAGCCGTTATGCTTTAGAGCAATTGCTGAGCTTGAAGGGCATAACTGCCTCGTTTAACGCACCAACCTTTAATGAGTTTGCCCTTAGACTGCCTGAGGGTACGGATATGAGCAAACTCCAGGCCGAGCTGCTAGCTGCTGGATTTATCGCTGGCTACGATTTGGGCCGGGACTATGAGGAACTTGCTGGTCACATGTTGATTGCCGTGACGGAGCAAAGGACCAAAGAAGAGATTGACCAATTTGTACACACCTTGGGGGGATTGCTATGACACACACCGGACAGGATCAGAAACAAGGGCTGTTGAAGGAACACGATCAAGCGCTCATTTTTGAATTGAGCCGTCCGGGTCGCATCGCCTATTCCCTTCCCGAGTGCGACGTTCCCCGTCGCCCGGTGGCAGAGCTTTTGCCAGATTATGCGCTGCGCAGCGAACCTGCGGCATTACCCGAGGTATACGAAGTAGACGTTATTCGGCATTATACTGCCTTGTCCCGGCGCAATTTCGGCGTGGACAACGGATTTTATCCGCTCGGCTCCTGTACGATGAAATACAATCCGAAAGTGAATGAGGATGTCGCCCGATATACAGGCTTCGCCAAAATCCATCCATATCAGCCCGAGGAGAGCATCCAGGGTGCCATGGAGCTGCTGTATACGCTCCAAAATGATTTGGCTGCGTTAACTGGCATGGATGCCGTCACGCTTCAGCCCGCCGCGGGCGCCCATGGCGAATGGACCGGGCTGATGATGATTCGCTCATACCACGAAGCACGTGGTGAGCGACGTACCAAGGTGCTCGTGCCGGATTCCTCGCACGGAACGAACCCCGCCAGCGCAACCGTCGCGGGCTTCGAAACAGTCACCCTTCCCTCCACCCCTGAGGGGCTGGTGGATCTGGATGCGTTACGTCAAGCCGTAGGCAACGACACCGCGGCGCTCATGCTGACCAATCCGAACACGCTTGGGCTGTTCGAGAAGCAAATCACTGACATTGCTGCCATCGTGCATGAAGCGGGTGGTCTGGTTTACTATGACGGGGCAAACTCCAACGCCATCATGGGGATTACCCGTCCCGGAGATATGGGCTTCGATGTAGTGCATCTCAATTTGCACAAAACGATGAGTACCCCGCACGGCGGCGGTGGCCCCGGCGCTGGGCCTGTCGGCGTAAAGCAACGGCTCATCCCTTATTTGCCCAAGCCGCTTGTCGTACGGGATCCGCAGGGGGTGTACCACTGGGACCGGGAACAGGGAGATTCTATTGGACGGGTTAAAGCCTTTTACGGCAACTTCGGTATTCTCGTCCGTGCCTATACCTATATCCGTAGCTACGGTCCTGATGGCTTAAAGCGTGTATCGGAATGCGCTGTGCTCAATGCCAATTACATGATGCATCGGCTCGCTCCACATTTTGACCTGCCCTACCCTGGACATTGTAAACACGAATTTGTAATGTCGGGGCGAGGCTTGAAAAAATTTGGAGTGCGTACGCTTGATGTAGCCAAACGGCTGCTTGATTTCGGCTACCATCCGCCTACAATTTATTTCCCTCTGAATGTAGAGGAATGCATCATGATCGAGCCCACGGAGACGGAAAGTAAGGAAACACTTGATGCTTTTGTCGACACTATGATTCATATTGCGCGGGAAGCAGAAGAGAACCCTGAGCTGGTGCTCAATGCACCATATACTACTCCAGTCACGCGATTGGACGAAACTACCGCAGCTCGCAAACCTGTACTGAATTGCTCATGCAGTTAAAACAAATTCTACTTAAAGCATGCAAAAAAGCCGGTATCTATTAGATACCGGCTGCTGTATGTACACAGCAATTTTTTTGTTGGAAAAAGATATAACCTTTGAAATGTAATACCCTTCCTTAACCTTCGATGCTTTGAACCAATTCAACAACCTGTTCTGCTGTTTGCATGTCCAGAGCTTTTGTAGCCAGTTTTTCCATGTCCGCACGGGACAACTTGGAGATTTGACTACGTGCTGGCAGAATGGAAGTTGCACTCATACTGAACTCATCAAGTCCCAGACCCAGCAGCAACGGAATTGCTGTTGTATCTCCTGCCATTTCGCCACACATACCAACCCAACGCCCTTCACGGTGAGCGGCATCAATAACCATTTTCACCAGACGCAGAATGGATGGATTGTATGGTTGATACAGGTAAGAAACCCGCTCGTTCATGCGATCCGCTGCCATTGTGTATTGAATCAGATCATTTGTACCGATACTGAAGAAATCCACTTCTTTTGCGAATTGGTCAGCCAATACCGCTGTAGAAGGAATTTCTACCATGATGCCCAGCTGAATTTCTTCAGATACGGATACACCCTCGGTTACCAACTTTTCCTTTTCTTCCAACAAAACAGCTTTAGCTTCACGGAATTCGTTCAGCGTAGCAATCATTGGGAACATGATGCGCAGGTTACCATGCACACTCGCACGCAACAAAGCACGCAATTGAGTGCGGAAAATATCCTGGCGATCCAGACACAGACGAATAGCACGGAATCCAAGGAACGGATTCATTTCTTTTGGCAGGTCCAGATAAGGAAGTTCTTTGTCGCCACCGATATCCAAAGTACGGACTACAACCGGTTTACCTTCCATTCTTTCCAGAACGGTTTTGTACGCCGTATACTGTACTTCTTCGGATGGAAGCTTATCGCGTCCCATGTACAAGAACTCCGTACGGTACAAGCCAACGCCTTCACCACCGTTGTCCAGAACACCAGCTACATCATTAGGCGTACCAATATTGGCTGCCAGTTCGACATGGACACCATCGACAGAAACCGTAGCTTCGCCGCGCAGCTTACGCCACTCTTCGCGTTGCTTGTCGTATGCCACCTGTTTAGCACGGTATTCCGCAACAATCTCTTCGGTAGGGTTCACGAATACGTGACCATCCAAACCATCAACGATAATCAAATCACCGCTTTTAGCTTGAGACAATATATTTTTCGTTCCCACAACTGCAGGAATTTCAAGTGAGCGAGCCATAATAGCCGAATGCGAAGTACGTCCGCCGATGTTCGTTGCAAAACCTTTAACAAATTCACGGTTCAGCTGAGCTGTGTCGGAAGGTGTCAAATCTTCTGCAAGCACAATCGTTTCTTCGGCAATTTCTGCAGGACTAACAAAATGAACACCAAGCAGGTGATTCAGGATCCGCTTGGTTACGTCACGCATGTCCGATGCGCGTTCTTGCAAATAGGCACTTTTCATGTTTTCAAACATGGAAATGAACTGTGTAGCTACTTCATTCAAAGCATAGTCAGCATTAAGCTGCTCGTCTCTGATTTTAGCTTTAACCGGATCGATCAATTCAGGATCATTCAGGATGAGCAGGTGAGATGCAAAAATTTCTGCTTTTTTCTCTCCCAGCTCCTGAAGCGTTTTCTCCTTAATCGATTCCAATTCGGTTTGAGATTGTGCCAAAGCCGCATCCAATCTCGCGATTTCAGCTTCAACATCACCAACCGCGCGTCTCTCTACAGCGTAATTCGGATGCTCCAAGATAAACGCCCGGGCAATGGCTATGCCTGCCGAAGCGGCAATCCCGGAAATTTTAAGCATGAACTTCGCCCAGCCCTTCGTTAACGATTACATTTTCAAGAGCTTTCAGTGCTTCGGCAGCTTCAGCGCCTTCGCAGATAATGTTAATAGTATCGCCTTGTTCCAGACCCAGGGACAATACACCCAGAATGGATTTCAAAGTTACTTTTTTACCGTTAGCTTCGGCAAAAGATTCAGCACCGCTGAATTTGTTAGCTGTATTTACCAGCGCAGTTGCAGGACGTGCATGGATACCGTCTTCATCCGTAATTCTAAAAGTTGTTTGCATAATTTGTTCCTCCCACTTTCCTAAAGATAATATTTGTTTACACGCAGTATACCAGATCATTGATCAGACGGCCTAAGCCGCCTAATCAACTAATCCGAAACACATAGAGTTTATTTTATCGTAATTATACCATCTTCGCCAGCCTTCAATACTCCAGTTTTGTTTAAAGTTACCGAAGAACCTTCTGGAAGGTTAGTAAAAATGACAGGTGAGATGATGGATTTAGCGTTTGCCTTCACGTATTCCAGGTCTACTTTCATAATAGGCTGGCCAGCTGACACAAGATCGCCTTCGTTCACCAAAACGTCAAATCCTTGGCCTTTAAGCTTCACAGTATTCACCCCGATATGAACAAGCACTTCTTTACCGCCATCGGATTGAATACCAATCGCATGCTTGCTTGGGAATACATTGAATACTTTACCATAAACAGGGGACACAATCGTTCCATCATTTGGCACGACCGCAAAACCGTCACCTGTCATACGTTCTGCAAATACCGGATCGGGAACCGTCGAGATATCAACCAATTCGCCGTTAACAGGCATTACAATATCTTCTACAATAATGGTTTGTTGTTCTTCTCCAGCTTCCTTCTCCTCTTGTGGAGCAGGTTGCGCCGGAGCTGGTGCAGGTGTACGTCCAGCCATGATATCAGCCATTTGAGATTTAATGGTGTCGGAACGTGTACCGAAAATTGCCTGTACGTTGTTACCGACTTCAAGGACACCAGATGCGCCAAGTTGTTTCAGACGAGCTTTGTCAACGTTCGATTTCTCATTAACCTCGATCCGAAGACGTGTGATACAAGCATCCAGATGCTTGATATTCGATGAACCACCGAAAGCTGCCAAAATGTTGTGCGGGAGCTCATCACTACTACCGACTGCTGCGCCATCCACATTATCTGTAGCTTCTTCACGTCCTGGTGTTTTCAAGTTGAACTTCCGTATGATGAACCGGAATCCGAAGTAGTAAATAACTGCCAAAATCAGACCGACGATAATTACATACCACCAAGGCGTACGGGTTGGAATAATCCCGAAAATCAGGAAGTCAATAAATCCGCCTGAGAAGGTCATACCGATTTTGACATGTAAAATTTGCATGGTCATAAATGACAGACCTGCGAATATACAGTGTACTGCAAACAGCAGTGGAGCTACGAACAGGAAGGAAAATTCCAGTGGCTCCGTAATACCTGTCAAGAACGAAGTCAATGCTGCTGAACCCATAATACCTGCTACATATTTTTTGTGTTCTGGTCTTGCTTCATGGTACATTGCAAGCGCTGCTGCCGGCAAACCGAACATCATGAATGGGAATTTACCCACTTGGAACGTACTTGCTGTCAACGCCACTCCGTCGCGAAGCTGGCTGAAGAAGATCTGCTGGTCACCGTGAACGGTTTGACCTGCCTTGTTAACATATTCACCAAACTCAAACCAGAACGGTGAATACCAGATGTGATGCAAACCAAATGGAATCAGCGCGCGTTCGATAACACCGAACAGGAACGCCGACAAAGTCGGGTTGGAATACACCATAAAGTGAGATACTGCATTAAGTCCTTGTTGAACTGGAGGCCAGATCAGAACCAGCGCAAGTCCGACAATCAGTGAGGATACCGCCGTTGCAATCGGAACAAAACGCTTACCCGCGAAAAAGCCCAGATACGAAGGAAGCTCAATTTTGAAAAAGCGGTTGTACATGGCCGCGGCCAGTATACCGATGATTATCCCGCCGAACACCCCGGTTTGAAGCGTTGGAATCCCTAACACGTTTGCATAACCCGGTATTTTTTGAGCAATCAGACCAGGTGTGACACCCACGGCTGTACCCAGAGTAATGTTCATAACGAGGTAACCGATGATGGCAGCCAAACCTGCTACACCCTCACCGCCCGCCAGACCGACGGCTACGCCGACTGCGAACAACAGTGCCAGATTATCAAAAACGATTTGTCCGGCATTCATCATGATCGTCGCTACCGATTGAACCCAGCCCGCATTTAATGCCGGAATGTACTGGAGAAAATCAGGATTGACCAGCATGTTACCGATACCCAATAAAAGCCCCGCAGCTGGCAAAATCGCTACAGGAAGCATTAATGCTTTACCGACACGCTGTAAAACGCCGAAAAGCTTTTTAAACATACCTTCCACATCCTTCTCTGAAATTTAGAACAGAGGCAAAACAACAAAAAAGGCATGAGCCGATTTAAGTATGTTTGAAAACAACCTTGGGATATAGCTTGCCCCAGTAGGCTGTAAACAATCATAACTTAAAACAACTCATGCCTGATCGAATCAGTAACACGTTTAATGTTCAGTTGTTGTCTTCCTCATTGCAAAATTGATTATAGCACCCCTCTAAATGCGAGGCAATACTTTTTTATTCCGGTTTTATCACTTTTGTTGCTCCCCCTGCTCTTTGCGTTGGGACAACCGCTGCAGATGCATTGTCAAATAACTAACCTCAGCTGGATACACAGATTTACGGAGTCTTTTCTCCATAATTTTCGTGAGCTTCCAGGCCAGCATATACATTTCCGGGTACTCCTCATTCAAAAGCTTGTCCAATCGATAAATCTCCTGCACAATTTCTCCCCGGCGCACACGTTCAATCGCAAACCTCAGATGAGTCAGCAGTCGAGAATAATCAAGAGATTGGAGAGGAATACGATAATCCAGTGTGGTCTCGACAACCTGAACCATATCAGCAATCAGACGAGAATCCTTCCTCACCTCGGAGATATGCTGGTTTGTCATGGCGCTATAAATATGCAGGGCCACGAATCCGATTTCATCTTCTCCCAGATCTACATCCATCTTATCCCTGATTAGAGCAACAGCCTGCTCAGCCATCTTGTATTCCTGAGGATATATTTCCCTAGTCTCATACAAAAACGGATTATGAATCGTAATTCCCTGTTTATGACGGTTGATGGAAAAAGCGATATGGTCAGTTAAAGCAATCAGTATGTGCTCATTTAGAGGCTTCTTAGCTTGAAGCTGAACAAGATGAAGCACCTCACCGATGACCTCAATGAGCTTTTCATCCAGCTCAGGAAGCAACCGTTTGTATTGCTCCTGTTCTTCATGGCTTTTTAATATAAATAATTTTTCAACTGAATCCAACGGCATAAGATCACCGGGTCTGCGATTGAAACCGATTCCTTTTCCAATCACAACAACCTCATCATGCTCGGGATGCATCCCTATAATCACATTGTTATTCAGCGCTTTGGCCACTTTTAGGCTGCTCACATCCGCACCTCTTTTATCAGAACCTTGATCCTAAGAATTATAGCATGAAGCTCAGAGGAATCCACGTTAAAGTACCAAATATTCGGCTAAAGGTCAATAAAAAGAAAACGCTTTTCATCACATTGCCGGGAAATGCTGTGATGAAAAGCGGTCTTTTGGTTAGGGGTAGATGCTCCCCAAAGACTTACCGTTATTCTTTATCTGTTAGTGCTGCCTCCACCGAGGCTGGAAGATGCTGCTTATTCCCTTCACCGGAGGACGGCACGGAATGAAGGCCTTTTTTCCCAGTCGTCAGCCCCTTGATTAACTGCTCCACATCAATGCCTGATACACTCTTCAGCATCTCAGGTGCCGTAGCCATCAGTTCGGTGACATAATTGCTGACACGCGCTGCTCCTTCTCCTTTTCCCGTATCAACTACGGTGAGTTTATCAATGGACGCAATCGGTTCGGCAATACGTCCAGCCAGATCAGGCAACATTTTTACGATAATATCGAGCACGGCGGCCTCTCCAAACTTCTGGAACGCCTCCGCCAGTTTTTCCTTGGCCTCCGCTTCTGCAAGTCCACGCAAACGGATGACATCTGCGTCTGCCGTACCTTTGGCGCGTTCGGCATCCGCTTCTGCTTGCCCGTTGAGACGTTTTTGTTCAGCTGACGCTTTAGCCTGTGTCTCAATCGAGTATTGCAGCGATTCAGCCTCACGCATTTTACGCGATTTATCTGCTTCCGCCGCTTGCTCGACCGCATACCGATCGGCTTCTGCCTTCTTTTTCACTTCCGCATCATATTGCTTTTCACGTACCTGTATTTCCTTGGATTGAAGATCAATTTCCCGTTCTTTGCGCACCAGCTCGACCTTCATCTGCTCCTCGACAGCAGTCTGCTTGGCACGGGCCTCCTGGATGTGATAAGCCTGATCGGCTTCTGCCTTCGCTGTATCCTGTTCTTTCTTAAACGAAGCCACTTTCAGTTCCTTCTCCTTGGCTGCCTCCGCAATGTTGGTATCCCGCAGCAGTTCGGCCTTCTGGCCTTCCTGTTCCGCACGCGCCTTCTGAATCCGGGCATCCCGCACAGCCTCGGCTTCTGCAATCTCAGCATCCCGTTTCACAGCGGCAATTCTCGGCTTACCAAGCGCATCCAGATATCCGTGCTTATCACGCACATCTTTGATGGTGAATGAAACGATTTGCAAGCCCATCTTTTTCAGATCACGAGCAGCCACGCCCTGCACTTCCTGCGCAAACCGATCCCGATTACGATAAACTTCTTCCACTGTCATCGAACCGAGGATTGCGCGCAAATGTCCCTCCAGCACTTCCTGAGCCTCTCCCCTAAGAGCCTCCAGTGGCTTCCCGATGAACTGCTCGGCTGCTGTAGCCACATCCTCAATAGAACTGCCGACCTTGATGATCGCCACACCATCCGCAATCACGGGAACTCCTTGCTCCGTATACACTTCCGGTGTGGTTACGTCCAGTTTATGGGACAACAGAGAGATGAATTCGGACTGCTGGAAAATTGGCCAAATGAAGGCCCCCCCGCCGCGTACAATTTTAATTTTGCGTCCAGAGTCATCCTCGGAAATATTTTTATTTCCCAGAAAAGAGCCCGTCACGATCATCCCTTCATCCGGTCCTACCGTTTTGTAACGGGCCCAAAAAGCGATCCCTAATATAACGATAACGATGACAACAATCCCAGGGACCAACACAATATCTTGCAAATTTGACACTCCCGATCACGCTCCCTTCAAGTTAAGCGAATGCGCCGTCTATGTGTCCAGGTACGCTACGCGGACGACGCCCTCTGCGACCTCAACCACGACGATACGGGTTCCCGCAGCAAGCGGTTTGTGATCGAAGCTAGATGCTGTATGTATGGTGTTGCCTGCACCCAAGCGGATCATAACCTCCCCGTAACCAACCTCAGGTACAGGAATGGTGACCTCACCGATCCGGCCAGTCAGCTCACGCATGGAGAAGCCGCTGGATACCTCCGAATTCGCCATGGGTTTGATAAACGCAAAGAACACGAGTATTCCGATGACAAACGCAATCCCTAAAGCAAGCACGACGACCCACCCCATGCTCAGCCCGGTATACTTTGTCAGCAGTACTCCAGCCCCGCCAAAAGCGGTCATGGCTCCAAGTAAAACGACAGGTCTGAACCAATCGAGGCCCGGTAGCTCCAATGCACCATCCAGCCAACCACCGAGTACATCTCCAATCAGCACACTGACTACGGTAAAGATAGCGCCCCCTGCCAATAACCACCAAAATATGGTTTCCATGCGACTCCTCCTTCCATGTACCTTTTCAGTCTGGTTTCCAGTCTATAACTATGTTTACGTATTCAACCTTAAAAAGTTTCAAAATTTTCCTCCAAAATCCCAAATCAAACCCAAAAAAGCACGTTCGTACGTCTAATGACGCACAAACGTGCTTAAAATGATACAAATGTCGGTTTACAGAGATGCTTTGTAAATTTCGACTACATCTTCGCGATTGAGCTTATTAAAGCCACCAAAAGATCCAAATTTCACAGCTTTATCAGCCATAACATCGATTTGGGACGCATCAATATCGTAATCAGCCAGACGGCTTGGTGCACCAATCGAGTTCCAGAAATCACGCAGCGCCTGAATACCCTCCAGCGCCACTTCTTCATCGCTCTTGCCTTCTGGGTTTACATGGAACACATTGACGGCCAGTTGCTTGAAGCGTTCAGGCTTCACATGCAGATTGTGTTTCATCCAGTTCGGGAACAGAATAGCCAGTCCTCCACCATGTGGAATATCATAAACAGCAGACACAGCATGTTCGATATTGTGAGTAGCCCAGTCACCTGTCAGCCCCATGTTTAGGAAGCCGTTCAGCGCCATCGTACCACAATACATAATCGTTTCACGCAGCTCGTAGTTTTCCAGATCGTTGACCAGACCTGGAGCCGCATCCATGACCGTACGCAAAATCGTTTCGCACCAGCCAAGTTGGACCGGAGTATTGGATTCCAAATGGAAATAATGCTCCAGCGTATGTGACATCATATCTACGATTCCGTAAACGGTTTGATTTTGCGGCAGAGAGTATGTGTTCACAGGATCAAGAATAGAAAACGCAGGGAACGCAAATACGCTGCCCCAGCCCAATTTTTCCTGTGTTTTTTCATTTGTAATAACAGAACCCGCATTCATTTCAGAACCGGTAGCTGCCATGGTCAAAACCGTACCTAGTGGCAATGCTGCCTGTGGTGCCGCTTTACGCTCTGCAAAATCCCACATGTCGCCATCATATTTTGCACCAACAGCAATGGCTTTGGAGCAATCCAGCACACTACCACCGCCTACAGCCAGAACGAGGTCGATTTGATGTGTTTTACACAATTCAACGCCTTTATGTACTGTAGATAAGCGAGGATTCGGTTCTACACCAGCCAGTTCCGTTACCTCTGCACCGATTTCACCAAGCAAACTTATTACATTATCGTACAAACCGCTGCGCTTAATGCTGCCGCCGCCATATACAAGCAGTACACGTTTACCATATTTAGGAACTTCACGCTTGAGAGCCTCCAATTGTCCTTTACCGAAGATCAATTGTGTAGGATTATAAAATTCGAATGCTTTCATCGCAAACGCTCGCCTCCAATAGTTCTAAAGTTTAATGTTAAGAAACTACTCTATTATAACCTTTTCGGTTACAGGAAACAAATCTGCTTTATTTTCAGAAAAAAACCACACTCCTTGAGGAGCATGGTTCCATGTCATATCTTGGGAGGGTTCTCGTAGAGTATTATGTGCTGCGCAAGCAATTTTATTCTCCCAAAGTATATCCCAATTGTTTCATAAAACGACCAAAGGCCTGTTGACCGGACGGATTTCGTTTATACACTCCTGCATGCTCTAAAATTTCACTGAATTTCAGTCCAACCTCATTTTGTACGGTACGAACAGCCGTCTCCTTGTCAGGCAAACGACCGAACCGGGTGTTTAACTGATAAATCCAGTCTGCATGCTTAAACAGTGGATGTCCTTCCTGCTGCATAGCCACAGCCAGCTTGTCATCCCCACACAAAATATCTGCAATTCCATCCAGTTCATCCTTGAGCCGCCCCGGTAATATGGCAAGTCCCATAACTTCGATCAGACCGATATTTTCCTTCTTGATGTGATGCATCTCGCGGTGAGGATGGAAAATACCTTCCGGATACTCTTCACTCGTTCGGTTGTTACGCAGTACGAGATCCATCTGGTACCTGCCTTCGGCATCACGGCGCACAATCGGCGTCACGGTATTATGCGGAATCGTTTCCCCTTCCTGCTCTGTATGAGAGAGGACATCAGCTACAGGATCACTATAAACTTTCCAGGCTTCAAAAGCAGCATTTCCCGCTTCCAACAACGCCTCGGCATCTGTTGACGTAAAACGGATGACCGACATCGGCCAGTTTACAATCCCCGCTGTAACCTGCGGGAACGCTTCATTATGGTATATGCCGTCCACACCCGCTTTTTCAATTGGGAATGTATGACGACCACCCTGAAAATGATCATGGGTCAGGATCGATCCGCCGACAATCGGCAGATCCGCATTGGAGCCAATAAAATAATGCGGAAACGCTTTCGTAAAGGCCAGCAATCGGCGCAGTGTATCCTTCGTAAGCTTCATCGGTACATGATCATGATGGAACACAATGCAGTGCTCGTTGTAATACACATAGGGTGAATATTGAAAAAACCACGGTTCCCCATTCAATTCCACCGGAATGATGCGCAAATTTTGACGGGACGGATGATTTACCCTTCCTGCATATCCGACGTTTTCACGGCATAATTGACACTTGGGATAAACAGGCGGCGGCAAAAGCTTCGCCATCGCAATTTCTTTAGGACTTTTTTCTGGCTTGGACAAATTAATCGTGATTTCCATATCTCCGTAAGATGTCGACTGATTCCAGTACACATTGCTGGCAACCCGATCCATTCGAATGTAGTTCGAAACGATGGATAATTGATAAAAAGCATCTGTCGCCGCCTCTATGCCACGTTCAGCCTCCGTTTGATGAAAGTCACGGATGACTTCAGACGGTCTCGCCATCAGCAGTCCCATGATTTTGGAATCAAGCAAATCGCGATACGTATCTGTGTTTTCAGGGATAAGTCCTATGGCAAAACCATAATCTATCAATACATTAAGCACAGGCTGGAGAGCTTCGGGGGCCATAACGCCCCCTGCTTCCCCACCTGAATAAGGCTCCGAAAACCCAAACTGCTCCAACAGCAGATTACGGCTGTAATCTGTATCTTGCGGACCGATCAAGCCCTTGTTTTGTGCGAATGCAACCAGTTGCTCCACCGCATATAGAGCCGATTGCTGCACAGTTTCGTCGATGTCATGGGCCAGATGCCGGGAATGTTCCCGGCCTTGGCCTTTATCTGCAGATTGGCGCTCGCTCATATGTCATCGTCTCCCGTCTATTCGTCGCCGTAGCCGTGAGGGTGCGATTGATGCCATCCCCATGCTCCGCTAATAATGTCCTCTAGTTGGGTACGTGCTGGACTCCAGCCCAACACCGAACGAGCCTTGTCAGAAGATGCAACCAATATCGCTGGATCGCCTGCGCGGCGTGGCTCTGTCACAACTGGAATGTCGAGCCCAGTGACCTTGCGTGCCGTCTCAATAACTTCTTTCACAGAGAAGCCCTGCCCGTTGCCCAGGTTGAATACGTTGCTGTCATTGCCTTCGCGCAAGTAATTTACTGCACGCACATGAGCATCCGCCAGGTCACTCACGTGAATGTAATCCCGAACACACGTGCCGTCAGGTGTCGCATAATCCTCACCAAACACAGCGATGTGTGGACGCTGTTTCAAGGCTGTCTGGAGCACTAACGGGATCAGATGGCTTTCTGGTCGGTGATCTTCACCGATCTTGCCGCTCTCATGCGCACCAGCCGCATTAAAATACCGTAAAGACACATATTTGATGCCTAAAACTTTATCAAACCACGACATCATGCGCTCCATCATCAGCTTTGTTTCACCATACACGTTGGTTGGCTCTGTACGGTCTCCCTCTTCAATCGGTACCTTTTCCGGTTCGCCGTAGGTAGCCGCAGTAGAGGAAAACACGATTCGGCGCACTCCAGCATCCTTCATTGCCTCCAGCAAGCTCAGCGTGCCAAATACATTGTTGTCATAATATTTACCAGGATTTTGCATACTTTCTCCAACCAGCGAGTTGGCTGCAAAATGGATAACTGCGTCGATACTATTTTCAGAGAACAGTTTGGACAGTAATTCTTTATCCCTCAAATCCCCTTCATACAACTTGCCTCCAAGCAATGCTGCTTTGTGCCCGGTTTGCAAATTATCCAGCACCACAACTTCTTCTCCCAGATCCAACAATTCTGCTACGGTATGTGAACCGATATATCCAGCTCCACCTGTGACTAAAATGGCCATGTTATTCGTCCTCCTTCAGTTCTTTAACTCCGTCTCCTGCCTTGCATACATAAAAGCTGGCTTCCAGCCCTGTGCGGGTCTGATAAGCTTCGCCGACTTCCTTCACAAAACGTTCCACATCGTTCTCATGAACCAATGAAACCGTACAACCTCCAAATCCGGCTCCTGTCATACGAGCACCCAGCGTGCCAGGAATGCGTCGTGCTTCTTCAACCATGACGTCCAGCTCCGTGCAGCTGACCTCATACAAATCGCGTAATGAATCATGAGAAGCATTCATTAACTGACCAAAAGCTGCAAGTTCATTCGCCGCGAGAGCATCAACAGAGGCCAACACACGAGCGTTTTCCTCCACCACATGCTGTGCCCGCCGACGCACTGTTTCGTCCGCGATGTGATGCTGAAGCTCTCCGAAACGCGCCTCATCCAGCTGAGCGAGGTATTCCAGTGACGGTTCCTGCTGCTGCAAAATGGACAGTGCTTCGGCACATTGACTACGACGCTCGTTATAGGCTGAGTCCACCAAACCGCGACGCTTGTTTGTATTGCCGATCACGAGCTTATAAGCCCCCGTGCGGAATGGCACTTTACGGTACTCCAACGTATCGCACATCAGCAGAATTGCATGATCAGCTGCTCCGTTCGCTACAGCGAACTGGTCCATAATGCCGCAATTGACACCAACGTAATTGTTTTCTGCCCGCTGGGACAACAAAGCGATTTCGACCGTATCTGTTTCCTGTTTTTCGATCGTGAGAAACGCGTATCCTGTAACAACCTCAATGGAGGCTGAGGAGGATAATCCAGCACCATTCGGTATTTCTCCATGATAGAGCAGGTCATATCCGTTAGACGGATAAACTCCCTTTTCAGCCAACTCCACCAGCACACCCACCGGATAGTCCACCCACTCATCCGTTTTGTTTTTACCTATTTCTCCACGGGGGATAGACACTTCATACGACAGGTTTGTTGAAGCAAAATGAATTTCATCATCATTGCGCGCACGAAGGATTAGCGTCGTTCCGAATTCCAGCGCAGCCGGGAGTACATAACCACCGTTATAGTCGATATGCTCTCCAATCAGATTGACACGTCCAGGTGCATGAAATATCCGCAGTTCATTGCTGCTTTCACCATATTTTTCAATAAAATGTTTCTTTAATTCAGTAGAGTTCATATCCGCATCCACCTCATATACCGTTAGTAAAGGCCCTCCTGATTTCCCTGTAACATCTTAATCAGGTTGACATCTCTTATGATTTCAGTATAAATGAAAGCGTCACACGATGTAATGCATCCATGTGTTTAAGCTATGGATAAATGTGACTTGGATATGTACAATGTAAGTATACCGCATCCGCTAAACCATTCACAAATGCAGGAAGGATGACCCTATTTTGCAAGCGCATTCATATAGTTATGCCGTTGCCTCTAATCCGGTGTTTTATGAAAATAGCCCGCTGCATGTGCTTTTTGCAGGAGAGAGCCAAACCAAATCCGGTCATGCCGTGGGGCCGAAAATCTATGATTACTATCTGCTACACTTTGTAGAATCGGGCAGAGGTATCTTCCGAACGGAACAGCACACATATCAGCTTGAAGAAAACGATTTTTTCCTTATTCATCCCGGTCAGCTGGTGAGCTATACCTCTGATGAAGAGAAACCGTGGCGTTATCGTTGGTCTGCGTTTACCGGGCACCATACTGAGCAGGTGGTGCAGGAGGCCGGGCTACGTGTTCACCAGCCTGTCTTTCATGCTTCCGATCAAAGTCCCATCCCCGGTTATTTGGAGCAAATGCAATTGGCCTTTTATAGCAGAAAATCTAGTTCTCATCTATCAGCCTTGGGCTATTTGTATCTGATTATGGGGGAAGCAGGCAATTACCTGAGTGACTGGACTGATCCGTCCGGGGCGGATTCGCAAATTCAACGTACAGTCAAGCAGATGGTGCAATATATGTCCACTCAGTACGCACATCCCGTTTCCATTGAGCAAATGTCTGAAGGACTTGGTTATAATCGTGCATATTTGTCACGGATATTCAAAAAGGAAACGGGCATCTCCCCCGTCACCTATCTGCTTAAGCTAAGAATCGACAAATCACGTCAACTGCTGCGTGAGCGTCCTGAATTATCGGTAGAGCAAGTGGCCGCTTCGGTCGGACTAACCGATGCCTTATATTTCTCACGTCAATTCAAGCGCTTCTGCGGTCAGTCTCCAACCGAGTACCGAAGCAAGGTTAAGCAATACCCACAGTCGTAAAGCAGGCTTAAACAGCCCACATCCTTCAAACGGATGCGGGCTGTTGGTTATATATTGTATAAAAGGATGCGAAATTAGGCCGATGACTACAGATTAACTTTCACCATTAGGCTGTGCCGCCGTCCTGTCAGTTCCCGGCATTCAGAATCGAATCAATTCGATCCAGTTCCTCCTGAGAAAAGTCCAGATTGGATAAGGTAGCAACATTTTCTTCAATTTGGCTTACACGGCTTGCCCCAATCAAGACAGAGGTCAGACGTTCGCCGCGCAGAGCCCAGGCCAGCGAGAATTGAGCCAAACTTTGTCCGCGTGCAGCAGCCATCTGATTCAGGGCGCGTACCTTGCGAAGTGTCTCTGGCGTTACATGGTTCTCATTCAGGAAAACCGATGTACTCGCTGCACGTGAATCCTCGGGGATTCCGTTCAAATATTTATTGGTCAGCAATCCCTGAGCCAGCGGACAAAAGGCAATGCTGCCTACCCCGTTTTCGTCCAGTACATCTTGTAATCCGTTTTCAATCCAGCGGTCGAGCAAGGAGTATTTCGGCTGATGAATCAGAAGCGGTGTTCCCAGCTCCTTCAGAATGCGAGCTGCTTCTGCTGTTTGCTCCGCACTATAATTGGACACACCCACATACAGCGCTTTGCCTGAACGTACGATATGATCCAGTGCTCCCATCGTTTCTTCCAGCGGCGTATTAGGATCAAATCGGTGAGAGTAGAATATATCGACATAGTCCAGCCCCATCCGCTTCAGGCTCTGATCCAGACTAGATATCATATACTTGCGAGATCCCCAGTCACCATAAGGCCCTGCCCACATATTGTAGCCCGCTTTGGTGGAGATGACCAACTCATCCCGGTACGGTTTCATATCACTGGCTAGGACTTGTCCAAAAAATTCCTCAGCTGATCCCGCAGGAGGGCCATAGTTATTAGCTAAATCAAAATGCGTAATTCCTAGATCAAAGGAGCGAGTAATCATGCTACGGCCATTCTCCGCGTTGTTAATCCCGCCAAAATTATGCCACAAGCCCAGCGAAATAGCGGGCAGTTTTAGACCTGATCTCCCTGTACGGTTATATTTCATACTTTCATAACGATCTTCGCCAGCTAAATAAACCATGCTATCCCAGCCTCTCTCGAAACATTGTAATGTCCATCACAACATCATCATAGCGCTTTTATCCAGGCGTTGACAAGAAAACGATTACAGACCTAATTGATGAGCAAGTTTTTCCATAACTTTACCGATTGGATCGGTGATCAAAAGATCCGCCTTATGATCATACGAGGTGGGATCTGTATTCAGCAGCACCGTATGTTTACCACGAAAATAAGTAATCAAGCCCGCAGCAGGATGTACTGTCAGCGACGTTCCTCCAATTAACAGCAAATCAGCCTGCGAAATAGCCTGAACGGATTGAATAATGGTATCCTGATTCAGCTCCTCCTCATATAAAACGACATCCGGTTTGATAATTCCTCCATCTATCGGACATTTGGGTACAACCTCAGAGCTGTTCATCACTTCATCTAGACTGTAAAAGCGTCCGCATTCCATACAGTGGTTGCGATGCACCGAGCCATGAAGTTCTAGTACATTCACACTACCTGCCGCCTGGTGTAATCCGTCAATATTTTGTGTCACAACCGCTTTAAGGAGGCCTTGCTTTTCCAATAACGCGAGGAAATGATGGCAACCGTTCGGCTCCGCATCGGGATGCAGCATTTTGCTACGATAGAAGTCGAAGAACACTTCAGGATGCTTCACAAAAAATGAACGGCTAAGCATAACCTCAGGGGAATAAGGCAATTTCTCCTCACTTTGATACAGGCCTGCTGCCGAACGAAAATCCGGAATACCGCTTTCCGTCGATGTCCCTGCTCCGCCGAAAAAAACAATATTCTGCGATTGCTGTATCCATTCCGCCAACGTATTAACTTTCATACCCTACGCACCTCCAGCTCTTCATATCCACGAACAACCTTATCCGCATCCAGCAAATGACCAGAACGTTCTGCTTCTGGCGCAAATCCAATAGCGAGCCGTACTCCGGCACGCTTGCCCATCTGCATATCCCCATTGCTGTCTCCGATGACTACCACGTCCGCCGGCGACAATCCTAGTAACGCGCAGGCTTTTTCAGCCATTTCCGGGTCAGGCTTGCCGTATGTAACCCTATCATGTCCGATAATCTCGTCAAAATAGGATGTCAGCCCCATCCACTCCAAATGCTCCTGTGCAGCCTCTGTACTGTCAGAGGTCACAACCGCCAGCTTCAGCCCGGCATGGCGGCTTTGCTCAAGCAACGTCCGCAATCCTGGAAACACCTTCGCTGCCCGATGTCGCCGAATATCAGCCATCGCCGTTTTATTAAAGTCGCGGACAATCCGCACAGCCTCATTCCACGGTACACCAGCAGTATAAAGCTGCCAAGCCAGTACCCCCGTACTTTCGTCCACCGTCCCCATGGCTAGTGGGCCAGAAGGATCGTAACCGATCACACGTCCCTCTAGATCGTGAACAGTACCTAGAACGGTACCTTTTTCCACCGTAAAACCGGCACCCGCCACGGTAAGATGCTGCTCCATCATATCCAGTATAGAACGAGCCCAGGGGCCCCACAACTGAATAAAATCCAGCAACGTTCCATCTTTATCCAATAAAATACCACGGCATGGGTACCGCTCCCCCTGCACGATCAGCTCAGACATGCAGCACACCTCCTTTACTGGTTCTTAGGAGCCCCATCCACACTCTCTTTCATCCAGTCCTGTAAAGCCGTTACCGTCTGATTCCATTGCTCGACAGCGCTAATTTTCGCAGGGTTATCCCCTTTTTGGACACCATAACTGCCGAATTGGGCATGATTCCCCCCTTCGACTGTAAAATACAGCGTGTTGGCTGGTAAATAAGTTCTTCCACTTTGAACATTTTCCATCTGGACGACTCCATCATCACTTCCTAGTAGAGAAATAACGGGCAGATTTTTATCCTTTAAATTACCCTTGTTATCTGGGTAGGAAGCAAGGAAAAATACACCTTTGACCTGATCAGGATGTGCAGCTGCATATCGGGCCGCCATCACACCGCCTAACGAATGGCCTCCAATAACAAACGCTTCTTTCGGATATGCCTTTAGCACTTCATTCGCTAAATCCGGGGAGATCAATGCAAGGTTGAGTGGCATTTTTGCAATGATCACATGATGACCCTTTTCCGCCAGACGGCGTGCCAAGGGCGCATAACTTTCGGGCTTCACCAACGCACCTGGATACAAAATGACTCCGGCTCCGCTTCTTTTTGCAGGCTCAAAACCGACCCAATGTTCTTGTTCATTTACTTTCACAGCATCCGCTACTTCAGCTAATGCAGCAGCAGCCGTCTCGTCAGGCTGATAAGGCGTAAATACCTTCCATGCTCCCCACCCTGCGATCAGTGCAATAACAATCAGGATGCCTAAGAGAACTTTCCATATTTTCCGAGGACCACGTGTCCCATATGAATTGTATGATCTTCTTGTTCTTCTTCTCATTGTAAAAGTTCCTTTCGCCTTTCGTACCTCGTAATTCGTAATTTGAATATAAAATGTACCGCTGTATTCATCAGCGTAACTAGCCTTGTTAGGGTAACATCGTTGCACATACAGGGTCAAATCAGTATACATTTCCACGTCTTAGCCCATCTTTGTCCGGTGTTCAAGCTTTCGCCACACAATAAGGTTATGATAACGCTTACTAATGTGAATAAAATCACAATGATAATGTCCAGAGTATCGTACCTTGTTCCTTGTAAAGAATTATTTTTTAAATAGTTTAGTCGGCAGAAGCCGTTCGGAGGGAAACACATGACGACAAGCCATGATGTACAAGGGGAAAGCTTCTTTCTCAATTTGCGATTTCTGTTGATCATATGCGTATTTGCAGGGAATGCTCTGGAGCCTCTAGTCGGTTCACTTCATATTGCCCAACAATGGTTCAGCTGGATATTCATGTTTCATATGCCGTTGTTTGTACTCGTTACAGGCTACTTTGCCCAAACTTCTTTGACCGGATCAGCAGGCCGAAAAGTTCTGCTTCAGATCGGTATGCAATATCTTATTTTTCAATCGCTCTATTCGATCTTGGATGTTGCACTCTTCCACGTTCCCCATATCCATCATTCGTTCTTTGCTCCTTATCTGCTACTCTGGTTCCTTGCCAGCCATATCTGTTGGAGACTGCTGATGCTGTCTTTTCAGAAAATACCACCTGTCCTCCAATTGGGTATATCCGTGCTGCTGGGTATCCTCGTCGGGTATCTCCCTGTGGATGGTATATGGCTGAGCGTATGCAGAACCTTTGTTTATTTGCCTTACTTTGTAGCAGGTTATCATTTGGATTATGCAGACGTTCGGCGGTTCTTCACAGCTCCAGTCCGCATAATCGCTGGCGTTGTATCTCTTCTGCTTATGGTACTGGCGGGAACGTCGTATTTCGGCATCCCAGCAGGCTGGCTGTATGGCAACATGACTTACAGTGAATTGGGCCATACCGAATGGTACGCAGGAATTTACCGCATCGGCATTTATGGAGTTCAATGGATAGCATCCATGGCGTTCCTAAGCTTTGTTCCAGCTGTCACAGGACGAATAACCGAGATGGGAAGACGGACACTATATGTCTTTTTACTCCATGGCTTGATCGTCCGTACCGTCGTTGCAAAGGGAGTCTACGAATATATAGATACTCCAGTGGAAGTCATGTTGATTGTAGTGTGTGCTGCAGGTCTGTGCTGTATGTTGACCATGCCTTGGGTTCGAACTGCAACACGACCTCTGATTGAGCCACAGGTAGAGTGGATGCTAAAGCCAGCTCCTTATCCTTTTAGACGGTCCGCGTAATCTTTTTATCCATTTTTTATTTAACATTGAACACGCGACAACCCACTCACAGACGAACATGTAAGCGAGTCTACCCCCTCTTTACTCCACTTGGAGCCTGTTTCATACAGGCGTGATGTGGTAAGTAAAGGATGCGCGCAACAAAAAACAACTTTTTTATTAAGGAGTGATTTGTAATGGCACGTAATCAAAATCAGGGGAAAATGAGTCGCGAAGAAGCAGGTCGTATGGGTGGAGAAGCTACTTCCAAGAAGCACAATAAGGAATTTTATCAGGAGATTGGTAAAAAGGGCGGGGAAGCAACCGCAAACTCTCACGATAAAGAATTTTATCAGGAAATCGGCAAAAAAGGCGGCGATGCTACAGCTGAGTCGCATGACAAAAATTTCTACAGAGACATCGGTCGTAAAGGCGGCAGAAATTAAGGTGTAATGTCATCCTCCGCCCTCCTTTAACATAAAACAAGCTTGAGCCCATTCGCTTTATTGCGGAATGGGCTCTTTCATATTTTACCTGATACGCAAACATGTCAGTATACATATTTCTAATATAATCAAATTCTAACTCTTCTAAATGCAATATATAGACAAATAAAACTGCTCATGTCTATATATTGTTGATTACAGAACCCTACTAGTACTTTTTCAAAATCTTCATATATGTAGAAAAAAGCTCACATCTATGATAGACTCTTTAGAAAACATCTGCGCTATTACGGCGTCCATTGAACGCCATACTATTTTTATACTTTGGGGGGAAACCAGCATCATGACAGCTAAGACGAAAATGCGTTCCGATATGATTAAAAAAGGCTTTGACCGCGCTCCTCACCGCAGCTTGCTGCGCGCAGCGGGTGTCAAGGAAGAAGATTTTGACAAACCGTTTATTGCGGTATGCAACTCGTATATTGATATCGTACCGGGCCACGTCCATTTGCAGGAATTCGGAAAAATTGTCAAGCAAGCCATTCGTGAGGCAGGCGGTGTACCTTTCGAGTTTAACACCATCGGTGTAGATGACGGCATTGCCATGGGTCACATCGGTATGCGTTATTCTCTGCCAAGCCGCGAAATTATAGCTGACTCTCTGGAAACTGTCGTTTCCGCTCACTGGTTTGATGGCATGGTTTGTATTCCTAACTGTGATAAAATTACCCCTGGCATGATGATGGGCGCATTGCGCGTTAACATTCCAACTATTTTCGTCAGCGGCGGTCCTATGAAAGCTGGTAAAGACAAGAACGGACGCTCTATTTCCCTGACCTCCGTCTTCGAAGGCGTAGGTGCATATCAGGCTGGTAAAATCGACGATCAAAGCTTGCTTGAATTAGAACAATATGGCTGTCCGACATGTGGCTCCTGTTCAGGGATGTTCACAGCGAATTCCATGAACTGTCTCGCAGAAGCGATGGGTCTGGCTATGCCGGGTAACGGCACCATTCTC
The DNA here is from genome assembly GCF_038008045.1 of Paenibacillus sp. FSL P2-0173. Lineage (NCBI taxonomy): Bacteria > Bacillati > Bacillota > Bacilli > Caryophanales > Paenibacillaceae > Paenibacillus > Paenibacillus sp. FSL P2-0173. The sequence continues at coordinate 1,772,219 of NZ_JBBOYK010000001.1, forward strand.
GCAGTAGCAGAAGAACGTAAAGAATTCGTTAAACAATCTGCACGCCAATTGATGGAATTGATTAAGCTTGATCTTAAACCACGTGATATCGTGACTAAAGAGGCTATTGATAATGCATTTGCATTGGATATGGCAATGGGCGGTTCCACGAATACAGTATTGCATACATTGGCACTTGCCCATGAAGCAGAAGTTGACTACCCTATCGAACGTATTAATGAAGTCGCAAACCGCGTACCTCATTTGTCCAAATTGGCACCTGCTTCCGACTATCATATTGAGGATGTCCATAATGCAGGCGGCGTAAGCGCAGTGCTGAATGAATTGTTGAAGAAACCGGGCGCACTGCATGGAGACTGTATTACTGTGACCGGAAAAACCATTCGTGAAAACGTAGAAGGTCAGGAAATTCTGGATACTAACGTCATCCATAAACTGGACAACCCTTATTCTGAACGTGGCGGCCTAGCTGTATTATTCGGTAATCTGGCACCGCAAGGCTCCATCATTAAAGTCGGTGCAGTTGATCCTTCGGTTGGTGGTTATCACAAAGGTCCTGCTATCTGCTTTGATTCACAGGAAGATGCACTGGCAGGTATCGCCAACGGTAAAATTAATGAAGGACACGTTGTTGTTATCCGTTATGAAGGTCCAAAGGGCGGACCTGGTATGCCTGAAATGCTCGCTCCAACTTCACAAATCGTGGGCATGGGGCTTGGTGCCAAGGTGGGTCTGATTACAGACGGACGCTTCTCAGGTGCTTCCCGTGGTATCTCCATCGGTCATATTTCCCCCGAAGCAGCAGAAGGCGGACCTATCGCTTTTGTTGAGGACGGCGATATCATTGAGCTGGACTTGAACAATCGTAAGATTGAGCTCCACATTACGGACGAAGAATTCGAACGTCGTCGCGCCAACTGGAAAGGCTTCGAGCCGAAGGTAAAAACGGGTTACCTGGCACGTTATTCCAAGCTGGTAACGAACGCAAGTAACGGCGGAATTATGAAAATCTAAATGCGTTGCCAAGATAGGATTACTTTATAAACAGCTAAAAATCCTCTCGACCCTAACAAAGGATCGAGAGGATTTTTTTATTAGGTCATTAGGGTTAGCCTATTCAGTCATTTCGCTGTTGAGTGTATGGACATCATCTCGCTGTGCTGTTTGCTCAAGAGCTTCGTCTGAGCGGTGTAAGCCTCCCTGATGAAAACGGTCAAACAAGGTATCCATTGGCATCACAATCAGTTTCGGTACCATTACATCTTTTTTTTCACTCAATTGCTCTGAACCCAAAGGATGGATAACACGAAATAACAGCTTTAGATATACAGTGGACACATGCTTAAACAGTCCTTTGGGAAGCTCCCGAACTTGAAATCCCAACTTCTCTGGTCCCCGATGAATCATACTTACTGCGTATATCGCCTTTACACCCTTCATTTCAGAATCATGTACAATGCGTTGGGCCAGATCAGGAAGTTGTTTTTTTACAATCCGAATTAATTGAATAGCTAGATGTACCATCGACTTTGCCGTCGAACCCAATTGAAATAACTTTCTATTATCAAAATGAAGCTCAATTATCGGGTCCCCTTTTTCTAACCACCTGCTGTTCTCCATATTTACATTTGGCCCATGATAGATACGGCGACGATAATAAAAGATCGTATCCTCCTTGCTTACGGGACGAAGACGAAACAAAACATGGAATAGCCGCTCATACTGGAGCCATCCAAATACCAGCGTTCTTTTTAACCAGCCCGTACTGGACATCTCGGAGGCAGTAGGTTTATTGACAGACTGACGGCAAAACAAGGTATCCACCCGTACGCTGCGTAATTGTCGTTCTTGGGCGACCCTCAGCAGCTTCTCCAGTGCGATTAGCATATTCTGGGGCGCTTCCACGTCTGCCCCCAATGTCGTACCACAGTCATGGAGCAGCATCACTTCGCCACCCCTCAGCTTTTTGAGCATTCTCTCCGCTAATTGTTTCGCTCCGATGCTGGCCTTCCAGTCCCCGAACATGGAGGACCATAATACGATTCGACGACCATGGGTGTTGGAAATATCAAAAAAGTTCACTATCCCCCAAGGTGGGCGATAAAAGGTCGTTCCCTCGCCAGTTACTCGACGAATGACTGACTCTGTCTGAGCAATTTGTCTTCTGACGGTAACAGGCCTCATAAGCCAATTCGATTTGTGCACATAATTATGAATACCGATTAGATGACCTTCATCATGCATGCGTTTCAGAAGCTCAGGGTGTTTTTCTGCATTTATCCCAACAACAAAAAAAGTAGCCTTGGCATCAAAACGCTTCAGTAAATCAAGCAGCTGTGATGTATACACTGGATCAGGGCCATCATCAAAGGTGAGTGCATATTCTTGCTCACTTTTGCCGCGCCTGAACACCCGGAAACCAAATATACGACTAACCAGCGCCGGAATAAAAGCATAAAAAGTTGAAATGTAAAACATCCATAACAGCAAAGTCTGCACGTTTTATCCCCACTTTTCTATTCTGAACTCCCCAAGCAGGCTTCCTGAGGAAAACTCACTTACTTATATATTATCACAATGAAGCAAACATGCCGAGATTTCGCTATTGCATATGGTCAGCATTGAGGTCCAATTTAGTGTACAATAAATAAAAATCTAAAAGGAGTCGTTGTATACATATGCTTCCCTTGTACAAAAAATATTGGCGTACCGTTTTTGATATCGGTTTGATCGTATTAACCGTGTATTTAATTATGTTCGTATCCAGCAAACTGTATCAACTTGCCGCACCTGTGTTCCTTTCGTTCGTCGTGTTCTGGTGCATTGAACCTGCTGCCCGTTATTTTCATCGGAAAGGAATGAAAAAGCCTTTTGCCTCCGCACTCTCCGTATTGCTATTTATCATCCTCTTACTTGCTATTTTTTTCGGATTGGGCCTGATTCTGGTTACGCAATTTACGAAAGTCGCGCAAAACCTCCCACAATATACTCAGATTATCCAAGCGGAATTCACGCGATATCTTCATCTTTCTCAAGATAAAATCGCTGCTTTACCTCCGAGTGTTACTGAACGTGTGAATGATTATTTTGCGACTGCCACCACCATTGCTACGAAGTGGGCACAGCTAGGATTATCCTTTTTCATACAGTTCCTCAGTTCTTTCACTGTTTTTATGGGCAACTTTGCCATTGCCATCATTTTAGCGTTCTTTTTAAGTATGGAAATTAATCTTTGGAAGGGCATTGCTCGTAGTAAAACACCCAAGACACTAAAAACTGCTTACCTTTTTCTAAAAAATCACGTACTTAAAGCTATCTCCGCTTTTCTCAAGGCTCAAGCTCTACTGGTAGGGATTACCTTTGTTCTCGTATTTATAGGTTTACTCATTTTGCAAGTGGATAATGCCCTCTCATTGGCGCTCGTGGCAGCTTTGTTTGATATTCTGCCCTTGCTGGGTGTGCCTGTTATTTTTATTCCGTGGGCCGTGTATCTGTTCATCACAGGCAATACCGGCCTGGCTGTAGGCCTGCTTATTGTCATGGCTGTGACGGTGATCGTCCGCCAGCTGGCAGAGCCTAAAATCACTGGTAATTCCATCGGTGTTTCATCTGCCTATCTGATGCTTTCCTTTGCCATTATATCGTTGTCCATCTTTGGACTGGCCGGATTAATCCTGTCTCCCATTCTGATCATTTTGCTCAAGGAATTGTGGCAGCAAGGCTATCTGCAGAAATGGATTCGGTTTCCGACAGAGGAATTTGACGAGCCCCCGTTTATCGTAAAAATCCAGGAGGAAGATCGTGAAGCTACTCGTGGTACTCAAGAGGATTGAGCTAACAGATCCATTACTTGACCAAACAGTGCTGTAGCTTGATTTGCAGAATGTGTTGAAGCATTTTGCACAAGGACGGCGACCGCATAACGAGGCCGCTCTATCGGACCATAGCCTATAAACCACTGGTGATTGATAGGTTGACCGTTCTTTAAAGCTTGGGCCGTACCCGATTTGCCGGCCAGAATCCATGATTTATTACGCAAGGAGGCACCAGTTCCCTGTGTCACAACCTTTTCCATTGCTTCACGAAGCGTGCGAGCCGTCGATGTGTGAATCGAGCGGCTGCCCTCGGGTGAAGATGCAGCATGAGCAGGTAGTTCCAGTAAGGTGCTACCGTCTGCGTAGCTAATGCGTTTGACAATGCGTGGTGCATGTACTTGACCCTCGTGCAGCAAGGTGACGATGAGATTGGCAGCTTGGAGAGGCGTTACCAGCACATCGCGCTGACCGATAGCTGTCTGTACACGTACGCCCGGATCATACGCGTTCGTATGGGAGCCGAATACGGCTCCCTTTTCTTCGTGATCCAGCGGTCTGAATTGAGGTAGTCCTGCAAGATTCCGCTCCTGCCAGCCCACAGTTCGGCTCAATCCCAGTGCAGAGGCTGTGGCCTGAATTTGCTCAGGATTAAGCCGTTCGCCGAGATGAGCGAATACACTATTACAGGATACGGCAAGCCCTTCCTCCAGGTTCAGGGTACCGTGTCCTTCTTTTTTCCAGCAAGCCAAACCGTACTTGCCATAAGTTCCATGACAATGGAATTGTTCCTGCGGTTGGACAACACCTGATTCAAGTGCAGCAGCAGCCGTAACCAACTTAAAAATGGATCCAGGCGTTATCGCCTTGAGGGCACGATTAGACCAGTCTGTTTTTTTCTGCGGATCAACATGACCGGGATTATAAAAAGGGCGAGACACCATCGCCAGTAAATCCGCGTTGCCTGCATCGAGCACTACCACCGCCCCTTCTGCCAAATGACTAGATTCCGTCAGCTTTTCAATCTGTTCCTGTATAGGTAGATCAATTGTAGTCTGCACTTGTAAAGGATAGTGACCATTGGATGGAGCACTGACACGCAACGGTATATGAGTCAATGGACGACGCTGCGCATCTACAAATCGGGAGACGAACGTTTCACCGACGCCGCTCAGCAGCGGCTCCAGCGTTCTTTCCAGCCCGGCTGCCCCCATCGGCAGTTCACTCGCTCGGTCGGCACGTTCATACAGAAAGCCAAGCCATTGCCTGCCATTGGGCAAATCCCTGTAACGTTTCGCATAAGGTACAAGCTCAATAAGCGAAGGGGCTAGCTTCAGCAGCTTGCCTGCTTCATTCGGATTGATTTGTACGGGCTCTCCGCGCCCATCTCGCCATATGAGCGGGGATTGCAGCCCTTTCCATCGTGTCAGTAGTTGCTTTTTATTCGTACGCAGTAGCTTGGCCAGTTCTTCGCCATGTAAAGCCGCTTTGCCATCTACATCGGGAAAAAGCACTGGCGCCCATACGACTCCGCCAGTCAAGGGTTGCCCATGCCGGTCCGTAAACTGTCCACGTCCAGAGTCGATAGAAATGCCCTCCTGTCGCTGACGTGCTGACATTTCCTTAAGCGAATGCCCCCCATAGACGGACATATGAATGCCCGCTGTCCCCTGAATCCAAGCCAGTCGGAATAATAAAATCAGCAGTAGCGCCATCACCCCCAAGCCCATATATGCAATTCGACGTTTTCGTATGAAACTGCTACCACGCCTCGGCACACCCATCCTTCTTTCATCTTTTTTCCAGTAGTATGTCCTGTAGTTGAAAAAGAAAACCCACTCAACTTTTAACGTGAATGGGTTTCCGAATTTATTTGTATCTTGTGATGTCTGCTTCTGGGCTCCAATTTAAAAACTCGTCTAACGAATAAAAAACCGTAATAAAAATGGTAATGGCCAGTACAACCCAAGCTACCTTTGTGTTTGTATTCATCTTTTGCTTTCCTTCTTGAGGGATTTTTAAGCACATCTACTAATAAAAAGTACAAAACCACGGAGATCAGTGACAATCCTGATTTCCATGGTTTTGTTATATCTACACCGTAAACCGCGAAAGCTGTTCCTTCAAGTTCACTGATACTCCTTCCAGCTTATCCGACAAACCTACCAGTTGATTACCAATATTAGCCTGTTCAGTGCTGAGCGAAGCGACTTCCTGCGAAGTAGCTGAGGATTGCTCGGCTACCGCACTTACATTGGTCATTGCCTCGGACAAAGTGGTCTGCGATTCACTCAGATGATGAATGGAGGCAGTGACCGTTCCCAATCGTAGCGCGAACTCTCCCATTTGCTGCTGAACCGATTGGAAAATGTCCGTTGTTTCCTGCACGGCTCCCATCTGTTCCCGGAACAGCGGGTACACCTCAGATAATGCCTGTACCGTTTCATTCATTTCATTGACGATGTTGTTAGTAATGCCTGTAGCCGTACGAATAGCTTGACGTGATTGTTCAGCCAACTGCCGAACCTCATTAGCTACCACCATAAAACCACGCCCAGCCGTCCCCGCTCGTGCTGCTTCAATCGTCGCATTCAGTGATAGAATGTTCGTTTGTTTAGCAATATCCTGTAATACGTCCAGCACCTTAAAGACATCGGAAGTTGTCTTCTTCAGTTCATCTACTTTGCCCACCAGAGCATGCGTAGTTTCTTCCGTAACCTTAGTCTTGCTCAATAGATTTTTCAGCTGAATGGTCCCTTGTTCACTGGATTGTTCAACTTCTTGTGCGACCAGACTCATTTCATGATTGGAAGCCATAACCGTATCCATTTGCTGAGATATATTCCCGGTAAGTCCGCTGCCACGTTCAGCCTCTGTTGCCAAACTGGCGGCGCCATGAGCAATCTCTTCCGTTGCTGCTGCAATTTCTTTGGCTGAAATGGCTGTCTTCTTCGAGGCATCGCCTAGTTCCGTCGCTGTATTCAGAACCTCCTGAGCTGAGGCATTCGTCTGTTCTACCAGCAATGTAATTTGCTCCATCATCGTATCAAAGCTTTCTGACAACTGCCCAATTTCATCCTGAGCCTTATAGTTCGTTCGGATTTGCAAGTTGCCTTTGGCGCCTTCGACCATTAAATCCTTCAGATGTGTCAATGGACGAGCCACGAGACGCACGATCCACAGGCCAATGAACAATGCAATGAGTGCAGCCACTGCGGCAAATATCCAGGTTGTAGTTAGTATCCCCTTAGCGTCTTTCACCAGCTCAGATACAGGTACTACACCCACGAGAATCCACTTGGAAGTTCCCAGTGTATTATGAACCGCAAGCACACTTTGCTTTTTGCCGTCTGCTTCCTGCTCCATAATTTGATTTCCTTCGATCCCTTCAAGCTTGGACACGTAATCCAGCTTTGTCTTTCCTCCTGCCAAGCCCTCATTGTTAGAACCTACAAACTCACCCTTGTCTGTCACAAGACTAATCATACTGCCTGAACCCAAATTAATACCTTTTAACTCGTCCTCCACCGCACTGGACTTTAAATCCATAACCAGAACATAAGTCCCTCCCAACCCGGACATGCTGTTCATGGAGCGTGCCAGACGAAAGGTCTTGCTACCATTGTCATTCACCTGCGTAGGTAGCCAAACAATTCCTTTGTTTTTCAAAATATCCTTAAACCACTCTTCCTGCCGTACATCCTTTTGTGTTCCGGTGCCCATAGCAGCTAAATTGGTTTCTTCCGGGTACAAGTACATTGAATCAATCGCTTTATTCGTAAAAGCAAGATTCGTTAGCTTCTTATTCACTTCGCCCATAGCAACAAAAGATGCAAAGGGATTTTTATCTTGCTTTACTGCCTTTTGCAACTGATCACTTAATTCAGTATCGAAAAATACCTGTGTCGACGTGTCTTGAAAGCGCTCTAGAATAATATCAAGCTTTTCTGAAGTTTGCTGGACGGTCTGCTGATAAGCCGTAGCTGCATTTTGCTCAATCGTACTTTTAGCCTTGTAGTATGAGAGCATCCCCAAGCTGACCACAAATAACATAATTGCCGCAAAAAAGATCAGAAACAACTTCATTCCAACCGAACGTATCGGATTATAGTTTTTGACCAAATGCATGAAATCTTTACTGTACCTTTCTGGCTTAAGTAAACGCTTTAAATTGTGTGTACCTTTACGAGTCGCCTCAGCTACCCAGGGGGCAACCTTCGAAGACACCGCAACCTTTTGTTCCTCTTTATCCGTTGTCACTTTACTGCCTTTCAAACCCTGCATTTGATCCGTTTTCTTGGGTTGCCTTTTTGCTGTATTCCCCTCTTTTTTCCGTAAACCCATTTCTCTCACCTACCACCATATAATTAGTTTCTAATTCCACGTCATCCATTATGTATCTATTATCTATATAACTTCTATCGGAACTATTCGACAAGGAATGTAGCTTTCCTTTGAGTATCAACTAAATTTTGTGAAACTTTTTTCCTAGAAAACTATTCAAAAAAAAGCCTCTCCAACCGATAGGAGAGGCTTTTGAATCTTTTCACCTGTGACTTAAGGCTTATTTACTTCTTTTTACGCATCATATCAAAATACGATACGGGCTGATCTACCTTCATTCTAATTCGTTGAAGCGGGTGACGAGCAGCATCCAATTCGTTGCCTTCCTCATCCCAGATCGTTCCGACCGTTTGTTTAAAGAATGTTCCGTTCGGACCGAAAAATTCGATTTCATGCCCTGGTTTAAAATGGTTCCGTTGTTGAATGGTTGCAATGCCACTCGCGGCATCGTAGTCCATGACCAGTCCGGCAAAATCATAAGGGACTGCCTTTTCTTCCGGCTCATAAATATGATCTTCATGATCCGGTGTATCGTAGAAAAAACCTGTATTCAACGGACGATTGGCTGCCTTGTTAATTTCTTCAATCCATTCTGGTTTGAGCACATAATTTTCAGGATCAGCCATATAGGAATCAATCGCTTGACGATAGACATTCACGACGGTAGCCACATAGTGAATGGACTTCATACGTCCCTCCACTTTAAAGCTGTCTACACCTACATCAATCAGATCAGGGACATTTTCAATCATACACAGATCCTTGGAACCCATAGAAAAGGCATTATCGCTCTCTTCGAACAGTGGAAGCTGGTTAACACCGAGCTGGAACTGTTTCAGTGCATTGCTCTCCTGTGCCTCTTCCTCAGATATCCAAACCTCACCTGGGCGGGCATCCTCAAACAAATCGTATTTCCAGCGGCAAGACTGACAACATCCCCCACGATTGGAATCACGGTCTGTAAAGTGATTGGACAACACGCAGCGGCCGGAAAATGAAGAGCACATCGCACCATGGACGAATGCTTCGATTTCGATGTCCACATGCTTTTTAATTTCTTCGATTTCCTCCAAACTGGTCTCACGTCCCAGTACCACACGCGGTAGTCCCTCGTTTTTCCAAAACTTTACCGCTTGCCAGTTCAGTGTGGACTGCTGTGTACTCAAATGCACTTCCAATCCAGGAACAGCACGCAATGCCACGGATACAATAGCCGGATCAGCGACGATAACGGCATGAATTCCTGCCTCGTACAGATTGCGCAAGTATTCTTCGATTCCGGCAATATCCTCATTATGGGCATAGATATTGGTGGCTACAAGCACCTTAGCACCGTACTTGTTAGCAAATTCTACACCTTCGCGCATTTCTTCAAAACTGAAATTATCGGCGTTAGAACGCAGACCATATTTTTGTCCACCAATATATACAGCATCCGCGCCATAGTGAACGGCAAACTTCAGCTTTTCCAGATTTCCGGCAGGAGCCAATAGCTCCGGCTTATCCAGACGATTCCGTTTACCTATATATTTTCTCGTTTTGGTTATCGTCCCCATGACGTTCCCCCCTCTGTGAATTCATTTTAAAATTAATAAACCTGCTCTTTATAGAAAAATCCGAAGGAAAGTTCCCGTTCCGGATCTTGAAGACGGCGAACTTCATCCAGCCAGCTTTCATCATAAGCATAAGCATCCGGGTCAGCTGTATAATTATCTATGGCTTTACGATAAGCACGAACAACCGCCTCATTGTAAGCCGTAGGTTTCAATAAGCCCTCGATCTTAAAGCTATGCACGCCCGCCTCCATCAGAATATGCAGGTCCTCCATGATACAAAAATCATCTGAACTCATAATATGTGTCCCATTAATATCCTCGTAGATGGGGAACTTCTCTTCCTTCCGCTCTGCTTCAATCAGAAACAAGCCGCGCCCTCTACCCAAATCGCCTTCTACATTACGTCCCTGGTGCAGCATATAACTTTGAACAAGCTTACGCTTGGAGTGATAAATATTGGTCATGCCATGTACCTGAACCTGTGCTTCTATGTTTAACTTTGGTATCATTTCGGTAATTTCATCCATACTGAGCTCACGAGCCAAAATGACCCGGGAAGCTCCTTTTTCACCCCAATAGTTGGCGGTTGCGAAGTTGGTGGAGATCATCTCACCGTTCCAGAACAGCTTAAGATGCGGGGCGTACTCCTTCACGGCCATGAGCACTGCGGGATCATTAAACTCAATGGCGTCTATGCCGCATCCAGCTAGGGTCTGCACATATTCGGGAAGGAGTGGTAATAGCTCGTTCGTCATCAAATTCGTCATGGATACGTATACCTGCGCCGTATGCTTCCGTGCCTCTTCCACCACTTCACGGATTTGGTCCGGTGTAAAATGTCCCGGCAGCCGCATTCCAAAGCGGTCATCTCCAATAAGTAATGCAGTAGCTCCAGCCTCCAGCATATGGCGGGCATCCTCCGGAGAGCTGGCAGTTGCCAGTAGTTCGGGTTTGTAAGCCATAGGCTCACCTCCTAATTTGTCTTACGGTTACTTACCTGAATGTTATGCAAATGTTCTTTATACGTTTTGGCAAACAAATGTTCATGTGTCCCATCTTTTTTGGTCACGTAAAACAAATAATCTGTAGCTTTCGGCTGTAAAGCCGCTATCACTGATTTCAGACTGGGACTTGCAATCGGCCCTGGTGGAAGTCCCTGATGCATATACGTATTATAAGGGCTTTCCACAGCCAAATCCTTGTAATACAGCCGTTCCTTTTGCTTATCCAGCATATATTGAACTGTAGCATCAATTTCCAGCTTCTTATCCTGTTTGAGTCGGTTATAAATGACGCCAGCTACTACAGACCGCTCATCTTCCACAACCACTTCGCGCTCTACGAGAGAAGCAACTGTCAGCAGTTGATGCAGCGTTTCACCCCGCTGTTTCAGCTTCGCATCCAAATCGGAAACAGTTTCCAACCGCTTTTGTGTCTGTTCTAGCATCACCTGTATAATATCTTTGGCCGTACTACCCTTTTTCAGCTCATAGGTTTCCGGGAAAAGATAGCCCTCCAGCGCATAGCGAAGCCCCGCCTGCTTTGGAATGTCCCGCACTAGCGCGACGTCAAAAGCGGACGGATCGTTGGCCAGCTGCAAAAATTGCTGCCGGTCTGCCAGTCCTTCCTTTTGCAGCTTATCAGCCATCTGTCTAATCGTAAAACCTTCCGGGATTGTAAAACGAATCATTTCCTCTTTGACAACATCTCCAGCCGATAACTTAGTAATCAACTGATCAAAGGTTGCGCCAGGCTTCGCCTCATATTTTCCGGCCTGAAATCCGCTTCCTTGCTGTTTGAATTTTACATAAGCCTTAAACACGAGCGCATTACGTATAAGTCCCTTTTGCTCCAGCGTATCTGCAATAGCCGATGTTCCTGTTCCCTGCACCACCGTAAAAGCAACGGGTTGTGTTTGGGGCTGAACAGGCTGCATGGCATTCCAGATATAGAGGGCTGCACCTCCTGCTATAATGATAAGCAGTAGAAATAACGTAAACATCCTTGTCCTTCGCTTCACATCCACCCAACTCCTTCACAGCCAAAAAGGGCGGACTGGTCCGCCCTTTCAGGTTTGATCTCATCGTTATCCAGACTTACAGTTCTTCCGGCAACGTACATTCGTCGTACAGCTCGGAAATATCTTCCCACTCATCATCATCTTCAATGGTGGTGATGGAAATTTCGCCGTCTGTGGATGAGCTTACATGGTAAAGTTCATGTTCGCCAACAGCAGCCCCAGGTCTACGCAATACGGCGTACCGTTGCTCACCTACCTTGAACTCTGCTTCCAATTCCATGCGAATCGCATGGCCCTGTTCATCCTGCAGCTCTACATCGCCGTCGAACGTTTCCTTCAAATCAGAGGTCCAACTCAGGTCTTCACGTGAATAGCTCGTCATTTCCCGTCTTCCTCTTCATCTTCTTCTACAAATGTATTAAAGGTCTCTTCGACGATTTCCCATTCGGCATCGTCTTGGATCACAAACAATTTAATATCATCGCCTTCTTCCTCGTAACGGAAGGCGTACACATCGGACTCATCAGCTTCAGGGTCCACTGGCGCAACCATCATGTACTTCGCTTCGGAACCATCTACCTCAAACTTCATAATGACCTCGAACTCTTCCTCGTTGCCCTCGTCATCGGCAATATAAATAATTTCCGGCTCTTCTTCCATACCCACTTGATTTTCAGCCATTACGAAATCCCCCTCACCTTGTACTGTGTGCGTCCAAATAGTTTTGCAAGATCAGGCTTGCGGCCAGTTTATCTACCACCTGCTTGCGTTTTTTTCGGCTGACGTCGGCCTCCAGAAGCGTACGCTCCGCCGAACGCGTCGTCAGCCGTTCATCCCAAAGGTGAACGGGTAAACCCAGTAACTCCTTGAGTCGGTTCGCAAACTCGATGCAAATCTCACCGCGTGGACCCACGGTTCCGTTCATGTTTTTTGGCAAACCTACAACAACCTCGCCCACCTCATTGTCACGAACTAAATTTGCAATTTTACCGAACTCGCTGTCGTCACCGCGTCGTTCTATGACTTCCAATCCTTGGGCGGTCCAGCCGAAGGCATCACTTACGGCGACCCCAATTCGGCGATCCCCGTAATCCAATCCCATTACTTTCATGCCTGTCTCCTAACGGTGCTTGGCGAGATAGAAACGAACCAACTCTTCAATCAACTCATCGCGCTCTTTTTTACGTACCAGGCTTCTGGCATTATTATGCCGTGGCACATAAGCCGGATCACCGGATAGCAAATAGCCGACGATTTGATTGATCGGATTGTATTCTTTTTCTACCAACGCATCATATACGGTCAACAAAATTTCCTGAGCAGAAGCTTCCTTCTCATCTGCCTTGACATTAAATTTGACCGTTTTGTCCATGGAATCCATTGTTGACACCTCGCTTCCACAAAACATGTGTACATGTTTATGCCAGCTTATTCTTTTACATCATACCATAAGCAAAGCCCTACAAGGAAATATCTAAGCCCGTTTTTTCCCAAAAATCCGCAAAAATTATCGAACTTTATCCTTGTGAGGCTGCCGACACCAGTTCATGCGCACGTTGAAGTGCTTCGTCCAGCTTGCTGGCATCCTTACCACCGGCTTGCGCCATGTCAGGTCGTCCGCCACCACCGCCACCGCATACGGCAGCAATTTCTTTCACGAGCTTGCCTGCATGAAGTCCAGCCTTGGTATGCTCTGCCGGAACTGCTACGACAAAATTAACTTTGTCGTCCATTGCAGCGCCGAGCACCAGCACAGCAGCCGGAAGTTTCCCTTTCAGTTCATCAGCAATCGCACGCAACGCATCCATGCTGGAAGCCTGCACGCGTGCAGCCAACAGCTGCACCCCGCCTACTTGCACGACCTGATCGGTCAGCTGGCCCGCCTCAATAACGCTCAGCTTGCTTTGCAGCGATTCATTTTCACGACTGAGGTCTTTAATTTGTTGCTGCAAAGATTCGATACGCTTTGGCACCTCAGACAGCTTGGATTTTACAAGCCCAGCCGAAACCTTTAACAGCTCTAATTGACCTTCCATATATTCAAAGCCAAAACGTCCAGTCACCGCTTCGATACGACGTACACCTGATCCAATGCCGCTCTCGCTGACAAGCTTGAACAAGCCAATTTGCGAAGTATTGCTGACATGACAGCCACCGCATAGTTCAATGCTGTAATCGCCTACCTTAACGACCCGTACGATATCTCCATACTTTTCACCGAACAGCGCCATTGCTCCGAGAGCCTTGGCTTCATCAATCGGTTTCAGTTCAATACTAACATCCAGTTGGCTCCAGATGGCACGGTTTACACGCAGTTCAATATCCGCCAGCTCTTCTGGTGTAATGCTTCCAAAATGGGAGAAGTCAAAACGCAGACGCCCAGGCTCTACCAAAGAACCCGCTTGATTGACATGGTCACCCAGCACTTCTTTAAGCGCTTTGTGAAGCAAATGTGTAGCCGTATGGTTTTTCTCAATTTCTCCACGTGAAGCTTGATCTACTTCTGCTTTCACCGTATCGCCAACGTTCAGCTCACCGGCTTCTACAACAACCTGATGCACATGCTGACCTTGTGGCGCCTTAAACAGCCCTTCGACCTTCGCAGTTACCGTACCTCCACGCAGCAAGCCTTGGTCACTGACTTGTCCTCCGCTTTCGGCATAGAAAGGAGTCACATCCAGCACGACCTGACAAGACTGCCCTTCACTAACACTGTCCACCAGTACATCTTCATATACAATCGCCACTATTTTAGACTCAGTTACGAGGTCATTATATCCAACAAATTCACTTTTAACCGCCAGATCGGACAAAGCTCCGCCCTGAATCTTCATGCTCGCGCTGTCCTGATGAGCATCACGGGCACGTTTGCGTTGCTCCTGCATCGCTTCATCAAAACCTTCACGGTCTACTTTCAAGCCCTGCTCGTCCGCATAATCCTCTGTGAGATCGAATGGGAACCCGTACGTATCATACAGTTTGAAAGCATCTGCTCCGCTAATGACATTGCGACCTTCGGCCTTCGCCTGAGCACTGATATCGGACAAAATTGCCAATCCATCTGTCAGTGTTTCATGGAAGCGTTCCTCTTCCGTTTTGATCACTTTGATGATGAAATCACGCTTGTCCACTACCTCAGGGTAATACACACCCATGACATCCCCAACGGTTTCCACCAGCTCAAACATAAATGGACGGTTCATGCCCAGCATTTTTCCATAGCGCACAGCCCGGCGCAGCAAACGGCGAATCACGTAACCCCGTCCTTCATTAGAAGGCAGCACACCGTCACCAATTGCAAAAGCTACGGTGCGGACATGGTCAGCAATAACCTTAAGAGCCACATCACTGTCCACATTTTCGTTATATTTTACTCCTGCCATCGCCGCTGTTTTTTGGATTAGTGGCTGGAAGATATCCGTATCAAAGTTGGAATCCACATTTTGCAAAATGGATGCAAAACGCTCTAATCCAGCCCCTGTATCAATATTTTTGTTTGGAAGCGGCGTATAGCTACCGTCTTTGTTATGGTTGAATTGTGAGAATACGAGGTTCCACACTTCCAGATAACGCTCATTTTCTCCCCCCGGATACATTTCAGGGTCCGTCATGTCGCTGCCGTAGGCTTCGCCACGATCATAAAAGATTTCCGTACAAGGTCCACAAGGGCCTTCACCGATATCCCAGAAGTTATCTTCCAGTTTGATGATACGCTCGGCAGGAAGTCCAACTTTTTCGTTCCACAGCTTGTACGCTTCCTCATCCTCAGGATACACAGTTACAGCCAGACGTTCCGGATCAAAACCAATCCATTTTGGATCCGTCAGAAACTCCCATGCCCATGTAATGACTTCTTCCTTAAAATAGTCACCAATGGAAAAGTTGCCGAGCATTTCGAAAAAAGTGTGATGACGGCGCGTTTTGCCGACATTCTCAATGTCGTTCGTCCGGATACATTTTTGCGAATTGGCAATACGTGGATTTTCTGGCTTCACACGTCCGTCAAAATAAGGCTTAAGCGGTGCCATACCCGCATTAATCCACAGCAGGGAAGGATCTTTATGTGGAACAAGCGGCGCGCTTGGTTCAATCACATGTCCCTTGCTTTCAAAAAACTCCAGCCATTTGGAGCGGATTTCACTAGCTTTCATATAAGTAGCCTCCTAATTATGGTGTCACTGGTTCCTGGCACAGGCCATAAAAAAACAGAAAAACGCCCCTGAACGGATCAGGGACGATTGTATCGCGGTACCACCCTGGTTAACGCCGTCCCCTCTGTACGAAATGCCCATGCGCAAGCTGCACACCAACATTTGCTTAACGGACGATCGATCGCCTTGTTTTCACTGGTAACGGGAGCATCCCGGCGGGTTCAGCCCGCACTTCGAAATGAGCTTTCCCTACTGGATAAACACATTTAAACATACTCAACTCAGTATATCCATGTCATTTAGCCGTGTCAACGCGATTTCAGACAAGATACATACGGTGTATGGACAAAATCAGATTGTTTTCCGCTTCACGTAATAAGCAAAAAAATGCTGAAGTCCTACCTTTAAAACTGCCATCACGGGAACCGCTAAAATCAAGCCGGTAATTCCCGCAATTTCCCCACCCACTAGCAGAGCGAAAATAATGGCTATCGGATGCAGATGCAACGTTCGTCCCACCACCTGGGGAGAAATGACATTGCTCTCCAACACTTGAATACAGGTGTTAACGACCACGACCAAAAGCACCATTTTTAAGGAGACCGTAGAAGCCATGACTACTGCCGGAGCGGCTCCCAAAAAGGGGCCCAAATACGGAACGATGTTAAAAATCGCAACCACTCCTGCCAGCAACAGCGCATAAGGCATGCCAATGAGCATATATCCAAGATAAGCCATCACTCCAATAATGACGCATACCAGTAATTGTCCCCTGACATAGTTGCCAAGCGCCTGATCAATTTCCTTAAGTACCGTTACAATCGCCTTGCGACGAGAACGCGGGAGGTAAGACACAATCGTCCGCTCGAACACATCAAAATCCTTCAAAATATAAAAAATGAGAAACGGTACAATGAACACATTGAACAGCATATTGATCATCCCGCCGATGTTATCCATAAAGTTAGAAATCCCTGTTGCCATCCGATTCTCTAGTTGGAAAAACCATTGATTCATACCCGTTCGCACCCCTTGGGGCAAAATGCCGCTATCCATATTCGTCATTAATCCTTGTGCATGCATGGTCAGCTCAGGCAGATGCTCATTCAGCTCATCCAGTTGTTCAATGAACATCGGAATCAGGTTCATCAGAATCACAACGAGACTGGCTAAAAACACAGCATAGATGAGCAGCACAGCTACGCTTCGAGGCACCTTGCGACCGCCCAGCATACTGACAACCGGATTAAGTACATAGGAGATGATCATCGCTACCGCAAACGGAGCAATGATTGTTTTCAGAAATTCATACAAATGCAAAAACAAAGGTCGCAGCAGCCAGATAAAATATAGAATGACAAGTCCCAGCAGCGTCCATATTCCGTACCGGAACAGTCTACTTTTCGTTAATTGCTCCATTTCGTGCCCCCTTACTGGACTAGCCTCCTTTAAGTATATGCCTGTACCTCTACTTTAATCCTTCCCGCGAGTCTGGAATGCCCCATAGATTACCATTGTAAAAAAATGATGAAAACGGATGAAAACAATTAACAAAGTCATTCCATCTGACGATATAAGTACAAAGCACTACTTTAAGTTTTCACATTTCTGAAACATCGGGGGTCGTTACATGAACTTAAAAATCAAGCTTATTCTCCTTTTCACTTGCATTGTTATCGTTGCAGCTGGGCCATTGTCGATCATTAGCATGACAAGCGTTAAAAATCAGGCCAATCATGATATCCAAGAGCTTATGAACAGCAAAACCTCCGAAACCGTCAATCAGCTCGACGGATGGATAGGTGGTAATGCCAAAATTATTGAAACATTGGCTGCAGGTCTGGAATCCAGCGATATTTCATCAGATGCCAAAGCCGTATCTCTGAAGGCAGCTTTTCAAAACTATAAAGATCAAAATATTTCCAATATTTACGCAGGCTTTGAAGATGGAGCCTACTGGGATGGATCTGGCTGGTTTGAAGCAGGTTATGATCCTCGCGCTCGACCGTGGTACAAGGATGCCAAAACCAAGGGAGAAATGTATTACTCGTCCCCGTACATTGATGCAAATAGTACGAATTTCACCATTTCTATTGCGAAGCCTCTCAAAAATTCGAATGGCTCCGTCACTGGTGTGGTCAGCGAGGATATAATGCTCAACGATATGACAAAAATAATTAAAAGCATAGACCTGAACGGATTGGGCTACGCATTTTTGATTGACCAAAATGGAGCCGTGATCGCGCACCCAGACAACAAGCTGGCTGGCAAAAACCTCAAGGACAATCCCGAGTTGGGTTCATCAACCGCGGCCCTGCTGAGCGCAGCTTCGGGAGAAACAGACTATAGCTATAATGGTAGTGACCGTCAGCTTTATTTTAAAAAGATGCCTAGCACAGGCTGGATTGTAGGGTTGTCCATTTCCAAAGATATTGCTTTTCAGGAGTATTACTCCACTCGTAATATGTTGATTATAACGGTTGCTATCATCTTGATTGTCGCTATGCTGCTGGCGATCTGGGCGGCAAACAACTTTATTAAGCCGATTCGCAGACTCCAAGCGAATGTCAAACGTATAGCTGAAGGCGATATGACCGCTCGTGTTGATGTTAAAGGTAAAGATGAAATTGCCAGCCTGGGGACAGATTTTAATATCATGTCTGATAATCTCTCTCACCTGTTGCGCAAGGTATCAGATACGGCGGGCGATGTCAGTTCAGCTTCCCATGATATGCATCAGCACGCTAAGGATACTGGAACCATCGCGTCACAAATCTCCAGTGCAGTTCAGGAGCTTGCCCAAGGAGCGAGCGATCAAGCTGAGGCTGTATATTCCGGCTCTGAGAAGCTGACTCACATGACAGGCTCCATCGACCAGATTGGCGAAAGTGTTAAACGGACCCAAACTGCCGTATTCGAAACAGATTCTGCCGTGCTTGCAGGGTATGAAACAGCAGAACGTCAAGCGAAACTGGCCGCCGAGTCCAGACAAACGACGACTGCGGCAGGAGAAGCTGTAGATTCGCTCGCGCTGAAAACTCAGGATATTGAGCGGTTGGCCGGGGCCATCCACGATATCGCCGCACAAACAAACCTGCTAGCCCTCAATGCATCCATCGAAGCGGCACGGGCCGGAGAACACGGACGAGGTTTTGCCGTCGTCGCGGGAGAAGTGAGAAAGCTGGCTGAACAAGCGGGCACTTCCAGTGACAGTATCATGAGTAAGCTGGAAGAAATTAAAATTGCAGGAGTACAAAGCGCGGAGGAAATGAAGAAGGCTCTTGCTGTAACTGTAGAACAGGAGCATGCTGCCATTGCAACGAGACAGGCGTTTGAATCCATTCGTGGGGCTTCTCAGCATATGCTTGCCCAAATTGAGGACGTTACCTCCGCCACAGATCATCTCCGTGTGAATGCTGGACATATTTCCGATGTCATTTCCAGCGTTGTCGCTGTTTCTGAACAAAGTGCAGCATCTACAGAGGAAGTGGCTTCCTCTGTGCAAGAACAAGGTCATGCCATGAACAATATTGCCGACCTTTCTGCCAAACTCGATTCTCATGCAGATCTTTTATTGGAAGAGGTCAAACGCTTTAAATTGTAGAACTAACCATCTTCACAAAAACGGTATACAAAAGAGGGTGCCCCAGCCAATATGGCCGTTCGGGGCACCCTCTTCGTTGTTTTTATCAAGCATTATCCAACCTACTAAGCGTATGTAGATCACACCTCTTAGCAAGCAGCCTGTCCACTTTCGGTGTCAAGCTTAGGAAGAAGCATGAATTTGCGGCAAGTCCTGTTGTGCCATCTCATCTCCAAAGAATAGGTCGTCCAGCGAACTGAGCGTTCCATCCTCTTCCACTTGGTAGACAGACATTTTTTCACCATTCACCTGAAGTTCGATAAAGCATCCCCAGCAATAAAATTGATGGGAGCCGATTTTGCCGATATCTTTGGAATTACAATTCGGACATCTCAATAAACTCACCCTATCCATTAACAGAATATATGGCTTTTTCCAGACGCTGCTCGCTTAACGGGGGAACCATAACAGCATTTTCCCCGATGGACATATCTTCGGTGCAGGGCAGCCATTTCCGCCCCTCTATAATATCCGATACAAAACCATCGCTGATTTCCAAGCCTATTATGTTATTGCCCATTTCCTGGTCAAAATAAACATCCGAGATGTGCCCGAGCATAAGCCCTTCCTCTGTTAGCACGGATAGATCCTTCAGTTTACCGGGTCCAAGCAAGTACGTATGTTGTATATCATGGGCCTCCGTTTTACGGACAGCCTGCTGATTGCGAATCATGATCGCATCCTCACCGTAAGCAACGATGTCATCCCAAGCAACCATTTTCACGTGAGAAGAAAAAAGCCCTTTTCCTTCCAACTCGATCCCTGTGATCCGCCAATCAGCTGTCACCATAAAGTCATGTATTTTACCAATCTGCTTCCCGTCCTCCACATCGAAAACGGCAAGTCCGATCATATCTTGAAGCTTCATATATAGGGTACCTCCTCATTCTGCAATCCGAACGAAGGTGCGGTCCTTTTCCTACATGCCTGTCAGACCTTGCTTCCGTTCATGCAATGAAATGGAAAACCGCCCCTCCCTTCTTATTAAAATGCGGAGAAATCCCTAGTACCTAGTACGCAGCCGCTTCCATATGGTTTCAATTTTCTTGGCCGTGTATTCCATTTCTTCCGTAGTATTACCCAAACCGAAGCTAAACCGAATCGCTGAATGTAAAACATCTTCAGGAAGATCCATCGCCTGCAATACATGCGATAGCTCTAGAGATCCGGAAGTACAGGCTGATCCGCTTGCTACTGCGATTCCTTCCATGTCAAGGTTCATCAGCATGGTCTCTGTACCAATGGCCGGAAAGCTAACATTAAGGACATTAGGTAAAGAATGATCAGGATCACCGTTAATTACAAAATTTTGGCTACCCAGAGTGTCTTCCAACCCTTTAAGCAGTGTCTGGCGAAGAACCGTATCGTGCACCCCACGCTCCTCAATGGAAGCATTAGCTAGAGTTGCGGCTTTAGCCAGACCCGCAATACCGGCGATGTTTTCTGTCCCGGCACGGCGTTTCTTTTCCTGAAGTCCCCCATGCATTAGCGGCTGAATGCGTGTACCTTGGCGGATATATAATGCACCCACCCCTTGTGGTCCGTTAATCTTATGACCCGACACACTCAGTAAGTCAATTGGGAGATTTCGGCAGTCGATGGATATATGACCGTAAGCTTGAACCGCATCTACATGGAATACAATGCCATGTTCTCTCGCAATCTGCCCTACTTCTGAGATCGGCTGAATGACGCCCACCTCATTGTTGGCATACATCATGCTGATCAAAAAAGTGTCCGGACGAATGGCAGCCTCGATATCCGCAGGGTTCACGCGTCCAAAACCGTTGACCGGGACATAAGTCACCTCATACCCCGCTTTTTCCAGCTCATCACAAGCATGAAGCACTGCGTGATGTTCAACCGCGGTTGTAATCATATGCCCGGAAGTACGGCCGTCTGCCGTAGCCGTCCCAAACAGGGCCAGATTATCGCTTTCTGTCCCTCCGCTCGTAAATATAATTTCTTCAGGCTTGCAGCCCAAAGAGGCCGCAACGGCATCCCGAGCAGCGCTGACGGTGCGCTTGGCATCGCGGCCAAAGGCATGAACGCTCGAAGCGTTGCCATATTGGCCGGTCATGATGTCCATCATAGTCTGCGCAACCTCAGGATGCATAGGAGTCGATGCGGCATGATCCAGATAAATTCTGTTCATGTTAATCCACCTCAAATATAGAACATGTAATTGTCCAATTCATCATGTTCTTGGTATGTGATCAAGTCCTTAAGTGTAGTAGAATCCAACACTTCAGCGATGCTGTCACGAATCCGCAGCCACAGCTGACGTTTTGCCGGATCGTCTTCTTCCGTGAAATCTACCGGAGATATCGGACCTTCCAGTACACGAATGATGTCTCCCGCTGTTACTCCTGCCGGTTCATTCGCCAAAATATAACCGCCGTAAGCACCACGGATACTTTTTACCAAACCTGCATTACGCAAAGGCGCGATGAGCTGTTCCAGATAATGCTCTGACAACTGATTTTTTTCGGCAATACTTTTCAAAGAAGTTGGACCTTCGCCAAACCTGGCTGCAAGTTCCATCATAATGGTCAGGCCATAACGGCCCTTCGTTGATATTTTCAATTGTGCCACCTCACTTATAGTAACAATTCCGTTAAACACGCGGAATAACTGGTGTTGTAAACCTCTCTATTCCGATCCTAACCCTCAGCTTATGTTAACATATTAGGGCAGGTAAAGGGAAACATTACGGTAACAATCTTAAAAAAAGTTGCTTTCGAGCGATTTGGAACAGCTTTAGCCCATTTTATATAGCTTTCTTCCATCGTTCGCCGTGTCGTTTGATCGTCCAAACATCGTATCTTATTATCGTTTATGTTACAATAGGTGGGTTCTACAACAATATTGAAAGAATTGGGTGATGACCATGGCTAAAGCCAATCATGAAACCCGTGTCGTCGTCGGGATGTCCGGTGGCGTCGACTCATCCGTTACCGCGCTGCTGCTGAAGGAGCAGGGCTATGACGTAATCGGCATCTTCATGAAAAACTGGGATGACACGGATGAATTTGGCCGTTGTACGGCTGAGGAGGATGCGGAGGATGTGCGCCGCGTCTGTGAACAGATCGACATTCCTTACTATACCGTCAATTTTGAGAAAGAATACTTCGATAAAGTATTCTCCTATTTTCTTGATGAATATAAAGCTGGACGCACACCCAACCCGGATGTCATGTGTAACCGTGAAATTAAATTCGGCGAGTTTCTAAATAAAGCGCTGGATTTGGGAGCAGATTATGTTGCTACTGGACATTATGCACGGGTTGTGGAAGAAGACGGCCACTTTACTTTGCTGCGAGGTGTGGATAGCAACAAGGATCAGACTTATTTCCTAAATGCATTAAGCCAAACACAGTTGTCCCGAGCGATGTTTCCCATCGGTCATCTGCCGAAACCAGAAGTACGTAAAATTGCGGAAGCTGCGGGACTGTATACGGCCAAGAAGAAAGACAGCACAGGCGTATGCTTTATCGGCGAGCGTAATTTCAAGGAGTTTCTGAGTGGATATCTGCCTGCAAAAGGTGGAGACATGGTGGATATCGCTACTGGTGAAGTCAAAGGACGTCACGATGGTCTGATGTACTATACACTGGGTCAACGACAAGGCTTGGGCATTGGCGGATCGGGTTCAGGCGAACCGTGGTTTGTAGCGGATAAGGATCTGGAGAAGAATATTCTGTATGTGGTACAAGGTGATCGTCACCACAGTCTGTATTCTACCAGCCTGATTGCAACGGACGTGAACTGGATTGAAGGCGCAGATACTCGTCCGACCAGCGAATTCCGTTGCACAGCCAAGTTCCGTTATCGCCAACCTGATCAGCAAGTAACTTTACAATGGCTTGCGGATGGAACCGTGCATGTCATATTCGATGTACATCAAAAGGCCATTACGCCTGGACAAGCTGTTGTATTTTACGACGGGGAACGCTGTCTGGGTGGCGGAACCATTGATAAGGTTGAAAAACTTCAGCCTGAAACAGTTTAAATAAAATGACCATTTTGCATTGATATAGCAGGGAATTAAAAAAGTCGTCTCTCCAGATTTGGGAGGCGACTTTTTTAATGAAAGATGTTTTTAGTAATGGCTTGTAAAGAATTGATAATCTGCTCTTTATGATGTCTGTCATGCTGGACAAACATTCCTTGCAAAAAATTTTCCATGGTGTATGCACGTCCCTTTTTTAATCCATTGGTATGCTCCCATTTAAAATAGGAACCGTCATATTTAAATAAGATCGCTACAAGGGACTTCTAACTTCTTCCCTATGTAATCCTTTTCGAATTAACTTGAAAGACCATTAATACATAAGGAACTTTTGATAACATCCTCATTTGGGTATATGATGTAGACAAGATCATACTTCAATTGAAAAGGAGCGTGCCTTTATGTCTGATTCATTAGGAATGCTGACACCGGGTAAAAAAGTTTCTTTGAAAGAATGGGACCCCAAGGATACAAAGAATATCAAAAATAAAGAAGAAATCCGACTGGAAACAGATCAATTGAAGGAACGCTTCACGGAATTACAAAGCAAATTATTTACAGAGAAAAAACAATCCGTTTTGTTTGTATTTCAGGGTATGGATTGCAGCGGCAAAGATGGCGTCATCAAACAGGTATTTTCCAACCTTAACCCTGCGGGGGTGACTGTCCACAGCTTTAAATCACCTACGGCTGAGGAATTAAGTCATGATTTCTTGTGGCGTGCTCATAGCGTTACCCCAGGACGTGGATATATTGCAGCATTTAACCGTTCTTATTACGAGGATGTGCTGATTACACGTGTTCACGGACAGATATCCGATAAGCAGGCCAAACGGAATATTAAGCATATCAAGCATTTTGAACAGTTGTTGCTGGATAATGGTGTAAAGGTGGTTAAAATCTTTTTACATATTTCAAAGCAATTTCAGTTAGAAAAGCTGATCGACCGGATTGAAAAGCCTCACAAAAACTGGAAACTCGATCCAAGTGACTTGCAGGAACGAAAATTTTGGAAGCAATATACCCAGTATTATGAGGATGTATTAGAGCTAAGCGCAACCAAACAAGCTCCTTGGTATGTCGTTCCTTCAGACAACCGTTGGTATAGGGATTATACTGTGCTACGGATTGCCGTCCAAACGCTGGAGGAAATGAAGTTGTCTGATCCTGATCCAAGACCTGAACTTGAATCCCTATTACCTGAATTGTACAAAGAACGAGATAAAAAATAGCTGTATAGGTACAGCACTAAGCTTCCGAAACCTTATCACGGCTGAGAATGCCTTGAGTCGGGATTGGAAGCTTTTTATTGCATTTTTACGTGTTATTTCGAAAATGTATAGAGTTTAACTGACTCTGTACCCGATAGCCGCAGCTACAACTCCTATCACGACAGAGGACAGTACATACGTAGCCATGCGTCGGTATTCTTTACGCTCCATCAGTTGAAGAGATTCATAGCCAAATGTGGAAAAGGTGGTGTAGCCGCCACAAAAACCTGTTCCTAGCAGCATCCAGAGTGCAGGAGACAAATGGTTTTGCGTAAACTCGCCATAGAGCCAGCCCAGCAGCAATGAACCGCTGATGTTAATGATCCACGTCCCCCACGGGAATACGGTACCGAACCTCTTTCCGGCCCACATGCCAAGCCCGTATCTCGCCAGTGTACCCATAATCCCGCCTGCCGCCGCCCACCAGATCATAAGCGTTCCTCCTTGGGAGCAGCCTGCGTCATTTTTGTACCTAGGCGGATACCTGTCCATGTCAAAAACAGCCCTCCGCCTACGCTAAGCAGCAGGTACAACACAGCCGTCAGCATACGATCGTGAACCGTGAGGCGGACAGCATCCACTGCAAAGGTGGAAAAGGTGGTAAAGCCCCCTGTAAAGCCTGTTCCGATGGCAAGTCGCAATCGCGGCTTGATCCGCCATGATCGCAAGGTTACCGTAAAGAACCAACCCAGAAACAGGCAGCCGATCCAATTGATTAGCAGCACACCAAGTGGAAAATCCGCACCCGCCGCAGGCAACAGCGATTGCAGGCCATAACGGGTAGAGGTTCCAAGCGCTCCGCCCGCAGCAACGAATAGCACGTCTTTCATCTTTTTATCCCCTTCTTCGCTCTTGCACGATCATGGTGTAACGTGACGATATCGTACACACTCTGTATATGAAGTCGCACATATATTAAGACTGTGAATCCCGCCACCGCTGGTTTTGCCTGATTTTGGACTCATTCCCCTGCTCAGTAGCCTGATAGAAGGTTTGGTCTGCTATCGAATCGGGCAAATATTGCTGCTTCACATAATGATTCGGATAATTATGTGGATATTGATAGCCAACATGCCCGAGCTTTTCCGAGCCTTTGTAGTGTGCGTCACGCAAATGGAGTGGCACCTCGGCTGATTTGATATCGTCCATAGCCGACATGGCCCGTGAAATCGCTGTATATACGGCATTCGATTTGGGGCTTTCCACGGCAAACAAAATGGCCTGTGCAATGTTCAGTTTGGCCTCGGGCCAGCCGTTATTGCGATAGGCTTCAAGCGCACTCACCGCTTGCACCATTGCCTGCGGGTTCGCCAGGCCAATGTCCTCACTGCTCGCCGCGATGAGGCGGCGGATAAAGGTCATCGGGTCCATGCCGAGCTTTTCTACGGCGTACAGGAACCAGAACAGCGCGGCGTCGCTAGAGCCGCGAATGCTTTTGTGAAAGGCCGACAGCACGTCATACTGCGTGGATTCATCTGCTTTGACAATCGGGCGGCGAATGGATTCCTCTGCGACTTCCAGTGTCACGTGAATCGTGCCGTCTGCCAGCGGAGGCGTCGTGAGCGCCGCCAGTTCTAGCGCGTTCAAAGCGCGGCGGATATCACCGTTCGCCATGGACGCGATGTGAGCCAGTGCAGCTTCATCTACCTGAAGCTGCATGTAGCCGAGCCCTTTGTCCGCATCACTCAAGGCGCGGCGCATAGCAGCCAGCGAATGCTCCTGCGTTAGCGCTTCAAGCTGGAACAGCGTAGAACGGCTCATTAAAGCGCCGTTGACGTAGTGAAAGGGATTTTCAGTCGTGGCGCCAATAAACACGATCGTGCCCTTTTCCACCGCAGGCAGCAGTGCATCCTGACGTGAACTGTTAAACCGATGTACCTCGTCGAGAAACAAAATAGTTTTTTTGCCATACATCGATTTATTCGTCTGTGCACGGTCAATGACTTCTCTTACGTCTTTCACAGATGCTTCTACAGCATTCAGACGTACAAAATCGCCTTGCGTGTGTTGCGAGATGATATGTGCCAGCGTTGTTTTGCCGCACCCCGGTGGTCCGTACAACAAAATAGAAGAGACCTGATCTGCCTCTATAGCTCTTCGCAGCAGCTTACCCGGACCCACAACATGCTCCTGTCCAATATATTCATCCAGCGAAGTCGGACGCAAGCGATCCGCAAGCAACCGATTGCTTGGCGTTGACTCTTGGGAATATGAAAATAAGTCCATTTCATTCACTTCCTTATGGTTTATGAACGAACACTTTCTCTTTTTCTTCGAAAACCTACTATATTATGTTCGCTCATACGGTTAAAAATCATGAAAATTCAAGTCATCTATAATCCTGATAGAGTGTAAACCGCCTCTTATTCTACCATATCCGTTAACAAGTTGCAGATAGCATGGTCACGGCACAGCTGTAGATCTCCAAGTCAGTCGCCCACAAAAAAAGAAAGAACAGCTTTAGACGAAAGATGAATTTCGTCGCTGTTCTTCGACTGACATGACTTCCTAATTTCCATCACTAAGATAAACAGTAAACAAAAAGGAATACAACAACTCAGGCGATGCTTTACAACGCTTTTCTGTTTACTCCGTCTGTGCCTGTACGTAACTAGGAAGTGAGCCATCATGCAATAGCCACAGCTCATGCAGCGCACGGGTACATCCTACATACAGCAGCTTGGCATCCCATGCCCGTTCTCCATAATGCTCATGGTCGGCATCCGCCACAATAACTGCATCGAACTCCAGACCTTTGGATAGGTACACAGGCAGTACCGACAATCCGCCTTCATATTGCTTTTTACCACCGTCAATCAAATTCACATCCAACCCCGCGCTTGTGAAAACCTCATGTAGCTCCACAGCCTCTTTTAAGGTACGGGTCAGCACAGAAACAGTACGATACTCCTTGGAGGACAGCTCTTTTAGAGCGGTGAGCAAACTCTGCTCACGCACCGATGAGTCGTAAGACATCGTACGCACCGGATCGCCACTACGAAATACCGGAACTGCCGTAATACCGCCGCGAACTCCCTGCTCCAAAATCGTGTTTGCAAATTCTATAATTTCCAAGGTTGATCTATAGCTCCGCGTAAGTGCAAAATACCCTGTATGTTCGGGCGCAAAAAGAGAACTCATTTCCTCCCACGCATGTACGCCACGATATTCATGAATGCCCTGCGATAAATCGCCCAGTATAGTGAAGGAATGCCCTTTCACGAACAAATCCAGCAATGCGATATGAAAAGGTGAAAAATCCTGCGCTTCATCAATGACCACATGGTCAAAACGTTGAGATGACTCTACCTCATGAATCAGCACGTGAAGATACACTAACGCAGTCAGATCTTCTTCACGGATAATCTGTTTTCGCAGGTCCGACTGTGTGGTCTTAAAAATAGCAGTCGGCAGAGAAGCCTTCATCTCCGCAGCCGTATCTGCGGGTAACCCTTTAGCTGCCTGAAAAAGCTGCTTATAGAGCGTCAGTGCGTCATATTGTGGCCATTTTTTAGCATATGCCTTTTCCCGTGTCCCTGCCTTTTTCTTGCGTTCCTTGAGCGCTGCCGCCGAAGGCGACTTTTTCAGTTCCATTTCAATCCAGCGGTGCACTCTTGCCAGCACACGCTCCTTCCGCTTCGCGAGCGGATAAGGCTTATATTCCTCATTAAACCAATTCAAAATCTCAGCTTGTGGCAGCACCGCTCCATCCCATGGTGAAAAATCCCCCTCGGGCACGGAGATGGGCTCCAGTCGTTCAACAAAAGCTTGAAGCAACTCCATAAAGTGAACCGAGCCCTTGAATCTTCCCGGCGCCTCATCCATGGATTCCTTTCTCAGACTGCCACTCTCAAACCAATAAGATAATGTTTCGGCAGGATCAGCCAAAGGTAAATCCAAACCCAATAAGTCCAGTGCCCAGTCTGCAAATGTACTTTGCTGAATATTCCCGACCCCCAGCTCTGGAAGTACATCTGAAATATAGTCAAGGAACATATGGTTTGGTGCGAAAATTACCATTTTGTCCGCTGATACCTGATCCTTGTATTGATACAGCAAAAATGCGAGACGATGCAGCGCTACCGTCGTCTTGCCACTACCCGCTACCCCCTGAATAACGAGGGCTGTATTTTTGGCCGCGCGGATGATCTGATCCTGCTCCGCCTGAATGGTAGACACGATATCCCGTAAACGGTTATCCTTGTTTTCTCCCAAACGATAAACGAGAAACTCATCAGAAACGGCAGGCTCGTCGCTTTCACGATTATATGTATCGGCTACCCGTTCCAGGATTTTTTTGCGAATGACAACATTACGCTTCAGATAGACCAAGCCCTCAATGGTTCCCTCAGGAGCTTCGTAAGACGCGGTTTCTTCACCACCTGTAAACGAATAAAACAAGCTGGCAATCGGTGCACGCCAATCAATCACCAGCGGATACGCTGACGTTTCTTCACGCTCCACTCCAATTTTACCGATATAAAGTGGCTTCCGCTGCCCTCTGCCACGCTCGTCAAAATCCATACGACCAAAATAAGGCTCCTGTGAGCTTTTGGCCAAAGCCTGACGTTTTTCCTCCCGTGCCGATTCCAGCACTTGCTCCGTAAAATCATGCCCGGTGTACACCGGCGTATTGCGAAGCCGTTCCAATCTCCGATCAATTTCCTCCATAGCAAGCGACAGCCTATGCTGTTCTTCTTGATAGGCACTTTGAAACTCATTCTCCATTTCAGTTACCTCCTAAGAATATCAAGTCTCGATTTCTGCATCGCATTCACTTGCTCCGACACAAAAAAAGGAAAGTAAGCGTAACACATTTAACCATAAAAATCCAACCTTATTTCCTAATACGCCTTTTTCCCTATTCTTTCACAAAAGTATGAAGCTTTGCGGCACCCGCGAAGCGGCCTCTAATACTCCATACTTCTTTCCCCCATCTCCACAAACTGCTTTTGAGCCAGCTCACGGTACACCTGATGGGACTCTAATAACTCAGTATGAGTTCCTGCACCGGTCACCTTGCCCTTGTCCAACACGATAATCTGATCGGAGTGAACCACTGTAGACAAACGATGAGCAATGACAATCGTCGTGCGTCCCTCCATCAAGTTCGCTAGGGCCTTCTGTACCTCATGCTCAGATGAGCTGTCCAGACTAGATGTAGCCTCATCCAGCATGAGAATGTCAGGGCTACGAAGAAGCGCACGCGCAATAGCGATCCGTTGACGCTGCCCTCCAGACAGCTTCATTCCCCGTTCTCCCACCTCAGTGTTGTAGCCTTGAGGTAGATCCATAATAAATGTATCCGCATACGCCATCGTGGCTGCTCGTCTCACTTCTTCCAAGTCAGCTTCGCGCCCCAAGCCATATGTAATGTTATCTCTGACCGTTCCGGTCATCATTGAGCTTTCCTGCGATACATAACCAATTTTGGAGCGCCAGGAGGAAAGTGTATATGACGATATCGGTTCGTCTCCATAACGAATTTCCCCTGTATCCGGCACATAAAAGCGTTCCAACAATGAAAACAAGGTGGACTTCCCACTTCCACTCGGTCCCACGAATGCTGTCGTCCGGTTAGCCGGGATGACCAAGTTCGCATTATGAAGGACCTCTTCACCTTCAGTATAGGAAAAGGCAACATCACGAAGTATAATATCTCTGCTCTCTTTTGCCGCTTCCTGCTTCAACTCGAGCGGTTCCTCTTCATGATCTAAAATCGTCTGAATCCGTTCAGTAGCCCCAACCACCTTTTGTAGACGTGAATACAGGGTCGTGAATTGTGCCATCGGTGTGATCACCTGAAACAGCAGCAAAATAAAAGCCACCAAATCCCCAGCGGTCAGCACACCCGATGCGACACGAACACCACCAACACCCAATATAATGACCAGCACTGCAGTCAACAAGAAGGTAGAAATGGGACCTACAAGAGCTAGGATGCGTGACTCTTGCAAACCGAAGCGGAACATCCGGTAAATACGATCCTCACCGGCCTGAGCCTCTCTGCTTTCGGTTCCGTAGGCCTTCACCAGTCTGATTTCGCCGATAACCTGACTCAACACTGAGGTCAGATCTGCCATCTCATCCTGCTGTTTTTTGGAGATACGGTACATTTTTCTGCCTACAGGAAATAAAATCAGGGCTGTTAGCGGAACAATAGCCATAATAATGAGCGTCATCACCCAATCCAGATAAAATAACAATGCAATACCACCAATAATTGCAATCACATTAGAAATCAGATTGACTAGATACTCCGTAATTAAGTTCATAATCAGGCTTGTATCATTGGTGACGCGACTCATCGTATCTCCTGACCGATTTCGATCAAAGTAAGGGATAGGTAGAGATAAGATTTTATGCCATAAGCGTTTGCGCAAATTAGCCACAATCTTATGCCCAGCATAGTTCAACATATAGATAGAAACCGCCGAAGCCACCGCTTGAAGCACAAAAGCGCCAAGCAGACCAACAATGACCATACGGTTTAATGAAGAAAAGGTCAAGCCATCAATCAACCCTTTGGTCATCATGGGTACGATTAAACCAGCAGTGGTCTGAATCAGCGTCAGAATCAGGGCGATGATCAGAATGGCCTTGGGCGGATGCGCACTCGCAATCAATTTGATAAACCGCCCCATGCCAGCCTTATCGGGTCTTTTACCCGGCTTTTCCTTCATCCGGTCCTCCTGCTCATCTCGGTGTATATGATGTTCTTTTTCCATATACCATCAACCTCGCTTCCTGTCTGACCATTCTTGTTCAAACAACAACACCCGCGCTCTGCGCGGGTATGAACAGTACAATCTATCTTCGAGTTTACTACACCAGAGAATGAAGCACAAAGTTAGCCACAAACAGTACAGAAATGATATATAATGCGACAGGCACTTCCTTGCCCCGTCCTGCTGCCAGCTTGGCTACGGGGTATGCAATAAAACCAAATGCCATCCCGTCTACAATACTGTAAGTAAAGGGCATCATTACCATGATCAGAAATGCAGGAAACGCTTCAGTAAAATCACTGAAATCCATCTCTCGCACATTTTGCACCATTAGACCCCCAATGATGATCAACACGGGCGCAATGGCACTGTCAGGAATATAAGCCAACAGTGGAATAAAGAAAAACGTCGCCCCGAATAAAATAGCAGTTACCAGCGGTGTCATTCCCGAGCGTCCCCCCGCTGCAATACCAGCCGTCGATTCCGCAGCGGCTACCGCCGGACTGCTGCCCAAAATACCGGCAAAGATATTGGTTACAGCCAACACACGCAAGCTGTTTTTAAATAAATCCGGTCTTCCGATCATGTTGGTTTGTGCAGTAATCATACCAATATTCTCGAATAGTACAATGAGTAGGAGCAAAAAGACAGCGATCCAAAAAGCTACCGAGACAATGCCTGAAAAGGAAAGCTCTCCAAACAATTGCCCATACTGTCGCACCGTTTCAGAGGTTCGTACCGTGCTTGTAGGCTCTACAGCTCCCAGTATATAAGCAAGCCCAGTTCCCGCCAAAATGCTAATTAGTAAACCTCCCTGAACGTTACGCACAAACAATACAATAGCGAGCAGCAACGTTACACAAGCCGTAATTACCTTGGGATCATTAAAATGGCCAATAGCCACAAAAGTCGTCTGATGAGCAATCACGATGCCGCTTTTTTGCAATCCGATAAAGGTTAAAAACAAACCAATGCCTACCGTAATTCCGTGCTGCAAATTATGGGGAATCGCTTGGCTAATCAGCTTGTACAATGATGTAAAGGCCACAATGGCGAATAAGATCCCTGTGATGGCAACCACCATCAACGCTTCCTGCCAACTCAGCTTCATAGAATGTACGAGCGTATAAGTGAAAAAGGCATTAATCCCCATCCCTGGTACAACGACCATTGGAGATTTCCCACCAAAAGCCATAAGCAGGCAGCCAATCATTGATGTCAGCAGTGTCCCGAGCATCGCCCCTTGGAGAGGAATCCCGGCATCTGCCAAAATAGTTGCATTAACCATAACAATGTATACAACGGAAAAATAAGAAATGGCCCCAGCGGCTAATTCCTTTTTCCAATGATGCTCGGGCTTGAAACCGAGACTTCTGGACCACAGTCCATCCTTCATACCAAAACCCTCCAGCAAGTTGTTCAATCTGTTTGCAGTAAGCTGCGCTTTTTCAAAACAAAAAAGAGCTGTAGCAACTGTGACACAAAGGATGTGATGCACAGAACTACAGGTCTTAAAGTGAATACATACTGATGTAAATCTACGAATGAACTGCCATGCTATTTTTGCAACTTACACACCAGCATGTTCTAACAAATCCTTCACGGCTACACTAACCATGATCAGTCCTGCTACCGGAGGTACAAATGCATTGCTTGCAGGCGGCTGCTTCGCCTTCCGGATTTCAGGTGCGTTTGCAGGTACAATTTTTTTTGTAATTTCTTCACGTGGCTTCATTGGTTCTTCATCGGAGAATACAACCTTGACGCCTTTGGTAATACCTTCCTTGCGCAACTTGGTGCGGATGACACGGGCAATCGGGTCCATTCTCGTCTGGGAAATATCTGCAACTTGAAAACGACTCGGATCCATTTTGTTCGCAGCCCCCATACTGGAGATCATCGGAATCCCCCGTTTCAGGCATTCCTTAATCAAATGAATTTTGTAAATAATCGTATCCGAAGCATCCAGCACATAATCCAGTTCGTACTTGAACAGCTCCTCATATGTTTCTTCCGTATAAAACATGTTCAGTGCAATCGCTTCACATTCAGGATTAATCAGCTTCACACGCTCTACCATCAGATCAGCCTTTTTTTGGCCTACCGTCGTTGTCAACGCATGTATCTGGCGATTAATATTGGTGATATCTACAACATCTTTATCAATCAAAATGATACGTCCAACACCCGTGCGCGCCAGCGCTTCCACTGCAATCGAACCGACACCGCCGATACCCAGCACGGCCACCGTGCTATTTTTCATAACCTCTAGACCTTCAGTTCCGATGGCCAATTCCGTTCGTGAAAATTGATGCAACAATATGGTATATCCTCCCTCACTGATTTAAACTCTATGCCTGAACTCCAGCATACAAACCACGAACCCATTATCCATATGAGGGTAACGGGTTCATGGCATTCTATAAGCTATCTCATGCCAATGGATGGCACTTGCAAACGTCTTAAGCTTTAGGAGCAACAGGCTTCGGAGCAATACGGATATGAAGCTGTTCCAATTGAGCTTGATCTACTTCGGCTGGTGCATCCATAAGCAGGTCTGTCGCACTAGCTGTTTTCGGGAATGCAATCGTTTCACGCAGGTTTGTACGACCTGCAAGCAACATCACGAGGCGGTCAAAACCGAAGGCAATACCACCATGTGGAGGCGTACCATATTCGAACGCATCCAACAGATAGCCGAATTTATCAGTAACTTCTTCCGGCGCCAGGTTGAGAGCTTTGAACATTTTCTCCTGAACATCACGTTTGTAAATCCGCATCGAGCCGCCGCCCACTTCGTAGCCGTTCAGTACGATATCATAGGCTTGAGCACGAACTTGACCTGGATCGGTATCCAAGAGGCCAAGGTCTTCGTCCTTCGGACGGGTGAACGGATGGTGTTCCGCCACATAACGTTTTTGTTCTTCGTCATAGCCGAGAAGCGGGAAGTCTACAACCCAGGCAAATTTGAATTTGTTATCGTCGATCAGTCCCAAATGACGGCCAATTTTCAGACGAAGTGCGCCCAATACATCAGCAACTACCTTTTTATTATCCGCAGAGAAGAGTAACAGATCGCCTTCTTCGGCTCCTGTGCGCTCCTTCAATGCTTCGATTTCTTCCGGTGTGAAGAATTTAACGATAGGCCCCTTGAATTCGCCTTCCTTCACTTGAATCCAAGCCAAGCCTTTAGCTCCATAGCGTGCAGCGTAAGGACCCAGGTCATCAATCTCCTTACGACTCCAAGTGCCACATCCTTTGGCATTGAGGACTTTTACTTCGCCACCCTTTTCAATTACGGAAGCGAATACTTTTACACCACTAGTTGCCACGATATCATTGACTTTAATCAACTCAAGGCCAAAACGCAGGTCCGGCTTGTCCGAGCCGTATTTGTCCATCGCATCAGCATGTGTAATCCGTTGGAACGGTGTTTCCAGTTCTACCCCAACGGTTTCTTTGAACAATTTCACCATAAGACGCTCCATCATTGGCAGCAAGTCATCCTGTTGCATGAAGGAGGTCTCGATGTCGACCTGCGTAAATTCAGGCTGACGGTCAGCACGCAAATCTTCATCACGGAAACAACGTGCAATTTGGTAGTAGCGCTCCAGGCCACCCACCATCAGCAATTGCTTGTACAGTTGTGGCGATTGCGGCAAGGCGAAAAACTCACCTTCATGCACCCGGCTAGGTACCAGATAATCACGTGCGCCCTCTGGGGAGCTTTTCGTCAAAATTGGTGTTTCCACCTCGACGAACTCTTCTCCGTCCAGGAAGTCACGGAATATTTTTGCTGCTTTGGAGCGCAGTTTCAACGTCTGGTACATTTCCGGACGACGCAGGTCCAAATAACGGTATTTCAAACGCAGAGACTCGTCCACTTCTACACCATTTTCAATGAAGAACGGAGGTGTTTTGGACGCATTCAATACTTCAATTTCAGTGACACGCACTTCAATTTCACCTGTTGGCAGGTTCGGGTTAATCGTTTCTGCATCACGCTTAACAATAGTACCGGTAACCTCAAGCACGTATTCACTACGAACACGATCCGCAATTTGCAGTGCGTCACCGGAATATGCCGGATTAAACACAATTTGTACAATTCCGCTACGGTCGCGCAGGTCAATAAAAAGTACGCCCCCCAAATCACGACGGGTTTGTACCCAACCGTTCAATGTAACTGTTTCTCCGATATGCGCATGAGTCAATGCGCCGCATTCATGACTCCTTTTCATAATACACACTCCTGTTTATGTTTAGTAGTTAATGCTATATGACAACCAGAGGAAGCTCCACCGATTGATGTTACACCATTTTCTTTAGCCTAATTCTTCCACCAGCTGATCCAGTTTAACGGTACGCTGCTCGCCAGTTTCCATGTTTTTCAGTGCGATTTCACCTTGAACCAGCTCATCCTCACCCAGAATCGCAGTATACCTTGCTTTAAAGCGATCGGCTGATTTCATCTGCGCCTTCATTTTACGTCCCAGATAATCTCGCTCCGCGGAAAATCCGGCTTGACGCAACTTGAATAGTTGTTTGGTCACTTCTGTTTCTGCTGCTTCTCCCAATGCTACCATATAGATATCTAACGGCTTGGCTTCGTTCAGTTTGACACCTTGATGTTCCAGGATCAGCTGAATTCGCTCCAGTCCAATGCCAAAACCAATGCCCGGCTGATCCGGTCCGCCCAAATCTCCAACCAATCCGTTGTAGCGGCCGCCTCCACCGATCGTATCTATGGCACCAATTCCTTCAGCTTTGAATTCGAACGCTGTCAACGTATAATAATCCAGCCCCCGTACCAAACGCGGGTTAACTGTATATTCCACGCCCATGGCATCCAAATTTTGCTTCACTTTCTCAAAGTGTGTGCGAGATTCCTCGTCCAAGCTATCCAAAATCGAAGGTGCACCTCCAAATTTGTCCTGGTCATCTTTGCTATCCAGCACTCGCAGCGGATTACGCTCAATGCGTGCTTGGCTCTCCTTGGTCAACGTATCCTTAATTGGCATCAAGAAGTCCACCAGATGCTGACGATAAGCTGCCCGGCTGGCTGCATTACCGACGGAGTTAATCTCCACCTGTACTCCTTTCAAGCCCAGCTCACGGCAGAATTGATACCCGAAAGCAATAACTTCTGCATCCAACGCCGGATCGACCGCACCAAATGCTTCAATTCCAAATTGGTGAAACTGACGCTGACGCCCAGCCTGTGGACGCTCATACCGGAACATCGGGCCGATATAATACAGCTTAGTTACATCCGGCTCCCCGTATAGTTTGTTCTCCACATAGGAGCGGACAACCCCTGCTGTTCCTTCCGGACGCAAAGTCATGCTGCGCTTCCCTTTATCCTCAAAAGTATACATTTCTTTTTCCACCACATCCGTCGTTTCACCCACACCTCGAACGAACAAATTCGTTTGTTCGAACATTGGCGTACGAATCTCTCGGTAATTAAAGCGGCGGCTAATCTCACGGGCTTTTTCCTCGACAACTTGCCACTTTTCTACACTGCCCGGCAGCAAATCCTGTGTTCCTGTCGGTTTTTGAAAGGCCATTAACGTATCCCCCCATCGTTGTATTTCGTATTGTGCACTTTCTTCTTGCTCCACTTTCAATATAAAACAAAAAATCCCTCGTCCTGTTAACATTAACAGGGACGAGGGATTGTCGTTTACAATCACCCGTGGTACCACCCACATTCCGGAGTTTGCCCAGACAACCAGCATAAGAATCACTCATTGCCCGTCAGCATTATGCTGACTCCGCTCATACGTATAACGCCCGTAACGCGCAGTACGGCTATTATGCAGGACCATCCACTGTAGGCACAGTTGCAATGCACTTTCAGTAGGGTTTCCTCAATTGTTCGCCGCCTGTTCTCGGGGAGGTCATTCATCCGCTCATCAAGGGAATTTTTACAGCCTGGAAATTCCTCTCTGCGCTTGTGGGTTCGGAGTACTTGGTCCCGTCATCAAATCATTTTTCATTATTTTATGATTTTAATGAACCGCCTCGACAAAGTCAAGACATTCTCCCTATAATCGGACAAATAAGGCTTATAAAAAGAAAATAACCTGCGGAAACGGTCCGCAGGTTCAAAAAGATATATCAAAAGGGGGTCATGCTGTTATTATAAACAACGAATATTAAGGAATGATGTTTCGAATATTACAATTGTATTACAGTCACTCTTTTGTAGCTAAATTTCTCAAGTATCGACAATCTCTTGTGTCGCGCTCTCAGCTTTAATCCAACTGCGATACATATCCACGATTGGAACGTAGCTTATAAATGACCTCATCATAATCGGCGTCATTCACCTTTGCTGATAATACATACCGCAATTCATCTTGATCACCGTTAATATACACATCTGTCGCACGGAGCAACCCTCCATCATGATTCGTTGTTCCGTTCCGATCTTCATCCAGATCCCTTTGGGCTGAGCCAGAGTTAATCTGGTCATCCTTCGCATCTGGTAGAATATTCTCGCCATAAGCACCCGCCGCAGGGATTGCCGCACCCGCAGAGCCTCCTGTGCTCACAGAGCCTGTATTGTTATAGGGGACCAGCGGAATTAAAACTCTCGTCTCCCGGCCGAGCGTATCACCCAAAGCACCTACTTCCAAATGTTCGGTTCTATAAGCTTGAAGCGAAGCTCTGGCACCCTCAGCTTCATCTTCTGTGCGAAAATAAGCCTGAATCTGTTTTGCCATTTCAAATCCTCCTCGTTTGGGAATTGTACTGGCATTAATCTAAGAAAATATTCGTGTTCAAATTACAATACTTTTAATAACTCACGCACAAAGGCAGGCTCATCCTTAGGGGTCCGAGACGTAATAAAGTTACCGTCCACAACCGCCTCTCGATCCTCAAAATGAGCACCCGCATTAATCAAGTCATCTTTCAATGGAGGATAAGCTGTAATCGTCCGGCCCTGTAACAAATCAGCACTCGCCAAAATTTGCGGCCCGTGACAGATAGCGCCTATCGTTTTTTTGGACTCATTAATTTCAGTCACAAATTTCAGAACATTTGCATCCAGTCGTAGATTTTCCGGGGAGGATCCGCCGGGAATAACAACTGCATCATAGTCACTTGATTTCACATCTGCAATGGCTTTTTCAATAGTGTAGCTTGCTTTACCTTGCTTACCGCTCACTTTCTCACCTTGCTTCAGCCCAACAATATCTGCCTCATGTCCAGCCTTTTTTAATTCATCATAAGGTACCTTCATTTCGGAATCTTCAAATTGGTCAGCCAATAAAAATGCAATTTTACTCATTAATGTTCAGATCTCCTTTCCGGTTATCCTCAAAACAAGTTTAAAATTAAGTTTGTTTGTCTACCACACTTTGTTATTACCCGCTTGATCAGTTTTTATAACAATTCGCAGCGGTGGAAAAGAAAAAGGAGCCTTTCGGCTCCTGCACTAATTCAATGCTACATATTTTGTTTTTGACCTCTTTGTGCTGTTTTCGGGTAGAACCTCATTAACGCTCCATTTAACCCGATGTTACCTGCGCGGCAAAGCACCGCGTCCCGGCTTGTCGATGGCTGTTGCAACATGCTGCAATAACGTATCAGCATTACGAGTAAGGCTGATCGCCTCCTGCATACTACCGGGAAAAAGCAGCACAGTGCTTCGATGCCCGTCCATTTTTGGGGTTTGACGCATAGCTTCGTCTCTCCTGTCACCCTTAGGCTATCCGCCTGGCTAATCACCAATCAGGATGACATTATGGTCCCTCTGAACAGCTATTTTATTCTACTCAGATCACGCCATGAATGACATAGTTACGAACGTTCGGTATCCAAAATCAGTGTCACTGGGCCCCAGTTCGTCAATGAAACATCCATCATAGCCCCAAAAATTCCCGTTTCTACCTCCAGGCCCTTGGCTCGAAGCTGACTGTTGAAGAAATCATACAGCTTCTCCGCTTCCTCTGGTTTGGCCGCCCCCATAAAGTTAGGCCTTCTTCCTTTACGGCAGTCACCATACAACGTAAATTGAGAGACAGACAAAATGGCTCCACCGACATCCAGAACGCTGTCATTCATTTTACCTTCAGCATCCTCAAATATACGTAATCCCGCTGTTTTATCCGCCAAATAAACGGCATCGGCTGCTGTATCTCCCTGACCAATACCAACCAGCAGCATTAATCCGGTTCCAATCTTGCCGACCACCTTTTGATTCACCGTTACCTGAGCGTCTTTACAGCGCTGAATAATGATCTTCATCGCCTATCCGATATCTCCTTTAACCTTCCCTTTTAAAAGGTCTCACAGCCGTATTACGGCTCTTTTAGCAGCCTATGGGTCTTTCTACCCAAGATGTGTTACAAAGGCTATAAACCTATCTGTACGCTTAATAAGGTTATTGCATAATCCGATGCACAGTGTATACATCCTTCACCCGTTTAATCCGTTCGACAACAGAATGCAAATGATCCGTGTTGCGAATGAGAATTGTGATGTGAATCATCGCCATTTTATTTTTATCTGTACGACCTGTAACGGCCGAGAAGCTGGTTTTGTTCTCAGAAATGGCCTGAAGCACTTCATTCAGCAAACCGTTGCGATCATGCCCCGTAATCTCAATATCGACGCTGTAATTGACTTCCGCTGCTTCTTCCCACTCCACTTCAATCACGCGCGCCTGATCTTCGCCCGTACCCGAAGGAATATTCGGGCAATCCGTCCGGTGAACGGATACGCCGCGTCCACGTGTTACATAGCCGATGATGTCATCTCCCGGTACGGGATTACAACATCGTGCAAAACGAACGAGTAAATTATCGACGCCTCTGACGCTGACACCGTTAGTCGGTGTTTTTTTCCGTTCGCCCTGCGGCTTGTACTCCTTGACCTCAGTCGTCAATTCGATCAACCGTGCCTCTTCTTGTTCCTTACGCAGCTTCTCTGTCAAACGTGTACAGACCTGCGCTGCGGTTATACCACCAAAACCAATCGCAGACAGCATATCTTCGGAATCGTTAAAGGAGAACTTCTGTGCCACTTCCTGAAGCTTGTCGTCGCTCATCCACACCGATGGCTCGATATCACGTTTTCTTAGCTCACGTTCCAGATTTTCGCGGCCTTTTTCAACATTCTCCTCACGCTTTTCTTTCTTGAACCATTGTTTGATTTTACTGCGCGCGTGAGAGGACTGAGCAATTTTGAGCCAGTCCTGACTAGGTCCATAAGAATGCTTGGACGTCATAATTTCGACAATATCACCGGTTTTAAGTCGATAATCCAAAGGTACGATTCTTCCATTTACCTTAGAGCCAATCGTTCGATTGCCAACTTCGGTATGAATACGGAAAGCAAAGTCCAGCGGAACGGATCCGGCCGGCAACTCAATGACCTCTCCCTTAGGAGTAAACACAAACACAAGGTCTGAGAAAAAGTCCATTTTGAGCGATTCCACAAATTCCGACGCATCCTTCGCCTCATTTTGCAGCTCCAGGATTTCTCGAAAAAAGGTGATTTTATCCTCAAAGTTAGTGTTGTTTGCTCCGTTGCCTTCTTTATAGGCCCAATGGGCCGCAATCCCGAATTCAGCAGTACGGTGCATATCCACTGTGCGAATTTGTACCTCGGTAGGCTCCCCGTTGGGACCTACTACTGTCGTATGAAGGGACTGATACATATTGGCCTTAGGCATAGCGATATAATCCTTAAACCGCCCCGGCATTGGCTTCCACAACGTATGGATAATCCCCAGTGTGGCGTAACAGTCTTTAATGTTATCCACAATAATTCGAATCGCCAGCAAATCATATATTTCATTGAATTGCTTGTTCTTCGTCGTCATTTTTTTAAACACACTGTAAATATGTTTAGGGCGTCCAGACAGATCAGCCTGAATGCCCATCTCTTCTAGCTTCTCTCTGATACGCTGTATGACATTATCAATAAACTGCTCCCGCTCGGCCCGCTTCTTATGCATCAAATTAGCGATGCGATAATACTGCTGAGGATTCAGATAGCGTAGAGCAATATCTTCCATTTCCCATTTAATAGCTGAAATACCCAGTCGATTCGCAACCGGACAGAAAATCTCCAACGTTTCATAAGCAATCCGACGCTGGCTTTCCTCTGACTGATATTTCAAAGTACGCATGTTATGCAGACGATCTGCTAACTTAATGACGATGACACGAATGTCCTGCGCCATAGCAATAAACATTTTTCGATAATTTTCGTTCTGTTGTTCTTCCTTGGAACGGAACTGGATACGCTCCAGCTTCGTCAGACCATCGACAAGCATCGCACATGTATCGCC
The DNA here is from genome assembly GCF_038008045.1 of Paenibacillus sp. FSL P2-0173. Taxonomy (NCBI): domain Bacteria; kingdom Bacillati; phylum Bacillota; class Bacilli; order Caryophanales; family Paenibacillaceae; genus Paenibacillus; species Paenibacillus sp. FSL P2-0173. The sequence goes on from NZ_JBBOYK010000001.1 coordinate 1,814,065, forward strand.
AAAATGCTCGCGAATCTGCGCCAAAGACACCGTCGTATCCTCCACAACGTCATGTAAAAGAGCGGCGATAATGGAGATGGTATCCATCTGCATATTAACGACGATATCAGCAACCGCAAGCGGATGCAGAATATAAGGTTCACCGGACTTACGAGTCTGGCCGGAATGGGCCTGCTCGGCAAAATCATAGGCGTCCCTGATGCGGATAAGATCTGCTTCTCTGGTATAGGCCCCGGCCTTTTTAAGTAATTGCTCTATCCCCATTCTGCTCTATTCCGTGTCCTTTCTATGCAAAATGGAACCCGCCGATCAATGTCGCGCAAAGGTTCCCTTTTAAAAGTGATTTCCTACAATTATGACGGTTAGCACGTCGCACGTCAACTATTACAGGTTTGGCATTGTCGCATTATTCTGTCACACATGGATAAGTAAAATGAGGATTGTTGACGAAATGAAACGAATTATATTGAAAAAATTACGAAAAGTAATTAATGTATATAAGAATAATTGAAAGAACTAAGGAGTGAACTGCGTTGCAACGCGAAATTCAAGTTAATGAAAAGCTATCGGCAGGACCCGGGTTCCTGCTCAGCGTACAGCATTTGTTTGCCATGTTTGGCAGCACTGTGCTGGTGCCGAATATTTTCGGCGTCGATCCCGGCATGATTTTGCTAATGAACGGTATTGGCACATTGTTGTACATATGGATCTGCCGCGGCAAAATTCCCGCCTATCTCGGCTCCAGCTTCGCTTTTATCGCTCCCGTCAGTCTTGTGCTTAAAAACAATCCCGGCGGCAACGGCTATGCTATGGCTCTCGGTGCTTTCATCGTTACAGGTATTATTTTCTGCCTCGTCGCACTGGTAATCAAATATGCCGGAACCCGTTGGCTGGACGTCGTTTTTCCTCCAGCTGTTATGGGCTCCATCGTAGCCTTAATCGGTCTAGAACTGGTTCCGGTTGCAGCAGGCATGGCAGGCATTATCAATGCCGATCCTACTAAAGCCTGGACTCCAGATCCCAAAACGATTACTCTTTCGCTCGTTACACTCGGGGTCACTGTTCTGGGTGCAGTGTTGTTTCGCGGGTTTGCCAAAATCATTCATATTCTGATCGGTATCGTAGTGGGCTATGTGCTTGCTTATTTTATGGGCATGGTCAATACACAGGCCATTGCAGACGCTCCTTTTTTCGGACATCCTGCAATTACCACTCCAGTTTTTAATACCTCTGCTATGCTGACGATTCTTCCTGTTGCTCTGGTTGTCATCGTAGAGCATATTGGTCACTTACTTGTGACTAGCAACATTGTCGGGCGCGAGTTGTCCAAAGATCCTGGTCTCCATCGCTCACTGCTGGGTAACGGTATTTCCACCGTCATTTCCGGTTTTGTCGGTTCTACACCTAATACGACTTATGGTGAAAATATTGGTGTCATGGCATTAACTAAAGTGTACTCTGTATGGGTCATTGGCGGAGCGGCTGTCATTGCCATCTTGCTGTCCTTCTCAGGCACGTTCTCAGCGATTGTTTCTAATATTCCAGCTCCAGTTATGGGCGGCGTATCCTTACTATTATTCGGTGTCATCGCTGCCTCCGGTCTAAGAATCTTCGTTGAGCAAAAGGTGGATTTCGCCAAGCCAACCAACATGCTGCTTGCGACCATCGTGCTTGTTGTCGGAATCAGTGGTACTACGCTCACTTGGGGTGCTGTAACCTTGAAAGGTATGGCATTGGCTACAATCATCGGCATCATCCTCAGCTTGTTCTTCAAGCTGATTGACGTGCTCGGCTGGTCCAACGATAAATCGCAGGAACCTTTAACCGAGAAAATACCAGATTGATATCTGTTTTTAAACTTTGAAACGCCGCTCCATGTTAGTTATGGGTCAACACGCTCAGAATGTATAGACAAGCGTGTAAAGATCCATATCTCATGGAGCGGCGTTTTTTTATGCACGGCCTTTTTAAAATAGATACTCCTTCATCCATCTTCAGAGCACCCCATCCAAGTCAGTTGCAATAACTGCTTTAACCCTCGATAAGCAACGAGCAGCATTTTTGACTTATTTCCGTATCTAGCTTCTGCTTAGCAAAAAATAAAACAAAAACTGATTGAAATCAGTATGACCACTATGCTCCTTATGACCACCTCTGCTCCTTTTTTTATTGTTCATAGACATTTACGAAATTTTTTCATGCCTATTTTCCAACAAAGAAACAAAATAGTCCGATGGAGCAACTCTTTAGATAAAGAGATGTTCCATCGGACTATTTAGGCGATCCGCACATAATTATTTCCCGGGAAACCCGGGTTTCAAAATACTTAATACGTAATCAGGGTGAATACATCTACATCAGTCAGTTTCGCCCGACCGTTTAAGTCAGACAGCTCGATAAGAAAAGCAGCCCCTGCCACATTACCACCAAGCTGGCGTACCAAGTTCACGGATGTAGCAATAGTTCCACCTGTAGCAAGCAGGTCATCAGCAATCAGAACATTTTGGCCTGGCTCTATAGCATCCTTATGCATCGCCAGCGTATCTTTACCATACTCCAAACCGTATGCTTCCTCAATGGTTTCCCCAGGGAGCTTGCCACTTTTACGGATGGGAATAAAACCAACACCAAGCGCATAAGCCAAAGGAGCACCAACAACGAACCCACGTGCTTCTGGCCCTGCAATCAAATCAATTTTCAAATCCGATACCAGTTCCTTCATATCGTTGATAGCCTTGCGGTATAGTTCACCATTTTTCATCAGGGTCGTAATGTCCTTAAAACTAATCCCTGGTTGTGGAAAATCGGAAATCACCCGAATATATTCTTTGTAGTCCAACTTAGTTCCTCCTACTGTAAACTTCAAATTAGTATATACATTTTACAACATAAATTGCGAAATAGTATCTCAAGACGCACCCTTCATAAGCGACATAATCCAGCTCGTCATCTGGGTAGTGTCCGCATCCAACAAGTACTTCTCCATCTCAGCCATATTATACAATTCCTGATATCGTGGAGAAGCTGTTAAATCCCGCTTAGGCGGATTGGATACAAAACAGAATTGACCATCTGTACGCGTCATAAACTCAAGTTCTTCGAAGATGTCCAACACTTTGGATAACATGCGTACTGAACAGGAGCACTGTCGGCTAAGAGCAGGCAGCATTGCTTTTTCATCAACAGGCTGTGTCCCCATTCGGGAAAGCACAACGTAAATACGCTTGAACAGCTCTCTGTCGGGGCTTACGAGTCGACCGCCACGCTCACTGACCGAATGAAGGAGAAATACGTTCTCTACATTCTCAAAGGTAGACCATAATGCCTGAAACTGATCCGGTGTATCCGGCGGCTCTAGTACGAACAGCGACTTTACAGAGTGCTGTGCATCTCTTTGACCATCACTGGGAATAACGCTGCCATCTTTATCGTACAACCATAAGGATTCAGCATCCACGGAGCCCGAGGGACGAAGCCTAGATGACGGGTGGATCAACACCGCAACGTCTTTCTTTCTTTCCTCTATGCGTGGATGAAAGATCTTGAGTCCCCGCTCTAATTCGGCAAAAGGGTCCGACACTCCACGATAATCAAAAATTTGCGGCTCCTGCACTCGAATGTCCTGCATCATTAGCTGGAGAGACCTTTTACCGTTCCATTCGTTAATTGACAATTCACCCAGCAGATCTATCTCCGTTTGTTGCTGTAAAAAATCAGCCAAATCGCCACGACGGAAGGCAATCGCGTCCAGCGATAAACCGTTCTGCTCCAGCAAGAGCTTCACATGATTTTTCTCACGTCCCATTTTACGAGCTTCACGCAATTGCAGTCCCTGTAATACGAATCGTGGAGAAGGATTCCCCATACCAAAAGGCTGAAGCAACTCCAGTTCTTCAACCACTTGCAAAGATACCTCGTCCAAACGACAGACCATATCAGCTTCAGCTACAGGAATGAGATCTTCTGGTGTCAGAATGGAACCCGCATAGCGGTTCAGCTGCTCTTCAAACAATTCCAGATTGTCACGGGACAGCGTCATACCCGCAGCCGAAGGATGACCCCCAAAATGCTCCATAAGCTCATGGCTGTCCGTAAGAGCACTGTAAATATCCAATGCAGGAATAGAACGGGCAGAACCTTTGCACATGCCTGTCTCAGCATCTATACCAAGAATAATGGTCGGTCGATAATAACGATCCAATAGCTTGGATGCCACAATTCCGACAACGCCGACATTCCAGCCTTCACCAGCTAACACAATAACTGACGGAAGCTTGCCTCCATTCAGTTTGGATGCCAATTGTTGCTCGGCTTGCTCCACAATACGTTCGACCACCTGTTGACGCTCACGATTGAGCAGGTCCAGCGCATGCGCAAGTTGATCTGCTTCTTCCTCTTTTTCTGTCGTCAGCAGAGAAACTGCTCGTCCCGCATGATCCAAGCGCCCGCTGGCATTAATCCGCGGAGCCAATGCAAATGCGATGTTGACTGAAGTCACTGTAGATATATCCACGCCCGCTACATGGAGCAACGCACGAATACCCGGAAATGCAGAGTTTCTCATGGATTGAATCCCTCTGCGTACCATCGTCCGATTTTCACCATGTAGTGGCATCAGATCGGCTACCGTGCCGATAGCGGCGATTTCAAACCATTCCTCCGGCACCTCACCCAACAGCGCCTGGGCGAGCTTCAGGGCAACACCAACACCTGCAAGACCTTTAAATGGGTATGGGCAACCGGGTAGCTTCGGATTAATCAAAGTATATGCCTCGGGAAGTACAGCAGGCGGCTCATGATGATCCGTCACAATAACATCTATCCCCAAGGAAGTTGCATAAATAATTTGCTCTACTGCACTAATTCCCGTATCTACCGTAATGACCAGCGTAACTCCCTGCTGATGAGCCCAATCAAGGGCATGATTATGCAGACCATATCCCTCATTAGAACGATGGGGAATATAAATATCATAAGAAGCCTTCAGAAAACGCATGAGCTGAATCATCAATGATGTACTGGATACGCCGTCCGCATCATAATCGCCATAGATTAATATATGCTCGCCACGTTCCAGAGCCTGGCGAATTCTCGGCACGGCTTCTTTCATACCAAGAAGCAGAAAAGGGTCGTGTACATCGTCCACACTTCCGTACAAAAAGCGGTTTGCTTCCCCGGCGGTAGTGACGCCCCGGTTCACTAAAAGCCGGGACAACAATGGTGAAATCCCCAGTTCTTCTGTCAACAGCTGAGCCGCTTCCAGGTTAGCCTCTGGGGTCTTCCATCTGTACTGCGAATGAAGCAATCCTATTCACCTTTCTTTCATAGTCGTCCTGCCCTATTGAAGCAAAGACGACACATCATTATCTGGCAGTTCATGATTGGATTTGTAAGGATACCCGGCTTGATAAGAAATGAACTGCATTTGTACATGGGTCACCTGTGGAAAACGGGCTAACAGTAAATTTTTTGCTCGATCGGCAATTTCCTGCGCTTCCTGTACCGTAATCCGCGGGTTCACACTTATCGTTACATCCACTGTTATGAAATGGCCTGTTTCCTGGGCATGTAAGTGTTCAACCGTTACAATACCATACACCCGTTGAATCGTCTCCATAAAGCGTCGGGAGTCTTCCTCCTGCAAGGGCTGTGCAGGAACCTGGTAAGCGGTATTCATTACCATCAAATATCCTTTACGCAGCACCAGACAGGCTACCAGCAAAGCTGCGGTTGGATCAAGATATAATAATGCAGGCCATTCCATTGCTTCGCCAGTCATTGCACCGATCATGCCGATCAATGCAATCAACGATGCATACAGCGAGTAACGTTCATGGTTAGCGTACCGATCTGCTTCCGCTTTATGACCATGTTTAATCGAGTAGCGATATTGAAACTGAAATAGCGCCTCTCTCAACACCAACGCAATAAATACGGTAATTAATGCATACAGACCGGGAGCCTCCGGTTCCGAACTGCTTAATGAACGAACCGCCGAGATAGCTAGCTGAAGACCGCTCATCAGCACTAAAATAGCCAGCACCACAGATATGACCGTCCGAACCTTTTCACCGTTCCGCAACCGTGCCAGCATTCCGTGCCCTGTAGCACCCTTGGAAAACAGAAGCTCCTGCAAACGGGAAGCACTATCCGCAGCCGTGTGCAGTGCATCCCCCAACAACGCCTTGCTGTTTGCAGCATAACCGACGGTTCCCTTTAGAACAGCCAGCGCGAGATTACCTACAATCCCGCTCAACGCCGCAGTTTCCAATGATCGGCTGCGTTCGCTATTCACAACGTTTCCCCCTCAATCCTGAACTAACCCTTTCCCAATAAAGCTCATTCTAAAATAACCGAATTTCTCAAAACCAAAAACCATTCACATTTAAGTGCCACTACTGTGCCTTACTCAAGGTAAATCTCAAAACCTTAGAAAACCGCGCCCAAGCAGACGCGGCTTTCTCTTTAATTTATACTACTGGTATTTGCGTAACTTAAGACTTTGCAGTTTTGACCGCGCCCCCGCCAGCTGTCGGGGATTTTTGTTTTCCTTTCAATGCCACCCACAGCGGGCTGGCAATGAAAATGGAGGAATAAGCACCAAACAACAAACCAATGACCATTGCAAGTGAGAACATACGGATCGATTCGCCGCCAAATATGAACAAACATACGGAGGCAATAAACACCGTAAACACGGTTGCAAGTGAACGAGTCATTGTCTGCGCAATACTGTGATCAACTACCTGCTCTAAGTCGTCTCTGGACTTCTTCTTCGCAAATCGTAGATTTTCCCGAATACGGTCAAAAATAACGACGGTGTCATTAATGGAGAAACCAACAATCGTTAGAATTGCCGTAATAAAGGTCAAATCCACCTCAAGCCGGAAAATCGAGAAAATACTGATAACGAGGAAGGCATCATGCAACAACGAAACGATGGCTGCAATGGCAAACCGCCATTCAAACCGGATCGAAATATAGACCGCGATGGCTACACATGCTAGCAAAATCGCCCATATTGCATTCCGCTCCAGTTCTTGTGCCATTTCCGTATCTACTGTATTGACCTCAAAGGAAGCCTTTGGATCAAGCTCTTTATTAAAGGAAGTCTTAAAGTCATTCACTTGCTGATCCGTCAAAACCTGTGAGAAGCGAATGCCGAAACGCTCTTTCCCCGGTGTATAATCCACCTCTTTACCGATCTTCTGCTTGTCCAGCAAAGTTTGAATCTGTTCCTGCGTAACGACTTTAGTCAAATTGACATCCACATTGGAACCGGAACGAAAGTCTACCCCGTAATTCAAGCCGAATATCGACAAGCTCAGAATACCAAGCAGTGTGATAATAATCGAGAACGTGTAAAACCACTTGCTCATCTTGATATATTTATAGTCCCAATTAAAGCGCACTAATATCACTCTCCTTCACACCAAAATACTTGGGCTTCTTCACAGCATCCGCTTTAACCAGCAGATTGAGCAAGAAGCGGGAGAAGAAGATATTCGTCAAGATACTGGTGACAATATCAACGATAAGCACCAGAGCGAAACCTCTAACGGAGCCTGTTCCGAGACCAAACATAACCGCTGCCGCTATAATTGTCGTAATATTGGCATCCATAACGGTACGGAACGAAGCCTTACTACCTGCGATAACGGAAGAACGAATCGTTTTGCCCGTCTTGATTTCTTCTTTAATCCGTTCATACGTAATAATATTGGCATCGACTGCCATCCCGATCCCGAGCACGAAGGCGGCGATACCTGGGAGCGTGAGCACGAATCCACCCAAGTAGAAGATCGCAAGCACCAGCCAAGTATGAACGATGAGACAAAAACTGGCCACTAATCCTGGTATACGGAACATCGCAATCATAAATACCAGAATAATGATTGAGCCGATCAACCCAGCACGAATCGTCTGATCCAGTGACAATTGACCCAGCGTAGCACCTACACTCTGAGAATATTTTTCCGTCAGTTTGAGCGGAAGGGCACCCAGATTAATCGTATCCGCCAGTTTATTCGCTTCATCACGAGTGTAGCTACCTGTGATTGACGCGCTACCGTCCGTTAATTCCCCACGTACTGTAGGTGCAGACAGCAATTCCTGATCCAGGAAAATAGCTAATTCTTTATTCAGAAGTCGCTTTGTGATTTCTGCAAATTTAGCTTTGTCCTTCACTTTGATACTAATCTCAGGTTGATTCAGCTGGTCATAGCCTACAACAGCGCCATTCTCCACAAAATCATTACCGCGGAGCTCAATTTTGCTGTATTGGCCTGGCTTTTTAGCATCTGCTGCCGTTGCACTGCGGAACGTTAATTCTGCAGGCTTTTTCAGCATGGAGCGGACTTCTGCCTCATTAGTGACACCAGCAAGCCGCACGCGAATTCGGTTGCTTCCCTCTGTTGTTACTTCCGGCTCAGTCGTACCGAGCGCATTAATCCGTCTCTCCAGACTTTGAGCTGTTTGTATAAGAGACTGTCTGGTTACACTCTGCCCGGCTTCCAAAGGCTGGGCTTCATATAAAATCTCAAAGCCTCCCTTTAAATCGAGGCCTAATTTTAAACTGTTCAGTAGGCCCGGGCTTGTCCCGATCATAACACCAGTAGTTATGAGCACGACCACGATGAAACTTAGAATTCTCTTCATTCCGTCCCATGTTCCCCTTTCATTCTCAATATTCCTATTATAGCTACCCCTCAAAAAGCAGTCAATTTGAACGCAAAAAAAGACCCCCTTCTATTCGAAAGTGGAGCCCCGTAATGCGGACATAGTCAAATAGTTCATAAAGCTCGTCGCTTTAAGGGAAAGTATATCGTTAACGAGCTTGTGCAGCGGAGGGATACCCTCCTTTTCATATTTATGGCTGACGCAATTCCACACGTCCTTACTTGTGACATGCTCATAACCTACGAGAATCAACTCGTCCGCCTTACTTTGACAGAGCATCTCAATTGCGTCATCCCAATCCTGCTCATCCAGCTCTTCCATACCCACGATGGCCGTTCCTCCTCCCAGCGACTACCGGTTCCGCAGATCAGCAATTAGCGGGGTTATTGACTGCTTTGTAGAACATTTCTGTCCTGATCCTGGAAAACCCTTCTTTTCGTTGAAAATAGCCTTAAATCAACAATATATGCATTCATTTCGCTCGTCAATAGCAGAATTCACCACTCTCCCTCTTGTTGTCTAAATCACTTTGTTTCTGAACGGAAAAGCTTGTCATGAAGATGGACAGGTCCAGCATATCTTCTAAAGTAATGTATAGACGCAGAATTACATTTTGGGGAAGAGGGAGTTGCGATTGAAAAAGCAGACATTCATCCATGGAGCAATTATTTTATTGGCAGCAGGAATTATCAACCGGATACTAGGTTTTATTCCCCGAATCGCACTCCCGCGTATCATCGGCCCCGAAGGAGTTGGCTTGTACCAACAGGGGTATCCCTTTTTTATCGTTCTGGTGACGCTTATTACAGGGGGAATCCCTCTTGCGGTAGCCAAGCTAGTAGCCGAAGCCGAAACGGCGGGACAGCCCGAAATGTCGCGGCGTATTTTGCACACCAGCCTGCGCTTCACCATTACACTCAGTCTGATCGCCATGGTGCTCTGTCTTGTGTTCGCGCCTTGGATCACAAGCCATCTCCTGACCGACAGCCGCGTGTATTATACATTCGTGAGCATGAGCCCAATGATAGTCATTGTAGCTGTTTCCTCAGCTTATAGGGGCTATTTTCAGGGAAAGCAAAATATGATTCCTTCTGCCACCTCCTCCATTGCGGAGACCGTTATGCGCATTTTTTGTGTCATTTGGTTTGCTTACTTGTTACTTCCTCATGGGGTAGCCTACGCTGCTGCAGGTGCCATGCTCGGTGCTCTGGCGGGCGAATTCATTGGCATGATTGTGCTGCTATGGCAATACGTGTGTAACCATCGAAAAGATCGCATCCTTCAGCCGAAGTCGCCTATCCCCTCCTCTGAGGTTCAACCCGAGCAATCATCCGTTTTGTCACGTCTTATGTCTATATCCGTTCCCGTTACTGCTGGAAGGCTTGTTGGTTCCTTATCCTATTTGCTCGAATCTATCTTGTGCATGCGTAGCCTCGCCGTAGCAGGCATTGCAACTGGCGTGGCAACCGCACAATATGGAGCCATGCAGGGCATGGTCATTCCTGTATTATTACTACCTGGGGTTCTTACCAGTTCGCTAGCAGTTTCACTCGTTCCTTCGTTATCCGAAGCAGCAGCCAAGGGGCATATTACAGCCATTCACAAACGTCTACATCAATCGCTTCGGCTCGCTTTGGTTGCAGGAGCCCCCTTTGCCGTAATCATGTATGTTTTGGCAGAACCTCTGTGTCTGCTACTCTATAATAATGGCGATATTGCAGGCATGCTTAAGCTCATGGCACCTTTTGCTCTTTTTATGTACATTCAGGCCCCGCTTCAGGCAGCACTTCAGGCATTAGACCGTCCTGGAAGTGCCTTATTAAATACCTTTATCGGAGCCGTTATCAAAATTGCGCTAATCGTCTGGCTTGCTTCCCAACCTCAGTACGGTATCTACGGAGCTGTCATCGCCATTTGTATTAACAGTGCCATTGTTACACTCCTTCATGGCTTCAGTGTCAGCAGACTGCTTCGCTTCCGCGTACGTTTGCTCGATTTCTGGAAGACCGGGATAGGTATGATCATCATGGCAGCAGCAGTATTATATACCTACAGACATCTAACGATGTTCAACCAAATGTGGCTTCAGTTTATTTTTGCCGCAGGTTTGGGAATTATACTGTACCTTTTCCTAATGACCTTGATCAAAATGATTGATTGGGACAACCTTACACGCATTCCAATCCTGAGAAGATGGTTTAAAGCATAGGAAATCTAATCCGAAGATTTTCCATAGGCCGGTGGTGTAATATACACATCACCTCTATGGTTAACCGAGCATAAAAAAACATCCTTAAAATCTTTGTGTCCCTTTGCTTGAATCTGATTTTTAAGCCAAAAACGGTTCATATCCATCCGTTCCAAATTTCGATCCAGCACCTTGCCATCCATGATTAATGGAATAGGCAGTCCCTCATATCTAAACTTTCCACCGATTTGTGGAGAAGGATGGACCTTATTCACCTGTTGCTCTTTGTTTATCAAATCTGTTCCGTTTAATTCTTGCTTCATTTTTCCGTGTTCCACTCCATCGTTATCATCCTTACCTATAACCGTTAGCTTACCTGTCGTTTCCAAAATAACATATTCGACTTCGTCCAGACTTTCTATATTTTGTTCACGAAGTTGTAACAGCAAGTCATCTAAATTGTAACGTTGTTTCACCATTTCGTCCTTGTTTAATTGTCCATTGGAGTACAATACACTGGGCCTACCATCAAATAGTAAGCGCAGTCGCCGACTTTTCAGACTAAAAAATGAAATCCCGATTTGCAAAATTAACAGCACTCCTAAAGGAATCAGCCCTTCATAAAGTGGACGTTTTATATCCTCCAGGCTGAATACAGCAATTTCTGCAATCATAATCGATATGACGAGATCGAAAACAGACAATTTGCCGATCTCCCTTTTACCCATCAAGCGCATCACCAGATATACAATAAAATACATGAGCAGCGTCCGAAAAATATGAGCAAAAATATCGTGACTCAATATGTTCGCCTCCTCCCCTGTACTTGCAATAAGACATTAGTCGTTCATTGTACACGTATTCTGACCGTTCCTCACTTGGCTCATACAAAAAACCAAAGGCTAAATTATTGAAATAAAGAGAAAGACTGCTTGCGACTTGGTACTAAGCCGAGAGGCTTGGCCATAGAATGATAATAGTTCAAACCTTGGTACAGGAGGAATTATCAATGGAGCTCATTCGCCGCTGGTGTTCGTTTCGTCTGGCCCATCCCATTTTATCCGGCTTATTTTATGCTTTTGCATGGATGCTGCTTGGCGCATTGATTCTTTCACTACTCTTGTGGCTGACACAGATGCAGGAACAGGACTTATCATTGTATACGTACATCGTCCACGCATTCGCCATGCTATCTGGCGGCTTCGTCGCCGGTAAAAGATCCACAAACAAAGGCTGGTATCAAGGCGGTATTACAGGCATCCTGTATGGACTAATCGTTCTTCTGGTCGGTTTTCTGGCATTGGATGCGGGCATGAACGGCAAGGACCTGTTACACTTAGCTTTCGCGTTTGTCATAGGTGCAGGTGGTGGGATGTTTGGCATTAATCTCAGCAAGTAATCAAAATGTTTGTATCCATGTAATAAAACAACACAAAAAAACCGAGCCTCCTCAAAGGCTCGGTTTTTGCATAACGGTCAGAAGCATTTTACGATTTGGAAACAACTTCCTCAGATGCCGTGTCTTTTGCAATCGCATTACTAATTGCACTGCGGTCAAAGGTCAGCTTCGTGACATCATTCACACGCAAAACTACTACATCATCCGTAATCTCCACAATTGTACCGTGAAGACCTCCGATCGTAATTACTTTATCTCCCTTTTTCAAAGCTTGAAGCATCGTTTGACGCTGCTTTTGTTTTTTCTGATTCGGGCGAATCAGCAAGAAATAGAAGATTACAAACATCAGAGCCAGTGGCCAGATCATTTGAAAAAGTCCGCCAGTTCCACCGGGTGCAGTAGCAGCTGTAGCAAAATGAAACATGTTAAATCCCCCTTTCGTATACTCTCCCTAAAACTTAAAAGCCTTTGTCATTATCATGAAGACCGTACTGCTCAAAAAATTCATCTCGGAAATCAAGCAGCCTGTCATCCATAATCGCTTGTCTGACATTACGCATCAATTGTATTAAGAAATGCAAGTTATGATACGTTGTCAGTCGGAGCCCGAAGGTTTCATCCGCTTTAATCAAATGCCGCAAGTAAGCACGTGAATAATTGCGACAGGTATAACAATCACAAGCGGGATCGAGCGGGCCAAAATCACTTGCATATTGGGCATTGCGAACGACAAGACGACCTTGGCTGGTCATCGTTGTCCCGTTGCGAGCAATTCGCGTTGGAAGTACACAATCAAACATATCCACACCACGGATAGCGCCTTCAATCAAGGCATCTGGAGAACCTACACCCATCAAATATCTTGGCTTGTTGGTGGGAAGCAGAGGCAGCGTGTAATCTAGCACTTCATACATCAAATGCTTCGGTTCACCTACGCTCAGTCCACCAATAGCATACCCCGGGAAATCCATGGAAGTCAAATCCGCAGCGCTTTGCTTACGCAGATCTTCATGCATGCCTCCTTGAACAATGGCAAACAGCCCTTGATCATGAGGACGCGCGTGTGCCTCCAAACAACGCTCAGCCCAACGGCTGGTACGTTCCAGTGACTTTTTCACATACTCATATTCAGCCGGAAATGGCGGGCATTCATCGAAGGCCATCATAATATCTGAGCCAAGCGAGTTTTGTATTTCCATCGCCACTTCAGGCGAAAGAAACTTCTTATCTCCATTTAAATGAGAGCGAAAATGAACACCCTCCTCTGAAATCTTGCGCATTTCACTTAAGGAAAACACCTGGAATCCACCGCTGTCCGTTAAAATAGGGCGATCCCAATTCATAAACTTGTGCAGTCCACCTGCTTCACGAATAATATCGTGGCCAGGACGAAGAAACAAATGGTACGTGTTACTCAAAATAATTTGAGCATCCATCGCTTTCAGTTCCTCAGGACTCATCGTTTTAACAGTAGCTTGAGTTCCCACAGGCATAAAGGTTGGTGTCTCAATAACTCCATGAGGTGTGTGTACACGCCCAAGACGGGCTCCCGATTGCTTGCAGGTTTTAATATGTTCGTATCTTATTGCTGGTGCCATATTTTCTCTACCATCCTTAATTAATAAATGAACATTGCGTCCCCGAAGCTGAAAAACCGATATTGTCGGTCAATCGCCTCCTGGTAAGCATGCATAATATTCTCCCTGCCCGCCAGTGCGCTGACCAGCATAACCAAGGTGGATTTAGGCAAATGAAAATTCGTAATCATCGCATCCACCACACGGAATTCATAGCCTGGATAAATAAAAATCTGTGTCCAGCCACTACTGGCCTCTAATACTCCATCTAGGAATTTATTGCCCACCGTTTCCAGCGTTCGGCAACTGGTCGTCCCCACCGCCACGACTCTTCCGCCGCGCGCCTTGGTTTCATTGAGTACATCCGCTGTTTCCTGTGACAATGAATAGTATTCTTCATGCATCACATGTTCTTCAATCGTATCCACAGACATCGGTCTGAACGTCCCTAAGCCAACATGAAGTGTGATAAAGGCAACGGTAACGCCCTTCTTTTTAATCTGGTCCAGCAATTCTTCTGTAAAGTGCAGCCCTGCCGTTGGAGCCGCAGCAGAACCTTCATGCCGAGCATAAACTGTCTGATAACGCTCGCGGTCATCCAGTTGTTCCTTGATATACGGCGGAAGCGGCATCTGCCCCAGACGGTCCAAGATCTCCTGGAAAATACCGTCATATGAAAATGAAAGTACCCTTCCGCCCATATCTCCTTCTTCCTCAATTACTGCTTTCAGCTCATCACCGAAAACGATAACAGCACCCTTTTTCAGCTTTTTACCGGGTTTCACCAGTGCTTCCCATCGATCCCCTTGCAGTTGCTTAAGCAGCAAAACCTCAGCCTTAGCTCCCGTGTCTTCCTTGATGCCAAACAAGCGTGCAGGAATCACTCTCGTATCGTTTAACACCAGCGTATCCCCTGGTTGAAGATACTGCACAATATCCGAAAACGTATGATGACCCACTTCACCATTATTTTTGTTTAACGTCAGTAATCTGGAAGCACTCCGATCAAGCAAAGGTGTCTGTGCAATTAATGTTTCAGGCAGTTCAAAATCGTAGTCGTTTACATTCATATATTGGTCAGTCCTTAACTATATCCACATTTTTGTAATAGTGTTGCAAAATTTTCTTGTAATCATACCCCTGCTCGGCCAAACCGTTGGCACCCCATTGGGATAAGCCCAAACCATGACCATTTCCTTTACCTGTAAAAATAAAGCTTTGTGTTTTGTCAATGACCCGTGCATGACGATCTTCATTCATGACGATCACCCCGTTACCACTTGAAGTACTACTGCCAGATGCGGATAGGATTTGAGTGCCTTGTGTACCACTTACATGAGAAGTAGCCCCATCAGCGCCTAATACAGTATAACTTCCGGTACTCGCAATATCAAACAGTGTGCTTGGGAGTCCGCCCATCGCTGAGCGAAACATATCCGGATATTTCACTTTCAAAGGGGATCCGTCCGCTTCAACCTCCAACACTCGCCCTGATGGACCACGTTTGGTGACATCAAGGTGATTAATAGAGGAAGGCACTGTGCCCGTGACTTTCCCTTGCAGGGATTTAGCAAGCTGAGCTGACGTAAAGGGCCCCCGCACCCATGCATAGTCTCCGGACTGAGGCACCTTTTCTAATACAATTATCTCTTCGCCCGGCTGCGCCTTGGCTATTGGTGTAACTGTCGATTGGATTTGGGGAATAGGACGCACATTTGTATTTTCCGCAGTGACGGTGATTTTGTCTAACCCCGCTTCTGTGACACCCTCCAGTTCCTTAGCATTATCCTCACGAATATAACCTGTCTTGCCACTGGAGAGAAGTACATGATACCATTCCTGTGCTCCTTTTTGTGCCGAAGTATCCCCCGAGCTGTCTACGCTGGCAAAGGCTTCGCCACCACTGTTCCACACTTCGGAAGCATCTGCTGTCACACCGCCCGCATTAGATGAAAATACAGCTTCGACCACTTTGCCGCCACTTTTAATGACTTCACCAGCTGTTGCATCTACAGCCTCATTGACATTGGCATGTTCCGAGCTCTTACCGTTGTAAGCCTGGCTTAACGTACCATCTACTACATTGCCGATCTGAAACCGATTGCCTTGGGCAAGCGCGTAGCTACGAGCCGCTACCGCTTGAGCCTTGAGCGCTTCATCTGGCCATGAGGAATAGACCTCTGCTCCTACCACGGAATACAAATACTGCTCCAAAGGAACTTCGTTCACAAGCGCCAGCTGGCCTGACGTCATGCCGATCTCCATCTCGCCGCGATATGTACGCTGGGATCTTTCGACCACTTGTATTCCATTATTACCGCCGTTAACAATTACCTTGCTATTATCAGAACCACTTAGAATGTAATGAGACATCACCTGCGAGCCAGTCGTGACTCCTGCTTCCTGTCTTATAATGAGGCCAGTTTGAGTAGCATTAACTTTAGACAGCGTGAGTCTTGGTTGCTTGCTCTCCAGCTCTGTTTTCAAAGCCGACAGCTTGCTGTCATTACTTTCTTCTCCAACCCATACAGCATACTGGCCTCTTGATTGAATCACAGTAAAAGCATCAAAGCCTGCCGCAGCAATTGTCGTTCGAACGAGATTAGCTTCCTGCTCGCTTCCGTAGCTTCCTGTGGACCAATGCTTGTTTCCCTTAACCTCGGGCTGCGCTCCGGTTGCGGAGGAAATCCGCTGTACAGCAGCCTGCGCAGACTGTTCACTAGCATATATTCCCGCGTACACTTGATACACAGAGCTACCATTTTTTGAACCGATAAAAACCGTAGGTTTATCATTAGTCTTTTGCAGGGCTTGGGCCGCTTTTATCGCCGCTGCTTCATTTCCTTCAAGTACCTTCACCCGATAGCTGTCTACACTAAAACGAACCGTACTGTCTGGCAGTCCCATCCAAGTTTGAAAACTGCCTCCACTGTTCTGTCCAACGCTCAGACCTCCTGATGATTTCAAGGTTACAGCGGGGACTGTCGCTTTATATTTGCTACCTAGATCCGCAAAAATCACTACACGAATATCCTCTTGGGCGGCAGCAGCATGAACGCCCGAAGACCAAGGTATGCACACTGTAGCTAATACCATAATCGCTGCTGCTCGTTTGGCCCGGCCCATCCATGCACCGAAAATACTTTTTCGGTTAAATGCTTCTCCACTCATTTCTGGCTCCCCCAATCTAGCTGTCTAGCACTTATATTGCGTAATTTATCGGGATCTCGACCCTTGTCTGTCCCTTTAAATACATCGGCGGAATAAACCAAAATATGAACCCGCTCGAATCTTACTTACACTCTCACTTCCCTTAATCATCCGTCAGCCGATATCGTATTCACCATACTTGCGTATAACCATGCAATGATTTTTTTAAAAGTGCATCATGTTTCCTAATCACCGTGGATCCGTTGGCATTGGGATTCCAAGGTGGGCATATGCCGCCGGAGTCACTGTTCGTCCCCGAGGTGTTCTTTGTAAAAGGCCAATTTGTAACAAATAGGGCTCGTACACATCCTCAATTGTCTGGCTCTCCTCCCCAATGGTTGCAGCAATTGTGTCCAATCCTACAGGCCCGCCCCGGAATGAATGAATCATGGCCTTAAGCATTTTATGATCAATTTCATCAAGTCCGAGTGGATCTATTTGAAGCCTCTTTAGCGCCTCTGCAGCTAACTCAGAATGAATAATACCGTCTCCGGCAACCTGGGCAAAATCACGCACCCTTTTTAACAGTCGGTTGGCAATACGCGGTGTCCCCCGTGAACGCAATGCGATTTCCTCTGCCGCATCCCCGACAATTTCAATCTCCATAATATCCGCGTTCCTGGACACGATGTAAGCCAGCTCGTCTGTCGTATAAAACTCTAATCGACTAATAACACCAAACCGATCACGCAATGGCGCAGAGAGCAGCCCAGCGCGCGTAGTGGCCCCTATAAGGGTAAAGGGTGGCAAATCCAGACGGACCGAGCGTGCACTCGGGCCTTTACCAATCATAATGTCCAGCGCAAAATCCTCCATTGCAGGATACATGACTTCTTCCACCGTACGATGAAGGCGATGAATCTCATCAATGAACAAAACATCACCCTCTTGAAGATTGGTCAGCAATGCTGCCAAATCTCCCGGTCTTTCAATTGCAGGACCTGAAGTCGTACGCAGATTAACCCCCAACTCATTGGCGATAATGTTAGCAAGAGTTGTTTTACCCAACCCCGGCGGTCCGTACAACAGTACATGGTCCAACGCTTCTTTACGCATTTTGGCCGCTTCAATATATACTTTCAGATTTTCCTTAACCTGATTTTGCCCGATATATTCATTTAGATAACGGGGGCGAAGGCTCAGCTCCGCCGTCTGGTCTTCCATCATCAAATTGGCGGAAATAATCCGGTCATCCATATTCCATCGCTCCTCTTTTCACCAGACATTTGTTAACGGACATCAGCGTCCTATCCGGCAAACAACAGTTGCAAAGCCCGCTTCATCAAAATATCAGCAGATTCATCAGGTTTCGCATCTTTCTTCATTCTGCTCCATACCTTATCCAACTCAGCATCAGTGTAACCCAGCGCCTTGAGCGCCTCACGGGCCTCGCCCCAATATGAACCTTCGCCTTCTTCTACGACAGGCTCAGCAAACAATCCGGTTGCCATCCCCAACGAGCCAATACCGTCGAGCTTATCTTTCAAATCCAGAATCATACGTTGTGCCGTCTTTTTACCGATCCCCGGTAACTTGGTGAGAAATGTGATATTCTCCTGATAAATCGCCGTTACCACATGAGCAGGCGTACCGCCTCCTAAAATACCAAGCGCAACACGCGGTCCAATACCAGATACATCAATCAGTTTACGGAACAGCTGCTGCTCCTCACGAGTCGCAAAACCGAACAGTAAAATAGCATCTTCCCTTACATGATGGTGAATGTAAATGACCACTGAACCTTCAGTTTTGGCGAACGCGTAAGGATTCGGACAAAATACCCGGTACCCTACACCCTGCACATCTAAAACGACATATTCATTTTCCAAATGGGCCACAGAACCACGCAAGAAATCTATCATTTTCGCAATACCTCATTTAATTTTGAATTTAGTCCATAAGAATGCGCATGACAAATAGCCACCGCCAAAGCATCCGCTACATCGTCCGGTTTGGGCACAACTTGAAGCTTTAGAAACATTCTAACCATTTCTTGTACCTGTTTCTTCTCAGCCTTACCATACCCTACAATAGCCTGCTTTACCTGCATCGGCGTGTATTCACCTATAGGCAAATTACGTTGTTTTGCAGCTAGTACCAGCACCCCACGTGCCTGACTTACAGACATAGCGGTTGTAACGTTGCGATTAAAAAAGAGCTTTTCCAGTGCTACCGCATCAGGCTTATATTTATCTATTAATTGCAACATGCCTTCATACACATGAAGCAGCCTTTCTTCTTCCGGTGTATGGGCCTCCGTCTGGATGCAGCCATACTGTACAGGAACCACCTTGCTGCCAATCTTGTCTACAAATCCGAAGCCCACAATGGCAATGCCCGGATCAATTCCTAAAAAACGCAAAAAAATCTCTCCCCTATCGCTCAAACATGGCGTAACTAAACAATAGCCAGACGTTATCCTTAATATAATCATGGCCAAATACCATATAAAGCGAACATATGTGTCGTTCTTTTCATTATAACAAAACTTTGTATCTAATAGAGGAAAAAATTTAAACGTGAGTAAAAACATAAAAAGAGACGCTTCAAGCCTCACCTCATGGGCAATGCCTAACGTCTCCGTAGTTGTAATCAATAGTGCTGCTTTAATACCCTTTGTGTTCGCTCCACGGCAAAGTCACTAAAAGTGGAGATTACACTGTTATACTCATTTATATCCTGTACACGGATCCCCTGCTGAAGTTGTTTATACACCCCTTCTGGCAAGGCCGTCTCCATGGAACCCACATCCAATTGAAAAAAAGTGCGGATAACTTTTTCTCTTTTAGGTAGCCCTTCATACAATGTAAGCTGGCCGTCAGTGCTCAAACCCATGTATCCACGCTCTTTGCATGACTCTGACAAGTCTTCCACCCTGCGCTCCAGCCACACCTCTCCTTTGGTATTAAGTCGCCCCTTCCAATCGGGATGTTGCTTCAGTAAGGTCTCTAGCTGCTGTGAACTTAGTGTTCCCAAGGAAAGTGTTTCCGTACCACACACGTAGGTGGTTAATAGACGGGTCTTCCTGCTTATACCGGAAGCACGAATACTTTGCAATAGTTGCGTCTGTGAGGAGTGATCTTCAGTTGGACTCAGATGTGAAGCCTCCTCCACGCTCTCCTCTGCCATGACGGTAGTAGCGAGTGGCTGTGACAACATAGCCTGCAAATAATTCGAAAACAGAATACCCAACCCTGCCAGCAAACAAGCCGCACCAAAAATGCTAAAAGCCCACACTGTTCTTCTCCACTGTTTCCAGCGCCGTTTCATCTGTTTTTTCCAACTTAATCGCTTCACAGTAATCCCTTCCGTCCCACTTTTTGTGTTAGTGTGACCTGACGATTACTGATTTATACAAAAAGATATGAATATAACAAAAAAGCCGCTGCTTCCAGCGACTTTCCTTTTGAATCGGGATGACACGATTTGAACATGCGACCCCCTGGTCCCAAACCAGGTGCTCTACCAAGCTGAGCTACATCCCGAAATAGATGCCGGTGAGAGGACTCGAACCTCCACGGTTTCCCTCACGATTTTGAGTCGCGCGCGTCTGCCAATTCCGCCACACCGGCTTATGAAGTTAATGGCGCGCCCTGAGAGATTCGAACTCCCGGCCTTTTGATTCGTAGTCAAACGCTCTATCCAGCTGAGCTAAGGGCGCAAATATGGAGCGGACGACGGGAATCGAACCCGCGACCCTCGCCTTGGCAAGGCGATGCTCTACCGCTGAGCCACGTCCGCAATATCATTATATCCATGACATATAAGTTCATGAATGGTGAGCCATGAAGGACTCGAACCTTCGACACCCTGATTAAAAGTCAGGTGCTCTACCAACTGAGCTAATGGCTCCCAACAGGGTAATATAACTTTGTAAAAATGGCGGAACTGACGGGATTCGAACCCGCGATCTCCTGCGTGACAGGCAGGCATGTTAGGCCTCTACACCACAGTTCCATAGCAGTTTACATTCAAAAGTTAATTGGTTGCGGGGGCAGGATTTGAACCTGCGACCTTCGGGTTATGAGCCCGACGAGCTACCGAACTGCTCCACCCCGCGATAATATTAGGGACTGCTATTTAAATAAATGGTGGAGGCTGAGGGGCTCGAACCCCCGACCCTCTGCTTGTAAGGCAGATGCTCTCCCAGCTGAGCTAAGCCTCCATACTACTTATGACCCGTAGGGGATTCGAACCCCTGTTACCTCCGTGAAAGGGAGGTGTCTTAACCCCTTGACCAACGGGCCATACAATAAAATAATTATGGCGGAGAGAGAGGGATTCGAACCCTCGAGACGCTTTTGGCGCCTACACGATTTCCAATCGTGCTCCTTCGGCCAACTCGGACACCTCTCCATATGGCTCCCCGAACAGGACTCGAACCTGTGACAACTCGATTAACAGTCGAGTGCTCTACCAACTGAGCTATCAGGGAATATTAATCATAAAGCTCTGCTTGGCGACGTCCTACTCTCCCAGGACCCTGCGGTCCAAGTACCATCGGCGCTGGAGGGCTTAACGGTCGTGTTCGGGATGGGTACGTGTGGAACCCCTCCGCTATCGCCACCAAACATGAATTTACATCGTAAATTCTATCGTACGGTTATTCGCTTCATCACATATCGTGTGAATGAATAGCCATGCGCTTGTCGTATGTCACTTGTACATACCTTCAAGGTTACACCCTGAAAACTGGATCCGAAACTCATTTGCGTTTTATTTAGGATAAGCCCTCGACCGATTAGTATTGGTCAGCTCCATGCATTACTGCACTTCCACCCCCAACCTATCTACCTCGTCGTCTTCAAGGGGTCTTACTAATTGGGAAATCTCATCTTGAGGGGGGCTTCACGCTTAGATGCTTTCAGCGCTTATCCCTTCCGTACATAGCTACCCAGCGGTGCTCCTGGCGGAACAACTGGTACACCAGCGGTACGTCCATCCCGGTCCTCTCGTACTAAGGACAGCTCCTCTCAAATTTCCTACGCCCACGACAGATAGGGACCGAACTGTCTCACGACGTTCTGAACCCAGCTCGCGTACCGCTTTAATGGGCGAACAGCCCAACCCTTGGGACCTACTTCAGCCCCAGGATGCGATGAGCCGACATCGAGGTGCCAAACCTCCCCGTCGATGTGGACTCTTGGGGGAGATAAGCCTGTTATCCCCAGGGTAGCTTTTATCCGTTGAGCGATGGCCCTTCCATGCGGTACCACCGGATCACTAAGCCCGACTTTCGTCCCTGCTCGACTTGTAGGTCTCGCAGTCAAGCTCCCTTCTGCCTTTGCACTCTTCGAATGATTTCCAACCATTCTGAGGGAACCTTGGGGCGCCTCCGTTACTCTTTAGGAGGCGACCGCCCCAGTCAAACTGCCCACCTGACACTGTCCTCGCACCGGATCACGGTACCAAGTTAGAACCTAGATACGATCAGGGTGGTATCCCAAGGATGCCTCCTCTCAAGCTGGCGCTCAAGATTCAACGGCTCCCACCTATCCTGTACAGATCGTACCCAAATTCAATATCAAGCTGCAGTAAAGCTCCATGGGGTCTTTCCGTCTTGTCGCGGGTAACCTGCATCTTCACAGGTATTAAAATTTCACCGGATCTCTCGTTGAGACAGCGCCCAAGTCGTTACGCCATTCGTGCGGGTCAGAATTTACCTGACAAGGAATTTCGCTACCTTAGGACCGTTATAGTTACGGCCGCCGTTTACTGGGGCTTCGGTTCATAGCTTCGCCCGAAGGCTTACCACTCCCCTTAACCTTCCAGCACCGGGCAGGCGTCAGCCCGTATACTTCGCCTTGCGGCTTCGCACAGACCTGTGTTTTTGCTAAACAGTCGCTTGGGCCTTTTCACTGCGGCCCCCTCGGGCTATTCACCCTACCGAGGCACCCCTTCTCCCGAAGTTACGGGGTCATTTTGCCGAGTTCCTTAACGAGAGTTCTTCCGCGCGCCTTAGAATTCTCTTCTCGCCTACCTGTGTCGGTTTGCGGTACGGGCACCTTCTCCTGGCTAGAGGCTTTTCTTGGCAGTCTGAGATCATGACCTTCGCTACTACAATTTTCGCTCCCCATCACAGCCCAGCCTTAACGATGTGCGGATTTGCCTACACACCAGCCTCACTGCTTAGACGGACATCCATCAGTCCGCGTCACTACCCTACTGCGTCACCCCATCGCTCATAACGGATTACGGTGGTACAGGAATTTCGACCTGTTGTCCTTCGACTACGCCTATCGGCCTCGCCTTAGGTCCCGACTTACCCTGAGCGGACGAACCTTCCTCAGGAACCCTTAGGCTTTCGGCGGATCTGATTCTCACAGATCTTTTCGTTACTCATACCGGCATTCTCACTTGAATGCAGTCCAGCGCTCCTTACGGTACACCTTCAACCCGCATTCAACGCTCCCCTACCCCTGATGCAAGCATCAAGCCATAGCTTCGGTGGTGTGTTTAGCCCCGTTACATTTTCGGCGCAGAGTCACTCGACCAGTGAGCTATTACGCACTCTTTCAATGGTGGCTGCTTCTAAGCCAACATCCTGGTTGTCTGTGCAACTCCACATCCTTTCCCACTTAACACACACTTGGGGACCTTAGCTGATGGTCTGGGCTGTTTCCCTTTCGACAATGGATCTTAGCACTCACTGTCTGACTCCCGGAACTAAATCTATGGCATTCGGAGTTTGACTGAGCTTGGTAACCCTTGCGGGCCCCGCACCCAATCAGTGCTCTACCTCCACGATTCTTTTTTCCGAGGCTAGCCCTAAAGCTATTTCGGGGAGAACCAGCTATCTCCGGGTTCGATTGGAATTTCTCCGCTACCCCCACCTCATCCCCGCATTTTTCAACATGCGTGGGTTCGGGCCTCCAGTGCGTGTTACCGCACCTTCACCCTGGACAGGGGTAGATCACCCGGTTTCGGGTCTACGTCCACGTACTCATTCGCCCTATTCAGACTCGCTTTCGCTGCGGCTTCAGCTCTTCACCTTAACCTTGCACGGGAACGTAACTCGCCGGTTCATTCTACAAAAGGCACGCCATCACCCATAGATCGGGCTCTGACTTCTTGTAAGCACACGGTTTCAGGATCTATTTCACTCCCCTTCCGGGGTGCTTTTCACCTTTCCCTCACGGTACTGCTTCACTATCGGTCGCCAGGGAGTATTTAGCCTTGGCAGATGGTCCTGCCGGATTCATACGGGGTTTCACGTGCCCCGCACTACTCGGGATCCGTCTCGGAGAGAACAAGTTTTGAACTACAGGGCTTTTACCTTCTCTGGCGGGCCTTTCCAGACCTCTTCATCTAACCGGTTCCTTTGTAACTCCATGTGAGACGTCCCACAACCCCAAGGAGCAAGCTCCTTGGTTTGGGCTAATCCGCGTTCGCTCGCCGCTACTGACGGAATCACTATTGTTTTCTCTTCCTCAGGGTACTTAGATGTTTCAGTTCCCCTGGTCTGCCTCTATTCTGCCTATGTATTCAGCAGAAAGTGACTGTCGATGAAGACAGCCGGGTTTCCCCATTCGGACATCCCCGGATCAAAGCTTGCTTACAGCTCCCCGAGGCTTTATCGTTGTTCGCCACGTCCTTCGTCGGCTCCTGGCGCCTAGGCATCCTCCGTGTGCTCTTTGTAGCTTAACCTAGACTTTTCTTTCAAAGAAAGAAAATGTCGATGTTCGATAAAGAATGATTTTTGCCAAAGGCAAAAGATCTTTCCTTACCTGCTACCTTTATTTCACTTGTTTACACAAGATCAGCTTAAAGGAATATTCTAAAACGCAATTTCGTTTCGGTATCCAGTTTTCAAGGTGCAATTCGCTTCTTCGAAGCGAAACCCGATGAATATTTCGGTTCCACACGGATGTGTGAATGAAACATTCGTCGAAGCTTGAGAGTTTGAGCTCTCAAAACTGAACAACGAGTGAGTAAGTTAAGGATATTCATTTCATTCACACGAACGTGATGAACCGAATTGAATATCCGGTCGCAGGTACATTGTACTTGCTTATTTGAATATTTCCGTTGCAGGAAACGATTCTCCATAGAAAGGAGGTGATCCAGCCGCACCTTCCGATACGGCTACCTTGTTACGACTTCACCCCAATCATCTACCCCACCTTCGGCGGCTGGCTCCCTTGCGGGTTACCCCACCGACTTCGGGTGTTGTAAACTCTCGTGGTGTGACGGGCGGTGTGTACAAGACCCGGGAACGTATTCACCGCGGCATGCTGATCCGCGATTACTAGCAATTCCGACTTCATGTAGGCGAGTTGCAGCCTACAATCCGAACTGAGACCGGCTTTTCTAGGATTGGCTCCACCTCGCGATTTCGCTTCCCGTTGTACCGGCCATTGTAGTACGTGTGTAGCCCAGGTCATAAGGGGCATGATGATTTGACGTCATCCCCACCTTCCTCCGGTTTGTCACCGGCAGTCTGCTTAGAGTGCCCAGCTTGACCTGCTGGCAACTAAGCATAAGGGTTGCGCTCGTTGCGGGACTTAACCCAACATCTCACGACACGAGCTGACGACAACCATGCACCACCTGTCTCCTCTGTCCCGAAGGAAAGATCTATCTCTAGACCGATCAGAGGGATGTCAAGACCTGGTAAGGTTCTTCGCGTTGCTTCGAATTAAACCACATACTCCACTGCTTGTGCGGGTCCCCGTCAATTCCTTTGAGTTTCAGTCTTGCGACCGTACTCCCCAGGCGGAATGCTTAATGTGTTAACTTCGGCACCAAGGGTATCGAAACCCCTAACACCTAGCATTCATCGTTTACGGCGTGGACTACCAGGGTATCTAATCCTGTTTGCTCCCCACGCTTTCGCGCCTCAGCGTCAGTTACAGCCCAGAGAGTCGCCTTCGCCACTGGTGTTCCTCCACATATCTACGCATTTCACCGCTACACGTGGAATTCCACTCTCCTCTTCTGCACTCAAGCTCCCCAGTTTCCAGTGCGACCCGAAGTTGAGCCTCGGGATTAAACACCAGACTTAAAGAGCCGCCTGCGCGCGCTTTACGCCCAATAATTCCGGACAACGCTTGCCCCCTACGTATTACCGCGGCTGCTGGCACGTAGTTAGCCGGGGCTTTCTTCTCAGGTACCGTCACTCTTGTAGCAGTTACTCTACAAGACGTTCTTCCCTGGCAACAGAGCTTTACGATCCGAAAACCTTCATCACTCACGCGGCGTTGCTCCGTCAGGCTTTCGCCCATTGCGGAAGATTCCCTACTGCTGCCTCCCGTAGGAGTCTGGGCCGTGTCTCAGTCCCAGTGTGGCCGATCACCCTCTCAGGTCGGCTACGCATCGTCGCCTTGGTAGGCCTTTACCCCACCAACTAGCTAATGCGCCGCAGGCCCATCCACAAGTGACAGATTGCTCCGTCTTTCCTCCTTCTCCCATGCAGGAAAAGGATGTATCGGGTATTAGCTACCGTTTCCGGTAGTTATCCCTGTCTTGTGGGCAGGTTGCCTACGTGTTACTCACCCGTCCGCCGCTAGGTTGATTAGAAGCAAGCTTCTAATCAACCCCGCTCGACTTGCATGTATTAGGCACGCCGCCAGCGTTCGTCCTGAGCCAGGATCAAACTCTCCATTAAAGACCAACCGAAGTTGGTTTATAGAAAGAGCGATAAGCTCATTTTGAAACTGACGAGATAAAATATCTCTTGTTTGATTTTGCGAACAAAATCATTTTACTCACTCGTTGTTCAGTTTTCAAAGATCAAACCTGCATAATGTCTCACTTTGTTTCACCACCGCATCTCAGCGGCGACTTAAATAATATATCATGTTTTCTACGTCTTTGCAACACTTTTTTTTCAAGAGAATTTTTTAATCAATTCTGCTTTGTTTTCGTGTTGCTAACTATCTTGTAAAAGACAGCTATAAGAATATACCACATAAATACGCTAAATAGCAACACCTTTTTTTGAATTCTTTTTTCATCTTTAAATCACTGCATTTAAATAAAGAGACCATTATTCCCACAAGCAGAATAACAGTCTCTTTAACATTCATTTCTTTCTCTTAATGAATAGTAAAACCGGGCACTACTAGGAGGTCCCTCTCTTTTTACATTTAGCCACGTCAGTCCTTAATCCATGGATTTTTACGCGAACGAGCATTATAGGATGAGGAACGGGGTTCTCCTCCACTTGAATTATGGGATTTTTGCTTCTTATTGCTAGCATTTTTACTGGAAACCTTGGCTTTGGACGTCTCTTCTTTGGATGTACCGCCAGAACCGTCTTTTGATTTACCTTTACGCACGCTACGTTCCTTTGGTTTAGAAGAAGAAACAACTTCATTTTGGGATGCAATAGTCAGATTGTTACCCATCTCCTGCGTTCCTGGAATTGCTGGTGCCGACTGGACGTTATCTTCCCGGCATCCACAGTCTGGCATAAACATATAGGGGGTTGTATATCCCTCTAATGGATACATAGGTGCATTCCCATGCGCAAACGGATGATAAGGGGAATTCGCAGATTGTTGTCCTTGTAGCTGGCTATAGTCGGACACGTTTCCACCCGCAGGCAAACCATATTGAGGTCCTCCCCATGCCTGGCTCCATTGACTGCCCTGGACTGTACTCTCTGGATACTGCTGCGGATGCCCTTGATGGATAAAGGGAGGATAGACAGGGTAGGATGCATTTTCAGACGCCTCATGACTCGGATAATATCCGGGGGCGCAGCAATCTGAATAGGCAGGATAAGGTGTTGGATAGGCATTTATGGGTGATGTCTGCACAGGCCCCCAGCACCATGGATGCTCACATTCATGATGATAGCCCTGATCAGAAACTACAGTAGGAGAGGCATATTCTGCTAAGGAGGTATTTATAGGCGCATTCCCCAAAGTTTGTGGAGACCCAATCCCCGGATACCACGAGTTCGGCATTGCATTTATTTGTGGGCTATAATCAAATGTCGGCTGTTGTATCGACCACTCGGAATTTACCATCGGCTCCGATTTTGTGCAGCCGCAAAATTTTTCAGCTACAGGTTGCTTCACAACAGTTGTAGGAAGCTGTGGCTTAGATGCAATCGGTTGGGTAACTATGGGCTGCATTTGAGGTGGAGCAGGATTTACGGGTGCCATAGGAACTTCAGGCAGTTTTAATTCAGGAAGCTTAGGAGGATTCACTGTTTCTTTTGGCTGTGTCATCTCTTCTTTAGGGCTAGGCATATTCTCCTGCTTAGGCTGCGTCAACTCCGCCTTGGGCTGGGTAATTTCTTGCTTGGTTGGGGATTCAGGTTTAGGCTGTGTCATCTCTTCTTTGACTGCGGTATTTTTTTTATTCTCAGTAAAATCAGACGCCTCTTCTTTGTAGTGTGGAATATTAACTGTTTCTCCAACCAGAAGTGCGTTCGGGTTTTTAAGCTGGGAATTGGCATCAATAATTAGCTTAAGCGGTACATTCCACGCCTTGGACAACTTCCACAATGAATCTCCTTGCTTAACCTTGTGTTGATATACCGTTGACGGCTGTGTTTCCATCGTAACAGGGTCTGTTGGAATTTTAATTTTCTCGCCGATGCTCAACTGATTAGGGTCTGCCAATTGGGGATTGGCGGCAATAACTTTCTCCAGCGTCACATTATACTTCTGTGCCAGCAAGTACAGAGTGTCACCTTTTTTGACGATGTGTATTTTCACAGGTCACAAACCTCCTAGACTTTCGTTCGGGCGGGATAAACGCCCGGCTTCTGTTATTACATCCTATGCACCTCCCGGGCGAATGACCCCATACAAACAAAAAAATCCTCTCAACCGAATACTCTCACGAGCATTCAGCTAAAAGGATTCGGTTTTATTTTAGTCCTGCCACACTTTGTAGCCATCCTTATCCACGATCTTCCGGAACTCAGCCAGGAGCTCCAAAGTCACTGGGCCAGCAACACCGGAGCCGATCGTACGACCATCCACTTCATAAGCTGCAATAACTTCTGCCGCAGTTCCTGTAAAAAACACCTCGTCCGCAACATATACATCATGCAGTGTAAAAGGTTGTTCCTTAAGGGGGTATCCAAGCTTAGTACACAAATCGATAATAGCATTACGAGTAATCCCTTCAAGCGCTCCCAAATAGCAAGGAGGTGTATATAACACTCCATTTTTGACAATGAAAATGTTGTCCGCAGAGCCTTCTGTCACATACCCTTGGGAATTGAGCATAATAGCCTCACCTACACCAGCATAGTTAGACTGGATCTTCACGAGGATATTGTTGAGATAGTTCAATGATTTAATCTTCGGATTCAAAGCATCTGGGATGTTGCGACGCTGAGAGACAGAAATTGTCTTCAGGCCAGTCAAGTAAGCTTCTTCCGGGTAAATGGCGAGCTGTTCCACGATAATGATGACACTCGCCTTCGCACAACGAAGAGGATCTAAACCTAGATTTCCTGCACCTCGGGATACAATCAGACGGATATATCCGTTACGCATTTCGTTAAGACGAATCGTTTCAGCCATTGCTTCCAACAACTCATCAGGAGACAACGGAATGTTTAACTGAATGGATTTCGCAGAATCATACAGACGCTCCAAGTGCTCCTTACATTTAAAAATATTCCCGTTATAGATACGAATGCCCTCAAATATACCGTCTCCGTACAAGAATCCATGATCATATACGGAAACCTTTGCGTTTTCCTTAGTCACATGCTGCCCATCCAGATAGATCCATTGTTCTGCCATTAAAACCACACCTCCGATTAATGTTCCTTTAAAATAGGTTCGATCGCTGCTTCAACATACTTGTAACTTGGATAAGAGCCAAGAATACGTACATGGCATCCCAAAGCCTCAATCTCTGCAAAGGCTGCCGGAAGCAGAACGGAATGCAGAGATTCCAAAACTTCAATGTAAAAATAATAATTCCCCAATTGCTTTTTGGTCGGACGCGATTCAATACGGGACAGATTTAACCTGCGCCATGCAAATGCGGATAAAACCTGATGCAGCGCTCCCGGGAAATCCTGCGGTGGCGTGACCAAAATACTGGTTCGCTGACCTTCAGGTGTACCCGGGAGACTTATAGGTTGATGGCCGATCAAGACAAAGCGGGTAAAGTTGTTATCGTGATCCGTTACTTTGCTGGCCAAAATATCCAATCCGTGTTTGGCAGCCGCGAGCTTGGTTCCGAGAGCGGTCCAGCCTTTACCGGGGTTATGTTTAACAATTTCGACGGCTTCTGCCGTACTTCCTGCACCCTCCAGCTCGGCCTGAGGAGCGGAAGCCTGTATGAATTCTTTACACTGGGGAAGCGCTACAGGATGAGACATAATTTTGACCACTTTGCTCAAATCCAGCTTGTCCAAATCCTTCGTAAACTCACTACGATGTCCAATAAGATTTTGAATTGAAGGATATACCCATTCCGCCTGCATTTGAATGTCTACTTCATGTACAAGCCAGTCCATATGCAGACTTACAGAGCCATCAATCGTATTTTCAATGGGAATTACACTATAGTCTGCCTGTCCCTTGTCTACTGCCTGAAATACGTCCGCAATATGCTTGTAAAACAGTAATTCATGGGGCGTATCTCCTAACAAATACTTAATCGCTTCATGAGAAACGGTCCCCTCAGGAAGAAGTGCAATTCGTTTCATATCATAAGTTCCCCTTTAATCATATCCATAAAAGGGAGTGTATTCCCTTCTGTATATACTTTAACTCCTTCACTCTCAGGGCGCAATTTTAAAACAGAAGCAGTGATCCCCTCTTTGTTCATGGTATCCGTTAAATACTGCTCCAGCTCCGCTTTCCGATTCACCCGTTGATCCGTCAATGCCAGCAGCGTCGGTCCAGCCCCACTGAGAGCCACACCCAAGGCACCATAATGGTGCGCATCCTGCAGGATCTCTGTCATACCCGGCACAAGCGCCGCACGGTAAGGCTGATGAAGCTGATCACGCATCGCTTCGGCAATTAAATCGGTTCTTCCCGACGCCAATGCTGCTACTAGCATGGAAGCATGACTTATATTATATACGGCATCCTTCAATGATACATGCGCGGGTAGAACCTCTCTGGCTTTCGACGTGGATAGCTGAAAATCTGGAATAACTACCATAACCTCCAGATTAGCATCCGGTTCAAGTCGTAAATGCCTAGCATTCTCGCCATCCCACATCGCTGTAATAATACCACCAAACAGGGAAGCTCCAACATTATCCGGATGTTTTTCAATGGCGCTTGCCATATCGAACAGTTTGGAATCCGGCAGAGGTGAGCCAATCAACGTATTGGCAGCGACCAAGGCGCCCACAATGGCAGAAGCACTACTGCCCAAACCACGAGTAAGTGGAATATCCGAGTACATCGAAATATCGAGCTCAGGAACAGATACACCTGCTTCCCGAAAAACCATTTGTGCTACCTTGAAAATCAGATTAGTTTTATCTTGGGGAACACCATTCATTTCATTTCCGTATAAATGAAAAGCCGTCTGTTCGGCCTCCTTCATTTCAATCCATGCATATAAGGACAATGCCATGCCCAATGTATCAAAGCCGGGACCCAAGTTGGCCGTACTCGCAGGCACACGCACTCTTGCTGTTTTTAAAACGGTCATACAGACAATTCCTCCTGCTTTTATTGACTATCCCTCTACTCGATATACGCTCTTGATGCGACGGATGACGTCCAAAGTTTCAAAATGCTCCAAAACCTTTTTCATACTCGCTTTACTGGCTAAATGAGTCACGATAATAATTTCAGCATCGGGGTTAACCTCATTCGGTTGCTGCACAACAGATGCCAGACTGACATCAAATTCAGCAAATACTTGCGTAATCCGTGCCAACACCCCTGCTTTATCATCCACATGCAGAAGCACGAAGTTTTTGAAATACACATCTTCATCGTTACTAATTTTTTTGGGATTGTAAGGAACGATGGCTTTAAGCCCATTGACACCAAGTTTGAGATTTTTCACTACAGCTACTAAATCGGCTACAACCGATGTTGCCGTCGGCATTTCACCTGCACCCGCACCATAAAACATGGTTTCACCCACTGCTTCACCATGCACATACACCGCATTGAATACCCCGTTCACCGAAGCCAATGGATGCTGCTTGCGTACCATAGTCGGCTGAACGTTAATCGTAAATTCATCACCTTGGCGCTCTGCAATCCCGAGCAATTTCATTTCATATCCTAGTTTTTTAGCAAAAGCAATATCTTCACTGGTTACCTTTGAAATGCCGCTGACACTTACATCCTTGAGCTCTACATTAGAGCGGAAACCAAGCGTGCCGAGAATTGCCATTTTACGAGCTGCATCCAGTCCTTCCACGTCTGAGGTCGGATCCGATTCAGCATACCCAAGCTCCTGCGCTTCCTTGAGAACTTCCTCGTACGAGGCCCCTTCCTGACTCATTTTTGTTAAAATAAAGTTTGTCGTACCGTTCACAATCCCCATAATGCGGGTAATGCGATCGGAGGAGAAGCCTTCAATTAATGTACGAATGATCGGGATACCACCTGCTACACTAGCTTCATAAAAAATATCACACTGCTTTTCCTGCGCCTTTGCTAATACTTCAGAACCGTGCAAAGCCATTAAGTCCTTATTTGCTGTTACGATGTGTTTCCCCCGCTCCAGCGCTTCAAGAATGTACTCCTTCGTCTGATCAACGCCGCCCATGACTTCAATAATTACATCAATTTCAGGGTCCCGAATAACTTCCCATGGGTCCTCAGTAAGCTTGGCTGTCTCCACTTCAATAGAACGATATTTTTCTATGTTTTTTACAGCTATTTTTTCAATGATGATCGGTGAACCGACTTGTCTGCTCAAGTCTTCCTGATTGCCTTCTACGATTCGAACGACTCCCGTTCCAACCGTCCCCAAACCTAACAATCCTACTTTGACCGGTTTCATCCATTCCCCTCCCGCGAACTTATGTCTAATGAACTGTACTGCCTTAACCCTGCCCAATCAGGCGAACACGTTTAACTCCAGAGATATCTTCCAAGCCCTCAAGTAGAACACCCAACTCTTCACTGAGTCTGGACATTTCTACCGAGATGACTACGTTGGCTCTGCCTTGCAGTGGAATACTTTGCTGGATCGTCAACACATTGCCTCCGAAATCAGCCACTCTGCCAAGCACCCTGGACAACATTCCGGATTGATGCTCTAAATCAATAGAGATATTGACAATTCGCTCACGCTCCAGCTGGTTAACCAAATGTATGCCATCCTTATATTTATAAAAGGCGCTCCGGCTTAGCCCAACTTGCTCCACGGCATCATGCACGGTTTTAACATCTCCTGAAGCCAGCAGCAGTTTCACCTGTATGGTCTTAACAATAGCTTCAGGCAAAATATCTTCCCGTACCAAGTAATAGCGCTCTTTCAAGAACGTCCTCTCCTCAAAGACTTATGTTTTTGTATAGAGGACATTATATCGAAACTCTTGAAAATCGGCAAGCAAACAATGCAAAAAACGGCTACTGCCTTCTATAGAGTTTCCTATAGTACAGTAACCGTTCAGGTTTTAGACCTTTATTTGAAATTTAGTAGTAGCTGCTGCCTTCAACAAATTCGAACTCGAAATCAGCAATGCGTACAGATGTACCATCTTTGGCGCCGCGCTTGCGTAACTCAGCATCCACACCCATATGGCGTAACGTTCTTGCTAATTTCAAAATGGCATCATGCGAGTTCAACTGCATGCGCTTCATCATGCGCTCAATTTTAGGGCTCTGCACCACGAATGTGTCGTTTTCACGCACAATTGTAAAGCCATCGTCTTCTGCTGTATCCAGCTTAAATACCTTACGTTCATTGACTTCTGCTACTTCCTCAACAACCGGCTCGTCCGGTATTTGATCCAGCAAATCAGCAGCCCGGTAGAGCAGTTCCTTCACACCTTGACGTGTCAGTGAGGAAATAGGCATGATTTCAAGATCAGGACGTATAGAAGCAATCTGCTCTTTAAAGTGAGTCAGGTTTTCTTCCGCCTCCGGCATATCCATTTTATTGGCCGCCACAATTTGTGGACGCTCAGCCAATGTTGCATTATATTGCTTCAATTCGTCGTTAATTTTAGTCCAATCTTCAAACGGATCACGTCCTTCGGAGCCCGCCATATCCACGACATGGATAATAATACGCGTCCGCTCAATGTGCCGCAGAAATTCATGTCCCAGCCCAATACCTTCATGAGCTCCTTCAATCAAACCAGGCAAATCCGCCATCACAAAGTTACGATGATCCCCCACATCCACAACGCCCAAATTCGGAGTAATCGTTGTAAAGTGGTATGCCCCAATTTTCGGTTTTGCGGAAGATACAACCGACAACAAGGTAGACTTCCCTACACTAGGGAACCCGACCAAACCTACGTCAGCCATTACTTTTAACTCAAGCGTGATATAACGTTCTTGTCCCTCTGCGCCGTTCTCAGCCAACTCAGGCGCTGGATTATTCGGTGTAGCAAAACGGATGTTCCCGCGTCCTCCGCGTCCTCCTTTAGCTACGACGACTTGTTGACCATGACGTGTCATATCTGCTACTACTTCACCAGTATCATCATCTATGATGACCGTTCCCGGTGGTATACGTACGATCATGTGCTCCGCATTGGCTCCGTGTTGGCTTTTGTTACGACCTTTCACTCCACGTTGGGCTTTAAAATGACGTTGGTACCGAAAATCCATCAAGGTACGCAAACCCTCATCTACACGGAAAATTACGTCTCCACCGTTCCCTCCGTCACCACCACCTGGGCCACCTTCAGGAACGTATTTCTCACGGCGAAACGCAATTAATCCGTCCCCACCGTCACCGCCTTTAACAAAAATCTTCGCTTTATCTACAAACATGGTTACACCTTCCTTATGTCTGGCACTGCATCCGAATTTGAAACATTTCGCCCGTAGGGAGCTTCTCTGTTCGAATGCGTTCACTTCCGAGTACGGATCTGACCCGCTTCAGGATATTCAAATCCGCAGGTATGTCACTTCCTTCAAAACGGACGATAACATCATTCTGATCCATACCGAAAAAAAGTGTCAATCTGCGCACTTCTCCCCAGGACGACCGGCCCCCGCCATATTGATACGCACGCACCGTTTCTATGACGGCCGAGGCAAGCGACTCGCCGTCTTCGGGAGACATGACAGCGTCTAACTTTAACTGCTCCTCAACCTGTACCGACAACTGTAAATTACCGGCGTTCACGCGAAAAGACTGCAAATAAAACACCAGTGAGGGAATACCCAACTTAGATATTTTACTGTCTTCCGCCACGCGCCCTTTTATTGTTTCCACATAAGCAACAGATTTATCATGCTTATTCATACGAATATATCCATAAAGCACTTGCAAGTCATTCATCCAGTCATGCCGATGATGGTTAAGCATTGAAATCGCTGTACGCTCAAAAGAACGCAAAGCAGCTTTCCGCTCATACTCGACCTGTCTTTGCGTATACCACATACCAAAGCATGCAGCAACTACAGACCATACTGCTAATAAGATAATCGTTAATACTTCAGGATAGAGCAGTGAAAAAACCAAAGGAATCAGAATGGAACCCAACGCCAGATAAGGCGCTCTTATCCGCTGGAACATGGCTTCTCTCCGTTCTGCGAAATTAAATGGATTATTAAAGAACCTTAATCCAGTATAGCACAGACTAACTTTCCAGTTCATTACCATCATGCAAAAAAGCCTCCGACAAAAGTGCCGGAGGCTTTTCAGCGTGTCTAAGCCGCTATTAAGCTTCTACAGTAGCTGCTACTGGAGCAACGTCGATCGGGTAGATGCTCACCTTTTTGCGATCACGGCCCCAACGTTCGAACTTCACAACGCCGTCCACTTTCGCGAACAGAGTGTCGTCCTTACCGATGCCCACGTTCGTGCCCGGGTGAATTTTCGTTCCGCGTTGACGAACCAGGATGCTACCGCCGGTAACTGCTTGACCGTCAGCACGTTTCACTCCAAGACGTTTCGATCTACTGTCACGTCCGTTTTTTGTGGAACCTACACCTTTTTTCGATGCGAATAATTGAAGATCCAATGTCAATTTCAACATGATGTCTACCTCCTTCTTTGATTATTTTCTATTTGAATATACTTACCGTATGATTCAGCAATACTTGTCAGCATAATCACCATGGACTCCAGCAACAGTTGAACCTGTGCGTTCGCATCATGATAACTTTCAGGAGAAAGATACGCGCTTAAAAAGCCGTTTTCCATTTCCGTTTCCATCTCAACGTCCGTAAGAGCTCCAATCGAATTGACAGTTCCTACCGTTACCGCTGAAACGCCAGCACATACGATATCCTCGCCAGATTTAGCGAAATTCGCATG
Source organism: Paenibacillus sp. FSL P2-0173 (assembly GCF_038008045.1). Classification (NCBI taxonomy): domain Bacteria; kingdom Bacillati; phylum Bacillota; class Bacilli; order Caryophanales; family Paenibacillaceae; genus Paenibacillus; species Paenibacillus sp. FSL P2-0173. Next base: position 1,850,474 of record NZ_JBBOYK010000001.1, read on the forward strand.
CCCTTTAACGGAAAACCCCTGTATGCTGCCATCCTCCAGTCGTGTAATACGCACGATAATCACTTATCGCACCCTCTTACGCTTGGATTTTTTCAATCGTCACTTTCGTGTACGGTTGACGATGACCTTGCTTCACATGGTAGTTCTTTTTAGGTTTGTATTTGTATACGATGACCTTTTGACCTTGACCATGCTTCTCAACTTTAGCTGTTACAGAAGCTCCAGAAAGAAGCGGTGTACCTGCTGTCAAGCCATTGTCGCCGGACACTGCCAGAACACGATCGAACGTTACAGTTTCACCATCATTAGCTTCCAACTTCTCGATGAACAATACGTCGCCCTCTTGAACTTTGTATTGCTTACCACCTGTTTCGATAATTGCGTACATTTGCTTGCACCTCCTTATGTCTCAGACTCGCCTAATAGCAGGTGACAGATTCCCTTAGGATACTGTACTTCAGTACCTGATTGGAGCGGTTACAGCATGTGCAGCCAATCTTACGCATCACACATACTAAATGATTGTAGCACAAGCTTTGTACACATTCAACCTTTAGTTTTAAAATGATTTTTGGTTTCGCACCGCTCTACACGAGCGTCTTTTCCTCACGCACTTTTTTACGGGTCATTTCCAGCAAACCTAACCGCGTCCAACCGACAACATAAGATTTGGTCCGATCCTTCTTCAATCTTGCTTCCAGCACAGAGGATACTTCCCGACGATTCTCCTCTTGTTCCATGTCAATAAAATCAATGATGATGATACCACCAATATCACGCACACGTACCAGGCGGGCAATCTCTTCGGCTGCTTCAATGTTAGTCTGGGTCACCGTCTCTTCCAGATTACTGCCTCCCGTAAACTTCCCCGTATTCACATCAATGACGGTTAATGCCTCCGTATGATCAATGACAATATAACCGCCGCCCTGCAACCATATCTTTCGCGCAAAATCGCGTTCCAGCTGCTCATGAATGCCATAAGCTTTAAAAATTGTTTCTTCTGCACCACGAAATATACTTACATGAGCTTTCGCAGGACCAATCTGTTGCAGCATTATTTCTGCGTCCTTTGCTTGCTCTTCACTGTCAATAACCAGTTCATCCTGTTCAGGTGTAAACACATCCCTAATCAATCGCTGAACGATACTTAAATCCCGATGTAATTCGCACGGAGCCGAGTGTTCACCAGCTTTACGCTGAATAGCCGCCCACTGCTTACGCAGTTGATTTAAATCATTTTCAATCGCCTCTATACTCATGTCTTCCGAAACGGTACGGATTATGAGTCCTTCCTCACTTGTGCGTAGCTGCTCTCCCATTGCTTTCAAACGGGTACGTTCGCCCTCACGTTCGATCTTCTTGGATACGGCCACATAATCAGCACGGGGCATATATACGATCCAGCGACCCGGAAGTGAAAAATGAGTGGTGACCCTGGCTCCCTTGCTACCAACAGCCTCTTTTAATACCTGCACTACAATTTCCTGCCCCACCTTTAACACTTCTGAAATGGATGGCTTTACCTCCGGCTGCTTGTCCAAATGAGCATGAAGTACGTCATCTACATACAAAAAGGCATTCTTTCGCTGTCCAATGTCAACAAAGGCGGCTTGCATACCTGGTAGCACATTGACCACCCTCGCTTTGAAAAAAGAACCTAGAATTCCCCGTTTTCGCGGTAATTCAGCCGCATATTCAACCAATCGTCCCTCTTCCAACAGCGCCATTTGGGTCATCTGCTGCTGGCATTGTACAATCATTTGCTTCATGGTTTTTCAACCTCTCTGGATACAGCCTCTTCCTTAACTCATAAAACATTATTTGGGCTTGGGTTCTCCACCATCTGGCGGGCGTGTCGCAAAATAAGAGCGAATAAGACGTTGCTCCGGCAGTACGGCTACAATCCGTCCCTGTTCATTCATAACATAAACCATATGATACCGATCTCTTCTGAAAAGACGCAAAATAGGCTCCAAATGTTTCACTGGCAGGGATACAATAGGTAAGGCAATACTCCCCTTAGCTACTTCGCGGTAAAAAAGCTCGTCCCTCCCCAGCAAAAACCGTATAAAACGGTAAGGGATATTCCGATAATCCACAATATTAGAATAAAGCAAAAAAATCCCTACCGCCAGCAGATTTAAATGCATAGGTCCATTTTGCCTTAACAACGGTGAAATACCATACATACAAAATAGCAGACTCGTTACGATACTGGCTCTAAAAGTCCACACTAATGTGCGGTGATAAGAACAAGATAAGCTAATCAATGACTGTAATATTTTTCCACCATCAAGTGGTAAAATGGGCAGCAAATTAAACAGTGCAATAACTGCATTCCCCTGAATTATATAATTTACATAATCATACTCCAGCCCACTCACATTTCTGAACCACAAAAGGATGATGATCATGATTCCGTTTTGCAGGGGCCCCGCTAGCGCAATGACAATCTCCTTCCACGCATTGAGCTTCCCCTGATCCTCAATGACCGCCACTCCTCCAAAGGGTAACATCTGTATGGAAAGCACCCGCGCGCCCAACAACGAAGCAGCTGTCGCATGACCTAGCTCATGAATAAACACCAATGTAAATAAAGTTATGATCTCGATAAAATGTCCAGTTAATATAGAGGTCAGCATAACCAATACAAACAGTGGATGTAATGATAAGGTCACCCCTCGGACATTAATCAAGGGCTACCACTTCCGACGGGTCAATGTATTGATCCCCTCTCTGAACTGCCAAAAACAAAGTTGCCGCCTCGCTGCCACTGTGACTTGCTGGCAGTACACCGATCTCATCTCCCTCCTGAACCCAGTCGTTCACTTTTAAGGTAGAGCGGGAAAGCCTTCCGTAAGTTGCTGTGATACCGCCAGTGTGTCGAACTGTAACCGAAATCCCGCTTTTGGGATGATTTAATATGTCTAATACTCGTCCTGCATCTATACTTTTAACAGCGATTGCCCCGTTGTCGGTAACATTCGGCGTAATTTCTACTCCTTTAAGGCTCAGTACAAAAGGCTGTGTTATGTTGCCTTCGATCGGTGGAGATCCCTTTCGACTTGCATCAACCTTGTGCGTTTCATGCTCCTCGCCAAAAATCGGCAAAAAGGAAGGAGCTCCGTCAAAATAAGTTTCATACCATTGTCCGACGGCTGCAAAATCCATATCCTTATTCAAGGCATCCGCAATAAACATTCTCAAATTCACTGCATAGGGAATATCCCAACGAAACATTCCCCATACCATTCCAAATAACACCGTTGCTATGACTGATCTTCGCCAAAAGGAAGTCCAAAAAGACGGACCACGATTCGTCCCAAAAGATTGCTGCCAGCGTTGCCGCTCATTTTTCCACTCAGTTTCTGGGTCTCTGGGCGAGTTGGCACTGACTATAGGCATCGACTTCATATCTTTATCCCCGTGCCTGTTCTGATATATGCCAGAGGGATACGTCTCCGCTTTGCTTCCCGCGATTAGCTGCTGTATACGTTCTTCTCTGCGCTGCTTGATTCCGGAATTTTTATTCATCCTGTTCAGCTCCCTCAGCGAGGTATGTTTGATACATCTTATGAGGACGGGCTTCAACTTATGTTGTCTGGTTCGGGAATACGCACCTAAAAATCAAAAAAAACCGGCGCTAGCGCACCGGTTATGTTTTGTATTTATGATATTTATGTAGTGACCCTAAATTTTGAGAAACTGTATTATGGAAATTTAAAAAACAAACCAAAAACACTTAAATAAGATTACTACTTATTTAAGTGTCTAGTATTACAAATGAATACTACTACAGCGCCTACCTTAGAACCAATGGAAAATCACGTAGGAAGTGTGGAAGCAATTTACCAGCCATAACTTCCTGTTTTCCTCATCCACCCATACCAAAAAACTTCTTAAAGCGTGTCATCACGCTTTTCTTCTGGTCTAGCTGCATGAGGGGCACTGTATCGCCCAAAATCCGTCTCGCAATGTTACGGTAAGCAATCGCGGCCTGTGAATCTGGATTCATAACGGTAGGCTCCCCTGTATTAGCTGCTTTAATTACCATTTCATCATCCGGCACAATCCCAATAAGGTCTATGCTAAGCACTTGTAAAATCCCGTCAATATCCAGCATATCTCCGGATTTAACCATGCTATTGCGAATGCGGTTAACCACCAACTTGGGTGATATCACATGTGAGCTTTCCAGTAAACCAATTACCCGGTCTGCATCGCGTACGGCTGCATTTTCCGGAGTGGTCACAACAATGGCCTGATCCGCTCCGGCAATGGCATTTTTAAAGCCTTGTTCAATACCCGCAGGGCAGTCGATCAATATATATTCAAAATCCTTTTTAAGCTCCAAAATAATATCCTTAACCTGCTCCGGCGTAACAGCACTCTTGTCCTTGGTTTGAGCGGCTGGCAGCATATACAGCTCCTCAAAACGCTTGTCCTTAACCAGTGCCTGATTTAAACGGCAACGACCTTCCGCTACATCAACAAGGTCGTAAATAATCCGGTTTTCCAGACCCATCACAACGTCTAGATTACGCAAACCGATATCCGTATCCACCAAACATACCTTTTTGCCGAGCAGTGCAAGCGCTGTTCCTATATTGGCTGACGTCGTCGTTTTGCCGACGCCGCCTTTTCCTGAAGTGACGACGATAGCCTCTCCCATGTGCTACACCCCTTTGAACACGTTAAAATCGCGGCCCAGACGCACAATATTGCTCATTTTATCTATTTGCATAGCGCCATCCTTGAGATACGCAAATTCCATACCGGATTCACGTGTCTCCCATTCGTCTGGTGGACGGCTGATCATTTCGGAAATTCGCAGCTGTGTCGGTGCAAAATAGGAAGCCGCAATAATCGCTTCACTATTTCCCTCCATCCCTGCATGCGCCATGCCTCGCAAAGCGCCGAGGACATAAATATCACCAGTACATGTTATAATTCCACCCGGGTTTACATCTCCCAAAAAGAGTAGGTTCCCATTGTGATGAAGCACTTGACCAGAACGGATAATCCCTGTCACCGTGTGAATAGGGGGCTTTCCCTGCACTTCCACAGGCAGTCCAGGTGATTCTACAGACCTGATGAGCAGATTCCCCTTCTGCTTCAAAATCTCCAGAATACTTTCCTTCTGTTCCTCTGTCACTTCTCGGCTTCCCAGCTTAATATCCACATGAATGATCGGGCCTGTTAAAATATTTTGATGACTGTGCTCCAGCTTAAAACGCAGCTCACCCAGCAAATCCTCAAACTCGCATTGATCGTCCAGCAGGAATACCAGGCCATCTTTGATGCCTTTAATCGTGACATGATTCGATTTCACCGCCATTAGCCTGTCCCTCCTATCTCAATCATTTCGTCCCCGGGACGTCAAATCCCTGCTAACCCGGACAAAATGTGTGTAAAAAGACCTAGACAGCCTCTTCCTTTTTCACACGGGTACCCAAACGCTGCAATTGCTTGCGAACTGGGACATAAATGATGAGGGCGAACAGAAAATGGATAAATAAATCAGGAATCATATACTGAGCAAGTGCCCAATTGAAAGTCTGATGATTCAGCTGGAACAACTGATCAATAGCAAATAGCATAGAATCCAGCAGGAAACTACCAATCAACACGGCTGCCATCATAATGGGCATCTGCGCACGTCGAGCTGTAAAAACAAGCCCCAATAAGTATGCAGACAACCCCATTGCAAAAGAATAAGGTCCAATGATAAACCCGTAGAACACTACATCATGAATAAGTCCAAAAACAATACCTAGCACCAATGCTGTATGACGGCTGTAATACACAGACACAAACAAGATCACGACATACACAAAATTCGGAACCATTCTTGAATGCCAACTATCCGGAAGAAGCCATGGAAGAATCGTCCCTTCAGCTATAAACAGTACAAACAGCAGCAGTATTAGAACCTGACCGCGCATCTTCATTATTCCGGTACCTCAGGAGTGTAGAGGATGAGCAATTCTTTCCAATCCACAAAGCTGGCTGCCGGTTTAATAATCGCTGTCCGTGTTTTGCCAAACTCTCCAACCTGAATCTTCTCTACCGTTCCAATCATTAGGTTTTTGCGGAATTTCCCGCCTGCGCCAGACGTAATAATCTGATCACCCTTTGCGATTGGATCTTTTTCCTCAATGCGAGTCATTTGAAATCTGTTCGTACCCGGATCATAGCTTTCAATCATACCAAACGATTGATTTTCCTTGCCCAAGACTGTCGCTGCAATGGCATAAGAATTCGGATTTTTAGGATCCAATGTAGTCAACAGTGTAACGGTGGACGTAAAATTCCCCGTTTGACTAATGACTCCTACAAATCCTTCAAGCGAACTGACTTCCTGACCAACCTTCGCTCCGTCCTTCTCACCAATATCGATCACAAGCGTTTTGGAATCATTGCTGACACTGTTCACTTGAGCAACACGATAATCATAATTATTCTTCGCCTTTTGCGTTTGGGTGAACTTCAGTTCATTCTGCAGTCTGGCATTTGTTTCAACATAATTATGGGTCTGAATCTGGTCACGAGTCAGCTTTGCTACAGCAATTTTTAACCGTTCATTTTCTTCGTAGATGCTGCGCATATTTCCGATATCTTCAAAGAAGCCCGCTATTGCTGAAGCGGGCCTGTAAAAGATACCTTGCACAAAGCCAATTGAATCTCTGGCGAACTTCTCGGGCCAGGTTAAGGAATTTCTCTGTCCAAGTGTAATCCCCATAAGGGCAATAAACAGAACGATTCCGATCAATAGAACAAATAGTCTTTTATTGCCAAACAGCTTAAACAGTTCCTACACCCCCGATTCAACGTTTGGAACGGACGGCAGAACTGCTGCGCGATTTGAACAAATGAATATTTTCCAGCGCTCTGCCTGTACCGATTGCCACACAATCCAGAGGATTTTCCGCTACGATCACCGGCATTCCGGTTTCACCTGCCAACAGCTTGTCCAGATTACGCAGAAGTGCTCCACCACCAGTAAGTACGATTCCTCTATCCATGATGTCCGCTGCCAACTCGGGAGGGCATTTTTCCAGTGTTACTTTGACCGCATCCACGATTGCATTGACTGTATCCGATAACGCTTCGCTAATTTCATCAGAAGTAATCGTGATCGTCTTCGGCAAACCTGTTACCAGATCACGTCCGCGGATTTCTGAGGTTTCCACTTGCTCTAATGGCATAGCTGAACCAACTTCCATTTTCAGTTGCTCTGAAGTCCGTTCACCAATCATCAGATTGTATTGGCGCTTCACGTATTGGATGATGGACTCGTCCATTTCATCGCCAGCCACACGCACGGAGCGGCTTGTTACAATCCCGCCCAGGGAAATGACTGCCACTTCGGTTGTACCTCCACCGATATCGACAACCATACTGCCTGTAGGCTCCCATACAGGAAGATCAGCGCCAATTGCTGCTGCAAACGGCTCCTCTATCGTATATGCCTCTCTTGCGCCTGCTTGCTTCGTCGCATCTTCAACAGCACGCTGCTCCACCGCAGTAATGCCTGAAGGCACACAAACCATCACGTTCGGATGGCGCGGAAACAAAGAGCGTTGTGCTTGCGCCTGACGGATAAAATATTTGATCATCGTTGCTGTCGTATCAAAATCAGCAATGACACCGTCCTTCATCGGACGAATCGCACGTATATTTCCCGGTGTGCGACCGATCATTTTTTTCGCAGATTCACCAACAGCCTCAATGGTTTTTGTATCTGTACGCAAAGCGACTACAGATGGTTCACGAACCACAATTCCTTTACCTCTTACGTATACAAGCGTGTTTGCCGTCCCCAAGTCTATTCCCAAATCTTTTGTAAAGCCACCCAGCATGATGTAATCTCCTTTTCTCTTCCCTGAAATCTGTTATCCATGTATAAACGGTTTATTCAGGCCGGATTATCCGGTCGTGTTTAAATGTTTGATTTAAATATTATATTATATTAGACCTTGTTCCTTCAAACTTACAAAGGTCCCGTCCCCGATCACAATATGATCAAGCACGTCGATACCCACGATGTTGCCCGCTTCCATCAGGCGGCGAGTCAACTGAACATCCTCCGGGCTTGGCTTCGGATCACCGCTCGGATGGTTATGAGCGCAAATGATTGAAGCACTGCTGCATTTGATTGCTGCCCGAAATACTTCACGAGGATGCACGATGGCAGAATTCAGGCTACCCATAGATAGTGTTTCCTGAGCAATGACATGATTTTTAGTGTTAAGGAACAAGCATACAAAATGCTCTTTCTGCAAATAACGAAGCTGCTCAAACAGCAGATCAGCCACATCCCGCGGGCAACTAATCACCGGGGTCTCCAAATGGCGAGACAATGCTAATCGACGCCCCAGTTCGATACCCGCTTTTAGCTGTATCGCTTTAGCATCCCCAATGCCCTTAATCTGGGTCAACTCGCTCAAGCTCATATCCACCAGTTGACGCAAATTTCCTGCCTGCTGCAAAATACGCTGCGCTAAATGCACCGAAGACTCATTTTGCGTTCCTGTACGCAGCAATATTGCCAGCAACTCCGCGTTGCTTAAGGCATCCGCCCCATATGTCATCATGCGCTCTCTTGGTCGTTCTTCATGGGGGAGGTCGCGAAGCATCAGTATTGGCGACTCCAGCATATGTTTATCCCCTTTATGGACGCAACACATTCACTCCAAAATCGGACAGCATGTCCGACAGCAAGGAAAGCGGCAATCCTACGACGTTAAAATAACAACCCTGAATAGATTCCACCAGCGTAGCACCCATGCCTTGAATGCCATACGCTCCTGCTTTGTCAGACGGTTCACCAGTATTCACGTATGCCACAATTTGCTCTTGACTCAGAGGCTTCATTGTAACCTCCGTTTGGCGATGTCTGACAAGCATTTCGCCGGTTCCGGTATGTATGCAGGCTACCCCGGTGTACACACGGTGTGTCCTTCCCTGCAATGCAGTCAGCATGCGAACCGCGTCCGCATGGTCGGCAGGCTTGCCCAATACCGAACCATCCAGCACGACAATGGTATCACTGCCAATCACCAGTCCGGCTTCCTTCGACTGAGCGGCAGTGTTCACGACCGCTTCGGCTTTGCGTGCCGCAAGGGTCTCCACGATTTGCTGAGGCGTCCAGCTCTCAGGCGTGCTCTCATCCGCATGACTCGGCACCACCTCAAAGGGGAATCTCAAAAATGCGAGCAATTCCTTCCTTCTTGGTGAAGTCGATGCCAGAATAATGCGGGGCGTAATTTTCCCGTCCATAAGGGAAGCTCCTTTTCATCAGTTAGAGCCTGCGGTACAGCCAGAACGCGGCAATGATGCCGATCAGACTAAGCAGGCTCAATTCAAAATTTATCGTTATGTTGTAGCTGATAATATCCAGGTCCGCTCTCGGCGACCAAGATATCCTAGTGGGGTGGGTCAGAAAGGAAAGGAACTTGATCGATTGAAGGGCTTTGGCAATCCATGCACCCAAGAGCCAACCGAGCAACAAAAACAGTATAAGCATTCCTACATTTTTTTTCATCCTGATCTTCCCTCGCCATTTTTTGACACCTTCATTATTATACGGTGATTTGTACTGCAATACAAACAGAAATCCGGCATGGGGAACTATTTCCAGTTCCTTGCCGGAAAATATGGTTAGCTTATTGTTTTATGAATTGGATAAATTCCCTCTCACGCAAAACATATTCCATCATGGAGGATTGAATCTCCCAAATGTGTTCCTTGGCTGTGTTCTTGTTATATTCCCCAATTGCAGAGATCGCACTGTTCATCGCCTTTTCAAGTGAGGTTGCGGAGACAGCCGCTTCCTTCGAAAGCCCAGTGGGAAGTGCAGTGATATTTTGTGTCCACTGCTGATGCAGGTCGTTCAGCTCCTTCATGTCGGAGGCTGGCACCGTATTCGGACCTCCTTCTCCGAGCAAGGTTGAGGAAAGTCCGCTCAACTTACCCACCAATGAACTGCTTAACTGAAAAAAGCTAGTGAGTTTATCACCTTCGCCTCCGTAAGCTGCTTTTTCGAATCCAGGTAATTCAAGCTCACGAACATACAAATCGACTCCTTGTGTTTTCAACTGATTGCTGAGCAACTTGGCTTGCTCCCTATCCGGCGATATTCCTGCATATACCCGGTTTTGGTCCTCGGTATCCCCTCCTGCTGCAATGCCTGCCTTCAACAGTTCTTCTTTTGCTTGTAAGGCCCGTTCTGGAGTGCTGAAAACCCCATATTGCAGCAAATAGTAGATTTGTGGAGGTACCTGAGCCTCTATGACAGTGACAGGGACAGAATTCTCTTTTGCAGATATTGCATCCACACCAACAGATTCTTTAAAGACCGGTACTGCCTCCTCTACTGAAGGATCTGATCCCGGGACCATGCCTCCTCCGTTAAACAGTAACAACATAATATATCCAAACATGCCTCCGGTCACCAGCGCGCTGGCTACAGAGCCAACCAGTTTCCATCTTGAAGGGTGGGGCGGACGCTTTCTGTACTCTTGGACAGAATGATAAGCTTCCTCATCCTCTTCCAGGCTATCTGGTAGAACTTCCGCATCTGACCAGGAAGCCGCCGAACGACCAAAGGGGTCATCCCATCCCTCTTGTACTCTTAATGTTGGAGCAAAACGCCGACTTGAAATGCGTTTGTTCAGATCCTCAGGCTCGTTGATCTCTGATTCTTGCGTAGCTACAGTATTTTTCTTCATTCCTCTGTTCCGTTCCGTTCCTTTATGCGAGTTATCAGTTTCACGCTGTTCGTTCGTAATCGACTCATTTTTGTACGGAAGCACCTGTAGCTTATCCTCCCGGCTTGTCTCCGGCAACTGTTGGTCGAACCGGAATGTCATCTTGGTCTTGTTCATGGATGCACTCCCTCCTTGTCCCATACTTCCTCATAGTCTGTTGTATGAGTCAAGCTAAGAATATATGCCCCAGCATTACAAAAAAAGGGTATCCCGAAACACAGTCGTGTTCGGAATACCCTCGAATAAATGTAATTCATTGGCGTAACAGCTCATTTTTATACGTATTACACTTGCTGTCCGCGAAGATGGCGCGCTAACGCGTCACCTGCTTTCCAGATATCTCCCGCTCCCATCGTCAGCACAAGATCACCCGGCTGTAAGCGATCTTTCAACTCTTCGATCACAGCTTCTTTGGTCGGCAAATAGATTGCATTCGCATTGCTGTTTTGGACGATTAAATCCACGAGCTTGGAAGAATGCACGCCTTCAATCTGTTTTTCTCCCGCTGGTGAATAAATATCGGTAATTATGACTTCACTAGCCTCGCTAAACGCGCGGCTGAACGCATCGAGCAGGAAAAAGGTGCGGCTATAGCGTTGCGGCTGGAATACAGCAATAATACGTTTGCCAGTCGCTCTCGCTGCGCTAATCGTAGCCTCAATCTCTGTTGGGTGATGCGCATAGTCATCAATAATCAGTATGTCATTGCTTTCACCTAGTACTTGAAAACGACGCTTCGCGCCGTGAAATTCCACAATTGTCGCAGCGATTTGATCGAATGGAATCCCTGCTTCCAAACATGAAATCACAGTCGCCATCGCATTATACATGTTATGTTTACCCGGCACTGATAGTTCGATCGTTCCGAGTGCTGTTCCCTTGCGGCTCATAGTGAAGCTTAATCGACGGTCACCTAATTGGATATCTGTCGCCATATAATCCGCTTCATGCTCCACTCCATAAGTAATGACCCGAGTCTGGAGTTGAGGCAGCATTTCCCGGATGTTCTGATCATCTGCGCATACAATAGCCGCCCCATCCGGTCGAATTTGACTCAAAAACTGTACATAGGCACTTTTCAGACGATTAAAGTCGCCATCGTAATTTTCCAAATGATCCGCTTCAATATTGGTTACGATGCCTTGCCAAGGATGATATTGCAGGAAAGAACCATCACTCTCATCCGCCTCAGCAACGACAAACTCGCTTTTACCTGCTTTGGCATTCGTTCCCAAATTCGTGATTTCGCCGCCAATAATATACGTTGGATCAACGTTACATCTCTCCATAACCAGAGCGATCATGGAAGAGGTTGTCGTTTTACCGTGCGCACCCGCAACAGCTATTCCCTTACGTTCGTTAAGCAAGCGAGCCAGCATCTGCGAACGGTGCAGAGTTGGAATATTCAATTCCTCCGCTGCCACCCGCTCCACATTGTCACGTGACAATGCTGTTGAATAGACGACGATATCCGCGCCTGCAATATGCTCAGGCGTGTGTCCAATATATATTTTTGCGCCTTTTGCCGCCAGTTTTTCTGTCAGCTCTTGTGATGCCACATCTGAGCCAGTCACGGTATAACCCATCTCCAGCATGACCCGAGCAATCGCGCTCATCCCGTAGCCGCCGATACCGATAAAATGAACATGTTCCGAAGTAATCAACAAATTTCACCAACCTTTTTCCGAATCGGTTTGATACATAAGGGTAGCCCGTACATCCGCAATAAGGTACAGCGTGCCGGACACCACCCCCAGATCTTCCGCTTCCGTATGTGACTGAAGCAGGCCAAGAGCCTTTTTCCAGTCACCTTCTACAATTATTTTTAAATCCGTTTTGGCATAAGACGGCCGCAGCTTCTCCACGAGATGAGCCAATTCAGCGGCATTCATTTTGCGGCGAAAATCGGGCTCGGTCAGGATAAGCGTATCCACTAGTGGCAGTATATGCTGCAAGTATGCTTCATGATGCTTGTTTGACAGCATCCCCATCATTAAAACCAATTTTTTGTACGAATACACTTGAGGAAGACTCTTGGCCAGCGTCTGTGCTCCTTCTGGATTATGAGCTCCATCAAGGACAATCCTCGGCGAGGTACTGACTTGTTCGAGACGCCCTGCCCAGGCAGTTTGCCTAAAGCCCTCCAGCAGTTCTGCATCATCCAACACAAAAGCCATATACTGACGTAGGACCTCAAGTGCCATCATAGCTCCTGCCGCATTAGAACATTGGTGCTCGCCTAACAACGTGATGTCAATTTCCATATGTCGGAAGGGCCCCGCGAATGAAAAGGTCTGAGCTGTTTCATCCCCATTTAGCCGTTCATACGTAAACTGTTCTCCTGCCAGGTACAAGGTAGCTCCTTGCTTTGCCGCCGTTTCACGTATGACCTGAATAGCCTCGGGTTGGGAAACACAGCTGACGACAGGTACACCTGGTTTGATGATACCAGCCTTTTCCCTTGCAATCTGTTCGAGCGTATCTCCCAAAATATCCGTATGATCATAGCCGACATTCGTAATAACCGAGACGATTGGACTCACGATATTAGTTACATCCATCCTTCCCCCGAGACCTGTCTCCCATACCACAACATCTGGGAAAGATACCGTAGCATAGTATAAAATAGCCAACGCTGTCGATACCTCAAACATCGTAGGTGATCCCAATTCACTATCTGCGATTTCTTTCACCAACGGATACAAGCGATTGGCAAGCAAAACCAGCGTTTCATCGGGAATATCGGTCCCATTGAATTGAAAACGGTTCGTAAATCGGGTGATGTACGGAGATGTAAAAGTTCCGACATCGTACCCACATTTCAGTAGCACAGAGGTCAGAAAGGCACAAGTCGAGCCTTTACCGTTGGTTCCCGCAATATGCACAAACTTCAGATGTCGTTGCGGATCACCCAACTTACTCATTAGCTGTTCAATTCGTTCCAATCCGGGTCTGATGCCAAACGGAATCAAGCCGTTAATCCATTCCACTGCTTCATCATAGCTTTGTAAAGGAGCCGTATCTCCGCCCCTGATCGTATCTGACATCCTCTTCACCTTCAGGTCATTTTATTGTGAGTGAAATTATCCCTTGAGTTCTTCAATACGTGCGATAACTTTAGCGCGCTTATCTGAGTAATCGGCTTGCTTGGCCTTTTCTTCCTCGATGACTTTAGCTGGTGCCTTCGCCACAAAGCCTTGGTTAGATAACTTTTTCTCCACGCGCTCCACTTCACTGTTCAAATGCTGAAGTTCTTTTTCCAGTCTGCTAATTTCCTGGGCAATATCAAGCAGTCCGGCCAGCGGCAGGTATAGCTCTGCGCCGCTAACTATAGATGTCATCGCTTTATCTGGAACGGTGAATTCTAATCCTGCGTCGAATTCAGACGTATTACAGAATCTACGTACATATTCCCCATTGCGGTTAATGATATCGAGAACGGCTTGATCGCCGGGTTTTATGAGTAATTCAATTTTCTTACTCATCGGCACGTTGACTTCAGCGCGGATATTGCGTACAGCGCGAATTACGTCGATCAGCAAATTCATTTCAGCGACTGCATCCTTATCCTCAAAAGCCGGATCATAAACAGGCCAAGCGGCCAGTGTAATCGTTTCTCCCTCATGCGGGAGATGCTGCCATATTTCCTCAGAGATAAACGGCATGAACGGATGAATCATGCGCAGCGTCCGATCCAATACATATGCAAGTACGGATTGCGTTTTCTTTTTCGCCTCTGCATTGTCGCCATATAGGGAAAGCTTCGCAAACTCAATGTACCAGTCGCACAAATCATCCCAAATAAAGTTATACAGAAGGCGGCCTGTCTCGCCAAATTCATAAGCATCTATTAGACGCGTGATGTCGCGTGAAGTTTCGTTTAGACGATGCAGGATCCAACGATCAGCGGTGCTCAAGTCACCAGTAATGTCTATATCTGCCGAAGTGACGCCTTCCAGATTCATCAGCGCAAAGCGTGACGCATTCCAGATTTTATTGGCAAAGTTACGGGCCTGCTCCACCCGCTCCCAGCGGAAACGAAGGTCTTGCCCAGGCGTGCTACTGGTGGAAATCATATAACGCATGGCATCGGTACCATATTGGTCAATCACATCGAGCGGATCAACACCGTTGCCGAGGGATTTGGACATTTTTCTACCGTCCGCATCACGAACCAACCCGTGCATAAGTACGTCCTTGAACGGAATCTCTTCCGTAAACTCCAACGCGGTAAAAATCATACGCGATACCCAGAAATAAATAATGTCATAGCCTGTAACCAAGACATTAGTCGGATAGTAGCGTTTGAGGTCCTCTGTCTGCTCAGGCCAGCCCAGTGTCGAAAACGGCCACAAAGCCGAGCTGAACCAAGTATCCAGCACATCCTCATCCTGTTTTAGCTTTCTGCCAGCGTACTCAGGCAAAGTTGTAGGGTCCTCCGCCGATACAATAACTTCTCCGGTTTCCTCATCGTACCAAGCCGGAATACGGTGCCCCCACCATAATTGACGGGAAATACACCAGTCACGCACATTTTCAATCCAATGCAGATAAGTACGTTCAAAGCGATCCGGTACAAAGTTTACCCCGTTGCCAGCCTTCTGCACTTCAATCGCTTTAGCTGCCAGAGGCTTCATTTCCACAAACCATTGTGTGGACAGATAAGGTTCTACAACTACACCTGTACGCTCACTGTGGCCTACTTGGTGTACGTGCTCTTCAATACGAATCAGTACGCCTTGCTCTTTCAGATCAGCGACGATTTGCTTACGGCAATCGCTACGATCAAGGCCCTGATATTTGCCTGCTTCGGCATTCATCGTTCCCGTTTCGTCCATCACCGTAATTTGTGGCAGCTGGTGACGTTGTCCCATTTCAAAGTCATTCGGGTCGTGAGCCGGTGTAATTTTAACCGCGCCGCTACCGAAATCTTTATCAACGTAGTCATCCGCAATGACCGGAATTTCCCGTCCGATGATTGGGAGCACAAGCGTTTTGCCAATCATTTGCTTGTAGCGTTCATCTTCCGGGTGTACAGCTACTGCTGTATCGCCCAGCATCGTTTCAGGACGTGTAGTAGCTACCGTAATAAATCCGCTACCGTCTTTCAGTGGATATTGCAGGTGATACAGATTTCCGTTCACCTCTTTGTATTCCACCTCAATGTCCGATAATGCAGTACGTGCAGCGGGGTCCCAGTTAATGATGCGTTTACCGCGATAAATCAGACCCTTCTTGTACAGTGTAACGAATACCTCGCGTACCGCTTGGGACAGTCCCTCATCCAACGTAAAACGCTCACGAGAATAATCGAGAGAGAAACCCATCTTTTCCCATTGATTATGGATATTATCCAGATAAAGTTCCTTCCACTCCCACACTTTCTCCAAAAACTTCTCGCGGCCCAAATCATAACGTGTCAGGCCTTCTTCACGCAGCTTTTGCTCTACCTTTGTTTGGGTAGCAATACCCGCATGGTCTGCCCCTGGCAGCCACAAGGCATCATAACCCTGCATCCGCTTGGCGCGAATAATAATATCCTGCAAAGTAAAGTCAAGAGCATGTCCAATATGCAACATACCTGTAACATTCGGTGGTGGAATAACGATTGTAAAAGGCTCTGCCTCTGGATGTTGCCCGGCGCGGAAATAGCCCTTCTCCATCCACGTTTTGTACCATTTTTGTTCTGCTGATTTTGGATCGTACGTTGTTGGCATTTCCAAGGTTGTCTTGTTGTCTTGTTCTGACATATCAGGATACCTCCATGATTTTTCAATTGGCAAATAAAAAAAGCCCTTCATCCTCAAAGGACGAAAGGCTGTTCTCTCGCGGTACCACCTTTGTTTCACCCCTAGTGTATGTATCCACTGATCCATTACACATGGTGTGACACTTTATGCAGATAACGGTTGCGGACCGGCCTTATTCTACCGTGAACCTCTTATCTTCCGTAGGAATTAAATGAGGAACCGTTCAAACAGGCGACTCCCGGGTGACTTCGGCCAGTAGCTTCCTGCGGAACCTCACAGCGCTGCAATTCCACTCTCTGAAGGGCTTGCTGCCTACTCTTCCCGATCTCAGTCTTTCAATAACTATACCACATCATACATTTCCCATTGACTATAGTCAACACCCGCTGTGCATTTTTCAGCAACCGGATCAAGGGATGTACAATACCTGTCCTTCTTCCACATGATGCTCCGCCAATCTGTTATACAGTTGAAGCTCACGTGTGCTGAGCTGATAACGGTCAGCTATGGTTTCCAGTGTATCCTCGCGCTGTACAATGCATAAGCGCACCTTGCGAAAAGGTGTTTCATCTTGTGTATGAAAAAAAAGGTTCTTCCACTTGGCATTCTCCCGCTCTTCTTCGGCTTTCTGATCCTGATCCTGCGGCTCCTGCTCCAATTGCTGCTGGTATTCGGCTTCCTTCACCGAACGGCTGGATTGGAGCAATGATGAGTAGACAACCGGGTCTGGCTCGTCTGCCCCTTCATCCTTTTTACTGTTAAGCGCCACACGCATCTCTGGCTTATCCTCAGTAAAGGTGTCATGGGCCTCGTGGTTCACCTGTTCTGACGCTTCAGGCCTGAAGTCGGAGTTATCTACTTGACTCGCCTCCAACTGTGGCTCCAGATAGACCTCGGACTCCGTGGCAGGATGCGGTTCATTCAACAAAGGGTCATATACTACATTGGGAGATGCGGAAGATACTTTAGGTTCATTCCCCCTTGTCCATGCTTCCTCTTGCTGAAATCCCCACACTTCCGGAGACCCATGCTCATGCTTGACCTCGGGAGAGCTGTCTTCAACTGCTTTACCCGTCCAAGGCTCATAGAACCGGTTAGAATCTACTGCCGACTCATAAGCTTGCTGTTCCGACGATGCCTTCTGTTCTCCATGGCCCTCAGACAGCTGTTCCCATGAAACGGACTCCTGTTGTGCTGGCACTCTGTAGGAAGTTTCAGGGTCTGTAAAATTGGAGGTCGAGTCATTGGTAGAATAGGCCTCTGCATGGCGATGCTCTCCATCGGCGGGAAGGGATTGAACCGGATGCTCAGGTGCATGCACTACGGTAAATTCCTCATCCAGCCAGACCGCCGTCTCCTCCGCGTGCGAGCTTTCCACGCCATGCAAAGAAAGAACACCTGTAATGTTTAGACTACGTAAAGAGAGCAGGTCCACATCAAAATTTTCAATCTCGACAGAGATATCTTCCAATCTCCCTACGCGGTTTAGCGGAATGGTAATTTCCACAGGGATCAAATGATGAAGCTCGCTCGTGATCTGTTCAGGTGTGCGGTACACGCCCTCCAGCAGCAAATGCCCTCGCAAAGCGGCATGGTCGCCGTGGGTTACAACCTGAATGCGTGGCAGAAGCTCAATTTCCTCCAACTCAGCAATCCCGGCAGCTTCCTCCGTCAAATGAATGCGTTCATAAATATCAAAACGCAAGCCTTGCGGCTGATCATTCTGTTGTTTGTTCAAGGATGGCATCCTCCTTTGGGCAGTCTCCGCACATCCTCTGACTTCTGGTCAGGCGCACGGAAACTCCATATTGCAAACCGTTTCTAGGTTCAAGTATATGCGCCAAAATAGAAGGCATGCCATCTTTTATAGCTGTTTGTGCAGCTTTTGAAAATCATCCGGCCAAGCATCCTCCACGGTAATCGTTTCGCCACTCAGCGGATGACAGAAGATAAGACGCTCTCCGTGCAGCGCCTGCCTGCCAAAATCAGTAGCCCGCCCCCCGTATAATACATCCCCAAGCAACGGGTAGCCAGCATGACTAAGATGTACGCGAATCTGGTGCGTCCGGCCTGTCTCCAGCGTCAGATATACGAGACTCACTGCACTTGAACCGCTTCCCCATACTTCCCCAAGTTCAATATGGGTAACCGCCTTCTGCCCAGTCGGAGATACACGGCGGCGCTGCTTATGATGCCTGTCCTTGCCAATAGGCCAATCCAACGTTCGCAGCGATGGAGGTACTTTCCCTCGTACCAAAGCTACATACCTGCGGCCGATATCCTTAGCTCTCATTTGCTCGTCCAGCTTGAGCAATGCAAATTCATTTTTGGCATACAGCACTGGGCCCGTCGTATCCACATCCAGACGATGTACATGCCGTACCGCCGCATGTATGCCATTCATCTCATAGTAGGATGCGACAGCATGATCCAACGTCAGCGGACCATCCTGCACAGCGCCGTCCGGATGTACTGCCATACCTGCTGGTTTATGCACTACCAGGCAAAAATCATCTTCATACAGTACCTTCAAATCATACCAACGAGGGGTGATGCCAAAGTTCATTACAGGAAAAAGGGCCAGCCGCAGCCGGTCCCCTGTAAGTTCAATCTCTTTTTCATGACGCAGTCTGCGCCACAGCTTTTCCGGTAATTCCAAACGATTCAGCAACCACTGCTCTACAGCATCAGCGCTGTTTTTTTCCCCGTCTGTGACTTCCCGTCCTGGCGTGACTTCCAGCCACGGTCCTCTTCTTTTCCAGCCACCTTGCCAGCTCATAGACGTTTGAGCGCGCGATAGTTCGCCTCAATGGTAGCATCAATATCCTCTACCGTATGCACGCCCGACACAAACATACCCTCAAATTGAGATGGTGCCACACTAACTCCCTCATTCACCATTTCAGTAAAGTAACGGCGGAAGTGGTCCTGATTACTCGTTTTAGCTGTGTCAAAATTGACAACCTTTTCTTCTGTAAAAAATGGACAAACCATAGAACCCACGCGATTGATCGTGACAGGGATACCCAGCTCGCTCGCATTACGTTCGAATCCGGCTTGAAGCCTTGCTGCCCGCTCTTCCAGACGATCGTATACTTCTGGCGTCAGCAATTTAAGTGTCGAATAACCTGCTGCCATAGCCAGCGGATTTCCGCTAAGCGTACCCGCTTGATATATTGGTCCCGATGGAGCAATCTGCTCCAGAATATCGCGACGTCCGCCGTAAGCACCTACAGGGAGTCCACCACCAATCACTTTACCCAGACAGGTAAGATCCGGCGTCACACCAAAGCGACCTTGAGCCGAATGAAGTCCAACCCGGAATCCAGTCATTACTTCATCAAAAATCAGCAGACTTCCGTACTGCTGGGTTACCTCACGCAAACCTTCCAAAAATCCAGGCTGTGGCGGTACAACGCCCATATTGCCTGCTACTGGCTCGACAATAATTGCGGCAATCTCTTCGCCAAATTTCTCAAAAGCTAGCTTCACCGAAGCCAAATCATTATAAGGGACGGTGATTGTATGGGTGGCCACGACTTCAGGTACACCCGGACTATCGGGCAAGCCTAAGGTCGCAACACCAGAGCCTGCTTTAATCAGCAAGCTGTCCGCATGACCGTGATATGATCCCTCAAATTTAAGAATTTTACTACGGCTCGTAAATCCGCGTGCGAGTCGAATCGCACTCATAGTCGCCTCAGTTCCGGAGTTAACCATACGTACAATATCCATGGAAGGAACACGTTCACAAACGAGCTTGGCCATTTCAGTTTCTGCCAACGTTGGTGCGCCGAAGCTGGTTCCTTTTACAACAGCAGCCTGTAAAGCTTTAACCACTTCGGGATGTGCATGCCCCATAATAAGCGGTCCCCATGAACATACATAGTCTAAATAGGATTGACCATCAATATCATATACGTGCGATCCTTCGCCATGGTCGATATATACAGGTGTAATCCCAACAGATTTAAAAGCCCGTACCGGGCTGTTTACGCCACCCGGAATGTATTGTTTTGCCTCATCGAAGGCTACTTTGGAGTTCGTATCCTTGCGCACTGTTCGTTGTTCATCGATCAATCTGACCACTCCTATCTTCTGAAAATAGACTTATTGCTTCAACCATCTTGCCGCATCCTTGGCCGAATAGGTAATAATCATATCTGCACCCGCACGCTTCATGCTTGTCAAAATCTCTAGCACCATTGCTTTTTCATCAATCCAGCCTTGAAGAGCTGCTGCCTTGACCATGGCATATTCACCACTAACGTTGTAAGCCACCATAGGCAGATCAAATTGATCCTTAATCGTGCGCATCACGTCCAGGTAAGAAAGAGAAGGCTTCACCATCAGCATATCCGCACCCTCCAGCACATCAGATTCCGCTTCTCGCAATGCTTCACGTGCATTAGCAGGATCCATCTGATAGGATTTACGGTCACCAAACTGCGGTGCAGAATCAGCAGCTTCCCGGAAAGGACCATAAAAAGCAGACGCATATTTGACGGAATACGACATAATCGGAATATGTGAAAAGCCTTCTAGATCCAGCCCCTGCCGAATCGCCTGTACAAAACCGTCCATCATATTAGATGGCGCGATAATATCCGCACCAGCTCTGGCCTGAGAAACGGCTGTACGTACCAGCACCTCCAGAGATTCATCATTCAATACTTCACCGCATACCTCACCATCATGCTCATGCATGTGTACCATACCGCAGTGTCCATGGTCCGTAAACTCACACAAACAAGTATCAGCCACAACCAGCAGTTCGGGATAACGAGACTTGATCAAACGAGTTGCTTCCTGAACAATACCATCGTCCACAAAAGCCGAAGTCCCTACACTGTCTTTTGTTTCCGGTATGCCAAACAGGAGCACGGCGGGAATGCCTAGCTCACTAATCTCTTTCAGTTCTTCCTCCAGCCGATCCAGAGAAAAACGGTATACACCTGGCATAGAGCTAATTTCCTGTTTCACCCCAGTGCCAAATGTTACGTAAATCGGTTGGATAAAATCAGCGGGATTCAATACCGTCTCACGCACCATACTGCGGATTGCAGCTGACTGGCGCAAACGACGATGTCTAGTAAAAGGAACACTCATGAATACAAACCTCCATTTTTTATACATTCATTAGCAAAAACAAAAAATTATAATGTCATAAGAGTACTTGATCGTTTCCAGTCACATAACGATTGAATCAGACTTTCAATGGTTGCCTTCTCTGACATAAAACTCACAGTCAAACCGGCTTGGGTAGCTGTCTCACCGGTCAAAGGACCGATCACAGCAATCGTAACTCCCTCCAGCAGCGACAACGGATCATGGATCCCCATTTGCCTGAGCGCTTCCAGAAAAAAGGTGACAGTTGAGGAACTCGTAAACGTAATCGCGTGAATGGCACGTTCCTCAAGCAGCTTGAGGAGCTCGTCATCCTGTGTTTTGGCTGCCAGCACCGTTTGATACAAATCAGCCTCGGTCACATGAAGGCCCATCTCCCTCAGCTTTTCTGGCAGCCACGACCGAGCTAGATCACCCCTTGGGAGAAATACATTCTGCCCTGCCTGCAAATCCTGCTCAAACCCTTCGAGCAAGCCCTCTGCCTGAAAAGGGCCTTCGATCTGTTCTGCCGCAATTCCGTGCGTCCGAAGCGCGGCTGCTGTAGCCGGTCCGACTGCGGCAATACGCGCTTTGAACAACGCGCGTACGTCCTTGCCCTGTTCCTTTAAGTGCGTGAAAAAGTATTCCACTCCATTAACGCTGGTAAAAAACACCCAATCATATTCAGGCAGTCGTGCAAATGCCTCTTTAATTTCCTGTTTGGTTGGCTCGTCCGAAGGGGCGACAGTCTGAATAACTGGAAATTCATAAGGCTCGCCACCAAGCTCTTCAATCCGGTGAACCAGACTGCTGGCCTGCGCACGCGCGCGAGTAACTAAAATCCGCTTGCCAAACAAAGGCATGTCCTCAGCCCATTTTAACTGTTCACGTTGATTGACCACTTCTCCGACAACGATGACGGCGGGAGGCTGAAAATTCGCGGCTTTCACCTTAGCTTCAATATCCGCCAGCGTACCCACCAGCGTATCCTGCTCGGCGCGGGTCCCCCAACGGATCAAGGCAACAGGAGTATCTGACGGCTTGCCGTGTTTTATGAGCTGTTCACTGATATAGCCGATCTTTGCTACACCCATCATAAAGATCAGTGTGCCCGTTGCGTTCGTCACTTTATCCCAATGAATACTTTTGTCGAGTTTATCCGGACTTTCATGACCTGTAATGATAGAAAGCGATGAGGCCATATCTCGGTGTGTGACTGGAATGCCCGCATAGGCGGGCACACTGATCGCTGATGTGATGCCGGGTATAATTTCATAGGAAATACCGTGTTTACGCAATAGCCCGGCTTCCTCGCCGACTCGTCCAAATATAGTGGGGTCTCCCCCTTTAAGACGAACAACTGTTTTGCCCTCCAAGGCCAAATCCACCAGCAGCTGATTAATTTCCTCTTGCTTCATGGTGTGACGATCTGGCAACTTGCCGACATATATTTTTTGGGCACCTGGCTTCATCAGTCCCAAGAGGCGTGGGCTTGCCAGCCTGTCGTACACAATGACATCGCCCAATTGAATGCATTCCCAACCCTTGACCGTAATTAATCTTGCGTCTCCGGGTCCTGCACCTACCAAATATACTTTTCCTGCCATGCTATCATCCCCTCACCTGCGCCAGAATCTGTTCCGCTCCTTTGGCTATCAAACTGGCCGCCACCGCTTCTCCCAGCTTTTGCGGATCATTTCCCTGGAGCGTTTCCTTCAAAATAAACTCGCCATCTGGCGATCCTACCATGCCCGTGAGGCTGATTTCTTGACCAGCCCAGACCGCATGAGCCCCGATCGGCACTTGACATCCCCCATTTAACACGCCCAGAAAGGTTCGTTCTGCCGCAACGGTAGCCGAGGTATCCCGGTCGTTGTAAAGGCGCAGCAAGGCCAATAGCTCTTCGTCGCTCGCACGACATTCAATACCCAGCGCTCCCTGCCCAACCGCCGGCAAACAGTCTTCTTCCGGTATATAGGACGTAATTCGCTCTTTCCAGCCCATCCGATGCAAGCCTGCTGCCGCCAAAATGATAGCGTCAAAACCTTCCGTCTCCAGCTTTTTCAGACGGGAATCAATATTACCACGCACAGGCTCCAATTGTAGATCAGGTCGCATGGACTTGATTTGACTGGCTCTGCGCAGGCTGCTCGTGCCCACCTTTGCCCCTTGAGGCAAATCCTCCAGGCTCTTGGCGCCCAATGTGATCAGGCAATCACGTGGATCCTCACGGCGCGGCACAGCGCCGTTGACAAGCCCTTCCGGTAATTCGGAAGGCATATCCTTCATACTATGTACTGCCATATCAATCTCACCAGCCAGCATGGCCTGTTCAATTTCTTTGACAAAAAGCCCTTTGCCACCCACTTTGGACAAGGTTACATCCAATATTCGATCACCCTTGGTCAGGATTTTCTTCACGACAAATTGCAAATCCATTCCATGCTCCGCGCACAGCGCGTTCAAATCTTCAATGACATGCCCGGTCTGAGTTAACGCCAGCGCACTCTGTCTGCTGCCTACCACAATTGTTCGCATGTTATTCCTCCTGATTTTGCGCAATCCATAGGTCTATTTCTTTTTCGGTCCAAGCCATAAATTCATGACGGCGTATTTGATCCAAAATTCCGCTACTCGCCAAGCGCCTCAGTAGTTTGGTCCTTTGCTGTGGAGAACTTATCTTATGTTTGATGATCTGTCGCATATCGTGCATGAAATCCAGATATGGCTCGTATTCGCTACCAAACAACGTATCCAAAGCTGATGTAATATCAGCGGTCACAGCAGGGCCAGCCCCTTCTGTGGAAATACTAATCG
Source organism: Paenibacillus sp. FSL P2-0173 (assembly GCF_038008045.1). Lineage (NCBI taxonomy): Bacteria > Bacillati > Bacillota > Bacilli > Caryophanales > Paenibacillaceae > Paenibacillus > Paenibacillus sp. FSL P2-0173. The sequence goes on from NZ_JBBOYK010000001.1 coordinate 1,874,922, forward strand.
TCAATCTTCCTCGTCGAATGATACCCGGCGTTATAAAGTCTCCATCTTCCGATCGATCCGCCACATTTACCAGTATACCCCTTTGTCTGGCCTCATGCGCAACCTCATAATTCACTTCTCTCTGGTTCGTCGCCGCATATACAAGAAAGGCTCCCTGGAGGTCACCCTCGCGATATACGCGATTTACCCAGTGGAGCTGCTTGTGATCCGCCAGAACCTGTAAATCCGGCGTTATATTCGGGCTAATGACGGTAATGAATGCCCCACTTTCCATCATCCCCTTTACCTTTCGTTCCGCAATCCTACCGCCACCTACAACACAACAGATCCTATTCTTACAATTCAACGAAATCGGGACAAAATGCTGCAAAAGGCTTTTCACTCTCCCGTCCACTGATGAAATACAGACCAGGAATTCAGCAAAAAATTAAGAATCAATAGCGTGTAGCCCACCAATGCCCACTTTGCCATCACAAGCCCTGAACGCTGATTCAATCTTTTGCTCACTAAAAATACAATATACACGCACAAGGCAATCGCTGTCATCAGCACCTTGGTATCGAGCAAGAGACGCCAGCGTTCCTCGGCAATAATAGAAATAACGGCAACTACAATAGAGACTCCCAGCAAAGGAGTACCAATCAACAGCGCCATATGCGTATACCGATCCATCATTTCCAGACTCGGCAGGCGCCTGATCGTGTCATTCCATTTCTTTACTTTCAATTTACGATGCAAAAACAGATATAACCCCGAAAATACAGCCGCTACCGTCATTGCTACAAAACCAAGATTAGCCAGCGCAATATGAATCAGGAGCAGCCCATGCACTGTATGCCAATTTCCAAGCGGGTTGTCGAGAGGCTTCATCCATATATTGTTGAGCACTAGCACTGCAAAACTAATAATATTAAGCAGCAATACCGCAAATTCGGATCGCTGATAACGTGTCAGAATCAAAGAAATCAGTACCAAAATAACTGAGAACAGAAATAGAAAATCATAGGTCACGAAAATAGGAAGATGCCCTTCATTCCAGGTTCTTATCCCCATATAAGCAAGCTGGAGCACCAGAACGACAACAAGAAGCCCTGTACCTGTCCGTTTAGCATTCGCATTGCGACGAATCCCATCCGAGAATACAAACAGAAGGCTCAGGGCAAAAACATAAATCATTGAATCATATATAAGCATGCCTGAAGCCACGTCTGTTCACCCACCTTTACAGGCTGGCCGGCGCAAACGACGCTGGCAAAGCCTGAGCCTGAACGGTCTTTTCATGAACACCGGCTTCCGGTTTCATTAACGCAGATGCATCGCTTTTATCTACTTTCTGAGCGGCGTCATCCAAACGATCCTCCAGAGCAAAAATGTGGCTAAACATGTCTAGGGCCTCATTTCCCTGCTTTTGGACAGCCAGTTCCTTTACCCGATTGATCGGATCATGCATCATCTGATTCAGCATACTCTTCGTCAAGCGGCTAATCACTTTGCGTTGCCGTTCATCCAGCTCGGGAAGCTTATTGAACAAGCTTTCCAACGTATCCTGATGTACAGACTCCGCTTTTTCCTGTAATGCACGAATCACCGGACGCACTCCCATCGTTTTCAACCATTGATAAAACTCGCTAAGCTCATCTTCGATCATATGCTCGATTTTTGTAGCTTCGGTACGGCGCATTTCCAAATTGCTCTCCACGATCCCTTCCAGATCATCAATATCGTACAGGAAAACATTCTGTAATTCACCAATAGCCGGGTCGAGATCACGCGGAACCGCAATATCAATCATAAACAAAGGACGGGACTGTCGACGTTTCATACTTGCTTCAACCCGAGTCCGATCCAGAATATAACCCTGGGCACCTGTCGAGCTAATAACAATATCCACATCCGCCAACCGATTCATGCCTTCCTCCATCGTAACCGGCGTTCCATGAAACTTGGAGGCAAGGTCTTCCGCACGGGACAAGGTTCGGTTTGCTACAATAACCTCGGCTGCTCCGCCGCTGTACAAATGCTTAACAGTAAGCTCGCTCATTTTACCAGCACCGAGAATCAGTACCTTTTTATCGGTAAACATCCCGAAAATCCGTTTGCCCAGCTCAACTGCTGCATAGCTGACAGATACGGCACTTTCTCCAATAGACGTCTCCGAATGGGCACGCTTGCCCAATGTGACGGCCTGCTTAAACAACATATTAAACCACGTTGCCGTAATTTTCTGGGATTGAGCCTGAAGAAAAGCGTTCTTTACCTGTCCCAAAATTTGTGTTTCTCCGATTACCATAGAATCAAGACCACAAGTCACACGGAACAAATGCCGAATCGCCTGCTCGTCCTCATATATATATAAATGTTGTGTAAATTGATCACGCGGAATGCCAAACCATTGCTCCATAAAACTGCGTATAAAATAACCGCACATGTGAAGGCGGTCCACCACAACATATATTTCAGTCCGATTGCAGGTTGCGACAACTACGCCTTCCAACACACTTTTGGTAAGTTTGAGTTGTTCCAGCGCTTTTGGCAAATCTTGTTCTGCAAATGTAAAACGCTCTCTGACTTCCACAGGCGCCGTACGATAATTCAACCCAACAACGACGATGTGCATTGCAAATTCACCTGCCTAAACTGTAATAAGAATAACCACTGTTATCATAAACTATGTTAATTATATCACAGAAGTCCGAATCTCCTCCGGCTGTTTTATGAATTGTTTATGAAAATTGGATGGCTTTCATGAACATCTAGCACGTTCTGTATGATTTGATTTAGTGTAAACCACTTTTAAAACAAATAACCATGGAAATGTTCCATGGTTATAATATAGGACGCACAAATGGCTCCATAAAGAACGATTTACACTAACTCGGCCAGCTTGCACTCCGGTGATTCCACCTGAAGTTCTCCCAAGCCGCGAATCAGCTTCTTCGCATATGTTTTTTTCGGTTTTAGAACGGATACCAGGTAATCAATAGCCAGCTGCGGATCGACAGTCTCACCGCAAGTATAACAATCAATAGCGGCAAATCCTCTCTCAGGATACGTATGAATAGAGAGATGACTCTCCGACAACAGTACAAGCACGGTAGCTCCCTGTGGTTCGAATTGCTTGGATTGAACGGACATCACCGTTGCTCCGCAAGCTTCAGCTGCTTCAACTAATTGAGCCTCCAAAAGCTGCGCATCATTCAGCAATTCAAACTCAACACCCCAAGTATCTACGGCAACGTGTCTTCCGAAAGTTGAGTACTCCAATTCCATCTTTCGGTTCCCCCTTCCTAGGAATAAAATGTTTGAAAAAATTTCATCCGCTAGGACCTACGTCATTCACTTCCCGAGGGAATAACCTCTCGCAACATTCAATGTCCTGAGTGAATCCTGGTTCCTATATTCATTTTCAACGAGATTAAAAATAACATCTATGTGCAGCAAATGCAATCATTTTTTTGGAATAAAAAAGCCCCTTTCGGTAAAGAAAGGGACTACACTGCATAACGATTCATTCCATATATTCATGCCTTATTAAGCTTCAAGTGCAAATAATTTCGAGCAACTCATTCGAAGCTTGTGGTCAATCTGTTCCAACTCCGAGAAAGTGCGCGCCAAATTCCGCTGGTCAAGCAACGAATTAATGAGATGATATACGTCTGATATTTCATTTTCGACGTTCTGATGCTGAAAAAGCTGTTGCAGTTCCTGTACCGTATTTTTATATTCAAATACCAGCTTAGAGCCTGCGGCATTCTTCTCCATAATTTTACGAACCGTACCTTCATTATAAAAATACACCATAGTGAATCCTTGATACATTCGGTAAACGATGCCTTCACCCTTAAAACGAACAAAAAGTTTGCGTATAAATAGGGTTAGTTGCGGATGAATTAAGCGGCAAGTCAATTCACACACTAATGCTCCCTCTTTGGCTTCAAAAAACAAATGAACTTCCTCACCCGCACTATGCTCCAGAACGATTTCCTGACTTCCGTTATCCAGAACTTTAATGTGGTAATGCACCTGCGGATCATCCACTGCCCGCAAAAATTCGTCCATTTGAGTTTCCGACAAGGTCAATGTGGTTTTAACATACTCTGTGGCTAACCGCTGAGCCATACCAATCTCCTCAATTCTTTCCTGAACCTATAAGTTTAAGCTTTATGCTTTATTATACATCAGACCTACAGTGCTTTTCTTGCACATCAATCATAAATTTCCGCCATACATCGAAAAAAACAGAAAATAATGAGGTTGAGACTGCATTATCCTCCATATACACTCACTTTTCTGCTTAAAGTCCACGAGTTCCTTTAGTTATTATATATTATTCCTACCGTTTTAGTAAGTTTATTTTCCCGAAGCCCGAATCATGAAAAAAGGACGCCCTTAAGGACGTCCCTAGCCTTACAATTCCGCCTGCTCTTCGTCGTCATTCTCTATATAGCTGGAGATGACAGACCACAGCTCTTCCTTGCCCATACCTTCTTCGGATGAAAAGGGGATAAACAATCCCCCGGGAAGTATTCCGAGTTCCTGCTTGATTACTTTATAATGCTTTTCTCGTCGCGTTTTAGGGATCTTATCTGCCTTCGTGCCTACAACACATACGGGAAGCCCATTATGACGCAGCCAATCATACATCATGATATCATCCTTGGAGGGCGGATGGCGTAAATCTACCATTTGAAGCACCAGTTTGAGTGGCTCACGCTCCAGCAAATAAGACTCAATCATCTGCCCCCAAGCCTTGCGGGACGTTTTGGATACTTTGGCGTAACCGTAACCGGGAAAATCGACAAAATAGAGATCATCATTAATCCGGTAATAATTGAGTTGCTGGGTTTTACCTGGCGTAGAACTGGTACGCGCCAAATTTTTACGGTTAATCAACCGATTAATCAGTGAAGACTTTCCTACATTGGAGCGCCCCGCCAGAGCAATCTCTGGCAAAGCGTCCACAGGAAACTGATCGGGACCAACCGCACTTATTATAAATTCTGCTTTTGTTACTTTCATTGTGTCCTTAATTCCTCTCTAATGTACCCTTGCCTGCTCAACCAAAGCATGCTTTAGCACCTGATCCATATGGGCAACGGGGACAAATTCAACATCCTGCCGGATACTGTCGGGAATATCCTTCAAATCCCGTTCATTATCTTTGGGAAGCAGAATTTTTTTGTAGCCTGCCCGATGGGCAGCCAGCGACTTCTCTTTCAAACCACCAATCGGCAATACACGACCACGCAGAGTAATTTCGCCCGTCATAGCCACATCTTTGGATACATGACGGTTGGTCAAAGCTGAAATTAATGCGGTAGCAATAGTAATTCCTGCAGATGGGCCATCCTTCGGAATCGCACCCTCAGGAATATGAATGTGGATATCATTTTTCTCATAAAAGTCCAGTTCAATGCCCAGATCAACTGCTTTCGAACGAGTGTAGCTGAATGCCGCCTGTGCAGATTCCTTCATAACGTCTCCCAGTTTACCCGTAAGAATCAGTTTACCGCTACCAGGTACGACCGTCACTTCAATCATCAATGTTTCACCACCGACTTCTGTCCATGCCAAACCTGTAACCGTACCGATCTGATCCTCCAGTTCTGCAACACCGTAACGGAATTTAGCGATACCTAGATAATCCTTCAGATTATCCGGTGTGATTTGAATCGGGCCTTCGCCACCAGATACAACGGACTTCGCCGCCTTGCGGCACAGAGAAGCCATTTGCTGCTCAAGATTCCGTACACCAGATTCACGGGTATATTCGCGAATGACACGCAATAACGTATCCTCCCCTATAACCAGTTGTTCCTCGTCCAAGCCATGCTCTCTCTTCTGCTTGGGCAATAGGTACCGATTGGCAATTTCCAGCTTCTCCAGTTCGGTGTAGCCAGGAATATAGAGTGTCTCCATGCGGTCCATTAGCGGACGCGGGATGTTGTGTGCAGCATTGGCTGTCGTTACAAACATCACATTGGACAGATCAAACGGCAGCTCGACAAAATGGTCACTGAACGTATTGTTTTGTTCAGGATCAAGCACTTCAAGCAATGCCGCCGATGGATCCCCTCGAAAATCGGAAGCCATTTTATCAATCTCATCCAGCAAAAATACCGGATTAGACGTTCCTGCGGTCTTCATCCCTTGAATGATCCGCCCTGGCATCGCGCCAACATAAGTCCGGCGGTGACCACGGATTTCCGCTTCATCCCGCACACCTCCGAGAGAGATGCGGACAAATTCCCGACCCATGGATTTGGCAATCGAACGAGCCAACGAGGTCTTGCCGACCCCTGGCGGACCTACAAGACACAGAATCGGTCCCTTAATGGTCTTCACCAGCTTACGTACAGCCAAATACTCCAATACACGCTCCTTGGGTTTATCCAGTCCGTAGTGGTCGTTATTGAGTACCTCTTCAGCTTTGACGATATCCAGATCATCATCGGTAAACTTGTTCCATGGCAAGCTTAACAACCAATCAACATAATTACGGATGACGCCACCCTCGGCAGAGCTTGCTGGCATTTTTTCCAGACGGTCGATTTCCTTTTCAACCTTCTCCTTCACCGGAACAGGCAACTCCAGTTCACTTAGCTGGTTGCGTAGTTCTTCAACTTCTCCTGCGCGACCTTCCTTCTCACCAAGTTCCTTCTGAATTGCCTTCATTTGTTCACGCAGATAATACTCCTTCTGCGTCTTTTCCATCTGCTTCTTCACACGCTGGTTGATTTTACGTTCCAGCTCCAGTACTTCACGCTCATTGTTCAAAATATCCAGAAGCTTCTCCAGACGCTGAGTAACGTCGATCGTCTCCAGTATATCCTGCTTTTCCTTAATTTTGAGCGTCAGGTGACTTGTGATCACGTCTGCAAGCCGTCCTGGCTCCTCAATATCGGATACCGCAGCGAGAGTCTCCGGTGTTACCTTTTTGGACAAGTTGATATAATGCTCGAACTGAGTTAATACAGTGCGCATAAGCGCATCCGTCTCAGGCTGTACGTTTTCTGCCTCGTGCAGCTCCTTCGCCATTACCTCGTAATATTCTTCATTGTCCGTATATTGAATAATCTCGGCGCGTTCCAGCCCTTCCACCAATACTCGAATGGTTCCATTAGGAAGCTTGAGCATCTGACGTACCTTGGCTACCGTGCCGACTCGAAAGATGTCCTCTTGTGTGGGTTCTTCAATATTTACTTCTGATTGAGAACACAGGAGAATCAAATTGTCTTCAACCATCGCTTTTTCCAAAGCCTTGACCGATTTTTCCCGGCCCACATCGAGATGCAGAACCATGCTCGGGTAGACCAGAAGCCCTCTTAAAGGCAACAAAGGAAAACGACGACCTTTTGTCTTGGTGGGTCCCATCGCTTTCGCACCTCCAGTGATTCTCAGGTTCCGGATTTTACAATCCTCACGTTGCTATCTTTCATATTTTATCAAATGTTTTATGAAAAAACCAATGAAAGGGTGGTTTATCAGCAAGATCCTGTATCTGATATCGTCCCGTTATGCGTTCCATCAGCCTGTAACAAGGAAGATTGGGATGGGCGAAAAGTCTCAATTGGCGCATGTACAGGCAAATCCGACGTCATCTCTTCCCCAAACACATGTCGGAACACTTCTGTAACCGACTGTACGGGGATGACTTTTAGACCCTCAATGCTGTCAAAAAGAGCTTGCCAGTTATCCTGCGGAATGATCACTTTTTTGGCTCCCGCCTGAAAAGCGGCTTCAACTTTGGCTAATACACCACCAATCGGTTTGACACGACCATGGATGCTAACTTCGCCGGTCATAGCAATTTCATGATCCACCGGAATTCCCCGCATCGCGGAAGCAATAGCTGTTGCCATCGCAATTCCTGCGGACGGGCCATCTACCGGCGTACCCCCGGGGAAATTGATATGCAGGTCGTAATTCGACGGAGCCAATCCGAGCGTACGCAAAACGGTCAGAACATTTTCCACAGAACCTTTAGCCATGCTCTTACGGCGCAGTGTGCGGGACCCACCTCCGATTTCTTCCTCATCCACGACTCCTGTAATATTATAGTTTCCCTTTCCCTCAGGAACCGGAACCGCGGTAACTTCAATTTCCAGCAGCATTCCCATGTTCGGACCGTATACAGCTAAACCATTAACAAATCCGATTTGCGGCAAGCCCGGTATTTTTCGGTCAGGACGCGGCTGAATTTGACTGCTGCCCGCTACCCATTCCACGTCGGAAGCATTGAGACGTTCCCTTTTCTCGGTAAGTGCCAAACCAGCAGCAAGCTGGATCATATTGACCGCCTCCCGACCGTTCGTTGCGTAACGCTGTACAACTTCTACCGCCTCAGGACAAGGACCAAAGCCTAGCTTGTGGACAGCATCCTCAGCAATACGGGCAATCTCCTGTGGCTGCAAGGCACGGAAATAAATTTCCATGCACCGGGAGCGAATCGCAGGTGGCAACTCATGCGGCGAACGGGTCGTCGCACCTACCAAACGAAAATCCGCTGGCAAACCGTTTTGGAATATATCGTGGATATAAGCAGGAGTATGCGAATCTTCCGAGTTGTAATACGCACTTTCCAAAAATACCTTGCGATCCTCCAGCACTTTCAACAGTTTATTCATCTGCGTTGGATGCAGCTCACCAATCTCATCAATGAACAGCATACCCCCATGTGCCTTCGTTACAGCTCCAGGCTTAGGCTGCGGGATACCCGCCACCCCCATCGCTCCTGCCCCTTGATAGATTGGATCATGTACTGAACCTATCAGCGGGTCCGCAATACCGCGCTCGTCAAAGCGGGCCGTCGTGGCATCAATCTCCGTGAATTTGGCATCTCCCTTGAACGGGGATGACAGATTCTTCTTCGCCTCTTCCAACACCACGCGTGCAGCAGCCGTCTTCCCTACACCCGGCGGGCCATAAATAATGACATGCTGCGGATTCGCACTACATAACGCCGCCTTGAGCGCGCGCAATCCGTCCTTCTGACCCACGATATCCTGTAATGTGGCAGGACGTGTGCGTTCAGCCAATGGTTTGGTAAGTGAAATTGAACGCAATTTGCGTAGCTTATCTAATTCCTTCCGGGATTCTCGATCCACCGCACTACGGTTCGTTTTCTGGCTCCGCAGGAGGTTCCAGAAATACAGACCAATAACAATCCCGAAAAACATTTGCACCAATAACAAAATCATAGTCAAGTCCATCGTATTTCCTCCGTTTCTCATCTCAGCAATTTGAAAAATGCCGCTCTATGAAAAACAGTATTTCCTTTTCCGCGATAGCTAAACGGCGGTCTTTCAAAAGATCAGAGAGAAATACAAAAACACCGCGAAGAACAGTTCTGTAGCAGAGCTGCTCTCCACGGCGTATAAATGATGACAATAGATTATGACTATGCCTCTTTATAATAACTGCTTTTGCCTACACCTTCTCGGCGGTATGACGTTCTTCACGTCCAGGGATTTTCCCTGTTTCCTCATATGCCTTGACGATGATATCAATTTCTTTTTTCAATTCCTCGACCATATCAGCCTCAGGTACTTTGCGAATCATTTTTCCATAACGGAACAAAAGGCCTTCACCGCGCGCTCCGGCAATTCCGATATCAGCTTCCTTCGCTTCACCCGGGCCATTCACTGCACAACCCAGTACTGATACTTTAATCGGTACCTTGAGTTTTGCAATGTAGTCTTCTACCTCGTTAGCAATAGAGAACAGATCAATATCCAGACGTCCGCAAGTCGGACAAGAAATCAGTGTAGCTGCGTTTGTGATCAATCCAAACGTCTTGAGCAACTCACGTGCTACCTTCACTTCTTCCACCGGATCGGCGCTGAGCGAAATACGCATTGTGGAGCCGATGCCTGATGCCAGCAAAGCGCCCATACCTGCCGCGCTTTTAACCGTACCCGTAAAGAGCGTCCCAGCTTCGGTAATACCCAGATGGAGCGGATATTTAATAATTTCAGCTGCCTTCGTGTAAGCGGCAATCGCCATAGGAACATCAGACGCCTTCAATGACACGATAATGTCATGGAAATCAAGCTCTTCCAGTATCCCGATATGATACAGTGCGCTTTCTACCATCGCTTCTGGCGTAGGGTAGCCATACTTATCAAGTAAATGCTGTTCCAACGACCCGGCGTTCACACCAATCCGAATTGGAATCCCTTTTTCCTTACATGCCTTAACGACAGCTTCCACTTTTTCACGTCGTCCAATGTTACCTGGATTAATGCGAACCTTATCAATTCCATTTTCAATTGCCAGTAGAGCCAGCTTGTGATTAAAGTGAATATCTGCAACCAGCGGAATATGAATCCGTTTTTTAATTTCCTTAATGGCTGCGGCAGCTTCCTCATTGTTGACGGTAACCCGCACCAGTTGACATCCGGCTTCTTCCAAGCGAAGAATCTCGGCTACAGTTGCTTCCACATCTGCTGTTTTGGTTGTACACATGCTTTGGATGATGACTTCATTGCTGCCGCCAATCGTCAGATTCCCGACTTTAACGGGACGTGTGTCTTGTCTTAAGAACATGTACTTTTCTCTCCCATTAACGCCAAACCTCCACCCCTTAAAACCTCATACAGGTTTAGTGAAGTGGAGATCCGGCTTCTCATGTTTTAGAGATCGCGAAGTATCAATCCTTAGGCGCTCTCTTCTTGTTTTTTATCCTTATCTGTACCACCGAGTTCCGGTGCGATTTTATCTTTTACAACCTGCTCATTGATGACGCAAGTAGTGATATCATCACGGGAAGGAACCTCATACATCACATCCAGCATAATGCCTTCAATGATCGCACGAAGACCACGGGCACCCGTGTTACGCTTGATGGCTTCACGGGCAATGGCTTCCAGAGCATCTTGCTTAAACTCCAAAGTAACATTATCCAGTTCAAGCATCTTCTGATACTGCTTGACTAACGCATTTTTCGGCTCAGACAAAATACGAACCAATGTGTTCTCATCAAGCGGCTCCAGCGTAGAAATAACCGGCAAACGTCCTACAAACTCCGGAATCAGACCGAATTTCAAAAGATCCTCAGGCAATACCATTGAAGTATATTCGCCTGGTTTCAGATCTTTTTGTTCGCTAGTAGCGTTAAAGCCGATGACCTTTTTACCGATACGGCGTTTAATCATTTGCTCCAAACCATCAAAGGCACCACCGCAAATGAACAGGATATTCGTGGTGTCAATTTGAATGAACTCTTGATGTGGATGCTTGCGACCGCCTTGCGGAGGTACAGAAGCAACCGTGCCTTCCAAAATTTTAAGCAACGCCTGCTGTACACCTTCACCCGATACGTCACGCGTAATGGACGGGTTTTCGGATTTGCGGGCTACTTTATCAATTTCGTCAATGTAGATAATGCCGCGTTCGGCTTTTTCCACATCATAATCGGCAGCTTGAATCAGTTTCAGCAAAATATTTTCAACGTCTTCACCCACATAACCTGCTTCCGTAAGGGAAGTGGCATCTGCGATAGCAAAAGGAACGTTCAAAATTTTAGCCATGGTTTGCGCAAGCAACGTTTTACCCGAACCTGTAGGTCCAAGCATCAAAATGTTACTTTTTTGCAGTTCCACATCATCAATTTTGTTTTGAGTATTAATACGTTTGTAGTGATTATATACCGCTACAGACAACGATTTTTTCGCTTGATCCTGACCAATGACATATTGGTCCAGAATGTCACGGATTTGCATTGGTTTCGGAATGTCTTTCAGATCTACTTCTTCTTCATGACCCAATTCCTCTTCTACAATCTCCGTGCATAACTCAATGCATTCGTCACATATATATACGCCCGGTCCAGCAACAAGCTTGCGAACCTGATCCTGAGATTTACCGCAGAAAGAACATTTCAATTGTCCTTTTTCATCATTAAATTTAAACATAGAGCCACCCCTTTACAGATTAATCGGTTTAGACAGCACCTGGTCAATGATACCGTATGCTTTTGCCTCTTCCGCTTCCATGAAGAAATCCCGGTCAGTATCACGTTCGATTTTTTCGAGGGGCTGACCCGTACGCTCTACATAGATTTGATTCAGCTTAGCACGTGTTTTGATAATCCAGTCCGCATGAATCAGCATATCGGAGGCTTGCCCCTGAATGCCACCGAGCGGCTGATGGATCATGACTTCACTGTTGGTAAGTGCGTATCTCTTGCCTGGTGCACCCGCTGTTAGCAGCAACGAACCCATACTTGCAGCCATGCCTACACAGATCGTCGATACGTCCGGCTTAATGAATTGCATTGTATCATATATACCCATGCCCGCAGTTACAGAACCGCCTGGCGAGTTAATGTACAAATTAATATCCTTCTCTGGATCTTCCGCAGAAAGGAACAATAGCTGTGCAATGACGAGATTGGCGACATCGTCATCAATCGGGCCACTTAGGAAAATAATACGATCCTTAAGCAACCGCGAGTAAATATCGTAAGATCGTTCTCCTCGATTCGTTTGTTCCACAACCATAGGGACGAGACTCATCACGACCAACCTCTTTTCTTTATTAAAATGAACACCTGTATTCATCCGCTTCCTTATGTCCCATTAAAACGGAAGCAGCAAGCATGAAACGTGAACACCTTACAAAATATTTTAACATGTTCAGAGTCTCGTGTCATATTTGCATGCGCTCATATATGCAGTGCGGGCTGTTTAAAGTACACTCTGCCGAGACCTTCTCATATTTAACCATGTTTCGTATGTATGTGCAAATATACGGTAGTGACTTATGTAAAACAAGAAAACACGACTCACAGCACTTTCCATAAACGACTAAAATTTGGGTTACCAAAGGTAAAAATAAGGCACGTAACTTTCACTACGTGCCTTATCCCTATCTAATTGCTACGTTGCAGCTTGTTACAGCATACTCCGTATATTTATCGTCTGAATTATTCAGCAACTTCAACTGGCGCTTCTACTTCTTTGCTGTTTTCCACCAACAAAGCAATTGTTTTGCGCAGTGAAATTTCTTCTTTCAGGTTAGCGAACGAGCCGTTACCTTCCAGAATGCTGCGGATTTCCTCAACTGAACGTTTGTAAGCTTCAGCCATGTTTTTCAGTTCTTCATCAATTTCCGCTTCGGAAACTTCGATGTTTTCTGCTTTAGCCACTTGCTCCAGCACGAGGTTGTTACGTACGCGCTTCTCAGCATCAGCTTTCATTTGCTCTTCCAGGTCTTCCTTGCTTTGACCAGAGAATCCGAGGAACATTTCAAGGTTCATACCTTGGCTACGCAAACGGTTGTCGAAATCGCGAACCATGTTTTGCACTTCGCTCTTCACCATTGCTTCAGGAATGTCGATTGTTGCATTCTCAGCAACTTTCTCCACTACAGCACCCTCACGGGCTGCTTTAGCTTCGTTTTCCTTACGATCCAACAATTGCTTTTTCAAGTCTTCCTTGAATTCAGCCAGTGTGTCAAATTCGCTTACATCTTTAGCAAATTCATCGTCCAGTTCAGGAAGAACTTTGCGTTTCAGTTCGTGAACTTTCACTTTGAATACCGCTTGTTTGCCAGCGAGGTCAGCAGAATGGTAGTTCTCAGGGAACGTTACTTCAACGTCCTTGGAATCGCCAGTGTGCAAACCAACCACTTGCTCTTCAAAACCAGGGATAAATGTGTTAGAGCCCAGTTCCAAAGAATACTTCTCAGCTTGTCCGCCTTCGAACGGCACACCGTCCACGGAACCGTCGAAGTCAATAATAGCTGTATCACCGGATTGAGCAGCATCTTCATCAACGACAACCAATTCAGCATGACGTTGTTGCAGGCGCTCCAGTTCTTGAGCCAATTCTTCGTCGCTTACTTCGAGTTTGCTTACAGGCACTTCTACGCCTTTGTAATCGCCCAAAGTCACTTCAGGTTTAACAGTAACTTTCGCTTTGAACTTGAAAGATTCGCCTTTAGCAAATTGATCAATTTCAACGTCAGGGCTGTCAACCGGGAAGATGTCCGTTTGCTCTACAGCTTGGCTGTAAGCTTCTGGCAACAGGATGTCAATTGCATCCTGGTACAGACTTTCAATACCATAGCGTTTTTCAAAGATAGGACGTGGTACTTTACCTTTACGGAATCCTGGTACACTTACTTGTTTTGCCACTTTATTAAAAGCTTTGTCGAGTGCAGCGGCTACACGATCCGCGTCAACCTCAACTTCAAGAACCCCAAGGTTCTTCTCTATTTTCTCCCAAGTTGCTTTCATTTTATGCTTTCCCCTCCAACAAAATCTTCACTTAGTTTTCATTACAATCAACGCACACAAAATAACCACTATAGTATATCTAACATTACTGTCTTTTTCAAGAGCAGCCCTTTGAATGCTTCACAGGTAAACGTTTCCGGTCATTAAGGAGTGTTCATTCCCGCCGCTACGAATAGTCGCATCGAGCGATACGCCTGCTCAAAACGGAAACGCAACGCATCTGTAATGCCATATATAGCACGGGTTTCTTCCTCATTATTATTTCCGTTCAAACTTTCCGAAACTGTCTGGTGGAGTGCTGCAGCCCAAATATCCGGCATTCCGTCCTCTTCCACCAACATTGATCTATAATCTTTCGTACCGTATACTGCCATCACAAACTGTGACCACAGCTCCTGTGCAAAATAGAATAGTGTAGGCTCGTGCACCTCAGTCTGATCGGCCACCCGTTCCAAAATACGCATAATCGACTCTGGAAAATCACCTGGCTGTAACGGAACCGTTTCAATGTCGATTTCCGCTTGTTCATCACCCCGTCTGATTTCTATCGTCCCTTCCGTTCCGCGTCGTCGCATTGTCTGTAGAACACGGAATTGAAGTAAAGGATGGATTTCCCGTTCCGTAATCCAGCGAAGCAAGGCATCGTCGATTTCTGGGAGTTCCAGATAGGACAACTGCTCCAATGCTAAAATCGTCTGTTCGGATAAGGGTTCATCCATAGCCATCCGCAACAGCTTGTTGCCGTAGCCTGCATCCTGCTCCTGCTTAAAGCGTGCATGACGGCGAGCTAACTCTACTTCACTGACTTCTTCTTCCACAGCGTCCGTTACCGCCCCACTGTCAGCGTACTGTGGAAATGCAGCTTCCAGCCATTGTAATAGAGCGTTCCATTCATCGTACTGCTTCTGCTCCTGTCCCTGACACTGCATTAAAAAACGCAGCATCGCCATCGCCTCTCCGTAACGTTCGTTTTCAAGCATCACAGTAAGTTGAATTTGATAATAGTCCAGTGTCTTCGGAAACAATACAATATTATTTTCTTTTGTCGTCACCTTGGAGTCCTTTATTCAAGGCACCCCCTCTCCTTCGCAAGCTCAAGTATTTGTAGATTATATGAGAAACAGTAGCCGAAGTCCAACCACTCGTCTTACACATATTCACCTGTATTCTAACATACCCTTTTATAAGGCAAAAAAAACTACGTCTACTCAGAATTTATGCTGTATAAAGCTTAAATAAGCGATATATGCAAAATAAGACTTGAATTTCTTTTATCCATATGATATATTAATATTCGCTTGAATTTTATGTCCCAGTAGCTCAGCTGGATAGAGCAACGGCCTTCTAAGCCGTCGGTCGGGGGTTCGAATCCCTCCTGGGACGTCATAACAAGAAGCTTCCATAATGGAGGCTTTTTTTTGTTCTCATGAGATAAACCACGGGGGAACGTCGGGCCATCGGCATCGTTAGCCTATACTTCGCAGTCGACCATAGGAGAGTTCTCTCCTGATATATTACACAAAAAAAAGCTTCCGCAAGGGAGCTTTTTTTCATTATAAATAATGTAGAAAGAGTAGTCTGCCCAACGCTACTTTAGGCGCTAGTTTCAAGTCTCTACTCTTTCAAAAAAACGCAGAAATTGCTATCATCTATCATGTTGCACCATTTTTAAGTAAAGGAGGTAGACTGACTCCCTTGACTACGAATAACCTCCAAAAGTCGCGGGAAATTCATCGTTTTCTTGCCACTTTGCTTTCTATATTAGGTACTGGATTGGGTATGTTTTATCTCGCCATTCCTTCCTATATGATTGGAGGAGCGGCTCTTATCATCACACAGGTAATTCTGATCTATTTTACAATGTTTTCACTCGGATACCTGCTTATTATCTCGGGACCGTTGGCCATTTTTTTTCACATTTTAGGCATTGTTTTTACAGTACGATCTTTTCAAATTCCACACCATGCGGAGAGAGCACCGACAGGTGTATCCTTGCCATCCAAATGGCGCGCTTTACTCAGTCTCGCTTTGGGAGCTACACTTCTACTTCTTGCAGTCACAATGAAATACGTAGATATTATCGAGCCTTTTACACAAACAGGTGAAAATAAACGCAACGGAGCCGCAGAATCAGAGCAATATCTGGAGCAGAAATACGGAGAGGACTTTCAAATTCAAAATATTAGCTATCATAGTATTCCCTTCACTGAATATACCATGGAGGCGATCTCTAATCGTCATCCTTCCGTCCTCTTTAACATGACCAAGCGTCCTTATGATGATGTCCCATTTAGAGAAAATTATCTTAACGCCCTTTGGGAGAGGTAACACGGATAAAATGATCAAAGAATACGACGATTTTAAACTGAATCCCAAAGCGTTCGGCGATCAGTATATTCGTATAATTGTATTCGAGGATCTAACTGACTCAGGATTGCCCTTGGAAAAAGAACGAGTATTACAAACCGCGAAAGTTCTCGAGACAGTGTTGGCCGGAAATAAAGCCTCATTAGATATCGAATACTTCCCTTCGACTATGAATACCAAACGAAACCTTAAGGCAATAGAAATAAACGATTATATGTTTGGTCAGGACCATTTTGATGAAAAGACCTATGAAGTCCAGATAGAAGACATTTATAAACTTATGTCAACAAAGGATATACAAATCACATCGCTTGACCGCGTGAATTAGCAAGGAGATTAATCAAATGAAATTAATATCTTGGAATGTAAATGGCTTAAGAGCCTGTGTGACCAAAGGGTTTTATACTTATCTAAAAGAAACAAATGCCGATATTTTTTGCGTACAGGAAACGAAGCTTCAAGAAGGTCAAATCCTCATGGAGAACATGGAGGAATATACACAATACTGGAATTATGCTGAGAAAAAAGGATATTCCGGCACGGCTATTTTCACCAAAATCAAGCCGCTCTCTGTGCATTATGGACTTGAAGAAAATGAAGAACCGGAGGGCCGAACCATTACTCTGGAATTCGAAAAATTTTATCTCGTCAATGTGTACACACCAAATACCAAACGGGACTTATCCCGACTGCCCTACAGACTGGAATGGGAAGACCGTTTTCGCAGCTACCTGCAACAACTGGATGCTTTGAAGCCTGTCATCGTTTGTGGAGACTTGAACGTAGCTCATCAGGAGATCGACCTCAAAAATGCCAAAGCTAACTACGGAAATGCCGGATTTACGCCTGAGGAACGGGAACGCATGTCACAGCTACTAGACGCCGGATTTATAGATACCTTTAGATACTTTTATCCTGACCGGACGGATGTTTATTCCTGGTGGTCCTACATGCCAAAGGTGAGAGAAAGGAATATCGGCTGGCGGATTGATTACTTCCTCGTCTCGGAGAGACTTCGTCCGCTATTGATGGATGCGAGCATTGATTGTCATATTACAGGCAGTGACCACTGCCCTGTGATATTGGAATTGCAAGATATTTCAGCATAGGCCCCCCCTGCCTGGCACAAGGATTTATGAAGTCTTAAAAAGCCGTCATGCTCTGTTATTACAGCATGACGGCTTTAATTAATGGAGCTATTTCCCCAAATATACCTCGATACGGGAAATCAACCGCTCTCTCACATCTTGCGCCTCTTTTTGATCTAATACAGCCTGGCTTATCGTCTTCTTTTCGCCACTGGCGTAATGCAGTACATACTGGGTCACTATGCATTCCGGTGCATAAGTATCCTTGCGATCCTTATTTAAATAAGTCACCTGGCAGCTTCCGAGAAAACAGAAAGATAGCTCACCTGTAGCTGTGAACAGCCAGCCTGGCAGCTTGGGCTCCAGTCTCAAGGATAGGCCCCTATGATCATAGCCAAACGGTTGCCCGCCGGTCATCATCCATATCCACATATGAATAAATTCTGCCGTAGATCCGCTCAGCCTCGCAATATATCCCGTTCCATGCAAACTTGCATCAGGATTAGCAATACTAGCAATAAAGGAGCTGTTCTCCAGCGTGCTTCTTCCGTAGACCTCTGGGTCCATAAAAGGCGGTAACGCTTTTTTAATGTCTGAAAAAAATTCAGTGTATAGACCCGCCCTTAAGCATTCAAGTAAATATTTATATTCCATATGCATAAATATAGATTCATTTTCCAGCCAACCCGGTGTAAAAGCTCTGGAACGACCGAGTTCGAATGGCTGCCCCGCCAGACTTTCATTCACCTTATACATGCCCAGCTTCCCGTCGTAAAGTCCACTCTGCCTGATTTGCCGATACAGCTTCTGCCCATTTACAATGTCACCAACCACTTTCATAGCCCGGGTCGGTCCCTCCAGAAAATATGGTGTATCCTTACGTTCGAAGGAATGTATGTTTACGAGCTTGTCTTCGCAGTCATCCTCCTGTACCTCGAATTCTCTGGCTTCATAATAAAAGAAGGTTGGGTATATCCCCTCACCGATAAGCAGAGCCTTATCCATCCCCTGTTGGAGCTTACGTTCAGCCTGGCGCAAAAACACCAGCACATCATCAAACGCTAGTGGTGTTTCTACCCCTTCAAATCCAAAACGAACTGTTTCTCGATACGCTTCTCTAGCATCCGAAATTCGTGACCAGAAGCTGTAATCCTTGCTTTCATTCCTGTAATCAGCCTCATCAGAAGCGTGGTAGTATTCCTCCATTGTGAGCCTCAGCTGTTGGATTAACTTAGCAACTTCTCGCGGCAACCGTAGCACAGAATCGCCCGAAAGCTTCACCTGTGCATTTATTAAAAATCTTACGAGTCGCTGTAATTCACACAGTTCACTGAATCCAGAAGCAAACAGCCCCGGAAGTCCGTTCATGGAATCATTCCATCCCGGCTTGCCCGCCTCCATCTCAATTCCCAAGCCCTCCGGGTCCAGCGTGGACAGCTTGATGGCTGCCAATGACAGCAGCTTTTCATATAAATTGGACTTATAAATCTCTCCGCTTCCATGTTCGGTTCGAACCCAATGAACATCGCGATCCCGGGCGTGCAGCTGAGCTTCTTTCTCCTTGCTCTCTACGACCGCCCCGTACTGACGGATACGTCCGTCCTTCATCTGCACGTATTTGTTTCGACGTGGCTGTACCCATGCAGGACTGTCGTAATACATGTACTCTCGGGTCGCGAGCAAGAGTTCCTCTTGTTTGTCTGGATAGATACTTAGATAACTTTCGATGAGATCCATGTTATAAGTCCAATGGTCGATCCAGAAACCTTCACCAAAATCAGCCTCATAGCATTGTTCGGAATGCTTGAGAGCTTCGGTTACAAACGTCTCAACCGTTTGCTTTAGCGCGATGTTGTCATGAATGATATGTTGAATCAGCTCACCCGGGGTGAACGACGATTGGAAAAAAGCACGCAAAGACGAATGATCTGCCACCTCCACCTGTCCTAGCAACGGTTCCAGCTCTCGTATTTGAAAGCTACACCCCTTTACAACAAGCGGATTATAGCCGTCTGGCTGAATCAGGCTCATAAACAAACGGATATTGAAATCTCCTACGCCGGGGTTAAACCACACATCATTTCTCCGGTTCTGGTTTGCATCGCGAAAATTACCATTTCCTTGAGAATAATATCCCGCCTGGAGCTTAAAGAAATTATAGTCCCGTTCCAGATCCCCATGCTTGCGCGAAAATACATGATATACAAATGGTTGCTCGGTGCCGTTATCCAGCAGCAATGGATAACCACCGCGTAACAGGTTATCCAGATAGTTCTGACGGCAGTATTCGTCAAATAACGGAATGGATGTCCGCGTTGCCATTTCATCCGTCAACTCTTCGATCAACGCTTTGGCTTCCTCCGCCTTCCGCTCAATATAAGACATGGTTGCAATTTCCGTAATCCGTTCATTAATAGAGTGAATATCATTCACATGCCCGATGATCGTACAGTGATTGACGGCAGTACCTGCCGCTAGTCGTGCTGTGTAGCCGCTAAACCCACAAGGCACTTTATTCGTCGTCACAGGCTGCTGTGAAACCAAGTCTTCGACGCGTGAATGGATAAAGCGATCCGGGAAGGTCAGTGCCGTATTTTCACCAAATATTACGGACGGATCGACAATTGGACTCAATAGCCTGGTCTTGCCCTCCTCCTCCACAAAGCTGTACATAAAATGTCCCGCTTCAATTTGATGAATCTCACTTGTATCCGCTGTACTTCCACGTACCTTATAGTAAGGAATGCTGTTGTTGAGATTATACACATCCATCCAGCTTTTCAGTGTATGTCCAAGCTCCTTGTATGCCCCATTATCAATACCGAAGGGCAACACGGCAGGCATGCCGTCCAGCACCTCCAGTTCAAGCTCTTGAGCGGAATGATTGACAATCTCCACCTTGCGCACCAAAGCAGCGTAACTTTCATGAGGAAGCGTGAAATATTGCACACGTACCTCAAGACCTGCGTCTGGATTGGAGCTATGTATTTCCAGCATGTGGCGGGATATCAGCATTTTTTGCTGTTCACGCTTCATAGGATGCACAGCCGAAAATGGCTCCACATAGTTCCACTCCCCCTGCATCTTCACCTTTAAAAACGTTCGAAAGCCATGTATCGGCACGAGACTATAGCTGCGGTTGGCCGGGAAAAACTCCATGATTGCTCCATTCTTATCCTCCACACCAAAGCTCGCAATTCCTTGTCCACGATTAACATAATATGCCCACAGAGGAATCCCATGAACCCCAGCAATACCGGGTAGAAAACTGGAAAAGGGCTTGACCTGCGCATAATTCTCAATCACAAAACGTCCTTGATCGTCAAAATAATACTGCTGCATCGTATCCCCCTTTTCTATTTAAAACCCGTTATTCGCCATCACTTGTTTGAACCACAGCGCACTTTGTTTGGGAGTCCGTTCCTGTGTGTCGTAATTGATGTGTATAATACCGAAACGTTTGCTGTATCCCCAGGCCCATTCAAAGTTATCGAGGAACGACCAGACAAAATAGCCCTTAAGCTGACCTCCCTCCCCAATAAAGCGATGGCATGCCTTTAAATGTTCCTCAATGTAATGCTGACGCTCAATGTCCTCAATCTTTCCATTCACCAGTTCGTCCTTCATCGCTGCTCCGTTTTCCGTAATCAGGATAGGTAATCCCTTGGTAAAATCCTTCTCAATCCGCGTTAGCAGCTTATAAAAGGATTCAGGGTGAATCTCCCATCCCATATCCGTTACCGGTTCCTCTATGGAAACCTGCTCGACCTGAAGCAACGAAGCGTCTGTAATCGCTCGAATGATGCTGCGGGCGTAGTAGTTGATGCCCAAAAAATCCCCTGGCTGCTGAATCAGCTCCATATCACCAGGCTGTACAAAATCCAATCCGTTCAAGCGCGCCCCGTACCATTCCACCATATCCTCAGGGTATTTCCCGTTAAACAATGGTTCGGCAAACCAACGATTAATAAAGCCATCCCGCCGGACAGCAGCGGCTACATCTTCGGGGTGTGCAGAGGCTGCATCGACATGCTCCATGTTCAGCGTAATACCGATGTTGCCCGTCAGGCCCTTTTCCTTGTGTAAATTCATGGCTATCCCGTGACACATCAGAATATGGTGAGCGGCAGTAAAGGCTTCCC
Source organism: Paenibacillus sp. FSL P2-0173 (assembly GCF_038008045.1). Classification (NCBI taxonomy): domain Bacteria; kingdom Bacillati; phylum Bacillota; class Bacilli; order Caryophanales; family Paenibacillaceae; genus Paenibacillus; species Paenibacillus sp. FSL P2-0173. Next base: position 1,896,761 of record NZ_JBBOYK010000001.1, read on the forward strand.
TCCAGTTCTCATGGCCGGGGGCATGCTCGCCTGTGCCATAGCCCAAAATAGAGGCGCAATAGGGCTCATTTATCGTATTCCACCAGCTTATACGCTGTCCAAATCGATCCATGATTACAGAGGCATACGTTTTAAAATGTTGGATAATCTCTCGCTGCGTCCAACCGCCCTCGTCCTCAATCCACTGCGGTAAATCCCAATGATACAGCGTCAGCATTGGAATTAGCCCGGCCGACTCAATCTCATCCAGCAGACGCTCATAGAAAAGTAGCCCCTGTTCGTTAACCACGCCGGGTGCGGGAATAATGCGCGGCCAGGCCACGGAAAAACGGTAATGTAAAAAGCCAAGTTGCTTCATTAATTGCACGTCTTCCTTAAAGCGGTGAAAATGGTCACAAGCCACATCTCCGCAGTCCCCTCCTATCACCTTCCCGGGTGCTCGACAGAAAGTATCCCAAATAGAAGGCGTTCTCCCTTCCTCATCCACGCCACCTTCAATTTGATAAGAAGAGGTCGAAGTTCCCCACATAAACGTGGTGGGGAATGTATAGGTATTCTCACTCATACTCGGTATCATCCTTTCAGGAATCAAGACTTCACAGCTCCGGCCATTGCACCGCCGACAATAAAGCGTTGGAGGAAAATATACAAAATAACGAGCGGTAGTGTAACAATCAGAATGCCGCAAGCGAGCAGCGGCCAGTTGTTCATGTATTGTCCGTAGAAGGAGAACAATCCCTTGGTCACTGGCTGATAAGCAGGATCAGACAAATAAATAGTAGGACCTATAATGTCGTTCCACGCCCCAATAGCTGTCAAAATAATGCCTGTCGCCAACACCGGCTTCATCAGCGGGACAAGAATTGTAAACAAATATCGTGAATATCCGCACCCGTCCATTGCAGCCGCTTCATCCAGCTCTCGGGAGACAGACTTGGTATATCCCACAAACATCAGGAAAGCGATGCCAGTACCTGTTGTTTTCAGCAAAATGAAACCAAGCTGGGTATTGTAAAGTCCCAGGCTATTAATGAGAGCAAATTGCGGAATCAGCGGATTCGGGAGATACATGGATATCAGAAAAAACACATAAAAGAAGGTGCTGAACTTAACATATCCCCGCGCCAGTGGAAAAGCTGCAAACACGGATATAATCAGCGTTAATAACGTAGATACGCCTGTATACAAAATGCTGTTCCACATGTATTGAGAGAAGTTTCCTTTTTCCCAAGCATCCATGAAATTCTCCAAGCGTATACTCTTGGCTAGAGCTACAGGGTCCATCAGATACTCACTTTGAGTCTTCATCGATACATTAAAAAGGTAGAAAAGAGGGAACACATACAACGAAAGCATGAGCAGTACGATAATGTAGCTCAGTATTTTGGCTCCTTTGGTACTGCTCATTACATTTCCACCTCTCTTCTACGTAAGTAATACAGGGCAATCATCGATACCGTAAACACGAACACGAACTGGATCATAGCAACTGCGGAAGCAAGGCCGTAATCTGATGTCCCAGAGCCAAAGGCTGTGGCATATACATCAAACGCAAGTGTCGTCGTGTTGAATTTACCACCTGTCAGCACATAAATAATGTCAAAGGTCTGCAATGCGCCGATAATGGACAGCAGCATATTGACGGTAAAGGACGGTGCAATCATCGGAAAGGTAATATTTTTGAACGCTTTCCATCCAGAGGCACCGTCCATATACCCTGCTTCATATAAGTCACTGGGGATAGATTGGAGTCCGGCTAAGAAAATAGTCATCGAGTAACCCATGTACATCCAAATTTGCACAAAAATAATCAACTCAAATGCAATATCGTAATCCCCGAAGAAGTTGGAGCTGGTTCCAAAAAAGTTCATCAAGGCTTGCGCAGGGCCCCCAAGCGGATTGGCAAGCAGCTGCCAGATCAGGCCGGATACCGTTACCCCGAGCACAACGGGTAGGAAAAATACAGAGCGATATAACACATCCCCTTTGAGCTTCTTATTAATAAGGATGGCCATGAACAGCCCCACTGCATTTTGAATCACAACCACCGCTACGGCAAAGTATAGGGAACGGCCAATGGAAGCGATGCGATCTCCAGAATCGGAGGAGGTGAAAAAGGTCGTGTAATTCTCGAATCCGATAAAATGCCACGTCTGCCCCGGAACCCCGGTAGCATCTGTAAAGGAAAAAAGCACGGTTACCATAGAGGGTCCAAAACCAAGAAGCAAATAGAGCAGCACCGGAATACTCAGCAAAAGATAGGGCATTATCCGGGCCGCACCCTTTCCGAAGGGATACATGGGTCTCACACCTTTTTACATTATTATGGGAGCTTTGCAGTTGCCCATTTGTTTTCCTGTAAAATCTATAGATTTATTTAGGGGCTGCCGCATCCCAGTCTGCCTGAGATTTCTGGGCAAGCTCCAAAGGCGTCTTTAACGGACCGGCAGGCGCCAAAAATTCTGCATGTACGCTGGCTTCCTTAATGTACTGTCCAACATTCTTACGATTGATAAACAGCTGATCCCAAGAGAGCTTGAAGTTTTCCAGTGAAGGCTGGATTTCATTAACAAAGTCGCTGCTTATCTTCACATCAGACTGTGTTGGCAAAAATCCAGCAGCGTTCACGAAATCGGTATAGTTCTGCTTCTCGGAGAGCATTTCAAGCCATTTGATCGCATAATCCTTGTTTGGCGATTTTTCTAATACCATCCAGGTCATATCGTACTTGCCTGCAAGGTTTTTATTTTTGGCTGGATCGTTACTGCCCGGAATCGGGAAATAACCAAATTTCAGCTCTGGATTGGCTGTCTGGATCGTAGTTGCATCCCACGTACCATCCGCAATCATAGCTACACGCCCTGAAGCAAACAAACTTGGCAAGGTTCCATAGTCAATCCCCATAAATCCACCAATGGCGTTGTTCATTAAAACTTGTGTTTTTTCCAGCACTTCAAGCTGGGCGGGGTCTGTCAGCTTCGTCTTACCTGTCCACAGCCCTTTGATATATTCCAGCTGATCATCATGGATAGAGGCTTGAAGCCCTTGGACAGCAAGGTTAATAGGCCATACATCCTTACCGCCAAAACCAAGCGGTTCTACGCCATTATCCTTGAGCACCTTCATCACATTCACCAGTTCGTCCCATGTCGTTGGCACAGTAAGATTATATTTTTCAAAAATCTTTTTGTTGTAAAACAGACCTGTCAGGGCCACCTTTCCCATGTTTACACCGTATACTTTGTCGTTGTAGGTCATGGCATTTTTGACATCTGTAGGATTATAGTTTTTGATAAAAGCTTGATCCGACAGATCTGCAATGAGTCCTCCCTCAATCCACTGCTTCCACATCGGATCAGCTGCTCCCTTAGACCATTCCTGCGGTGCGCCTACGAAGCTGAATTTCAAAGGAATAATGTCTGCATCACCGGTTGAACCAGCATTCATACGCGTTTGCATCAGTTGATCATAAGTTGAATCAGCAGGAACCGTCGTATACTCCACCTGAACATCGGGATACTTCTCTTCAAACTTTTTATTAAATTCCTTTATATAGTTATTAATATTTTCTTGCTGCCAATGAATAATCTTTAACGTGACCTTTTTATTCCCGTTCTGTCCAGCTTCACCACCTTTGCCGCAAGCAGCCAATACCACTATTAAAGCGGTTACAACAAGTAAAGAAAAACACTTTTTCAGCATTGCAAAATTCCCCCTGTAATCTTAGAATAAATGCATTTACTTTTACGAAAGCGGTTTAGTTAATTACAGCTACTATTATGTATCGGATAGCCTGTATTTGTAAATAGAGATTTGTAAATTATCGAAAAAAACACAAATTATCGTTATTACTCTTTAAAATATTAGGCAACATCCTTTATTCGCACTGTTGACTCACTTCTATGAGGTAGCATAGAATACGAGTAATCATTAAGTTTGAAAAGCAAAGTCAATTTAACTAAATCAGTTTAGTTACGGAGGATTCCATGAATATAAAAACAATAGCTAGCATGGCAGGCGTTTCAGTGGCAACGGTTTCGAAAATCATTAACAATTACACGGACATCAGTGAGGAAACCCGGCAGCGGGTACTTAAAATCATGGAGGAAACAGGCTATAGACCCTCCTCCTCGGCTAAAACGCTTGCTACCAAAAAATCTAATCTGGTAGGCGTTATATTTGCCGGCAAGCTGAATGTTGATTTTAGTCATCCTTTTTTTGTAGATATCATTAATGTCTTCAAAAAACAGATTGGCTTGCTCGGTTACGATCTGCTGTTTTTTTCAAATGAGAAATTTCTGGATAATGGAGAGGACTATTTGGCTCGCTCGAAATATTTTTCAGTGGACGGGTGCATTATTATTGCTGGAGATGAGGTGGAGAAGAGTGTTTTTGATCTCGACGCCAGCCCTATCCCCTGCATCGGTGTCGATATTGAGCTAACCGGAGCTAGTTCCTGCTATATCATGTCCGACAATCAGAAGATTTCAATGAAGGTTGTTGAGCACTTTTACATGAATGGATACCGCGAAATGGGTTTTATAGGCATTGAACGCCCCTCCTTGGTTATTAAAGAGAGAGAGGAGGCTTTTATTGCTTCACTAAAACGGTTTAGTCTTGATGTCAGACCTGAATGGATCGTGTATGGTAAGGACTACGCGGCAGAAGATGGATACCAGATCGCGAAGGCGTGGATACAGCAAGGAAATTTACCAAAAGCTATTTTTGCGGCTACCGACTTACTTGCTTTTGGTGCCATACGTGCTTTCAAGGAAAGCGGCTTGAGGGTACCCGAGGATATTGCTGTAGTGGGATGTGATGATATAGAAGCCTGTCGTTATACCGAACCTCCACTGACGACGGTAAAACAAGACAAGCAAAAAATAGGCCGTCTAGCCGCTATGGTGCTGTTTGACCTGATGAATAAACAAATGGACACGAAATGTATTAAAGTAGAGCCGGAACTAGTTATTCGTAGCTCCTGCGGAGCCCGGCAACATTGGAACCATACGAAGGTCAAGAGTTAGCACATGCCTAAAAAAAGATGACTCCTGATAAATTCAGAAGTCATCTTTTTGCAGTTTAATATTCAGAGACCCATCGCTTAATCTATTACTTGTAGGCCATCGTCGCCTTCACAGCCTTTTTCCAGCCTTCATACAAGCTTTCACGTGTTGATTCATCCATATCCGGGGCAAAAGAGGTTTCCACCCTCACCCGCTTGCGAAGTTCATCCGTGCTCTTCCAATATCCAATAGCCAAACCTGCCAGACATGCAGCCCCCAGTGCCGTCGTCTCATGGATAACTGGCCGCTCCACTGTTGCATCCAAAATATCGCTCTGGAATTGCATCAGAAAATTGTTCAATACAGCTCCCCCATCCACCCGCAGCGTCTTCACTGCAATACCTGAATCAATCTCCATGGCTGTAAGCACATCCTTGGTCTGATAAGCAAGTGACTCCAATGTGGCGCGGATAAAATGCTCCTTCGTGGTCCCGCGTGTCAGGCCGAACATCGCTCCGCGCACCTCACTATCCCAGTAGGGGCTGCCCAGTCCGACAAAAGCGGGTACAAGATACACTCCTTCTGTAGACGAAACACGGGCGGCATAAGGCTCACTGTCCTTCGCTTCACGGAACATGCGCAGCCCGTCTCGCAGCCACTGGATCGCCGACCCCGCTACAAACACACTCCCCTCGAGTGCGTATTGCACTTTGCCTTCCTCCAGTCCCCAAGCGATGGTCGTAATCAGGCCGTGCTTGGATTCAACAGGCTGATCCCCCGTATTCATCAGCATGAAGCAGCCTGTGCCGTAAGTATTTTTGATCATCCCTTTTTCGTAACATGCCTGACCAAACAAAGCTGCCTGCTGGTCACCTGCTGCACCGGCGATTGGTACATTCTGACCAAAGAAATGATAATCCACGGTGTGCGCATATACCTCGGAAGAAGGTCTCACCTCAGGTAGCATGATTTTCGGAACACCCAGAATGTCCAGCAGCTCTTCGTCCCACTTTAGTTCATAAATGTTGTACATCAGCGTCCTGGCTGCATTGGAGTAGTCTGTTACATGTGCCGTTCCGCCGGATAATTTCCAGATCAGCCACGAGTCAATCGTACCGAATAATAGGTCACCTCGTTCTGCCTTTTCCCGAGCGCCCTCCACATGGTCCAGTATCCACTTTACTTTAGTGCCTGAAAAATACGGGTCGATCAACAGGCCTGTTTTGCTGTGAAACAGCTCCTCGTGCCCTTGCCGCTTCAATTCTTCACAGATGTCCGAGGTTTGGCGTGATTGCCATACGAGTACGTTATACACGGGCACTCCTGTATTTTTGTCCCACACAGCCACCGATTCTCGCTGATTGGTAATGCCAATGGCAGCCACTTGATTTGCTTTTACACCGGATTCGGAAAGACAGGAGGCAATGACTCCGAGAATAGAGCTCCAGATTTCATTCGCATTCTGCTCCACCCAGCCGGGATGAGGAAAATATTGTGGAAATTCTCGCTGAGCCGAGTACACTACATCTCCTTCGCTATTGAACAAAATCGCTCTTGAGCTTGTCGTTCCCTGATCTAGTGACAAAATATATTTTCCCATTGTTCATCTCTCCTCGTGTAAATCCATCGTTTTTAAGCTGTAAGTTTGTGATCCGTTTTATGATTTTTATAAGTACGACTCATACGGAAGGTAATCAAAAGTACAATCACGATGATCCCTAGTAAAATCCAGAAAGCCGGAGTTACACTCCCCTTAAAAACAGCCTGATAAAATAGCCCTGCGAAAGATCCACCCAACAGCGGCCCTACAATGGGTACCCAGGCATATTTCCAATTGGATGCTCCCTTACCGGGAATCGGTAGTAAATAATGCATCAGACGCGGCCCAAAATCTCTCGCTGGATTGATGGCATAGCCCGTTGTGCCTCCAAAGGATAAACCGATACTGACAACCAAAAAACCCACAATCAGCGGTTTCAAGCCCCCTGTAAATGAATTGGCACCAAATGACTGCAGAGCAAGAACAAAGATGAAAGTACCTATCATTTCACTAAGCACGTTGGCAAACGGATGATCAATAGCCGGTCCTGTCGCAAATACACTGAGTTTGGTTGCTGTGTCCTCCGTCTCTTTCCAGTGAGGCCAATAATGCAAAACGACGATTATCGCACCCGCCATGGCCCCGAGAAGCTGAGCCACAATATAGCCGGGAACGTCCTGCCATGGAAAAATGCCCTGAAATGCCAACGCCAGTGTCACTGCCGGATTCAAATGCGCTCCGCTGATTTCACCCACTGCATACACCCCAATAGCAACCGCGAGCCCCCATCCCATTCCAATCACAATCCAGCCGGAAGCGTGAGCAAATGACTTTTTCAGAGACACCCCTGCGCACACTCCGCCACCTAGGGCAATAAGAATCATTGTCCCTATGAATTCGGCTGCGTATGGCGACATACAACCTACCTCCTCAATAGATCATCCGATTTCGATCGCTTTCATCGCGCAAAAAAAGAAAAGCCATCACAAACCAACCCTGTGCTGTACCATGGGTGTCTGCGTGGCTCTCTTGTCTCCGTCACGATTATTAACTTAAATTTGATACTATATAAGCATGTAAGCGATGTCAACTACGGATTTACGTCTTTTCATAGCTTAAAATAATCGTTGACCATGTTAGTTTCTCCGATTTATGATGTAAAAAAATGGTTTAATGTAAGGGTTTCAGGATGAATACGACACTCCCAAACTCGATGAAGAAGGGAAGAATGTTATGCTGAAATTTCTGCAAAAAATCGGCAAGTCGTTAATGCTTCCAGTAGCCACTCTACCCGCCGCAGGGATTTTACAAGGATTAGCACTGATTAATTATGAAACGGATATACCACTTGGTCCCGGAGTTGGCGGATTTCTGAATCATTATGTCACTCCTTTTCTGAACGAGGGGGCGGGGGCCATCTTCGGTAACCTTGCGCTCATTTTCTCCATCGGTGTTGCCATTGGTCTGGCAGGCGACGCAGTAGCCGCATTATCGGCAGTCATTGCCTATATGGTGCTGACCCGTATTTTGGCGGCAGTACCGGGTATATTTGCATATATTCCAGACGACGTCAAGCTGGACATGGGCGTATTGGGTGGTATTTTTATCGGTGGATGGTCTGCTTTTCTGTTTAAAAAATATCACAATATTCAGCTCCCAGATTGGCTTGGCTTCTTCTCGGGCAAACGTTTTGTCCCCATGATCACCGCCTTTACGACCATGATTCTGGCCATTCTGCTCGGTATGATCTGGAGTCCGATACAAGATGGGATTGCAGTCTTCGGCAACTGGATTGTCGGCTTTGGCGGAATCGGATCAATGGTATTCATGATTGCCAATCGGCTGCTGATCCCGCTCGGTTTGCATCATGTGTTGAACTCGATCGCATGGTTTCAAATTGGTGACTACACCAATGCTGCCGGTGAGGTCGTTCATGGTGACCTGACGCGTTTTTTCGCAGGCGATACATCGGCGGGTATATTCATGTCCGGCTTCTTCCCCATTATGATGTTCGCTCTCCCAGCAGCAGCCCTCGCATTCATCCATACGGCCAAACCGGAAAAACGTAAAGCCGTCGCTTCCATTTTCATCGGTTCTGCGCTGGCATCGTTCCTGACCGGAATTACCGAGCCCCTCGAATTTTCGTTTATGTTCATTGCACCATTGCTTTACGGCGTTCATGCTCTGCTGACAGGCCTGAGCGGCCTGGTCGTATACCTATTGGATGTCAAACTCGGCTTTTCTTTTTCAGCAGGACTCATTGACTATCTGGTCAATATGAAACTCTCCACCCACCCATTACGAATGATCCCGGTTGGGCTTGTCTTTGCCCTCATCTATTACTTTCTGTTCCGATTTATCATTCTCAAATTCAACCTAAAAACTCCTGGGCGTGAAGATGATGTAGAAGACAGTCTCCTGTCTGAGGCTAACGAATCTGTACCCATTGGAAAGGCAAGCGCCACATCCGACACTCAGTCCAGTCAGGCAGGCAGAATACTAACCTATCTCGGCGGTTCAGACAATATTCAAAGCATTGATGCTTGCATCACACGGCTGCGTCTTGTCGTCAAAGACGACAAAGCGGTTAATGATCAAGCTCTCAAGCAGCTCGGAGCATCGGGAATCATCAGGCTTGGTAACGGTACCCTGCAGGTTATTTTCGGGACTCGGTCCGAAATTCTGAAAGATGAAATACAGCGATTGATGTAAGTAAGTTCAGGTTCACAAAAAGGGTATCTCTTCAATCATCGAGATACCCTTTGGGGTTGCCGTCAATACGCCAATAACTTAGATACGCCTAAATTATGATGTCATATATGCGTTGTTATCTGTATTATTTCTTTTAGGCATTTATCTTAGATCGGTGCTTTGCGCTCTTTTTTGTTTCAACAATAACCATTCACGACATACCTTTACCTTTATCTGCGCAAAGGCATAGACGATGCCGAAGGAGCATGCTACAGTCGTCAGATAAACCAAAAGCAGTGCCACAAATAAAGGAAGCTGACTTAGCAAATCACCGACCAAGCGCAGCACGATGACCAAAATAAATACGTTCGCTGTAAAGGCCCGGTACGCATAAGTAGATAACCATTTGTAATAGGGAAGTGAACGGGAATTTACGCTGATCAAATGTCTTGCCAGCATGTAAATCAGGAAAATCACTACCAAGCTGTACAAGGTCATGGACGGCTTCAGATAAATCAGATTTCCGAAGGACATATCCTCAAATCCAAAACCGAAAAATTCGTGATTTGTCCAAATGAGAATAAGAAGCATTACCGGAATGAGTATGAACTGAATCCGGCGAAGCACTCCGTCGAACTGTTTCTTATATACCCAAGCGATTCCACCTAGTAAAGCATAAATAAAATAACTAACGAAAAAGCGGTCAAGGTAACGCAGACTAATCGCATATGCTCCTTGGAATACGAAGGTATCGTACATCCATAGCCACGCTCCGAAGATCACGAAGCTCACAATAAGCAGCGGAATGACCCGCTTAGGCTTAGCCAAGTATTTGTAGCAGATGAAAATAAGGACTGGCATCAGCAATTGAAATTGCAACATCATCACCGTGTACCAAAACTGTGATGATGCATTACCGAGCACAAATGACTCGATGAGCGTCCGGAATGATGCAACGTGCTGATTAACCTGAATTTCCGGGAAGAAAATTAAGCCAGCCGCTGCCCACAGTAAATAAGGGATCACGAGCTCCCCGAATTTTTCCTTGTAAAAATGGGATACCTTCGTATGCTGATTATTTTTCACCATCCCATATACAATGGCAAAAATAAAGACTGGCGCAGTATACTTTACTATATTGAAAATGACGCCTAATAAGGCTAGGTTATCGTTAGTGTGTGCATACTTCAGAAACATCCCCAGAACGCTTTGCAAGATCGCTCCGCTGACGGCAAACACCTTTAAGATGTCGCTCTCATTAATATTAATATTCCGCTCTTCAGTGTTTTCCATAATACGCACTTCCCCTTTGACAGCTTGCCTGAAGCCAAATGGTCGTGCATTCCTCCCTTTTGCCGTTGATTATAGCTCCTTATTGCCAAGGATTACGAACGAGCTTGGGACCCGAAGAAGTTCGCAGCACCACAGTGCTGGCCCGTCTCTCAAGAATTTCGCGCAGGACGTAGGCACCGTCTCTTGTCTCCAATTGAATGTCAATTCGAACACCCAGATGCTCCAACTTGTGCACAAGTCTTTCAGCTACTGCATAATCAATAACCTCTGAACCATCTATAACAAGGTCAAGATCACTCGTTTCCTTCACAGTCGGGTATTGCGTTACTATTTCGAATCCTGCGCTCCCCGCTGGCCCCCAGCGCCAATCCGCCATCATTTCTGCTAACAAGTCCATCAACTGAAGGACAGGCTGCTGCCGTCTCTCTGTAGGCAAGGAGTTCCACATCTGACGTTTCACTATCGCATAGGGAGACACGAGCTGGGACACCCCCTTCGGGTCCAGGAATGCAGCTTCCCGTTGATTTCGCTCCTGTCCACGTACTCCGACGGGAATACAACCATCCGCCGACGGATCGGCTCGGCGAACGACCACAAAGGGGGTCCGCCTCAGCGAGGCGGTTACCCACTCCTTGTCTTCATATAAGGAGAGATATTTCAAATTGGACACTTCAATCAGATCATGTGGATGGATTACCATTGCTCCAAAAGCGCATCTCGAACGCCACGGGTTGCAGTCCGCCCACCCGCCATAGCTTCCTTAGTCTGCAATCGGAAGCTAAGGTCGCGGGGCGCTCCTTTTGTACTCTCGATTGCCTCGGAAACGGTCTTTTCCACGATGGCTACATCACTACTCTGTGGATCGTCTGCATGGATACCGCTCAGCATCTGATATAATGCCCCCAGAGTACTGTAGCTACGAACATCGTAGGCCATAGCTGGAACTTTCTTGGTAGCTTCTTCAAGCTCGGCAATCGTCCGCTTGGTAATCCGAGCAGCAGAAGCCTTGGACATGGCCTGAATATTGACCTTGCTGTCATCCAGTGCGATCAAACGATTCGATTGCAGCCCATGCGCGAGGAAGCCCCCGGAAATCGCGTTACCGACAATCACACCGATAACTGGATGGCCTTCTAATCTAGCGGTTGCGTAAGCATCTGCACTTGCAGCCAGGGCAAGACTGATACCGACCATTTCTTCCTTATAGCCATAGGCTTGACTGGGTACATCAATGATGGCAATGATCGGACGTTTGGTTTCTTTTTTCTCATCTTGACGGATTGCGTCCCTGATGATTTGAGCCACCGTCCAGCCTTCAAGCATACCAACCTCACCGTTTCTGACACGCGGGAATCGGTTGGAGGCATTCGGAACAATGGCGATATATCTGCACAGTTGTCCGTGCTTATCCACGTCTGCCGCAAGCACTGAAGGAACATCGCTGATTGGGTGAGCAATGCCCGTCAAGCGGGAGAACCAGCGATAACCTCTACTATCCGACATGTCGGCCGCACCCTCTTTTGCCAGCGGGACAGGCTGCTGCACAGGCTGTATCTGCGTGTAAAATTCGCGATAGCGCTCAGGTGTCCAAGCTTCTGTAGGATCAAGAGTGTTTAACAGGGTCAGATAGAAATCGATTTGCTCTGTTTTAGCAGGCTTCGCCGGTGCCTTGAGCGCAGTATCAATCGCTTCGACAACTGCATCCGTCGTATCTTCCACCATTTCGTCAATCAATCCGGTTTGGAAGCGCTGGTTAGCTCCGATTGTGTTCCAAATCAAGGCTTTGTCGCTTGCATCGAACTCCATGACCCCTGCTTCCTGCTCAATGACCTCCGGCCCGTTCAGACCGAGGCGCGCTTTCTTCGTAGCAATCAGAGTGGTAAACAATTCTGCAGTAATGGACATTCCCCCAAATGCCCCTACGCGGCCCGGGATCAGTCCGATAACAGGAACGTATTTACGCAGGGCAACGATCTGGGTAGCAATCTCCGAAATCGACAACAATCCATAGTTCGCTTCCTGTAGCCGAACACCCCCTGTATCGAAGATCATGACGGGATATAGTTTGTTCCCTCTCTTATTCTCTTCCAGTGCCAGTTCGAGCGCTCCGGAAATTTTGGCCCCGCTGACTTCTCCAATCCCCCCTCCTTGAAAAGCGCCTTCCATCGAAATGATCAAGACCTTCTGTTTGTGTATTTCGCCAAGAGCCAGAATAATCCCGTCGTCGCTCTGAGGAACAATGCCTTGCGGCTCTAGGTGGGGGGATTGGATTTTGTCTAACGGCCCAAGTATCTCACGGAAAGTCCCTTCGTCCAGCAGCGCTTTAGCTCTCTCGCGTCCATTCAGCTCCACAAAACTATTCTGCATAATCCAGCACCTCCAGCACTTGCGTAAATCTAAGCATTACTACACCCGGAGTAGCTCCGAAGTCATGAACTGTAATATTGGCAGTAATCGGATAACGGTTAAAAAAACGGGTCAGAACATTCTCCCATACTTGTTCAAATCCTTCACTGCCTGTTAAAATGCTGACGTTGGTGGTCTGGCCTTTTACAGGTTCTACAATAATCTCCAAATCTCCCGAACCGACAACACCTATATGTGCCGGCTTACAGATGGGCTTCGTAGTCTGGTATTGAAACTGTAATTTTTCCATCCTTCAGAAACACCTCCAATTAAAGTATCAATCGATTAGAAATAATGTGGCAGCTAGCAGATCGGCACTACCTCCGGGTGAGAGTTGTCTAACATTACAATACTCGGACAAGCGGTAGAGCAGCTTTCTGCCCGACTGGGTTCTTAATCCATCTGCTGCAAGGAAGGCTGCGGCCATACTCTGAATCGCCATCAGATCCGTCAACTGACCGCGGTGTAGGATGCAGGTATCATCCACACATGCCACCAAGGCCAATAAAGCTTCTAAGCGTGCTTCGACCTCTGTCTTCCCACAAGCCCTAGCGCGCAGCAAAGCAGGTAAAGCTTCGTCCCGGATGTGCGGAAAGCCTAGCTTCGCTTCTTCCTCTGCCCCCACTACCGCGTATTTCTTCTTAACCGTTCGTCCATTCGTCTGCTGCATCGGACGGTACCGGTCATGGAACGATGCAATTCTTCCTGCAATGCTCATAATCTGATGTGGGTCCCGCTCCCTTGGAAAGGCTGCCCGTGCACTTGTTAAAAGCCCAAGGGCCCAAATGGCACCCTTATGTGTATTGACACCGTTCGTTGCACTGAGCATCACCTTCTCGCCCTCCCGCCCGATTAGAGCGATCTGCTCACGCAAAGTCTGGTCCACCGGGTGAAGGTATGACACAATGGCTATTTCCCGAAACGTATCCTCCAATGCTCTTGCGGATGCAAGCATAAGATCGATGGACATATCAGTATGAGAGCCATTGTCTCTGGCATCGACAAGTCCAGGCTTGGGCGTAAGAAGAGCCTCTTCCATCAGTGCCTTTACAGCTTTGGCAGCCAGAGAAGCCGCGAAAGCTGAATGATTCATCGTGAGCATGGCTTTAAGACCAGCTCCGGAATTTAGCCGGTGGATCATACAATCCGTCTGACCAATCTACGAGATCGTTAATCGTCTGTGCTGCCAGCATCGAGCGCTTGGCTTGTCTGCGCATGATCCCAAGATCCTCCGGATAGGCCACGATCCCTCTGTCACGCAACAGGCTTGCATCGCTTTCATTACTTTCCATTCCTAAAGGTGTTACGCCTCCGATTGCCGCGAGAGCCTTCTTTCTCTCCTCTATGCTGTCCGTCTTGTAGAGGTATGCAATGCCTTCCTCGGTAAGGACGTGGGTGACATCATCCCCGTAAATCATAATTGGCGTAATGGCGAGACCAGATTCATCCTTCACCTTGATGGCATCTAGCGAATCTACAAATACTGGCTTTTTGTTGGCACCGTATGTTTCAACCATCTGCACGACCAATTTCCGGCCTTTGGAGAGTTCCGTCGGGCGCTCGATCATGTCAAGCCAGGCAGGAGTCGCATGTCGCCGCCCCCGAGGATCATGCCCCATATTCGGCGCTCCTCCAAAACCGGACAATCTGCCGGAAGTAACGGTAGACGAATTACCTGCACAGTCCATTTGTAGCGTTGATCCGATAAACATATCTACAGCGAACTGGCCTGCAACCTGACACATCGCGCGGTTGGAGCGCATAGATCCGTCCTTGCCGACGAAGAACACATCTGAACGAGCCGCAATGTATTTCTCCATACCGACCTCGCCTCCAAAGCTGTGAATGCTTTCGACCCAACCCGATTCAATCGCCGGAATCAAAGTTGGATGCGGATTCAGGGCCCAGTGCTTGGCAATCTTCCCTTTCAGGCCAAGCTGTTCACCATAGGTCGGCAGCAAAAGCTCAATCGCTGCAGTATTAAAGCCAATGCCGTGATTAAGCGACTGCACCTGATGTTTTCCATAAATACCCTTGATCGCCATCATGCCCATCAGGATTTGCAGTTCAGTAATATTCTGCGGATCACGGGTAAACAGTGCTTCCAGTGCGTACGGTTTTTCGGCCTGTACAATGACGTCGACCCAGGACGCTGGAATATCGGTTCGCGGCAGCTCATCCACGATTTCGTTAACCTGCACGATTACGATCCCATCCTTGAAAGCCGCTGCTTCCACGATCGTCGGAGTTTCTTCCGTATTGTTTCCGGTATACAGATTGCCCTCGCGATCTGATTTGTCTGCCGCTACCAGCACCACATCTGGAATAAGGTCAATGAAGAGACGTCCGAACAATTCCAAATACGTATGGATGTCACCGAGCTTAAGTATCCCGTCATCAATCATTTGCGCAACACGCAGGCTTTGGGAGCCACTGTAGGAGAAGTCCAGCTTCCCGGCGATGCCCTTCTCGAAAATATCCAAATGTTCGGGTCTTGAAATGCTGGACATAATCATATGCAAATCATGCACTTTGCCAGGATCGACTTCCAGCAGCTTCTGGGAAAGGAAAGACGCTTGCTTCTGGTTATCTCCTTCCAGGACGACCTTCGCGCCTGGATCAATTAGCGCCTCCATCAGGTCGACAATTCGGGAGGAGTCGATGTATTTTCCGTCGAGCCACTTTTCCACCTTTCCTAACTTTTCCTGCTTTTTATCACGTTTTTGTGACCAGGATCGCAGTACTTTATTCATTCTTCTTGCTCCTTCCATTTTCTAATCAGATACTGAGTCGCTTCCAGACCGATCTCGTCCACGGCCATTTGCCGGGTATCCTTGTGGGCTTGCTTGACAAGTCTGGAAAGAGTATGACCCGGCGGCATCTCGATGAAACAGTCAGCTCCCGATTCGACGCAGACAGCCGCCATATCCATCCACCGAACGGGATATGCTACGTTTAGTGCAAGGTCCTCCGCGATTTTTTCCTTGGCTTTCGTCTTTCTGCCCGTATGATTCACCAAATATGGTATTTGAGCGTCCCGCAAAGAAAAAGTGTGTATTTTCAGCAATAGCTTATTGGCTACCTCTGACATCAGCAGGGAGTGTGAAGGAATCGGAACCTTCAGAAACGCCGTTTTAGCGGTCCCAAGCTCTTTCACATGCATAAATGCTTTATTTAACCCTACCAATGATCCGGATACGACGATTTGCTGCTCTGCGTTTATATTCGAGAGGTAGACTGGCGTCGCCTCACTATGGGAGAGAAGCACGGCTTGTTGAACCTCGGCCTGCGTAAGCCCAATAATCACACCCATTCCATAGCCTTCAGGAAAGGTTTCTTCCATCAACCGGGCACGGAGCCATACGATCCGAAGCGCATCCTCGAACGAGAGAACTCCCGCGATGACCGCCGCAGGAAATGCACCAATGGAATGCCCTGCCACGAATTGGGGCCGGATACCCTGCTCGATCAACCGGTAGGCTATTGCCGTCTCCTTAACGAAGAGTGCCATCTGAATCCAGACCGTTGAGCCCATAGCCTCCTCATCATCACGCAGTTCAGTTCCGATGATACTTGTTGCCTTTTTCACATACTCGGGTACATCTTGGAGCATTCCAGGAACCTGTGACCCCTGGCCGGGAAATGTAAAAACGATGTTCAGAATCTCACCACCTTTAGCGGATTCATTTTCTTTACATTGTTAATTGTAAGAAGTGAGTAAATACCTGTAAAATATATATATTCACATATGATCGATAACCTAGTGGTTATAAAGGAGATTTTTCACTATGGATTATTTGCAGCTTAAGTATTTTCAAGTGACCTCGAAGTATGAGCATGTCACACGTGCCGCGAACGAGTTGTTTATCTCACAGCCTGCCTTAAGTAAAATGATTAGAAACCTGGAGACGGAATTGGGTGTGCAGCTATTTGACCGCGAAGGAAAACATATCGTGCTGAATGAATATGGCAAGAAGTTCCTGAAAAGAGTGAACCAGTCGCTATCAGCACTAGAGCAAGGCGTATCCGAAGTCAAAGAAATGAAGAACGAAAAGGTAGAGGTCATCACGTTATACGTCGCTGTCGGCTCTATGCTATTGCCCAACCTTGTCGGCAAGTTTCGCGATCTCTATCCTCAAATTAGATTCAACCTGACCCAGCACCCTGCGAAGATGAAGAAAGGACCGGCGTACGATTTTGCGATTACGTCCGAAGAGTTGGCGGACAACGAGCATGCGATCCTGCTGGAGGAGGAAATTTTGCTTGGCGTACCAAAATCTCACCCTCTGAGCGTTCAGGACACCGTATTCCTGAAAGATCTAGAGCATGAGAAGTTTATCAGCCTTACACCTGGTAATTCGCTTAGGAAAACAACGGACCTCTTTTTTACTCACATCCCTTTTGAACCCAACATCGTCTTTGAAAGTGATGATCCGGCTACGGTAAGAGGGTTGATTCAAACAGGACTTGGCATCTCCTTTATTCCTTCTATCCTGTGGAGGAACGTCGTAACCGAAGACATTAAGCTGCTTCAAATCAGGGAGCCTCGATGTACGCGAACAATCTATCTGTCCTTTCCTACTGGGGAACTGCACACCGATATAGAGAAATCGTTCTTCGAATTCATCATTAGATTTTTCCAAGATATTGCTCAGCATTGACGATTTAGATACCTTTTGACATAATATCTGCCTTATTGTTTTATCATTCTTCGGATTAGTAAGATCAATATCTTTAGAGTATTTAATTTCTATACATGCTTTGTTTCAATTTTTTTGTTTTTGGTTAAGTCAATGCACATAAATGGGTAACAGCTTCATATGATGGAGCTAAACCATTTACAACTTGTTTAGCAGGCAGATTATCTCAGACAGCAAGGAGGGAAATGATGTGAAAACAGTACAATGGCTGGTATTATGTCTTGCTTTTCTCACGATGTTCAGTGCTTGTAGTGGACCCTCGTTCTCTGAAAGTCAATCATCTGAAACTAATTTGTCAAACGGAAAAAAGATAACGCTTACATTGTGGTACTGGAACCGTTCCATTGACGATGAACTACTCGCCCAGGCGGAAAAACAATTTCCCAACATTGAATTAAAAACTCAAAAAATAGGCGGTGACTTCAAAGCCAAACTGAAGACAACGCTCGCAGCTCGTTCCGGTGAACCAGACATCGTAGCTCTGAACGATTGGATGGTGGAGCTGTTCCCCAGTGCGGATCGTTTTTATGACTTAAGGGAACTCGGAGCAGACCGCTTAAAGGATCAATATTTGGAATGGAAATGGAATCAGGGGATTACTCCTGATGGTAAAATGATCGCATTTCCCATGGATACAGGACCTACCGCCCTCTTCTACCGAAGTGATCTGTTTGAACAAGCAGGCTTGCCTAGTGATCCTGAAAAGGTTAGTGCCTCCATTCGCACATGGGATGATTACATGGCGGCCGGAGAACAACTTCGCCAGAAATTCGGAAGCCGTTCATTTTTGGCTGACAATATTGTAAACGTTTACAATCAGGTACTCGCTCAGCATACAAACCTTTACTTCAAGCCAGATGGCAGCTATATCGGCAATCAATCTCCTGACATCCGTCTGGGCTGGAAAACCGCTGTCGATTTCCACAAGAAGCATCTGCTCGCCAATGCGGATGGCTGGACTCCCGAATGGAACGCTTCAGTCAATAACGGCAAAATCGCCTCTTTTGTAGGGGCTATCTGGATGAAGCAAGTTCTCACAGAGGCCGCGCCGGATACAGCGGGTAAATGGAGAGTCGCCCGTGCTCCTGGAGGAGACGGCAACCTGGGTGGTTCTTTCATTTCTATCCTCAAATCCAGCAAACATCCCAAAGAAGCCTTTGAAGTGCTGACCTGGCTGCAAAACCCGGAACACCAACTGGAAGCCTACCACAAAATCGGACTGTTCCCGTCCACTCCCGGCGTCTATAACGATCCTATCATGGGGACACCCGAGCCTTTCTTTGGTGGTCAGGCCACCGGACTCATCTTTGCCACCTCCGCACGTAATGTGAAAAGCAGCTATTTCGGCGAGCGCTATCCTGTCATCCACGGCATTGTGACCCGTCGTCTTGCTAATGTCGCCAAGCAGGATGCCAATTCCGATGCATTATGGACGGAAACAATGGATCGAATCGAACGGGAATTACAGCGGTAAAAACAAAATCCAAAAAAGGCGTGTGGACAATATGCTGAGAGAAATCTGGAAGCACCGTGCCGTTTATGCTGCGATCTCGCCGTTTTATCTACTGTTTGGCATCTTTGGACTGTTTCCGATTGGTTTTTCATTATATCTAGCGTTTCACAAATGGGACGGGATCGGAGACATGACCTACAACGGCTGGGGCAACTTTCGCTACCTTGTAACAGATCATGAATTTTGGCAGGCTGTAGGCAACACCTTTGTGATCTGGGTGTATGCAACGATTCCGATGCTATTCTTCGCACTGATTATTGCCTTTCTGCTTTATGCCCCTTTTGTGAAAATGCGTACCTTATGGCGAGTCGGATTCTTCCTGCCAAATGTGACGTCTATTGTAGCTGTTGCCATCATATTCGGTGCCTTATTTGCCAACAATTTTGGATTTCTCAACTACCTTCTGCAACTCATGGGGCTACCCATGGTTCAATGGCTGAATGTGCCATGGGGTATCCAAATCGCCATTTCTTCTATGGTCGTATGGAGATGGATGGGCTATAACTCAATCATCTATCTGGCTGGACTCCAGAGTATTCCGCATGTGCTGTATGAGGCCGCCAAAATAGACGGGGCAACCGGAGCGCAAGCTTTTTTCCGCATCACTATCCCCATGCTACGCCCAGTCATTCTGTTTACGGTGATTACGTCCACCATCGGCGGTATGCAGCTCTTCACCGAGCCACAGGTCCTGGTCGGTAATGACGGCGGTTCCGGGGCAAGTGGCATGACCATCGTTTTATACCTGTATCGCGAGTCGTTCATTAACAACTATTTTGGATATGGTGCAGCCGTCGGATGGGGCATGTTCCTCATCATTGCTCTATTCTCCATCATAAACTGGAAACTCGTTCAAGGTAAAAAATAACGATGGGAAGGAGCTTCACAACATGATGCAGACACGCGCAAAATCCTTTGTTTTATATGCTGGATTGTTGGTGGGAATCATCCTGTCGATGTTTCCATTTTACTGGCTGATCGTCATGGCAACCCGTACAACCTCAGACATCTATCGTTTTCCACCACAATTGTGGTTTGGCAGCCACTTCTTGGATAACATAACGAGAGTATTACAACAGATTAATTTTGCCGGAGCCTTTTTTAATACCCTTTTTGTAGCCGGTTCTGTTACCCTATTGGTTCTGTTTTTCGATTCACTAGCAGGTTTTGCATTCGCCAAGTTTGATTTTCCGGGCAAAAAAGTGCTATTTATCGTTCTGCTAGCTACGATGATGGTCCCTTCACAACTTTCGCTTGTCCCCTCCTTTGTCATGATGGCCTCCTTTGGATGGGTAGGTACGTTCAAAGCGCTTATCATCCCGGGGATGGTAAATGCCTTCGGCATTTTCTGGATTCGTCAATATGCGGAAGAATCCATTCCAAAGGAACTGCTGGATGCGGGCCGGATGGACGGATGCAGCTTTTTTCGACTGTACTTGAATGTAGCACTGCCTATTCTACGTCCTGCGTTCGCTTTTCTCGGCGCGTTTACCTTTATAGGAGCCTGGAATGATTATTTATGGCCGCTAATCGTCTTAACGGATGAGCGTAAATTCACGCTCCAGATTGCACTGTCACAATTGAACGGGATTTACAATACGGATTATGCGATGGTCATTGCGGGCACCCTGCTGGCTGTACTGCCACTTATTATTTTATTTCTTTTCATTAGCCGCCAGTTTATTTCCGATCTTGCCGCCGGAGCGGTCAAAGATTAGATTTACTTGAATTCCCTTATTCATTTCATGTATAATAGTTAATCGTCATTTCAAATAGCTTACATGATGAAGTTAGGTATCCAACAGGCAATCAGGTTAAGCGATTTACGATTTGAACATGAACAATGAAGAACTGAGGGAAACTTACCAGATGAACAAATTCACATATTATAACCCCACCAAATTAATTTTTGGAGACAATCAAATTGAAGAACTCCAGCAGGAACTGCTGAATTACGGCAAAAACATTTTGCTGGTATATGGAGGCGGAAGTGTCAAACGAAATGGTCTATATGACCAGGTATTAAACGCGTTAGAACCGCTACATCTGAACATTCATGAATTGTCCGGCGTAGAACCGAATCCGCGCTTGTCCACCGTTAAGAAGGGTATCGACATTTGCCGAAATGAAAAAATCGACTTCTTACTTGCTGTAGGCGGTGGAAGCGTTATTGATTGCACCAAAGCCATCGCAGCAGGGGCTGAATATGACGGCGATGTGTGGGATATTATCAACAAAAAGCACATGCCGACCCAGGCTCTGCCATTCGGCACCATCCTCACACTCGCCGCCACCGGTTCAGAAATGAATCCGGATTCTGTTATCACCAACTGGGAAACGAACGAAAAATACGTATGGGGCAGCGCGGTAACGCATCCGAAATTCTCGATTCTGGACCCAAAAAACACCTTCTCTGTGCCACGTGATCAGACGGTATATGGCATGGTGGATATGATGAGCCATGTGTTTGAACAATATTTTCACAATGTTAAAAATACACCGTTGCAAGATCGTATGTGCTTTTCCGTGTTGCAAACCGTGATCGAAACTGCACCTAAGCTGCTGGAGGATTTGCACAACTACGAGCATCGTGAAACGATTTTATATGCCGGAACGATTGCCCTTAACGGAACACTACAAATGGGCTACTTCGGGGACTGGGCTTCGCATACGATTGAACATGCATTATCCGCTGTATATGATATTCCTCATGCTGGCGGTCTGGCGATCCTGTTCCCCAACTGGATGAGACATACGGTGGATCAGGATGCTGCACGCATGAAGCGGCTGATGCTCAGCATGTTTGATTTAGATACCACTGGTAAAACGGATAAGGAAATTGCTTTGGAGGGGATTGATCGCCTGAGTGCATTCTGGACAAGTCTCGGTGCCCCTTCCACCCTGGCCGATTACAATATTAATGATGAGCAATTGGAAAAAGTCGCAAACATTGCAGCCCGTGAAATGGAATACGGAGGCTTCGGTAATTATAAAAAGCTGAACCAAGAAGATATTTCAGCTATTTTGCACGCATCGTTATAACATTCAAAAGGGAGTGTCCTCAAGCCTGTGATGACTGAGGGCACTCCCTTTTGGAAATTATGAATTAACCGTTTGTCCTTTTTCTTCTACTTGGATAGCTGCCCCTACACTGGCACCTGCAAGAATGCCCTTTTTCTTACTAGAATTCAGAGAATCCATATAGGTTCGGGTTTCTGCGACTACAATTCCTGATAAGCCGAGCAGGGCAATCAGGTTCGGGAAAGCCATCATTGCGTTAAAGATATCTGCCAGCAGCCAAATCGCATCCAGTTTAATGAACGCGCCCCCGGCAACCAGTAGGATGAACAGATAGCGGTATGGCTTAATCCACTTGACCCCAAGCAAATATTCAACACAGCGTTCCCCGTAATAGTTCCAGCCGAGCATGGTGGTGAACGCAAACATAATCAGAATGATTGTGAGCAGTTCTGCCCCCAGCGGGAATGCGCTGGAAAATGCTTGCTGAGTCATCAGGCCCGCATCGGTAGGCCCGCTCCACACACCACTAACCAGTAGCGTCAACCCGGTCATCACACAAATAACCATCGTATCAATAAACACGCCTGTCATGGAAATTAGCCCTTGCTCCGCAGGCCATTTGGTTTTGGCAGCTGCGGCTGCAATCGGTGCGCTTCCCAATCCGGCCTCATTGGCAAAAATACCTCTGGCTACCCCACTTCGCATCGCCAGCATAATCGTAGCTCCGGCAAATCCGCCCGTTGCAGATGTAGTTGAAAATGCCGAATGGAGCACCAGCGCAATTGCGGCAGGTAGTTGGTCAGCAAACCGAATTAGTACGATGAGACAGATCAGTACGTACAAGCCTGTTTTAAAAGGAACGACCTTCGTCGATACCTTGGCAATGCTTTTGAGTCCTCCAATAGTAACAAGTCCTGTAAGGATAGCAATAATCAGTGCCGTTACAATGGGCGGAACGCCAAAACTATTTTCAGTCGAAGATACAATCGCTTTGACCTGCGGAAACGTTCCAATCCCGAACAACGCTACCAGCATGCCCGAAAAAGCAAACAGCATCGCCAGCGGTTTAAAACGGCGTCCCAGACCTTTCTCAATATAATACATCGGGCCGCCGGAAAATTGCCCATTCCGATCCTTCACCCGGTATTTTACCGCAAGTACACCTTCCGCATATTTCGTCGCCATCCCAAAAAAGGCTGCAACGACCATCCAGAACAAGGCACCCGGCCCGCCCAGCTTAATGGCTGTCGCTACGCCGACAATACTTCCTGTGCCAACTGTAGCCGCCAACGCTGTACTCAAAGCCGCAAAACTACTTACATCCCCGCTGCCTTCATTCGGGGCCTTACCGATCAGCTTGATCGCCAGGGGCAGGCGGAATACCTGCAGCATCTTCAAACGTATGGTCAGCCACAACCCCGTTCCCATGACAAGAATGATGAGAGGCGCCCCCCATATCCAACTGCTAATCGCTTCTAACACATGTACCAAATTCATTTCAACCCGCTCCTCCAGCATATTAGAAAACAAAAAAGAGTCAAATCCGCTGATTCGACTCCTGGAGAGGTTAAAGGCACGAAAAAATACAACCATCTTGCGCAGGTTTCTGCCTCTAATAGCTTATAAAAAAGCCTAGGGCATCCCCTGTCACAGGTTATTCGCGTCTCTGTCCTTTTGCCTGAGAGTTTAAGCAGATGTTCTCTGCGGTGCACCTTCGGCGCCCAATTAAGGGTCTCTCCAGAGTTCTGTCCGTTTACGGTCCCCGCTTGTTGCTGTAATCAGCCTAAGCACCTGAGAGTTTTGCCCCTTCGGTCGGAACTTTCGTTCCATCTCCCGCAAACATCAACCAGACATATGAAATTTTTATTTATTATACAGAAAACTTTCAGCTTATTACAAGTGAAAAGTTTGTGAAGCCCTCTGAAATAAATATTATTATTATGTCTATCAAAAAAGCGGGTACAGCAGATTGCATCCTTAGGATGTCCTCTGCTATACCCGCCCGAGAAAATTTGGAATTACAATTCTTCACCATTGGTTGCTATCACATTTTTATACCAGTTAAATGAGTCCTTTTTGGAGCGTTTGAGCGTTCCGTTACCGTCATCATCCAGATCAACGTAAATAAATCCGTAGCGCTTGGACATTTCGGAAGTAGACATGCTCACAAGGTCGATAGGACCCCAGCTGGTGTAACCAAGCAGATCAACACCGTCGGCAATTGCTTCCTTCATTTGAACAATATGCTGACGCAAGTAATCAATACGATATGTGTCATGCACAGAACCGTCTTCCTCTACCTTATCATAAGCACCTAGGCCATTTTCCACGATGAACAGTGGCTTTTGGTAGCGGTCATATAACGTGTTCAGCGTAACACGCAGACCGATCGGATCAATTTGCCATCCCCAGTCAGAGGACTGTAAATATGGATTTTTCACGCCGCCAATCAGGTTTCCTGCTGCTTTCTCGCCTTCTGGACCTGCAGATACGGTCAAGGTCATGTAGTAGCTGAATGAGATATAATCGACCGTGTTATTTTTTAAAATTTCGGCATCGCCTGGTTCTGTGTGTATAACAACATTATTTTCTTCAAAATAACGATTCATGTAGTTGGAATATTCCCCACGGGCATGCACATCCGTAAAGAACAGGTTCATCTGATTTTCATGCTGGGCTTTCAGTATATCCTCTGGGTTACACGTATGTGGGTAGCTTTCCAAACGAGCCAGCATACAGCCGATTTGAGAGCCCGGGATGATCTCATGTCCTCGTTTTGTCGCCAGTGCACTAGCTACAAATTGATGATGCAGTGCTTGGTATATCGCTTGCTGCTTGTTTTCTACGCGGTCAATGACCACCCCGCCACCAGTAAACGGACTCATGGTCATTACATTGATTTCATTAAAGGTCAGCCAGTATTTTACTTTATCCTTATAACGCGTGAACACAGTTTCGGCATAATTTACGTAGTGCTGTATAACTTCACGACCCAGCCAACCATTATACTTCTGAGTCAAACCCAGCGGTGTCTCATAATGTGACAATGTTACCAGCGGTTCAATACCATATTTGCGCAGCTCATCAAATACATTGTCGTAGAATTGCAGTCCCGCTTCATTCGGCTCGGCATCATAGCCATTTGGGAAAATCCGCGACCAGTTGATGGACATACGAAATACCTTAAAGCCCATTTCCGCGAACAATGCAATATCTTCTTTGTAGTGGTGGAAGAAGTCCACACCTTCACGTTTTGGAAAACGGGCATTGACTTTGCCTGCCAAAATGTCTTCGAGTCGCTCGGACGAAATCTCCATAGCATGATCGTTCTTGCGCTCTGCTTTGGGTACATAGGCAACCATGTCCGCACTGGACAATCCTTTTCCATCTACGTCAAAAGCACCTTCCAATTGGTTGGCTGCGGTTGCCCCGCCCCACAAGAAGTTTTTCGGAAATCCTTTTAGCGTCTTCGTCATGGTATAAAAACCTCTTTCCGTATTTAAGATTTTTACTTTGGTCAAGTAATCCCATCAAGTGCTGCAAATGTGAATCAATACCTAACGGTAACCGTTCTTCCTTTGAAAAGGATTGACAGATGCTTTAAAATAGACGTAATGCCTTCATAAGCATCCTAATCGTTGTAACGCGTTTCATGTCAAGTATTTTTTTCTTATGTGAGGAGAAGCACCATGTCGAATCTTGATCAAATTGCAAAACTGGCGGGCTTTTCCAAAGCTACGGTATCCAGAGTATTAAATCAGTCACCCCATGTCAGTCACGAAACAAGAACTAAGATTTTGAAAATCATGCAGGAATTGGATTATGTTCCTAATCGGAATGCCATTTCTCTATCCAAGGGTCAGACGCTTCAGATCGGTATCATTACTTCAACTATTAATGAAATTGTTCTCGCTTTTCTGGACAGCTTTGTGGAAGTAGCCGGCCAGTATGAATTCCAAACCATTATTTATACTTCGGGAGAAGACAAAAAGAAAGAGCTTCAAGCCTTTGAGGATTTAAAAAGAAAAAGAGTCGATGCGCTGGTCATCATTTCCTGCGTGAATGACACTGATTTTTTGAGTACCTATTGCAAATATGGCCCGATCGTTTCGTGGCAACGAATGGAGCATACCGATATTCGCTCCGTCGCTATGGATCAGTATGAAGGATATATGTTAGCGCTAAAACATTTGATACAAAAAGGCTATACTCGTATAGCCAATGCTTTTGGTCGTCCGAGCAGCATCAATACCCATAGCAGACAACGAGCCTACGAACAGATCATGAGTGAGCACAATCTGCCAGTGTTGCAACACTGGAATCACTCTTCTATTTATAATATCCGTGATGGCGAACAGGTCGTACGGGATTTGTTACAGCGTCGGGAAGAATTCCCAGAGGCTATTTTATGTGCTAACGATTATGTAGCAGTGGGCATTCTCTGCGAAGCACGCAGACAACGGCTGAACGTACCGGAAGATCTGGCGATTGTCGGATTCGATAACACGGAGCTGGCGCATACGATGGGGATTACAACGATTCAAAATCCCATCATGGCTCAAGCACAAAATGCTTTTTTCATGCTTTCCCCTCAGCTGATTGGACGCCAAATGGAGCTTCATTCGCTAGAGTACTGCCTCATTGAACGTACGACCACGTAAGGTAACGATTTACTTGCAAATTAGGCAAAAGGGCCTTGATATGAAATATTTTTTGTCGAAACAGAATAAAATATGTTGAAATCGCTTTTTTTTGTGCTACAATAGCACTATATCGAAGGATTGTGACCGGTGATGCGGGCAATGCCTGAGTTCAATTGAGTGCTATTGCTAACAATAGTGTTGAATTGTGCTTAGGCATTTTTTATTGGTAAAGGATGGGAGGGGGAACTTCAATGATTATTGAGAAGGTGCTCAATAACAACGTCCTATTGACTAAAAACGATAAAGGCAAAGAGGTCATCGTGATGGGAAGAGGTATTTCCTTCAAAAAGGTGGCTGGCGATCAAGTCGATGATGATAAAATAGATAAGATTTTCATGTTAAATGAAAACGAGTTCACGGCTAAACTAACTGAACTGCTGAACGATATTCCAGTGTCTCATCTGGAGGTCGTGAATGAAATCGTAACCCATGCAACGGAAGTGCTGGATACGGAGTTAAGCGATAATATTTATTTAACATTGACCGACCATATTCATTTTGCCATACAACGGCAAGAAAAAGGACTGGCACTCCAAAACGCGATGCTGTATGAAATTAAACGCTTTTACAAAAAAGAATTTGCAGTTGGACTGGATGCTCTCCAAAAAATTGAAAATACGCTCGGAGTAAAATTGGGCGAAGATGAAGCGGGATTTATTGCATTGCATATGGTGAATGCACGGATCGACGGTAACGAAATGAAATCTACACTGAAAATGACCGAGATTGTCCAACATATATTGAACATTATTACGTATCATTACGGAATTGTGCTGGATGAGTCTTCTTTTAGCTATTCGAGATTTTTGACACATTTGCAATATTTTGCGATGCGAGTGATTCGCAAAGAAGTCATTCACAGTGGTGAAGAATTTTTGTACAACCAGGTGAAGCAGACGTATACCGAAGCTTTTGCTTGTGCCCAAAAGATCAATGAGTATCTGGAAAAAACATACGATCAATATTTAAGCAAGGATGAATACGTATATCTAACTATCCATATTCATCGGGTAACTGAGCGTAATAACATATAAGATTAACAACTTCATATCCTCATCGTTCATGGATTGTGACTGGTAAGGCAGGCAAAACCTAAACTGATGGTGAAATCGACGTTCCTCTATAGGAGAGTGCGTAGTTTTCACCACGAGTTTAGGTTTTTCTTGTTTACAAGTTTAAAAAGGTGCACGCCGGCGCATCTTAGCAACAGATGTAAACAGTAAATCCTATCAGTAGCAAGAATAACCCATAAGGAGTTCTGAACATGAGTGATAAAGAACTATCTAAAAAAATAGTGACCCTCGTTGGTGGCGAAGAGAATGTCAATTCGGTATTCCATTGCGCTACACGCTTGAGATTTAAATTAAATGATCGTACAAAAGCAGACAAAGCCGCACTGGAAGCAACCCCTGGTGTCATTACAGTAGTGGAAAGCAGCGGCCAGTTTCAAGTGGTCATCGGTAACAATGTAGGTCAAGTGTTTGAGCATATGATGGCAGAAACGAATTTGCAGGATGCAGACAATCCTAATGCCAAAAAAGAAGAATCTTCTGAAAAAACGAATTTTCTTGGCAAAGCGGTCGATATCATTTCCAGCATTTTTTCTCCCATTCTCGGTGCTCTTGCCGGGGCAGGTTTGCTTAAAGGGCTACTGGCGTTAATTTTATCTTTTCAATGGATTAATGATAAAAGCGGTACGTACCTGATCCTAAGTGCAGCTTCCGACAGTGTTTTCTATTTTCTACCTGTGTTTTTGGCTATTACATCGTCCCGTAAATTTAAGACAAACACCTTTGTATCGGTGGCAATCGCTGGAGCTCTGGTCTATCCAGCAGTTATAACGGCGGTAAGCAACCCAGAAAGATTGGCGTTTTTAGGTATTCCGATCATTCTGATTAATTACAGTTCCAGTGTCATTCCAATTATTCTCGCGGTCTGGGTTCAGTCCTATGTGGAGCGCTGGTTCAATTCCTTTATCCATCAATCGGTTAAAAACATTATCGTGCCGATGCTTTCGCTCCTGGTCGTTATTCCGTTAACATTTCTGGCCTTTGGTCCAGTAGGTAACCTGATCAGTCAGGGCTTGGCAAACGGTTTTACATGGGTATACAATTTAAGCCCACTAATTGCCGGGGCTGTTGCCGGGGCATTCTGGCAAGTGTTTGTTATTTTCGGCGTACACTGGGGCTTCGTTCCGGTCATGCTGTCGAATATTGCAACATTGGGCTATGACACGATGCTTCCGATGCTTACAGCAGCCGTACTTTCTCAGGCTGGTGCAACATTGGGGGTATTCCTGAAATCCCGGAACACTCAGATGAAGGCTTTGGCAGGTTCCTCTACGCTGGCCGCTATTTTCGGGATTACAGAACCAACAATTTATGGCATAACTTTGAAATTGAAAAAGCCGTTCATTTATGCTTGTATTTCCGGGGCAATCGGCGGGGCGATTATCGCTTCTGGCGGAGCGCACGCACAATCCTTTGCATTACCGGGTCTACTGGCGTTGCCGACTTATTTCGGACCTGGATTCTTGTGGGTAGTCATCGGTTTGCTCGTTGCCTTTGTACTTGCAGTTGTATTGGTTATGATTTTGGGCTTTGATGATCCAAAAGAAGAAACTGCAAAAACAGAAGCTGCACCCGTAAAGAAAGAAGTGGCAATCGAGAAAGAAATTCTCGTAAGCCCACTGCAAGGTAAAGTATTGCCTTTGGAACAATCTTCTGATGTTGCTTTTGCTTCAGGTGCTATGGGGAAAGGAATCCTCATTGATCCTACAGAGGGTGTGCTGACATCTCCTGTCAATGGAACGATTACGACAGTATTCCCGACCGGACATGCCATCGGTATTACTTCCAATGACGGAGCAGAAATTCTGATTCACGTGGGTGTTAATACAGTGAAGCTGAAAGGACAATTCTTTGACAAGCGCGTCAAGGAAGGCGATATAGTTAAGCAAGGACAACTGTTGCTTGAATTTGATATCGAGCAAATTAAGGCAGCAGGCTATACTACGGCTACGCCGATTATCGTAACAAATTCCGCTCAATACCTGGATGTGTTGAACACAATGGAAACTGAAGTGAAGCGTGAGGATTACTTGTTGACTGTTGTGGTCTAACGTTTAACTTTCAGACTAGAGCATTTTGCATAAATCCCAGGAGCGTTTTCAAATCAGCAGTATATAGATCGAAACGCTTTAGTTCGTCTATATACTGTACTTACAAGCGTTGGGAATCGAATTATGCAAAATGCTGATTAAAGAAGCTTTCCCCATGGAAAGCTTCTTTTTTTATACATAATGAGACAAGTGTTACAGCGAAAAATGGAAATATCATTTATTGTAAGTGTAAGAATGTAAAAAAAGGAGGATTTCTGTGAAAAAAGGATATATCGCCGGGTTAAGTGTCATTGTGTTGCTTATCATTGGTATCGCTATTTCAGCTGTAGTTAAATTTCAAGACCTAGAGCAGGTTGTTCTACAAAAAGACAAAGAAATCCAAGCGAGCAAAAGCAATTACCCAGAAATATATGACCACTTGAATGCGGTTACATTTGATGGTTTTAAGAGTTTGATTCAACAGGATCAAAGTGTATTTGTCTATGTCGGCAGACCGAGTTGTGGCGACTGCAATCGGTTTGAGCCTAACTTTAACAAGATGATCGAACAGTATAATCTAGGCTCTAAAATTACTTTTTTGAACGTTCACAAAATCCATAAGGACAAGCCCCAATGGAATAAATTCAAAGAGGATTACAACGTTAAATACACCCCCACCATTGCAGAATTCAGAAACGGCAAGCTGGTTGATAAAATAGAATGGACGCCTAAAA
Organism: Paenibacillus sp. FSL P2-0173; assembly: GCF_038008045.1. Classification (NCBI taxonomy): domain Bacteria; kingdom Bacillati; phylum Bacillota; class Bacilli; order Caryophanales; family Paenibacillaceae; genus Paenibacillus; species Paenibacillus sp. FSL P2-0173. Next base: position 1,927,468 of record NZ_JBBOYK010000001.1, read on the forward strand.
GAGATCTCAGTACAGACGCTGTAAAAGAGTGGCTGACCTCCAAGAAACTTATTTTATAAGTCTCTTTTCTATCCATTTCATTACGCACACAAAGAACTGTTTATGCAAAAAAAGGTATTCATTCGTGTAGCGCATGAATACCTTTTTTAGGAATGTACAGGTCATCTAAGCTCTAATAAAAAATAGTTCCTACTACTCTTCACTGCCTTCTGATAAACCTCGTTCGTATCTATCAGTCCCTATATTGTAGACACTTCATAGAGTATGATCGTCAATCGAATCAGGAAATTCATATCGGATAATATCCGTTTCGGATACGATATGTCCGATTTGTGACTCAATGAATTCTAAATCTCCCTCTACTGCCCCTATAAAATGCTTTGTACCGGGTTCTATGACGATGACCTCACCAGGGCTGACTGTCTGTGTCACGCCATTGATAGAGACACTCCCGGTTCCAGAAACTATAGTCCAAACTTCTTTACGAAACTGATGCTCATGATAGCTGATAAATCTCCCATTTGAAATGACCACGCGTTTGGTCACTGTCTGCAATCCACTTGCCGCCTGTTGATGGGATAATACGGTTTGCTTTCCCCAGAAGCGCTCCTCAAAACGCGGGCCGATTTCAATTTCTGCCACCATATCCTTAATTCCTGTTGACGACTGTCGATCCGTAACCAGCACGCCATCTGGACCAGCAACGACAATAATGTCTGGAACATTCCAGATGCTAACCGGAATCTCCAGTTCATTGATGATATGCGAGTCATGTGAAGCTTCTGAAATATATCCCGGGCCACTCAGCTTCGAACTTACTTCCCGTACCAAAGAATCCCATGTGCCCAAGTCTCTCCATTCTCCATGATATGGGAGCACAGAGAGCTTATGAGTATGCTCTACTACCGCAATATCGAAGCTAGTTTTAGGCAAGTCTGCATAATTTGTCGAAAGAGATTCATAGTCGGCTGGTATACCCATTTGCTTCAGAATATCCAACAAAAAGCCTAGTCTAAAAGCAAACACCCCGCAATTCCATAAGGCCCCTTCACGGATCAACGCTTCTGAACGGATCAGATCCGGCTTTTCTACAAATGAACTAACCCTATAATATGGCTGGTCAAGTGAAGGAGAGGCTGAAGGCACAATATATCCGTATTTATCTGAGGGCTCCGTTGGAGCAGCCCCCATTAATGCGATATGGCTTCCTGATTGCTCTAATATCGAAGGAAGCCTACGCAGATGCTCGAAAAATTCATCCCCCGCATACCCGTCCACAGGCATGACCCCTACGATCTCATCGCGTGATGCGCCTGCAATGTCATGCAAGTAGGCCGTAGCCAGGGAAATGGCCGGGAAGGTATCCCGTTGAGTCGGCTCCTCAATCACTACAGCATCTCCGCCAATTTGCCCCCGAATCAGCTCGGCCTGAGTTCCACTCGTTGAAAAATAGGCCTCATCTGCCAAATTCGCCTCATCTAATTGCCTCCATATTCGTTGCAGCATACTTTCCGGCCGTTCGTCGTGACGTAGTATGGAAAGAAACTGCTTGGGGCGGTTCACATTGGATAAGGGCCATAGACGTTTACCCGAACCTCCAGATAATAAAATCATTCGCAAAGATGCAACCTTCTTCCTCTAAATTAATATTTTTCTTTCATTATAGGACTGTTCGATTTTCACATTTCTGCCGAATACATAAGTATGTATTATCGTGGAAAATACATACTTATGCAATGTAATTGTATCTTTATCCGTACAGGAGATGTCAGTCATGCCCATAAAAATACTCATCATTGAAGATCAAAAAAGTTTGGCAGATATGATTGCTCTTCATCTGCAGGAGGAAGGCTATCATACCGAACTTATCTATGACTCTAAACTTGCAATTCCTACACTTATGCGTTTTAAGCCCGATATTATTGTGACCGCTCTAATGTTTTCCGGTAAAGTCGAATGTGCGCTGATCAGCCAAATCCGTCAATTTACTACGGTCCCTATGCTGGTCATCTCTAATAACACCCTGCTGAATATAAGAATAAAGGCTCTGGACGACGGAGCAGATGACTTCTTATGCAAACCATTCAGCCTGATAGAGTTAAATGCCCGCATCAAAGCCCTGCTGCGCCGCTGCGGCCCCAACATGCCCATTGAATCGCAAACGGTAACTCAAAAGCTTAAAAAGGTAAGGGTTTGGGTGAATGATTACCGTCATAGCCTGTTAGTCGATGACCAAGAAATAGAAGTCACTCAAATTGAATTTTCCATTATAAAAGAGATGTCCTGCAATCCAGGTAAAGTCTTTACCCGCAGCGAGCTGATGGATCGGATCAAAGGCGGAGATGGCGCTTATCTGGATCGTACCATCGACGTACATATTTCCAGCCTTCGCAAAAAAATAGAACGTGACCCTAAAAATCCTCAGCATATCCGTACCGTCTGGGGCAGAGGCTACAAATATGAGATGTAGCCGTATCATGGCTACCCATTTCCCCACTGAGCAGCTTGCTTTTTATGGAAGATTTCGCTTCTTCCATCGCCGATAAGGAAGAAAACAAGCTGCTCCACCCAGTATCCCTATGAGGAACAGTACCCAGCCGAAACGGTAGGCGGAAGCCAGAATAACGACGACTTTCCCGTTCCCGTTACCATTGGTAATGAATCCGGTAGTCACTCCATTGACAGACAGACGGGCTCGCTGATTTTCGCTACCTAGCCTGAACTCCCACAGTGGATTGGGTGATTCGGTCTCCCGGATCAGCACCTGTTCATGCGTTGGATTATATAGCGTAAAACTGCGTTCCATGGAATTTTCACGAGTTGCCTGAATGCTCTCCGATGCATGTGGAGCCATAAAAAAGGTATCCATATCCGATCCCTCAAACAACGTAAACTGATCCACTGTAATCATGGCTTGATAAGGGATGATGGAATATTGCTTCATTTGAAATAAGCCTGACTGCTTCTTGTGCGCATGCGCCAAAATCTGAAACTGCATCAAGGCAGTTCCTGCCGGAGCCTTCACAATTTGATCATAATGATTCCATTGTTCCTTATCTCTCTCCTCCACCTCATCAATATAGGAGGTTTGGAGAACCTGGGACGCTTTATTCAAAAAAATGACCTTCATATGCCGACTTCCAATTTGTTCTGATCGCGCATCCAACTGAACGGCATACTCTTGCAGCGGCTCTGCCTTCATTTTCTTGGACGCATAAATATTCCAGTCACAGGAATAGCTAGGTGCGTAACGGATAGAGAGTCCTTCGTCCTTGATTGACAGATTCGTCTGCCCAGGTCGAATATCCGCCACACATCCGACATCCGTCGTGCTCAATGATTCCTTCGTATCCTCCCCCGGCATCACCGTCACTTCCTGCGCAGCCATTCGATGAATATCTCCAAAACGGCTCAATGACGGCACCTGACTATCCAGCACAAGGGTTAAGCGATACTTCCCCTTGGTTAGGAACAGATTTTTAAATTCGACTCGGCCGTAGTCATTCAGCAGACCGGGAATTTGTATGATTTTCTTGGCAAAACCATCCTGATCGGGCACCGTTTCAATAACCTGCTTTTCGGATAAAGAGGTCGCGGGTAGCCGCTTATACGACTCCTCCGTACGAATCGTTCTGGTCAGCACCCTTCCCGTCTCTTCATTCACCCACTCCATCGTTAATGACCCATGGTATCCTGCAGGTAGATTAGCCAAAATAGCTGTGGCATAGGTTCCCGTTTTGGCGACTTCCACATCCCTGCTTAACGTCCCCTTCTGATAGCTGATCCCCCGCCCCATACTAAGTCTTGGTAAAGCACGTTCCGTCTGTACATTCCCTTGTGCGTTAAAATCGCTCTCTGCCTCCAAGGTGAAAAAAAGCTTGCCCCGCTTCAATGCCTGCTCCACTGGAAAAGATAGCTGATCTAGCTGATCCACAGGGACAATCGCAAATTGATTGATCGCATTAAAGCCTTGCAGGTTATTAACCGTGACTGGAGTATCTCCTTTTGGAAAAACATGTTCTCCCAGATCCACCCATTGAAATTGGTTTAAACCATCATCCTGAGTCTTGATACTAACCACTTTGTCCGGCAGTGTGACTTGTAATTTTCCGCCTGCCTTATTCATAAACACTCTAGCATATACATGCGAGGTTTGAGGTTGATCCAGTTTTTTGTGCATCGTAAACGTATTAGGCTTGCTATATTGCCCCAAATCACGCAGCTGGATATCATGAATCCACCAGTAATTTTTTTGCTGTGGACGCTGTAGGGTTAACAAATCCATTCGCATCCAATAGCTACCGGGCGGCGACACGTATTCCCCGTAAAATTTCACACTGTCAAAATTATATCCCTCCGAAGGCGCCACGACATAGCTAACCCCCAGTTCACGCATTTGCTTATCGTAAAATCTCATTTTCACATGCATTTTGTTCGTTCCGCGACCGGAAACAGTAATTTGGAACTGATACGGATTATTTTCCTTGGCTTCCAGCAAACCCGATCTAGCGACCTGCCATATATTACTCGGGTCTCCCTTCATAATTTCGCCGTGCAGAGTTGGCACATCATTCAATTCCTCACGGGGATTAGCCTGCACACTGAACAACTGCGGATTATCCGGCTTGAAGAAGGTTTCGGTCCGCAACATGGAATCAAAGTCCACGACCGTCTTCCCTTCGATACTGCTCATCTGATACGGGGCCACATCCAGCTTCTTACTGGCAAAGGTGACCGCAATCCCTGCATCCATTTCCATATCGAACGGAAAGTTCCGTATATTTTGGGAGGATAAATACCATAACCAATCGTTAGTCGAGGCAAAGGTTTTGGACCATTTTAAAAAGGCATTACCATCCTCAATGGCATCAAAAGGGCGTAAGTAATCCTCGGCTGGAAGCTGTGACAACAACAAGTCATTAAAGGACGCCGCTTCCACATAATCCCCTTTGTTAATCGTCTGGATGGTTTTTAGCTCAGGCTTTAACGCACTGAACAGCACCCCAAAGCGGCTAAAATCAAAACCAGGCAGATGACTGTAGCTCTCCAATCGGCTAAAACCGTAAGGTGTTACAATTTTACTCGCAAGGATGTTCATATAGGGCGGTGTCTGATCGAGATTGAATATGGAAAATAGCCCGTTCTGGTACGTACGTTTCAGCCCGGTCTGACCTTCCAGCTGAGACAGGTGGAAATCCTGCCGCTTCTCCTGCCCCACATATTCATCATGGTAGACCAACTGATTGACCCCAAAGGTAGAGAACAGCCAGCCTAATCGGGAGCTTAATCCATTGTCCATGACATACTGCAGAAAATTCATATAGTATGTAATGCCGGGATCATTCCCCTCATGATGAAAGATCGTATTTTTAGGAGAAGAGTATACCTGAAAATCTCCGGTTGCCTTTTCGTTTGCGGTCTTCCCTTTATTCCATTTGGGCGTGGCTACTCCGTTATAGCTCTGAATCATATTGTCAGCAATCGGAAAGTATAATGCCTTGCTATCGAAACGATCCGGGTCAGTCAGCTTTTCAGCCATTTGACTATAAGCCTCCGGCACTTGTACCGGCTTGTAGTACCCCTCAATGAACTGAGTACGCAAGGGAGCAAAATATATCCCCAGGCATAAAACGACAATAACTACCGCCAGCTTTTTATATACACGCTGCAACGGGGATGATCCGAACCATTCCATAAATTGAATAACACCGAAGGTCAGCAACACCCCGAAATTAAGGGCAATCAGTCCAATAAATTTGTTAGGATCACGGAAAACCGAACCAATCACAGGGGTTTTCGTAACCAAAATGACAAACCACTTGGCAATGGATGGGAACGTCGTCCCGGTAGCTGCAACCAGAAACAGCAACGTAAGTAGCGAGAAGATCAGAATGATCGGATTTTTATGTGAACGTGTCACCATCGCATACCCAATCAATAGCAACAAAAATCCCCCTCCTACATAAAACATGCCAGGCAGTGAGGACAAGGAAAACATGGGCCACCAATAGCTCAGTAAATAACCCACATTATCTAAGCTGCTGTTACGGCTGAACAAAGACAACGTATCCACGACGTTGATATTATGCTGAGACGCTTGAGCGTCCATCAACATGCTACCGACATATAGAGACAACCAATAAAAACTGAGCAGACCGAAAAACACGCCAAAAATGATCCCTTTACGCAAAAAATTGCCGTATAACGGCTGCAAATAGGTGCGACCGGCCTTACGGTGGGTCCAGGTCAACTTGATTAATAGCAACATGGTGAACAATCCCAAATAAATCATGCCGAAGAAAAAATAATGAATTGCTGCAGCACTAACGGTGAATACCGCAGCCAACAGGAACAGGTCGATCCAGTTTCGCTGATACAACTTGTGGGGATGATAGTTTTTAATTTGTTGAATTTGAAACTTGGGGTCCACCGCACTGAAAAAGAATCGCAGCATTAACGGAAACAAACTATATCCACAGAGCAAATAAATATGCTGAATGCGGAAAATAACCCACGGATTCAGCGCATAAAACAACGAGCCGACCATGATGGCAAAAATACGGGTCTTCGTAAAGCTTGGTGAATAATACACGCTAACCAGACGCTTGGCAAAGGCATACATCGAAAATGCCGAAACAAATAACAAGCCTGTAATAAACGACTTGAGCAAGACCGGGCCGCTTTCGTCAAATAAGAGTGACAGTCCATAGAAGGGCAAGATGTACAGGATACGTGGAGCATTGAACAAGGTCGAGGTAGACCATCGCTCGTTCCATACTCCGGTTATTTCCTCCAGATACCGATGAGAGGTGGCTCCAAAAGCAATGTCGCTAAACACAATTTGCCCTGGTCCATAGATGGGTGCAAGATATGCAACAATCGCAATCAGCATCAACATCATTGCCGCCATATCGTAGCGGTAGCGAAATATCCATTTTTTCATGCTTGTCCCCCTCTCTTGAACTTCTCGTATATCTGTCGGTTATCTTGGGCCTATCTCCTCAAACGAACGATTGCCTGCAAGCCCTGATCGGTATTACGCAGCTTTAAACGACCGCCTATGGTCTTCAGGTATGCATCCATATGATACAGGCTGAACGCATGCTCCTGGGAGTTTTGGGAATAGTCTGGCTGGAAATAGCTCCAACGCATTTTATCATCAATCCCGCCGCCCGTGTCTTCAATGTTAATAATAATTTCTCCTTCTTCCAGCCGTGAACTAACCTTAAGCACTTGAGATTGCCGCTTGGACCGCAGACCTGTTCGGCCCTTTTCCTGATTCTCAGGCTGCTCTTCACCTTGGCCCATGGCCTGAACTGCATTTTCCAGCAGCCCCTGAATCGTTTTGTACAGCATGGGTGCTTGTGCTGCAATCGATGGAACAGGCTCTTGCCGCAAGATCACTTGAATGTTCTTCATGTTCAATGAACGGTTCGCCCATTTCAGCGACTCAGACAATACTTCATTCATATCTGTAAAGCTAATTCCACTATTATCATGCATCTTCTCTTCCAGCTCATCGCGCAAGCTACGGACTCCCGTCAGTAACTCTCCCAGTGAGGATTCCTGTCTGAGACGACCCTGGATGAAATTTTCATTCAACTCGCGAAAATACTCCAGTTCCTCATGAGAGGCTCCTTTTCCCTGACTGGAAGCCGCTTCAAAACGGTTTGCTAGATCATGATAAAATCCCAGCAGCTTCAAATCATCACCGCCTGTGAGACGGCTAGTCTGCTCTTGCAGCTCTTGTAGCTGCTGCTCAATCGTCTGCATTAACGGCAAATAATATGTGTCCTGCTGCTGTCGCATATCTTCATCGCGCCGTTGGTCACGCACCTGATTGTTCACGATGGCATCCTTTACAATCCTTTTGCGGAACTGTACGAGCATGGCCCACAGAATGAACAATATCAGAACCATGACCATCCACAATTGTTTGCGAAAGGAGCTGATTCGCTGTGCTGTATCCTCGCTGACATCCTTAATCGATATGTAAAGGGCCTCTTCCCCAATGCGGCTGAATCCTATTCCGTGTTTCTCACCGTCATCTTCAATGACACCTGTATTGCCCTCCAGCAGCCTACGGGTTACGCCCGTGATGTCCGTTCGGTTAATATCCGGAGTACTTCGGGAAGCTACGACCTTAAATTGACCGTTATAAAATAAAGTCTCATGCTGGTTAACCGGTTTACTTTTAATAATCCCGCTGAGCATATCAGCGTCAACCGTGCGCACCATAAAACCGCCCATCTGCGCTCCTTGAATCCTGCATGCTATATACTGGGCAGGCTGATGATCCTCTGTCACAAAAGAGCTTACTGCACAACCATTTTGCAGCCATTTAATCTGCTGGACCGCACTTTTCATCTCACGATTGTCTCGCCCGACCATCACATGATACTGCTCATCCAGCACATAAAAGGCCCCGCCGCTTTCACGCTTAAACCCTTCAGGATACTGGCGTGTTCCCTGATTTAGCATATCTCTGCCCAGACTGGACGACAGCTCCTTCAGTTCAGTCTGCCATGCGGCATAACGCTCGGTTATGCTGCTGGAAAGTTCCTGTACCTCATACTGGAGCTGCTCGTTCTGAATCTCCGCCAAGTGACCACTGAATTGCCGCACAACAAACCATTGAAGCACAGCGGCCAAGAACAATGTCACACCCAGAACGATCAGGTACAGGATCAGCTTTTGCCAACCTGGTTTCAACAAAGCCCATTGCTTCATGCTTCCCTGTCCCCTCCATTCTGTTCAAGACGGCTCAAAATAGCCTGCATCAGGCATTCCAGCTCGTAGCTGACCAGCGGTAGCCGTGCGCACAGCAACCGGGGAGTGCGGCGCTGGAGTGCAGCAAACCTCGCAGCGGTTTCCGTTGCCCCGTCCGTCAGTAGGATCAACTCGCATGTTTTTGCGATATATAAGCGATCCAGCTCTTCCTCGCCGTATTCTCGCAGATCAACAACGTAAATATCATGACGATCGTCCATATGCTGAAGTGCGCTGGAGACAGCCAGGGTCACTCCTGTATGCCGTGCAGCATGATACTGATGAAGGAGACGCATACCTTTTTCCCAGAGGGCATGTTCAGCCGAATCAAATCGTTCACAAAAAAGACGCAACGCCCGTTCTGTATTGACATCTTTCAAAAATGCCAAAACGCTGATATTATACATGTAGTTCCTCATTTCTTACTTCCTGATTGGAGTTGCGCAGTTCTTATGACACCCCAAAACATTCTATTTGTTGACGACAGCCCTATGGTTCTGTCCCTGCTTGAACGGACCTTGACGCAAGAAGCATTCACCTTACATACCGCTCACACGCCCAAAGAAGCCTTACAAGTGCTGGAACAGCACCCGATTGATGTGGTAGTTTCCGATCTGCTCATGCCTGGTCTGGATGGGATTACCTTCCTTCGCATGATTAAGAAGGATTATCCACATATCGTACGAATTATTTTGTCTGGTCACCTGCATACGCAGTCCATTTTATCGGCGATTAACCAAGTCGGTGTGTTCCGTTTTTTGACGAAACCGCTGGAGCTGGATGATGATACGCTAAAAAAAATACTGTATGAGGCGCTTGATCAGGCCAAACTCAACCGAAACAGCCTACATGCAGACCAGAACGTAGCTTCCAACCTGTCAGTTTTTATAGACAGCATTTTGAATGCACCGTACCGACCCTATGTGCTGCTGAATGAACAAGATATCGTAACCGCTGTACACATTGCACTCGCTGAGCTGTATCCTGTCGGCTGCTCACTACGTCATCCTGACGGGGAAGGTATTCAGTTAACCACGCATTCATTATATATACCGTATGAGGAGTCGGAATCTTCCGATCCCGACTTATACACGCTGGATACACTGACCCTCGGCCATTCATCGTTACGCCTTATCCGCCTTAGCGAGATCGCCTGAGTGACGGGTGCCGCCCTTTAACACGGCGGCTACCCCAATCACAGTCAGGCATACATACATCCACAACATCCCCATCGTCAGCAAGGGGTGACGGATATAGTTTTTCAAATTCCCCCATGTATACAGCACCGGACGGAAGAAGTACCAACGTTCCAGCGCTTTTCGCAATCCGCCCTCTTCAGATGACATCGTACGATCCATCACCGAAAAGTAGTAGGCTTTTTTACGTAATACATCGTGCAGATACACCTGTTTTTCATCATGGTATACCCGTGTAAATACCGCCCGGCGAATGACTCCGCCAGACTCTATATAACGCAAGGTCGGCTGTATTTCTTCAAAAGCAATTTGCTCCGCATTAAACCCGCCCGTCGATTCGTAAGCGCTCATTCGCCAGAAGCGTGCCGCTTCAATGGAGCGTTTTCCCAAGGTCTCACCCGCATTGTTAATCACATTTCGCTCAAAAACTTTCACTTTGGAAAAAAAATTATTTGCTTCCGAATACGCCTCTTCCGGAACGACCAAGGCGCCAATATCCTGATGATCGTCAAAAAAGTCAATGCTCTGCTGAATCAGATGTTCGGCTAAAATCATATCGGAATCCAATACAAATATGTATTCGGCACCCAAGCGTTTCGCTTCCTCAACTGCCCTGACCCTAGCGACTCCCCGCTCCCCATGGGGAAGCTCCAATACCGTTACGGGTACTGAACTCCCTGCCGACAGCATACGAATCGTCTCAACGGTCCGGTCATTGGAGCCATCATCAGCAATTACAATATGCAGATCCTTGTAATTTTGCCCCATACAGCTTCGCAAACAAGGCTCTATCGTCCGTTCATTGTTGTACGTGGAGAAGAGAATGACCACTTTGTCCACTCTGTTCCGCCTCCTCTACCCAATCTTCCATCAACTGCTCAAACGCAGCAGCCGTATGATCAAAATGGAATCTTAACGCATATTGATACGCCCGCTCACGGATGGCCATGTAATCTTCGCCGCCCTTTGCTGCTCTTTCCATTTGTTCAGATAATCCTCGGATGTCGCCGTGAAAGCATAGATACCCGCTCTTCCCAAAATCCGTTGCATCCACCAGACCCGGTGAATTGCTGACAATGCTAGGGGTTCCAACGGCTGCCGCTTCGGTAATCGTCAAACCCCAGCCTTCACGTAAGGAAGGAAATACGAGCGCGTGGGCACGACTCATCAGCTCCAGCTTATGCTCTGCTGAAACAAATCCGTAAAAGGTAATATCGGCTTGCGATTGCCCCTGTTCATCCGGTTCTCCGTATGTCAAACCATACTGTTTCATAATCGGCACTAATTGTTCTGCCACATAGGTTTTATCGGTTTTTCCGGCAATCCATAACATAGCCTGAGGGAACTTTTCCTTGAGCTGCCCAAAGGCCTCAACGACCAGATCAATACCTTTATATTTGACGAAGCGCCCAGCATACATGAAGGTCGGATTAGGCTCCTTCGTTAAAAATTGTTCGCGCGGCCAATGATCAAACTCAATGCCTTCCGGTAAAAGATGAACACGATCCGGGTGAAAGCCCAGCTTAAGCAGATCATATCGGGTAGACGGAGATACCGTAAGCGTCCGATCCTTACGAGCCAGCTTAAGCATCAAGGGCTCCATATGAAACCCAATAACATTTAGCGGGAATTTGGCGTTCTCAAACCATATTTCCCTTGTTAGCTGATGTATGAAAAAAATCCGTTTGGATGCCTCCACCCAAAATCGGGTAAAGAATTGATGCGTATTTGCCTGGTTAATCACATAATCGATCTTCCCTCGATGACGACGGTAATAGCGCATCGCATAATAAATAACACTGTATATGTTCCCTTTTCGAATATACGTAATACCGTCAATAATTTCATGCTCAGGCATCCCCTCAAATTGGGGTGAAAAATGAATGAACTGGAAACGTCCTTGCTGTGAGCGTTTAAGCATTTCATGGGTAAAAATTTCTGCTCCCCCGCTTTTAGGTGAACGAATGTCACGCCAGGAAAGCAATAGAACTACGGTTTTACCGTCCTGTTCATGTATGGTATTCATGGGGTAAATCCCCCTTTATCTTTATTTTGAACAAATGCACATAGGCGTCTATCACAAAGTAGAGAGCCATAGCCCCGTAAACTATGAACTCAGATAGCAAAAAATCTACCGGATCTGTGTGGGCAATATGAAAGGCTACTAATAAAGCCGCGGCTCCTGCCATCAGACTGAACATAAATTTGCGTCTGCCCACCAATACGTGCACATGCACAAAAAACAGCACGATGGAAAATAGCCAGTACACCCATCCTCCCCATGGAATATAGGCCTCGGCCGATTGGTAAGAGACTCCGAATAATATGGGAATAGAGGAAGGGAACACAAAGGTCGTGCCCACATATACACAGATTGCAGCTATAGCCATTAAACCGGCATAGACGGCAATCAACTTGCCCAAAGCTTGGCGGTCATGCCCCTGCGCACCGATCTTTGGAATAAAAGCAGCAATTAGGCTATACGAAACGTAATAGACCAACTGGCTGTACTTCAGCGCAATGGCATAGCTGCTGGCCTGCTCAGGAAAGTAATGCTGTACATACAACATGTCGATGGAGATACAAAACAAAATGAATAAATTCGTCATAAGGCTATCGGTGAAATCCTGACCCAATGATTTCCATAACCCAGAAGGGATATGTTCTCCACTGTATGTGAATAAGGACAAGCCACGAGCCGAAACGATCCAGCCGTGGAGCAGCGACAGCAACATTCCTCCACAGCTTGCTAACAGTAGGGCTTCCAGCTTTAACCCCAGTGCAGCCAGAACAAAAAACAGGCTCAGCTTCCCTAATACCTCAATGTAATAGTTCACATTGAGCGCCAACATGCGTTCCCTGCCCTGTAAATCTCCGCGGCACGAACTTACAAGAATATGCAGTCCGATCAAGCCATACAGCATGAACAGCGGGCCGGATTCGACGCCTAATAGCGAACGCAGTAACGGATGAAAGATGAGTAAAATGATCATGGCAAGCACGGTTAGCACCAGAGGTGCTTTGAGTAATAAAGAACCGAGCGGTAAGCTTCGTAGCGCAAGCTTTTGGTCTCCCTTAGAGACCAGTTTGGCGGTTAATAGCTGGATGGATAAACCCAAAACGGATAAAAGTGCAAAAAGTGCCAGCAGCGCATTCGCCTGGCCATAAGCTTGTCCGGTAAGATACCAGCTCGCTGCAATGTGGAAGAAAAAATTAAATCCGTTAAGCAGCACATTAAAGAGAGGGAACATCAACGATCGCAATCGGTTGTTCACGTTATTATCTCACCCGCCGATCCAGTCGCCAAATATCAATGATGGAGCGTAAAAAACGAATAGAATCCTTCCAGACATGAATGTGCGATCCATCGCGGTCAATACATTTGACGGGTAATTGCAGCACACGAAGCTGGAGTCGCTTGGCAATAAACATCATTTCTAGATCCAGCGCCAGTCCGAGCTGTTCCTTTAAATGCGGAAACATCCGTTTCACTGCAACCGAACTCATCACTTTAAGCCCAGTCTGCGAATCTACCACACCTGTTGGTAAAAAAGGACGGGAAATGACCCGCTTACCAAAGCTGACAACAGATCGCAATAAAGATCGATTCTCGGCGGTCATATCCTTGGTTCCGATCACGACATCATAATAGCCCTGCTGAACAACATTAATCATTCTGGCAATATCCTCAATAAAAAAGGAGTCGTCCGCATCCACAAATACGTAGTAATCCGCACCTATGGTCCGCATCCCTTCCAGATACGTCCCTGCCTTACGTGTATTGCGTCCCAATTCCCTTGTTTGAAGCAGCGGGCTAAGATTCTGATTAATCCTGTTTACGGACAAGTCCGTTGCTGCCTCCAGCGCTTTAATCAAGGCATTGGTACCATCGTGACTGCCATCATCAATGAGATAAATCGAACCTTCAATAATATGGCTGCGGATAAAGGCTTGCAGTCGTTCAGCAAAGGTTTTGACATGAACAAAACGTTGCTCTTCGTTATATACAGACAAGATAAATGCAATATGTTGGCTTTTGGTCGAATACTCGGGATAGAGCAAGCTTTGTATTTCCGAAAGCATTTCTTCGGTGTCATTGGCTTGCCAAAATAGCAGCCGCAAACGGCCTACTCCGGTGATTTGCACCATATGCTGATCACTGAACGGAATTGTTACATCCGTCACCAGTAACAATGGCATTTGCGGAAATTGGCTACGGATCTGATTGGCTTTCCGCACCGCCTGCCCCGGCTCCCTATAATCAATCAGGCAACAACATGCGTTCTCGTAGACTGAAGCTGCCTCCGTGTCCTCGCACTGTATATATTGGTAAAAACAAATCACATTGGGATAATCAATAGCCCTGTCGTTATCGCTAAAAATGGCTATAGGTCCCTGCACACAAACCTCTCCTTTTCCTCCGAATAGTTCTATTTTGTTGAAAAAGAATTAAGAATGTTTGCTTATAGGAGTTAAATTAATGTCCAAATACTTCATATTTCCTTAACAAAATAGCTGACACTCCATGATATATAAGGATATAAGAGAAGAAAAACTGATTTTCATATTTGATAAAAATAGAGTATTTAGACCTGATTCATTAGAACCAAAACCATCAGAATTAGTTAGCGCATCTATATCGAAAATTAGTTCTTTTAGATCAACAGAAGGAAATATATATGGTTATTTTGTCATAGATAAATAGAAGAATAAAACAGATTCGCACGTCCATACTATGGACAACATGTCATCTTGAGGATTTTGCAAAAATCCGATAAGCGACTTTCAATGAACAAGATATAGATCGAAATGGTTTAGTTCGTCTATATTTTGCACTTCGGAGCGACTGGAATCGAATTTTGTGAAATCCTTTCGTTATGAAAATGAAGAGAAGGAAGGTCTTTCTATGGAAGCATTTTATGTCAATCGCGATGGGTCATTATCTACTCCATTACGGGGAAAGGATGTGTTGGCAAATCCTCTTTTGAACAAAGGTGTCGCTTTCACAGAAGAAGAACGCAAAGATCTGGGTTTGGAAGGAATCCTTCCTCCAACCGTCCTTTCATTGGAGAAACAGAGCGTACGGGCATATCAGCAGTTTCTCGCACAACCCACCATGCTGCGTAAAAATGCTTCTCTCAACGACCTTCACAACCGAAATGTCGTACTCTACTACCGGCTGCTAACCGATCATTTGAGTGAAATGCTGCCCGTAGTCTACACGCCGACCGTAGGAACCGCGATTCAAGAATATAGTCACGAGTACAACCGCCCTGGAGGCGTATATTTGTCAATAGATAACCCGAATGGTATTGGACAAGCATTCTATAACTCTGGATTAAGCGGCGAGGATGTGGATCTGATCGTCGTAACAGATTCCGAAAGTATTTTGGGGATTGGTGACTGGGGCGTCGGGGGGATTAACATTGCTATTGGCAAGCTTGCAGTATATACGGCTGCGGCAGGCATTCATCCTGGGCGGGTGCTGCCAATTGTACTGGATGTAGGCACGAATAATGAAAAGCTGCTGAATGATCCACTGTACATCGGAAACCGCCATAAACGAGTTCGCGGAGAAGCCTATAACCAGTTTATTGATACTTTTATCAGCAAAACGTTAGCGCAATTCCCGAAGGCGCTTTTACATTGGGAAGATGTGGGCAGCGTTAATGCGCGCCATATTATAGGAAAATACGGTCAAAGCATACTCACCTTCAACGATGATATACAAGGTACAGGAGCAGTGACCCTGGCTGCGATTCTTTCGGCGGTGGGTGTCACCAAGACTCCGCTGCGTGAACAAAAAATACTTGTTTTCGGCCCAGGGGCTGCAGGGATCGGTAACGCTGATCAAATTCGGGGCGCTATGATCGAGGATGGCCTTTCCGTAGATGATTCATTCAAGTCCTTTTGGGCCTTTGATTATCGCGGGCTGTTAACGGAAGATATGGAAGACGTATTGGAGTATCAGAAACCGTATGTGCGCAAAAAGGATGAAGTCAGCTCATGGACCCGGTCGGGTGACGGCAAAATACCGCTACTGGAGGTCATCCGTCAGGTGAAGCCTACGATATTGATTGGAACTTCCGGTGTAGCAGGTGCCTTTTCTGAAGAAATCATCAAGGAGATGGCGAAGCATGTAGAACGCCCGATCATTATGCCCATGTCCAATCCTACAAACCTTGCAGAAGCAGTACCCGAGGATTTGATCCGGTGGACAGATGGCAGAGCACTGATCGCAACCGGAAGTCCTTTTGAGCCCGTTACCTATAACGATACAAATTTTGAGATTGGACAGGCGAACAATGCCTTTGTTTTTCCGGGACTGGGTCTGGGTGCGATTGTGGTTAAAGCCAAAAGGATTACCCCTGCGATGTTTACAGCGGCAGCAGTTGCTGTTGCCAATGGTGTAGATTCGAATACGCCTGGCGGTGCGCTACTCCCTCATATCCGAAAATTACGCGAAGTTTCGTACGCTGTTGCGATTGCGGTTGCAAAAGCCGCGATTCAGGATCAGGTAGCGCAGGCGCACATTTCAGATGTGGAACAAGCTATACAAGATGCAATGTGGAAACCGAAATATGCCAAGGTCAAAGCAGTGGAAAGTGTAATTCATCACCCTCACTAAGCCCAAAACACCTAACTAGAGGAAATTTAATATTTTGTACACTATGTTTGACATAGCATATGAACGAATGTACAGTAATAGTCAAAAGAATAGAAGTCCACTAGGGGAGCCACTATGGCTGAGACAAGAGCGTATCTTGGACCCTTTGAACCTGATCTAGTTCGTACTAGCGTAGGAAAGTGGAGCCTTCGTATATAAGGTTTCAAGCGTTTTTTGCGCATTGGGCCTATTGTTGAAGCCGCTCCATTTTTCCGGGGCGGCTTTTTAGCGTTGTTCCGGAATTATATTCTTACAGGACTTCTTGCTCTTCAATTTAATGGAGGTGGGGAAATTGAGTTTTACACAAGAACTCCGTCGGCAGGCGGACGGCATTTTTCAAGCGATTTTTGAGCATCCCTTTGTGAGAGGTATTGCTGAAGGAAGTTTGACAAGGGGACAGCTGATTCACTATGTAAAACAGGACTTTGAATATTTGAACGCCTACATGCGGATATACGGCATCGCAATCTCCAAATGCACGAATCGGGAGGACATGGCTGTATTTAATGAACAAATCTCTTTTATTCTCCACAGCGAGGTTCATCCGCATCAAAATTTCTGTGCTGTCGCAGGGGTGAGCTATGAAGAGTTGCAGGGATATCCGCTCGCTCCGTCGGCCCATCACTATATCCGTCACATGCTGACGGTTGCGCATGAGGGCAGCCTGGGCGAGATCTTGGCTGTGCTGCTGCCATGTATGTGGACCTATGCCGAGATTGGTCGCAGGCTGCTGGATGAAGTAAAGCCGGATGAGTCTCATCCGTTCTATGAATGGATGGGCTTCTATGGAGACCAGCTTGATGATACAACACTCAAGTTCCGAGAACGTGTAGATGCTTGGGCAGAAGGCGCAACGGCTGCTGAGCGAGAGCGGATGATTGAGCATTTTATACTGAGCTGCCAGCTGGAATATAAGTTCTGGGACATGGCCTATAAGCAGGAAGAATGGCCGGTCCAGATACAGGAAGCGGTCTTGGAATAGTCAGCCTGGCAATTCGATGCGTGAAGTACAGTTAATGCCCTGTTGAACCACCAACTATAGAGAGGATAATCATTATGAGTACATGGGAAAAAAGTTATTCGGATCTCCTGACGAAGGTACAAAACAGCAAACCCCTCGTTCACAATATGACCAATGTGGTAGTCACTAACTTTACGGCCAACGGCCTGTATGCATTGGGCGCCTCCCCGGTGATGGCCTATGCACCCGAGGAAGTAGCAGACATGGCAAAAATAGCGGGAGCCGTCGTGTTAAACATCGGTACGCTGAACCGCGAACTGGTGGATGCCATGATCATTGCTGGACAATCGGCGAATGCACACGGTGTTCCGGTCCTGCTAGATCCGGTCGGTGCGGGAGCAACGAGCTTTAGAACCGAATCGGCACTGCGAATCCTGAGAGAAGTCAAAATCTCATTGGTGCGGGGCAATGCAGCCGAAGTCGCGCATCTTGTTGGAGAAGCGCGTGAGATTAAAGGCGTAGATGCTGGTGACAGTGCTGACAGCGGAAATGTCGATCTGGCAATTCGGGCTGCTCAAACGCTCAATACAATGGTTGTCATTACTGGAAAAGAGGACGTCATCACCGATGGGGCCGAAGCACGAATGATAAGCGGTGGAGACGCGCTGCTCACGAAGGTAACCGGAGCAGGCTGCCTGCTGACCTCTGTGTTAGGTGCCTTTGCAGCTGTTGAACCCAGCCTGCTGCTCGCAGGTACAGCAGGCTTGGCATTTTACGGTGCAGCAGCTTCCCGAGCCGCAGCACGTACCGCAGAGCTGGGGCCCGGCAGCTTCCAGATTGCCTTTCTCGACGAGCTCGCCAAACTACATACAGGTTCGCTAGAGGGGCATGTCACTGTCCGTGAAGCCGGAACAACCACAGCAGGTGGTGCGCGATGACAGACGTTCGTGTACCCAGAGCACTGACGATTGCCGGTTCGGACAGTGGCGGCGGGGCCGGGATTCAAGCCGATCTCAAAACCTTTCAGGAGCTTGGCGTTTACGGCATGTCGGCTATTACGGCCATTACCGTACAGAATACTTTAGGGGTCCACGGCGTATATCCGCTGCCACAGGAAGCAACAGCGGAACAGATCGAAGCTGTAGGATTAGACCTTGGAGTGGATGCCCTGAAGACTGGCATGCTGTTTCATGCGGGCATCATCCGTCTTGTGAGCAAGCAGATTCGAAAGTTCGGCTGGAAAAAGGTTGTCGTCGATCCCGTGATGATTGCCAAGGGAGGCGCAAAGCTGCTGCAGCCAGAAGCGATGCAGGCTCTGAAGGACGACCTGCTCCCCTTGGCCCTGGTCGTTACACCGAATATCCCGGAGGCGGAAGCCCTGACAGGGATCAGTATCCATACGATGGAGGATCGCCGCGAGGCTGCGAGACATATTAGCAGTATGGGATCAAAATTCGTTGTGATCAAGGGTGGCCACGCTGACGAGAGCGAGAGCAGCGAACAGATTGTGGACCTACTCTTTGACGGAACCGCCTTTACAGAGCTGAGCGGCAAGCGAGTACGGACTGTTCATACACACGGAACAGGATGCACCTTCTCAGCAGCGATTACCGCGGAATTAGGGAAAGGGATGTCTGTACCGGAGGCTATCTCGAATGGCAAAGCCTTCATCCAGGCAGCGATTGAGGAACCTTTGCAGCTTGGACAAGGACATGGACCCACCAATCATTGGGCCTACCAACGTCGTCAGGAGGTGCTGCTATGAGCGGTAGAATGTTGTCAGAGGTGGTGCGCCGCCAGCTACAGATGTACCTGGTGCTTGGAAGCGTGAATTGCCTCGCGGAACCAGGCTGGGTCGTGCAAGAGGCTCTAGCTGGCGGCGCAACCATGGTCCAGTTCCGGGAAAAGGGTCTCGGCGCGTTAACGGGCGTTCCTATGTTCGAACTTGCGCGCCAGCTACAGGAACTGTGCCGTCACGCTGGTGTCCCCTTCATCATCAATGACGATGTGGAGCTGGCTCTTGAACTCGACGCCGACGGTGTTCACATCGGTCAGGACGATGAATCCGCCGAATCCGTCCGCGAGCGAATCGGAAATCGAATTCTAGGCGTCTCTGCCCATACCATTGAGGAAGCACGTCGAGCCATCCTGCAAGGTGCTGATTATCTCGGCGTCGGACCCATCTATCCCACCATCTCGAAAGATGATGCCCATGCCGTACAGGGACCGGCAATTTTATATGAGATGCGTAAAGCGGGAATTGATGTGCCGATTGTTGGGATCGGAGGTATTACAGTGGACCGTGTTGAGGAAGTCGCACGTGCAGGTGCAGATGGTGTGGCGGTGATTTCAGCCGTGACACAGTCAGAACAGGTTAGAGGTGCGGTCAAGGAATTAAAGAAAAATATGGTATCATTTCTCAATGATCCGATCTACATGTTTGATAATGATTCAACAGATCATCCAGCTTTTTAGATTGTTCTATTACTTTGGGATGTGTTAAAAATCCATACTTTTTCTGGACCTGGTACAGTTTCTTCCTAGCTCGTTCGACACAAAGTAAAGTCACACCTTGGTTCATCAGCATGATCCCTCCTATATGTCATATTTTATGACAAAAAGACGTTTTTTGGATTTTCGAATGATGCGCCTAACAAAAAAAGAACATCCCAAAAGTTTGCATAAACAAAGATGCCCCTAAATCCACGTTAAAAGAGCCTCCGTTTCCACTAATTAAGTGGAACAGAGGCCCTTTTCATAAAGAAATCCAATGAATATAGAGCATACATGCCAATTCTGACCTAGAGATTAACCTTATTTGGTTTGATCTCTAATAGTCGCTGAACTCCCCAAACTTGAACTAGTCGGTGAGAATTGTCTTTGTTTCTAGCCGTTTAAGCACCTCCAATTTGTACGTGAGGCGTTATTCTTTGATTTTGGTTATGCGACTGAACAGGCATTGCTAAAATAAACAAGAAGCTAGCTGCGATGACCAGCAGAATCATTTTTTTCAACATTGTCTAACCACACCTTTTCTAATAGTTTGAAATACTCTTCCCTTGTTTCGGGAAGCGCATGTGCTTGGAAATGTGCAAAAAGCCCTGTACAGTTTATAAAATAAGTCTCATTGTTTAGTAGGTGGGCTTTTACCAGTGCATATATTAAGTGTTTAAAGCCATCATTGTACATTCCCCGCCTTAAATAGTAATAAGCCAGTTCGTAACCAAACCATGCAAAATAATCCGGCATCACTTGTTGGGTGTACATATCAGTAGATTGTGATAGCAGAGCAAAAGAATTAATCTCCACTTCAAAACGTGAAAGGATATCATTGATATCTATTGCATATCGGTTAGCAGCAATCATAACGTTCAGCAACTTGGATAGCTTTTCATTCTCGGTAGTGATTGATGTGGATGCAATATATTCAACATAATGAGGAAGCACATTGGTATCTCCAGATAGGAGTCTATTTACAAAAGTATTACCTTCTGCCCAATGCTTGAACAAGTTGACCCAGTGTTGGGTTTCCTGGTCTGTCTCGATCACCCAATCTAAATCAGAGTAGGCGTACGTAAATTGTAATGCTTGCTGATAATCGCCTTGCGCTTCACAGACACTCGCACACAGTAAATCAGCATAGGTAATGTACACAAACATCGGGCGACTCAGCCTCTGTTCAGACTCCTCCCACTCTCGCTTTTTCTGTTGATGTTTCAAAGAATATTGGATCTCCGCTTTGGCTCTCATTTTTCGAGCAGTTGCATCGAGCTTGTCCCATTCACGCAGAGAACGATACACATTCGCCAAATCTTTTAACGCATCGAGTTGATCTATTTCATTCAGACGTTCCACAAAGGGTTCAAATCGTGTAGCCGCCTTGAGATTTCGGATCTGATTGTTCCCTACCTGAATGGTAAACAGACGATACTGACAGACAGCCAAGCGTTCAGAGTGCTGGTACTTCTCGCCTTCCGCAATCCCTTCGTAGAGCAACAATGCAGCATTGTGCTGACCTTGTGCGAATAATTTTTCTGCTGCATCAAATAACTTTGGGGAATATAGAAGATTGTCCATAATATGTCCCACTACAAGCTGGATAGCATCCAACTTGTCCAGTTCCGCACAGCGAAACAACAACGGCTCAATTCGCCTCCAATCCGGGGAACGCTCAATGATGTAGTTATCTATGTATAGTTCGTAAAAAAAACCTTCTGGTAGTCCCATAGCCCAAGTGATTCGATCTAGCTGATGTATCGCAACAGGACGATGCTTGGCAATCCAATTATTAAGTGTTCTTTGATGAACACCTGAATATTCGGCAAATTGTGCCAGCGTCAAATTATTTTCCCCTAAATAATCCTCTAACTTCGCCAAAATCGTAGGTGTATGTCCCAAGTCATAACCACCCTTCATACAAAAAATCCAAATTTTATACTTTCACCTCAAATTATTCACCAATTATTAACATGTGTCAACATTTTTCTTCCATTATTCCTACTATATAAACTTGAATATGGTAATTAATAACCACTAACATGAAGTTCCTTTTGGAATCAGGTGGTCGCTCGTTCTACTAATTTGAATTCCAGATGATGTATCGTTTCATCCAGCCCTTCAAGGGCATTGCAAATCATAATGAACGCATTCTCCGCTTGCTTGTCTATCGGATAATGAATCGTAGTTAAATCAAGCAAATGCGAGATTTCGGTGTTATCAAAGCCTACTACTGCAAAATCGCTTGGTACAGAAACACCGAGTCTCCGTGCTTCAGTCAAAAGACCTGCTGCCAAATAATCGGTAGAACAGGCAAAGGCATCCGGTCTATCTGTTTGTTCTCGTTCTGCCCACCAATGAGCTATTTGTTCACCAGCTTCTATTGAATTTAAATCATAAAAATGCGGGAAGGCCTCAGCATCCAAATCGTATTTTTCGCAAAAGTCATGATAAGCTCGAATGCGTTCTTTTGTGTTCAACCCCCGCATGCTGCCGTACACATTCACAATTTTCCGATATCCTCGGGCGTACAAATGTTCCAACGCCATCGTATAGCCCTGATACTGATCCATAAATACAGACGGGATTGCCTCAATGTTTACACGCTGCCAGGTCACAATCGGACCATATTTTGTATAGTGCTCAATCACACTCCACTCATTAACACGAATCATACAGACCAAGGCGTCCAGTTGCTTTCTCCGCAACATTTCCAGCGCTTCAAGTTCTCGCCCCTTCTCCCCATTCGTAATAAACAGTGCTATATTAAAGCCATGCTCCTGGGCATACATTGTAAATCCACGCACAAATAAACCCAATGAATCATTAAAAGAAAGTGAAATAATCCCTATGAGCTTGGTCATGCCTTTTTTTAAAGATACCGCATTTAGATTAGGAACATAATCCAGTCGGTCTATGACCTCCTGCACACGCTGTCTTGTCGGTTCACTTACGTACGGATGGTTGTTGATGACACGGGACACCGTAGCCGAGGATACACCTGCCAGCTTTGCAATTTCATGAATATTCGCCATTTTTCTCACCTCGTTCTTTCTATTTTAGCATGTTCGTGTTCAGCATGTTCGTAGTGCCCGCCCTATAATTGTCACCTTCCCAAAATAAGTTTTTTAAAAGCGCTTGACCTGTAATGCATTACAGGGATTACAGTGAATTTGTGCTTAAGAAAGCGGTTAAAAAACATACTTAGGAGGCACTAACCATGAAAAAAGGCATAAAGATTGCAACCATTGGCGGAGGTTCCAGTTATACACCAGAATTAGTAGAAGGCTTCATCAAACGTTATGCAGAGCTTCCCATTCGGGAATTGTGGCTGGTAGATATTGAGGCAGGACGTGAAAAACTGGAGATCGTAGGCGCCATGGCCAAACGGATGGTGAAGGCCGCAGGCATTGATTGTGAGGTACATTTGACCCTGGATCGTCGGGAAGCGTTGAAGGACGCCGATTTTGTAACGACCCAATTTCGGGTAGGCTTGCTGGAAGCCCGGATTAAGGATGAAAGTATTCCGTTAAAACATGGCATGATCGGTCAGGAGACCAATGGTGCCGGAGGAATGTTCAAAGCGTTTCGCACCATACCCGTTATCCTCAGTATTGTCGAAGATATGAAAGAACTGTGTCCGAATGCATGGTTGATTAATTTTACCAACCCTGCGGGTATGGTCACCGAAGCTGTGCTTCGTTATGGTCAGTGGGATAAAGTCATTGGATTATGTAATGTTCCAATCGGCGCGATCAAGAGTGCATCGGCTGTGCTGGACAAACCGGAAGAAGAGTTGTTCTTTAAATTTGCAGGGATTAACCACCTTCATTGGCACAAAGTTTATGACAAAACAGGAGCAGAATTAACAGAGCAAGTCATTGAAGGACTGTACGCTCCGGGCGCAAAGCCAGAGAAAGTCGTTGAAAATATTAAGAACATGCGCTTCCTGTATGATCAAGTTCGTCAATTGAAAATGCTGCCTTGTCCTTACCATCGGTATTACTATATGACGGATAACATGCTCAAGGAAGAATTAGAGGAAGCCAAAAACGAAGGAACTCGGGGTCAAGTGGTCAAACGTCTGGAAGAAAGTCTGTTTGAATTGTATAAAGATCCGAATCTGGATTACAAACCAGAGGAACTATCCAAACGCGGCGGTGCGCATTACAGCGATGCAGCCTGTGAGATCATTAATTCCATTTATAACAACAAAGGCACATTGATGGTGGTTAGTACACGTAACAATGGTGCGATTGATGATGTTCCTTATGATAGCGCCATCGAAGTGACCAGTGTCATTCGCGCCCATGGTGCCGAACCTGTCAACTTTGGCAAATTCCCACCTGCACAGCGGGGCTTGCTGCAAGTGATGAAGGCAATGGAAGAGCTGACGATTGAAGCGGCGGTCACCGGTGACTATGCAACCGCACTGCAAGCCTTCACCCTGAATCCGCTCGTACCAAGCGGGGACATTGCTCAAACCGTACTGGATGAATTGCTGGAAGCACATAAAGAGCATTTACCGCAATTTTTTGCTCATAAGGAGAAGGCAACGGTATAAATTTATAAAACAGATTGTTCATGCTGGACGTATGAAAAAACGGTCGTCTCCCTCATTTCGGTTGGGATCACGGCCGTTTATAATGACATTAACTTTTAAACTTCAAACTTAGTCATCTTAGATATTGTTTCATGGTATCCTTCTAATACATCATTTATGATATCTTTTACACTCTTAATCTCAGTTATTAGTGGTACTATTTGTCCTACCATAACAGCGCCCTTCTCTTCAACGTCGCCTTCCAGCATCGCCTTTTTCAAAGAACTTTCAGCAACTTCTTTTAGTTTTACTGCTGCTTCTTTTTTGCTGTAATTGTTTTCAATTTCCGTCATTTCCTCTGAAAGCTTGTTCTTCAATTGTCTGCATGGCTCATCAGTAGAATATCCTGTTATCACAGTCTCCATGTCACCAGCTTTTAACATGGCATCTTTTACATTTGCATGTACTACTGTTTCCTCTGCGCACATAAAAATGGTTCCCATTTCAATGCCTTCAGCACCAAGAGCGATAGCTGCTGCCATTCCTCTTCCATCTGCAATACCGCCAGAGGCTATCACTGGTACAGATAAGCAGTTCGCTGCTTGTGGAACAAGAACCGTTGTTGCTTCATAAGTAGTATGTCCGCCACCTTCCCAGCCTTTTACAATAACTGCATCAGCCCCCGCCTTCTCCGCAGTCATTGCATCTTGAATTGTACTTGCTTTTACGATTACTTTTATTCCTAATTCATGCCATATAGAAAAGTATTTTCGGGATAACTCAAAATCAAGTCCCACTAGCGTATCTGCATATATTACTGGTGGTTTTTCCTCCGAAGCAACTTTAGTTACATGATCTAATAATTCAGAGTTCATAATTACATTGATTCCAAACGGTTTACTCGTAAGATTTCTTGTAGCAATAATCTGGTCCCTAATAAAATCTAAAGGAGCAAATCCTACTCCTAATACACCAAGACCTCCACTTTCAGAAACTGCTGCAACTAATGGTGCTGTTGAAACCCAAGCCATAGGTCCTTGAATAATTGGTTTTTCAATTCCTAAAACTTTACATAAACGATTGTTAGACATAAAAAATTCTCCTTTTCATATTGAACAAAATGGATACCATTTATACAAATATTCTTTTATATTAAGATTATAATAAAGAAAAAAGATTCAGAATATCAGTAAGGCTTACCCTGAATGTTGCTTAAACAACAGTTCTGATAGCTTTTGTTGTTTTTAAAATGTAGAATTAGTGAATTGGAGTGTGACACATATTGAATGAGATAACAGACTTACGTGTTGTGAAAACACTTGAAAATATAAAACATGGGTTTGCTAAATGTATTAGTCAAAAAAACTTTTCATCTGTTTCCGTAAAAGATATTACTACAACTGCAAGAATTAATCGTTCTACATTCTACAAATATTATGAAGATAAATATCAGCTAAGAGAATCATTGGTAAAATCAACATTAGAAGAACTTTCAAACAATATTAATCTAGCATCTTTTAATCTGGAGAATAATGACATCGAATCCTTGAATGCTTTAAGAAAACAACTCCAATTTATGTATGATCATAAAGATTGGTACCTTATATTGTGGAATAAAAATATGGAGTTATATGTCTATGAAGATATGACACGCATATTTGAAAGGAGAACCGGGGAATGTCTTCGTGAAAATAGCAATGGAACAGAAATTACGAAGAAGGAACTTTCAGAAAAGCAGGAGTTATTAACTCGTTTGTTTGCAGCATCTGCAATGACAACGGTTAAATGGTGGTATGAATATTCACCAAATATGACTCCAAAGGATGTGGCAAATATTATTATGGATAATATCAAATTTGGAATGCATCATACCTTCTTTCAAGCTCCATGAACATGGAATACCCTCTCCATTAGCTTCACCGGATAAAATCCACCATGTGCGCAGGTATCGTAGCGCAGCGCTTTGGCAGCACTGAAAAACAAAAAAGCTTCCTACATGTAGGAAGCTTTTTGCTATACGTCCCAGGAGGGATTCGAACCCCCGACCGACGGCTTAGAAGGCCGTTGCTCTATCCAGCTGAGCTACTGGGACAAGATGGTGATCAATAAAACCTTATGTATTCAGCGCATTGATTATTATATCACAATTCGGCCAACTGTCAAAAGCATTTTTTTATGATACAGGGAAGCTGGCTGCAAAAGGAATCATTTGGACGCTAACGGGGTATTATGTACAAAGAACCATGCATAAAGGAGGGGTTAATCCGTGAGAGGTCTTTTGTCGTCACTTTGTTATTTCAGCATTTTCTTCGCACCTTTTCTAGTACCTGTCATTGTGTGGATTGCAGTACGGGACGAATATGTTCAGGGACATGCAAAAAAGGCTATTTTATCGCATATTTTCCCCATTATTGCGGCAATTCCGCTAGTGTATTTTATTATTACGGCGAATCATGCAGGTTCAGTGATCGGGTTTGTACTGCTATTCGTAGTGGTCTATCTCGGGGTTTTTGTTTATAACATCTACAAAGGGATTATGACGCTGCGTGAAGCGGCTTAGTTCAAAAAGAAGCCTCCTGCATACCGCAAATTTGGCGGGATACGGAGGCTTCTTTAGGGTCATTTTTGATGAGTTGCTGTTGCTATTTAGTTCAATGGCTGCTTATTTATTCCCAAAGCGTTTAGGACTTTTCCGTACTTCATGTCTTACGTTTTTCTCCAGCACTTCTTCCGCGAACTCATTGTTATGAATATAACTGCTGCCTTTGTTTTTCTTATACTTCGCTTTGCCGTCTATGATTTCCCCCTCCTTTCACGCTGATCTGGCGATGGCGCCGGAGCCCAAATCAACAAAAGCCGAGGCATAGCACACCATATCCTCATGCCCCGAACTCCTTGGCGAACTCTGTGCTGAGCTGCCCATAGGAGAGCAATTCTTTTTTAAACTTCTCTCGCTCCTCACCAGCAGTAATGTGTGTAGAGTCGGTAAAAGCCTTGTCTGTCACTTCCTCAAATGCCGAATGCAGATTATTGTCGTACCAATCCAGCTCCAGATCGGCGTCATTGCGGATGATCCGTACCATGTCATAGTCATGCTGACCATCCGTCTGATCCTTGGCCGTGATATAGACCAGCAATTCCGGGTCATCTGCGGCACCGGGCCGCACCTCTACCTCAGCGCAGCGCACTCCGTCAAGTTCAGTGAAGCGGCGTATTTTGGCATCCTTGATGTAGTACATGGTCTCCCTCCTTCCTTGCGAGTAGACGGGTTTCCCCATCTGTAGTTTTCGGAACGGACAGACATTTTATGCTTCTTTTCGGCATATATACTGATGAACTGGGGATTTAGTTTTTGATTCATTCCAACACTGGATGAACACGACAAAGAGAGGATGAACAGACATGTGCGGAATTACAGGTTTCATACAGTGGAACGGAGACTTAATGCATCAATCTGAGCTGCTGCTGAATATGACACAAACGCTCTCCGATCGCGGACCGGATGCTGCGGGTACCTGGATATCCAACCCGTGTGCCTTCGGACACCGAAGACTGAGCGTAATGGACCCGGAAAATGGCGCTCAGCCCATGATCCGGCAGCTGGAGGATATCACTTATACGATTGTATATAACGGGGAAATATATAACGCGCCTGAGCTGAAAAAAGAGCTGCAACAGCGCGGGCATTTTTTCCGTACACAATGCGACACGGAGGTGCTGCTCGAATCCTATATCGAATGGGGCCCTGAATGTGTGGATCGGTTAAACGGCATTTTTGCGTTTGCGGTCTGGGATAGCGAGCGGGAGCAGGTATTTCTGGCACGGGATCGGCTGGGAGTGAAGCCGTTATTTTATAGCCAGACCGAAGAAGTATTCGTATTTGGCTCAGAACCCAAAGCACTGCTTCAGCATCCAGCAGTAGAAGCAGCAGTGGACGCCGAGGGATTGGCCGAAATTTTTATCATTGGGCCTGCACGTACCCCCGGACACGGCGTCTATTCGTCCATGAAGGAGCTACGTCCCGGGCATACGCTAACCTACACCCGCGACGGCGTGCGCATTCAAGCCTACTGGAAGTTGGAAAGCATTGCGCATGAGGATAACACCGAAGAAACGGCGCTCAAGGTACGAGAACTGTTGCTGGATACGGTGGAGCGGCAGCTCATTTCGGATGTTCCAGTGTGCACCTTATTGTCTGGCGGGCTGGATTCAAGCGCTCTATCCGCATTAGCTGTCGATTATTACAACCGTACCGGGCAAGGACAAGTTCATACGTATTCGGTGGATTATGTGGATAACGACAAGCATTTTAAAGCCCATGCGTTTCAACCCGGAGCCGATGCCCCCTGGATTCAGCGGATGGTGGATGAATTAGGGACAAATCATCACTGGATTGAATTCGATACACCAGAAGTCGTAGCAGCTCTGAACAACTCCACACTAACGCGGGATTTACCCGGCATGGCGGACGTGGATTCGTCGCTGTATCTCTTTTGCCGGGAGATTAAAAAAGGAGCCACGGTCGCTATTTCCGGCGAGGCTGCGGATGAAGTTTTTGGCGGATATCCTTGGTTCCACCGGGAAGATATGCTGAATTCGGGTACATTCCCGTGGGCAGTTGCACCCGATATGAGAGCCAGTCTGTTGTCTCCCGAGGTACGGGACTGGATCAAGCCGCTGGAGTATTTGAACGATCGCTACTCAGACGCGGTAGGAGAAGTGCCGAAGCTACCGGGGGAAACAGGAAAAGCTGCGCAAATGCGCGTCATGTCCTATTTGAACATCACCCGCTTTATGCCTACTCTACTGGATCGCAAGGATCGGATGAGTATGGGAGCCGGACTCGAAGTGCGGGTGCCGTATTGCGATCATCGATTGGTACAATATGTATGGAACATTCCGTGGAGTATCAAGATGACAGGCGGACGTGAAAAAGGTATTTTGCGCAAGGCGCTGGAGGGCGTATTGCCGGATGATGTGCTGTATCGCAAAAAAAGCCCATATCCCAAAACGCATAACCCTTCCTATCTTGAGGCTGTGAAAAAGCAGGCGTTGCAGCTGCTGGATGATTCCTCTTCCCCACTGCTCAAGCTGATCGATGCGCAAAAGGTACGCGATATTGCCGCCTCACCGGAGGCATCCACCAATCTGCCTTGGTTTGGTCAGCTGATGTCGGGTCCCCAGTTGTTTGCCTACTTGGCTCAAGTGGATAACTGGTTGCGCACTTACAAGGTAGCTATTCGATAAGCTACACTGAATGCTGGAGCAATAGAGCTTCTAAGCGGCAGCGGCAATTTTTCGCTGTGTACTATATGGGGAACAGAAAGTACCAAAAAGGCTATCCGCAGCTCATGACTGACGGATAGCCTTTTTTTTCGTTATGTGAATGGGGGGGATGATTTCTCCCCTGTTACCAAGCTATGCCTGTGGATTACCCAGCTTTGTTGCCAAATCACGCAGAGCTATCCCTCGGTGACTGATAGCCTGCTTTTGTTCCAACGTCAGCTCGGCCATTGTCTTTTCAAACTCTGGCAAATAAAACAGCGGATCATACCCAAACCCGCCGCTGCCGGCGGTTTCAGTAGTAATCCAGCCTTCCACGGAGCCTGTCGATTCCAACGTCTCGCCAGTCTGCGGATTATATAGGATCAAGGTACAGACGAATTGAGCCGGGCTTAGCAAAGGCTGTCCCGTATCATCACCCAGCTGCTTCGATTCCAGAACGTCGAGCAGCTTAATATTGTTTTCGTGATCGCTGGCACCTTCTCCAGCATAACGGGCAGAGTATACCCCCGGCGCACCGTCCAGCAAGTCCACGCAGAGGCCGGAATCATCGGCCAGCACGGGCAATCCGAGCACATCTCCAACCGCTTTAGCTTTTTTCAGTGCATTTTCGGCAAAGGTTTTGCCATCTTCAACGACATCAGGAATGTCGGGATAATCGTACATGCTTCTGACTTCCTTGCCAAACGGCGCAAAAGCATGGGCAAATTCCCGCACCTTTCCTTTATTTTTCGTAGCGACAATGACGACCGGGCCATCCAGCCGCATTAGGCGCCAGCTCCTGTACGTCCAGCACCGATCTTATCAGCAATCGGTCCAAGCACTTCTTTTTGGCGCTCAATCATTTGCAGAATCCCTTGTTCGCCCAAGCTAAGCAGTTGATCCAATTCGTTACGGTCAAATGGGCTTTCTTCACCTGTACCTTGCAGCTCAACATATTTTCCGCTGCCAGTCATGACAAGATTCATGTCCACTTTGGCCTTGGAATCCTCTTCATAGTTCAGATCCAGCAATGCTTTTTCACCAACAACCCCTACGCTGACGGAAGCCAGGAAATCGGTAATTGGAAAAACAGGCAGCTTGTGCTGGGTGGCAATTTTATTGACCGCAATCGCCAACGCTACGAAAGAACCGGTAATTGAGGTTGTGCGTGTTCCGCCGTCCGCCTGAATGACGTCACAATCCAACGTAATCGTCCGTTCACCAAGCGCCTGCAAATTGACCACCGAACGCAACGCTCTTCCAATCAGACGCTGAATTTCCATGGTACGGCCTGTCAGCTTGCCACGCGCTGCTTCACGCTGATTACGGCTATGAGTCGCACGCGGAAGCATGGAATACTCTGCGGTTACCCAGCCTTTTCCTTGTCCCTTCATAAAGGGTGGTACGCGTTCTTCTACAGTAGCCGTGCAAATGACTTTCGTCTCGCCAACCTCTATAAAAACAGAGCCCTCCGCGTATTTATTTACTCCTGCTGTCAATTTCATCGGGCGCAGCTCATCACCGTTTCGTCCGTTAGATCTACTCATGCTTTTTCCTCCTACGTCGTATGCAACCTGTTCTTATATGTTTATTTTACCAAAGTGTGCAGGCAAAAGCACCCCAAGGACGATTCCCGCCCTTAAAGAGGGATTTCGTTAATATGTTGCGGCTTGGCTACAGGCTCTCCATAATTTTGATTATTTTGTCCAATCACGCTTTTTTCACCATTTAGTTCAATCCGAATTTTTGTTTTGACCGCATCATCTGAATTGTCTGCCGCTGTCAGCACAACCGATTCCAAAAATTCAGCAGGCACGGCTTCTCCCTTAGCAAACATATCATCTGAAAGAGATACCGTAATTACGTTGTCTTTGGAGCGTTCTACCGATTTCAGCGCCGTCTCCCCTGTCATCACTTCTTGTAACCCATCTTTAGTCTGCGGTCCTTGAATCAATTGATGCAGCGCTGACTGGACACGATCTTTTTCAGGGCTGACCAACCGTGTTACAGGTACGTAGTATTGAACTCCAGCAGGAGAAGATGAAGAGAAATACACGGTGACTGGACTGGAATCCAGGGGTGTTACGCCATGACCAATCTCCAAATTAATACCTACTGCACGCGTCAACGGATGATCCAGCGGTGTGCCGCCAACAGGCATTTCGTTCAGTTTTTTGCCATCCACCCAGATCTGTACGCTCTCAATATCGGGACGGTCGGTCAGGGTCCAGGTCAAACTCTCCATTAATTTTCGTTCTTCCTGTGGCTTATAGTTCGCGAAAGATTTATTGAACTCGACAACAGCCAGCTTGTTGTTCTTGTCCACCGTCACACTTTTCACTTCTGTACCCTGGGGTATTACCCCTTTAAATCCCTCTGGTAATAATCCAGCATATGGCCCGCCCTCAACTAATGTTTCCAGCGCTGACTTGGCATCTGCCTGCACATCACCTGTAGCAATCGGTAAAGATACCGGGGCCAGCAAACCGTTATGATCTTGCAAAAAAACAGCCCTCAGTTGCCCCGTACTGGCGGGTGCTTTTCCCGTTACAGCCTTAATCATCGACTGCTCTGTCGTGGACGGCGGGGGGTCAATGGATGCCGATTCGTTGCCGAAAAGGCTGCAGCCCGACAACAACAGGGGTAGGGATAGCAGTCCAGCTACAGAGGTCATACGCCATGGGTGTTTTATATTCATAAGTGAAGTTCCTCCCTAACAATTTTGTACAGATTGTACTAATATGTATACGAGCCTCGCGTAAAAAATAACTACTTTTTCAGCAGACTGGACACACTGGTCATAATTGCAGTAGAAATCAGGATCTATACGAGGAGGGGAACTTCAACTTTATGGACAAGAAAAAAGCACCTTACAGCCTGAATAGTAAAAAGGTAGCCGATGCCACCCGCGAGTTGCTGCACAAGCGTGGTGTGAACCTGACTGAAATTGCAGAACTGGTCATGCTTTTACAAAAAAAATATTACCCGACCCTAACGATGGAAGAATGTATGGAGAATGTGGACAAGGTACTGATGAAGCGCGAGGTTCAAAATGCCGTGCTCACGGGCATCCAACTGGATATCCTTGCTGAACAAGGCGCTCTTCTTCCCCCATTGCAGGACATGATTGAGAATGATGAGGGATTATACGGTGTGGATGAGATTCTGGCCTTCTCCATCGTAAATGTGTACGGTAGCATTGGATTTACCAATTACGGTTATGTTGATAAACTCAAACCCGGTGTGCTGGAACGCCTGAATGATAAAAGCCTCGGGCCGATCCATACGTTCCTGGACGACATTGTGGGCGCTATCGCAGCTTCGGCCAGCAGCCGTATCGCCCATCGCAAACAGGCAGAGCGCGAGCAGGAGCTTGGGGAAGAAAGTGCACCGAATACAACACGTTAAATAACAAACAACGCTTGGAATACAACAGATATATACAGGGTTAGAGGAGAACTAGACATGGCAAACGTAACTGAAGGATATACATTCCGTACGATGCAGGCTGACGACTATGATCAGGCCATTGACCTTTGGAATGGCTTAGACGGATTGGGATTAAGCGAGGCCGACTCACCGGAGCGGATTGCACGCTTTTTACAACAGAACGAAGGACTTAGCTTTGTCTGTGAGCATGATGGAAGCATCATAGGCACGATTTTGGCGGGTCACGATAGTCGCAGGGGGTTTCTGTATCATCTGGGTGTAGCCACAGCACATCGTGGTCAAGGGATCGCGCCCAGACTGGTGGATAAAGCGTTATCTGCTTTGCTGAGAGAAGGCATTGATAAATGTCATCTGTTTGTGATGGAGCATAACGCAGGGGGTCAACGCTTCTGGTCAGCTAACGGCTGGGAGAAACGGGATGGAATTTTACTATATTCCCGAGGACTAGAATAGGATCTAAGCGCTTGATCTATACAAATAGGAACACCGGGTCTGATTCAAGTCGAGCTATAAACGATCAGACCCGGTGCATAATACTCACAGCTTATTCATTAGCATTTCTAACATTTCAAGCTCAGATTACCTTTATTCATAAATTACAATCCATTTTGTGGACGCAGTGCACGTTCTACAATTCCCAGCGTGGATTGACGAGAGAAGAACCGGGACACCTGAGCTACCCAATAGTTTTGGCGACCGGAAATGATGTGACTACGCCCCTTTTCAAATGCTCTCAACGCGTTCTTCACAACGGTTTGGGGAGTTTCCCTAATTCCAATTGACGCTTCACTTGCGCCAACAATATCAAAAAACGGCGTTTCCGTTGAGCCTGGACAAAGGGCCAGAACTTTAAGCCCCCGTTTCCGATTTTCGGCCCATAGCGCTTCAGTAAAAGAAAGCACAAATGCTTTGGTTGCTCCATACACCGCCATATAAGGATCGGGCTGAAATGCAGCTGTGGAAGAAACATTGATTAATCCACCATCCCGCTTACGCAATAAATCAGGCATAAATGCATGTGTGATGTCGACTAAAGCAGCCACATTGAGCATCACTTCCTCATGCTGTCGTTCTCCTGAAACCTGCTCAAAGTATCCATAGGTGGCAAAACCCGCGTTGTTAATCAAGAGATCTACCTTTAGCTGTTGCTTTTGAACCTCCTGATGCAATGCTTGGGGTGCTCCTGATGTAGAAAGATCTAACGCAATCACCGTTGCTTTTACGTTATATTTAGCTGAGAGTTCTTTAGCCAGTGTCTTTAATTTGGTTTCATTGCGTGCTACCAAAATGAGATTACATTTCTTAGCTGCGAGCGAATAGGCAAAGGCCTCGCCAATACCGGATGAAGCCCCTGTGATCAGAGCTATTTTATTTGCGTACATAAACATGATGACAACCTCCATAGTATCGTTGTTTTATTTAAGAAACATTGTTACCACTACTCTATAATGAACTGAAGTCATCTACTATGACGACCTCAGTACACTTCATATTTACGATGGAGATGAGGATGTTTTAAATGCTACGAGCGCATTCTTCAGTGTAAATGCATACACTCCTTGAGCCATATCTACATCTGAAAAATGACCTGCAAACTGAAGATGTATGACTCCATGTAAAGCAGACCAAAACATCCGGACAACCAGCAGCGGATCATGTTCTTTCAATGCTCCCTGCTCCATAGCGTGTATGACGGTTTGCAGGATTTGAGACAGGGCCGTTGTGGTACCCTCCAAGCTCTGTTCATCCGGCTTGAAATCAGATAATGCCCCGCCAAACATCATTTTGTAATAGGCTGAATGAAGCTGCGCAAATTCCCAGTACGCCCAGCATAGAGCTTCAAGATCAGCGAGTACGCTTTCGGTAACGGGTACTTGCTGAAAGGATTCAGCCAATAGCCGACATCCATCCAGGTACATCTCATTGGCAAGACCATCCTTACTGCCGAAAATACTGTAAATAATTTTGGTGGAACAGCTTAATTTCTGCGCAACTCGCCGCACGGTCACGGCCTCTGGCCCTTCTTCCGCAAGAAGGATACATGCGGCGTCAATGACATTTTTACGGAGCAATTGCTGCTGCTGTAGCTTCACTTCCGAATAGGTTTTATAGGGATGCGATGGCTCGGTCATGATTGAATGCACTTCCTTTTGCTTATTAAAAACTGTTGCTTGATGCTACTATAATAAATTAAAGATCTACACAAGATCTCAGGAAACATTGTTTCTGTTAAGAACCATAGTATTCTAAGCCTGAGTGTTTGTCAAATAAAAAAGAACGCAATGAGTAGGTACACTTACCGCGCTCTGGTTGAATGCTTAAAAATGAAGCTATGTTTGGCGTTCCACGATCAGTAGGCAATGCCTACCCGTGTACGGATAAATTCGTAACTCTTGCATTGACGATAGGTAAAATCAGCCGTATCCGCGGTGGTAATTTGTGAGCCACCTTCAGGCAAAAAATCTTTTTCCACGCGATAAATACCTGTCCGCGCTCCATCCGGCAGATAGGTTGGACATACGATTGTCCAGTCTAGTGGCGATTCATGCAGCAATTCGTACACTCGCCGATGTTCCTCGGCTGCACGAGTGCTGCGTCGCCGGGTCTCGGAGGACTCGTACCGATACAGGTCCGGTTCGGTCCGGCTTTGCAAAATCCCTGCCGTTCCTACTGTAATGAGCCGGGAAATGGACTGCTCCTGCATGAGCCGGACCAGCAGGGCTATATTAACGGATAAGGTAGTCGTTCCATCCGTATTCAGCGCACTGATTACAGCCGTCGCCCCACCCTTCAGCGCTTGTGCTACGTCCTCTGCATTAGTGGCATCGCCTTGTACGATTTGCAGCTGATTCCCGTACCCGGGTGCGAAATCCTCCAGCTTATCCGGTGAACGAACAAGGACAGTAACGACATGACCGTCCTCTAATGCATAATCTAATATGTACCGTCCTACGCGTCCGGTAGCTCCCAGCAGCAGCAAATTCATAAAATCCTCTTTTCCGGCATGCATGCCGCTTGTCATGTTGCTTCGTCATGTCACTTGTTGGGTAGTTTTCCGCGACTATTGACGGCAAAGGGGGTAGAAGCGCGTGATTGAGTCCGTCTCGCTCATAGAGGCCCGTTCACGGCGCACCAGCTCCACCAGATGAGCCAGCGTCTCGGACATGGCAAACCTTAGCTGGTGAATACCCAGCTTGCCACCAAACATGGCAATGCACAGCTCATAGGCTGTGCTGCCCTCCGGTTGGATCAGCTGCTGGAATTTATCCAGCCGTTCTTCATGATGCGCCAGCAACGCTTGCGTCCGCTCCCGAAAATAACCAAACGGATTGCGGTGCCCCGGATATGCCCACGCTACCTCCAGCTCGCCTAGACGCTGCAAGCCGTCTACATAAGACCTCAACGGCTGGGCATCGCTGCCCGGCAGCAGACTGATATTAGGAGAAATCTGCGGCAAAACTGCGTCACCGCAGAAGATAACGCCGCTATTCGGGTCATATAAGGACACATGTCCAGGCGCATGCCCTCCTGTCTCGACGGGCAGCCAACTGCGTCCACCCCATTCCAGACGAGCGTCCATTCCGGTAGGAATAACGGTAATCTCAGGCTGTGGATTCACTTGCAAATAAGCCTGCCGTATATGTAATTCCAAGGCCGACACTTGCTCCAAAGGAAAGCCATGCTGGACAAAAAAGCTAGGAAGCCTGTTCTCCATTGCGACCGTCGATTCTGGAGCGTCCCACATCATCATCGCTTCCTTATGGCTTCGAGCTGACATATGTACACGAGCCTGACTTTGCTGCTGCATCCAGCCCGCCAATCCGTAATGATCGGGGTGATGATGAGTTACCACAATGTCAGAGATATCCTCAAAGGACATCCCCAGCTGTTGGAAGACATGCGCCCATTCTGCCTCGGTATCCATATTGCGCGGCCCCGGGTCTACAATCGTAAAACCGTGCTGTCCCTTGAGCACATAGCTATTCACCCAGCGCAGCGGAAAGGACATGGATATTTTGACCTGAAAACCTCCGTCTATTCGCTCACACGGTGTAAGCTCTGGCATTTTCATGGCTTCCCATCCGCCTTTCTGTTTTAAGCCCGCACGCCGACAAAAATCATTCGAGGCGAAGCATCTTCGATATATTGATCTTCATTATAGCTTCCGTGCACCTGCTCTACGGATAGTCCGGCTTGCTCTAGCAATCCACGGAACTTTTCATACGGATATAGCTTCACTCGTTCATGATACACGCGCGCGGGTTCTCCCTCAGTAGGAGTCGTACCCAGAGCAGAGGCTGCCTCAGTGGCCGTAACAGATGCGGCTGACCGAATCGCAATTTGCTTTTTCACAAAGCCATCTTCAATGACCCGATGCTCCTCAATCCAATTTCCTTCATCCTCCCGTGACGAATGCGGTACCAAATGAGCGGTTACGTAAGCAGGGTTCAAATAATCTATGATAAAGCGTCCTCCCGGCTTCAACAACCGATATATTTCCCTTAGTACTTTAAGCTGCTCCTCATCCTTTTCAAAATAACCGAAGGAGGTGAACAAATTCATCACCGCGTCATAGCTTTCATCCAGCGGCACCTCTCTCATATCCCCTTGATGCCAACTTACCCGCCCTTCGGAATCAGCTGCACGAGCCTCTCTCAGCAGCACATTGGAAAGGTCCACACCTGTCACCTTATAACCTGCATCTGCGAGCGCAAGCGAATGACGTCCCATCCCACAGCATAAATCCAATACGCTGGAGCCTTGCGGTAATTTGAGCCAGGAGATCATTTTTTGCACTTCCTGATAGGCTCCCTGAAAG
Organism: Paenibacillus sp. FSL P2-0173; assembly: GCF_038008045.1. NCBI lineage: Bacteria > Bacillati > Bacillota > Bacilli > Caryophanales > Paenibacillaceae > Paenibacillus > Paenibacillus sp. FSL P2-0173. Next base: position 1,965,634 of record NZ_JBBOYK010000001.1, read on the forward strand.
TCGCGATGCTTGTATACCAATAAATAATCTTCCCCAAAGCTTTGCTCGTACCATTCTGCCATATCGTTTCTCCTCCATGAACTCATTTCGCTCTATTACATACTATATTAGCTTTTTCAAACTGGAAACTCAAAAGCATTACGAATAAGGGTTTTACAAAATCCTGAACAACAAACATGTTACAATAATCGTTATTTGAATCCATTTCATAATACCTTCAGTAGCTTTAATAAAGAGTACATGATCCACCCCATTTTATCATTAAAATGATTCATGGGAACGCTTTTAGAAGTATTCATAAGAGAAAGGAGCAGCAAAGTTATGATTCAAATTGGACTTACGGGTTGGGGCGATCACGATGACTTGTATCCAACGGGCACCAAAGCTAACCAAAAACTAAGCGTCTATGGAAGCCATTTTCCGGTAGTAGAGATGGATAGTTCTTTCTATGCGGTGCAGCCCACAGATCGTATGGCACGCTGGGCGGCGGAAACCCCAGACTCTTTTTCATTTCTCGTCAAAGCCTATCAAGGCATGACTGGACATACCCGCGGCAAGCAGCCTTACTTCAAAACAATAGATGCCATGTACGAAGCACTGCATGCATCTATACAGCCTCTTCGCGAAGCGGGCAAGCTTAAAGCCGTACTGTTTCAGTACCCACCCTGGTTCGACTGTACACGTGAGAATGTCGCTGTACTGCGAGACACGAAAAAAAGGATGGGAGAGGTCCCATCCGTACTTGAATTCAGACATCAAAGCTGGTTCACACCCGATTTTCGGAAACAAACGCTGGCATTCATGCGTGAAGAAGGCTGGATACACAGCGTATGCGACGAGCCGCAGGCGGGACTGGGGTCAGTTCCCATTGTGCCGTTGGCTACAGACGGTAATCTGACAATCGTACGTCTCCACGGACGGAACATATCGGGCTGGAATCAAAGCTCCGCGCCTAATTGGCGGGAGGTTCGTTATCTGTATCGGTACAATGAACAAGAGTTGACCGAATGGAGAGACAGATTGCTGGAGCTGGAGCAGCAAAGCCGTGAGGTGTGCGTTATTTTCAACAACAACTCAGGTGGAGACGCCGCTGCTAACGCCAAGCAGCTCATGACCATGCTTGGCATGGACCCTAAACCTTTTCCACCTCGCAAGCCACCCGAAGAGGATAACGGGCCGGAACAGCTTGAACTATTTTGAGGAACGGGCTGAGGGTGAGGAGTTGGAAATAGCCTCCCTGAGCTTGCGTTCGTTATCCAGTAAATGCGGGTCGTCAGGTAAATAGCGTAAAGCGGTTTGGTTATGCTCATACGAAGCGTCCAGCTTACCTGCATGGGCGTAGCAATGGCTGAGCCGCACATGAGGTAACCAGGAGTAGCATGGCAGCGGAACAGGTCGCATACCCGGAAGGTGATGCTGTTGCTCCAATGCCTTTTCATACCAGTATGCGGCAGTGCTCCATTCGTTTCGTGTGAAAAACCAGTCACCGATCATGCAGCACAAGTCTGATTGCGGTACACCGTATCGAAAGGAGCGTAACAGACTATCCAGCTGTTGCTCCGGCTTCCCGAGGTGAAGATAGCATTCCGCCGAGCGCGCACAAGCGGTAATCCTCTCCTCCCGGTAGCCGCTCGGCTCCTCCAACAGATGATTGAACGCCTCTGCCGCCTCGGCATATTCTTTACGGTCAAAACATTCATTGGCATGCAAATACAGCAGACGCCCCTCCAGCTTGCCGCTTTCGCTGATCCACCTGGCGAGAATACGTTGATTACGGAGCGTGTGGTCTTGCATTCGGCGGTGTGTGACTGCCACATCTGAATGAACGATTTGCCCTTGAGGTATCACCAAATCCTCATGCAGACGTCCCTCCCAGCGATATTGTCGCTCACGCTTCACGAGACGGATACGGCGTGAGGTGAACAACAGTTCACCCTGCTCCCCCTCTGCCAAATGAAGTGGCATTACCACTGCGTCGATATCCATAGACAAACGCTGCTTCAAGGCACGCAGGCGCTCACGCTCCGGCTCCAGCAGCACATCGTCCGCATCCAGCCACATGATGTAGGAACACGTCGCCTTATCAAACGATTCATTACGGGCGGCTGCAAAATCATCCTTCCATTCAAACGTATAAAGCCGATCCGTATAGCGGGCTGCTATCGTCTTCGTCTGATCCGTCGATCCCGTGTCCACAATGATGATTTCATCCATCAGGTCTGCGACCGAATCCAGACAGCGTGCAAGTGTCTGCTCCTCGTTCTTTACGATCATGCACAAGCTGATGGTCATTGGATGCTCAGTCATGACTTCACGTCATCCCCTTTACCTTTGGCTGAATCTGCCTTCGTTTTTCCGGTAGACTCGCCATCAGTATATGCACCTCTCCTTTCAGCCTGCGTCTTGACTAGCTGTTCGGCACGTACATACCTTTCCATCGGCAAAAGTTGTTCCTCCATATGCCGGATTCGCTGTACCGCCTTGTCGAGTGCGGCCTTTCGCTGATTCATTTTGCGAACATGCTGCTGCTCCACCAGTCGAAATTGTTCCTCGTCCAGTTTCATCCACTCATTCAGATGCGCTACCTCTGGTTTGACCTCACGCAGTTCTTTCGACTTCTTGCGGCCGGCAAAGCACAAATATTTGTGATGTACCTCCAGCGCTTGTTCATCAAAATAAGGATACAACACACGGGAGAGGCTCCCAGCATAGTAAGTCCGCTTGTGATCATGGAAAGGATGGTATCCATAAGGTACAGACAAGACGAGCGTTCCCTTTTTATTCAACAAGCGGTAAGCATGAGCCAGCAGGGTGTCGGGATGCGCAAAATGTTCCAAAATCTCCCCTAAAATAATGGTATCAAATCCACCGGGAGGACGCTCAAATTGTGAAATGTCCTTTAACTGAAAGTGGACTCTTCCCCGGACTGGTGCGGATTCCTGACGAAGTTCTTTTTTTGCATAAGAAATGCTGCCCTCTTCCAAATCAATAGCCGTTACCTCAAAGCCTTCCCGTCCAAGCAAAATGGACGTTATCCCCTGACTGCACCCAACATCCAGCACGGTACGCCCCTGTACATGGCGGCAAATCCAGTGAATTCTATTGCGGGTGGCTTCATGAGATTCCTCCGAATTGATCTGCCCGTAATAACGTTCGTTTACCTGATCACGGTTAGCCAACAGCGGCGCCCCCTCCATCACCGGGATGCCCCAAGATCACGACATGTCCACCTGTACAATGTGCGGTCGCATTACGTGTATCGAAGACCAGCGGGGCATGGTCGACCAGCTGTTGGTAATCCACCACAGAATGGTCTGTCGTGATGACTACGATATCTGCACTTTCCCATAGCTGAGCATTTGCCGTTCGAGATGGGATTGCTTCACCGTTCAGCTTAAAGCTCGATACATATGGGTCGGTGAAGCTCACCGAAGCTCCCATTTTTATTAGATGTTCAAACAGGACAAGAGCTGGGGATTCCCGAACATCATCAATGTCCTTTTTGTAGGCCACACCTGCCAGAATGATTTTGGCTTTGTTTATGGCTTTACCTTTATGAGCGAGCATGGCTTCAATTCGCTCCGCAATATACAGCGGCATACGCCGATTCATGCGATCTGCCAAGTCCACGAATTCCAGTGGAAAACCATGCTGCTCGGATTTCCATGACAAGTATAGCGGATCAACCGGGATACAGTGCCCCCCGATGCCAGGTCCCGGATAGAAAGGCATATAGCCGAATGGCTTGGTTGCCGCTGCATCCAGTACCTCCCATATATTGATGCCAATTTTCTCACAGGCGGCTGTCAGCTCATTGACCATTCCAATGTTGACGCTACGGAACGTATTCTCGAACAGCTTGGCGGCTTCCGCCACGGTTGTCGAGCTGACTGGAACAATCTGGTCCAAAAAGGAGCCATAAAAACCCACTCCCGCTGCCAGACAATCCGGCGTGCAACCGCCGATCACCTTGGGTGTGTTGCGAATATTAAAATGAATGCTGCCCGGATCAACACGTTCCGGTGAAAAGCACACATAGAAATCCTTACCTACCGTCCAGCCCCTGCGCTGCTCTATCACCGGCCGAATCAGTTCCTCGGTCGTTCCCGGATAGGTGGTGCTTTCCAGAATCAACAGTGTTTGTCTACGCAAATGAGGTATGGCCTGATCAATAGCCGTTTCAATATAGGACGTATCCGGCTGATGTCCGTCTGTCAGCGGCGTAGGCACACAAATCACGACGATGTCCGCATGCTCCAGCACCTTGATATCCGTAACTGGATGCAATTGCTGCCCGATCAGACCTTCCAATGCATCATCGCCAATGTCTATGATGTAAGACTTTCCTTGAAGCAGCTTGGCTACTTTGACAGGATCGGAATCTACACCATATACATCATAACCAGCCTGTGCCATTTCCACTGCCATGGGCAGCCCTACATAACCGAGGCCGATTACCGCAACCTTTACAGTTCCTTTAGTTATTTTTTCCATAAGCTGCAAAATACCCACCTCTTTCATTGTTACTCCATGCCTCGCAGTAGCTCAGCAATTCCAGCGCGATCCATTAACTCATCGTCCGAGCGATATTGATCGAAGCTCACTCGTTCCAATCCACCATATTGGCTCAGTAAGCGCTCGTCTGCTTGCTGGGGAAGAATAACAAAATAACGGTCATCATAGCGATACGTATGCGGCACCTCATAGGGCGAAATCAGCACCTCATGCAGCTTTTCCCCACCACGTATACCAATTTCCTTCACTTTCAACGCAGGCTGTCCCGCCTGTTCTTTCATCACTTCTGCCAGATCTGCAATATTGCAGCCCTTCATTTTCATCACAAGGGTCTCTCCCCCAATTGCCGTGACAGAAGCCTTCAGCAGTAAGCCAATCGCCTCTCCGAGCGTGAGGAAGAAGCGTGTCATATCTGGGCTCGTCAGCGTTAAATCCTGCCCTTCCGCGATCTGGTGCTTGAACAGGGGCACGACACTTCCACTCGTCCCCAACACGTTGCCGCCGCGAATACACACAAAGCGAGTACGCTCACTTAAAGTGTTGGCGCGGATCATCAGTCTTTCACCGATCGCCTTCGTCATGCCATATACATTCACCGGGTCTACCGCCTTGTCTGTAGAGACATCAATTACCTTGGCGACTCCATGCTCAATGCTGGCCCGGATCACATTTTCCGTACCGTGTACGTTCGTCTTGAAGGCCTCTTCCGGCTGTTTCTCACACACAGGGACATGCTTTAATGCCGCCAAATGGAACACATAGTCCACTCCGCGACATGCCTCCTGCAATGCCTGAAGGTCGCGAATATCTCCAATCATGAAATTCAGGCGAGGATCAGATTGAAATTGCCGCTGCATGGCAATCTGTGCAAATTCACCGCGTGAGAATATCCGGATTTCCGCCGGTCCCTCCTTCAGCAATTCAGCCGTTAGGCGTTGCCCCCAAGATCCCGTGCCTCCGGTCACTAGCAGTTTTTTTCCTTTAAACAATATAATCTCCTCCTGACCGTTACGAATTGGCAATGTCTGTTCCCAGAAATTCAGCCAGCACAGCATTCATTTCATTCTCTGACAGCCGATCCTTCGCCGGCACTTTTTTTACCGAAGTATTTGCGGCATGAATGACGTTCACATAGTTGCGAAGTGGAATGACCTCATGCGGCAGCTCCGTTACATATCCGTGCGTACCCTTCCCAGGAATGACGACACGGTAATCATTTAGAAAATCCTCCACTTGATAGCGAAACACATAAAAAGAAGGCGAACGGTGAAACACCGGTGCCATCTGCCCCTCAACCGCATCCCACAGGTAACCCATCTGGTTCACCAGCGCAACCGTCTCCGGTTGAAACTTGTAATCATGTAACTGTTGTACAAATGACTGGTGGTATAAATCGTCGGAATCTATTCGAGCAATGAGCAGTTCGTCCGCGCCTTCGATGTACGCATGAATTCGACGTTTACTTTCGATGCTCGTACCAAAACGGATGTGGTCGGGAATGGGCTCATGTCGGGCTAGTTCCTCTTCCACAATGTCACTGCATCCGCCCGCCAGCTTGACGACAGATAAGAAATCCGTATTTGTCTGACTGAGTAAACTACGCAGCGTAAAGGTTCTGAATATATCCAGTCGCTCGCTGATCCACTCACGTGTCAGGCGGTTGGGATTCATCCCATAGTTATTAAAATTAATTTCAATTACAATCTTGCGATTCATTGATCTTCCTCCCTTTCAACCGTCTTCTCTCAAGTTATGAAGACGCCTCTGAAACGGCACGTACAGATGCAACGAATCTTGTAAAAATAGGTAGAATCCAAAAAGAATAGTCGTTCATACAAAAACCTTTTCGCTTTCGACATATGATAGAATACAAAGTTTTTTGCTCCATCTGAAAAGTTGAACAAGCAGGAACGACAGGGAGGTAACATGTTATGACGAATCCAAGGTATCTGGAGATTGACGAGGTACTGAAACGATTGAAGCTGGCACTCGATCAGCACCAGTCCTTTTCGCTCATTCGTATTGGGGATGGTGAAAATTTGGTGTTGTCGCAGGACACCGTCTGGCCGATGGAAAAGGTATTACAGGAACGTTGGGCGGTCAAAGCCAATCTCGGTCAAAAGGGACTGTTTCTACCGAATACGGAACTACGGGACGCGGTGGCTGAGGCAGTGAGCAAAGCTAGCATTGCTGGCATTTTGCCATATGATGACGAATCTATTAAAGCACCATCCTATATGAAGCGGGAGCTGACCGATCAGGTCTTTGCTCACTATGCTCTTTCCCCCGCGCTGACCTGCCACGCCTGCCTGAATCGGTATTTGGCTGAGACACCCGCTTTCTGGGACATGCTGAAAAATCGACGCATTCTGCTGGTCACCCGGACGGCCGCTGAAGTAAAGCCTGTTCTTGAGGCCGATCCGTACAGGCTGAATATCGCGCACACGCTGGCATTTCATCAATATGAACAAATGCCTGAAACACTCCAATGGATCGCAGCACACAAAGATGACTTTGATATTGCGCTATTCTCTTGTGGTGTCAATGCAGTCGTGTTAGCACAAAAAACAGCAGAGCTAACTGGCAAAGTAGGTATAGACTTCGGCAAGGCGATTAATATCGTCATGTTCGGCAAAGCTAATTAATGAATAAAGATAATTTGTGAAAAAATCCACTTAACAAGTAATCTTTGCTCCGTATATCAAAAAAGCACTAGCAAATTTCAGTTTGCTGGTGCTTTTTGCTATCATACATTTTCCTAAAGTCCGTGATCGAAAAGAATAATCCATATAAAGCCTTGGGCCCTTGCTTGTTTAGAAATAGAATTTGAGATTTCCTGTCACTTCTTTTACAATATTACAGAAACTAGCATTCATTTAGAAATTATGAGGAGGATGTTGAAATGTCACATAACAAGAGATTGAAGACATATCCACTTACAAAAGCAAAGCATGTAAAGGTTCATGGTCGAACTACGCAAACACGTACACCTCTTACTCTGTTTTGGACAGGCAGTGGCATTGAATTGAATATCAAAGGCTCAGAGCTGTGGATTGAAATTGAGGCCGGTTACCAGGTGTTTGAACCCTGGATCAGTATTGTCATCAATGGGGTTCCGATGAGTCGCCTGATGGTGACCGCAGGACGGCATTGGATCTGTCTTTTGAGAGGGTTGAACCCTGACACGGTCAAAAATGTCCGTGTGGTCAAGGATGTCCAGCCTATGAGTTCGGACTCGCGCTGCTTGTTGCAAATTCATGCCCTGAAGGTTGATGGGGAATTGCTGCCAGTCACTGATAAGCCCCTCAAGGTGGAATTTATCGGTGACAGCATTACCTCGGGAGAAGGAACGATTGGAGCGAAGGAGGAGACAGACTGGGTTCCCATGCTGTTCACAGCACTACGCAATTATACAGCCATAACAGCCGAAGCACTAAATGCGGACTACCGAGTGTTATCACAAAGCGGATGGGGTGTCCTAACAAGCTGGGATAATAATCCGCATGCGAACATACCGGCATATTATGAGCAGATATGTGGTGTGCTGACCGGTGAGAGAAATGAAGCATTAGGGGCATTTTCAGATTATGATTTTACCTCATGGCAGCCGGACGTGGTCGTAGTGAATTTGGGGACTAATGACGGGGGAGCCTTTTATTCTCCTGCATGGACGGACCCAGCAAGCGGGAAAGTGTACAAGCAACGCTTGAACGAGGACGGCACATTCAATGAAGAAGATTTACAATCTTTTGAAAGCGCTATCGTACGTTTTCTTGTCAAGCTTCGGACCTGCAATCCTGCTGCCCATATTGTGTGGGCCTATGGGATGCTGGGTACTCCGATGATGCCCTCAATCTACCGAGCGGTAGACGCGTACAAGAAAAAAACGAGGGATCGGAATGTGTCTGTATTCCAACTGCCTAACACGACGGAAGAAACGATAGGATCTCGCAGCCATCCCGGGCTCTCCGCCCATGCCAAAGCAGCAGATGAGTTGACAGTGTATTTGCGAGAGATTCTAAAGAAATAGAATCCGAGAAGCACAATCAACTCTGTAGAACACGCTCATAAAGGAAATTACAACAACTAGGTCATTTGTGCTCTGGGTGTTGTTGTTGAGAATTATAGCCACGAGTCTGCAGCAGATGTCTGTCTATGCTCGTGGCTAGTTAGCGCAGCGGACTATCCTAGGAGAACCACGAACAGGCAGCGAGCATTTACTATAGAAATAATCACCTGATATATTTACAAAAACGGAGTCGAAGCAATGCCCGTGAATACCTCTGGACCATTACGAACAGTGGTCGATACACCAGAAATATAAGAAGAATATACTGTTTGTATTGCCCAGGGAGCAGATAGATCCTGTGCATTAAAAGCTTGCGTTTCATTAGCCCCAGTCACGCCCAGTACCCCCTCGGCGCGGTAGACTACCTCACTCGGATCATAGTCGGCTCCACGCACGATTTCAACCGCATACGTATCCCCAAGCTCACCGATTAGGCCAATGGAACCACTAAAAGTTACAATCGGACCCGGCACAAGAAAGGTCCGCAGGGTGATCAAACCGAACCGCTCCGGTATAGGACCCAGCTGTATATCGGGACCCTCACCTGTTTTTGATGAATTGGTGGAGCTTCTCATATCCAGAAAAAAACCCATACCTTATCCCTCCAAATTGCAAGATACTCCATGCTATGCAAGAAATTCTTTAGCGTATTGGACAAATTAGTAATAAATCTATCAATTCAGCTCAAAATAACCGATAGTAAATACATATGGTATAAATATTAGAAATGAATATGTAGATAGAAAGCAGGGGTTTGATGAAACAACTGAGACGACTCAAAACATTAACACTACGCAAGAAATTGACAGCAGCATTTCTACTGGTCATGCTTGTTCCAAGCATTATTGTAAGTTCTTTTTCTTATCAAGCAGCATATAAACAGACGGACCGCCAATTACTCGATAGTGCGACAACTAGCGTTACCGCATCCGATCGTGCAGTTACTCAAACGATTCAAGCCAAAATCGCTGATCTCGAATATTACTCTACGACGATGACAGCTAGTGATAACAGTGCTGAAGCAGATGAAGACATCCTGAAAAGGTTACAAGTGTATTTAAAAATGCATGCGGAAGCTGTTGATATGTTTGTAGGAACTCCCGAAGGAAAACTCATTATTGGCAAAGCCGTAGGCTCCACAAACGACCCTCGTGAACGTCCGTGGTACAAACAGGCCATGGAGAAACCCGGACAAACCGTAATCAGCCCTGTCGGACTCAATACGGCTAAGGTCCCCGTTGTATATATTTCACGTACACTTCCTGACAACAGTGGTGTTCTCGGTCTTTCGCTGAACCTAAATAATTTAAAAGAAATCACAAATTTAAAAATCGGACAAAATGGCTATATTATGATATTAGATGGTACTAAACGTATCGTTACCCACCCGACAGAAGTCAGCGGAAGTACCAAAATGGGGGAAACGATACCTGAATTATTTGCCTCCAAAGAAGGTAGCTTTAGTTACGATATTAATGGCGTAGATAAACACCTGATTTTCAAAACCAATACGCTGACAGGCTGGAGAATTGCTGGAACGATGGATAAAGCAGAAACCAGTGCCTCCGCCCAACCGATTCTTATCACGACGATCATCGTGTTGGTGATTGCAGCCATCATCATTGGTGTGCTCGCAATGTGGCTAATCAGCAGTATACTTAAGCCCATCCAAAGATTACGTAATTCTATGGATGCCATCAGCCAAGGTAATCTTTCGATAAACGTGGCTACGACCAGTACAGATGAAATTGGTGAATTATCAAGATATTTTCAACAAATGGTAGATAACCTGCGTAACATGATTAAAGAAATTCAAGCGATGACAGGCAATTTGTCGGCATCCTCGCAAGAGCTTGCAGCAGGTGCAGAACAAACGACCCGGGCTATCGAGCATGTGACCATAGCCATTCAAGATGTGGCTGCAGGCAGCGAACGCCAAGTGGGCAGCGCTAAAGATAATCAGGAACGGATTAGCGGCATGGCAACAGACATTACCGCTATGACTGAAACCATGGCTGAAATGACCACTTACTCCGCACAGGCCATTCAGGCGTCGGATGCAGGCAGCGAGCATATCGGCAACAGCGTCGTTTCCATTGATGGCATTCGCACTACCGTGGAAGAACTGGATACCATCATCAGTGCTTTGAGTGACCGTTCTGGACGAATCGGAACGATTGTCACCGTCATTACGGAAATCGCCAGCCAGACTAATCTGCTCGCATTGAACGCTTCTATTGAAGCAGCACGTGCAGGCGAGCATGGCAAAGGTTTTGCTGTCGTGGCGACAGAGGTCCGCAAGCTGGCTGAAAACTCAGCTTATTCCGCACAACAAATTCGTGAACAGATTCAAGGGATACAGAGCGGTGTATCTGAAGCCCTGATCGCTATGGAATCCGCCAAGGAACGCGTAAGTGATGGTATTAATTCCATTGACCTATCCGGTCGCTCCTTCTCTCGCATCCGTAGAGCGGTAGCCAAATCAGCGAAGCAGCTCGATAACGTCGCAGCTTCTACCGCTGGAGTCGCAGATGGAACGAGTTCAGTCGTCAGCAGCATGGAGGAAATTACACGCATCGCTGAAGAAGCGGCATCCCATACGGAGACCGTGTCCGCAGCCGCAGAGGAGCAGCTCGCCTCCATGGAAGAGATCGGTTCGTCTGCCGCAGATTTGACCCGTCTGGCAGAGCAGCTTCAAGATTTACTGACACAATTCCAATTAGATGAAACAAAATAACCGTTCCAACCGATAAATACAGAGAAAGAGTCTTCACAATGAAGGAGGGTTGGAACATGGATATCGCAGCATTATCAACAGGTATGAGTCAGGCCAGCTTGGCTCAAGCTGTAAGTGTGAAGGTATTAAGTATGGCTAAGGATCAGGCCAGTGAACAAGGACAGGCTTTAGTGCAGATGATGGAAAAAAGCGTACAGCCTCATCTTGGCGGTCAACTGGACATTCGCGCATAAGTACATCCATATGCTTGGTTAAGGGCGATTCTGCTCAGGTCTGGACAGACCCGGGTAGAATCGTTTTTTATCTCCCTATTTTTCGTTCAGCACAAAACGTAGTAAACTAGACATATCGTCCACGACCTCGTTCGGAGGATAGCGCAACATTCACACGATTTACATTGAAAAAGGAGGATACATAGTCTATGAGATATTCTGATTATTTTGAAAAAGCCAGAGAGCAACAACTGGGCGAGTTACAGGAGTGGTTGTCCATTCCGAGTATCTCAGCATTATCGGAGCACAAAAAAGACATTAACCAAGCAGCTGATTGGCTGGCTTCCAAACTGACTGCTGCCGGTCTGGAAAACGTTGAAATCATTCCAACCAAAGGGCACCCGCTGGTATATGCGGATCATTTGCACGCACCTGGTAAACCAACGATCCTCGTGTATGGACACTATGATGTACAACCCGTAGACCCGCTTCACCTGTGGGAAACGCCACCGTTTGAGCCATCCATCCGTGATGGAAAATTGTATGCGCGCGGAGCGACAGATGATAAAGGGCAGGTTTTCTTGCACATTAAGGCAGTTGAGGCCATTTTGAAGCAGGAAGGCACATTGCCGCTGAACATCAAATTCTGCATTGAAGGTGAGGAAGAAGTGTCCAGTCCGAACTTGCTTGAGTTTTTGCAAACTGGAGCTGAACGTCTGGCCGCGGATGCTGTACTGGTGTCCGACACTTCCTTGATCGAAAAAGGGAAGCCTGCCATTTGCACAGGTTTGCGTGGACTATGTTCACTGGAAGTCGCCATTCACACGGCGAACACAGATCTACATTCCGGCTCTTTCGGTGGCGGCGTGCCGAATGCCCTGCATGCTCTGGTGTCCTTGCTGGCAACCCTGCATGACGACAAAGGCGGCGTAAGCGTCGAAGGATTCTACGACGATGTTGCTCCATTATCGGCAGAGATGAGAGAAGAATTCGTGAAGCAAGGCTTCAATGAGAGCAAGCTGCAACAAGATCTTGCACTTGATTCTCTCTATGGCGAAGAAGGATTCAGCTTCGTTGAGCGTGTTGGGGCACGTCCGACACTGGAGCTGAACGGCGTATACGGTGGCTTCCAAGGGGAAGGCACGAAAACGGTCATTCCAAAAGAAGCTCATGCTAAAATCACGTGCCGCTTGGTGGCTAACCAGAATCCGCAAGACATTCTGGACAAAATCGAGCGCCATTTGCGCGCCCATGTTCAGGCAGGAGCTACCCTGGATATTCAACAGGGTGAAAAAGCGAACGCCTTTAACATCGACCCGTCACACGCGTTTCTGCAAGCGGCGGCCGATGCTTTTGAGAAGGTATACGGTGTGCGTGCCCTCTTTACCAAGGATGGAGGCTCTATCCCAATCGTGGAGACCTTCTCCCGTGTGCTGACTGCCCCAGTCGTGCTGATGGGCTTTGGCTTGCCAGATGAGAACCTGCATGCACCAAACGAGCATTTTAACTTGGACAATTTTGACAAGGGTCTGCTGACGATTGTAGAGTTTTTGAAATCGGTGTAAGCACATGACAACTTCTTATGACTAAGTTACAATAGAGAGGGCGAAAGCCCTTTCTATTTTTTTTTGAGGAGCGCTACATAATATGATTATTCAGTTTATTCGTTTACGGTAATGTGAGGTACAGTTCATGAAAACTCAACCATTTTTCCGAAAATGGGTTGGGTCTATTTGGCTGTGCCTTTTTTCATTCACCAAATACGAATGAACGGGGTGCTTTTCTGTGTCCAAATGGAATAAACACGAGATGAAGGCTGACCTAATTGGAAAGCATCAACATCTCTTTAGGTGTCCTCTATGCTCTCAACCGATGCGTATGGTGGAAGGTAAAAGCCTCCTATGTACGAATCAGCATTGCTATGATCTCTCAAAATACGGGTATTTACATTTAGCCGCCCGGTCCTATAAGACTAAATATGATAAACAACTATTTTCCTCCAGAAGAATGATGTGCAATAACGGATTTTTCGATCCCTTAAATGAAGCGATAAGCAGCACTATAATGAAATTTATGAAGCCACTGTTTGATCAAAAATCACACCTTTACTTGCTCGATGCAGGTTGCGGGGAAGGCACTCATTTGAGCCACATTCAGGATAAGCTGACCTGGAAGGGAATCACTGAGCTTACAAGCGTAGGTATGGATCTGTCTAAAGAAGGTATTGTGGCCGCAGCCAAAGAATATCCTCATACCCTCTGGTGTGTTGCGGATCTGGCTCATTGTCCGTTTTCAAATCAACAATTTGACGGTGTATTCAATATTTTATCCCCTTCTAATTATGCTGAATTTACAAGAATCCTTTCGGAGGACGGCTGCGTCCTGAAGGTCATTCCCGAACAATATTATCTTCGGGAATTGAGATGCTTGTATGAACAGAAAAAGAATAAGCCTGCTTATTCGAATGACAATATATTAAGCCGATTTAAAGATCATTTTAAACTTCTATCCGCCGAACGGTTAACCTATCGTTTTATGTTAAATGCCGACCTCATGAAACCTTTGCTCCATATGACTCCCTTATCGTGGGGAGCTACGGAAGCAGACTGGCAGCAAGTGCAGGAAATAAATTTACCGTATGTCACAGTAGATTTGCTCATCTTATGCGGTAAAAAATAGAATACTAAAAAGCATTCACAGCATGGAACCATCCATGCTTCGTGAATGCTTTTTTTACGTTAGTCCCGTCGCTTAAGAAAAACGGGTGTAGCGCAACAGGTGAGCTAGCCGATTGAGCCGTTCTATCTCCCGATCCAACTCATGCAGCGGCTGTCCAGCCAAAGCAGCGTTTGCTCTCAGATCCCGTAGCGGGTTCATTTTCCGACCAATGAGTTTGAGCACCGTTGCCTTCCCCATGTTATTCACCACCACATATTGCGTTAGCGGATCAAGCTCAATCCACAATACATGATGCTGTTGAAAAAACGATAATAGTTGCTTTTTTAACGCCTCCAGCTCATCAATCTCACCTGTGATTTGCGGATGATGATGAAAAGCCACATAGCCCATCACCCGCAGGTCACTTATGATTTGTTCCAAATGAAGCGTTTCGTTTATGTACACATGGTTCGTGCTCATGCGGTTTCTTGCACCATTCGTATGATCTTCCCGGATGACGTTCACCACCTGACTATCGTTATATCAAGATTTATCTTTCCCCTTTTCCAATAGCTGCACAAGCCAGTAACCTCCAAACAACAAAGCTCCTACTGCAAAAATAACGGTATACACCGTATATAACGTTGTCAGTTCAAACAAACTATTGTACCGATTAAGCAAGATCCCCCACAAGCATAGCAGAAAATTGCTACCATTTTGCTGATGAAAGCGATGCTTGTAGATCCGTTGAATCAAAACAGCCAGGAATCCTATCAACAAAACGTGATTCAGCAAAATACTCCACATTTCCATAAGCCCCCTTTTTCACTATAGCGCAATCGGCTTTGAAAAGTCAGGACATGTACAAACCTTACGAACAAAAAAACAACCGGCTTATACGCCAGTTGTTTCCCGTTCCACAAAATACTTATTGGTCATATAATGGGCCTTGCCTCTGGAGGTATCCACCATTCCCTTTTTGTTGTCGAGAAAAACAATCTCCCGGCATTTGGTGCAGTACCACTTGGTCCGCTTAAAGGGAGATTCTGTTACATACGATGTACCACATTTGCAATCTACTTTAATTAAGGTTTCTGTTGATTTGTAAGCCTGGGACAACTCTTTTAGGCCAGTGTCCGGCTGTTGAATCGGGATAATAACCTCCTGATAGCTTGAATACTGATTATGCACTTTAAAATCAGCCACCAGTTCCGCATGCAGTCCAAAGTACTCTTTGCCGATCTCGGTTACGAATTTTTTGCCAATTCTGTAACACTCAAGCCATTCCTGTATCTGTTGATTAGACAAAGGCACTGTGCCCTTGATACCACTATTTAATGTGTAAGTCATGATGTATAAAGTATCATCTTGTCTATGTCCGTACATGAGAAGCCTCCTTATAATACACTTGATAATGTACTACAAAGCGCAAAAAACATCAATTTTATTATTTGGCAAAAGACTTAATATATCTCGGTAAGCACATAAGAGGTGTGAGTGTATGGTTAGAAAGCAACTGACAATCTGTCAGTTGCTTTGTCTTTCCACATAGTATTTGTTGGTCATGTACCACGCCTTGCCTTTATCCGTATCCACCATGCCCTTTTTACGATCTAGGAACACAATGTTATTACACTCCTTGCATGACCACTTGGTTCTTTTATGCGGTGACTCTTCTATATAGGAAGCACCACATTTACATTCTACCTGAATTAATGTTTTATACTGGCTGTACGCCTCTACCAGTGGGTCCAGCTCTACAGCTTTGCGTTCCATTACAGGCTGTATTATGGATATGTGTTCTCTCTGCTCCGAGTATTCATTATGTACCTTGAAATCTGCTACCAACTCAGGGTTTAAACCAAAATACTGTTTCCCCACAACCGTTACAAACTTGCTGCCAATTCGATATGCTTTGATCCATTCCTGCACCTGCTTACTGGTTAGGTCGACAGTTCCCTTTATACCGCTGTTCAGCGTATAAGTCATCAAGTGTTGGTTGGGTGTCATATGTCTTAACGTTCACCTCCGATCAAGAATATACCACAGGTAGCTCTAGGCAAAAGCTACTTCCTACTACCTGAAGCAATGAGCTTTTTCTGCCTTGTGATTCTTCTTCAACACCTATATATAAAAGTATAGCTCAAAACCTGATCCATCTTCCATCCTGTCGTCATGCTGAATACTGCTTTGTAGGGATTTATATTCTTAGACTATCACCAGATGCATTTCTATCTTAGTATAACTTTGTGGTACAGTCTTATGTTTTGATCACTCCTGTTAGTTGCACTATGATCTCTAATGGTAGTTTCTTCCTTCTATATATAGTACATCATTTACACGCAAATTCCCACATATTTCAGCGGTTATTCTGTAAAACAAAAGCCTTCATCCTTTTTAAAAGGGTTACGGGACTGATCACATGGTAGAGGTTACTGCTTCCTTGCCGTCCCCCCGATTATGTTATAATAAAATAAAGCAAAAAGAGCGAGGTGAAGTCGATGAAATGGGAAGAAATTGCCGAATCACATCCGAGGCGATTTGTGTTGGTTGAGGCTATAAAAGCCAGTTCCAATAATCGCGTGCGCAATCTTGAAGACATGGCGGTTATTCAGGATTACGACAACCCGAAAGATGCTTGGAGCGGGTATAAACATTTTCACAAACTGTATCCGTCACGCGAACTGTATGTGTTCCATACCAGTCGATCCGATGTCGAGGTTGTAGAAGAGTTTTTCTCAGGAGTACGGCAGCGTACATGAAGATTAACCTCCATAATGGTTTGCCAATTGTTTCCTTAACTTTGAGACATCACAACCAAACTGCTCTATTACCAAACGTATTGTTCGATACAGGGTGCGCTGCAACAGTGTTTGATACGGATTTACTAGCCCAAATCGGCATTCACATTGATTTCATTAACGGGAGAGCAAAGCGGATGTACGGGGTGGGCGGCACAAAATTTGCTACGAACAGGTAATTCCTCATCTAAAAATCGGGCATATTCAATTAGATACATTTCCAATTCAACTAAGCTCTATTCAAGAGCCGTATGGATTTGATGGCATATTAGGCATTGATTTTATGCTAAAAACAAAATTAATTGTTGACTTTGATTTAATGAACATCCACTCCCCACTTTCACCTTTAAAATAATTCCAAGCAGGTGGCCACATGTCTCTTCCTTTAAATCTGATTACCATCATGCTCAGCCCGTAGAAGTATTACTTATACCCTTGGTTTCTCCTGCGGGCTGAGCCTTTGCCCAAGGGAGCGTGATGGTAATGAAACCTAATCAAAAAAATCGGTATCGAGCTTATTTTAGGCACCACAGAAAACGTGTTATTCAGCGTAAAAAACGGCTTTCAGCACACCGGGGATGGGTCGTCAAATTTGATGGTGTATTCTCCAAAGGAAAAATCCATTGTTCCTGCTGGATGTGCAGTAATAAAACAAAACGACTGGGCTATCCCAAATCAGAGCTAGCAAGAATAGATAACTGCCAGGAACAGCTTCAGGATTATCGTTTCTAAACTAAAAAACGATCAAAACAAGCGAATGTCCATTGCTATGACACTCGCTTGTTTTACGTTTACAATAGATTTCCCAGCTTCTCTCCTCAATTTGAAATATAGAATAAACTTACTAGGTTTGATCAGCTAACATACCACAAAACAAAAGCCTTCCCGACCACCCTTCACTGTCGAAGGATCATCGAGAAGACTTTGTACCCCGCAAGGAACGAGAGGTCAGATTTTTAATTCGCCAAGCCTGATTAATTCTACGACCGCCTGTGAACGACCTTTTACGTTCAATTTTTGCATCACATTGGAAATATGGTTTCGGACCGTTTTTTCGCTAATAAATAGCTGTCCGGCGATGTCACGTGTTGTTTTGTCCTGCACTAGCAGTTCAAATACTTCACGTTCACGGTGAGTTAACAAAAACTTGTTTTTGTGGTCGTTACCCTTCGTCAATTTCACCCCTCCTTGCTCGGGTTTTGTGTGGTGTAACAAGGTTAAGGGATACAGTCAACACATTTTATGTCATGTGCTCAGGTATGGTTCAATATACGGATAAAAATGGGCATAGGCACCTTACTTGCTGTTTTAATGATGGGTTGGACTTTGTGTCTAAATTATGTATTGACAGGCATATGGGCCAGCCTTATGATAAGAAAAACCGCGACTGATAATCATTATCAAAATAAAAATTCGATATAGATATCGCGCAACAGACTATGGTTCAGGGCCAGTTTGGCCAGAAAGGGTGTTCATTGATTATGAAACTACGTTATGCCGTACCGGCCGGAGTGCTGGTCTCTTCTATTCTGTTCGCAGGTTGCGGGCAAACCGGAACTGCTACTCAGCAGCCTGCCGCAACGACCAAAGATGCAGGAGCCACAACACAGACAACGACTCCTGCCGCTTCTGCTCCCAATTTTGATCAAGCGGTAGCCGCTTACCGCACCTATGCCATCGAGCAATGCGATACATTTGTGAAGAAGACAGAAGAATTCACGAACGCGGTCAAAGCTGGCGAACTGGATAAAGCCAAGGCGCTATATGCCCCTGCACGTATGTACTATGAACGGATTGAACCGATTGCAGAGGCGCTGGGTGATCTTGACCCGAATATTGATGCACGTGACGGTGATGTGGATGCAGCGGATTGGCGCGGCTTTCACCGTATTGAAAAAACATTATGGGAAGAAAACACAACCAAAGGAATGGACGAGTTTTCCGACCGACTGCTGAGTGATGCCAAGCTGCTGCGTGCCAAAGTAGAAACAGTTAATATTGACGCCAGCCTGATGGTAACGGGTGCAGTCGAGTTGTTGAATGAAGTATCTACCTCGAAGGTGACGGGTGAAGAGGAGCGATATTCTCATACGGATTTGTACGATTTTGCTGCCAATGTAGAAGGCGCGCAAAAGATATATGACATTTTGAAAACAGATCTGAACCAAAAAGATGCGGCATTGGAAAAACAAATCGGTGAGCGCTTTGCGGCCTTACAGCAGGAGTTGGCTCCTTTTAAAGACGGAGAAGGCTATGTATCGTATACAAAACTGAAACCGGAAGAAGTTAAAAAGCTGAGCCAAAACCTCGATGCCTTGGCAGAACCGTTGTCCCAAATGGGGAAATTGTTAGGAGTGTAATGATATGAAAGGCTTTAAGCGGCAAAAAGGGCAAGAAAAGCCGCAGTATGCGGAATCCCATAATGAACAGGCTGATCTGGTAAAAAAGGATGCGAAGCTAGTGGAAGATGAGTCGTCAGGAAAAAGCAAATCCGTATCACGCCGAGACCTATTGAAGCTGGCCGGGGTAGGTGGACTAGGCCTCCTGCTTGGCGGCGGGGGCGTGGGAGCCGTGCTGTCAGCCGGTCAACGCCTCGAAAGCATGATGACGGATGCGGATACCAAAGATGTAATCCCTTTTTACGGTAAGCATCAGGCAGGTATTGTGACTCCGGCGCAGGATTTCATCTGCTTCGCCGCTTTTGATCTAACAACCAGCGACAAGGAACAGATGCGTAGCCTCTTCAAAGCCTGGACGGAAGCAAGCGCTACAATGACTTCTGGCGTGCTCCTTGGCAACGATAATGAAAATCTCAACCTCCCTCCTTCCGATACAGGCGAGGCGGCAGGATTGTCGCCATCCCGCACGACGATCACCTTTGGTGTGGGCCCATCCTTTTTTGATGGACGATACGGCCTGGCAAGGCTTAAACCTGCCGAGTTCCGTGAGCTGCCCCGTTTTCAAGGGGATGCCCTGGAGGAGCAATGGTGCGGCGGCGATATCGGAGTGCAGGTATGTGCCAATGACTTGCAGGTAGCTTTCCATGCCCTGCGTAATTTGGCGCGTATCGCCAGAGGAACGGCGGTGCTTCGCTGGACGCAGGAAGGCTTCCAGCGAACAGCACAGGCCGATCCTGCGGGAAGCACACCACGCAATTTGCTGGGCTTCAAGGACGGTACGGGGAACCCGGACACCTCCAAGGCAGACGAGATGAATCGGCTGGTGTGGACTCAGACCAGTGACGGACCAGCATGGATGGGCGACGGCAGTTATATGGCTGTACGCCGTGTACGCATGCGGGTAGAGGTGTGGGATCGCTCAACATTGGGCGACCAGGAGGATACTTTTGGACGTCATCGCAGCAGCGGGGCCCCACTCGGCAAGGTCAAGGAGTTCGACAAGCTTGATCTGGCGGCCAAAAATCCGGAAGGCAAGCCAGTTACACCTCCCACCTCTCATGTGGCTTTGGCTCATGGGGACGGGAGCATTAATATTTTGCGGAGGTCTTATTCGTATTCAAGCGGATTGGACAAGCAAACAGGGCAGCTGGATGCCGGGCTGCTGTTCATCAGCTACCAGCGTGATCTGTTCAAGCAGTTCGTTCATATTCAGGAGAAGCTTGCACGCAATGACAAGCTGAACGAATACATTGTACACAAAGGCAGTGCGGTGTTCGCCTGCTTCCCTGGTGTATCGCAAGGCGGCTACATCGGGGATACGTTATTTTAGCAGCAGGCAAGGAAGGGGATTTATATGAATCGGCGCAATAAAAGCTTGGGATGGGTGTTTGTGCTGGTGGCAGCTCTGCTGCTGACCGTCACTCCGTTCATGTCCGGCTCCGGGTCGGTCGCTTTTGCACAAACGGATGCCAAAGCTGTCACCAATGATCAGCTGATGCCTGTGGTGGGCGGAGCGCTGGTGGAGGCGGGACAAGCTCAATGGACGGAAGCCTCCAAGGATCTGAAAGAATTCCGCACGCTGTGGGAGGCCGCCAAAACGAATGGCGGAGATTCAGCTCACATCGCGGCTGTAGATCAAGCACTCACCGATGCGGAGCAGACACTCGCCAGTGGCGGCGGGGAACCAGCGAAAGCTGCCTTATCCGTGCTGGCGCGCTCGGTCAATGAGTACGTCACTGCGGCCGAAGGGGACAAACCAGCCCCGGCTGGAGCCAAAGCAGCGGAAAAATTGCTTCCTATGGCGAAGGGCAGTCTGGCCGCCATGCAAAAAGGCGATTGGGCTGCTGCCCGGGTGGATTACGATCGAATCGTCAAAGCCTGGTATCAGGTAGAAACACCGATTCGTTTGGACAATTTTCCGGTATACAGTTCGCTCGAAACTAAAATCAGTCTCATTCGCATCTCCATGCAAGCTGAGCCCATTCGCCAAGAACAGGCTCTTAAGGAAATGCAGGAATTAACGACTCTGCTGTCTGATTATAGTCAGGGCAAGTCTGTGAACACAGGCCAAGGAACAGATGCAGGCAATACGGCTACGGGAACGGCAAATGGTTCGGTAGCTTCTCTGACCGATGCAGTCACTTTGCTCGAATCCGCACGCCAAGATGCTGTAGCTAATCAATCAGAGCAAGCGGCTGATAAGGTAGTGCAGTTTATCGCTCTGTGGCCTTCCGTCGAAGGACATGTACAAATTTCCGATCCGACGTCTTACACTGCGATTGAAAATGAAATGACCGAAACTTCCGGATATCTGCTGTCTTCTCCACCGAATACGGACAAAGCCATTCAGACTCTTGATCAGATGCTGAACAGGCTCCGTCCGTTGACGGAAGAACGTTCTTACACTGCGTGGGATGCCGCGCTGATTTTGCTGCGTGAGGGCCTGGAGGCCATCCTCGTGCTCGCAGCTCTGCTGGCGTATGCCAAAAAAAGCGGCGAAGCCGTGGCTGGACGTTGGATATGGGCAGGAGCCGGAACGGGGCTGGTGCTGAGCGGAATTCTGGCAGTGCTGTTCACCACACTGGTGGCAGCTGCCGCATCGGGCAGCATGCGTGAGCTGCTGGAGGGTGTCACCGGGCTGGTGGCGGTCGTGCTGATGCTGACCGTGGGTAGCTGGTTGCATAGCAAATCCAATGCTGCCGCATGGAACCGCTTTGTGGAAAACAGCGTGGGCAACGCACTGGCACGAGGAAGCCTGTGGTCGCTATTTGCGGTTTCTGCGCTCGCAATTCTGCGTGAAGGAGCCGAGACAGCTATCTTTTATGTCGGTATGGCTCCAGCCATCGAAACCTCACAATTGCTGATCGGCATTGGCTCAGCGACGATTATTCTGGTCATTCTGGCGTTTGCGATCATTAAATTCAGTGTACGATTGCCAATTCGCGCCTTTTTCCTGACTGCCACTGTACTGATTTACTATCTCGTATTCCGATTCCTGGGCGAAAGTATTCATTCGCTTCAGGTGGCCGGTAAGCTTCCGGGGCACACTGCCTCCTCGCTTCCGTCCATTAGCTGGCTGGGAATGTATCCAACTTGGGAAACATTTGTCCCACAAATCGCTGTACTGATCTTTATGGTATGGCAGCTTGTGCGTCAGGAAATGCGCAGCTCCAAGCAACAATAAGTCGATGCTACCCTACTCATCATGTAAAAAACGCCAAATCGCAGGTCCGATTTATATCGGTTCCCATGAGTTTGGCGTTTTTTTACGTACTTACTGCACATCCTCAGGCAACGGAATCATGCGCTGATGATGCAGCAGGTCTGTGCGGTCACCGTGTTCACGAATGACATGCACCTCCCCACGAAAATCGAGCAGCTCCGTCGGGGTAGCATGTCCTAAAAATTGTAGTGGGCTATAGCTCAATCCATAGGCACCTGCATTCGGAAAGGCAATATAATCGCCCTCGTGAATCGGAGGAAGCTGCGCTTTTTTCACAATACAATCCTCGGGTGTACAAAGCGGACCGACAATGCTTACCGTCTCAAGCTCCATGGATGCCTCTTCCAGAGGCCCTCCTATTCGGTTTGCAACCTCTTCTAATGATTGTTCGACAGCCACAGCCGTTTGAGCAGAAGCGTCTCTCTGCCCCATCCATAGGGTTGCTTCCACTTCTCGTTCTTTGGGCTCTTTCAATTCTCCCGCTTGCCTGCGCATAATTCGCACCGGGTAGTTGTCCCTAATGCGGCGTCCTCGAAAAGTAGCTGCGGCGTAGTGATTCATGCCACCATCAGCCACGACAAACTTCTCTCCCTTGGATTCCTTTGTATACAATGCTCGGCAGACATACATGCCCGATTGAGCGACCAGATACCTACCGCTTTCGATGATTAGCTTAACCCCGGGCATGCGGGTTCGGGTCTGCTCCGCGAGTGCGTTCAGTCCGTCAATGACGTGATCCATATTGAGCGGTTGCTCATGAGCAAAATAAGGTACACCAAACCCGCCGCCCAAATTGACCGTATGCATTGCCACACCATACTGAGCCTGTACCCGTTCTGCCAACTGTAGCGTATTCGCAAATGAAGCTAAAATCTGATCCGATTTCAACATTTGCGTACCTGTATATACCTGAATACCTTGAAAATTGACGTGCGGGCAATCTTCCAGCACCTTAAAAAAGTGATCCAGCTGCCCTTCATCCACTCCAAAGGGGCGCGGAACACCGCCCATTTTAATCGTTGCTCCAGACAAGTCGTTATCGGGATTGATGCGAACCGCTGCCCTGACAAGCTGGCCCGCTTGGGCAGCAATGTCCTCCAGCAGACGCAGCTCCCTCACCGATTCGACATGAATACAGCCGATTCCACAGGCTACCGCCTCGTTCAGCTCGGCTACTGTTTTTCCCGGTCCGGCGTACAGCACGTCTTCCGCAGCATACCCGGCCTCCATAGCGACGAACATTTCTCCAGCCGAAGCAATCTCAACACCACAACCTAACGAGCGCAGCAACCCAGCCAAGGCTACGTTACCATTAGCCTTGAGCGCATAATGTACACGCACGGCCGGGTGCAATCGGGATAGTAACGAGCTGACATGGGCATGCAGCGCATCCCCGTCATAATAGTAAAATGGCGTCGGATGCTCGCCGAAACGCTCCAGTAAGGCTTCGTCCTTTTTATCCATCTACTGAATTCCCCTCTTCTCTTTGCCTTGATACTCAGTATTTTGCATCATTCGCTCCCCACCGCTCGAAAACACAATCATACTCATACTGCATAGATCGTCTCGCCCGAGCGTGCTGCTTCATGAATGGCTGCCAGCAGTCTGACGCGTTCAGCAGCCTCGCGAAAAGGAATGGGCTCCGCTTCTCCCCGGATGATGCTGCAAAAGGTATTCAACTGATTGACATAATAGTTCATAGGCTCGAAAACCGTTTTGGTATGCGAGGATGTCTGTGATAACACAGGCAGTGCGTCCGCATCCGTTATATTCGGCATGATATCCTTCTTTATTTCCGTCTTGAGTGTCATTTTATAAAAACCTAAATTTGCCCGAAAGCAGTCCTTTAAAGTGACTACTGCCGAATCAAAGGTCAGTACATGAGCACAGTGATAAGGGCGCTCAAATGAAAAGAGGGCAGATGCCTTCAATCCGCTCGGATAACGGGCTTGCGCACTAAATGTCCAGTCACAACCATGAGGACCATCAAAATCCGATTGACTGTGGAATTCAGCCTGCTCCAATCCAACGACGGCTTGAAGCAGCTGGAGCCAGTACACGCCCAGATCCCAAAAGCATCCCCCACCCTGCTCCGGACGAGATCTGTAATTGTCCGCATGTCCTTCTTTTGCCGGAATGCATAGACTCGTCTCTATGGAGCATAAGCGACCATAACGCCCCGATTCTACGATCCTCCGCAGCTCATGCTGCCAAGGATGGTGCTGCACCATGACTCCCTCCAGCAGGTAAGCGCTGCTCTGCTCGACTGTGGCTGCCAAGGGAGCCAGATCAGCCGTATTCAGACATAACGGTTTTTCCACCAGCACATGCTTATGAGCCCGTAGTGCTTTGCCAATCCACTCGGCATGCAAGTCGTTGCTGAGCGCAATATATACAGCGTCGATCTCCGGGTCCTTTAGCATATCCTCAGCATGCCGATAAATGACACTGACGCCAAAACGATCTGCCATTTCTCCTGCCTTGGCAACCGTGCGGTTCGCAAGCGCGGTCACGCGTGCCCCTGCTACATGTCGGATCGGTTCCAGCAAGGCACGCGGAGCAATAGCAGAACAGCCAATGATCCCAAAGCGAATATCTCGCATCGCAGGTTCTTGCGCAGCCGCGGCAGCGTTCATGACCCCTGCTCCATTCCCAGTGAGCTTGCTGACATTTGGATGCTATTCACATAGGACTCTATATAACGCGGCGTTCGACTGCGCAGCTCTACGATCCTGCGATGCATATCCTCCAGTATCTGAGCACTGCCGTCATAGGTTTGTATCCACGTATCGTACCGCATACCCAGTCCAAGCCGTTCCCATAGATCCGCATTATGCTTCTCATGCACACCAAATGGCTCCAGCATAATGAGCGGAGTAGCTGTAGCGAACGAATCGGTTAGGCTGCCACCACCGGGCTTGCTGACAATGGCCTGGACACGACATGCTTGGTCCAGCATGCTATGGTAATCCGGTCCAACCTGATACACTGTCTTCTCGCCTCTTTTCACCTCTCCGAAAGGTGGAAATGTATGCTCTCCGGCTTCATTTCGCTGCCATGTCCTCCACTGCGGGTCCATCTGAAAATAGCGTATACTGTCCCGCTGTTCATCCGGTTGATCCTGATCATACAACAGCAGGTCCAGCTCCCAGCCCGCTTCTTCCAACCGTCCAACCTTGTCGCGGTAGGTGCCC
Source organism: Paenibacillus sp. FSL P2-0173 (assembly GCF_038008045.1). Taxonomy (NCBI): domain Bacteria; kingdom Bacillati; phylum Bacillota; class Bacilli; order Caryophanales; family Paenibacillaceae; genus Paenibacillus; species Paenibacillus sp. FSL P2-0173. The sequence goes on from NZ_JBBOYK010000001.1 coordinate 1,991,442, forward strand.
ATCCCCCAACCGCCGCCATGTACGAATAAGCGGGATTGCCGTGCTTCAAACGGTACATACTCCACGGCCGGTACATCAATATAGTGGCTGACTCTATTGTTATCATTTTCAAAAAAGGTCGTTTCTCCACAGCCATCCGCAAAACGTGGGTTATGCTTGGCTAGATTTTTCCAGGAAGGAGAAGGTGTCGAATCCATATACACAATGTCCACATGCACCGACTTCGGTTCTCTGCGCTTGCGATACTCCTCCAGTACATACATCCAATGACCGGATAAGCATATAAAATACCGCCGATCTTCCTCTATCCATTGGTTCAGCAGTACTTCCATCGCTGCGAGATCCAGTGAATTACGCATATCCTGCGGAACCTTTTGTGACATTAAGGCCACCGCAAAATTGTCATGGTAAGCTTTGCGGCTTTTGTCGACCTTGAGACGGGCCGATTCTGGCAGCACATTTTCAAATACATGAATCGCCGTATCCACGCCCAGCCTGCGAAGACCCGCTTGCAACAACAAGCCAGGGGTATAAAAGCCCAATCCGAAACCGGAACACAAAATCGTTACCTTCATAAGCTTATCCGTATTCTTACGCATGCTCATACGCCTCCCGTTTAATTCAGCACTGTAAAATGATGCTCTGCCAAAAAACGCTCCAGCTTTGTAGTCAATCGCATTTTTTCCTCATCGCTCGCAGCAACCAGTTCCAAATAAAGACGACCCTTGCCTCGTGCCCGTTCGCTTCCAGCGGTTTCTTTTTTACCATTCAAGTCCGGCTTACCCAAGCCGTTCCCTTCTGATCCGCCATCGCTGGCCCCAATCCCGCTCACACGAACCTGCTTGGCAGATGATCTGCCTCCGCGCCCAGTTGCATTTCTGCTTGGCGTGCTTGTATGGCCCACAATCTTGTTCTCGCCATCTCGTCCACCTGTGTTCACATATAACGTATTGGCACCCAGAGGCATGACGCCTTCTTCACGTTCACCTGTGAACAACAATCCTTCACCTTTCAGCCCTTCCAGCAGTTCTTCATAGGATAGACTGCCATCATGGGACAGCGAATAATTCGTCAGCGTGCCACGCATATTTTTCCTGGCCAGAAAGGTATCGAGCTGATGCTTGATCAAACTCATCGACTTTCTAGCATTAATTTCGATAATTGGCTCCAGCTTCCCACCACGAAGTGTCATGGAATCAATGCAAACATCGCCATAATAACCGTCTTGATACAATTGCTGCCCCACATCCTGCATCAAGCTAAAATAGCCCTCGCGCTCCAGCCGCTCCAAAAATGCCCCGTCCGGCGACAAGGATTCCCGATAGGAGAATTGAGTGTTAGCCAGCCATTGTACAGATAAGATATCGACACTTCCATCATCACCAATCGTAAATTGGCATGAAAAATCCTGCTCTTTCTCCAGAAAAGGCTCCAAAAGGAAAAGCACCTGTTTGCCTTTACGCTCCTGTCCACGCAAATACGATACGATCCGGTCCAGCATTTGTGTCGAGGTAATGTGCAGGTTTCCTTTGCCCGATACGCCAAAATCATCCTTGATTAAAAAGCTTCCATCCCGTAGCAGCTTACGCCCCGCCTCAGCAACATCTGCAAACGAAGTCACAATATAGCCCGGGTTGCGCAGACCAAGACTGCGTTTCAGATCAGAGGAATACGTTTTGGCATTTACCTTGCGAATCGTTTCCAGCGGCGGCTGATGCAGTGTTATTCCCCAAGCACGTGCAGCCTCCTCCACATGCGGTAAACCCGCAAACGGGCTAAGCACACAGCCTTCCAGTTGAGGAAACCCCTCTCCGGCATCGGCCTTGCGACTGCCCAGCAGTTCAAATACTGATGCGGTCGACACATTGCCTGCACGCTCCATGCCATCGGTCAAGTCCCGTTCGTTGACAGCCGGATGAAAGCCCAACTGCGCGATATACTGACGCTGTACGGGCGAAATGGCATAACGGGTCAATAACGCATCTCCCGGCTGGCAAAAGCTGAACAGCAGTTCATCCATGGCTGCTACAATCGCAGAAGAAGCCCGGTCTGGCAGGGCTGGCAAGGAAGCTAACTGGGCATCCCGCCAGTAAACCTCCGCTTCGAACGTTCCCATATACAAATGACGCTGATTCGGTATCGCATTCATATGATTCGCTTCCTTTCCTGCTTCATTATTGGCCTACTACACGGTAGCGCTACTGGCTCGCGCTCGTATAATCACGTAGAGCAAACTGCCATATCAGGCGGATGATCGCCAGCAGCCAGAGAGGTGCGAGAAATGCCCATACCACTAACCCGGTTTCCATTTTGCCGAGAATGAACATGGGCGGAAAATTACAAATGACAAACACCGGAAGCACGAACAAACCGATACGCTGAATCAGATTACTGTACACGGCCATCGGCACATAGTTTGTCTCGAAAATGCTGTTGGACAGCTCCGTAACGCCGTTCGTGCGGATGATCCAGAAGGCTAGCAGTTGAGGGAGCAAAAATACGGAGTATGCCGTAAGCACCCCGCATCCAAGCAGCACAGAGAACCCTCCTACAGTTTCAAAATTAAACGGCAATCCGAGTCGTTGCCAGCCGACCCCTGTCATAATTCCGCCGCCAATTACATTCGGCACGGTATAGCCCAATTCAAATTGACGCAGTGTTACCATAAATTGCAGCGATACGGGTTTAGTCATGAGCACGTCCAGTGAGCCGGTACGAATTTTGTCAGGCAGGCTTGTAAAATTACTGTAGAACAATCCACTATAAAATCCGCTCATCATCGTAAACACGCCGATATATAACAATATGGCGTCAGGAGACCAGCCATTAATATCCGTCCCAGCGCGGTATGGAACCGATGCGTACAGCAGCTTGATGAGCAAATAAGCCGTTTCAACCAGAAATGCAGTTATAAAATTAATGCGGTATTCCATCTGCGACATGACGGAAAACTGGACAAACTTCCAGTACAGTCTGATGTAGCGCCTAACGTTTCGGAAAACATTTTTCATGTTAACCCCCCACCGAGACAAAGCGTTTGACCCCGGCTTGCCACACCCAGCGTGATAGGGCCGCCAGCACTACAATCCAGAGCCATTGCACGCCAATGCCTTTAGCGGCTTCCAGCACAGTCAGCTTGCCCGTCAACGCATTCACCGGAAAAAATACGGTGTAGCTGAACGGTAGCAGACTGAACAGACGGGCCAAAACATCTCCAAAAATCGTCAGCGGAAACACGGTACCGCTAGCTACGTAAATGACAAGCGACAGCGTATAAAATAGTCCCGCCGATTCCGTCACCCAAAAGGCTATGCCGCTCAGCGCATAATAGACCACAAAATTAAGCACAAGCGCTCCTGGCAACGCCAATATGTAAAGCAGGATGTACGATAGCCCGAAGCTGATTTGTCCTTCCAGGCTAAGACATAACAGCAAAATAGCAGCCGCCAGCAGCACGACCGCAGACTGTATGACTTTGCCTCCGATAAACCGGCAAAAACGGTAAGCAAAATAATGCACAGGCTGTACCATGAATTTTGCCAGTCCACCTTCCTTGATATCTGTAGCAATTTCGTATTCAAAGCCCGTAGCAATCAGTTTTCCAGTTACTCCCGCCATGACCACATACACCAGCATTTCTGGCAGAGAATAGCCCAGCACTCTTGCTTGTCCCGAAGAACCAAATACAGCTAGCCAGAGAAAAATTTGCGTCATGATCGGCAGCATAAATCCCGCCATTTGGAGCCAATAATTAGCCCGATACTCCATTTCGTTTTGCATACCAAGCTGGAGTACCTTCACATATTTGTTATTTCGCATCGGCCAGCCTGCCCCCATCGTACAAATTGGCTATCCCCTCTTCCAGCGGGACGTCCTCAATCGTAAAATCAACGACAGGCAGTGCGTCCAAAATCTTTTTGGACCAAGCCAAGGTATCTTCTGCATCCAGCTCAAATACCGCCTCCAGCTCCGAGTTGGAGCGAAGTTTGCCGAGGCTCGCCAACGTTAGGCTGGATACGGGGGTCTCCAGTCGAACCTTGAGTAATTTACGGGCACCGATGACCTCATTCACCTTGTGTAAGTCTCCGTCATAGACCAATCTGCCCCCGCTGATAATGATGGATCTACTGCACAAATCCTCAATATCCTTCATGTAGTGGCTTGTCAGCAGGATGGTTGTCCGGTGCGTGCGGTTATAGGCTTTGAAAAACTCTCGAATCCGCCGCTGAGAAACAAGGTCCAGTCCGATGGTCGGCTCATCCAGCAAAATGACCCGTGGACGATGCAGCAGCGCGGCGATCAGTTCCATTTTCATACGCTCGCCGAGAGACAGCCGCCGAACCTGCACATGAAGCTGCTCCTCCACCCCAAGCAGGGTGACCAGTTCTTCTAGTGCCTCTTTATAACGGTTTTCATCGATTTCATAGATAAGCTTGTTCAGCTCGAATGACTCGCTTGCAGGCAAATCCCACCAGAGCTGGTTTTTCTGTCCCATTACAATGGAAAACTGACGTTTAAACTCTTTTTGTCGTTTCCACGGGGTAAAGCCAAGTACCGATGCCTCCCCGTCCGTGGGATGGAGAATGCCAGACAGCATTTTGAGCGTCGTTGTTTTGCCCGCCCCGTTTGGACCGAGAAATCCGACAATTTCGCCTTCCTCAATGCTAAAGCTGACATTTTGCACAGCCTCTTTGGTCAGCTGCTCACGCCTGAACAAGTTTTGTAACGATTTGCGCACGCCCGGCTCCTTTTTGTAGTACGTAAATGTTTTCGACAATTGCTTTAATGTAATGGACGGCAATCAATTCCCCTCCTCTTTCCTCTGTGCAGGACACCTGATGAACGTTTCTTATACGGCCGAATGCTTGGACTACTCGGCTGCTTTCTCTGCTAAAATCATCAGTTCCTCCAGCATATGCCGCTGTCTTTCAATTAAATGCAAAGCTCGTTCCGTAATTTCAGGCATCCGATGCTTGCGCAATTGAAGCCCTGTTTTGTAAATATGCAGATTAAGCTTGTGCCAATCCGCGTACAGCGCCTGTGCCAATTCAATTACATGCTGTGTTTGTGGTCCCAGCGTGGCTTGATGCAGCAGGCAATAATCAGCTGTATAATCCGTCAAATGAAGAGCACTGCCCAATCGCAGATTGTAATAGATTTCATGACAGTACGTCCGAAAATCCTGATCCTCCATGTCTGCCAACAGACGGAAGTCACCGACAAATGCCCGGTACCCCTCATCTCCCCGCTTGACCTGCTTGCCTGTCACAGCTTTCCCCGTTTGACTTTCCGACTCATTAGACGTAGGTACGCCTCTCCAGATGGCTTCGTGTCCAGTCAAATACTGTCGAATATGATGAGCACACGCAGCATGCATCTCACTTGGCGAAAGCGGGGCAGGCTGCTCCACCAGCCATGCATACTCAATAATGCCCTGCATCAGATCGTCGAGCCGGGCTGAGCCCACATAAGTCATGGCATGTCCCGAGGAATCGAGCAGGAAGCTGTCATTCACCTGTGCTGTCCGTTCTTGCAAGTCCAACCCGCACAACTCAATCACGTGGCCCCTTGGGTAATTTTTCACATATACATCGTGATAGGTTAAAGCGGTGCTCGACGTATGCAGCATGGTACCGTAGCCCGATGTGAGTACCTGCAACAGGTTGGTTTCATCGCTGACACCAGCGACCCACGGTTCCACCCGAATAACAGGTCCACCACTGGCTGCCATTTCTTGAAGCTGCTCCGGATATTTCTCAGGTCCGAAGCGCTTCAAATCTCCACCGTACTCTGCGCACATACTTCCACACAGCATGAATAGCTCGGATTCGGCCATGTTCACCCCGTACCTCCGCAATGAGGTACGCAGGGAAGAATATACACAATGTTTCCCTGGAAGAGCGTTTGCGACTTCTTCTGCACCATAGTCCACAACGGAATCATGACGAGTCTCCATATCGGATCCCTGCATCAACCTTGTCTTTTCAGCGCCCTTATGCATATTTGCCCAGCAGACGCTCGATGCCTTGCAGTGTAGATAGATGCTCCAGCACTAGATCGTCGTCCTCCATCGTAATATCAAGCTCATTTTCCAACTCTACAATTAATTCCACAGCGGATAAGGAATTCAGCCCCAAGGTTCGCAGATCCTGATCCGGAGTCAACTGTTCCAGCTCTCCCGAATCCAGCTTCAAAATCTTTTCCAGCAAGGGTACTACATGGTATACATCTGTTGTTTTCATTCTTGATTCCCTCCAATTTATGAGCATCCTAATCCAGCAATAATACCTTCCAATTTGTGCGCATAAGCATCAGCTTCCTGCCAGCTGTCTGCCAAAATAAGTGTGAAAATCCGGTTCACATAGCCCCGCTTCACAGGAATACCAGACAATGTACCCGCCGTATACACAAACACCCCTTCTGGACGTTCGGGCGTATAGAGCAAGCCCTCCTCCGCGAGCAACCCGCACAAGCGGCTGTAGGTGAGAGGTGTAGCGGTAACGTTGCGGTAATAACGGGATAATGTTTTATGCTGTTCTCCCAGGACGGATGACAGGAACGAAATATAGGTAGACAACGTAAATCTACCATTTATCTCAATGACTGGAACCAGCAAACCTTCTTCGTCAACAAAACCGTCAATAGAGGCCATTCCCGTATACCCAATGGAATAGAGATGCGTACCCAGCTGATAAGCGCAGCGTCTCACTTCTTCCTCCAGCGCATCGCCAATCTCAGCCGGCACTTGAGATCCGATATATACGGTGCCATCCACGTTTTGCCTTTTTAGCGAAAACATCGTCACACCACCGCCCTCGTCAATGCAGAGCTGGTAGTTCAGATCCATCTGCTTATTGTGCCAGCGCTCCACCAGCCAACCGCCGGAAGATGGCGACGAGCCGCCAAAACGCTTCATCACACTCAGCAGTGTGTCCAGCTTGGACAGCTCGTCCAGCATATACATGCCTTGTCCTGAGGCACCGTGCGGTTGCTTGATAATCAGCTTCACAGGTCCATCCGATAAGTCAGCCAGTCTGGCACACTCCCTGCGGATCGCCGATTCGTCTGCACATACAGCGCCTTCGCTGACGGCAAAACCAAGCTTTTGCGCGGTCAGGCGGCTGAATATTTTATCATTCACCTGAGCACTGACCGCGGATGGAGCACCGATCAGCTCTAGCCCGCAAAGCTCCGCAATCGCTTCCTCCTGCGGTGTGACCGCATAGGGGACGAGCCACGCTTTGGCTCCGCCGCTGCTGTGGCCTGCATCTGCAACCGTGCGCAGTCGTGCCAAAAGCGTCTCATCCGCCAGCACCAGCTCTGAAATCGGCGTTAGCGGATCAGAAGGCTCCGGCACCTCAATACGCGGCAGGCTAAAGCCCAACCGTTGGAGCATGTCCAGAAACGCCTCATCCGGCTGTTCCCGAAGTACAATGACATCCTGACTTCGACATAGCAGGAGATTCATTTCCTCCATCCGGTTTACGACTTGCTGTTCATCCCGGTCTACCATGCCCCCCTTGCGGGGGGATGGATGCCACACTTGCTCTGCGCCGATATTAAACAGCCAAATCAGGACTCCATGATCCCGTTCATGCGCAAGCGCTTCCACAAGGTTAATAGTTTTAGTCGTCACGTCTTGTCATCATCCCTCTCTCTTCCATCCAGTAACAAACAACATCCATAGAAAACTAAATGTATTTCAGAGAGCCTGCCCCGTGCAGATACAATACGCTGCATTTGGAGCACACCGGAGTCAATCCTTCATGATTAATCTTTTGACGAGTTTTCTCATACGCATCTGAGTTCCATATCTCCTTCAGACTGTGCTCACGCATGCTTCCAATCGTGAACTCACTGAAAAATTTGCAAGGCATGACCTTCCCGTCTGGTAAAATATCTGTTCTGGAGGTGAGCGCCAAACAATGATTGGAACAACGGCTAACCATTTCCTCGCCATGTATAAATTTATCAATTTCCTCATAATCCAAACCGGGCTGATAGCGCACGCGAATGTTCCATACTCGCTCATTGATCCGCTGTAGTTCCTGCATCAGAGGATCGATGTTATCCGGGTTGATTTTATATTTGAAAGCATGCCAGCTACTAATATTTTTTTCTTCAAGTTGTCGGAGCCAGGAGAAATTATGTGTGAAATATTCATCCATTTTGAGGGAGGTCTCTTTGGAAATGTACCAGGGGAACGTCAGCAGCACCAGATCCAGCCTTTTGTCCTCCAGCATTTGCAGAAATTCGTACATCCGTCCGATCATGTTATCGTTAATGACCGCATGGACAGTTACCCGTCCCTTGTACAACCCCTGGTCGCGCAGTTCAATCAGCTTATCCATCTGCCGCATTGTTTTTTGAAAGGTGCCTTTACCGCGAATTAGATCGTGTTCTCTTTCAAAACCTTCAATCGCTATTAATAACTCCAGATTTTCGGACAAATCCAAAATCCGGTCCAAATATTTATCAATAAGTAATCCATTTGTACAAAAGGTCATTTCTCGCCGATCTTCCGCCAGCACGTCCAAAATTTCATCAAAACGCCGGTGAAACATCGGTTCGCCGCCCCACATGTACAGTCTGGACTTGGCTTCCTTGGTTTCGCTCAAAATCTGCCGGAGCATGTCCGGAGCAAGATCCATGTTTTGTTCTTCTTTATCCATTTGGTGATGGTAGCCTTCCTCGTTCCATTCAAAACAGTGTGTACATCTCAGGTTGCAGCGGTTGGTCAGCTTAATGCCGATCGTCTGGGGCATGTCCGTTTTGAAAGTAGGGTCCTGTGTGGCGTTACGGTAAGATACAGAAGCGTTTTTCAGGTTACGCTTGATGAGCTTGAACGCTTTCTCATCAATCAGCACATTGCTTTTGGGCTGCATGCTAACACCTCGTTTAATGGATTTTCAGGCACATGTACCAAGCTGTACGTCAGACCGTCTCCATTCCCTCCAGGTGCGGCGCTTGTTCCGCATCGCTGATCCCCTGAATGTAGCTGCAAAACGCATCTACCGAGCTCAAATGCTCTAGCTCAAAGGAATCAAAATCAATCTCCACATCAAACGCATCCTCCACTTGCAGCATGAAATGAACCAACTGCAACGAATCCAGTCCGGCATCATGAATAATGTCCGAATGTCCATCCAGCTTAGCGACCAGTTCAGGATCTTCCTTAACCGCGCTGATCATTTCAATCACTTGGCTTTGCATAGCAAACTCCTCCTTGTGAATGAGATTCTGTTCGTTCCACCCAACGATGCCCTCTGCAAAGAAAGCTCCTAGAAAAATTCCTTCACTGGAACTTTATTCAATTATACTCCTCCAATGAAGAGACAAGTCAATAGGTTGTTTTGTAAGTAAAACTCGCAATATGTAAATTAATGTATGATAACTTCTACAATTTTCGCCGGCTATTTTTTCGCAAAATCTAATAAAAATTCTCCTCACATCTCTTGCATGAGCGGCAGAATTATTTTACAATACACATGAAAATGTTTTTCCTTATATTCTTCTTGTATACGATACTTTTTTTCACACAAACATTCTACAGCCAAAGGAGCACAGCTCATGTCCCCCATTCTTCATACATTAGCCCATAGACTGGAGCAGCTTCCCGTACAGGAGCGCAAGCTGGCGGAATCCATCCTGCAATCCCCGGAAGATGTGCTGCATTTGGGTATTCGGGAGCTGTCAGAGCGTTGTGGTGTGAGCGCGGCGACCGTTACGCGGTTTTGCAAATCACTACATTTTAAAGGCTATCCCGATTTCAAAATGAAGCTGGCCGCCGAGTTGTCCCACTCCAACCGTAATGGTGAAGAATCCTATCAGGATATTGTCGCCGGAAATTCACTTTCCCGAATCGTGCAGGCTATTCAGGCGAACCATACCGCATCCATTGCGGACACGACCCGACTGCTGGATTACGACAAGCTGGAGCAGGCCATTGCATGGCTGTCAGCCACGAGCCGCATTGATCTCTATGGGATGGCGACATCGTCGATTGTGGCACAGGATTTTTACCAGAAGCTCATCCGTATTGGCAAGAACAGCACTGCCTTTGCAGATTCGCATATGCAGATTACCTCTGCCTCCTCGCTCGGAGCAGGAGATGTCGCCTTTGCCGTCTCTTATTCAGGAGAAACCCAGGAGACCATTGCGGCTCTACGTTGTGCAAAGGAACAGGGGGCTAAGACATTATCCCTGACCTCCTTCGGAAACAATACGCTGGCAGGTCTTGCGGATATTGCGCTATTTTCCTCCTCATTGGAGGAAGGAATGCGACGTGGGGACATGGCCTCCCGCATCGCCCAGCTTCATATCATAGATATTCTGTTTACAGGTATGGTGAGCGCAGATTTTGACAAATATATTCCGAGATTGGAAGGTTCATATCAACAAGTGAGCAAGCTCAAAAAACAACCAGGGGGTCACTAAGATGAACATACGCATTTTGAACAGCCGTGAGGACCTGAACGCTACTGCCGCCGCTGTGATCGCCAGCTTGCTGCTATCCAAACCACAGGCCATGCTTGGCCTGGCCACCGGTAGTACGCCGATTGGCATTTACCAACATCTTGCAGATATGTACAGCAAGGGACAGGTCAGTTTTGCACGAGCCTATTCCGTGAATCTTGATGAGTATGTTGGTCTTCCCCCAGAACATCCGCAGAGCTATCGAAGCTTTATGAATGAGCACTTGTTCCAGCATATCGATATTCCGATATCCCATACACGTGTCCCTGACGGGAATGCACTAGATCTGGCAGCAGAATGTGCAGCGCACGAGCAGGCCATTTTGGACCATGGACCCGTGGATCTGCAATTGCTTGGCATTGGTCATAATGGTCATATCGGCTTTAACGAACCTGGTCACCGCTTGACTGGAGCCACACATGTTGTAGATTTGAAAGAAAGTACGCGCTCGGCGAATGCTCGATTTTTTGGCGATATAGATGCTGTACCCAGGCAAGCAGTTACGATGGGAGTAGGCACGATTCTTAAAGCGAAGCAAATTATACTGGTGGCTTTTGGTTCGGATAAGGCTGATATTATAAAGCAGGCTTTAACTGGACCTGTCACGACTGAGTGTCCGGCTTCTCTGCTGCAATGTCACCCCAATGCACTTATTTTGCTGGATCAGAAAGCAGGAGGAGGGTTCAATTGAAGTCAAATGAAATGAGTGGTAACGTACCCCAGCTACTGTATGGGCAAGTCGTCGTTGGGAATGACATCATTGAAAAAGGGGTTGTCGTCATTGAGGGGCAATCCATTGTATTCGCTGGTTCAGAAGAGCATTTACCCGCCGATTGGACAGCGGTAGTCTTGGCAAATCAGGAAGAAACCGCAGCGAAAACCGCAAACATTGTGCGTTTGGAAGGAGGATATCTGCTACCAGGCTTTATTGATATTCATGTTCACGGCGGTAACGGTGAGGACTTTATGGACTCCAGTCCAAGGGTGCTGGATACGATCACCTCCTTTCACGGTTCACAAGGAACGACGGCTATGCTGGCTACCACCATGACCGCGCCCAAGGAACAGATTGACCGGGTATTGAGTGAAGTTCACGCATACATGGCACTACCTATGCCCTATGCTCAGTTGGAGGGCGTACATCTGGAAGGGCCGTTCATCAGTCCGAACTGGCCTGGAGCGCAAAACCCAGAACATATCGTGCCACCGAATCTCTCATGGGTGGCAGAATGGGAGCAGCGCTATCCAGGCCTTGTTCGCCAGCTCACGCTTGCGCCCGAACGGGAAGGAGCGCTGGAACTGATTGCATGGCTGCGTAGCCATGGCATTACCGCGGCTCTCGGTCATACGGATGCTACGTATGAAGAGGTTGAACAGGCAGCGACGGCGGGGCTGAATCATGCGGTGCATGCATTTAATGCTATGACTCCGCTGCATCATCGCAAGCCGGGAGCCGCCGGAGCCGTACTCGCTGATCCGCGCATTGAAGCAGAAATCATCGCGGACGGCATTCATGTGCATCCCGCCGCCATTTCCCTGCTCGCTAGATTAAAGCAGGATCATAATCTCATTCTCATCACAGATGCCATGTCTGCTACTGGTCTGGAAGACGGTCATTATACGCTCGGCGATTTGCCGGTGATCGTGCAGGGCGGTGTAGCACGACTGGAGGATGGCGTCACTTTGGCAGGAAGCACACTAACGATGATTGAAGGCTTCCGCTACTTGGTTCAACATGTGGGTATAAGTATTCCCGCGGCATCACAAATGGCCAGCCTGAATCCGGCTCGATCCTTGCACATTGCTGATCGTACAGGTTCGCTTGAAGCAGGTAAACAAGCAGACATCCTGTTACTGGATGGAGACTTAAAGCTGCAAGGCGTATGGATTAAAGGATTGCGTAAATAATTCAGTTATAGTTATCATTCCCCAAAACTAAAGAGCTATCCACCAGCGTATTCGCTGAGATGGATAGCTCTTTCTTTGGCATTGCACACACTTATAGGGTTTGAATTAGCGATGATTCATTGGCGCGGGCGTATGATTTTGTGGGCGTGTGGGTGCTGTATTTTCCATTGGACGGTTTGTACCAGCCGCCGGAGTTGGGAATACACGTTCAATCACGTCCACCATTTCATTGCTCAAGCCTCTAATCGGATGACCATTTTGCACACTGTGTGTAAAGTCAGTGGCTTGTTTAACAAAGTCCGGGTTAGCGGATACATACACCTGTTCAATCGAAGGCGCAAATTGCTTCACTTTATTAGCGATACGGCTCTTGACTGCATCACTTGGTTCATATGCAGTTCTTGCTCCCTCGATGGTGGTGTTTCCGGTATTTGCGCGATTGTTGTCCGTCAAGCCACGCAACATACCGTACGAGCCTGTACCCATCGTACCGAATAAACCGTCATCACGACGCGCAGGTGTTCCATTCCCGGTTACTCCATTGTCTGTCATTCCAGGCGTTGTAGTATCCGTAGTACGGTTTCCTCTAGTACCATTAACGCCATTCACACTCGGTACATTCCCGTTACGTCCAATACTATTTGCACTTGGAGTACCGTCAACACTTGGAGCACCAACACCTGTTCCGTTAGCTTGGTCTTTCAAGGAAACGGCTACATAGGCATGTCGTTCACCGACCAGCACTGTCGCAGACTTTACATCCGGCATCTCGGATATACGTTTGGACAAATTGCGATCGACTTGCAGATTACGGACTGGATGTCCGGTTCGGTTGGCATTTTCATTCAATGCCATCCCGTCCATACCATTGGACTTAACCCCATAACGATTGACACCATCCATACCATAACGGTTCACACCATCCATATGATGTGTGCTTTGCGCGTTATAGCGTGTACTGTTCGTACGAACGTTATGATCGGCATTTCCGCACCCGGTCAAAGCAGCCATACTGGCGAGTAAAGCAGCAGAAATCGTAAAACTGATGACCTTCTTAGTTCCTGGCATGAACTCATCCTCCATACATTATAAAATGTGTGACGAGATTATCATGCGCTATGAATCATAGGGATATCCTGACTAAAAAATGACTAAAAAAATAAAATTTTAATGTAAATATGAAATACAATTGATGATTTACCACAAGATGGCATGTATAATAAGCTTGAAAAATACTTTATTTTACAAAGGAGGATTTTCAGTTTGAAAAAGATCACCGTTTTGATGCTCATTTTTTTGTTATCAGTTACTCTTGTTCCCGTTGGCGCTTTTGCAGGCTCCACTACACCCCAACCCCCAAAAGATCCCGCCGGAAGCTGGGCAGAAGGTCCACCACCTAATCGCGTTGATCCAGCCAAGCCCGCACTATTGTTCGTACATGGTTTGAACAGTAGCGCTGAAGTCTGGACCAAGAATGATAACGATATGCTTCAGCGCGCACGTGACGCCGGATACCAGACAGCCACCATTAATCTGTACGATACAACTGGCACATCCCAAGATATGTGGGACAATGGTAAGCTTCTGGCCGACAAAATTAAGGTCATCAGCAATCACTTTGGAAAAAAGCTTATCGTCATCGCCCACAGCAAAGGTGGAGTGGATACTCAAACCGCTCTCGTATATAACGGAGCCGCTCCTTATGTACAACGTGTCATCACCCTCAGCAGTCCTCATCATGGTTCACAACTTGCAGATCTCGCCTACAGTAGCTGGGCCGGATGGCTGGCAGATATCGTCGGGTCACAAAATCCCGGTACCTCCACTTTACAAACATCTTATATGAAGTATTTCCGAACCAAGACCGATTCACTTAGTAATGCGACTACAGTTCCATTCTTCACGTTTGCTGGTGATAACTGGTCTGGCGGCACTGCTTCCTACATACTGGGCGGACTTTACCTCTCCTCCTTTGGTAAGAATGATGGAGTGGTCACAGTCGACAACGCTAAGCTTCCCGGCGGACGTGTAGTTAAAGTCGGATCTTGGGATCATGCCAAGGTTCGCACTGGTTCTTACGTCTTCTCCCTGATCCAACCCTACCTCCAAGCGAACACTCCAGCATTGAATCAGGAAACTGAGGCACTTTCAGCATCTTCCCTGACTGCTTCTGCTTCACAATCCACCTATAGCGAGATCGATAATTCATATTTTATCCGAGGCGGCGATTATAATGGAAAAGCCTCACAAACCCTCACTGTTGAAAATGGTGTAAAATCCATTGATCTGGACTGGATCAGCGATAAACGTGTGAGTAAACTGGAACTAACCAAGCCTGACGGTACTAGTGAAATTATTAATCTGAAAGCAGGCTATGATGACGATATTTTTGCTGGTGCCTGGCATCATAACGCCGTCATTCAAAATCCAAAACCGGGCACCTATAAACTGAACGTCACGGTTCCTGATAATGGAGCGTATCTCCTGATTGCACGTTACCAGGCTGTTCAAGTTCCTGAGCTGAAATACAATTTAAATGCAGTGGGCCCGAAGCTAAATTTGAAACCACAGGATTCCCCGAACAGTGTTACACAAGTCACCTACCAAGTTCAATATTATGGTGATCCGCAGCAAGGAGTCACTTCTACATCCAAAGGTTTGACGGTACAGCAAAAAAACGTTAACCCTACCGGACAAATTGAGCTATCCAAAGCGGACAAGCCCGGCATCTATTCTGTAACCTATGAAATTAGCGGCACCACAGAGGCTGGATATCCGTACCGCCGCACAGCTGTTCAATCCATTTATATTGATGCTGACGGCAACAAGTATGTTGACTAAATAAATCTACAACCTAAAAAGCCTGCAAACCCCCATTATAGTTGGGGCGTTTGCAGGCTTTTTTTCATTACAAAACATCTTGATAGAAATAATACTTTGTAAGGCATTCGTTGTGTTCAATCCGTTGTCTGATTCCTCAGCTTATGAAGCCAATAGTAGCGGTGTATATCCATAATAAAATGAAAAAGAACACATGCCAGCATCGAGTATACACTTATCAATACTGTGGCAACTAATTGTTGTGTAGCGAATCCGAGGGAAACATTAGCTATCAGATAACCAGCCCCAGTAAATGTGGTGATAGTTACTACAGGCGCTCTTTTGTTTTTTTCCTTAAACTTTGGTTTCTTCCTATGATTTGAAGGATCTTTGAATTTCGTTAAATTATATTTTATAAAGTAATACAAGGCCACTCCATAAAGGGCAAAAGAACCTACAAAATACCATGGAGTATCCAGATCCAACATGCCATAAGCAAACTTTTGTGTCATGATCATGAAGCCAATAGAACAAACCAAACCAAATACACCACGGAATAAAACGTAATTCAACTGCAATTTGCGTGGCATGATGACCAGTACAAGGGCCCAAATGTTTATCATAACAATCGGTGGCAACAATACATAAACGTAAACTGCAATGTATGGATTTCCCACTAAGAGGATAACTAGAAACAGATCTAACAGTAATAAAACAAGAATGATGACATTGGAACGAATACTGTTGACTGGGTACATCTTCATACTTTTTTCAAAAGAAGCCCTGTTATCACTCATAAACTTATAAGCCCTCCGTTAAATAAGTAAACCTACGGATAAGGATAGCCAAGGCTATATCCATTGTCCACTTTTTACTGTCTTTAACTCTTGTTGCAGTTCTTCTATAAAATCAGTCACAATGCTTTGGACAGCATCTTCACGGGACATACGAATATACCGACTGGTCTTTTGAATGTCTTCCTCGAACAATTGAAGTATCCTACACATGGCCTCCTGATCTCCACTTCGTACTAATTTTAGCAATTGGACGAACTCAGCATCCGAAATAACTCTTTGAGCATTTTCTTTTTCCATTTATTCACCGCCTGTTGGGATAGCTTTAACTCTTTTGCAATCTGTGCTTCGGTTTTGTCTAGTATGTAAAGGTCAAAGATGATCATTTTTCCGATCTCAGAAGGTAGAGAGTTGATAAGCTGTAGTGTGTACATATTAGAGTTTGAAGATTCTGTAAAAGATGGGGCGCTGACGGCTTCGTTCTTTTCCATTACAAATTCATGATTGGTTTGTACCCGAGCACGATACTGGATTCTCCAGGCAATGCGGTACAGCTTCTTTCGATATTGTTCCACCAATGTTAGCTGAGACTTATCCATTGTAAATTACCCTTTCTCTTTGGATTTGACTTTTTCTAAATCCTCATACTATAGGGTAATTTGCAAACCTATTTTACAACCAAAACAGAACATTTGTTCTTATTTATTATACTATTTTTACATGCAGTTGTATATGGTTCTTTTAATTTACCTTCCTTTATATATGGCTAAAAAGGAGGGAATACATTGCAAATGGATGATGCTCTTTCTCTGGTTACCAACGTAGGCTTTCCGGCTGGACTTTGTTTTATTTTGTTGCGGCACATCCTGCACACGATGGAAGAAAAGCTGGATAAGCTGGATCTCTCACTTCATGAGCTGATTCAGGTTATCCAAGATTTAAACGACAATAACAGCTCTTCTTCCAAAAGCAGCAAACCTGACGAATAACGAACACAAAGAAGCTCCAGACGACGATCATCCGCCGTTGGAGCCTCTTTGTGCGCTAATTTAATTTCTAATGATTATTTTCCAGTCTGAGCTTGGTCGTGGCCATTCTGTTCAGTACGGTTCACGTCAGATACTGACAGACCATAAGCCCAGTTACTTTGTGGCGGCACAACCCATACGGTATCTGGATCATCGTTAAGCGTCCAGCCCTGATAGACCAGCTGGGAATCATCCTTACCCAGCGATATACTCAGCGTAAAGCGGTGAACAGGCTTGCTCAGCTCGGAGGCTTTGCGCAAGGCCTGACTGCTAGCCAGGTTTTTGATTTGCTGCGAGAGGGAAGTCGCCGTGTCATTGGCTACTGACTTTCCGTTCAGCGTCCAAGATGTGGAAGCACTGTCTCCGGTTCCGCTGTTACCGGAGGATTTGAGCATCCATGAAGAATTTTGGCCTTCCCACTCTATTCCGCTCAGCTTGGTATCGTCCCAATCGAACGGCGTTGTATCTATAAAATCATCAGCACCCAGCAACAACCCTGAAAGTGTATCTATAGGTACAGAAGCTATCTCTTTTTTGTCTGATAATACATAAACAGCATCTCCGGAAGGCAACGTTTCACCGAAGGCAAAGGTACGAACGTCGCCCTTCTTGGTCTTAATCTCAATCTGATCATGGGTAGCGCTGATCCCATATTTGGCTACGTCTGTAGGGGAAGATTCCACCACTTCACCCAACTTTACATTTTGAATCGCTGCTAGCCAATTGTCTATTGTATATTGGTTTAGCGGGTAAGTCCGTGGCTTGCTCATACTCCATTGACCATCATGTTGTTCAAGTTCCACCGACTTGCCGTCCTTTCCTGTGATCGCGAAAGACGTAATATTCTCTTGCGTAAGCTGAACCAGCTGGCGAGCCGCCGGCGCTTGTTCACGAAAGAAGTTTTGGCTCTTTGCATAGATTATACCCGCTCCCAATACAACTAACAGTAGCACTGTGGGTATCCATTTTCTCATGCTCTTCTTCGCCTCCACCATAATAAGATTCCGATGACCGCGAATAGCAACGGCAATCCGATGACAGATATGGTCAATATCGTTTTTGCTTGTGCAGGAGTCAAGTAAGCTACCTTATAATCCTGCTCCTGACGAGGACGAATGGTAAGCCCATCAGAATGTTCCTGCACATAATTCAGACTGTTCAGCACAAAGTCTCGATTGCCTCCTGTGTTGATCTCAGTGTCGCTTAAAAGGGCAGACGTTCCGAGAATAACGGCTTTGGGCTTGCCGTCTTTCCCTTCTACCGCATAACCGAGATTCAGCGGCCCCTGCGGGTCCTTGTCATCCTTCTGCGTTTCGTTGTTCAGCAGCCCTTGGATATTCGTTTCGCCATAGCTGGCTGCAGAAGATTTCATCAAAAGCGTCGTCTTCCAATCCTTCTGCTCTCCTGCCTGCAAAGCAATAGACAGTGAAAGAACCGGGTACAGATTGGAAGCCGCCAACTTGTCGGTGATCGCATGACTGCCGAAGGTAGGAACCGTCCATAGAGGTCCAAGTGTATTCGTCTGTTCCTGATCCACCACGATGGCATGAGTGTCCTTCACTCCATAATCAGCCGCTAATGCATCAAGGTTTTTCCAATCGGACCCCATGTTCGGGTGAAAGCCTAGTGCCATAAAAAGCTTTCCGCCATCATTCAGATACGTACGAATACTCTTCAGTTCCGTTGCACTGATATCACGTTCTGGTCCGACAATAGCCAATACAGACGCATCTTTGGGCACGCTCCCCGCCTGATTGAGCTGAACTTCCTCTGTTTTCACATTATCTTGTGACAGTGAGCTACTTAATTCAGTCATTTGGGACAATGGGATTTCCTCATGTCCAGTTAGAAAGGCTACTTTCCCTTGACGGGTAGATGATAATCCCAGCAGTCCACTAGTCAGCTTTTCTTCCCCAGTAAATTGGTATGCCCCTTCACCACTCCCCTGAGCTTGCGTAAATAGACTCCCAATATCTATAACCCGCTTCTTCTCCCCCTGCACCAACACAATAGACGCTGCAGTAACACCATATTGCTTGGCCAGTATCGGTTCCTGATTCAGATCGTATTGCTCGACCTTGAGCTTGTTGTTACGCTTGGCGTATTCATTCAGCATATCCGTAACATCCCGGTTCAGCTTCTGATTTTGTGAAGTGGATACGGTAAAAGCAATGAGCCGTACGTTTTCCTTTACACCCTGGATGGTCGTCAACGTTTGGTCAGACAGCGTATACTGCTTGCCTGCCGTCAGATCCAGTTGAAAGCCACCTAACGACCGCAGAAATAACGTCAATAAAATAAAAATCCCTACAGCAGCAATCGATAGTACCACACTATTGGTATGACCCAGCCATTTTTTCATATTCATTACCTCCACCGTTTCCGTTCAACCACTTGGATGCTGAATAGCAAAAAGAGCACCGCCACCGTCACGTAGTACATCACATCGGCTCCATTCAGCAATCCTTTGGTGAAACTGTCAAACCGTGCGGTTAGTGAAAAAGGTTCCAGCCATTGCTGTACCGCCGCAGATGCACCCGTCTGTCCACCAAACGAATCCAGCATCCAGAACACAAGTAAAATAATAAAACTGACGACCGCCGACATCATCTGATGCTGTGAAAGCGTCGAAGCGAATAAGCCGATCGCCATCATGGCTGCGCCAAGCATGAACAGACCGATCACAGATGTTAATACCAGCGTCCAATCCAGCTTCCCATAAAAGGACATCACGACCGGATACGCTAGACTGCACAGCACCAATATGAGCAACATGCCCAGCGACGCCAAAAATTTACCTACGATCATTTCCGTCACACTCACAGGTGAGGTAAGCAGCAGTTCATCCGTACCTTGCCTGAATTCCTCCGCAACCAGCCTCATCGTGAGCAATGGGACGACGAACACCAGCATGGACAAGGTGTCACCGAGTACCAGTCGATAGTCCAGAATGCTAGGCTGATACATAACAAAATTTGTGTAAAAAAGTAACCCCGTCAGCAGCATGTACACTGCAAGCGCAAAATACGTCGTTGGTGTCCACAGATAGGCTTGCAGCTCTTTTTGACAGACCGCGAACAAACGCCTCATGACCGATTACCTCCTGTATCCTTATCTTTTTCAGCCTTATCGTCGCTGGACGCAGCTTCTCCGTGCTCCACCGTGATGGCCGTAGGTGCTGCAGTATCCGAGGAATGTAGGTCTTGTACTGCTGGATCGCTGACCTGACCTTCTTCCGTCTCGCGGGTCGTTAACTGCTGGAAGATATTTTCCAAGCTAAGGTTTTCTTTTTTCATCTCCAAAATTGGAAGCTTCGCATCAGACAACACATAAAATAGTTCTTCGCGAAAATCCTCACCGGAGGCTCCTGTGAGTAGCAATCCGGTCATATCTGGCTCTGCGGCAGTCAGATTCGTGTTCGCTGAAGGCAGCGTGGTCGCCATAGATTCAACCTCTACTTTTCCCCAAGTACGCAGGACATCCAGCACCTGCTCACGCTTGCCTTTAACCTCCACCTTCACCTTGAATCCATCTTCCATCGAACCGCCGAGCGCGTCAGGACGCCCATCCATGACCAGTTTCCCTTCATGGATGATGAGAACACGATTGCACAAAGCATCCACCTCAGGCAATATATGCGTACTTAGCAATACCGTATGATTTTCGCCAATCTCCTGAATGAGCTGACGAATCTCCAAAATCTGATTGGGGTCCAAACCTGAGGTCGGTTCATCCAGTACCAATAAATCCGGGTTATGAATAATCGCACCTGCCAGTCCCAAGCGCTGTTTATACCCTTTGGACAAACTGCGGACTAATTGTTTTTCCCGCCCATTCAGTCCTAGCCTGGAAATCATCTCCGAAATACGCAGCTTCTGCTCTCTCGCAGGCACGTCCCGAATACTAGCTACAAACTTTAAATAGGATCTTACGGACATATCCTCATACAAAGGGGGAGTCTCCGGCAGATAACCGATTTTGGAACGGGCCTGTCTGCCCTTATCCTGAATCGGGATACCGTCAATCGTAATCACTCCCTCGTTGGGTTGAAGATACCCTGTAATCATGCGCATCGTCGTCGTTTTACCCGCACCATTCGGCCCCAGGAAACCAACAATTTCACCGCGCTGCATTTCAAAATCCAGCTTATGTACACCCCGGTTGCCCTCATACCACTTGCTCACCTGCTGCACTTTGAGCACATGTTCCACCCTTTCTTTTATCGTAATCTTCTCCCTGCTGCTCCCCTACTTCCCTCCCACCTAAAATGTTGCATGAGTAGCGGGTAGCAGCGAAGCAGAGGATTTGAAGCTGGAGAAGCGCCAGCGTTCGCCTTTGCTGTAGGATTCTTACCTTTATATGTCTTATCTAATCAAAGAAGAATCCTACAGCAACAGCGATCGGAAGCTCAAAGCCTTCGCGGAGCGGTCTCCCCGCACCTTATGCTACACTTTTAAATTCTAATGATAATCCCCCACATATAACTCCAGCTTAACGTCACTTAAATAGAAGCTTAAAATAATGTGTCTGAAATGTGAACACAAAAATACACATCTGCCCTCGGAAACTTGTACGGTTCGCTAGGATATGGATTCGCATCTACTATCATTACAACGTGTGAAGGGAGTGTATAAAAGCGATGAGTGTATTGTTTACCAATCTAGTTTCTAACGGCGACTTCGAGATCGGATCAACCCTTTTTTGGAGCTCTGTCAATGTGACTGTCACTAACTTATCTGTAAAAAAGACAAACTTTTATAGTGCGATCCTGGCAGGAGGCGCAGTAGATGCATCTCTTTCCCAGGTCGTTTTTGCTGCACCAGGCGAAAGCTATACATTAAGCCTTTCAGCTGCAAAAGTAGGAAGCCTGTCCAGTCCTCAAGTTAACATATTTCTGTATTACTATGACGCAGCCTTTAGCTTCCTTGGCACAGGGCTAACTACCTATTTGAGCTCAGGCACATTGCCAGACGCTGTGAACGGAACATGGCAAAGCCTATATGAAGTAACAGCTCCTGTTCCAGCCAACGCAGCCTATGCCTTTTTGGTTATTAGTAAAAATGCCTTGGCTAACACTGCTGATGTAGCCATTGATTCTATTGCTCTTGTTAAAGCAAGTGCAGCTGGAGCTGTAGGACCAGCCGGACCTGTCGGGCCCACGGGCGCTACGGGTGACACTGGTGTTACTGGACCTGTCGGACCTACTGGTGCCACGGGGGACACTGGTGTTACTGGACCTGTCGGACCTACTGGTGCCACGGGCGACACTGGTGTTACCGGACCTGTCGGACCTACTGGTGCCACGGGTGACACTGGTGTTACTGGACCTGTCGGACCTACTGGCGCCACAGGTGACACTGGTGTTACTGGACCTGTCGGGCCTACGGGCGCCACGGGTGACACTGGTGTTACTGGACCTGTCGGACCTACTGGTGCCACGGGTGACACTGGTGTTACTGGACCTATTGGGCCTACGGGCGATACCGGACCTGCGGGGCCGACTGGACCTACCGGACCATTTGGCCTTGGATTTACTGGACCTGTTGGGCCTACGGGAGCCACGGGGGACACAGGTGCTACCGGACCTGTCGGACCTACTGGCGCCACGGGGGACACTGGTGTTACCGGACCTGCTGGACCAATCGGACCGATCGGGCCTATTGGCGACACAGGCGCTACTGGACCTGTCGGACCTACGGGCGACACGGGACCTACAGGGCCGACTGGACCTACCGGACCATTCGGCCTTGGATTTACCGGACCTGTCGGGCCTACTGGCGCCACAGGCGACACTGGTGCTACTGGCCCTGTCGGACCTACAGGAGCCACGGGTGATACAGGTGCTACCGGACCTGCTGGACCTACTGGTGCCACGGGCGACATTGGCGTTACCGGATCTATCGGGCCTACTGGCGCTACAGGCGACACTGGTGTTACTGGACCTATCGGACCTACTGGCGCCACTGGCGACACAGGTGCTACCGGATCTATCGGGCCTACTGGCGCTACAGGCGACACTGGTGTTACTGGACCTATCGGACCTACTGGCGCCACTGGCGACACAGGTGCTACCGGACCTGTCGGACCTACTGGCGCCACGGGCGACACTGGTGTTACTGGACCTGTCGGACCTACTGGCGCCACGGGCGACACTGGTGTTACTGGACCTATCGGACCTACTGGCGCCACGGGCGACACTGGTGCTACCGGACCTGTCGGACCTACTGGCGCCACGGGCGACACTGGTGTTACTGGACCTGTCGGACCTACAGGGCCGACTGGACCGATTGGACCAACAGGAGACACAGGCCCAGAAGGACCGATTGGACCTACCGGACCTACAGGGCCGACTGGACCTACGGGGCCTACCGGACTCTAACCTCCTTTTTCTGTCACATCATTTTTAAGCGATGTACCATACCTTATCGACAAAGCCGTACAGCATGTTAAGGCTTTGTCATCCATGCCCTGCCGCAGTTGCGGCAGGGCTTCTATAACTCAGGCCTCTTTTAAAAATCCAACTTTATGTTTGACCTGAATCCTTAGATGGTTTCCAAAGGAGTGATGCTCAATTGATCAGTATCAGCCTGTGCATGATCGTCAAAAATGATCAACATACCATTGGCCGTTGCCTGGAATCGGTCCATCCTATTGTGGATGAGATCAATATCGTGGACACAGGTTCACAGGATCGGACCATTGACATATGTCGCAACTTTACAGATCGAATTTTTCCATTTGAATGGGTAGATCATTTTGCCCTTGCACGTAACTATTCGTTTGAGCAAGCTACGCAGGAGTACATTCTCTGGCTTGATGCCGATGATATTTTGAAGGAGCAGGATGCCGTTAAGCTGCTTGAGCTAAAGCAAACCCTTGATTCCTCAGCTGTACCAACCGTCGATTCTGTGTCTATGAATTATCATTATGCCTTTGATGATCACGGCAATGTCACCCTACATTTTCGCCGAAACCGCTTGATCAGAAGGTCAGCCGGGTTCCGTTGGCATGGAGCCGTGCATGAGTACCTCGCCGTTGACGGGAATATTCAACATGCCGATATCGCCATAACTCACACTAGAACACACACGGCCTCTCCAGGGCGAAACCTGCGAATTTATGAGAAGTTGCTCGCCCAAGGTCATGCCTTCTCTCCTCGTGACCTCTACTATTACGCTAACGAGTTAAGAGATAATGAAAGATATGAGCAGGCCGTGCAGGCTTACCGGAATTTTCTGGATACCGGACAATGCTGGGTAGAGGATGCGATTAGTGCATGTAGCAAAATGGCCGACTGCCTGCAACAACTGGGCAAGCTGGAGCAAAGTATTACCGCGGCTCTCCATAGTTTGACCTTCGATACACCCAGGGCAGATCTATGCTGTCGGATAGGTCATTATTTTTTGCATAAAAATGAGATTACCAAAGCTATTTATTGGTACGACATGGCTACCACTCTCAATCCTCCCGACACGATGGGCCCAGTACAGGACGCGTACCAAACGTGGTTTCCTCATATCCAGCTATGCATTTGCCATTTTCGGCTGAAGGATTACACACGTGCGAATTGGCACAACGAGCAAGCTGCCACGTATATTCCCAACGACCCGCATGTCCTGCATAATCGACAATTTTTCAGCTCAATCCTGAATCCTCCCCAATAGAGATGTCCCCCATACTCAACCCTCAATCTTTAAGTAAGTCAAAGGAGGAGCAAGCGGAATGCAACAATCGAATCGGTACAAGATAGCTGTCTATGCCATTAGCAAAAATGAAGCCCGATTCGCCAAACGATGGATGCACACCATGCGTGAAGCCGATGTTGTCATTGTAGCGGACACCGGCTCTACAGACGATACCGTTTCTCTGCTACGCGAAGCGGGTGCAGAGGTGCATCGTATCCAGGTAACTCCTTGGCGTTTTGACAAGGCTCGCAATGAGTCCCTACGGCTGGTCCCTGACGATATAGATATTTGTGTCTGTACGGATCTGGACGAAGTCTGGGAGGAAGGTTGGCGGTCGCGGCTGGAACGCAACTGGAGGGAAGGAACTACCCGGATGCTATATGCCTTTACACATGGACAGCCTGGGCAAGATACCGTTTATACATGGTTCTGGAAAGAAAAAATACACACTCGTCACGGTTACCGCTGGGTACGCCCGGTTCACGAGGTGCTTGAATATATCGGGAAGGGTGAAGAACGCAGCATCCGATCCGACCAGCTACGCTTGTATCATGATCCCGATCCGCACAAGTCCCGCAGCCAATACCTTCCACTGCTGGAGCAGTCTGTGTGCGAGTTTCCTGAGGATGACCGCAACATGCATTACTTGGGGCGGGAATATATGTATCATGGCCGTTGGGACGAGTGCATTGCTACACTGCAACAACATCTTGCCATGCCGCAGGCACGCTGGGCAGATGAACGCAGCGCTTCGATGCGCTTTATTTCTAGAGCCTATAAAGCAAGTGAACAATGGCAGGAGGCAACACGTTGGTTATACCGGGCTATTGCGGAAGCACCGTATTTACGTGAACCTTACACGGAAATGGCTCAGCTGGCCTATCATACACGGAACTGGTCCGCTGTCTATCATATGGTTGAAGAAGCGTTACGTATTTCAACACGACCGGATACGTACATGCAAGAGGATTTTTGCTGGGACGCCACACTGTATGATCTTGGTGCCCTCGCTTGCTACGAGTTAGGCCTTTTACACAAAGCTTGTGAATTTGCGAGAGAAGCAACAGAGCGCTCCCCGGACGATTCTCGCCTTAGCCATAATTATGCGCTAATTCAATCTAGGCTTCCATAGAAACCCACACCCCGTCCTGTAGGTTGAATAACTTGGTATAGGAGCTTGTGATTGGCAAAGGAGGTTATTGAGATCAAAGTTCTATTTACTTTTTATATACCGAGCGGCGGCGTAGAAACCTTGAACCGCCAACGCTGTAAAGTGCTCATGCAGGACGGGATTGAATGTCATCTTCTCTATTATCAGCAAGGTACAGGGATGCAAAACCTGAACGGCGATATTCCTGTATTCATGACTTCCTCTGAAGAAGAAATTCGAATGCTGGTAATTACTAACCGCTATGATGCAATTATCGTCTCATCGGATTATCCTATGCTCCCCAGACTGCGAATGTTGGGCTATCAGGGGGTATTAATCTATGAATCGCAGGGCTTTGGTTCTCACGAAGAGGCTGCTTGGGTGGTCGCGGATGCAGTTCCGTATCTTCAGAGACATGCCAACGCGGTGCTCTTGCCCAATACAACTCATCTGGTGCAGCTATTTACCGACATGTGTCCATGGCTTAATCGTTATGTATTTCCAAACGTACTGGATACCAGCGTATTTAATTATGTACCTAACACTCCTCCGATCAATCCGATTATTGCCTGGGTTGGGCGGTTGGAGCCCAACAAGAACTGGAGGCATTTTGTCGACATTTCTTACTGGATGCTGCAAAACCGTGCGGATCTTCGAATCTGGATGTTTTATGATGACACCTTGTCTCAGCCGGAGGATAAAATACAATTCGAGAACATGCTTGCTCAGCTTGGCATGTCCTCCATTATCGAGCGTTTTAAAAGCGTACCTCATGCCCAAATGCCCCTGTACTACTCCATGATTGGCGACTCAGGCGGCTACCTGCTATCGACCTCGCTGGTAGAGGGCTTCGGCTATGCGGTTGCTGAGGCGATGGCCTGTCGTTGCCCGGTATTAAGCTCTGATTCAGACGGAGTACGAGCATTCATTGACCACAACGAAACCGGTAAATTTTATCAGCAGGGAGACATCTTGCAGGCGATACTCCAAGGACTAGACCTGATGAACAACGTACCTCAACGCGAATCTATCCGCAGAAAAGGGCTGGAGCGAATCGTTAACCTGTTGGCACCAGACAAATATGTGCGCTCCTTCCGGCAGATGATGAACACGCTGGGTGTGAGGTAACTAAAAAACAGCTGACGACAACCCTTTTTATATACGGGCCATCGTCAGCTTTAATTTGCCTTTTATTCTTGAATATTGGAATCTATCTAATCTTTAGTAAGCGGTCTCCTACATGAATATCCTTGGAATCTTCAACTAAGATATCCGTGTACACAGCTGTATTGATTACAATGACGGATGTGGTAATATCATATCCTTCATCCTCTATAGCTTTGGGATCGAATTCAACCAGCTTGTCCCCTTTTTGAATCGTATCCCCTTCAGACACAAAGGAAGTGAAATGTTTTCCTTTCAAGCTGACCGTATTAATTCCAATGTGAATGAGCAGTTCAACTCCATCCTCAGAAATAAGCCCGATGGCATGCTTTGTTTTGAAAACGGTAACAACAGTTCCGTTAAACGGCGCATAGGCTACTCCTTCTTTCGGAATAATTGCGGCCCCCTGGCCCATCGCACCACTGGAAAAAGCTTCATCTTTTACTTCGGTTAAACGAATTAATTCACCGTGTAGAGGACTGAATACCGTCTTTTCTTCCTCTTTGTTTTCATCTGCAACCTTAATTTCAGACGCAGGTTTTGCATTTTTATAACCGAAAAGATAGGTCAGAATAAATGCAACTACAAAAGCTACAACCAAAGATATGATAAAGCCGATGAAGCCTGCATCCATGCCTTTTGGATTAATGAATAGAGGGATACCAAAAATGCCGCCCGAAGCAAATCCATATGCCGTTGAGCCGAGTAAGCCTGCTGCAGCTCCTCCTATACCTCCAGCGATCGAGGCTAAAATAAACGGTTTTTTGGCGGGTAGCGTAACCCCGTAAATAGCTGGTTCAGTAACCCCCATCAAACCCGCAATTGTGGCAGAAGTGGCAATGGGTTTTAATTTAGGGTCCCGTGATTTCAAAGCGATGGCAAATGCCGCACCTGTTTGCGCAAAAGTCGTACAGAAGAGCATACCGTTAATCGGATCAAACCCATTCGTAACTACATTATTCAGGAGAATTGGAATGAATGCCCAATGCAGACCGAAGATAATGATGCCCTGCCAGAACCCGGCCAGAACGAGGCCAGCTACAGCCGGACTTAACTGATAAATCCACATAGAGCCTTTGGCTAACCCATCGCTGATTATAGTTGCTATCGGCCCGACAACCAGAAAAACAAGCGGTGATATGATGACCAAAGTCAGAAAAGGCACTATGAACATTTTAATGGAGGCAGGTGCATACTTACTTATCATTTTTTCGACCTTAGCTGCCAAGAACGCTCCAATAATGATCGGTATAACAGAAGAAGTATAATTAATCAGAACGACAGGTATGGTCAAAAAGGACAGCGCCGTTTTATCCGTAAAGGCGGAAGTAATGGTCGGGTACACCATCGCTGCTCCCAAAACGGCAGACAGATACGGGTTTCCTCCAAATTTTTTACCTGCTGAAAACCCTAGAATCACCGGAAAGAAATAAAACATAGCATCTGCTGTCGCATATAAAATTTTATACGTGCCCATCTGATCAGTCATCCAGCCCAGGGATGTGCATAAAGCCAATAGTCCTTTTAGAATCCCTACAGCAGCGAGCACACCCACAACGGGCATGAACACACCTGAAATTACATCGACAAAGCGGCTAAATAGGCTCGCTTTTTCATTTTTTTGATCGTCTTCAACCATTTGATCTCCATGCTTTACTCCCATTGTATCCAAAAGAGCTTCGTATACTTTGGGAACCTCATTTCCGATGACCACCTGAAATTGGCCACCACTTTCCACAACGGTAATGACACCTTCAATCTGCTTGATCTTTTCTTTATCTGGCAATTGATTATCCTTCAGTTTAAATCTCAATCGAGTGACACAGTGAATGACACTGTTCACATTTTCATTTCCGCCCACGGCACTTAATACTTCTTTGGCTGTTTTTTTATGATCCATCATGTTCACTCCTTCTTGGATGCGCTTCTATTTTTCTATCCGTAGTAGCTGGATGTGCTATAACTGCGACAATTACGGCACTGATCCCAATTCAGTAGGTATATGGAATTGAGCTGCTTTTTGAAAAAGTAAATCTTAATTTCGATCACAAAATCCTTTGATTTCTGCATCCGAGATAAACTGCCATGCTTTTACATGTTTTTCCGACCAATATCCCGATCCAATAACGCCGATTTTCCACATGTTGCTTCACTCCATCCACATTCTTCTCTGTTTTTATTTCGTTCCGATGATGACAACATCACTTTCAAAGCTGTGCATGTCTAGCACCGATTGATCCTTTTGGACGGACACGTCGGTTTGGGCAAACCGCTTCCCGGCTAAATCAATCGTTGTAAACTTGTAATCCTGCACGTTGGTACTTAGTCGCACCTTCGTGTTAACCGGGACATACAAGATAAGGGTATTCTCGTTCCCCGCAGCTCTAATTTCCTCTGTCTTGTTTAAAACAATATCTAGCGGCTTTATGCCGATAAGGTTGTACATTTCAAACAAATATTTAATAAAGGAATAATCCCACGCACCTTCAAATCGCAATGCGGTTCTCCAATCGTAGGGACTATCGAATCCTTCCCCTTCTACAATGCCGAATTTCTTTCCTTTCTTGTGCCAGCTCCAAATGCCATGCGCCCCGTAGGTAATTCCCGCTCCCCCGCCTGCAAGGAGACTTTGCCATGCTGCTTTTCTGGCATCCAGTGCAGTGTATCTGCCATACACATTGCGGCTGTAACTAATTTGTTCATAACATGGCTCCCCATTAATGACAGGCCGTATATCTGACTTATGATAGAAATGTTGAGCAATCTCATGGGCTACATGTTGAAACTGGGAGTTATGTCCTGATTGATACATATAGAATCCAAGACCCTTGTGTTTCTCAAAGGCTGGAGGAATTTCTCTCAATCTCCCTTGAATATG
The DNA here is from genome assembly GCF_038008045.1 of Paenibacillus sp. FSL P2-0173. Taxonomy (NCBI): domain Bacteria; kingdom Bacillati; phylum Bacillota; class Bacilli; order Caryophanales; family Paenibacillaceae; genus Paenibacillus; species Paenibacillus sp. FSL P2-0173. Next base: position 2,021,345 of record NZ_JBBOYK010000001.1, read on the forward strand.
CAGCGTAGTTAAGCTTGCAGGGCTTAATTGTTGTACAATGTCCAGTGCTTTTAAATAATAGGAATTGGCGCGTTCAGTCGGAAAATCACTATCCCCGCTAACCAGAAAAATAGGATCAAATGGAGAAAAACGGTTTACGACGTACGTTACATAGGGTTCAACGCATTCAAATGGCATTTTGTTACCCTTTTGGAACATTTCGGCCCATGTATCCGGTACATAGTTACACCACAACAGAACCAGTGCCGGAACAAATCCACGCTCTACAGCCATTTTCAACATGATTTCTGCCCGGTCAAAATAAGCTTCGTTTAATGTATGGTAGTCGAAATCCCCATTTTCCAGTAATGCAAACGGCTGTAGATTCAGATCCGATTCACTTGCGTCCCATTGTCGGAGCATGTTGATTTGCAACACATTGAAACCTTGCATCTTCCGATAGTCAAGATAATCGCTCCACTCCTCTATCGTCGCGTTGGTAAATACACTCCAAACCGTATCTGCCAAATAAAAAAAAGGTTTGTCCTCTTTTGTAAAACTTCTTTGATTTTCAGCAATGTTTAAACTCAAATGAATCACCTTTCCTTTCTTGCTACATTCACAAATCTTCCTAAACAAATAACTAAAATAAATAACTAAATTTATATGTTTTTTCGCAAATAAACTAAATTAAAGCGCTTTACACTTGCATATTAACACTATAAATAATAAAAGGTCAACATTTTTTTCTTTTCATTTATTTAGTTTAGTTTAGTTTATAATCTAAACTTTCTTGTAGAGTAATGATATAATTTATGTAGTTTAGTTCAATAGGGGGTTCCACATTGAAAATTGATGATATTGCAAGGCTTGCAGGTGTTTCGAAATCTGCTGTCTCTCTTGCTTTTAATAACAAACCCGGAGTCAGTGAAGAAACCAAGGAGCAAATTCTAAAAATAGCCCAAGAGCATGGATATAAACCACGCACCATGAAGACAAGCAAGGAAGTCATTAAAAATCATCATGTGATACGCTTTGTGGCCTGTAAAAATACAGACATCGTAACAGAGCATTATGATTCACTTCCATTTTTCAATGAATTAATTCATCATATTACCAATCAGGTGAGAGAACATGGAAACACCTTGATTTTTTCGTCTTTTGATAGCCATAGCCTCGAAGAAGAATTATCTATTTTGGAAAAAGATCAGCCTTCTTCAGGCATACTTCTGCTTGGCACCAATTTAACTTCCGAGATTATTCATTCTATACAATCCATTCATTCCAATATCGTGATTTTAGATACCTACTTTGAACACGTCGACGCCAGTTTCGTATCTATTAACAACTATCTTGGTGGATATCAGGCAGGCCAATATTTAATTCAGTCAGGACACAGAAAGATAGGATACGTACAATCCAGTACCAGAATTCTTAACTTTAAAAAACGAAAGGAAGGGTTTATGGCGGCTTTAGAGGAGCACAATCTTTCCATAGAAAATGGGCTTATATTTGATATGCATCCCATGCTTGTGATGTCACAGGACGCATTTAAAACAGCTATTCATGAATTGAATGAGCTACCTTCGGCCCTATTTTGCGAAAATGATTATATGGCGATCAGTGCAATTAAAACGTTTCAGGAAATGAACATTCGAGTGCCTGAACAAATTTCCGTCATGGGATTTGATAATATTCATGAGGCCAAGGTCATTAGCCCGGAACTCACAACCATTCATGTGAAAAAGGATATTTTGGCCCGAACTGCTGTAAATTTGCTTATGGAGAGGCATAACAATAATCAGAGGCATCATACTCAGGTTCTTGTGAATACAGAGGTTATTGAAAGAAGATCTTGTTTAGCCTTGAAATGACCTATGATCATTGGTTTATTATTGCTTGCTCTCTCTATGATTTTAGAATAAAGCCGCCATGTTGGCGGCCTTTTCTATCATCGGATTCCATATTAGACATTCCAATTTCTCGTCATTCGCTGAAATCTTCCTCTGTCAAATCCATATTTACGCTCGCAGCGGTTCGACTGCCGTCGGCCGCAGCAAAAATCAACTGAGAAGGCATGAAGTACGAAGAATCCCCGGCAGCATATACACCGGGTATGGAGGTTCTCCCCGCTTCATCCGTCTTGATCCCGCCCGACTCCGTTCTTTCACAGCCCAAACGTTCTCCAAACGGTGCACTTTGTACAAACTGGGGAGACACAAAACCGCCGACCCTCGGGACTTGAGTGCCATCCGTAAAGCGCACATGCTCCAGCTTTCCATTGTGACCGATGAACGCCGCAACAGGTTGCTCCATTACCACAATTCCCTTGGATTGAAGCCGTTCTTTTTGCTCATCCGACAGGGATGCATGACCGTTCGTACATACGATCAAATCCTTACTCCAGTTAAGGAGTAGTTTGGCTGTATGAAATATAGCCGCCGATTCAGAGACAAGGACAAGCGGTTGATCCCGCAACTCCCAGCCGTCGCAATAAGGGCAATTAAACAGACTTTTCCCGTATAACGGATAAAAACCTTCGATCTCGGGGAATATCTCCTTTACGCCCGTCGCTAATATCAATTTTCGCGCTTGAACGCGAAGGCCTGACGAATCAAGCACCTCAAATCCGGATTCGTTTTTCGTAATTGAAACAACCTCGGTTTGCAGATGATGGACAGACGGATAACGCAGCACTTCCTCATAAGCTACACGGCGGAACTCGGCTGGCGTTACGCCGTCTCTCGTAATAAAACCATGCGACGCATGCGTAACCGCATTTCTGGGCCGATTATTATCAATCAAAGCCACATTTCTTCTTGCCCTGCCCAGCACGAGGGCTGCATTCAATCCGGCGGGCCCTCCACCAATAATAGCGCAATCGTACAGCATAACACCCAACTCCTTTTCGAAGATATTAAAGACTCTTTATATCTGTAATAAAACCAAAAAAAACGCTTTACATAACTGGCAACCACCCTCTTTCTATATAAAGTCGCTTACTTTTAAACTTGCGTTTGCTTTTGCGCCAAATCGACCAATTTCGTATTTTTAAGATGTCGTTCCATTTTCTCCTCTGCTTCCCTCATTACAGTTTGAATCAGGCACTCAGATCCGTGGACAAAATCACATTCAAACAAAGAATTCGTACCTTCAATGGCATGGATAATATCCAAAAAAGTAAGATCATCTTTATGACGGGATAGGCGATAGCCTCCATTGGCTCCAGAAACGGATTCGATCATTCCAGCCTTCACAAGCCTCGTCAAAATTTTTGAAAGATAAGTTGGTGAAACATTTTGGGATTCGGCCAATTGCTGAACACCTACCGGCTTAACCGACGAATCAGCAACGAGCATGAGCATGGTGTGCAGTGCATAATTTGTAGCTTTTGTAAATTTCATAACTACACCTCAATCAAAGACTTATTGTGTCTACTATATCTCTGAATCTGCTGGTGTGTCAAGGTCATCTAGGATTTACGCTGTTGTCAACCCTTCTTTTGGTTACGCTCTAACCGTTGTATACTGTTCATCAGAACAGCTAAGAAAGGGGGCTCGTTGTGCGTATTTTTGATATTCTTCGTATATTGGTTGCTGAACAGATGGTCAATGGAGAACACTTGGCAAATGCATTGAAGGTATCTTCTCGAACGATACGAACGGATTTAAAGGAATTGGGTGCGCTGTTGTCAAAGCATGGAGCAGCAGTTAAACCCCTTAAAGGAACGGGCTACAAGTTAGAGGTTCGGGACGAACAAGCATTTCATCATCTGCTGAAGCAATTAAAGAATTATGAAAATAATGTACCCTATCCATTAGCGAATTCTTCTGACGCCAGAAATCGTTTTTTAATGAAAAAGCTGCTGCTTACCAATGCATATGTCAAACTTGATGATTTAGCCGAGATCCTGTATGTTAGTCGATCTACTTTACAGAATGACCTCAAAGAACTACGCAAGTTATTGGCAACTTACGGACTTTCCCTGGAGAATAGACCCTATCATGGTATTCGAGTCAAAGGTAATGAGGCCAGGCTGCGTTATTGCATTTCCGACTATATATTTAATAGGATAGATGAGATAGGCGACCAGCAGATGTCCCCCCCTCCTCTGATCTCTAACGAAGAGATGGGATTCATAAGAGAAGTGATTCTGGATCGTATTGAGATCAATGATATTCAGCTGTCGGACATTGCCCTGAACAATCTGGTCATTCATATTGCTATAGCATGTAAGCGTATTCGCGAAGAAAGGTATGTTTCGTATTATCCTCAAGAGATGAAAAAAATCGAAGCGCAAAAAGAGTTTAGGGTGGCGACTGAGATCGTATCCGCCTTGGAACAAAACATGAAGTACTCCTTTCCACTTGTTGAAGTTGCGTACATTGCTGTTCACCTGTTGGGTATAAGGACCGTCGTTAGTGCCCGTATGGATGAAGTGGAGATTAAAAAGATCATTGATAAAGATATCTACGAACTGACTATTGAAATACTGGACCAAATTGATCAGCAGTTGAAAATGAACATTCAAAACGATCAAGAATTACTGATTGCTTTTTGCCTTCACCTCAAACCGGTGATTAACCGCTATCAATACGGAATGAATTTGCGTAATCCTATGCTGGATGAAATCAAAGCCAATTACCCGCTTGCCTTTGAAGCAGGTATCATTGCTGCGGAGGTCATCAAGCAGCGGCTTCATATACACATCGAGGAAAATGAAATTGGGTATTTAGCCATTCATATCGGAGTCGCGATGGAAAGAAAGAAAATGGAGGACGCGCCCAAAAGATGTATGATCGTATGTGCTTCTGGACTCGGTAGCGCTAAGCTGCTGTATTACAAGCTTCAATCGGTCTTCGGTTCCAGGTTGGATATCGTGGGAACCACTGAATTTTATAAGCTGAAACAAATGCCGTTGGATACACTGGACTTTGTTATTAGCACGATCCCCATTTCAGAACCGCTTTCTATCCCCATGATCCATGTGAATACATTTTTAGGCGGTTCCGATATTACTAAAATTGAGCAAGCCATTTCTGAGGCCAGACTTCCTGCTGTGCAGTATGTACGAAAAAAATTGGTCTTTCTTCAGCAGAAGTTTGAGAACAAACTCCAAGTGCTTGAATTTATAGCCGAAAAAATACACGAAGCAGATCTTGTAAAAGGCCCCCTGCTGCAATCTGTAATAGAGCGTGAAGCCGTTTCCCCCACTTCATTTGGCAACTTTGTCGCGATCCCGCATCCGATGGAACCTTTCGCAGATTCTACTTTTTGGGCCATCTGTACATTACAAAAAGCTATCGACTGGGACGGCAAGCCGGTACAATTTATTTGTATGCTCTGCATACAGCGTACTAAATCAGAAGATTTACAGACTATGTATCATATTTTGCTTGATATTTTAAATAATGAACAGCTCGTCCAGCAGCTTATTCGCTGCAAATCGTATACAGAATTCATAGAAGTGTTGCATAAAAATTGTTGAACATGAAGAGTATGAAGAACGATTTATTTCCGTTAAGAAGAGGAAATAATGTGCATTATGTTGAAAGCGATTCCAAATTATAATAGCTATACGAAGGGAAGATTGAAAGGAGAGAAGATCACGTGAATAATGATGAATCTACAGAGCACGACGTGAACATGGAGGACATGGATGATACAGAGATTGTATTCCAAATTATATTATACGCAGGGAATGCACGCAGCTCGGCCATGGAAGCGATTGAGCTTGCAAAGGCGGGGAAATTCCGTGAAGCCAAAGAAGAATTAGCCTCAGCAAAAAAAGAACTGGTGTCCTCCCACAAAATTCAAACCAGAATCATCCGCAAGGAAGCAGCAGGTGAAAAAACAGAGATGTCCGTCATGATGGTACATGCTCAAGATCATTTGATGAATGCCATCACCATTCGCGATATGGCCTCAGAGTTTGTAGACCTGTATGAACGCATTGATCAATTCGTACCGAAATCGTAGAGGGAGGGGCGCTATCTTATGGCTTTCAAAGACAAACTGGTTGACGGCCTCACATCGGTAGCAAATGCAATCAACAATTTTAAATATATTATAGCGATCAAATCAGCTTTTATCACATTGATGCCCGTTATTATTGTCGGTGCCTTTGCTGTACTGATTTCCAATATGGTCATGGACCCGGTCAATGGTTTGGCCCATTTTAGGCCATTCTCATTCCTGGCTGAGTACAAACCGATTTTCTCAGGCATTAACTATGCCAGCTTGAATATCCTTACCATTCTGGCTATTTTCATGATTGGTCTAGAGCTAGGAAAAATTAACGGTGAGAAAAATCTCTTCCCCGGTTTGCTTGCTTTAATCTGTTTTATCTCTGTGACACCGACCACGATAGAGTTGATGGTTAACGGTGACATGCAAAAAGTAACAGACGTCATAGCCCGTCAATTTACGGATACCAAGAGCTTGTTTTTAGGTATTTTCATAAGCATCCTATCCGTTGAGCTATACAGCAAACTGGGCAAGTCCGATAAACTAAAAATTAAAATGCCTGAGAGTGTTCCCAGCAATGTGGCCGTTTCTTTCTCGGCACTCATTCCTACCATTATTACGGTGACTGTCTTCTCAATGTTTGGATTCTTTTTTCATAAGTTTACAGGTCTCTACCTGTACGATGCCGTCTATAATGTGGTGCAAAAACCTCTGGAGACCGTAGTACAGGGACTGCCAGGTATACTGGTGCTGATGCTGGTTGCGCAAATCTTCTGGGTGATCGGTATTCACGGGAACCAAATGGTAAAGCCCATTCGTGAACCCCTGCTGCTTGGCGCGATTACCGTCAACATGACTGCTTATGAGCAAGGACTGCCCATTCCGAACATTATTACGATGCCTTTCTGGGACGTATACATGAGTATCGGTGGTTCAGGAATTACGCTGGCCCTCTTGATTTGTATTATGATCGCTTCCAAGCGTGAAGATATGAAGGAAATAACAAAGCTTTCATTGGGTCCGGGTCTGTTTAATATTAATGAGCCTGTCATTTTTGGACTTCCGATTATGCTGAATCCATTGATGGCTATCCCTTTCATTATTACTCCGCTCATCACAGGAACGATTGGTTACTTCTCGACGTTGCTTGGATTTGCAGGTAAAGCCGTCGTCATGGTTCCATGGACTACTCCGCCTATTATTAATGCCTACCTGTCTACAGGTGGAAGCATTGGCGCCGTCGTAACTCAGATCATTTGTATTGTGGTAGCCATTATCATTTATTTCCCATTCGTCAAAATTGCCAACAAGCGAACGGCTGAATAATGCGTTACTATAGAAATACATCAATTAATTGAAAACGCATTCTTTATTCAATGAAAAGGAGAAACATGTCATGGCTAAACATACGATACAAATTCCGTCGAATTTCATCATGGGTGCAGCGGCTTCCGCTTGGCAGACAGAGGGCTGGAGCGGTAAAAAAGAAGGTCAGGACTCATACCTAGACCAATGGTACAAATATGACCGCTATGTCTGGCACAATGGATATGGACCCGCGGTTGCAACCGACTTTTATAATCGCTATACCGAAGATATTGCGCTGATGAAGCAGATTGGCTTAACCCATTATCGTACTTCTATTAATTGGTCCCGCTTCTTAACGGATTATGAGAATGTAGTGGTGGATGAAACGTATGCGGATTATATGGGCCGGGTCATTGATGAGCTGATTGCAAGCGGAGTCGAGCCGATGATTTGTCTAGAACACTATGAGGTACCCGCCTATTTGCTGGACAAATATGAGGGCTGGTCTTCCAAGCATGTGGTGGAGCTGTTTGTAAAATATGCGGAGAAAGTGTTTGAACGGTACGGCGATCGGGTCAAGCACTGGTTTACGTTTAATGAGCCCATTGTTGTACAGACTCGTGTCTATCTAGATGCCCTTCGCTATCCCTATGAACAAAATACGCGGAAGTGGATGCAATGGAACTATAATAAATCGCTGGCTACCGCGAAATGCGTACAGCTTTTCAAAGCAAAAAACTATAGTCAGCACGGGGCTAAAATAGGCGTTATTCTGAATCCCGAAGTCACTTATGCCCGATCAAGCGCCCCTCATGACCAGTATGCGGCACATGTGTATGATTTATTTTACAATCGAGTATTTCTGGACCCGCTTATTAAAGGCGAATACCCGCAAGAATTGTTCGATCTCATGGGCAAGCATGATATTACATTTGAAGCTACAACGGAAGAACTGGCAGTCATTAAGGAAAATACCGTTGACTACGTCGGGATCAATCTCTATTATCCCCATCGGGTAAAAGCACAGAGTAAAGCGTGGAACGAAAACACCCCCTTTCACCCCTCTTACTACTATGAGCATTTTGATCTTCCGGGTAAAAGAATGAACAAGTCACGGGGCTGGGAGATTTATCCGAAAATCATTTACGATATGGGAATGCGTATCAAGAACGAATATCACAATATCGAGTGGTTTGTCGCGGAAAATGGTATGGGCATTGAGAATGAAGCTGCTTTCAAAAATGAGAAACACATTATTCAGGACGACTATCGTATTGACTTTATAACTGAGCATTTATACTACACATTACAAGCTGTAGAAGCGGGCTCCAACTGTACAGGTTATATGCTGTGGGCCTTTACAGACAACGTTTCTCCCATGAATGCTTTTAAAAATCGCTATGGACTGGTGGAAATTAACCTGGACAATGATCGAAGTCGGCATTTGAAGAAATCCGGCTACTGGTATCAAGCCGCTATCAAGGAACGCTCATTTATTGCTGATCTGGATGAAGAGTATAAATAGTTAAAAATGAATTCTGGAGGCGCTCAAATATGAAAAAAATTATTTTGGCATGTGCTGCGGGTATGTCCACATCCATTTTGGTTTCTAAAATGAAAAAAGAAGCAACAGCAAGATCCATAGAGCTGAACATCGAAGCCATCCCCGAAAGCACCATCAAGGAAGAGCTAGAAGCCGTTACAGATTCTGTGATTGCTATTTTGCTCGGACCTCAAGTGCGGATGCGTAAAAAGGCAGTAACCGAAATTGCAGCTCCCTATGGTATCCCTGTAGATGTCATTGACACGTTGGCTTATGGTAGAGGAAACGGTGCAGCTGTCCTAGATCAAGCCTTGAAGCTGGCTGGCGAGAACATCTAATTGCTATTCAAATGAAAAAGAGGCTGAGAGTTTCCTCAGTCTCTTTCTTGAGTTGCGCGCTCTTTATCACGACATACCTTCTTTGCCTGATCCCATACTGCTCACATACGTTTCCTGTAAACCGGCAGAAATGCCGTATAGCGGTTCCCAACGAAGCCAATGTCTGGCGACTGCGTTACTAAGACAGCTATGGTGAATGTCTCCCGCTCGCGCTGGTGAATACACAGGGCGGACAGACGAACCATGCAGCTTTAGTAAATCGTAAGCCAGTCGATTAATGGACGTCGTTCGTCCTGTACTTACATGTACTGTGCGTTGGTCCGCTGCATGAATAGCCGCCATGTTCGCTCGAACTACATCCTTGACGTACACAAAGTCGCGGGTTTGCGTCCCATCGCCGTGAATGAGCAAGGGGCTTCCTTTTTTCAGCCGCTCCATAAAGAGAGCGACTACACCACCCTCCCCCTTCGCGGCCTGACCGGGACCATACACATTTCCATAACGCAAAATCGTATAGTTCATACCGTACAGCCGATAAAAAAGTCGAATATACGATTCTGCGGTCAGCTTGGACAGTCCGTAGCCTGAAATGGGCTCCACGGGATCGTCTTCCTGTATACATTGCTTTTGCAACTCTCCATATACACCGGACGTGGATGCAAATATAAATTTCGACACACCCGCTTCATGACAAGCCTGCAACAAATGAATCGTCCCCAGCACATTCACATCCGCGTCCTCATCGGGTCGATGGATGGATTGCTGCACATCCGCCTGTGCGGCCAAGTGAAACACAATATCCGGGCTTTCCCGAATCAGCAGCGTCCTAGCTTCAGAGCTGCGAATATCCGCAATATGCATGACCGCGCGCGGGTCCACATTTGCCATATTCCCGGTCGTCAGATTATCCAGCACATGCACTCTGATGCCCGAATCAGCAAGCGCACGTACCAGCTGAGAACCAATAAATCCGGCTCCCCCGGTGACCAAAGCCTTCACTAGCTCACCCTCCTTTTGTACCGAAGCATATGACTTCCCTTCGCATCATGTTATGCGACTCCCTATAGCTTGGCGCAGGCACAAGCACAGTCCGAAGACAATCTATAATGTCTTTCTAGAATCTCAGCACCTCAGACATGCAGTCTCACGTTTTCCAGCATATAACGCCACATCTCATCCTGACCGTTCCATATATCCTCAGGTGGCAGCTCCACTGAAACCAGCCGCTCCAACCCCCAGTCCAGCTCCGTCACACCATCAGTCCCTGTATAATCCACGTATAACAAGCGAAAATCATGTGTAATCCTCTGTAATAACACATCATGTAGTTCCACCGCTTGCTCCCGACTACCCCCGAGACGAACCAGTAGCAGACGGGACGCAAGCGCGAATTGGTCCAGTAGACGTGCAATGCGGCGATCAAGCGTCGTTTTGAATGCAGGGTAGGAAGTCAGCTGCTCCGATGTATTCTGGCTAACCGGAAAATGGTGTGCTGCTGTAATCCCATAGGATGCATCCTCAACCATGAAGTTATGCTCGCCGTAATCATGCCCCGTGACACGTAGACTATCAACATCCATAAAATCGGCAAAACGGGCGTCCAGCAAGCGACTGATCTGTGACAAGTTACCGGAAATCATCCAGTCCAGCGGACCCGCATAGGGACGCAGTCCGTTTTTATCCAGCTGGATGGAAGGCAAGCAATGTCCACCCAAACTGAATACAGCATCATAATCCCCCTGCAACCGCTCAAGCACGACGCCCTCCCCTTTCCGAAGACAAGGTCATCCCTTTAAAAAGGGTACGCCAGTGCGGATCACTCTTGTAATTCCATACATCGGCAAAAGGCATTTCCACCGAGCATACATGCGGAAGCTGCCAATCCACCTCCGTCAACTCCGTTACGCCGGAACAATTCACCACCAACAAACGAAATTCATTCGCTACCATGCCCGACAAAATACGTTCCAGTTCCTCTACTTCTTCATAGGTTCCCAGCATACGGACGAACAAGCTGCGCTTCGCCATCTGTGTTTTTGCAAAAAAACGTTCGATACGACGGTCTATCTTTTCCTTGAACTCGGGATAGGTCACCAGATCTGAGGACGTATTGCGTTCCTGCGGAAAATCATGTACCGAGATCACATTATAAGCGATATCTCTGACCATATAATTCAGTTGGCTCGTACCAACGACACTTAAATTAGGCAAATCCATAAATCCGGCAAACCGATTTTCAAGCAAGCGGTTCACATCGGACAGCGTGTCAGACATCATCCAATCCAGTACCCCGGCAAACGGCCGCAAACGGTTCTTTTCCAATTGAATGGCAGGTGTACAGTTTTGTCCCAGACTGAAGACCGCTTCATATTCCCCTGCCAGCTGTGCGAGTCTCATAGCCGCGCCTCCTTTTTTAATACGACCCTTCCCTCAGATCCTGCTTGGCCCTTCTTCTGTAGTCGAAAAGGGACTTCAGGCCGTAGTTTGTTCCACTCTACATTACATGCACAGCACGGCGAAAAGGGTTGGACACCGATGCGCTTTTTGTCAAAGAGGCGTACAACTATCCAGTCCAATCCCGGCTATTTTTCATATCATATTAAGGCTGGTAACCTAACGGAATTCAAGGAGGCATCATCATATGTCCGTGTTTCTTTTAACCGTCGATCACCATCTCGCTTACCACAGCGCCCACATACAAAGCTGCCATGTGACCCTTTTCAATCGTGAAAAGAGAGCCGTCGATGTGTTGCTGGAAATGGGAAATGACAGTGGCGTTTTCCGACGGCAGCTCCTTCGATTGAACCCTTCTCCCGAAGCTGGCTCCGTGCTAGAACTCAAGGATATGGAGACCGCCCAAAATCCTTTTTACCTGCGAGTGGTAACGAGTATTTACAATCCGGAAACGCTGTTTATCCTGGCTGAATTTTTGGAAAACGGGAACATTGTCGCTAAGCGTACAGCCAGTCATTTTACCGTGACACCCTAATGAACGGGCAGAGGAGGAAGAAGGTATGTTGAAATATTCAGTTCAAAACAAAGCTGAGCCAGACACATATGCACTGCCTTTTCAGGTCACCGAACAGGAGAGCGTGCTCTCTACATTAATCATTCCTGCAAGTGAATCTGAAGGACGTATTGTCATTGAAGTCTCTTTGGCATGGGAAAATCCGCTGCTCAACTGGGATATCGGGGAGTTGGACATTCGATTGCGTCGCAATGATGAGCGGGGACCTATGCTGGATTGGTTGCAGGATTCCTGTTATCAGGAGGGATTTGCAGAGTTAAGCTATGAGGAAACGGGAGAACAGGCAGAGCCTTATGTATACTGCTTGACCGTACAATCAGCTGACCGCCGTGCTGTTGTTACGGGGCCGCTCATAATTCGAGGCTCAGTTTATGAAGATTGACAAAAACCTGTTGGACAATGAACTGGAATAAACTAAAGGCAGGTGGGAGTTTTAAGCCCGACCTGCCTTTTTATAGGGTCTGTGCCTTCATGGTGCGGATTGTTTCAGACGTTCCAAAATGTCAGCGTCTGGCAGCTTATAATCTTCCGGCAACGAAGTATTAATTCGGTTCCATATTGCGTAATCGACCTTCAGATCCGGGTGCGACTGCTGGATTTCAAAAATACGGTTGTACAAGTCTCCAACGACAGGAAAAGTCATGCTCTGCCTCCTAACTGTTGAATCAACGTACTCAACGTACTTGATTCAGCGCTTGCCCATAAATATTCACGAGTCGCTCAATCATAACATCCAGAGACCAATGCGCGGTCCCCCATGCTTTGGCATGTTTCCCCATAGCTATCCGCACTTCATCCTGAGCCAGCAAATGCTGCAAATGAGCTGCCAGTGCCTCCACATCGCCAACCGGGGAGACCAGTCCGGTGTGTTCATGCTTCACCATTTCCGGCAGTCCGCCCGCATCCGATACCACTGCCGGAAGCCCCATAATCTGCGCCTCCATGACCGAAAACGGCTGATTATCCTGTATGCTCGGATGGACAAAAAGGTCCGCCAGTTGTAAAAGAGCAGGTACATCTTCACGATGCCCCAGAAAAACCACGTCTTCTGCTAGCCCTAGCTCCTTCGCCTGTGTTTGAAGCTCTTCCCTTTTATCTCCCTCCCCGACAATCCAGCAAACCCAATCCGTACGACTTGCTTTCAGCAGGCCAAGAGCGCTCATTAAATAATGCAGCCCTTTGATATATACCAGCCGTGAAGGACAAATCATAACTTTTTTCCCCTCAGGTCGTACTATGTCCGTTCCCCGGGCGTGGACTTCCCAGAAGTGCTCGGTATCCAATCCGTATTGGAAAGTAGCAATCTGCTGCTCAGGCACTTCGAACTCACGCACAAGCGTCTGTTTCATCCATTCTGTAGACGTAATGGTAATATCCGCGGATAGAGCGCCATAGTGCTCCAGCGCCCAATAATATTTCCACATCAACGTCTCTCGGTAACCCTCCTCATGATCCCTTTCCAGAGCCATCATGACTTCACGAGCCAGCGAGCCATGAATATTCGCTACCAACGCACTGTCCTTACGTTTGACCCGACTTAGAGCACGCGTCGCAATGACATCTTGCGTGTGAATAACATCATACTGCTCAACCCCGAAATACGCAGCTGCCAGCTCCATACAGTATCGATCCTTTTCCACCGTCTGCACCCATGAATCCAAATGTAATACAGGGACAGCCGATTCATTCAGCTTCGTATGCAGCAGGGGAAGCAGTTGATCCTTCAGCAGCTCCCTATCTTCAAAAACAATATGGTATTTAGGTGTATCCGGTCCGTTCCCCATCAAGTCTACTGTGTGACCCAGTAGCTCCAGCCTCCGTTTAATTTGCAGCATAAAGGGCCATACGCCACCCAAATGAGGAATCGGCCAGTACGTAGCCAACAAAATTTTCAAAACAGCCTCACCTCCTCTGTCTCGTACGCTGAGCTACATTCCGTTGCTTCCGTAAATTTGCTGGAAACCCGATAACGCATCTGTCCAGACCGCAAAAAATCCATTATTCGGCACGATCGTTACATCAATAAAATTACCGATCGTAACGACTGGAACAGGACTAATCCCGTTAGGATTAAAGGAGCTGTCTGTTATTCTGAGGTTCGTAAATGTATTCCCTCCGTTCGTTGATTCGGCCACAAATACGTCTAATAAAGAGGTCGTTATTTGATTGGTATAATATACGATCTTAATCACACCGGTCACAGGTGAAACATCAATAGCCGGGAAAAAATGCTGTGCCCCTGCACTAGCCCCTGTCACAGATTGCGGCGCAGTCCAGCTTAATCCACCATCCACCGAACGGGCGAGCAGCACATCCGCATACCCTGCCCGATTATCCTGCCAGACCGCATAAAGTGTTCCCTGATTCGGGCTAGTAGAGCGATCCACCGCAATGTTGGCCATCGGCAGCACATTGAAGCCAAACCCGGCCACGGGCAACGGACTCGGAACCGGGACAACAGAAGATACAGGCAGCGAAGAACTGAATGCTGTCCCCCCATTGAAGGACACAATGACCTGATATTGGTTAACCGGATTAGTTACAATGTACCCGACATAAATCACCCCAGTAATGCTCACGGTGATTTCCCCCCGCGTGATCTGATTAGAGCCAGCGGTGAGCACCACGGGTGTATCCCACGTGATCCCTCCATCCTGCGAACGCTGGAAAAACATGACTGATCCGCCAAAAAAGTCAGGATTGTACTGATGCGTATAACATAAATAGATATTTCCGGTATAGGAGCTGACCTGAGAAGTATCAAATTTCACGCCGACCTCAACATTATTGACAAATGTCCCATACCCCCGCTGGGCAATCACGGGCGGATCAAATGTATTACCGTTGTCTCTGGATACATAGGTAGCGATAGTACCGCTCAAGCCGTCTGCGGTAAATACGTGACAGGCTATGACAAACAAGTTGGGAAAACCGTAGCTGACGCTATGGGATTCCGCCCCTACATAGCCGGCTGGCAGCGGTAAAATCTGCTGTGTGAAGGAGACACCGCCGTTACCTGAACGGTATACTGCTGTCAACGGCGGCCCAGTCGTAAAATCGATAGCCGCAGACACAATGGTACCGTCGAGCAGGTTGAAAGCTACACTCGGCTCCTGCGCCAGCCTTCCATTAGGCGTGAGCTGTACGTTCGGCATCAGGCTTCACCTCCCGGTACACCAGCAAAAATCGTCAGGCTGCCTGTACGCGTATCCGTCCAGACGGAAATGTAACTATTCGGCGGTACGATGGCGACATCAATATAGTCGCCGATCAGCTCTGATTCGCCTCCACCGACATTCGGATTAAAGGAGGTCGTTGTGAGACGACTGTTCGTAAAGGTGTTGCCTCCATCTGACGATTGGGCGGTGAACACATCCAGATTAAAGCCGTCCAGGCGATTGGTATAGTACACGACAACGACCAATCCCGTCTTAGGCGACACCGAAATCGCAGGAAAGAAATTTTGCGAGCCGGGCGGGCTGTCCGTCACGATGATCGGAGCACTCCAGGTACCGCCAAAATCGCTTGATTTGGACAATAAAATATTGCTGTATCCCTGACCAAAATCCTGCCAAACGGCATATAGCGTATTTGTTGTGGAAGGCACACCCGAGCAGTCCGCGGCCAAGCTAGGGAAATTCAATATCCGAAAGTCATAACCAGGAACGGGCAAAGGATTGGGCACCAGCGTTATATTGGACACAAGAATATCCCCGCTGAAAGTTGCCCCTCCATCAAAGGAGCGCCGGATAAAGAAAGCCGGTGTCTGCGGCCCTGTACGAATCCAACTGACATATACACTGCCATATTTGTCGACCGCAGGCTCAGGCCGCTCCGTGGAGGATTGGATATTGGAAAGCAATAACGGTCGATCCCAGGTCAATCCTCCATCCGTAGAACGCTGGTAAAAGGCCGCAGACCGGGCATTAAACTCTACGTTGTATTGGCGGTTATACGTAACGTAGACGTGCCCTAAATAGGGACTTGCTCCTGCATTATCCGTCGTAATATTGGTCCAGTCATTATTAATGTAATCTCCATAGCCCGGGTTAATGACCACTGGAGGATCAAAGGTGGCACCATCGTCCGTAGAGCGATAGATCACAACAGCCCCGTTCTCATTTCCTGGAAACACATGTGCGGATATGATGAAAATATTCGGGAACAGATAGGCTACCATTCCTGCCTCGGCTCCTGTATATCCCGGTGGAATTGGCAGTAAAGTATCAGTCCAGTTCGCCCCGGCGTCCAAGGAACGATACAGTCCAATCAGCGGAGGCCCGCTACTAAAGTCAACAGCTACAGCTACAACGATATTCGGATTCAACAAATTAACGGCGACACTGGGCTCAAATTTGGGCAAACCGCTGGGTGTTACCTGAAAATTCAAAGGCATCGCAAGCATTCCCTTCATTATATAAATGGACATGCCTGAAGTATTTCTATTAAAATGTACTTTTTTCAGCACAGTCTACAGACAACCATACAAGCTTTCTTTTCAATAGATTCATAGTATAGAAGCATCCCTTCAGGGGTTTTCCAATATTCTGTTTTTTGAGAGGATGATTCGATTGGCTTTTACAACCGGATATATGACCAACACTAGAGATTTCGGTACTGCCTGCTCCAATGTCGTTGTAAATTTGGTCAACGAGGATACAGTGAACGCGGCAACCGTGACCATCCAAATTTTTTTCTCGCTTGTACCGGATACCAAGATCCCCTTATACGTGACATCGGTTAACTTACCTGTAAACTCTGTTGCCCGACGTACCTTCTTTGTGCAAGGGGTCCTTGCCTACGAGGTACAATACAACGTAGTCTCCGCTGCACCTTCCAATGTTGTGCTCTCCAACTTTGGACTGGATCAGTTTGGTAATGTTGTACAGGAGCATCGTGTTCTTCAGTCGGAACTGACCACAATCCCGGCGCTGTCTCCTGTTATTTAAAGTTGCCCTGCTCCAGTGCTTGATGCAATCTGTGGGTGTAATACACGTAATTCCATTCCGGCGGTACGGACTGAACCCCTCGGCCGCTACCGATGGTTGAGTGGTCATCTGTATAGTAGGAAAAGGCATGTGTATCCTGTAATGGGCGCAACAAATCCGTCAGATACAGCAAATCCGTCACGGCAATATATGGTTTGACACCGAAGCATACAACAAAGCGTGTCGTTGTTTCACCAATAGCCTGAACCAGTGCTTCCTGGACCGAATAATGCTGACGTGGCGTTACGATTAACCGAGGATCGAGCATCATCGACAGGAAAGCGGCGGCTCCCTGTTCTGGCGTTAAATCCAGCAACCGTACCACGCAATTGCTGTAGTGCTGCTCCAGCAGATTATCCAGCAATGGTTCAGCTTGAGCCATAGCCGTGACAGGCATTAAAATCGTCATTTCAAGTGGGATGCCCCGACGTGCTCTCGCCTCATGCTTGGCGATTTGGAATGCGTGCCGCCAGCGTCGGTGCTCCTTCTGGCTGTGCAGGCCGGCCGATACACTAAATGTGGAATTCACCCGGTAATCCATCAGGATCTCCGGGATGAATTTCATGCTGCACGTCTCGGTCAGCCGCAGCCAGTAATCATAATCCTCAACTGGTTGCAGCCGATAGCCGCCAATCAGGCGGGCATATTTGCTTTTGTACATAAATGAAACCCCGACAATGCTGGCATTCAGCAATTCATGATGCGGCTGGCCTTGGTACCGGATCAAAGCTTGCTGATGCTGCTCGTCATACAACGGGTTCCCACATGCGTCAACCTGACGGAAAGTAGAGAACACAAGGCCGAGTGAGTCCGGTCCCTGCTCCAGCTCCTGCCGCAATCGTTCAATAAAGTAAAAATTATAAACATTGTCGCTGGATACCCAGGTCACATACTTGATCGCAGGATCTTTAAACAACTCATCGAATCCTCGATTAAGGGCGTGGGATACTCCTTTGTTCTGAGGGAGTGTAACCAACTGAACGCGCGGGTCTCCCATTGCTGCGTGGAGCGCTGGCCCCACCATTTCCGGCGCTCCGTCAATAACAATGATGAAGCGAAATGCCCTGTAGCTCTGGGCTAGTACGGATGAGATCGCAGCTTGCAGATAGCCGATATCCTGTTTGTACAGTGGCATAACAATCCCCGTATCTACCATATCAATCCCCCCTGACAGACTTTCGGCTTCATGAGGATAAACCGCTCAATACCTGACTGAAGCGATCTCGATAACGCGCTTGGGTTATGTTGTACTCCCGCTCCACAGCGGGCCAATGTTTTTTGGTTCCCATTTCATCATGCCAGCGGTAGTTAACCAAGGACTCGTTCAGAAAAGGAAATGGATATCCCGCTATCATTACTCGGTACCACATATCCAGATCATGTGTGTACGGTAGCAGTTCATCAAACAAACCGATATGTGCAAACAGCTCCTTTTTAAACATAACCGTGCATCCATTAACCGGATTTCCTTGCTGAAAAAAACGGTAAAACTCCGTCATAGACGGAAACACGGCGGCTGCCTGGTAGCTTGTGACTTGGCTGTATTGATTGATGAAATTGAAATTGGTGTGGGAGATGTACGCACCGTTTTCCACCATAAAAGAAACCTGATTATTAATTTTGTCCCTATGATAGGTATCGTCGGAGCTGAGCCACGCAATATATTCCCCGCTGGCATGTCGGATACCATGATTCAGGGCGCTGGCTGTTCCACCGTTGGATTTGCCCAAATAATGTATATACGGAAGATAGGCCTGAAGCATATCAACATGTTCCGTGGACCCGTCATCGACAACAATAATCTCGAGGGGCCCATAAGTTTGCTCTAGTGCACTTTGCAAAGCCTGATCCACATAGGCACAGTTATAAAAGGGAATGACGATTGTTACTTTTGGTCTCATATCGTTCCTTCCTTTCCAGCTCGGCGGTATTGAATCATATCCTCCAGAGATTGCCCCAGCTGTATGGTCGGCTTCCAGCCCATATCCTCCAGCTCTTTCGCACGATATGCCTCGGTGGATGCTGACTCTTCCACATCCCCCCATTGTATGGGGATAGATGTTTTGGCCAGCGCAACCATACGTTCCACGATATTGCCCAGTTCCACAATGCGGCCTGTGCAGACCGAGTAAACTTGGCCTGGCACCCCCTGTTCCAATAGCACACCGTATGCGCGAACGGCATCACGAACGTCGAGGAAATCACGTTGCGCATGTCGGGAAGATACCCGGAACGGGGCAGTTTCAGTTACGGACTGCCCCTCCAGACGTTCCGTCTGAACGATATACCCCGCGAGTAATGCACAAAATCCGGTAGATGGACCCGGACCGATCAAGTTGCAAGGCTCTGCCAGCATAACGGATTGTTCGAACAGCGCGCCCCACGAGAGCGCGACTGCCTCTTGAAGGCTTTTGCTAAGGCTGTATGGATGTGTTGGATGATACGGAGCCTGCAAAGCCGTCTTTAGCCGAGAGCCCGCCACGACAATTCTAGCTTTGGGGAAAGGTCGCAGTACATCGAGCAGATACAGGGTGGACAGTACATTGGATTCCATGTATAGCAGGGGACTCTGCCAAGATTCAGGGACGGAATTTTTACCACCCAGGTGAAGCACATAATCCGGAGCAATCTGTCTAATGACTTCGCCCAGACGTTTCTTGTCGAGCAAGTCACACACATAAGGCGTAATACAGTTACGGGTCTCCGCCTCTGGACTGTTATTTTCATCATCGCGAGCCAGTAAGATCAGTTCTGAAACGGAAGCGACAGTGCGAGTCAGCGCCGCTACCTCCCAGCCGAGCTTTGCAAAATGGCGGCAGGCATGCATCCCGGTATAGCCCGCCGCTCCAGTAATGACTATGACAGGCCGACGTTGTTCCGCTGTGCTTCCGTCCATTCCAGCAGCTCCTTCAGCATGATGCTGTAGTGAGGAACATCGTAGTGCAGATCGGCCCGGGTAGAACGAAGCGTCCGGTCCTGCACCGGCTCATCTTTCGGCACGATCCGAATATCCTCCCTATTCCAGATGTCTTTGAACAGCAGCAGCAAATCATGCTTGCTGATCGGTTCAGGGTGAACCAGATGAATGAGTCCGTCCAGCGGCTCATTCATCTGCACCTGTATCGCCTTCGCTAATTCCAGCGTCGTAACCCCGTTCCAAAAGACCCGGCGATACCCGTTAACGTCTCCGCTCTGCTGCAAGAACCAGTGCAGCAGACCAATGCCTCCCGGCCGAATTTCCGGCCCGATAATGGAGGTACGGATAGTCAAATGTCCTGCTGCCTTTACTTCTCCGAGTATTTTCGTCAAAGCATAGGCACTTGTCCCATCGGGTTGATCCGTCTCTTTATATAAACCTGGTACCCGATTTCCCTCGAATACGCAATCCGTGCTGATATGAATCAGTCGGGCACCGATACTGTCCGCTGTTCGCCGGAGAAGATGTGGCAGCAATCCATTGATTTGGTATGCTGCGATCTGATTCTCCCCGGCATGCTGATTCAGTACGCCTACCGCGTTAATAATAACGTCTGGCCGTACACTCCGTACCAGCTGCTCCACCATAAAGCTGTCCTTTACATCCAGCAGCAGACCGCCTTTATTTTCGGGATCACGGGTGGTGTAGAACACGTTATACCCGCTCTGGTTTTGGAAATACTTAACCAGAACATGGCCCGCCATGCCGTTACCACCCAAAATAAGCAGCTTCATTTGATGAACCCCCCGCTTTGGAGAATGCTGCGAATCTCCTCTTTGGACATCAAATTGAACTCCGAGCTAAAGCTGCTGAACGACACCGGAGGGCACTGAGTATAGCGGTCCTTTAATTGAGGAATATTCAGCGTTGGGAGAATAACCAAATATTGCTCGTCATAGACTACCGTCGTCAGGCTTTCAAAGTCACTCATCAGAATTTCATGAATTTTCTCGCCGGGACGCACACCTTTTTCTACAATTTCTACGTTTTCCACACCTGAATCCTCAATGAGCACCTCAGCCAAGTCCACAATACGGCAGGTTGGCATGGTCATAATAAAAATTTCCCCGCCGACACTTTCCACCGAGGCTTTGAACAGGAGACTGATCGCATCACGCAAGGTCAGGAAGAAGCGGGTCATGTTCATATCTGTGATCGAAACCTTACCCTTTTGGCGAATCTGGCTTTGGAACAGATGCACCACGCTTCCGTTTGTGCCCAAAACATTACCGCCGCGCACCGTCACGAAACGTGTATCGCTATTCAGCAGATTGGCGTAAACAATCAGTTTTTCTCCAATCGCCTTCGTCATGCCGTAAAAATTAGACGGATTTGCGGCCTTGTCAGTCGATATATAAATGACTTTCTTTACCTGATTGGCAACAGCGGCCTCGATCACGTTTTGGGTGCCTACTACATTGGTTTTGAGTGCCTCATAGGGCTGATCCTCACAGACGGGAACGTGCTTGAGCGCTGCTAAATGAAATACATAGTCCACTCCTTGACAAGCGGTAGTCAGCGCATCCTTATCCCGAATATCTCCAATACAGAAGCTGAGTCGTTCATCCTCAAACTGCCTGTTCATGGCAACCTGACTGGATTCTCCACGTGAAAAGATAATGACCTCTTTGGGGTTACGCGGCAGTAACTGGGCAACCAGCTCATGCCCCCAGGAGCCGGTACCGCCGGTAACCAAGATACGTTGGTTTTCAAACATGCCGTTTCCCTCCAAGCAGAAATTTAACTACCTTATCCGACACATCTTCCGCCAGATAGCCCGCAGGACATTGCCACTTATGGGTCATCCCGGTCATTATGGCTACCGCGTTTGCTATAACCTCGCCATCAAGACCAGACACGATATTGCTGCCGCAATCTACCGTTTCCGGCCGTTCGGTCGTCCGGCGCATCGTAACCGTCGGTACCCCCATGACACAGCATTCTTCCTGTACGGTACCACTGTCCGTCAAAGCGCAGCGGGCATGCCGCTCCAGCAGAACGAAGTCAAAAAAACCGAACGGTTCGTGAAATTCCACTAGCGGGTCAAGCTGGATCGGCGGATGGCTTGCGATTCGGGCGGCAGTGCGGGGATGAATACTGCAAATGACCCGCTGCCCGAACTGCTGGGCTACCCGGTTAAGACCATCTAAAATAGCCAGCAAATGCGGTGGATGGTCCACATTTTCAGCTCTGTGGGCAGTGACCAGGAAATATTCTCCCGGCGACAGTCCCAACTTTTTCAAAATTCCACTGCCCGATACCTCTTTCTTATAGTGCTGCATCACTTCGTAGATCGGATTTCCAGTCAGTATAATTCGTTGACTTGGAAAGCCTTCACGTAGTAGGTGCTGCTTGCTTTGCTCCGTATAAGGCATATTAATGCTAGATATTGCATCAATGACACGCCGATTCTTCTCCTCCGGCACATCCAGATCATAACAGCGGTTCCCCGCCTCCATATGCACGACCGGGTAACCCATACGTTCCGCAAGCAAGGCACATAAGGCGCTGTTCGTATCACCGAGCAATAACACATGATCAGGGCGTTCCTTGTTTAAAATATCCTCCATCTGCGAGTACATGACGGACAACTGTTTGCCCAGTGTCCCCGCTTTCTCCTGAAGTACATAATCCGGGGCACGCAGTCCCAGCTCGCGAAAGAACTGCCCGCTCAGGCTTTCGGTGTAATTTTGGCCCGTATGCACAAGCACATGTTCATCTGCATGGCGGTCCAGCTTCGGAATGATCAGGCTGAGCCGTATAATTTCCGGTCTTGTGCCGAGCACGGTCAATATTTTCATGGTTTTGGAACCCACCTTTGCTGTCGTTGTTTCATTGAATTGTGGCGTTCAATGAATGATAGCCATCCAGCAGACTGGCTGTGCTCCAGCTTAACGTTCATCTCAACGGTCCGGCGTAGATTCACCCGGACCGTTGTTTTGTATGCTGTCCAGCCTTGAGTGTGACTCGCTTCTGCTTGTGCGCGTTGTGCCGTCGTGACCGGTGCTTGAATTTCCGCTTGAGCTTCTGTCTGGACTTGGTTTTCGGATAAAGTCCCTTCGACAACGGGGACCCGTGAATTTTCTTGAGGCGACTCTTGCCGCCGCTTCTCTTATACCTGCGATTCCGCAATCTGGTACGCTTGCGGCCCTTTGGCCATCTCGCCCGAACACTACGCTTGCCGCGGAGCAATTCGGGCGGTGACTCAGGTAAAGGGGATGGTGGTTGTGGCAAGCCCTGAATGGCTGCATATTCGATTGGCGGCAGACCCAGCACAGGCAGTTGACACACCACCGATTCGGGAAATTCTCGAATCGTGCTGGTATATCCCTCCGGTATAGCAGTGACCTGACGCAGTCCTTCGCCTTCCCTCGTCCATACTGGTCCACCTGGCTGCTGAATCAACGGGAACCAATGCGGATGATGACATACCCATTGACTGACCATGAGGTGTAGACTGCTTCGGTAGGAATCAGGTCCGTATACACGTGTAGCCGCACTGTTGTTACGCACACCAATCCGTTCCACTTCCTCGGGATGATCGAGCAGATAGCTCACTTTTTGCGCCAGCATGTCGCTGTTGCCCGGCTCTACCAAAAAATCTGTATTTCCCGTCGCCTCCATCAATTCCACAAGTCCACCCTGCGCAAAGGCTACCACGGGCTTACCGTAAACTAGCCCTTCCAGGGCGGTCAGGCCAAAGCCTTCCTCCACCATACTTGGGATCACAACAATATCCATTGCGCTATAGGCCGTTGACACGGATTCCTCGAATGAATTGAACTGGAAGCGGCGGCTATAACGAGATTGGCGGATTAAAGAGACACATTTTACGTAATATTCCGAGTCCACCGAGCTGCCGATGATCCAGAAACGACACCGCGAATTGGTTTCGCACAGCTTTAGAGCCATTTGGACAAAAGGTAACAGCCCTTTGGCTTCGTAGATAAAGGAAGAAATATAACCAATGCAAATATGAAAATCCCGCAGCCCCAGTTTTTCACGTTTCCTTCTCCGTTCCAGCACATGCTCTTTGGGAGACGGCATATCCATATCCCGGCAGGGAGACAACACCGTATGCGGACGTGTCAGTCCCCCACCATGCAAAGGACGCATTACAGCTTGCGAAATGCCGATGACCCATTGGCTATAGCGCTCAATGATAGAAACAGAAACGGGCGTATGCGCATTCTGGTTAATGACCTCGGTTATTTTCCAGATCACTGGAATATTAAGCTCTTGGGCTGCCATTGCAGGCATGACGTTCACACAGGTATTGACCAGCACCACATCAGGTCGAGCATGCCGAAGCATCTGGAACAACGGTGCATACGCCACATGGGTCCGCAAATTCTCCGCATCCTGCGCCAATCCCTCATATGGGGTATACATGCCATGCAGCATGAACAGGTTCTGTGTCAGAACGGTGATTCCGCGCTTGCGGGCCATTGAGGTCAGCCGCCCTTCACCAGGCGTTACGAGAATACAATCGAAGTACGTACGCATGTCTAGACAAAATTGCAATAACAGTTTCTCTGCCCCCGTAATACTTCGGACGTTGCTAACATGGCTGAATAGCATCATTTTCGGCTTGATCGGAGTTCACCTCCTTTAAAATAGCAACCATCGGACGTGTGAATCACCTTATGGAAATATGACCGATAACAGTTGGTCAATCCGGTGACCATAGGTGTGCTCCCGCAGGGTTCGTTCCAGAGCACGCAGGGCAATCTCATGGCGCTCTTTTTCATGCGTTAAATAAAACTCAACCTTCTCCAGCAGTTCCCGCTGAGAGCTGTAGGTCTCTATCTCTTCCCCCGGCTTGTAAAAACGAGCCAGATCATCTCTTGTATCTGTCAGTTGCAACGTGCCACTGGCAGAAATTTCAAACGTGCGCGGGTTGGGCGAAGCCCCTGGAATTTTCAGTGAGTTGTTGTTCACCGAATCATCCTGATGGGAACGATGAAGATTAATTACGATTTTGCTGCCGTTATACGAATCATTGGTCTCGACCGGAGACATCCAGCGACCCAGCTCAATTTTGTCACCATACGACTGATAATCCGGGAGACGATCCCACCAGATTCCGTTGATTTTAATGTTACGGGCCATGAGCTGAGGCATAATCGGATTGAAGAAATAGATGCGGTTCCAGTAGGCTGAGCCTGTAAACCCAATCTCACGTCGTACCGAAGCGGGCGAGCTGAGTGGGAAATAGTGAGTCAGAAATGCCCCAAAGGGCAAATAGTGCACAGACGTGCAACCCAACTGGCGGTACAGCTCCAGGCAGTTCATTTCTAACGTGAACACATAATCATAATTCGTAACGATTTTGGTCGTCGTGTCGGTGTAATACGGATCGTCCGTTAGCCAGATGGCGGTGGGGATGCCCAACTGGCGTACCGCAGTAACCTGCTCCAACGGAAGATCCATTCCATCCAGTGCCAGCATCAGATTCGGACGGAGCTGAGCGGCAATATCTCCTACCGGCTGACGTGGGTCTGTTACGGTAACCTGAGCCGTCATGCTTTGCAACGTGGTAATGACCGCCTCATCCAGCGGAGAATACGGAAGGCCTTTGCCGGAGACGACATACAGTACATGGATTTGTCGAAAAGGGAAAACTGCTTTCATCCGCCCAACAATTGCGTTAGCACGTCCGCGCAGATATCCTTCGTCGTATCCGTCATGCACTCCCGCAATTCTCCCCCTTTCCCAGGAGGCTGCCGCCGTCTGGTGAACAGCCGGGTCATACGGTCCTGTCGTAGATATCGTCATCACTTTCACTCCTCACTGTTTATGGTGTTTACTTTAGGCCATCGCCTTGTCCAGCAGTTCTTCCATGCGATTGGAGTACATATGCTTTTGCATAGTCGTGTACAATGCGCGCCAGGCCATGCGTTCGCGTTCCCAGTCATGCTTGAGATAGTAGTCCAGCTTCACTTTCAGCTCCTCTGCTCCAGAGAAGGTTTCAATGTCATAGCCTGGTCGGTAATAACGGCTCAAATCCTTCCGAATATCCGTCATTTGAAGCGTGCCGCAAGCAGAAATTTCGTATGTCCGAGGATTGATGGACTCCGCTGAAAGCTGGTGTGTATTCCGATTATCCAGTCCGGGGTCTGTCGGGCGGTGCATATTGATGACAATTTTGGAGCCGTTATAATATTGAGCGGTCTCTTCCGGCTCCATAAAACCTGGACGGATAAAGCGTTCCAGCACATCCCGCCGGGTCAGCCGATCCCAGTGCCCACCTACGATCAGCACTCTTTTGTCCGCCAAGAAGGGAGCAAGGTAGTCGAACAGCTTCACACGGTTCCAGAAGGCATTTCCAATGAAGCAAATATCATGCTGATGTTCCCGCTCTACCCGCCGGGGATAAAAGATACGAGTTGACGCAGCCAGCGGCAAATAGTGAACCCTCGTTACTCCCTGATCGCGATAAAACGGCAGGCAAGAAATTTCGTGCGTAAATACGACATCGTAGGATTGACAGATCAACGCCGTATCCTCCGTAAAGTAAGGATCATCTACAAACCATATGGCCGTCCGAATGCCTAGGGCTCGTATTTGCTGTACCTGCTCCAGATGATCCGCCGGAAAAACATGCAGCCCGTTCATGACCAGCACGAGGTCTGGACGTTGAGCCTCGGCGTCAGCTAGCATCGTAGCAGGCGTACCGATGGCGCATGAGCTGCATATTTGGCCTAATGCCTCTTGCACACCTGTGTCTATAGCTGCGAAACCTTGCGGAATATATAACACTTTCAAATGACGAACAGCAGGCTGTATTGCCACGACCTGTGACAGAGCAGCCGTGCAACCGCCCATTCTGCGTCCTTCCCGATAGCCGCATCGGTACGCTTCGCGTTCATTTCCGCTTTGTTGATCGTTCACATCCTTCACCCTGTCCTGTTGTGGGATAAACTTCTGTCACTCCTAAACTATATGCGGAGGGGTCAAACGCATCATGGACGACTGCCACTGCCCGGACAAAATTGGCGTTTGCCCGTCCAACTGCCGAACCGCAAATAACCCCAAAGCTGTTAGCTTCGGGGGAGAACAGTAATAGATGATTTGCACAGTTTACTGAGCTTTGTAAGCGAGCTGGTGTCCATCTTCATAACCTTTGGCAAAGCCTGAATTGAAACCCTCGTTGTAAGCTGCATCATATCCCTGCTGAAATGCCTGCGGATCATGCTCCAATACAACAGTCCCGGGCTGTGGATTGTCCGCAGAAGGGGCTGCCGCCGGGTTAGCTTGAGGTTTTTTCCGCCGCCGCAAAAGAGGATGTCTTCTACGTGCAGAATGAAGTCCTCTTTTACGGCGTCTTAGAGCAAGGAGACGTCTTCTTCTCCGTTTTAATCTCCGCATGCTGGAACGCCGGGCATCTTTACGTCTTTTGCGGGCTTTGTCCCGAGTGGCGCGTTCCCACCTTGTACTCATTTTCATTCCTCCTTTGCTTTCTCGTGGTGGTTTCATTTTTCTGAACAGGCACATGGAGCCACGGTTTAGTCGGTTTCCCATATACCTGTCGTCTTAATGGAATACCCGCCAACATTTGCGTGATTTCTCCCTGGTAGTTGCTGAGTATACGAATGGTTTCTTCCAGACGGGTAGCCGACATATCCGCATGGGGCGTCAAGTCCGCAAGACTGGTCAGCATCCGAGCAACGGCGTGCTGGCTGGCAGCAATAGACTCCATCATATCCAGCTTGATCTCACGTTCACGCCTCATGCTCATTAGTTCATATCCCCCGAGCCCATTCCTCCCATCATCCCTTCCATGCCGCCACCCTGCTGCTCATCCTGATCCAGCAATGCTTTGAGATTGCTGCAAAGTCCAGTCTGAAGCCGCGTTAATCCCTCCAGCATTTCCACCATTTGCTCGTGAATCTCCAAAGGTCGTCCCAGCTGTTCTTCATCGGTTTCAAAGGCGTGGGGCGCCAGATGGTTCAGCGCCCAATTACGCACTTTTTCTGCTTCGACCGCCTTGGCCTCCAGAATCATAGACACATTCCGCTGCATTTTGGAGGCTGCGTCCAGCATGTGAATCATTGCTTTTTCCCTACTCATGTGTTCACTCCCTGCCCTCGGTTGTTACGTTACTCCTCTTCCGGGTATGCCGTTTCCTTCACGACACGAACGAGCATTTCAGCCATTGCTTCCTGAAGATCGGCAATACCGTTCAGATAGGCCACAATGCTTTTGTTTACTTGTCCCGAGCTGTCGAGAATGCCCGGAATTCCATCAAAACGCGGCTCCTCATCTGGCAGTTCATGTATGATCTGCGCCATGCGCACAACCACCTGACGTTCCGCATCCAACAACCTTGACATCTGCTGCTGCGAGTGCGAAATGTGGATCAGCAAATCATCTAACTCGTTATGCATAAGCCCCTCCTTTATGTGCTCCGCCGTGCGGAACGCACGAATTACCTACGGGCTTTCCGCTACTACAGCGTATGCCGCAGCGAGTAGTCGGTTCCGCCTAAAAGCGCCTATTCAGATCATTACAGATGCCCGTGCAGCACTGGTGGAGCAATAATAGGCTGCTTCTCCACCAAAGCCGACAAATCTCCGGGAGACAAAAACTGAATTCGGTAGTCCTCTGCCCGCCAGCTCATCGCAGCGTACAGGGTAAGGAACGGCCTTTTCCAGCCGTTACCGATTTGATACAGTTGCCCGCCCTCAGCATACAATACCTCGATCCATCGCTTGCGTTGAGCCGGTATATTCAGTGTGGGCAGCATGGACATGTTCTCCAGATCGGGAGCCGCCAGTACAGGAATGGGTTCCTCTGGCGGCTCAGCTACAGGTGCATCAATGCTGCCGGAAACTGTGGCCTCCGGCTTCCCTACCAAGGGAAGCACCAACAAATCCAGCTGAGACACTCTAACAGGGCGCACATTTTCACCTCCCGCAGCACTGACTCCATGCAGATACCGCCTTCTTCCCGGCTCTAACCGAAATACTGCTCCAGACGGTCCCTGAACAACCGCTCCGATGGGATAAAAGCTTGCCGCTGATACGTGTGTTTCCTTACCTGTTGATATCTGGCCGTCCGTCTCCGCTGTACTGAATTTCAGGTTGTGGAACAGCTTATCCGCGTCCCCCCACTTTTGTACAAAAAAGGATCGGTTCCGGCTGCTTTCCTCCATTGAACCGCTTTTTTCGGTCGTTTGAGGAAAACCATACACCGTATCCCGATCTCTTTCCTCATAATGGATAAAAGCATCGCCGGCAATTGCCATACGTATCCCCAACAAACGCACACGCAGCAGCCAATCTGCATGGGCTTCCTGAGTACTGTGGCAGCCTTCGTCCCAGTAGCCCGTTTTTTCCAGTGTCTCTCTGCGCAGCAATAAACAAAATCCGGCTAAGCTTTCGGTCTCTCGCCATGCATCCGGGTTAGGCATATTGTAGGTCATGGCAAATTGACGTGCTCCATTTTCGTTCATATAAGGAACCTCAATCTGCTGTTCTTCGAATGGACCATTCGTTACAGGCCCAACAACACCGATACGCGGATCGCTGTATAAACACGCTAACAACCGATCCAACCAGCCGGGGGTCACCATGGAGTTTTGATCCAGTACCACAATAGTTGTGCCTTTTGCCATCATCAGCCCCTGATTCAGGCTACCTATCATTTGAACATCCTTTTTTAACAGCGCATAACGCACAGCGATGCTTTTACGGAGCAAATAGGTGGATGTCCCGTCCGTCGAGCCGCAGTCCACCACAATAATTTCGTGAGGATGGCTCGTATTCTCCTCAATACGGTGAATGCATGCACGGAGCTGTTGAAGCTGATTGCAGGACGGAATGATAATACTGACGCCTTCAAAAACCTTGCCGAACGAAGCCTGGCCCAACCTGTTGCCTTGCTCCTGGCCCCTTTTAAATCCTGACCAATAGCCTTTCTTTCCGAGCCGCTTGCTGTGTTTCCTTTGCATATTCAGGCGTTTCATGCCGTTCACTCCTCCGGGTGGCATTATGCCTATACTATATGCCTGGCCCGGCCGGATGGTGTTTCATTGAGATCAGGGTAGAAGTCCTTTCATTTTCACTCCAGCTTCCTGGAGGGAATCGAAGGTTCCTGCGTCGCTCCAATAGCGCCGTAAAATATCATATTCCAGCTTGCCTTCAGCGGCA
Source organism: Paenibacillus sp. FSL P2-0173 (assembly GCF_038008045.1). Classification (NCBI taxonomy): domain Bacteria; kingdom Bacillati; phylum Bacillota; class Bacilli; order Caryophanales; family Paenibacillaceae; genus Paenibacillus; species Paenibacillus sp. FSL P2-0173. Next base: position 2,051,627 of record NZ_JBBOYK010000001.1, read on the forward strand.
TAACAGTTGTTAACATCCGTGATCTCAAGCTCACCGCGTGCCGAAGGTGTAATTTGCCGGATCTTATCGAACACGGCAGTATCGTACATATAGATACCCGTAACGCAATATTTGGATTGGGGATGCTGTGGCTTTTCTTCAATCCGCATAATGCTCTCCGGGCGCTCAGGATCAAATACGGGTACCCCGTAACGACGAGCATCTGCCACCTTTTTCAACAACACTCTGGCGCTCCCCGGGGGCTGTTGCTTGAACCGTTCGATCACAGGTCCCAAGTCTTCCTTGAACAAATTATCACCTAACAAAACAGTGAATTTCTCTTCTGCCTGCATATAGCTTCTTGCCAGTTCGAGTGCTTCCGCAATGCCGCCCGCCTTTTCTTGAATCCGGTATGTCAGTTGGACACCATAATCGCTGCCACTGCCCAAAAAATCGGTATACAGTCCGGCCGATTGTTTACCAATAATAATAAGCATATCGGTGATCCCCGCCTGTCGCAGCCTCTCGATACCATATACGATCATGGGATACTTGCCGACCGGAAGCAGATGCTTGTTGAGTAATGTAGTCAACGGATGAAGGCGCGATCCGGTTCCTCCTGCGAGAATAACCCCTTTCATATCTTCCTTCCTCCTTCGACAACATGTTCAGTGCATACAACCCCAGCGTTTCCAGTTTCGATGAACATTCTGGGATCTATACTCCATTTCTCTATAAACAAACGATAGTTCCGCTCGATCAGCTCTTCCATCCAGGAAGTTTCCGAGCGTGAGAAGCTCGCATTTCCCTCGTGATAGACAAAACAGTCGTTGCACATGAGCAGCTTGTAGCCATGCACGCGTGCGCGTAGACAATAATCGTCATCCTCATAATGTCCGGGGCTGAACCGTTCATCCAGCAATCCGATCCGTTCCATCAGATCGCGCCGGAACAACAAACAAAATCCGACCAACCGCTTGACCTCCTGCCATCTGGAGGGATTACTTGCATTATTCTGCTCCGCATATCTCAGACAACTGGCCAAATCTCCTTCTAATCCGTGTATCTGCTGAATACCGCTGACGTAATTCGTCACCGGTCCCACCAATCCCACTATGCTTTCGCTCTGCAATGCAGCCAACATATTCGATAGCCATCCCCGCGTAACCGTCACATCATTGTTTAAAATAACGAACTGGTCACCGGAAGCCAGCCGGAGCCCCGTATTACATGCTGCTGGAAAGCCTCTGTTTTCAGGAAGACGTATGCTGATCAGCCGCTCGGATGCGCAAAAATCATCCGTTCCGTCATTCGAAGCGTTGTCCACAACAATGATTTCATACGGTACATCTATCGTATGTGTCCGAATCGCCTCAATGCACGGCTTTAACAGATGCAGGCCGTTATAAGTCGGAATAATGATGCTCGTCAGACTCATTGTGCATTCCTCCCTTTGGCAACGTCTACCCGTGTTGGAACAGGCCCGAGCGGGGAATACCCGGCTACCTGAAACACCGCCGTCAGTGCCTCTGCATGATCACCGACGATCAACTGTTCCATAGCGTTCCCTTTGCCAACATTGAAGGTCCGCTTACGGTTTGTTTTAATGACATCGACAGCATGTACTGCCGCCACGATCATGCCATGCAGAATTGCCATGGCGTGGGCTTTTGGCGGTACGGCAAGCACGGCTGAGCCAAGCTGATCCAGTAAACGCCGAGATAAGGCATGCGGTACGGCAGTCAATGAGCTTGCTCCCAGATCCGGCCTGCGTAGTACGCGATTCAGGAATGCTTTGCACCGTGTCACGCTGTCCTGCTGGGCATAGGGCGGCAAATGTCTGCCCAGATCATTAAGCGCAACATCCGTTCCCTGATCCACCGCGTGGAGAAAAGGTAACAAATCAGATGCTGGAATCGGCAAATCTCCGTCCACGAACAGCACAATATCAGCCTGCGTCATACGCGCGCCTACTGCACGGCCAACATCATGCCCCAGTCGATCCGGCACGTTGACGAGAGTCACACTGGGATGATGTTTGGCTACGGTGGAGCGCGTGCCGTCCGTGCAGCCGTTCAATACGACAATGATATCCGTAAACGGAAGTTTTTCCAGCTCGCCCAGTACCCGGTCAATCGTTGACTCTTCATTACAGGCGCTGACCACGGCCGCTGCCGTTCCCTGTAACACAATATCTCCCGGAACTTCGCGTTCCACAGGCGGAGTCACTTCGGTCATTCCTTTCGCCCGAGGTGTGGGCTTTCTCACCCTACGGCTATGCATTGAAGTCGTCGTTCCTCGTTTTCGCTGAACACGTCTGATCCCCCAGCTCGGTTCTTCACGCTTCCCTCTGCGATACTGTCTACTCACAGTTTCACCTCGTCTCTGATCCGTTTGCGCCCCAAATCCGTATATCCCGCACGCGTTCCCAGACGCGATGTAAGCCAGGCAATGGCATCCAGATGATCCTGAACAATTACATCTGCCAGCGGGTCCTTGCCGTTCTGTTTTTTACGTGTCGCATTTATTTTACCGACAGCTATTCCATATACAGTCACCACTCGTAACCCGGAGGCGATGGACATAGCTTGAAATAAAGGAGGTTTCTCCAAGGGCTTTAGACCTATTTCCTTTAGAGCCTTTTGACTTATGGCGTGTGGAATGCCAGTCATAGATGCTCCCCCTAAATCAGCACGATTCGACAAGATATTCAATACATGCTTTGCCTCCACTACAGGATGTACGGGCGTACGATTCACAGGTCCATGGTAATCATTCAGCACCACATCCGCCCCTGCACATATGGCGTGTATAAACGGCCGGAGTCTAACGCAGGGAATGACGATATCCCCATCCAGGAAAAGCAGGATCTGTCCGGATGCCGCCTCCGCTCCAATACGACGGCCAACATCATGTCCGAGCGGTTCCGGGAAAGAAAGTACACGAGCTCCCGCCGCTGCTGCCACCTTCGCCGTTCTATCGTGTGATCCGTTCTCAACGACGATAACCTCTGTATGTGGATGGACACGGCGCGCTTCGCGAATCACAGCTCCGATTTTTTTTTGCTCATTCATGGCCGGGATAATGACAGATACGAAAAACTTTCCCACTGATGACAGTTCAGATGGTCGCTCTTCTCCGCTCTGTGCCCCTCTCTCCGTGTCGAGTACCTCCCTCATGGCAGGGGCTACCGGATTCTTATGCATGTTCGGCATTCGTAACGGCAGCCACATCTTGGAATGATAGTAAGCGCCGGAATGCCGCCTCCGTTTGATCTTGTATCCAGCTCTTCCCTGCTTCTTCATGCTCCCGTCTCACCTCCCTTCCTGCTGTATAGATGGACAGCATGATTAGGACAGTTCAACATAACCTATGCGGTCCAAAAGCCGTGTGTAACGGCAATCGTGGAGTCTTTTCGACACAGCAATTTTCGACTTTATTTTACAAAACTTATTAATCCTATTAAATAAATCAGTTATTAGGGTCTAAAGAATCATTTTGGATAAATTTGTGACATAGATCTTCTCGTCCGTCATTCTCTGTGCTAATATCAGAGCCAGATGATGGGAGTTCAAAAAATCAACATTTGTTTTTTTTGCATAAGTCATTTTTTCCATTATCCACCATTATTCTATTTTCTTTATATACGACAGGAAAGGAGGAGTTTGTCACCTTTTTAGGCTACATGCTTCATATTGCAGTACCCTCTTTTCACGTACGCTTCATGAAAAACACTTCGGTATTTCTCTTCATGTTCCATTTTCTTCTATTCCAGACGACAACACGACCTACATAAATGGCGCAATGCCCTATTCAAGACAGGATGATTCATCCTGACATTAATCGAGGAGAGTGAATTTTTAATGAAAAAAGTATGGGTTTCGCTTCTTGGAGGAGCTATGTTATTAGGGTCTGTCGCGTCTGGTGCATCAGCGGAGAGTTCCGTTTCGGGGCCAACTCAGCTTACACCGACCTTTCACGCCGAGCAATGGAAAGCCCCTTCCTCGGTATCGGGGGACGACATTGTATGGAGCTATTTGAATCGGCAAAAGAAATCGTTACTGGGTGCGGACGACTCTAGTGTACGTGAACAATTCCGAATCGTTGATCGCACAAGCGACAAGTCCGGTGTGAGCCATTATCGGCTGAAACAGTATGTAAACGGGATTCCCGTATATGGAGCTGAACAGACTATTCATGTGGGCAAATCTGGTGAGGTCACCTCTTACTTAGGAGCGGTGGTTACTGAGGATCAGCAAGCTGAAGCTACGCAAGGTACAACTCCAAAAATCAGCGCTTCTGAAGCGGTCTACACTGCATATAAAGAAGCAGCTGCACGGATTGAAGCCCTCCCTACCTCCGACGATACGATTTCTAAAGATGTTGAGGAACAAAGCAGTGTAAGCAAAGACACTTACGCCGAAGCAGCTAACAACGAAAAAACGCTATCTACTGATAAGGACGAGCTGAGTCTTGATAAAGCATCTGCCCTGAAAGATAGCAAAATTGAAGCGGTGGAAGCAGAAAAAAGTTCCATTGCCAAAATCGCTAATCTGCAGCCAGAAGTAGATCCTAAAGCCGATCTGTACTTCTATCCTAAAGGGGATGACCTGCAGCTGGTTTATGTAACAGAAGTCAATGTTTTAGAACCTGCCCCACTGCGTACTCGCTACATTATTGATGCCAATGATGGCAGCATCGTATTCCAGTATGACATCATTAATGAAGCGACAGGCACAGGTAAAGGTGTGCTTGGTGATACCAAATCATTCACCACAACTGCTTCCGGCAGTAGCTACCAGTTAAAAGATACAACACGCGGTAACGGGGTTGTGACCTACACGGCCTCCAACCGTCAAAGCATCCCAGGTACCATTCTGACCGATGCCGATAATGTATGGAATGATCCAGCCGGCGTGGATGCCCATACGTATGCTGCCAAAACATATGATTACTATAAGGCCAAATTTGGACGCAACAGCATTGACGGACGCGGGCTGCAACTCCGTTCGACAGTCCATTACGGTAGCCGTTACAACAACGCCTTCTGGAATGGCTCCCAAATGACTTATGGAGACGGGGACGGTAGCACATTTATCGCATTCAGCGGGGACCCCGATGTGGTAGGTCATGAACTTACGCACGGTGTCACAGAGTATACTTCGAATTTGGAATATTACGGAGAGTCCGGTGCATTGAATGAGGCTTTCTCGGACGTCATCGGTAATGACATTCAGCGTAAAAATTGGCTTGTAGGCGATGATATTTATACGCCAAACATTGCAGGCGATGCTCTGCGCTCTATGTCCAATCCTACCCTGTACGATCAACCAGATCACTATTCCAACTTGTATACAGGCAGCTCCGATAACGGCGGCGTTCATACGAACAGCGGTATTATCAATAAAGCCTACTATCTGTTAGCACAAGGTGGTACTTTCCATGGCGTAACTGTAAATGGAATTGGCCGCGATGCAGCGGTTCAAATTTACTATAGTGCCTTTACGAACTACCTGACTTCTTCTTCCGACTTCTCCAACGCACGCGCTGCTGTGATCCAAGCAGCAAAAGATCAGTACGGTGCGAACTCAGCAGAAGCAACTGCAGCTGCCAAATCTTTTGACGCTGTAGGCGTAAACTAAATCATATACGCTATAATCCTCATATCCCGTCCATAGACCTTTGCCGTTGTGCAACTGTCACTTGGCCCTGACTCATACAATGGACGAAAAAATAGGGGTGCAGTGTACAAGTCTGCGCCCCTTCCCCCCTTATTTATGGCGTCCCCTCAAAGGGGCGCCCTTTTCTTGTTCATCGGGTCCCTTCGATCATTTTCGACTAAATAAGACAAATAAACAGTAAATCAGGGACTAAAGATTCATTTTGGGGTATTTTGTAAAATTAACCTTCTCGTTCGACAACCTCTGTGCTAATATCAGAGCCAAGACGATGAGATTGCAAAAAAATAAACCTTAATATTTTACATAAGGTAATTTTTTTCAATCCTCTTCACGTTTCAAAGGAGCAACAAGACTTACATATATGACGAATAGCTTCTGCAAACAGGGTGTTTTTCACCCCAACATTAATTAGGGAGAGTGAGTATGAATTGAAAAAAGTATGGGTTTCACTTCTTGGAGGGGCTATGTTATTAGGATCTATAGCGCCGGGGGCCTCCGCAGCTGAAAATTCTGTTCCCGATCCGACTCAGTTTACGCCAACATTCCAAACGGTGAACTGGAAGTCCCCTTCAACGGTAACAGGCGACAATCTGGTCTGGAGCTTTTTAAATCGACAACAAAAAACATTATTGAGTCTGGACAATACCCACATCGGTTCCCATGTGCGCGAGCAATTTCGTATCGTGGATCGTACCAGTGACAAATTTGGTACAAAGCATTATCGGTTAAAACAATACGTAGACGGAATTCCCGTATTTGGAGCCGAACAGACCATCCATGTAAACAAGTCTGGTCAAATCACCTCTTATTTGGGAGCGGTCATTTCAGAAGATCAACAAGCCGATGCTAAAGAAAATACAACTCCAAAAATCAGTGCTACTGAGGCTGTATATACCGCATATGAAGATGCAGCTATACGGGTTCAATCTCTCTCTTCCTCCGTCCAAATCGTTCCTGAACCTTACGAGGATACAAGTAGTGTAAGTAAAGACACTTACGAAAAAGCATCTAACAATGAATTATCAATCTCTCTTGATAAGGACTCCTTGGATTTGGATAAAGCAGCTGAACTGGAGGACAGTAAATTGGAAGCGGTAGAGCCTGCATCCTCTATCCCCAAAATTGCCAATCTGGAACCAAGCGTGGACCCTAAAGCAGAACTGTATATCTATCCCGATGGAGACTCAACACGTCTAGTCTATGTAACCGAAGTTAATACTTTACAACCCACTCTGCTGCGCACACGTTACTTTATTGACGCTAATGATGGAAAAATCGTATTCAAGTATGACATCCTTAACGAAGTGATCGGCACAGGGCGCGGTGTATTCGGTGATACCAAAACATTTGAAACAACAGCTTCGGGCAAGAAGTATCAACTAAAGGATACGACTCGTGGTAAAGGAATCCTAACTTATAACGTCCACAACACCGAGACGCTCCCCGGCACCCTGTATACAGATTCAGATAACGTATGGGAAGATCCGGCTGCGGTGGATGCCCACGCTTACGCTATCCGCACTTACGATTATTACAAGGATAGATTTGGACGCGACAGCATTGACGGGCATGGCATGGCCATCGCTTCGGCAGTCCATTACGGCGCAAAGAACTACAATAATGCCCACTGGGGCGGCACTCATATGCTTTACGGAGACGGAGACGGCACGTTATTTGCCCCTTTCAGCAGCGACCTTGAAATTGTTGCCCATGAGCTGACACACGGTGTGACCGAGCATTCATCAGGGCTCGTGTATTTCGCTGAATCTGGTGCATTAAGTGAAGCCATCTCAGATATTATAGGCAACGACATTGAGCGTACCAATTGGGACTTCGGCAAAGTCGCTTATACCCCTAATATTAAGGGCGACGCCATTCGCTCCCTTTCCGATCCTGTCAAATACGGTCAAGTCGATCACTACAGCAATCTCTATCCTGATCCTAACAACGAGGATTATGGTGGAGCCCATATTAATAGTGGCATTATTAATAAAGCCTACTATCTACTGGCACAAGGAGGCACCTTCCATGGTGTCAAGGTAGATGGAATCGGACGTGATGCAGCCGTATATATTTATTATAATGCCTTCACCAATTATCTGACTTCCACGTCTAACTTCTCCACCGCGCGTGCCGCTGTTATCCAAGCGGCCAAAGATAGTTATGGTGAAAATTCAATAGCCCTAACCTCTGCTATTAAGTCTTTTGACGCTGTAGGTGTGAGATAAGTAATAAATACAAACTTCCCCGATATTACAAGTTTTCCCCCTTCCCTCTTATGTATACGGCGTCCCACTGTGGGACGCCTTTTTCTAGTATGAAGTTGATTATTGGCAACTTATATTCCTGGCTTCTTATTATTGCCCCATCGCAATCCAAAGGACCAACCCTTCACATATCGGACCTGAGTGTATGCGTTCCACAGTAAGTACTGCTGAATACCTCTGACGTTGTGTGACGGATACCAGCACTCCCGGTATACTCGCACTGGCAGTGATTACATATTGTGTATCTATAAAAGGCTTCTCAAATATAACGCTCACTTCGCCCCTATCCGCTCGTGCGGGGAGGTGAAAAGAAATGCTCCCATATTGAGATGAAGCTATATGATCGTCAGAAGCCTCGTCACTGGTCGCTGATTCGTCGTGAATGGCATTCAAGTCTAATTCTTTCTCCGTATCGAAAGCTGGATCGATATCTTGCTCAGGCAAGACCACGCGTTGCTTTGGGCGGTGTCTTCCTTCCGCAATGTGAATACTGGTTATGGAACAATCCAGTAGCGAATCTTGCTCTGCCTGATCTTCCGTCGTAATAGACGGTATGTCGTTATCCGTCCTGTATTCCGTATCTGACTCAGGCACAGACAACAGCAGTACAGATGCTCGATTCATCTGCATCGCTTCCTCTAGCGTTTTGGGAAGCTTATGCTTCTTCCATGCCGCTTCCTCTATAGCTTGAACCGAGGTATCCTTCTCTACGGGGGCAGGGACCGTTGCCGTCCCGCGCTGGCTCAGTCTATGACTGCCGGAGGTCGAAGCTGCTTTCTCCTTGTTAACACGGGGTGAGGGAACCGCATTGGGAAGGTTACGCCGCGCTGTTCTTTTATCCTTAGGGCTATGGTTCGTACGATGGTTCATGGTGATCGCTCCTTTGGCACAGGAGTGAACCAGCGGTCGCCCCGCTTCATTCACCCGGCTGGAAATCATGGCTAATGCCTATAAGATAGCCTATGCGCGTAACAGCGCCTACGTCACTCCGTTGCGCAGTCCGTTATGATTTGTGCCCAGCGTTGTGCTGAGTGCTGCCATAAAAATCGTCTTCGTACCTCGTCAAGCCCGGCTTCTCCCATCCGTCGTCGCAAGCCAGGTTGCTGGAGCAGCCTGATGATGGCATCGGCCATTTCCTGCTCACCGTGAGACGGATACACAAGCCAGCCTGTCTCGCCGTGTTGTACAACTTCCGGAATACCGCCGATTCGTGAAGCGACCACAGGCACTCCTGCTGCCATGGCTTCCAGATTGACCAGCCCGAAGGCCTCATCCTTCACTGAAGGAACAACGGTCACATCAGCTAGCTGATATAGCGAGGCCAATGCTGGATGCGGGACATAGTCTAGGAATTGCACATGCTTCCCCAACCTTAGTTTACGCATCTGCCGATGCAACGACGCCGTGTACGGCGTGAGGCGGTCATGCCCGTAATAGGCACTACCTGCAATGAGCAGCAGTATGTCCGGGCAGGCGCGGACGACATGCCGCAGGGCCTTGAGCAGTCGGTGAACGCCCTTTCCTGGCATCAGTCTGCCCGCGAATAACACGATTTGACGGCCTGACCAGCCGAAATCGTCCAATCGCGCCGATCTGGCCGCTTCTGCTGCAGGAGTCCACCTTGGTAGGAAATCACCGGGATGGATACCCAGCTTGTTTATGACGATGCGTTCCCTGACCGCGTCGGGACAGTCAGAAGCTACGATTGCCCCCAAATACGCACTGTTCACGATAATGCGATCCATCGATGCCAGCAGCCTACCCATCTCCTCCCGTTTGAGGTGGGGCTCCCGGATGAACGTGGTCGAATGCAAAGTCAGCACAACCCGACTATCGGGTAAAGCCTCGCGAATTGCATACGCAACTGCCGGACGGTTGTGTACATCTACTACCGCTGGTAACCATCTCTTTAAATCAGCAATCACCTCAGAAATATAACCTGCTCCCCGCTTATAACGCATGCAGGGAATTCCGTCGACATCGCCATGATCAGGTGCCTCTGCTCCCTTTATGCCATAGATCTGCGCTTGGAGCTCATGACTAGCCAGCGGTACCATGTGGGCAATTACCCGCTCCACAGAACTGCTGCGGGGCGAAGGTATAACAAAGGAGCCCGGTGTAACGACTGCTACCTTCGGCCTCTGCATCACCTCACCTACTTTCTGACCCTATTCCAACACTCTTCAACAATCATCTTGTATCATATCGTCCGCCTCCCTGAAAGGTGCCTCGCTTCTAACTTTGGGCTTACCGCAAGGCTAGCGTCCATGCCTGGCCGATCTTTGATACATATGATGGACTAGAATCACAGTATGATCAGTTGGAGTGACTACAAGGAGGGCGGACATACTCATGTTGCATGTCGGCGTCATGCTCAACCCGGCAACCTACCGGGGCATTCCCGCCATGAGGACGCGATATGAATCTATCGCCAATTACGAGGACGCCGGGTTAAGCTACGAGCTCATCCCCTGCTTTCTTCGTCTGGAGGATATTCATATAGCAACCGGAACATGCCGGGCTTTTGTTAAACACGGCAACGAGTATCGGCAGATGACTCTTCCGTTGCCGCCGGTCATCCACAATCGGACTCTCTATCGGCAAAATGAAAATGCTAGCGATATCAACAAGCTTGTACAAAAGGGATTCTATATTTTTAATGAACAAAACCGTTTCCACAAAGACCATATACATGCAATTCTGCAGGAAGACCCTTTGCTACGCATCCACCTCCCCAAAACATTGCAAGGCAACCTTTCCTCCATCCATACCTTGATGGAGGAAACCGGAGATGTTGTAATTAAACCCAGTAGCGGTAGCGTAGGTAGAGGAATTATGCGTCTGCGGCATTCCCGCGGAGGCTGGACTTTGCAATGTGCTCATCCGGCTATACCTGAGCGTTGGTCCACACTACGTTTGAATGTTGGGGAACTCCCATTATTTCTACACAAACGACTGCTGCATGTGCCTCATATCGTACAGGAAACCATACCGCTTGCTTTGAACAATAATCGTCCGTTTGATGTCCGTGTGTCAGTTCAGCGCGGATATGGCGGTATCTGGGGTGTGACAGGCATGTATGCTAAAATTGCTCCTTCCCACACCTTCGTTTCCAATGTTGCACAGGGCGGTACGGCCCGTTCCCTACTGGAGGTATTATCACAAACCGAGACGGTTCAGACTTCGAACGCAGTCCGGCTGATGAATGAATTGGAGCGACTCTCGTTACAAATCGTGCACCGACTGGCACAAACCCTTCCCCGTCTCGCCGACGTCGGTCTGGATCTGGGAATTACCCATGAGGGCAAGATTGTTTTTATCGAATGCAACGGTCGTGATCAGCGCTATGGCTTCAGCCAGGCGGGCATGCACAATGTCTGGAAAGAAACATACACTCAGCCGATGGCTTACGCTCGTTGGCTTCTCGAACGGATGCCTTCGTCAGACACCGAACGTTCACCAGGCCGTCCACTGTATTGATTTACGTCACATTCTGTGTCAATATAGTTCAGAGCGGCCGGACAGGTTCCGGCCAAGACGGCTCGGAAATGAACAAGGGGGATCTGTAATGGCAAAACAGTGGCTGCGGCTCATGACGGAGCTATCATCGCGCAAGTGGGTGTGCCGGATTGTAGGCTCCTTCGCGCAAAGCGGTGCAAGCCGACTTTTTATCCCCACCTTTATACGTACGTACCAGATCCAGACGCATGAGGCGGAACAGGAATGGAAGGAATACCGTTCCCTGAACGCCTATTTTACACGCAAATTAAAAGCGGGCATGCGCCCGATTGATACGAACGCCGAGGTGATGACCAGTCCGGTGGATGCACGGATTACTTTCACTGGCCCAATTACGTCCGGCACTCTTTTGGATGTCAAAGGGCAGGACTATACGCTGGAAGAGCTTCTTAACCGCTCTCCGCGTCTTGAAAAATACACACACGGCTATGCTTTTGTACTCTATCTCAGCCCGACGGATTATCATCGCATTCATGCACCAGTATCCGGTACGCTGGTAGAAAAAGAACATCTGCGCGGCAAGGTATACCCAGTGAATGACTTCGGCTTGCAACATATGCGAGCAGTTCTTAGCCGCAATGAACGACAGATTACGTACATTGCCCATGAATATGGTGAGGTGGCGGTCGTCAAGGTTGGCGCAATGAATGTGAGTAGCATCAAATATACGGATGATAAAGCCGTCTCATGGACAAAAGGAGACGATCTCGCCTATTTCGAATTTGGATCAACTGTCGTTTTGCTAACTGAAAACGGCACGTTTGATCCAGACCCCGCATTGAAGCCGGGGGATGCGGTGAAAATGGGACAACGTCTGGGTTGCTTTCGACATGATCCCAAAGCATAAGTGAATTTACCGTAACCGTATTATAGCTACACATATGAGCATCGGGATCGGATGATGCTAAATTGCTCATAAAAAAAGGACCCGGCGTAACTGCTCGGGTCCTTTTTGGAATTTATCCTTTATATTCGTTATTCGTTAATCCCATTACGCCTAAATCCGAAACAGCTTGTCCACCGTCCATAGCATTACCGGATCTCAGACGGACTTTTCCCCGTATACTGCTTGAATTGGCGGCTGAAAAAAAAGATGTCACGATACCCCAGAGCCTCTGCCACCTCGGTCACATTCATTCCGGCATGTAGTAATAGATGCTGTGCACGCTCAATCCGCATGCTGATAATATGAGATTGCGCGGACACACCCAGCAGCTCCTTGAATTTAATCGAAAAATAACGCGGTGACAGCCCCGCCCGTGCAGCCAAATCCTCGACGCGATGAGGAAGTCCCGGATGCTGACGCACATAGTTGGCCGTTTCCCGAATGACCTCGGTGAGCTGGTTACTGGCCTGTTGCTCCTGAGGCTCCTTGCGGTCCGCACGCAGCAGATGAATCATCAGTTGTTTCAGGATCAGCTTGCCTTCCTCGTCAGCTCCGTAAGCACGCTCCAGACGTAGTCGAACGTATCTGGCAAGCATATGCTCTACCTCGAACGTTTCCTCCAGCATACGGTAGCTTGCAGGGATAAGCTTTGGCTGTTCGATAAGATCAAAATGAATATAGGTAAGTATGAGCGGCTTTTGCGGGTTATGTGTGGCACGGGTATCATCCCCCGGCTTGAACAGGAAGCAACTCCCCTTGCTTACCGGATACGACGTCCCGTTTAAGATCACTGTTCCTTCTCCGCTCCATACATAAAATAAATCATAGTTTGGCATCGGCTTCTCGCGTACCTGCCACTTCCAGCCCGGCTCGCACACAATTTTGGCGAAAGCCGACAACAGGATAAACGATGACGCAGATGTATCCAGCAAAATCTGCACCTCCTCTTGTTCATCTTTGGTTGTCCTTTATCCCGTTAATTTATAATATAAGCTCAGCGCCGTCATTAAGCAAAAAAATGCGCTTTTATGTTCCAGATGCTTTTGCGTGACGCTTACCGTGTGTAATGCTATAATATGTAATCAAAATGACTTGGAAGGATGAAACGGGAATGAATCCACTGGCAGCGCAGTTAAACCAAAACATTCAGACAGGCAACGAGCATGTATATCAAATGCTTTCTCTTTTAGGGAAAGAAATTTATTTCCCAAAAGAAGGGATTTTGAGTCAATCCGCAGAAGCAGGGAAGCTTGCTAAAAAGTACAACGCCACGATCGGCATTGCTACAGAAGGCAATGGTCCTATGCATTTGGAGGTCATTCAGGAGAAGTTGTCCGCTTACAATCCCAAGGATTTATACCCTTACGCTCCCCCTGCGGGCAAACCTGAACTTCGTAGTGTATGGCGTGACAAAATGCTGAAGGAAAACCCTTCATTGGCTGGGAAAAATTACGGCCTTCCCGTAGTTACGAACGCGCTGACCCACGGTTTGAGCATCGTTGCCGACCTGTTCACGGATGAAGGGGACGCTGTCATTTATCCAGACAAAAACTGGGAAAACTATGAGCTGACTTTCGGTATTCGCCGTCATGGACGTTTGGTGAATTTCCCGTTGTTCACAGAGGATCAACGTTTTAATAGTGAAGGATTACGCGACGCGCTACTGGCACAGAAAGAATACGGCAAAGCGATCGTTGTGCTGAACTTCCCGAATAACCCAACAGGCTACACACCGGGAGTGGAAGAGGGTAAAGCAATTGTTGCTGCCATCCAGGAAGCCGCGGAAGCGGGCATCAATGTCGTAGTTGTGACGGATGACGCTTATTTTGGTCTGTTCTTCGAGGACTCCCTGCATGAATCACTATTCGGTCAGTTAGCTGGACTTCATCCGAGAATTCTACCAGTCAAAATTGACGGAGCTACCAAGGAAGAATTCGTTTGGGGCTTCCGTGTCGGATTTATTACCTTTGCTTCGGAACATCAGGATGTACTGAGCGCACTGGAACAAAAAACATTAGGGATTATTCGGGCAACGATTTCGAGCGGTCCTCACCCATCTCAAACCTTCGTCCTGGATGCCCTCAAGTCAACGGACTTTGAACAACAGAAGAAAGAAAAGTTCCAGATTATGAAGGGACGGGCTAACAAAGTCAAAGCGTTGCTCGATAGTGGAAAATACGGAGATGTATGGAGCTACTATCCTTTCAATTCGGGTTATTTTATGTGTCTCAAGCTGAACGGCTTGTCCGCTGAACGACTGCGCACACATTTGCTGGAACAATATGGGGTAGGAACAATTGCGCTGGGTGAATATGACCTCCGAATCGCATTCTCATGTATCGAGGAAGAGTATCTGGAAGACCTGTATGACATTGTTTACCGTGGCGCACAAGATTTGTTGAACACCTAATATGTAACAGATTAAATATAGCATCATTAGCGGTATGCCAGATGTTGCGCATACCGCTTTTTAATGGGCTGAACCATTGTGAATGACACTTCGAAACAAACTATCCTTCAGCAGCGAGCAAAGATTTCTGTGCGAGTGGCAGCAGGATGACTACCTCAGTTCCGACTCCGGGCTCACTCTCATAGTGTATACTTCCGTTCATGGCTTCAATGATTCGAAAGGAGACGACCGTTCCCAGTCCTGTTCCTACCTCTTTGGTTGAAAAAAACAAAGTCCCCACTCGCTCCAGGTGCTCCTGACTCATGCCTTTTCCCGTATCCCTAATATGCAGACATGCCTTCTCTTCCTGAATCGCCAGCTTTATGTATACCCTGCCTCCATCATCCGCAGCTTCGATCGCATTTTTCGTCACATGTATTAACGCCTGTAACAGCTGATTACGATCCATATGTACGTATATTTCATTCCTTAGCTCAGTATACAGTCTTACGCCTTGCTTGGTCGCCATCGGTTTCAAAAGCAAAACAATCTGTTGAACCATGCCAGACAGATCCATCAGCTCTGTGTTCCCAATCTGCGGTCTGGATAAGTTCAGATAGTCGCTAATAATTCTTTCAGCCCGATCGACCTCTGCTAGTGCCAAAGCAATATATCTGCGATTTTTCCCTTCTAGCCCTGACTGAACCATTTGCAGGAACCCTTTAACCACGGTCAACGGATTCCTTACTTCATGAGCCATAGAGGCAGCCAGTTCACCTAACGTATTCAGATGCTCAGCATATTTAACCTTCCTTCTCATTTCTTCCCGTTCCAAACTAAACTCCATCCAGAAAGAGGAGGCTCCAATGCTTAGGAATTGAATCACACCGAACCAGAGTATTGCCCGGATCAGCTCGATCTCATCCTTATCCAGCCTGCCATTGGCCCAGGAATGTATTAACAGAATTATAAGCATGGCAATATTGGTCCATATACTCATTAGCATATTCATGCCCACCCGAAGCAACATACTATTGAGCTGCATAAACTTCTTTCTCACCAAGAGAGGGCCCAAATAACACAACATCATACTGGGAAATCCTACCACAATAGACTCAGGACCTATATACATACGAGCCATCACCATCAGCGTTATATTTAGAAGTCCTGCCTTAGGACCAAAATATAAAACAGAAAGGATCAGAGGAACATATCGAAGATCCCAATATAATCCATACCAGATGTACGAAAACATAAGGCAAAGCACAGAAGACACACCCAGCACCCCTCCCATAAGCAACGGGGTATGTTTCATATGCCGATGATCTGACAAAGAGCTATATACTAATAATGGTACAAACACAAGAAATATGTTCACGAGCAGCTTATCTACCAGCATCTCGTCTTTCCCACTTTCCAAGTGATAATGACTACGTACTTCTTCTATTCTCGATAATACGTGCCTTTTCCTCTCTCCTCCCCTACATCTGATGAAAAATATAAGGCGATTCGGCAACACAACTGAGCATTGGCCCACGCAATCTGAAAATCCACTTCATAAGATACGATGTATCCTTTATCACAATGACCGAGAGGAGAATGAGCATGGGAGCAGAAGAAACAAGAGGCGGTTACGGTGGTTACGGCGCATTTACAAGCACAGGAACAATTCTGGTACTGTTCATTTTATTAGTTATCATCAGCAAAACGATCTTCATATAAGCAGACGATTATCTGCACCCACAGCTACGATAGCAGTGAGCATACAAAAAAAGGCTAATTCGCAGACAGCTCTTGCTGCTTGCGAATTAGCCTTTACTTTATTCACATAGATACACATTACACTTCTTCTTCATCCTGCCCGTCCAAACGCCATTTTTTGGCTTGAGCGCCTCGTAACAGGAACACTACTGCAACTCCCCCAAGCAGCGTGAGCAGTGTAGACAGTAGATCTTCCGTTCCTTTTGCCAGAAAAGGAAGCCACAGAACCACAGCAGCCGGCAACGTCAACCGAACAACAAAGTCGAGAAAAGACGCACGACGACTATGCGCAGGAATCGGATATAACTGAAGCCATAACGAATCCTTGTGATACTGCCTTAGTGAAGTAACCTGTACACCAATGAGGAATATGAAAAATAAATATACTGCAATCCCAATCCAGCTAGCATGGGTGATATATATAATTAACAACCCCAGAATTCCAAGCCGAATGACAATACCTGCTGGCTCTGTACGCAGGAATGTCTTAAACAGCAGGTAACGATACGCTCCCCTTCTGTTCCAAGGTATGTTACCTCCCAACCAGGACAGCCAACGACGTGGCGTCACTCTCTGCGTAAGGGCGGGCACATCGACAAACCAGCCCAAAGTGCGCATCACCCGAGCAGCCTGCATACCCTCTGTGCGAATCAGCTTTTCCCAAGCCACTAGCAGCTTGACCGGAAAACGCAGAACAAGCACGTACACCACACCGACCAATATGATAAATGGCACGCTGTGTAGTGGAGGCTGCCATAGCCATGCGGCTACCATCAGCACAGCCAACACCCACCGAAGCAGACGATAGCCTACACTCCCGCCAATCGATACCATGCGAAGCTCTTGCCAGCCGCCGTAGCTGAATAGCAGCTTTAACAGCACAAACAGTAGCAGGGTCAGTAGCAGCGGCTTAGGCGCGGTATCACTGCGAATATACAGCGGCCACACGATAATAGACAGCAATAGCAAACCGAATATTTTATACACCACACCCCGAATCCGGCTGGCCTTAAAATAATCGTGCATCGCGTGCTCCTGTGGACGGAGGAAAACAATATCCGCCGCGTTTAAATACGTACGAAAGCTCGCATGAGCAATCGGAATAGCCACAATAAGCATGATCCAGCGGATGGGCAAATCCGGTGGAGTATGCATCAGCAGCGACGTGTACCATGCGGCAAAGGCAATCAGTGCAAAGCCGAAGACCACCGCCAGACCGCTCTGAATGACATAGCCCAGATAGGGCAGCACCTGTCCCCAGAACGCTACACGTCTTTCTTTATGCAAACGCTGCAAATCCATGCTCATTCCCTGCCCTGTACCAGCTCATAAAATGCATCTTCCAGCGGCATGCCCGGCTTACCCGCCTGTGCTGTCACTTCGTCCAGCGTACCCTGTGCAATGATGGCACCCTGATGAAGTACAATGAAACGATCGCAATAATTTTCAATCGTGGACAAAATATGAGAACTGAGCAGAATGGACGAACCCGAACGCTTCATCTCTAACATAAAGTCAAGCAGGGAACGAATACCAAGCGGGTCCAAACCCAAAAAAGGCTCATCTATGACATACAACGGCGGTCCCGCTAAAAATGCGCACATAATCATCACTTTCTGGCGCATCCCTTTAGACAGGTGCATCGACATACTTCCACTTTTATCCCGCATACGGAACAAGTCCAGCATTTGATCACTGCGTGTGCGGAAATCTGCTTCGCTAACTCCGTACGCTCTGGCCGTGAATTCCATATGCTCCATCACCGTCATTTCAGGATACAGCTCTGGAGATTCAGGTACAAAAGCAATGGCTCCCTGATACTCCTCGGGATTTTCATCCTGCTTATGACCCTGCACACGAATTTCTCCGGCCTGCGGTGTCATCAGGCCCAAAATATGCTTCATGGTCGTACTTTTCCCGGCCCCGTTCAGACCGATCAATCCTACCATTTCGCCCGGTTTCACATCCAGCGAAATCTGATGCAGCACCGGGCGCTTGGCGCTATATCCGCCGGTCAGTCCGTTAATTTGCAACACAGGCTGTTGTTCCATGGCTCCCCCTCTTCTCCCTTACTCGTTCGGTTTTGATCCTTTTTCCTTCAGCCATCTTGGTGCACCCTTGTTTTTGCGATCACGCTCACGCTGTGCTTTTCCTGCTTTGGACAAGGCTGCTCCTTTGCTCTTGCCTGGAGCTGAACCGTTCGCGGAATTCCTGCCAGGACGTCCGTTTTCGGTACGAACAGGTGCCTTACGGTTTTCCGCCTGTGCTCCGTCAGATATGGATCTGGCCTCGGATGGTCTTACGGATGCACGCTTAGCATCCGCCGGACGCGGCACAACTACTCGACCTCCATGCAACGCACGCTCTGCGATGTCAATGCCCAGTTCACGGGAGAACTTACGCATGATGAACGTTTCACGGTCGGTAACAACCGACGCCACCAATCCTTTGCGTCCCATCCGTCCTGTCCGTCCTGCACGGTGAACATAAGCTTGACTATCCGTAGCCGGGTCAAAATGAATGACCATTTCAAGTCCCTCAATATCCAGACCACGGGCTGCCACATCCGAAGCGACCAGCACTTTGAGCTTGTCTTCGCGGAATCGGGCCAACACGTTGCTACGCGTGACTTTATCCGCATCTCCATACAAGGATGCCGTAGTCAGCCCCATATGCTTGAGCTTGGCTTCAATCTCCCCGATGGCATTGGTTGTATTCACGAACACCAGCGCTTTTCTTGGATTAAAATGACGCACTAGACGGCGCAGCATATCCACCTTATCCCGTTCTTCAGATACAAAGTAATAGTGTTCCAGTCCACTGGCCGTCTTTTGGTCGGGATCAATCCCAATTTCTACGTATTCACGCATCTCTCGTTTCGCCAGCGACTGAATCTCATCGTTCAGCGTTGCGGACAGGAATACCAATTGACGATCACGTTGGGCGGTGCCCAATATGTTTGTTACATCGCCTGCTCCGCCGAGCTGGAACATCTGATCCACCTCATCAATAACAATGGCTGTAATATTGTGCATTTTCAACTTTTTCGAAGCGATGAGTTCCCGTACACGTCCTGGTGTGCCCACGACAAGCTGTGGATGATCCTTGAGCTTTTCGATTTGACGTTTGATAGCCGCCCCACCAATCAGACCGAGTACACGGATTCCGCGATGCTCTCCGTAGCGCTGACCCTCACGTACAATTTGCATGGCCAGTTCCTGGCTTGGAGCTAGTATCAGCTTTTGCGTAGCCTTTTTCTGTGGATCAATCGCTTGCAACAGCGGCAACAAATAAGCCAGTGTCTTGCCTGTGCCAGTTTGTGAACGCGCCAAAACATGCTTTCCCTTCATTATTTCCGGTATAGCCTCTGCCTGAACTGGCGAAGGCTGTGTAATTTCATGCTCAGTCAGTTTGTCCAATAGATCTTGTTCAACGCCGAGCGATTCAAAATTCAATGTCATGAAAAGGTCCAACCCCTATACGTAAATTCGTTACTCTCCATTATATGCGAAAATAGCCCTGTTACCAAATCACAAAAATAAAAGATGTCCCTCACCATAGCTAATGGCTTACGGGACATCTTTTATTTCTTATTCATCACACCATGACCCAGCCTATCGGTTAGTCTGGGAGCTAACTGATACAGCTTGAGAAAAGGAGATACCCACCGTGGCAGATTAACCTCTTCCTTGCTAAGCTCCATCGCTCTTACGATATGCCGTGCTACCTTATCAGGTTGTAGCATAAACCAGCTTACATTGCGAACATATCCTCCTGAAGGATCTGCCAGCTCAAAAAACGGTGTGTCGATCGGCCCCGGGTTAATCGTCGTTACAGTCACTCCACTCCCGCGCAGCTCTTGCCTGAGCGCATTGCTGAAACCCAGCAATGCATGCTTCGTCGCCGTGTAAGAGGATGATTTGGCTGTCCCGATTTTCCCGGCCATCGATGCTACATTGACAATCTGTCCATGGCCCCGCTCTGTCATTTGCGGCAGAAACGCCTTGATGCAGCGAACAACACCCATGTAGTTCACGTCCATCATTTGTTCAAACTCCGTCAGGTCGGTTTCATTAAAATACTCAAACTTTCCGTAGCCCGCATTGTTAAGCAATATATCGACCCGTCCGTACTGTTCCAATACTCGTGCAGCAACAGCCTCTACCTGCTCCTGGCGGGTGACGTCCAGTTGGATAAGCTCATGCCTACCGCTGATTCCCGCAGATACTTGCTTCAGTCGCTCCTGCGAGCGTGCTGTTAAAATAGGAATCGCGCCCTTTTCGCTTAACAACTGAGCGCAAAGGGCGCCAATTCCACTAGATGCACCTGTAATCACAACTATCTTGTCCTGTAGTATACTCACGGTCATCCCTCCACATTAAGGAAACTTGCTCCTTTAATATTAAGAGATCATCACCTGAATATCCAGCTCGCCGATTCCTTCCACCGTGAGCGGAATATAAAGGGCACGCTGAGGCACAAAAGTGGTCAAGTTTTCTGATTTCATGACCTGCGGAGGCGTAATATCCACGACAATTCCCTGATTGGACAAAATCGTACTGGCATTACCACTAATCATATTGCCCAATTCTGAAATTGCGCTTTTTCCCATCTCATCAATTTCAGTCAACACAAATCCGCCCATCATCGCTGATACCATACGTAGCGCCACCTGTTCATTCAGGCCGAACACAATATTTCCGCTAAGCTGTCCGGTCATCCCGATCATAATCCAGATGTGGTCGTCCACCAGCTCGACATTTTTCACACCAAGATTTCCGGGTGAAGGAGATACTTGGATCAATTGTTCAATGACCCGTCGCGCCGACTCCAAAAAAGGATTTATCACTTCTGCCTTCACGATCAAAGCGCCCCTTTACGATGGGCTTTTAGACATACAACAAAAGTCCCATTTAAATTAGAATTTTTTAATTAAATATTACTGTAAAACGCATCGATCCTCAACAAAATGCTCTCTCTATCACTTATCGACAGCTGCCCGGTAATTTTTTATAGCTAAACCACAAAAAATGTGAATAATGTCCTATATCTTTGCTTCTTACCGATTTTAGACTGATTATTTTTGAAGGATATCAGGACTTTAGTCTTTATTTCCCAATATACCACACTTTAAGGTGCTCTGCTTCGATTCATTGCCCTTCCTGCTCGAATAACCTATAATTTAATGAAATAAAGCATAACGACGGTTTTACATATGAACCTATGGATTGGCTAAAAATATTCATTCTATACAGCTGCGACAAGATTAAGAAAAGAGAGGAGGAACTTCATGAACATCAGTCAACTTGAAACACTTATCATGATTTCCAAAACAATGAGCTTCCGCAAAGCCGGAGAACTTCTCAATTTGACGCAGCCGGCGGTGTCCGCCCAAATTAAAAGTCTAGAGGATGAGTTCAAAACCATTCTGATTGACCGCAACCAGCCCGTCACCCTGACCGACCGGGGAGCTGTTTTTTTGGAACACGCCGAGCGCATATTGGAGGTTGTTGAGGAATTAAGACAAAAATTGTACGATCTAAACGAAACACCGCAGGGTCACATTGCGCTGGGTACCACAACATCCATCGCTATTCAAATTTTACCGCGCGTGCTTTCCTACTTTCAGGATCAGTTCCCTCTCATCAAAACCTCCATTCAATCCATGGCTTCCTCAATGATTTATCAGCAGGTGGAGAACGGACTTATTGATGTTGGCATCGGCTATCTGATCGAACGTAATCCCAATTTAAGCACTTCGGTTCTGTATTACGATTCCTTCGAGCTAGTCGTGTCTCCTACTCATCCGCTGGCCTCACAACCACATGCTACCATTGAAGCCCTTCGGGAAATTCCGCTTATTCTGCTCTCTCCCGATACGGTGGGACGAAAATTCGTGGACGATGTATTTAAAAAGCACCAAATCGTACCTCATGTCGTGATCGAGTTGTCCAGCAGTGAGGAAGTCAAACGGATGGTCGAAATTAATCTCGGTGCTGCCATTATTTCCAGACTGTCGGTCACTTCGGAACTGCGTGCAGGCACATTAAAAATGATCCATATTCCCGAGCTGGAAGTTAGTCATCCGGTAGGAGTGATTTATAAATCCGGCCGATATCTAAACTCAGCCATGCAGCAATTTTTAAGTGATCTGAAGGGGATGCCGGAGACGAATTTTACCAGTTCTGAATAACGTAATTCGCTATGAACAACATACGCAATATAAACTTGGTTACGAAAGGAAGACAGGCTATGAAATTTGATCTGCACACCCATCATTTCCGCTGCGGTCATGCAGACGGCAACATTCGGGATTATATTGAAGCAGGTATTCAATCTGGCTTACAAGCTATTGGCATTTCGGATCATTCCCCCTTTCTATGTAGCGAACAGGATCAGGCTTTTCCTAAAATTTATATGGCTAAGTCACAGCTTGCTGAATACGTAGAAGAGGTACAACAGCTCAAAAAGGAATACGAAGGCCGTATTGACGTGCTCCTCGGATTGGAAACAGATTATTTTCCTGATTTCGCTGAATTATATCGTTCCACTCTGGCTCCTTATCCATTTGATTACCTCATTGGGTCGATTCACAATGTCGAAGGGGACAGCATTTTTAACCGTAACCGTTGGAACAAATTAAGCGACGCTCGTAAAATCGAGGTCAAACAAGCCTACTATGCGCTCATTCAGGAATCTGCGCGAAGCGGCATGTTTCAGATTTTAGGTCATATTGACGCAATGAAGGGGAACTTCCCTGCCTTTTCAGACATTCCTGCCGATACAGCCATTGATGAAACCTTGCGGGTAATTGCGGAATCCAATGTGGCGATTGAAATTAACACTTCGGGTAAAACCAAGCTGAGTGGCGGATGGTACCCGTCTGCTTCTATTTTAGAAAGAGCGCACCATTTTGGTGTGGAGGTCACTTTTGGTTCGGATGCCCATAAGCCTTCGCGGGTAGGCGATGATTGGGAAGAAGTAAAGGCAATGCTGAAGGATATCGGCTTCCGGGAATGGGTCTATTTTAAAGAAAAACGTAAAATTCCTGTGGCGCTTTAAAATTTAAGGTGGGAATTGCCGCTCCGCAAATCATTTGATCTTACGAACGCTGCTGCAATGGGATTATTGAGGGTTGTAATTTATAAGGTGATAATTCCATTGCAAAGGCGAACGCTTAGCAAGATTATGACATCTATGTGTGAGGAGAATTACATATGCACTTGGAAGATCCTATGGACAAGATCAAAAAGCTAAAGCATGACATCACGCGATTTATGCTAATCTATAAATTTGCGCTCGACGAAATGGAAACCAAGATTGAAATATTAAAGCAGGAATTTCAAGCATTGCACGATTACAGCCCTATTGAGCATACCAAATCACGCCTTAAATCTCCTGAGAGCATCATGAACAAAATGCTTCGTAAAAATAGCGAGTTATCCCTGGATGCTGTCAAAAATCATATTAAGGATATCGCCGGCTTACGTATTACTTGCTCTTTTATTTCTGACATTTATGATGTCAGTAACATGCTTCAGAGACAAAGTGACTTGAAGGTGCTGGAAATTAAGGATTACATCAAGAACCCCAAGCCGAACGGTTACCAGAGCCTGCATTTGCTGGTTCAAGTTCCTGTATTCATGTCGGATTGTGAAGAGCTAGTCTGCGTAGAGGTGCAAATTCGAACCATTGCGATGGATTTCTGGGCCAGCCTGGAGCATAAAATCTTTTATAAGTACAACCAGTCTGTGCCCGAAAGTCTGACACGTGAATTAAAGAACGCAGCAGATTCCGCTAATGCGCTAGATCTCCAAATGGAGCGTCTACATCGTGAGATCAAGGAAATTAAAGACGCTAGAGGTGAAGAGGACTCCATAGAGGAGCTTCGGAAGATTATGATTAATAATCAGCAAATTACGGTGCCAGCCAATTTCTTGAAGCTTCTAGGAGAGTAAGATTAGGCGGTGCTCCACCGCTATGCGAATGATTTGATCTTATGATCAACAAATTGCATGCTTGTTCAAAAATGAAAGAATAGAATCATTGATTAAGATCGGCTTCTCTCTAAGCATGTGCGGTCGATGACTACAACCCAGAGCAATTAGATAACGTGAGTCTTGGACCCATGAGCATAATTCCAGAAGCTGCTCTTCGGTGGCAAAATCATCATGTTCACCCGCGATAAATAATGCAGGGCACGTAATGCTGCTTAGCTCGTTACGTGTCAATTGCGGATATTGGCGCCAATCCTGTGCGCTCTGTCGCATAAACTCTTGCCAATTCCCCTGATGTGCCTCCTCATGCCGTTCCATCATTTGATGGATCATTTCATAACGTTCGTTTTTGATGAGCCACTCCGGTTCAAATTCATCTGCCCCCACAGGACATGCGACTCCACTACAGCCTATGATCCTCCTCTTTTTACTTAATTGTTAGATGAACTATGTAAATAAACTAAGTATATGATAGATTGCAAAATGGTTCGGCACTAAGAGCACTTCATCAAAGTATGTTAAGCTCTTTTCATTCGCTCTGTATCCTTTACAGTCATTATTTCGTCTACCTTAATATCTGAGGATTTTGCAAAAAAACAATAAGCGACTGGAATCGAATTTTGCAAAATCCTGATCTATGAAAACCATTCCGAAGGAGTGATAAAGTATGAGAAAGGTACTTGTATTGGGAGGAACGCGCTTTTTTGGCAAGAGACTGGTGGAACGTCTGCTGGAGAGTTCCGAGAACTCGGTTACCATCCTCACACGAGGCCAAACAAGTGATTCGTTTGGTGACCGCGTTCAGCGGATCTGTGCAGACCGTACCGACCCGCAGGCACTCGCAGAGGCGGTAGGTGAGCAAGTGTGGGATGTTGTTTATGATAATATTTGCTTTTCTCCAGATGAAGCCAGCGAAGCCTGCCGCATTTTTGATGCTAAAGCCAAGAGGTATATTGTGACCTCCAGCCTATCCGTCTATGATTCGAGCCCGGAAGTGCTGACAGAGAGCATCTTTGATCCTCAAACTTACCCGGTTCGCAAGGGCGGGAAAGACGATTTTACATATCAGGAGGCTAAACGGCAGGCAGAAGCAGTTTTTATGCAACAAGCTACATTCCCTGTAGTCGCTGTTCGTTTTCCGATTGTATTGGGAACAGATGATTATACGAAAAGGCTTCATTTTCATATCGAACATGTTCGTGAAGGAAGAGAAATCGGAGTACCTAATTCCGTAGCACAAATCTCATTTATTCGTTCCGATGAAGCCGCAGATTTTCTACTTTGGCTTGGTCACACTCCTTTAACAGGGCCTGTAAATGCTTGCTCCGACGGTACAGTGAGGATTGGGGAGATCATTTCGATCATTGAGCAGACAACGGGAAAACAAGCTGTGGTGAAAGAAAAAACAGCAGACGAGCACATGTCTCCATTCGGTATTACACAATCGTGGTACATGGATACGTCCAAAGCCCAGTCAGAGGGGTACTCATTTCTCTCCCTAAATGAATGGCTTCCAGAGCTGATAACCAGCCTGAACCGTTCCTAAAATCATAAAAAAAGAGGACCCGAAGCTTCGGGTCCCAGCAATATATATATTATTCAAAGGGGGTCATGTTTATGTTGTACCCACTCTATGTTAAAGTAACTTTGCAGTTATGTTTCATCTTTGTAACAAAATGAAATGCAAATGAGTCCAGCCAAGGCAAGAATTCCACTCACTGCCACAGAAATAGAGAATGCTCTGATATAATCTGACAGATTAGCTTCTGAAAGTGTGTGATTGAGCGAGGAAGAGAACAAGATACCGATCAAAGCGACACCCAACGAATTAGCCAAGTACATAAAGGTCGTAAACAAGCCTGAACCCGTTCCTGCCTCTTCAGCCGATACAGCCCCAAGGACAACATGGGCCAGTGGCGTTGTGGCCATCCCGAGACCCAGACCATATACACCTAGTATCGTGATATTTTGAATATGACATAAATGGATTGCATCTAGATGTAACGATCCAATGAGCAGAAAGCTACAAATCCCCATGATTAGCATACCTGATTTCAACACCTTGCTCCCCCACTTCTTTACTAGCCTGGACGACCATAATGAGGTGAGGAAAAAGCCAACACCAAGCGGCAAAAAGACCATGCTTGTGGATCGAACACTGTATTTCAAACCGGATTGTACATAATAATTTAAAATAAAGAAGAACGAAAACATACTAAGATAGATGACAATTACCGTCAATATCCCTGCGCCGAATGAACTCTTTCTAAATATAGATAGACGAATAAAAGGCGAGCCTTCCCTCTTTTCTTTTCCCATTTGCGTAAGTATAAAAGCAACCAAAACCAGAATGGACAACAGCAGACACCCCCATGTCCATAAAGCCCAGCCCTGCTTTTGCCCGGTTGTCAACGGATAGACAAACAGCATTAAACCAAGAAGCAACAGAAAAGCCCCACCCCAATCCATATTCGGCACGGATCTGCCATAGGATTCCGTAATAATAGGACAAAAGAGTAACACTAACAGCCCAAAGGGGACATTAAAAAAGAAAATGATGCGCCAGCCCAGGCCGAAAAGGTTCCAGTCTACCAAAAATCCACCCAGAATTAAACCAAGTGTAAATCCAACCCCAATGATAGCTCCGTAAATTGCAAATACCAGTCCCTTCTCTTTGGGAAGAAAGCTGCTTTGCATGATAGATAGAATCTGGGGTTGAATCATGGCAGCTGATATCCCTTGAAGCACACGAATCATAATGATTAACGTAGGCTGCGATACGATCCCCCCTAACAGAGCCATCAATGTAAACCCCAACACCCCGATACATAACATGCGTCTTCTACCATACATATCTCCAAGTTTGCCGCCCAATATCAAGGCCACAGCCAATCCCAGAGAATATCCCGTAAATATGAGCTGTGCCTCTGAAAAACTGGCATGCAGGTCCGCCTGCATCATCGGAAGGGCAACCTGCATCATATAGTTGTTCAGTGAAATTAATAAAGTAGGAAGTAAAATAAGAGCTAATGCGTACCAGCGACGCGAATCTACCTGCTGTACTGCTTGAGGATTAGTCATGGCTATGGCAAAACGATCTTTCATTGTAGTTCCTCCAACCTATAATGGGCATCTTTAATCTTTTCATTTCTCATCTCAACTGATAACCATTATCATCTATAAAGCAAGGAGGTCTCTACCTGCAAAGGTATTTTCTATCCCTATAGAAGGAGCACCAATAAAAAAACCTCCAAACATGATGGACATGCTTGAAGGATTGTTTCATTAAAATTTATTCGTAAATGTATCTGGATTACGTATTTTTTTGATATATTCGCTAGGATTACAACCATAATACTTTCGAAAGGTTGTCGTAAAATTACTGGCGTTGCTGTACCCGATTGAAAATGCCGTCTCTCCAATGTTTAATTGTTCAACTTCCAAGTACCAGAGAGCTTTTTCCATTCTTTGCTTACGCACCATTTCAAAAATAGTCATTCCGAATAAATGGGGGAATCCTTTCTTTAGCTTGAATTCATTAAGCCCAACCTTTCGGGCCAACGCTTGAATGGACAGGGGATGCTCAAAATGAAGAATGACGAATTCACGAGCCTTATGGAGCTTTGATATATCTTCACGACTTATAAAATGGCTTGTCCCCCTTGTTACATGTCCATCCATCTCCCCAAACAATGCAATAAACTCCATTGCCTTACTTTCCATGTATAACCGTTTCATCGTCCCATTGTAGTTACAATGTATCATGTCATAAACACACTTGTGCATGGCGGGCGTATCCGCGTAGGCGTCAATATTCCCTTTGTAACGTTGTAACCATGTTTCTATGCTATGCTTTTCTGCAATATCTCCGGCGTAAGAAAATAGCTCTTGTGGAGAACACCTTATTTCCACTATTTGTTGGTGAACGCCTGCCTTCTTTTCCTCATAAACCAGTTCATCCTCTAAATATAAAACATTCCCGGTCAACCGATTGGTATGACTTTCTTTGCCGTTCCATTCACAGTATATTTCACCGTTTAAGCAATAGCTGAGTTCAAAGAGCGGACAAGCCTCCTGAATATGAAGCTTCATATTCTGTTCAAAGGTGAGATCCGTGACCACGATTTCCATACCTGGACGAATCCGTGTGCGAGTCATACTTCCCTTACCTATATGCGAGGGAATCGTGAGTTGTTGCTCCGATTTTTTATGATGAATATGACCATCCACAAGCTCAGTGAATTGGTCAAATAAATGATGAATGTCTGCACTCCATATATTCAAAGCCAATGCCAGCCCTTCTTTCCTGTTCGGTTCTAACTATAGGATAACAAAAAAAGAGGACCCGAATCATCGGGTCCCAGCAACATATATTATTCAAAAGGGGGTCATGTCTGTATTGTACCCGTCCTGTGTTAGAGTTGTTTTGCAGTTATATTTCATCTTTGTAACAAAATATTCCACTGCCATTTCTACGCATAATCCCCTTGGGTCATCGAAAATACCAATACACTCGGTACCTCGCCTGAGGGATCATAAGCACCAATTGTACGCAGCAGGCGCATCTTATTTTTAATAAGCACGCGCATGGAAGCCTGATTATCCTCTTGGCAACGACTTTCGATCCGCTTGAGCTTCAAAGATCCGAAACCAAAATTCAGCATTTCTCCTACCATTTCTGTAGCCAGCCCCTGTCCCCAAAAAGGACGATCCAGAATATAGCCCAATTGCGCCTCACCCGTTCTTTCATTCCATTGCTGAAAAGAGACAATACCGAGCAACGGTGAGGAGGTAAGCTCATTGGATTCACTAAGTAAATTGCTTTCTCCTGTATTTCTCTGATGCCATTCCACCGCAAAATGCAGGGAATCTAGTGAATCAGCAGATACTTTAATTTGCGCAACCAGACGCCGCATTCGTGTATAGACTGGCTTGCGAATTCGATTCACATATTGGATCACCAATGGATCGGATAGGATCCGTTCCAGCGCGGGATAATCCTCCGCTCTTAGCTGGCGCAATCGGACTCGACGGGCGTAAAGCTCCGGTAGCCCAAGACGAAGCATTTCTCTGGTCAGCACAATGTTCCCTCCTGCGGATGGATTGGC
The DNA here is from genome assembly GCF_038008045.1 of Paenibacillus sp. FSL P2-0173. Classification (NCBI taxonomy): domain Bacteria; kingdom Bacillati; phylum Bacillota; class Bacilli; order Caryophanales; family Paenibacillaceae; genus Paenibacillus; species Paenibacillus sp. FSL P2-0173. The sequence goes on from NZ_JBBOYK010000001.1 coordinate 2,081,214, forward strand.
TTTTAGAAATGAATGTTTCCATACTTAATCCAGGTCCTGAATCCCCCGGTAAATTCCTGTACGCAGCTCTCGAATATAATACGGCAAAGAAGGTACAGCAGCTTCCTCCGCTTGTTTTACCGCCAGTTCTATATCATAAGGTACACGTACAAAATGAATGGAGAAGGACGCAGGCTGCTCCTCTCCCATCTCCCCCTCTAAAATGCAGTAGGAAGCCTGCGTAACATCCAACGGATTCCCGACACTACCGACGTTAAAAAGTGTTTTTCCCTGAAAATGCTGGATAAAAGCATTGTGCACATCACCATATCCCACGACATCCGGAGCAAAAGCAACTTTTCCATTTTCTTCTGCTAACGGATCGAACATGGCAAGCCGTTTTTCCGGCTCATCCCATGGCTGCACACGGTGATATACACTTTGCGGCGAGGCATGCACCAGACGGATACGGCGTCCGCTCATTCTGAAATCATAATGAAACGGTAACTGTGCCAAATACTGCACTCGTTCTGCCCCCAAGCGTTCGGCTTGCCAGCTAAAATTGAGATCATCCGTAATACTAACCAGCTCATCCCAATTCCCCCGCACGACCACTTCACAACGTTGACGGACAGCATCCAGAACCTCGCACGGGCTAGGCCCTTTGCCGATCAGATCCCCCAAACAAAACACACGGCTAATGCCTCGGGAAGCAATATCCTCCAGCACCGCCTCACAGGCAGGCCAATTGCCATGAATATCTGAAATGACAGCAATACGATCCATCTGAACCTCACTCCTTTGTCCGAAACGACTACACTCTACACTACATTCGAGCCATCTTTATGTAGTTCCAACATATATGATAAAGATGAAAAAAAGATCATGGCCTATTGGCCGGATTTTAACGTAATGACACTAAGCTCCGGTCTGCACAGCACGCGAATCGGCAGATGTGTCATGCCAATGCCTCGGCTGACATACAGCGGCATTCTCTCCGTTCCCACATGAAATAATCCCTGGATGTACTTGCGTCCACCCGGAGGCGGCATCGGCGCTCCAATGACCGGCAAGCGTACCTGTCCTCCATGCGTATGCCCTGACAGTTGAAGATCAAAGGACATTTGCGCCGCCACATCTGCATAGTCCGGCTCATGCATCAGCAGGAGCTTGCACATCTCATCAGGTAGTCCGTGAATGGCGCGCTGCGGATTGGGCTTGCCCATGATGTTATCCTCTAAACCGACCAAGGCTACACGCTGTCCCGCAAGCTCTACAATCGCATGCTCGTTTCTCAGCAACGTAAACCCGGTTTTCGGATACAATTCCTGTACTCCGGCTGGTAAGCCTCTATAATCATGATTGCCCAGAATAGCAAATTTGCCAAGTGTGGCGTGCATAGAAGCCATAACTGGAACAGCAGCCTTCATGGATACTGCATAGTCATCCACAATATCGCCTGTAAAACAGAGCAAATCTGGCTTCAGACCTGCTATACGGTCCGCAAGCTCGCGTAGATCCTGCTCATCCATGTGAAAACCCAAGTGCACATCACTAAAATGTACGACCCTGATTCCGTCAAAAGCAGACGGAAGACGAGGGAGAGACAAGTTGAAGCGTGTAATTTCCAAATGATTAGGCTCCCATAAGGAAGCATATCCTCCAGCCAGAAGCGCGGTTCCGGCTGTGGCTAAAGCCGCTTTTTTCAAAAAATGGCGGCGCGAAGGATTGGCTGGTTCATTTGAAATGGAACGCCGCGAAGAACCGGGAGGGATAGCGGACCCCTGATGCGGGCCATCCTGACTCTCGCGGCGGGTGTGCGGCGTCTTCTCCATATGCATTCCCCCCTGCAATCTATTCCTTGATCTCACTTTTTAGAAATTCTTACTGTCCAGAAGCTTTAGCGGTAGTTGGACAACCACTGCTCCGCATAGTCTACCAAATCACGTTGCCTCGCGAAAAAACATGAAGCCTCCCCAATGTTCACCCGCATAAAGGCTGAGGGACAGTCCCGTTCAAAATCAAGTCCCAGCTTCTCAAAGTCATCTGAGGTAATATTAAAATCCTGAAAAGATACCCACGCTTTTGCTCCATCCACCATCATAGGAGCTTGATGCGTGATCACTTCTCGTCCATTATAGGCTGTTCGATATTCCGCCAAATGCAAGGACGTGTTGCTGTCATGTTCGCAGCCCAACAGCAGTACATAGGCATCTGCCTCATACAGCTTTGCCAAGGGCGAATGCTCACCCAGCCCAAAATCAAGCTCATGCGCCTCCAGCAAGTCTGAAGCAGCAGGTCCACGTGCCGCCAGAGAAACATGCGGATGCCCGCTGCGCTTGGTTCCCGGCAGACCACGGAACGTTTCTACAATGACGCCCATCCCTCCGGTCAGCGTCCAAGCCGGATCATAAGCGGGCATTTCCTCGCGTACCAGTTCCCACCATGACTCATCCAGAGGCGGGTTCATCCAAGTCGAGGGATCAGTCAAGTCATGAGACTGTGTCGGCATTACCAGCGTCCCTTCCGGACCAACCGCTTCGGTTAGCGCGGCAAGAATGGCCGAGGCCCCGCCTGGAACAAAGCGTCCAAAGCTGCGCATCGACGAGTGAACAAGCAATGTCATGCCGCTCCGAACTCCCAGATCCTTTAATCCCTTCATTACATCCGACCTAGTGACAGGTCGATTCGTTATCGGTTGCACAGTCACCTGTCCAGCCTCCTTTTCACCAAAAACGATACACAATACCATAATTATACCATAACTGCTATCCCGCGCTCCTTTCTCCATGTTACCCTCCATCATTCCTGAGCGCAAAAAAACAGGCTTTCTCCAGTTTGAGAAAAAGCCTGTTTGTGCATAACCTATTCGCTGTCTAGTGCTATACAGTCAGCCAGCGCTTGAACATATGCTTGGTCGTTTCCTTGTTCATTTCGGCAATAGAAGTTGTCAACGGAATGCCTTTCGGGCAAGAGCGTACGCAGTTTTGCGAGTTCCCGCACCCTTCCAGCCCGTCGTCCGTCATCAACGCCTCCAGCCGCTCTTCCTGATTCATTTCCCCTGTCGGATGGCTGTTGAACAGGCGAACCTGAGAAATCGCCGCAGGTCCGATGAACGTCGTCTTCTCGTTGACGTTCGGGCAAGCTTCCAGACAGACACCGCAGGTCATGCACTTGGACAGCTCATACGCCCACTGACGCTTTTTCTCTGCCATTCTAGGACCAGGACCCAGATCGTAGGTACCGTCAATCGGAATCCACGCTTTGACCTTCTTGAGCGCATTAAACATCCGGCTGCGGTCGATGACCAAATCCCGAACTACCGGGAACGTGCTCATCGGCGCGATCGTAATTGGCTGCTCCAGCTTATCGACGAGCGCTGCACAGGCCTGACGCGGCTTGCCGTTAATCACCATGGAGCATGCTCCGCATACTTCCTCCAGGCAATTCGACTCCCAGCACACCGGAGCCGTCTCTTTACCGTGGCTGTCCACCGGGTTACGCTGAATTTCCATCAGCGCGCTAATCACATTCATCCCCGGACGATAAGCCAATTCGAATTCTTCCGTATAGGAACTGGCTTTAGGATCAGCTTGACGGGTCACAACGAACTTCACTGTTTTATTCGACTTCACTGCTTGCTCCGACATCTAAATACACTCCCTTCCGTTATTTGTTCTTGGAATAATCCCGAATACGCGGCTTGATCAGCGAAACATCCACCGCTTCATACGAGATTTGTGGTCCTTCCGGTGTCCAGTCCGCAATCGTCGTTTTCAGGAAATCCTCATCGTTGCGATCCGGGAAGTCTGGTTTGTAATGGGCCCCGCGGCTTTCGTTGCGCAATAGCGCACCTTTGGTCATCGCTTCGGCCAGCTCCATCATATTCCACAGTTGCCGTGTAAACGCCGCACCCGCATTGTTCCAGCGCGAAGCGTCATTGATGTTAATGTTAGAGTAACGCTCCTTCAGCTCCTTGATCTTGTGGATCGTAGCTTCCAGCTTGTCATTATAACGAACCACAGTCATGTTGTTCGTCATCCACTCGCCCAGCTCTTTATGAAGAACATAAGCATTTTCTTTTCCGTCCATATGCAAAATACGCTCATACTTCTCCGTCTGCTGATTAACTGCCGCATCAAATACGGAAGTAGCTATATCCTGTGCAGATTTTTTCAAGCCTTTGATATATTCCACAGCCTTAGGTCCAGCTACCATCCCGCCGTAAATGGCTGACAGCAACGAGTTCGCACCCAAACGGTTCGCACCATGATATTGGAATTCACACTCACCAGCCGCGAACAAGCCCGGTATATTCGTCATCTGATTGTAATCGACCCACATGCCGCCCATTGAATAATGAACAGCCGGGAATATTTTCATCGGGATTTTGCGCGGATCGTCACCGACGAATTTTTCATAGATTTCAATAATTCCGCCCAGCTTTACATCCAGCTCTTTCGGGTCCTTGTGGGACAGATCGAGGTAGACCATGTTCTCGCCATTAATACCCAGTCCATCATCAACGCATACACTGAATATTTCACGTGTTGCAATATCGCGAGGGACCAGATTTCCGTAAGCCGGATACTTTTCTTCGAGGAAATACCATGGCTTACCGTCCTTATACGTCCAAATACGACCGCCTTCTCCCCGTGCCGACTCGGACATGAGACGCAGCTTGTCATCCCCTGGTATAGCCGTCGGATGAATCTGGATAAACTCACCGTTCGCATAGCGTACGCCTTGCTGATACACCGCACCAGCAGCTGTGCCCGTATTAATGACGGAATTCGTGGTTTTACCAAAAATAATCCCGGGGCCACCAGACGCCAAAATAACTGCATCTGCTGCAAAAGTCTTCACTTCCATCGTACGCAAATCCTGCCCGCAAATCCCTCGACAGATGCCTTCATCATCCAGTACAGCCTGTAAAAACTCCCAATTTTCATACTTGGTCACCAAACCAGCAGATTCCCAGCGCCGTACCTGCTCATCGAGAGCGTACAGAAGCTGCTGTCCTGTCGTCGCGCCAGCAAAGGCGGTCCGATGATGCTGGGTACCGCCGAAGCGACGGAAGTCCAGCAGTCCTTCCGGTGTCCGGTTAAACATGACGCCCATGCGGTCCATGAGATGAATGATCCCTGGAGCCGCTTCGCACATCGCTTTTACCGGAGGCTGGTTGGCCAGAAAGTCCCCGCCATAGACCGAATCATCAAAGTGAATCCAGGGTGAGTCTCCCTCACCCTTTGTATTTACCGCACCATTGATGCCGCCTTGAGCACAAACGGAGTGGGACCTTTTGACCGGAACCAAAGAAAATAAATGAACGTGAACTCCCGCCTCTGCCGCCTTGATCGTAGCCATTAGACCTGCCAGACCGCCGCCCACGACAATAATGTTGGATGCTGCCATTTCTGCTCACTCCTTTTTTTCAGGATTTTAACCAAATCCCCTTTTACGTTTAAAAATAGAATCTCAACACGATGTATAATGGATATGACTCATTTACAGTAGCTGTTTAAAAGCGCTGCATTGCACCAAGGCAGTTGCCGTTTCCTGAAATTCCGCGCTGCGGAATGCAAGCAGGGAAGCGATGAAGCCGATAGACACCACCACGAACAGGGTCATACAGATATAAGAAGATACTTTTTGCGCACGTGGTCCCACAGTAATCCCCCAACTGACCATAAATGCCCACAGTCCGTTAGCAAAGTGAAAGGATGCCGAAACGACACTGATTAAATACAAAATGAAATAAACCGGGTTCGTCACGATGCCATGCATAACGCCGCCTAGCTCCTCATGAGTTACTTTACCCAGAGCTACCTGAAAGCGTGTGTCGTATACGTGCCAGATAATAAATACAAATGTAATGACGCCAGAAATACGCTGGAACAGAAAGCGCCAGTTACGTGAATAGCCGAACCTTTTGACATTCGGGTCAGCCTGATAAGCGATATACAAGCCATAAATTCCGTGGAACAGTAATGGCAAGTAGATGAATAACGTTTCTAGCACAATAACCAGCGGCAAACCATTCAGGAAGGCCACGCTGCGATTAAATCCTTCCTTGCCGCCCTCCACCGCTGTGAAGTTCGTCACCAAATGCTCAACAAAAAATAGAGCCAACGGAATGACGCCAAGAAGCGAATGCAGCTTTCTGGAATAAAATCCTCTCATCTAGGTCATGCTCCCTTCTCCCAATAATAGCGTTTTCAATAGTAATATAACATATAAAATGACAGTTCCCGACAGGAAATGTCCAACAAGGTGTCCCTTATAAGGAAAAACAAAAGTGTGAACATCTTGTGTCGCTTTCATGTTACTCCTTTTCGGCTTATAATGGAATTGCAATATACGTATTAATTATTATGTCTTTTTTGCATATAGAGAGGAAGTGGATGATTTGTTTGAGGATTTGAACGCTTTTGCCGTCATTGTCGAGCAGTCCAGCCTGAATAAAGCCTCCAAACTGCTGAATCTGTCCCAACCTGCCCTGTCTCGCAAAATTGCCAAGCTGGAGGAACAGCTGGGTGTGAATCTCTTTGATCGTCGGGGCAAACGGCTCGAAATTACGTCCACTGGCCGATTTGTTTATACATTCGCACTAGAGCAACGGCAACGACAGCTTCGCTTTTTACAAAAGCTGTCCCAGCACAAAAATGAAGCCCAGAGTATGCTTACACTCGGCGCAAGCCTCACGACACTCCAAACGACGCTGCCTACCCTCGTCGAAGCTTTCATGAGCAAGCATCCTCAAACCGAGCTGAAGCTGCTCACCGGTAAAACCCATGAAATCGTCGCCTTTGTACGTGATAAAAAAGCAGACGCCGGTATTGTCGGGTCTGCCATTCATGAAGCCGGACTGCGTTGCATTCCGCTATTTGATGATCATTTGGAGCTTGTTGTTCCCATTGGACATGAATTAACCGTCAAGACAGGAACGGCCTCGATGAAAGATCTACAAGGATTGCCGATGATTATATTCTCCAAAGGAACCTGGTACCGCAGTCTGACGGATGACTTATTCCAGCGCAGCGGCATCATGCCGGATATCCGCATGGAAATCGACTCCTTCGAGGCAATTGTACGCCTGCTTCCAACCTGTAAGGCTTCCGCCTTGCTACCCAAATCCTATTTGCGCAGCGAACTATTACGGGATAATGGACTCACTGCATTATACTTGCCCGATTTGAAGGAGACACGCCGAACGACCTCCCTCATTTACTCGGAGACGACCGATCTCGGTCCGACAGCACGACGCTGGATTAGCGAGACACGTGCGTCGTTTGCAGGCTACCGTATGGTGTAGAGGGTTTAGCCCTCTTCATTGACATTAACAACCTCATCCTCAAAGCGACCGATATTGTCATTCGAGCCGATGATGACCATAATATCGTCTGCTTTTAGCCGATCCATAGCCGTCGGTGCGATCAGGATACCGTTCGCCGTATGAAGCGCCACGACACTACAACCAAAGCGAGTACGGGCATTTAGCTCTGCTAGCGTTTTTCCATTCAGACATGCAGGTACATTGAGTTCCACAATACTGTATTCTTTGGACAACTCCAAATAATCGAGCAAATTAGGCGTGACTAGCTGATGAGCCACCCGGATACCCATATCCCGTTCTGGATAAATGATCCGGTCCACACCGAGCTTCTCTAACGCACGCCCGTGCAGCACAGATATGGCTTTGGCTACGACTTTTTTCACACCCAGCTCCTTCAGCAAAATGGCGGTCAGGATGCTTACCTGAATGTCATCACCAATAGCAACAATGCCGCAATCGAAATTACGGATGCCCAGTGATCGCAACGAGTCTTCATCGGTAGCGTCCGCAACGACAGTATGTGTCAACATCTCACTCATACTGTCCACCACATCCTCATTCCGGTCAATGCCTAGCACCTCGCACCCCATATCCACCAATTGCAAAGCCAGGCTTGAGCCAAACCGTCCCAAGCCAATAACTACAAACTGCTGCGTTTTCATATCTACTCGAAAACTCCCTTATCTGAATCAATTTCATAAATGAGGATTTTGCAAAAATCCTGAAATAATTAAATCAACGAAATGTATACTACTTATCATGAAATGATTCATCCTATAATCATTTTGCCTTCCGGATGACGATATAATTCTTTACCCTTTTTCGGCCCCAGTGCATAAGCTAGCGTGAGTGGCCCCAGTCTACCTGCAAACATCGTCAGGGTAATCACCAGCTTGCCTATGACTGTCAAATCAGGTGTAAGCCCTATCGACAGCCCCACCGTACCAAACGCAGACACCGTCTCGAACAAGATCATCAAAAAATGATGATCTTCGGTTGCCGACAAAATCATGGTCACCCCGATCACGAACAGCAGCCCCAGCAGTGTAATGGTCAAAGCCTTGTAAATTCGTCCCTGCGCAAGTCGGTACCTGAACAGCACAATATCTTCACGCCCCCGTAGCATCGAAATCACGGCTCCAATGAGCAGCGCGAATGTTGTGGTCTTAATCCCGCCTCCAGTGGAGCCAGGGGAAGCCCCAATAAACATGAGTATGATGATAAAAAACTGCGTAGCCTGCCGCAAGCCTCCGATGTCCAGCGTATTGGCACCTGCGGTACGGGGGGTAACGGACTGGAATAAAGATCCCAGCAGTTTACCACCCCAATCAAGCGAGCCAAGAGTCTTTGGATTCGTAAACTCAAATACAAAAATCGCGAGCGTGCCGACTACAATCAGAGCGCCCGTCATGCTGAGTACCACCTTAGTATGCAAGGACAGTCTCTTGCGCTTGCGATATTCTGCCAGGTCCGACATCACTACAAAACCAATGCCGCCTGAAATAATCAGGAACATAGCTGTAAAATTAACAATCGGATCATATACATAACCTGTCAGGCTGCGAAAGTGCCCGAATAAGTCAAAACCAGCATTGTTAAACATGGAGATGGCATGCCAAATCCCAAAATAAATCGCCCTGCCTACAGGCATATCAAACGACCAGCGAATCGCAAATATTGCAGCACATACGCCCTCAATGACCAGCGAGTACAGCAGCACCTTACGAATCAATCCGACAATTCCTTCGACAGAGGTCTGATTCATCGCTTCCTGTAAAATGAGGCGCTCCCGTAAGGAAATCCGACGTTTGAACACCAGCGCGATCAAGGTAGCCATAGTCATAAAGCCCAGGCCGCCGATCTGAATGAGCGCAGCGATAACAACTTGACCAAAGGTTGTAAAAAAGGTCCCCGTATCCTTTACGACAAGCCCTGTAACACAGGTCGCGGAAGCGGCAGTAAACAAAGCGTCTATAAACGCAAGTGGCTTTCCTGTTGTATTGGAGATCGGCAGCATTAACAATAAACTACCTATTAGAATGATAATGGCAAAGCCCGCAACGAATATCTGCGGTGGAGAAAGCCGGAGCCAGCTTGCATTGGGATTCATCTATTCATCACTTCTCTCCTACTTGGTGAATTATGAGCATGGAGATCGCTCCGGGTGCAGATTATTCTTCCGATTGCTGTTACCCCCGGATACTTTTCTAATTCTATAAGCCCTTTAATGGTTAAAATCCGGTGATAGCTTATGCTTACGATGCGAGCTTTCCTACGGAAAGCTTTCAGGCAAACGCTTTGCTTCTTCAGAACAATTCTGTCCCCTCCGCTACTGCCATCTCATAAAATCACCAATCTCTTTTCAGTTTCTTTCGTCCGTTTCTTTTATAAAACAGAAAAGTATCCGCAAAGCGGGATACTTTTGCCTTTCAATACTCACTACTTCATACCTCACTACCTAATGAAACGTTTGGTGACTTTAAGGCAGGCAGCAGCGCAGCGGTCCATTTGGATCTGGAGAAGCGGTAGCGCTCGCCTTTGAGTCTGAATTTTAACCTTATTAGGGTTTCCTAATTCAATAAAATTCAGAGTCAACAGCGATCGGAAGATCAAATGGAACGCGCAGCGACTTAACTCAGCAAACTTTTACACGCACATATACACACAAAAAAAGACACCGGAAAACCGAGTGCCTGACTTGGTTCCTGCTCATAGCCTACGAGGTTAGCTGACGGATTCGGGCAGCACAGTATGCCCTATTTACACATCCAATCCAGCAGGATCGGCTGTAAAATTCACCCCAGTAACATGGTTCCCCCGTTTTCTCATAGAAATTCGGCTCAACTGTATATCATTACCTATGTATTTTATAGGCATTGCCTCAAGATTATAATCCTTCTATATCCAGATCACAAAACCGATTTCGCCGAAAAAACGTGAAATTGGCTTTATTTTGCGAATGGGCATCGTTTAATCGCAGCTTATCTTATTTTATTGGAACTTTAAAGTGCTTTCACTCTATTTTCATGAATATCGCTGGTCTGTTGGCGGGAACCTGTGCAGTATGATATCTTTAATGGATGTTCTTATTTACAGATTAAGGAGGAAACTCATGAATCCTATCGGGAAACCGGTCGTGCTCACGGCCAACTTCAAAAAATTAGGCTTGCTGGGCGGGATTGGCCTGATTTGCTTTTTTATCTTTCAATTGCTTATTCCCTCGCTTAGTAATCCGAGTCCAGAATCAGTAATGAACGCAAAGGTCATCAGCAAACAAGAAGCGGTCATACACGCATTGGACTTTGCCCGCTCCGAGTTGGGCTATACTGAATCACAGCCAGAGGAGCCTGTCGTGACCTATCAGGCCGAAACAGATTTGTACGGTTATTTATCTAGAGAAAAACTGCTTCAACAGTACGACCGTACATGGAAGAAAAATTACCCTTACGAAACCTTTCGGGTTGATCTGCCTGAATCCTCAGCGAAAAGCAAACTGCAAATTCATGTGGATTTATCCACTGGGAAGGTCGTTAGCTTTAAACGGATCACCTCCAGTACCAATTACACACAGGCTGATATTTCTACGGATGAAGAAGCACGTAACAGGCTTATACGTGTAGCTGAGGACGGCATGACGCTTGAAGCCAAGGAGCAGGCGGCCGCAGTATGGGTCAAGCGCTTTGGCTTTAAGCCGTCGGACTTGAAGCTCGCCACCACTGAAAAAGAAGGTGGATTAAAGTATACCGTAGACGATAAAAAAATCGGCGCCTCGGTACTTACACTGGCTTTTACTTTCGAAGACGGTGATGTTCGCTCCTTCTCTCAAAGCTTTTCGGCCCCGTCGTCCTATACCGATTATATCGAAAAGCAAACATTTTGGGCGAATTGGATGACCTATGCGGGTTATGCCCTATTTAGCTTTGTGCTGGGTGTTCTTGCCATTGTGTATGCGTCACTCACCCGACGACATACTTCATTTGTACGCGGCATTGTTCTGTCCGTTATATACTTTATTGCAAGTATAGCTGGGACAATGAACATGCTGCCTTTATTGCAAGCAGAAGCAGGCGGTAAGGGCATGCTTATATTTCTTATGGTGTTCCAGATTGGTGTTACCTTCTTCATGGCAGTAGCGCTCTACTTCTCCTTGGTCGGCGGTGACGGACTTATGCGTCAGGTTGGACTGAATGCATGGCCGCGTGCGAAAGAGCCGGGCTACGGGCTGTATGTGCTTCGCAGTATGTATGTTGGCTACTTGTGGGCCTTTATTTTACTCGGGGTACAATCCATCTTATTCTTTATACTGGAGCGCACATTTAATACATTCTCCACAACAGATGCCACGCAATCCCCTTACAATATGGCTTATCCATGGTTACTGCCGATTATGGCCTGGATGGCAGGTATTGGAGAAGAGACTGTCTACCGTCTGTTTGGTATTCCGATGGTCAAAAAAATAGTGAAAAACACTTTTGTTGCTTGTCTGATCACCACGCTGATTTGGGCACTGGGACATACACTTTATCCGATCTATCCGGTGATTTCCAGACCTATTGAGCTGACTTTTCTTGGCTTGCTGTTCAGTTTTGTGTTCCTGCGTTACGGTTTTATTGCCGCCATGTTCAGCCACGTTATTTTTGACAGCATTCTAATGGGGCTTAGTGTAATGAGTCTGGGAGACACTGTGAATGTGAGCGCTGGTCTATTCTGGATCTTACTTCCAGCCATTGTGGGTTACATCATTTATTGGTTTAGTCCTAAAAAGCCAAATCGAATTATGTTTGAACCTATTAAAAAAGAGGAGCCGTATTCTACGACTCCTCCTCCCGAAGGGCAGCTATAATCTGACGCGCAAGCTTATCCCCAATAGAGAGAGGCCGGAATTCTTCAACGCTGGCCTCTCTTATTTTTTTGAGTGATCCAAAATGCTTGAGCAGTAACTTACGCCGTTTCTCGCCGATGCCTGGAATAGAGTCCAGCCGGGAAGTTACCATAGATTTGCCGCGTTGCTCGCGGTGGAACGTGATGGCAAAACGGTGAACCTCGTCCTGAATCCGTTGCAGCAGATAAAATTCTTCGCTATTGCGTGCAAGTGTCACGGCCTCAGAGGACTCTCCCACTAATAGTTGGGAAGTTCTATGTTTGGCATCCTTCACCAGACCACACACAGGAATGAACAAACCCAGCTCATTTTGCAGTACATCGGTCGCCGCCTTAATTTGTCCACGTCCACCATCCACAACGATCAAGTCGGGACGTTCCAGATTTTCCTTAAGCACACGTTCATATCTACGCCGAATAACCTCACGCATCGTTTCATAATCATCGGGTCCCTGCACAGAACGGATCTTATATTTTCGATACTCCTTCTTGGCAGGCTTGCCATCAATAAACACGATCATGGCGGAGACTGGATCGGAACCCTGGATGTTGGAGTTATCAAACGCCTCCACCCGGTGCAAGCTATCCAGCCCAATGGCACGTCCGAGATTGCTTGCAGCTTTGGATGTCCGTTCCTCATCCCGCTCGATCAGCTTAAACTTCTCATCCAAAGCAACACGTGCATTTTCCGTCGCCATGCCTGTCATTTGCTTTTTCAGTCCACGCTGCGGTACAAGTACCTTAACATCCAACCATTCAGCCAGAGCGAGAGCCGCCGTAGCTGGGTCCTCCAGTCCACCGGATAGTTGGGTTTCTGTTTCCTTTATCTCTGCATCTTGGTCACCAACTTGACCTTGATTCGTTGCTACTGCATAAGCTGCTCGTTCTTCAGCCACCAGCAATGAGTCAGCAGAATGCTCTGTCTCCGTTTGTATCGCTTTCTCATCTGTCTGTCCAGTAACATCGGCTAGAGGTGCACTGTGGAGTGCAGTTTCTGCCGCAACCGGTTGATCGACATTGACCTGTTCTGCCTGCATCAGCTTAGGAGAATCCGGCAGCAATATTTCCTGCGGCACTGCTGGGTTGTCACTATAATATTGCGTCACATAGGACATAAAATCACTGTAAGCCTCACCGTAGAAAGGAAAAGTCGACATATGGCGCTCGATCATTTTACCTTTGCGGACATATAGGATTTGTACACACATCCAGCCCTTATCTACTGAAAAACCGAATACATCTCGATCCTTCGCATCCGATGTGGTGATTTTCTGCTTTTCCATCATCGCGTCGATGCTGATAATCTGATCTCGCAACTCCTTGGCCCGCTCAAAGTACAATTCCTCTGCGGCCTCCTGCATTTTACGCTGAAGATCCTTTTTAATTTCCTCATGTCCCCCGCTCAAAAAGGAACCAATCTCCTGACCAATCTGCTCATACGTTTCCTTCTCGACCTCTTTCACACAAGGCCCCAAACATTGATGCATGTGATAATACAGACACACTTCCTTGGGCATCACACCACACTTGCGTAAGGGATACATGCGATCCAGCAGCTTTTTCGTCTGATGTGCCGCGTAGGCATTGGGGTACGGTCCAAAATATTTTGCTTTATCTTTCAGAACGCGACGGGTCACCTCCAGCTTGGGGTGTGCCTCGTTCGTAATTTTCAAATACGGAAAGGTTTTATCATCCTTCAACAGCACGTTATAGCGCGGCTGGTGCTTTTTAATGAGGTTGCACTCCAGAATGAGCGCCTCCATATTACTACCTGTAACGATATATTCAAAATCACGGATATCGGAAACCAATCGCTGCGTCTTGCCGTTATGGCTACCTGTAAAATAGGAACGGACCCGGTTTTTCAACACTTTGGCCTTGCCGACATAAATGATGGTGCCTTCGCTGTTCTTCATCAGGTAACAGCCTGATGCATCCGGCAGTAACGCTAATTTGTGCCGTATGTTTTCCAGCGCCTTCTCCTGATTCTGCAAGTCCTCCGCATAAGGTTTCATTCGCCCGGTTCCTCCTTCCATTCTTAATGACTGCTCAACTAACTACTTATAATATATAGGAATAATACACAAAAACGCCCCCGGTATTTACAACCGGAGGCATTGACCTTTCATGGCCGCTCCACCAAGCCCCCGCGGGAGCATGGGTCACATGCGATGATTATTGGTGTTTAGTAAGCATGCTTTTCAGCGCTTCTTTGGAGTTCAGACCTACCACTTTATCAACAGGCTGTCCGTCTTTGAAAACGATCAGGGTAGGAATACTCATCACGCCGAAACGGGAAGCAGACTCTGGATTTTCATCCACGTTCACCTTCGCGATTTTGACGCTGTCGCCAACTTCTGTGGACAGATCCTCCAGAATGGGAGCGATCATTTTGCAAGGACCGCACCATGGCGCCCAAAAATCAACCAAAACGGTTCCTGTGCCTTCGACTTCTGCGTTGAAGGATTGATCGGACACGTTAACAATTGCCATTGTATGTTCCTCCTTTATAGAAAAGTCAAGATTATTATAACCTGTAATGTCTGTTTCGACACCTTTTAATTATATCACAATAGTCTTTTAATTGTAAGATATCAAAATAGCAGACGGATAAACGCTTACCCCCGCTGATTTTTTCCCTTTACGGTAATGACATCTACAAAAGGACGAATCCGGTCCATCAAGCGTTGTCCTTTGTACATTTCCTCTCCGTCCTTGCTCGTAAAGCTGAGATGCTTCTCCAGCCCCTGCAACGAATAATTGGAAGTATAAAAAGTAGGTTTGCGGTTCATTCGGTAATTCAAAATGGAACCCATCACATGGTCCCGTACCCACGGGCTTAAATTTTCGGCACCAATATCGTCAAATACGAGCAGATCACAATTTTTGAGCATTTCGGTCGTTTCCTTCAGCTTCTGTCCATCCTGAATCATGGACTTTAAGTCCTCCACAAAATCAGGCATATACACGATCACACCGTTCAGACCCGACAGAGCCAGCTCGTGCAATAGATAGCCCATCAAAAAAGTTTTACCCGTACCAAACGTACCTTCCAGATACAGTCCTTTTTTGGATAGACCCTGACTTTTCGTTTCTTCAATGTAACGGAATAGCTGTGTGACGGCAGGCATACGTTGTGAATCTTTGCGCGCAATCTCAAGAGCGTTATATCCCTCCAGAAGTGCCCGTTCATCCACATAAAAGCTTTTAATTCTCTGACGCACCCGTTGTTCATGTTGGGAAGCAACCAACTTCGCACATGGGGTCCGAATGTCCACGATTTCGGCTGTTCCATTCGGATATTCCACGCCCAGCTTACAAAAGTGGCCCTGAAAATCGTTAGGACACTGTTCCAGCCCCGGACAATTGTCGCAATTTCGACGATCCCGGGCATACTGAAAGAGCATGCTCATGTTGAGTCGCAATTGTGTTTCGTCCACATCAGGATGCGCAGCACAAAACTCCTGCACGAGCGGATCATTTAGAACTTGATCGGCTACATTGCGAGTGCGCTGGCGAAACGAAGGGTTCTGCATCTGCTGTAGCAAATCGCCCAGTGATTCCAAGAACGCTCCTCCTTTCTAAAATGTGCAGAGTTATGGGGGGAGACGCTTCGCGGATGGATCATTCTTACGATCGCTGTTGCCACCAGATTTTTTCTATCGTAATAGAAATTTAAAGGTGAAAATCCGGTGGCAAAGGCGAACGCTATCGCTTCTCCAGAACGATTTCATCCGCTCCGCTACTGACCGCCATAAAGTCGACATCTATTTGAATTGGCTTCGCTTAATAGTTTCATAAAACCTAAAATTCACTAGACTTTTTTCTGTTTTCCGGATTGCATTCGTTCGGCCAGACGCAGCAGTTCATCCAATTCTTCCTCAGATACAGACTCCTCGGAAGGGTGATCCTGAACGATTGGAATGGATGGCTTGGCTGGCCCGTTATTTTTGGCATACGCGCGGGATCGGCCGCCGGAAGGAGAAGCAAAGGACTGTTTTCCTTTTACTTTGGCTTGATCCCTTATATATTGAACGGCTTTTTCATAAGTGTTTACCTGCTTAAGCAGCATGTTGGAAGCAACGGCCTCGACAAAGTTGCGGTTAATCCGCTGATCGCTCCCAGATACGAGCAGTGACATTAAATAATGGATCAGCACGTTGATGACTTCACCGGGCAGCTTATAGCTGATATCAATTTTCTCGAATATATCCAGCAGGTTACCGGGAACCGTGCCGGGGAAAAAGGTTTGCAACAAGCGACGATAAGGCTCGTTGCGCAACATCATATTATACTGGTGAATGTCACATTTGGCTGTGAATTGTGGTGGAACCTCCACATAAAATTCCATTTCCACAGCCTGTTCTGCAGGCGGCTCTTCAGATGTGGAAGTTTCCCTCTGGCGCAAGGCGACCACTTTGGCGGCTTGTACCTGCTGCTCCTCCTGCCGCTTCCGATCCTGTCTGGAGTGTTGGCTAGCCCGAAGTTGAAGCTCGTCAAGCAACAAGTCGCCTGCTTCGGTAAAAATACCGTCCTCATCCAGCAAGCGGCTAATATCCTGTACAGAAAGATCAAATTTGCGAACAACGTAATTGACCATGCCTAACTGCTCGTGCTCAAACCGAAGACGCTCCACGTGCTTACGATTGGCAGATTCACGCGGAAAACGGAGAATAATATCTGCATAATTCAATGCTTCCTCCGATTCTGACGCAATTGGTCCAGTCTGACGGCTAGTGGACACCTCGGACAGCGCCTGCTCCAGTTCATAATCTATAACATGGGTATTCAGTTCAAATAACTCATAAAATGGAATCGAAATATTCTCTTTATTATAGGAAGATTGCGACCATTCGCTAGATTCTCTGCTCCACAATGATTCTCTCAGAGAAAGCACTGCAAACTTACCGATTTTGTCTCTCAACAAAAGGGTGAGATGCTGCGTTCTGAAAAATTCAGCAGGTGCGAGCGGCGGCTGCATCTCATATTCATACATATAGTCGTCCGTTTCGGGTGCATACAGCCTGGACGTCTGTAACAGACCGACGGCCTCCAGTTTGGAGGTCTGTTCAATCAAATACTTGCGTCCCTTTTCACTCGGCTCCAGTCCCAGTGTCAGAAAAAGGCGACGCTGCTGTTCCAACGGCGAATAACCAATTTGTCCAACTGGCACATGCTGGAACAACAGTCGATACAGACTGACCGCAAATGCGCCTACCATCGGCTGATAGACGCTTCCCAGCATCAATTCATCCAGTGCGCTCAAGCCAAATTCCCGATAAACGCAATAGCGGTGGTTCTCAGTATAGTGCAGCAGGTTTTTCATCCGCATTCCAACATTCTTCCTTTCCTGACATAACGGTCTCCAAGATGTTTTTCTATTCTATCATACTTGCCTTCTGGTGGGGCCAACAAAATAAGGGCAATTGTTCTCCTTTTTGGCAGCCATATTCGTCTGAGTTCTACTTTTTTCGAGAATACTAACTATTTTATGACTTTGTGACCTGCATCATAGTAAAAATAAAATTCTTCACACTTCTTTCATTGGTGAAAAGCTTTACTTTGAGCTACAATATAATGGTTAAGCATCACGTATTGGATACAGGAAAGATATAAGGAAGTACACATAGTTCGGCTAAGCCGATTATCATTTACAGACGTAAAGGAGTGTAGATCGTGAGTCAACATCAACCTCAACAAACCCCAGCAACACCCAACGAAGTAGCCTCCACACTGGAAGGCTGGTATGCGCTTCACGATTTCCGGTCCATCAACTGGACAGCATGGAAGACCGCAGACGATGAAGAGCGCGCCGGAGCACTGGACGAGCTTCAAGAGTTTATGAAGGAATGGAACGTTACCGAGGAAGCGGGTCTGGGCAGTTCAGCTGTCTATACTGTTGTCGGACAAAAGGCTGATTTTGTCATGATGCACCTGCGCGAAACGCTGGAAGACCTCAATAAACTGGAAAATGATTTTAACAAAACAACCTTCGCCAAATATACAACCAAAACCTATTCTTATGTGAGTGTGGTGGAACTGAGTAATTATTTGAGCAAGGATGAAGATCCCATGCAAAATCCACAAATTGTCGCACGCTTGAAGCCCGTATTAAACAAGGCCCGTTATATTTGCTTCTATCCAATGAACAAAAAACGTGACCTGGACGACAACTGGTACATGCTTTCGATGGACGAGCGTCGCACCTTGATGCGTAGCCACGGCTTAATTGGACGCAGCTATGCTGGCAAAGTAAAGCAAATCATTTCCGGTTCCGTCGGCCTTGACGATTGGGAATGGGGCGTAACACTGTTCTCCGATGACGCACTTCAGTTCAAGAAGCTAATCTACGAAATGCGTTTTGATGAAGTCAGTGCCCGTTACGGTGAATTCGGCTCCTTCTATGTCGGCAGCGTGTTGAACGAAGAGACATTTGAAGACATGTTGAAGCTGTAAACCATAAGCGTCGGAACTATGTCGCAACATACAATCAAGGATTCCGCGAACTCCCACTTTCGGGACGACGGAATCCTTTTTTATATATCTTGATGCGCCAGCTTTCTTTTCTCCAAAGCGATCAGAATAGAGATAATAAGCAGCAAACCACTTAGTAAGATCAAAAAGCCTCCCAATTCGGGAATAAAATATTTTAAGCTTCCACCTTTAAAGCCCATACCTCTCAAAAACTTGAAATGCCAGGTCAATGGGAGAATGTTACTTACATATTGCAGCGATGGAGGCAGCATAGCCACTGGCAATTGAGCGCCGCTCAGTAAAAACGAAGGCAGTATAATTAGCATGAGGCGTGGGGAAGCTTTTCCAGGATTGGCCGCATTCCACCCTAAAGCCATCGCAAACAAACCCAACGTAATCGTGTACAGGAGAAATGGAATACTGAGCTGCCATACATTCGCTTCAAAGCGTAGTCCGCCAATTTGCTTAAGTAAACCAATGGACAGGTAAAAGGACACACATCCTACTAACGCATACGGCAACACCCTAAGAATCAAGCCATACGAATGCTGAAGCTCCTCTTTTAATCTTCCTTGCTCCCGCAATCGCGGGACAATTGTCAGTACAGTAGCACCAATCAGTGAAATCATGACCGTATTAATGAACCCCATAACCGAGGTCATCAAAGTAGCATTGGTAGGATTATATAACAGGCGCTGCTGAAGCAGCATATTGGAAGTAAGCCCTGTAACCTGACTGTCACTCATTCCCATACCCTTTAATCCACCACCAGCCAGCATCGCATTTTCCGTCGCCATGATCTCTGTGACTGCCGAGCGTAGATTTCCAGTAGCCTGACCTACCGTATTATCTACATAAAAACCGATGTTGCTCTGAACTCCTTTAATCCTATTTTCCTCCAACCCAGCTGGAAGGTAAATCACCGCAAAAAACTTTTCATTATATAAAAGTAAATTCGGATCGGTTTCGTTCTCTTGCACATGGCGTACATCAATATACTGCGATGCATCTAATTTATTAATAAGCTGTCGGCTATAACTGCTATGATCTAAATCGACTACAGCTACAGAGGCATCGTTAAGCTGATTATTTTTAAAAACAAATCCAAAGGCAACAGCTACAACGATAGGAACGAGCAGCATAATAAAAACCATCTTGCCGCTGATCATCAGCTTCCATTCTTCTATAAACGCCTTCATTTCGTCACAACCTCTACCGTCATTCCAGGCAATAATTCAGATGTTCGCTGGACATCCACCCGTACTTGGAAGGAGCTGATATCCGACAGACCTTTGTCCCGACTCATTCTCATGTTAGTATACTGAGGGGCAGAAGTAATGTACCTCACCTTGCCTTGGACATCTTTATCTAAAGCTACAACGTGCGAAGTCACATTTCCCCCAGCTTTAAACTGTGATATGGAATCCTCGCCCACGTAAATATCGTAGTATAGCTGATTGGTTTCAATAACGGCGCCCGTTGCCCCCGTAGAAACGATCTCTCCCATTTTAGGTACAATACGTGCCACTTTACCATCTGTAGATGCCTTCAGCACCATACGTCCGCGCTGCAATTCCAAAGTTTTGAGTTGAACACTCAATGCCTGCTTTTGTTGAGCCAGAAGATCCACATTGTATTCGCTATTCTTAACATCTTTTCGTGTTTGCGAGGTTTGAGTCAATGCTTCCTTGGCTTTTTCTGTTTTGATACGAGCCTGCTGGCGTTCCTCAGCAGTTGCGCCAGCCTCCATTTTATCCAAAGCGGTTTGCTGCTGAGCGATCCCATTTTTAGCAATGTCCGATTGTTTGCTAGCCGCTGTAATCTGGTTATTGGCAATTTCAACCTGATCCTTAGCTGTATCTAACGCGATTTGGGCATTATCCAGTTGGTTTTTGGCGTTATCCAGTTCTGCTTTGGTTCCAGCTCCAGCATCATATAACGCTTGAATACGGTTGTAATTCACTTTAGCCAAGTCCAGAGCCTGTTGTCTGGATGCTACTGTTTTTTGCGCGATTTCCGCATTTCTTTTGGCTGTCTCTACTCCTGTCAGAGCTGCGTCCAACGATTGCTGTGCTGCTTCAATAGCCAGCTTTTGTCTTACAATATCCTCCGCACGTGTGCCTTGGTTTAATAAGGACTCTCCCGCTTGCGCAGCTTGAATGTCCAATTGCCCCTGTTTTTCTGAATTCGAAATTTTCTCCGACTGATTTTGCAGCGCGTCTTTAGCCTGTTTTATTTTCACATCAGCCTGTGCGATATCCGTTTTTAATTTCTCAATTTGCAAATCAAGGTCTACAGGATCGAGGGTCATGAGCACATCCCCTTTTTTCACCTGTTGTTCTTCCTTCACCTCAATCGTGTTTACTCTTCCCCCTACGCCCTGAAAAGCAACATTCACGGTATCTGCCGTAAGCAGTGTATTTTTTTGTTGGGCTGCCATACTCACAGCATCCTTGCCGCTCATTGCCATTAGCGTACCCCCGGTACCTAACGCGACAATAAGTAATACGTACACAATGATCTTTTTGTTCATTACAATAAACTCTCCTTCATGATGATTTAGCAATGATAGTTAAAAATTAATAGTCGAAAACTAATAAGGAACCTGATAGTACGACGTCTAACTATTTGAGTTGGGAAATTTTTTTATTCCCGTTTTATCTGTTCAAGTCCTGAGGAAAGCTTATTTAATAACGTAGCAAATAGAATATGATCTTCCTTCGTAAATTCATTCATCAAATCAGCAAAAAGCTGCATAAACAACGGAATTCTTTCCGTCATTAACTGTTTACCTTCATTAGTCAAGGAGATTGCAGTCATACGTCGATCCGTCAGCGTACTTCTCCGGATGATGCCGTCTCGTTCCAGCTTATCAATTACACTGGTTACTGTTGAACGAGTAACTCCTGAATATTCAGCCAGCTCGGATGGAGTCAATGCACGTTCATGAAGAAACAATGGCATTAAAATTTTCAGGTTGCCTACAGACAGCCCATATTCCGACAGTCTGGAAGACACTCCATTGTACACTTCATGCGCTGCCTGCACGAAAAGTACCAACGTATTCAACGATTGGGAGTCCGCATTTGGAAACTTTTCTGCCAATAAATTTATTCTCTTGGGATCAGCATTGATATTAAAATCAGAATTCAATCTGAAGCTCCCCCTCTGTAATTAGTAACCATACTATACGTCGTCAAATAGTTATGAGTCAATACCTTTTTTTTGTTCGCCTAAATAAAAAAGGTCTCCATGCTCCTTTTTAGGAGTCAAGGAAACCTTTCTACCTTTAGAAAAACCGTCCCTTTTTCAGTACCAGTGGAATTCCGCCAATGATGAACAGATAGCGGAGATCTACAATTTTTTTCAATTGCGCGGCCACCCAACCTTTTATTTTGCGTTTGCCCACCACGGCTACGGCTTCGCCTTTTCCAAGAGAAGCAACCGTCCCTTTGTTGGAAAATACGAACTTGTGCAGCTCCTTTTTGCGAAGAGTAGCGGCCAGATTCTTGGCACAAAGAACCCCTTGCTGCATCGCAATTTGGGCAGTCGGTGGATAAGGGCGTCCTTCAGGATTAAACATCAGGGAGCTGTCCCCGATAATAAAAATATCATCGTGACCCGGGGCACGCAGAAAATCGTCGATTTTCACCCTTCCGCGCATCACTTCGAATCCGGCTTTCTCGATTAATCCGTTCCCACGGATCCCTCCCGTCCAGACCACCGTGCAGGCTTCGATTTTCTCCCCCTCACCAACGATTACACCATCCTGCAAGCATTCCTTAATCGGAATTCCAATGCGGAAGGTGACCCCTTTATGCTTAAGGACGTTCATCGCATACTCCACCAGCTCAGGATCGAACCCTGGCAGCGCCGTAGGAGCTGCCTCGACGTTAATGATTTGAATCCGGTTAAAATCGATGTCATAGGCTCTGGCCAGCTGTGGCAATCGATCCGCCAATTCTGCTACAAACTCAATGCCGCTAAAACCAGCGCCTCCTACGACGAAATTGAGGCGACCTGGTTTACCGTCATTTTTATACAGGGCCAGCTGGTATTCAATATGCTCACGAATCAGGCGAACCGAGTTAATACTGCGAATCGTCAGCGCGAACTTATCCATTCCCGGAATACCGAATGTTTCTGGCTCGCCGCCTAATCCAATGACCAAATAGTCATAGGAGAGTGATCCATCCTCCAGCACGATTTTTTTCTCCTTCGGTATGATTTCCTTAACCGTTCCTTTGACTAAATCCACCTTGAACTCATCGATTAGCTGGGCAATCGGAATCCTTGAATGCTCAATCGTATCCGTACCTGCCGCAGGCATATGAAGATGTGTCGTAATATAGTGGTAATCATGTCGATTGATCAGTGTGACATCCGCCTCATTGTGCTTGAGCTCCTTTTGCAATTGCTGAGCCGTCAATATACCGCCATATCCGGCGCCCACAATGACAATTTTGGGAATACTGCTCATGCTTCTACCCCTTCCGATATACATAATCATTAATTATTCAAAGCTGTTCTCTCAAAACGGTTAATTTATACTCACAGAAAAGTCTTCATCAAATATTAATCGCTTTAACTTTGCAAGCGGAACCCAGCAGTTTATAATGATAAACAGTGAATCATGCGTTCGGCGGCTATCTGAACCTCTATGCGGCTGATTCAATATCTACAAATCCCATACTATCCCTTTCGGAGGTGTTTTTAGAGTGACAGATCAATCTACAGGTGCGGAGATCCGCGATCTGATTATTATCGGAGGCGGTCCAGCCGGTATTTTCGCCGCTTTTTACGGAGGAATGCGTCAGGCATCCGTCACCTTAATTGAAAGTATGCCCCAACTGGGCGGCCAGCTTGCAGCCCTTTATCCTGAAAAATATATCTATGACGTCGCTGGCTTTCCTAAAGTGACTGCACAGGAACTGGTTAACAATTTGGTTCAACAAATGAACCACTTTAATCCAGAGGTGCAGCTAGAAGAGAAAGTCGTATCATTAGAGAAAAAGGAAGAACGCCACTTCATCGTAAAAACAGACAAAGGTGGCGAGTATCATGGTAAAGCGGTTATTATTACCGCTGGTGTGGGTGCTTTCGAGCCGCGCAGACTGGAGCTTCCAGGTGCAGAACGTTTTGAAAAAACGAACCTGCATTACTTTGTCAGCGACCTGAGCAAATTTGCAGGCCGAAAAGTGCTAATTAGCGGTGGTGGTGACTCTGCTGTAGACTGGGCACTTATGCTGGAACCGATTGCAGAACAGGTTACATTGATTCACCGCCGTGACAAATTCCGTGCGCATGAACACAGTGTCGAAAACCTCCTCGCTTCCAAAGTAAACGTTATTACACCAACGGAAATTACAGAATTGCATGGAGAAGACACGATCACAAAAGTCACTCTTGCTCATGTAAAAACCAAAGAAACACAGGAAATCGAAGTGGACGATGTGATCGTTAACTTTGGATTTGTATCCACACTTGGCCCAATTGCTGAATGGGGAATTGAAATCGAAAGTAACTCTATCGTGGTCGATTCTCGCCAGGAAACTAATATTCCCGGCATTTTCGCCGCTGGGGACATTACGACCTATCCAGGCAAGCTCAAGCTGATTGCGGTCGGCTTTGGTGAAGCTCCTACGGCAGTCAACAACGCCAAGGTCTATGTAGATCCAGATGCCAAGTTATCTCCTGGTCACAGCAGTAACATGAAATTGTAGTCTAGTTTAGACTATGACAAAAAAGGGTATTTTACTCCAAATTTGAATCTTTGGAGTGAAATACCCTTTTTTACGGTGTGCCTATTCGTTGCAGTGATTGTCCGTAAAGTCATCCGAACCCTGAATGACTTCACAGTCGCAGTACGAGAGCTTGTCCGGTCTAATGAAGGACTACGGCTGTATTCATCTCTAACTTTCTTTTGTGAATCTCAGCCAGCAACAGTGCAATGAAGTCACATTCAAGTTTAAGCTCGATTGCCATCTGATAGGAATCCAAAAGCATTTCATCCGTCAGCATAGCCATCCTCGACACAACCTTTCCTTTTATTTCAAAATCTATTCTATCAAAATACCAAAATCGGAACAAGCGTTCTGTTATCCACAGTCAATTGTGGAAATCCTGTGTATAAATTGTTGGTAAGTGTCGTTAACCCATATATGTGACAGGGGATAATGTGGACAATATTTATACACAGAATTTTGACGCTCGAACACAAAAAAAATATTTTTATTATTTATATAAATATATTATATTTAGCGTCTTGTTAATAGATTATATTGGAATTTTTTTAAAGAAATCAGAAATTTATTGAGGTCTTGTATTAACCTCTAAAATCCATACCCGTCCACTCTGATCAAGCCCGTAATCAAATCCCAGTTGTCCGATCCCAGGAAATCTTCTTTCCAGTACAGGAATACAGCGCTGTGTAAGTTGAATGATTTCTCGCCGCTTTTGAATAGCAAGCCGCCGGGGATATATCATCCGAAGCGCCTCTGTTCCCTTCAGCAAAGTTCCCCCTTTGCACAGATTTGTAATGACCAGTCCGGGACGAGCATGACGTGCAACCACCGCACGAAAATCCCATCTCTGCCCTTCCTTCACGACTTTGACTCGATAGTCGACAGGTCTACCTTGAATACTTGCCAGTTGGATGCCTTGTTGAATGAGATATGGACGTTGGATTCGGAGCTTATTGATTCCGAATACAAGTGCTCTAAAATGACTGAACCGATGTGTATGCTCCATACGCGTACAGGCGTATCCTCTACGCTCCTTTGCCACACGCATGACTCCGATTCCTCCGCCTCCTTTTACAGGTTTTATAAATACAAAAGCATGCCGCCGCAGCATCATGCGCAATTGATCTTCACTATATAGACAGGTTTCCGGTATATAAACGGCGGTATGTGGATGGTGCAGCAGCGCCTTCGTCTTTAGCCATTTGCTTGCAAGTTGTCTCATCTAACCCTCTCCTTTCGCCGTCAGGTATACTTATACATACTCAACAGGAAGGTTCTATTCTTGGATGATTGTCGGCGGCATGTGTCTATTTCGACAAGATCATGGCGAACGGTAGCATGCACCGAACATCACTGGTACAATGACAATAATCTACTACCATTTGCACGGAGCAGCGGAAATTACCGGCAAATCGTTTTTTTCAACAAGGAGGTCAACTCATGAATAGCAAAATTGGCATCATGGACATTGGCTCAAACTCCATACGTCTGGTGATCTATGAAATGACAGAGACAGGAGCCTATCGAATTGTGCAGGAATGCAAAGAAGCTGCCCGACTGAGCGAAAAGGTTGGGGCCAACGGCCGTATGGAACGGGAGGCGATTCGAAGCATCGCTCCATTGCTGCGCCAATTTATGGCGGTATGCCATATGCACGGGGTTGTCCGTATGCGTGCAGCAGCAACAGCAGCCATCCGCAATGCCACGAATTCGGACGAAATCGTCCAATGGATCGCGGAGGAGACAAATTTAACACTGGAAATACTGAGCGGAGAGCAAGAAGGCTATGCCGGTTTTCTGGGAGTAGTGAACACTATGAATGTGAGTGACGGAATCATTATTGACATCGGGGGTGGCAGTACCGAAATTACGTTGTTCCGCGATCGAGAACGACTGCATACTGTGTCATTTCCCTTTGGCGCCGTCAATATGAATTGGCGCTTTGGACGTGAGGTCAAGAATGGCGAATGGTCTCCTCAGCAGATTGAGGAAATGGAGAGCTTTGTCCGTTCTTCCCTGCAAAATCATGATTGGATCTTCTCCAATCCGGGTCTGCCATTCATCGGGCTAGGTGGAACCCTGCGTACTTTGGCTAAAATCAATCAGAAACGACTGGATTACTCACTTCCTGTGACGCACCATTACGAAATGACGATAGAAGATGTCGATTACTTCTATGGCAGTCTGCCCCATCTGCCCTATGAAAAACGCAAAAAAACAGCCGGCCTGTCCAAGGACAGAGCCGACATCATTGTACCGGGTCTTATTATATTGAAAACGATATTTGAAGCTGCTCAAGGCTCCGCGTATTTAGTCAGTGGAGCGGGTCTGCGAGACGGCCTATTTCATGAGCTGGTCAACGCTGAACAGCCCGTGGTAGCTAATCCGCTTATCACATCCATTCGCAATATCCTTTCGTTTGCTGTCCCGGTTAGCGAAGCGCATGTCAAGCGGGTTAACGAGTACGCCGTCCGGCTCTATGACACATTAGCTGGCGGAACCTCAGCTGCTATGGACAAACGCTTGTTACTGACCGCAGCAACTCTTTACAAAACGGGAGCTGCCTTGAATTACTATCATTTCCGCCAGAATTCCGTGTTCTGGATCTTACATGCAGGCATTGGCGGTTTATCCCATAGGGAAACGGTACTAGCCGCGTTGATCGCGGATTACCATCCCAAGAACCGGACACCCCGTTTGCTACGCACACATGCGGATATTTTGGAGCCTTCCGACGAGGAACGTGTACATCGGCTCGGCTCGCTGCTCCAGCTCGCGATTGGCATGGATCGGAGTGAGTCCGGAATGATTAGCAGCATCAATCCCACTACAGGGGATGATGCACTGCATCTTCGTCTGGAAAGCAAGAGTGAACCCATATTAGAACAACGGGAGCTGGAATCAGTTGCCAAGGATTTCCAAAAGGCATGGAATCTTACA
The DNA here is from genome assembly GCF_038008045.1 of Paenibacillus sp. FSL P2-0173. Classification (NCBI taxonomy): domain Bacteria; kingdom Bacillati; phylum Bacillota; class Bacilli; order Caryophanales; family Paenibacillaceae; genus Paenibacillus; species Paenibacillus sp. FSL P2-0173. The sequence continues at coordinate 2,108,568 of NZ_JBBOYK010000001.1, forward strand.
TTGTCGTGGTCCATTCTACCTTCTTCCAATTTCTAACCTTCATCGCTTCAGATTGGCTCCTGATGGGAGCCTCTTTGTCGTTTCTGGACACAAATTGATAGCTGCCGTTAGGCATAAGCTGGCGTGCCTTCACATTATCTCTTAACGATAAATGCAGAATATCTGCCAGCATTTCTTTGATCCCGTCATCATAAATCGGGCACATCAGTTCAATTCGGCGGGTCAAATTGCGCGTCATCCAATCCGCGCTGGACAGAAACAACTCAGAATTGCCTCCATTTTCAAAATAAAACAATCTGGAATGCTCCAGGAAGCGGTCTACAATACTGATGACACGTATGTTCTCGCTGAATCCTTCCACACCCGGACGCAAACAGCAGACCCCTCTAATGATAAGATCAATCTTCACACCTGCTTGGGAAGCCGCATATAGTTCATCAATCATCTCCTGATTGGATAAGGAGTTGATCTTGGCAATAATCCGGGCGGGCTTACCTGCCAATGCTTGCTCAGCTTCCCTACGGATGAGTTCAAACAGCTTGTTCTTCATTCCCGTTGGAGCCACCGTAAAAGCTTGCAAAGTCTTGAGCGCAGAGAATCCCGTGATTTCATTAAACAGTTCGGAGGCATCCTCGCCAAGTACCGGATCTGACGTAAACAATCCGATATCCGTATACACGCGCGCCGTGCTTTCATTATAATTGCCTGTGCCTACGTGCACATATCGTTTGAGTGCGTTGCGCTCATGGCGTATGACAAGAATGATTTTGGCGTGCGTTTTCAAGCCAACCAACCCATACACTACGTGACAGCCTGCTTTTTCAAGCGTACGCGCCCAGGCAATATTACGTTCCTCGTCAAAACGGGCTTTCAGCTCCACCACCACCGTTACCTGCTTGCCCGATTCGGCCGCACGTGCCAATGCCGGAATCAGCTTCGATTCCCCGTTGACACGGTACAGGGTCATTTTGATTGCCATCACATCCGGGTCCTCTGATGCCTCAATGATAAAATCAGTTACCGCATCGAATGATTCATACGGATGGTACACGAGCACGTCCCGTTTGCGAAGCACGTTGAAAATATCCTCTTGCGGGGGCAGTTCTTCCGGATACAGTGGTTTGATTGCCGGAAATTTCAAATGCGAATACCCCTCCAAATGATCGGCAAAAGACGACAAAAACGTCAGATCCAACGGCCCGTCCATCTCAAACACATGATCGAACAGCTTGAATTCGCGTTGAAGCTCCATCAGGGCATAGGGATGAATCCCTTTTTCTACTTCCAGTCTTACCGGCGCCCCCCGTCGTCTTCGACGCAGCTCTTTTTCAATCTCTTCGAGCAAATCTTCGATCTCTTCTTCATTAATGGACAAATCGGAGTTACGCGTAACACGAAAGGCATGAACCGCCTCCGGAACATATCCGGTGAACAGCGTTTGAATGTGATGCTTGATTAGTTCCTCAATTAAAATAAATGATTTCTTCTTGCTGTTCGACCGCAAAGGCACCGTAACAACACGTGGAATATTCGAAGGCACCTGCACAATGGCAAAAAGTGGTTTATCCTCCTCTGTATCCCCGGGACGTCTCAAGACGACCGCTAAATATACGTATTTATTGTGAACGAGTGGAAAAGGACGGCTCTGATCGACCGCCATCGGCGTGAGCACCGGAAATATAATTTCATGAAAATATGCATCCAGCGACTTGCGCTGTGTCGTATTTAAGCCTTCATATTCGAGCAGTAAAAGACCCTTTTTCGTCAAGAGGCGAGAAATATCACGATAGGTCCGGTATTGTTCCGATACCATCGAGACGGTACGCTTGATCAGGCGTTTGTACAAACCGGAGGGGGTATATCCCGTAAAATCCTTTTGCATAAAACCCGCCTTGATCTTCTCGCGCGTCTCTGCAACACGTACAGCCATAAACTCATCCAAATTGCTAGATACAATCGCCAAAAATTTGGCTCTCTCCAGCAACGGTGTATCTGCATCCTGAGCTTCCTGAAGCACACGGCGATTAAATTCAATCCAGCTTAAATCTCGGTTAAAGTAACGTTCTGACCCGGCTTTATCCTTATTCTGACTCTCTATCAACATATGGCCTCCATCAATTCATGCAGTATAGTTACCCTTTATTGTACTATTAGATGAAACGCACTAGCATCACAGCAGTGTAAACGCAATGTAAAATGTGTGTAAACACAAACTGGATGTTTGAAAAGGTCAATCGGATGCTTTACAAAAATAGCATTAAGCGGTACAGTGTTTACGTCTGTTTCATAGAGTAGATTGACGAACCGTTCCTTTTTCAGTTGTTTATGTTCATTATGATGTGTAGTAACCACTTAGAAGCCACGTTCAATTGCTGATTTTCAAATGGCATGATATAGGGAGGATTTACGTTATGGAACCCAAGAAAACGCCACGCGTACTGCAAAAAAACATCGAATTTTTCACCGCGGCGCTATCTCAACACCTCGTTTCGGTCTGGCAAGAGGACCCTACAGGTGTATACTGTGAGATTGGCTGTGGATATATCGAGTTATTCAGTAGCGAGATGATTCGGGTGCGCAATCAAGATGGAACCCCAAGCCATTATGACCGCAATATTACCATGTTTCAGTTAATCACGAAGGATCAGCCGATATAATTATTATATGCTATGCCTGCGCTGTTCTTCCAGATTAGAATTGTTTTATGTTACAATTACCGATTTTCATATCTGCTGAATCCTGCAGTTTTTCCAAAAAGCGCCTCAGAGCGCTTTTTTTGTCGACTTTTTTTGAACATCGTTTCGAAAAGCAGTATGATAAGGGAGCATATTACCTAAATTTAAAGGGGAATCAACCGATGGAGCATACAACATCAGATGGACGCATCCTGGTTATGACCGCGGTTGAAGGCGAACGGGAAGCTGTACTGCGGGGCCTGAAAGGCGATACCCGTTTTGTGGTCGAGCTGGCTGGCGTGGGCGCACCGTCCGCAGCGGCTTCAACCGCGCTAGCACTGGCGGCGGCTGGTGACTACCGACTGGTTATCAGCGCCGGAATTGGTGGCGGCTTCGTGGAGGTCGCTGAACTGGAAAGCGTCGTTGTTGCTGACGCGATCATTGCCGCCGACCTGGGTGCCGAGACGGCAGAGGGCTTCAGCAGCGTGGACGAGCTGGGTTTCGGCTCAAGCCGAATTGCCGTGAATGTTGCCACCGCGCAGCGATTCGTTCAGGCGTTGCGTGCCGTTGGACAGACAGCTGTCGCGGGGCCGATCCTGACCGTCTCCACGGCCACCGGTACGGCGGCAACAGCGGAACGACTGGCCAAGCGCGTTCCCGGAGCCGCTGCCGAAGCGATGGAAGGCTACGGCGTAGCCGTGGCGGCAAATAGGCTGGAACTGCCGACGATGGAAATCCGTACGATTTCCAATGCTGTCGGTCCACGTGACCGTGTAGCCTGGCGGATCAAAGAGGCTTTGCAAGCGTTGGAAGCCGCATTTTCTACATTAACGGAGGTTATATAGATGCAAATTGCTTTTTCACCTTGTCCTAACGACACTTTTGTCTTCCATGCCCTGGCGCATGGATTGATTCCGGGCGCACCCGCGCTGGACATTACATTTGCCGATATCGACATCACCAACAATCTGGCGATCACACCAGACGGACTCGATATCATGAAAATTTCGTATGCTGCACTCCCTTGGGTGCTAGATGAATATGCCCTGTTGCCTTGCGGGGGCGCACTGGGCCGGGGTTGTGGGCCGCTCGTGCTGACCAGGGAAGGTTCCACGATCGAAGGCCCGGAAGCCCTGTCTGGCAAGCGTGTAGCCGTTCCGAGTGAACGTTCCACTGCCTATCTGCTGTTCCGCCTGTGGGCAGCCAAGCATGTGCCTGGGGGTGTCGGCGAGATCGTCGTGATGCCGTTCGACCAAATCATGCCTGCTGTCCGTGACGGGGAGATAGATGCCGGACTGGTTATTCATGAAGCACGGTTCACGTATCCGTCCTACGGACTTAGTAAGCAAGTCGATCTGGGGAACTGGTGGGAAGAAGATACAGGGCTGCCGATCCCGCTCGGAGCTATCATTGCCCGCCGTACGCTGGATCTGGATGCGATCACAAACTGGATACGCGCCTCTGTCGAATATGCTTGGAAGCATCCTGAAGCTTCGCGTGAATATGTATTGTCTCATGCGCAGGAACTTTCACCCGATGTCGCCCAATCGCATATCGACCTTTACGTAAACGATTTTACCGCCAATCTGGGCGACAGCGGATATGCCGCCATCGAAGCTTTGCTTGGTCGCGCTGCGCAGGCAGGGCTGGTACCTTCGTTTGATTTAGCCCAACTGCGCCCTACTTCCACAACAACACGTTAAAAGGGACAGACATGCCATGCATGTTTTCATGCTGAATAGAGTAGTTTAAACATATAAAACCTCCCGAACGAGCACATGGCCTAGCCAGGCGCCCCATTCGGGAGGTTTTATCATTTCATATGGCGAATCCTCATTCGGACTCGCTTGATCCTTATTCTTAGTTCTGTTCCTGCTCCACAACCTCGGTCTTAAATACGTTATCCAGTTTGGTACCCAATCTTTTGACCAGCGGCACCTTGATATCCCGGCTCAGCTCCTTGAAAAAAGCGTCCATGTCACAATTAATCTTATCCAACACGACCTTCACGGTACCCTCTTCCAAGATCTGCTCATTCAGATCCTCCGGTACGGTAACCGAGATATCATACTTCTTGCTTAACGTTTTAATGTAGCGGGTAAAGATTTCGATAAGCTCCTCATTGTTGAACTTCTCAACTGCAACTTGCCCTTTGTTAGTAAATTTCAAATTCACTCTCACGTTAGCATTTCCCCTTTTCCTTTTGACCATTTATTTTGGATAAACGTTGAACCTTTCAGAGGCTCTTCAAAGAAAGGGCCTTACCGGTCGTTTTAGACTCTTGTCCTTTGATATACTAAGTATAACACATTAAGGCCGTTTTCATTTCCCAACTTGTCGTTTTATGATAAAAAATGATACAATTTGCGCATTTTCAGCATAAATTCTTTCTTTTCATGCCAATCATTAGAAATAGTTTATACACAAATACACAAAAAAACGCCTATCTCGCAAAAGAAAGACGTTTCCGTATAGATGCCTAAGTGGTATGCATTTACAGAGGTTTCGTACATTCCCAACCGTGTGAACGATACTCACGCACAGCGTCTCGTATATCCTCAATATCATCAGAATGCAGCAAAACGGCAGGTAGAATTACCCAATATTCATTCTCCGCTAGATCAATAAATACGTCCTCGACATCGTAATATTGCATATCGCCAAATGCCGTATCCCTAATTTTCTGTCCAACCAAAGGTGTAAACTGGGAATCAAATGTTTTCATCACCTTCGTATATTCCTTCACGCCCGTTGCCGAGATCTGCTGTGAAATAATGACGCTCAATGCTGTTACCTCCCTGACCTAATAATGCTCATTATACCCTTCTCTCAGACCTTCTACAAAACCTTGTGCAAAAAAAATCATAAAAATCAATAGGCCGATGCCAATAGCTACGGAGCTGATTACGATAATGAAGATCCCCTGCGTGTCTCTTTGTTCCATCTTTTTAGTCAAAATTCCGAAAACAAGACCTATGATCCCCAACAAGCCTCCAACGACAAAAAAACTAAATACGAACCCCAAACCTGCAAAAATCCAGCCAAATAGAGCGAGCACCCAGCCCTGCGGCTGTGGCTCACTCTGTTTCATCTGCCAGCGTTCCCTCGCTGTAGGTGTATATCTGTCCATTCCTTAGCTCCCCCGCTCATTGCATCTCTTAAGAAAAAAATTCGCTCGCCTTCTCCCGATGGACAGGCTTGATATGCATGTCCAACACTTTCAAAGCTGCCAGCACAATCCCCGCATCATCTGTAAAACCCAACATTGGAATAACATCTGATATAGCATCTAATGGAGAAATAAAATACGCTAAGGCTCCGAATGCTACCCCTTTGGCATACAGAGGCGTTTCAGGATCTATCGCACAATAGTACATAGCCACCGCATCCTTCACAAAGGGAACTTTTCCAGCCGTGGACTTTACCTTATTGAAAAATCCCTTTTTCACCTGTTCTTCCTGTTTTGGATCATACTTGGCTTTGGTTACGTCAAAATCCTTCATAGGTTCCTCCTCTTGCTGACTGGTGAGTTTGAAAGTGCCACCTTCCCGCTTACCAAGCGGATAATTTTGAACCGTCATTTTCACTAACTCAACAGACTTATAGTCATATTTTACTATGACCTCCTTTGATATTCTAGTATATTTTTCCTATTCCTTGCTCCTATGTATTTGTACAGGCTTTTGCTTACGATTCCAGAACAAACTAAACGACCTTTCCCATTAGAATTTCGAGAAAAGGCCGTTACTAAAACAATATGAATCTTTTACTGTTTACCGTTGCTATAAATCGTGCTTAACTTGGATGTTGCTCTGATGCCATTCGGACCTTCAATAATGGCATGTCCTTGTTCAGTATAGCTCGATCCTGCCCAGTCGTTTGACATATCCAAATATTCTAGACCTGATCCATTTCCTTTCCAAGACCATCCGAGATAACCTACACCTTTTTGTTGGGCATAACTCATAATGGTGGCCTCGTCAACATCACCATTTGTATGCTTGATTCCGAATTCTCCAATGATGAGAGCTAGATTTTTGTTTAATACATTGTCAATATTGCTTTTTACTGTTTCGGCATTTCCCCCAGCGTATTCGTACATATGAATGGAGAACATCGTATTTTTAAGCGGATCGGCATCAAACACTTGCGTTCCGTAGTCAAAAATCGACTTCGGATATTGCCCCCACCCAGCGGCGTCAACCATAATGGTATTTTTGATGCCAGCATTTCTTAGCTTTGGAATAACTGATTTATACCCCTGTGCCCAGCCGTTCCCATCCCAAGTACCAAACCATTCATTCGCGATGTTGAGAATGACTGTATTTTCTTTTCCAATCAGTGCACTTTTCATTTCAATCCAGTAATCTGCGATTTTATTCAACACAGCAGCATTATCATTTCCCGTACCATCATGTACTTCAAGGATAACAACCAATTTGTTTTGTTCTGATAAAGTGATCAGGTTTTGCAACGCTGACAAATCATCTTTCGTCCATTGTTGACCGTCAGACAACACGATTCTAATCGTGTTCGCTCCGGTTTTGGCAATTGCAGGTATCGCAACTGACTCTTGACCTTTGTACCAAGTGTAAGCGTGATTAATTCCTCTCATGACAAAGGGATTTCCGTTGCCATCATAAAGCGTCGTACCTTTAACATAAAATCCTGTATTTTGAGAGGAGTCGGAACTTGTTGTTACTTTTAAGACATTACTTGGTTCCGAAATATTGCCTGCTGCATCTTTCGCTTTTACAGTGAAGTTGTAGGATGTGTTCGCAGTGAGACCCGTCACTATATAACTTGTTGTGGTGCTCGTACCTACCAGATCTGTTCCGTTATAAATAACGTAGCCAGTTACACCTACATTGTCTATTGAGGTCGTCCATGTAAGAGTGACAGATGTGCTCGTCTTGGATGAGCTTTGGAGGTTTGTTGGGGCGGTTGGAGGTGTCGTATCTGTTGTCGTATCAATCTGTGTGAATCTCCACCTTTGCTGAGCGCTACCGTTGTCGGCCCATTGTTGAACGTTTGCACCGTCATGGGTATAACCACCGACAACATCCAATGCTTTACCACTAGATTGCGAGATCAGCTTATAATATCCACCACCAACGTCAATGATTTTCCATTTTTGCTGAGCGTTCCCGTTGTCTGTCCATTGTTGAACGTTCGCTCCGTCATGGGTATTACCACCGGCTACATCCAATGCTTTGCCACTAGATTGCGAGATCAGCTTATAATATCCACCACCAACGTCAACCACTCTCCACTTCTGTTGCTCCTTTCCGTTATCGGTCCATTGTTGAACATTCGCTCCGTCATCCTTTGATCCCCCTTCAACTTCCAGGCTTTTTCCGCTATGCTGTGCAGTAATTTTGTAAACAGCATCTGAAATAATATCCGATTGGGCAGACGGTGTTGAATCAAGCGCTAGATTAGTAACTCCATCATTGTTAGCGCTTACAATCATGGTCGGCAATATATAAACAAGCATACTCAACGAGATCAAACACGACAATAACTTCTTCATTTTGTAACCTCCAGGTAACCAGCGTTACAATTCACCGTTTGCTCGAAGTTTCCAACATTTCTATTTAACTGCATCTCGACTTACCCCTCTCCCTTAGCTTATATATTCAAATTTCCATCCCTTAGGCACGTACTACGATCTCTCCCTTCCGGCCATAATTCGGAAAAGAAAAAAGAACCAAAAAGAGCTCTTTCCTAATATTAGGTAAACGCTTTCAATTATTCCAAACTAATTATGTGATTGGGAAATGAATTCTTACTCATTCTAGTTTACGTTATACTAAATGTCAATTGTTAGCATAACAAAAATACGTAAAATACAATCATTATAAAAAAACAAACATCCTATAAACATAACAAATTAGTGATATTGAGTACCACGTTTCTTTTATCACCTCTTTTTTTGCTCTAAAATATTATATTCATTGAATTCTTTACATAAGAACGAAAACTAGAAAAAAACAAAAAACCTTTAACGTAATTTTGTTAGTTTAATGTTTTTTTATAACAGTACATCTTGTTAGCTAATTTGGTACGACAAACCTCTTTGAAAATCATAGTCAAAAAAAGCACGCTATATTGGTGCTTCCAATATGCGTGCATGAAAGAAGTTATTGAAGTTCTTCTTGATCCATCGCCCCCCGTTAATCCTCAAATGTCTCACCGTTCTGATACTTGGTGGATAACTCTATTCTTTCTTTAATATTTACCAGATACACACTGCCTGCAATCAGCACCAGTCCCACAACAAACGTCAAAGTAAGTGATTCCTTGAGCATTACCATACTAAAGACCGTGGACAACACCGGTATCATAAACGTATAGGAGCCGACGGTTCCTGCATCTCCGTTATCGATCAGTTTAAAATAAATCATCCAGCCCATCGCAATCACGAATATCGAAATAAACAATAAAATCGCGATAAAGGAGGTAGTCCAGTGAATATCGCTCCATTTCTCGGTCGTAAATCCAATCCCATTGAGTATGATCCCCCCAAAAATGAGCTGCATCGTCACCGCCCAAATGGAGTCCAATTGATTGCTTTTTTTCTTCATATAAATCGTTCCGAGCGCCCAGCACAGTCCTGAAGCTAGCCCCAACACAATGCCCAGTACCGACAAATGCCCTGCCATCCCACCAGAGCTAATCACGATCACCCCGCCAAAACCCAGTACCAGTCCAATGACCTTCAGGGGAAACATACGCTCCCCCAACCACATCCAAGAGAATAATCCCAACAAGATCGGCTGAAGGAACACTAAAGTGGAAAATAACCCAGCAGGCAAATAACGTAGCCCTACCGTCTGCAAGCCATAGTAGCCTACAATATTAAATATGGCCAGCACAAGATAAGTCCACGCATTCTGTCTAAAGCGCAAGGTTTCCCGGTGACGCATAGCGAACAATAGCAGAATCACACCACCCAGTAGGGTACGGATTCCTGAAAAAAATATCGGCGGTGTATCTGGCAAAGCCAGCTTGGTCAACGGCCAGTTGATCCCCCATACCATCACTAATATCAAGACAAGCCACAGTGTAGCTTTAGGTGTTAATTTTTTCATAGATGTCTTCTCTCCCTTAGATTTTCATCGCTCATTGCTACCGACTAAAATCTGAATAGCCGTTTGCAAAGTTTTGCTTTACTAGCGTATACTGTGATCACTAATAAATAAAATGAATGTTTTCAATAAGGGAGATAACTTTTCACTTATGACCATTACTCAAATTATGATCTTCGTTCGCGTAGCTGAAACGCTAAGCTTCACCCAAACTGCTCATGAGCTGCATATGACGCAGCCCGCGGTCAGCCATGCCATCGCCAGCATCGAAAACGAGCTGGATGTCCAGCTATTGCTGCGCGATCGAAAAAAAGGAGTGCTGCTGACAGATATCGGGCACAAGGTACTGCTGCAATTCCGTATGATGCTGCAAAGCATGGAAAAGGTACAGCAGCAGGTGGCTGCTGAAAAAGGTCTAGACGTGGGCACGATCACGATCGGTGCCTTTCCTTCTGCCTCAGCCTATTTTCTGCCCTCGATTATTCATCATATTCGTCAGCATTATCCGAACCTTGTTTTCGACCTACATGAAGGCTCCACGAATGAAGTCAAGGAGTGGGTTCATACCAGAGAAATCGAAGCGGGTATCATCCTGTTACCAGACCCTCAGGTAGATGTCATCCCTTTATGTCAGGATGACATGGTTATTCTCCTGCCAGACGGTCACCCTCTACAATCGCACAACAAAATCGCCATTCGAGACTTGAATGAGCAGGATATGATCTTTTGTAAAGGTGGACATGAGGTCGCCATTATGGAAGGTTTTGAACGCGAACAAAGTCAGTTGCAGGCACAATTCATTACTCATAATATCAGCACCTTGGTCAGCATGGTTCGACAAGGACTGGGTATGGGCATTGTTTCTTCACTCGCCTTGTCCACGTTCCCCCATGATCTGACCGTCAAGGAGACTTCACCTCTGATCACACGCCAAATCGGTATCGCTGTACCATCCCTGCATAATGCTTCACTTGCTGTACAGTTATTTGTGCGAACCGCGCAGGAGCTATTTACGGATTCGAAGCAGTAGAAGCATTGGATCATGATCATTAGGAGGTCTATTCATATGCAGAGAAATCAAATCATTCGACCAAATAGCTAAATTTCTAACCCATTTCAGGTGGTTTTAGGGAAAGACGGAAACAATTCGTGGGGCCGAAACAATTGGTTGCCTATGCTGGACTACGACAAAGAGCAAATCAAAAATTAAAGGTCTATTAAGAAAAGAAAAAGAAAGAAGGCAAGCCTTACAAGGTAGCTGGGATCGCCTGCGCCAACAAGCTTATACATCACATATAATGCATTAATTCCACTGGTATATTATTCTAGCGCAGCGGGTAACCTATACTGAATACCTGCAATTTTTAAACTAGGAGGGTTTTGCATGGACCATCTCGCTATTTTGATCAGAAGTTTCTCTGCATTCGTTATACTCATGCTAATTGGTAGAATATTGGGGAAGCAAACCCTCTCCAATATGAACTTTCACGAATTCGTGACGGCGGTCATATTAGGGGCTATAGCAGCCAACTTTGCCTTTAACGAAAAAATAGAAGTTGTCCACCTATTAATAGCCCTGTCTGTTTTTACAATTACTTCTTATGTTTTATCCAAGTTTTTTTTGAAATTCAGAAACTTTAAGATGTGGACAGAGGGAGCACCCACCGTGCTCATAGAAGGAGGGTTCATTCTCGAAGATAACTTAAAAAAAAATAATATGACATTAGATTCTTTAAATCAACAGCTTCGCCAGAAAGAAATTTTTAATATAGAAGAAGTGGAGTACGCCCTCCTTGAGATTAACGGAAAACTATCTGTTCAAAAGAAAAAGGAACTGCAAGCCGTGACATTAAAAGACCTGCAGTTGAATGCAGGTAATGCCACACAGTTCCCAATTGAGCTTGTAATCGACGGACAGCTTTTACATGGCAATTTAAACTCCAATCATATTCCCGAATCATGGCTGCTGTCTCAACTGAAGGCACGCGACAAAAAGTTAGAGGACGTATTCTATGCCGTTAAAGGCAGCAACGGCCAACTCTATGTGGATGAATATAAGGATAAAATCCAGCATCCAATTGATGTGGAGTAGTATTGACTTTCGATCAATAGTTACCTGAGATTCAACGTAATCAGATAATTGTATTTGGCAGCGTGCTTAAGCTCATCCAATATGATACCGTACACCGTGTCCTTATAGATGCCAGCAGGCAAACCAAACCAGATGTTGCGATATCGTTCCACCGCACCCAACTCTCCCATCAAGGCGCGCTGTAGACCTTCTGTATAGGATTGCACCCTCTCATATTGCTCACTACTGATTCCTGAAATTTCCTGTCCTGTCAAAGCACGATACATCTCTCTGAACATTTTATTGTGACCGCGCTCATCATTACGGATGCTTTCAATAATAGCCACCTGCTCTTGTGAGGGTGCCAAATTGATCAATTCATCGTAGAACAACTCATCGTTACGCTCCCCTTGTACCGCTTCCTTTATCATTTGTACTGCTTTCGGAAATCCTGTGTTCCAGATAGGTACAAAATTGGTACGCATATAGTATGAATTTCCCCAGTAAGAAGGTACTTGATACAAGTTTATCTCCTCCCGATGTTAGTTTTTAGAAAGTATATGCACATCTGCCCATGTCGGTTCCTAACATTAGGAAAAATGACTGTTTCGCACACTCCTAGTCGCCCTTTTCTAGTGAAGTAATGCTGGCGGCTATTTGACTTACCAACATACTGGGTTGATTATACTGATGATAGCTAACACCAGGGAAGAACTCACTAAAAAATTAATTACGATTTGTGTCATAGTTGAAAGTGCTGCATCTATTACTATAAGCTACAGAGAAATAGACGAGGGACTCCTTGACAAACATTAGCTGGTTTTCTTGTCTTAATATGGTCTACTAAAAAAATAAAAAGGAGTTTTCCATAAACGGAAAACTCCTTCGCACGTTAAGCTATTTACTGCTACAGCTTGTTCAATGTCGGACCACCAATTCTCCGGCTACATCATCCCAGCGCCAAGAAACCTCATGTCCATGGAGATGTAGCCCCCCAAACCACTCGTCGATCCCTTGAACTGCAATACGGTCCACTGATTCATTCAGTACCTCATTACCCAACTCTGTCAGGATTACCTTTCGGTTCAGAAAATCCGGAATTTGTCTGAAATCCAAGCTGGCCTCATCCCCGTCAATGATCAGCAAAGGATGTTCGCCTTGCGCCAAAGCACGAATAAATTTCCAGTATTCGAGATCACCCATCCCAAGCACATGCAGGACGTCAGTTACCTGACGAAACAATTCCAATGGCGTATTCACTCCATTATGAACGGCCTGAAGCGTGGTCTGTTCCACAACGCCAAGACCATTCTGCTCCGAGGGCAGCCGCTTGAGATGCGCTGTGAAAGCTTCATAGGCAAAAGGCAGGCCGGATGCTGCCAATTCTGCCTTCTTGTCTTCCAGCAGATTAGCCATTTGAACAGGATCAGGAGAAGCATACGCCTGCCAAAGCTCGCTTCCAAGCTCCATTTCTTGCCGCCCAATAGTCCGCCAGGTCCCGGATAATGTTTGAAGCTGTGCCGGAGTGAGCTGTCCCAGACCATGAAACCGTTCGATTCCCGGAAACTCCCCAATACAGAGCAGGCTCAGCTTCGTGCGGCCCAGTTTCTGTCTTTTGAACCAGTGGAGCAGATAGGCGAGCATGCTCTGATCAAACAGGTCATGCTCAAACCACAACACGACTTCATCATACTTAATAAACTCACGAAGTTTCTGCTCTTGTTCCTCACAGCTCGTAATATATTTGCTGGCCGGAATACCCATCGTTTCTTCCAGGACCTGGGCCCGCAGTGCCCGTTCTTCCGCCCCCGCTGGATTTGCAAATATCGGTCCTGCCGGATACACCTCTCTCCATACAAGCACATCACCCTGTACAACACCCTGCTTCAACATCTCGCCTACAACATCACCGTTAACAATATGCAGCATGTTTTGCCCTCCCTCATACAAATGATTGAACACGGAAACAAGGTCGGCTACCGGGAGTGTACCTTTCAACTTTCGGCGGGCATCGTGCAGCCGCTTCTTAAGCGTCGGGACCGGAGTGCCCAGATAATCCGAAATTTCCTGCAGAGAGTAGCCGTAAAAATAAAACAATCGCAGAGGCACGCGCAGCTTGGCAGACAGTGCCTTCACCGATTGTTGCAGAACTTGGCTCTCCTCCCTACGCTCCGCAATTTCTGCTAAACCCGGTACTCCTCCGGAAACCTGCACAGCCTCATCCAGAGGAAGCATCGAATGATGCTTGCGCCGCAGCATCCGCTGGCACTGTCTTACGACAATGGTCTTGAACCAGCCTGGAAAAGTGGACGGGGTCTGCAGTTTCTCCAGATTCTGATAAGCCTCTATGAACGCATCCTGCACGGCATCTTCCGCGAGATGAACATCCTTCAGCATGTCATAGGACACCGCATAGGCCATCCCGCGAAAATGCAGCATCAGCTGACCGAACGCTTCCGCATCCCCTAGCCGCGCCTTTTCAACCCACTCCCTCATACGTCCCTAGCCTCTTTTCTTTCGTGTTCTTATTCTTAAGTGCCGGCTCAGTGGGGAAAGGTTACAAATCATGTTGATGGAAAGATGAAATGATTGATAAAGAGCTTCACTGAACACTGCAACCATATTAACAGTTTCTTTCTCAAAAGAAGCATAATGTAGCTACTGGTTGTTGGTTTTCAATAGAAATATATTATCCTTTATTTTTTACGAGGTTAAGTTCAATATGACTTCGACCATGTAGCCATAGCAGTTCATCCAGTAAAAATGCCAATCCATCCTTACTACGCAAACGCTCAATCATTTCTGTAACGACCTCCACAATCTCACGCTGTACATTGTTCGTTAGTTGGAGGCCCCCACTTTCCCCATCCACATATAGATGTGGATGATCCAGTTGATCTACCTTTCGTACATGCCGCAGACACAATATCCCATGTTCAAGATAAAAGAAATAGCTACGATCATACAGAACTCCCTCAAATAATTCATACATATGAGGGTCATCATCAGTTCCATATGTCATGGTAACTCTTTTTAAGCCAACTGGATTGCTCATATATACTTTCACTCCCTCAGAATTCAATTGTAAGTTCCTATACTTGAAATTTTAGTGAAGTAAAACTCTAATTCAAATAATGTGAATTTTTTATTCGATAAGTCCTGGAGGTCTGTATGCAATACTGTAATTTATGTATAAGAAGTCGTTCATTAAATACATTCGCATATATTCTCTCTCAAAAATCAATCGCAATATGGTATATATACCAAGTTAACTTCTATTTTGTTATTGAGGTACTTATACTATATGTTTGAATTCTTATAATCAAAATGGAGAGTGATACAATGGATTTTATAAAATCTATTTACACAAAACAAAACGTAAATAGCTCAGTACTCTTTTTTGCATTTTTAGTTCTATATAGTGTTTTTTCTGAGATTGAAATTAAACCCGTAGCTCTCTTGCTTTTTACAATTGTATTTGCCTTTTTTAATGCCCTGAGTAAATTTGTCCAATCCACACGTAGTGATAATGATCTTAAGTAAAGTTGTCCTTAAACACATTAAAAAGACCTCCAGGGCGAATATAGTACGTGACTATACCGTTCTGGAGGTCTTGATTTACATTTTCGAATTGTTAACGCCCCATCGTGTAGGTTTGCAGACAACCCATTTTCATTGTATCCCCGTTATCTATCTTAACAAGGCTCTTCGTTCGGTTTCCCAGCATCCGTAGCTGTACGGAAGCTTGAACCACAGCCGCATGTAGCTACGGCATTCGGGTTATGAATCGTGAAGCCGCCTGACATTCCAGACTCTTCAAAGTCGATTTCCAGACCGTCCAGGTAGCGGATGCTTTCCTTTTCCACTACAATCTTCATATCCTGTACGTTCATATATATATCCTGATCCGTCTCGTTGTCGTCAAAGCCCATTGCATACGAGAATCCAGTGCAACCACCCGGCGTAACACCCAGACGTAAAAACATATTCGGCGTTTCCTGCTGCTCCAGCATATCTTTCAAACGCTCAGCAGCGGAATCGGTGATGTTAATCATAGCTCCATCCTCCTCTTTTACTTCATGTTCTCCTTCAGTATACTCCACTATTAGCAGGTGCTCAAGTCATGGAATGTCCTTCCCTTACAGGCTTAAAGACCTGTTTTTCTATTCGTTTGTATTGAACACCGGTGGTGTGAGGTTTATAATAGGTGAAGAGTGTGTAAAAGAAACTGTCGGAAATTTGTCATTTCAAAGGCGATATTTTGAGACATTCATCATTGTAGCCTGGCATTGTAACATTTTTCACATATCGTATATCCGCGCTGCCGGATTCTTACCGACGGAACGGGACATCCTGTGCGCACCTAGCGCTTGTGCCGCTGATTTAGCGGACAGCCTCGCACAGAGCAACTTGAAGGAGGAATAGGCATGTCCACATTAGTTACACCTTTTACAGACCGCAGAATGGCGGAAATTGTAGAAAAGGTACAGAACGGTATTCGTTTAAACCTTGAAGACGGTATATATTTGTATGAAACTGACGATATCCTCACACTGGGTCAGTTGGCTAACGAAGCTAATTTACGCAAGAACGGAAAAAAGGTTTATTTTATCGAAAACATGAGCCTGTACTTCACCAATGTATGCGAAGCGCGCTGCGCGTTCTGCAATTTCCGCAAGGATCAGGGGGAGGACGGCTCTTATACGTTGTCCGGGCAGGAAATGATTGATTATGTAGAGCAACACATCCATCCGGGGGTAAGAGAATTTCATATCGTCGGTGGTCATAATAATCATGTGCCTTTCCAATACTATGTAGACTCATTGAAGGCGCTGAATGAAAAGTATCCCCACGTTACACTGAAAGCTTACACTGCAGCGGAAATTGACTTTTTCACACGCATAAGCGGCTTGAGTATTAAAGAAGTGCTTCAGGAGCTGCAAAAGGCTGGACTTCAATCCCTGACTGGTGGTGGCGCGGAAATCTTGTCCGACGAATATCGGAAGAAGATGCGTGTTACGAAAGCCAACGTGGACCGCTATCTCGAAGTACATCGCACGGCCCACAATCTCGGCATGAAAACTCATACGACTATGCTGTACGGTTCGGTCGAATCGTATCAGGATCGTATTGAACATATGCTGCAAATTCGCGAATTGCAGGACGAAACGAACGGATTTATGGTATTTATTCCACTGTCCATGCAGCCGAAAAGCAAAAACGCCAACATCATGCGTCGTAACTCCGCTTACGAGGATCTCAAAACCATTGCGATCAGCCGCCTGATGCTGGACAATATCGACCATGTCAAAGCTTACTTCATTAATATTGGCCCGCAATTGACGCAGGTCGCTCTCACCTTTGGCGCATCAGACGTCCATGGCACGATTGTGCGTGAGCAGATCAGCCATGCCGCAGGTGCGTTAACCCCTGCCGGATTGACCCGTAAAGAGCTAATCTGGCTGGTCAAAGGTGCAGGACGCATACCTGTAGAACGGGACACCTTCTATAACGAAATCGAAGTTTTCGAATAAATGTAATATCGGATTCAGATTTCCCGCGAGCATTTCATCCCCATTACTCACACCATGCAGCATCATGCTGCCTCGGAATACGCTGGTCTGCCTGACAAAGGCAGGCCCGATTCTCGGGTTTTATAACAACAAAAACTTGTGTTTGATCGATAAGACACCAGACCATTTGCCGGGGACACGGTAGCGAAAGGAAGGCGGATTTTGATGAAAAATTTCGTTATTCTGGGGGGCGGCTATGGCGGCCTTACCATTGCCAAAGAATTGCTGGATAAACACATTCCCGACGATGTTCAAGTTATTTTAGTGGATCGAATGCCCTTTCAGGGGTTGAAAACAGAGTACTATTCCCTAGCGGCAGGTACGGTTTCTGATTTTGATTTGCGGGTGCATTTTCCAGATGAACAACGTCTTATTCGCAAATATGGAGAGGTCACCTCGATGGATCTGGAGAATAAGATTGTCCATTTTCAAGACGGTGAACCCTTGCCCTATGACCAGCTTGTCATTGCGTTGGGTTGTACCGACCGCTTTCACAATACACCAGGGGCTGAGGAACACAGCTGTACGATCCAGTCATTTAACCATACTCGCCAAACCTATCTGCGCTTGAACGAAATCAAGCCATATGGACATGTTCATATTGTAGGCGGCGGTCTTAGCGGTGTTGAGATTGCTGCGGAGTTACGTGAAAGCCGCACGGATTTGAATATTACCATTATGGATCGGGGCGAGCGGGTGCTGTCGGCATTCCCGCAACGTTTGTCTGCCTATGTACATGCTTGGTTCAAGGAGCATCAGGTAAATGCGCTGAATCATGTTGCGGTTTCCCGTATTGAGCCGGGGGCTATTTATAACCGTGACGAGCAAATTGTAACGGATGCAGTGGTATGGACGGCTGGGATTCAGCCGGTAAAAATCGTGCAGGATTTAGCCGTCCCTAAAGACCCTCAGGGTCGTATCGTGCTCAACGAGTATTATCAAATACCAGATCATCCTGAGGTGTATGTGGTCGGAGACTGTGCGAGCCTTCCCTACTCTCCAAGCGCTCAGGCGGCAGAAGTGCAAGGGGAGCAAATCGCACACATTGTACGCGACCTGTGGAAAGGTCAAACGCCTCATCCGCATCCTTTAAAGCTGCGCGGTACATTAGGCGCACTTGGCAAGAAGGCCGGGTTCGGCTATGGCTTTATGGGCAGTACCTCATTGCGCGGACGAGTACCACGCCTGCTTAAAAGCGGCGTGCTCTGGAAGTCCAAACGCCATTTTGGCTAACCGCATGCTCAACAAACAAAGAAGACCCGCTCCCAGAGCAGGTCTTCTTTGTTTGTTGAGTGTATGATGATGTATATTTCCTATACAAAAGGAAGCTGGTTAAACGGACCATTCTATTTCAATCCAAATCTAGGTTATCCCATGCTTCAGCTTCCTTAATTTTGTTCATAATCACTTCGTACAGAAGCTCTGCTGAATCTGCGGATACAATCTCACCGTTGACCATCGCATAGGGTTCGGCGTTGCACTGACCACAATTGCTTAGGCATCCGTATTCAATCACATCATAATCTGGATTCTGCTCCAGCTTGGACATGATTTCATCGGTACCCCAATGCATATTACTGGTGCAAAACTCAATAATAGGCCTTAACATTTTTTCACCTGCTTTGGATGACGGGCATTTTAATTTGGCCCGCTTTGTAATATAATAATAAAGGTATAGGAAAGGAGTTGAATTCTAATGAGCGAAACACAAAGCGTTCAAATGTATGACGAAGTAGCAGATGTACTGGATAAGCTCCGTCCGTTCCTGCAACGCGATGGTGGCGACGTTGAGCTGGTTGACGTTGAAGACGGCATCGTTAAGCTGAAGCTGGTAGGCGCTTGCGGCAGTTGCCCAAGTTCCACAATCACGCTGAAAGCAGGGATTGAACGCGCTCTTCTCGAAGAAGTCGACGGCGTCCAAGAAGTGGTACAAGTATTCTAATGCTTGATGCATAATGATCATGAGAGTCTTGACTTCGGTAACGAAGCTCAAGACTCTTTTTTGTATTACAGCGTCTGAAGGATCACTTAAGCTTATATGGTTGGCCGAATGGGATCTAAACCTCCCGATACATCCATAATATTGCCTGTTATAAAATCCGAATGCTCCTCACATAAATAGGCGATCACTCGTGCAATGTCCTCTCCGCTCCCCGGACGTCCACGCGGTGTCTCTTTATCCTGCATGCCGATGACATCGGCGATTGACATTTCCTTATTTGCTCCTCGGATGTCCCCTGGACAGATCATATTGACCGTAATGCCATAAGGAGCTTCCTCCACAGCCAGTGACTTCGTAAAAGACACCAGCCCCACCTTGGCGGCTGCGTAGACGGCACGATGCGGCCAAGCCCTTGCTTCTCCAGCATGACCAAAGCCAAAATGAATAATACGTCCCCAATGCTGGCTACGCATGTGGGGCAATACCAAATGATCCAGCAACATGGTACCGACCAGATTTCCTTGTATCATGGCATGAATCTCAGCCACACTGTAATCCGCAAACAGACGGCGTTCCCGGATAAACGGTCCGGCATTGTTCACCATAATATCGACTCCACCCAGCCGATCCTGTACTTCACCAATCAGCCTCGTGATATCTTCCTGAACAGAGATATCCCCTTGTAAAGACAGGCAGCGTACTCCCTTAGACTCAATCACCCGCTTAAGCGCTTCGGCTTCTGCTTGGCTATGCACATAATTTAGCGCAATATTACAGCCTTCATCCGCCAGACGCAAAGCGGTCGTTTTACCTAAACCTTTGGCACTGCCGGTTATGAATGCGACTTTATCTCTCAACAATTTTCCTCCTGTTCACAGAGAACGGTCACCCCCAAGTATAAAATATTTAAGCTTCCCCTACAACTCCATCCAAAAAGAAACCCCAGTCCTCTTGTTCAAGAGAATCTGGGGTTTGCGTGCAATGCGTTCTCGTTCCCTGCTTAAAATGCTGGAATAATCGCGCCTTGGTATTTATCTTCGATGAATTTTTTAGTTTCTGGAGATTGCAAAGCTTTGATCAGCTTCTGAATCGCTTCGGAATCTTTATTATCAGGACGTGCTACCAGAACGTTAGCATAAGGAGAATCTTTATCTTCCAGTGCCAGTGCATCCTTCGTTGGATTCAGCTTCGCTTCCAGAGCGTAGTTCGTGTTGATCAACGCAATATCCACTTCAGGCAACTGACGTGGCAGCATAGCCGCCTCAAGCTCCTTGAATTTCAGGTTTTTCTTATTTTCAGTAATATCTTTTACCGTAGCTTCAATGTTGCTTGCGTCTTTCAGCTTGATCAGACCTTGTTTCTCCAACAACAGCAATGCGCGGCCTCCGTTTGTCGCATCGTTCGGAATGGCTACAGTTGCGCCATCTGGGATTTCATCAAGCTTTTTATATTTTTGGGAGTAGATACCGAATGGCTCCAAATGAACTGCGCCCACAGAAACCAGATCCATTTTGCGCTCTTTGTTCATCACATCCAAGTAAGGTACATGTTGAAAGAAGTTAGCATCCAGTTGCTTGTCAAACAATTGTACGTTCGGCTGTACATAGTCGTTAAACTGAACGACTTGGAGACGAACCCCTTCTTTTTCCAACTGAGGCTTGATCGCTTCCAAAATTTCCGCATGCGGCACAGGAGAAGCTCCAATTTTCAGCTCCACTTCACGTGGTGATCCGCCTGTATTTTCGGTCGCATTGTTTGTATCCGATGTTGTGCTCTTTGTACCGCAAGCCGCCAGCACCGCAATTAATGTCAAGCTTAGTACAGCCAATACCCATTTCTTCATGTTATTACCCCTCCAATAATTTGTAATATTCAGGATCAGACGTCCTGATCAATAAGGATATCTATATGTTTTCCCTATTTTCGAGTATAATGCCGCACGAGACGATCTCCCGCCATTTGCAGCAATTGTACCAATACGACCATCAGCACGACCGCAACGATCATGACAGCCGTTTCATAACGATAATAGCCGTAGTTGATAGCCAGTGTACCCAGTCCACCGCCCCCGATCATCCCGGACATTGCCGTGTAGGATACGAGTGTAACGACGGTAATGGTTAATGCAGCGAGCAGACCCGGAAGTGCCTCACGTAACAGCACACGCCGGATAATTTGTCCTGTCGAGGCACCCATCGCTTGTGCGGCTTCAATGACGCCCTTGTCCACTTCACGCAGAGACGTTTCGACAAGACGTGCGAAGAATGGGGCCGCCCCAATAACCAATGGTGGAATGGTTCCCAACACCCCGGTCGAGGTACCTACCAGCGATCGTGTAAAAGGAATAAGTGCAACGATCAAAATGATAAATGGTACGGAACGTAAAATGTTAACGATGAATGATAATACAATGTATATCACCTTCATCAGAGTTAACGAGGAGCGACTCGCCAGAAACAATAATATGCCAAGCGGCAAACCAATAATGAGGGTGAACAATGCGGATGCTCCGAGCATCTGAAGGGTTTCCAGAGTAGAATTCCCTAGCTCATCCCAACTCACTTGTGAAAAATCAAGTTCGCTCATTGTCCGATCACCTCCACATCAAGTCCTTGCCCAGACACTTCGCGCAGCGTATGCTCTATATCTTCATGGTTTCCTTCAAAACGAACGATCAGCTGTCCATAGGGTACATTTTTAATCGTAGATATGGTTCCCTGCAAGATCGCAAAATCAACACCAGTGCTTCGAGCCGTACGCGACAGAATCGCATCATATGTTTTACTGCCCAAGAAGGAGATACGTACCACCTGCGCCGACTCACCGCCACCTGCTGCCGCAATCGCTGCTTGCAACTCCTCGGGATGTTCTGACTCCCGTTGGATAAAGTCCTTGGTTACCTGGTGCTGTGGCTTCAAAAATACTTCCGCCACTGGGCCTTGCTCCACGATGTCGCCCTGATGAATGACGCCAACTCGATCACAAATGCTTTGAATGACATGCATTTCATGTGTAATCAGCACGATGGTTAAATTAAAGCGCTGATTAATATCCAACAGCAATTTCAGGATAGACCCCGTCGTTTGCGGATCAAGCGCAGAAGTCGCTTCGTCACACAGCAATACATGAGGATCACTAGCCAGCGCCCGTGCAATTCCTACCCGCTGTTTCTGTCCACCTGAGAGCTGTGACGGATACTTTCCACTGTGTTCTTCCAGACCCACCAGTTCCAGCAGCTCACGAACTTTCATGTCCAGCTTTTCCCTGGGAGTGTTTACCAACCGCAAAGGAAATGCAATATTGTCATACACCGTTGCCGAAGATAACAAATTAAAATGCTGAAAAATCATTCCGATTTTTCGACGTTGCTTCTGTAACTGGGATTGACTCACAGTAGCGAGGTTTACCCCGTCTACCCATACTTCACCTGAAGTAGGGCGTTCCAATAAATTAATACAGCGGATCAATGTACTTTTCCCCGCCCCGGAGTGACCAATCACTCCGAATATTTCTCCACGCTTTATAGAAAGATTCAACCCAGATAGCGCATTAACGCGTCGGTTGCCTTTGCCATAATGCTTGGTTAACTGCTTAAGCTCTATCAACGTGCTGCGACCCCCTTCACTTCTTCCTTACCCTTTTAACCAATTGTCATCTCTCAGGATTGTATAAAATCGCTATTTATTTATACAAAAAAGAGCCCCTTTCACAGAATGAAAAGGGCCCCACCTTGCGAACCTTTTCTCATCTGCCAAAATCGCTATAACTCTAGCGGTTTTGTAGGAATTAGCACCATCATGTTCCCTCCCAGTGTATTACACCGGGAAAGAACGGGTTGCCGGGCTTCATCGGGCCAGTCCCTCCACCTCTCTGGATAAGAAAAATATGTTAAACTCCAGCTTTAGCTGTCCGTTAAGTTTATATAAAAAAACATAATTCAAGCATTTTTCTGAAACTAGGTTTCAGTATAGATAGTTTACATTGCTTTGTCAAAGGATATTTTCTATCATATTTTTGGGCGTACTGCCCGGTTCTCCCATTGTTTCGCAGTATAAGTAAAGGCGTTTGACAGCGACCGACATACCATTTCCAAGCCCTGCTGCAAATCTTCCAAATGGTGATCGAGGTCCTCCAGTTGGATTTTTCCATACAAAGCTCGGTGTCGTTGCCAGAGATCATCCTGCATTTCCGTATTCATATAGTGTATCTCCGTATTCCGACGCTTACGCAGCCGATTGATGGCATCGTTGTAAGTGTCCTTGATATCATTTAAATTATCGGTCAATACAGGATGCATTTTGAGATACTTGAGCTGCCGCAACACGGTAAAATACGAATAATGCGCCTTATACTGCCCTGTTTTTAAATCATACAGATCATTTAGCCAGTTACCCAGCTTATCCAAAATAGAGAAAACCCGAACAAACCCATCTTTATAAAAGAAAACATATAATGCATAATCGGATTTTTCATCCTCACTCATATCTTCAGCATATCCGGCTTTCACTTTCATACGGAAAAAGGCGGAAGCATGATGGCTCTGCTCCAGTTCATCCAGAGATGACATTAGACCGCGTGTTAAAATATCCGCCTTCCGGAAATCGTGGGTCGGATCTCCACCAGCCTGAATTTGCCGCTCCAGCAGGTTCAACATAGCTGACATGCTATTCATGGCATCTAGCAGGATGCCTTTGTTCACACGTGGTGGCTCACCCAGTAGCTTGCGTATCATGCTTACGCCTCCTTATAAATGTAAAATCCGGCTGTAGGTTTAATTAGGGCGTCAAGCGAAATAACTCGTCCATCGTTGATCTACAAGCTTAACAATATCCTCACGCGGTAACACCTCATCTGGATACCCCGGCTTCATACGCGCATCCACTACAATCGGCAGCTTATAGTTCAGATGATGCAAACGCACTTCGCTGTCTGCGTACATATCTGTAGCCGGGTTAAAGCGTGTGAATACCGTCCACAGGAACGAAGCTTGAGAGCGAACGACTTCTTTGGCATCGTCTACAATGAAGACGAGCGGCCACTCTTGCTCACCCGCTGCTAATCGCTCCAAAACACGTGCCGCCAGCTCAGGCTCCTGCTCAAAGGACGCACCCGATACGACAAGGCAACCTCCGCAATAGGGCTCAATTTCACGAATTCCCGGCAGATCGCCTCCCTCATAAGCACGAGGCAATTCACGTACAGGCTCACCTATCCCCATCAGGATGGCCTTACTGCCATGATTCAGCTTGCGGCCTGTGTAATCGAGTGTATCGTGTGACGTGTGATTGAATATAAATAAATCCCTTGCTGGATTAAATCGCTCCAGAATGGTTTCCAGCAGCAGGTTAAAGTCCGATAAATCAATTACTCGATCCGTCAGCATCAGGAATTTAGTCAACGACAATTGACCTTGACCCAAAATAGTAAAACCGGATACAAGCGCTTCACGGGAGTAGCTTTCACGTACCACTGCCGCTGCTAGCGCATGTACACCGGTTTCCGCATACGCCCACAGGGACTTGACGGAAGGCATCACAAGCGGATATGCAGGCGACAGCAAACGTTGCAAAAACTCACCGAGATAGTAGTCTTCTTGCCGAGGCTTACCTACAATGGTTGCCGGATAAATGGCATCCTTGCGGTGATGCATATGTTTGACATGAAATACAGGGAAATCATGCTGTAATGAATAATAGCCAAAATGATCACCAAACGGGCCTTCCGGACGGCGTTCATGAGGCGGTACATAACCGCTGATTGCAAATTCTGCTTCTGCTGGAATCCGGTGACCCCCAAGCGGGTCTTCTGTCATGGGCAGCTTGCCTCCCATAATAAGCGAAGCCAGCAACAGCTCAGGCAAGTTTTCCGGTGCTGGCGCAATGGCAGACGCAATCAGGGCAGGCGGGCCACCGATGATAATCGTCGTAGGCAATGGCTCATTACGCAGTTCCGCTTCATGATAATGAAAACCGCCGCCTTTATGAATTTGCCAGTGAATGCCCGTCGTCTGATCATCATAAATCTGAATGCGGTACATCCCCAAATTATGATCCTTGGGCTGACCTGGCTTCTCAGTATACACGAGTGGAAGCGTAATAAACGGCCCTCCATCCTCATGCCAACTGGTCACTTTAGGCAGTGGTGCCAGCGGAGCCTCTGTACGGCGAACTCCCAATACAGGGGCCTCGCTATGAGATACTGTTTTTAGCCCTACTTTTAGCATGTCCTTAATCAGGCCACGTTCATTCCACAATGCTTTGGGTGTAGGTGGAAACAATGTTTTGGTCGCTCCTACAATCGCATCCATCAGTTGCTCTGGGCGCGGACCAAAAGCCATGTCCACACGGCGATTTGTACCAAACAGATTACTGGCTACAGGAAACGGGGTTCCTTTTACATTCGTGAACAGAAGTGCCGGCCCTTCTTCCTCAATAACTCTTCGATGAATCTCAGCCAGCTCCAGGTAAGGATCGACAGGTGCCTCTATAATTTTAAGATGATTTTCTTTACGCAGCGCTTCAATAAATTGGCGCAAATTCTGGTAGATCAACTGGACGACTCCTCCTAAGCAAATCAAGCCCTCGAGAAACTCGCGGGCCTGGTTTGTTTCTTATATGCTATTATACGTGTTTAAACGCCTCTTGGGCAAAAATCCGCTTGACTATGATCTATGAAACGCTTAGGTACGTTGTGCTTGGGTCGGAACAAGCTTGCGGTCCGGTGACAATTGCCATACACGATAGCTCAGATAAGCCAAGATGGAGAACAACGATGCAATCACCAGCATATGTCCCAGCACGATAAACATGTAGATTTCAGGTTTGTTGACGTACAACAAGATAATTCCAATCACCACTTGAAGCAAGATTAACAAGACCGATACGACACCCAATATACGGATATCCCGGTGGTTCGGGTGATAACGGTATGAGTAGTGACCAACAGCCAAGATAATGACGAACAGCAGACCAGCTGAAATCTGATGAAGCAGCAGTGGAGATATGAAGCCCCCAATATTTACAACCTTCTGGATGACCGAGTGACTAAGCAACGCCCCTGAATAGACAGCAATATAGGTATAGATCGTCGATAACCATATAAAGTTACGAAAGCCCCGACTGACAGGCCCAGGAATCAGACGCGGGGTGTGGCGTGAATCTGCATGCTCCTGCCAGGCCCCCAACGTCATCATAGTCGCACTGGCAAAGGCGATAAGCGCAAAGCCAAAATGCAGTCCCATGACTGCAGCCGATTGGGAAAAGACGACAGCCAACGCCCCCATTGCACCTTGTATGATGACAAACATGAGCGTGAGCAGCGAGAATAGCTGCAAATCCTTCCGATGCTTCATAAACAGCAAAAAGCCAACAAATGAGGCGATAGAAAGAATCCCGGCCATGGCACTGACGGAGCGATGAGAGAACTCAATAAGGGATGCGATCGTATGTGCCGGAACCAGCTTACCATTGCACAGCGGGAATTCCCGGCCACAGCCGAGACCAGAATCCGTTCGCGTCACGACACCTCCACCGAAGGTAGCCAAAAACATGACAATACATGTTACGAGTGCCAGCCATTTTAATATTCTGATTTTGTTATTCAAAGAATTCACCCGTATCCTTCCAAATATAATATTTATTCACTTTATATGTTGTGAAATGATCACTTAAAGTAATTATAACTGATATATCGTTCCTTGACATACGAGCTTTGTTGACAAAATGTGAACGTGTCCGTGAGAAAGCCGCCCCCTGAGAAGGAAGCGGCTTTCTGAATGTCTTGATGTTATTTTGCTAAGCTCGCGTGGACTTCAACAGCCCGATCCAAAAATTGCTCAATCTCTTCGCGGGATTTGCGCAGTCTGTTCACCAGACGTACCAGTTCTCGCCCTTCACTGTAAGCGATAAAGCTAGGAATCCCCAATACATTTTGCTCTTGACTGACGCTTTCGGCCTGTTCTACATCAATCTCAATTAATGTAAGCTTATCTGCATATTGTTGTTCCACATCAGGCATGAACGGATCGATGAAATGACAATCCTTACACCAGTCCGCCTTAAACACAGCCACCGTAACGCCCGGAGTGGATATTGCCTTATTAAAGTCTTCATGAGAGACGATTTTTTGCATGGATGATTCCTCCTTAAATTCTTTTTGTGCTGAAAAGATTGCACTTTCTATTGTAACGCCAAGTGAAGCTTTTGCACACTCCCCCATTCTACTCACATGCCGATTGGAAGCCCTCTCATTGAGGCATACTAAAGATATACTTAAGAATCCACATAAGCGTCGACATCCTAACAGCATACCCAACATACTTGGCAGGATACGGGGATGCTTGCAGTTGGAAAGGAGGTTAATTTAGTCATGTCTCTTACCGAATGGCTCCATACAGCATCTCGACAGCTTCAAGGAGGGCTAAAGTTACTGGGTTCCGTTCCCCGTGTTGCAGAGGAAGCTTGGGAGGGCAAACGGGCGGCTTGGACCGAATCCCGCAAATTACGCTCCCCCTTGCGTGAACTAGCGTGGGATTATCATACGGCACAGGCCGCTATGAATGAAGCTGAAGCGATAATGTTGGTGAACGGACCCGCTACGCGTCCCTCTTCTCTGAATATGCCCTTATGCGAAACAGACTGTGAGCTACTGGAGAGGATCAAGAACGATACAGCACAGGAGAATCGCAGCAACGTTACCCGCACTGCCGCTTACCTTGAATGCTATCGTGGCTACCCGGAGTTACACTGGGCATTACTGGCCCACCTGGTTTCTCGTAATGGCGGCTATAATATGACCGATCTGAAAGGGGGACTGATTGGCAACCTGTTCGGCGAACAGGAAAAGGAATGGCTGTATCGGCTACTGGAGCGCTGTAACGCCCTTATTTTTCAAGACGCTTATCCGCAGTTGCAACTTTACATGCACAGCCGTCATTTGGGTCGGAGTTGCTTTCACTTGTTGCCTTATTTTCACGTTTCGCCATTCATGAAGCCCTTTTGGGAACGTTTCTGGGCTTGGCGGGATAGCTCTCTGTTGACTGTGGCGCTCATCATTAATGAACAAAACTATATTGAAGGACGTGTGGTAAAAGATCCGTATTTCCAAAAATTTGTGACACACAAGCCGGGCTTTTATTTGCATGACTGGCTCCAGCTAAATCAGGTTATATTTCCACTTGGACTGAACGGTGGACTTGCTGGACTAGTAATGGAGCGTTTCGGCCATTTGGACGAGCGGATCGGCTTTGGCAAAAGTCTCTATGCTATGCTCTTTGGCCATCAGCAGGTGCTAGACCAGGTATCCGCATTCGCTAACAGTGTGCCGCATACAGGTTCACGCAGCGACTATTGGCCCGGATTGTTCACACCGAATGAACAAAAAGCGCTGCACTCTCTAGATGAAAGTGCAACGCTTTTAGCACATGAATGGCTACCGCCAGGACAACGTCTGTACAGTCCGGAGCTGAACGCCGTCTGGTCCGATACAGCTTATGATCCAATCCCCCGGTATGACTGGTTTCAGGACGGCTCCACACTTGGACATCTCAGCGAACCAAGGCGACCGCTGTTATTTGCCATGCGCCATGAGCATCGTCATGGCATTCAAAAAACAGCAATGGCCCACGTTGCCCATAACAGCTTGCAACCTTTCCACTGAAAGACTGGGGGGCTCTTTTAGCCTCGTTGTCCTGTGGACTCACGCTGTAGACGCATTAACGGACGCAGTACCTTTTGCAACATACGCGGATAGTTGCCCAGCTCGTCCCTTCGCAATACGCGCAGTACAACCAGCAACAACAAGTAGCATACCAGTACAGCTGTCCCGGCAATGCAGCACGCGATCAAGAAGGCCACACGCGCAGGCATCAGATGCACCAGCAGAATACAGGCTTCATTTACACCGTATCCGATAGCTCCCGAGACGACGACTGCGGTTAAGAACCCTGCCCAGCGACGGCCCATGATGGAAAAGGAGACAATCCCTTTAAGCACACGCAAATTCAGCAATGTGATCACGAGGAAACATAATCCGGTTGCAGCAATGATCCCATAAATTCCAAGCCAACCAGCCAGCAGCCAGCTCGCTGCAAACTTGACGACGATACCGACCATGACATTAACCATTGAAATACGCGGCTTGCCCATACCGATCAGTATCGAATTAGAAGTCATCATCGTAATCTGGAATATCGTTCCGAGTGTCAGAACAGCAATGATACCACTGCCTCCAAGCGAGCTAAACAGTAAACCATTAATAGAATAGGCGGTTACACATAAAGCCAGCACAATCGGCATTCCAGTCAAAATAGAGATACGCAAAGCCAACGTCATCTGATTTTGTAAATGCTGCTCATCCTTACGGGCAAATGCCGCTGAAATGATCGGAATAAGCGATTGGCTGAGCGCAATGGCCAAAATCGGCGGAATTCCCGCCACACTCTGTGCCCGAGAGCCTAGATAACCCAACTGAGTAGTCGCCTGATCCAATCCCACTTGACCAGACAATAGTCTCACCACAATAGACGTATCAATAAAGTTGACCGCCGGAACCGTCAGAGACGACAATACAATGGGAATAGAAAGCTTGAAAATATCTTTGTAAATGCGCATCATCGGTAGCGCGGAGCTTTCCTCTTGGAATTGATCTTGACGATCCTGTCGATCCTGGCGACGCAATTTCACCGTGTAGTACAACATGACCGCTAGAGCGCCAAGACTTCCCATGACACCTCCAAAGGAGGCCCCAGCCGCAACCTCGCGATCTCCATAACCTAGCTTCAAAATAATAAAAGCGAGTACAATAGCGGTCGCTACCCGTGCAACCTGCTCCACAATTTGTGAAATACCGCCTGCGGTCATATTACCGCGCCCTTGGAAGTATCCACGCATCATGGCAATGGCAGGGAACAGCAGTAATGCTGGTGCCAAAGCCTGAATGGCCAAAGCGGATTGCGGAACCCCCGCTACATGCTCGGCAAAGTAAGGCGCTCCAAAATACAGCAGCGCTGTAATGACAATGCCTGCCGCAGCCGCGAATATCAAAGCCGCATGATACACACGTCGCGCTTCCGAAGGCCGATCCAGTGCATAACGTTCTGAAACCATTTTGCTCAACGTGCTTGGAATGCCGGCCGTAGCGACCGTGAGCAGCATCAAATAAGCGTTGTTCGCAATGGTAAACGAGGCGTTCCCGACGGAACCGAGCAGATGCTCCAATGGAACACGCTGTACCAGACCAAGCACTCTGGCCACCAAGGCGGCAGCGGCTAAAATAAGCGTACCTTTAAGGAATGTTTCTTTATTGGACAAAATGCGTTCCCTTCTTTCTTGCTGTTCACACGCATGCAAAAGCCCCGCACAAACAGTCATGGCCTGAGCCATCACCGGTGCGGAGCCGCATGTCGATTCTGTCTCTGCAAATCATAATAAACCAAAACGAATCTCGGGTCATAACACCCAAATTAAGAATACAATAATCATGGCAAGCTGCAAAATCACTTTCATCACGGTGCTGGTAAAAAGGCCTAATACAGAGCCAAAGCCCACTTTTATAGCTCGATCCAGTGGGGCTTTGCTTATCAGCTCACCTAGCACAGCACCAATAAATGGTCCCAAAATCAGGCCAAATGCCGGAATAACGAAGGGGCCGATAATAATCCCGATGGTACTCAGTATCGCCGACAGACGCGAGCCGCCAAATCGCTTGACACCCCACGCATTCACAGCATAATCCGCAACAAAAAGGGCAACGACGATTAGTGTTTGTATAATCCAAAACAATGCATTGTATGGAGCAAACGAGAAAAACCAGCCGTATACAAAAAATGCAAAATAGATGGCGAGCGCCCCCGGCAATACGGGATATACCGCCCCGGCCATGCCCACAATGAACAGCACAATAACAACAATCCAGCCTACAACGTCCATGGGCCTCCTCCTTCTCGTCCATTCATCCGGCCTGCTGCATTATTCATTTTATTACACAAGCACATAATCACGGATCACTTCTACAATGCCGTCGTCATTATTCGAAGCCACGACCAAATCAGCGGCTTCTTTAACCGTATCCTGAGCATTCCCCATTGCTACGCCCAGTCCAACCGCTTGAATCACAGCCAGGTCATTCAGACTGTCGCCAACGGCAACCACCTGCTCCAGAGTAATGCCAAGCAGATCGCACACTTCAGCGATTCCACTGGCTTTGGATATACCAGCTGGGTTAATTTCCAGATTTGTCATCGAAGAATTGGAAATTTCAAGTCCACCCATATCCTGAAGCTTAAGTAAAATTTGGTGGCGAATTTCGTCATTTTCCGTATTATAACCGAATTTGAGCCACTCCTGTGTGTCCAATGTATCCGGCCAACGATCCCTATTATATAATTCCTCCGTTGAGTAAGCCCAGAACCAAGAGCCTGTTTCTACAGCAATTTGGTGCATCTTACGAACGAGCTCCTTATCAAGTAAATAACGGCGCCACAACTCGTGGGGTGATTTCCACACCTCACTGCCGTTTACGGTTACCATTGGCGTCTCCAGGCCGAGTTGCTGACCGTAAGGCAGAGCATGCATCGCTGCACGTCCGGTGGACAAGCATACATGAATCCCTTCCTGAATCGCCTTGTTAATCCAGTTAATCGTTTCCAAGGAAATTTCATGATTATCATTCAGTAAAGTTCCATCCATGTCGAGCGCAAGCAGTTTGTATTTATATTGGTTTTCTCCCATAGTCTCTCTTCCTCCTGTATGTCCCTTATGTCCAACGACATTTTACCATGAAAAAGAGAAGCCCACAAAAGTATTCAAGTCCTCACTTTGCTGCCAGAGGCTTTTTAGGAGTACCATCTAGCCCATATACTTCGTCATACGCATCAAATATTTTACGCGCAACCGGTCCTGCGCTCGTCGCACCAAAGCCCCCTTCAGGAATGATGACCGCTACTGCCAGCTTCGGATTTTGACGCGGAGCAAAAGCGATGAACACCCCGTTATCTTTAACCGTACGTCCCACCAGCTGCTGGGAAGTCCCCGTTTTGCGGGCATAATCATAAGGAAATCCATTAAAGGCTTTAACATCCGTGGCCATACCTCGAATCACTGTATTCCAGTACGTATCTGAAAAAGCGACCTCATTCAGCACCTTCGGCTTAAATTCACGTACAAGATTCCCCTGATCATCTACAATTTTGCTGACCAAATGAGGCTGCATACGCTTGCCCTTTGTTGCCAGTACAGTTGTATACTGAGCTAGCTGCATGGCTGTATACTTTCCCTGCTGACCAAAGGATGCCTGTACCAAACGTGTCAGCGCACTTTCATGCTTGCTCGTATACTCAAGTCTGCCTGCCCACTCGCCCGGCAGATCTACTTCTGTCGGAACGCCTAATCCAAATTCCTTCATATACTTGTCCCATACGTCAATTCCCTGATGCACCCCTGCATTACTTCCGTATTTGGCATACAGCGGCTTGCCGATCATATCCACCATAAACGTATTCGACGAGACCTCAATTGCCCTGCTAGGTGTCAAAGAACCATACACATGTCCGCTAGAATTCCCAACCCGGCTGGAGCGATTTTTGCCGTAGTACGCACTTCCCGTATCCAGATAAGTTTGTCTGGGAGAAAGCAGGTTTTCCTTCAACCCGATCAGCACGGATAGCGGTTTAATGGTTGAACCCAGAAGCACCGAGGATTCTGGATGTGGACCCGCTTTTCCGCTAGGCACGGATTTAATGGTTCCATTTCCCATTTTATGCTGAATTTCGTCATATACCGAAGGCGAGGTACTTCCACTTTTCCATACATTAGAGTCATAATCCGGCATACTGGCCATTGCCACGATATTTCCGGTCTCTACCTCCATCGCTACAGCGAAGCCAGTGGTAGCGTCTTGATGAAGCTTCCCCGATACGGCATGAGTATGAAGCCAGCGAAGCTGATCCATAATGGCCTGTTCGGTTTTCTGCTGAATTTCCTTGTTAATGGTGGAATATAAATGATGTCCTTTTTCAGGAGGAGTAATGGATTCAATGCCCTCCGGCATGCTGCGCGGATTGACTTCTACCGTTTTATATCCGTTTTTTCCTCTCAGCTCATCCTGGTACTGAAGCTCCAAGCCATCATATCCGACCGTTTCACTTTCCGAATACACCTGTGTCGGTCTTAGAACCTCCGAATTAGCTTCATAGAGCTCTTTATATTTGGGCCGGTTCGTTCGAGCTCCTTTGAACTTGTACATATATCCAATCGTTTGTACCGCCACCCGATCCGGGTCATAATGGCGTATACTTTCTTCTACAACCTCTACACCAGGGAACTCTGTCCGATGTTCCAGAAAATAAGCGATTTCCTCCCGACTCAGGTCGGATTTGACCAA
The DNA here is from genome assembly GCF_038008045.1 of Paenibacillus sp. FSL P2-0173. Lineage (NCBI taxonomy): Bacteria > Bacillati > Bacillota > Bacilli > Caryophanales > Paenibacillaceae > Paenibacillus > Paenibacillus sp. FSL P2-0173. The sequence continues at coordinate 2,142,299 of NZ_JBBOYK010000001.1, forward strand.
ACGTGGGGTAAATCCCCTATATTGATTATAGTCCGGGTCCAGTCGCTTTTTTATTTCCTCTGCATTAAGCTGCTCTCCTTCGTTACGACCCAGTTCGTTTAATTTGGCAGCAAGCTTGGCAGCAAAAGCATTGAGCTCAGGGAGCAGCTTTTCCCCCGGCTTGCGATCTTTCTCCGTACGTTTGCTATAATCCTTAGATAAAGTTACATACAAGGACTGTACTGAAGTCGAATACGCCAGCTTAACCGTACCTGTGGAGTCATAAATCGTGCCGCGACTCGGGGCTAACGGGACATTTTTCGTATTTACGGATTGCTGCTGGCCCTTCAGCTCCTCCGATTGTACAAACTGCAATACAGCTAGTCTGGTAATGATCAGGGCAAACAGCACAAAAGCACTAAAAAACAGTAGGTTGGTTCGTAAAACCGTCCGTTTTTTTCGTAACTCTTCATTCTCTTCAACATTTTTCTTTTTAAATGAAAACTTTTTATCCAAACTTCCTCTGTCCATATTAGCTGGTCATTACTCCTTCCAAGTTAGGGTTTCACATTCCTGATCCTACCATATCCAAGGCAATAAACGATGAATTCTAAGATGACAATTTTGTAAGAAAACGTAGAAAAAGTATTAAAAAAGCTTTCCTCAGCCCAAAGGCTAAGGAAAGCTTTCATGAAATTATACGTATTACAATATTATGGTTGAATAAAGATAGTTAAGCATTCATCATAGATGCTAGAGCATCCTTAAATCCACGTGCAATTTCTTTACCTTCTTCATCAGTATAACTAATTGGTTCCTTGTATATATTCATAAACTTAATTTTAAATAACTTTCTAGTTGCACTAAAAGTCAAAGGGAACTCACTAATTAGAATGTTCTCTGCTTGGGTCTGAGCATTTTCTAATGTCCCGAATTTACTTTTTACAAAGAAAGAGATTTTATCTTTTAATTGTACTGCTGTTGAGTATCGATTACGCATCTCTTCATTTAATTTAGAGTAGGAGGAACCCTTAATTAATTTTGAAACGAGATAAACTGCATCTACATCAGCAACTAAATCCATTAGGTCAAACGTTGACTTGTTTTTCGCAGTACCTATAATTTCAAGAGAAGCAGAATAGGCAGTAGGGTACACATTCCGTTTTACTGAGCCACTCACGTCACCAGCTGCAGTAAGAAGATCCCCAGCCCATCCTCCTAACTCTGCGATAACCGAATTATCTGCTAAAGTAGTATATGAGTTAACTGTAGCAAGCATATGGGGAACATCCATCATATTCTCTGTTCCGAGATCGTAAAGTACTTCCATTCTAAAATCAGGTATTTTCTCATTTATAAGTTTCACAAATTTTTCATCAACTGGATTTGCAGTTATATCCCAGAGAATGCCATCGTATATACGGCTTCTATAGTACTCAAGAACTCTTTGGTTAGCTTGATAGATATCATTTGAAGTATATTCAAGAGCATATTTATAAATCTCATCCATCTGTTTAAAAAACAAATTATTTTGAGTTACTAACGTATTATTAATCCCGGTATTAATGGAACTAACACCTTGATCTCTTCCCGAAGCAATATTATTATCTATCTCAATTCTATTTTCTGATTCATTTCCAACATAAACAGTAGAAATTTGGTCAAAGGCCCAGTCTTTCGGCAGAGGATAACCTAAATTACCACTAAAACCTGTGGACATATCACATATAAAACTACTTACTGAATATCCAGCTGCAGCAACACGACTACAAACATTACGCGGCCCATAAATCCCTACTTTATATTTAGAGCCAAGTGAAGTTAATTTGTCATGTATGGCTTTAAAATGTGGTAGAATATTGCTCGTTACTTGATAGTCAACTGCATCAAAGTCCACAGAAAAATAAATTATAGTATCGTCTTTAAATCCAAATTTATTAGCAGCATGATGTGCCTCAATGGCATCCTTCATGCCCTGCCCTGGTTTGAAGTAGTCTACCCCGTTACCTGATGTTTGATAAATTGGGAATACCCTCAACCCAGAAGATAAAATAACATTAAGCTCCTCCTGCTTAAGCCTCTTCCAATCTCCCCCAACAATGTATCTGCCAACAGTCGTATACCCATTAGTTTTGAGCGCCTTCGCCCTTGCAGGTGTAATCTCAGTTACACAGTCACACGCTGTTCCTTTTCTATTCCGGTCACCTGTACTAACAAGGAGAGAGGCCCAAGTTTGTTTGCCTGCAATACCGTCAGATGATAACGCACAGAAGCGTTGGAACTCAGCAACAACACTTTTCGTTTGAGTATCATATACACCATTCAGAGCTATACTTTTAAAATCATTCACATACAGTGCATATTTCAAAAGAGAGATGAAATTCGATTTGGTATTCCCTACATTAAGCGTGGGGCAAAGAGACAATGTTGTGGTCCCAAATACACCGTCTGGATTGGTGTTCCCCTGTTCTACTTGCAGTCCATAAATTAAAGCGCGATTAGTTTTACTTGAATACAAACCATCACAAGGAATCAATCCAAGCTTTGGAGTTATATATTTATAGTATTTACTATTTAGAACTTGCTGCATTGCGCGAATATTGGAATCCCCTACATTTACGAATGCATCCATATTTAATAAGGCTTTCATGATTATAGGTGTAGCAATGCCATCTGGATTCGGTAGCCCTGCATCAGCCTGAAGCCTGGAGACTGCCAAGCGAGTACCATTACCGTATTGCCCGTCCATACCATTTGTACTGTATCCTTTGCAATATAATGCTCCTTGAAGAATAAGTACTAAATTGCCAACTGGAGAACTAGAAGATAGAGTTGGGCAAGCAGCCAATGTCGCAGGACCAAAATCACCATCTGCAGGGGATACTCCAAGTTCAAATTGTAAACCTTGAATGAGAGCCTTAATAGTCCCCCATCCTGTGTTTCCGTCCGCAGTAACCATTTTGTATCCTGGCTTTGTAGAGTATGTTACATTAACAAAATTTTGAACTTTCCTCACCATTTCATCCATGTATAAAAACCTCCCATTTATTTTACTAATGTAAACACAGCAATTCATCTTCTAATAGACTGTCTATAAATAGGATTTAATCTTAATGACTACCTCCTGCTTCTAGTAGGTTATAATAACCTGTCTATCGAAACTAAAGATCATAGGAATTTACCCTAACACAACGACTTACATTCTAAATTTTAAGGTTGGCATAATTTTTGTATAACAGTCATAGTCGAAAATAAAAGTTGATTCGCAGCTAATATCTAAAAGAAATATCCATCAGAATAATTTCTTGTTAACCTCCTTTTAGATACTTTCATTTTAGTTATAGATTATTCGCTCAGATATCCTATAACTAGATGTATCTGGCATCTAATTATTGAAAACAAATAATCTATTCATCAATATTATATTATATAGCGTATCGTTACGCGATATAATATATTCCACTTTACAAATTATTTTTTTATACATTACGGAAACACAACAACATAAGATAAAGCTAGTTACTTAGCCTTCAATAATATTACTCAAGAATATAGCTTAGGAAGGCACAAGTGCACCAACATGATTTTAGAAGCCCTACAAAATTGCTATTATTACACTTTCCCAGAAAACAGAGAAAATAATTAAGAGATAATACTAAATTCATTCACTTACTATTGATTGAATTGACCCATATATCCCTTTACATGCAGCTACTGTAATAAAACTTGCTAAAAAATTACACACCACTTTTCTTGATGTCAAACACATGTTCGTATATAATTAAATAAATAGGATTTTTTAGCATGTTGTATAAATCTATGCAATGGAATACATCAAATAAAAGGTAATGATTGGGGGTTTGAAATTAGAAATGGAATATATTACGCTCAAAGAAAGCTTTCTTATACTTCAAAATTTGATGGCTACTCCACTTTTGGCACATGTCCGTGAAATTATTAGTACTGAGCAATCAGATTCCAAAATTGTATTAGAAATTTTAGATGAGCCGGAGCTTTTCAGCTTACTTCTAATAATATCTAATGCAAAAGAAGATTATTGGGATATGCACCTTTTTTATATGGACCAAGTCGAGAGAAATAACGACCAATATCGCTATCATTCTTTTTCTATCACCGAGAGCCTTCACCTACATAACTGTTTTACTAGACTATTTAAAGCATAGAGAAGCAGGACTCATTTAGAGTCCTGCCCTGTCCCTTTCACTCTTTGATATTCCTCTTCTATAATTCTAATAAGCAACTCGGTAGCGGTAAGCCCCAGCTTTTTTGCCGCCTCCGCTAACTCCTTCTTAATATAAGCAGGTACATCATAATGGAATTTCACTTTATTCCCATAAGCCATGTTACTTTTCTCCTTATTTCCCTTAGTTGTTATTCATCACTTCATGATACTTCTGGTCAATTAAGCGAATTAACAACTGGGTCGCTGAAGTTTCCTGTATATTCGCACATTCAATAAGTTTTTCTTTCGTTTCGGGTGCAAATTCATATGGCAATTTAAGCTTTGGCTCGGACATTCGACTACCTAAATTTTTTTCAACTTGGATAGCTTTAGTGACCATTAATTCTAATGAATTTTTCTCTGATATATTGACTTCCGTGTATTTCTGAAGCACCCTGGATAAATACGATTTGATTGCCTTTTGATTGTCCTCATCCAATGTAATGGACAAGTCATTATCTTGTACATGCAGTTCGCAATCAAAGTTATTTCCAAATAGATTAATATTATATTTCACAATTACACTCCTTTTTCTAAAGATTAGAGTTTTGTTCTTATACTATAATTTGTTTCGTTAGGTTACGCAATATTTTATATAATTTATTAACACACTTCTTGATTAAGTAAAAAGAAGTAAGGGTTTAAGAAGAAGACGATAAAAGTCCGAAAGAGTTACCCGTATTCTGTATTTTCGGTTGTACCAAACAGCGTTGGAATAATCAAATATTGCTTAATCCAACGAAAGAAGACGTCAGTCTGCCACTGATCTTTATATCTTTCACATTCTATGATTCTAAATTTTTTTTATATCCCTCACGGTTAACGGGGAGAAAAATTTTGAACGTTTCTGACTGGAGAGGTTATTTTTAATGTTGAGTGACTTCCCTTCTCTTGGATTCTACACTACTTATGTTAAACTCCTTTACCCTAGTTTTTTTACAATATTTTTCTCGATTCTCCATCCAACTTTCTTAGTTTTAGCATCACGTAACTACTTTCTCCGACTAATCCATGATAAATCTTCTTGGCCCCTCTATTGTATGGAATATTACTGTATTTTCTCCCCTCCATTCTGGTGCTCCGTAATCAAATACTTCTTTTTGAGAAGGATCAAGGGTATATGGATAATCAATAACTATCTCTTTTTTAGTAAGTTGTTTTGTAAATACAACAAATTTTACTTGATAGATCCTGTAAAACGAAACCTTTCCATCAAGAAGGGATTTTCGATATTCAGTAAGAATAACCTTGTTATTTATAGGGGATGTTACTTGTTCATAGCTGTAAGGATGAAATAATTGGGTAAATATAGACTTAAGTAGTAACAACAAAAGTAATCCTATTATTATTACTAAAGTTACCAGGGATTTTCCGCTACTTATAGTAGAAAGTAAAATTAAAGCAATGATATTAATGAAGATAGGTATTAGATAACTACCTTTTTTGAAAAGTAACACATCATAATTAATGGAATACAGAAATAATAAGAACAAGTTCACAAATAACACGATAAAAACCAGATAGTATATTATCTTTTTATACTTGGCAGTCATAAAGTCAGCTCCATCACTTATAGCTAAATTTAATTTTTATGTAGAGATAATAATATTTAAATTGTTACAACAAACTTTTGTTTTATTAAGATTGAAGACTATATTTCGTTTTACAGAGAGTTTTCACAACAAACTCGGCGACCTCTCCCCAATTGAATTCCGGGAAAAGATCGCCGCTTAATTAATTTTTTTATTTTTAATATCCACCTTACTCTTCTTTTGGCAGAAAGGCGACAATGAGAATTCAAATGATCCCTTACGCAATTTTACCTAATGGTAAGGGGGGTGCCAAAATCAAAAGTGGAATTAGGAACTTCTGATCAAAACCATCCACGAAATTGTTTAGTAATGAAAAACGGCTCATAAATCATCTACAGAAGCTCTCTTGCACTTAACTTGATAATCTGCAAAAAAGTGTCACCATCTTCTAATTCCAATATTTCAAAACTTGTTAGTATTCAACATAGAAGGTTCCTTTTGCAGAATCATCATTCGGGACAACTCTTACATAAAAATATCCATAAAGCCCTTTAAAAGAAACATTATTATTATATTTACCACCGTCTTGTAAGGTATAACTATCCCAGGACCTAGGATCTCCTGGTTGGTAAAGTGCTACAGTAAGTACATCAGAATAATGTCCACTTGGAAAAGTATGCACAGTTATTCTACCATTACAATAAATTGCAGCACTACTGTCTCCCCAATTATATGATTTTGAAGTTCCCGATGTACTGATTAAACTATTTTCATGGGCAAAGGCATCCCCATAAGTTGAAGATGTTACAGAAGCATCCGCATGAGCTGAAGATGTTACAGAGGCATCCGCATGAGCTGAAGATGTTGCGGAAACATCGGCATAAGCTGAAGATGTTATTGTTAAAAATAAGAGACACGACACTCCTGAGACTTTCATTTTTTTATTTAGCATATAAAAACCTCCTTGTTTATTAACTACAACCTGATTTTATAACTCAATGCCACAAAAAGGATTTATGTATATATATCATTTTTTGTTAATATTATCATTTCAATATTTTTCCCCATTAATCACTAAATATAAATTTTCCTTCCAGATCAGAAGTAACGAATCTTAAGATTCGACTTAAAAATTTCAAGAAAATATTACTATATATATTTTCAGCTCTATAAGTCTACTTGTCAGGAATAGCACATGTGATATAGTATATAGCTTTCTTTAAAATATCCAGGGGCCCATCATTTTGAAACAAATGATGGGCCGCCATTAATGAAAGAACTAAGCTATCTGCTTTATTGATCAAATCTCACGCTTATTGTTTTTCTCCAGATTTTCCTTCCACTTTTCATCAGACAAACCCTAACGACTGTTGAACTAATGCTCATTGGGATACTTAGATACGATGACTTTCATTCAATCTATACGCACAGCCACGAATTACTTAATTCACTTCTACAGTATTACTTTCCATCATTATCGGTTGAATCTATTTTTTTCTTTGGAACACCGTCCAGACCGTACACTTCATCGTAAGCATCAAAGATTTTGCGTGCCACAGGCCCAGCACTCCAGGCTCCAAAGCCCCCTTCAGGAATAACAACCGCTACTGCAAGTTTGGGATTCTGACGTGGTGCAAAGGCGATAAATACTCCATTATCTTTCAATTCTCTTCCTACACTTTGCTGCGATGTCCCCGTTTTGCGAGCAAAGTCGTAAGGGAAACCTTTAAATGCGCTAACATCTGTTGCCATCCCGCGTATAACTTCATTCCAGTAAGCATCCGGGAATTTCACTTCATTCAACACCTTCGGCTTGATCGTTTGTACTATATTGCCGTTAGTGTCTTTAATTTGACTGACCAAATGCGGCTCCATCCGTTTCCCCTTGCTAGCCAATACTGCTGTATATTGTGCAAGCTGAAGCGTTGTATATTTACCCTGCTGACCAAAAGAAGCATATGCAAGTTTAGATAATGAGGACTCTTTCGAATTATGAGCATACTCTCTGCGTCCAGACCATTCACTTGGTAAATCTACACCCGTAGAAACACCTAGTCCAAATTCCTTCATGTAGCGGTCCCATACATTCACACCTTGATCTTCCTTGGCATTATTAATGTATTTGTTGTACAATCTTTTGCCCACCATATCGACCATAAATGCATTGGAGGAATGCCGAATGGCAGAAGCTGGGTCCAACCCGCCGTACACATGACCCGAGGAATTCCGAACTCGTGACGAATTATTACGCCCAAAGTAAGCCGCTCCTGTATCCTGGTAATACGATGAGGTACTGAATAGATTTTCCTCCAGTCCTATTAACACAGAAAGCGGCTTAATGGTGGAGCCAAGTAGGACAACCGACTCTGGATGTTGACCTGATTGGCCCGATCCAAAGGAGCGAATAGTACCATTCAAGTATACATTTTGTATTTTCTTATAATTATCGCTAGATATATTTCCGGTCTGCCAGTAATTAGCATCATAATCCGGCATACTAGCCATCGCCACCACATTTCCTGTATCCACTTCCATAGCCACAGCAAAGCCTGTTTTAGCATAAGGATGGGTCTTGCCAGATACAGCGTGTGAATGGAGCCATCTCAATTGATCCATAATAGCATCTTCAGTCTTAACCTGAATTTCTTTGTTAATCGTAGAATAGACATTATTTCCTTTTTGCGGAGGAGTAACAGAATCTACACCTTCCGGCATATTGCGTGGATCAATCGGAACCGTTTTATAGCCATTTTTCCCTCGTAACTGTTCCTGATATTGAAATTCCAGTCCATCAAAGCCAACTGATTCGTTATCCATATAGATGAGGCCCGGATCATTTTCAGCTGACATGGATTTTTGAATATCCTTATATTTAGTCAACGTTTCACGCGCACTTTTGTAGCTTTTAATATAACCGACCGTTTGAACAGCTACTGTATCAGGATCATAATGGCGTACGGTTTCCTCGACCACATCTATTCCGGGAAACTCGCTCTTATGCTGCATAAAATAGGCGACTTCTTCTTTACTGAGATTCGTTTTAATCAGGCGGGGCGTAAAGCCGCTAAGCCTTTGATAGTTTCGGTCCATAGCGTCCATAATCTGTTCTGCTGTCATTTTCGGCTCATCTTTACTACCATATTGAGCAAACCGATTTTCCAGCTTTTGTGTCATCTTTTCCAACTCAGGCAACAATTTTTTATCAGGCTTACGCGATTTCTCCAAAAGGTCGCTGTAGTTCTTGGAGAGCGTGATATACAGCGATTGTACAGGTGTCGAATACGCCAGTCTGTTCTGCCCGGTGGAATCGTAAATCGTTCCGCGAATCGGCGTAAGTGGTACATTTTTGGTAACATTACTGGCCTCCTGCTGCTTAAGCTGAGGTCCATCTACAAATTGAAGTATCGCCAATCTTACAATAATGACTGTAAATATAATGAACGAGCTGAAAAAGAACAGATTGATCCGGAAGCTAAATCTTTTTCGGTCGGATGTCTCGTTGTCTTTTCCCTGCTCGTTGTCTATCTTTCTCATGTGCCCTTTTCCACTCCTTATTAAATCACTTTATCCTTGATATGTGTTTGGGCAAAACCAGGCGGATTAAACCAGTCCCCACTTTGCGCCCAGGTCGGGTCTAACGGTACCCACTGATCCTGCGCGCTCAAATACACTTCATTCCATGCATGGGAACCATATCCTCCCTGTCCGTTATATCCAAGCCCTGTCACCACCTTGACCTGTAGTCCCTGCGACCGAGCCATCATCGCATACAGGCGGGCATAATCAATGCAGACTCCTTTACGTGTATCAAACGTATCTCTGGGGGTCTGTTCATGCCAGTCACCACGCTGCTCATAGGCTTCTACCTTACCGAAATCATAGCTAATACGGGTACCTACCCATTCATACAACGCTCTGGCCTTTTGCTCATCACCGCTCATCCCCTGTGTAATCTTGGCCGCAGCCTGACCGATATCGTTCGGAATTTCCCGGTCAATCATTTCGTATTTTCGCTGCAGGATACCATTTAATTCCTTGGTAACGGCCTGCGTAAATACGGGCAATTTATCCTTAATCAGTGTACCGGATAACGGCTCAATGACCGATTGCGCTCCCTGCTTATAAATCGGTGAAGCTTGGACGTAGCTGCTAAACCCGCTGTCTGGATACAGACTTACGCCGATGAATAGCAGGGCTATAACCATGATAGCGCGTGCTCCACCAATAAGAGTACCTATTCCAGCCCCTGCCATCCTGCTGAAAAAGCCTGATTTTTTTTCATGCTCATGGAAAGAAGAATCTGACTTGCCCCCTACCATCAACACATAAATTGCACGTAGTACAAATTGGGCGATCGCATAACTGAGCATAAACAATACGGCGAACCGCAGTAGCGGAAACCCCTCTAAGCCCGCCACCAACGTATAATAAAATTGCTCAATCCCGCTTAGTTCTCGCTGAGGCAAATGTTCCATGTAAGCCGCCAGCCATTGTTGTACCTTCGGTGAAAGCCACATGGCTAATCCGAGCGAGCACAAAATACCCGCCACAGTCAGTATGCCATCCACAATAAGACTGAACAGCGCCCCTACAGATCTGGAAGCTCCTCGTCTCCAGCCCTGAATCAACGACAACAGTACAATGACAATCAAAAACACCGTCACGCCATTCCAATGAAGAATAGGCTCCAGCCAGGATGGTTTCATTGTGTTCCTCCTGTCTCTACGGCGACTGTGGCGACTGTGTTACAGCCGAGCCTTTCGCACCTTCGATATATTTCTTGACGGTATCGCCCATACTCCACTCGCCCAGCGACATCCCCTGAAACCATACCTTGACCTTGTCACCATCAAATGGACCTTTCACTTCCAGGTTGGAGCTGGTTACCGAAAACGTACCATCCGCGTTGGATGTGTATTGGGCATCCCGTCCCTCTTTGATCATCATGTTCAAAGCCTCGCTCTGAACCTTGTTAATCGCATCATCCTTTGCCTGAGTAACGACCTTGCCGACCTGTTCAAAGGAAATGCCACTGTAGATAAGCAAGCCTGCAATTACGACAATGACAATCAGCCATTTTATGAGAGTTCTTACAACCTTCAATATGACTAACAATAGGACAAGCCCAATTAATATATACAGCCAGTTATCCTGAACAATATGCCAATTATGTTCCAAAAACTCTGTCCAGACGCCCTTATCCATTTCGCTACACTCCCGTTTTCAACTACATCATTCAAATCACAAAATTGTCTCTGTAATTATACATGATTACGTGATGCCCTGTCAGCTTAGCTCTTTTACACACCTTGTTATTCAATTCTTGTCCATACAAAGTGGTCTATGTTCGTCCACTCCAGCGTACAACTTAGGAAGGGCCGATACGTAGTGCAACATGAAAGTTTACATTAGGGAAGGGGGTCATCCCATGAAAACAGCCCTCTGGCTGTATCTTTTTTTATTCATTGCCTTTTTCGATCTGCATGCACAATATCCTATTTTGACACCATTCGCTATCTCCCTGGGTGCAGCACCTACTTTTATTGGCTGGATGATGGGGATTTACTCTCTAACTCATCTGCCTGGTAATTTGATGGCCGGCCCCAAGGTCGACAAACACGGCAGCCGCCGATATATTATGTTCAGCCTAACAGCCGCAGGCATCATTCTTATCATTCAATCGTACATCCACACACCGTGGGAATTACTTTTTCTTCGGGCGATTAGCGGTTTTGTGTTGGCCTTTTTATCTCCAGCCTGTCTGGCCATGTTGGCACAGCTATCCGATCATCCAGTTACGCAGGGCAAATATATGTCGGGACATGGTGTCGTTCACACATTGGCCTCTGTCCTGTCTCCAGCTGCCGGCGCATTTATCGTAGCCAGTTTCGGCTTTAGTGAGACGTTTAGTTCCCTTGGCATCATTCTCGTAGTCACGGGACTCATGGCTTATTTCACCTTGCCCAAAACAGCACCCGCTCCACAGGCCCAATTATCAGATGGTCATGCGACACCTGCTCCACTATCCGGGGTACAGAAGACGCGTTTACCATTCAATTGGCGCTACCTGCTCCTTCCTTTTGTTTTGGCGTGTGCACAAGGCATTTTATTTTACGAAATCCCATTACGAAATAACGGTTCTGCGTCCATGATGTCCACCGGATTGCTCTTTTCCATCATCAGTTTGGGAGCACTTTGTACGCTCAGCTTGCTGTTTCTGAACAAATATTCACCCATGGCGCGGCTACTTTGTGGCATTATTTTGATGTCTCTAAGTTTCTACGCACTCGCCACCACGCCCGAAGCGGCGATTGGCATCATACTTTTTATTTTGGGAACAGCCAAAGGCATCATTTTTCCAGCGCTGGCCTCTCTTTTCATACGAATTGGAGGTGCGCGACTGGGCAAAACCTTTGCACTACAGTCTATTGCAACATCTATCGGCTCCTTTGCCGGACCTGTACTGGCAGGTCAGCTACCCGATCACATTTCTCCTTTTTTTATCGCATTTCTGATTCTGATGGCTGGCCTGCTATTCGTTCCCGTTAAGCGCTTATCTCCGACGCCGCCACTGTCTGCCTCAGGACCTTATCATTCCTAGCTAGTCTGAGGCAGTGGTTTGCTAATATGCTACCTTTAAAGCCCAAAATGCCGTTCAAGAGGGCAAATGCACAGTACACCATCCCCCTATCCACATAGACTATTTTGACTGAACATTCACTAACAAAGGGAGGTGCAGCCTGTGAGCCACTGTCATCCTTGCCCTATTGGAACTTCAACTGGCACCATTCTTGTTCTTTATATTTTGCTCGTCATCATTCTCCGTACTTGCTGGATTTAATGTCTGAATTGCCCTAACTTGTTGCCCCTTGTGCCCATGCCTGCCACTTCTGGCAGGCTGTTTTGTTATTTTTTGCATGAGAACCCTATTTGGAGCTACACTATACACATATTCTTCATTTCCCGGGGAATTTCGAGCATATGTATCAGACAAGGGGTGAGCTTACATGGCGATAACCGTGATCGTCGAAGGGAAAAATGACCGCAGCAAACTTCGCCGATTACTTGACCCGGAGGTCCACATTTTATGCACCTTCGGCACACTAAACTCTATAAAACTGGAATCCCTCCACAAGCGGGCCAAGCACGACGAAATATACTTATTTATGGACAATGACAGCTCAGGGAAAAAAATAAGGGGAGTGCTTGCAGACTCTTTTCCGGATGCATTTCATATGTATACACGCAAAGGCTATGCTGGCGTAGAAGGCACTCCAGACGAATATGTGATCGCTCAATTGGAAAAAGCAGGGTTGGAAGAATACATTATATACCCGCCACCTGTTCTTTAGTCTTGAAAATAACAAAAAAGCTGTCCTCAGGCCGCTTGCATGCCTGTTGGACAGCTATATGGTGCACTATAAAATGCCTCTAAAATGACATTAGAACTTATGAACCGTATCGACGATCATCAGCAAGAAGCTGAGTGTCAGATGGTTAATGGAAAAGAAAAATACTTTTTTTGCCCAGGAATCCGTTTCTTCTTCCTTAATCGTAAAACCTTTAAAGGCATAGAATGCCCACAGCACGGACAGTAACACGGACACGATCATAAAAATCATACCGGCATATCCATAAGCATACATAAGGATGGGTACCGGAATCAGCAATACAATATAAGGAATCATCTGAATCTTCGTCCGATGGATACCTTTTACGACTGGCAACAACGGAAATCCTGCTGCGCGATATTCCTCAACTCTGCGAATAGCAAGTGCCCAAAAGTGAGGAGGCTGCCATAAGAACAGGAGAGCGAATAAGAGCCACGCGCCCATATCAATACGACCCGAAGCGGCCACATAACCAATCACCGGAGGCATTGCACCAGAAATACCGCCGATGGATGTACTCCATGTAGATGAACGTTTTAACCAAAGTGTATAAATACCGACGTAGACGAACATACCAAGTAATCCCAGTAATCCTGCCGTTACACCAGAGAAGGAGAATAGAACAGCTAACCCGACAACGCCCAAAATAATAGCGTATGACAACACCGTTGTAGGGGTCAGACGCCCTGTTGGCAGTGAGCGATTACGTGTACGCTCCATTTTCAAATCCAGCTCACGGTCAAAATAGTTGTTAAAAACACAAGAAGACGCCATAACCAGCATTGTACCTAAAAGTGTAAGAATTAGCTTTATATAGTCAACATCCCATTGCGATGCTAACCAAAAACCACCAAAGGCTGCAACCAGATTGGTACGAAGGATGCCTGGCTTGGTAACTGTAATAAAATCTTTCCAAGTGCCCGCTTTACCGGGTGGTTTAGATTTTACAGAATAGGTAGCCGCATCCGAAGAAGTCTTATAACTTATATTATCCATTGTGAGTAACTCCCCCTTAGAGATGTATGAATTCGGGAGTAAGTTGAACTCCGATATAAATTTTATCATATACCTACCCCAAAAAGTTTGACAGAAAACGCACAAAACGTTCACAATTCCGATGGCAAATCGCCCCTGCTGATCGTTTACAGTAAATTTGGGTAGTAATAAGTACAGGAAACAATACAAAAGGAGCGACAGATATGGATACAGCCACACACTTTGTCATGGGAATCGGATTGGCCGGGCTGGCCTACACTGATCCTGTCGTCGCCGGAGATCCAAAGTTGGCCGCAGTCATACTGCTCGCTACAGTCGTAGGGTCACAAGCTCCGGATTTTGACACTTTGCTTCGGTTGAAAAACAATGCAGCCTACATTCGCAATCACCGTGGACTGTCGCATTCAATTCCCTTCTGGTTGATATGGATCTTGTCCATAACAGGACTGATTTGCCTGATCTTCAGAGATGTGCCCCCAGGTCATGTAGCATTATGGGTAACGATTGCCGTCTGCCTGCATGTATTCACAGATTTATTTAATACGTACGGAACACAGGCATTCCGGCCGTTTACAAACAAGTGGATATCTTGGAATATCATCCATATTTTCGATCCCTTTATTTTTGGCACCCATGTTGCTGCGATTATGCTGTGGATCACCGGATTGACTCCACCCGCTCCCTTATTTATTACGCTGTACGTTATTATTGGCCTATATTACATTTGGCGAACCTGGAGTCATTTTATAACCAGAAAAGCGGTACGTAATATGGACAATGAGCGTCAGGAGGGCGACATCTATTATATCATTCCCACCGTATCATGGAATCGGTGGCATGTGGTAAAAGCTCATCAGAATGGAAGTTATGACATTGGCGGATTAAATGGCAAACACTTATTTTGGACGAAACATGCAATTCCATCCACACATCCTGCCGTAGAAGCCTCCAAATCCTATCGCGATGTGCAGGCATTTCGCTATTTTTCCTCCTTTGCCGTTGCCGAGGTGGAGGAACTGGAATGGGGCTACATTGTGCGATGGGGAGACGTAAGGTATCGACACCGGAGACAATATCCATTCGTGGCTGTGGTCGCGATGGATAAGCAGTTCGGACTGATCAACAGCTATATTGGATGGCTCAGTGACGAAAAGATGCAAAAACGCCTTTCCCTGCATACGAATTAAAACCTGCTTACAAGCTAACAACAAGCCGTATGAACAACAGACAGCAAGTTCCCCTTAATCTGGGAGCTTGCTTTTTTTGGTCATTCCCGCAAAAAATCAGATCTCATGAAAGCGCCCTCTTGACGAAGCGGACTTGCGTGATTCACAATGGTCATAAGCCATGCGTAAAAAAATCCGGAGCATGATCGCTCCGGATTTTCTTCATCACAGTTGCTCATAATACAGCTTCCAAGATGGAGTGTTTATGTGTATTACTGCAAACGGCTGCTGCCCGACAAGGATTGTTCTGCTTGTTGGACCAGCTTTTTCGTGATATATCCCCCAAGCGAACCTGTTTCGCGGGAAACAACATTACCGAAGTAACCGTCCTGAGGGATGGTGATGCCAAGTTCTTGAGCTGCCTCATATTTTAATTGTTGTAAAGCGGCGTTGGCCTGCGGTACTTGCAGGTTGTTTGAACGACGTCTGCTCATATTTGAATCTCCTTTCAGTTCTTTGTGAGTGAGGTTCATTGCAAGCTTGCAAGATTATTATGGCTCGCTTACAACTACTTATTCCTGAAATTCAACATTCGAACACTGGAGGTTTTTACCAATGAGCAAAGGTTTATCCCTATGGTTCGCCGTTTCATCCATTGTCCTGCTGACCGCAGCCGCTATATCCATCAGTTATTCCGCATGGCTTGCCATTCTACTGGGGCTATTATCTGTCGGCAATATCGGCTGGGGTTTCGTGGTCAAAGCTCGACAACGCCGCTCCTAATCCAATCTTATAAAAGGCCTAATCCGTTCGCCTCAATATGCTTTAGCGTAGACGTGGCAGAAAGCCCATGCGCTCTTTGACCGCAGACAACGTGACTTCAGCCGCTTCTTGTGCGCGCTCTGCGGATTGGGCTAAAATACGTCCAATTTCACCGGATTCCCGGATGTCACGATAGCGCTGCTGAATCGGTTCAAGCATAGCTACAACGGTCTCTGCCAGTTCTTTTTTAAATGTTCCGTACATTTGACCTTCATAGCGATCCTGCACTTCTTGGAGCGACAAACCGGAACACTGACTGTAGATGCCCATCAGATTACTAATTTCTGGTTTATTGGCCGGATCATATCTAACCTCACTACCAGAATCGGTCGTAGCGCGGCTAATTTTCTTGCGTATGACTTTCGGTTCGTCCAGCAGGGCAATAAAGCTGCCTGCATTCGGATTGCTCTTACTCATTTTTTTAGATACATCATCCAGGGACATAATTCTCGCCCCTACTTCAGGGATATACGGTTCGGGAACAGTAAAATAATCTCCGTAACGGTGATTAAAGCGACCCGCCAAATCGCGTGTCAGCTCCAGATGCTGTTTCTGATCGTCGCCTACCGGAACGAGATCCGCGTTGTAGAGCAAAATGTCAGCTGCCATCAACGATGGATATACGAACAGCCCTGCTCCTACGGAGTCCTTGCCTGCCGCTTTGTCTTTAAACTGAGTCATACGTTCCAATTCGCCCATATTCGTCAGTGTTGTCATCAACCACCCTAGCTCAGCGTGCTGAGGAACATGGGATTGTAAAAAGACATTGGATTTCTCCGGGTTAATACCTGCTGCGATAAATAATGCCGCTACCGCCTCCGACTGCTCACGTAATTGGGCCGGTTCCTGCGGTACGGTAATTGCATGAAGGTCTACGACCATAAAGTAGCATTGATGATCCTCTTGCAATTTGACAAAGTTTTTCATTGCACCAATGTAATTGCCCAAAGTAAGTTGTCCGCTAGGCTGAATACCTGAAAGTACAGTTTTCATATTCTTCCTCCTCAGTTTATTTCAAAATTAGAACGCAAAAAGGCCCCGCATCCTCAAGGGACGCGAGACCGTGGTACCACCCTTATTCATTGCCGTCAGCCTATTACTTGTCAGAGCTATGCTCCGTGGCTGCCTGCAATCTTAAAGCTCCGTTAACGGGGAGCAATCGGCCGTCATACTGAGGACAGTAGAATCCTGTTCTGTGCGGCACTCCAAGGTCCATTCAGCAGTGCAGGCTCACCGATTCCCATCTACCACCGGCTTTCTGAAGAGCTTATGCGAAAGCTTACTTGTCCTCATCATCGTGTTATCCATGTCATTACTTTCTAAACTACATTAATGATAATTCCGCATAATGTTATTGTCAAATGACGATTGTGCCCTACGATCAAAAATCTGTTATCATAATGACACGAAGCTTCAACCGATTATAGTGGACAAAGGAGCATGGATATGAAACAAGTGACCAAAGAACACTGGAACGGTTACGACACGTATGTTTTACATAGTGGTGAACTGGAAGTTACGATGATCCCTCGCCTCGGGAATAATATTATCTCAGTGCGTGATCTGAAGCTCGACCGGGATATCGTACGTCGGCCTGGTGAGGAAGAATTGGCTTTCTATTTACAAAAGCCTTATCATTTTGGCTTGCCCATTTTGATTCCTCCAGGCCGAATTCGCAAGGGACAATTTGAGTTTGACGGTGTTCCTTATCAGTTCGACCGAAATACTGCCAATGACAATCATATACACGGTCTGCATCGTAATCAATCCTGGCGCTGCAGTGATATTGAAGAGGATGAAGAAGGTTGCAGTGTTACTACCGAGCTTTTAACAGAAAGTGATCCGCACTGGATGGAACAATTCCCCATTCCTTTACGTCTGGAGATGACGTATCGCTTACAGGGTGCTGTATTAAGTCAAACGCTGCGCGTAACGAATTTGGGTGAAAAAGCAGCTCCATTTGGCTTGGGATATCACACTTGGTTTATGGTGGACGGAGAACCTGAGCGCTGGCGCCTAAAGCTGCCTGTGAACGGCGTCTATGAGCAGGATGCTGAACAGCTACCTACAGGTATCATTACTTCGTTGGACGACTTGGAACAGCTCTCTTCCGGACTTTCTCTGAAAGGAACAAATCTAGATACGCTGCTGCGGGCAACGGAAGGCCCTGCTGAAGCTCTTTTGACCCGTGACGACGGTTATCAAATCCGCTACACAGCAGATGAGCAATACTATAAGTATTGGGTTTTATATACCAAAGGTGAATGCGACCAGTATCTTTGCATTGAGCCTTATACATGGCTGCCTGATGCGCCCAATTCACCTGATCCTGTCGGGGAAGCCGGGCTGATCCGTCTGGAGCCTCAGCAATCCATCGACCTCAAAACTCAGATTCATATCATATATCCGTAATTTTCCTCTAGTCACTTTTCTTCCTTCGGCGCATATTTTCATAACTCTGTCGCATACTAACCTCATCACAGCCGAAGGAGGTGACTACACATGAATGAAGCTAATCAAGGCAGAAGCCGTCGCAGTAACAACCTAGTTGTTCCTCAAGCCAACAACGCATTGCAACAATTGAAATATGAAGCTGCACAAGAGCTGGGCATCACCATTCCGGCAGATGGTTACTACGGTGACATGCCATCCCGTGAAGCTGGTTCTCTGGGAGGCTATATCACTAAACGCTTGGTACAGCTGGCCGAACAGCAATTATCAGGTCGTTCAGGTCAATAAGCGTCATTATTCCGCGTGAGCATTCCGTTCATCGTAATTTACCAAAATGCGTTATAACGGGCATATAACAAAGGCGGTCTTCCCTAGGAAGGCCGCCTTTTCTTTACTCTTTTTTATCAGGATTTTGCAAAATTCGATTCCAGTCGCTCCGAAGTGCAAGATATAGACGAACTAACCATTTCGATCTATATCTTGTTCATTGGAAGTCGCTTATGGGATATTTGCAAAATTCTCATATAAATGTTTATTCCGAATTAGCCGCTCGGTATGTAGGCTTGTTGTAGCGGATCATGAGATTCGCCATGTTGTAGTTGGACTCCAGTGTTGCATCTACCAAAATCGTTCCTTGTCTGATGGCAAAATCGAAAGCAATCTCACCATGAGTCCAGCTACGCTTATGATTTAGCGTTTCTAGGGCCATACGCCGAAAATCCTCCCGATGCTTTACTGATAACCCCGGTTCTACTGCTGCAAATGTGCCACCTTTACCTGCAAGCGGATTATGACGAATCCCAAATTTCCCAACTACATTGTTACGTATTTGTACAAATACGATACCTGACGACAAACCCGCCAGTTCATTATCCAGTTCTTTTAAAACGATATCCATCTGCCTTGCCAACGACAATTGACCTACTTCATCCATTACAAAAACCCTCCTATATACCTTATCCAAAAATATTTAATAGGTCTTACGGCTCAATTATATGCGAAGATTTTTAACCTTACAATCAAAACCAACATAATTGGGTATTTATAACTATTTTCTAAGTATATCCATCATTTTAAATTTCGCCAACAGGTAATGTTAATTACACTTCGACATTTTGCGACTTTGTTCATCATCTTCTGCAAAAATTACAAAAAAGGCCTCCCTCGTGGGAGACCTCTAAAGTGTAAATCCGTTATTTTGTCATTTGTAAAAATTGCTCAATATCCTGAACAGTAACTTGCGCAGCATTACGCCAGAAGTCAGCCTGTGTTAAATCGGTACCTAAGTGCTTGGAAGCCAATTCTTCGACTGTCATGCGACCTGTATCACGCAGCAAGGCATCATATTGGTCGGCGAAGCCGTCAGGATTTTCCTTCGCAAAAGCGTAAATTCCTGCACTGAACATATACCCGAATGTGTACGGGAAGTTGTAGAAAGGAGTATTCGTAATATAGAAATGCAGCTTGGATGCCCAAAAATGAGGATGAGCCTCATCCAGGACACCACTAAACGCTTCACGCTGCGCTTGTTCCATCAACTCGCTTAATTGTTGTGCTCCTACGACTCCTTTTTTCCGCAGCTCGTAAAAACGGGTTTCAAACAGGAAACGGGCATGAATGTTCATAAAGAAGGCTACACCACGCTGAATTTTATCCTCCAGCAAAGCCACCTTCTCCTGACCCTCGGCAGCTTCCAGCAACGCATCTGATACAATTAGTTCTGCCAGCGTCGATGCCGTCTCAGCTACGTTCATGGCATAATTTTGATTCAATGGGTGCAATTCATTCATCACATGCTGATGATAACCGTGTCCGAGCTCATGGGCCAGTGTCGAAACATTGGATGGTGATCCGGCATAGGTCATAAAAATACGGGTCTCTTTGCTCAGACGCAGAGATGTACAGAAACCACCCGGACGTTTGCCTGGACGATCTTCTGCTTCGATCCAGCTTTTCTCAAAAGCCATTTGGGCAAAGTCAGCCATTCTCGAGCTAAATTTACCAAATTGCTCAACAATCGTTACAGCAGCATCGTCGTAAGGGATTTTAGTAGTTGACGTCCCCAGCGGAGCTTCAACGTCATGCCAGGACAGCTTCTCTAAGCCCAGCAGTTTTGCTTTCCGCTCCAAGTATTTGACTACAATAGGCTTTGTTTCATTAATAACCTGCCACATCGTATCCAGCGTTTGTGCAGACATACGGCTGATTTCCAGCGGTTCCTTAAGCACATCTGTCCAGCCTCGTTTTTCATATAGCTTCAGACGGAAGCCTGCCAAATGATTCAATGTATCCGCGCAATAGTCCTCTACCTGAGCCCATGCCTCTTCCCAACGTGCAAACACGTCTTTACGTACGCTGCGATCTGCTTCATCCAGCTTATTAGCTGCCTGACCTACAGACAGGTTTACGATCTCGCCATTTTCTGGCACAGGGATCGTCATATTTTTGACAATGGTATCATAAAAGTCGCCCCAGCCATGGTAGCCATCCACTGCCAGATCCAATGCAAGGCTTTCCAGCTCAGGAGCCATTTTTTCACGTGCTTCGTTCCGATATTCGGTCAGGACAAAAGAAATCGGCTGGATTGCTTCGCGCTCCATCCATTTCTGCCAAATGTCTTCACTGGTTTGTGCCAGCAAGTTCTGGAAAGATACTAAAGCACTTTTTCCTTGGGCATATAGCGTATTGACACGCGCCCCCAGTTGAACAGCCAGCTTGTCGTGCTGGTTTTGAGCAGTTAGACAAGAGACAAAGGAACCCGCCTGCGACGCACCATTAAACAGCTCCTGTATGCTATTCAGTACACTATCCAGACGCTCGGTATCCAATACCGTTTGTGGTACTTTGGCTGCTTTAAGCTGAGCTTGCAGTTGTTGGACCTTGCTTTCCATTTCTTCCAAAAATGCAAGAAATGAGGCAGAGGAAGATCCTCCGCTAAAAATAGATTCCAGATCCCATGTTTGCTTTAACGGTGTTTTCATAATAGTTCCACCTTTCTTTTTTGGCGAATTCTTGTGGTTTCATATACAATAAAGCTACATCGTGATAGTAAATCACTACAATTGGGAGGAAAACAGGATGAGACCCTTACAAATTTCGCCGGAAACGGCTGTGAAATTATCCGAAAAGCTCGGCATTCCGCTGGAACACCTTATGCATACACCCCAGCACATTTTGATGCAAAAGCTAGCCGAACTGGCTAAAGAAGAAACCGCTGACCCGAACGGCGGAGAATCGGACAAATCATGATCCCTTTTCATAAAACCTGGCCTTATGACATCGTCATGGGAGACGTTTATGTACAGTCTTGTCCGTTTTGCGACCATGATAATGTTTTGCTGCCCCTGAAGCCAAAAGAACTTAAGCTCATACACGAAGGTATGAAAAAGCTGCTTGTGTTTCCATGCTGCCATAACAAGGTTACTTTAGTGGATTGTGATGACGATTATTTGCTGTCAGATACCACATTGCGTCATCATTAATTCATGAGGCATTTGTAAGATAAGATAACCCCGTTTTACAAACAAGGTGTGAACCATGAGCCTAAATCGGCCATAGTGCACACCTTTATTTCTTCAGGAGGAGCTTGCGTCTTGCATTTCCTCTGGCAGTTGGTAATTTTTAGCCAGCATTTGTTCTCGCAGTACAGACCACTGTTCACGGGAAGCCCGGATCATGGCTGCATCCATAATCTTTTTGTCATTAATGACACGCGAAAACCAGCGTACCGCTTCGTTAAAGTTGCCTGTACGTCGATGCAATTCACCAATCAGATAAAGCAGTTTGGCATTATTCGCCCCGACACCCTCCAGCTCATAGACCCGAACATAAGAATCCAGGCTAAATTTGAGAAAGCGAAGCTCCTGCTCCTCATTTCCCTGGTATCTGTACATCCAAGCGATATGCTGTAATAGACTAGCTACTACGCGTTCCTTTTCTCCGATGACCTGGGCACATAGTAAACCCAGTTTATACGTTTCTAATGCCTCTTCCCAGCTACGATGCCCGCCATATTCGCGAGACTGCCAGCGATTACCGATTTTATCCTTGAATATCTTGGTTTGCTGTTCGCTTAACTGAACGGTAGAGTGCTCTGTCGAGGTAAATCCACAATGAGGACAGACCCTTACGACATAAAAATCCGGATTTTCATTCTTATAATAAGCACAAAAATCTGAATCCGTACGAATGGCCTTCTTTAGGCTTGGTCTGACACGGGATGTCTGAAATTCTTCTTCGCAATGTGGGCAAATGATTTTGATCTGATATAACGGTTCAAGTTCCAATGTTTTTACAACCCTCTCCAAAATTCGGCAATCCCCGAAAGCTTACGGGGTATTTACAAAATGATGCGCAGGACCAGACAAACGGTTAAGTATGATTGAACGAAGCGGCTCCTCAATGCCCGTATCCGTTAACGCACCTGCCATACAAGACAACCATGCCTCTGCTCGCTCCTCCGTTACGGGAAACTTCATATGTCTGGCACGTAACATCGGATGACCATATGCATCAGAAAAAAGGGACGGTCCTCCAAAAAACTGGCTCAGGAACATATACTGCTTTTCCTTAACCGGTTCCATGTCTTTAGGAAACAGGGGACTTAACAACGGATCTTTATAAACTCTCGGGTAGAAGGCCTCAATAATAGCACGAACACCTTCCGCACCCCCAAGGTTGTCATAAATGCTCAGGCTAGGGTTCACTTTTCCTCCAACTTTCTGTGCTATGGTAATAAATATACACCCGTATTATAACAAAAAACAAAAAATGACGCTAAAAATAAGCGTCATTTTATCAATTTAACATATGAAGAGGGTGTGCTTCGTTGCACACAGCTTCGTCATTCTATAAATACCACTAATAACTCCGCCAATCCTCTTCACCGGGATGGACGAGAGAGGCACGAATAACATACACAAAAGCACATACGAACAGACCAGCAACGATACTCATCCTGATCACTCCATCCTTAAGGTTATGGATCGTTGTTTTCCTATTTTAACATACTATTTACAAAAATACAGCAATAAAAGTAACCGTTTTCTTTGATTTTTTTGTACTCTTTGTCCATCCCCGACATAGGTATATTAGTACAACTCCAAAGGAGGGGCCTCTATGTCGCTATACCGTCGTTACTCGCTTCCTCTGCTCATCCTTACACCGCTATTCCTGTTTATGCTTATGGCTGTATACCCGCAATCTTCTCTGAATGCCGGGCTTCGGGGGCTTGCCATCTGGTGGGACGTGCTGTTTCCGTCTTTATTCCCGTTTTTCGTTATTTCCGAGCTTCTCCTCGGTTTCGGAATTGTTCATTTCATAGGTGCGCTGTTGGATCCGCTGATGCAGCCTCTATTCCGTGTACCTGGCTGTGGGGGTTTTGTCGCTGCGGTCAGCTGTGCATCCGGTTACCCGATTGGAGCTAAACTAACAGCCAAGCTGTGGGAGCAAAAATGGATCACACGCATTGAAGGAGAGCGTTTGGTCGCGTTTACCACTTCCTCTGATCCGATATTTTTGATCGGTGCGGTTTCCGTTGGCTTCTTCCATCAACCAGAAATTGCACTCGTACTAGGCGCGGCCCATTATGGTGGCGTGCTCATCATCGGGCTGCTTATGCGCTTCCACGGTTCCCGTTCAGGGGAAACAGGTACTCGCAGCGACCGCCAACCTACTCAAAAAGCCTGGTCGAAGTCCAAGAATACAAAAGCAGCAGATCGCAATAGGCAGCCTGGACCCCTACGCCAAGCATTATATGCCATGCATACAGCTCGTTTGGAAGATGGTCGCCCATTGGGTGAGTTACTTCGTCAGGCGATTACTTCCTCCCTACGCCTTATTATTGTCGTAGGAGGGCTAGTTGTATTCTTCTGCGTCATTTTAGAAGCTTTGACGAACTCCGGTTTAATGAGCGGGCTTCATCTGCTTACAGCAAGCCTATTGACTGCATGTGGTCTTCCTCCTACGTTAACGGAGTCCATTGTGGGTGGTATTTTCGAAGTCACTTTAGGAGCGCAAGCCGCAGGTAAAGCCACGGCAGCGGCGTTACCATTCAAGGTAGCCGCAGCCGCTTTTGTTCTCTCCTGGGGCGGGCTGTCGGTTCATGCGCAGGTTGCAAGTATTTTAAATATGACGGATCTTCGTTATTTGCCATTTTTGTTGGCCCGGGCTGCGCACGGCATCATCTCAGCACTGCTAGCTCTCGTGTTATGGCGGCCTCTTATGGGACAGGGAAGCTCTCCAGTCTTTTCTCCGATATACGACATCGCGTGGTCTCCTGGCTTCTCGTCCGTCATGTTGTTGCAAAGTCTGCTGTTTCTTGCCTTTATACTGGCTGGAATGCTTAGTCTCTCATGGTTGAGTGTGGGTACAAGTCGCTTATATGTACGTTTGAGAAGAACACACAGGCAATGAACGATTGTGTTCTTGCTCATAATTGATTATGATCGATATATACCCATGACAAAGGAGCTTTTCATCTTGAGATATTATGTTCTGGATCGCGGGGATCAGCACTCCATGGACTTGAGTCAGCAATTTCACCGTCTTGCCCAAGAAAAGAATTTCAAGCTGGATGCCGAATCGCCGGAAATCGTCGTGTCTATTGGAGGCGATGGTACGATGCTTCATGCGTTTCATACCTTCATCGACCGCATTCCGGATATTGCCTTTGTTGGTGTACATACCGGTCATCTAGGCTTTTACGCTGATTGGCGTGCGGACGAGCTGGAGGAGCTAATCCACCTGATGAGCCAAAGCGGATCTGAAGGACCGCTTAACCCGAGAATCGTTAAGTATCCACTGATTGAGTTGGAAATTCACAAGAAGTCAGGCAATGCTTCTTTTATTGCCTTGAATGAATTTACATTAAAAGGGGTGGATGGCACTGTCGTTGCCCAAGTAGATATTAACGATATCACCTTTGAAATGTTTCGCGGTGATGGTATATGTGTTTCTACCCCCTCAGGAACGACCGCCTATAATAAAGCACTTGGCGGAGCTATGGTTCATCCCACCATTGAAGCATTGCAATTGACTGAGATCGCTTCCATTAATAACCGCGTGTATCGGACACTGGGATCGCCATTGCTACTGCCCAAACACCATCATTGTGATATTTTTTCACGGAAAGATCAGCGTCTCTTATTGACAGTAGATCACCTCAACTTTCCTGTAGATGACTTAATTTCTGTTCGATGTCAGGTCGCAAGTCAGAAGATCAGCTTCGCTCGTTACCGTCCTTTCCCATTTTGGGATCGAGTACGCAACGCTTTTCTTAATTAGAATCTATAAAAGAGCCGACTTTGGCTCTTTTTTTACAAACAAAACGGTTCCTGAAAATTCAGGAACCGTTTTGTTGTGGAGCTGTAAATGTTTTATTCTTTTTACTACCCTCAGCTCTTTCGGCTTTAGCAGCTGGCTGGGTCTGACGCTGGCCCTCAGGTTCACGAGAGACACGAACTTGCCGTCCCTCCCGATTTTCCTTTGATTGACGCTCATAGCGTGGTCCACGCGATTCCTTTTTATCGAAACTCCCTTGCTGATTGCGCTGTCTACGTGGTTCCCGGGCTTGCTGCCCTTCACCCGGATTGCGTCCATCCTTTGCTTCACGTGGTTCTCTTGGCTGGCGCGAATCGCGTGCTTCACGTGGCTCACGCTGCCGATTTCCTTCACGTCCTTCTCTGGATGGACGACTTTCGCGAGCTTCACGCGGCTGTCGCTCACGTACTTCCTGGGCATCCTTCGATTCCCGACGTTGCAACTCGCGTGGTTCCCGGGATTCTCGAGGCTGCTCCACTCGCGATTCCTCCGTAGCTGTGGAATCCTGCTGTGATTGCGGCCACTCCTGTTCTCCAGCTGTATGTTGCAATACTTCTTGCTGCTCTTCGGGTTCTAGCGTTCCTGCTTGTTCCCTTTGAGCATCTACCAACTGCTGAATATCTGGAGCAATGATTTCATCATTGACCCCGTTTTTATTAACCACTTCACGACTTTTTTGCAACACAAAATAGGCACAGCCAAAATTGCAGTATTCATTAATGTAATCGTCCAGTATCACTATAGATGTATCCTTATTTGCTTTGGGATGACCGTCTCGATAAAAGCCCTTCAGACGTAGCTGATTGTAACCCCAATCACCAATAATGTAATCATAGCGATCCAGCACTTCACTATACCGATCACGAAACGCTTCGGGATTCCACCCGTTCTTGTGATCCTGCAACAATTCATAGTTTTTACCACCGATTTGAAACAAGCTATTCTGACCGCCTTTCCCGGATCAAGCCTGCGAAAGGGCGCCTTCTTCCTTATGCTGAGCGGCTGACTTCACCTGCTCATGCGCTTGGTAGGAGCTGCGGACCAACGGTCCGGATTCGACGTGGCTGAATCCCCGCTGTAATCCCTCTTCCTTTAACTTCGCAAAATCTTCCGGTGGATAATATTTTTGCACATATAAATGTTTCTCGGACGGCTGCAAATATTGACCAATTGTCATAATGTCACAATCGACTTTGCGCAGATCATCCATGGTTTGTAAGATCTCGTCCCACTCTTCCCCGACACCTAGCATGATGCTTGATTTCGTTGGAATAGCCGGATTTAATTGCTTCGCACGTTGAAGCAGCTCCAGAGAGCGACGGTATTTCGCTTTAGCCCGAACTTTGTCGGACATTCGCTCCACCGTTTCAATATTATGATTCAGAATATCTGGCTTGGCATCCATGACGATTCGTAGCGATTCAATATCGCCCATAAAATCGGGAATCAATACTTCTACACTGCAAAAAGGTAACCGGCGGCGAATCGCACGAACCGTTTCTGCAAATATAGTAGCACCCCCATCTTTCAAATCGTCGCGAGCCACACTGGTTACGACACAGTGCTTCAAATTCATGTTTTCAGCCGCTTCAGCGACGCGTTCAGGCTCCTGCAAGTCCAGTTCCGTAGGCATTCCCGTATTTACTGCGCAAAAACGACACGCACGCGTACAAGTATCACCCAAAATCATAAATGTAGCTGTCCTATTGGCCCAGCATTCATATATATTAGGGCATCGTGCCTCCTCACATACGGTATGTAATGTCTTGGAACGCATCATGCTCTTGATTTCCTGATAGTTATCGCCTGTCGTAAGTTTAATACGAATCCAGTCGGGCTTAGCTTCCTTCACTTTTCTAGACAATGGCATAGACCTTCTTTCTGATAAGCTTAAGCTGTCATTGCCATACATTATAACATGAAAGCCATGGAAAAACCTCCATTCATTGTTCCCTTTTTGATATGACATTGATGCCGGAAAAAGTAAACTCTTTACATGGATAAAAGCGGCGGATATGGCTCAATCTAAACAAAAGCACCCTATTCACGCTATTGAATACGGGGCCTAGAATTTACCGGGCGATTAAGCCCTTCTATAGGAGGTCGGTTCACGTGCCTTACCCTACGCGGACAGCCCGAGCTGTTCGTTTGTTATCGCTGCTGTTATGCGCTACTACACTGACAACGGCCTGTCCGCTTCCTGCCCATGCCTTTGCCAATCACTTACAGTCCTCGTCCGCCAGAAGCAGCCTGACCGCAAATGTAGATGCTTCACATGCTCAGTCTTCGTCGTATACGTCCAGGCTGGCTCTATATCATTCCATCGAAGCCCTGACTGGAGTTCCTTGGTACAGGCTGGCCGCCATCGACCAGTATGAACGCACACTTACAGTGGCCCATCCCAGGGATCGCAAGCATGCGGAACGGATCATAGGTATTTTCATCACGGGACCAGTCTGGTCCGGCCTGATGAACCCTGATTCGGAGGATCAAAATCCGCGTTCCATTGAACTATTTTCCGGGCTGGGACAAGACGGTTCGGGTGATGGAATCGCTGACCGTAATAATGACAAGGATCTGCTATTCAGCATCGCATCTTATCTCGGAAAGTATGGAAACAACGAGGATGAATTTGGTATTGCCGTTTGGGAATATTACCATAACAGCCGCGCAGTTCAAAGAGTTCAGCAGTTTGCCAAGCTGTATCGGACGTATGGCAAGCTGGATCTGGTCAGTCAAGCCTTCCCTCTTCCTTTAGGCAGCATTTATAGCTACCGCAGCACATGGGGAAGCCGTCGCAGCTGGGGCGGTTACCGTATACATGAAGGAACTGATCTGTTTGCTGGCTATGGAGTTCCAGTTCGCAGTACCTGCTACGGTGTAGTTGAAATGAAGGGCTGGAATCCCTTCGGCGGATGGCGAATCGGAATCCGAGATCTCAACAACCGCTATCACTACTATGCGCATCTTTCCGGCTTTGACAAAACCGTCCACAACGGAGACATCGTTACACCCGGCCAGACGGTTGGCTGGGTCGGAAGCTCGGGCTATGGAAAACCCGGTACCCAAGGCAAGTTTCCACCGCATCTGCACTATGGTATATATCGGGACAATGGCTGGGCAGATTGGTCCTTTGACCCGTATCCGTTATTAAGACAGTGGGAGCAGACCGAACGCAAAGCGCTCAAAACAGGAAAAACAAAAGGGACCTCCTCATAGGGTCCCTTTTGTTTTTCCTGAGCGTCTCACGTCAGTCCCCCTCTGCTCTATGGCGTTGGGGACTGACTGGAGGTGTTTTGGTCTTCCTGTACCTCTGGAACACTTACTGTGCTGGGATCTACAGCGCCGCTACTCTCTATGGAATGGGGAGGCAACGCCAACTGCGGAGCGGCTGCACCATTTTTACCCACTGGTTTCCCCTGATTGTCATAGTAGTACATCGGAACGTTGCCTACCACTAATAAATAAGAAACCGGAATTTCCGTCTCCACAATCTGAGGTTGCATCTCAAACGGTATAACCACGGACACTTCCGTCGTAATCCGAATGTACACTTCCACCAAGATCATGTTTATGCCCGCATCCTGTTGACGGGTATTTAAATCCACCTTGATTGCTCCATGCGGCTCCACCTTTAGGGGGACCGTTGGTCCATAAGCTGCCAACAGTGGACTGCCCAATGCCTGACCAATCGGAACACTCTCATCAAAATGGCTCATGCTGTCCATCGTTGCCTTGACTGCTTTGAGCGTGTCTGACGTAATTCTCATATGCTCTGCATAATTCAGAACAAAGCCGGAGGTTCTTCCTTGTGCATCCGTTCTCCATTCGATCAAATTATCAGCCGTCTTCCCCTGCTCTACCTGTGCTGTAATTGCTGAATTAATAGCCTCCGTCGCCATTTGTTTGACCCGTACTTTTGCCAGGTGCATCATAGGCGGCTTCAAATGCTGCTCCACATAAGCAGCCACCTGTATGATTCCCACCAGCAGCGCCAGTACCACAATCAAAAATACTCTACGTCTGCCGCGTCGTCTTCTGTTGGGCGCGCTGTGCCATTGCGGTCTTCTCATCATCCGATCCCCCCGCAGCGTTGAACTTACCCTACAAGGATATGCAAGGGAGGGACGAAAAAGAAGCCGCCCGTCCGGCAGCTTCTCTAGATGGAATACATATACAATTGCAAATTTCAGGTGCACTTATTATTTGAAAATGTGGTCAATCTTTTCGATATCAGCCTGACTCAATTGGACATTTAGCGTCTTCAGATTCGCCAGCACTTGCTCCGGCCCCTTCGCCCCTGGAATGAGGGCATCAATCGAATCGCGGGTCAAATACCATGCGAGCACAACATGAGCAACCTCTGCATTCAACGCATTGGCAATCTCCCTTACCTGCTCCACTTTGTCCAAATTACGAGCAAATGCATCTCCCTGAAACAGTGGATTTTTTGCTCTGATGTCCGTGAAGGTCATGTCTTTCGTATACTTACCACCCAGCAATCCTGAGGCTAGCGGGAAATAAGGCACAAACGAAATGCCATTTTCCTTGGTATAAGGCAGCAGATCCTTCTCAGCTTCCCGTTGAAACAAATTATATTGGGATTGGAGCACATCTACATAACCGTCGCTATTCGCATCCTTAAGTTGTTCAATGGAAAAGTTAGATACGCCAATAGCCTTGATTTTGCCTTCGTCCTTAAGCTTCTTCAGTTCTCCGACCGCTTCTGCCTTCGGCGTTGCTTCGTCCGGGAAATGGATATAAAACAGATCGATATAATCGGTCTGCAATCTTTTCAGGCTGGATTCAACGGATTCACGTAAAAAAGCAGGCGAGTTGTCAAAAACGACCTCTCCGTTCACAAATTTGTGTGCACCCTTCGTGGCAATAACAGCTTTATCACGCTGACCACGCTCTTTCAATACCTCACCAATCAACCGTTCCGAGTGCTCAGGTCCATAAATAAAAGCCGTATCCAGAAAATTGATGCCGTTGTCCAAAGCTGTGCGAACAACTTCTTTGCCCGTTTCATTATTCAAATCGGAAAAGAGATTATGTCCTCCCACCTTATTTGCACCCAAACCAATTGGTTTTACATATAAATCTGTTTTGCCAAGACGCACTTGCTCTGCCAATTCACGTCATCTCCTTTTCGAAAGTTACTTCCATTTTATTATTAGATTCCAAAAAAAGCAAAGTGCGTACCTGGCAGTTGTCCTCATCCTTTAATCCCCGTCAAGGCAATCCCTTCCATAAAATACTTCTGTCCTATGGCAAAAAGAATAATAGCAGGCAAGACTACAATTAAAGATGCGGCCATCAAAACGCCCCATTGAGCCGAATATATTCCCTGAAATTGCTGCAGCCCAATCGCCAACGTAAATTTGCTCTCATCATTAAGGTAAACCAGCGGCCCCATAAAATCATTCCATGTATTCAAAAACGTAAACAATCCAATGACCAAAATCGCCGACCTCGACAAAGGCAAAATAATACGGGTGAAAATCGTAAAATGATTGCCTCCATCCACAAATACAGCTTCATCCAGTTCTCGCGGTAGCGTCATGTAGAATTGTCTTAGCAAAAAAATATTAAAAACGCCTCCACCAAAAAAAGAAGGTAATACCAATGGAACGTACGAATTAACCATGCCTAATGCCTGCCAACCAATAAATGACGGAATCAGCGTGACTGCAAACGGCAGCATCATGCTGCTTAATAACAAGGCAAATACCTTATCTCTTCCCTTCCATCTCATTCGCGCAAAGCTATAGGCAGAAATGGTACTCGACAGAAGTACACCCGCCAAAGTACCCGCAACGACGATAAATGTATTCACAAAATAGCGCCCAAAGGATAACTCTTCAAACGGCTGTAAAAAATTCTCGAATACAAAAGGCTCTGGAATCCATTTCGGCGGGATCAAAAAAATCTGACTTAAATCCATCATGGAGCTTCGCACCAGCCAGTAAAAAGGAAACATACAAAACAGTGAGCCCACTATGAGAACTGCGTAGAGCAAAACCCTGCTCCAACTCCAACCGCGTTTTTTCATGTTCATGCCCCCCCGCCTGCGTAATACACCCATTTTCGGGCCGTCTTGAACAGAAAGGCAGTGAATACCAAAACGACAATAAAGAGCACCCAAGCAATAGCACAGGCATAACCCATATTCGAAAAAGTAAATGCCTCGCGAAACAAATAAAAGGTATAAAACAAGCTGGAGTTATTGGGTCCACCCTGAGTCATGACGTAAGGTTGAACAAACACTTGAAACCCACCGATGAAGCCCATAATCGTATTAAAAAAAATAGTGGGCGATGTCAATGGAATTGTGATATACATAAGCTTATGAAGAGCGTTTCCACCGTCAATTTCAATGGCTTCATAATAATGTCTAGGGATATCTTGCAAGCCTGCCAGAAAAATAATCATGGTTCCTCCAACGGTCCACAAACTCATTAAAACCAGAGTAGGAACTACCGACCCTTCGCTATAGATCCACTGACTTTCAGGCAAATGCAGCGCACGCAGCACCACATTTAGCAAGCCAAGATCCGGATCAAACAGCCACATCCAGATCATAGACGATGCTATGAGTGGCACAATAGTAGGGAGATAGAAAACAGTCCTGAAAAAAGCCAAACCTTTTACCTTTTGATTAAGCAATATCGCCAAAAAGAAAGCTACAATAATTTGCAAGGGCACACTCAGGAACACATAATAAAACGTAACCCCGAGTGATTTATAAAAAAATTGATCCGTACCGTCAAATAAGTGAACGTAATTATCCAGACCGATAAAATGGGCCTGTGAAGCAACCTTGTAATCGGTAAGACTGAACCAGAGACTAGCGATCATCGGTCCCAGAACAAAAATGACAAAGCCGAGAATAGCAGGGGCGGCAAAAAGCCACCCCAACCAATTTTCCTTCTTACGAATAGAAGATAATGATTGCATTCTATCCCTCTCTTTCTGTCAAAACACTCACCCTATTCTTTTGGATACGTCCCTTTAAATTCCGCGTTAGCCTTTGCGGAAACCTCCTTGAATGCTTGCTCCACCGTTTTCTTGCCCAGCCATACCTGATCCAGCGCCGGGTTAATGATAGCATTGATTTTTTCCGAGTTTTTCAGATAATAGTCGTAAGAATTGACACCGTTATGCAGCGTTTGGTTCATGACAGCATCACGGTAACCATCGGCATGACCTGGTTTGACATCGGCCCATTTGCTAATCAAGTCTGGTTCGGTGTACCACTTTTTCATGACAGGCATCCACAATCCGCTGGAATGCATGTCAAGTCCGCTTTCAGCATCCAGCAAGAATTTATAAAACATCCATGCTTCTTTAGGATGTTTGGTTTTGGCAGAAATCACTTCCGGTTCGCCAAACAGGATCGTTTTGCTGCTCTTCAGCTTGGGTAACACGCCTACACCAAAATTCACCTTCGATTCTCCAAGATCCAATTGAACCCACTGTCCATCCAGATCCATCGCTACACGCTTACTTTGTAGTGCTACGGCCGGGGAAGGTATATTTTTGGACTGCGTTGGCGACGGTGCCACATGATAAACGTTGATCAGATCAGCCATTTTCTGAACAGCTTCAATCACATCAGGGCTCTCAAGATTAAGCGAGTCCCCTTTGTCTGAAATGACACTTGCGTTATTGGAAGGCACAAGCAAATGCCACATCCATGTATCAAACCGAACTCCATACTGTTTAATGTTACTTGCATCGAAATTGGGACTGAGCGCATTATTTCCCGCTTTATCAATGGTGAGCTTTTGTGCAGTCTCTAAAAACTGCTCCCATGTCCAAGCCTCCTCAGCCTTTACTGGCGGCAAAGCAACACCAGCCTCATCAAACAAATCTTTATTGTAATAGAGGGCGAAAGCTTCCTCAGTTACCTTGACCCCAGCCACCTTGTCCTTATCCCAATAGATGACTGAATTAGGAATAAGACTTTCCTTCGTTAGCTCCTTATCCTCCTTCAAAAATTCATTTAAATTATATAGTTTGCCTTGTTCAGCCCATTGCAGAGCCTGTGCTTTATAAATGGGAAATACATCGGGTGCCTGATTGGCAGCAAACATCGTCGTTAATTTGGTTACGTAATCCCCGGGGATATGCATATAGTTGATTTTGATCCACGGATATTTCTCTGTAAATTTTTTAGCGATTTCCTGCTGAACCTTCTTTTCATTGGTGCTCCCCCAACTGGCATAGGTCAGTGTCACTTGCTCGTGACCCTGCAAATCAACTGGTTTGCTGCTGCTCTCATTTGAACTACAGGCTGACATAAGCCCAACGATCAAGCACATGCAGACGATCCATAATTTTCGTTTTAACATGAGTAACGCCCCCAAACTGTTTATTTTTTTATCTTTTCGTTTGTTGCTTCGTCACTAAACTCATTTTAGCAAACGCTTACATTTTTAAAAGTCGTACTCTCATTGGATTGGTGTCATTTGATTAGATCTATGAATTTCTCCGATGCGAATCAGGACGAATGTCCCTTTACCTGCTGGCGAGTGGAGCGTAACGCCATAATCCATTCCATATAATAGCCGTACTCTTCTGTCTACATTTTTAATGCCCGTTGATCTGATTTCTCCAGCTTGAATTCGGCGTATATGATCTTCTTGAATTCCTAATCCATTATCCTCCACTTTAAAACACACCAATTGCTTCTCGATCCAGGCTGTGATCCTAATCAGACCCCCTGATTCCATTTCGGCGAAGCCGTGAATAATTGAATTCTCTACAAAAGGCTGCAAGAAAAGTTTGGGAACTTCCATCTGAAGCAAAATGGGATCAATATCATATTCCACCGTGAACTTGTCTTCAAAGCGATTCTGCATAATATAAATGTATTTTTCCAGCCAATTCAGATCGGTTTCCAAACTCCATGTATCGTTTTTATTTCGAGTAGTAATTTGCAGCATTTCCGCCAGACTAATGATCAATTGGCCCAGCTCGTGCTGTTTATGTTCTAACGCGATCCAATACATGGTCGTTAAAGTGTTATACAAAAAATGGGGATTCAGCTGTAAATTAAGTGCCATTAACTCCGACTCTTTGGCTCGTAGACGTGACTTGTAATTTTCCTCGATTAAATCTTTAATTTTTTCATTCATTTGATTAAACCGAATCACCAGGTCTCCCAATTCATCATAGCCACGTACAGGAATTCGAATATCAAAATGTCCCTTCTCCATTACTTTCATCGCCTGTTTCATATCCGTGATGGGCTTACTGATATAAACAGACAGTAAATATGCAAGAATAACAGCAACGAGCATCATAAAACCTAAAAAAAACACCGTGTAGGTGCGAATCGTTGACAGATGTCCCAATACATCTTCCATGGGAATGGCTATATAAGATACCCAGCCCGTCGTCTTCATCGCTTCGTAAACCAGTAATATGCTTTGACCTTTAACGTTTACCATTTTCATCCCTTGTTCCGAAGTAATGGCATCCTTAAGCCAATCCGCCACGGGCTCCCCCACTTGTTGCTGTCCATTCGAACTCATGACCATCCCATTTTTATCATGAATCATGCCATAGGATAGATGTGCAAATCCGCTGCGGGCTGCATAGTCTTCAAAGCCCCCTTTTAACAAGTCAGGACGAAAATTCAATATAAGTATAGGTTTTTCCTTTCCCTCCGGAAGCGTATGAAAGGTTCCTGCATCATCTAATGCAGTCAAATGGAGCTGCTTTACCACAGCAAATAAAGAACTAAACTCATAGGAGCCTCGTTTTAAATCCTGCTGATGGAATGTATCGGCATACGAATAAGCGGGAATCCATTTGGTAGCCCCTTCTGCTTCCACCGCCGTTGTTGCCAACGGAGAAGAATAGAACGGCTGAACGGGAATATACATCCGATCAGTGCTTCCATATGCATAATTTTGCGTCATAATTTGGGAAGCATACACTTCCTCCATATTGCCAAAGTATCTGTACAAAATTTTTGTAATGCTGCGATCAGCTCGTAACAGCGATGAAGAATCCGTAGTATCCACGTTCATAATGGTCTGAAGAAGATCATGGTCGATCGGAATCATATCTACGGTTTTTTGAATAGCTGTCAGCTTGTTATCCAGCAGCTGGTTATTACTACGCAGAACGCTTGTAACGCTATCTGTTACATTTGTAGTAATATTCCGTGCGCTCGTTTCAAAGTAAACGAAACCTAGGATCAAAACGATAAAACCAGACAACAAAAAATAGGACAGCATCAATTTCGTACGAAAGCTACTGTCCAAAAATTTTTGATACATATATTTAACTTGGCGCATCGTATCTTCCTTTCACCTAACAATCAGTTGAATTTCCTACGAAATTCTTCCGGCGTGTGCATTACGTTTTTTTTGAACACTTTAAAAAAGTATTTGATATCTTTATAACCAACCTGTCTACTAATTTCTGCGACCTTGGCGTCTGTATGCAGCAGTAAGTGCTGAGCCTTTTGCATTCTGAGCTTCACCATATATTCCGTGAACGAGAGCCCAAAATAATTTTTGAACAGAATGCTAAAATAGGACGCATTATAGTGGAAGCGCCGGGCCACGATCTCCAGACTTAGGTCTTCATGTAGATGTGCATCTAGAAATTCCTTGCACTTGTTCATAATGGGTTCGCCTTTGGAGCCGCTATGAAGCTCAAGAATCAGCTCTTTTAACCATGTTGCAACACCATCCTCAAGATTCCGAAGATAGGTTGCCCCTTCGACAGCTTTGTTCAAACGTTCCGAGAAACGTGAGTAGACTTCCTCACTCCACCCTATATTTAACCGTTGTAAACTAACCAACAGAAGGTGTACCAATTTAGCTTTAAGCGCTTCAGGTGCAGGATACCCTTGTGTCACTTGTCCAATGAAATTTTTCACCTGACCCAATAGCTGATCGGGCTCTCCATTAGAGATAGCGCTTTCAATGAATTTAAAAAAGGCCCTTTGTTCGTGTGCGCTCATTTCCTGTACTGGCTGCTCATCATCTGAAACGACAAGGTTCAAACATCTGATGTGAGGTGTATAAAAACGCATGGAGATCAGGCCAACGGCCTTTTCGTGAGATTGGTTTATTTGCATTTCATCAAAATCAAAAGGCTGACCCCAAGCAAACCAGATTGAAATCGCTTGCTGTTGCTCCAACTTTTTCAGCCCAGCTTGAAGGGCGCTTTTGGCCTCCTTGCTTTCAGCCCTATCCTTCCAATTCACTACTGCAACCACATGGTCTTTACGGGATTCGAGTGGAAACACGACAGAAGACGCCCAAGGTCGCAATATTTCAACAACCGTATTACGGAGCTGAGAATCCCACATATGTATATCATCCGGGTGGGCTGCCGATGCTCCCAACGCGAGAACTTCTCCTACCCCATGCCATCCAAAGTGACTCTTTAATAGGATTTTCTCATTAGGCTGTAATTTGTCTGTCACGCATCTGCTAAACAAATGCTCCACAAATGCAGGCATACTCTGCTCAATCTGATTCAACGCTGTTTGATTCCCAATCAGTGCTTCTTGTTCCTCTACAATGATCTTCTCCATGTGTTGAATCACTTCAATGAGCTGCTGCGATTGCACTGGTTTCACCAAATAATCATTCGCCCCGTACCTCACCGCCTGCTGTGCATAGCTAAATTCCTGGTAGACTGTCACTAAAATAACTTTGGTCTCATGCTGACCGGATGTTCTCAATTGTTGAAGATATTCAAGTCCATTCATGATCGGCATTTGAATATCTGTAAAAACGATTTGGATCGGTTTGGATAACGAAATGGTCAGAGCATCTTTCCCGTTCTTGGCTTCCCATACCTCGTATTCGGGACGTAGATCCCTGACCATGGCAGCCAAACCTCGACGCTGTCTAGTTTCATCATCCACAACAAGTACTCCCAGCGGGATCGAATTCACTGACTCCCCTCCTGTTCGTTTTCATACACGCATTTTTTTTCAGTATAACACTTACAGGTGGGAGCCGATCCTATTTTCTTTTTCGCTTCATACCGCGGATAGTCGTTTTCGTTGCCTGATCCACCCGATATGATTCCGTGATTTTTTGCAGTGCTTTGTTGAAGGTAAAATCATCCAATGTATTATGACTTAAATACGCCATGGTTACCTCGGGCAGCTTGATATAACAGATCGATATCGCCCATGCTACTGCCATTTGTACATAATAATCCTCACGATGGGTCTGATCCAGTAAAGTAAATACCCGGTTCATATACTGTTCCTCAATATAAAAATTTAGAAGCATAACCACACCAAACCGAATTTCATATTCTTTCTTGGAGAATAGATAGGGCTGAATAAACTCCCATACCCGTTCTTTATGATGTTTCGTGATTTTCAATCCGGCACAGAAGCTGTCACATACGGACCAATTATCAATTTTAGGAACAAACTTGGCGGTATAACTCAAAACTTCCTCTATATCTGTTTTTACAGAACCAATCACCATACCTTGCAGCATTATTTCTTCGAAGTGTTCACTTTCAGCGGTCTCCAGGTAGAGACGCCAATCTCCTTTGGCAATATTTTGAGCTAGCTTACGCAGCACTGGCAGACGTACACCCAGCACATTATTAATCGTCGGAAGCAATGCAGCCGTAAATTTCTGAAAATCTGCATCCACGTATGACAGTATCTGTTCTCTGATTGTTTTCTCCATCGTTTCCACTCCCTGATTCTTAACGAAATGAAATACTCCACAAATAAATAGAGGCCACCGAACCATAAGGCGAATAAACTCGGCGGTACTCCTCAAATTGCTGCTTGGTCAATGTATCTAGATGGTACAACTTCATCATTCCCCGTCGAATAGCCATATCGCCCCAACTGACGACATCTGGACGCTCCATACAATTAATCAGCATCATTTCAGCCGTCCAAGGTCCTATCCCTTGCAGCGAGGACAATTTCTGGATCACCTGTGCATCGGAAAGCTCATATAATTCCTGTAAATCCAACAGGCCCTGCTCGATCGTTTGGGCTATATTTAGAATACATGTGGCCTTTTTCATGGTGATGCCACAGCTTTGAATTTCTAAAGCCGTCTGAACGGCTATATTTTGTGGAGTAATCCCCCCTAACTTCTCCTGCATCCTTGCCCATATGGTTTGAACCGCCTTGGCCGATATAAGCTGTCCCACAATCGCATGAACGAGCGCCGCGAACAGGTCGGGAATGATGATCCGTTCTACCTTGCCCATTTGCGTCATCGCTGCACCAAGTACGGTGTCTACGTTTTTTAGATAATTGATTTCCTTTTCTCCATAATCAAAGTTTTTGGTCATTACGGTTTGCATTCGTTCTCCCGCTGCCCCCTTATATGCTCACTCTTGATTCAATGGCATGGACTGCTTTTACATCAGGGTTCAAATCCTTCTTTGCTCACATAGAGCTGCTCTTTCGGGAAAACATGGAGAAAACGTTCATAAACCGCCTTATAGGCAGCAGGATGATACCATTCTTCCAGCCCCAATGACTCGTACAACGCACCAATTTTTAAGCTACGCGTTCGTCTTCCCCCACTGCCGTCTCCCATAAAATAATCATCAATACAGACACGGTTGACCAGAGGCAAAAGCTTGTCTGCAAAATGTTCACTGCTTGGAAGCATCGGAGCAATCGTAGCTTGGGTTGGTACACCTGCCTCCTTTAAGAGATGCAGCGTTTGGAGACGAGCCTGGATGGGAGGAGCTTCCGGGGTAAAATGTTTGCGTATATCTTCTCGATCTGTTTCTACAGTCATACTCACACGAACACGATCCCCCAATCGAAGCAGTAAATCGGTATCCCGCCGTACCAGTGGACTGCGCGTCTGTAAAAAGAGAAAATCAGGTGGATCCTCCACCATCACCTCCAGCAGAGACCGGGTCACCTCTTCCTTGTACTCGGCAGGCTGATAAGGATCTGTGCTTGACGACATAAAAATCGTGACTTTACCTTTCGATTTGGCTCTGCGAAGCTCCTTACGAAGAATATCTGCCGCCTGATTTTTAATATCAACCCATGTCCCCCAAGCTTCCTTCCGAAATGTGGAGACTGGCAATTGGCGTACATAGCAATACGAGCAACCAAAGGTACAACCTGTATACGGGTTCAACGAGTGTGTATACCCTGACAAAAAACCTGTCCCTTTATTCAAAAGAGTCTTGGGGGATTTGTAATACTCATTTTTCATACTGAACCGATGCCACACTTTCCTTTTCGAGCTGCAAAAGCTTCACCTTCATGTCCAACCCACCCCGATATCCGGTCATAGCTCCATTTTTACCAATAACCCGATGACAAGGGACGGTGACCAAAATCGGATTAGCACCGATGGCAGCCCCCACCGCACGAACAGAGGCTGGCTTTTGAATAGCGTTGGCAATGTCTGAATAGGATACTGTTTCCCCATACGGAATATCACACAACGCATTCCAAACCGCCATCTGGAACGCAGTCCCATGAAAGTCAAAGGGCAATGTAAATTGGGTCCGCTCCCCTTGGAGATATTCAATCAGCTCCTTGGCATAGGGCTGTAAAGCAGCATCCTCTTCAACTAAAGGACTGCCGGGAAATCGCCTTCCCGCCCATGAAAACAATTCCTCTACAGGTTGATTGGGCGAACCTACATAACATAGTCCTTCCGATGTAGCTGCAATATATAAATTCCACTCCTCATGTGTCAACAATGACCAATAGATCGTTTTATTTATTTGCTGTGCCATGCTGTGTACCTCCATTTTGTGTTGCTTTCGATTTGAGTTGGCGATATTGCAATGGGGTGTAGCCTGTATTCTTTTTAAATAACGTAATAAAGTACGGTGCATTGGACAGACCTACATTCTCCCCCACTTCCGCAACAGATATATCTGAGCAAATGAGCAGCTTCTTCGCTTGTTCCAACCTGGTCTGCTGTATATATTCCATCGGAGTTAGATGCATGATCCGCTTGAAGGTACGATGTAAATGATACGGACTTCCATGACTTATCTCAGCCAGGATGTGCAATGTTAAGTCCTTCATATAGTTAGAATTCACGTATTCTGTAACCAGTGCGATCCATTCATGATCAGGCAATCGTTGTCCTGTCGGTTTACATCTTTTGCATGGACGAAAATGCTGAGCCAATGCCTGCTCTGCTGTTTTAAATATACGGATGTTCTCTCTTTTGGGAGGTCTGGATTTGCAGGAGGGGCGACAAAATATTCCCGTTGTCTTCACAGCGTACAAAAATACCCCATCATATGACTTGTCGTTTTCTACAATAGCTCTCCACTTGTCGTCAGTTATGGATAAATCGGATGTGCTCATTCAAATCACCTCTCTTGTGCAATGTGGCCTCCCCACATATCTATGGCAGAATTTTTCTAAATCCGTCTGTCTAAATTATAGACTAAATAGTGAACATATGTACCCCTCTTGGAATGTAAAGGCAAGATAACGAAAAAAAGATGACTCCCCGCGGAGCCACCTTTGATCTTACTTATCTATCTTATTTAGGCTTGCAGCTTGCTCGGTTTGGCGGTAATCGTCAA
Organism: Paenibacillus sp. FSL P2-0173; assembly: GCF_038008045.1. Taxonomy (NCBI): domain Bacteria; kingdom Bacillati; phylum Bacillota; class Bacilli; order Caryophanales; family Paenibacillaceae; genus Paenibacillus; species Paenibacillus sp. FSL P2-0173. The sequence continues at coordinate 2,183,748 of NZ_JBBOYK010000001.1, forward strand.
CTCATCTGAAGGAGGCTTATATTCCTTTGACCAATACTCGGCATTTGAAATACCTGCCTTCTCCGGGTCAAACACCGGGTCCAGCCCTTGCCTCTGCTGCTGTTCGTAATCCTTAAGCACAAGAAGAGCAGGCTTGGCTAACAGAATCATAGCAATCAGATTCACCCAGAGCATAATACCGACCCCCATATCCCCCAGTGTCCACGCCAACGCCGATTCCTTGACGACCGTTCCATAGAACGTCGAACCCAGGATAACCAGCTTTAGAACGAACATGGGCCATTTGGCTTTACGGTCGGCAACCAGGTAGGCCATATTCGTTTCTGCGATGTAATAATAGGCGATAATGGTCGTAAATGCGAAAAAGAACAAGGTAATGGACAGCAGACTCGATCCAAAACCGGGAAATACTGATTCAATAGCAGCCTGTGTATATTGGGTTCCCTCTTCAACACCCGGGAGATGCTGTACAATAAAATCGCCACCAGGTCCCTTCACGTTGTACATACCTGTGAATAAGACCATAAAAGCCGTAGACGTACAGACTAAAAAGGTATCCACATACACGGAAAATGCCTGAACTAGCCCCTGTTTTGCGGGATGAGACACTTCCGCGGCTGCTGCCGGATGCGCACCTGAGCCTTGCCCGGCTTCGTTGGAGTAAATGCCCCGTTTTACGCCCCAGGCAATCGCCGTCCCTGCCATACCGCCGAACACAGAATCCACGCCAAAAGCACTGCGAAAAATCAGCGAAAATACATCGGGAAGCGCAGTAATATTCGTCATCATAATATAAAAAGAGACAAGGATGTAGCCAAGTGCCATAAACGGAATGACAACCTGAGCCACATTGGCAATCCTTTTTACACCTCCAAAAATGATAAGCGCCAGCAACACGACTACTACTATCCCAGAAACCTTCATATCCATGCCAAACGAGCTATGAAAAGCTACGGCAATAGAGTTCGATTGAGTTCCCGGCATCAGTAAACACATCGCGACCAACGCAGCAACCGCAAAAATGACGGCAAACCATTTAAAGCCTGTCCCTTTTTCAATATAAAAGGCCGGGCCGCCTCGGTACTGTCCATCGCGCTTTACCTTATATACCTGAGCCAGTGTGGATTCAACAAACGCAGTAGCCGATCCGATAAAAGCCATGACCCACATCCAAAATATCGCCCCGGGTCCACCCATACCGACTGCCAATGCAATCCCAGCAATATTTCCCGTCCCAACACGCCCCGATAGCGCCATCGTAAAGGCCTGAAAAGAGGATACACCTGCCTCTGAACTTTTCCCTTTAAATACTAGACGGATCATCTCTTTGAAATGCCTGATTTGTAGGAATCGAGTCATGATCGAAAATAATAGTCCCACACCCAAACAGACATATACCACAGGATTGCTCCAAATGACGCCGTTTACTGCCTCTGCCCACTGCTCTAACATTCCTTGTATTTCCCCCTGATCAATCAATTGATTTTCTAGTCTATGTTTTCAGAAAATTTGCATAATTACAAAAAATTATAGATTAGTTTTTACCACCATACAAGTTAATTTAATTGACATATTGTCAATTACAAGTGAGCTTACCGGCTACATAAAATGACGACAAAAAAGCTCTGATGATCCGAGAATATGGACCATCAGAGCTTTATTCTTAAGACATCAGGCGATGCCCTCTTTCTCATTTGAAGCACTAGACAATTTCAACAGTGGGGACTGCTCCGTTACCTCTCCTTGAGCGATTGGAAGGATCTCGACATATTGGGAAGAGTTTGTAATGATAACTGGCGTAATCGTAGGATAACCCTCTGCCCTGATTTGCTCAACATCAAACTCAAGCAGTAGATCCCCAGCTTTTACCTCGTCGCCTTCTTTGATATGGGAAGTAAAATATTTACCGTCCAGCTTGACTGTATCTACTCCAACATGAATCAAAACTTCTGCGCCATGGGGTGAAACAATCGCAAGCGCATGTTTTTTCTTGAACGCCACAGTGATGGTTCCATCGAAAGGGGCCACGACTCTGCCCGTTGTCGGTTGGATGGCGATACCTTTGCCCATAGCCTCTGAAGCAAATGCAGGATCTGGAACTTCTGTTAGGGCTACCACAGTTCCTTCAATCGGGCTAAGTACCTCTTCATTAGAAACATCGGTTGGTGAGGTTGATTCTGTAGCTGAATTGTCGGTGGTTTCTTCCGCTTCGACCGGGTCCTCAAATCCTAAAATATAGGTCAAAATTGCCGACACCAGGAATGAAACCGTAATCCCTAAAATCAATCCCGGGAATCCTTGTCCACCGGGGCCGTAAAAGATTGGCAAGGTCAGCAATCCAGGTGCGCCGGAGGCAAATGCTTGCGTTCCTGCTTGACCGATAATGGCACCACCGATGGCACCGCCGATAATACCTGCAATAAACGGACGTTTCAGTGGCAGCGTAACCCCATAAACTGCTGGCTCCGTGATGCCGAATAAAGCCGTCAGTGTGGCGGAACCCGCCAAAGTTTTCAGCTTCTTATTTTTGGTTTTCAGCATAACACCAAATGCAGCGCCGGTTTGAGCAAAGATGGAAGCCGCAGCGGAAGGCTTGATTCCGTCTCTACCATTAACAGCAATATTATTAATGAATACAGGTACAAGACCCCAGTGAACACCGAAAATAACGAGCAACTGCCAGCAAGCACCAAGGATTGCTCCAGCCAGCAACGGACTAAAGCTAAATGCAGCAACGAGTGCAGTAGCGATCGCGTTGCCCACATATACCCCGACTGGACCAAACACGATCAGGGTTAGAGGTAGCATAATTACGAGTAGAATCAAAGGTGTAATAAAGTTTTTCACGCTCTCATGGATCACTCGATTGCACCATTTTTCCAGCTTACTCATGACGATGACGGCTAAAATGATCGGAATAACGGTAGATGAATAACTCATCATAACAATAGGAATACCGAAAAAGTCCGTAGGTGTACCTTCCGTTTTTAGCGTGACAATGGTCGGGTAAAGCAACCCTCCGGCAATAGTCAGGGCAACGAAGATATTACCACCGAATTTCCGTGCTGTTGTAACCGCTAACAAGAGCGGGAGGAAATAAAACAAGCTGTCGGCCGCAGCATACAAAATCATATAGGTAGTGTCTTTCGGTAGCAACCAGCCGAGGTTGCTCGCAATCAGCAGCAGACCTTTCAGAATACCGGACCCCGCCATAACTCCGAGCAACGGTGCAAAAATGCTGGAAATCACGTCGATTACGGCGCCAAATCCTTTGTTGCCTTTAGCTGAATGATCTTCTTTTCCAGTTTCATTCAAAATATTGGATACTTTGCCGATTGCATTATATACCTCTGGTACTTTGTTGCCGACTACAACCTGGAACTGACCACCGCTTTGCTTTACCGTGATAATTCCATCGGTTTTTTCCAGCTTTCCCTTGTCTGCTTTTGCCTCATCTTTTAGCACAAAACGCAGGCGAGTGGCGCAGTGAACGAGTGATATTACATTTTTTTCGCCACCTACCAGGTGTACAATTTCCTTAGCCAGTTTTTCATTACTCATGATGGACACCTCCATGTTCTAAGGGGCTTTTTACATATTTAGGCACACAAAAAACCTAAGCCTTGAAAAATGGTGGGCACTTTATTCCCGCAATTTTTCATGACTTAGGTTTTGCCTGCATAACCAGTAACAATCCCAGTTAAAACTTATTAAATTCCTGTTACTATCATAATATAATTAATCTACCATATTTGTCAACAAAAACTTTTAATCATATATTTTTGATCCTTTTTCGTCGAAAAAGTTCGACTTATCTATTCACCACCCGTTCAATATGCACGGTCAGATATAGCTTTTCTTCATTAGTCAATTCGTGGTTGTATTCTTTTTGCACAAAAGCACCAATTTTCTCTGTGCAAGCAGCTGCTTCCTTGTGCTTTTCCTTAATCATGTCATACAAATGATCATAGTTATTTTCGTAGTGATTTCCCTTAAATACGCGCTGAGCGAAAAATTTCAGATGCGTAATAAAGCGGAAATAGCTCAGAGAGTCCTCGTCAAAATCGACCTTAAAGTGATATTTTGCAATATTGATAATTTGCTGGATAAACTTCGTGATACTCATGGTCGTAATGACTTCCTCGTTCATTTCAGCATTCACGATGTGAATCGCAATATAAGCTGCTTCGTCCACAGGCAGTTCAATACCGAGCCTTTGTTTGATTTGCTCCAACGTTTTCAGACCAATTGCGAATTCTTCTTTATATAGCTGCTTGACTTCCCACAATAACGCGTTTTTGATTTCCAATCCTTCCCGGTATCTTTCAACAGCGAAATTAATATGATCGGTCAGCGAAACATAAATATTTTCGTTCAGCTTTCTGTTCAGATTATGCTTGGCATCATTAATGACTTCCTCCACAATCACGATCAAATCAAGCGGTACCTCACGCAACAACATTTTAAAGTTATCGGACGTCTGCTTGTTTTTCAGGGCAAATACCTTCTGAATTCTGGTTTCGTCTACTTTGTCTCCAGGCTTTTTCTTAAAAGCAATCCCCCGACCCATTACCACGAGTTCGGTACCGTCCGTCTGGTAGACGCTGATTACATTGTTGTTGATGACCTTTGCTATGTTCATCTCGATCCCCCGTTCCATATGCCAGCAAGAGCCACACTTGCTCCATCCTCTTTATTGTAAACAGAAAAAAACCGAAGCACGCCAAATAAACAAGACTGTAACATCTTCTTATTTGTGGCTTAGGTTTTGCCTGCTACGCAGTAACAATCCTAAAAATGATGGAATTGCGTCAAGTATAGCCCGAAGAGGAACGATTGTCAACGCTTTCAATGAAGAAACGAAGATCGGAAATCCCCGTGGGCCCGGGACGTCCGATCCTATTTTCTTGTGGTACGATTAATCGCCCAGATTTTCGCCGTCGGAATGAATTACGTTTTTGTACCAATGGAAGCTTTTCTTTTTAATACGTTTCAACGAACCGTTGCCTTCGTTGTCACGGTCCACATAAATATAACCGTAGCGTTTTTTCATCTCTCCTGAGGAGGCGCTGACAATGTCAATAGGTCCCCAACTTGTGTAACCGATAATTTCGACTCCGTCTTGAAGAGCCTCACCCATTTCGGCAATATGCCGCTTGAGATAGTCGATCCGGTAATCGTCGTTAACTTCTCCTTCAGGCGAAACCACATCATTGGCACCAAAACCGTTTTCCACTACGAACAGAGGCTTTTGGTAACGATCATGCAATTGGTTGGCTGTGATGCGGAATCCTTTTGGATCGATCGTCCAGCCCCATTCGGACTTGTCCAAATATGGATTGGCCACGGAGCCAAATACATTACCACTGGTCATGTTCTTCACGATTTCCGGGTCTGTGCTGGTCGTCCGGCTCGAATAGTAGCTGAATCCGATATAGTCAACGGTATGATCTTTCAGAATGGCTGCGTCGCCTGATTCCATCTCAATGTTTAATCCATGATCCTTGAAGAAGCGCTTCGCATAACCAGGATATTCGCCGCGTGACTGTACATCAATGAAGAAGTAGGACTCGCGGTCTTTTTCCATGCCCTGATACACATCTTCGGGATTACACGTATACGGATAGAAGCTACCGGCAGCAAGCATACAACCAATCTTGGCATCCGGGATAATCTCGTGACACGCTTTTACAGCCAGCGCGCTTGCCACAAGCTGATGATGTGCAGCCTGATACTGAATCTGTTTAACGTTTTCACCTTCTTGAAAAACAAGACCGGCGCCGAGAAACGGCAAATGGAGAAGCATGTTAATCTCGTTGAATGTCATCCAGTATTTCACTTTATCCTTATAGCGGGTGAATACTGTTTTAGCATAGGTTTCAAACAGGCCTACCAGCTTCCGGCTCCGCCAGCTTCCATATTTCTCGACCAGATCCACTGGCACGTCAAAATGAGCGAGGGTAACGACTGGCTGAATGCCATGTTTATGCAACTCGTCGAACAAGTCATCGTAGAATTGCAAACCTGCTTCATTTGGAGTAGCGTCTTCTCCTGTTGGAAAAATACGAGCCCAGGCAATGGAAACACGCAGCGCCTTAAATCCCATTTCTGCAAATAGCGCGATATCCTCGCGATAGTGGTGATAGAAATCAATGGCTTCGTGGGAAGGATAGAATTCGCTTTCAAGTGGAGTCAGTGAAGGAACATTCCCTTTCATTATGTTTCTTCTCTTCTCTCCGGTAGGCAGCAAATCCACCAGACTCAATCCTTTACCGTCTTCCAAATAAGCACCCTCGGCCTGATTGGCAGCAAGAGCACCGCCCCATAAAAAGTCTTTAGGAAAAATATAACTGGACATAAACGTTCTCCTTCCAAATGTGTGATAAAAGGGGTACCAGAGGGTGGGTGATGGATATAAAAAAACCCAAACCAGCCTGTATACACTTGCAGTGTAAACAAGCCAATTCAGGTTATGCCCTATCGGTAACATCCCATGAAAAGGTTATACGTATTTGATTGAAACTCTAACAAAGATTTGGGAACCTGTCAAATTCATTTGATATAATAACACGCAATTAACAAACCAACAACATTATTTCAATCGCCTATTGGGTAATGAAAAGAACCATGAAAGAGACCTCAGATAAACGACTTTACGAAAGATACCTGGCTGTTCGCCTTCGTCTGGAAGGGCACATGTTTTCGGAGATCGGTGATCTAATCAGTCGCTAATTTAAAATATTTTGTTGCAAGAAATTTAGAAAATCCCTTTGCATAGAGCCAAGAGGTATAATTTTTTTGATTATCTTGAACCTCCAATGCTGTCCTTTACTGTTAAATGACCATATTGCAGAAGACAGATATATGGAATGATATTTTTGTTCTTGTAAATCAGCTACTTCAAATTCAACTTTTTGTACTACTTTAGTGGAAAATAGATTCAGGAAAAGGATAATAATTTTATCATTATTTAGGAGTAATATAGCTCGACTTGTCCAAGCCGAAAGGCTTTGAGGAGTTGAATAGCAGATAAGCATGTTAGGTTCTCTATGCGATTCAGTTAGCTTATCAATAGTTTTTTTGTTAATGAATATCATAGTCAAATACCTTTCTATTTGTTACTATATAAACCGCAATTAAGATCATAACCTAACCAGTAGCCGACCAATTGTTTCTAGCGGTTGTTCATTGATTCGTTTCATAAACCGGCCGGCATGAACTTAATCTTATAAAACCTCTAAAAAAACACGTTATTCGCCACATTGGATTTAAGCCATAGCCCCTCGACTGGATCAGGTTGGGACTATAGGGCGGAAGAAAGGCCAGGTGCAGGCGTGGATGTTCCTAGTCTCAATTGACAATATAAATAGTCCCATTTGATGTTATAAACCACACCAGCAGCCCCGTGTTCATTCTCTTAGTTTCGTTGTCTCATCGCCTCAAATAATAGCACCGTAGAAGCCATCGCTGCGTTCAGTGATTCCGCTTGCCCCTGCATCGGAATGAATACCGACTCATCCACCATGCGCGCGGTAGCAGCAGAAATACCTTGGCCTTCGTTTCCGATCACAAGCCAAGTGGAAACACGCAAATCTATGGTATAGCATGACAAGCTCGCATCCAGTGAGGTGCTGAGCAAGCGGGCACCTTTACTTTTGGCCTGCGGTAAAAGCTCCTCCAGACTGCCTTCAATCACCGGCAGGTGAAACAACGATCCCATCGTGGAGCGGATCGTTTTGGGATTGTACAGGTCGGCGCAGCCATGACCCAATATTACGCCTGCGGCTCCAGCAGCGTCCGCGCTGCGGATGATGGTGCCTACATTGCCGGGGTCCTGCACCCCGTCCAGCACCATCACCAGTGCATCCGGCTGCTCCAGCAATGCCGGGAATGCGCTGCGCTCCTCCTTACGCACGATGGCAAAGACCGACTGCGGCGTCTTCGTATCGGTGCATTTTGCAATGACCGCCGCTGACACGGGAACCCATTCCACCGGCTGGTCGGCTGGATCCAGGCCATTCAGCTCGGCGGGAATGCCCTTGTCCAAATCATAGGCGACGGTTTCGACAGCCGCGTCTGAACGCAGCGCTTCCTGCACCAGATGAATACCCTCGACAATATATTTATGGTGCCGTGTGCGATGCTTTTTCTCCAGCAGTTGCGCCCACTCTTTTACACGCGCATTATTCGGTGAAATGATTTCCATTCGTTTAACCTTCCATTTCTTTGTCCGTTTCTTAAAAATAAATAATGTATCACTTCACTTGTACTTGAACATCAAGCCTTCATTAGGCTACAAATGCCAGCTCCAGCTTGGTCAGATCATCCTTGTGGCCCACAATGACCAGTACATCACCCGGCTCCAGACGATCTTCGGCATAAGGTGAAATATTCATTTCCTGATTTCTACGAATCGCCATCACATTGCAGCCGAAGCGTGCACGTATGTCTAGCTCCTTCAGGTTTTTGCCAATCATGGAATCGGCGGCTCTCATCTCCAAAATACTGTAGTCCTTGGACAGCTCGATATAATCCAAAATGTTGGGAGATGTCAAATGATGAGCTACCCGTAACCCCATATCCCGTTCAGGATAAACGACTTTATCCGCACCTATTTTTTGCAGCACTTTCCCGTGCAATTCATTTTGTGCCTTGACCACAAGAGCTGGTACGCCCATGTCCTTGAGAATCAATGTCGTCAGAATACTGGCCTGTATATCTTCGCCAATCGCAACTACAATTACATCAAAATTACGGATACCTAGCGCTCGTAGCGCTTCCTCATCCGTCGAGTCGGCAGACACCGCATGCGTCACAATATTCGACATTTCCTGTGTACGCTGCTCGTCCGAGTCAATAGCCAGCACATCAAAACCCATCTCACTCAGCGCACTGGCAACACTGGAACCAAAACGGCCCATGCCAATGACCGCATACTGTTTTTTTGCCATTCCTTCTTTACCTCCCGATCACCATACTGTCCGTCATAGTATAGCATATCATGCTACAAACATAAATTTTGACATACTTATGCCAAATGCTTCTTCATGTATACTGGACAACAGCCCAAGCCATAATACATTCGACCACTACTACAACATACGGGAGGTTCACATGCCCATTACAATGGATTTACGACAAGCAATTGTTCACAAAGTACACGGCAAATCAGAAGCTGATCTTACGGACATGATTATTGGGTCAGTGGACGGACCGGAGGCCGCTTTGCCTGGATTGGGTGTCATTCTTGAAATTGCTTGGAAGCATATGAGTCCAAACCAGCAGCACGATTTCGTCCATTTGGCACATGAACAAATCGATAAAATCAAACCCGTACCTTTAACCTAGCTCTAGCTATTTAACTTTTTGTTCCGATTTAATTGTGCTCATTATTTTACCCGTATTCGAAAATGAGAATAGTCCACTCGCATTAACATCGAGTGGACTATTCGTTGTATACACTAAATGACTGAGATCTAACGGTTCTGCATACTCAATCTTATGGAGCCATTTCCAAAAACTTAGCTGTCGGGTTTTTCTCCATAGCCGTACGCATGGCATACTCGTTTTCGAACAAGGCAACATAATTGCCCTTCTTATCCTTTACCAGCGTAGAGTTAATACGGAACTTGCTCGGATCAATCTGATCATCCACAATCCAACGTGCAAATTGGAATGGCATACGCTGAAGCTGTACATCAACGCCATATTCACCCTTCATGCGGTACTCAAATACTTCAAATTGCAGTTGCCCGACAACACCCAATAGCGTATCGTCAAAGCTTACCGTACGGAACACCTGAATCATACCTTCCTCGGTCAACTGGTCAATACCCTTCAGATACTGTTTGTGCTTCAAGGCATTTTTCACCGTTACCTTGGCAAAAATCTCAGGCGAAAAGGTCGGCAATTCATCAAACACAACCTCGCTACCTTGGCTGAGTGAATCACCAATACGGAAAATACCCGGGTCAAACAATCCTATAATATCGCCAGGAAAAGCCTCCTCGACAATATCACGGTCCTGTGCCAGGAACTGCTGTGGCTGAGACAGCTTAATCTCCTTGCCCATCCGTACATGCTTAACACTCATCCCGCGTTGAAACTTACCGGAGACAATACGCAAAAATGCAATACGGTCACGGTGAGCCGGGTTCATGTTCGCTTGAATTTTAAATACATAGCCGGTAAACTTTTCGTTTGTTGGCTCAATTTCCCCAGCTGTACTACGGCGCGGCTCCGGTTTAGGAGCAAGCTGAAGGAAGTTTTCCAAAAATGTTTGTACACCAAAATTATTAATCGCACTGCCGAAGAATACAGGTGTTAATTCTCCACGCTGTACTTTTTCCATGTCAAAAGGGTCACCCGCGACGTCAAGCAACTCCAAGTCTTGGCATAATTGGTCATGCAAATATTCGCCCGCCATCTCACGAATGATTGGATCATTGTAATCTTCCACTTTTTGTACTTTGATCGTGGAATGGTCATCTCCCTGAAACAGCTCGACCTGATTTTTGACACGGTCATAGACACCACACAGCTCGCGTCCTGTACCAATCGGCCAATTCATAGGCACCGAACGGATGCCAAGCACCTGCTCCAGCTCCTCCATCAAATCAAAAGGACTGCGTCCCTCACGATCCAGTTTGTTAATGAAGGTGAAAATTGGAATTCCACGCTTCGCACAAACTTGAAACAGCTTAATCGTTTGCGCTTCCACACCTTTCGCTACGTCAATCAGCATGACTGCACTATCTGCTGCTGTTAATGTACGATACGTGTCTTCACTGAAATCCTGGTGACCTGGGGTGTCCAGAATATTGATGCGGTGACCATTATAATCAAATTGCATTACTGAGGATGTTACAGAGATCCCCCGCTGTTTTTCAATCTCCATCCAGTCACTCGTGGCGTGTTTGCTTGCTTTACGCGCTTTAACTGAACCAGCAAGACGAATCGCGCCCCCGAACAGCAGCAGCTTTTCCGTCAGTGTCGTTTTACCCGCATCCGGGTGAGAAATAATCGCAAACGTACGCCGTTTGTCGACTTCCTGTTGAAGTATATCTGTTGTTTTACTCATTTCACATATCCCTTCATGATCAAATCCATTGCATTACTGCTCAAGCTATTCATAAAAAGGCCATGACGCACGCCTGTTTTCATAAGTTCATCGGCTCTATCAGCTATATTGCCGTTAGCTCCAGTATTCGGCGTACTCCGTTACCATATTCATTATAAATACGATCTATTTACATGTTTTAGCCTGCCTTTAACTTATAATCAGTTGCAAACTGAAAACCTGAGACTAAGCTATTATAGCACACTCGGAACGCAAAGCATCCCCTTACGTCCTGAACAGGACATAGGGGGATGCAGGACAAATCGGGATTACTGAACGCCGCCTACTCGCCAGATGACATTATCTTCATCCTGACCGCTAACCGGCCACCACTTGAAGCCATCCTGCTCCAATAGCTTGTGAGCACCTTCCGGTCCCCATGAGCCTGCAGCATAGGTTTCCAGCGTATCCGGGGCCTGCTGCCATGCTTTGGCGATTCGATCGACGAATCCCCATGCCGTGGCAACCTCATCCCAACGCGTGAAGTACGTCGAATCACCCTCAATCGCATCCATCAGCAATCGTTCATAAGCCTCTGGTGAGTTGATACCCACCATACAGCTTTGGCAAAAATCCATAGCCAGCGGTTCAATATCTGATTCGGAACCAGGTTTCTTGGCATTAATTTTAATGTAAATGCCCTCCATTGGATTGACCCGAATCACGAGCAAGTTCGGTTCTAGCTTATGCTTTTGACCGAGATACACGTTCGTTGGCATGCTCTTAAATTCCACAACAATCTCCGTTGTTTTTACAGGGAGACGTTTGCCCGTACGAATATAGAACGGTACGCCAGCCCAACGGAAATTATCAACAAACACGCGTGAAGCAAAATAAGTCTCTGTGTTCGACTGTGGATCTACCTTGTCTTCTTGGCGATACCCCGTCAACTGCTGGCCGCGATAACTGCCTTCGGTGTATTGGCCACGTACCACATTGGTTTTCACATCCTCAGACGTTTCAAAAGGGCGCAGCGAACGCAGCACTTTTACCTTTTCATCACGGATATCCTCAGGCAACAAACGACTAGGTGGTTCCATCGCAATCATCGTTAGCATTTGCAACATATGGTTCTGTCCCATATCCCGCAAGGCGCCGGAATGATCGTAGTAACCTCCGCGTTCCTCCACCCCTACCGTTTCACTAAGCGTAATTTGCACATTGGCAATATGCTTATTATTCCACAGTGGTTCAAAGAAGGCGTTCGCGAAGCGGATCACCTCAATATTTTGTACCATTTCCTTACCAAGATAGTGATCAATCCGATAAATTTCTTCTTCGGCAAATACTTCTCGTATTTCAACGTTCAATTCTTGTGCAGATTCGAGGTTATAACCGAATGGCTTCTCAATTACTAGGCGATTCCAGCCTTTTCCATCCATCATGCCGCCATCTTTCAAGCTCTTCGACACGCTTCCGAATAATTCAGGAGCCAAGGCCAAATAAAACAACCGATTTCCCGGTATGTTAAACTTGCTTTCTATAGACTCCGTCTGCTGTCTCAGCTCATGGAACCCTTCGACATTGTTGATATCCAGCGATTTATATTCAAAATGCTCGGCAAATGCCTGCCATTCTTGATCATTTTCTGCTTTGTAGCGACTAAACTCCTGTATGGAAGCATACAGGTCATTACGGAATTCTTCCTCTGTGCGCGGACGCCTTGCTACACCAATAACGGCAAAATCTTCAGCAAGCTTGCCTTCGCGGTACAAGCTGTAAATAGCAGGAAAAAGCTTGCGACGAGCCAAATCGCCCGTAGCGCCAAAAATAAACAGAACTGCGCCTTGCGTCACAACAGATTCTTTAGCAGGTATGTCAGCCATGAAGTACCTCATTCTTCCCATGTCAAGATTCCGCAATCCACAATCCCCGAAATCCGCATGTAGTATTGTGTATATTTATACAAGATCATACTTGATTTTCGAAAAACATGGAACTAAAGATTTGATGATATTTTATCATATCCTACATGGATAAGCTATCCGATGAATCATAAATTTACCTTATAAGTCAGTATTCAATCGTGATGAGCGGGAAACCGAGCGTTATACGTGTATCCTGCTGCTCCCTATCTTCATGTACAGCCATTTGCATCTGGACCTGATGCTCACCGCTTTGAATCATTAACGGCAGCTCTGGAGCTTCATAGGATATAGCCACAGTAGTCGCATCCGTATATCTTTCTTTGGCCTGCATGGAGATGTTCTCTGCTAAGCTCGCCTCTGTCAGTTTCAACAGTTGATCTTTGGATTCCTTTGTATGCAGCGAACGCTGAAGGGCTGTGTTCCACTGCGCTTGAATCCCCATAGATTTTAATTGCTCAGCACAAAGCTTATGAAGCTGAATCAACCGCTCACGTCCTGCATTATTACTCTCCAGTTGAACAACTACATACCATTGTCCAGTTTGACGTTCCATCACATTTAAGCGGATTCTTAGATCCTCACTATGACGAACAGAACGATAAACCGTGTGTCCATTTTCTACGAGTTTGTTTACTGTGGGTATATTCAGCTGATCGGCTATCTGTGCCGCCACATCTGCCGGCTCTTCATGGTTAGAAATCCAATCGCCTTGCCACTTCACAACCAGCTTATCCAACGTACCCGGGGCCTGGTCCGAGATGATTAACAATGAACGTAAAGCCGTTTCTGCTTCGCGGGAATCATATCGGTTTGTCTGAAGGGTTCCGTAGCGCCAGCCAGCCAGTACCAGCACCGTTCCTAATACCAAAATTGCAATAATCCCTTTTTTAATCAGCTCTGCTTTTAACATTATCGTTCCCCCCGCTCCACAACCATCCGATTCCCACACCTACGCTCTGGTTACTTTCTTTTTCGGCTGGTTTGAAATCTATCAATCTATCAATAGCATTCCCTTTGTCAAAGGTTTTATACACACAGCTACGGCAAAGCCCTTCTAAAATATTCATCTGCCTACTGGGTGTTCGACCATACATCGTAGGCACCGTAAGAATAGACTATGATCACAATGCATCTTACACCAAAAGAGGTGAAATCATGTTTCCGATTTATCCTGTAAATGAAGCCAATGTGGCACCTCATGGTGGACGTCTGGTCTGTGCCGTTATGCGTGATGGTACACGACACATCGGCATCTTAAGTGGGTGTAGCAAAGGCAAGCTGATGTTGAACGGATATCCACCCTCCTTTCCTGGCAGTCTCTACGCCGGGAGCTACAATAACAAAGGAAAACAATCCCCAAAAAAGAATTCCTCTAAAAAGAAAAAAAGGAATCCTAAAAACAAAGCTCGTACCTCTGCCAAACTAAATGCCTTAATTAAGCCGCCCAACGCACCTCTGAGTCCATCCTTTCCTTATGACGCAGGCGGATTTGCTGGAAATGGCAGAGCAGGCTATCGCGGTGGGTACGGCGGATATGGATACGGGGCAGGGCTTGCACTAGATCTGGCTTTAATCGCCTTTTTATTCCTCCTGATCTAAACACCTTGTTATGGAACACAAAAAACCGGAGGACTATTGTCGTCTCCGGTTTTTTGTATTCGTTTATTCTACATTCTACTCTGCTAATCCGTTCTTATAGGCATAGATCGCCGCCTGTGTACGGTCTTCTACTCCTAATTTAGCGAGAAGGTTCGTGACATGGAATTTTACCGTCTTAATCCCGATAATCAGCTCATCTGCGATATCTTGGTTAGACTTCCCTTGTGCCAACAGGCGAAGCACCTCCATCTCGCGATCAGTCAGTTCCGTATGCGCGGGTGCCTCAGCCTGTGGCTGGCGAAATCGATTCATCATCTTGGAGGCCACCTGTGACTCTAGTACGGACTGTCCGCGTGCAGCTGCACGGATCGCATCCGCTATCTCGGAAGCACGAGACGTTTTGAGCAAATAGCTGAATGCCCCTGCCTCAATGACCGGATACATTTTCTCATCATCCAAATAACTCGTCAGCACAATCACCTTTGTCTCTGGAAGCAGACGAGTTACTTGGCGTGTCGTTTCGATGCCATCCATGCCATCCATGACCAGATCCATCAAAATGACATTTGGCTTGTATTCGGAAGCCAACCGTATGCCTTCTTCTCCGCTTCCAGCCTCGCCGACCACTTCAATACCTTCTTCCGTCCCCAGCACCGCCGCAAGACCAATCCGTACCATTTCATGGTCGTCTACCAGCAGTACGCTAATCGGTAATTCCGTTTCCATGATCATCGTTCCTTCCGCTTTCATCATTAATAACTGGCACGGACACCTCGATCCGTGTTCCTTTTCCCGGTGCCGTTATATATTGAATAGCTCCCCCAATTTCACTGACCCGCTCCTGCATTGTGGATAATCCATATGAAGTCTGCTTTTTCTCATCCAGTTCAAAACCAATACCGTTATCCCGAATCGTCAGCCTGATGGAATCCGGGCGTTGCACGATACGAATTTCCATGCGGGTTGCTTTGGCATGACGCAATGTATTAGACATCGCTTCCTGAACAATACGAAACAAGTGGTTCTCAATGCCTTTAACCAACTGTACTCCGCTTTCAATCTCAAAATCAATCTCCATCGGTACCTTTGCCTGCAACTCCTGTACCAAATCACGCAAACCCTGCTCAAGCCGTTTTCCTTCCAGATAGACAGGCCGCAGATGAAGTAGTAACGCCCGCATTTCGGATTGTGCCACGGAAGACATTTCTTCAATTAGCGCAACTTGACGCTGCGCTTTATCAAAATCCTTATCCAGCGTCCTCCCCACAGCCGTCGCCGTCATTGAAATAGCAAATAATTGCTGTGATACGGCGTCATGCAACTCTCTGGCCAGCCGCTGCCGCTCCTCCACAATCGCAGTCATCCGTGCCTGTTCTGCCAACTGAGCATTATCCGTGGATAAGCGTTGTAAAGACGTAACTTGTTCCTGCCATTTACGCCCGATCCGTTCCAGCTGCTCTCCCAGCCTGCCAAGCTCATCATGCCCTAGGGGCGGCAACTCACGTGCAGGGGTTCCCTTTTCCCACATCAGCAACGTCTCTCTCAACATTTCCAATCTGCTTTTAAAGCGGTAGCTCTCATAAAATCCGTACATTGCCCCTGTACCAATCAACACCAGTATAACGGCTCCTGCAACTTTCAATATCATGCCCCAGGTTGGGAACGACTTCACATATCCATATGTATACAGCATATAAAAGACAACTACGCCCACAACAACACACAGGAGGATACCTTCACCCATACTGCGGGTTACCATGTTGGACGTTTTTTTATGATTCATCCCGGTTCCTCCTGATTCAATAAAATCGGACGCGGACATCGCCCGCCAAGTACGAAACGACAAACTTCACTTTATACTCACTCTGCTCAAAATGGGGAGACTTCCAAACCAGTCGATTGAGCATCCCCGCCTCATGATCCCGGTCAAACTGAATCTGTCCGAACAATACGAGCATCTCCACCTCTACACCGTAATTATCCGGTAACGTGATGTCAATGTCACCGAAGATCCCTTGTAGAAATATGACGGACTCACGTTCCTCTGGGAGAGCCAACGTCAGGTCAGCATCCACGTCCCCAACCACATGCCATATGCTTGTGCTGCGCAGACTCCAAGGCACTTCATCCCATTTATGATTGGATATAAAATTGTGCTTGAATATGGAGCTTTGACCTTTATGCAGCTTCCTTGAACGTGAATAGAATACAGCTAATGATGCTAGTGTAACTACCACAAACAGGAACAAATGATCCAGCACTAACAGTCCAGCACCAATCGCGAGCATCGTGTAACCTTTTTTGATTTTGGAATTACGGATCTTATATATTCCGGCCAACATTAGGATCAGTGCAACCACGGAGAGGAACCCAATCCACTGACCGAATAAAATGATAATCCCGATGCCAATCCCTGCCAGTGCCAAGGCTGATTTTTTTCTCTCCATGCTGCACCCCCTTTATGTTTATACAGGACGGAAAAGCCATAGTGGCGCGACATTCCGCCATATGGCTTTCCCGGACCATACAGATTGAGCACGATCATCGACCAATGTCCATTCCATACAGCATATCATAATGTCTTGTTTCCGAGTAGTCAGTCCTTCTTCATATCGACTGGTTTAGCACCTGTCTGAATTTTGGACTTAAGCTGTTGAAGCTGCTCATCCACTTTAAACTGTTTTTCAGCCTCAGCTGGATTAATATATGCTTCTCCTGGAGCTTGACGGTAAGGAGCACGCAGTACGTCAGCTTCAGCTTCCATTTGCATGATTTTTTCTTCCATACGGTGGAAGCCCAATGAAGCAGACCCACTTTCAATCGTGTGCAAACTATTGATTTGAGACATTTGCTTTTTGGCTTTCGCCATTTGAGCACGGGATACCAACTCATTGCGCTTGTTGCGCATTTTATAGAATTCATCTTTCATGTCGTGAAGCTGTTGTACCAATTCTTTTGCTTGAAGCTCAGCTTGTGTATGCAAGTCGCGGTATTCGTCCTGCTTCTGCACAAAATAAATCTTCTCTCCCAACAGCTTGCGCGCTACTTCTTCCTGACCATTTCGTAATGCGGATTCGGCTTGCTTCTCACGCTCATTGGATACACGTACCGCTTCCTCCAAACGCTGTTTCATACGTCGTTCATTCGCCATTTGCTTGGCAACCGTTACCTCAGCCTCGTGAATTTCCGCCTCCATATCGCGCAAATATTGATTCAACATAATAATCGGATCTTCCACTTTATCCAACACTTCATTCACCGATGCTCTTGTCATATCCTTCATTCTTTTAAAGATCCCCATTATTTACGATCTCCCTTCTCGAATTGCTCTACTTTTTTGCGTAACTCTGCCAATTCTTTTTTCATTGCCTTTTTCTCAATATCTTCCATCATGGAATCCAAGTCGTTGTTCTGACCTGTGTTAAATTTGGATGAGTTGCGGGCATCTTGACCAAAAAACGGGTTCGAATTGCCGTATGCGCCGCCCTGATTGTAACCAGTTCCCTGCCCATACTGCGATCTTGTATTGTTACTGCCATAATAGCGCGGGTCCTGTTGATTATAGGGTCCGCTGTCAGGGCCAAATCCTCCATCGAAAGGAGATCTCGGCTCCTTAGAGATAACCAGTGCCGCAATCACATAAATCATAAATGTGGTTCCTGCTGTAATAAAGAAACTGATCACAACCAGAATACGAATCCATGTTGAGTCCATTCCTGTTGCGTCAGAAAGACCGCCACATACACCTGTTATTACTCTATCCCGGCTTGATCTGTAAATTCGGGTCATTATCAATTTACTCCTTCCCGCTGTTGTTCAGCTTGCTTTTCAGTCTCTCCCACTCTTGTTCAAGCAACGATCCACCGCCTTGGGCATCCTGTACATGGTCGCCCTCACCCCGACGTAAATCACGCAGACTCATCGTTTCTGCTTCCATATCGGCTACTCGGTCTTCCAAGCGGTTGAACATTCGGGGAACATTTCGTCCACCGTATGTACCAGCCCGTTCGTTCATTTGCTGCTGGAGTCTCAACGTCTGTACACGTGCCGCATAATACTGACGCTTGCTGTGTACCGTTTGATATTCTGTCTTTAATGTATCTAGCTGTTGTTCTAGCTCACGTAGTGATTCACGGCTCTGCTCCCACAGTTCTCTATACTGCTCTTCTTTTTCTGCATATAGCATTTTCTCCTGAAGGGCCAGCTTCGCGATATGTTCTTCATCAGCCTTCAAAGCCAGTAGCGCCTGTTCCTCCCGTTTGGTCTGCATGGACAATGCATGATCCAACTGCTGCTTCATCTGTCTTGTGTGCATCGCATACTGTTGATGGAGTTTTTCCGCTTCGGCAATTTCCTGGCGGGTATTATACAAGAACTGGTCAATTAGTTGCACCGGGTCTTGGCTTTGTTCCAAATGCTCATTGAAGGTCGCTACCGTGATATCTCGCATTCTTCGAAAAACACTCATTTGCGTCTGCTCCTTTCACAATTCGTATTGCCATAATTTATCACTTCGTTGCTACAATCTTTTTTCATTCGTCAAACTGCTAAAATCAGTAACGTCTTCTGCGGTCACTCAGCAGGGAAACACCAAATATGATCAACCCGATTGCCAGTAGCGGTCCCAGAAGCCAGGACAGTTTGCCAAGCAAAATCAGTACCCCGAGTACAAGTACGATCCAGCCGAAGAGTGCATTTCCTTTTTTCACACCGTAGTAGCCTAGCATGACCATAGCTATCGGAATTAAGTAACCAATCAGATGTCCTAAAAAGTGACCGAAAAACGGAGTAAACTTACCGAGCAGCATAATCGAACCCAACACGATCAGTACAATCGCTAACCCATTCCCTTTGTTAACTCTCATCATCTCTCACCGCCTTTCACTGTGTCTTGCTTATGTTCTTATTGTACGCTGACCTAGCGTTTGACAAAACGGACCCCAGACGGTTTTTGAACCTAGACCTAAGTCGGGGATGAGTATAGACCTGCGGCTATCACCCTCTATGCTGTTCTGCTGCACGGGCTATCGAGTGTTGCTCACCCGCTTGCTTGGAACGTAGTGAAAGGACGAGACAAGCCAGTAACGCTATAGCTGCAACCATATAAGGCAGATTAATATGAACATCGAATAACAGTCCTGCAATTAATGGTCCAATCACATTACCCAAGCTTGTATAGGACGAGTTCATGCCTGCCACAAAGCCTTGCTCATCTCCGGCCTGCCGTGATAGAGAAGTGCTTACTGCCGGGCGAAGGATATCCATAGCCAGAAAAATGATGAAGGTCGTCAGCATAATCATCACGTACTGTTCAGCAAATAGGGTTAGAAAGATGAACAGGCCCCCAATAGCCAAACAGAGGTGAATTACTTTTTTCTCTCCAAAACGATTAATGATCCATCCAAATATAGTTGCTTGGACAACTGCTCCCATAATGGAGCCTGTCGTTATAATGATGGCAATATCCATTGGTGTAAAACCATATTTATGGTCAACAAACAGTCCAAACACTGTTTCAAAGTTCGCTAACCCAAAAGCAACGACAAATACAATGAGTAAACCCATGAAATATGGAGATTGATATGACTTGGCAAATTGCTGCAAAAGATTTTCTTTTTGACGTGGAAGCTCTCTATTAAATTGTTGCTTTTCCTTGCTTAAAGACTCAGGCAGCACTAACAGAGACAAGATAGCCGCTATTCCCGCAGCTCCTGCTGCCGCAAAGAAGGGAATGCGTATTCCATATGTGGCAAGCAAACCGCCAATCCCTGGTCCTATTATGAAGCCTGTGTTGATCGCTGCATTGATCATTCCCATTCCCTTGCCTCTTTCCTCAAACGAGGTCACATCAGCGACATAGGCCATAATAGAAGGAGTAAGCAATGCTGCCCCTGCTCCACCCATGATTCGTGCTATGAACAGGGTAGGAATGGAATTTGCCAGTCCAAAAACAAGCTCTGATAACATGAAGATGAACATCCCAGAAACAATCAACTTTTTACGTCCATAACGATCAGACAACTTTCCTGACAATGGTGATAACAAAAGCTGTGTCAACGCAAAAGCTGCAACCATCAGCCCCATCGAGGAACCATTCATCCCTAGCTCACTTATAAACTTAGGTAACACAGGGACAACTAAGCCAATCCCCATGAATGCCAAAAAAATGTTAAGCATCAATAACAGCATTGCTCCTCGATTTCTTGTGAGTATAGACATATTTCCACCCTTCCTTTTCCGTATCTCTTTATTTAATATTAGATAAACTTTATTATTTTTCAAAAACAATTGAAACTAAAATTGTTTTCTTAGTTTTCATATACAAAAATGGCCTCTTCAAATATGCAGCATATTGTTGAGGCTATTTTTTTATTTTTCGACCAATCCGAACAACAGAATATCTACAATAGAATAAGTTGCTTCCTCTACCGTCACACTGTTATCCAGAAAGAAACGCTGATCAAGCGTTAAATTTACAGATTCAATAATAAGCTTCATGATCAGAGCCTCATTTTTGTTCACTATTATTCCTTCTCGAATGCCTTCCTGAATTAATGTTCTAATCGGAGACCAGTCATTTAAATCGGCATGTACCCTTTTCCATTGCTCAGGATAATACTTTTTCATCTGGTCCAATATTCTTAAATCGTAAAACTTATAATACAGAGGCATGACCCTAATCGACTGCTTAATCTTGTCTAACAAAGATAACTCATTATTTTCGATAATTTGCTCAGTTTTACGAATCATATCATCATTAGTACGCTCAATAAGTGTTTCTAAAATAAGCGTCTTAGACGAAAAATGTTCATACAACGTACGCTTACTAATGGCGAGTCTTTTCGCAAGATCATCCATCGTAAATTTCAAACCATTTTCATGAACTTCCTCTACAAAAGCCTCCAAAATTCTTTCCTGCATATTCGTCCTCATTTCTTTCGCGCTCAGTAAACTAGAAAAGTTTTTTCAGTACCATCATCTTACGATAAGATCAAAGCGCTGGTCAAATCCATGTTAACCTTGTTGCCAAAATCATGAATATATAATAAAAAGGATGATAAAATGCCTTTAAGCATTTTATCACCCTTTTGTGTATACCGGCGAGAGGACTCGAACCTCCACGGTTTCCCACTCGATACCGAATAAAATCTTGATAATACCTTGTTTAATGAAGGAAAATAAGCGCTGCTCGTCGATTTCGACCCGCAAGGTAATCTGTCGATGTACTTTGGTATTGAGCAGCGGGATCAACTTCCGTAGCTATGGTCTGCGACAGGACTAACTCAGTTGCTCAGTATCAAGGAATTTAGAATACTTGTACAACTTCTTTAATATCATCAATTTCCTCAAGAATTGCGCGCTCAATAGCAACCTTTAACGTAATCGTAGCACTTGGGCAACCATTGCAAGCTCCCAAAAATCTTAATTTTGCTATACCGTTCTCAACTTCGACCAGTTCAGCATCTCCACCGTCACGCAGTAAGAAAGGACGTAGTTTGAGAAGAACTTCCGATACTTCATCGAATAAAACTCCATTTTCATCCATTATGTCAACTCCTCCCATTTTTTATCAACCGTCAATTCAGACCTTTTTTCACCCTAGATCGTCTGAGTGATCCTTTGCTTTTTGCCTAAGAGTGACCTCTTGATCCGAAAGTTCCCTTATAAGCGTATGAATAGAGTCTAAAGGTATCATCACACCACAACTTGCGCTCAATCCTGACAGCATATTGAAGCAGAACTGAAGTTTTCGTATCTCTCGGGTAATTTGAGCTAGTTCTGAATCGTCCGAATTATTTTTCTTCATTACTAGCACCTCTTTAAAGAATGATAAAGGTTTGATCTATTAAATTAATGAATCAACCGATGCTTCCTTCCATCTCAAATTGAATCAACCGATTCATTTCAACGGCATATTCCATTGGCAATTCTTTGGTAAACGGTTCAATAAAGCCCATTACAATCATTTGTGTAGCATCTTGTTCTGTAAGCCCGCGGCTCATTAAGTAAAACAATTGTTCCTCGGACACTTTGGATACTGTTGCCTCGTGCTCCAAAGTAATCTGATCGTTTTTAATTTCATTGTACGGAATCGTATCTGATGTTGACATGTTGTCCAATATCAACGTATCGCACTTAATATTGGACTTGGACCCTGCGGAATCGCGGCTGAAGCTGGACAACCCTCGGTAGTTTACTTTTCCGCCCTGCTTGCTGATGGATTTGGATATAATCGTAGATGTTGTCTCGGGAGCAAGGTGAATTACCTTCGCGCCAGCATCTTGATGCTGATCTTTACCGGCTACGGCAATAGACAGGATGGACCCCTTGGCTCCCCGTCCTTTCAATAATACTGCCGGATACTTCATTGTTACCTTGGAGCCGATGTTGCCGTCCACCCATTCCATTGTGGCATTTTCTTCTGCCACAGCCCTTTGGGTTACCAAGTTGTAGATATTAGGAGCCCAATTCTGAATGGTCGTGTAACGGACACGGGAATCTTTCCGGCAAATAATTTCAATAACTCCACTATGCAGAGAACTGGTACTATAAATAGGTGCTGTACATCCTTCAACATAATGGACAAAGCTGCCCTCTTCGGCAATAATTAATGTCCGCTCGAATTGACCCATATTTTCAGAATTAATACGGAAATAACCTTGTATAGGAACCTCGCACTGAACACCCTTCGGAATGTATACAAAGCTACCGCCTGACCAAACTGCACTATTAAGCGCCGCAAATTTATTGTCGGCAGGAGGGATGATCGTCCCAAAATGTTGCTTAAACACTTCGGGGTATTGCTTTAATGCACTATCCGTATCAAGGAAAATAACGCCCTGATCCTCCAGTTCTTTCCGCATGCTGTGATAAACTACTTCCGACTCATATTGAGCGGATACGCCCGCCAGGAACTTTTGCTCCGCTTCAGGGATTCCCAGCTTGTCAAAGGTTGCTTTGATCTCGGAAGGAACCTCCTCCCAGGTCTTTCCCTGTTTTTCAGAAGGGCGAACGTAATACTGGATGTCATCAAGATTTAGCCCGGTCAAATCCGCTCCCCATTCAGGCATCGGCATTTTGTAGAATTGATTCAAAGCTTTCAACCGAAAATTGAGCATCCACTCCGGCTCTTCCTTGATCCGGGAAATTTCCCGGACAATCTCTTCCGTCAGACCTTTTCCAGATTGAAAAATAGACTGGTGCTTGTCGCGAAACCCATATTTATATTCGCCCATATCTGGTGCTTTTTTAGCCATTAGTATCACTCCTTTTTAACCTTTCAAGATTCATTTTGATTTGCTATGATCTGCCGAGCTTGCTTTCCACTAAATCTTTTAGGCGACTGCGAACACCTTCCAGCGGGATCTCCGAAATGACAGGAGCGAGAAATCCGAAAATAACAAGATGTTCGGCTTCACTCCGTGATATCCCGCGCGACATCAGATAATAGATTTGCTCTGCATTTACTTGCCCCACGGATGCAGCATGACCCGCGGTTACATCATCCTCATCTATCAGCAGGATCGGATTGGCATCGCCGCGAGCTTTAGGACTTAGCATAAGCACGCGTTCTGTTTGCTGACCATCACAATGGGTTGCACCTTTTTCAATCTTTGTAATGCCGTTGATAATGGCCGTAGCTTCTTCAAGCATGACTGCACGCGTAATCATCTGGCTTACCGAGCTTCTGCCAAAATGCTGAGCTTGAGTTGTATAGCTCGATTTTCGATTGCCCGTGCCAATAGCAATCACCTTATTGTCGGAGACCGCCCCGTTGCCTTGTAGCAAAGTCTTGGTATCGCTGGCGGTATAACCATTGTTCATCTCACCGATAATCCATTCCACACCCCCATCAGCAAGAACGACCGCCCGTCGCTGGGTGAAATCTGTTGTAGTTGCAGCAAGCTGATGAACCGAAGCTACTTGCACCTTTGAGCCCGCCCCCGCGAAGACCTCCGTCACACCGTTATGCAATACCTTGACATCATCACCACTTGATACACAATTATCCACATAAGTGATCTTGCTGTTGCTCCCTGCCACAATTAAGACGTGAGGAGCAAAACACACACCGCTTGTATCGTTAAGAAAGATCGCTTGAATAGGTGCTTCAACCTCTACACCGTCTGGGACATATAGAAAAACGCCACCACTCCATAAGGCACTGTGTGCAGCAGATAAACGATGTTCTTCTGGCTTTACTGCCTGAAAGAGATAACGTTGAACCAGCTCCTCATGCTCTTTTGCCGCAGTATGCAGATCCGTTAAAATGACTCCCTGGGCGGCTAAGCTCTCGGACAATTTCGTATACACTACATCCGAGTTGAACTGAACGATTAGTCCGCCTTTCACCGGAGAAGCAACCAAACCTCGAACAACCTCCGGCGCTTCCTCCAAACTAGACCACGCATTCTCAGCTTTGTAATCTCCACTTTCGTAGATATCCCATTTTTCGAGATTGATTTTCTCCACTTTAGGCAACTCCAGCGTCCCTGCCAGTTCGAGTGCGTGAACGCGGCGTTCAATCAGCCAACGAGGTTCATCCTTAGCGCTTGACCATGCGCGTAAATCGTCCACATTCATTGAAACTCTAGCTTGTATATCCACGTGCTGTTCCTCCTCTCCGGCTTTTAAGCTTCCCTTACCGTCTCATCCGTAATCCCAAGTTCCTCCTTCACCCAATCGTACCCTTCAGCCTCCAAACGGTGGGCAAGCTCCGGACCGCCAGATTTAACTATCCGGCCTTGCATCATGACATGCACAAAATCCGGGGTAATATAATTCAACAGTCGTTGATAATGGGTGATGATTAAAAAGCCTCTATCCGGGCTGCGCATCTCATTTACGCCATTGGCCACAATACGCAGTGCATCAATATCAAGCCCTGAGTCCACTTCATCCAGGATCACAAACTTGGGTTCAAGTAGCATCATTTGCAAAATCTCATTCCGCTTTTTTTCACCGCCAGAGAATCCCTCATTCAAATAACGATGCACAAATTCCGGGTTCATCTCCAGCCCCTTCATTTTGCTCTCCATTTCACGGATAAAACGGATTAAGGATATCTCATCGCCTTCTTCACGCCGTGCATTGATGGCACTTCTGAGAAAGTCCGAGTTGGTCACGCCAGCAATTTCACTTGGGTATTGCATAGCGAGGAACAAGCCTGCCTGGGCACGCTCATCCACCTCCATCTCCAGAAGGTCTTCATTGTCCAATGTCACCTTACCGCCAGTAACCTCATATTTGGGATGGCCCATTAAAGCTGAAGCCAATGTACTTTTTCCCGTCCCATTAGGCCCCATAATCGCATGAATCTCTCCGCCATGAATCTCCAGTGTGAGCCCTTTTAAAATTTCTTTCCCTTCAATCTTGGATCTTAATTCCTCAATCTTTAATGTCGTCATTTATCGTAAACTTCCCTTCGGAGTATTCTTCGGCACGCGCCACCAAATCACTCATAAATTTTCCAATAGTCTGCAGCTCAACCTCTGAATAGGATTCAATGAATTGGTAAAACCTTTCTTCTTTTTCTTTGTGCAGTTCTTTATGCAAATGATAAACGTGTCTTCCCTTATCCGTTAAACTAAAGTAAATCTCCTTACGATTGCTGTTCAGTTGACTTCTCATAATGAAGCCCATTTCCAGCAGCTTTGCACTAATTTTAGTAATGCTAGCTTTGGACAACCCCATCTTCTCCACAATCCCGGTATGATTTATCGGTTCATAATCACCAATGCAATCAATAACGTGTACACTAGTAATATTGTTGGAGAGCATGTCAATCTGGTACTTTCTGGCCTGTTGCCGAAACGAGTTAAATTCTTGTTCAGTATACAGCTCATTCAGATGTAGCATTTTAATATATTGCTCGTAAAGATGACCTTTAAAATGATTTTGAAACTCCAATTTCCCAATCTCCCCTCTCTTGTAGTAGTTGCAGACCAAGTTCAGTGTCACCATTAGATTATTTTTTGTTCACTAGTGAACAAAATTATATTAACACAATTGATATTGATAATCAATATCAATTGTGTTAAATGTGACGCAATTTTGGAGGCGCTTTTCATGGGTTTGTTGTCATTGTCATCGGCCTCATGCTGTGTTTTGACTAGGGCACGTCCCGGAAATGGTTTTGCCTACCTCTGATCAATTCGGCAGCACCCGGATGGATATGGTAACCGAAGCCAAGTCCAATACCGTTGCCTATGAACGTCATGGTACACCTGCCACAGACCGGGGTCGCTACCGTAAAAAGAGGACAAAGGTGGTGCTTGGCCGAGCTGTTTTAAAGCCGTACCGCAGCGTTTGAGTACGCTATCGTGAGCATGTATGGCAATGAATAATCCGTCAGTTACCTGTGTCTGGATATGTTATGGGGCCAAAGAGTATACCAAAAACTGTGGTTTTTGCTGGTGAATCCGAACAGGCGATGCTCCATTCTAGCCAGCACCGATCTGACACTGGAGGCGACCTAGATCATCGAACTTTATACCGCCCGGTTCAAAATCAAATGCACCTTCTGGGCGCTAAAGCAATCCATCGGCGGATTCAGCTACCACTTTTGTAGCAAATCCATTCCGAAGCTCAACCGGTATTTGAAAAAGGATCGGGTTCACCCTCTGGAGTTGTTGGAAGAGGAGAAAGCGCAACGGGACATCCGCCTAACTGTAAAGATGAGAATGGTAAACGATAACCAAAATGGATCCCTACGGGGCTTAAGATAAAAGGAACCAAGAAAAGAGCCGAAATCTTGCTTCAGGAAGCCAGGAAGAATTATCATATGGAAGGACAAGCACTCGCGGTTGAAAACGAAGATATGCTGTAAGAGTAAAAGCGGCTACTCCATCCGGTAATAGCAAAAGGCTGTTCGCAGACTTTATGCTTCAATGGCTAGAGATGATGAAAAACAGTATCGGGCTTATCTCATCTCCTATATCTCCTATTCCGACACTGTAAAAGGCCGCGTAGATCCTTTTTCCGAGAGAAAGGGATGTATTGCTTGATGATTTAACTACAGAGGATTTTCAGACCTTGTATACCCATGAAATGAATGTGCAAGGTGTCAGCGCCAATACCGTTATTCATTACCACGCGAACATTTGCAGAGCCCTTCAGTATGCCGTGAAAATAAAGCTGATTGTGGCGAATCTCCCTGACTTAGTTGAAAGCCCAAAAAAGAACAATTACGTCGTGAGCTTCTACAATGCCGAGGAGCTGAATCAACTCCTCGCAGTAATCCGAGGCGAAAGAATTGAGCTTTTCGTTATCCTGGCTGCCTTTTATGGGCTAAGCCGAAGCGAGGTCGTAGGATTAAAATGGTCGGCTATTGATTTATTGAATTGGACTATTAATATTAAACATACCGCCACATCGGGCAATTTGAATGGTAGATATATTGAAATTGAAAATGACCGAACCAAGAATAAAGCCAGTCGCCGTATACTGCCACTGGTGGACACGTTCTATGAGCTTCTGATTCGTATGAAGGAATAACAGGAATCCTATCGCTTATCTTCTGACAATTCTTATTGTCTTGAATACCTGGAGTATATTTATGTAGATGTATTAGGGGTAAGCATGAAAGAAGTTCAGGAATGGTTAGGCCACAGCGATTATGCAACAACGGCAAATATTTATTCGCATTTCGAATACAACTCAAAGGTGTCTTCAGCTCAAGCAATGAGTGGGGTACTAAAGCTCAAATAAAAAAAGCCCACTAGAGATTATCTCTAATGAACTCTTTTAGTTAATACCGGCGAGAGGACTCGAACCTCCACGGTTTCCCACTCGATTTTGAGTCGAGCGCGTCTGCCATTCCGCCACGCCGGCATATTCAATTATGGAGGCGCCACCCAGATTTGAACTGGGGAATAAAGCTTTTGCAGAGCTTTGCCTTACCACTTGGCTATGGCGCCAGAGTGTAACAAAGCGGACGACGGGAATCGAACCCGCGACCCTCGCCTTGGCAAGGCGATGCTCTACCGCTGAGCCACGTCCGCATAAAGATGGCTGGGGATATAGGATTTGAACCTATGCATGACGGAGTCAAAGTCCGTTGCCTTACCGCTTGGCTAATCCCCAATAAATAAAGGGCGGCCGATGGGGCTTGAACCCACGAATGCCGGAGTCACAGTCCGGTGCGTTAACCACTTCGCCACGACCGCCGCAAGTAATGAATAATTGGCAGGGGCAGCAGGAATTGAACCCACACCAACGGTTTTGGAGACCGTTGTTCTACCTTTAAACTATGCCCCTATAAAACTGGTGGAGGATGATGGATTCGAACCACCGAACCCGTAAGGGAGCAGATTTACAGTCTGATGCGTTTGGCCACTTCGCTAATCCTCCAAAAATGGTGCCGGCGAGAGGACTTGAACCCCCAACCTACTGATTACAAGTCAGTTGCTCTACCAGTTGAGCTACACCGGCACATAAAATATTCAATTAAAAGTGGCTCGGGACGGAATCGAACCGCCGACACGAGGATTTTCAGTCCTCTGCTCTACCGACTGAGCTACCGAGCCTTATTATAAGGCTCTTCATTAAACGTTGTATTACTAATGGCGGAACTGACGGGATTCGAACCCGCGATCTCCTGCGTGACAGGCAGGCATGTTAGGCCTCTACACCACAGTTCCATAATAAATTTTAATTGGTTGCGGGGGCAGGATTTGAACCTGCGACCTTCGGGTTATGAGCCCGACGAGCTACCGAACTGCTCCACCCCGCGACAATAATAAATATTTAATTTTCAAATGGTGGAGGCTGAGGGGCTCGAACCCCCGACCCTCTGCTTGTAAGGCAGATGCTCTCCCAGCTGAGCTAAGCCTCCACAATTAAGCACTTCTCATATTATACCATAATGAACTTTTTATTGCAAGTTCTTTTATGATATTTTTATGACCCGTAGGGGATTCGAACCCCTGTTACCTCCGTGAAAGGGAGGTGTCTTAACCCCTTGACCAACGGGCCATGCAATAAAATAATTATGGCGGAGAGAGAGGGATTCGAACCCTCGAGACGCTTTTGGCGCCTACACGATTTCCAATCGTGCTCCTTCGGCCAACTCGGACACCTCTCCATATGGCTCCCCGAACAGGACTCGAACCTGTGACAACTCGATTAACAGTCGAGTGCTCTACCAACTGAGCTATCAGGGAATATTAAGCATTTGTTTCAAGGTTACACCCTGAAAACTGGATCCGAAACTCATTTGCGTTTTATTCTTAGGATAAGCCCTCGACCGATTAGTATTGGTCAGCTCCATGCATTACTGCACTTCCACCCCCAACCTATCTACCTCGTCGTCTTCAAGGGGTCTTACATACTGGGAAATCTCATCTTGAGGGGGGCTTCACGCTTAGATGCTTTCAGCGCTTATCCCTTCCGTACATAGCTACCCAGCGGTGCTCCTGGCGGAACAACTGGTACACCAGCGGTACGTCCATCCCGGTCCTCTCGTACTAAGGACAGCTCCTCTCAAATTTCCTACGCCCACGACAGATAGGGACCGAACTGTCTCACGACGTTCTGAACCCAGCTCGCGTACCGCTTTAATGGGCGAACAGCCCAACCCTTGGGACCTACTTCAGCCCCAGGATGCGATGAGCCGACATCGAGGTGCCAAACCTCCCCGTCGATGTGGACTCTTGGGGGAGATAAGCCTGTTATCCCCAGGGTAGCTTTTATCCGTTGAGCGATGGCCCTTCCATGCGGTACCACCGGATCACTAAGCCCGACTTTCGTCCCTGCTCGACTTGTAGGTCTCGCAGTCAAGCTCCCTTCTGCCTTTGCACTCTTCGAATGATTTCCAACCATTCTGAGGGAACCTTGGGGCGCCTCCGTTACTCTTTAGGAGGCGACCGCCCCAGTCAAACTGCCCACCTGACACTGTCCTCGCACCGGATCACGGTACCAAGTTAGAACCTAGATACGATCAGGGTGGTATCCCAAGGATGCCTCCTCTCAAGCTGGCGCTCAAGATTCAACGGCTCCCACCTATCCTGTACAGATCGTACCCAAATTCAATATCAAGCTGCAGTAAAGCTCCATGGGGTCTTTCCGTCTTGTCGCGGGTAACCTGCATCTTCACAGGTATTAAAATTTCACCGGATCTCTCGTTGAGACAGCGCCCAAGTCGTTACGCCATTCGTGCGGGTCAGAATTTACCTGACAAGGAATTTCGCTACCTTAGGACCGTTATAGTTACGGCCGCCGTTTACTGGGGCTTCGGTTCATAGCTTCGCCCGAAGGCTTACCACTCCCCTTAACCTTCCAGCACCGGGCAGGCGTCAGCCCGTATACTTCGCCTTGCGGCTTCGCACAGACCTGTGTTTTTGCTAAACAGTCGCTTGGGCCTTTTCACTGCGGCCCCCTCGGGCTATTCACCCTACCGAGGCACCCCTTCTCCCGAAGTTACGGGGTCATTTTGCCGAGTTCCTTAACGAGAGTTCTTCCGCGCGCCTTAGAATTCTCTTCTCGCCTACCTGTGTCGGTTTGCGGTACGGGCACCTTCTCCTGGCTAGAGGCTTTTCTTGGCAGTCTGAGATCATGACCTTCGCTACTATAATTTTCGCTCCCCATCACAGCCCAGCCTTACGATGTGCGGATTTGCCTACACACCAGCCTCACTGCTTAGACGGACATCCATCAGTCCGCGTCAC